>OY969429.1:0-2648196 GCA_963699285.1 Vulcanimicrobiota bacterium
AGGGTCTCGCCCATGAACGTTCGAGCCGTTTCACAGGTATCAATCGCAGTAGCGGCACTGCTCGCGACCGCGTGCTCGGGCGGAAACGCCGCGATCGCTCCAGCCGGTTCGCAAAGTGACGGCTTCGCGGAATCCGCCGGCTCGGCGTCGAGCACGATTGGGGCCATGCCGCAGCCGTTGCCCGATCCGCGCACGGCGACGGCGAAAGCCTTCTTGTCGCCGAGCATCACCGCGCCCGTGATCGACGACTCCGGTTCGTATACCAACGGTCCGATCATCCGCGGAACGAACGCCACCACCGGCTACGGCATCGAGGGCATCACGGACGGTCTGGGTGCCGGCGTGTACGGTCACTCGTCGTACGCGGGTTCGGGCGCATCGTACGGCGTTTACGGATTCTCGGGAGGCGCGGGCGCGGCCGGCTCGGGCGTTTACGGCTATTCGACGAGCGGCCGCGGCGTGCTCGGCGCGTCGCCGAACGGCAACGGCGTGACCGGCACGACGGCGTTTCCCAGTCTGACGGCGAGCGCCGGTCAAGCGGCCGTGCTGGGTGAGGATCTCTCCACTGACGGCGGTTTTCAAAACATCGGCGTCTCCGGCACGTCCGCAAAGGGCTTCGGCGTGTACGGCAGCGGCGGCAACTACGGCGCTTACGGGCACTCGACACGCAGCGGCAGCGTCGCGGTCGAAGGCGACGCGTCCAGTGCCTCCGGAAACGGCGGCATCGGCGTCGTCGCGCTGAACGACTCGGGCTCGTACGAAGCTCTGCAGGTCGATCAGAACGGAGACGGACCGGCCATCACGGTGTTCGGAAGTTCCGGCGAAATCATGTCGCTCGATACGAGCGGCGATCTAAGCGTCGCCGGAAATCTGAACGTAGGCGGAACGATCTCGTCGGCGGTCGTCGCATCCGGTGGCCGCGCACAAATCGAAGACGTCGGCGGAGGCCGCACCGTCGACGGCCGCGCGTACGTGCCGATCGATCCGTCCTTCGCACGGCGCATCGACGCCGCGCAGGCGTACCGCGTCTTTCTCTCGCCCGACGGCGATTGCAAGGGCCTATTCGTGGCTGCGAAGACCGGCTCGGGGTTTGCGGTTCGCGAGCTCCAAGACGGGCGTTCGTCGGTGGACTTCGACTATCGCGTCGTCGCCGCTCCGCGACAGGCCGCGTCCGCGCGGCTCGACCGCGTCCGAATGCCGCGCCCGCGGCTGCCGGGATACGCCTTTACGGAATGACGGTCGTTCCCGCGTGAAGCGACACGTCGTCGAAGGTCGTAACGGCCGGATGACGTTCCGCTCGGACCGTGCCGTCTTCGGGACGCGCCAGTTGCACCGTTTGTAAACCGGCAGCGCTCGCGGCGTCCAGCTCGCCCGAGTTGTCGGAAAAGAACACGATCTCGCCCGGCGGCGTAGCGATCTCCCCAGCGATGCGCGCGTACGAAGCTGGATCGAGTTTCGATCCGATCGTCGTATCGAACAGGCCGCTCATCAGCGGCAGCAGATCGCCCGCGGCACTATGTCCGAACAGCAAGCGTTGCGCGGCGATCGAACCGGACGAATACACGTACAGCGGAATTCCGTCGCCTGCGAAGCGGCGCAGCGCGGCTACCGCATCCGGGTAGACGTGCGCGCTGACGCCGTGACGCTCGTAGCCTTCTTTCCAGATCAACCCCTGAAGGGATTTGAGCGGCGTGATCTTTTCGTTCTTGGCCGACCAGGCGTGCAGCGCCGCCAGAATGGCCGGCGTATCGTCCGCCTCCACGCCCGCCTCGCCGGCCGCACGTTCGAGGATTCGGCGCACGTCCGGATCGCGCCGGTGCTGTTCGACGAACGCGTCCATGCGTTCGTCGGCATACGGAAAGAGCACGTCGCGCACGAACGCGATCGAACCCAGCGTGCCTTCGATATCGAGCAGCGCCGCCGCGCCGCGAAGTTCGATCAACTATCGAGCTTCGGGAACGACTGCGCGATCGTTTCGCCCGTGAACAGGCCAACCCAGCCGTCGGGATTGACGAACAGCCGGATCGCCGTGAATTCCGGATCGGGACCCATGTCGAACCAGTGCTTCGTTCCGGCCGGCACGGAGATCAGATCGCCGCGCACGCAGACCGTTTGATATACGCGGTCGCCGACGTGGAGATAGAACGCGCCGCGCCCTTCGACGAAGAACCGGACTTCGTCTTCGGCGTGGCGATGCTCGTCGAGAAACTTCGCGCGGGCGGCCGCGGCGTTGGGCGAGCCGCGCTCCAAGCGCACCACGTCAACGGTCTGATAGCCGTTCTCGCGCATCAGGCGATCGATCTGGGAACGATACGCGGCGATGACGGCATCCTGATCGGCGCCGCGCGCGAGTTCGGTCGCCGCGGACCAGCGTTCGAAGCGCACGCCGATGGCGGCCAGCTCGGCCGCGATGCGATCGCCGTCGCCCGTCTCCAATATCGGTTGCCCGGGCGCGTCGTCGGCGTAGACGCGCAGACTCGACGTCGCGGTTGCGGTCATCGGCGGATCCTCCGTTCTTCCAGGGCACACTCGAGTAGGAACACCAAACCTTCCAAGTGGCGTTGCGCTTCGCGAACGTTTCCTCCCCACGCGTAGACGCCGTGTCCGGCCAGCAGATACCCCGGAACGGGCGGCGCGCCTCCCAGGCGTTCGTGGACGCGCCGTGCCAGGTCGCCGGTATCCTGCGCGTTTTCGAAGACCGGGATCTTCACGGTGCTCTCGTGCGTGTCGTGGCCGGCCAGTGCTTTGTGCATTTCGAAGCCTTCGAGCACGACCTCGCCGCCCTTGACGTCGGCGCGCGAAAGCACGGTTGCGGCGACGGTATGCACGTGGAGCACGGCGCCGATTTCCGCAGACGCGCGATAGCGTTCCAGATGCAGCGGCGCTTCCGCCGAGACGCCGGCGGGCAGCGGTTCGTCGATCGCGATGGCGACGAAATCCGTTTCGGTAAGCCGTCCCTTATCGGTTCCCGAACGCGTGATCGCGCACGTGTCCGGGTCGATCCGTACCGAAAAGTTTCCGCTCGTTGCCGGCACCCAGCCCCGCTCCGCGGCAAACCGGCCGGCGGCGATGAGTTCGAGGGCGCGTTCGCGATCCACGTGCAACTGTTGCATGCGTGAGGATTCCAGCAGCCGTGGCCGGTGCCTCCGCGTCTTGCCGCGCGCAGCAAAATTCGAAACGACGCCGAAAGAACGGCCCCAGCGCATGCTCGCAGACGGAGGGAACCATCATCCAATACCGCGCTTTCCTGGCCGCGATGCTCGCGGCGCTCGCGATTGCGGCGTGCGGCGGCGGCACGCAGTCCGCTTCCGGAGGCTCCTCCGCCACGTCGACCGCCGTTCCCGCCGACGTCCAGGCCGTTTTCGACAAGCCGTTTTACAAGAACGGAATCTGGGGCCTTCGCGTGATGGACGGCGACAAGGTGCTGATCGATTCGAATTCGGACCGGCACTTTTTCATCGGTTCGGTCCGTAAGGTCTTCAGCGTCGGGCAGTTGCTCGATACGGTCGGTCCCAACCACACCTACGACACGCCCGTCTACCGCGACGGCCCCGTATCCGGCGGCGTGCTGCACGGGAACTTGATTCTGGTGGCCTCGGGCGATCTTACGATGGGCGGCCGCACCAACCCCGACGGCACGGTCGCGGTGAGCAACTGGGATCACAACGAAGCCAATAGCCTCGGCAACGCCATCTTGACGCAGCCCAATCCGCTCGCGGGCTACTTAACGCTCGCACGCGCGGTGAAAGCCGCCGGTATCGATCGCGTCACCGGCGACGTGGTCGTTGACGACCGCCTCTTCGTACCGTTCTATTTCCGCGACGAGTTCTACGTCCGGCCGATCTTCGTCAACGACGACGTCGTCGATTTGACGATCGCGCCCGGCGCCGTGGGATCGCCGGCCCGCGTGACGTGGCGTCCGGTATCGGCGGCACTGCGCATCGACAATCGGCTGACGACCGGCGCGGCCGGCTCGCCAAGCACGCTCGCAATCAAACCGCTTCTTCCGGCCTGCATCGGCGCGCCGGGTTGCAGCGCCGCGATCTCGGGAAAGCTGCCGGCTAACTTCGTGCCTCCGCTGACCGGCCTTCCCAATCTCGTGCAGACGGTTCGCATCGTGCAGCCCGCCAACTATGCTCGCACCGTTTTCGTCGAGTCGCTCGAAGCGGCCGGCCTTCGCGTGGACGCCCCGCCGGTCGAAGCCAATCCGGTGCGCTTGCTGCCCGCAAAAGACTCGTATCAAACCGCATCTAAGGTCGCGCAGCTCATCGGGCTTCCTTACGATCAAGACGCGAAGTTGATCTTGAAGATCAGCTACAACATCGGCGCCGACACCAGCCTAGTGCTGTTCGGGGTGGCCAATCACGTCGACACGATGGCCGATGCACTCAAGGTCGAACAAAAGAACCTGGCAACGCGCTACGGCATCCAAGCCGGCGACTACCACTTCATCGACGGGAGCGGCGGCGGCGATTCCTGGGCAACCAGCACCGCGGTGACGCACATGCTGCAGGATCTAGCCGCAGAGCCCACGTTCCCGGCGTTCTACGGCGCGTTGCCGGTGCTCGGCGTGGACGGTTCGCTGGCCTTCGTCAAAGACTTCGAATCCGACCCGACGCTGGCCGGCGCCGCGGGTAACGTTCACGCCAAGACCGGAACCTACGTCGCCGGCGAAGACGGCAAACCGATACTCAAAGCCCAAGCGCTCGGCGGCTACATCACGACCAAGAGCGGGAGGCATCTCACCTTCCAACTCGTCGTGAACGACGTCCCCATCACGGGCTTACCGGATATGATCGGCGTCTTCCAAGACCAAGGAAAAATCGCCGCGCTTCTGTGGCGTGACTACTAATTATCGAGGTCCGCATGAGCGAAACGATAGTACACACGAGCCGGTACGAATATCCGGAAACGGTCGAACGGATCGTTAAGGCGCTGTCGGATTCGGGGACTACGCTCTTTGCCAACATCGATCAAGCCGCCGCTGCGAAATCGGCTGGGCTGAGCTTACGCCCGACGACGCTGCTGGTGTTCGGCAATCCGCGCGGCGGAACGCCGATCATGGATGCGTTTCCGCTCGCCGCGCTCGACCTGCCGCTAAGACTCCTGATTTGGGAGGAAGGCGGCACCACCAAGATTGCCCACGTCGGGATGAGGGAGCCGCTCGAGCGTCACGGCGTGACGGGAAAGGACGCGCTGATTTCGGCGATGGACCGCGCGCTGGAAACCTTGGTCTCGACCGTAGCGTAGGCGGTCAGAGCCGGATCGGCTGTCCCGGCGTAAACAATTTCGATATCGCGCCGAGGACTTCGTTGCTCGGGCTTTTCGCGGGGTTTGCGCCGCGGTTTAGGCTGGTCGTGACTTCGATTGAGATCCCCGTCGCGGGGTCGTATGCTGTGGAAGTGTACATCCCCCAATAGGCTGCGCTCTGCAGGTTCCACGGTACGGAAACGATCGTGCCCAGCCCAAAGTACCGGTCCGCCGTGTTCCCGGCGTAGCCGGCGTTCGCCGGTGCGGTTACTTCCGCTTTGGATGCCGGCGACAAACCGTATCCCGTTCCGAACGCACGGGTCCACGTAGCAAGGTCGCACACGTTCGATGTCATCGCCGCCCACGAAACGAACGATGGGTTGAAGAACGTCGTGTCGCGGAACGACCCTTCTTCGAGCGTATGGAGTGCCGGCAGCGCCGGGTTGGCGTCGAACTGCAAGCGCGTGTCGCGCAGTCCCAGCGGCCCCAGGATCGAATTCTGAAGGACCGTGGCGTACGGTTCTTTGGCAAGCTTCTCGACGATCGAACCGAGCATGACGAAATCGGTGTGCGAATACGCCCAGTTGCTGCCGGGCGGCGTGAAGGCCGGCTTCTGGTACGGCGGGAGGCTTCGCGCGATGAGATCGTTCGCGGTCCAGACGCGCAGAGGATGCGCCTCGACGTCGTTCCCGAACGCCTCCGGCCGAATGTAATCGCCGAATCCCGTCCGCGAAGACGCGAGCATGCGCACCGTCGCGCCGGCGACGTGCGGATACGCCGGGTACCACGTCGAAACCGGCGCCGCCAGCGAGATTTGCTTGCGATCGGCCATCAACAACACGACTTGCGTGAGATACTGCCATCCGACCGCACCGATGCGAAAATGCATCGCCGTCGTGGCCGGCACGCCTTTCGTGGAGTCGCCCAGCGCCGTTCGCAGGATCGGCTTTCCGTTCCGCTCGGCGCTGAAGATCACCGCGCTAAGATTATCGCGCTTCTTGATGGATGCCAAAATCGCCGCCATCTCCGCGGCCCGGGGATCCGTAGCGTCGGACACCGGGCTGCATGCCGGCGCGGCTGCCGGCGTTGCACTCGCGACCGGCGAACCGGAACTGCACGACGACGTCGCCAGCGCGACGACGAGCACGGCCGCGCACGCGCGCGCCGCATTGGACCCAGACGGTAGATACAAAGCGAGATTCTCCCTATAAAGGCGCGGGCGCGATGCGAACCACGGGATGCAGTTCGACGTCGTTTGGCGCGACGCCGCGTTGGCCATGCTCGTAATCCCAAAAGCCGTAGCCCCAGACGTCTACCAGCGGCATTTGCGCTCCGCGATAGTCGAGCCACCAGATGCGGTGCAGCGTAGCTTCGTGGCTGCCGAGGTTCTGCACGGCCTGCCTCGCGGCATCGAACTGCGCCGCGTAGGCCTTGGGCGCACAGAAGGCTGCGGGAATCTCGCCGATCATCGGCACGCGGGTTTGCGGGTCCAGGAGCAGCAGGTGGATGTCGCTGTCCGATTCGAGGACGTAACCTTGCAACAACGCTCGCACGTGCCACAGCGTCGTTTCGACCGGAGGCACGCGACCGGCGAGCTGCTCCGGGTCGGCGGGCGGCGGAACGCGCACCATCGCGGCAATCGACGTCGAGCGCGGTTGGGCGGCGAGCCGCGCCGTCCCGAAGTCGGCCAAGGTCTTAACGGCCCAACGTTCGACGCCGCAAGCGCTCCCGTAACGAATCGAGTCCGGGTAGCCACCCGCGAGCGCCGGCAGCGCGGCCAAGCAAACCCAAGCAATCGCCGCAACTGCCGCGCCGCGCCTCATTTACGTTTCGACGGGGCCGCTATCGGGAATCCGCAGCTACGCATCTATCTCGACGCACGAGGCCACTTGCACCCGAATGCGCGCAAGCTGTTCGGTAGTGACCGACGACGTCGACGCGACCAATCGCTTATGTGGGACGGTCTGCACGTTCCACGCCAGCGCGTAGCAACGTTTCGTACATCCATTCGCGGGTGTGGGATCGATGGCGATGGAGGCTCCGTCGATTGCTAAATCTTCTTCCGCCGTGAGCGGCACGACGACTTTGAACGGGAATTCGTCGTCAAAAAACCGCTCGGAGCCGATGACGATTCCCGGTCGCCGTTTGTTGGGCTCGCCGGACCCGGATAGCGCGTCTCGCCAATCAACGGCGACAATTTGACCGGGCTTCATTTAACGTCGGGGAAGAAGTCTTGGGGCTCGTCGCTCCAATCTCCCGACGACTTTAGATAGTCTGAGGGCACGGTCGACGCTGGCGCGGCGGCGGGTGGCTTGGACGCGAGCCGCCCAACGCTCGAGAATGTCGCGAGCCAGAGCCGACGCTCCGGCCGCGCCGTGGCTCGGCGCTGCCTCGGACAGAATGAGTTTGGTTTCGCGGTCGATCCGCACGGATAGAATTTCACTTGGTGTCATACGGATATTGTAATACACTTACAGTAATATGCAAGTACCTACGCAGGCGGTGCGGGCGGCGGGGTGGGCGGGTTGACGTAGGAGCCGGGAAGCGGTGTGGGCGGCGCGGTCGGCGGATGGGCGAGGACGCTTGCCGGAACCCCGAGCGCCCGGTGCGGGCCCCGGATCGTTTCGAGCGGCGTCGGCACCGGGACGGGCACGAAGGTCGGCTGCGCTTGCGGTACGTCCGACGTCCCGAGGTGATATCTCTTCGTTAGGTCGGCGTTGTCGTTGACGAACGAAACCCGGTCGCTCAACGTGTTGACTTCCCAGCGGTAACCCGACCCACGATCGTCGCAGAAGCAGACGAGACGTACCGCCGTCTGCTGTAACGCATCCGCCGGAACCGCGCGATCGGTCGCGACCGCGTTGCGCGCGTCGCGAGCTCGCGTCGCCAAGCTCGGATCGTTGATCGAATCCATGCCCCATTTCCAATCCGCCCCGCCCTCGGTCTCGGCGATGGACTGGCCGTAGGCCTGCGCCGCCGAGATCGCGGCTTGCGTCTGCTCCGCGAACGCGCCGTCGAACTGGCGCAGCGCAGCGGCGCGGTCGAACGGCGTCGGCTTGGGCGTCGGCGGCGCCGGCGTGCACGGCAATTGGCACGAAGCACCGGTCAAGCGATCGATTCGCGTGACGCGGTCGCCCCCCGAAACGTATTCGTATCGCAAGAAAAGTTGAAACGCTGCGAGCACCGCCAGCGCGATCCCAAGACCGCCCGCGGCCCAGGCAAACCTCCGGTCCATCATCGCATGCGCGGCCCCGCCGGATCTACTCCAAGTTTAGGTGCGTCGTCGGCCTCGGCAGCGCGTGAAGAAAAAATCGGACCCATTGGATCGACATTCCACTGTCGTGGATGTGCGCCTTGTCTTCGTTGCAAGACGATTCGCTGTCGGCCTCTTTGATGTTGTAGGCCGCCACGTTCCGCGAGAACTGGCCGGTCGCCAAACAAAACGACTTCACGGGCGCGTTATACGTTACTTCGGCGGTGTCGAACGTGTGGGGCCCGTCCTGGCGCAGCGATAGCACGCGCAGATAGAACTGCGTCGCCGTCGGCGCGGGATTGTCGCCGAACGTGACGCATTTGGTCTTTCCCACGAACACCGCCGAATTGGTATCCCAATGACCCTTGGCCGAACGGTACGCCTCCGCGATCGCAAGATCGTTCGGACTGCTGTTGCAGACGGTGAGGTGAGCGTCCGCGCGGGTGCCCGCACTCAGAAAAGCGACGGCGCAAAAAAGTATCGCCGTAAGAGGCACCCACGCAACCATCTTGCGCATCTGACGTTCCTTTCGTTTGCCTCGGATTCACGCCGAGCGCGCGGCCCATTCGAACGAGTTGCGCTAGCCGGCCCAGGCCGAAGACAGCCGGGCAAGCCCTGATTCGCGAAGTCCGACAAATCGCTTCCCCGCCCGGACCGGCTCGTCAAAAACAAAGCGCGCGCTTGGAAAATCAACCGGTATGCAGCGGAAATTACCTAGGCGGCCGAACCAGGCTTAATGACCAACTATTCGCGCCCGCTCGTCATCGCCGTCGCGGCCGCCACGGTCACGCTGGCGGCGTGCGCCGGCCACGGCCAGAACGCCCTTATCCCGGCGGGTAATACGCAAGCTGCGTTCGCGCTCACGCGCGCTCGCAGCCCGATGATCGTGCCGGTTGCCGTGGGCGATGCCGTCAGCTTGTGCCCGGGCATCGTCGCTCCGGGTACGGCGAATTGCATGGTATTGGTTCAGAACGTGCGCCGCGGACCCAAGCCGCTGGTGGTCCGGCCGCAAGCCAGCCCGACGCCGATTGCCGGAAGTTACGCCCCTGCCGACCTCCGCTCGGCGTACAACGTAGCGTCGGCCGCGACCGCGGACGGGAAAACGCAAACGATCGGGATCGTGGACGCGTACGACGACCCGAACGCCGAAGCGGACTTGGACGTCTATCGCGCCTACTATCACGAGCCCGCGTGCACGACCGCCAACGCGTGCTTTAAGAAAGTGAGCCAAACCGGAACGACGGCGTATCCGGCCGCAAACGGCGGCTGGGCCGGCGAAATCTCCGTGGATCTCGACATGGCGTCGGCGATGTGCCCGAACTGCAAGATCGTACTCGTCGAAGCCACGGATAACGCGTTTGCGAACCTCGGCGCGGCCGAGAACGAAGCCGTGACGCTGGGGGCCAACGTCGTGAGCAATTCCTATGGCGGCAACGAGTGGACCGAGATCGATCACAACTATTGGCATCACGGCCACACCATCGTCGCCAGCGCCGGCGACAGCGGATATTACGCGCAAGCTCCCGCCTCCTACAGCACCGTGATCGCGGTCGGCGGCACGCATCTCGTGAAAGGCGGCGGAACGCGCGGCTGGACCGAGACGGCGTGGTCCGGCAGCGGCAGCGGCTGCAGCCAATACACCGACGAGCCGCCGTGGCAACTCGCGCAGACGATTTGCCCGACGCGCATGATCGGCGACCTCTCGGCCGTCGCCGATCCGGCCACCGGCGTCGCCGCCTACGACACCTATCCCGCAACCGGCGTGCCCAAAGGATGGGGCCAGTTCGGCGGCACCAGCGTCGCCGCTCCGATCGTCGCGGCGATCGTCGCGCTCGGCGGCAACGAAGCGGCCTTGACCTACGCGCAAGACCTGTGGATGCACGGCGGGTCGAGCGCGTTTTACGACATCACGAGCGGATCGAACGGCGTCTGTCCGTTCGTCTGGTACTACATCTGCAACGCGCGCGTGGGTTACGACGGGCCGACCGGCTGGGGATCGCCCAATGGAACAACGGCGTTCACGCCCGTGGCGACGCCCAAACCGGCGACGGGCATCAGCGACACCGCATACGACGTAACCTCGGGTCAAGATTCGCCGCACGGCGCGGTCGCGTTCTGCAAACAGTGCGTGACCGGCCTGAGCGAAAGCGCTTCCTATGTCGTGACCGGGTCCGTCGCGTTGACGACGCCTTCGACCTCGACCACCATCACCTTCGGCCCGTTCACGTGGCAAGTTGACGGTTTCAATTACTTCGCCGGCGCGATGTCCGCCAAGGTCGTCACCAAGGCGGTCACCACGAATTGCACGTTCAACTACACGGGAACGTACAATCCCGAAGGCACCGGCGAACCCTCGATCATCTCCGTCGAGCTACACGAACGCGGTAAACTGCGCGGGTGAATCCGGGACGTTTCTTCTAACGCAGGATCCGATCAACAACTGCGGCGCCGCCCCGGCAAATACCGAAACGATCGACCGGCGACAAGCCCATCCGCTGCACGTTGTCGCCCCTTGCTAGGCTAGCCAACCTTATAGAGTAAGCGTGCGTTGTGCATGCAAAGCGCGCGCTTGAGATATCCTGATATGCGGCCATTGCGCCGCTCTTCGTCGTACTATGCTAAAAACTGCACAATCCGATCGGAGGACTTACGATGGGCCGAGGAATCAATCAGTCTCTTGCCGTCGCCGCAGCGGCGCTGTTGCTGGCAGCGTGCGGAGGCGCCGGAAGCGGCGCGATGGCCACTCAGCCGGCGGGGGCCGTGGACGGTCAGGGCGCCGGTTACGTCCCGCAATCCGCGGGCGCGATGGCGGTCCCCGGCAATGCCGCGGCTTCTGCCGCGTTCCCAAAACCGCTCCCCGAGCCGTTGATCGCGCTCGGCCACGGCCCCTCGCCCGACATCACGTCGCCGATTATTAACGACTCCGGCTCCTATACGAACGGTCCGATCATCCGCGCGACCAACACGACGACCGGATACGGCATGGAAGGCATTACCGATGGCAGCGGCGCGGGCGTTTACGGCCACGCGGGTTCCGCCAGCATCACCTCGTACGGCGTTTACGGATTCTCCGCCGGGGGCGCAGGCCTATATGGTTATGCAAGCGGTAGCGGCAACGGCGTCTACGGTTCGTCCGTCAACGGCTATGGCGTGGAAGGCATCACCGCTAACGGCGGGTCGCTCGGCGGTTATTTCACCAACGCGGGCGGCGGTGAGGCATTGCAGGCCTCATCGTCGGACAGCGTCGGTTTGGAAGCGATTTCCGGCACGTATATTCCGATCTACGCACATACCACCGGCGGATCTCAAGCGATCTATGCCTACTCGAACACCGGACCTACGATTCAAGCGGCGGCCACGAAGGAGACGGGCGTATGGTCCACCACCGGCGGAACCGGTGATCCGGAATCATTGGCCTACTACGGCAATAGCGGAAACGGCAACGGCGCTGACCTCACCGGGACCTACATCGGCGTCGTCGCGCGCGCCCCTGCGGGGACCGGAACGTACCCGTTCCTAGCCACCGATACGGGCTCAAACGATCTTTTCTGGGTAGACGGTAGCGGCGACATATACTATCACGGCTCGCTCAACACGTTCATCGCAACGAGCCATCGCGGTGAGGCGACCGCCTACGGGCCGACGTCGACTTCGCCGACCATGGAGGACACGGGTTCGGCGCGCTTAGTCAACGGCTCGGCGACCGTCGCGCTCGACGGAGCCTTCGCGCAGACGATCGACCCACAGCGCACGTATCAAGTCATGATCACGCCGGACGGCGACACGCGCGGGCTTTACGTCGCCAGCAAGAGCGCAACCGCGTTCGTCGTGCGCGAAGTACAAGGCGGCCACGGTTCCCTCGCGTTCGACTATCACATCTACGCAACCAAGCTCGGTCACGCCAACGAACGCATGACGCTTATATCCGGCGGCAGTTCTCTCGCAATGCCGCGCGCACCGGAGGTTACTAGAAAGCCGGCGGTTCCGGTGTTACGAACGGAAACGAGGACTCACTAAAGTCCGCGCTACGCCGGAAGGTCGCCGGCGAGTAGATCCTGATCCAGGATCGTTAGCGCGTAGGCGCCGTTTGGCGTGCGATCGAGCACCCAGACGGCGTCGAAGCGCTCGCCCCAGTCGGGCGGGTCGCTCACGAATCCCGCGGCGATGACCGGAATGCGCTTGTGCTCCCACGCCACGAGCACGACGCCGTCGCACGTCCGCACCGCGGCGATCGCACCGGCTTCGTCACCAACGGCGATGTCGGTGCGCAGCGGAATTCCGGTTTTGTCGTGCAGCGGGCCGACCGTCTCTTGCGGCCGCAGGCTGTGCGCGTCTTGCGGAATCACCGACGGATCGTCGGTAACTCCGGACGCAAAGATAATCGAAGGCACCGCGATGCCGGCTCGCGCCGGCGTTGCGAAGAATGCGACCAGCGCGCCCGCCCGTTGCCAGCCGCGCACCGACAGCGAATGCGCGTCGGGATTGCCCTCCCCGTCAACGCCGGCCGGCAATGCCACGCCGGGATCGGGCTTCTCGGCGTGACGAACGAGCATGATCTTCTGGGGTCCATCCATCCCGGGGCTGTACCGCGCCGTCGAGTCGATTTCCGGCACGTGCGATCGCGTTTGCCCTATTCTTTTGGAGAAGAGGCGAGCGTCGTGGACTCCGCGGATTGATAATCCGACTCGATGAATTTCTTTATGTCGTGTAGCAGCGCCACGGCCGTCGCCGCCGCGATTTTCTTACCGAGGACGGCATCGAACACCGCTCCGACCGCTCCGAGCGGCGCAGTATATTTGCCCGAGAGCGTCAAGCGCGACTTTCCGTCCACCAGACGATCGCCCGACAACATGCCGTCGAAGTGCGGAACGAAGCGGTCGTCGGGATCCCACGCCAATGCGATCCCCTCTTGCCCGTCCGGCCCCCGGCGAATCGCGTAATTGACTCTCACGTCGTGGCTCGCCTGAATTTTTCCGGGAAGCCCGGCCGTCGAAAGGTCGACGGTCAGCGCGAATGTGCCGGGCGTCCGGCCGCGGCGGTGTACCGTAAAATAGCGCTCGGCGTGATGGATGACTTCGTGGTGCGGGCACCGCACGTCTGCGTGTTCCGATAGCAGCGTCATACCCGTACAATAGAAGCCCGTTTGGGAAGATTTGGCGAAATTGTTGGGAGAACTCAGGACGGGTGCTGGGACGCCTCGCCGTAGGAACGGCAAGGCAACCCGCCGCAGCACGGCCTCATGGGCAAGAACGCGGATGCCGGCGGGGCGCCGATTCGATCGACGATGCCCGACCGGCCCCTTTCCATCGGTTCCATCCTCGAACACGCGGCGCGCGAACACTCGCATAAGGGCATCGTCTCGCGCGACGGCGCGGGCTACGTTCGCGTCACTTACGGCGAACTTGCCAAGCGCGTCGGCCGGCTTGCCAACGCTCTGCGCGACCTAGGCGTTCGGCCCGGCGATCGCGTGGCCTCGTTCGCGTGGAACGGGCACCGGCACATGGAGTTGTATTACGCCGTCCCGATGATCGGCGCCGTCTTACACACCGTCAACATCCGGCTGTTCCCCGACCAAGTCGCGCAGATCCTCGATCACGCCGGCGACCGCGTCGTCTTCTACGATGCCTCGCTCGTGAAAGCGGTTAAAGCCTTCAGCGCGGCGCGGCCGCGCGATGCACGCGTCTTCGTTTCGATGGGCGACGCCGCGGAAGCGGTCGACGGTGCGTTGGACTACGAAACGCTGCTCGGCTCGCAGCCCGAATCGTATCCATGGCCCGAGGTGGACGAAAACGCCGGCGCCATTTTGTGCTACACGTCGGCGACCACCGGCGATCCCAAGGGCGTGCTCTTCTCGCATCGTTCGACGTATCTGCACGCGCTGGCGTCGGGACTCCCCGACTTTCTCGGCGCGCGCGAACGCGACCGCGTGATGCCGATCGTGCCGATGTTTCACGTCAACGCGTGGGGCTTCCCGTTCATCGCACCGATGGTCGGCGCGGATCTCGTCATGCCGATGGAACGGCTCGACGCTGCCGGCGTTATCGAAATGTGCCGTAACGAACGCGTCACGTGTGCGGCGGGCGTGCCGACGGTGTGGCTCGCCGTGCTCGACGCGCTGCAAGCAAAAGGCGAACGGCTGCCGGATCTCCGCCGCGTCATCGTCGGCGGTGCGGCCATGCCGAAGTCGATGTACGACCGGCTGGCGGAAATCGGAATCGAAGCGGTGCATGCGTGGGGCATGACCGAGATGTCGCCCGTCGGTACCGTCAACTCGCCCACGTCGCAGCTCGACGGCAATCCCGAATTGCAGCGCGAGGAACGCTACAAACAGGGCCGCTTCGCGCCGATCGTGCAGTGGCGACTGGTTGACGAAGCCGGCGACGACGTTCCCGCCGACGGCGTCTCGCGCGGCGAACTGCTGGTACGCGGGCACGCCGTTACCGGATCGTACTACCGGAACGAATTCGCCACCGCCGCGTCGTTCGGGCCGGGCGGCTGGTTTCACACCGGCGACGTCGCAACGGTTGACGCCTACGGCTACCTTGCGATCGTGGACCGCGTCAAGGACTTCATCAAGTCCGGCGGCGAGTGGATCTCGTCGGTCGAAGTGGAGAATACGATCATGGGCCACGAATCGGTCCGCGAAGCGTGCGTCTTCGGCATCTCGCATCCGAAATGGCAAGAACGTCCGGTCGCCGCCGTCGTTCTGCGCGAAGGCGGCTCGCTGACCGAAGAGGACTTGCGCGACCTGGCTCCTCGAGCGGCTGGCCGGATGGCAAGTCCCCGACCGCGTGATCGTCGTGGACGCGATCCCGCGCACCGGCGTCGGCAAATTTCTCAAGCGCGAATTACGCGCCCAATATAAAGATCTCTTTACGCAAAGAATCGTGAACCATCAAGTCCTGCTCTTGTGCGCCGTCGTCGCGGTCGGGGTGCTGCATACGATCGTTCCGGATCATTGGGCGCCGATAACGCTCCTTGCACGCCAGCGCGGCTGGACGCGCGGTCAAACCGCGACGCGCCGCCTTTCATTGCTGGGCTCGGTCACACGCTATCGACGCTCGCGATCGGCCTGGTCGTTTGGATCGCCGGCTTGGCGTTTGCGGTTCGCTTCGGACACTACGTTTCGATTGCATCGAGCCTCGCGCTCGTCGGCTTCGGCGTCTGGATCGCGCTTTCGTCGTTACGCGAGATCCGCGAGGAGCGCGCCGGCCACGATCGCGGCGACGACGTCGTGGCAAAGCAAGCCGGGTCCCGTATGACGCTGCTGCTCATTCTCGGGTCGTCCCCGATGGTCGAAGCGATACCGACGTTCTTTGCGGCGGCCAAATTCGGCGCCGGCTTTATCTTCCTCATGTCGGTCCTGTTCGCCGCCAGCACGATCGCGACGTACGTGGTGATGTGCGTCTACTCGAGCGGCGCCTTGCGGGCCGTCTCGTTCGGTAAGTTCGAAGAATACGGCGAAGTCATCAGCGGAGCGTTCATCGCCGCCGTCGGCGTCGTCTTCGCCTTCTTCCCGGTAGCCTAGTCCGGTGCAGCCCCGCTACCAGCCGGAGGAAACGTCGTTGCCGGAGGAATCGAAGTAGTACGAACCCAGCTCTTTGCCGATGCTTTTGAGCGAAAATGGCCGGTGCATCGACTGCATCGCGATCGCGCTTCGCGATCCATCGTCGATGCGGGCGATCAGCGTCGTCGGATACGCGCCGAACGAGAACGCGTCGAAGGCCTCCATCGCTTTGAGACGGGCGCGTTCGATCGCCTCCTCCGGCGTCGCCCCGACGGCCGTTACGACCGGTACGCGGCATTCCGCGACGTACCGGTCGTCGAGCCGCCGCACGTGAACCCGTAGCGGGGCCATGCGGCTATGAAGCGGCCGGCTCGAATCGAAACGCTTCCCGAAAATCGCGAACCGCCTCCGTCAGCGCTTCGGCGTGCTCCGGGTCCGCTTTCTTTTGCAACTGGGGGAACGCCATCGATTCTTCTTCCTCGATGTGTGCGAGCACGGCTTTTTGAAGTTTCGAGGCCTTCGTCGCGAAAGCGCCGCCGTCACCGTCCTTGAGCATCGTGTCCAGTTCGAACACGATCACATCGGCTTCGGCGGTCTCGTGATATAGGGTCTCGGCCTGCAACTTCTTGCGCGCTATCGTGCGCAGCGCGGGATACACTAAGTTTTCTTCGGTCGCGTTGTGGACGACCAGCGCTGCCTTGAGGTGTTCCAGCGCGCGACGACGGCTGGTCACTGCGGTCGCTTCGAGCAGATCGTTTAACAGCGCCTTAATGACTTCGTGATCGTTCATAAGGATTTCGATCGCGTCGTTTCCGCGAACGGGCAGCTGGGTCGAGGTGTCTTGCATGAGATCTCACTTCGGAAGAGTAGGTTGTTGCTACGAGTTACCCCAACGCGCAGCCGTTAAACGCGTTTCGACGGCCGCGTACGACGGTATATGACAACGATGGCTAGGACGCCACCGCGTCCGCGTAGCCCTCGCCGCTAGGGCGCGACGCGCAGCTCGATCTTGCCGCGAAGCGTGCCGGCCTTGACCTCGTCCAACACGCGCGGGGCCTGGGCCAGCGGCTTCTCGGCGGTGATCTCGATCCTGAGCGCGCCGCTCGACACCATGCCCGTGAGCTGGTCGAGTCCTTCGGGACTCGATTCGGGCGTCTCGTTCATGACGACGTTGGTCGCCTGGACGCCGCGCGACCGGAACCACGCTTCGTCGGCGGCGTGAATGGTCGTGACGAGCTTACCGCCTGCCGCGACGATGGACGCGTTCTTCTTGAGCGTCTCCCCGTCGCTGACCAAATCCAACACCGCTTCGAACGGGCCGCGGCCGGCATCGCGCACGGCGCTTGCAAGGTCGCCGTTCGATACGAGCACGCTTTCCACGCCCATGTCCCGCATTCGCTGCACCTGGTTGGCCAGCACCGCGGCGGTCACGCGCGCGCCGCGTTGCATCGCGATCTGCACGGCCACGCTGCCGACCGAACCGCCGGCGCCGGCAATCAGTATGTCGGTGCCCTGGCCGGCGCCCAAGATCGCGAGCGACGCAAGCGCCGTCAAGCCGGGAGTCGGCAATGCGGCCGCCTGTTCGTCGGTCACGCCGTCCGGGATAATGCTGAAGGGCGAATCGTGCTGCCCGTCACGAATCGCCGTGAACTCGGCGTAGGCGCCGCGATCGCGCGCGCAACCGACGACGCGATCGCCCGGCTTGACGCGCGTAACCCGCGCGCCGGCGCGCTCCACCACGCCCGCAAAATCCTGGCCCAGCACCAACGGAAGCGAGCGTCCCGTCATGCCGCCGTCCCGGATCTTCCAGTCGATTGGATTTACGCCGGCAACCGTTACGCGGAAGACGGCCGAGTCCGGCTCGAGCGGAGGCGCGGGAATATCGCGAAGCTGCCCCGGCGTGTTAAAAGCGTCGATGACGATTGCTTTCATACGCTCAAGAATACCCTCGTTCGGAGGAAACCTACCAAGCACGACTCAAGGCGCATTTCCGATGCCGTGTTAGCCGTGCCTAGTTCGCTCGCACGTTCGACCCTAAGGGGAGATGGGGCCCGCTTGACTGAAGCCCCCAATCTTGCTTTTTCGTATAGATTGGGGTTGCATGGGCACTGTTACATCCTCCACGCGGCTTCGGTTCGCGACCTGTACCGCGGCGATCGCGCTTGCGTTCGGGTCCGTTCTCGCCGCGCCGGCCGGCGCAACCGGCCTGGTCCGCGTTCAGCAGAACAACGGATCGATTCAAGAATATCCAAACGTTCGCATCGACTATTCAAAGGATGCCAAGACGTTAACCATTACGACGGCCGACGGTAAGGGTACGCTCCTGATCGATCAAGCCGCCTGTTCGTACCTCGGTCAGGTTTACCGCTGCCTGCTCACGCACATGTCGTTGACGCAAAACGGTCAGACCAAACCGCTCGATTTCTCGAACGGTACGATTTACGCCAACACGACCGACGGCAATCTCAACCTGCCGCTCTCGTCGCAGATCATCCCGCCCAAGGGTATCGTCATGGCATTGACCACCGACGCCGGCACGTACATCTCGATGACCGGCACCATCGATAGCGGTGTGAAGTGAGAAGCGCTGCGGCCGTCATCCTCGCTACGCTGCTCGCACTCGATGCGTCGGCGTCGGCACTCGCGCGTCCGACCGGCGGCGGTGGCGGTGGTCGCCCCGCAGGCGGCGGAGGCGGACGTCCCGCCGGCGGTGCCTCGCGTCCCGCTCCCGCGTCTCGTCCGGCCTCGATAAGCCCCGGCCAGTCGCGTCCGGCGCCACGCCCGCCGCAGCAAAACGTCACGCGGCCCTCGGGCGGTTTCCAACTCGGTAACGACGCTCAGCGTCCCAACGGCGGCGGTAACAACACCGTCAACCATCCCAACGGCGGCGGCAACAACACCGTCAACCGTCCCAACGGCGGCGGTAACAACACCGTCAACCGTCCTAACGGCGGCGGTAACAACACCGTTAACCGTCCCAACGGCGGCGGCAACAACACCGTCAACCGTCCCAACGGCGGCAACAACAACGTCAACATCAATCACAATAACAACGTCAACGTCAACGGACGCTACGGAAACCGGGCGGTGATCGCCAATCCAGTCTACGTATCGGGACCCGCATGGGGTTGGAATCATGGTTCGCCGTGGTACCCGGCTTCCAATTATTGGGGAGGCGGTTTCTGGGGCGCGTTGGCGATTAGCGCGACGTCAGCCGCAATCTACGGTTCGATCGTCGCGAACAACCAGACGTACAACTCGTACCAGATTCAGCCCACCAGCCCGGGATACACGCTGCTGAGCAACTACGGTCTCCAGCAGGTGCAGTGCGGCCCCCCGGGACTGGTCGTCATGTACGGCCCGAACAACAGCGTGATCTGTGCAAATCCCAACGGAACGGTCGCTGCCGGCAATTACGACATCGACTCGCAGACGCTCTCGCTGGTCTCCCGCTAAAAGGGAGGCGCGCGTGAACGTCAGGTGGATCCCGCCCGTCGTCCTCGCGCTCGCCGCAGTCGCCCCGCTTGCCGGGGCGGCTGCGACGACGCCGATATCGGCGCTCGCAGCGACGCCGTCAAACTACTACGGAAAACCGGTCGAAGTCAGCGGTACGATCTCACATATCGCCAACAAAGTCTCGAACAAGGGAAACCCGTACGTGACGTTCTCCTTGTGTTCGGGGCCATGCGTCAACGTATTCGCGTTCGGCACACCGGCGATCCGCAACGGCCAGCACGTCACCGTCCACGGCACGTTTGAGGGCGTCCACCACACCGGCGGAATCTATTACAAGAACGTCATCAACGCCGACGCCGGAACGCTCTAGACCTTACCGGCCCGGATTCGAACTAGTTCCCGGGACGCCGGCGTAAGTCGTCGTATCGGCGAACCGGCCTCCGTACATCGTTCCGAGCCCGAGCACCGGATCCCAATAGCCGCTCGTCGTAGCGTAGCCGTTGTTGCCCGGAATCCCGCGGCGGAACATCAGAATCGGATTCTTCGATTCGCGATATAGGAACGAGTGAACGTCGCCAAGCGCATTTTTCGTCAACGCGATTCGCAGCGCCAACATCCCGGCGATGTCCGGCGACGCGGCGCTGGTCCCGATCTCACCGCTCCACTTATCTGCCAGGAAGATCCAATCGCTGCTGTCCTCGCTGCGTGCGCCCCTGGGCTCCCGCGGGGCAGCACCCCATGTTGAGCGAGACGTCCGGTATGCCGCGGTTGTTCGGTGAGACGAAACCGGCTTGCCACGACGGCCGCGCGTACGCCGCGCTGTATCCGCCGCCCGAGCCCCAGTACTTTCCGCCGCCCATCGAGTCTTCGTACGCCGTTTCGGCCACGTACGCCGCGTTGTAGTTGCCGGCGGTGTGCGTCGTCTCCAAGTCGGTGCCGCCGACGGCGAGCACGTTCGGATCCGATGCCGGCCAGAGCTGGCCGCTGACGTTGCGAGCCGAGTCCGAGCACTCGTGCGAAGCGAAATCGCCGCTCGCGGCAACCCAGGTCATCCCGGCAGCCGAGCCTTGCAAGAAGATCGAGTCAACGGCATCGAGGTAGTTGACGCCGCCGGAGCTATTGAAATCCTGTTCGCAAAAACCGAACGACGAATTGACGACCAACACGTTGTTGTTGTTATACGCTGCATTGTACCCATCGTATACGTCTTGGTACGACAGCGAGGCCACATCGTAGAGAACGATGTCTGCGTTCGGAGCGATCCCGGCCGACTGCTCGACGTCCAGCGTCGCTTCGCCGGTATCGAGCGGTCCGCCGCCGTCCACGGCAACCTGCGTGAGGTTGAAATTCTTGCGAAACAACGCATACGCGGCGAAATGATTGATGTCGGTCGATCGCACCTCGGCGGACATGACGATCGCGATCGTTACGCCGGCACCGCTGGTGACCGCGTAGCTCGGGAAGCGATACGCTTGTTTGAGATCCGGCGGGAAGTACGGACCGTACGAGCCGTTGAGATTGTCCGGCGTCTTTCCCGGCGGCAGCGTTCCGACCAGGCGCGAGAACGTCTCGGCCGGCGGTACGTCGTCGAGTCCGATAACGTTGGCACCGAGCGCCGACAACGTCTGCGGCATGCGAACCGGAAGCGTCGCCACGGCCTGCGTCGTGACGCGGCCGGTGTGGTCGGTGTACTGAACGCCCCCGATTTTCGTGCCGAAGAACGACTCGACCGTCGCCGGCGGCGCGGAGGCGAACACCGCGTTCGTGCCGATCCTGGTGCTAAATCCGGCGGCCTGCAACTGCGCGGCAACCGCTTGAAGGTCGGATGCGCGCGGAGCGTAGGTTTGCGCGATGAACTCGCGCGTGAGGAAATGGTGGTAGCTCGGCGACGTAGGATCGCTGATCTGCGCGACCTTTGCGACGAGGTCCGCGCGGTTTCGCAGCGGTAGGGCGACGGCTATTCGAACGTCGCCGGCCGGTCCCCGAACCGGAACGGGAGCCACGGCAACGTCGGCCGGAGCCGCCTGCATCGCGGCATCGCTCACGGACGGCAATCCGCCGCCGGACATCCCGTGCCCCGAACACGACGCGAACAGCGTCCCCAATGCGGCCACGGAAAGGCTCAAAACAAGACGTTTCATAGCGTCCCCCCTCGTATGCGGGCCGCTTCCTTTATGCTCGGCCGCTCACCTACCGACCAACGTCCCTATTTTTTTTAGCCTCCCGGGAACGTGATCCCAAACCGCTCGGCCAGCAGCAGCCTGATCCCATAGACCACCATCTGCACCGAAAGCGCGACCTGCAGTACGCCCAGGACCGTCCCGAAGATTTGTAACGGGAAGGCGGCGACCTTCAGGATCTCGCGAGCGTATATCATCGCGGCAAGATTTAAGATCATGAGCCCGACGAGAAGCGCCACGATGTTCCAGGTTTTTGACGGCATCAGGGTCAGCAGCAGCACTACCGCAGCGATTCCATACGGCGTGACGATCTGCGGTACGATTTGGTGGAGCATCGCGTTCGTCGACGGAGCCGCACTTGGAGTGGGCTGCACAACGTCCGGCGCTTCTGCCACCGGATGCTGCGTGTAGGGTACTGAGCACGAGGTTGAGCGCCACGATGAAAAAGAGGATCCCGCCTGCGATGGCAAGCGTGCCCGGCGCGACGCTCCACTTGTCAAGGATGCGTTGACCGATGAAACTCGCCGCGAGCACCGTCAGCGTTGCGATCAAAACGCTGCGAAGCGCCGCCGAGCGCCGGTCTTCTTCCGAAGCGTTCGCCGTGATTTTCGCGAATGGTGCCAGTAATTTGATTGGGCCCAACATGATGAACAGAAACGTGAAGATCTCCTGCGCGTCGAAGCTGAAGAGCCCGCCGCTGTGATTCATTTACTTTAACTCCACCTTCGTGATGAAAATCGTAGCGCGCAGAGTCGCATCTATTGTTTCGCCAAGAACATTTGCATTTCGGCTTCGTGATCCACCACGTGTTCGCCGCTGACGTCCACGATGACGCGTTCGATCTCGCCGGTAAAGCGGAACGGCGCATCGTAGTGCGGCGTCACCGTGGCGCCCGTGTCGGCCCCGACCAGCATCGCGCCGCCTTGAGCCAAACGAATCGGCGTCGTGACCGGCAAATCTCCGCGCCCGGCCGGCTTTCCATCGATCGAGAGCGTTACCGTTCCGGGCGTCCCCTTGCCATTTTTTGGGTTGGCTTTGCCGGTCGGTGCGAACTCCATACTCAGAAAGTGACGTCCCGCCGGAACGCTTGCGTCCGATTCTACATAGAAGTGGTCGAGCGCCAGATAGTTGTGGACGAAGCACAGCTTGCCGTTCTGAACGTACAACGAAATGCCGCCGTCGTTTCCACCCATGCTGAGCAGCACGCCCTCCGCCCCGTCCTTGGGGACGCTGACTTCGGCCGTAATCGAATACGGCCGGTTGAGAATTTTGGGAGCGGCGGATGCCGGGATCGACTGCGTGCCCGGAAAGAGCACGTACCGGTTGCGATTGACCGCGATCTCCGGGCGTTCTTCGGCGATTCGCTGCACGCCGCGGCTGTCGATGGGAAGAACGTTGTACTTACCGGCTTCCGTGTACCACATTCCGATCATCGCGATGAGGCGCGCCCGTTCCCTATCGGCAAGGTTGTTGGTCTCGGCCGGATCTTCCGCGACGTTATACAACTCCCAGCCCTTCGCGTCGAGCTCGGTGAGCATGTCGTAGGTGATCGGCACGCCCAGGCCCCGCCCTGATTCGACAAAGGACGTTCCGGGCCACGGGCATACCGCTCGCCATCCGTCGTGATAGAGCGAGTGGTGTCCCACTATCTCGAAGTATCCCGTCGCGTGCTTGGCCGGCGCGTTCGCATCGTCGAACGACGCCGCGAGGCTGACGCCTTCGATCGGCGCCTGCGTGACGCCGTGGATCTCCGCCGGCGGTTCGAGACCGAGAGCGTCGAGAACGGTTGGAACCATGTCGATGATGTGTGCGTACTGATTGCGAATTTCGCCGCGGACCTTGATCCCTTTGGGCCAATGCACGATGAACGGATCGCTCGTACCGCCGCGATACGTCTCGCGCTTCCAGCGCCGGAACGGCGTGTTCCCGGCGTACGTCCAGCCCCAAGGGAAGTGGTTGAAGTGCTTCGGGCCGCCGATCTCGTCGATGACCGCGAGATTGCCTTCCACCGTGTCGGGGACGTTGTTGAAGAACCGGCACTCGTTGATGGAGCCGTGCGGACCGCCCTCGGCGCTCGATCCGTTGTCGGAAATCAACATGATCAGCGTGTTGTCGTATTCGCCGATCTTTTTCAGGAACGCGATAAGTTCGCCGATGTAGTGGTCGGTGTGGGTCAAGAAGCCGGCGAAGACTTCCATCATGCGCGCGTAGACGCGCCGCTCGTCCTTCGGCAACGCGTCCCAATCTTGCACGTCCGGATCGTGGCGAGACAGCGCGGCGCCGGCGGGAATGATGCCGAGCTTCTTCTGCCGTTCGAAAACCTGCTTTCGGTACGCGTCCCAACCGGCGTCGAACTTCCCCGCGTACTTGTCGGCCCATTCCTTGGGTACGTGGTGCGGCGAATGCATCGCTCCGAGAGCGAAGTACATGAAGAACGGTTTGTTGGGCGCGACTTGCTTTGCGTCGGCGATCATGCCTTTTGCTTTTTCGACGAGATCGGCGGTGAGATGATAGCCCTCCTCGGGCGTGGTTTCGGGCTCGGTCTGAGAATTGTCGCGAACCAAATCGGGATAGTACTGATTCGTGTCGCCGCCCAGGTAGCCGTAGTAGCGCTCGAATCCGCGGCCCAGCGGCCACGAGCGTACCAGCGTTTCGACCGGACGGCGACGCACCTGCCGCCGTGGGCGCGCAGCTATCGTAGTCGCCACCGCGCCACCGACGTAAACGGCGAGAGCAGGGGCGGGTCGTAACCTTGCATCCGGGACGGAATCACGTCGATCTCGGAGGTTTGGCAAAGGAAATCGTAGGGCACGTCGGCCAGGACCTGCCGCTGGATGAAACCGTAGGCGCGCATCCGCGTGGCACGATCGAACGACGAAGATCCCACCCGTAACGCCGCGTCGACGTTTGCGTTGCAATAGCGCGCGTCGTTAAAGCCGTTCGGCCCGCGCTGGTTGCACGCCAGCAGCCACGACACGTCCGGGTCGTAACTCGACTGATAGCCGTAAAGGCCGACTTGATAACGCCCTTGCGGAATCGGTCCGTCGAGCGCGAGAAACTGTTCGGGCGCGTAACGCTTCATCTCGACGTCGACCCCGATGACGCGCTCTTCCGCGGCGATGATCACCGCAAACTCCGCGTCGATTTGCCGTCCGGATCGCAGCGCGAGATCGAGTTCGAGCCTGCGCCCGTCCTTGACGCGAACGCCGTCGGGTCCCGGAATCCAGCCGTCGCGCGACAGCAGCGCCGCGGCGGCCGCGGGATCGTAGCGAACGTTCCCGACGGCCGGATCGAACGACCACGTGAATAGGCCGCGCATTCCCGTGTCCGGATCGTAGACTCCGTGCGTGACCTTGTCCACCAGGGACCGGCGATCGATGGCAAGCGCGAACGCGCGCCGCACGCTCTTATCGCCTGCCAGCGCGTCCGTCAAGTTAAAGAGCAATGCGTAAAAATACGGAACCGGCGTTACGACGACGCGATGGCCGGGAATGGCGCGCAGCGACGCGATGCGCGTAACGTCGGCAAAGAACACCGCGTCGGCTTCCCCGGTCGTCAACTGCGCGACGGCGGTGGACGAATCGTGCACGAACCGCAGCGCGATCCCGTCCAGCGGCGGCCGCCCCGCAAAGTATCCGGTATTGGCTCTAGTGGCGACGGAGTCGCCGCGCGACCAGCGCGTGTAAACGAACGGCCCCGATCCGACCGGCGCTGCGTTGAACGCGACGTGATTGAGGTCCGGAAAACGCGACAGCAAGTGTGCGGGCAGGATCGGATAGTTGCTGTCGCCTCCGAAAAAATAGGAAACGATGGGCGAATACGGGTGCTTCAGGTTCACCACGACGGTGTACGCGTCCGGCGTTTGCACGGACGCGACTTGATCGTATCCGTATCGTGACGGAATCGAGTTGGCGGGGTTCAGGATCGCCCGATAGGTGAATGCGACGTCGCGCGCGGTGAGTTCCGCACCGTCCTGCCAGCGCACTCCGCGCCGTAACGTATAGGTCACGCGCATGCCGTCGCGCGAAATCTCCCCGTTGGCGACGGTCGGAACGCGTGCCGCGACGTCCGGCACGATCGTTCCTCGCGAGTCGTAGTTCGTCAGGTACGAGTATCCGAGTTCGCTCACCGCATAACTCACCGCACCTTCCAGGAGCAACGGATTGAGCGAGACGGGCTCGTCCGGATACGCGACGATCAGGGAATTTCCGTGCGCGGGCGGCAGCGAGCCGGCTTTGCTGCAGCCCGCGAGCGCGACGATGCACGCGAGCGCAGACAGCCAACGCACGATCATGCCGGGACCTTAGTCCTCTCGCGGGGCGCGTCCCCCGTGAAGCGCTTAAAGCGGCAGGTTTCTCAATCTTGCGTAGCAATAGGGGAAGCGTGCGGTATTTGAGCGCCCTTGCTTTTGTTTCGGCGCTGACGCTCTCGGGATGCGGAGGCGGCGGCGGATCGGCCATGCCGGCCGGATCCTCGACGGCCAGCGCCGCGTTCGTCGTCCGGGTTCCCGCGCCCGCAACCGCGCCGGGCAGCGCGATGCGCCCGCAATATATCTCGCCGTCAACGCAGTCGCTGGCGGTTACCGTCGCCGGCGAACCGACGGTCGTCGCCAACCTCACGCCGTCGTCGCCGAACTGCGTGCCCGCTTCGGGTCCCAATCCTCTGACGTGCACCGTCACGGTTACGGCTCCGGTCGGCACCGACACGTTCACCGTCACGATGTACGACGGACTCAACGCCTCCGGCAACGTCTTGAGCAAAGGTTCGGTTACCGCTAACGTCGTCGCGAATCAAACCACGCCGGTCAACGTCGTCACCGGCGGCACCGTCTGTTCGATTCAGGTGACGCTCGGCAATCCGGCTCCGCCCCAAGGAACCGCGGCGACCATCCCCGTCACGGTAACCGTACGCGACGCCGCAGGGAACGTCATCATCGCGCCGGGCTCTTACAGCGCGCCGATCGCATTGCAAGACAGCGATGCAAAGTATACGAGTCTCTCGACGACCTCGGTCACGTCGCCCAGCCAATCCGTGACGCTGGCCTACAACGGCGGCCCGCTGAGCACCGCGACCATCTCCGCTTCGTCGGCCGGCATTCCGGCGGCGAAGATTACCAACGCGACGTTAAAGCCGACCGGCAGCGCGCCGGCAATCGCGGCTATTCAAGTCAGCGTTGCGAACGCGTCGCTGACGCCGCGCGTGCCGTCGAGCACGGCGCTAACCGTGACCGCGCGCGACGCCGCCGGTAACGTAATTAGCGGAACCTACCCCGCAACGGTCACGCTTTCGACGACGAACGCGGCGCTATCGTTCAATCCGAAGACGGTGACCGCGTCCGGGCAGCCCGTGACCGTAAGTTATTCGGGCTCGACCCTGGTCGTCGGCAACGTCTCCGTCTCGGCGACCGCGCCGAACGTCCCGCCGGCCAAGGTCACCGCCGCGCCTTTCACGCCGAAAACGCCGTGCCTGCCGACCTTTACGCCCACGAACCTCTACGTCGTGTGGGACACGACCGGCGTCCAAGACCTCTACCGCTACGCTCCGCCCTACACCGGTACTCCGACGCCGCTGAACACGACGTCGTACGCCGTTTATATGACGATCGATCCTACCGGCAGAATTTTCATCGCGCAGGCCAACACGTCCAGTTATCCGGGTCCAAGCGCAAACGTCGTTTATTTCTCGCCCCCATACACCGCGCCGCAGGTAGCGGTTACGCCCGCAAATCTCGACATCTACGGTACGGCGCTGGACGATAAAGGCAATCTGTTCGTCACCGGCGGCCCCATCTTCAGCGCGCCGGGGCCGGTCCCGGCGACCGGCAGCTTTTATGCGACGCCGGCCGTATTGCCGAACTCGCCCACCGGCATCTATTCGCTCAACGTGGACAACTATTGCAATCTGGTCGCGAGCGGCGCCAACGGAACGATCTACGTCTTCGGAACGACCGGTCAGCCGGGAGGCGGATACGGTCAAGTGACGCCGATCGTAAACACGAAGATCGGCGGGACGACCGGCGTCGGCGGCACGACGCTCGATTTAAAGGGCAACATTTTCTTCGTGGTGGGCTCGCGAGATCTACGAACTTGCGCCTCCGTACACGCAGGCGCCCACCGCCCTCATCAACATTCCCGGCGCCGGGATCACGTCCATGGCCGTCGACACGTCCGGCAATCATCATCACCGCCGATTACTCCAACAACAGGGTCGAGGAAATCAAACCGCCGTACACGTCGTACACGACCATTATCAGCGGCGTTCTGTCCGACGTCGCCGGCGTGGTGATCGGACCGTAGCACAGGAGAACCACGATGAAAACGTTCTTATTTGGCGTGGCGGCCGCGAGCATCGTAGCGGCTGGTTTAACGTTCGAATGCGCGACGCCGGCATCGGCCGCGGCGATGGCGGTGTATCAAGCGCAGGGTGTCATTACGTCGATTGCGCGCGGCAACGAAGGCACCGACCTCAAGATCACCGTGAACGGCGTCTCCGCGCGTTTCTGGTTCGACAACGCCGGCAGCTTCGCGATTAACGGCCATCAGCCGGACTGCCAAGGCATGGATAGTTTCGGTGAATTCACCAGCGGCAAGATGCCGAACTGTCCCGGCTGGGCGCCGGTGACGATCGGCAAGACGTCCGTTCGCATCTCCTACCATAAATCGATGGCGAGCGGGGCGGTCGTGCTGGTGGCCGATTCACTGACCACGCACTAGCTGGGGCGCCGATGGGGCGCGAGATTGACATGTGACCTAAAGGTCACCTATTATATCGGGCATGGACGACGTGTTTCGAGCCCTCGCGGATCCAACGCGCCGTTCGCTGCTCGACGAACTGCACAAACGCGACGGACAGACGCTCGGCCAACTCGAGGAACGCCACGCGATGACGCGCTTCGGCATCATGAAGCATTTGAAAGTGCTCGAAAATGCGAGGTTGGTCGTAACGCGCCGGCGCGGGCGCGAGAAACTGCATTTTCTCAACCCGGTGCCGATCCGGCTCATCCACGACCGCTGGGTCGGCAAGTACGCGGAGCCGTGGGCCGGCGCGTTGAGCGATCTCAAACGCAAATTGGAGAAATAGCGATGGAAAAGATTTTTGAGATTTATATCAAGACGACGCCCGAGCGTCTTTGGGAAGCGATCGTGGATCCCGAGATGCGCGCCAAGTACACCTTCGGCGTTCGCGTGCATTCGGATTGGAAGCCCGGTTCCGCGTACGTCGGATCGAGTCCGGCGTCACCCAGGAACATCATGGAGGGTGAGAATCTCGAAGTGGAACCGCCTCGCCGCCTGGTTCAAACCTTCCGCGCGGTGTGGGCCGACGACGTTCAAGGCCGAAGGCACGTCGCGCGTCACCTGGGAGATCGAGCCGGTCGGCGACTCGTGCTGCCTCACGGTCACGCACGACAATCTCCGCGAAGGCGCGAACCCGCAACTCTACGGCGGCTGGCCGATGATTCTGTCGGGCCTCAAGACGCTGCTCGAAACCGGACAACTGCTCACCACGCCGGGGTCGTTGCGCTTCGCTACCGTAGGACCATGAGCTCGACGTTCTCGCGCGAACCGGGGAAGCGGCGTTCCAACAGAACGCCGCTTTCCTTAGCGAGCAGATCCGCAACCGCGTCGCTGCGCTCGACGCCGGCGCGGTAGTACCCGCCCGGATCCCTCGAAACGACGATCGCCGTGCGAGCGCCCAGCGCCCGTGCCAGATCTCTCACGCGCACCGCTTGCGCGCGAACGAAGTCCGCTCCGTCGAAACGTCTCGCATCCAGATCGTAGAACTGCGGCGATTCCCACGTCCCGATGCCGCGCAACGCGATCGCCGTATCGCCGTGCGTGTAATAGTAAATGGTCGGTCCTATGAAATCCGGCGCCGCGACGACGAGCAGCCGCTGACCCCCGCAGCAGGCTGCGAGCGCCGCGACGGCATCGCGCACCCCCGACACGGGCCGGGCGGCGTGCGCGTACGCGCGCGGATAGCTCACCAGACCGCCCGCGATCACGTACGCGACCGGTATCGCCGCAAGCCAGCGAAGCGAAAAGCTCGGACGCAGCCAACTCGCCAGCAACGACAGCAGCAGGGCCATCAGCGTCCACACGGCCGGCGCGTATGGCGCCAAGTGCCGTTCCATCGGCAAGCCGCGCGCGATGCTCGCACCGATGCCGAGAACCGCGACCGCCAGCATAGCCGCCACCAGCGCGTCGCGTGCGTCCCGCCGCCGGAACCCGAGCGTCACCAGCCAGATCGCGATCCCGGCGGCGAACGTCACGTTGAGTTGGTACTGCATCGAACCGAACGGCGAGAACGCGTTGAGGTGGTCGGCAACGCGCGGCACCAAATAGCCGTCGTGAACGTCGCGCAGCGGGGCCAGCCGCTCCGCTGCGCTGCGGAACCACTGAAGCAGCGGCAATCCGGCCAGGCACGCCGCGACGGCGCTGCCGGCGAGCGCATACGACCCGCGCGTGCGGCAGACCGCCGCATTGACGATGGCGCTTGCCGCCAACGCTCCAACGATGACGAATCCCGTAAAGTGCGTCGCGATGAGAAGGAAACCGCAGGCCGCTAGGGCGGCGCAAGCCGTTGCGTTAAGGCGGCGTCGCGATTCCATCAGGGCTGCGGCAAACGCATAGATAGTGAGCGCCGAAAGCAGCATGGCGAGCGCGTACGATCGTGCTTCGACGTGCATCGCGACCGACAGCGGGCTCAGAACGGCGGCACTCGCACAGACGATCGCCCCGAGCCGCCCGGCGACGAGCCGTCCAAGCGCGTACATCGCGACGATCGTGGCGATGCCGAAGACGATCGACGGCGCGCGCAGCGCCACCTCGCTAACGCCCGCGAGGCGCGTCCAGAAGAACATGACGATGAAATAGAGCGGCGGGGTGAATTCCGTAACCGGCAGATGCGCGAGCATCGCTCCCAGCGTTTTGGCCGTCACGTCGGCGTAGGTGGAGCCTTCGTCCCGCCAGATTCCCCGGCCCATGAGCGGCAGGCGCAGCGCCAGCCCGGCGGCCGCGAACGCTCCGACGGCAATCGCGTCGAACCATCTCGAAGGCTTCGAGGCGCCGTCTTGGCGGTCGCCGCCTCCACCGCCGAAGAATGAAGGCAGAGTCTCCGGCTTAGGGGGCGAAGGGCGTAGCATGACTCAGCTGATCTTCTTTTCGAATCCTTGGCTGCTTCCGCTCGTCATGCTGGTCGTCCTCACGCTTGCAATCGAAGTACCGTACCGGTACGCGCGCGCATGGCTGCCGGGCGAAACCGTCGACGCTGATAGTTGGAATGTCGTGCAGGCCGGACTCGTCACGATAGCCGCCTTCGTTCTCAGTTTGTCGTTTGCGCAAGCCTCCTCGCGCTTTGACGCGCGGCGCGAGCTGGTCGTCAAAGAGGCTAATGCCATCGGGACGACGTGGCTTCGAGCCGATCAGCTCCCCCAGCCGATGCAAAGCGCTTTCGGCAAATTCTGACCGAATACACGGCCAAGAGATTAGAATCGGATGAAACGCCCGAGGACGCGCTGAACTTTCAGGAGTTGGTCCGCCAAGCGGGCCTCGACCAGGACCGCCTCTGGGCGATCGTCTCGCCCAAACTCCACGATCACCCGGTTTTGGGTCTGTCGCTGCTCATGCAGACGCTCAACGACACGATCGACGTATCGGGCGAACAAGTGCAATCCCTCATCGACCACGTCCCGACCTCGATTCTTTCCCTGATGCTGCTGTTGCTGACGCTCGCGATGCTCTGCACGGGAATTCGCTATGCCCGCGATCGGTCGCGCCCGATTTTGCTCAGCAGCATCTTCGTCGTCGCCTGCGTCGTCGTCGTGAGCATGGTCGTGGACTACGACCGCCCGCAGACCGGCTTCGTTCAGGTGGACTTACGGCCGATGCGCGTCCAGCTGCAGGCCATGCAGGCGGCGCAGTAACCCGCACTTCGCTTCTCAGCGCTTCTCCGTATTGCGCTATGTTCAAAGGGTGACGCGGCCTTTCGATAAACAATTTCTACGCGCTTCGTAGCGTTGCGTTATGCTCGCGAGGGAAAACCGAATGCGGCTTACATCCACGGCGATTATCGCTGCGCTTCTTCTCGCTTCATCTGCGATAAGTTTCGCCGGACCGCAGCCGGTTGGAACCCAGGCCGCGCGGGTCGCGCTCGTTCGACGGCACATCAAGTTCGTTTTCGTCATCTATCAGGAAAACCGGTCGTTCGATTCGTATTTCGGCACGTTCCCAGGAGCGGACGGGCTGTACGGGCACGGCTCGCGCACCCTTGCGGGCTTCCGGCAGCCGATCCTCAACACCGACGGCACGACGGCTACCATCGAACCGTTCCGCATCGGCCCGCGTCAGTTCGCGGCCGACACGGACGACGTCGACCATTCGCACGGCATGACGCTGGCAAAGATGGACGTCAAGGACGGCCTCGCACGCATGGATCGGTTCGCGCTCAGCGAGGAGCTCAAACACGTTCCGTCGGGCAATCCGACGCTGGCCGCCAAGCAATTCGGCGAACTAACGATGGCCCACGAAGACTGCGACACCGTGCCATTCCTCTGGCTGTACGCTCGCCGTTTCGCCCTATTCGATCGCATCTTTGAAGAGATGACCGGACCGTCCACGCCCGGCAACTTGTCGATCATCGCCGCCCAGACTGGACTTACGCAGTGGCTGCTCCATCCCGATGAGGCTCCGTTCGCAAACGGCGATAAGGGTCCGGGCGTTCCGGTCCTTAACGACGCCGATCCGTTCTGGGGCTCTCCTCAAGATCCGACCAAGATTGGGCGCGAACCGGTCAACGCCAACGATTTTCCCGGATACGCCGTTCAACGCAACTTGACGTTCGCGTCGCTGCCCCTCACGCTGGGCGGCAAGGCGATCGGATCGGTCGTTGACCAGGATCGCGATCCCGAGGGCGACTTCGCCGACGTCCGCGAAGACGTCGCCGCGCTCGATCGCGGTGGCGCCGGCAGCGTACCATGGGGATGGTACGAGGAAGGCTACGACACCGGGCCGCGCGATGACCGGAGCGGTCCGACGGACGCGAACGGCAGGCATGCCTCGTACGTCACGCATCACAACGGGCCACAGTACTTTGGTTACATCGCCAATAATCCGGTGATGCAGAAGCATCTGCACGGCCTCGATGAATTCTACCGCGACATCGATTCCGGTGCGCTGCCGGCAAGCGGAGGACTGTTCTACCTCAAGGGCGGCTATCTCAACACCTTGGGCCTGCGGCCCGCTTTGCCCGATTCCGCGGCGGCGAAAAACTTCTTAGGCGACGACGACCATCCCGGGTATTCCGACGGCCAGATCAGCGAGGCGATGGTGGCCGAATTGGTAAATCGAATCGCGCGCAGCCGCTACTGGAAGCAAAGCGCGATCATCATTACCTGGGACGATGCCGAAGGCGATTACGATCACGTTCCTCCTGTGGTACGTCAAACGGTTCCCGGCTTAGGCATCGTCAGCGACGGTCCTCGCGTGCCGCTTATCGTGATCTCGCCGTTTGGCAGGACGAGCGCCGTCGTCCACGATATCGGCGACCAGGCCTCGGTCGTGAAACTCGCCAACGCCCTTTTTGGACTTCGTTCGCTCGCCTCGCTGCCGGACGAATACCGCGGAACGCAGGTCGGACGCGAACGTTACGGACAAGACGATTTGGGTCCGCTCGACGGCGCGAACTCCGGCGTAACCAATCTGCTTGGCGCCTTCGATGCCGACCGGCTCGCGCAGCTCCGCCCGCCCGTGCCCGCGTCTCAAGCCGAGATTCCCGAACGTCTCGTGCACGCTCTCCCGCAGCAGAGCGGCTACGGATGCCGCGCGATCGGGGTCGTTCCGACGGACGTCACGCTCCACGTCCGGAACGTCATTCCGGCCGACTTCAATCCGCGACCGAAAACCCAGCCTACGGAGCCTTGAGCCAACCGATCTAAAGCAGTTTCAGAACTTCGTCGGTAAACTGTGCCGTGGAGAGGGCGCGTTCCGCGCCGCGCGCCAGATCGGCGGTCCGCGCGCCCGAAGCAAAGGCTCGCTCCACGGCGGTCTCGATGCGCCGCGCGCCGCCTTCGTCGTCAAGGCTGTGACGCAACAAGAGCGCTAACGATAGAATCGCCGCGGCCGGGTTGGCAACGCCTCGGCCCGCGATGTCCGGCGCCGTGCCACCGATCGGTTCGAACATGCCGAAACGCCTCCCGGGCTCGCCGGCACCCAGACTGGCACTGGGCAACGTGCCGATGGATCCGGTGAGGATCGCTGCTTCGTCCGAAAGGATATCGCCGAACATGTTCTCCGCGAGCAGCACGTCGAAGTCTTTCGGCCGGCGAACGAGTTGCATGGCGGCGTTGTCCACCAGCAGCGACTCCACCCGCACGTCCGGATAGTGCGTCGCCATTTCGACGACGGTATCGCGCCACAGCCGCGACGTCTGGAGAATGTTTTGTTTGTCCACCGACGTTAAATGCTTGCGCCGGCTTCGTGCCAGCTCGAACGCCACCCGGGCGATCCGCTCGATCTCGGGCTTGTTGTAGTACATCGTGTCCACGGCTTCTTCGATGCCGTCCGGCCGAACGCGGCGTTCTTTCGGCGTGCCGAAATAGATGCCGCCGGTCAGTTCGCGAACCACGACGAGGTCGAGCCCCTCTACGAGATGGGGCAGGAGGCTCGACGCATGTTCCAGGCCCGGATACGTTCGTACGGGACGCAGGTTGGTGTACAGCCCGAAGAAGGAACGCAGCGCGAAGAGTGCGGTCTCGGGCCGGCGATCGAACGGACCGGCGTCGAGATCCGGATCGCCGACCGAGCCGAAAAGAATCGCATCGCTCGACTTGCAGAGTGCCAGCGTTTCGTCTGGTAAAGCCGGCATACCGGCCCGCAAAGCGACGCCTCCGGCCATGGCTTCGACGTAACCGACGTCCGGCCTGAGCGTTTCGAGCACCCGGACCGCCTGCGCCGTTACTTCGGGACCGATCCCGTCGCCCGATATGACGGCGATATTCACTCGAACTGCAAAATGCGCCGCGCGCGTTCTGCGATGTGCTCCGCGGTGAGCCCGTACTTCTTGAGCAGCGCGTCGTTCGGTCCGCTCTCGCCGTCCACGTCGCAGAGTCCCAATCGTTCGACGAGCGTCGGCCGCTTTGCCGAAAGCACCTCCACGACGGCGCCCCCCAGGCCGCCCAAGACGGAATGCTCTTCGCAGGTCAGGACGCACCGCGTCACCAGCGCCGCGCCGAGGATCGCGTCCTCGTCGAGCGGCTTGATGGTCGGGACGTGCAGCACGAGCGCGTCCACTCCGGTTTTCGCTAAGATCTCTGCCGCTTCGAGCGCTCGAATCGTTTGAGAGCCGGTCGCGATCAGCGCGATGTCGGATCCGTCGCGTAACTGTTCCGCTTTTCCGATTCGAAACGGGCGATCAGGCGGAGTAACCGCGCTTACCGGATCGCGCGTCAGGCGCAAGTACACCGGGCCGTCGCAAGCGGTGGCCGCAAAGACGGCCGCGCGCGCTTCGTTCCCGTCGCAGGGCGCGAGCACGGTCATATTCGGCAGGCTTCGCATTATCGCGATGTCGTTGACGACTTGATGCGTTTTGCCGGTAAAACCGGTCAGGATCCCGCTGTAGTGTCCGGCAAGCTTGACGTTGAGGTGCGGCTGCGCGACGACGACGCGGATTTGGTCGAGGCTGCGCGTTGCGAGAAATGCGGCAAACGACGACACCCACGGGATCAGGCCCGCGCTCGCCATGCCGGCGGCCATGCCTACCAGGTTCTGTTCGGCAATTCCGATCATGAAAAACCGGTCGGGATGCGCGACGGCGACCTTATCGGTTTTCGTCGAGTTCGCGAGATCGCCGTCGAGCACGACCACGCTCCGGTTCGTCGAGCATAGCTCGACGAGCGCATCTCCGAAAGCATCGCGTTGCGCCAACATGTCAAACTGCCAATTCTTCGAGCGCGCGGGCGAGGTCGGCATCGCTCATCGGGCGCGAATGCCACGTGTAATCGCCTTCCATGAACGAGACGCCTTTGCCCTTAACCGTATTTGCGACGATGGCCGATGGGCGCCCCTTACATGCCTTCGCCTCTTCGCAGGCACGCGAGAATTCGGGGATCGAATGACCGTCGCATTCGATGACGTTCCAGCCGCACGACCGGAAGCGAGCGGCGGGGTCGTCCGCCGGATCGCGCCGCAGCGGCGACGTGTATCCTTGCGAACCGGACCAGCCGAACTGTTGCAAATGATTCCAATCGACGATGGCGGTAACGTTGTCGAGCTCGTAGCGCGACCCGGCGAACGCCGCTTCCCAAATTTGCCCCTCCTGCAACTCGCCGTCACCCAGCATCACCCACGTGTGGAACTTCTTGTCCATAATCCGCGCGGCTAGCCCCATGCCCAAACCGGGCGACAACCCCTGGCCGAGCGAACCGGTGGACATGTCCAGCCCGGGCAGCAGGGTCATGTCGGGATGGCCTTGCAGGCGCGAATCGATGGCATCGAACGTTTGCAGTTCGTCGACTGGAAAGTAGCCGCGCATCGCGAGCACCGCGTACAGACCGATCGCGCAATGTCCTTTCGACAGGATAAAGCGATCGCGCTCGGTCCAGCCGGGGCGCGCCGGGTCTACGTCGAGCACGCGAAAGTACAGCGTTGCGAGCATTTCCGCCGCCGAAAAGACGCCGCCGATGTGCCCCGCGCCCGCATGGTGCACCGCCCGAAGAACCTGGCGCCGGATCTCGGCGGCGACGCCGCGCAGCTCGCCGTCGTTCATAAACCGAAGCGGTCGCGAAGGTAGCGGCGGTTGTTGGTAGCGGACGCCAACGGCTCGGCGGGAGCGTCCTGCTCGACGACGATCCAGCCGGAGTAGTCCGCCTTCAAGAGATCGCCGACGATTCGCTCGACGGAGACCATCCCCGTTCCCAGCTCGACGAACATTCCGAGCTCGACTGCACGCACGAAGCCGATCCGGTCGCGCCGAATCATCTGCAGCAGGTCAGGGTCCACGTCCTTGAGGTGAACGTATCCCACGCGATCCGCGTAGTCGGCGAACACTGCCTCGGGATCGGCGCCCGCGTATGCCAAGTGCCCGGTATCCGGGCAAAGGCCCACGAATGCCGGATCGGTCATCGCACACAAGCGATCGATTTCGGATCGCGTTTCAACGTACGTTCCGACGTGGGGGTGGAAGACGGCGTGCATGTTTCTCGACAGCAGGCGTTCGCCGATGCGATTCAAACCGTGCGACATCGCTTTCCAGCCCGCGTCGTCGAGCGCATCCGAGCCCGATACGCGCCCGGCAACCGCTAGCCGTTCGGGCGAAGGCAAGTCGGACAGAATGAGGACGTCGGATCCCAGTTGTTCGAGCCGGTCCGCGACCCGGTCGCTGCTTTCAAAAGCTCGTTCGTGATTGGCCGAATCGCGCAGATCGACGGCGTGAAAGGTTGCGGCCGGCTGCAGGTTTCGACTCTCCAGTTCCGACCGAAGCACTGCGACGTCGTCGGGAAAGTTGTAGCTGATCTCGGTGCCGGCATACCCGGCCCGCGCCATTTCGTCGAGCATGCGTTCGAACGGCGGCGTCTTGGCCCACGTGTAGAACGGATCGAATCCCCAATTTACCGAGGCGGTCCCTATGCGGATCGCGCTCACCACTTCCACCCTTCTTTGATCCACGCGTGCGCCGGATCGAACGTCATCCGGTAAACGTGCTTCGGCCCGGCCAGCACGTTGAGGTAGTAGATCGTGTATTCCGCGGCCGCGGCACAGACGTGGTAGCCGCGGGGAACCAGAACGACGTCCCGGTCGTGTGCGGTGACCGTCTCGTCCAGATCGCCGGCCGCCGTGTAGATGCGCTGAAACGCAAAGCCCGCCGCCGGCTGCGCGCGATAATAATAGAGCTCTTCAAGTTGCGACTCCAGCGGCGGGTTGTCTTCGTCGTGTTTGTGCGGCGGATAACTCGACCAATTTCCAGCTTTCGTGATCACCTCGGTGACGAACAGCGTCGACGCGCCGCCTTCGTCCATCATGACGTTGTAAATGGTGCGCTGCGCGTGGCCTTCGCCTCGAACGTAGCCGTCGCCGCACGGCAGCAGGCGCGGCGGCCGGCCCGGACCGCGCGCGGGCGCCGCGCAGATCGCGACTTCACAGCTCGTGAGGGCGCGGAGCGCGTACTTGCAATCGGCCGGAAAATACACCGATGCAGGCGCCCCCGAGAATGGGTCCTCGCGGCGTCCGACGCGGCTCCATGACGTCGCACCGCATTCCACGTCGATGGAACCTGCGATCACGACGGCGATCACTTCGTCGCTGCCGGTACGATCGTGAATCGTCTGGCCCGGTTCCAAACGCACGGCGCGAAAGTCGATGTATTTCCATTCTCTGCCGTCCGGGCGCACGTGGACGATGTCGCGGCCTTCGCCCGAAGGATGCACCAAAAGCGGGGACGCCACGCTAGCTCTCTCCGATGTCGGCCAATTTAACCGCGCGCTTTTCGCGCAGCGAGCGATCGGCTGCGAGCGCGACCCGCAGGGCCATCAGCGCGTCGCCCGCGCCGGCGCGCGGCGCGCGACCCGTGCGAATCGCGTCCAAAAAATCGATTAACTCGGCCCGGTACGCGCCTGCAAATCGCTCGATGAACGATTCCGTATCGGGAGAAACGTACCGCCCATCGAGAATTTCGCCGTTCGGGAGCCGTTCGCCGCCGGCCAAGAACATGCCGCGCGAACCGTGCACCTCCGCCCGCGAGTCGTACCCGTACGCTGCTTCGCGAGACGAGTCGATCACCGCGATCGCGCCATTCGAAAAACGCAAACACGCGACCGCGGTGTCCACGTCGCCTGACGCACCGACCTCCGCGTCGACGAGCGCGCTTCCGGTCGCGTACACCTCGTCGACTTCCGCCGGCCCCATCAACCACCGCGCGGCGTCCAACTCGTGAATCATTTGGTCCCGGAACTGCCCGCCGCTCGTGCGGATGTAGGCGATCGGCGGCATCGAACGGTCGCGCCCGACCAGGCGCACGAATCGCACCTCCCCTAACGCGCCCGATTCGATAAGGTCCCGAGCTTTGGCAAATTCCGCGTCGAACCGCCGTTGAAAACCCACCTGCAAGATGATGCCCGCCGCCTCGGCGGCTTGCGCGGCCGCGACGGTGTGCGCCACGTCCATCGAAATCGGCTTTTCGCAAAGCACGTGCTTTCCGGCGGCCGCGGCGGCGGCAACGATCTCCGCATGAGTGCCGGTCGGCGTGGCGATGACGACGCCGGCCACGTCCGCGTCGCTCAAGAAGTTTTCGATTGAATCGACGCGACCGGCGCCCAGTTCGCGCACGAGGCGTTGCGCCGCCGACGGGATCGTATCGGCGACCCCGGCCAGCGTCGCACCCGGAACGTGACGCGCAAGGTTCGCGGCGTGAACCGCCCCGATACGCCCGGCGCCGAAAACGGCAATGCCGACGCTCATCTAGGTTAGCGCTTCGCCCGACCGCGCGGCTTCATATTTGGCGCGCTTTTCGACGTGGTACGCGGGAACGGTGACGTCCCACCAACCCGTAGCGGTCAGTCCGCTGTCGGGAAGCGAACGGCTGCAAAGAGCTTCGACCACCGCCGGCTTTCCCGATGCAAACGCGCGTGCGAGCGCCGGCCCGACTTCCTCGGCGCGTTCGATGCGCTCGGCATGACAGCCGAAGCCTTCGGCAACTTTCGCAAGGTTCGCGGAAAACGGCGTTCCGTCGGACTTCTTGAAGGTCGTGGCAATGACGCGGTCGGGGCCGAACTGCAGCTCCTGTAAATTCTTAATGCATTCCCACCCGAAATTGTTCATAACGAGAAAGACGGCCGGTATGTCGTATTGCGCGGCCATCGAAAGTTCTTGGACCGTCTGCAGGAAACTGCCGTCGCCGACGATCGCGAGGACTTGCCGGTTGGGCGCCGCAAGCTTGGCGCCGATGGCGCCCGGCACTTCAAATCCCATTGCCGAGAATCCGCCGGCCGTGATGTGCTGGCGCGAGCCGTAGACGGGAAACTCGTTGAATACTTGACTTTGGGGATTACCCGCACCGGTCACGACGATGGCATCGCGCGCCAGCGCCTTGCGAGCTTCGACCAGGCCGCTGGAGATCGTCATCGGCGACGTGGATTTCTCACGCGGTCCGCGCAGCGCTGCTTCCCACTGCGCCTTGAGATCGGTAATGCGCGCGAAGTACTCCGAATTGCGGTAATCGCGCGGTTTCGCGTTAGCGGCAAGCGCGAGCAATAGATCCGCAAGCGTCGCTCGCGCGTCGCCGACGATGCCGGCTTCGACCGGATAGTTCTTTCCGATTTCGTACGGATCGAGGTCGACCTGAATGAGTTTCGTTGGCGGAATGTTGAACGTGACCCCTTCGCGGAACGACGAGGCGGTGCGGTCTGTAAACCGGCAACCGATCGAGAGAATTACGTCGGCTTCGCGCGCGAGCGTGTTCCCCGAGATGGATCCGAGGTCGCCGCATGGCCACACGTATAGCTGATGGTCCTCGGGAATAACACCTTTCCCCATCCACGTGACCGTGACGGGTGCTCCGAGAAACTCGGCTACGGCTTGCAACTCGCGTTCTGCGCCCGCTGCGATCGCGCCGCCGCCGGCGACGATGAGCGGACGCTTTGCGGAGAGCAACAGCTGCGCGGCGCTCTCGACCATCTGAGGATCGCCGTGCGGGCGGCCGCGCGGACGCCGGCTAACTGGGTCGGGTAGGTTCGCAATATCGCCGAATTCCGCTTGCAAATCCATCGGCATATCGATGTAAGCCGGACCCCTTCGCCCTTCGAGCATCACGTTGTAAGCAAGATGCAGCACGTTCGGGATTTGATCGACGGTGCTGGGCTGCCACCAGCGTTTGACGATCGGCTCCATGATCCGCGGGAAGTTGGCCCAGTGGGTCCGCTCGAGCTCTTGTAAGACGCCGTGACCGCGCATGTAGGTATGCGCGGAGCCGGTCAAAAGCAGCAGCGGTATTGAATCGATGTACGCGTTCGCAACGCCCATCACGGTGTTTGCCGCGCCCGGACCGATCGACGTGAACACGCCGCACGGAACGCCGCTAACGCGGTAATAGGCATCGGCCATGTGCGCGGCCCCCTGTTCGTGAATTGCCTGTACGACCGAAATTCGCTCGCGGTGATCCACGAACGCGTCCAGCAGCGCCGTGATGCCGTGCCCGGGGACTCCGAATAGATATGGCATGCCTTCGCTGATAAGATATTCCGCTACGATCTGGCCGCCCGTCATTCGCACGTTAGGTGTACCTCACGGTGACGCTGCAGTGTCTTGTGCGACGAAACCCATTTGTGCGGAGATCTGCGCCGCCGATTCCCGTATGAGCGCGGCCAGTTCCGGCATACGTTCGCGCGTAAGCCGGATCGAAGGCGTCGAGAGCCCGAAAGCGGCGACGATCGCTCCCGAACGATCCCGGACCGGCGACGCGATGCACCGGACTCCCGGATGCAATTCCTCGTCGTCGAACGCGTAGCCGATACGGCGCGTGCGAATAAGATCCGCCTCCAGCTCGTCCAGCGTCGTGATCGTGTTTGGCGTGAAGCGCTCGAGAACGTGGTCGCCGAAGAGCGTGGCCAGCTCTTCGTGCGCGTAGTCCGTCAAGAGCGCTTTCCCGATCGCGCTGCAGTGCAGAGGTTCGGCCGTCCCGAGCGTCGTTTCGACGCGCAATATCCCGGTCGCCGACTCGCTGCCCAGCGAAATCGCCGAGCAGCCGTTGCGAACGGCAACGTGCGTGTTTTCGCCGGTCCTGGCCGCGACGGACTGCATGAAGGGGCGTGAGATTTCCACCACGCTGAAACGATGAAGCAGCCCCGACGCGATTTCGAGGACGCCGTACCCGATCGAGTATTTTTTGCTCGCCTCATCCTGCACGACCAGATCGTGAGCTTCCAGCGTGGCCAGCAGACGGTACGCCGTGCTGGGATCCACGCGGAGCCGCTCGGCCACCTCGGTAACGCCGAGCGAAACGGGGTGCTCGGCGAGCAAGCGCAAGATCTGGGCTCCCCGGGCCAGCGAGTTGATCATGGGAGGACGTGCCATTGTCTCTGTCGTTATATCAACGATATTGCGCAATGGTCAATATATATGGTCAAAAAATCAATAAAAAGACGGCTAATCTCAGTAAACTCACAATCGTATTGACAATATCGCAATGCCATTGATAAAGTGACACAGAGCCCGACTTTTGTCGATTTTTATCGGGAGGTCCAATGACCGCAGAGGGTTCGAGTGATCGTGACGGCGCAACGCGCCGAAGGTTCCTCGAGCGGGCCACCGTTCTGGCGGCTGCGGCTCCGGCCGCGGGCCTCCTCAGCGCCGCCGGCTGCGCCGAAGCGCCGAAAGGCGCTCTGGGGAGCGTCAGGTTCGTCTTCATCGTGAAGACCCTCAACTCGGATTATTGGCAAGCGTGCCTGGCCGGCGGCCGCGAGGCCGCCCGGCAGTTCGGACTGGACGCGCTGCAGTTCACCGGCGCAAACTCCGAGGCGAATATCCAGGGCCAAATCGAGCTGGTCGAAGACGCCGTCGCTAAACGGCCTGCTTTCATCGTCCTCGCGCCGACGGCCATGACGGCGCTCGACAACACGATCGACACGGCCGTCAAGGCTGGGATCAAAGTCATCCTGATCGATTCTGCCGCGAATACCGATCAGTACCAGACGTTTCTTGCTACGGACAACCACGCGGGCGGTGTCCTCGCCGCGCAGACCCTCGCAGACGCGATACGTCGCAAGACGGGCCGGGCATCGGGCCAGATCGCCTACTCGACGTTCCTGAGCGGCGTCGGCTCGCTCACGTTGCGCGACGCCGGCTTTCTCGCCGGCCTTAAGGCCTACCCGGAGTTGCAGCTCGTCGCACACAAAGATGCAGCGGGCGATCAGTCCGTCAAGCCGATCGGCATCGTTTCCGATACGCTGACCCGATTCCCGAATCTTGTGGGCTATTTTGCCGACACGCTGATCACGCTCGAGGGCGCGGTGACGGCCTTTCGCGAGAATCACGTCGATTCAAAAAAGGTCTCGCTCGTCGGATTCGATCCGTCGCCATCGCTGGTTCGCGATCTGCAAACCGGCGTGGTGGACGGGATCATTCTCCAAGATCCGTACCAAATGGGCTACGGCGGCGTCGCCTACGGCGTGCTCGCAGCAGCTGGGGTCGAAACGCCCAAGTTCGTCAACACCGGGGTCTACGCCGCAACGCCACTCAACGTGGACACGCTTGAGATCCGGTCGCTTCTCAATCCCATCACGCAGCGCCACCTCGGGTTTGCAAACGCGAAGTGAAGCGGGCGGCGGCGGTGGACCTGGTACTGCGCGTCGGCCTCCTCGGCATCATCGTCGTGTTGCTCGTCTTCTTCGCGATCTCGGCGCCGGGTTTTCTTAGCGCCGAAAATCTCGCGAACAACGCGCGGCAAATGGCGGTCGTCGGTATTCTTGCCGTCGGCGAAACCTTCGTTATCATAACGGCCGGCATCGATCTCTCCGTCGGCTCGATGCTCGGCTTTGGCGGAATCTTGATCGCGCTCGGACTTGCCGCTCACCTTCCGTTAGCGCTCGTTATTCTGCTCGTCCTGGCCGCCGGCGCGACCATCGGACTAATCAACGGGTCGCTCATCAAAGGCGGCGCGTTGCCGCCGTTTATCGTGACGTTGGGAATGCTCGGAATTCTGCGCGGTCTCACGCAAATTCTCGGCAGCGGCCAGCAGGTCGCCTTCGACGCTCCGCGCCTGACCGATTTTGCTGCAGGCTCGACGCTGGCGGTTCCCAATCTCTTCTGGGTTCTCGCCGTCGTCTGCGTGATCTCCGGCGTGTTCTTGCATTTCACGCGTCGCGGCCGTTACATTTTCGCGGTCGGCAGCAACATGGAGAGCGCGCGACGAGCGGGCGTCAACGTCGGTGCGACGCTGCTCACCGTCTACGCGATCAGCGCGTTCCTGGCGGCGTTGGCCGGCATTCTCATTACGGCGCGGCAAGCCCAGGGCGATCCCAACGCGGGTACCGGCTACGAGCTCGACGCGATCGCCGGCGCCGTCCTGGGTGGCGCAAGCCTGTTCGGCGCCCGCGGTTCCATCTTTGGCACCTTCTTGGGCGTCACGCTCGTGCAGATCATGACCAACGGCCTCAATCTCATGAATTTCGATCCGCAGGTGGCACGCATGGTCGAGGGCGCGCTTATCATTGCGTTCGTCTATGGCGACCATCTGCGCAAGAAAATGGCGGAAGCGCTATGACGGCGTTGCTTCAAGCGACCGGCATCTCGAAGCGGTACGGAAACGTCGTCGCTCTGGATGGCGTGGACTTCGAAGTCAACGGATCCGAAATCGTGGCGCTCATCGGCGACAACGGGGCCGGTAAGTCGACCCTCACGAAGATCTTGTCGGGCGCGATCTCGCCGGACACCGGCACGATCGAAATGCGCGGCGAGGAACGCACGTTCTCCAGTCCGCGCGCGGCGCACGACGCCGGCATCGAGACCGCATATCAGGACTTGGCCTTGGCGCCGGACCTCGACATCGCCGCAAATTTGTTTCTTGGGCGCGAACCCGTGCGTCCGGGATTGCTCGGCTTTCTAGACTTCTACGATGCCACTGCGATGCGCGCTGCGACCGAACAGCACCTTGAAGAGTTCGGCATCAAGGTCGGCAAGATCACACAGCGCGTGGACACGCTCTCGGGTGGACAACGCCAAGCCATCGCCGTCGCACGCGCCGTGCTGTGGGGCCGCGACGTCGTAATCATGGACGAGCCAACCGCGGCGCTCGGTGTCGCCCAGTCGGCCCTCGTTTTACGGCTCATGCGTCGCGTCTGCGATAAAGGCACGGCCGTAATTTTCATCAGCCACAACTTGCCCCACGTCTTTGAGATATCCGACCGGATTATCGTTTTGCGGCACGGTTGCCGCGTCGGGACGCTCGATCCACGCACCGCCACGATGGAACAAGCCGTTAGCCTAATGACGGGCGCGTCCGTCGCTTCATGAGGAGGTTCCCTACATGCGTTCGTTACTAGCTCGATTCCGAGTTGTCACCAGCGCGCTTCTGTGCGCGACGTTGTGCGCGGCGCCTGCGCTGGCGCAAACCGCCCCGGCGGCGGTTCCGAGCGCAGCGCCGGCACCGGTGGCCCAGACGGCATCGATCACCGGCATTTTGCTCGATCGAACCGCGGCGCTTCCCATCGGCGGTGCGACGCTAAGGCTAATGCAAGCGGACAAGGAGGTCGCCAGGACGACCAGCGATCCGTCCGGCCATTTTACGTTTTCGGCGGTTCCGCTCGGACTTTACAACATCCAGGTAGCGGCCGCGGGCTATCTTACCGTGCGATCCGAAGATATCTCGCTTACCGGAAGCGGCGCCCAGGTCTCGCTGACGCTGAGCCATACCACCACTTCTGCAAATACGCTCAAGACGATCGCCTCGGTTACGACACGCGGCAGCGCGCTCCAAACGACGACGACGATCCAGAACAACGTTGACCCGCAGCTGCTGCTTCGCACCGGCCAAATTCGGGCGGCCGAGGGCCTCGGCGAATTGCCCGGCGTCAATTTAGTCGGCCAGGATTCGGCCGTCGGCGACGACATCGCGGTCGACATCCGCGGCCTCAAGCCCAGCGAAACGCAGGTGTTGCTCGACGGTCATCCGATCGGACCGCTCGGCGTCTACCCCGCCTCGATCGGCGGCGGGCAGGGCGGTTTCGACTATCAGGTCTCTCCGCTGTTTGCCCTCGGCAACACCGTGGTCACGTACGGTTCCGGCGCGACTGGTTTGTACGGCGTGGATGCGGTCGGCGGCGCCATCGACTTCCAAACGCTGGGCGTCGCTCAGAAACCGCAAGTCGAGTTCATGTACGGTTTCGGCGATCAGTCGCGGCAATTGTACGACGTTCAACTCGCCGGCACGTCCGGCAAGGTCGCCTATTCGTTCGTCAACGGAACGTACGGCACGTACGGCAACTTCTATCCGCAGCAGATCTCGCAGACCGGCTCGCGGGGTAACGATTTCACTACGGCAACCCTCGATGCCAACACGTATCAGGTAAGCGGAGCGTATACGCTGCGCAACTTCCTCGGAAAGGCGATCTACTCGTTCTCTCCGTCGACCGCACTCTCGTTCACCGGCTACTCGGCGACGACGTGGGACGATAAGACCGGTGAAGGCGACAACGATTACATCACCTACGATTACGCGCTTCACCAAACCACGGGCAATACGAATTGCACGACCGGCGGTGGAGCGGCCGGCCTCATCGGCACCACCGACACCGGCCAGCAGTGCTTCACGCCCGAGCAATATGCGTCCCTCACCAGCGGGCCTGCCGGCGGTGGCCCCGGTGCGTTCCAGGCGCTTGCAAATCAGGACTACCACGCACGTTTTACCACCAATGCCGGCAAGCATCAGATCGTCGTCGACTCGTTTATCGACAACTATCAGCAAGTCCGCGAACGGCCCGAATCGAACATCAACGGGCCGCTCTCGATCCTGACGCGCGTCTACCGAACTTTCGGCACGCTCGCGAGCGACGACTTCGTGGCCGGCAGGCACGACATCGGCTTCGGCGCGTACGAACAGCGGCAGTACACGAACGGTGAAAACGTCAGCGGTATGACCGTCATTCAGGCCGAGCCGCTGCTCTCCCGGCTCACCAGCTGATTTCGTCCGCGACGCGTACACGCCGCCGGGCCCGCTGTCGGTTTTCATCAATGCCTGGCTCAAGAACTCGCTCCTAGGTGGCACTTCGTTCGATCCGCGCGCGTCGGTCATTTACCGCCCCGATCCGGCCGACGTGTTCCGCATTACGGCTGGAAAGGCGTCCGCCGACCCGGCGCCGATCGCGACGATCCTTACCGGCGCGGGCGGCATCAACCCCGGGAACTGCCAAACCTTCAGCGTCGGCACCGTGCCGTCTCCGGGCGAGTTGCCGGAAAAATCATCCGATTTGGAACTTTCGATCGCGCACAAGTTCCATCTGGACACCGCCCTGCAATTCATCGCTTACGACACCAACGAAACCAACACGATCTTTGAGGCGCAGTCGCCCGCCAGTGGATTTTTGGACACGATTAACGAGTTCGGCGGTCCGAACTACCTCCAAGCCGTGTTCAATCACATCTCCGCGATCTGCCCGAACTTCGCCCCGCCGCATCCGCCTCCGACGATCGCCAACTTGACGGTCGCGTCGAACTTGAACCTCGCCTCGGCGCGCGCGCGCGGAATGGAATTCAACGGCCGCCTTCGCGTTTCGCCGCAATTCTACGTCGAAGGTTACTGGAGCGTTCAGTCCACCACGATCTTCGACGTATCCAACGAACTCCTCATGGCCAACACGACGTTGATTCCCGGCTCGCAATTGCCGAGAATCCCGCTCCACAAGTGGGGCTTGTCGGCCGACCTGACCAATTCGCACGGGCAAGACGTCTACTTCAACTACGTCCACTACGACTCCAACAATTCGCTCAACCGCCCGGCGTACGGCGTCGCCAACGTCGCATTCACCGGAAAACTCGGCGGAAACGCGGGCAATACGTGGCTGAACCTGGGCGTTTCGAACGTCTTCAACAGCAACGTGGACAATTACGGGCGCATCGGCTGGGGCGTCTTCGTCCCGGAGAACCAGTACGGCACCGATTCGAACGGACTCGAACAAGGGTCCGAACGGTTCGGCCTGGCGCCGGCGACGGTTGTATTCTCGATCACCCAACGCTTCGTCGGGCCTTAGGAGTCCGCGAGGGTTTGGGGAAAGTGACAAGCCCGCTGCTGCGGCGGCGGGCTTGCCGTCATCGTCGTTACCGCGACCTAAGGAGTCCATCGTGATCGCCCACAGCCCCGACAAGATAGAAACGATCGACCCGGCAACGGGCCAACACCTTAAATCCTATGGGCTACACGCGGCTTCCGAAATCGAAGCGCGCGTCGCGGCGGCCCATACAGCCTTTGCGAGCTGGGGCGAAAGCGACGTCGAACGCCGCGGCGCGCTCCTGCGCAATCTCGCTGCGGAGCTGCGCAAGCAGAAACCAGAGCTCGCGAGGCTCGCTACCGTCGAGATGGGAAAGCCTATCGGCGAATCGGAAGGCGAAGTCGAGAAGTGCGCGTGGGCGTGCGAGTACTACGCGGACCAAGCGGGGCAGCAGCTCGCGCCGCAGGCGGTCGCGAGCAGCGCGACGTCGAGTGACATCGCGTTCCGGCCGTTGGGCACCGTGCTCGCAATCATGCCGTGGAACTTTCCGTTTTTCCAAGTTATCCGCTTCGCGGCCCCGACCATCGCCGCGGGAAACACGGTGCTTCTCAAGCACGCCGCCAACGTCACCGGCTGCGGGCTCGCTCTCGAGAGACTTTTCACGCAAGCGGGTTTTCCGGCAGGCGTGTTCGGGGCGCTCCTCGTTCGCGGCGCGCAATCGCACGACGTTATCGAAGATGCGCGCGTTGCGGCCGTAACGTTGACGGGCAGCGAACCGGCCGGGAGTGCGGTAGCGGCAACGGCCGGGCGCGTTCTCAAGAAAACGGTCCTGGAGCTCGGTGGATCGGACGCGTATATCGTCTTGCGCGATGCAGATATCGAATTGGCCGCAAAGACGGCTGTTCGCGCGAGGTTCCAGAACACCGGACAGAGCTGCATCGCCGCCAAGCGATTCATCGTCGAGGCGCCCATCTACGATCGCTTTCTGGCTGCGTTCGTCACGGAAACCCGGAAGCTGCGCTTGGGCAACCCGCTCGAGAAGGAGACGACCATCGGCCCCCTGGCGCGTCACGACCTTCGCGAAGACATCGCGCGGCAAGTCGACGAGTCGCGCGCGATGGGAGCCGACATCGTGCAAGGCGGCCGCAAGGTCGACGGAGGCGGCGCCTTCTACGAACCCACCATCGTCGCGAACGTGACCGTCGACATGCCGATGTTTGCCGAGGAGACGTTCGGACCGGCAGCGGCGGTGGTCCGCGCGGCGGACGCAGACGACGCGGTCGGCCTGGCCAATGCAACGCGCTTCGGCTTGGGTAACAACGTCTGGACGGCCGACGTGGAGTTGGGCCAACGCATTGCGGAGCGGCTACAGTCGGGCCTCGTCTTCGTCAACGGCATGACCGCATCGGATCCACGCCTGCCCTTCGGCGGCGTCAAGAAGAGCGGTTACGGACGGGAGCTCTCGTACTTCGGGTTGCGCGAGTTCACCAACGTGCAAACCGTCTGGGTCGGCCCGGCTCAATAGCGCCGCTAGCCGCCTAGGTAATCGGCCCGGACGGCCGGAAGCCGCAAACCATGAGCGTCGTCCACGCCGACCGGTCCGCGCGCTGGACGCTCGTCACGAGCATCATCGGCTCGAGCCTGGTCTTCATCGACGGGACGGTCGTCTCGATCGCGCTGCCGATTCTGCAACGCGACTTCCACGCCACGGCCGCGCAGGCGCAGTGGGTCATCGAAGCCTACACGCTGGTGCTGGGCGCGCTCATGCTGCTGTGCGGCGCGCTGGCCGATCGTTACGGCCGCAAGCGCATCTTCGTCACCGGCGTCACGATCTTCGCGATCGGATCGCTCGCGTGTGCCTTCGCGAATTCCATGAACGCGCTCATCGCCGCGCGCGTGCTGCAAGCCGCGGGTGGGACGATGCTGGCGCCGGCCAGCCTCGCGATGCTCAGCGCCACCTTCGAAGGCGAAGCGCGCGGTAAGGCGATCGGAACGTGGTCGGCCTTCACCGCCATCACGTCGACGATCGGCCCGGTCGCCGGCGGCGTGCTGCTCGACCATGCAACGTGGCGGTGGATCTTCGGCATCAACCTGCCGATCGCGGCCTTAGCGATTGCAATCGCGATCCGGCACGTTCGCGAAAGCCGCGACGAAGAGGTCAGCGGACCGCTCGACGTCGCCGGCTCCGCGCTCGTGACGGCCGGCCTGGGCGCGATCGTATACGCGTTTATCGAAGCCTCCCTCGCGGGCTGGGGCGCGACGCGCGTTCGCGTCGCAATGCCGGCCGGAATCGTCCTGCTGGCCGCGTTTTGGTGGTGGGAAGGCCGCGTTGCCCAACCGATCCTGCCGCACCGCCTGTTCGCATCGCGCGCGTTCACCGGCATCAACGTGATGACGTTCTTCGTGTACGGATCGCTCGGAGCGCTCTTCTACTTTCTCCCGTTCGTCATGATCCAGGCCGACGGCTACAGTGCGACGATCGCGGGTGCGGCAATGCTGCCCGTTCATGGTGCTGATCGTGCTGCTGTCGCGCCTGGCCGGAAGCTTGGTCTATCGTATCGGCGCTCGCGCGACGCTCCTGATCGGTTCGTCGGTGGTCGCGCTGGGGTATCTTGCGTTCGGCTTGCTCGGCGATTTGCGCTATTGGGGATCGGTCTTTCCGGCGACGATTCTGGTCGGGATTGGCATGGGTCTAACGGTCGCACCGCTGACCACGACCGTGATGGAGTCGGTCCGCGATCCCGAGGTCGGCTTGGCGTCCGGCATCAACAACGCCGTCGCGCGCGTCGCGGGCCTGCTGGCCATCGCCGTCTGCGGCTTTTTGCTGGCCGCCGTGTTCGACTCGCAGCTGGACCGGCGGCTGAGCGCGACGCCGATTCCGCCGTCCGCGCGCATCCAAGTCGAACGGCAGCGCGCCGCGCTGGCGGGAGCGGTCGTCGCCGATCCTACCGCTCGCGCGCTCGTCCTCGATTCCTACAAAGACGGCTTTCGCGCGGTCGCGCTGGCGTGCGCGGGTTTGGCGATCCTATCGGCCGGAACCGCCGCGCTAACGCTGAGAACCGTCAAGCCCGGCTGACGAACGCATCTCGGCAACTTCTCGAGCAAGGTTTGTTACTTGGCGCTGCAGGCTCGCGTCGCTGCTTTGCAGCTGCGTGCGCAAGGCGCGAATCTCGGCATCTTTTCGCGCCACCTTGGCGTCGAGCGCCTTGATCGCCGCCAGCGCGACGCCGTCTTCGTCGATAGACGTAATGTGCCGTTCGTCTTCGCCGACGTTGAACGCCGCGTAGAAATCTTGCGCCATCGGGCCGACATGGCGCACGCCGCGCTCGGTCGAATAGCTCCATTCGCTGATCGGTAGCGTAGCGACTCGCGCGAGAATCCCGTCGTCGCTTACCGGCGAGATGGCCGTCTTCGCGTTACGGTCGCTCAAGCTCGACCACGTTCCCGAACCGGGTGCCAAACGCACGCCGCTGGCCAAGTTTCCCGAAGAATAGAACGTCACGCCGCCCCGCGCACGTGCCAGGAATTCATTCGCGGCCGTCGCCTTGACGGCCGTCGCGCCCGACGCGACGTCGCTCCACACGAAATCGCCGTCGTAGGCTGCGTTCGAGCTCATACCGGCTGCGAAGCTGCCTTTCCCGGCCGCGACGTTGAGTTGTCCGCCGGGTACCGCGGCGTACAAACCGGTGGCCTGGTTCGATTCGCCGCCCCCAATACCGCCGAACTCGCCGGTCGCTTTGTTGTTGTAACCGCCCGCCACGGCTTCGTACGATCCGGTCTCCGCGTTGCTGGCTCCGCCGCCGATGGCGCCGTCGGCACCGCCGGCATTGTTAAAAAAACCGCCGGCGACGGCATCGTGATCGGACGACGCGACGTTCGATACACCGCCCGCGATCGCGCTAAAGGCGCCGCTCGCGTTGTTGTCTTGGCCGCCGCCAATCGCGCCCGAATTGCCGGTCGCCGAGTTCTGCAAGCCGCCCGCGATCGTCGCCCACTCTGCACCGGCCGTGTTGTTTTGTCCGCCGCCGACGAAGCCCCACGCGGTATTTACGACGTTGTAGGATCCGCCGGCGATGGCTCCGTTGGGCGCCGTAACGATCGCGTTCGCCGCCCCGCCCGCGATCGTGCCCCCGCCGCTGCTCGAATCGATTCCGTTCTGCTGGCCGCCGCCCACGAACGAGAGAACGGCGCACGCGTCGTTTTGGTAGCCGCCCGTTACGACGGATTCGGCGCCGCCCGGAACGTTGGCATCGTTGATGCCGACGAACGAGAGCGTGCCGGGATGGGTGCAGGTCGGCTCCGCAATCGACCGGCGCATCGTAATGCGCCCAGCGGCTCGTCCCGCCACGGCCGGGACCGCTGCGAGCCCACCGCTCGCCGGACCGGCCGCTTCGCCGGGGCTTCCCGAGCCGGCGCTGCCGGAGCAGGCGGCGAAAACGCAACCCGCGAGCGACAAGGACAACGTGGATGCCACCACACGAGATAAACGCATGCCGTCACGACCTTTCAAAAAAAGGCCCCGTCGAAGTCGGGATACATCAGGCCCCAGCCGACGGACGCCGAAGGAATGTGTGGGATGTTAAACGCTTACGGGGCACCATTCCCCCGCACTGCATTAGATTTGTAACGGAGGATCTTATTTTATGACGGCCCGCCATCGCTTCGTCGTTCCGGCCATCGCGGCCGCGCTTCTTCTGGCAGCATGTTCGGGCGGCGGAAATTCGCCGATCGCCGCGCAGTCCGGCGCCGGCGCGCAGAGCGCGGGCTACGTTCCGCAATCCGCAGCCATGGCAGGCGCAGCAGCCGATGCCGCGGCGCAAGCGTTTCCCAAACCATTGCCGGACGCGCTGATCGCGCTCGGTGCGCCGGCCAACGCGCCGGACCTTACCAAACCGATCATCAACGACGTCGGCGCCTACACCAACGGCCCGATCATCGCGGGAACCAATACGACGAAGGGTTACGGTATTGAAGGCATCGGGGAGGGAGCCGGCGCCGGCGTCTACGGACACTCGTCGTACAACGGCAGCGGCGGCTCGGCTTACGGCGTTTACGGCTACGCGTCGAACGGCTCGGGCGTTTACGGCTACGCAGGAACGTACGGTCGAGGCGTCTACGGCGCGTCCGAATCAACGGCGACGGCGTCGAAGGCACGACCAACAACGCGAGTTCGTTCGGCGGCTATTTCCTCAACAACGCGGGCGGAACGGCCCTCAACGCGACGTCGGGCGGCACCGCAATCTACGGGACGAACACGAACGGCGAATTTCAAGCCGCATCATCGGCACACGACATCGGCCTACGAACAGGGCGAAAACGCCGGCGTTGAGGGCGTCGGACAACAGCAACACGACGTGCGGCGCGGGCTGTCTAGGCGAACTACGGCGTCGAGGCCATCTCGAACAACGGCGGCATACGGCGTCTACGCAGGCGGTGGCGGCACCGGTGTGTATGCGAAGGCCGGAGCCGGTATCGGCGTCTAGTCCCTCGTCACAGGCAACCGGAGCGACGTCGCTCTGGGTCGGCGACAACGGCAACTCGGGACAAAACCTTATCATTGCCGACAACGGCGGCACCGACGAAATGTCGCTCGACAACAGCGGAAACCTCGTCATCGCCGGTTCGCTTACACAGAATGGCACGCCCCTCATCAGCACGCCCGCGGGTGGCCCGCAGATCGAGAGCGTCGGAGACGGACAACTCAGTAACGGCAGTGCCAACGTGACCATCGATCCCGCATTTGCCAAGCATCTGGATACGTCGCGCACGTACCACGTCTTCCTGACGCCGAACGGCGACAGCAACGGTTTGTACGTAACCGGCAAGACGCAGCACGGGATTCACCGTGCGCGAGAGCCGCCACGGCACGTCCTCGATCGCGTTCGACTACCGCATCGTCGGTACGCAACGCCACATCGCTCTAGGCAATTGGACCCCGGTTCGTTTGCACCGGCAGCCCCCGGCTCCGCGCATTCGTTAATCGCGCCGATCTAGTGCCTGGCGGTTTCGATCGCGTTGACCTTCGCGGTCAGCGCGATCATCTGGCGCCGCAGCGCCGCGTTGTCTTCTCGCAGGCCGGCCACGCGAGCGTTTAGCGCTTTGATGGCGGCCAGCGCGACGCCGTCCTCGTCTATCGAGGTGATGTGGCGGTCGTCTTCGCCGACCTTGAACGCCGCGTAGAAATCCTGAGCCATCGGACCGACGTGGCGGACGCCGCGTTCGGTCGAATAACTCCACTCGCTAATCGGCAGCGTCGCCACGCGCGTGAGGACGCTCGTCGTCGTTCAGCGGCAAAATCGCCGTCTTCGCGTTGCGGTCGCTTAAACTCGACCACGTTCCCGATCCGGCCGCGAGTTTCACGCCGCTGGCCAAGTTCGCCGACGAGTAGAACGTGACGCCGCCGCGCGCCCGGGCCAGAAACTCGTTGTCGCCGGTCACCGAGATCGCGGTAGCGCCCGAAGCAACGTCGCTCCACACGAAGTCGCCGTTGTCGGCCGCATTCGATCCCATGCCCGCCGCGAAGCTGCCTTCGCCGTGCGCGACGTTGGCCTGTCCGCCGGGAACGGTCGCAAACTCGCCCGAGGCCTGATTGGATTCGCCGCCGCCGACGCTGGCGAATTCGCCGGCCACGCGGCCGTTGTACCCGCCCGCGATGGCACCGTAGTTACCGCTCAGGCCGTTGACGTCACCGCCCGCAATCGTTCCGTATTCGCCGGACGCTTTATTCTCGTTTCCACCGCCGATGGCTGCGCCGAACTGGCTCGTGGCGTTGTCGGTACCCCCGGCGATCGTATCGTAAAAGTTGCTCGCGTCGTTGGCGCCGCCACCGCCGATCACGCTGGTCTGCCCGGTCATGACGTTCGACCCGCCGCCCCCGATCGTGCTCTGGTACCCTCCCGAAATCGTATTGTTGTCGCCGCCGCCGATGTTCGAGTCGGAGCTGATCGTGTCGATTCCGTTGTACTCACCCCCAACTACCGCATCTACGAACGCGCATGCATAATTGACGCCGCCCCCGACGACGACCGAATCCACGCCCAGCGCGACGTTGGTGTTGTTGACCCCGACGAAGGACCCCGCACCCGATCCGCTGCACGTCGGCTCGGCAAGCGCGCGGCGCAGTTTGACCTTCGCCGCGATCTGCGCAGTGCCGGCGGAGATTCGCGACACGCTCGCACCGGTGCCGCCGGAATAGGCAAACGGCGCCCCGGGTCCGCCGCCGGAGCACGCGGCCAGCGCGCATGCACCTGCGTATGCGGCGATTCGTGCGATCGTGAAATATCCGCGCATCATCGTGCTCCACTCCCCGGCTTCGAAGCCGCCCGGAGCGCCTCGAATCCCGCCTCCAGCTTCGCTACGCGGCGCTGCAACCGCGCGTCTTCGAGTTGAAGCGCTCGTATGGCGGCGTTCTTCCCTGCGAGCTCGGTCTTGAGTGCCATCTGACGGGCGTCAAGTGCCTTAACGGCCGCGAGCGCGACGCCGTCTTCGTCTATGGACGTAATGTGCCGGTCGTCTTCACCGACGTTGAAGGCTGCGTAAAAATCTTGCGCCATCGGACCGACGTGCCGCACGCCGCGTTCGGTCGAGTAACTCCACTCGCTGATCGGCAGCGCCGCCACCTTGGCTAAGATGCCGTCGTCGCTGACCGCCACGATGCCGGTCTTGGCATTCCGGTCGCTCAGACTCGACCACGTACCGGATCCCGGCGCAAGGCTCACGCCGCTCTTGAGATTTGCCGACGAATAGAACGTCACGCCGCCGCGCGCGCGAGCCAAGAATTCGTTGTCACCCGTTACGCTGATCGGCGTGGCTCCCGATGCGACGTCGCTCCAGACGAAATCGCCGTTGTCGTTGGCGTTCGATCCCATTCCCGCGGCAAAGCTGCCCTCGCCGTGCGCGACGTTGCCTTGGCCGCCGGGCACCATCGCATATTGTCCCGACGCCTGATTCGACTCGCCGCCCGCAACGGTGCCGAACGCACCGGACGCTCGCGAATTGAATCCGCCGCCGATCGTCCCGTAGGTACCGCTCGCGCCATTGCTCGCACCGCCGCCGATCGCGCCGTCCGCGCCGGTCACCACATTCGAACCGCCGCCGGCAATCGTTCCTTCGAACGCGTCGGCGATGCCGTTGCGATCTCCGCCGTCAATCGCACCGTAGGAGCTGAGCGAATCGACGCCGTTGTACTCACCGCCACCGACGGTCGTAGCGTAGCCGCACGCATCGTCGATCAAGCCTCCCGTGACGACCGAATACCCCCCGTCGGCATCGCTGCCGGTGTTGATGCCGATAAACGATCCGGTGCCGGTGCCCGAGCAGGTCGGCTGCGCGAGCTCGCGGCGCGCTTGCGCTCGCGCGGCGTCGCGACCGGCCGGCGCGGAAAGCGCCGCGGCGGCCGCGCCGGAAACGCCCGGCGTGCCCGGCGTGCCGGCTCCGCCGCCGGCGCACGCACTCAGCATACACGCCGCAACCCAGAAGCCAAAAGTACACGGAACGAATCGATATCCACGCATAGCCGCCACAGCCTTTCGCAGCGCAACCGAGGTTATGCGGCGATTCTAAACCACCATGGCGCGGGAATCCAGGCGTCGCGGCCGTTTTGGGATATCTAGCGGGTACGGAGCGGCGCCCTTAGCTAGTTGCGAGCGGCGCGCATCGCCTCGACCTGCGTGGCCAGCGCCGTGATCTGCCGCTGCAACGACCGGATCTCGGCGTCTTTGCGCTGGTCGCGGGCATCGAGCGCCTTGATCGCCGCGAGCGCCACGCCGTCTTCGTCGATCGAGGTGATGTGACGGTTGTCTTCGCCGACGTCGAACGCCGCGTAGAAGTCTTGCGCCATCGGTCCGACGTGACGCACGCCGCGTTCGGTGCTGTAGCTCCATTCGCTGATCGGCAGCACCGCGACGCGGGCCAAGATATCGTCGTCGCTGACCGGAAGGATGCCGGTCTTTGCGTTCCGATCGCTCAGACTCGACCACGTACCGGACCCGGGCGCGAGTTTGACGCCGCTGGCCAAGTTGGCCGACGAATAGAACGTCACGCCGCCGCGCGCTCGCGCCAAGAACTCGTTGTCGCCGGTGACGGTGATGGCCGTCGCGCCCGACGACACGTCGCTCCAGACGAAGTCGCCGTTGTCCGCGGCATCCGATCCCATGCCCGCCGCAAAGCTCGCCTTCGCCGCGGGCCGCGTTCGCCTGGCCCCCGGGGACGGCTGCGTACTGGCCCGGAGCTTGATTCGATTCACCGCCGCCGACCGCGCCGAACTCGCCCGCCGATTTGTCGTTGTAGCCGCCGCCCACCGCGCTATAGGCGCCCGATGCGACGTTGACTTCGCCGCCGGCAACCGCCGCTTCTTGGCCGCTCGCGGTGTTCTCCACGCCGCCGCCGGCAAAGCCGTACGAGCCGGTCACGATGTTGGTATATCCGCCGACGATCGCGCCGCCCGTTCCGTTGTGAATGCTGTTCTGCTGACCGCCCGCGATCGTACCGTAGGCACCGTTGACGATGTAGTTGACGACGCCGCCCCCGATCGTGGCGTTTTGGCCCGCGCCGTCGACACCGTTTTGCGATCCGCCGGTGACGGTGCTGTCCACTCCGCACGCATAGTTGGTGTTGTTGATCCCGACGAACGAGCCCGGAGCGGGCGTCGAGCACGTCGGCTCCGACAAATCACCGCGCATCGTTGGATGCGCGGACCGGCTTGCCGTCGCGGGCAGCATCGCGGAACCGGCCATCCGCGACGAATCGGTCAAAGCTCCGGACGAACCCGTCGATCCCGCACATGCGGCCAAACCGCCCGCGGCTGCAACCAAAAGGAATGGAATCTTGAGGATGGCATGTCTAAGCATCGTCTTGCACGATCCTTCCGGAGAAGAGAAATCTATCGTATCCACGCGCCCTTCCCGCCGCCGCGTGCGCTTGCCTCCGCTACTTTCCGTCGAGCATAGGGCAAAGCGGGCGTCCCGGGCGAATCTCCCGGCATGGAGCATCGGATCAACGCAGCCTTACCTGCGATCGAAATTATCGTTGCCGTGCTTGTCGCCGCGGCGATCGTTTACGCCGTGATGCGCATGAGGAGCGGCTCGGGGCAAGATCGCACCGCCATTCATCAGCTGACCGATTCGCGGCTGCGCGAAACGACGCTCGAGTTCACGCCGCGCATGCGCCGCTTCGAAGCCGAACGGCGCTCCGAAGAAGAAATCGTCATCCGCGAGTATTTAGAAACCAAGCAAAACCCGCCGCCCAAGTATAACGAAGATCGCGCGTTCACCGCGCGCAAGCTCAAGGTGCAGCAAATCAGCGACGCGACCAAAGCCGCCTGGCAGCGGGAATACCTCCGCAAAGCCGTCCAACTGCGCGCCGAACTCGAACGCCGCATCGGCAAGAAACGCGCGTCGCAGCTGCACGACGAACGCTACCGGCTCGTCGCCTTCGACGGCGAGGTCGACGGGAACAACCCGATCGCCGCCGCCGCGGGCTACCTCGACTCGCTCGCCCACGAGTTGCCCGAGGGATAACAAGCCGCTTTTCCCGGCGCTTGGCAGACCTAGCGCACGATTCGCAGATGCCGCGAAATCCGGCGCGCTCCCCCGACGCATAGGCAATCGGGCGCCCGGCGCGATACCTCTTGGCATCACGATCTCAGATCGGTTTCCTTCGAGTTCTACATGGGAGAATTGAGCATATGTTTCTATCGAGAACGCTGGTCGCGTTGTGCACGTGCGCCGTACTGATTGCGCCAGGGGCCGCACTAGCGCAAATGGTCGAGGCGACGCCCGTACCGCTGCCGTCGCCGCCGGACTTTAGCTCGATGAATTTCATGGTCGGCACGTGGTCGTGCAGCACGCTGAGCGCTCGCCGCCCGGCAGCCTACACGTCCAAGGCGACGTACGCACTGGACCCGAGCGGCTGGTGGCTCAACGCGATGACCGCCACCGATGCGATGGCTTGGTTTCCGCATGCGACCACGACCTACGACAAAATCACGTACGATGCGTCCACTAGCCGGTGGATCGACCTGACCTACGGCGACCTGGGCGCGTATGGGTTCACCACGGCCCCCGGTTGGGTCGGAAACACCATGGTGTGGCACGACCCGACGTTCGCACCCAACGGCGACATCGTCGCGCAAACCGACACGACGATGACCAAGGTCAGCGACACGAAATTCACGCAAACCTCGTCGTTCACCGAGAAGGGCGGCCGCAACGTAGCGGTTACCACGACCTGTACGAAGAGCTAAGCGCCTAGCCGTTTAGACGCTGCAACAGCGTTTCTTGCGTCTCCAAAATTCGCAGTAACGTTTGTTGCAGCGGTACGGCTTCCGCCTCGCTTCGGAGCGAAAGCGTGTCGAGCGCGGTCCCGACGCCGTGGGCGAGTGCGAGCAACGCGTCCGACTCGTCGGGCGCGTACGCCTCGCCGTCGCGTTTTGGCCCGCAAACGAGTGCGCCGACCAGTGCGCCGCGCGAGATCATCGGAAACGCGAATTCGCCGCGAAGCGCGGAGCCGGAAATCGTATGCAGATCGACCGGCTTGTTCCACGCGCGCAGCGCCGTGATACCCGGATCGTTCTCGTCAACGCGCTTGCGCGTTCCGTTAAGGCCGGAGGCGTACGCGGCCGAACCGTCGCGAACGAGAATCTCGGCGTCGCCGGCATCCGTGTGCGCTTCGACCGTCCGCAGCGCGCGCTCGAGTAGGGTTTCGCGGTCGGTGATGTAGGCGGCTTCGTGGGCGAATCGCCGCAAGGCCCGCTCGTCGTCGTGCCGCTTGCGGAAAAACACGCGGTCCACGAACCCGTCCACGTACTTGTGAATGAAGCGCAGGGACAAGCCGAGACCGAGGGCCACGATCATCCCGATGACGGCGCTGGTCGTATGCGTCGTTCCCGCGAGCCATTCGCTCGCCGCCCATTCGACCAGGATGAACGTGCCGATCACGATGGACGAGACGATCGCGAACACGGCGGCGCGGTTCAGCACGAACCCGATGTCGATGAGACGCCCACGGCGCACAGCCAAAGAACGATTCCGCGCCAATTTGCGGGCTTCATAGCCGTCTTGCTTCGGCGCGGGCGGCGCTGCGCTTGCCGAGTACGTAGACCAGCACGCCGCTGCCGACCATCAGCGCCGTAAGTCCCAGCACCTTCGCGACCGCCAGCGGTTTGTTCGGCTCGTTGTCGGCGGGGAACGCCGCCAGAATCGCCGAGGCGAGCGTCGTCATGAACCCGATTGCGGCGGCGCACAATACGGTAAATCGGCCGCCCGGAATCCGCACGATGTCGGCGCTCGTACGATCGGTGTAGAGCGCGAACGTGGCTGCGAACAGAAACAGAAACGGCACCATCGTGATGAGTACGGTCGAACCGACCAGGACGGCGTACGCGCCGCTTACGCTCGTGCCACCCTGTCCGAGAAAGATGAACAGCGCCGCGATGCCCGATTGCGTGAGCAGCGCCGCGACCGGCGAACCCCAGCGCGGATGCATGCGCCCAAACGCCGGCGGCAAGAAGTGATCGATGCCCGCAACGAACGGAATGCGCGCGACCGCACCGAGCCACGCGCCGCAACTTCCCAAGCAGCTGATCGCCACCAAAATCGCGGCGACCGGCGTGATGACGCTCCATCCGACGCGGCCGGCCGCGTGGCCGATCGCCTGCATCACGCCCGAGGACGGGTCCACCGCGGAGGGTTTGAGCGCCGCCAGCACGCCGCACGTCCCCAGAATGTAGATGATGGCGATCGCGGGCGCGGCAATCAGCAAGCCGAACGGAATCGAGCGTCGCGGATTCTTGACCTCGCCGGACATGAATCCCATCGCTTCGGGTCCCGTCCACGCAAACGCGATCACCGACCAGAATATGATGTCTTTGATTTGCAGCCCCGGACGTAATGCCGCCGCGTCGATCTTGGTCGCCGGCCCGAACTTCCACCACAACACGACGCCCAGCACGATCAGGATCATCGTGACGGTCCAGCGGCTGGCGGCGCCGACGTTGTTGAGCCATTTTCCGACATCCAAGCCGAAGATGTTCAACGCGGTCGCGAGCGTGAGTCCGAGAATCGCGAATACGATGAAGTAGAGCGGCGACGCGGAGAGCGCGCCGCCGTTACCGCCGCTGACGAACAGCGCGTTACCGGCCGCAAAATACAGCAGCGCCGGAAAATACGGAAGGTTGCTGGTCCAGTACGTCCAGCCCGTCATGAAACCGGAGAACGGTCCGAATGCGCGCTTGCTCCAAACGTAGAGGCCGCCTTCTTCCGGATACAGCGATCCGAGGTAGACGACCACGATCGAGAGCGGAGCGAACATCGCCAGGCACCCGATGATCCACACCGTAATCGAGCTCGGCCCGGCGTTGGCGGCCGTCGCGACCCACTGCAGATTCGACCCCGCGATCACGAAGAACAACGCGACGTCGATGAGTCCGAGACTGCGATGAAGTTGGGGCGGCGCCTCGGGCGAGGCTTCGGGCGGTGCCGAGGCTTCGATCAATAGGTAAACCTCCGAACGAAAGAGGCGGCCTTCTACCGAAAAGGCCCCGTTCCCGCGAATGCTCTGCTCGCACAGGCGCGATTCGCAATCTCGAAGAACCCGCCGCTACTGGGCATCGGAGGTTTCCATTGGCGAAGCAGGCCACGAAAAAAGACGGCGTAAAGCCTCGCAAAGCGCGCGACCGGCACGTCTCGCTCGCTTCGATCGGCGACTGGCAGCCGCCGCACGACCGCGCTCCGCTCGATCTACTGGCAGAACAAGACCGCGACCGCGTGCAGCAGTTGCTGCCGCTGCGCCGCGAGCGCATGTCGGTTTCGCCGTTTACGTTTTATCGCGGTTCGGCCATCATCATGGCTTCCGACCTGGCCGGCTTGCCGGTTTCCGGCATCCAGGCGCAGATTTGCGGAGACGCGCACATCAACAACTTCGGCGTCTACGCCTCGCCAGAACGCAACCTCGTCTTCGACCTCAACGATTTCGACGAGACCGCCCCCGGGCCGTGGGAATGGGACGTGCTGCGCATGTCCACCAGCGTCCGGCTCGAGGCCTTGGAGCGCGGTTTTCGCGCCGGGCTCGTGGACGGGCTGGTGCGCCACAGCGCGGAAGCGTACCGCGTCGCGATGCACGAATACGCAAAGATGTCGCCCGTCGACATCTGGTACGACAAAGTCGACGTTCGCGACATCGTTCGCGGCACGCCCAAAAAGCGCCGAGAGGTTCTCGAGCGCCAGCTCGCGCGCGGCAAGAAACGCACCGGACGCCAGCTCGCGCCGAAACTGACGGCGGGCGATCCGCCGCGCTTCGTCGATCAGCCGCCGACGTTTAGGAAGTTGGGACTCGAGAGCGAGGAGGCTCCGGAAACGCTCGCCATGTTCGACGCGTACCGCTCATCGCTGCCGGATCACGTTCGCGCGCTTCTCGATCGTTACTCGATCGTCGACACCGCCTTCAAGGTCGTGGGCGTGGGAAGCGTCGGTACGCGATGTTACGTTTCGCTCCATCTGGCCGACTGCGGCGATCCGCTGCTGCTCCAGATCAAGGAGGCTTCCGAGTCCGTCGTTACGCGCTTCGCCGGCACCCAAAAATATCAGCAGCAAGGGGAGCGCGTGGTGCTGGGCCAGCGCTTGATGCAATCTGTCGGCGACGTCTTCCTCGGTTGGTGCAGCAGCGCAACGAAAGACTTCTACGTCCGCCAATTGCGCGACATGAAGATATCGGCCGACCTGGCCACGATGTCGGTGCCCGGACTCTGGCGATACGCGGAGTACTGCGCCCGGACGCTTGCGCGGGCGCACGCCCGCACGGGCGACCCCGTCGCCATCGCGACCTACCTAGGCAACAGCACCGATTTCGACAAAGCCGTCACGAAATTCGCACGCACCTACGTAAAACTCTCCAAAACCGACTACGACAACTTCCTAGCCCAATCGCCAACCCCGCCACAAGAATAACCCCACCCCCCAATTGTCACCCTGAGCCTGTCGAAGGGCGAAGGGCGAACGGGCGAAGCGCGCCCTACGTGTGCGCCGGCTGGAGTTGCGCGAGCATCTGCGTTGCGGTGGCCGATTTGGGGCTTGCGCCCAGTTCGGCCTGAAGGGCCGCGCGCGCGACGTCCGGCTTGCCGAGCGCAACTGCGAGCGTAGCGAGCGCCATGTGCGGCGAGTAGAAAAAGAGCGCCGGAATTTCCGCCCTGCCGAGCGTGTCGCCCGTCGTGTCGTCGGCGGAGGCTTTCTCGAGCAATTGCAACGCTTGGGCTTTCTCGCCCGCCTGCTCGGCGATCGCCGCGCGCAGCGTCAGGCGCATCGCGGAAACGGTCGCGGCCTCCGACGGTGAATCGGACGGCGCGTCCGGCATTTCGGCCAGCGCCTGCCGCGCGCCGGCCGCGTTACCGAGCTTCGCCTGAGCGATGCCGCGCGAAAACGCCAGCGTATCGCTCTTGCCCTTCTTGTAGGAAACGTCCAAGACGTCGGCCCAGCGATTGACCGCGAGCAACTGCCGCGCCAGGAACACGTGATCGCCGGAATCTCGCGCTTGGTCGACTGCCGCATCCAAATGCCCGGTTTCGGTCAACGCGTACAGCAAGAAATTCATGTTGTGGTGGCGGTAATAGCGCGGCGCGCTGTAGTAGCCGGGGTGGCAGCACGCGAAATCGGCGTCGTCCATCGCGACCGAACGCTGTCCTACCCCGAGGGCTTCGTCGTAAAGGCCGAGATCGAAGTAGATATGTCCGGGCATGTGCGTGAGGTGCGAGTCATCGTCGGGCAGTCCGAACGCGGCGAGTTGCCGGGCCGCACTCAGGGCGACTGGCGACTGATCGGCCATCTGCGCGGCGTGAATATAAAAGTGCAGCAAGCCGACGTGTTGCGGAAACTTCGCCAGCTCCGCCTGGAAGAACGGCAGCAAGGCCGCGACGTTTGCCGTGAACGCGGCGCGCTGTGCCGGCGTCATCTGGTCGAAGCCGTCTTTCATGCCCGCCACCACGGCGTACAGCGCCGCTTCCGCGTAGAGCGTCTGCGCGTCGGGATCGCCGGGATTCTCCAGCGCGATACGATGCAGCGCGTTACGATACGTAACCAGCAACGCAGGAATCTTGGCCTGCGGCGGGTCGATAAAGCGCGCCGCCGCCGCGTCGATCAGTTCCCGGTCTTCCGGCGTTGCGTACTGCTCGAGATCCTTGGCTTGACGGATCGCGTCTTGAGCCTTCTGTTCGCGATCGTCGGTCGGCGGCACGTTGAGGTTGGGCGCGTTGCTGAGCGCGATGCCCCAATACGCCATCGCCAAGTTCTTGTCCAGGTCGGCTGCAGCATAAAACTCGTGTTCGGCGGCTTCCGGGTTGTAAGCGTAATAGTCCAGCAACCCGCGATCGAAAGCCGCTTGGGCTTGCGCGTTGGTCGAAACCTGATGGTGTATCACGGCCGGCGGCCGCGGCTGCGCAGTCGCGGTCTGCGCGCCCGACGGCCCCGCCGTCAAACAGAAGGCGAAAACGGCGGCCACGGCGCTGCGATAAGAACGCATCACGTTGCAAACTCCCAACCGCCGGCGAACGTCGCCGGCAAAGGCATATTGCCGCGGCCCCGCGGCCATTTCCTGGGCGCGTCCCGCGCGGCCTTACTCGGCGCTCCGCAAGACGAGCGCGGCGTTGATGCCGCCGAATCCCGACGAGTTGCTCAGGACGATGCGGGGCGACAAGTCGCGCACGTCCGTCCGGCAGTCGATCGCGTAGCCGTCGTCGGACTGCACGAAATTGACGGCGCCCGGAAGCCGCCCCTGATTGAGCGTCAACGCCGAGATCGCCGCTTCCCACGCGCCGGTTGCGCCGAGCGCGTGCGCGTGCTGGCCTTTCGTCGCACTGATCGGAATTTGCGACGCGCGTTCGCCGAAGACGCCTTGGTACGCGCGTATTTCGGCGCGATCGCCGAGCGGCGTTGACGAACCGTGCGCGTTGATCGCCTCGACTTCGTCCGCCCCGACCGACGCATCGGACAGCGCCGAGGCGATCGCGCGCGACACTTGCGATCCGTCGGCCAGCGGCGCGGCCATATGGTGGGCGTCGTTGGTCGTTCCGAAGCCCGTAACCTCGGCGTAGATGCGCGCGCCGCGCGCGACCGCGTCGTCGTAACGCTCGAGCACCAGCAATCCGGCGCCTTCGCCCATCACGAAGCCGTCCCGGCCGCGATCGAACGGACGGCTCGCCGTGGCCGGGTCGTCGTTGCGCGTCGACATCGCGCGTGCGACCGTAAACGCACCGAACGTCAGCGGAGCCAGCGGCGCCTCGACGCCGCCGGCGATAGCCGCCCGCAGTTCGCCGCGCCGGATCGCCCGGAAGGCCTCGCCGATCGCGATGGCGCCGGCCGCGCACGAATCGGCGTTTGCGATGGTCGGCCCGTGCAGGCCCAATTCGATGGCCACGTTCGACGGTGCGGCGCCGCCGAACACCGAGAGCGTCAGCAGGGGCCGGATCGCGCGTAATCCGTCCTTTTGAAATGCGGCGAGCTGCTCTTCGGCGTAGGTGAGACCGCCCAGCGCCGAGCCGGTGTAGACTCCGGTGTCCGAACGGCCTTCGATGTTGATGCCGGCGTCTTCGCACGCCAGGAGCGCGGCGACGACGGCCATCTGCGAGAAGCGGTCGGTCCACTGCATGCGCCGGCGATCCATGAACCGGGACGCATCGAAATCGCGAATTTCCGCGGCGATCTGCGATGGATACGTCGAGACGTCGAATCGCGTGATCGTGTCGACGGCCACGTTGCCCGCCAGCAGCGCGTTCCAGAAGGCGTCTTTGCCGATGCCCAGCGGCGTTACCAAACCCAATCCGGTGATGACGACGCGGAAATCAGCCACCGTCTCGTGCCTCGGCAAGAGCCTTCATACAGGCCAGCGTTCGCCGTGCGATCCCGTCTATGAAGTAGCCGGTCACCACGTACTTTTCGATTGCTTTTTCCGCAACCGGAAACGAAAACGTCAAGTCGTGCACGATCGAAACGTCCGTTGCGTTCGCATTCTCTTCGAATCGCCACACCACGTCCATGCCCTTCGTCCAACCGCTCGTGTGCCGGAAGTAAACGGCGGGCGTTTGTTCGTCGTTGCGTTGGACCGCGGTCCAGCGGACCGGGATCAAGCCGCGCCGGGCCGCCATCTCCACCTCGCGCTCGTCGCCGTTTTGGCTCAGCACGCGAACGAAGCGATAGTGGGGCAGGATCTCGGGCCAGCGTTCCGTCGCGCTCGCCAAATCGTAAATGCGCCGCGCGGGAGCGGCGATGCGAACGCTGTTGGTCATGGTCGTCATCGCAGAGCTCGCGCGATCGTGAAGGCCAGCTCCGGGCGCCCCGGCGCCGGACGGTTCCCGCACACCGCCTCGATCAGCGGGACGAAGTCGGCCGGCCGCCGGCGCAATGCGGCGGCGGCTCGCCGCGCGGCAAAACCGAACGTGATCAGCATCTTGACCATCGCGGCCAGCCGGCGGCGCTCGGTCACCGCGGCGCGAATCTCCGCGGCGTAGTCGCGCCACGCGCTCCGCTCTTCGACGGCATGGTGCAGCGCTCGCGAGATCGATGCCGCCGCGTGACGTGCGCCGGCAAGCGCGAGGTAAACGCCTTGCCCGGTAAACGGATCGACGAACGCCGCAGCGTCGCCCACCAGCAACACGTTGCGGCACGCGGGCCGCGAGGTGCGTTGCGAGATCGGGCCGATGGAATTTCGCTTGCCTTGCAGACGATCGTCCTCGACGCTCCGCCGGCCGCCGGTCGACGTGACCGAAAAACGCTCCAGCTCGCCCGCGAGGTCGTTGCGCGCCCGCATCAGATGTTCGCGGCTCAGGACGAACACCGCGTTCGCTACGCCGCCGCTCAACGGGTTGAGCGCGACGTAGCCGCCGTCGCCCGCGTACATCTCGATCCAATCGCACAGATCGAGTCCCGCGTAGTGGCCGCCGACCGCAAACCGGCCCTCACCGGCCGGCCTAGCCAGCTTGCACAACCGCGCTACCGTCGAGCGCATGCCGTCGGCTCCCACCAGATAGCGCGACGAGATTTCCAGCGTTTCGCCCGGCGGTTGCAGTACCGTGATCTCCACCCCGAAGTCGCTCCGAGCGACCGTCTGCAGCCGGCCGGCGATGCCTTGCGCACCCGAATCGAGCGCCGCCGAACGGATCCGCTCGTCCAGAATCTCGCGCGATACCGAATATGCCGGCGATGAAAACGCAAACTCCGCGATCTCGCCGTGCGCGAACAATCGCATCCCCCGTAACGGTGCGCCCTCGGATACGAGCACCGGCCCCATCCCCAGTTCGCGAAGCTCCCGGACGGCGCCGAGGTTGAGATACTCACCGCACAGCTTGGGCCGTGGAAACGCGCGCTCGTCGATGAGCGCGACGGCAAACCCGAGCCGCGACAGACGGAGCGCGCACGCCGCGCCGGCCGGCCCGGAGCCGGCGACGGCAACGTCAAACCGGCGCGGCATCGCTCAAGACCATCCTGATAAACTCGAAGCTCTCGGCCTTCGGTGCGATCCAGCCCGCTTCTCGCGCGAGGCGCAGCCCTTCTTCTTTCGTGTAAGCGCGCCGGGCGGACATCGGCGCATCGTGTCGCGTGAGCCGGTTGCGCGTGAACAGTCTGCTGAAGGCGACGGCCGACAGCCAGGTCAGCGCCGAGCGGCGCAAGTCCGTCACGACCGGCGTGAGGCGCGATACGCGCCGCAGCTCGCGCAGCAGCGCGACCGCTTCGGGCGGGTCGAGATGATGCAGCGTGAGATTGCACATCGCCACGTCGAAGGCGGCGTCATCGAACGGCAAGCGCATACCGTCGGCGCGAACGAACGTCAGATCCTGGTTCGCCCCGTGCGACCGCGCGGCGAGCCCGAGGACGTCCGCATTGGTGTCGCTGCAGGTGAACCGCTGCGGCCTTCCGCGCCGGCGCGCGTAGGTGGAAAGCGATGCGGGAATGTCGCCACCGCCGGTTCCCACGTCGAGGATCGTTTCCGCCTGGAGATGCCGCAAGGCGAATCGCGCGACGGCGATTCCGCCGAAACTCCGATTGGCCAGCGCGATGTCGCGAAAACTCTCGGACAGCTCGGCAATCGAATCGATCGGACCGTCGATGAGTTCGCGACCGGAACAGCGCTCCGCTAACATCAACACGTCCTTCGCATTAGCGCTGGGCCGGGCGCCAATTCCTCCCGGGCTACCGGAGCGGCGTGGGCGGACGCGCCTCCACGAACGCAAACGGCGAGCCGCTCACGTCGAGGACGCGGGAAATCACGGTAAAACCGGGCCGGTCGATCGGATGTTGCGCGTCGGTTGCGATGAGCGTGCCGGGGAGATAGCAGGCCGCATCCGCGACGTTGCCGACCTTCGTCATGCGCACGTCGCCCAGATAGAAGCGCACGTACGTATCGAGGCCGTACCAAGCGGGCCAAACCGAGAAGCAGACGCGCGAATAGCCGTCCTGATGTTCGCGTATCGCCGCGAACAAGTCGTGCGTTCCGGAATCCCAGGCGTTGGAGTACGCGTGCACGTACTGCGTGAAATACGACAGCGAGAACAGCGTCACGGAAAGCGCGAGGTTGACCGCCAGGACGGCGACGAGGACCGGCTCGGCAACGCGTGCGATGCGTCGCGGCCGCAGCGAGCGCGCGACGTCGAGCAGAACCGCGACGCCCAGCGCTGCCAGGATACAGAAAACCGGCGCTCCCGCCAGCGTGCGCGGAGCGTTCGGCGCGCCTTCGTTCGTTAGCGCTCCGCCCAGCGGATACACGGCCAGCCACGTCAGCAGCCAAAGAAATCCCCAGCGCGTTCGGACGTAGCCGCTTCCCCAGACCAGCCCAAAAATCGTGAGCGGAATGACCCACCAATAAAACGCACCGAATCCTACCAGGTAGCGCCACGTCACGCCCGGTATCGGATCGCCGGTCGCGACCAAATACGACCATGCGAAGTGCTTGAGGTAATTCCCGGCAAAAATGCCGAGCGCGCTCAACGATACGCCTTGCGAAAACGTGCCGATCCGCTGCGTCTTTCCGTACGTCGCGGGGTCGCCGAAGAACATCCAAAGCGCCGGCGCCGAAACGGCCGCCCACAGCGCTACCGATCCCAGCAACCCGAGCCACGCCCGCACCGACCGGAATCGTCCGGCGTTCAGGACGAGGATTGCCCCGCCGAGCGCCACCGCGTAAAACCAGCCGGCCATGTACGTATACGACGTGAGGCCCAGCAGCAACGCAGCCGCAAACAACCACGCCAGACGAATCCGGTCCGGACGGAAAGCCCGGAGCATCGCGTACAAGCCCCCCAGCAGAAACGGCAACTCGGAAGCCGGCTCCCACGCAACGCGCGAAAAGTGGACGAAGATCGGCTGCGTCGCACCGAGCGCTGCGGCAGCCAGCGCAACGTCGCGCCTCCCGGTCAACTCCAGCGCGATAGCGTACATGAGTGCGACCGCGATCAAGCCGAAGGCTACGGCCGGGAATCGCAATCCGAACGGGCTCGTACCGAAAACGAGGCTCGATGCGTAGGCGGCTATACCGTAAATCGGCGGGTTGCGGGTGAACGGAGAATACAGAAACGGCAAAAGCCGTCCGTCGATGTCGTGACCCGTCTGGACGATGCTGTGCACCGAGTTGTAGAGATCGAGTTCGTCCACGATCAGTTCGGACGGTACGCCGTTGATGTCGTAGAGCCGCAGCGCGGCCGCGAGCAGAAAGACGAGCGCGAGGGCGATCGGGTAAAGGTTGCGCCGGACCGGTGCGGCCCGGCTCGCGTGTCCCTCGTCCTGCAAGAACGCCCTCCCTCAAACGCGTCACCAACGCTGGTACAAATCAGCGCAGGACGTTCCAGATTCGACGCCTTTGAAGGCGCCCCCGTTTACGCCAGGAGCGCAGCGGTGTGGCGCGCCACCATGAGGTTTTCGTTGGTGGGAACGACCCGCACGTCGACGGCGCTCTCCGGCAGCGCAATCCTGCCGGAATTTTGCGCGTTGGCCGCTTCGTCGACGCGTAGTCCCAGAAAGTCGAACGCATTGCAAGCGGCGGATCGAATTGAGGGCTGATGTTCGCCGATGCCGCCGGTGAAGACCAGCGTGTCCAGCCCGCCCAGCGCCGCGATCATCGCGCCCATCTGCTTGACGAGCTCGTATTGGAAGAGCGCGACCGCGTCGCGAGCACGTGCGTTCTGCGGCAGCGCGGACGCGAGCTCGCGCAGGTCGGCCGAGAGGCCCGAAAGCCCGAGCAAACCGCTACGCCGGTACAGCAAGTCCGTCAAGTCCGCAACGGAATGGCCGTCGCGCATCAGCGCAAGCATGATGCCCGGATCGAGATCGCCCGGACGCGTCGCCATCACCAATCCGCTCAACGGCGAAAAACCCATCGTCGTGTCCACCGGCTTGCCGTCGCGCACGGCGCACAGACTCGCGCCGGAGCCGAGGTGCGCGATCACCGTTCGTCCGGGAGCTCCGTTCAGTTTCCACACGATGTACTCGTACGACAGCCCGTGAAAGCCGTAGCGCCGGATTCCGGGTGCTTCTTCGGGCGGAAGCGCGACGAGCGTTGCGACGTGCGGCATGTCGCGGTGGAACGCGGTGTCGAAACAGAGCACCTGAGGCAGCCCCGGACGCAATGTCTCGATCGCAGCGACCAGATCGAGCTGCCCGCGTAGATGTAACGGCTCCATTGGCACGAAGGCCTCGAGCTCGGCCAAGACGCGATCGCCGGCCAGCACCGCCGCACCGCTCTGGGGTCCGCCGAAAACGACGCGATGCCCGACTGCCGATAGCGCCCCACCTCCCGGGACGATCCGCAACATCCGCTCGAGCGCCTCACCCGTTTTGAAACCACCCGCCGGCAGCGGCATGCCGGCCGAAATCAAGCAGTCGAACTCATCGTTAGCCCCAACGTCATACGCCGCAACCTTAACCGACGAAGACCCAACATCCAAACACAGTATCCGCACCGATCTAGCGAGCGCCCACTCTAGTCATGCCGCCCCCCTGTCATCCTGAGCGAAGGCGCGAAGCGCCGCAGTCGAAGGACGGGCCCTGTCATCCTGAGCGAAGGCGCGAAGCGCCGCAGTCGAAGGACGCTGTCATCCTGAGCGTAGTCGAAGGACGAAGGACCAGTTGACGATTTCGGGCATGTCGTCGCCGTGTTTCTCGATATATCGTTTGTGCTCGGCTAACTTGTCGCGGATGTACTGCTTGACGTGAGCGGCCCGCCCCTCGAACGCGGCCGCGCGATCGATGACCGCGTCGGCGAGATGAAAGCGATCGAGTTCGTTGCGAACCGTCATGTCGAACGGGGTCGTCGTCGAGCCCTCTTCCCGATAACCGTGAACGTGGAAGTTCTCGTGGTTGGGCCGCTTGTAGGTCAAACGGTGAATCAGCGTCGGGTATCCGTGGAACGCGAAGATGACCGGACGGTCGGTGGTAAACATCGAGTCGAAGATCTCTTCGCTCAAGCCGTGCGGATGTTCGCTGGGCGACTGCAGTGCCATCAGGTCCACGACGTTGACGACGCGAATCTTCATCTCCGGCAATTTTGCCCGCAAGATCGTGAGCGCCGCCAACGTCTCGAGCGTCGGCACGTCGCCGGCGCATGCCATAACCACGTCTGGGGAACCACCGTCGTCGTTGCTCGCCCATTCCCAGATTCCGGCGCCTACCGTGCAGTGGGCGACGGCTGCGTCGATGTCCAGCCACTGCCACTCCGGATGCTTGCCGGAAACGATCACGTTGACGTAATCGCGGCTCTTCAAACAGTGATCCGTCACCGACAGCAGCGTGTTCGCATCCGGCGGCAGATAGACGCGCACGATCCCGGCCTTCTTGTTCGCAACGTGATCGATGAACCCCGGATCCTGGTGGCTGAATCCGTTATTGTCCTGGCGCCATACGTGCGACGTGAGCAGATAGTTAAGCGACGCGATCGGGCGGCGCCACGCTACCGCACGCGAGGTCTTGAGCCATTTGGCATGCTGGTTGAACATCGAATCCACGATATGAATGAACGCCTCGTAGCACGAGAACAGCCCGTGGCGGCCGGTGAGCAGGTAGCCCTCGAGCCATCCCTGGCAAAGATGTTCGCTCAGCACTTCCATGACGCGCCCGTCCGGCGCGACGTGGTCGTCCGACGGCAAGATTTCCGCCATGCTGCAGCGATCCGTTACCTCGAAAATCGCGTCGAGCCGGTTCGACGACGTCTCGTCCGGGCAAAACAGCCGGAACGTACGCGGGTTGGCGCGCGCCACGTCCCGCAGATACGCACCGAGCACCCGCGTCGCCTCGGCGCGCACCGCGCCGGGCTTCGGCACGGCTACCGCATAGTCGCAAAAGTCGGGCGTTACGAGGTCGCGCAGCAAGCGGCCGCCGTTCGCATTGGGATTGGCGCCCATTCTCCGGTCGCCCGCCGGCGCAAGCGCCTTCAATTCCGGAATCAGCGCACCGTCTTCGTCGAACAGCTCCTCGGGACGGTACGATCGCATCCACGTTTCGAGAATCGCGCGATGCGCGTCGTTGGTCCGCGCTTCGCCGACCGGCACCTGGTGCGAACGAAACGTTCCCTCGACCGCGAGTCCGTCCACGAACTTCGGGCCGGTCCAGCCTTTGGGCGTGCGCAGCACGATCGCGGGCCATGCGGGGCGCTCCCGGAGTCCGGACGTGCGCGCGCAATGTTGAATCTGCTCGATTCGCACGATCGCGGCACGCAGCGCGGAGGCGAACTCGCGGTGCATTTTCGCCGGCAGGTCGCCCGAGACGAAGATCGGGTCGTAGCCGTACCCGGCAAGCAGCTCGGCCAGTTCGGCCTGCGGTATGCGCGCGAGCACGGTCGGACCGGAGATCTTGTAGCCGTTGAGATGCAGGATCGGAAGCACGGCGCCGTCGCGCGCCGCGTTGAGAAATTTGTTCGAATGCCAGCCCGCCGCGAGCGCCCCGGTCTCGGCCTCGCCGTCTCCCACCACGGTGCACGCGATGAGATCCGGATTGTCGAAGACCGCGCCGAATGCGTGCGCCAGCGAGTAGCCGAGCTCGCCCCCTTCGTGAATCGAGCCGGGGGTTTCCGGGGCGGCGTGGCTCGGAATCCCGCCCGGAAACGAGAACTGTTTGAAAAGATGCTTGAGGCCGGCGAGGTTCGGGCCCACGTTGGGATAGAGTTCGCCGTACGTGCCTTCGAGATACGTATTTGCAACCACCGCCGGCGCGCCGTGCCCGGGTCCGGAGATGTAGATGGCGTTGACGTCGCGCTCTTTGATGACGTGGTTCAAATGCGCATAGATAAAATTCTGACCCGGAGTAGTTCCCCAGTGGCCCATGAGGCGCGGCTTGACGTGCTCGGGCAAGAGCGGTTCGCGCAGCAACGGATTATCCAGAAGATAGATCTGTCCGACCGCCAGATAGTTTGCCGCCCGCCAGTACGCGTCGATAAGCTCGACGTCGCGTTCGCTCAGCACGCCGTCCGCCGATTTCATGACATGTTCGACCATGCCGTAAGCATACCACCAGACGTTTAAGCCCGGGTGAAGGCGCTCTCTCGCGCGCCGTGCAAGCGATAGGCGCATCATGCCGCTCGCTCTCGCGTTCGTCGCGCTGGCGCTTTCGATCTGGATCGTCGTGCCCGGCCCGGTCCTTCCGTTATTCGCTCTCACGGTCGGCGGCACCGAGCTTTGGCCGCTGCTGGCGCTTTTCAACGCCTTCGTTCTCGTCGTCGCCATTCGCTCGGGCGGCTGGGCGCGTCCGGCGGCCGCCGGTTTTGCCGCCACGGCGCTGCTCTGTTCGCTGGTGCCGCCGCTGGCTTACGTTCTAAGCCCGGTTCGGGTCCCGCTCTCCGCGCTGGTAGCGCCGCTGCCGCTCTACCCCGGGCCGGCACACGCGGAGCCGAGGGCGCCGGTCGTGCTCGCGATCTACGGCGGCGCCTGGGAGCACGGCTCTCCGGCAAACAACGCGCTGCTCGACGCGATCGTCGCCTCGTGGGGTTACCGCGTCGTCGCGCTCGATTATCCGCACGCCCCCGCCGCACGTTGGCCCGCACAACGCGATGCAATCCTGCGCCAAATCGACGCGATGCCGGCCGGTCCGATCGCGTTGCTCGGACATTCGTCCGGAGCGCAACTCGCGATGATCGCGGCCGCGATGCGTCCGCATCGCATCTCCGCGGTGGTCACCTACGAGAGCCCGGTAGATCTGCGCATGGGCTACGAGTTTCCGTCGCAACCCGATATCATCGGCGTGCGAACGATCATGAGCGACCTATGCGGCGGCACTCCAACGCAGCGCCCGGGATGCTACCGCAGCGGATCGCCGCGGTACGCCGTCCATGCCGGAATGCCGCCCGTGCTGATGATCGCCGCCGGGCGCGACCACGTCGTTAACTTGAGTTTCGAGCATCTTCTCCGCGACGAGCTACGCGCCGACGGCGTGAGCGTGACCTATCTGGAACTGCCCTGGGCCGACCACGCCTTCGAGGACGTTCCGACCGGCTTCCACGACCGGATCGCTCTGTGGTACCTGCGCCGCTTCCTGGAAGCGCATCTTCGCGAGCCCTAGGCGAGCCGGCCGGTCCGAATGGCCCATGCGCCCCAGCCCGGGACATGGTAAGCTGCAGAAAACGCAGCCCGGAGCGCACGCCCGGCAGCAGCGCCCCGAATCGTCTGCGAGGGGGTGCACCTTGTTTGAAGACCGCTCATCGCATTTCGGAAAGAACCCGCACGACCGGTTCTACGTTTTCGGCGTGACCAACATTCACAATCTGGAGGCGCTGCCGGATCCGGCCATCGCGTTTCTCGATGCGACCGCGCGCCGGGCCAACGCGTACGCGAGCCAGGGCCTTTCGTCCAAAGAGCTTGCCCGGGTGCCCGTCGAGCTCTACACGCTCTCACCGTCGTATTCGCATCTCTTCCCGCGGTACGGCGCCGATCGTAAGCCGCCAACCGGGAAAGCCGAATCGTATCAAACGCTGTACTTCATGAGCGAGGCCGTGGTGCGCATTGCTGCGGAGACGGGCGTCTATCTATCCAACTTGCTCGCCGAGATTACGCGCGACGAGTTGCCCGCCGAACGCGGAACCGTTCTGGGCCCCGGCGCCACCGTGCTGGAACGCGAGACGAGCCTCTCTTAGCGCGGGCGGGAAGGCCGGCGACGCGCGCCCAACTCGCTTGCGATGGCGAGCGACGAAGGGCGCGAACTCCTCATACTCGGAATCCTTAGGCGGTCGCCGATGTCGGCGTATTCCTTGAGTCGCGTCGTGCGCGCGCACGTTCCGCTTTACCGCCCGTTCAAACGCGGCAACGTCTATCACGCGCTGGACCGCCTCGCGGAAGACGGACTTCTTCTGCGCAAAAACGCCGCTGCCGCGCGCGGTCCGCGCGCCACCAAGACGGTCTTCCGGCTCTCCGCGCCCGGCGATCGCCATTTTCGCGCGCTCCTGGCGCGCGTCGTCGCCGACGTTCAAACCACCGATGCGACTCTCGAGATCGCGTACGTTCTGCTGGGGCAGCTCCCGCGGCAAGAGGCCGTCGAGCGTTTGTCGGAGCGCGCCAAACGCGTCGCCGAACAGGAGCGACGGCTCCCGCGCATCGTGGGCGACGTGGACCGGCGCCCCGGCGCGAGTTATATCGCCTTGTCGCACGCGCGGACGCGCCTGGTTTCCGAACGCCGCTTTCTCGCCGAGTCGATCGCGCTGTTGAAAAATCCGAGGTGGAATCCGGACTGGATTGCCGACGACGGTCCGATAGCGGACCCCGCACGGAAGCTCTAGGCGTCGCCTACAACGCCGAATTCAGCACGACGTGGCCGATGGTCAGGCACAGCACGAGCCAGAACAGCACGACATGCCACCGGCGCAGCGAAACGCGACGCGTTCCCGGTGACTGCAGGTTGGTTCCCACGAACGCTTGGATGGCCAAGCCGGCCAGGGCGAACGTGGCAAGCCAGATGCCGTTTGGGTTGGCCTTTCCCATCGCACCGGTCGTCGCGATCATGTGCACCACCGCAAGCCCCACAACGGAAAAGCCCAAGATAAGGTGCGGACGCATCCGTGCAGCCACCGGTCCACCGCCCGACCGCTTTAGCGCGAGGCCCAGCAATGCCGTCCCCGGAACCAGAACGAACGCAGCCCACGCAATCAGCCCGGAAAGCAAAAACGCCCAGTGCACGTTCCCGTCGCTCGTCATACCGTTGACGATACCTGACCCGGAGCGCGGCCGTAACCTCGCCGACGCCAAAATTACTTCACCGTGGACTAATTTGGCCGGTCAGGGCTCGTCCGCTTCAAAATACCAGGACGGTGCGTCTTCCGGAAAGGCGATGTCGCTCAAGTCGTCCGCTACGCTTTGGTCCCCGACGTTGGCGCGCGCCTCGATGTGAACGATCGTCCAAATGCCTTGCGGGCCGACGGGCGCGAAGCGGTACCAGATGAGCGCTCGCGTATGTAAGTCGTCGTACGGACGGTCGTACGTGAGCTGAACGATCTCGAAGGTCGACTCCGCGACCCACAAGTCCCGCAACGGGTAGCGGTCGGGCGCGGTCTCCGGATGCAAGACGAGATGGTAGGTGAGAAATCCGCCGATGTTCTCCTCGCCGGCCAGGGTGACGTCGTAGACGTGGGCGCCGGACGTTACGTTCGCGATCACCGGCAGCGGATCGGGAACCAGGTTTGGCGCGCCCGAGGAATCGGCATCGCCTTCCGCGCGATAGAAACCCAGCGGCGTCGAAAGCGGCCCCGTGATGTGACCGCCGCGCATCAGAATCTGCGCCGCCCCCGCCGTGGCCGAGACCATCTGCGCGAACGAGCTTCCGTCCTTCGTTCGTACGACGAAGCGCACGTCCGTGTTCGCCGGGCAGCTCGGAGGCAAGGAACGTATGCCGGCAGTCGATCTGGAACGAAACGTACGGCGGCACGACGCGCGCCTGCCACGCTTTTTGCGCCTGGCTGAAGATGTCCGACGGCAGCATCGTGCCGGCTGGTTGCACGAGCGCGAAGAGAAGTGCTGCGATCATCTGACCCTACGCGCAGCAGAGGGAAGGGCTGCGTCCCGCGAAAGGCTGGTAGTATCGTGCGCCGATTCATGCTCGTTCCCGGGCTGGCCTGCCTAACGTTTCTCGGATTCACGGCACCCACTCGGCCCGATCCCGTTCGCCCGCCGATCTTTATGGCCACCCGCGCGTACGTCGCCAACGCAAGCGGCGGAACGGTCTCCGAGGTGGATCTTACGACGAACCGGGTCAGCCGCACGATCCGCGTCGGCGCCCGTCCGAGCGCGATACTGGTCGTCAATACCGAGATCTACGTCGCCAACGCGGGCGGCAACAGCGTCTCGGTGATCGACGGACGCTTCGGACGGGTGGAGGCGACCATTCCGGTCGGCAAATCTCCCGACGCGCTGGCATTCCGCCAAGGTTACGTGTACGTCGCGAACGCGAACGACAACGACGTAATGCAGATCGACGCCAAAAAGCGCGCCGTGGTCGCGACCATACCAGTCGGCAAACACCCGTCGGCGATCGCGCCTTACGTCTACGACGTCAACGGCGGCATCTACGTCACCAACCGCGACAGCAACACCGTGTCGCTCGTTTCCGCCGAGGCGCGGGAAGTGATCGCCACCATCAAAGTCGGATCCGCGCCCAGCGCGATCGCCTTCGACTCGATACCGCTCCCGGCGCAGCAAGGCGTCGCGATTTCGAGCGTTATCGGCTTGGTTGCAAACGCGGCCGACGGAACCGTGACGATCTTCGATCCGCTCACCAACGGAATCAAACGCACCGTTCGCGTCGGTGCGCGCCCGTCCGGCATCCTTTCGGTCGCGGACCCCAAGAACGCCGCCTACGTCACCAACGCGGGCAGCAACAGCATCTCGGTCATCGATCCGGTCGCCATGTCGGTCGTCGCTACGGTGCCCGGCGGGGGCGGCCGTCCGGAATTTCGGGAACGTTCGACTCGCGCGCGTACGCGTCGAATGCTTCGGGAAACTCGATCTCCGCGATCGACCTGCGGACGCGAGCGATCGCCGCGACCATACCCGTCGGTGCGGGGCCGGCGGCGATCTCGGTGGGCGGAACCTTCTGGTCCGCGCCGGCCACCTGCACCGGATGCTGACCCGCCGCCAACTCATCGGTTCCGGAGCGGTCGCGGTTGCCGCCCTCGCGCTGGGCGGACTCGTCTACGAATCGCGGCGCGGTGCCCCTCCCCGAGACGCGTTTCGTTTTCGCGTGCTCGACGAAGACGATCGCGCGATTTTGGCGGCGATCGTCCCAGCCATGATTCCCGCAGCTGCGATCGACGCGACGATCGAAGGGTTCGACACGGCCGTCGCCGGCCTGACGCCGGCCGTGCAAGCGGAAATCGTGCAGCTCTTCACGATCTTGCGCGTACCGGTCTTACGCATGCTCGCGACCGGCCTCGTGAAACCGTGGAACGAAGCGAGCGTCGAAGAGGTCTCGGCGTTCCTGACCAGATGGCGCTTCAGCTCGATCCTCAAACTGCGCGCGGCCTACGATGCGCTGCATCAGCTCACGCTTGCATCCTGGTACGGAGCGGACGCGGCGTGGGCGCGCATCGGCTACCCCGGGCCACCGGCCGTGCGATAGATGATCGTCGACGCCGTCCGGCGCGGCATCGAAGGCGGCTGGAAAGCGTACGACGCCTCGACCTTCACCGCCGACCGAACGTTCGAGGCGGACGTCGCGATCGTCGGAAGCGGCGCGGGCGGCGGGACGGCGGCCGAAATCCTCAGCGACGCGGGACTGCGCGTCATCCTCGTCGAGGAAGGGCCGCTTTGGACTTCGTCCGACTTTCGCATGCTCGAACGCGAGTCGTACCCCAATCTCTATCAAGAATCTGCCGGCCGTAAGACCAAAGACAAAGGCATCAACATCTTACAGGGCCGGTCGGTGGGCGGTTCGACGACGGTGAACTGGACGACCAGCTTGCGCACGCCGCCGGAGACGCTTGCGTATTGGCGCGAACGGTTCGGTCTCGTGGACTTCGAAGAGCGCGAATTAGCGCCGTGGTTCGCGCGCGTCGAGGAACGGCTCAACGTCAAGCCCTGGGGCGAACCGCCCAACCCGAACAACGACGTGCTTAGAATCGGTGCGGCGAAACTCGGTATTCCGACCCAAACGATACCGCGCAACGTCAAGGGCTGTTGGAACCTTGGCTACTGTGGCTTAGGCTGTCCGACCAATGCAAAGCAGTCGATGCTGGTAACGACGATTCCGGCCGCCCTGTCGAAAGGCGCGGTCTTGCTAAGCCGCACGCGCGCCTGGAAACTCGAAACGGCCGGTTCACATCGCGTCGCTTCGTTGTCGTGCCAAGCGATGCAGCCCGACGGCGTCCGCCCCGGCCCGCACACAATCTCGATCCGGGCGCGTCATTTCGTCGTCGCGTCGGGAGCCATCGGCTCGCCCGCGCTGCTGCTGCGCAGCGGCGTGCCGGATCCCTACGGCCGCGCCGGCAAGCGCACGTTCTTACACCCGACGCTCGTGTCGGCCGCGCTGATGCCTTACGAGGTGCATCCCTACGCGGGCGCGCCGCAGTCCGTCTTTTCCGATCACTTTCTCTACGTCGACCCGATCGACGGCCCGGCCGGTTACAAATTGGAAGTGCCGCCGCTGCATCCGATCCTGACGTCCACCAACGTTCCCGGATTCGGCGCCGGGCACCAAGCGTTCATGGGCAGCATGCGCAGAGCGAGCGCCATCATCGCGCTGCTGCGCGACGGTTTTAACGACCAGAGCCAGGGTGGTACGGTCGAGCTCAACTCCGACGGCACGCCGGTGCTCGACTATCCGATTAGCGGCTTCCTCTGGGAGGGCGCGCGCCGCGCGCTGCAGACCATGGCCGAAATCCAATTCGCGGCCGGAGCCAAGAGCGTCTATCCGCTGCACGAAGACGCGGCGCCTTATCCGTCGCCGGATCGAGCGCGAGCGGCGATCGCCGGATTGCCGATGGAGGTTCTGCGCACGCGCGTTGCGAGCGCGCACGTCATGGGTGGCTGCGCGATGGGCGCCGATCCGAAAACCGCGGTCGTGGACGCGAACGGCTCGCACCATCAGGTCGAGAACCTTTCCGTCTTCGACGGATCCGTCTTCCCGACGAGTCTGGGTGCAAATCCGCAACTCTCGATCTACGCGGTCGTCGCTCGGAACGCGACGCGCCTGGCAACGCAGCTCGGCTCGTCGCGCGCGGTTACAGCCGCAGCAACTCGACGCGCCGGTTGAGCGCCTTGCCCGCATCGGTTGCGTTCGAAGCGACCGGTTCCGTCAAGCCGTAGCCCTTCGCGACCAGCCGCGAGCGTGCGATGCCGTAGCGCGCCACCAGATCGTTCACGACCGACTGAGCCCGTCGCTGCGACAGCGCCAAATTGTACGCCGCGCCGCCGTCGGAATCGGTGTGGCCCTGCACTTGGAAACGCAGCCCCGGATTTTCGCGCATGATCTGTGCGATCTGCTCGATCACCGGTTGCGACTGCGGCTGGATGACCGCGCTGGCAACGTCGAAATGGATGCCGTAAATGCGGATGCGGCGCTGCGCCGGCGTGAACTCCTTCTTCAGCGACTCGTTACCGGTAAGCACGATCGAGGCTTGCGACGTCTTTCCGGAGCCGTTGTCCGCGAGCACGTTCACCGTGTAGACGCCGGCCTTGGTCGAGGCCGGGATCGGAATGGTGACCGTGAGATTTTGCGTTCCGCCCGCCAGATTGAAGCTGCCCGGCGCAACCGTCGCCGGCAGGCCGCCGCTCGTCTTGACCGACACGGTGCCCGCCCAACCTTGATTTGCCAGCACTTGCATCGGCACGCGAATCGTCTGCGCGGACCCGGCGTTAAACGAAGCCTCTTGGCTCGGCTCCAAGATGAACGAGTCGGTGATGCGCTGCGTGCACGGAAGCCCCGCCGGCACCGGTAACGCGAGTTCCAGCTGGCGGATCTGCTGCATCGTCGGATGGGTGTTCTCTCCAAAACCGTCGTAGATCAGCAGCCCGGCTGCGTCCACCGCGTACGTTTGCACGAAACCGTTCACGTTGCTTTGCTTGGCGACGAAGAAGTGCCCGCACCAATGCGGATCCGTCGAGGTCATCGCCGCCGAGGAGCCCAGCGAGTTGTTCCCGTCCTGTACGTACGACGCGACGTCGACGAAGTGCGCGGCGTCGTTCTTGTCGTTCGTGCCCAGGGCGCTGTTCTCAACCTGAATGAGACTCGCGTTGCTTTGCGAGGCTGGGCCCGGGCCGGCCGACGTAAACGGATACGGGAGCCACGTGAAGTCCGAGCCGTTGTAGCATTGCTGGCCGCCCACGATGAGCTTGTGGCCGGCCGCTACCCATTGCAGCAGGAGCAATTGCTGCTCGGGGGCCATCACTTGCGGCGCGTTACAGATCTGCCGCAGGATCACGGTATCGTGCCCGTTGAGTTCGCCGTTGTCGAGCATGCCGGCACCGATGCTATCGAAGGTATATCCGGGAACCGGCGGATCGTTGTCGGACGGCGCGAACGTTCCGATCGGGTCTTTGTCCAGCACCAAAACGTGATGCGCGCCGGTTCCGTTCGCGCGCGCCACGCAAAACGCGGGCCGTTCGTTCGTCCGCGAGAAGTATATGCTGCTGCCGCCGCTCGTCACACCGGCGACGATCGAAGCGTCGTCGTTGACGACGGCGCGGATGCTGTCCGGATTTTCGTCCTTGTTTCCGGAAAATGCTGCGTTCCAATGCCTTCCCTTGAAGCGGCCGAGGTACACGCCGGTCAAGTTGGTCGCGGTGCACTCGTTGGCGACCAGCGCGTCGCCCGCCGACACGAATCGCACGCGGGTGTTGCCGCTGCGCGTCCCGGTCGGGACGTACCCTCCGTTCTTGTCCGGGTTGGCATCCTCGACGAAGAAACCGGTCGGATCGAGCGCCGCGGGCGGCGGCGCGATCGACCCGGTCGCACCGACCGAGCTGTAGAGCTGATTGGCCGTGACGCGCACCCAGCGCGCTTTCGTATTCGCCGCCAGCGTCGTGCCCTTGCCGCTAATCGTTCCTGCATCCGTAAAGCCGTCCGTGGCGCTCGTCGTCGACACCGCGAAGTCGACGCTGGGAACCGGGCCGTTGTCGGCTTGTCCGCGCAAATCGGCCTGAAAGCCGGTGATGGTCGCGACGCCCGGAAGCTCGAACGTAAAGACGAACGGCGGCTGAGCCAAAGCGGGAAGCTCGCTGCCGATGCCGTCGGCGGCGTTCCCTAGGTTTCCATCGTTCATGCCGTCGAGCGCGGCCGGAGAATAGCTGCGCAAGATCGTCCCGTTTACGGTTCGTAGCAAATTCGGATCCGGCGTGGGCGTCGGCGTGGGGGCCGCGGTTCCACCCGCGGTCGGTTCGGGCGTCGGCGTCGCGGCCTCCGCCGGCGTCACCGCCGCGGCCGGCGTCGCGCCCGGCGACGAAGCAACGCTGCCCGCACCGGAATTCGACGATCCGCCACCGCCGCACGCGGCCAGGCATAGCGAAAGCACAAAGACGCAAACGGCGCCGGAAACGCGCATCGAGTCCTCCATACCGAACCTTCGGTATACCCGGAGTGCGAGCCGCGGTCCGGTATTTCCTCGTCGCGCCCGCCCGACGGAAAACGCGATGCGTATCGGGAAGCCTGACCTCCATGGAAAATGCAAGAAAGGCTTCTCTCGATCGCTGGGTTGATTTCGCGTCCGTCATCCTCATCTCGCTCGCGACCGTCTTGACGGCCTGGTGCGGCTATCAGGCGGCCCGGTGGAGCGGCCAGCAGACGCTTCTATATAACACGGCAAACGCGGACCGGATCAACGCGTCGGTTGCCTCAACGCGCGGCGACACGCTCGTCACGATCGACGTCGTCATGTTTCTCCAGTTCATCTCCGCGGTCGCCGAAAACAAGCCCGAAGAGGTCGCCTTTCTTCGCGCGCGGTTCCGCCCCGAAATGAGACGCGCCGTCGAGGCGTGGATCGCAACCAAGCCGCGAACGAATCCAAATGCTCCGTCCACTCCCTTTGCCATGCCGGTCTACCGTGTTGCGGCCAACGCCGAGGTTGCGCGCCAAAGGGCTCTGGCGGCCGGGAGCTTCCTTCAAGCGCAGGCGGCCGAGGAGCAAGCCGATCAGTACGTGCGCCTTACGGTCATCTTCGCGGCGGTCTCGTTTCTCGCCGGGATAAGCACGAAGTTCGTCTATCCCAATCACATCATCGTCGTGATCGTGGGCTTCGTCACGCTGATCTTCGGATTCGTGCGGATATTCGGTCTGCCGGTCCGCTAGTTCGCCGGGTGCACCTGGATCAACAAGAACGCTGCCGCCGCCACCGTTACGCAAGCGGTCGCGATCCACGCCGAAGCCGCCAGCCCGCGGCCGATCCGGTTGTCGCCCATGACGCGCCGGTCGCGCGCCGTCACGACTAAGAAGCAGAGCGTGAGCGGCGTCGCGACCCCACCCGCGATCGAGGCCCAATAGAGAATCGCTATCGCCGGCACCGGCAGCAGCGCGACCAGCGACGCAATTGCGAGCGACGAAACGATGACCGCGTAAAAGCGCTTTGCGTCCCTCATCGTGTCGTCGAGGCTCCCCCGCCAGCCGAACGTGTGCGCGAACACGTACGCGGTGGTTGCCGCAAGAACGGGGACGGCCAGCACGGCCGAGGCCAAGAGGCCGATACCGAACAGCGTGCCGGCCCACTTTCCGGCCAGAGGCGTCAAGGCCGCGGCCGCGTCGCTAGCGGTTTCGATCGGCAGATGATGCTTTCCGAGCGTGGCGGCGCACGCAACCACGACGCACAAGAAGACGACGCCGACGGCGAGCATGCCGAATACCGCATCCTTTTCGAAACGCCCGATCGCCGATCGTTCGGGGCGGCGCTCGGCGACTTCGACCGATTCCCAGACGTAGACGTAGCTCGTGAGCGTCGTCCCCAGCAGCGCGATGGCTCCAAGCACGTAGGGTGGCGAGAACGCGAAGTGCGGAACGAAAACGCTGCGTAAGAAAAGTCCCATGTCCGCGTGCGCGATGACCGCGCTCGCAGCGTATCCGACGAAGACGAGCGGCAACAGCGACAGAAACCGCTCGATCCGGGCGTAGGAATGCGTGACCAGCAAGAATCCGACGACCAGCGCGAACGGCACGACGAACGCATCGGCCGGCGCGTGCGTCAAGAGCGAGCTCGCTTCGCTGCCGGCTTTGACGTCGGCGGCTAACGTGAAGACGTTCACCACGACGATCGCGACCAGCGTTACGATTCCCCAACCCAGGCCGTAGCGCCGCCGGAGGGCGCCCTGCAGGCTCGTCCCGCAAACCGCGCCGATGCTGGCGGCGATCGCTTGGACGACGGCGAGCATCGGAATGACCAAGACGACCAGCCAACAGAGCGCGTAGCCGGTGGTCGCACCAACGATGGCGAGCGTCGCGACCGTCGTCGGATCGTTGCTGGACGCGGCAGAAACCAGCCCGGGTCCCAGCAGGCCCGGTGCGTTCCGGTTGACTGACGCCGCCGCAGTCTTCAGAAGTCGTACTCGAGTTGCGATCTCAGGTAGTTGAACTTGTAGGGCGTGAACGTTTCGTTGCGGTTCACCCAGCGTTCGCGAATCGAGAGGCCGCGGTACGAGCGATTGGCGACGACCGGCGCCATGAAGTATTGCACGTCGACGTTCGCCTCCGTGCGAATGTCGACGTTGCTCGCCCCGGAACTCGTGCCCGGCAAGCTGTCGTCGTACCGTGCCTCCGAGAGGATGGCCTTGAGGCGCCGGTCGTTCGTTTGAATCGTAAAGGCCAAGCGCACGCCGCTGCCCGCCTTGTGAATATCGCCCAGGCCTTGGCCGATCGAGTTGCTGAAGAGCGGATCGGTTTCGTAGTTGTCCGTGTACGGCGATGCGATGCCGCCGCCGTAGCACTGCACCTTGCCGGCGCCGACCCAGGTCGCCGACGCGTTCTGAACGCCGCCGAAGATCGTGCCGGTCTTGATCTTGCTCGGCGACGCGGCATCGCCCGAACAATCCGCCGCCGCCACGACGTACGTCGAAAACGGAACCTGGTTATAGCTGAGCGCGACGTCTACGTTTCGTCCCCAGCTTTCGCCGAATTCGAATCCGGACGCGTGAGCGCGTACCGTGCCGATGAGCGCCTTTCCGGTGTCGCTCTCCGCGAAATATTGGGCGGCGACGTACGGGTTGGCCGGCGACCTGCGCGCGTAGGCGTATTTCGCATCCGCGTACGTCATATTGACGAGATCGTAAATCTGGTACTGGTCGGCGTTGAGGGTCAAGCCGTTCGCATCGTACGTCGCGGAGAAAAGGGCAAAGCCGGAGGTCGTCTGCTGCGGATTGCACGGATCGCCCTCGACCGTAAAGGTTCCGGGCTCGCCGGCGATCGGTCCCTTGCCGGTCGGATTGGCGGTGTTGCAGCTCGTCAGCAGCGTGTTGGAATTGAACGCCGACGTCACGCGGCTCTTAAACCGAGCCATGTACATCGCCCCCAGCGTGAGCTGCGGCGAAACCTTAGCGCTGAGCAACGTGCCCTGGAACGCGACGGGCACGATGCGCGAATCCGAATCGTTTGCCCACGGTGTGTTGATAATCTCTTTGCCGGTCTTGAAGGTGAGCCCGGGCGTCTCGTACTGGAGGTACGACTCCGCGAGCGTGCTGATGGAGTAGCCCGGAAGCGTGTTGTCCACCAGCGGATTGTATCCGACGCCGAGCACGCCGGGCGGGTTCGCACCCAACGGGTCTGCACCTAGATACGTCGCTCCAATGGTCCAAGGCGAGCCCGCGAACGTGTACTGGCCGTGCAGTTTTCCGCCGAAGTTGAAGGCGTTTGAGTTCGGCGTGCCCTTCGGATCGCACCCTGCCGCCAAACACGTGTTGCCGTTGCTGCGCTGGAAGTAAAACGCGCGAGCGTTGCCGTTCCACGAGAACGTACCGGCCGAACTCTTATGCGGCTTGGCAGTTGGGGCGGGCGACGGCTGCGGGTCGGCGTGTGCCGGCGCGGACAACGGAAAGGCCGCACCGGCTGCGACGAGCGCGGACGCGGCCCAATTCCGTAGCGTGCCGGCAGGCCTCCTCCCGATGATTAGGCTCCCTGGTCGCCATAGATGATCGCGGTCTTGGTCGTGCCGGCAAACATCCAGTCCTTGAGCGTGAGTTGAATGGACTTAAAGAACTTGTCGGCGACGGCGTCGGCCTCTTTGCCTTTTTCGTCGTTAACCGGGTGGTACGACCAGCCGAATTCGGCAACCAGCGGTTCGAAGACGTCCGGCTTGGGCCTGGCCCATACGGCCAGCGTCGCCGTCGCCGTCGTGTGGTGTCCGAAAAACAAATTGCCGAGGTTCGCCTGAATCTCGAAGATCTTTGCGCCTTGCACGATCGAGAGATTCTGCGTCAGATCGAGATTTAGCGACTTCATGTGAGGGAACGCTTCGACCAGCTTCTCCAGCGGTATCTCGACGTTCAGCTCCGGCCCTTCGATGATGCAGTTGTTCGAATAGATCGACGACATCGTCCCGACCGATTCGCCATGCAGCAACTCTTCTTTGAACTTCTTCTTCTGCTGAGGGTAAGCCGACGTGCTGTCGAATTTCGCCGCCGTATCCAGCTCGGGCGCACGGCACTTGAACGTGATCTCCCAGCTGTCGTCCGGCCAGCCGCCTTGCCGCAGCTGCCGCACGCGAAAGATCAGTGCGTTTTTTCGCAGCTCCTCATCGGGCGTATCGTAGAACTGCACGATGCGCAGCTGCGAATCGAGCGAGTCGAACGGCTCGTAGCGAACGCCGAATTTGGCCGCCGTCTCTGCGAGCAGGTGGTTGAACTCGATGAGCGCGCTGCGCTTGGGGAATTTCTCGGGCTTGAGCAGCAGCTTGAACTCGCGGTGTGTGATGGTCGTTTCCGTCGCAGGCATCGTGGTCATTGTATGGTCCTTTTTGGAGAGCGCTAAATGGGTCCGTCGCGCCGGATGTTCTTGTCGATCCAGTCGACCAAAGGGCCCATCCCGGCGTTTAGAACCAGGATGACTCCGGCCCCGGCCGCGGCTTCTTTGATGAGTCCGATGCCGGCGAGCGATCCGACCGCCGCCGAAGCCCACATCGTTGCCGCCGTGTTGAGTCCGCGTACGTTGGCGCCGTCTTTGAGAATGACGCCGCCGGCCAGGAAGCCGACGCCGGTCACGACGTTGGCGATGATGCGCAGGTCGTTCACGCCGAACGTCGGCGCGATCGTGGCGTAGAGCGTCGAAGCGGCCGCCACCAGCGCGCTGGTTTGTAAGCCGGCGGCGCGATGGCGCAACTCGCGTTCGAGGCCGATCAAGAAACCCAAAGCGGCGCCGATGAAAAGACGCAGGATGAAGCCCGAGCCGATGACGTCGTGATGCGAAAAATCCAGCGTGTTGGAGGTCATGTGCGCGTTAGGTCTTCTCGCGCGGATCGGTGTGGAATTCGGCGTACAGTCCCTGGCCGAGCTTCTCGCGGGTCTTCTCGGCTTTGTTGACGTCGGGCGGCTCCCACGGCTCCCACTCCTCGAGGCCCAGCGTCTTGCGAGAGCAAGCCGGAATCCGAATCCGAAAAAGAACGCGATCGCCGTGGCCGTCAACTGCGAGAGCCCGAACATACCGTTGCAAATCAGGTACAGCGCTGCCGTTGCCGCGGCGGTGAGCACGAAATACTCGCCGCGCACGAGCTGCTTCGGAATGCACCCGCACGAAATGTCGATGAAGTAGCGGCCGCCGGTCGTCGCGATGACGCCGATCAGGATCGCCGCCAGATAGCCGAGTTTCGCGTCCACGGCGGCTTGCGCTCCAACGATCGCGTACCACGGAAGCGAGAAGGCCGTCATGAATTGGAAGAGGCCGTCTTTGAAGCGCATCGTGCCGTAGTAATCGAAGGTCAGCGCGGCCGCTGCCGCCGCGAAACACAGGATGATGTACCACGGGTTTATCAGCGGCGACGGAACCTTGTTGACGAGAACGTCCCGCAAGATGCCGCCGCCGATTCCGCCGACGTACGCTAAGAGGATGACGCCGATGACCGTGAAGTGTTTGTAGTGGTCGGGCCGGCGCGCGAGCAGCGCGCCGTTGAACGCGTTCGTCGTCGCCGCGATGAGGCTGACGATTCCCATCAAGCCGATCGCCGATAGGCTAAACTGCTGCTCGAAGGCCTGCGGCGCGATGTTCATACGCTACGTTCCCGCCGTCTCGCCCTTGGACGCACGCTTGAAATACGCGCCGGCCAGGCCGCAGATGGTGAACTGGATGAGCAAATACGTCATAACGGTTGCGGCGACGATGCCGCCCTTAAAGCTCACCGTTGCGATCAGCGCGCAAAGGCCGATGTTGCGAAGTGCGGTTCCGATGCCGAGCGTCCGCCGGTACGAGCGCTCCGGGCCGCCCAGCAGATAGCCCGTCAGCAGCGACAAGAGCACGATGCAGAGCATCGCCACCATTCCGCGAGAACCGTAGACGGACGTAATGTCGCTCACCAGCTTCGGTGCGATAAGGACGAGTAGCGCGACGACGGTGATCACGAACACGAGGAGCATCGGGCGCACCAGCTTCGCGGCGAACGCGGGCGCGCGGTCGGAAACGGCGATGCCGATGACCAGCGGAAGCAGTTGGAAGAACGCGAGGCTCACGATAAAATTGCTCAGCGGCATCGAGGCCTTCTCGGCTTGGGTGAGCATGAGCCCGGCGGTTATCGGGATCGTGATGACCGACAACGCGGGCAAGATCGCGGCAAGCGCGACGGCAAAGCCGAGGCTGCCGCCCTGCTTTCTCGCTCCCGATTGCAAGACGAACGGAACGCCGGGCGCGATGGCCATCAAGAGCACGCCCGTTGCCACCGGCTCGGCTAGGTGGAACGTGAAAACCGCCAGCCAGCCGAGCAGGGGAACGATCACGAAGTTCGCGATCAGCGCGCGCGCCATCAGGCTGACGTTCTTGAGAACGGCGACGAGGTTGGGGATATTGACTTGCAGCCCGGCGCCGAACGTGAGCGACACCAGCATGATCAGTGCTACGAGCTTCTGCGGAGCCATCGAACCTCCGGGCGAAGAGCGGGCGAGCCTCTCTAAAAGGGAAGGCTGGGCGCTATGGCGTGCCCGAGGGCGCCGCCAAGCCGCTTCCTTAATCGCAACGCGAATTTTGGCCTTCAGGGGCCAGGCTCCGGGAAAACGTAGGCCGACCGGCGTGGCGAGGTGAAGACGGAACGATGCAGACAGAGCAGAAGGCGACCGAGGGGATGGTGTCGCTGCCGGGTGGCACGTTCCTGATGGGATCGGATCGCTTTTATCCCGAGGAGGCTCCCGTTCGGGAAGCCTCGGTCGAGCCGTTTGCCATCGACGTTTACACGGTCACGAACCGCGAGTTCTCGCGTTTCGTACGCAAAACCGGATACGTGACCGTCGCCGAGCGGCCGCTCACGGCGGAGGATTTCCCCGGCGCGGAAAACACGCCGGCCGGAGCCATGTGCTTCAAGATGACGGCCGGGCCCGTAAACTTAAACGACTGGCGTAACTGGTGGGACTACGTTCCCGGCGCGTACTGGCGCCATCCCGAAGGACCGGGCAGCTCGATCGAGTCGCGTCAAGACCATCCCGTCGTACACGTTGCCTTCGAAGACGTGCAAGCGTACGCGGCATGGATCGGCAAGCGGCTGCCGACCGAGGCGGAGTGGGAATACGCATCGCGCGGCGGTCTCGTCGGCCAAGATTTCGTCTGGGGAGACGAGATGGAGCCCGGCGGCAAGCCCTTCGCCAACACGTGGCAAGGCGAATTCCCGTGGCAGAATCTCGTTCGCGACGGCTACGAACGGACCGCTCCCGTCGGCCGGTTTCCGCCCAACGGATACGGTCTCTACGACATGGCCGGCAACGTATGGGAATGGACCAGCGACTGGTACGTTGCGCGTCGCGAAGCGCCGGCGTCGCCCTGCTGCGCCGCCGAGAGCCCGCGAGAACCGATCGAAAAAAGTTACGATCCCGCGTTCCCCGACATTCGCATCCCGCGCAAAGTCCTCAAGGGCGGCTCGTTCCTGTGCGCCCCGAACTACTGCCTTCGTTTCCGGCCCGCTGCGCGCTCGCCGCAGATGGTCGATTCCGGCATGTCGCACGTCGGCTTTCGCTGCGTCGTCGACCTGCGATAGGGGCTTTTTTACGGCGACGCGCCGAGCGTCGCGGCCGCGGAGGCGAACGCTTTCGACCACGCGCCGTGATGCGCCGGATAGCTTACGTAACCGGGGTCGTCGGCCGTAAGCCAATCTTGCGGATAGAGCTCGAAGATCTGGGCGTGGTTGTATATTGCGTACGGTAGCAGCGCCGGCAGTTGAGGCAGACTGGGAAGCGTCGGATCGAGCGTGTACGAAATCGTTTGGAACTGCAACGGAACTTTTCCGGCGTACGAATCGAACGGCGCGCACCAGTAGGGCTCCGGCGAGATCTTCGCGCACGGCGTCGACGCCGTAGCGGACGCACCGGAGCCCAGATTCTCCGTTCCGAATCCGACGCCGGCGGCCGCCGCTGCCGACGCGACCGCGCCCGGAACGTCGAATGGATGTGCGGTGTCGTCGAATTGGTTCAGCGCGACGAGCTGTTGGCCGCGCGCCGGAAGACCCGCCACGTACTTGACTTGCGCGACGCTATAAGAAGCCCACGACTGTGCCGACAAGCCGTATTTCTGCCAGGCGGCGAAACACGTGCCGTCCGCTCCGTGCTGCACGAAGTCTTCGGCACCCGGGCCGACGCCGAACCGCATGTAACCGATGCGCGGATCGGTGCCGTACTTGGCGACGACGGCTTTGATGAACGCGCGGTACGCGTTCTCGAATCCCGGTTTCCAGTAAACCGGCGTCGGCGGACCCGCATTCTGACCCGGCCCGGGATTCGGACACGCAACGGTCGGAACGGCGTTTGCGCCCGTCTGTGCCAGAACCCAGGCCGGCGTCGCGGTGTCGCTCGAACCGACTTCGTTGACGTTCGCGAATAGCAGATTGACCAGCTTGCGAGCCGATGCCCACGGTTTGATGGCGGCTTCGAGCGTTGCGTAGTCGTACTGCGGAGAGGCAGCCGGCCCGCGATCGATCGCGCTCCAAAGCACGACGATGCTCGCGCCGCACAAGTTCGCGTCGCCCGGAAGATACTGCAGGATCGCCGGGTCGTTTTTCGTCTCGGAGAAACTGTCCAGCCACACGAATAGGCCATGCGGCCCAGTGGGATCGGGAACGGATTTTAGCGTCGTGCGACACGTCAGCAGCGGAGGCGGCGCGCCCACGCCGACCGTCGCGAGCGTCGGCGTAGGCTGGGGAATCGGACCAAATCCGTATCCGCCGCGCGCGCAAGCCGCCGCCCCGAGTAGGACGAACGCAGCCACGGTGACCGGTGCCGTAAATCGCATCAGCGAGGCAATTGTTTCGACGGGCGGGGCCCGGTCACCGCCCAGCGAAAAGGCCTGGAATGAACCAGCCAACGTGCACGCATCTCGATCACATCAAAGACGTCAAACCCAGAACGCAGGGTTGCGAAGAATGTTTAAAGATCGGCTCGACGTGGGTGCACTTGCGCGAGTGCCTGGAATGCGGTCACGTCGGCTGCTGCGACTCGTCGCTTCACAAACACGCAACCAAACATTTTCACGCAACGCATCACCCGGTGATGCAATCGGCTCAGCCCGGCGAGAACTGGAAATACTGCTACATAGACGAGGTCATGTGGTAATAGCCGCGTAGGCGGCACCGCCCTCGATCTGCATCCGACGGAGGGACCGTACATGACGTTCCGTGACTCTTGCTCGTACGCCGCCGGCACGGCCGTTCTCGCGTTGTGCGCATGTGGAGGTGGCGGCAACGCCGCAATCTCCACGCCTTCCGGCCAAGCCGCGCAAAGTGGCGCCGGCTACGTGCCGCAGTCGGCGCAGTCCGGCGTTGCACAAACGAGCGATGTGCTGGCCAAGCCGCTGCCCGACGCGCTCATCTCGCTCGGCAAACCGGCGAACTCGCCTAACCTCACGGCCCCCATCATCAACGATTCGGGATCGTATACCAACGGCCCGATCATCCTGGGCACCAATACCACGACGGGTTATGGCGTCGAAGGCATCGCGGACGGATCCGGCGCCGGCGTTTACGGCCACTCTTCCTATACGGGCGGCGGAACGTCGTACGGCGTGTACGGATACAGCGCGAACGGATCGGGCGTGTACGGCTATTCCGGAACGTACGGCCGCGGCGTGTTCGGCGTATCCGTCAACGGCGAAGGCGTCGAAGGCGAAACGTCCTTCCCGAGCAACAGCTCTCCAACGGGCACGTACGATCGCGCCGGCGTGCTCGGGGAAGATCTCTCGACCGACGGCGGTGAATACGACGCCGGCGTAGCGGGGACGACCGTCAACGGCTACGGCGTTTACGGACAAGCCAGCGGAAACGGCGCCGGTGCCGGAATTCAGGGCATCGCGACGAACCGCGGCACCGCCATCGACGGCTATGTCCCAGGCACCGCAACTGGCGGCGTCGGTATCTCAGCCGGCAACGACGGGCCGAAAGGCATGTTTACGAACGGCGTCGGGCTCTATGCGGAGAGCCGTCACAGCGTCGCGATCGAAGCCGAAGGCATCGCCAGTTCAACCTCAACGCCCGTCGAGCTGCTTTATTCGGACGCTGGTCAGCCCTTTATCATCGGCAACAACGACTCGTCTGGTTCGGCCGACGAGTTTTCGATCGACGCCAACGGCAACATGATCCTACGCGGGAACTTAACCGTGGACGGTACGATATCCACCGCGAACTACGCGACCTGTTCGTCGTGCACCGCGCCGCTGATCGCGCATCGCGCGCCGGTTGAGGTCACCGGCGAGGGCCAAATGAGCGGCGGCCGCGGATTCGTCCGTCTCGATCCCGCATATGCGGCACAGCTCGACACGGCGGAGCATTACAACGTATTCCTCACGCCCTATTCCGACAGCAAAGGCCTCTTCGTAACGGATCGAACGCCGTCCGGGTTCACCGTCCGCGAAAACCAAGGCGGCACGGCGTCGCTCTCGTTCGGTTATCGCGTCGTCGGAATCGCCAAGCAAAGTCAGGTGGCAACCCCGATCCGCGACGACTCGATGCCGCCGCATCACGTCGCGGGGCGGTTTGGTGCGTCGGGATTACGCCCGTAACGATACGGGAAACCAACCCACTCCAGCGCTAAAAAGGCATTGGTGCGCTATGACCGGTCGCCGAATCGTCTCTGAAGCAAGCCTGTCCGCCGTCGCGCTCGCGTTGTGCGCCTGCGGAGGCGCCGGTAACGCCGCAATCTCCGCTCCTTCCGGCCAGGGGGCGCAAAGCGGTACCGGATACGTGCCGCAATCGGCGCAGGCCGGCGTTGCGCAAACGAGCGACGCGATCGATCGACCGCTGCCGGAACCGCTCATCGCGCTCGGTAGAGCCAGCGCATCGTCCAATCTCACGGCACCCATCATCAACGACTCGGGTTCCTATACCAACGGTGCGATTATCGTAGGCACCGACACGACGACCGGCTACGGCATGGAAGGGATCGCGCAAGGCGCGGGAGCCGGCGTTTACGGTCATTCTTCCTACACCGGCGGCAGCAATTCGTACGGCGTTTACGGTTTCTCGACGTCCGGCTCGGGCGTCTACGGTTATGCGAACACGAGCGGCCACGGCGTCCTTGGCGTCTCCGTCTCGGGCGACGCCGTCGAGGGTAAGTCCGCGTCCGGCAACGGCGTGATCGGCCAAACCGCATCGACCCTAAGCGGTTCGTTTCCCGATAAAGCGGGCGTGCTGGGCATCGACGCGAGCAGGAGCTGCGATTTTTGACGAGAACGTGGGCGTCGCTGGAGAAGTCTGCCAACGGACTACGGCGCCTACGGGATCAGCGGCGGCCAAGGCTGGCATGTTCGGCAACGGCGGGTATCTACGGCGTCTACGGCCAGAGCGGAAAAAGCGGTGCAAACGCCTTCGGCGTCTACGGATACTCGCCGAACGGGCCCGGTATCCGCGCGGCCTCCGAACTCGAACAACATCGGCCTTCCCGCGCTGTACGTCGACACCGAAGGCAGCAACACGCCCGAGATCCTCGCCATCAACGACAACACGAGCACGCACGTGATGTCCCTCGACTCCAGCGGCAACATGATCCTCTTGGGCAATCTGACCGTCGACGGAACGATCGCGACCTCGAGTTACACGTCGTGCACCACGTGCGCGCCGCCGCTGCTAGCGCGCGGCGCTCAGCTCGAGACGACGGGCGGCGGCCAAATCGCCTCCGGCAGGGCGTTCGTGCGGCTCGACCCGGCGTTCGCATCGCAACTAGATCCCTCGCAAACGTACCGGGTGTTCGTGATGCCGGACGGCGACACGAACGGTCTCTACGTCGAAAGCAAATCGCGCGACGGCTTTACCGTACGCGAGATCCACAACGGGAAGTCGACGCTCGCCTTCGACTACCGCGTCGTCGGAACGGCGCGGCCGGTGAAATTGCAGCGGCCGATCGGCACGCTGCTCGCGAATCGTGCCGGTCTCGATGCCAGAGGCCGCCGCATGACCCCGTAACGTCGCAACCGCTACAAACCGGACGGAGGAACCGAAGCCGATGATTCTGCGCCAACTCTTCTCTCTTTCTACCGTTGCCTTCGCGGCCGGTCTCTGCAGCTGCGGAGGCGGCGGCAACGCGTCACTCGCCTCGCCGGGAATGGGCGCGCAAACTGCAGGTTACGTGCCGCAGTCGGCGATCGCCGGCGCCGCGCAGACCGGTGACGCGCTAGCCAAGCCGCTTCCCGACGCGCTGATCGCGCTCGGCAAACCGGCCGCGTCTCCGAACCTCACCGCGCCGATTATCAACGACTCGGGATCGTATACGAACGGTCCGATCATCCTGGGAACCAATACGACCAACGGCTACGGTGTAGAGGGCGTTACTGGCGGTACCGGCGCCGGGTTATACGGCCACTCTTCGTACACCGGCACGGGAACGTCGTACGGCGTCTACGGATACAGCGCGAACGGATCCGGCGTGTATGGCTACTCGGCGACGTACGGGCGCGGCGTGCTGGGCGTTTCCGTGAACGGCGAAGGCGTCGAAGGCGAAACGTCGTTCCCGAGCAACGGTTCGTTCACGTTCCAACGGGCCGGGGTGCTCGGCGAGGATCTCTCGACCGACAGCGGAGAGAACGACGCCGGAGTTGCCGGAACGTCGAGCGGCGGCTACGGCGTCTACGGCCAGTCGGCCAACGGAGCCGGCGTCTATGGCCTGGCAACCAATTTTGCCGGCGGCGTCGTCGGCATCGTGAATGCGTCCGACAATTACGGCGAGGCGGTCGTCGGAAACAACTTCGGTTCCGGGAACAGTGGATTGGGTGGCGACGGCTCCGGCGTTTCCGCCTTCAGCGCAAAGGAGACGGCTCTCATCGGCGAAGCGGAATCCACCTCCAGCACGACGCCCGTCGAGATCCTGTATTCCGATAGCGGCCAGCCGTTCATCATCGGTGAGAACTACACGGGGAATCCGGCAGTTGCGGAGTTTTCGCTGGACGCCAACGGAAATATGATTTTGCGCGGCAATCTGACGGTGGATGGAACCGTCTTCTCCAAAGGTACGGCTCACTGCACGTCGTGCACGGGCCCGTTGCTGGCGCACCGCGTGCCGCAAGCGGAAGACGTCGGAGAAGGCCAACTCAGCGGCGGCCGCGGTTACGTAAAGTTGGATCCCGATTTTGCGGCCCAACTCGATCCGGCACAGCGCTACCACGTTTTCTTAACGCCCGAAGGCGACAGTAAGGGACTATTCGTGACGAACAAGAGCGCGGCGGGCTTCACGGTTCGCGAGAACCAAAACGGCACGTCGACGCTGTCCTTCGATTATCGCATCGTTGGGCCGGCAAAAGCCGCGGGCGGACTGCCTTCGCCGCTGCGCACCTACGAAACGCGTCCCCATCCGTCGCTGCGGCGGTATGCGACCAGGCCCTAACGCGGCCGCCTTCGCGGATTAAGAGGATGACCGGCAAGCTTCGGCGTCTATAAGATTCATTGGAATTTCGTCTGACGAAGGGGCAAACGTGAAACGACCGGTCTTCTTGATCCTCGGCGTGGCGCTTGGGCTCGCCGGCTGCGGCGGCAGCAATTCGTCCAGCCAGTCGGCGGCAGCGCAGGCCACCGCCGCGGCGTCGGTTGCCGAGGCACCCGCTGCGGCGGGCGCGGCGAATCCGAGCGACCTTCCGCTCTATCCGGGCGCGACCAAATCGGCCTTCGACGGCAGCGGCGTGACGCTCAAGCGCTGCGGCTTTACGATTTCGACGACGATGTACGACGTAAACGGTGCGGACGCCGGAACGGTCACGAATTGGTACGTCGCGCACATCCCCGGCGGCAACCGCGTCGACAACAAGATCAGCATGGGTAACGGAGCCTCGGTGGCCTTTACCGAGATCCTCGAGCCGAGCGGCGCGGCCGGCGCGGGCGTTTCGTTCACGAACATGGGCAACATTCCGGTCCCGAAAACCGGCCCGCTCAAGAACGCCGGCGGCGTGCACGTCGTCCTGGTCACCTACAACCCCGCGCTGACGCCCGACATGATGCAAGAGATGCACGATGCGATGGGCACCGACCCTGCCGCAAAACAGGCCGCGATCGCGAAAATCCGCGCCAAATGCGGCCCCAACAGCGTTCCCGTCGGAATGTAGGAGCGCGCCTCACTCATGCCCCTTCATCGCAACAAACGGCACGCCGATCCGGAGAACGGCGATCTGTACGCGGCGCGCGCCATGCACGCCACCGTACCCAAGTACAAGATTCCGCGCGACGGGTTGCGCCCGGACATCGCGTTTCACATCATCAACGACGAATTGATGCTCGACGGTAACGCGCGGCAGAATCTCGCCACGTTTTGTCAGACGTGGTTCGACGACGAAGTCCATAAGTTGATGGACCTCAGTATCGACAAGAACATGATCGACAAGGACGAGTATCCGGCTACCGCCGAGATCGAAGACCGGTGCGTGCACATCATCGCCGATCTCTGGAACGCGCCGGCGGCCGGCGACACCATCGGCTGCTCGACGACGGGCTCCAGCGAGGCGGCCATGCTCGGCGGACTCGCGCTGAAGTGGAAATGGCGCGAGCGCCAGGCCAAGCTCGGAAAGCCGGCCGACCGACCCAATCTCGTAACCGGCCCGGTACAAGTCTGCTGGCACAAGTTCGCGCGCTACTTCGACGTCGAGATTCGCGAAGTTCCGCTCGAACGCGATCGCCTCGGCCTCACGCCCGAGCAAGTTCTGGCGCACGTGGACGAAAACACGATCGGCGTGGTTCCCACGTTCGGCGTTACGTTCACGTGCCAATACGAGCCGGTCGCGGAAATCGCTGCGGCGCTCGACAACTTGGAGCGCGAAACCGGCCTCGACATTCCCATCCACGTCGACGCCGCGTCGGGCGGGTTCATCGCCCCGTTCGTGCATCCGGAGCTGATTTGGGATTTCCGCATCCCGCGAGTTCATTCGATCAACGCATCCGGGCACAAGTTCGGCTTGGCGCCGCTCGGGGTCGGCTGGATCGTCTGGCGCGAGAAAGCCGACCTTCCCGAAGATCTGATCTTCCGCGTCAACTATCTCGGTGGAAATATGCCGACGTTCGCGCTGAATTTTTCGCGACCGGGCGGACAGATCGTCTGCCAATACTACCTCTTGCTGCGGCTCGGGCGAGAAGGCTACCGCGCCGTGCACGAGAGCTGCTACGAGGTTGCCGAGCACATCGCCAAGCGACTTCCGAAAATCGGGCCGTTCGAGTTGCTCTTCGACGGCGACAGTCACAACGGAATCCCGGCCGTGTCGTGGACGCTGCGCGCGAACGCCGCGGCGCCGTACTCGCTCTTCGACCTCTCGGACCGGTTGCGGTCGCGCGGCTGGCAGGTCGCGGCGTATACCATGGTGCCGAACGTGCAAGACATGGCCGTCATGCGCATTCTCGTACGGCACGGCTTCAGCCGCGACATGGCCGACTTGCTGCTCGCCGACCTTGAGCGCTCGGTGGCCTACTGCGACTCGCACCCCATCTCGCACAAGATGAGCGCGCAGGAGGGTCTAGCCTACGCGCACTGACTCGTCTTGTGGCGCACGCCTTGCAGCGGCCGTCGAACGTGAGCGTCTCGCCGGTTATCGTCACGTCGTGCCGCTCGGCCAACGAACCGGCCACGCCTTCGGGTAAGCGATAGTCCAAGTCTTCGATCGAACCGCAGCCGTTGCAGAAAAAGTGCGCGTGCGGCGGCCCCATCGGTTCGTAGGTCGCGTGGGCTGCACCCGGAACGCGCACCTCCCTGACCAAATTCAAAGCACAAAGACGGTCGAGGGCGCGGTAGATGGTGGTATGACCGATGCCGGGTCGCCGGCGCCGGGCTTCTTCAAAGATCTCGCCGACGGTGCGATGGCGCCCGAGCCCGCTTTCGCGAACGACCTCCAACACGAATTGGTGATTCTTTGGGAAGCACTGCTCTACCTCGTCGCACCGTGCTAGCCTGAGAATAGCAATCTACATCTCTAGTACCATGCGGAAGCGGGCTTTTCCGCTTAACATGCGTTCGTACGCTTCGGTGGCGCGCTCGAGCGGCATCGTTTCGACTTGCGCGCGCACGCCCGTCAAGACGGCGAACCTCATCGTATCCTCGGAGTCGGCGCACGTTCCCGAGGGCCAGCCCTTGATCGAAGCGCGAGTGCCTAGCATCGGCAGGGTCGCGAGCGCCACCGGATCCGTCGAAGCCCCGACCACGATGACCTGGCCGTCAATCGCAAGTCCGTTCAGCACGGGCTCGATCGCAGCCGCGGCCGTCACGGTGGAGAGCACCACTTTCGCTCCGCCCAGTTTCTGGAGTTCGGCGGCGACGTCGGCGCTCTGGCTGTCGATGTAATGGCGCGCGCCCAACTTGCGCGCGAGGGCTTCCTTATCCGCGCCGCGCGCGATTGCGACCGTGTCGAAACCCATCTTTGCGGCGAACTGCACGCCTAAGTGCCCCAAGCCGCCGATCCCGAGAATCGCGACCACGTCGCCCGGCCCGGCGCTGCTGTGGCGAAGCGCGTTGAACGTCGTGATGCCCGCACACATCAGCGGCGCGGCTTCCACCGCCGTCAGGCCATCGGGAATCCGCGCAAGCGCGACCTGCGGAACGATTACGTAGTCGGCGTATCCGCCGTCGTACGCCATGCCGGGAACCTGAAGGTTGCGGCATGTGATGAAGTCGCCGCGCCGGCAACGATCGCAGTGGCCGCAATGGCCGCCGTGCCAACCGGCACCGACGCGATCGCCCGGCGCGAAGCCGGTGACGCCCTCACCGGCGGCGTCCACCGTTCCGGCGATCTCGTGCCCCGGTACGCGGGGATAGGTTATCCCCGGAAAGAGGTTGTGCACGACGAACGCGTCGCTGTGGCAGATGCCGCAAGCCTCGACGCGTACGCGCACGTGTCCGGGCGGCGGTTCGGGCACCGCCACGTCGACGAGTTCCAGGCGGGGATCGTTAGCCGACGGGACGCGGACGGCCCGCGCGCGGCCTGTGGTTGATGTCGTCATGCGACCGCCAACCCGCAGGCAGCCGCGCGAGTTTCAGGCGCGTCTACGGATTCGAGCGCTGGGCGGCGTAACGAAACTCGCCGGGCTTCCACGCGCAAACGCTGCCGTCGTTCATGACGAACGACTCGCATCCGTCTACGTCGGGATTGAAGTCTTCGTTGCGCGTCTTGGTGGCCGGCCAATTCACCGCGGGCTCGGCTCGTGCGGCCGCACGAGCTTTGCTGTTGGAAAACTGCGAGCCCTTGACCAGCGCGTTGAGCGCGGCCGCCAATCGTTTTGCGTCGTCCAAATCGCCCTCGTTGTGGGGGTGAACGGGGGGCCGTGCCGCCCCGTTTTTAGGGGGTGTGGTGCGGCATCGGCGGGCCGCCCCAGCCCATCATTCCCATGTGGCCGCCGCCGGCCGGACCCATCGCGGTCATGAGGAGGATGAAGCCGGCATCGGGTGCGGTGGCGCCGCTACGTCCCGGCCGGTTGCCGTTTCCGCCGCCCGGCGGACGATTGGGCATCGCGGGCATGGTGCTCGCCATCTGCGCGCGCATCTGATCGCGAAGCGCCTTCTCGCCGTCGCGCAAGCTTGCCGCCGCGGCGAGGATGGCCTGCTGCTCGCCGGGCGAAAGCGCGGCGTCGAGCTGCGCCGCGGCCGCGCGAGGATCCGGCTGCGGTGCGACCGCCAGTTGCGAGACGACCGATCCGAGCAGCGTCTTGTTCGCGGGCGTCAGCGCGCCGAGGATCTGCGTGCGCGCCTGTTGATGGAGCGCCTCCGATTTGTCCCGGTACGATTTCATCGCGGCGTGGAGGGCGTCGCGCTGGGTCTGGGTGAGTTGCGGGGCCGCCGGCGCCGGGCTCGGGTCGTCGGCGAATGCCGGCAGCGGAGCTACGGCGATGGCCAACGCAAGGAAAAGTGCATTGGTATTCATAGCTCCGTTGTAAGCGGTCCATCCGAGAAAGCGCTGTGAGACTTCCAGAAGCGCAGGCGCCGGTTCGAGACCTTCTTCCAAGCCGGTCCCCAGGCTTTTCGCGCGCGCTCGCGCGCCACCACGTCCAGCCCGGCCAGTTCCCCCGCTACGAACGCGGCCGAGTCGCTCGTCATCGCGTTGCGCAGTCGCGTTCGCTCGACGCTGACGTCGTGCAGCTCGCCGAGAATATCCTGAAGCCGCGCGACTCTCCGCAAGAAGCGCCGCGCGCGGCGCTTCGCGAACGGCTCGATCGCCTCGACCGCGTAGCGGCAGCGCTTGGCCGAAATGCGAACGCGGTGGAGGTCGTCGTCGCTTGGATTCCTCCCCAGGGCGTCAACGCGGCGCGCGAGCTTGCGCCACGAGCTCCGGACGCAGTCGTAGAGTGCGGCGCCGGGATGTTGCTCGGCCCGCGGTGCGACGCGCGCTGCGTGTGAGGCCTCGAGGATTTGCCGGCGCAGGGCGCCGTAACGCTCGCCTTCCATCGTCACGGCCAGCCGCCCGTATGCCGCGCTGCGGGCCGCGCCCAGCGGCCGAATGACCAGATCGAACGCGCCGCGGTCGTCGTCGGGCAGGCGCACCGAGAGTTCCTCGATGCGCTCCATCAACACGTCCGAATCGCGAACGGCACCGAGCGATTGCGCGAACCAACCCAGCTCCGCGCGCAGCTTCTTCGCCCAATCGGCGTCGAGGAAGCGTTTAAAAACGCGTAAATCCGAGCGCACGCGCCGGATTGCGGCGCGGGCTTCGTGTACCGAGCGCGGGTCGCCGCCGGAGCGAAGGAACGGCTCTGCGGCGAGAAATGCGTGCGTCGCGGTGGCGACGGAGGATCGAATGACGTCGGCGGCGGTCGCGGAGGCCTTCATCGCCGTACGAAAGAGAGCACGGAAGTCTTACTTCGCGCCCGCGCGCGCGAAGCCTACGACCTACCGTGCTCCCGCGTAGCGGGATTTAGAAGCGGAACGAATACCCGATGGCCGGCCCGCCAAGACGCAGCTGCTGGATGGCTGAATCCCCGGTAAAATTGTACTGCAAGTTACGGAACACCAGCGCGATGCTCTGCCGGTGCGGAAAGCGCATACCGACGCCAATAATCTGCTGCGTAGTCGTGTTTTGCATGCCGCTTCCCGCGTCGAAGTAGAACGGGACGAACCACTTGCCGCCGCTCAGCAGCAAGGTTCCGCGGAAGCCGAAAATCATGTCTCCGCCGAGCGTCGAACTGTGCGACGCACTGCCGTGGAGGTTGATGATCCCGCCGCCGGTATTGAGATTCCAGCTCACACGCGCATTGGTGGTTACCGAACGATACCCGACCAGGACGTCGAGGTTTCCGTCGGTGCCGTGCGTGACCGTGCCGCTTCCGGCAATCTGCCAAAGGGTGGTCGCAGCCGAGATCGTCGAGCCGCGATCGACCGGAATGATTACGTTTCCGTTGGGACCGGTGATCGTACGCACCTTGGTGTTGCCGCCCGACAGATTGACGTTGAGAAAGTCGGGTACGATCGCGAATTCGCCCTTCCGGATTTCGCCGGTCAGCATCGCCGCGAAATTCAGATGCGCCAGATAATCGTTCGGGCCGGCCTGTACGTTGATCTCTCCGCTGCGAAAGTTGCTGATAATCGGCGGCACGTGGAAGTTCAGCGAGCCGTTGACCGAGGGCAGCCAAACGTACGGCGTCACCGTGTAGTGCACGCGGCCGTCGAACGGGTCGTAGGCCGGCTCGGTCGCGGCCGGCATCGGAGTCATCGCCGGAACGGGCGTCGCGGCCGGAGCCGCGGTCATCGCCGGAGCCGGCGTCGCGGTGTCTTGAGCGTGCGCGGCGCCCGGTGCGCCGGCAAATGCCAGCAAGGCACAGATGAACAGTACTGGCGGTGTCGCCAAGCGGAGTAACGCGTTCACGTGGGTCCCCCTAAAGGATGGATCGGGAACTTCGGCCAGTCCCCTTGGGCTCGTTTCTTTTCCGGGACGGCGGCCGCGGCTCCTATTCGATGGCCAAAGCGCGCTTGGCGCTTGTCGACTCAAGTCGCAGTACCGATTCGCAGGAAGGCCCGGCCCGCGAGGCCTACTTCGGCGCGTGGCTCAGTACGTGTATTCGATGTATCGCGTGGGCAAGGTCGTCCCGCCCAAGCGGCAGATCCTCAAGGACGTCTCGCTCAGTTTTCTGCCCGGTGCCAAGATCGGCATCCTCGGCTTGAACGGCGCGGGCAAGTCTTCGATCCTGCGCATCATGGCGGGCGTCGACACCGAGATCGAGGGCGAGGCAACGCCGGCCCCCAATTTGACGATCGGATTTCTCGAGCAAGAGCCTAAACTCGATCCGGAAAAAACCGTGCGCGAGGCCGTCGAAGAGGGGCTGGGCGAGCTGGTTGCGGCTCGCAAGCGGCTCGACGAAATTTACGCCGCCTACGGCGAGCCCGATGCCGATTTCGACGCGCTCGCCGACGAGCAATCCAAACTCGAAGCACTCCTGCACGCGCAAGGCGACGACCTCGACCAGCAGCTCGAAATCGCCGCCGACGCGCTGCGCCTCCCGCCGTGGGACTCGCTCGTCGGCCCGCTCTCCGGCGGCGAAAAACGTCGCGTGGCGCTGTGCCGGTTACTGCTTTCCAAACCCGACATGCTGCTGCTCGACGAGCCGACCAATCATCTCGACGCCGAGAGCGTCGAATGGCTCGAGCAATATCTTCAACGTTTTCCCGGCACGGTCGTCGCCGTTACGCACGATCGTTACTTCCTCGACAACGCGGCTGAATGGATTCTCGAGTTGGACCGCGGGCGCGGCATTCCGTGGCGCGGAAACTACAGCTCCTGGCTGGACCAAAAGCAAGAGCGGCTCGCCCAAGAGGAAGCTTCGGAATCGGCCCGCCAAAAAGCGCTCAAACGCGAACTGGAGTGGAGCCGCCAAGGCGCCAAGGGGCGCCAGTCAAAGAGCAAGAGCCGGCTTTTGCGGTTTGAAGAAATGTCGAGCTTCGAATATCAGAAGCGCAACGAAACGCAAGAGATTTTCATCCCGGTGGCCGAGCGGCTCGGCGACAAGGTGATCGCGTTCGACGGCGTGCGGAAAGCGTACGGCGAACGGTTGTTGATGGACGGCGTTTCGTTCGCGATCCCGCCCGGAGCGATCGTCGGCATCATCGGCCCGAACGGCGCGGGAAAGACCACGCTTTTTCGCATGATTGCCGGCAAAGAGAAGCCCGACGCGGGGACCATCTCGATCGGCGAATCGGTCAAACTCGCGATGGTGGACCAAACGCGTGAGGCGCTCGACGATACGAAGACGGTTTGGGAGGACGTCAGCGGCGGCCTCGACGTGCTGCAGATCGGCCGCTTCGAGATGCCGTCGCGCGCCTACCTCGGACGCTTCAACTTCAAGGGCGGCGACCAGCAGAAACCGGTCGGCGCGCTCTCCGGCGGCGAGCGCGGGCGGCTTCATCTCGCCAAAACCCTGATGAGCGGCGCGAACGTCCTGCTGCTGGACGAACCGTCCAACGATCTCGACGTCGAAACGCTTCGCGCGCTCGAAGACGCGCTGAGCGAATTCGCCGGAACCGTGATGGTGATCAGCCACGATCGCTGGTTCCTCGATCGGATCGCGACCCACATTCTAGCGTTCGAGGGCGATTCGCGCGTCTATCTCTTCGAAGGCAACTACCAGGAATACGAAGCCGACAAAATCAAACGCCTCGGCGCCGAAGCCGCCCGCCCCAAAAGAATCCGCTACCGCCCCCTCTCGATCTAACGCCGCCCGTCGCCCTTCGCCCTTCGCCCTTCGACTGCGGCGCTACGCCTCCGCTCAGGATGACAATAGCGATGCCATCATCCATTGCACGTGTCATCCCGCCTAAAGCGAACGCACGCCCTGTCGAGCAAAACGAACGCACCCCCCGTCAAGCGAAGCGAGCACAGCCAACGCCCCTGCCGAACGCAGCGAGCACAGCGAGCGCACCACTTCTGTCATCCTGAGCGAAGGCGCGCAGCGCCGCAGTCGAAGGGCGCGCCCGCGCTCAGTTAGCATGCGCCCGCGTCATCGCGTCCGCAACGAGCACAACCCCCTGTCGAGCGAAGCGAGCGCACCCCCTGTCGAACGCAGCGAGCACAGCGAGCGCACCACTTCTGTCATCCTGAGCGAAGGCGCGCAGCGCCGCAGTCGAAGGGCGCGCCTAGCGGCGGCGTTGTTGCTGCTGTTGCTGGGGCGGCGGCGGCAGCGTGCCTTGAACGGCGAAGTTGATGTCTTGGATGATGGTGTCGTTGAAGATGCCGTGCACCAGCCGTCGCGTGCTGCGTTCGCTGTCGATGTTGCGGTCGCCGTACGGCGTAACGCCGGCCGGCAGCGACGTTTCATCCAGACGTAACGCGTGCATTCCCGGGCGCACGCACGGGAAGTTATAGCGGCCCTGCGGATCGGTTTGCACCGACTCGCCGTCTTCCATGTAGATCCGCACCCCGCCGACTCCGGTGTCGCCCGGCTGGAACGTTCCGGTCCCGGCCGCGTCGATGTAGACGCGTCCCGTGATCGGATAGCACGTGCCGAACGCGTTGGCCACGACTTGGACGCTCGCGGTCGCGACGCCCGTCAGCGCTTTTCCGCCGCCCGGCGGAATGCCGGTAACCGTAACGGTGTTGGTGAGCGTGGTCGCATTCTGCGCACCAGCTGCGATGACCGTCGAGTACGTGATCGTGATGCCGGCGCCCAAACTGGGCACGGTCCACGTCAGCGTCCGTCCGCTGACCGTGGGTTCCTGAGCGTGCCCGCTGACGCGCGCGGTTCCGGGTGCGTAGACTTCGAACTCGGGCAATTGATCGACGACGGTGGTGCGGCCGACGGCAATCGCGGTCGGAGCCGCAACCGTGATCGCGTAGTTGACGCGGTCGCCCGTCGTCACGACCTGAGCCGAAGCGGTCTTCGTCACTTGTAGCTGCGCCGTGACGCTCTGGAGCTGTGCGCTGGCCGGATTCGGATTGGTCGCACCCTGATTCGACTGCACGTTGCCGACCGCGATGGTGTTGACGTAGGTTCCCGGACCGGTCACGGTTACCGTCGCGGAAATCGTGCAACTCGCCTGAGCGGCGAGGCTGCCGCCGGTCAGCAGCACTTTACCGGTGCCGGGTTCGGCCGTGACGGTTCCGAGCGCGCACGTGGTCGCCGCATCGGCCGGCGACGCGACCGTCATGCCCGCCGGAAGCGTGTCGGTCACCGAGATGCCGGTCAGCGGCACGGCCCTGGGATCCTCGTTTGCAACCGTGATCGTCAGTCCCACTCGTCCGCCCGGCGTAACGACGGTGGCGGAGAACGCTTTGGTGACCGTGACGCCCGGCGCCGCCGCGCCGATGGTCAGCGTCGCGGATGCCGGCGCCGCGTTGGTCGCGCCTTGCGCGCTGGTGAGCGCCCCGGCGGGAATCGTGTTGACGTACGCTCCGGCGGCCGTTCCGGTAACGTTAACGGCAACGCTGCACGTCGCACCCGCCGGCAACCCGGCGCCCAGCAACGCTACCGACGTTCCGCCGGCGGTCGCGCGAACCGAGCCGGAGGGACACGTCGTCGTTGCGTTCGGCGTCGAGGCGATCGTGATGCCGGCCGGCAGCGCGTCGGTAAGGTTTACGCCGGTGAGCGAGATCGCGCCGGTAGCCGTATTGTTCAGCGATATCGTCAAGCGGGAAACGCCGCCCGGCAGAATCTGTGCCGGTGAGAACGTTTTGCCGATGGTCACCGGCGGCGCAGGCGTGACGGTCAGGGTCGCGTTGGCCGTATTCGAATTCGTCGCTCCCTGAACGGTAGTCAGCGCGCCGGCCGGAATCGCGTTGAGATACGTCCCGGCCGAAGCCGCCGTAACGTTGACGAACACGCTGCACGTCGCGCCCGCTGCGAGCGCGCCGCCGGCGAGCGCGACCGACCCGCCGCCCGCCGTCGCCGCTACGCTGCCGCTGCCGCACGTCGTGGATGCGGCCGGCGACGCGGCAACGGTCACGCCGGACGGCAGCGTGTCCGAGAGCGTCATCCCGCTAAGGTTCTGTGCGCCCGATGCGGTGTTCGCGATCGAAATTGCGAGCCGTGAGGTTCCGTGCTCCGCGATGCTCGCCGGCGTAAAGCTCTTGGCGATCGTCGCGTCCGGAACGTTCACGACCGAAAGCGTTGCGCTCGCCGGTGCCGGGTTGGTCGAACCCTGTGCGGTCGAGAGCGCGCCCACGGGAATCGTGTTGACGTAGGAACCCGCCGTATCGCTGGTCACGTTGACGGTGACGGTGCACGTCGCGCCGGCCGCCATGCTGCCTCCGGTGAGCGTAACGTTGGTGTCGCCCGCTCTCGCATTGACCGTTCCGGTTCCGCACGTCGTCGAGGCACCCGGCGTCGCAGCTACCGTTACGCGGGCCGGAAGCGCGTCGGTGAGCTGCATGCCCGACAGCGCGATCGCACCCGCCGCCGTGTTGGCGATCGTGATGGTCAAGGCCGACGTTCCGTGCGGATGGATCGTGGCAGGCGTAAACGCCTTCGCGATCGTGACGCCGGGCGCCAAGACCTTGAGGGCGGCCGTCGCTGCGGCGGAGTTCGTAGCTCCCTGGTTGCTGACGACGTTGCCCGCCGGTATCGTGTTGACGTAGTCGCCGGGCGCTGCGCTCGTGACGGTCACGTCGACCGTACAGGTCGCGCCGGCGCCGACGCTGCCGGCGCTAAGCGCGACGCTGCTACCGTGCGGTGCGGCGGATACCCCTCCCGATCCGCACGTCGTCGAGGCGTTCGGCGCCGCAGCGATCGTCACGCCGCTCGGTAAAGTGTCGCTAAGCGCTAGCCCCGTGAGCGCGTCCGCGCCCGCCGCCGTGTTGGCCACCATTATCGAGAGCACCGACGTTCCGCTCACCGGAATCGAGGACGGTGCGAACGCCTTCGATAGCGTGACGTTAGGCGCGCGAACGACCGTGAGCACGGCGCTCGCTGCGGCGCCGTTGGTCGCGCCTTGCGTGCTCGTAAACGCGCCCGCCGGGATCGTATTGGTGTGCGCGCCGACGACCGTACTCGTTACGCTAACGAAGATCGCGCAGCTGGCGGCCGCTCCCACGCTGCCGCCCGCCAGCGCTACGCTCGAGCCGCCCGCCGGCGCGGTGACGGTGCCGCTGCCGCACGTCGTGGACGCATTCGGCGTTGCCGCAACGGTAACGCCGGCCGGCAACGCGTCGGTGAGCGCCGCGCCGGTCAGCGCGACCGCACCGCTTGCGGTGTTCGCCACGGTGATCGTCAGCGTCGAAATGCCGGTCGGCGCGATCGTCGCCGGGCTAAACGCTTTGCTCAACGTAACGTTCGGCACGGAAACGGTCAGCGTTGCCGTGGCCGGCGTCTTGTTGGTTGCACCCTGCGCGCTGCTCACCGTATTGGGCGGAATCGTATTCACATGGGTGCCGGGCGTCAGGCCGGTGACCGTCACGCTCACCGTGCACGTCGCACCGGCCGCGACCGCGCCGCCGGTCAACGCGATGCTGGTCGCACCGGACGGTGCCGTGACCGTACCGCTGCCGCAGGTCGTCGACGCGTTGGGCGTGGAGGCAACTTCGACGCCGCTCGGCAACGCGTCGGTGACGCCCAGGCTCGTCAGCGCGACCGCACCCGTGGCCGCGTTGGCGATCGTGATCTGCAGAACCGACGTGCCGTCGAGCGAGATGGACGCCGGCGTGAAGGTTTTGGTCAGCGTTACCGGCGGTGCGGCATTGACGGTCAGCGTCGCCGTCGCGGGCGCGGCGTTGGTCGCACCCTCCGTGCTCGATACGCCTCCGGCGGGAATCGTGTTGACGTAGGTGCCGGGCGTCGTGCTCGTCACGTTGACGGTAACCGTGCACGTAGCCGCCGCCGCAACGCTGCCGGCCGAGAGCGCGACCGCGGTCGCACCGGCCGGCGCCGTGACGCTGCCGCTGCCGCAGGTCGTGGACGCGTTCGGCACGGCCGCGACGGTCACGCCCAGCGGCAGCGTATCGGAGACGCCCAAGCCGCGGAGCGCCGCCGCACCCGCAGCCGTGTTGGCTATCGAGATCGTCAGCGTTGACGCGCCGCCCGCGACGATCGGCGACGGGCTAAACGCTTTGCTCAACGTCACGTTCGGCGCCGCGATCACGCTCAGGTTCGCGCTCGCCGCAGCCGTGTTGGTTGCCCCTTGGGCCGTCGACAACGCACCCGCCGGAATCGTATTGGTATAGGTTCCGATGGTGGCGCTGGTCACGTTTACGGTAATCGTGCAGCTTGCCGCCGCCCCCACGGTGCCGCCCGCGAGCGCCAAGTTAGTGCCGCCCGCCGCGGCGGTTACCGTGCCGGCGCCGCACGTCGTCGATGCGTTCGGCGTCGCGGCGATCGCGACGCCGGCCGGCAGCGAATCCGTCAACGACATGCCGGTGAGCGCGCCGGCGCCCGGCGCCGTATTGGCGACCGTTACGGTCAGTTGCGAAACGTCGTGCGGGTGAATCGTCGTCGGCGAGAACGCTTTGCTCAGCGTCACGTTCGGGACCAGCACGGTTAACGCGGCCGTGGCCGGCGTCCCGTTGCTCGCGCCCTGCGTGCTCGTGACGGCGCCCGCCGGAATCGTGTTGACGTAACGGCCCGGCGCCGCGGCAGTGACGTTCACGGTGACCGTGCACGTCGCACCTGCACCGACGCTGCCGCCGGTTAACGCGACGCTCGAGCCGCCCGCCGTCGCCGACGCCGTGCCGCTGCCGCAGGTCGTCGCCGCGTTCGGCGTCGCTCCGACCTTAACGCCGGCCGGCAGCGTATCGGTCAGCGCGAGGCCGGTAAGCGCGACCGCGCCGGTCCCCGCGTTCGCGACCGCGATCGTCAAGACCGAGGTGCCGTCCACCGGAATCGAAGCCGGGCTGAAGGTCTTGGTCAGCGCGACGTTCGGTGCGTTGACGACCAGCGTTGCCGACGCCGCGGTGGTGTTGGTGGCGCCTTGCGTGCTCGTTAGCGCGCTGGGCGGAATCGTGTTGACGTGCGAGCCGGGCGTCGAACTCGTCACGTTCACGGTGATCGTACACGATGCGGCGGCACCGACGCTGCCGCCGGTGAGCGCGAGACTCGATCCGCCCGCCGTTGCCGACGCCGTGCCGCTTCCGCAGGTCGTGCTCGCATTCGGAGTCGCCGCAATCGTTACGCCCGCAGGCATCGTGTCGGTCAACGCGACGCCGGTGAGCGCGACCGCGTTCGCCGCCGCGTTCGCGACGGTAATCGTGAGCACCGACGTGCCGCCGGCGGCGATCGTTCCCGGGCTGAAGGCCTTAGCCAACGTCACGTTCGGCGCGTTGACGATCAGCGTGGCCGTTGCCGCTGCGGTGTTGGTAGCGCCTTGCGTGCTGGTCAGCGCGCTCGGCGGAATCGTGTTGACGTGCGAGCCGGGCGTCGCGCTCGTCACGTTCACGGTGATGGTGCACGACGCGCCGGCACCGACGCTGCCGCCGGTGAGCGCGATGCTCGATCCACCCGCCGTTGCCGAGGCCGTGCCGCTGCCGCACGTGGTCGCGGCGTTCGGCGTCGCGCCGATCGTCACGTTGGCCGGCAACGTATCCGTCAACGCAAGGCCGGAGAGCGCAACCGCGTTCGCCGCCGCGTTTGCGACGGTGATCGTCAGCACCGACGTCCCGCCCGCCGAGATGGTCGCCGGGCCAAAGGCTTTGGTCAGCGTTACGTTCGGTGCGTTGACGACCAGTGTCGCCGTCGCTGCGGTGGTGTTCGTGGCGCCTTGCGTGCTGGTCAGCGCATTCGGCGGAATCGTGTTGACGAAGCTGCCCGGCGTGCTCGACGTTACGTTAACGGTAATCGTGCAACTGGCTCCGGCACCGACGCTGCCGCCGGTCAACGCGATGCTCGATCCGCCTGACGTCGCGGAGGCAGTGCCGCTGCCGCACGTGGTCGCGGCGTTCGGCGTCGCCCCGATCGTCACGTTCGCCGGCAACGTATCGGTCAATGCGACGCCCGCGAGCGCGACCGCGTTCGCCGCTGCGTTCGCAACGGTAATCGTCAGCACCGAGGTCCCGCCGGCCGAGATCGGCGTCGGGCTAAAGGCCTTGGTCAACGTTACGTTCGGCGCGTTGACGACCAGCGTCGCCGACGCGGCCGTGGTGTTGGTGGCGCCTTGCGTGCTCGTCAGCGCGCTCGCCGGAATCGTGTTGACGAAGCTGCCCGGCGTGCTCGACGTCACGTTCACCGCGATCGTACAACTCGCGCCCGCACCGACGCTGCCGCCGGTCAACGCGACGCTCGAACCGCCCGCCGTCGCCGAAGCCGTTCCGCTGCCGCAAGTGGTCGTCGCGTTCGGCGTGCTGCCGATCGTGACGTTCGCCGGCAACGTATCCGCCAATGCGACGCCGGTCAGCGCAACCGCGTTCGCCGCTGCGTTCGCCACGGTGATCGTCAAGACGGACGTTCCGCCCACCGAAATCGGCGTCGGGCTAAAAGCTTTGGTCAACGTTACGTTCGGCGCGTTGACGGTCAACGTTGCCGACGCCGCCGCTGCGTTGGTAGCGCCCTGCGTGCTGGTCAGCGCGCTAGCGGGAATCGTGTTGACGAAGCTTCCCGGCGTGCTCGACGTCACGTTCACGGTGATCGTGCACGTGGCACCGGCACCCACGCTGCCGCCGCTCAGGGCAACGCTCGATCCGCCCGCCGTCGCGGAAGCCGTACCGCTCCCGCACGTCGTCGCGGCGTTCGGCGTCGCGCCGATCGTTACGTTGGCCGGTAGCGTGTCGGTCAAGGCGATGCCGCTCAGCGCGACCGCGTTCGGCGCCGTGTTCAGGACCGTGATCGTGAGGCTCGACGTCCCGCCGACCGAGATCGGCGTCGGGCTAAAGGCCTTGGTTAAGGTGAGGTTCGGTGCGTTGACGACCAGCGTCGCGCTCGCCGCGGTCGCGTTGGTTGCCCCTTGCGTGCTGGTCAGCGCACTCGCCGGAATCGTGTTGACGAAGCTACCGGGCGTGCTGGACGTCACGTTCACGGTGATCGTGCACGTAGCGCCGGCGGCGACGCTGCCGGCGGTCAACGCGACGCTCGATCCGCCCGCCGTCGCCGAAGCCGTGCCGCTGCCGCACGTCGTCGCGGCGTTCGGCGTACTGCCGATCGTCACGTTGGCCGGAAGAACGTCCGTCAGCGCCATGCCCGACAGGGCGACCGCGTTCGGCGCCGCGTTCGCGACGTCGATCGTCAGAACCGACGTGCCGCCGACCGGAATCGGCGTCGGGTTAAAGGCCTTGCTCAGCGTGACGTCCGGTGCGTTGACGACCAGCGTCGCGCTGGCCGCGGTTGCGTTGCTCGCGCCTTGCGTGCTGGTCAGCGCGCTCGCCGGAATCGTGTTGACGAAGTTGCCCGGCGTGCTCGACGTCACGTTGACGGTAATCGTACAGCTCGCGCCCGCGCCGACGCTGCCGCCGGACAACGCGACGTTCGATCCGCCCGCCGTCGCCGAAGCCGTACCGCCGCCGCACGTCGTCGCCGCGTTCGGCGTGCTGCCGATCGTGACGTTAGCCGGCAAGGTGTCCGTTAGCGCCATGCCGGACAGCGCCACGGCGTTGGCCGCTCCGTTCGCAACCGTGATCGTCAACACCGACGTGCCGCCGACCGCGATCGGCGTCGGGTTAAAGGCCTTGCTCAGCGAGACGTCCGGTGCGTTGACGACCAGCGTCGCGGTCGCCGCGCCGGTGTTGGTCGCGCCCTGCGTGCTGGTCAATGCGCTCGCCGGGATCGTGTTGACGAAGCTGCCCGGCGTGCTCGACGTCACGTTCACGGTGATCGTACAACTCGCGCCCGCGCCGACGCTGCCGCCGGACAACGCCACGCTGGATCCACCCGCCGTCGCCGAAGCCGTGCCGCTTCCGCACGTCGTCGCCGCGTTCGGCGTTGCGCCGATCGTCACGTTTGCCGGCAGCGAATCGGTCAGCGCCACGCCGGTAAGCGCAAATGCGTTGGGCGCCGTGTTCGAGACCGTGATCGTCAAGACCGACGTCCCGGCCACGCCGATCGGCGTCGGGCTGAACGCTTTGCTCAGCGTCACGTTCGGCGCGTTGACGACCAGCGTCGCGGTCGCCGCAGCCGTATTGGTCGATCCTTGCGTGCTGGTGATCGCGTTGGGCGCGACCGTGTTCACGTAAGAACCCGGCACCGCGGAAGTGACCGTCACGCTGACGGTGCAGGTCGCGCCGGCCGCCAGGGTTCCGGCCGACAACGCGAGGCTCGACCCGCCCGGAGCGGCCGTTACGCCCCCACTACCACACGTCGTCGAAGCGTTCGGCGTCGCGGCGATCGCGACGTTCGCCGGAAGCGCGTCGGTAACGGCCAGGTTCGTCAACGCCGCCGCACCGGCAGCCGTATTGGCGATCGTGAGCTCGAGCACCGACGTGCCGCCGATCAAGATCTGTGCGGGCGCGAACGCCTTGGTCAGCGTCACCGGCGGCGCAACGTTGACCGTCAGCGTCGCGCTCGCCGGCGCACCGTTGGTGGCGCCTTGATCCGACGCGACGTTGTTCGCGGGAACCGTGTTGACGTACGAGCCCGGCGTACCGCTGGTCACGCTGACGGTAATCGTGCACGACGCGGCCGCACCGACGCTGCCGCCGGACAGCGCGATGTTCGTTCCTCCCGAGGGCGCCGTAACGGTGCCGCTGCCACAGGTCGTGGAGGCGGGCGTCGTGCCGATCGTCACGCCGCTCGGCAACGCGTCGCTGAGCGCAAGGCCGGTCAACGCGATCGCGCCCGGCGCGGTATTTGCAACCGTGAGCGTAAGCGTGGACGAATTGCCCGCGAAGATCGAGGCTGGGCTGAACGCCTTGGTCAGCGTCACGTTGGGCGCGGCGACCGTCAGCGTCGCCGTTGCCGGCGCGGTGTTGGTCGCGCCTTGCGCGCTCGTGACCGCATTGGCGGGAACGGAATTGACGAGCGATCCCGGCGTTGTGCCGGTAACCGTTACGCTGACGCTGCAGCTGGCGCCCGCCGCGACGCTACCGCCGGAAAGCGCGACGGTCGCCGCGCCTGGAGCCGCCGTTACGGCGCCGGCGCCGCACGTCGTGGACGCGTTGGGTGTCGCCGCGACCGAAACGCCCGGCGGCAGCGCGTCGGACACGCCCAGACTGGTCAACGATGCGGCGCCGGCCGCCGTATTCGCGATCGTCAGACTGCAGCACCGACGTGCCGTTGAGCGCGATCGACGGGGGCGTGAACGTCTTGGTCAGCGTCACCGGCGGAGCGTTGTTCACGACCAGCGTCGCGCCGGCTGGAGCGGTGTTCGTCGCGCCTTGATCGGAGCTGACGCCGCCGGCGGGAACGGTGTTGACGTAACTACCCGGCGTCGCGCTCGTCACGTTGACGCTGACGATGCAAGAGCCGCCGGCGGCGACGGTGCCCGCGGCGAGCGTTAGCGTCGCGCCTCCGGCCGTCGCGCTCGCCGTTCCGCTGCCGCAGGTCGTGCTCGCGTTCGGAACGGCCGCTACGGCAACGCCGCTCGGGAGCGTATCGGTGAGCGCGAGGCTCGTGAGCGCGGAGGCACCGGCCGCGGTGTTCGCGACGGTCAGGGTCAGCACCGAGACGCCGTTTGCAAAGATCGGCGTCGGGCTGAACGCCTTGGTCAACGTCACGTTGGCGGCGTTGACGACCGACAGCACCGCGGTGGCCGGCGCCGAATTGGTGGCGCCCTGCGTCGTCGTCAACGCTCCGGTGCCGATCGTATTGGTGTAGGTCCCGACGTTGTTGCTGGTGACGTTCACCGTCAGGGTGCAGCTCGCGGCTGCCGCGACGCTGCCGCCCGTCAGCGCAACGCTGGTCGCCCCGGCCGTCGCGGTAACGGTTCCGCTTCCGCAGGTCGTGCTGCCGCCCGGCGTCGCGGCGACGTTGACGCCGGCGGGCAGCGAGTCGGTCAGCGCCATGCCGGTCAGCGCGATCGCGCCCGTCCCGGTATTCTGCAGCGTGACCGTCAGAACGGAGGTTCCGTGCGGCGTGATCTGCGCGGGCGTGAAGGCTTTGACGATCGAGACGTCCGGAACCGCAACGGTCAGCGTAGCGGTGGCGGGATTGCTGCTGGTCGCGCCCTGCGTGCTCGATACCGCGCCGGTGGCCACCGTGTTGACGTACGATCCGGGCGCCGAACTCGTCACGTTTGCGCTGATGGTACACGAGGCGCCCGCTCCCACGCTGCCGCCGGCAAAGATGATCGTGGTGCCGCCCGGGGTTACCCCCACGGTTCCGCTGCCGCACGTCGTGGCCGGGTTCGGCACCGGCGCGATCACCATGCCGCTGGGGAGCCCGTCGCTTACCGACAGGCCGGTGAGCGGCACCGCGCCCGAAGCCGTGTTCGAAATCGTCAGCGTCAACGTCGACGTACCGTTGACCGGAATCGTCGTGGGCGAAAACGCTTTTGCGAGCGTGACGTTCGGCGCGCTCACGACCAGCAGCGAAGCCGTCGCCGGCGCCGCGTTGGTCGCGCCTTGATCGGAGGTGACCGCGCCGGCGGCGATCGTATTCGGATAGGTTGCCGGGACCGTCGCGGTAACGTTGACGCTGATCGTACACGTCGCGGCCGCACCGACGCTCCCGGCGGTAAGCGCGACGGTAGAGCCGCCGGCGGTTGCAGCAACGCTGCCGCTTCCGCACGTCGTGGACGCACCCGGCGTTGCGGCGATCGTTACGCCGCTCGGCAACGCGTCCGAAAGGGCAATGCCGGTGAGCGCGACGGATCCGCTAGCCGTATTTGCGACGGAAATCGTAAGCACCGAGATGCCGCTCGGGAAAATCGTGGACGGGCCGAACGCTTTGGTCAACGTTACGTTCGGCGCGGCAACGGTGAGCGTGGCGGTTGCGGGCGCGGCGTTGGTCGCACCTTGCGTGCTGGTAACGGTGTTGGCCGCAATCGTATTGACGAAGCTGCCCGCCGCGGTGCCCGTGACGCTCACCGTTACGGTGCAGCTCGCACCCGCGCCGACGCCACCCGCGCCCAACGCGAATTGCGACGTCCCGGGAACGGCCGTCACCGTTCCGGATCCGCAGGTCGTCGACGCGTTCGGCGTCGCCGCGACGGCGGTGCCGCTGGGAAGCGCATCGTTGAACGCTAGGCCGGTGAGCGCAACCGCACCGGCGGCGGCATTCGTAATCGTCACCGTGGCGACCGACGTGCCGTTGAGCGCGATCGATGCCGGTAAAAAGCTCTTGGCGACGGTGACGCCGGGCGCGTTGTTGACGACCAGCGTCGCGCTCGCCGGAGCGCCGTTGGTCGAACCCTGATCGCTAACGATGGTTCCCGAGGGCACGGTGTTCAGATAGGTTCCGGCCGCCGCGCTCGTAACGTTGACCGATACCGTGCACGTCGCCGCGGCGGCGACGCTGCCGCCGGCGAGGGTCACCAGCGTGCCGCCCGCAGCGGCCGAAACGGTTCCCGCACCGCACGTCGTGCTCGCGTTCGGCACCGTAGCGACGGTGACGCCGCTGGGCAGCGAGTCGTTGAGCGAAATCCCGGTCAACGCGATCGCGCTCGCGGCCGTATTCGCGACCGTCAGAGTCAACGTGGACGTGCCGCCCGTGACGATCGGCGTCGGGCTAAACGCCTTGGTCAGCGTGACGTTTGCCGCGTTGACGACCGTCAGGGTCGCGCTCGCCGGCGAGGTGTTGGAGGAGCCCTGGCTAGTCGTGATCGCGCCGGCGGCGATCGTGTTGACGTACGTTCCGGAAGTCGCCGCCGTCACCGTCACGGTGACCGTGCACGTCGCTGCCGGAGCGATGCTCGCACCGGCCAGCGCGACGCTGGTGCTTCCCGCGGGAGCCGTCACCGTTCCCGACGTACAGGTCGTGCTCGCGTTGGGCGTCGCGGCGACGACCACGCCTTTGGGCAGAGCGTCGGTCAGCGCCATGCCGGTGAGCGAACTCGACCCGCTGGCCGTGTTCGCGATCGTCAGCGTTAGAACCGACGTCGCGCCCGGTACGATCGTCGACAGGTTGAATGCCTTCGTCAACGTGAGCGGCGGCGGAGGCGTGATGACTTCCGTTCCGCTCGCGGGCGACGTGTTGTTCACGCCGCCGATGCTTAGTCCGCCGGCCGGGATCGTGTTGACGTAGACTTCCGGGCGTGGCGGTTGCCGTCGTCGAGATCTGCACGTATTGGACGCACCGGCCCGGTACGCCGCCGGTCATCCCCGCGACCGTCATCCCGCTGAGGCTGAAAACGTTGGTGCCGACCGTTCCGGCGATCGTGCCGCCGCACGACGGCGGGTCGCCCGGCTGGGCGGGCGGCTGCGCCGTCGTGCTGTTGAGCACGAGCGCCGCCGGCATCGTGTCGGTTAGCGTTCCGTTCGCCAGCGCGCCGCTGCTGCTGTTGGTGATCAGGAGGCGCGCGTAGTCGATGCCGCCGACCGGGATCGTACCGGCCAAGAAGCTCTTCTGCAGGCCCACGCCGGCGACGATCGAGACCGTCGATGCGGCGGCCGTCGTATTCTTCGAGCCCGAGTCCGAGGTAACGGAACCGGCCGGCAACGTGTTGGTCCACGATCCGAGCGTCGTGGACGTGAGGTTGAACGACACGGTGCACGGCGTCGAGAACGTCAAGCTCGAGACGACCGAAACGCCGGAAACCGTTATCGTCGAACCCACGATCGAAAAGGCCGGCGCCGGTTGGCCCGATTGCTGGCACTGCGACGCGAACACGACGTTTGCCGGCGTCGCGAAGATCAGGTTGGCCGGCAGCGTGTCGGTGAACGTTACGCCGTTGGCCTGGGTCGTCGGGAATCCCACGATCGGCTGCGGGGTGATGGAAATTGCGGCGGTCGTCGTCGCTCCCGAGGCGATCGAGTTGGGACTGATGACTTTGTTGACGTTGAGCGACGTCGTCGAGAACGTTACGTTGTTGGTCGCGCCGGTCGTATTCGTCCCGCCGTTTTGCGAACTCGTGTAGGAGCTCGTGCCGGGAGTGAACGTTCCCGTAGCGCCCGCCACTTCGTTGATCACGTTGTACGTGATCGTGCAGTTCGAATTGAGCGACGGGATGTTGACGGTAAACGACTCGCCGCCCGATCCGATCGTTACGTTGGAGGACGAAAGACCGCCCGGACAATCCGGCCCGAAGATGAAGTTCGGCGTCGCAGCGAGTTTGACGTTATGGTTAGCGCCGTTGTTGAGGACGAACGTCGCCGTCGCATTGGTATCGGTGACGAGCGGACCGGCTTGGTCTACGATCTGTCCCTGCACCGTGAGGGCGGCGTTGGTCAGACCGAACGCGCTGGCCAGATAGTTCTTGACCACGAACGACGCCGTCGTGTTCAAGTTGGCGGAAACGTCGCCGGCCGGGCTCACCGGCGTCGCACCCATCAAGAAGACCACGTTGGCCGCGCGCAGGAAGTTCGTGTCGGTCTGCGTCGTCGGACTGCTGGTCAGGAAATTCACCGTGAACTTGACGGTACAGGTCGCCCCGACCGCGATCGTCAGTCCGCTTCCGTTTGCCACCGTATCGGCGTTTGTGAACGTCACCGACGGCGTGGCACCGCAGTTGGTAAAGGTCGGCGCCGTCGTGGGAATGCCCGCCATCGGGATCGGCGTCTGCGGAAGGCTGTCCGTAAACGTACCGCCGGTGAGCGCCGTCGCGCCGCTGTTGCGGAACGTGAGCGTGACCGTCACCGGCGTCAGCCGCGCGGCGCTTCCGGTCGAGAACGCTTTGGTCGTGCTCAAACCCGAGGAAGAAAGCGTCAGCGTTGCGCTCGCGGCGGTCGCGCCGGGAAGCCCTTGTGAGTTGGTGAGGTTGGCGGCCGGAATCGTGTTGGTGATGGACCCGGTCGCGCTCGGCGATACGTCCACCGTGACCGTAACCGTGCAGGTGCTCGCGGCGATGGTCGAGCCGAGCGTCGTCGAAGCCGCGTTCGTGCCCCCGCTGAACGTTAGCGTCGCGGTACCCGCGCCGCCGACCGTGGGCGTTCCGCAATTCGTGAACGCGGCCGCCGGGACGGCGGCGAGCGTAAGACCGGCAGGCAGGTTATCGGTGAACGCGACGTTGGTGAGCGGCGACAGCGTGACGTTGCCGACCACTACCGACATGCGCGCCGTGCTTCCCGGGGAAAGCACGTTCGGGTTGAAGCTCTTCGAGAAATTGGGATTGCCGGTAAAGAATTTCGCGGTGGTCGAGGCCGCCGTGGTGTTGGTGAGTCCTTGCGTCACGGTCACGCCGGCGGCGGGGACCGTCATCGTTACGGTCGTGTTCGGAGCGCCCGGCGGCACGCTCGCCGTCACCGTCACCGTGCACGAGCCGTTCGGCGGGATCGTCAGCCCGCTGACCGTCGCCGTTCCGGAAGTGGCCGGGAATGCGCTGAAGACGACGCTGCCGCCGGTGCCTCCGGTACTGCACGAGATGACCGCGTTGCTCAGACTGAACGAGGACCCAGCCGTAGCGGTGATCTTGAACGCGCCGCCGGTCAGCGTTGCGGCGGTCGGGTTGGTGATGGTGAAGCTCTGCGTCGTCGTCTGATTGGTCAGCACCGACGTCGGCGCGGATGACGTGAGGCCCAGCGGCGACGACACGACTTGCAGCGTTTGCGAAGAGGGGTCCGCGTTGGACCCCTCGTTTGAAGTCTGCAATGCGCCCGCCGGTATCGTGTTGATCCCGTTCCCCAGCGTCGCGCCGACGACGTTGAAGCTCACGGTGCAGCTACCGGGCGTGGTGGGATTTGTCGCCACCGGGATGGTGCCGTTGTTCATCGAGACGACCGTCCCGGCAATTGACGGCGTGCCGCCGGCGCAGGTCGTCGACAGATTGGCGGGCGACGCGATCGTCGCTTTGCCGCCCATCGTCGAGATGTCGTCGGAGAAGGCCGTGATGTTTGCGGCGTTGGCGGTGTCGGTGTTCTCGAGCGTCACCGTGACGGTCGAGACTTGGCCGAGCGCCACCGAAGACGGCGTGAACGTCTTGTTGACGAGCAGCGTCGCATCCGCGACGCCGGCGGTGAATCCGGCCATCGCGACGGCCGCGGCCGCGGCCCGCAGAATGCGGCCGATCACTCTTTGCCCCATCCGAAGATCCGGTCGATGTAACTGCTCAGCGTAAAGTAGATGCCGCGATGGGTCGGGCTGGCGGCGGTAGACGGATCCACGAAGCCCGAGAAATTGTAACCCGCGGCCGCGCGCAACTGATCGCCGATGCGATACCCGGCTTCCATCGCGAACCCGGTCGCGCTGGTGCCGCTGATGGGCGCGATGTCGCTTTGGTGGAACTCCGCACCCAGATCGAACCTCGGCCCGATCCGCTGGTCGCCGCGCAGGCCGTAGATGATCGTGCGCGGTGCGAAGTAGCTGTCGCCTTGAATCTTATAAGCCAGGCTGCCCGCAAACTCGGTACGCGTACTGGGCCGGTAGAGCTCCTGCAGCTGCGCCACGTTGGTGATGTAGGCATCGTAACTGGTCAAATTGCTCTTCTGCGTGTCCACCGAGAGCAGCGTGACGTAGCGGTCGTTGCGAGAGGGCCGCAGCGAAAGCCCGGCCAGGATGTTGGAATCGTACACGGCTTGCGTGAACGAACCGGTATAGCCGCCGAAGAGCGAGATGTCGTTGTTGATCGGCCCGGTCGCTCCGACTTGGAACGTGCTGCCGCCGTCGAAGCCGGTCCGCACCTGCACTTGCGTCGTGGCGTGAAACGCCTGGCGCGCGTAACTGAGCGAACCGCCCAGCACGAAGAAATACGGCGTGCTCGGCCCGCTGGTCGGCACCACGGTAGCGAGCAGTTGCTGACCAACTTGGCCGAAGGCATCGCCGGTCAAGTATTGCGAGGGTGCGAAGCGTTGGCGCACGCCGATCGCATCGTACAAATCCGTGCCGTTGACGGTATGGTCTACCGCATACCCGGTATCGAACGTGGCGTTGCCCACCGTCTGCTCGAAACCGAACATGGTCGAGCTTTCGGCGGTGCCCGCGTAAGCCGGCACGCTTTGCGTGGCGGCAAGTGCCTCGCTGGGCGAGCTCTGCCAGAGTTGGCGTACGAAGGCTTTGCCGGTATCGCCCACCTGCAGATCCAGTTCGGCTTGGGTCTGCGGCGGATCGAACGGGTTTTGCGACTTGGACAGCGCGCTGATCGTGTCGATGCTGAAATTCAAACGTTGCGTGACCGCCCAGCTCAAGCCGTAGTCGGCATCGAACGAGTGGCCGTTGCCCGCATAGTACGCTACAGGCGACACGAACGGCGGAATCTGCTGGTCGATCGGCAAGCTCGGCTGCGGGGCGTTGCCGGAGTACAAGAGTACCGGGTTGACCACGCCGTTGCTTGACGAAGCGGTGGTGCGAACCCCGACGTGATACGAAAAACGGCTGTTAGGCTGAACGCGCACCTTCGCTTCGGCCTGCAGGTCCGAGTTGTCCACCGCTTCGGTCGAAACCGTCGCGGGCAGCTGGTTCTTGGCAAACCGGTACGTGAACTCCAGCCACGACTTGCTGCCGATCTGCTGCACGGCTTTGGCCGAGAGCGTATTTAAGCCCGGGGTGGTGTAGTTGCCGTACGGGTTGTTGTAACCCGCGGCCGTATTGGTGAAATCGGCCGCGAACGCAAACGGGCCGCTCTTGGTCTCGAAGTGCGCGCGGTACGCATCGCCTTGCGAGCCGTACTGGATCTGCGAGACCGGAACGTAACCGGTGGAATGCTCGTGGCTAAACGACCAATTGCCGCCGGTGATGATTCCGGAAATGGACTCGCCGAACAGCGTAAGGTTCTCCGAACCCTGGGCGTTGTTGAGGTACCACGACTCCAGGCGGTCACCGTTGCCCGCGCCGAAGCGCAGGGCCGCATCCGCGCCGGTCAGCGTCGTTTTCGCGCCCGGGCCGCCGTACTCGTATTGCACTTGGACCACTTGCGGGTTGAAGCTCGAGTCGAACGGCAAGATGACGTTGATGAAGCGAAGCAGCCCGCTGGTGTAATCCAGTACGTAGTCCACCCCGCGCACGAGCAGCGTCTGCGAGATCACCGCGCCGGTACGGCGGTCCAGCGAAACCAGCGTGAGGATATCGCTGCCCACGACGATGTCGGGCTGCAAGATTTGACTGGAGATGGCAAGACCGGTGGGCGAGAGCGTCAAGCGGTCGTAGGCGAACTGGTTTTGCGCCGTGAATCCCATCACGCCCAGATTCTGCGAGGCCGAACGCAGGCGCGCGCCGCTCACCAGCACGTTGTAACCGCCGATCGCGGTCGACGGGCCGGCGGCCGCGTAGAACTCGCCCCACAGCGCGCTGTTTCCGCCGTTTTGTACTTGAGCGAAAAAGCGGTCTTGCGATAACGCGTCGTCGTAGCGCAGCGACGTATCGCCGTAGATCGGAAACGGACGGTCGTTCGGATTGTCGATGAACGGACCGGTGTTGATGCTTTGCTGCAGCACGTCGGAACTGTTGTAGGCAAACGTGCCGGTCGTGTTCTTGGCGACTTCACCCGTGCCGAAGACGTCCACCGTGCCGCGCCGTGCGTTGGTGCCGTTGGGTGCGCTGTCGGGCGACTCGATCAAACCGGGAACCGGGCCCGCCCCGACCGTGGCAAATCCCACCACCATCGGCTTACGAACCGCGCCCACCAGCGTGAGCACCACATCGCGCGAGAGCGTTGCCGTCGAGAGCCGGATCACTAGATCGCCGCTGCTCGTGCCAGGCGCGACCGGCAGCAAAATCGTGCCTTGCGCATCGGTGGGGACGTCGATCGCGGGATCGGGCGACACCGGCGCGGTTACGTATGCGGCGCCCGGCGACGCGGTGATGTCGAACGTGGCCATCCCGCGCACGATCGTCGCGCGTACGATGCCGCCGGCCGGAACCGATTTGCCTTGCGCATCCAGAACCAGCACGTGTACCGGAACTACGCCGCGCCCCGTTGCCGGAATCGACGTCGAGCCCAGCACTTGGACCGCCGCCATCGGAGCCGAAGCTGCCGCACCGGGAGTGCCCGGCGTCGGAACCGACGGCGTGGCGGACGCCGGGGCGCACCAAACCACAGCGGCAATAAACACCGCTACGGCCAGTACGCGCGCTCGTCGAGCCATCCGCCTCCAATTTTTTCTCAGCAGGCTCTCAATAATACTGTCGAATCTGCGAATCCGGCACAAAAGTGCCCCAGCCTGATTACTAAGGTAAGCAAGCAAGTTCGCTGGGAAACGATCCCCCTAGGGACTCCTTCTTAGGAATTCCTTAGAGGGTTCCTTCCGCGACGTCGTCGACTATTTTAGTCGGGGAAAATACAGGCGATGCTGCGGCGCGAACGCACCTCGACGTGCCTCGCGGCGACCGTGCGGTTCTGTCCGTCGGCGACCGCGGTTGCGGAGCCGTGCGATCCGCTAAACGAGATGGTTTCGATTCCGGTCGTAGCGGCATCGCTGCTGGCGGCAACGTTCGATGCGCCAATGAAGCGCACGTGGCCGGCTGAAAACGTGATGCCGCCCAGGGCGTCGGAGCAAGCCGCGTGCATCTGCGAAAACGACAGGTTCGTACCGGTCAGCGTGACCGTAGCCGGCGCGGGCGTCGCTCCCAGCGTTGCGACGAGCGCTCCTGCCGCGAGCGCGATACTGATGAACTTCATCCGAGACTCCCTTTATTATGAAGAAGGCGCTTATTTCATGTCTTGAAGCTGCAGCTTCAAGGCGGTTAAATCGACTCGCACAAAGCCCTGCTGCGGCCGGTCCAGATCGAAGATCGTTACCAGGACCACGCTCAGGAGGACGGCCACCATCGTTCCGGTCACAAAGCGCCGCCCGCTAGCCGCGAAGCCGATGCCGTCTAGGAACGCGCTCAGCAGCGTAACGATGACGACCAGTGCAAGAATTGACCCCGGCACCCGGTTGCGCAGGGCCGATTCCTCGGCCAGCCCGGCGTCGAACATCTGGTTGAGCGCCTGCGTGACGAGCACCAGCTCGACGTTGCGCGGGGCGTTCTCGGCCGTCCTCGAGCCGATCTTCCATAGCGCGGCTTGAGCGGAATGATCCCGTTCCCACCTCGTCAGCAAGGCGATCTGGTCGGCTCCCAGCGAGTATTCCTCGATCCGCTGCTCGGTGTAGGCGCGCATGGCCGCGCGGTAGGGTGCCTCCTTGTCGGCCGGCAAGAGATCGCCGCGCAAATAGGCCGTCTCGATCGCCCCCGCTTCGTCTCCGATGAGGTTCTGTCGCAGCTCGAAACGCGCAGCCGCCGCGTTGAACGAGAACGCCAATATGAGGCCGGAGAGGCCGAGAACCGCGGCCTGCGAGACCGTAAAGCCGGTCTCGACGTGAGTCCGGCCCTGACGATTTCCGACGTAGGTCCCGGCTAAGATGCAAGCGACGATCGCCGCGAGAAACGTGAACCCCAGCGCGAACAAGTTCGACTGGTAGGCGAGGTAAGAAAACACCTCAGGCCGGCTTTTCCATCCGCCCCGGTTTCGCGCGCCGGTTAGGCCTTCCCCGTGCATCCTGCCTGCGGGAATCGCAAGCGCGCGGCGACGAATCGCAGGGTATGTGCGGCCGCTACTCGCTGCTCGCGCGCCGCGCCGATCTGGTGCGGGCGTTTCCGCAGCTTCTTCTGCCCGGCGACTACGACGCGGCTAACCCGCCGCGCTACAACGTCGCGCCTTCGCAGCCGGTGCCGACGATCACTAATCTCGAGCCGCGCACGCTGACGATGCTGCCGTGGGGCCTTTCAACCGGCCGCAGCGGATCGATTTCGATCAACGCGCGCGGCGAATCGGTCGCCGAAAGACCTGCGTTTCGACACGCGTTCCGGTCGCAGCGCTGCCTGATCCCGGCCGACGGATATTACGAATGGCGATCGGAGGGCGGCAGCCGGCAACCACTCCGTATCGTACGCCGGTCGCGGGGGCCGTTTGCGTTCGCCGGAATTTGGGAATCGGGATGCGCGGTCGTCACGTGCGCGGCGCGCGGCGCGCTGGCCGAGGTTCACGATCGCGAGCCGGTTATTCTGGCTCCGGAAACCTACGACGAATGGCTATCGGACGAGACGCCGGTCGAACGCCTGCGAGCGCTGACGGTGCGCGCGCTGCCCGACGAAGATTTGGAATTCTACGAGGTTTCGACGCTCGTGAACTCGCCGCAAAACGAAACGCCGGAGGTGATCGAACGAGTCGAATCTCCTCCGGCGCTGCGGTTGTTCTAGCCTACGGCCGAACCGGTCGTTCTAGCGGGCGGTCGAGCGTCCGCTGAAGCAATCGCGGCAATAGACGGGTTTGTCGCCACGCGGTTGGAACGGCACTTCTGCCACGCCGCCGCACTGGCTGCAGGTCGCGCGGAACATTTCGCGCTGGCCGCCGCCACCGCCGCCGAAGCCGCCGCGGCCGCCGCCCTGTGCTTTACGCGCAGCGCGACAATCGGGACAACGGTTCGGCTTGTTCTGAAAGCCCTTAGCGGCAAAGAACTCTTGCTCGCCGGACGTGAACGTGAATTGGCGCGAACAATCGACGCAATTCAGGAATTCATCTTGGTACATACTAAACGAGGACTCCTCGGGGATAAGTTGTTGTTCTTGGAATCGACTCGCCTAGCACGTGATATGGTAACCGACTTCGACCCTCGACGGCCTCACTTTACCACGCACGGCCGCCGAAGGCAAATCACCAGGGACAAAAGTCTCATATGCCTACGAATTGTCGAGGGGCCATGAGGCAATTGTGGGTCCTGGCCGGGCAGGCCGCATCCGGATCGTCGAGGACCGGGTTGCCCCGTCGCGGCGGCTCCGAACGAGCGCCGGAGCCACGGACGGCGGGAGGCGCGAGGAGGGCAGCAGTCGCGGAGCCACGGATGGCGGAGCGACGAGCGGCGACGGGGCAACCCCGTCCTCGACGATCCGCCGCCGCATCCTTCTCGAAGGTCCCCACCGAGTTTTGCATCGACCTGCATGCAACCGAGTCTTGCCTTACTCCCTGCAAAGTGACGAGCGCAAGACTTACCGATACGTTTACCGAAGTCACGGACCAAGAAGCAAGCACCCCGTCGTCCTGACTGACGTGCTCGAGACTTCCAAACGCATCTACGGAAGGTAGCATATCAATGGCGCTTGCCTATCAGGACGAGCCAAAGCCGGAATCGGAAACGGGTTGGCAAAGTTACAATTGGCCCAACACCGTCGGCCTTGCAATCATTCACGTCGGTGCGCTGGCGGCGTTCGTTCCCGCGCTCTTTAGTTGGCCGGCCGTTTTCGTGATGATCGGCCTATGCGTCTTGACGTCCGCCGTCGGGATCTCGCTTTGCTTCCACCGTTCGCTCACGCATCGCGGGCTGCGCATTTGGAAACCGCTCGAGTACGTCATGGCGTTTCTCGGAACGCTGTCGTTCCAAGGCGGCCCGATCACGTGGGTTTCCACCCACCGCCAGCATCACGCGACGACCGATCGCGACGGCGATCCCCACGGCACCGATCGCGGCTTCTTTTGGGCGCACTGCGAATGGCTGCTGAAAAAGAATTCGGCCGTCCCGGACGAAGCCGCCCGCGTGCGTCTTGCGCCCGACCTCACGTCGGATCCGATTTACCGCTTCCTCGATCGCAACAACGTCCAGCTGCAAGTGCTGCTCGCGCTGGCGCTCTACGTTTGGGGCGGCTGGTCGTTCGTGGTGTGGGGATCGTTCGTCCGCCTCGTGCTGATGTACCATTCGACCTGGCTGGTCAACAGCGCCGCGCACATGTTCGGCTACCGCACGTACAAGACCAACGATTTCTCGCGCAACAATTGGTGGGTCGCCATCCTGTCGTGGGGCGAGGGCTGGCACAACAACCACCACGCGTTCCAATTCTCGGCGCGCATCGGCCTAAAGTGGTTCGAGTTCGATCCGATTTGGTGGATGATCCGCGGATTGCGGCTGGTCGGCTTAGTGCGCGACGTGAAGGTGCCCACGCTGAAAATGCGGGAGCGCCTGAGAGCGCAAGCGTAGCGCTTCGACGGGAACGATGACCTTCGACCAAATCCGCTCGCAACTCGAGCAGCGATTGGGCGACACCTTCGATCGCGACCGGTACCCGACCGTCTCGTTCGCCGTCGCGCCGAAGGGAACGGACAACGTCGAGATCCACATCACGCTTACGGGCAAGTCCGGCATGTCGTTCGGAGCCGTGACCTCACGGCTGGACGATCTCGATGCGTCCGCCATCGACGCGTTGCTCCTGCGGATCGGTCGCAAGGTGCGCGAGCTCACCACCAGCGCAGCGAAGTGACGTCGCGATGCGCGCGAAAGACGCGCTACTGCGACTGGCTCGGATTGTACGAGACGATCGTTAGGTTGGACGAGTCCACGTTATAGGTCCCCGCGGCAACGCGTGCGTTTGGAACCGCGCAGATCACGCTATTGTTCGGCCCGTAAATCACGACCAGATTCGGCGGCCCGCACTGCGTCTGGGTTAGACCGTAGCTCGACAGCAGCTTCGCACCGGGGCTGTTCGCCTGCGTTTGATACGAATAGATGGGTTGATTGTAGGCGTTGACGATCGAGCCCCACGCAGCCGCGGTGGCTATGCCGGCAGCGTACGGTCCCCAGAAGCCGCCGCCCCAATAGTAAGGTGCGGCATCCCACGCTACCCCGCCGTTCCATCCCCAAGCCCCGTACGCGCCGTAGACGGGATTTGCAATATAGGCGGCGCCACCGTAATAACCGGACGTTCCGTATGCTCCGTGGTAGGCGTAGCCGTTGTTCGTATACGTGTTGCCGTGATACGACTGGCCGTAGACGTTACTCGCATTGGTCGATGTGCTCGACGTATGGTTGTAGGCATTTCCGTTCGTATGCGTGTTGTAGGAACCGGTCCCGTTGCTGCCGCTGCCGTTGTGGCTATAGTTCCCGGTGTTGGCGTTGGCGCTGGTGCTGCCGCTGCGGCTGGCGTAGCCGTTCGACGCACTGCTGCTGTGGTTGTACTGGCCGTTGCTCGCGCTTCCGCTCGACGTGCGGTTGTAGTTCCCGTTGCTCGAGGTCGTCGTGCGGTTATAGCCGTTGCCCGTGTTCGACGCCGTCGTCGAGTGGCTGGTGCCGGCCGGCCCGGTGCTGGAATGGTTGAAGCTCTGCGGGTGCGACGCCGGCGCGTCGTTGTGGAAGTCGAAGCCACCGCCGCCGCCGCGTGAGAAGCCCCCGCCTCCGCCCCCGCCGCTAAAGCCGCGGGCGCCGGCTCCGATCGGCACGAGCGCCAGCATCAGGCAAACCGCCGTCATCGTTCTTGCGTTCATTTGCTCAACACGTCCGCCGTGCCGGTGAGCGACACGTACGTTCCTCTCTTGGTTTGAAGCGACAGCATCACGCCGTGGGGCTCGACTTGAATCGAGGACTGTGGCAACGGCTGTTTGGTGCTCGTTGGGTTGAGCCAGACCGTGCCGCTCTGAAGCGTAATCGGCACGCTCCGGCCGTTTTGATCGAGCGTTACCGCATACGGCAGACAGCGATACATATCGTTGACCTGCGTGCAGGCAGCCTTGCTGATGACGATCGTGCCTTTGCCGTCGCTCGAAGTGAGCGACATCGTCTTGTGCTGCACGACGATGCGCACGTTGCTGTAAACTTTGAGCGAACCGTCGCTTTGCTGCACGCGCGCCGTTCCGGTCGCGTCCGCGGCACACGGCGACGCGCTCAACAGCGATAGAAAGAGAGCGAAACTTAAGCCGGCGCGCATGGCGGATACCTCCTTGCCCGAGCTGGCGACCTATTCTAATCCGGCGTTTTTTACTTCGGCCAGCCGCAATCCCGCAGTTGCTCCGGGGATGGGAAGGTTTCGGGGGGGCGACAACGCCCCGACGCGCGCTTTAGCTGATTTTTGCCCGGAACCCGCCGTACGTGAGGTATGCACCCACCACGAACGCCACCGCGACGTCTACGTAATAGTACTGCTGGTAGGGATCTCCCCAAAGCGCGATTCCGGCGGCGGCGGGTGGCGGGAAGAACAGAAACAGCAGCCCTTTCGCCAGCGTGGCCCAGCCCACAAAGGTGACCAGAACGGGCACTCCGCCGCCCGACCACACGTTGTGCGTGAGAACCAGCGCAAGGCCGGCGGCAACCGCAACCAGCCCAAAAACGTAGAGCGCGGGCGCATCGTTAAGCAGTGCCGTTATCATTTCCAGGGTCGACTGTTTGTGTAGCGCCATCGGTACTGCGATGAGAACGCAGAAGATGCCGATGAGTTTGCTGAGGAATATGGTCCGTTCGGACATGTCGTCCCCCTAGGATTCGCGGCGCATTATGGCGACGTTCGTCGAAAGCTCGTAAAACCTAGCGCATTGAGTACTTGACCCAGGCAACGTTACCTAACGACCACACTACGGAGGGAGAATCTAGATGCATAGGCAGGTTGGTTTGGTTACCGTCACCCTTCTACTGTTGGCGTGCGGTCTGGCCCACTCGAATCCCGCGGCCCCAGGTTACACCTGGGCGCTCACGGACCCAAATGGCGAGCAACTCGCCTCATTCCGCGTCGGCGACGGCGTCATCTCCGTCGCAAGCGTTCATCTGATAAATGGGTGCCAGACACCATTTTTCGTACCTGAAGAAACGCCGTTCGTGTATGACCTTAAGATCAGAACGAATACCACGGAAATGTGTACGCAGGCGATTCGAGATCAGCTTGTAGAGTTCTACGACGCGAGCCCCGCAGACATCGTGCACGTGAAGACGGAGTCCGGCATGGTTACGGTACCGGTGCAGGCGGCTGCGGCACCAACTCCGCTTCCCTAGCCGACTATCGCTGAGCACCTCCGCGAACTGAGCCGTTGACGAGGATTGAACTCGTGACCTCCCCCTTACCAAGGGGGTGCTCTACCACTGAGCTACAACGGCGCGCGCGCCGGGTTTGACGAGCCCAAGGTACTCCGGGCTCCCCGCCCGCCCCTTTAGGGCCCGCGCGCACGGTTATGGGGCCGTTTGGTCGGGAATCATTTCGTGCGGATAAAAGCGATCGCCGTGCTGAAAGCACGGTGCTGCTTGCACGTGTTTATCGTCGAGCGTTCCCGCCGAGACGCCAAGCGGCACCGAATCCGTGCCCGGCGCGGGTGCCACGCCGAACGACTGCATCAAGACGTCGTGGATCGTCGACTCGTCCAGTGCCCTCGATGGTTTGGATCCCGGCGAAACCTGGAGCCAGAACGCACCCATCTCGTCGCGATACACCCAGCCCAGCGGCTGCGAACCGACGTAGCGAGAACCGCTGCCCATCAGGTTGTCGCTGGCAAAGATCGTCAGCGCGTTGATGTCCGCGACCTTGCGGTCGAACGCCACACCGTTGAGCTCGACGCTTCCGACGACCGATCCGATTGCAAGCGATCCGGTCGCGCCTTCTACGCCGCAGACGGCGCCGCGCGTCGGAACCGGAGATAAATCCGCGCGCGCGGCGGATGCCGCCACCATGGCGCAGACGGAAAACGCAAGCAACGCGCGGGCTATCGTTTGCATGCGCGTTGCTTCTGCACGATTGGAACCGCGCCTGGGAGCGTAATTGGAGCGGGCGGCGGGAATCGAACCCGCGACATCAGCTTGGAAGGCTGAGACATTACCACTATGTAACGCCCGCGAAAATGGTGGGCAGGGCTGGATTTGAACCAGCGTACCGCTTTCGCGGACCAAATTTACAGTCTGGCGCCATTAACCACTCGGCCACCTACCCACGTCCGCGGCAGACCTGGCTACGATATCATGGCGCCCGGGTCCTCGGCCAGCGAGAAAAATCGGCGGCCGCTCTGCTAGAGCGGTGCGTTGTACTTGTAAAACCGTGCTTCCCGAGTCCAGCCGGCTCGTTCGTAGACGCGCTGGGCGGGCTGGTTGTCCATGGCGGTTTCCAAGAACATCCCGGTTGCGCCGATCTCGCGCGCATGCGCCAGGGCGCGGTCCAGCAGGGCGGCAGCCACCCCGGCGCGCCGGGCTCCCGGGCCCACGAACAGATCCTCGAGAATCAACTGTGGCCCCAAGCACACCGTACTGAAGGTTTGGAAGATCTGGACGAACCCGGCGATCTCGTCGCCGAAGCAGGCGACGAAGACGACGCTGTTGCCGCGCGCGAGATGGTCGGTCATCAGTTCGCGCTCGCGCGGCTCGTCGGCCGCCTGGCCGTAAAATTCGCGGTACGCACCGACCAGCGGAAGCAGGCCTTCGAGATCGGCAATCGATCCACGCCGAACGCTTACCTTCATCTTGACGCTCATTTCATATCAGGTTACCTCACCCCGTTGTTAGAATTACCCGCCAAGCCTGCCGACGTGGCTGAGTGGTTGAAGGCGCGTGATTTGTAATCACGTCCGTAAGGCATCGCCGGTTCGAATCCGGCCGTCGGCTCCGCGGGTTCTGGGGTGAGCATGCAAGCGGTAAAAACAAAATGGCAGGGCGGCGGCCTGGTACTGGTCTGCCGGCGCTGCTCGGAAGAACGCATCCCCGAGGAGACCCCCGAGGTCGCCGAACGCCTCGGGGATTTTAACTTACGCGACTGGCTCAAGGCGAAGCTTAAGGAAGACGGACGCTGGGGCGAGATTCGCGCCATCTCGACTTCGTGCATGGACGTCTGCGGCAAGGGCCGCGTGACCGTCTGCATAGACCCCGAAACCGGCCCCGATCACGCCGAGATTTACACCGTCGATCCACTTACCGAACGCGACGAGCTCTACGCCGAGATCCTCGCCAAACTCACTTAAGGCCCCCAGGCCGTGACGTTGCCCGCGATGTCGCTGACGTACACGATTCCATCGGCAACGACGGTTCCGGGGAAGCCGTAGCTCGCCAGGGCCGTCGTCCAGAGCTGCGTCCCGGTCGCCGCGTTAAATGCGAACTCCGTGTCGGCAGTCCAGTCGCTGATGTAGACTACGCCGTTAGCGATCGTTATCGCCGACCGGGGAACGTCGGTGTTGACGATCGCGCCGTCGGGCCCGAACGTCTGGCTCCACACCGGCGTGGGGTTTAGCGTGCAGCCTTGCATGCGGAAGGCTCCGATGCCGGGCGTATAGATGCCGTAGGTAGACGGCAAGCCGACGTAGACGAACTGCGTCACCGGATCGTAGGCCGGCACGCCGATGAAATCACCGTTATCGCTTGGAATCGACATTGCGATTTCTTGCGTCGGCCCGGCACCGATGTTGGAGCGATTGTAAAGCACGAAGACGCCCGACTTGTTTACCGCCGCAGCCAGCGGCGGGCAGCCGGGCGGCTGGAACAACAGCGGCGTGGCGCCGAAATCGGCATCGGACGACGCCGGTAGCGTTGGAAGGTTGTGCGCGATGACCGTGCTCAGATTTGCGTTCAGCTCGACGACCTGTTCGGAGAATCCCGTCGTTTGACTCGAGCCCGTAGAATTTCCGACCGCGATGAAAACGTTGTTGGTGGTCGGATCGATGGATGCGCCGCCGAGCCCCCAGACGCCCCCGCCGAGATTCGGCTGTTGCGCCGGATAGAAGGTATTGACGATGCCGGCCGTCGTCGTGTTGATGGCGGTCAAACGTCCCGTGTAAGGAACGATGTCGCACGTTGACGAGGTGCCGACGTACAGCGTTTGATTGGACGGGTTGAAGGTGAGGCCGCCGTAAACGAAATTGTGGTCGGGCGTTACGTCGGCGATGTTAATCGGCCACCCCTGTGCTTCGGTCCCGGTAGCCAGATCGAGTGCGTGAACGTTGTTCTGACCGTCGGCGAGGTAGATCCGGCTCGTCGCGCGATCGATCGCCGGCGTTCCCTCGACTCCGAAGTTTGAGGAACCGCCGTCGCAGCTGTACGACGACGGAACCATCGGAACTTTCCAAATGGTAGCACCCGTGGAAGCGTTGATTGCGTAGAAATAGTTGCCGCCGGAGCCCGCGTAGAGGACGTTAATGGGCTGGCCCGCCACCGGTACGCCCGCGGCTACCACCGGTTCGCCGACCATCGGCGATCCGACGTTCGTCGACCAAAGTTTGTGGACGGTGCCGATGTTAGCGACGCCGACCGCCGATTCGTTCGGGTTGTAGCCCGTTCGTTGCAAATCGTAACCGAAGCCGTCCCAATCGACGTTGGTGAGCGCCGTCAACGTTTGGGTGACGCTGGTAAACCCGGAAGCCGCCAGGGTAAACGTCGTGGACGAGGCCGTGCCGTCGTACGCGACGTTCCAGGACGGCTGCGAACCACTCACGACGAAGTCCGAGCTCGAGGACGCGAGCGTCGGAGCGATTGGATTTCCGTTGACGTCGACCATCGAGCCGGGGCCGACGATCGTGTTGTTCGACGCATCGGTTCCGCCCCACGTCGCGACGAGCGTAGACGGTTGGCCCACCGCGACCGAGCTTGGGGTAAGCGAAAGCGTCAGCGCCGCCACGACGCCGTTCAACGTGACCGTAATTGGGTTGGGTTGCCCCTGCACGATCGAAACGGGAACGGAATTCATCGAGAGCGCCGGCCCCGACCCGTCGGTGCTCGCAAACGTCTTTACCACCATCGTGCCGGTGCCGATCGGCGCATTGAAGGTCAAGCTGCACGTGTAGAAACCGTTGCCGAGGGGACACGATGCGCTGCCGAGCGCAAGCGAAATCACCTGCGCAGCGGCCGGGGCGATTTGAAACGAGACCGAGTTGGTGGCCGGGGAAACGTATGCCGGTTTTATCGCACTGGTCTTCTTCTTTACCGGCACGCGAATCGTAAACACGGCCTTCGCTGCGGCCGCCTTACCGGCGGCCGGCACCGCCGGCACGATGCCGCGACCGCCCACGCCGGCTCCGCCACCGCTGCACCCTGCAACGACGGCGCCGGCTGCGAAGACGCAGAGCAGATTGCTAAAGGCCGGTCTCACTTTTCTAAAGTATCGCCGGGTTTAGGTTTCTTCTCAGGGTGCCGCCGAAGCGCTGACGATCCAGTAGGCAATCCCCACGCGGTTACATCGCCGTTGAGGTCGCTAACGTAGACTTTGCCGTTGGATAAGATCGTGCCGGGAGCCCCGGTGCTGGCCAGCGTCGTCGCCCACAAAGGCGCGCCGCCGGTTGCCGCGTTGAACGCAAACTCCATGTCGCCCGTGTAGTTGCTGACGTAGAGAACGCCGTTTGCGATCGTCAACGCCGAGCGCGGCGTTTGACTGCCGCTGCCGGCGCCGTCCGGACCAAATGCCGCGCTCCAGGCCGGCACCGGGTTCAGCACGCAACTTGGGTACGATATGCTGAACGCCGCAACGCCCGGTTGGTAGATTCCGTACGTCGTCGGCAAACCGACGTAGACGAGGTTCGTTATTGGATCGTATGCGGGGATCCCGACAAAATCGCCGGCGCTGGTCGACGTCGACATCTGAATGCCCTGAACCGGTCCCGACGTAATGCTGGAGCGATCGTACAGGTAGAACATGCCGGATTTGTTTATCGCCGCCAGCATCGGGGGGCACGACGGCGGCTGAAACAAGAGCGGCGTGGCTCCGAAATCGGCGTCGGGCGACAACGGCAGCATCGGATAGTTGTGAGCGAGCACGGTTCCGAGGTCCGGCGTCAACTGCACGATCTGTTCGGAGTAACCCGTCGTTTGGCTTCCGCCGTTGGTGACCGTGTCCGAATTCCCCGTAGCGACGTAAACGTCGTTGGTCGACGGATCGATCGAAACGCCGCCGGATCCCCACACGCCGCCGCCGCTCGCGATCTGCGTCGACCCGGCGGACGCCGGGTAGAACGTTCCCACAAGCCCGATGTTGTTCGTATTGATCGCGACGACGCGCCCGTACCACGGCGAAATGTCGCACGTCGAACCGGTAACCACGTACAGATAGCCGTTGGCGGGATTGTAGGTGAAGCCGCCGTGCATGAAGTTGTGATCCGGCGAGATGTTGGCGATATTGATGGGCCATCCACTCGCGATCGCCCCCGTGGAGAGATCGGCGGCATAGACGTTGTTCTGACCGTCCGCGAAGTAAATACGGTTCTTCGAACGATCGATGGCCGGCGTTGCACCAATCGAGAATTGCGACGTATGCGTTCCGCACATATACGAGGCGGTCGCCACCGACTGCTTCCAAATCAGCGCACCGGTGTCGGCATTGTACGCATAGAGCGTAGCGCCGTAGCTCGATCCGGCATACAGCACGTTGGTCGCCGTGCCGTTAATCATGACGCCGCTCGCGAGTACCGGCTCGCGCATCATTGCCGATCCGACGTTCGCGGTCCACAACTGCGTGAGACTTCCGACGTTACCGACGCCCACGGTAGTCTCGTTCGGATCGTAACCGGTCCGCTGAAGATCGTAACCAAACGTATCCCAATCCGCGTTCGTTAGGCCCGACAAGCGCTTGCGTGACGCTGGTAAAGCCGGTGGCCGCTAGCGTAAGCGTGGTGGACGAAGCTGCGCCGTCGTAGGCAACGTTCCAGGACGGCTGCGAGCCGTTCACGACGAAGTCGGAGCTCGATGACGTAAGCGTCGGAACGATCGGATTACCGTTGCCGTCGACGAGGGAGCCCGGGCCGACGATGGCGTTGTTCGACGCATCGGTACCGCCCCACGTTGCAACGAGCGTGGAAGCCTGCCCCACGGTCACCGAGCTTGGCGAGAGCGAAAGCGTCAAGGCCGCGACCACGCCGTTAAGCGTGACCACGATCGGATTGGGCTGGCCGGCTACGATCGAGACCGGCACCGAATTCATCGAGAGCGCCGGGCCGGAGCCGTCGGTGCTCGCGAACGTCTTCACCACCATCGTGCCAGTGCCGATCGGCGCATTGAAAGTCAAACTACAAGTGTAATAGCCGTTGGCGAGCGGACACGACGCACTACCCAGCGCCAGCGGGATTACTTGTGCCGCAGCCGGCGCAATCTGAAACGATACTGAGTTTGTTGAGGGCGAGACGTATGCCGGCTTCATCGCGCTAGCCTTCTTCTTTACAGGCACGCGAATCGTAAACACCGCCTTTGCGGCGGGTCTGTTAACCGGCGCCGCCGGGACGACGCCGCTGGCGCCTAAGCCGCCGCCGAACCCCATGCCGGTACCGCCGCCGTTACAACCAGCAACGGCGGCGCTCAACACGAAGCCGCAAAGCATTCGATTAAGCGGCGGTCTCACCGCTCTAAAGTATCACCGGCTCTTCCGAGAAACGAGGGACGTATGGGCTAACAGGAGGGGCTGTTGGGTGTGCCCGGCGGGCCCCAAGAATTCCCGGCGGACTATATTTCTCCACGGCCGATCGGCAACGCCATTCAAAACTTTTTACCGCAGGCACGGGTTGCCGGGCTATCAGGGACCTCAGGTGGGGGCTTTAGGCCCTTCCGGGTGTCTGTTAGCTTGCTTACGCTTGAACGCAGACATGAACTCTTCGGGCGTGCACTCCTGGCGTTACGCGCTGGCGCTAATCGCAATTTCCGTCGCCGGCTGCCAAGGCGCTTCGCACGGCGGCGGGTTCATTCCGTCGAGCGTGGGCCATGCCAAACACGCTCTTTCAACGACGGATTCCTACTCCGCGGTCATTCTCGCCGATGGTCCGACGGCGTACTACCGTCTCGACGATACGGGAACGACCGCTGCCGACTCGTCCGGGAACAACCTGAACGGCGCGGTGGGCAGTTCGGTGATCGAGAACGTCGCCGGGTTGTTAAAGTCGAGCTCCGACGCGGCGATGAGCTTTCCGGGGTCCGGCGGCGCTGCGGGGATTGTGAAAGTTCCGCAAACGACGCTCCTTCAACCGTCTGCGGCCGTATCGCTCGAAGCGTGGCTGCAATTCAGCGCGACGCCGACGACCTACGCCGTACCGGTCGGCTACGGCAACGATAACAACTACGCTCCTTACGACTTTTATTTCGTGGGCGGCAAGATCGCCGCGCAGTTCGAGTTGACGACCGGAGTGTTGACCGTAACGGCGCCTTCCGCGCTTCAGAAGAACACGCCATATCACGTCGTCTCGACCTACGATGGGACTACCGGGCGCCTGTACGTCAACGGGAGCCAGGTCGCGAGCGCCGCGAAGACTGGCACGCTGACCGAGTACCTGCCGGGCTACGGCTTCGCGATCGGCGACGACGCGGCTATCAGCGATCCGCAGTTCAACGGTATCGTCGACGAAGTCGCGGTGTATGCCGGTAAGGCGCTCAGCGCCGCGCAGGTACTCAACCACTACAACGCCGGAACGTCCGGCGGTGCGTCGCCGTCTCCGTCGCCATCGACGTCACCGTCGCCATCGCCGTCCGCGACGCCGTCCACGTCACCCTCGCCGTGGCCGCGTCCCCGTCGCCGACCCCATCAGCAACGCCGCCGCCCACACCACCGCCGACGCCGCCACCAACCCCGCCGCCGACGCCGACGCCCATGCCGACGACGCAGCCGTTCACGTACGCCGCGACGATCCTCGCCGACGGGCCCACGGCCTACTACCACCTCGACGACATGGGTATGACCGCCGCCGATTCTTCGGGGAACGGCCTTAACGGTGCCATCGGAAGCTCGGTCACCCGCGGCGTACCGGGGTTGCTGCTCTCGTCCAACGACGCGGCGATGAGCTTCCCGGGCAGCGGCGGTTCCGCCGGGGTCATCAAGGTTCCACAAACTACGCTACTTCAGCCTTCGACGGCCGTGTCGCTCGAAGCCTGGTTACGTTTCGGTTCGACGCCGGCGAACTATGCGGTGCCGGTCGGCTACGGTAACGACAACCACTACGCTCCGTACGACCTATATTTCGTCGGCGGTAAGGTCGTGGCCCAGTTCGAATTGACGACCGGGACGTTAGTGGTGTCTTCGCCGTCTGCGTTGGTGTCGAACGTGGCGTATCACGTCGTCTCGACGTTCGACGGAACGACAGGGCGCTTGTATCTGAACGGCAACCTCGTTGCAAGCGTGGTTAAGGCCGGAACGTTGACCGAGTACCTCCCCGGATACGGTTTCGCTATCGGCGACGATGCCGCGATCAGCGACCCGCTGTTCAACGGTACGGTTGACGAAGTCGCGGTGTACGCAGGCAAAGCACTCAGCGCAACGCAAGTCATCACGCACTACGAAGCCGGAACCGGAACCGTACCTATCCCAATCATCATTCAGTAGCCGCGCTCGCTCGCTCTGAGCCGCAGACGACCGGCCGGGACCTTAGGACCCGCAGCGCCGCGACGTAGGCATGTTGACCTGCGCGGCGCTTTAGGCGATGCTCGTAGGCGATGAGCATGGCGCCCAGGCTTTCGAGCGTCGCGAGCGTTCTCGCGCTGATTCTGCTCGCCCTCTCAGTACGCATCGCCGTCCATATGCAGCCCTCCTCATTTAAGGCCTTCTATTGCGCCGGCGAGAGCGTCCTTGAACGAGCGAGCCCCTATGCGATCGAGCCTTTGCGCACATGCGAACATCGAGTGGCGCCGGCCGCCCTACCCGCGTACGCCGTTGAACCGGCCCCGCTTCCTGGGTACGCGCTCACTCCGTGGGCGCTTGCTGCATTGCTCCCCCCAGTAGTGGCGCGTACGCTCTATCTCGCCGTCCTCATCTTCGCCCTGCTGGTGACCGGCTGGGCCGTCGGCAAACTGGCACACCTCGACCCGGCGGTGGTTGTCTTGAGCCTGTTTGCGGTTTGGTTCCTGAACGTGTCATTCAACGAAATTCCGCCGATCGCTACGGCAGGCATCGCGCTGGCGGCCCTCATGCTCGAGCGGCGCAAGCCGTGGCTGGCGGGCTTGGCCGCCGGCGTAGTCGCGATGGAACCACATCTCGCGGTCCCGCTTTGGATCGCCCTCTTCTGTTTTGCCAAGACGACGCGGGGACCGCTGATCGCCGTCGGTGCCGCATTGATCGCTGCCGATCTTGCCATCGGCGGACCGGCCCAAGCGATGACGTACTTCGCGCAAACGCTGCCCGCACAAGCGCTTTCCGAGGTGCACGCGAACGATCAATACAGTCTCACGCATGTCGCTGCAATGGCCGGCGTAGGCGCGGCGGACGCGCTACGCCTCGGATTCGTCTCGTACGTCGTGATGGCCGTCGCGGGCATCGTCGTCGCGCAGCGGATCGCCGCGCGGCACGGCGCCGAATACTTGGCGCTCGTGCCGCCGGTTTTCGTGTTGCTCGGCGGAACCTTTTTGCACGACATCCAGTTCTTTGCCGCGCTTCCGCTCGCGCTCGTTCTCGTAGCGCGAACGCCCAAACCAAATCTGGCGGCGGCGGCCGCCGCGATTCTGCTTGCCGTCGCATGGAACGAAGCGACGAGCCGCTTCTTCTTGCTGCTATCGGCAACGTCGGCGTTTGCGACGGCGCGGATTGCCTTGCCAAAATCGGCCGCCAGGCCCGTGGTCTGCGCGGCCGTGGCGATCGCCACGGTCGTTCTGGTCGTCGCCGTGAACCGCTTTCCCGTTGCCGCGGGCCCCACCGCGGGCAATCCGCCGACAGCGGCCATGCTAAACCCGGGCGACCAGGCGTCACGCAACTGGTCGGTGTACGTCGCCTCGAGCCCGCCTCTATCTACGCCCACGGCCCGCACGGTCGTCCGGAAGCTCCCGACCTGGGTGGGGGTCTGCCTCTTAGCCATCTTCTGCCTAGCGTACGGCTGGCAATGGGGTCCCACTCGAAACTGCGAGCCCGTAGCCGATACATTAACTGTGGCTTAGATTAATGACTTGTGTATTGACATTCGCGGCGCCCCGTCAGGCATTATAGGGCGGCTCGATGAGGGCTTTCGTTTCGTCGCGAGCGACGCTTTGCATCGTGCTCGCGCACCTCGCCTTTGTCATACCCCTCGCGGTTCTTCTCAACGTCTGGCAAGATGAAGCGTACTCGCTGCAGACTACCGGCGGGACGCTCTGGTATGCCGTCCATCAGTCGATCGTCTTCGAACAGAACGCGCCGCTTTATTTCGCCGTGCTCTGGTTTTGGCGCCAAATATCAATGGGCTTCGTCTGGGCGCGCGTCTTCTCGATCTGCTGCACCGCCTCGACAATCGCCCTCGTACCCGCGTTGGTACGGCGTTATTGCCCCCAAATTCCGCCGCCGTACGTCGCGCTTGCCGTTGCGTTCAACCCGCTCACGATTTGGGCTGCCGTAGAGATACGTTCCTACGCACTGGCGATGTTGCTCGGGGCGCTCTTGATGCTTACGGCCTACGACGCGTTCGCGAAAGAAGGCCGGCGCGCGTACGATATCCCGACGTTCGTCGTGGTCGCCACTATCGCGGCGTACACGCAGTACTTCATGCTCTTCTTGGTTGCGGGATTTGGAATCGTTCTCGTCGCTCAAAAGTCCTGGAAAGCCCTGCTCCCGTTCGTGGTCGCGTGCGCGGCGATTGCCGTGCTCTTCGTGCCGATGCTGCTCATGCTGCCGGCACAAGTCGCTGCATTCCGCACGGCCTACGTCGGCCCCGCGAGCGTTTGGGAGTCCTTCGTGGAACTCGGAAAGATCCTCGTGTTGCAGGTGTTTCCGGTCGGTGGAGCGTCGCATCGTCCGGCTATGGCGGCCGCCGTTCTCGTCTTCGTCATCGCGCTTCTCGTACTGGGCCGAAAACAGTTTCTCGCAAGAGGCCCGTACGGCGCACCGGCCGTTCTGGCTGGCGAGTTCGATCGTTTACGCGCTCGCGGTGTTCGTCCTCAAAACGCACTTCAGCTTCCGATACGGCGCGTTTCTCTTCATGCCGGTTATGCTCAGCGTGTTTTCCATTCCCGCTTGGTGGGCGCAGCCCGCCGCCCGTCGCGGCGCCGCCGCCATTACGGCGCTCTTGCTGGTCTTCGCGGGGGTCGCGCTCGTCGTCACGTATCGCTCGGGTGCGAAAATCGGCGACTGGAAGCGCGTAAGCGACTATCTTGACGCCAACGTTCGCGGCCCTCAGCCAATCCTGGTCTTCGAAGCTGAGAACGCCGTACCGCTGGCCTACTATTACAAAGGCCCGGGTCGAATCGTCGCGGTTCCCAACGCCGTCGATTTCAGAACGTACGACGTCGACAAGTTCGTGCTGCACAACCCCGGTGAGCTGAAGGCGTCGCTTGCAAAATTGGGCGATCCGCCCGCGATTTGGCTCGTTACCGCCGGGACGTGCCGTTCGTTGAACGTTGAATACGGGTGCGACCTAGTCAACTCGTACGTGGCCGCTCATTACCGGACCGTAAAAGAACGGCATTTCTTTCACGCGACGGTCCGGCTGCTGGTCCCCCGGGCGAACGCGACGGCGTTGCTACGCCAGTCCCGTGCGAATTGCGTATACGGCCACGCCGGTGCGTGCCGGAATCTTCAACTTTTCGAAGATTCGGCTGATGTGGTTTTTTACGGTCTTCTCCGATAGGAGAAGCTTGCGAGCCGATCTCCCGGTTAGACAAGCCTTGTGCGATAAGCCGCACGATCTCCACTTCACGGCTCGACAGACTCGTTGAGCGAGACTTCCTGATTCATCGCGCGGCGGCGCAAGACGCCGCCCGCAACCCGCGGATCCACGTAAGGCGATCCACCGGCCAGGACCTTGATTGCCGAGATGAGCTCGCTCACCGACGTGTCCTTGATGATGAAGCCCTCTGCGCCGGCCGCCAAGCATCGCTGCATCAGCTCCGGCCGGACGAACGAGGAGAGCGCGCACACGTGCGTATCGGGAACGCGCTGCTTGCAGCTGGCAAGCAAGCCCGCGATGTCTAAGCAGTACTCATCAATATCGACCAGCACGAGATCGGCTTTTTGGGACGAGTTCGCCGGAAGGTCTTCGACGGAGCGCAAAATGCTCGTCACGTAAATCGACGAGTCGCTCGACAATACCTGACCCAGAGCTCTCGCAAAGAGTAGCTGGCTCTCGATGATTATAAGACGGAACGTCTTCACATCCGTGATCACAGTCTCTCCGCGCCTCCTAGAAATGACCCCTACAGAAGACACGCCGACCCGGTAGTCACGGTCTTGAGCTATTTCCTTGCGGACAAGGTGGTCGAGGCTGCCACCCTGCGCAAATGGTTGAGGGCCAGCTGCCCCTCGATACTTTTGTACTAGGGTCGTGGCTCCCTTTTGGTCCGTTTGGACGGGACGTTCGTTCATTTTATCATCCTTAGGGCCGGTAGGCCCCTATGGCGTCGGTGGAAATGTCGGAGTCGCGCCCGGCCGCGTGGGTGGGTCCCGAAAGGGCCTCTCTGACCCTTGCCAGCGGAACGGCGTGCTCGCGCACCGGCACGACGGAGAATGCCGAGGTCAACGCGTCGAGGAAATAACGGACCATCTCCTCGCGCTCGGCCAGCGGCAACTGCATGCCAGGGAAAAAACGCAGTTCGGGGCATTCGTCCGCCCCGATGAAGTCCAGGGGGTGGAGGAGCAGGGACGGCTCCGTCCCGCTGAGGCGGCACGCCTGCAGCGACGTTCGAACGTACGCTCTGGCCAGCGAGCGCGAGATCGTCCGGAGATGCATGACGTAGCTCAGGTGGATGGGGACCCTGAACAGGGGCATCGTCGTGACCGGAAGGACCGCAATCGCCCCGGCAGACGTCGAGACCTCGTGCCGGCAGTTCGGCCCAAATCCGTCGGCGAGCGACCCGAAGAGGTCGCCCCGCAGTTCTTTGTCGTCCGAGGCCAATTGGGTGGATCGCAGGTAGTACGCCCGCGCCAGCGGGCCGATCCACGTGGACAAGACCGATGCGTCGTATAAATACCCCCGGCGCGCCAGGGTCTCCAGCATCAGCGGCGACCGCGCGTAGCCGGGGCCCCGGAATCCGATCGGGCGGACCCCCGTCGCGGCTTCGATTGCCCGCTCGGCCCGGACGATCTCGCCGTCGATCTCGCCCGCACCGCGCTTGTGCAGCCACGGCTCGTGAGAATGCGAGTGGTTCCCGAGCTCGTGGCCGGCCGCCGCGATCGAGCGCAGCGCGCCGTGGTGCTCCGCGACCTCGGCGTCCTTGCCGACGATGAAGACCGTGATCTTCAGACGGTAGGCATCCAAAAGTTCGAGGAAGCGCGGAACGACGACGTCGATGTACGACGGCAGCGATCGCCATTCGCTGTCGCCGTGCACCATCATGTACGACCACTTGTTGTCGAGGTCGAGCGAGAGCGAAGCCTTCACGCGCAGGCCTCCACGCGCGACGGTTGGGGCGCCCGCAGGCGGTCGCATACGATCGCATCCATCGCGCTCTGCGAGAGCGTGAGCGTCTGATTGACGTTCAACGTACCGTTGACGATTTGCGTCGAGTTGGCCACATACAGCCCCGGGATCGAGGTAACGAAAGGCGGGACGCGCTTTGAATACTCCAACGTCGAAAGCGGCAAGGACGAACCGCGCCTTCGACACGCGCGACGTGACGATGTCCGTCTTGCCGAGCGCGGGGTACATGCGCAGGAACGCACTTGAAAACTCGTCCAAGATCGTCGCATCGTCTTGCTCGAAAATCGGATCCGAAGAGGTCACGTATTTGGGCAAGTACGCGAGCGCGTTACCGAGGAACGGTTCCGTGCCCACCAGGGCGTCCATCTCGATAACGGCGGTAAATGGGGCCGCATCGGTAATGTTCGTGATGTAATATGGGCTCGGCGGCCGCTTGAGCAGCAGCGAAGCGCAAACCACGCCCTGGTATTCGATGTCGAGCAAACGGTTGCGTTCGCCCGGCGAAAGATCGGGGCAAAGGTTTGCGGCGGGGGCCGCGGGCACGGTGAGGACGACCTCGTCGAAGAGCTCGCGCGACTCGCCGCGATGCACGGCGATCCGGCCGTCGGGAGCCCGCACGACCTTATCGGCGCCGGCCTTGGTCCGCAGCGTGACGCCGAGCTCGCGCAGATGCTCGAGCAGCTCGCTCAGAATCCGCGCGTAGCCGCCGGGAACGTAACCGAACGATTCTTGTTTTGCGGCCCCTTCGCGTGCGCCGTACATCCGCCGGATGATGGTCCAGATAAACGCCGCGCTGACGCGCTCGGCATTGTCGCCCAGCTTCGCGCGCAAGAGCGGAAGCCAGATCTTTCGCACCACCGATCGACCCGAGAGCCGCGTAAGCCATTCGACCGCCGTTATTCGCTCGAGAGCCTGCCAATCGGTCACGCGCGACGCATAGAGGATCGAGAGCCCCAGGCGCAGTTTCTCTGCCGGGTTTAAAGCCGGGAACGCCGCGAAATCGGCCAGGGTCGAAAACCGGTGCAGGCGGCCGTCGGTGTAGAAGCCGGTCTGGGTCTTTACCCACCGCACTTCGCGTTCGACGTCGATGGCCTGCAAGAGGTCGAGCAGCGCGGCGTCGGCTCCGGCGATGACGTGGTAGTAACGATCCCAAACGACGTTACCGATGCGCCACGGGGCCGCCAGTCCACCGAAATAGTCCGAGGACTCCCAGACTTCTACGCGATCTCCCGCGACCGCGAAGCGGCGCGCGAGATCCAAGCCCAACATGCCGCCACCGATGACACAGACCACCCGGCGCATGGATCTAGGACACCGCGATCAGCTGCGACACACGCCGCTCGAGAATCCCGTAGACGTGGCCGCAGCGATTGCAGCTGACTTGCGTCGAGACGCTGTCGTCGATGACGTTAAAACGCATCAGGACTCGCCCGCAGCTGCAGACGACGCCGATGGAGCGAGCAGGATTTCCGACGACCAAATGGTGATCGGGTACCGATCGCGTGACGACCGAACCCATGCCGACCATCGACCAGCGCCCGATCGTGATGCCGGGGCCGATGGTCGCGTTGGCGCCGATGGTCGCGCCCGTGCGGACGCGGGTCGAAAGCGTGTGCTCGTCGGGATCCGACGAGAGCAGAGCGTCGAGATCCTCGGTCGCGGCGCGCGGAAACCGGTCGTTGGTGAAGACCGTTCCGGCGCTGATCATCGCGCCGTCTTCGATCTCGACGGCGGCGCAAATATACACCGACGCGTTGATTTTCACGTGGTTGCCGATACGCACGCCGTAGGCGATGTACGTCTTCTCGCCGATGATGCAGTCGCGCCCGATCGAAGCATCGCGGCGGATGTGCACGTTGTCCCACACGCTGGTGTCTTCACCCAGCGACACGCCTTCCTCGATAATGGCGGTCGGATGAATCGTGTTCACGAAACCGCCTCCAGAATCCGCGTCGGCGCCGTCGTTAGCGACGATTCCACCAGGTTCGATACGTTCTCCCAGCGGCTCGAACGAAGCGCGCCGTAAGCCGCCGAGATCACTTCGATCGAGGCCACCGCGTCCGCCATGGTCACGTCGAGATCGGTCTCGCCGCGGATTGCGTCGGTGAAGTTGATCAGTTGCTTGCGAAACGCGGCGACCTTGTCGTAGCCCTTACCGAAGACGGTCCATTCCGGACTCGAGCGCAGCCGGTACTTGGATTCCTTCCACCCGACCAGGATCGAGCCTTCGGTGCCGTAGATCCGCAGGAACGTATCCAGCTCTTTGTTGATGCTCCACGAAAGATCGGCGGTTCCGATCACGCCGCATTCGTTGCGGGCGAAGAGACGCACCGTGTCTTCGACGCGGGGCGTCTGCAAGCGCCTTCCCTCGAAAGCCTTGACGTCGCGCAGTTGTCCCAGAAAGAAGCGAAGGATGTCGACCGAGTGCGTTCCGTTGTCCATCAGAACGCCGCCGCCGCTGACGGCGGGGTCGCTGTTCCATCGCCGCGCCATGTCTACCGACGACGTAAAGGCGTTTTCGACGAGGACGATCTCTCCCACGATGCCGCTCGCAGCCAGGTCGCGCGCCGCGCGCACGTCGTCCACGAAACGGAACTTCGAGGCCATCGTGATGAGCAGTCCCTTGCGTAGCGCCAGCGCCGTCATGCGGTCCGCGCTCTCGATGTCGATCGCCAGCGGCTTCTCGCACAAGACGTGCGCGCCGGCTTCGAGGGCGGCGCTCGAGACCGACTCGTGCGTCACCGGCGGCGTACAGACGACTACCCCGTCGAGATCCTCGACGATCAGCATCTTGATGAGGTTCGTGTATACGTTGCAGCCCGTCAACGCGCCGAACTCGTGAACGGCCGAACTATCGGTATCGCAAGCGGCGCTGAGGACGACGTCCTCAATGTCCTTGACGGCCTCGGCGTAGGCGCGCGAAATCGCGCCGGTTCCGACAATGCCGAGGCGCAGCTCTCTACGCATGTACCGGCTCCTTCCGCAGTTGTTCGACCGCGCCGCGAATGGCGTCGCCGATATAGTCGACGTCCTCTTCGCTGAACCGGTCGTTCCAGGGAATGACCAGCACGCGTTCGAGCGCCTCGTACGTGCCGGGGAATCGCTTGGGATCGTAGTCGACCGCCTCGGGGCGGGCCAGCGAGAACGGCCACGAGCTGTTGCCGAACGTGCGCTGGTCGCGAATGACGGCGCAGGCAAAGGCCGGCTTTTGGATGTATCGCGGTGCCGTGAAGATTTCGCGCTCGCGAAGCGCCGCCGCCACGGCGTTTACGCCGCCCGGAACGGCACGCTCGTCCACGCGGATGCAGTACTTCCAATACACGTGCTCGGCGCGCGCATCCACCTGCGGCGTCTCGACGCCGGGGACGCCTTCGAGCTGAGCGTCGAGCCGGCGTGCCAGCAGCTTGCGTCGCTCGACGACCGCCTCCAACTTCTCGAGTTGCGCGAGTCCGACCGCGCCGCACAGCTCGGACATCCGATAGTTCAGCGCCAGGAAATAGTGGTCTGGATTCTTATCCCCGTATCCCCACGCTTTGTTGATGAACAGAAAGATGCGCCGCGCGAGCGCGTCGTCGTCAGTCACGACGATTCCGCCCTCGCCGGTCGTGATATGCTTGCCCTGCTGCAAGCTAAAGGCCCCGATCGTCCCAAACGTGCCGACGTGCTTCGCGTCGAAACGTGACAGGAACGACTGCGCGCAATCTTCCACGATCGGGATCCCGTGTTTCTTCGCCACCGCGACGATCGCGTCCATGCGCGGCCGGATTGCCGAACAGATGCGTCACGATAATCGCCTTCGTCCGTGGGCTTATCGCTCGTTCGATGGATTCGGCCGTGACGTTGTACGTGTGGGGATCGACGTCCACGAAGACCGGAATAGCGCCTTGATACAGGATCGGCGAAAGGGCGCCCATATCCGTGATCGCGGTGGTGATGATTTCGTCGCCCGGCTCGGGATCGAGCGCGGCTATCGCGCAGTGAATCGCCGCCGTTCCCGAGGTGCAGGCAAAGGCGTGTTTGACGCCCAGCATCTCGGCAAATCGCCGCTCGAGGCGCTTGACGAACTCTCCCTTCGTGCTCGTGAGCGTCCCGGTGCGGATGGCTTCGCACACCAGATCTTCCTCTTCGCGCCCGAGAGTGCGCCCGCCGGCGTCCTGATCGCTCGGCAGACGCCGAAGCTCTAACGTGCTATGAATGACACTACTCCTTTGTAGCAACGAGAGGCGGCCGCGAGATGCGGTCCACGACGCGCCGCCGGTGAAAGAACGTAACCGCCTGACCGGCGAACAGGGCGAGACTCGAGTATTGAATGACGACCGTCACCAGACTCCAGAACGCGATTTGGGCGGCGCTGAAGTGCATAAAATACAGGACGGCGACGACGGCCGGCAACAAGCCGGGAATGAGCCCGGGAATTGCGAGCAACAGCGAAGGGCGATAGCCGAAGCCGCAGCGCATCGTCCTCCATGTGAGGGTGCAGATCGAGCGCAGCGACCCGCGCGGCGAGCGGCGGTTGTCTACGCCCCAGTCGAGGACGGCCGGGACTTCGACCACGTGCGCGCCCTTGCGCAGCGCTTCGAACAGCAAGGTCGCGTTCACGTCCATTCCGCTGGCTTCAAAGGCCAGTCCCACGAACGTTTCGCGGCGGTACGCACGCACCACGCAAGTCAAGGTGGCGATCTTACCGTTGGTCGCCATCGATAGGAAGCGATTCGCTTCGCGGCTCAAGAACGCACGCATCCACGGAACGTTGCGGACCTTCCCGCCGGCCATGTATGCCGACGCGAGCACGACGTCCGCGTTCTCGGCAACGGCTGCGTCGACCAGTTCGGGAAAGGAACTGGGGGCGTAGCTCAAATCGGCATCTATGGTGAGCACGTAGTCGCCACGCACGTGATCCCTCGCCGTGCGCAGCGCCGCTCCCAGACCCTGGTTCTGCTCGTGCTGTAACACCTGTACGTTGTCCCGTGAGAGCGCGAACGCTTGAGCGATTGCGTAGGTCTCGTCCGACGAACCGTCATCAACCAAGACGTAATCCACGTCGTAACGATCCGAGGCAGCCGCGAGCGCTGCGGCCAGCGACGCGAGGTTGGCCGCCAGCATCGGCGCTTCGTCGTACATCGGTACGACGGCGGTGACGGTCGCGCGCGTCTTGAGGCCCTTCGTTTCGGGCACGCTCATCGAAGCGAGCATGCTATGCGGGAGCCAAAGGTAGTGCCGCGATTTGACGCCGATGCATAATCGGAGTAATCTACGAAATCGGGCTCGGTGCGGTTTAAAATGACGCCAACAATGTTGTCGATGCCGAGCGATTGGAAACGCGCTACCGACGCCGCTGCAACTCGTTCGTTGCTGCTTACTGACGAAAGGACTACGACGGTTGCGTCGACGCGTGATGCGACGATGGTCGCGTCGGCGACCGGCACGAACGCGGACGTGTCGACGACAACCGTATTGTAGCGATCGCTCGCGGTTTCAAGCAGTTCGTCGAACGCGCGCGACTCCAGCAGCCTGACGGGGTGCGTCGGGATCTTTCCGGCGGTCAGCACGTCGAGGCCCGGCGAGAGATGGGTTACGGCGTCGTCGAAGGGCGCCGAGCCGTCGAGTACGTCGGCGAACCCGCGTTCGTTCTCGCAGTTCGCGTGGAAATGGATCGTCGGGAAGCGCATGTCGGCATCCACGATCAGCACTGGCGGCCTGATGTTGGCCATCGCGGCGGCAAAGATTGTAAGCGATTGAGGATTTTCCGTCACCTCGCGTCGGGCTGGTGACGGCGATGGTCTGAGCGCCCTTTCCGGCGCGCATGCGTAAGGACGTGCAGAGGTGCAGGAACGCTTCGATCGACATCGAGCGGATCCACGGGAGCGCCTTCGGGTCGTTCGTTTCGATGTTGGGGATGTGGGCGATCACCGGCAGGCCCAGCGCGCGCCGGACGTCCTCGTCGCTGCGTACTCGTTGCTGCAAGAGCTCCAGGATGGCCACTACCAGCGAAGCGAGAGCTAGTCCGAGCGGGATGCTCACGGCGATGTTCATCAAGATGTTGGGCGAAACGGTGACGTCGTCTGCGGTTGCCGGCGCGACGACGCTCACGTCGCTGGTGGCTGCATTTGCGGCGACGACGGCATCGTTTTGCTTCTGCTGGAGAGCCGAATACACGCCTGCGGCAAGCGTCGCGCTCTGCTGCAGGAACGACAGTTTCGCGATCTGGGACGGGAGCTGCTTGATCAGTGGATTGAGGTCCGATCGCTGCCGCATCAGTTCTTGCTCTTGCGCCTGGTCGCCCTGAACTTGTGCGCCCAGAGTACTCGCCTGCGTTTGGAGCTGCTGATAGACGGGATTGGGGATCAGCGTCGTACCGCTCGCTACCGACGACGGGACTGCGGCGATCTCCGCCCGCAGTTGATCTCGTTGTTGCGTCAGGGTAATTACGGTTGGGTGACGGTCGGTGTATTTTTGGCGCGCCTCTGCGAGAGCGACTTCCGCGTCGGCAAGTTGCTGGCGCAATTGGACGGTCGTGGGGTTCAATTCGCTGGCCTGGCTTCCGGCGACGGTCGGCGGGACGCTCGCGAGTTGCGATCTGGCGCTCGCGAGCTGGGCCGTGGCCTGGCGGTCGTCTTGCCGTGCCTGATCGAGTTTCAAATCCAAACCGGCGGCCCGGCCCATGAGGGAAGCGGTCGCCGACGGAACGTCGGTCATCTGCTGCGACGCTTGATATCTTGCTAGAGCGTCGTTGGCCGTTTGCATCCGGTCGCGAGCGTCGGCGATGGCCGACTGCAACTGCTGCTGCACGCTAACGGCCTGCGATCGGACGAGGTCGCGGTCGTGGTCGACGAAGACGGTCGCAAAGGCATTGGCGATCTGCGCGGCCTCGTCGGGATTCTTCCATTTTGCGGAGAGACTGAGACACCGCTGTATTAAGAACCGGCTTGACTGCTATCCGGCTGAGTAGATGGTCGCGGCTCACGTTAAGATTGAGTTTCGAAATGACTTCGTCGGCGACCGGGCCTTCTTGGATGAGTTCGGCAAACGTGTCCGAGCTCGAGGTCCGCGTCTCTGCAGGGCGAGCGCGTTGAGTACTGGTAAATCGGTGGCCTTTTCCTCGGAGGTTGCCTCATTGGGCGTCCCGCCGACGATCAGTTTCGCCGTCGCCGTATACTCCCTCGGTATAACGATCGATACCAACGCCGTGAGCACGACGAAGCCGATCGCGACGGCAAGAAATACCCGGCGATGAGCCTTGATCGCATCCCAGAATCGGCCGACGTAAGCGAGCTCGCGAACATTTGCGGTCTCTTCGGTGCTAACATACTCCGTGATGCGTTGATCCGCTCCGCGGGCGACGATATTCCTTGACATATCCTACCTTCTAGAACGGCCAGACGATCCGGGAAAGTACCGTAAATATTCCTTGGAAGACCGAGTTCGTGCCGCCCTGGTGTGCTTGGGGAACGAAAACTTCGTCGTTCTTTTGCAGAACGGGATCGGCGGACAGATCGCCGTGCTCGAGTGCACGATAGAGATCGTAAGTTTCCGACTGCGTCGTTCCGTCGGGCATCGGTCGAGAAACGTGAATGTGTGATAGGTCCGCATGAGAATTGCTGGAGTTTCCGGCCTTCGCTATTGCTATGGAAAGACGGTCTCCGACGTAGACCGGCACCTCACCCGGGCGGTCGACCGCGCCGAGCACCTCGACGTTCATCGGGGCCGGACCGGTCACATAGACGATCGCGTCGCTTCCGAGCGCGATGTTATCTTCGAGTTGTCCGTTTCCGAGCAGCGCTTGTAGCGACACGGTCTGGGGCGGCCCTTCGTCTACCGAAATGCGCGCATTTGGATAGTCGCCGTTCGTGTCGCCGAGGCCGCCGGCCGCGGCGATCGCATCGGCGACGTGCGCGTTGGAAGGAAGCGCGTACTTCCCGGGAGTCTTCACGTTCCCGAGCACCAGCACGTTGTCGGTACCCTGCTGGGTAACCTCGAGGGTAACCATCGGATCGCGAACGTAGCGCCGCAACGCGTTCTGAATCCGCTCGGTCGCGGCGTCAATCGAATATCCGCCTACCTTAATGCGCCCGATGAGAGGATAGACGACCGAACCGTCGGAGAGGACCACGACGTTTTGCGAGAGCGTGGTATCGCCGAAGACTGAAACAGCGACCTGATCTCCGGGGTGAAGGACGTAGTCGCCGGTAGCGGCTTGCGCGGTTGAGACGAAAAGCACCGCTAATCCGATAGCCGCCGAAATGCGGACGACGAATCGACGGCAGATCGTAAGGAAGTGTGCCACGAGCTGATGATACGCGTATCGTCTGCTTGCCCGAAAGGACGATGCTGCCCAACTTCGTTAGGCTTAACGCCCGACTTTCCGCCGCTTTTCCGGGACCTTAGTCTCAATCGAACCCCGCTACAATCGCGCCTTAGACGAGAACGCGCCACAAGAACTGCACAGGGCGGGAAGATATGCACCGTGTTATAGGGCTAACGGCCCTGACAAGGGCCGCGGCCGCGCAACTATACTGTTCCAACCAGTCATCCGAACGCATTTACGAAAGACGGCGGTAACGCACCCCATGTCGACGCCCGTGTTGGAAATTGCGACGAGCATCGGAGCCGAACGCGAGGCTAAGCCGCGCGTCGTCAAGAGCGGCGCGCCCTATTCGAAAGCATGGGCGATCACGATGCTGCTCAGCGACCTCTGCTGTTTCGCCGCGGCCCTCTTCATCGCGGCGCTTATTGGGCGAACATCGGCATGGATTGCCCGTCGAGCGACTGTTGATCGGCGATGTGCTATACGTTGCGCTTTGGGTCGTTCTCTTCGAGCGGCTTGGGCTCTACGGCCGCTTGCCTTCCCTTTCAATGAAAGACGAGTTGTACTTCACGGTCACGGCCCTGACCATCGGCGTGATCCCCCAGCTCCTACTTTTTACGCTGATCCCCGCGATTTCGACTTCACGAGTCGTGCTGATTTATTCGCTGATCCTTTCCATCGTCACCGTCGGCGGGATGCGCGTGATCCTGCACGAGGTGCGCAAACTTCCTCGGTTCCGACAGAACCGTCGCGTCGCCATCGTAGGGACTAAAGACAGGCTCGATGCGACGCGGGATGCCCTCGCCTTACCGGCATTCGTGGAAGTTTTGCCCATCGAAGTTGACAACATCGACGCCCAGACGTTCGAGTATGCTGCGGGCTACGATACGGATCTCTGGTCCTTATCGTGGCTGCGTCGTGCGCACGAATGGCGGTGCGACACGTTGATCCTCACCGAGATGCCGGCGCCACAGCGCATACCTCGCTTGCTTGATCTGGCGGGTAGGGAACAGTTCACGGTAGCCTTCGCTCCGCACAAGGTTCAGACGCAGAGCTACTCGCTCTCGCTTCAAGTCCTTGGCCACCAGGCGCTCATCGTGCCGTCCCGGCTGCGGGCGTGCACGCCACGAGCTCGTTCTCTCAAGCGACTCTGCGACATCGTGCTCGCCTCGGTTGCCTTGATGCTTTTTTCGCCGATCATCTTACTTTCGGCCTTGGCCATCGCGATCGAATCGGGGCGGCCGATTCTCTATCGTCAAGAGCGCGTCGGCCTCAACGGCAAGACGTTCACTATTCTTAAGTTTCGCTCGATGAAGATCGATGCGGAAGCGCAAACCGGCGCCGTTTGGGTGAGGGAGAACGACGATCGCTGCACGCGGGTGGGCAAGATCTTGCGGCGCCTGAGTTTCGATGAATTGCCTCAACTGTGGAACGTCCTGCGTGGTGATATGTCGCTGATCGGCCCACGTCCAGAACGCCCCGTGTTCGTTCAGGAATTTCGGGCGCAGTACGCGCGATACGACGAGCGCCACTTAGTCCGCCCGGGCCTCTCCGGCCTGTCGCAACTCCAAATGCGCCGGCTTCTGACGACCAACGACCTCGGGCAGAAGCTCACGTTCGATCTCTACTACATCGAAGAGTGGTCCCTCTTTCTGGATCTTTCGCTATTGATTCGCACCGCCATGGAGTTCTTGTTCCAGCGTGCGGGTTAGTGAATACATGGAGCCCTGCGCCAGCGGCCTTTCGCGGCAGCCCGGGCAGTCGGCCCGATGACGCCGCTTCGCGTTCTGCACGTAATCTCAACGCTGAGGGCCTACGGCGCCGAGCGCCAAGTATTGGAGCTCTTGCCGGCGTTGGGGAACAATGGTCTGCAAGTCGGCGCGCTCGCCGTCTACAATGCGAACCTCTCGCCCGAGGACGAGCGGTCCCTCAACGCAACCGCTATGTCTGTTGGCAGGCGCGAGCGCGGCGATTACGGATTTATGCCGGCCTTGGTTCAGGGCATCCGCTCGTTCCGGCCGGATATCGTACACACTCATACGCACGTAGGGAAATATTGGGGCCGGCCCGCGGCGAAATTAGCCGGCGCGCGTTTTGTTGTCCACACCGAGCACAACCCGTGCGATCCTGCGCGCAACCTGCCCCAAAAGATGCTCGATCGGCTCTACGGTGGTTTTACGAACCGTTTCGTCGTGTTCTTTCCAGAGCAACGCGAGTTTCTCTCACGGATGGAGGCGATTGCACCGGGGCGTATCGCCGTCATCGCTAACGGCCTTGCCGACAGTACGCTAAAGCCACGACGTTCCCGCGGCGAGTTAAAACGCGAATTCGGGATTGCCGAGGACCGCCTGGCGATTATGATGGTATCTAGACTCCATCGGCAGAAGAATCATGACCTTGCATTTCGAGCCATAGCGCGGTTGACTCCGCAGCTTCGGGAGCGCGTCGCCCTCTATGTGATCGGCTCGGGGCACAGAGAGCAGGAGCTCCGCGAGCTTCAGCCGTGAGCTCGGAATTGACAAGTTTACGAATTTCATGGGCTATCGAACCGACGTCACGGAATTCTTGGGCGCTGCCGACCTGCTGCTGAACACCTCACTTTATGAGGGTATGCCGATCACGTTTATCGAGGCGATGCTCGCCGACGTCGCTATCGTGACGTCGCCGTGGCTAGGTGCGTCAACGATGCTGGAAAGCGGCACACTTGGTTTTGTCGCCTCGGGCTGGGAGGAGCGCGACGTTGCCGCGTCGCTCGAACGAGCGCTAGGCGACGAAAGCGCTCGCGCGCGTTGCACGGAACGTGCGGCGGTTCGTGCCCGCGGAGACTTTACTGTGTCGCGCACCGCCGACGCCCACTGCGCCCTGTATGAAGCCGTCGCCAGCGGGGTCGGCGCGAGATGAAAATCGGATACGTTACGGCGCAATTTCCGGACGGCTTGGGCGAAACGTTCTTCGCCTCAGAAGTGAGGGAGCTCGTCTCGCTCGAGCACGAAGTCGTGCTCATTCCGACTCGCCCGAACGCCGCACGCAGCAACGGCAGCCGGACCTTCGGGTCCGCCGTGATGCGCCTGCCCCTGTTCGGGGCTCGTACGCTGGGGCTGGCGCTGGCGTCGATTGCGCGGCAGCCGGCCGGGGTCGCCCGAATGGTTTGGCATCTCATCTCTGCCCGTCACGACTGGCGTGCTAAACTCAAGAATCTCGTCGTGCTCCCCAAATCGCTGGCCGTCGCGTGGGAGGTTCGGCGACAAGGGATCGAGCACGTTCACGCTCTTTGGCTCTCCACCCCCGCTACGGTCGCATACGTGGTGTCGGAACTGACAGGCATCCCCTGGAGCTGCTCGGCGCATCGCTTTGATTTGTTCGCAGACAATCTATTGCGTGAAAAGCTTGAGAGCGCTGCATTCGTGCGTGCGATCTCCCAGGACACTCGCCGGCTGCTGGTAGAACGCGCTGGAACTAACCTGAGCGAGCGCTGCCACGTAGCGCACCTTGGCGTCGCGGTTCCTCGTTATCCTCAGGTTCCGCATACGACGCGAGCTCTGCGTTTGCTGTGCCCGGCACAACTCGTAGCCAGGAAGGGCCACCGATACCTCCTTCGTGCCCTCGCGCAGCTGAGCGAACGCGGAGTGGCTTTTGAGTGCGACCTGGCCGGCGACGGCCCCCTTGCCCAAGATGTTCGCAAAGAGATCGATTCGCTCGGCCTCTCTTCGAGCGTGTCCATGTGCGGAATCGTCCCCCACGACATTTTGCTGTCGCGGTTAGCGCGCGGCTTCTACGATCTCGTCGTGCTCGCCAGTATCGATATCGACGACGAGCCCGGCGAAGGTATTTCCGTTGCGCTGATGGAGGCGATGGCCGTCGGCGTTCCTTGCGTCGCGACACGTACCGGCGGGGTTGCGGAGCTGATTGACGATCCACGCTGCTCGCGAATGGTGCCGCAACGGGATTCCGACGCGCTAGCAGTGGCAATTGCGGAGTTCGCACTTCATCCCGAGCAGCGCGCCGACGTTGGCGAACAGGCGCGCCGGCGCATTTTTGAGGAATTTGACGCTCACTCAACGACGGTTCGGCTCTGCGAACTCATCGGGGCGCAATGAAAGCCCTCATTCTTTCGCAAGACTACGAACCCGACTCTAGCGCGGCTGCCAAGCACGTTTCCGCGACGGCTCGGAAGCTAGCGAGCTGCGGTTTTGGCGTCGACGTCGTCACCGGCTTCCCTACTGACGGCGAAGTTCCCAATTTGCGGCGCCCTAAAATCGTGGCATCCGATCACGACGGGCGCGCACGTTTGACGCGCGTACGGAAATATTACAGGGCCGGAAACCGCTCTCTTGATGAGACGCTCCGCGACATTTCGGTCGCCCTTGGGTTTGCCATTGCGGGTCTCTTTAGAGTTCGGCCGGGCAGCGTCGTGTACGTGTCTATGCCATCTACGGCGCTCGCGTTCCCCGCGCTTGCGGCCTCCTATCTCAGCGGAGCACCGCTCTTCATCGACGTACGGAAAACCCTTGGGCCAACGGGTTCGGGCGCCGGTGCCCCCCGTAAAGGTAGGGCGTTTGAAAGGGCCCTCGACTGGGCCGCCCGCGCGTGCTTCCGTCGCGCACGGGCGATCTTCTGCGCGACGGAAGCAATTCGCGAAGAGATTATTGCACGCTACGGCGTAGGCATCGAAACGCGAGTCTTGCCTGACGGTTTCGACCCTGTACCGGCGACGGCGGCCGCCGCGTTCGCTCGAGCGGAACAACAGTTCGTCGCGACCTACGTGGGTCGCATGGAGCCCGATTCCGGGGTAGACACGATCCTCGATTCGGCGGCGCTACTTCGCGACGAACACGACATTCAGTTCGTCCTGATTGGTGACGGAAGCCGGATGAATCAGCTGAAAGCTCGCGTAAATGCGGAACGGCTCGAGAACGTTCGCCTGCTCGGGGCGTTGAATCGGCCAGAAACACTAGCCGCGTTCCGAGACTCGAACTTGGCGCTCCTGCCGCTCGAAGATGGCGAGGACGACCGCGTTCTCGACCTGGCTTTCGCCGCTTTACGTACCGGGTGCCCCCTCCTGTTTTCCGGTCACGGGCATGCGCAACACCTCGTGGAACAAGCGAACGCGGGCTGGTGCGCTCGGGCCGGAGATGCCGGCGCGATGGCCGACGCGATCCGTTCGGCCTCAGGCGACCGAGAGATGTGTAGACAACGTGGTGAGTCGGGCCGTGATTTCGTCCTGACCCACTACGACCGCGATCGAATCGCGCTCGAGGTCGTCCGCTTCCTGTTCGCGGCAACGTCGCCGAACATAAGCGATCGCGTTGCCACGGGAGCCCGCGATGGCAGCCCTAGCCGCGCACTTTGACCGACTTGCTGCTAAGGCGAGTCTTACCTGAAAGGTTACAACGATGATCGTCTCGGTACTCGGACTAGGATACATCGGACTTCCGACCGCAGCCCTCCTAGCGGAGGCCGGTCACACAGTCTACGGTTTTGACGCGAATGCAACACTTTGTAAGCGCCTAGCAAGCGGTAAGATCGAAAGCACGGAACCGTCGATCGTCGATCTTGTGGGTAACGCGCTGGATACGGGCCGGCTTCGGGTAGACGAGTCGTTGCAGCGGGCCGAAGCGTACATTCTTTGCGTCCCTACGCCTACGACCGACAGACGCCCTGACCTGCGCTTCGTTTCGGACGCTGCGACTCGAGTAGCGGCGATCGCTCAGCCTGGATCCACGATCGTTCTCGAATCTACAGTACCGCCAAATACGACCGGGCGCATCATCGAGGATGCCTTGATGGCAGCGGGGAAAAATCCCGACCACTTTCACATCGCCCATTGCCCCGAGCGCGTCATTCCAGGTGAAACACTGCGCGAAATGCGAGAAAACGCGCGCGTGGTCGGCGGGCGCTCGCCGGAAGACGCCGCGATCGTGAGGGACTTGTACGCATCTTTTTGCAACGGAGAGATCCATCTAACGAGCCTAGCAGTTGCCGAGTTTGTAAAGGTCATCGAAAACACCTATCGAGACGTTAACATCGCGTTCGCTAACGAGTTGGCAATGCTCGCAGAAGAGCTCGGAGTCGACGCGCGGGAAAGCATCGCGCTGGCGAATCGCCATCCTAGAGTCGACATTCTCAAGCCCGGACCAGGGGTAGGCGGGCACTGCATTCCCGTCGATCCACAATTCCTTTCAAATACGAATCCGTTCGTCACCGAGCTGATTCAGACGGCCAGACGCGTAAACGAACGTATGCCTCATTTCGTCGCACGGCGTATCGCAGAACTCGTCCCACGTCCCATCCAAGGACGAAAGATTGCGCTGCTAGGAGCGGCTTACAAGGCCAACGTAGACGACGCACGCGAAAGCGCCACCGAGCAAGTTGACATACAATTGCGCGAGCGCGGCTTTATAACCGCTATTTACGACCCACACGTCAAGAAATTTTCGCGCCCGCTCGTGCCAACGCTCGAAGGCGCACTGGCCGTGGCCGACGTCGTTGTCCTTCTAACGGATCACAAGGAATTCTTAAATCTCGATCCCAAGGTCGCAGCGGCGTTCGTGCGCTCACGCGTTCTTTTCGACACGCGAGGTGTCCTCGACGAGGCCCGATGGAGAGACGCCGGCTTCGATTGCCATGTGCTTGGAAAGAACTACGGCCCTTCGGTGATACAAGCCGTCGCATGATTGTCACGCGCGCCGGAGCGGATGTCGCATGATGAAACGGATCGCCGTTCTTACGCACTTTTACGAACCCGAGCCTTGTGCCGCGGCGAACCGAGCGGCTTCGCTGGTTAGAGCGCTGGTAAGCGAGGGCCACGACGTTACCGTCGTCACAAACTTTGCGAACTTCCCGAACGGGAAACTAAGCCCGCAGGACGCCCGACTGGCGTACCGCGTGGAACAGATGGGCGGTGCGCGCGTAGTTAGGCTGTTCACTCGCAACTTTCGCCGCCTGCCCGCCGCGAGGCTGTGGCACTGGCTGCTGTCGGCGCTTTCGTCTTCGTGGTTTCTACTCACCACGCGCAGCCGCTTCGATTCCTTGATCGTCACGATGCCGCCGATTACGTTGGCGCTGCCGGCGCTAATCGGCACCTGGTGGCATCGGGCAAAACTCGTCGTGGACGTACGCGACGTCTACCCCGACATCGCGATAGCGATGGGAGAATGGCCCGCTAATGGGTTTCTGGCGCGTTCGACCGAATACGTTGTACAAATGCTTTATCGCCAGGCCGCACTCGTTACCGCCGTCACGCCTACGGCTTTGCACCAAATCGGCTCGCGCGGCGTAAAAGGCGACCACCTCCTCCTGGCGCCCAACGGGTGCGACGCGCTTCCCGAAGCGGGCCCGACCCGAGCTCGGCGGGACCAGAACTTTGTGGCCCTGTACGCCGGCAACCTCGGCCTTGCGACCGATATCGATGTGCTGTTGGACGCCGCGGCGCTTTTGCGCGCGCAGGAGAAGATTGCAATTTGGGTAGCCGGCGACGGCGTCGAGGGCGAACGTCTTCGTAGGCGAGTTGCCGAAGAGCGTCTCCTGAATGTTCGCTTTTTTGGATCGGTTGCGCGCTCTGAGGCGATGCAGCTAATGGCGGATGCCGACATCGCCCTGGTTCCTCTCCGGAAGGGCATCAACGAGAGCATTCCGACGAAGATGTTCGACGCTCTTTCCGTCGGTTGCCCCGTTCTTGTCGCCGCCGACGGTGAGGCCAGAGCGACCGCGTTGGCCAGCGGCGGCGGCGTCGTCATTCCTCCAGGCGACGCCGCGGCCCTCGCCGACGCGATTACAACGCTCGCTGCGTTAGACAGTTGGGCCCTGCGCAAGCGTGGCAGCGAAGGGCGCTCGTTCGTCGGCAAGTTCTATCAACGCGATGCCATCATGTTAGACTATTCTCGCCGCGTCGCCGCGTTATGAGTGGTTTGAGCGACACTACGGTTCGGTCCCAGCGCCGAAATCCGATCGCGTAGCGATCCGTTTGAAGATTCTCTCTTATTGGCCATGGCAACTTTCCGTCGCCATGCTGATGAACGCGGCCGTCCAGACCGTCTCGATCGCTGCGTACGCGGCTCGGCTGGCCGGAGCGAGATCGGGACGTGTCGGAACGGCGATGTCGCTCTACAATTTGTTCGTTACGACCAGCCGTTTTGCATCCATGATCTACACGCCAATGCTCGGTGCACTCTCCGATCGAGCCGTGCGCACTCGCGATTTGACCGACTTTGTCTGGCAGCTCCGCTTTATCATGTTTTCAGGCGCCATCGGCGCCATCGCCGGTACCTTGGCTATTCCCACATTCGTCATGCTCTACTTGCGAGGTATTAACTCGTTTGAGCGTCACGGAAACGTCGTAAAAGCCGGGCTAAGGCTGCTGCGCCCCAAGACGGTGGTCGACGTCGTACGGAACATGCGTTTTGGTACGGAAGTCGATACATTTCGGTTCTCCCTGCGCAACGTTCCGAAGGACGTACTCGTATTTAACACACTGGTATCGTCCGTCTATAACGTCGGTATCGTCGCAGCGGCTTACGCCAGCGTTCTCGAACCAAGCGCGGCACGAACGGCTCTCCTTTCGAGCGGGCTAGTCACGGGCGTGGCAGTCATCGCGTACAACGTCGTCGTCGACCCTGCCTCCGCGTTGATGACCGACCAGGCTGCAAGGGGCGAGCGCACAATCGATGACGTTAAGGCCTTGGTAACGGGACTGGCGATCACGGCGATCATGGGTTTTCTACTCTCTCAGGTCCTGCTGATTCCCGCCGCCCTGTTCCTAGCGCACGCCGCCGCCTTCATCGCCGGGAAATAGGGACGCTGGGTGCGCAACGAACCGGCAAATCAGCGGTCGTCCGGCAGCGACCAAACGGACACATAGATCCGAGTGGACACAGGTCCCCTTGTCCTACCCCAAACGGCCTGCTTTTCTTGCGCAATGAGAGCCCTTCGACCCCCCCATTGCGCCTATAGAACCTTCTAGTCCAAGGACCGGGTAGGTTATGCTTGGTGCATGGCCATCTTTTCGCGCGCGCCCGCGTTTCCTAAGATCGACGGGCGCCTAGCGATCGCTGGTCTCGCATGCGGTTTGGTGATGGTCCTCGCAGCGACGGCCGTCGGCAGTGGAAGCCCCGCCGGGCTCATCGTCGCCATTGCAGTAGTTACTGCTCCACTCCTCGTCTATCTTGCTCTCGAGCATCCTATCCTGTTCCCCTACGGACTCTATATCGGGCTGATGCCCTACGACGTACTGCTGGTGGTGCACACCAACAGTACGCTCACAAAAATGCTCGGCGAGACCACTGGCGTCCTTTGCTTGTTTTACTGCTTGCGTGCTCGGCGAATCTCGCCGATCCGCTCGCCTCTCGTCGCGCTCGTCTTGCTACTCGTTTGGATGAGCGTGAGTTCGCTCTGGTCAGTTAACTCGGACGCAACTATGACGTGGTTGCCGAGCTATTTTGGACTAGCGCTGCTCTACGGTGCGTTGGCCTTGATGCCGGTTTCGCTGAATGACTTTAAGTTCTCGTTGGGCATCGTTGCCTTTGCCTTCGCGGTCGCCGCGATTTTCGGTATCCATGCGTTCTACCATGACCCAACGTTCCGAGCCGTCGCGGAGGCCGACCCTCAACGCCTCTCTCTAAAGCTCGGTGACAGTCAAATCGATCAAAATCACTTTGCAAACGCCTTTCTCTTTCCCATCGCGATCTTGATCACTGCCTTACTGCGCACGAATTGGTTGTCGCTAAAGGCGCTCTGTTCCGTCGGGATCGGTTTGATGGTCACGACGATGCTCATGAGCGGTTCTCGCGAGGCAGTTCTCGCGCTCGTCATCATGATCGCGTATTTCCTTTGGCGCGGCCGCAACCGCTTGCAGTTGGTTGCATTAGCTAGCATATGCACCATCACTGCCCTACCGTTCTCGAGTTCGCTTGCAACGCGGTTTGCCGACAGTTTTTCGCATCGACATTTCGGAGAGCCGCGGTTCGGGATTTGGGCTGTCGGCATAACGGCAATGAAGCACTACTGGTTCCTAGGCTCGGGCATCGGGACGTTTCCCGACGTCTACAGCCGCTTCTATCTTGCGGTAGCCTCTGTTCACCCCGATGGCTGGGATCGGCCGGCTCACGATCTGTTCATCCACTATACCGTCGAGACGGGTATCGTCGGAATGGCGCTGATCGGATGGTTTCTGATCGCGAACTTTACGATGTTGCGCGGCATCGATCGAGACCATCCACTTCACGACTATCGCGTCATGATTGAAGCGTCGCTCATCGGGATCCTGACCGTCTCCCTGTTCATCGATTTGTTCACCTACAAATATGCGTGGCTCGTGTTTGCCACTGCGGCGCAGATCACGTATTTGGCTACGACCGTGCGGCGAGCGCCCGGGAGACTCGGGGCTTCAATGCCCCGGAATCGAGTAGACGTGGGGAAGAGAAATCACTTCCCAATCGCTGGGTTGGATCGAACTAAGCGCTCCGAGATCTGACGGGTCGAAGGCGTTGCTGGTACTGGCGTCGTTCATGAACACAAACTTGTAACAGCAGCCGGTGTCGCCAATAATTGCACCGTAGGTTTTGAGCGCATGCACGACTGCGAGCGCCTGCGGTCCCAGCTCGGATTCAGGATAGGTCGAGCGTAAGCGCAATTTTGCCCCGTAGGGTAGCTGGACAGAGCCCGTCCCTTCGTATGGGATGCCGTCAGTTGAGGATCCGGGACGAACAAAATCCCACTGCGACAGCGAATGGTACGGAGCGATCAAAAACAGCGCGTGAAGGACCTGGCCCGATGCGAGCTCCCGATACTTCACCGCTCCGGCAAACTCTGAAATTCCCGATGCCACCGCCGAACTCTGGCCGAGCGGCTTCGGTACAAACGGCCGGCGAAGGTCCCAGTTGCCTCCAGAGTACGCCGACAACGCTCCACCAGCATACGTGGTCTCGTAGAGTTCATAAAGATGGCAGGAACGCGTTGCGAGCACGAAGCTATGCGTGTCGGAGGCAGGCTCGATAATGAAGGATGACTCCCACGGCTGCGGAGGCATGGCGTGCCATGACACCTTCTTCGCAACGGGCATCGTCGGCGCGTCCGTCGCAATGTTGAGATACTCCATCGTGTCGTTGTCCCAGGAGTCGTTCGCGCCTAAAGAAGCGATATAGGCGGAGCTGTTCGGGTCGATTCGTGCGCTTCTGACGTCCGCGTTGTAGGCGGAATCGCCGACCGGAAACACCGGGCAGCCGGCGTACCGAGGTCCGAGCTCGGGCGCCGTGGGCGAGCGTCCCGTTTCGATCGAAGGACGGGTAGTGGGCGCGGCGGCGCTGGCGGGCGACGATACGGATGACCCGCCGCCCGCCCTTCCGCATCCGCTGGGCACGAGAGCGACGCAGAGCGAGATCGTGAATGCTCCAAGGGACCGGTGCATGCAAACTCTCCGCGAGACGGACTCGACGATCGGTCTAAGTGCCCCCATTAACATCGAGGATCTGCTTGAAAGTTGCGACCTAACGCGCTACGGCGATCGTAGTATGACGTCGAAGTCCTTTGGCGAAATGCTCGAGGCGAAAGTGTCGTAACCCGCCGCCGCCCAGTCATCTCTGCCGTTCGCATTCAGCCCCATCCGAAGCCCGTACCCGCTTGCTTCATCGGTCAGCGTGGTACCGCGCGTCTTTAATTGGTTGCATAGCGCCAGTATGCCGGGCGCCGACGGGACACTTGAAACTCGCTTTCAAGCGCAGGATGTCGCCATCGATGAGGCACTGGCTCATCGCGGCGCACGTACCGCTACCTTCGGCGGCTGCCGCGGCGCCGCTATACGCGCCGGAATAGACCGCCGCATCCATGGCGACGAAACCCAGTGGATGATTGATGGCCGGTAAGTTCGCGTCTTCTCCGTAGTCGGTGAAGCCGAGCAGCGGTATCATTGACGACGGTCGTCGGCGCGAACTCCGCGTAGAATCCTTTAGAGGTCTCGTATTGCTGCCCGGCATACGCGGTCAGCGACGATCCGTTCCAGACCGTAGCGTACGTCTCGGTCCAGACACATGTTTGCACGTTCAAGACTTCCGCGTGGGAGTCGGATGCCGGTTCGATAACGAACCCGGTCTGCCACGGCTCGGAGGCGCCCGGCGAAGCGTTGCCCGGGCCGCCGGGGAGCGCGACCGGGTACGTGCGCCAGCCGTTCCCTGCCACGTGGTGCATGGGCGTTACGTCGTTGGCGAGATTGACGCGATAATCCGCGTCCTCGTCGCCCTCGTCGAAAAAGGTTCCGTTTGGAATGTGCGCGATGATCGCAGCCGAGTTCGGATCGATCGCGGCGTTCGTGACGTTGCGCGTGATAACCGGATCGTTCGCTGCGAAAACCGGGCACCCGTGATAAGTGGCAGCACCGGAACCCGGAGTTGGCGTGGGCAGCGGACGCGGCGTCGGCGTTCCCTTTGGCGCGGGGCGTGGCGTCGCGGGCGCGGGCGGCGGAGTTCCGGGGCCCGGATTTTGCGTCGGCACGGGCCGCGGCGTTGCCGGCGCACCGGCGCCGGGCGTTGCCGCGCCGGCGGGCGCCGGCGTGGTGGCAGCAGTCTGCACCCCGGCTACAGCCGGGTTGTTCGAGACGGACGGTATCGACGAGCCGCCTCCGCCGCCGCCGCACGCTATAGGACCTAAAGCCAGTGCAAGCGGAAGCGCTAACGCTTTGTACGGAATCTGCATAAAGCTCCGAGATCACGGGTACGATTTCGACGAGGTTCTCGTGGGGTCACGCAGCGCCCGCGAATATTGGGACTAAAGTATGCGCCGTCCGGGACCTTCTCCTCTAGCAAAACCTTAGACGGGCCGGCTCCCCCTCCCGGAGCATTGACGGATTCTTTACAAAAGCCCGGCCGGCGGCGAGTAGCGCCGAGGCCCGGACCCATTCCCGGACCGGAGTTACCCGCAAAAAGGCAAAACAAAACGGCCCAGCTGTCGCCAGGGCCGTTTTTTTTTGCGGAACCGGGGGTTGGAGCCCCCGTCTGTTCTTAGCTGAACTCGAACTCGGCCAGATTTTTCTCGATCTTGCGCTTGACGCGCTGCAACGCGTTGTCGATCGACTTCACGTGGCGGCCCAGGTCGCGCGCCATCTCTTGATAGCTCTTGCCTTCAAGATAGGACTCCAAGACCTGCGATTCGAGATCCGACAGATTTTGGCGGATGCGCTGGCGGATGTCGTCGGAGACTTCCTGCGTGACCACGAGTTCCTCGGGATCGGAAGTCTTCTGCGATGCCATCACGTCGAGGAGCGTCCGCTCGCTGTCTTCGTCGTAAATCGGCTTGTTGAGCGAGATGTACTGATTGAGCGGAATGTGCTTCTGGCGCGTCGCGGTCTTGATCGCCGTGATGATTTGACGGGTGATGCAAAGTTCGGCAAACGCGCGGAAGCTCGAAAGCTTATCGGCTTTGAAGTCGCGAACGGCTTTGTACAGCCCGATCATGCCTTCTTGGATGATATCCTCGCGGTCCGCACCGATGAGGAAGTAGCTTTTTGCTTTGATCCGGACGAAGTTTTTGTATTTGTTTAGGAGGTACTCCATCGCAAGGTTGTCACCAGATTTGGCGATGGCCACGAGATCTTCGTCGGCTCTCTCGTGGTACTCGAGTCCATCCGGCACGGGATGGGTGATTGCCATTGTCGTCATTACGCCTCATGGGGGCCCATGTGCCGCAAAACGCGAGCCGGAGCCCGTCGGGCGCGGCACATCCAGGTAAGTATAGGAGGGCGACCCTCCAGCGTCAAGGACGATTCAAGCAGTCCCGCCCCGTTGCCTCAGGGCCTCATATAAAAGGACGGCGGCGGCCACCGAGGCGTTCAGCGAGGCAACCCGGCCCCGCATCGGGATGCTCGCCAGATAGTCGCACTCCCGCTTGACCAGCTGAGATAGCCCGGCGCCCTCGGCCCCGATGGCTAGGGCCAGGTCCCGGTCCAGGTCGGCCTGCGTCATCGGGATCGCCTCGGGGCCGGCGTCGGCCCCCACGATCCAAATCCCGGCCTTCTTGAGCTTCCGCATCGCGTCCACGATGTTGCCCACCCGCACGATGGGCAGGTGCGCGGCTGCCCCGGCCGCCGCTTTCCGTACGGTCGCGTTGATGCCGGCCGAGCGGCGGTCGGGGATGATCGCCGCGTCTGCCCCGGCACATTCGGCCGTCCGGACGATCGCCCCGACGTTGTGCGGATCGGTGAGGTGGTCGAGGATCACGAAGAGGGCGTGCTTGCCGCGGCGGCTGCCGATGACGTCGAACAGGCTCGCGTAGTCGAAAGCGGGAGCGATCGCGACCACGCCTTGATGCGCCTTGAACGGCAGTTTTGCAAAGAACGCGCGATCCTCGAATCGGACGGGCACCTCGCTCTCGCGAGCGCGGTCGAGCAGCGCGCGAAGTGCCGCATCCTTCTTGCGGTCGCTCGCAACGTGAACGCCGCGCAGTTTCTCGCCGGCGACCAGCGCTTCTTCGATCGAATGAATGCCGTAGATGACGTCGTCGAAGTCGAACGGCGGTTTGCTGCGGTGCGCGTGAGGTTTTACCCGCCGGCGGTCCACGTCGTCCCGTCCCTTCCGTCCTTAATCAGAATGCCGCACTCGGCCAGCGCGTCGCGCAAGCGATCCGACGCGGCCCAATCCTTACGCGCGCGCGCTGCGGTCCTCAGAGCGACCACGCGTTCGACCGCCTCTTGGCCCGTCACGCCGTCTAGCGAGACTTCTTCGCCCAGCGCGCGGCCGATGCGCTCGGCCAGGTCGGCGGGGACTGGCGTTGCGTCGTCGTCCAGCCACGCAGCGACGGGTTCGAGGCCCAGCAGCGTCAGCGCGCGGACGTATTCCGTAAACGCCCGCGGCTTCGAAACCCCGCCGGGAAGATCGCCATTCGCCGCCCCTGCCGCGAAGGCAACCGTATGCGCCAGCGCCACCGACGTATTCAAGTCGTCGTCCAGCGCGCTCGCGACGCGCGACAGCAACCCGCCGGGCGCCGGCGGTGCTTCCGGGGCGGGCACGACGTACAGCGCGCGATACGCCTTCTTCAATCGGTCGAGGACGACGTTCGCGCTCGCCACGGAATCTTCGGTGAAATTCATCACCTTGCGATAGCCGGTTTGCAGAAACAACAATCGAAGCGCTTGGGGATCGTGACGTTCGAGCAAATCCGCCAGCGGCTCGAAGTTCCCCAGCGACTTGCTCATCTTGCGGCCCTCGAACAGCAGCAAGCCGCCGTGGACCCAAAAGTTGGCCATCGGCGGTTTTGGCATGAGCGGCTCGCTCTGTGCGATTTCGTTTTCGTGGTGCGGAAAGATCAGATCGGCGCCCCCGCCGTGGATGTCGAAGCCGGTGCCCGCCGGATCGAGCAGCTCGCGAGCCATTGCCGAACACTCGATATGCCAGCCGGGACGGCCGGCGCGATAGGGTTCGAACGGCCACTGCGGTTCGCCGGGCTTTGCGAATTTCCACAGAGCGAAGTCGAGCGGATCGTCCTTGTGCTCGCCGACTTCGATCCGGGCGCCGATTAGCAGCTCGTCGAGATTGCGCCGGCTAAGCCGTCCGTACGTGGGAAAGGTGCCGACCCGGTAATAGATGCCGTCCTCGCTGACGTAGGCGTGACCCTTCGCGATCAATTCGCGAATCATCGTTTGAATCGGATCGACGTATTTGGTTGCGTACGGCTCGGCATCGGGCTCGCGAACGCCCAGGCGCTTCATGGACGCCTTGAACTCGGCGTAGTAGGCGCCCACAATCGAACGCCAGTCCTCGCCCGTTTCCAGCGAACGCGCGATCGATCGGTCGTCGATGTCGGTGACGTTTTGTACGTAGGTGACGCGGTAACCGCGGTACTCCAGATAGCGCCGCAAGACGTCGAAGATCAGAAACGAACGTGCGTGACCGAGATGCGCTTGCGCCGAAGGCGTCAAGCCGCAGACGTAAATCCGCACGTGACCGTCTTCGAGCGGCGCGAATTCCTCGGTCTGCCGAGTCCGCGTGTTGTGAAGATTGAGCGGCACTACGGCGTTAAATGACCCAGGACCAAGCCTGCACGTCGTCGTCTTCTTCGAATTCGGCCAGCCGCGATTCGAGCAAGTCGACGCGCTTTTGCAAACGCGAAAGGGCTCCGAACGGCGTTTCGGCGATCGGCGCGGCTTCGGCCGACTGGTAATCGGCCTTATGAACCGGTTCTCCGTTGATCGCGACGACGCGCGCCGGGACGCCGACCACGGTCGCGCCGGCCGGCACGTCGCGGACCACGACCGAGCCGCCGCCGATCTTCGCGTTGTCGCCGACCGTAATCGCCCCGAACAAGCTCGAGTTCGCGCCGATCGTTACGTTCTTGCCCACCGTCGGATGGCGCTTTCCGCGACTGAGGCTCGTTCCGCCGAGCGTAACGCCTTGGTAGATCGTGCAGCCGTCGCCGACTTCGGCCGTCTCGCCGATGACGACGCCCATGCCATGATCGATGAAGACGTTGTGACCGATCGTCGCCGCCGGATGAATCTCGATGCCGGTCATCCACCGCGCCACGTTGGAAAGGAAGCGCGGCAGGAGCGGCAAGCCCGTTCGCGCGAGCGCGTGAATCGCCCGGTGCGCGAATAGTGCGTGGAACCCGGGATACGAAAGGAATACGTCGAGGCGCCCGCGGGCCGCCGGATCGCGGGCGAGCGGGGCGTCCAGGTCTTCGAAGAACGTCGTCGCGGGATTGGCCATACCGTTACCCTGATAACCGGCTTGCGCTCAAGACGGTTTCTCCCCCCGGATCGGCTCGAACGGCTTGCCGTCCGGACCGAATGCGAGCGGGACGAGTCCCCTCCCGTGCAGCAATTTCGAATTGACGGCGCCGATGCGCATCATGATGCGATCGTGACCAAGCAGTGGAAAGAGGAGCTCGAGCGAAGGCCCCTCTTTCGCGCCGGTAAGGGCCATGCGAACGGTCTCGAACGCATCGGGCTCGCTCAGCCCGAATTCGCGCGCGACGATCGGAAGGTCGGCCGCCAACGGAAGGCCGCGCAATTCCGGCTGGCTGTCCACGTATTGTGAGATCGAATCCAGATAGAACAGCACGTCGCGCGAACGCAAACGTTCGAGTTCCAACGCGGGAATCGTGCACGCCTCGGCGCGTAGCGCTGCGACGATCGGGCGCGCGTCGTCCACGCTCGCGAGCCGCTCACCGTACGCTTCGAGGAAGAGCGCGATCCATCTTAGCGCCGCGTCGGGTGCGGGCGTTTCGAGAAATCCCCAGGCCTGCATCGCGTGCTCGAGCGCCGCGACGCCGGACTCACCGGCGTTCACTTGCGCTCCAGCAGGGCCACGGCGTATGCCGCGATGCCGCTGCCGTCGCCGGTGTAGCCGAGGCCTTCGCTGCTTTTTGCTTTGACGCTCGTAGCGTCGAGCTCGATCTGCAAGGCGCGCGCCAGATTCGCGCGCATGGCGGGAAGGAACTGCGCCAGTTGCGGGCGATCGACGACCACGGTCGCGTCCACGTTGCCGATGCGATAGCCCGCTCCGAAGACGTGCCGGGCCGACTGCGCCAACAGATCGATCGAATCGGCATCTTTCCAGCGATCGTCCGCCGCGGGGAAAAACCGTCCGAGGTCGCCCAGCGCCGCCGCGCCCAGCAGCGCGTCGGCCACGGCGTGCGCGAGTACGTCGGCGTCCGAGTGACCCATCGCTCCGCGCTCGAACGGAATCTCGACGCCGCCCAACACCAGCCGGCGCCCTTCCACGAGGGGATGCGCGTCGAAGCCATGACCGATTCGAATCATCCCGGTCTCCTGGCCGTCGCCTGCGCGACGCCGGGTAACACGCTCGCTCGCAACAGATCCTCGGGCGTCGTGATTTTGAAATTCTCGCCCGTCGCGGGCACGGCGACCACGGCGATGCCGATTCGCTCGAGCAGCATCGCATCGTCGGTCGCCTCCACGCCGCTCGTGCGTGCGTCCTCGTGGGCGCGCGTGAAATCGTCGTACGTCGCCATTTGCGGCGTTTGCGCCATCCACAAATTTTGCCGGTCGGGCGTTTCGCGTACGACGCGCGTCGCGGGATCCACGACCTTGACGGTATCCACCGCGGGGCTGGCCAGAATTGCGCCGCACCCGGGACGGACGTGCGACATCGCCACGCGAACGTCGGCGGCGCGAACCAGCGGGCGCGCGCCGTCGTGAACCAGCACGGCGTCGCATCCCGTGACCGCGGCGAGTCCGGCACGGACGCTTTCCTGACGCGTCCGGCCGCCCTCGACGAACTCGATCGGAATCGCCGAGTCCGTCGCCGCCAGGATGGCATCGCGCATCTGCTCGAGCCACTCGCGTTCGGTGACGACGACGATGCGTTCGATCTCGCTCATGTCCGCGAACGTTCTCACCGACCACGCGACCAGCGGGAAGCCGCCCAGGGGTGCCAGCTGTTTGGGGCCGCCGAACCGCGCGCCACGTCCGGCCGCGACGACGATCGCCGCCCAGCGCGTCACGTCGGCAGTTCCCGCTTGGGCTTCGCGAAAATCATGCGGCCGGCGGACGTTTGCAAGATGCTGGTCACCAGAACGTCAACCGAATCGCCGATCAAGCGGTTTCCCTGCTCGACCACGATCATCGTGCCGTCGTCCAGATAGCCGATGCCTTGATGCGGCTCTTTGCCGTCGCGAATGACCTGCACGCGCAGCTCCTCGCCGGGGATCACGAGCGGCTTCACCGCATTTGCCAGCTCGTTGATGTTCAAGCTGATCACGCCTTCGAGATGTGCCACCCGATTGAGATTGAAGTCGCTGGTAAGCAGTTTGCCGCCCAGCTCCTGCGACACGCGAATCAGCTTGGCGTCCACGCTGCCGGGAGGAAGATCGGTGTAGTCGCGCTCGCTGATGTCCAGTTTTGCCAGCTCTTGAAGCCGCGCCAGCACTTCCAATCCGCGCCTTCCGCGCGCGCGTTTGAGCCCGTCCGTCGAATCCGCGATCGACTGCAGTTCGCGCAAGACGAACCGTGGAACGACGAACGGCCCTTCGAGAAAGCCCGACTCGACGATCTCCGCGATGCGTCCGTCCACGATGACCGACGTGTCCACCACTTTGGGAATGGAACCGCCGTGCGCCGGCGCCGCTGAATCGAGCGGAGCGAAGCGCATCTTCGCCCCGACGCGCGCACCCAAATACGCGGCAAAGATCGCGATGATGATATAGAGGACGATCGCGATGTACGCGGCCGCCCGGCCGGCCACGGTGAAGAGTTCGAAAGCGATGTTCTTTATGAGAAACGCGATGATCAGGCCGACGATGAGGCCGACCGCACCGCCCGCGATTTCGGACGGGGCAAGATCTTCGATGGCGTTTTCGACGACGACCAGTTCGTCTTCGAAGATCGACTGCGCGAGCGGGGCCAGGAAGATGCCGATGATGGCCCCGGCAATCGGCGAAAGAATCAGAAACGCGAGCTGAACCGCCTCGTTGGCGACATGCAGCGAGAAGATGTTCAGATACGCCTCTCGGCCGAGCAGAAATCCGGCGACGGCGAAAACCACCGCGAAGACGCCTCGCAGCACGGTACCCGACAGGTTGTTCGCTATTCGAATGTTACAAACGCCCCGCACACGTCGTTCGCGACGAAGCGCCCCCGGGTTGTGAGATAAAGACGGCCGTCGCCCTGCGCGAGCAAGCCTGCCGGCTCGTATTCGGCGACGATGGGAGCGTAGCGCGCGAGCACGTCGACCCCATATCGCTCTTTGAACGCGCCGAGCCGGACACCTTGCGCCGTGCGTAACGCGAGCATAATCGCCTCCCCGCAGGCGCGCTCTGGGCCGAGCCGTTCTTCTTCTCGCGGGATTTGCCGGCCGCCGGTGGCCGCCTCGACGTATGCCTCGAGCGACCGCGTCTGCACCCAGCGCACGCCGTCGCGGTACGAGGCGGCCCCGACGCCGAGGCCGACGTACTCACCATTTTCCCAGTAATTCTCGTTGTGCTTGCAGCGATGACCCGGTCGCGCGAAATTGCTGATTTCGTATTGCTCGTATCCGGCCGCCGCCAGCTTCTCGATGGCCTCACCGTAAAGGTCGGCTTCGCGATCCGCATCCAAGAACGCATCCGGCTCGCGCGCCTGCCACGCCGCATACGGCGTACCGGGCTCGACGGTCAGCCCGTAGGTCGAAACGTGATCGACGTCGAGCGCAACGGCGGCCTCCAGGCTGCGCCGCCACGAGTCGAGCGTCTGCCCCGGAACGCCGAACATCAGGTCGATCGAAAGCGACGCGATGCCTGCGCGCCGCGCGCTCTCTACCACGCGCGTAACGTCTTGGGGCACGTGCTTGCGTCCGAGCGTTTCGATCTCCGAAGACTCGAACGACTGCACGCCGATCGACACGCGCGTGACGCCCGCACCGGCGTAGCGCTCGAAATCGCCGTTGCGAACCAATTCGGGATTGACTTCGATGCAGATCTCGCGCTGCGCAAGTCCGCTCGGAGCGGGAAAGTGCGCGCGCAGTTCGGCCAGAAGGCGTTCGATCTCGACCGCCTCGTAGGCGTTGGGCGTCCCGCCACCCAAAAAGATCGTCGCCACCGGCTCGCTCGTGCGCGCCGACATCTCGTCGCGCAACGCCTTCAGGTACCGCGTTGCAGCACTCGCGCGCAGCGGCCACTTCGCGAAATCGCAGTACGGACAAACGTAGGGACAGAACGGGAGATGGACGTACAGGCCCGGCGTCATGCCGCGCCTACTGCTGCGAAACGGCGAGCCCGACCGCTCCCGGTCCCGCATGCGTCGCGATGACCGGCCCGGCTTCGACGATCTCGAGCGACTTTGGCTCGACGCCGCTCGAGCTTCGCGCGAAGTCGGTCGCGCACGGCTTCGGCGACGGCTGGTGCGTGCGTGTGCAAGACGATGTAGCGCGCGTTAGCCGGATCCGGAGTCGCCGCGATACCCAGATCGAGCATCGTCTCTTGCGCGCGCGCGAACGTACGTACCTGAGCCTCGGCTTCGACGGCGCCGTCCCGGAATCGCAGCACGGGCACGATCTTCATCAACGTACCGATCGCCGCTTGCGCGCGACCGATCCGGCCGGTGCGCTGCACGTGCGAGAGATCGGCGAGGCACGCGTACAGGCGCTGGGTCTTTCGCTCGCCGTCGAGCGCCGCGCAGATCGCATCGATGCTCTCGCCCTGCAGCGCGAGCTCGCGCGCCCGCATAACCAGAAGTTGGAGCCCGCCCGCCGCGCTTTCGGAATCGTAGACCACGATCTTCGCATCGGGAAACGCCTTGGCGGCGGTTTGCGCGGCGTTGATGGTGCCCGACACCTTCGACGACAACACGATGCACAAAATCGGGCGCCCGGCCGCGGCCGGCGCGCGAAACGCCTCTTCAAACATTGCGGCCGTCGGCTGCGACGTCGTCGGCAGCACCTTTTCGGTGGTCAGTTTGTCGTAGAAGTCCGCCCGCGACAGCTCGACGTAGTCTTTGTAACTGCGGTCGCCGAAAACGACGAAGAGCGGCACCACCGTGATGCCGAGCTCGTCGCCGCGCGACGGCTCGATGTCGGACGTGCTATCGGTTACGATCGCAATCGGCTCGCTCACGCGGTCTCCTTCGCTTTCGCCGCCGGCGCCGGCGGACAGAGCTCCACGATCCTTCCGACCACGTCGTTGTCCACTTCGGTGATGGCCGCATGAATGGCGTGCTTGACGGCGTTGCGCCCGGCGCGGCCGTGCGTCACGATGCAGTTGCCGCGCAGCCCGAGAAGGGGCGCGCCGCCGTAGGTTTCGTAATCGAACTTCCGCCGAAGGCCGCGCAGGGCCGGCGCCAGCAGCGCCGTGCCGAGCTTGGTCACCAGGCTTCCCCCCAGCAGCGTCTCTTTCATCAGCTGCGCGAGATCGGCGACTAAGCCTTCGCCCGTTTTGAGAACGCAATTGCCGACGAAGCCATCGGTCACGATCACGTCGGCAACGTTGTGAAACAGATCCTTGCCCTCGACGTTGCCGATGTAGTTCAGCCAGGATTCGCTCATGAGCTGGCCCGCCTCCAGGACCAGCTGATTCCCTTTGCTTCGCTCTTCGCCGATCGACAGGGTAGCGACGCGCGGATTCTCGATCTTGAGCACCGCCTTGGCGTACGCCGATCCCATGATGCCGAACTGCAAGAGCCAATCGGCGCGGCAGTCCACGTTGGCGCCGGAATCGAGCAAGACGGTCGGACCGTCCAGACCGGGCCACACCGTCGCGATTGCCGGACGCGCGATACCGCGAATGCGTCCGAGTTTGAGCAACGCGATCGCGAGAAACGCGCCGCTGTTACCGGCCGATACGACCGCGTCGGCCTCGCGCGCCTTAACCATGTTGATCGCGACGCCGAGCGAGGTGCGGTCGGACGTCCGCCAGGCGTCGGTCGCGTGGCTGTCCATCGCGATCGCGTCGGGAGCGTGTGCGATGCGCAAACCCGCATTACCGGAAAGCAACGGCTTGAGTTGTTGTGTGTCCCCGGCCAATACGATCTCCGCATCGTACTCGCGCGCGGCCAGCAGCGCGCCCTCGACGATCTCCTTGGGCGCGTGATCGCCGCCCATCGCGTCGATGACGATGCGGGGCTTACTCATCCAGCGAGACCCAATACTCGGGCTGTTTCATGCCGCCCCAATAATACTCGACGTCCGTTCCCGGGAAGACCGTACCTAACTCTTCGCTCAGGCGCTGGGCGTCCTTTTCTTTCTGAGAACCCCCGTAATAAAGGGTGATGAGCGCGCCCGGCTGAGCCCCCATGTCGGTGAGAACGGCGACGGCTGCGTCGCGCACGGAATCGCCCGCATAGAGTCTGCCGTCGTAGGTGGCCGCCGGCTCGTCGCGCCCGACCTTGACCCCGCCTAGCCTGGCGTCTTTCCCCGCGAAAAAGATCTGCGCCGAGCGCGCGCGCCGGCCCGCCGACATCAGCTCGTCCTCGCCCGGGACGCCGTTTCCGAAACCGATCGCGGAACGCAGAGCGATCAGGGCGGCCAGTCCTTCCACGACGTCGCGAGTGGGCAGAATATGGATCTCGCGGTCGCTCATCTTGACCACTTCGCGCGCGGCGAGCGCGACGTTCTTGTCGTTGACGAAGACGTACACGCGGTCGCTCAAGCATTTGTTGGTAGCCAGGAACAGATCGCGAACGCTGGGGTTCTTGGCGCCCGGCACGATAACTTCGGCCCCGAGCTCCCTAAAGATCTTCTCGAACCCCGCCCCCGGCGCGACCGCCACGATCGAAAACGGAACGTCGGGCTTGTCGACGACCAGCACCGTGTGCTGCTGCTCCATGTTGTCGACCTTGACGCGCGTGAGCCTGCCGTTTTTGGCGGCAAGTTCTTGGACGCGATCGGGTTTGTCGGTGTGGACGTGTACTTTGATCGTGGGAGGCTCGCCGATAACCAGCAGCGACTCGCCGTGCGGTTCGAGCGCGCGACGCAAGTCGTGGACGCCGCAGGTCGCTTCTTCCAGGATGAACTCGGTACAAAATTTGTTCTCGCCGACGATCTGGTGCGGGGTAAACGCCGTCTGGCGCAGCGGGCGCCGCGGAAAGGCGGTCGCGCGAACGCGCACCTCGGGCAAGAAGCGCAAGATGCCTTCCATAAAATAGACGAAGCCCGCGCCGCCCGAATCTACGACGCCGGCTTCCTTTAGTACCGGCAATTGGTCGGGAGTACGGTCCAGCGCTTCGTTGGCCGCCCGCGTCACCGCAGCGCCCAGCCGGTAGAAATCTCGTTCGTGCAGCGCCGACTGATAGGCAGCTTCGGCGGCCGCCTCGGCCACCGTGATGATCGTTCCCGCGACCGGGCGCAGCAAGGCCGATTTAGCGGCAGCGACCGATTCGCGCATGGCCGTCGCCAGGACGAAGGTGTCGATCTCGCTGCGATGACGGACGTGGTGGGCGAAGCCCCTGAGCATTTGCGAGATGATGACGCCCGAGTTGCCGCGGGCGCCCATCAGGCTGCCGTGGGCCGCCGCGGCCGCGACTTCGGATATCGGGGCCCCGTTGAGTTTCCCGGCCTCGAGCATGGCGGACCGTACGGTGAGGTACATATTGGTCCCCGTGTCGCCATCGGGAACCGGAAAGACGTTGAGATCGTTGAGGACCTGGCGGTACTTCCTGAGAAAGTAGGTGCCGGCCGCCAGAAACCTGGCATAGCCGCGGCCCCCCAGAGCGGTAACGTCCATCGCGCGCCGTCTTTGGGAGGTAACCGTCGAATCCTTGTCAAGGCACGGCGGCCGTGATATTATCCCGAGGTTGTCGCGAAGCCGGTTTTGAGTCTTTTGCGACGTTTGTCGATTCCCATAAATCGGTATCTGAGAGGAAGTCGTTCGATGGCTAAGCGCTGCGAAGTCTGCGGCAAGGGACCCAAAGCGGGCAACAACGTGAGCCACGCGATGAACAAAACGAAGCGCCGCTGGTTGCCCAACTTGCAGTCGGTGAAAGTCGACGAGCGCGGCACGCACCGCACCGCCCGCGTCTGCACCCAGTGCCTACGTTCCAAAAAAGTAACCCGCGCCGTCTAACCTCGCCCCCCGCGCGTCATCCTGAGCCTGTCGAAGGACGCGCCACCCCTCCGTCATCCTGAGCTTGTCGAAGGATGAGCTTCGAAGGACGCGCCACTCCTCTGTCATCCTGAGCCCGTCGAAGGACGCGAGCGACTCAGGAGCTTGAGTCGCTCCCAATCGCGGTCGGCAAGAGCGAGCTTCTTAGCGCGGCCCCAACCCTTGACTTGCTTCTCCCACTGGATCGCGTCCTCGACGCGCGCAAATTCAGAACAATAGATGAGCGATAGCGGCCGTCGCGTGTGCGTATAGCATCGCGGGCTCCATCCGTTTTCGTGCTCCCACACGCGCCGTTCAAGATCGTTGGTGATGCCGAAATACAGCGATCCGTCGTTGCATAGCAACATATAGACATAATACTGCTTCACAGACCGAGCACTGCGCCAAGCCCGCCCCTCGACAAGCGCGTCCTTCGACAAGCTCAGGATGACACTTCGACGGGCCCTTCGACCGGCTCGTCCTTCGACAGGCTCAGGATGACATGGCCTCGGGCCCGGACTCGGCCCCTCCTCTGCCTTGCCACCCCCTTGCCACCCCCTTGTCATCCTGAGCTTGTCGAAGGACGCCCACCCCCTTGTCATCCTGAGCTTGTCGAAGGACGAGCTTGTCGAAGGACGCGCACCCCCTTGTCATCCTGAGCTCGTCGAAGGATGAGCTTGTCGAAGGACGCCCACCCCCTTGTCATCCTGAGCTTGTCGAAGGATGAGCTTGTCGAAGGACGCGCACTCCCTTGTCATCCTGAGCGCGGCGAAGCCGCAGTCGAAGGACGATGGGCGAGGAGCTAGGTGCGCACTTCTATCGGGGCGAGTTGTTCGATTGCGTCGGAGATCGCGGCGGGTTCGAGGGTGATCAGATATTCGAGTCGTAGATGCGATGCGTCGATCGTCTTGAGGTGGACTGCGCACAGCACCGGGCCGCGGCGGCTCGGAGCGAACGCCAAGCTCGAATAGTCCGCCCGCGAACGCAAACGTATGCGCGGGGCCGTTTCCGGAATTGATCTCCGACAAATACGCACGCAGTTCCAGCAGTTCGTCGACGCGCATCGCGAGTTCGAAGGCGGCGCGCACCGGGGACGCGACGGCTTCGAGGCGGCAGGCCAGCAGGTCGAGTCCAGCCGGCTCGGCGATGTCGGGATGCGCGTAGCCCTCGACGAGCACGTGCAAGTACGGAAGCCGGTCGTCGCGGCCGAGACGAAACTCAAATGGCGGCGCGGTCACGCAAAATGGTCCCAGCCGGTCGGCGCGATCATCTCTTCCTTTCCGTCACGGCGCCAAACAATTCCGCCCTGCTCGCGCATCACGCCGATGCGTTCGAGCGGCCGTCCGAACCGCGCGCGGAAGCGCGCGGCGAGATGCGGGTAAGCGCGGGGCGCGATCGCGACGATCAGCTCGAAATCCTCGCCGCCGGCTAGCGCGTACGCCCCCGCGTCCGTACCCAAGTGCGCCGCCATCGCCGAGGCCGCCGCGCCGGCCGGAACCGCTTCGATTTGCGCACCTAGCCCGCTCGCTTCGCACATTCGTTGCAGGTCGGTGGAAAGACCGTCGGAGCAGTCCATCATCGCGTGCACGTTGCGGCTGGACGACAGGAAAAGACCTTCGCGCCACCTGGCGGCCGGTCGCGCGAACGCCGCGGCGGCTTTCGCCGCGATCTCTCCGCGAAGCGAGCCGGGGTTGCGCAGCGCGTCCAGGCCCGCGCGGCTCTCGCCCAATTCGCCGGTCGTGGCGATGACGTCTCCGCGGCGCGCTCCCGAGCGCGTCTTCACGCGCGACGCGGCGGCTTCGCCAACCGCCGCAATCGCGATCGTCAGTGCCGGCGCGCGCGTCAAATCGCCGCCGGCGATCGCCATGCCCGTCCCGGACGCGCATGCGACGACCCCGCGGTACAGCTCCTCGATCTCGTCGAGCGTCGTGCCTTCGCGCAATCCGAGCGCGACCGTCGCCAATACCGGCCGTGCACCCATCGCCGCCAAGTCGCTTATGTTGGCCGCCATCGCACGAAAGCCGATATCGTGCAGCGAGAGTTCGCGCGTAAAGTGTACGCCTTCGACCAGCGCGTCGGTCGTGATGAGACTGCGATGGGAACGCGACGGCTGCCAAACGGCGGCATCGTCACCGATTCCGAGCAGAACGCGTTTAGCGGCCGGCGCCAGGCGCCGGATAAGCGCAACCACGTCGTCCTCGCGAACGCGCGCGGCGCCCTTGCCCGCGCTCACTTCAACAACGCATGCATTTTTCGCAACGCCGCGCGCGGATCCGGCGCACCGAAAATGCCGTTCCCCATCACCAACACGTCCGCGCCTGCGTCGCGTAGTTCCCGCGCGTTAGCCTCGCCGACGCCGCCGTCCACTTCGATTTCGCAGCGCGGGTTTCGTTCGCCCACCAGCGCGCGTGCCTGGCGCACCTTCTCCAACGACCGCGGAATAAACGCTTGACCGCCAAATCCGGGATTGACGCTCATCACGAGAATCAGGTCGCAATCTTCGACGACTTCCGTCAGCATCGCAACCGGCGTCTGCGGGCAGATCGCGATGCCCGCTCGCGCTCCGAGCTCTCGAACGTGAACCAGCAGACGCTGCGCGTGCGGCGTCGCTTCGATATGGAACGTAATGATGTCGGCGCCGGCCTCGCGGAAATCGTCGACGTAGCGCTCCGGTTCCACGATCATCAGGTGGCAGTCGAACGTTTGGGCCGAAAGCGGACGCAGGTCCGCGACGATCTTTGGCCCCCACGTGATGTTGGGAACGAAGCGCCCGTCCATAATGTCGAGGTGGAGGTACTCGGCATCCCGCACCGCAGCGATCTGCTCGGAGATGCGCGCAAAGTTCGCTGACAGCAGCGACGGCGCGATCTTCATGGCGAGAGATCCGGACTCGGGCTCGATTTGGACGTGTACACGTTAGCGGGCTCGTTGCCGAGGCGCGTCTCGCCTACCTTCACTTCGTTCACGTAGAAGTCTACCACCGACGTACCGACGGCCGGAATCATGAAATCGAGCTTCTGTCCCGGTTGCGCGTACGCGCGATATAAATCGTAGGTTCCCGTTTCGTCGCGCACCGAGAGCCGCACGAAGAGCGACTGCCCCGGCTTGGCCGCGACCAACGGCACCGAAACCAGCACCGGCACTTGGCGGATCAGGTAACCGGATTCGTTGGGTCCGGCACTGACTTGAATCGACACCGGCTCGAACGGCTCGATCGCCGTCCCCGGCGCGATCGTCTGACGCACGACCGTGCCGTGGGCCGGGGCGCCCGAACCCAGCGGCGTCCACACGATTTGCCCGAAGCGCACGCCCGCCGCGGCGGCGGCGCTACGCGCCGCGTCGATGTCGGTTCCGACGAAATTCGGCACGCGTACGGTCGGAGCGCCGCCGCGGCTGACCACGAGATCGACCGAATCGCCCTCGCCGATGTTCGAGAGCGGTGCCGGATCCTGATCGACGACGTGCCCGGCCGGGACGTCCACGCGATTTACGTACGTCACCTTTCCAAGCACCAGACGCTCGCGCGCCAGGCCCAGATTCACTTCTCGCATCGCTTCGTATCGTAGATCCGGCATTTGACGAGCGACGATGCCGTCGCTCACGACGAACGCGACTTGCCGTCCTTGACGCACCGGCGTCTGCGCGGTCGGACGCTGCGCGACGATGACGCCGCGTGGATACCGATCGCTGACCGTGTGCGCGACGATCGCCGACGTGAGGTTCAAGCGACGCACCTCGGCCTGCGCGTCGCCCTGCGTCTGTCCGACGAAAGAAGGCAACGTCACGGTTCCGGCCGGCGGCAGCAAAAAATCGCGGATCTCGCGTCCCGACCACACCAACACGCCGACGAACGCCGCAAGTACGACCGGAAATACCCAATCGCGCGGGACGTACTCCCGCATCGCGTCGCGCCAGTTGGCCGGCCCGCTGCCCGAACTCATGCGCGAAGAGTTCAGACGAGCGCCTCCATCGCCTGCTCGCTGACGTCGAGGTTGGAAAAGACGCGCTGCACGTCTTCGTGCTCCTCGAGCGCCTCGAGGAACGCGAGCGCTTCGGCGAGGTCGCTACCTTGGGGCTGCGACTTCGTGGTCGCGCGCATCCCCAAATACGCGTCGTCGATTTTGAAGCCGCGAGCTCGAAGCGCGTCGCGAACGCGCGCCAAGTCAGCCGCAGCCGTGTACACGAACGCCGTTTCGCCGAATTCCACGTCCACCACGCCGTCGACCAGCGCCTCCTCGGTGAACGTTTCCTCGGACTTCCCGCCCGAGCGTACCTCGACGATGCCGACCGCATCGAACATCCAGCCGACGCTGCCGGTTTCGCCGAGCGTTCCGCCATGCTTGACGAAAAGGAACCGTAACTCGCCGGCCGTGCGATTGCGATTGTCGGTCGCGGCGTCGAAGACCACCGCGACGCCGTGCGGACCGTAGCCCTCGTAGCGCAGCTCCTCGATCTCCTTCTCGCGCGTCTGTCCGGAGCCGCGCGCGATCGCGCGCTTGATGTTGTCTTGCGGCATGTTGTTATCGCGCGCTTTGTCTACCGCCATCTTGAGGCGGTAGTTGGCATCGGGATCGGGCGATCCCGAACGCGCCGCGATGATGATCTCCTTGCTCAGTTTGGTGAACAGCGCGCCGCGCTGGGCGTCGACTTTCCCCTTCTTGAGCTTGATGTTATGCCATTTGGAATGTCCGGACATGCCCGTTTTCTTCGGCTAGCCCGGCCCGATAACCCACTTGTCGATCCACATGCGCTGGTGCCAGGCATCCCACGGAATCGGTTGCGCGGACAGGACCGGATAGAAGAACACGAACGCGCCCGCGATCGCCACCACCACCGCTCCGACCGCGGCGCCGCCCGCCCAGCGCCAGGCCGGATTCTCTTGCCGCTGCGAAAATTGCCAAACGCGCTGCAATACGATCGCGTTGCATAGGCAGATCAGTGGAATGTTGACGTAAAAGTGATATTCCCAGGCCAGCCGCGGCGACCGCGACCACGGGACCCACTGGAAGAGGTAGGTAATGGCGATAAGCGCGTAGCCTTTGTTGCGCTCCCTCCAGGCCAGCCAACCGACGATCGGAACGCACAGCAGTCCGAACCACATATTGAACGGATTCGGCATAGACGTGATCTCGGTGACGCAGCACGCCTTGTCGTTCTTTATGTCGTTGCGGTGATCTTCGTAGTAATATGCGACCGGAACGTAGTCCAGCGGCCACTCCCACCATTTCGAAGAATAAGGATGCGTCGCTTTGAGGTTTTCGTGATATTCGAACATCGAGTACTGGCGCTCGACGACGTCGTTGAAGTTTGCGATCTCGCCCTCGGCGTGCCGCAGCAAATCGGGTATCCATACCAGGCCGTAGACCGTCGCGCTCACGAAGACGATCGTTGCTAGCGCCGCATCCAGCCGGAAACCGCGAGGATTCCCCCAGACCAGCGGTTTGCGCTCGACGATGGCCGGCTGCAGCCATACCGCCGCCAGCACGAAGAAGCTCACGCCGAATCCCATCACGCCGTACCATTTGCTCGAAACCAGCGCCCCGAGCGCGAGCGTGAATCCGAGCAGCCACACGCGCGAGGAGCGGCCGCTTTCGTCGGCATCGCCGGCAACGATCCGCCCGTCCTGATAGGTCGCATCTCCCACCGGCGATTCGTAGGTCACGTTTCCGTCGCGGCGGTACGTGATCGTCAAATCGGTGCCTTCGTAGACGAGCTTCCCGCCGACGTTGCGCGACAGAGCGCCGCGCTGCACCGCTTTCGCGGACAGCACGCCGCCGTCCACGGCGTAAACGACCGTCTCGCTCCCGGTGCCGACCGCGTGCGACCCTTCAGGATAGGTCGTCTCCGGCCGGCCGTCGCCGAAAAAGACGGGCACGGCCAGATACCGTAGCGCGAGGTAAACGCCGGTGGCAACGTAGAGCGACGTGATGACGAACGCGGCGCGATCGAGGTCCGGCCAAATCAGATGCCAGAGGCCGGCCGCGGCGACGCCGGCGACCAGCGAAACGCCGGCCGCGCCGATCAGGACGGCCGGCGCCGCATCCACGTGGCGCCGCACGATCGTTTGCGAAGAAATCCAGAAACGGTAGAACGCGTAAACCGCGGCCAGCGAAAAGAACACGACGATGCCTTCGGGCGTAGCGATTCTGGACTGCACGAAGTGCATGCCGTCGAAGATCAAAAACGCGGCTGCGATCGCGCCGAAGACGGTCGACCCCGTAACGCGCTTGGCAAAGGCGAACAACAGCATCACGACCAGCGCGCCGAAGACGACGTCGAGGAAACGCCAGCCGTAGGAGTTGTCGCCGTTGGACATGTGGCCGATGATGGCGTTGAGACCGGTCCAGCCGCCGAGCCCGTGCCCGTGCGGCATGCCGCCGAACATCATCGTGGACAGGGTAACGAGCAGCTTCGTGAGCGGCGGATGGGTGTTCTCGTAGATGCGCTGATTCGTGAGATACTCTTCCGCCGCGCGCGCAAAGTACACTTCGTCGAAAATCTTGTCCGGTGGATTCCAATACTTCACGAACGAGAGCACGAACGAGAACAAACCGAGCGCGCCCATAACGGCGTAGTCCAGCGGTTTTACGAACGGCGTGAGACCTTCGCGCGGGTCGAACCAGCCGCGCCCGCGGTCGTATGCCGCGCTCGATAGGCGGATCGGCGGGGCGGCCGCCTTGGTCTCCCCGGTAACGGTGGCCGCTTCTTCGGCAGAACCCAAGAACGCATAACCGAGATAGAAGAACGTCGCCGTCGTTAGCAGCGCCAGCAGACTGGTGGCCGCTCCCCACAAGTTGTGCGCGTCCACGCCGGGCTGAGGCGTCTGGGAGCTCATCACCGCCAAGTACGCGAGCGAATACTCGAGGTTGGCGAACATGACCGCGCTCAGGATGAGCGCGCACCACAAATAGCGCCTGGCCAGCGGGACGCATGCGATCGTAAAGACGACGCCGTCGAAGATGTAGCGTTCGTGCATGCGCGTAGCCAAGACGAAAAACGCAAGCGTAACCACCGCGCACGACTCGAGCAGCGAACGGTCGGTTCCGTCCTGACAGTACCTCCACACCGCCAAAGCCGTTGCCCCCAGCGCGAGCAAAATTCCCCACACGAATTGCGGTAAGCCAAGAATCGTGACGGTATCGGGTTGCCAGAGCGAACCGCGAATCGCCCACAGGTTGAACGCATTGACCGAGTTGTACGGGTAGACGTTGGATCCGTATGCGAATCGTTGCAGCAGCCATACCAGCGCCGCGACCGGATTGGAGGGATGGAACGGAATCGACAGCAGGCTGGCAAGCAAGATCGCGCCTACGATGCCGAGCGCGGTCGCGCGCAGACGTTTCGCGGCGCGCTCGCGGTCCAGGAATGCAAACGCGAGGAACAACGGTATCAGCAGCGTGGCTTGCGGCTTGACTAAGAGCGAATAGGAGAGCGAAAGCCAAGCCCCCACGATCCAGGCGTCCGGAGCCTTGGCGTTGCGATCGCCGCCGCGCATCAACAGGTAGACGCCCAGCAGCGCGAAGCCGGCGGCGATCGAGTCCACCTGTCCCCAGACCGCGGAAATGAACACGATCGCCGGGTTGAGCACGTAGAGTGCCGCTACGCCGAGCGCGTTCCACTGCGACGTAAAACGGCGAGCGATCGCGTAAAGGACCGCGCCTACGCCTAGGTCGGCAAAGACCGCGGGAAGTTTCACGAGTACTTTGAGCGCCGAATACGAGGGGTCGCTGCCGCGGAACAGCCATTCCCAAAGCGAGCCCACGACGCCCAGCACGTAGAAGTATCCCGGCGGATAGTCGGCAAACCCCGCGCTCGCGTAAAAATGCGAGGGGCCGTGTTCGGCGATCGTCAGCGCCCACGACTCAAATGCCTGGACGTCGTTTCGAAATCCATCGCTGCCCAAGAAGGGCAAACGGATCAGCAAGCCCGCCAGCAGCAAGAACGGCAAGGCCCAGGGAAGCAAACGTTCCCGGACGGACGTCTGGACGTTCGTCGACGCGTTCAAGTGCCTTGGGGTCCTCCTAGGGTGCTGCGAGCCCGAGCGGCGACAGGAAGAAATCTCGAATCTGCGAGGCCGGGAATCGCTCGATGACGGCCAGGTGTTCTGCGGCGGCACGCCCGGCGGCCTCTCTCGCGCCCAGATCGTCGAGCGCGTCCACGACGCGCTCGCTCTCGGCGTTCGCGTCGTCGGTCGTCTCGCTTGCGTAGACGCGCGCGATCGCTTCGCGGGCCGCCGAGTCCGGCCGGCCGAGCGCCCAGACGATCGGGTACGTCCATTTTCGCCGGACGATGTCGCCGCGTGCGGCCTTTCCGGTCGCCCCGGTCGCGCCCCAGATTCCGGAGATGTCGTCGTGGATCTGAAAGGCCATGCCGAAGGCCCGTCCCAGCGACGCGTACGCTTCGATCGCCGAATCGTCGCACGCGGCGGTTAGCGCTCCCAGGCGGCAGGCGGCTTCGAACAAAGCCGCCGTTTTCGCGCCGATCATCCGCTGATAGGCGGCAATCTCAACCGCCTCGGAACTTTCAAACGTGAGGTCGAGCGCCTGACCGTCGCACATCGTTCGATGAGCTCGATGGAGCGTATCGATCATTCGCACGACGCGCGCGGGCGGATGCCGGCGAGCGGCGCGTACCAACGCCAACGAGCTCGCGGCGCACATCGCATCGCCGGCGTTGATTGCGTGCGCGATGCCATAGGCGGTCCACAAAGTCTTTCGCCCGTGGCGCAGCTCGTCCCGATCCTCGATATCGTCGTGAACGAGCGAGTAGTTGTGGAGGATCTCGATCGCCGCGGCCGCGTCGTACGCATCCTCTACGCGAACGCCTTCGGCCTGCGCTACGCGCATCGTCATCTGCGGGCGCAGGCGTTTGCCGTGGCGGGCCGGACCGTACGAACCGTAACCGAAGTGGTAATCGAGCATTTCGCCGAGCAATGACGCGTGCGAATGCACGCGCACGCATTCCTCGAGGTGCGCTTCGAACCCCGCCGAGATTTCAGGCAACGACGACGCTCAGCTCCTCCATCCGGCGTTCGACGTCGTCGACGAGCCAACCGGGCGTTGAAGCACCCGACATCAGACCGACCATATCTGCCCCGCGAAACCACGATTCTTGAAGCTCGTCGGGTCCCTCGATATGGTAAGCGCGTGCGCCGCGCGCTTCGGAAAGTTCGGCCAGGTGCTTGGTGTTGGCCGACGTTTTTCCGCCGACCACGATCATTACTTCGACTTCACCGGCCAAGCGCAATGCCTCGCTCTGGCGGTTATTCGTGTCCGTGCAAATGGTGTTGACCGAACGCAAATCGTAATACTTGAGCGAGAGCGCGCGGACGATGTCCACGAAGCGTTCGCGCGAGTACGTGGACTGAACGACGACGCCGACCCGGCTGGCACGCGGGAGTTTTGCCACGTCCTCCACCGTCTCTATACACCACGCGCCCGGAACGTGGCTGAGCGTTCCCTTTACTTCCGGGTGGGTGCGATCGCCGACCACGACGATCTTGTATCCGTCGGCTTTGAGCTTTTGTGCCTGAACGTGGATCTTCGTGACCATCGGACAGGTGGCGTCGATCACCTCGAGCCCCTTCGCTTGCGCTCGGGCGAAGACTTCGACCGGCAAGCCGTGCGCTCGAACGAACAACGCGCCGCCCTCGACGTCTTCGATCGAGTCGGCGTTCTTGAGGCCGCGCCCGGCCAGCGATTCGACCATTTGCGGATTGTGCACCACGTGGCCCAACGTCGTGACGTCGTCACGAGACGCGATGGCCTCGTCGGCTTTCTTCACGGTAATCGCGACGCCGAAACAGAAGCCTTGGACCTTAGCCTTTAGTATCTGCACTCATGCTCTCCGCCAGCGCGCGAATTGCGCGCATGATCTGGTCGGTAAACTTCGCTAAATCGTCTTGAGTTGCTTTCCGGTCCGGCGGAAGGCGGAGAGGCGGTCCGAAAGCGACTTTAATCTGGCCGAACCGCTTGGCGCGATCCCCTCCCAGGATGCAGGCGGGGACGACCGGCGCTCCGGTGAGCGAAGCCAGGAGCGCGGCCCCCTTGCGGGGCTCGGCGTTGCCGGCCGCATTGCGGGTGCCCTCGGGAAAGATGCCGATCGCGCCGCCTCCCTGGAGGACCTCGACCGAGCGCTTGATCGCCGCTTTGGCGCTTCCCTGGCGATCGACCGGGTAGGCTCCGACCGCCCGGATGAGCGCCCCGAGCACGGGGATCTGGAACAGCTCCGCCTTAGCCATGTAATTGATACGCCGCGGGACGAACGACCCCATAACGGGCGGATCGAGGTACGAAACGTGGTTGCAGGCGATGATCAGCGGGCCCTCGAGCGGCACGTTCTCGACTCCGGTCGCTCCGGCTCGCCAGAACACGCGAGCGGCGCCGTTGATGATTGCTTTGAGGGTATCGTAGAGCACCGCGCTAACCCGCCGTGTTTTTGACGATGCGTTCGATCTCGTCGGCGACTTGCTCCGCGGTGAGGTGGCTCGAATCGATGACGTGCGCGTCGGGAGCCGCGACCAGCGGAGATACGCGCCGGCTGCGGTCCAAACGGTCGCGCTCCTCGATTTCCTCCGTGAGGCGGTGCACGGCCACGTCCACTCCGGCGGCTTCCAACTGCGCGCGTCGTCGCGCGACGCGCGCCTCGACCGACGCAGTCAGGAAGATTTTTACGCCGGCATCCGGAAGGACGACCGTCCCAATGTCACGGCCAGCCATAACAACCGGTCCATTATCGGCGATGCGTCGCTGCTCGCCCACCATCGCCTCCCGTACGCGCGGGAGCGCCGCAACGGTCGACACGATCGCCGTCACTTCGTTTGAGTGGAGGGCCTCTTCGTCCAGGTCCCGGCCGCCGGCCGCGATGCGAAACCCCATCGGTGCTTCCGGATCGAGCACGACGTGAATTTGCTGCCGGTCGCACAGTCGAACCAGCGCATCCTCGTTGTCGACGTCCGTTCGCGTCTGCAACGCGAGGTGGGCCAGGGCACGATACATCGCTCCCGTATCGAGGTAGATCGCGTGCAGTCGCGCCGCCAAGCATCGCGCTACGGTCGTCTTGCCGGACGCCGCAGGACCGTCGATGGCGATCTGCAGGCTGGATCTGTTCTTCACGCCGCCGCGTTTTCGCCCGGCTGCCGTTGCGGCCTTCCGGGGTCGCGCGCGTGAAGGTCGGGATCCTCGGCAGCGGCGAGGTCGGGCAGACCCTCGCCGACGGTTTCCTACAGCGCGGACACCACGTCGCGATCGGCTCGCGCACCCCAGAAAAGCTCGACGATTACGTTAAGCGCCAGCGCAACATGCTGCTGGCCGGGGATTTCGCCAGGGTTGCGAAATTCGGGGAAATCCTCGTCATCGCGACCAAATTTCGCGGAACCAAGAGCGCCATCGATCTGGCGGGCCCCGAAAACTTCGCCGGCAAGATCGTCATCGACGTCACCAACCCGATCAAAGGCTCCGAGGGGAAAGCACCCGACCTTTTGGTCGGATTCACCGACTCGGCGGGCGAAACGATTCAGCGTTGGCTGCCGAAGTCGCGCGTGGTCAAAGCCTTCAACGCCGTCGGCTCGGCATTGATGATCGATCCCGAGTTCGCGGACGGGCCGCCGACCATGTTCATCGCCGGCAACGACGAGGACGCGAAGAAGACCGTGACGGGAATCTTGGAGTCGTTCGGCTGGGATGCGGTGGATGCCGGCCCGATCGAGCGTTCGCGTCTGCTCGAACCGCTGGCCATTCTCTGGATCCTTCGCGGCATGTCGACCGGGAAGTGGCACCACGCGTTCAAGCTCCTGCAAAGGTAAAGGTTCGCACCTCGCGTGGCCAAAGCGCGCTCCGTCTTCTTTTGTTCCGCGTGCGGCTTCGAAGCCACCCGGTGGCTGGGGCGTTGCCCGCAGTGCGAGGCCTGGAACACCTTTGACGAGCGCCCCTTCTCGGTAGCGCCGGCACGCGGCGCGTCGCGCCCCACTGCGCCGCGTGCGGCGCGCGGCGCGACGTCGCTTCGCGATTTGAGCGCCGGAGAGATCGCCCGCATCCACACGGGAATGCCGGAGTTCGACGCGCTGCTCGGCGGCGGAATCGTTCCAGGCAGCCTGATACTGATCGGCGGCCCGCCCGGTGCCGGAAAATCCACGCTCATGCTGCAGATCGCCGGACGGCTATCCGAGCTGGGCACGGTCGTGTACGTGTGTGGTGAGGAATCGACGGCGCAAGTAAAGCTGCGTGCGCAGCGGCTCGGCGTCGATTCCCCGTTGCTCGTGCTGGCGGAGACGAACCTTCGCAGCGTCCTCGACGAAGTTGAGGGGATCGTGCCGATGGCGTTGATCGTGGATTCGATCCAAACCGTTTGGCTTCCGGAATCCGAATCGTTTGCCGGCAGCGTGACGCAGATTCGCGATTGCACGCAAGCGCTGGTCGAATTCTCCAAACGCACCGGCTGCGCGACGTTCGTCGTCGGACACGTCACCAAAGACGGCGCCATCGCCGGACCCAGGCTGCTCGAACACTTAGTGGATGCGGTGCTCTATTTCGAAGGCGAGAACAGCGGCGAATACCGCATCTTGCGCGCGTATAAGAATCGCTTCGGGTCGATCGACGAGATTTGCGTCTTTGCCATGCACGACGACGGCGTGCACGAAGTTGCCAACCCGTCGCAGCTTTTCTTGCCGGTCGCGAAGACCGGCCCAGCGGGTCTTGCGTGGTCGCGAGCATCGTCGGCTCTCGTCCCGTGCTTATCGAAATCCAAGCGCTCGTCGGCGAAACGAGTTACGGCACGCCCCGCCGCCTGGCCAACAATCTCGATCAGCAGCGTCTGGCGATGATCCTCGCCGTCTTGGAGCGGCGCGTCGGCATGAACTTGGGCGCGCACGACGTCTACGCTTCGGTAGCCGGGGGGTTGCGCGTGAGCGAGCCGGCGGCGGATCTCGGCATCGCGCTCGCGATCGCCTCGTCGTTCCGCAACGTTGCGCTCCCCGGCGACGCGTACGCGTTCGGCGAACTCGGCCTTTCGGGCGAACTGCGCGCCGTAAGCGCCGGCGCGCGCCGCGACGGCGAAGCGCGCAAGCTCGGCTATCGCACCGCGTTTAACCCCGACCGCTTCCGCGACGTCTCCGAAGCGATCCGCGCCGCGCTGTCGTGAGAGTTTGTGCGCCGTGAGGCGCGAACTCTTCGAAATCGTTCCGAATCTCTCCGAGGGGCGCGACGCGCGCACGATCGACGATGCGGTCGCGGTAATGGAGGCCGCCGGCGCGCGCGCGTTGCATCGAACGAGCGACGCAACGCACCATCGCTCGGTCATCACCGCGGTCGGCGACGCCGAGTCGGTGCTTGCCGCGAGCGTCGCGCTTGCCGGATTCGCTGCCGGCCGCATCGATTTGCGCGAGCATCGCGGCGTCCACCCGCGCATCGGCGCGCTCGACGTCTTGCCGTTCGTTCCGCTGGAAGGCGCGACGATGGAACGAGCGGTAACCCTGGCGCACCGTGCCGGACGAAGCATCTGGGAGCGATTTAAGATCCCATCGTTCTATTACGGCGCGGCGGCACGGCGCGAGGACCGGCGGCTGCTCGCCAACGTCCGAAAAGGCGAATTCGAAGGGCTCCACGCCCGCTTCTCTCACCATTCGCCCGATGAGGGCGACGTAGCGGCGCACGAAAGTGCGGGCGCGATCGCCATCGGGGCGCGCCCGGTTCTGGTCGCGTTCAACGTGGTGCTCGAGACGGGTGATCTACCGGCCGCCCGGATGCTCGCCCGCCGCCTGCGCGAAGGTGGCGGCGGCCTGCGCACGCTGCGCGCACTGGCGTTCCGCCTGGCGCCGGGACGCGTTCAACTTTCGTTCAACCTGACCGACTACCGGGCGACACCGCTCCACCGGGTAGCGGAGATGGTACGCTTGCTCGCCGCCGCCGACGGCATTTCGGCCGGCCGCGGCGAATTGATCGGCTGTCTACCGCGCGATGCCGTCGAGGCGAGCGCGTCTTTTTATCTAGGAGCTCTCGAACCCGCCTTATGAAACGCTTTCTGCTCTCTTGTCTCGCGCTCGCACTTTCCGTCCCACTCGCGCTCGCGTTCGTCGCGCGCGCACCGGCTCAGCAGAACGGCGACGGCGGCGTCTACACGACGCGGTTGAAAAACGGCCTTCTGGTGATCGTCGCCGAGGACCGCTCGGCACCCGTCGTGCAGAGCTCCGTATGGTATCACTTCGGGTCGCTCGACGAAACCACCGGAAAAACCGGTCTCGCACACGCCCTCGAACACATGAGCTTCCGTGGCAGCGAGCACGTTTCGTCGGGCGGACTCGACGACGTAACCGCGCGCATGGGTGCGCAGATGAACGGCGACACGACCTACGATTACACGCAGTTCTATTTCGTGATGCCCAAAGACAAACTCGACGTCGCGCTATACCTCGATGCCGACCGCATGCAGCATCTCTTGCTGCGTCAATCCGACTGGAACGTCGAGCGCGGAGCGGTCCTCGCCGAGATTGACGGCGACTACAGTTCGCCGTTCTACGCGCTGCTGGCGAACGTCCGCGCGGCGGCGTACCCGGGCCAGCCCAACGGACGCACGCCGGCGGGCGTTCCGGCGGACGTCGCACGAGCCACCGCGGCCGACATCGCCGCGTACTATCGCGCGTGGTACGCGCCCAATAACGCGGCGCTCGTGGTCGCGGGAGACGTGGACCATCGGATCGTCTTCGCAAAGGCGGAGAAATACTTCGGCGCGATTCCGTCCAAGACGCTCCCCGCCCGGACGGCCTCACATCCGGTCGCGGCGCAGGGCCGCGAAGTGGACGCCGGCTTCCCGTTCCCGTTCGAGGTCCTCGATCTCGCCTACGCGATTCCGGGCGATACCGAGCCCGGAGAACCGGCCGTCAGCACGCTCGCGACGCTCATCCCCAACCAGCGCAGCCCCTTCTACCAGGCGCTCGTGCAGTCGAATATCGCGCTAGCGATCGAGGCCAACGCCGACACGCAACTGCACGGCGGGTTGCTCAACGTCTTCATCGTGCTCAACCCCGGGCACACCGCCGCCGAAGCGCGCACCGTGTATCAGAACGTCATGGACCAAACGCTGGCCTCGGGCTTCAATCCCGATCTGGTTACCGCTGCGAAGCAGCTAACGCTGTCCGATCGCACGTTCTCGGCCGATTCCATCGACGGAATCGGCGATCTGGCCGGCTACACCTACGGCATCGTCGGCGAACACATCTCGGACGAAGACGCGCGGCTGCAGGCGCTCACCGGCGACGACCTGCTCGCCGCCGCCAAGAAGTATCTCGCGCAGCCGACCGTGGTCGGGCACATGCGCCCCAACGATTCGCCCCCCAAAGGTTCCTCGGACAAATCGGACGCCGCCGCAAACGACGACTTCTCCAAACGCGTGCCGCAGGGGCCGATCGTCGAACCCGATTGGGTCCGCGCGGAGGTCGCGCGACCGACCACCGCACGCAGCGTGCTCGCGCCGACGAGCTTTACGCTTTCGAACGGCCTGCGCGTCATCGTCCAAGAAAAACGCGACCGGCCGACGTTCGAATTGCGCGGCGATATCGCGGTCAGCCCAGCTTTCGCACCGGCAGGTAAGGACGGGATCATCTCGCTTGCGTCAGACGTCGCCGACTACGGAAGCGAGAACTACCCGTACGCGCAGCGCCGTAAGGTGATCGATGACTTAGGCGCCGTGGTGGACGCCGGCCAGACGTTTTCTGCGCGCGGCCTCTCACGCGACTTCGAGACGATTCTCAACGTCGTCGCCGACGGCGAACGTTCGCCGGCGTTTGCCGAACCGTGGCTTTCGATCGAGCGATCGCAGCTCGCCAACAGCCTCGCGACGCAAGCGACGATTTCGGGCGTCATGATCGACCGCGCCTACGATCGCCTGCTCATGACCGGCAACGATCCGAGTCTTCGCCACGCCACCAACTCCAGCGTAAGCGCCATATCGCAAGAGGACCTGGCCGCGTTTGCAAAACGCTACTGGCGCCCGGACCTCACGACCATCTCGGTCGTCGGCGACGTCACGCCGGAACGAGTGCGCACGGCGATGGAAGCGGCCTTCGGATCGTGGCAAGCGCAGGGTCCAAAACCCGACGTGCGGCTTCCCGCGTTGCCCGTGAACGCCGGCGGTCACGACTACATCGGAACCGATTCGTCGCAGGTCTACGTACGGCTCGGACAGCCGGCCATCGGTCGAAGCGACAAGGACTACGACGCCCTGCTCGTGCTCGATCAGATCTTGGGAGCCAGCGGCGCGTTCGAGTCGAGGCTCTGGCAAGAGCTGCGGCAAACCCGCGGCCTGGTGTACAGCGTCGAGACGTCGGTGGACGCCGATTCGAACCGCGGAGATTACCGGATCGAGCTGAGCGCCGCGCCGCATAACGTCATTCCCGCCATCAACCTCGTGCGAGCCGAGCTCAAGCGCTTGCAAACCGAGCCGGTCTCCGAGACCGAACTCGCCGAAGCCAAAGTGCGGCTGGTGTCTTCCGCATTGCTCGACGAAGCTTCGATCGACGGGCAAGCCCAACAGCTCATGGACATCGGCGTCAACCGGCTCCCGCTCGATTACTACGCCACGCTCAACGAGCGTTTCGCGAACGTGACGGCCGCCGACGTGCAGCGCGTCGCGCAGCGCTACCTGCGGCCGAACAATCTGATCGAAGTGTACTCAGGACCGCAAGGTCCGTGGTCGGAACGCTCGATCTAACAGCGTCCATCACCCTCTAAAATACGCACAGGTCGCTCGTAGGGGGCAAGCCGCGCAGTCGGGTACGCTTCGCCGGCAGATCGTCCGTCCGTGCCGTTGCAACGCCAGGTATCCGCGGATCAGCACCGCGGCCGAGTAAGGACCGCTCGAAGCAACGGACGCGCACGCGCGTTGATGCTCGAACGCGTAACGTTGGCTCTCGGAGCCGAACCACAGCCGCGCGAGCACGCGTACGCCGTTGGAATCCAGCGCGGGAACCGGAATCCCCGCGAACAGCAGCAGCGTCTCCGCATTGGCCTTGCCGAAGCCGTCAAACGAGCGCGCTATCTTGCGAGCATCCGGTAGCGACATGCGCGCCAATGCTGTGAGATCGCCGTCGCAGCACTCGAGCGCGATCTCGGCGCTGCGCTTGATCCGGTCCGCGCGAACGGCCGCGTTCATTCCGCCCAACGCGCATATCGCAACCAACACCCGCAGCGGTGCGGCGAGAATTTCGTCCGCGCGCGACCCAATGCGCTCTACCAGCGCTGCGAACGCCGAGGCGCGCCGCTCTTCGGGAACCAGATACGCGACCTGCTCGTAGAGGATCATCTCGAATGGAGAGGCCACAGGCGCCCGTACCGGACCGAAGCGGCGCTCGAGCCGGGTAAGGACTTGACGGAAAGTCGGCGGCATGAGTCTAAGGCTGGCGGATGAGTTTATCTAAGACCATCGAGCACGATGGTTTTCTTATCACCGCCGATCCTACCCGCCTCGATCTCGACTTCATTTACGGCGTCTTGGGGAACAGTTATTGGGCCGCCGGGCGATCGCGCGAATCTACGGAGCGCGCCGTCGCAAACTCGCTGTGCTTCGCCGTCTACGAGGAGCGCAGCGGTCGCCAAGTCGGCCTCGCCCGGGTCGTCACCGATTACGAAACCTTCGCGTGGCTCTGTGACGTCGTCCTCGACCCATCGTATCGGGGCCGTGGGCTCGGGAAGCGGATGCTCGAAGTAGTCTTCTCCGACGCGCGACTGCAGCCCGTACGCCGTTGGCTTCTAGCAACGCTAGATGCCCACGGCCTCTATAACCGATACGGATTCACCCCGATGGCGCGGCCGGAGCGTTGGATGGAACGCGTCTACGGGAGTACCGCATAGAACGGCAGGTCCGTCAGTTTCTTTGCAACCATGCCGCCGGCGGCATCGAAACCGCCGGTGGAATCGAGCAACGTTCCGTCCGCGGCAAAATATCCAACCGCTGCGTCAACGGCTCCTAGACCGGGCAGCGTCGCCGACTGCTTCGCGCGCTGCAGCGAGCCGTCGGCGCGGTAACAGAGCTGGAAGGCGCCGCCCGCACTGCGTCCCTGCACCCACAGATAATTACCTTGGCTGTATGCATCCGCCAGCGCCGTCGTCGAGTTCGACGCTTGCGCGGCGGCAAAGCCGGAGTCGGTTACCACGCTCCACTTTCCATTCTGCTGCGCGACGCGAACGGGCGTCTGCCCGCCGACCGACTGTTGGATCGCCGAACATGCCGCGTCGATGTCGGCATTGGCTGCAGCGGCCGCAGGCGCCGGCGCCCCGGTAATCAGCACTCCTAAGATAACTGAAAGAACAACGGCGGGGTTCTGGTGAGAACGGTTCATCAACGCCTCCTAGCCGCGGAAACGTCCGCGAGCGCCGCAGCCTACGTTACCCATCGCCGGTGTGGCGCCTCGTCCAGACGCTTGATTGGCTGGGGGAATAGGCTGGCGTGTGGTCATATCAAGCTCGGGGACCCAGGAAACCGTCGCTTCGAAAGGACCGATCTTATGTTGTTACGTGCAGCCGCCGCTTTTTCGCTGGCCTACTGTTTAGCGGCCCTTCCGGCTTCTGCGGCGCCGCCGATGCAGCTCCCGCCCCAGCCCGCCGTACATCCCGCCGGTGTTCCCGCGGAAGCGGTGATGCTCTCGCCTTGCATTGCCACTATGGGCGAGCACTGGGGCAACCTCAAGGACATGCCGACGGGCCCGATCTACGGCGTTTGGCAAGGCAAGCCGGTCTTCACCGAGATCATGGTAACGCAATCGCAGTTACAAAAGGGCTTCAGCTGGGCCGACATCCGTCCGCTCCCCGGATATACGATCGACCACGTGGATTTCGAATTCGAACCGCACGGCCACCCCGGATTGCCGGTACCCCACTACGACTTGCACGCGTATTACGTTTCGGCCGCCGACCAAGCGAAGATCTGTCCGGACGGCATCCCGGATCCCGCGATGAAGCCGACGAACCGCTAGCGTCCGCGACTTAGTGAATCGTTAGGCGAATCGCGTACTTCGACTGGCGTGTAGCATCCGCGTCGTCGGTGCCGAACACGACGACGCGATACGCTCCGGTTCGCGGCAGCGCTCCGCTCCAGATACGAGCGCGGCCGAGATCGGCGAGCGGCGAACCGTCGCCGTAAGACAGAGCGATGGCCGGCGCGCGGCCCGAGAAGCTCGCGAGCTCGACCGTCACACGCTGCCCGGCCCGTCCCTCGAACGCGTAGTCCTCGCCGAAGTTGAGCGCCACGGTGCCCGCGACGTCCGCCGACGATTCGCCCGCCGAAAAGCGTACCGGCAGTTGGTACGGCCTGCGTTGGGCCAGGAGTACGTCGTACACGTGCGAGTGCGGCGCCGAAAACGCGTAGGCCGTTCCGTCCCACACGTAGGCCGCCTCGAAGATCGTCTTCGGCTAGGGGTTCGATGTCCATCGTTTCGTGCGTGGGCAACGTTACCGTGCCGTCGGGACGAACGACGGCGTCGCCGGGAATCGCGACGTCGTCGAGCACCTTCCGGTATCCGGCCGGCGTGCGCTCGAGAACGAGAACCCGCGCCGATTGCCCCGGCATCAGACACGGATCCTTTGCCTCGGCGACGGTCATGTGCTCGCCGGAGCGAAGCGTGACGCCGTGCAAGTCGAACGCCCGCGCGACGTAAGCTTGCGGTGCCTCTCCGGCCTCGGCGGCGCACGCCGAGACGCCGCCATTGCGCATCAGCGCGACCGCTAGAGCGAGCGGCGGATACACCATCGTTACGTCCCCTTCTCGGCGCCGATGTACCGGATCCACTTCAGGAAGAGCGCCGGCTCGGTGGAGAGGTCGTCGGCGTTTCCGTACACGACGTAGAACTCGTTCTTCGAGGCGAGCAGGTGAAATGCCAACGAAACGTTGCTCGCGTTGACGTAGCAACCGGGGTTGTAGGCGTTGGCGGCGCAGACGGCAGGATCGTTGTAAACCAACGGCTCGAACGCATTGGGAATGTTCGGACCGACGATGCGGCGCACGCCCGCGTCAAAAGATGCATCGCGGCTGAGCTGCCAATCCAGGCTCGCGCGTTCGAGCCATTGCCGCGTCGTCGACTCGCCCGGCCACGTCGTGAGATACTGGTCCTCGTCCAATTCCAAACCGAGGTGAACCTTGCGTACGACCGGGACCGTCGCTACGTAGTCCCATACGTCGAGTTTCCCGTGATAATATCCGCCTCCCGAATAGGAAACGTATTCCGGCGTGGGCGTGTCGATTTTGTAGCCTACCATCGCACCGTTGTCGGCAAACGGTAGGAACTCGCCGTCCAACACGCGGATTCCGTTGCTGCCCGTGTAAAGATGCACGGCCATCAAATCCTTGAAATCGAAGTTGACGTCCACGCTCGCATCGGTCTGCGCCAGCTGGCCGAAACGATTGTCGTAGCGCGCGTAGAACGCGTTCGCGCTGATGTCGTGCAACGTCGCTTTCGGCGAGAAATTGAGCGTCTTGGAATTAAAGAACTCGTACCCGTCGATGTCGGTCTGGGCCACGTAGCCGTCCACCGGGTTGAACTGAGCTCCGATCGACTGCACGTTCAGGACGGACGTAGTCGTAGAGTCCAAGTATCCGATCCCGCCCTCCACGTAGTTCCCGATCGCCGGGTCGGTCACGTTCGTGCCGCGGTCTTCCCCCTCGTTTAAGTAGCCGAACAGGTGCAATTTCTGGTCGTCGTAGCCCATGGCGATCGTGCTGGTCACGTCGGTGAGGCCGGGCGCATCCACGCCGACGCGCTGCGCGTCCACCGAAAAGATCGTGCCCGGATCTTCGTAGCCGTAGTCGACCGTCTCGGCATTGTCGCTTCGTCCGTCGGCGATCGCATCGTAGGCCGCAAACGTCACGTGCCCTTGGGTGCCCTCGAGCGCGTAGCCCTGGCCGAACGTCGGGACGGACGGCGTGTAGAGCGTCAGCGGGCAATCCGAACACGAAAAGTGCTGGTTGAAATACGATGCCGATTGCGTGAAGAACGGACGGACCTCGCTGTATTGACGCGCAAACGCATTGGGTGCGATGGTCTGCTGATCCACTTCGACGTTTGAGTAGTCGGGATGCAAGGTTCCGACGAACGAAGCGGTCGGGCTGACCGGTAGCGAGAAGTCGGCGCCCACGCGCGAGGTGTTTCCGCCGTTGGCCGGCGTCGTCGCCTCGCCCAATCCATAAACCTGAACGCGCGGTTTGGGGCGGGCCGCCGATTGCTGCGCCGGCTGTGCGCCAATCCCGGTCAGCGTTCCGGCGAACGCGGGATCCTGGAGGCTCTGGGCGCGGGCATCGTACGACCAAACCGAGATACCGCTGGTGGAAACCGTGGAGCGGACGAGCTGGGCCTTCCACGACGTCGAACCTCCGCTTCGCACGACGTTTAACGGGATGCGCATCGTGAGGACGTAACCGCCGGCCGTTGCTCTGGCAACCGCCGTCCACTGCGGTGAATACGCGCTGTTCTCGCTCGACGTCTGATAGCGCGCTCCGTTCGGGTTGGCGAAGAAGCCGTATGAGATGCCGGTAGTCCCTTGGGGGTAAAGGTAGACGCCGACGTAATCGTCGTTGAGAACGCTGGAAGAATTCGTCTCTTGCGACGCGTTCCTGGGCTCTTTTTGCGTCACCACGAATGCGAGATCGAGATAGCTGCCGTCTTGTGCGACGTAGACTTGCGTCGGCTCGGCCGCCGGACGTTTGTACGTGAAGTCGGTATCGAGGGAAAGTTTGGCGGCCTTCACCCAAGAGTCGTCGATCGTGCCATTCATCGAGGGCGTCGCGGCCAGAACCGGTACGCCCGCGCTCGGCACCTCCGCCGCGAAGGCAGATATCGTCGAAATCGCCATGAGAGCGGCCAATGCCATCCCCGTCGCGCACGAACGCGTCACTAATCCTCCGCGAGCCCAAAAAACCGCCAGCCACGCGTGAGTACGGAGCAGCATCGAGCGATGTTTCAGCGACCGACCCCGAAAGGACCCGCTCGTGCGCACCGAACGAGCAGAAGAACTTTATCGCGAAGGGATACGCCCATTACGACTTATCCGGGTTCGTATCTCCGCTTGCTTTCTTAGCGAGGCGATTGTGACGAGGCTACGACCGTACGAAACTTCCGATCGCGCATCGCTGGACGAGCTCTTCGGGGACCCGGAGGTCATGCGATTCGTCGGAGACGGCCGGCTGACTCGGCCGGATGCCCACCCCCACATGCTCGATCGCATCTTCGAAAAGTACCGCACCGACTCGTCGTTCCACGTGTGGGCCGTCGAAGCGGACGGCCGCTACGCAGGACACGCCGAGCTGAAGCGCCGCGCCGGAAGGACGGAGTACGAGCTTATCTACGTCCTTAAGCGCGAGTGTTGGGGACGCGGGATCGGCGGCGCGGTAGTGGATCTTCTCCTCGCTCGAGCGCGTGCCGAAGACGTTCCGTTCGTCATCGCGACGGTCGCAGAAGGCAACGTTGCATCCAGGGCGATCCTGTATCGCAGAGGCTTCGCGCGAGACGACCGGCTCAGTGCCGAGTTGGAGGCGCCGGCCTTTCGGCTCGACCTTTAGTCCGCACAGCTCGGTTTAGTGGTTAGCGGATACCTTCGCCTCGAGCTGCCGCATTTCGCGTCGAAGGTCTGCCAGCGCGGCGTCTTGGCGAGCGCGGTCGCTGCGCAGCTCGGACTTGAGCGCTTCGTTTTCGCGATGAAGCGCCTTGATCGCCGCCAGCGCGACGCCATCTTCGTCAATGGACGTGATGTGCCGGTCGTCTTCCCCGACGTTGAATGCGGCGTAGAAGTCTTGCGCCATCGGGCCGACGTGACGAACGCCCGGCTCGGTCGTGTAACTCCACTCGGTGATCGGCAGCGCCGTTACCTTGGCCAAGATACCGTCGTCGCTTATCGGCGAGATGCCCGTCTTGACGTTGCGGTCGCTCAGGCTCGACCACGTGCCCGATCCCGGCGCGAGGTGCACGCCGGCCGCAAGATTGGCGGAGGAATAGAACGTCACGCCGCCTCGCGCGCGAGCCAAGAACTGGTTTGCAGCGGTCGGCGCGATTGCGGTCGCTCCCGAGGCAAGGTCGCTCCACACGAAATCGCCGGCGTACGGCGCACTCGATCCCATGCCTGCGGCGAAGCTACCCTCCCCCGCTGCCACGTTCAACTGCCCGCCGGGTACCGCGGAATACAATCCGTTTGCCTGATTCGATTGCCCGCCGGCGACGCTGCCGTACTGGCCGCCGACGCGATCGTTGAAGCCTCCGCCGACGAACCCGTAGGTCCCGCCGGTATTGATGATGTTGGCGTCACCGCCGCCCAGCGTCGCAAAATCGCCGGAGATCCGGTTGTTTTCGCCGCCGCCCAGCATGCCGTACTGACCCGTCAGCGTGTTCTCTAAGCCGCTGCCGATGAAGGCCCAGATCCCGCTTCCGGTGATGACGTTGTCTTGCCCGCCGCCGATGAACGAGCGGTTGGCGCTGTCGGTCGAATCGGAGATGGCATTGTCGATGCCACCGACGATGCTTGAGATATTGTTGCAGACTTGGTTGCTGATGCCGCCGAGCACGCCCGAATCGCCGCCGGTCGCGGTATTACTATCGCCGCCCGCTACAACCGAGTTCGGCCCCGGAGTCCCGAAGCACGAGGGCACGGTGACGTTGCGCCCGAGGCGCATTGCCGCAACGCTGCGCGCAGCGCGGCCCGTGGCGACGGGAAGCTCTTGCGCGGTAGCGCCGCTGTTTCCGCCGCTCACCCCCATGCCTCCGCTCGAACACCCGGCGATAAGTGCGCCGCACGCGCACGCTCCGAAAAGAAACCGAACGGTTCGACGGTACATGGCGCCTCCTTTATCGGCGGGACTGAAACGACGTTTGACAACGGCCCAGCCGCGCCTCTAGGCGTCTGCGGCGGCCCGGCCCGACATGGCCGTGAGGCCCGCGACCACCGCGACGTTCAGCGCGAGAGCGACGAAGCCGGGGTTAAGCCCCCACAACGGAATCGGACGTACGGTAAGAATCAGCGCGCACGCCAACCCGACCAGCAAACCCGCGGCGATGGGAAGCAGCGAGGTGCGCTTCCAGAAAAGCCCGAGAATGATCCCAGGCGCGAACTGAGACGCGCCGTTGTACACGAACAGCAGTAAGTCAACCAGCGACGCCTTCAAGAACAGCCAGAGCGTCAGCGAAAGCAGCGCTACCAAGAGGATGCAGACGCGGGTCGCGTTGGTTTGCGCCGCCCCCGACTCGGCGACGTGGAAGACGTCGCCGAGAACGTTCTTGGTCAATTGACTTGCAACGGCCAGCAACCGCGTCGCCGAAGGAACCAGCCCCGACAGCAGTCCGGCCGCGCAGATCGCGCCGACGAACGCGGCCGGAAAGTGGCTCTGAAGCACGCGCAGGTACGCACTGTCGCTCAGCGTTCCGTGTAATCCCGGAAGGACCAGCGAAGCCGTATAGCCGGCAAAGAAGATCGGCACGATCATCAGCGCGTAGAGCGGGAGAAAGATCGCGTTGCGCCGCACCGTCCGCTCGTCCTTGGCCGCATAGGTCGCCGCAACCGCGGCCGGGCCGCTGAAGAAGCCGATTCCGGTAAGCGCCATCGTACTGATATACCAAATCTTTCCGCCGGCAGCAGCCGTTGCGCCGATGACGAAATCGTGCGGCCGCGCCGCTACGACGTGGTCCAGCATGTTCGAGGGCGACCCGAAGAACGCGACCGGCAGCACGATGCCGACGACGGCGACGCTTCCGATCATCAACGCGTCCTTCACGATGCTCGCCCACGCCATGCCGCGCAAGCCGGCGGTAAAGACGAACAGCGTCACGGCGGCGAACGCGATCAGTACGGCCTGCGTCGTATCGATCGAACCGAACCCGGCGATCGACAGCAAGATCTGCATCCCCGTAAGGTACACGAGAACCGCCAGCGCCTCGGTGAACAGCGAGACCAGCGCGACGGCAGCCCCGAACGTCTTGCTCCCGTATCGCGCGGAAAAGAAGTCCGCCATCGTGAGCAGTTGCCGGTCGTTGGCGTAACGCCACAGACGTGGCAGATACAAGTACGCGACCACGTAGGCGACGCTCCCGTAAGCGAGCAGGTAGTACGACTCGGCGCCGCGCCCGTACGCCCATCCGGCAATGCCCAAGAACGTGAACGTCGTGTAGATCTCGCCGCCCATGAGAACCCACAGCAAAACCGTCCCGAACGACCGGCCGCCGAGGATAAACTGTTGCGGGTCGTTCCCGATTTTTCGCACGGCCGCGAGCGCAAAAACGATCGTCCCAAGAACGACCGCAGCCACGATGCCGAGCGAAACGGCCGGACCGCTCATTCGCGCCGTAGCCGCTCGACGCCGGCCAAGCAGAGCGGCGTAAGGAAGACCCACAGGATGATCCACCACATGATCGGCGGCATCCCGAAGACGCGGTACGCCGTCGTCGAGATAAACGCTGGAACGACGGCGAGCGCCAGGATCGGCGCGGCGAGGAGGGCGGCACGGGCGACGGCGACGTACGCCGGTTCGGAGACGCCGCCGTTCATGCGGACGGAGACTAACGCCCCTGGCTCAGAAGCGCGAGCGCGTTGACGCTCGTGTCGACGTTGGCGTTCACCGCTCCGTTGATGACGGCATGGACGTACAACGCGTCGGCGTCAACCGAGATGCCGTTGAGCCCAAGCGGCGACGGCACGGCATGCAGCGTCGCCACGGTACCGTCCGTGAGTTTGACGGTCCGGTCGTACGGCTTCATATAGGGCGCGGTCTGCGCGTCGATGAGCTCGGACGCGTCGAAGGTCGCCGCCCGGCGAACGCGCGACAAAACGAAGTTCGACATCAGTACCGGTGCGAAGAATCGCACGAAGAATTTGCGCGTATCGGTCGTGTAGGTGAGGTCGGGCATCGAGATGACGCGCGTCGCCGGATCGATGGCCGGCGTTCCCCACAGGTAGAGTTTGCCCGAAGCGGACCCCGAGAAGTCTATCTCGATCACCAGCTGCGGGTGCGGCGCGTCGGCCGATCCCGAGTCGGTCGCGTAAATCTGGACGTCATCGATGCGAACCGTTCCGATGAACTTGACGGGGAGCTCGGTGCCGTTCAGTTGCGCGCGAGCGCGCTGTGTGATGAGATCGAAGGGGACGCGAACGTCGACCGGCAGATGGAAACCGTCGGGTATTTCGAGCGCCGAAAAACTCGGCGGCCACACCGGCGAGGCCGTAGGCTGGCTGCCGAACGAAATCTGCGGAGCCATCGCGAGCGCCACGTTGAAGTTCGCAAGCAGGTCGCCGCCGTTCGCGGCGAACGCCAGCTGCCGCACCGCGGCATTTTGCAGGTTGGGCGTCAGCCAAGTCGTCGGCGTGATTTGAAGCGGCTGCGCGAACGTCGTGGCCAGCGTCGCAAATTTGACGCGAAGCGCCAGGTCGGCCGCGCGCTGCAGCACCACCGCTAAAACGTCGCTTACCTTATTCAGGGCACGGCTGTAGGTGCCTTGGATCGCTGGGGTCAAGTCGATTTCGCGATCGCGCAGCAACGAGTTTGCAGCCGAACAGCGCGCCGTGAGGCGCCGCGCGAATTCCGAAACGCTGGTATGGATCTTCCCGTCGGGGCTCACCGTCGCCGCAATCGCCGCTGCGCTACGCAGGGCGGCCGAAGTCCGCGGCGAGCAGACGTAGCCGCCCGCCGGCGAGCGCAATTCGAGTTGGTAGCGGTCGTTGAAACCGATTCGCAGCGCACCGCCGGAGCCGCTCGCGCTCGCAGCGGCAGGTCCGCGGCTGACGGTCAGACGGAACTGGGTCGGGACCAAGCCCGCGCCGACGGCCTTTTCGTTGAGGTACTGGGCGATGACGGCGCGAACTCCGGCGAATCCGTCGCTGGAAGATGCCTGCACCGCGCGCCACCCCGAATCCAGCAACGACGAACCGGACCTGTTCAGAGCTTGCTGCACGTTGCGCACGCGGACCGAAACGGGAATCACGACGACCGACGGTTGCGCGTTCCCCGTCGCCGGGAACGAGGTCGCGCGCGGCGGAGCCGGCGGGAAGGCGGACCCGCAGCCGCCCAGCGCAAACGCGGCGCAAACGATCGTTGCCCAAACGGCACGGCGGTCAACGCTCTTCATAGCCACGAAATCGTCGGACCTCCCCTGACGCGCGTTTTGCCTAGACGTTCTGCACGGCCGCACAATATTCCGCGATGCGCGCGACCCCGGTGCGAACCGAAGCGAGATCCGTTACCCAGCTCAGCCGCAACCAGCCTTCGAAGCTTGTGCCGAACGCAGAACCCGGAATCGCCAAGACGTCTCGCGTTTCGAGCAGCTCGATTGCGGACCGTTCGGAATTCGCACCGTCCGGCAGCCGCACGGCGGCGTAGAAGCTTCCCTCGACGTCCAAGAAGCGCAGGCCGCTGTCGCGCAGCGCCTTGGTGACGCCGGCCTGCCGTTCGCGATACCAGCCGGCATGCTCGCGGAGGCCACCGGCCGTGCCGAAAATGCTCAGCGCGACCATTTGCGCGAACGTGTCCGCGCACGACGTGAGCCAGGCGTGAGCCTTGGTCGCTTCCGCGATGAAGTCCGCCGGAGCGAGAATCCAGCCGATCCGCAGGCCCGTCAGCGCGTTGCTTTTGCTGAGCGAATTCGTGACGATGGTGCGATCGTAGAGCGCGGCCAGCTCGGCGGCGTCCTCGACGAAGCATTGTTCGCGGTAGACTTCGTCGTGGATCAGCCAAATCGGATCGCCGGTCCGGTTTTCGAGCGCACGCACCAGAACCGAGGCCTGCGAGCGCGAGATCACGCGTCCGGTGGGATTCGACGGCGAGCAGATCACGATCGCGCGCGTTCGCGGACCGATTGCCGACGCGATCAACTCGGCGTCGAAGGCGAAGTCTTCTTCTTCCAACATCGCGACCGTCCGCACCGGGATGCCCTCGAGTTTGGCCATCTTGACGTACGACGGAAACGCCGGCTCGACGACCAGCAGTTCGTCGTGAGCCGGATCGAGGAGCGCCTTGAGCGTCACGTACATCGCTTCTTGCGAACCCGTCGTCACGCACACGTTCGAGCCGGCGTGCAAGTTGCGGTAGTTATAACAGCGGGCGATCGCTTCACGCAGCTCCGGATCGCCCGCATTTTCCGTATACCGCACGCCGCGCTCGCGTACGTACTCCATCGCGGCGCGAAAGTGTGCCATGTTCGGTTTGAACGAGGGCTCGCCGAGCCCGAGGTCGATCGTGCCGTTCTTCTTCATCGCGGCGATGCGCCGGATGAGCGAGCCCGGTATCTCGAGGACGCGCGGATTCACACGGCCACGCCGAAATCGCGCAGCGCCGCGGTCAGGGACGTCTTGCGATCGGTCGATGCGGTGCGTTCGCCGACGATCAGCGCGCACGGAACGGCGAACTCGCCGGCAGGAAAGCGTTTCGGCAGCGAGCCGGGGATCACGACGGCGCGGTCCGGAATCCGCCCCTTGCCGATCTCCGGAGTCGCACCGCGAACGTCGACGATGGGCGTGCTCGCGGTCAGCACGACGCCCGCGCCGAGCACGGCCTCCCGGCCGACGCGCACGCCCTCGACCACGACGCAGCGCGAACCGACGAACGCGCCGTCTTCGATGATGACCGGCGCGGCTTGCGCCGGTTCGAGGACGCCGCCGATGCCGACGCCGCCGGAGAGGTGCACGCCCTTGCCGACCTGCGCGCACGATCCCACCGTCGCCCACGTGTCGATCATCGTGCCCTCGTCGACGTAGGCGCCGATGTTGACGAAACCGGGCATCAAAATGACGCCGCGGCCCAAGAAACTTCCGTAACGAGCGACGCCCGGCGGAACGCAGCGCACGCCGGCCCGCTGGTAATTGCGCTTCACCGGAACCTTGTCGAAATAGGCCGGAACGCCGGCGCCGGGATCGCCCATCCAGGCGGAGTCGCGCCTGGAAAAGTACAGCAAGATGGCCTGCTTCACCCAGGCGTTGGTTTGCCAATTCCCGTCGGCCAGCGGTTGGGCAACGCGTAACTCCCCGCCGTCGAGCGCTTCGATCGCGCGATCCACCGGGCGGCCGGCCTCGCCGCGCACGTCCCCCTCGCCCCGGGCAAGCGCCTCGATCCGGGCGCGGAGTTCGTCGGTCTCCATCGGCGGCATGGTACGTCGAGATACGCCCAGCCCCTTTGGTTGAAAGAGCATCGTCCAAGCGCGACCGCGCGGGTAAGAAAAAGCGGCCGGCTCGCGAATGAAACCGCCCCGTTCTTCCGCAAGGGACGCCGTGTGGCATCTCTGGACGAACGGCCGGCGCGCCACCCGTTTTCAAACTTATCCGCCGATTGGCGGACCGGGGTCAACGGGGGGCACGCCGCCCAAAGGTATTTCGACCGAAGAAAAAGCTGGAGAACAAGCCGGCGGGGGTCTAAGGGGGCTGAGCCCCCTTGAGCCGCCGAGTGGCGGCTCGGGGGGCAACGGGGGGCCCGTGCCGCCCCGTTTTCGGCGGGGGTTTAAGGGGGCTAAGCCCCCTTGAGCCGCCGAGTGGCGGCTCGGGGGGCAACGGGGGGCCCGTGCCGCCCCGTTTTCGGCGGGGGTTTAAGGGGGCTGAGCCCCCTTGAGCCGCCGAGTGGCGGCTCGGGGGGCAACGGGGGGCCCGTGCCGCCCCGTTTTCGGCGGGGGTTTAAGGGGGCTGAGCCCCCTTGAGCCGCCGAGTGGCGGCTCGGGGGGCAACGGGGGGCCCGTGCCGCCCCGTTCTTAGAAGGAGCATAGATTGCAGAATTCGCCTGCGGACGAACAGCGCATCAACGCAATCCGCTTTCTCGCGGTAGATGCCGTGCAAAAAGCAAACTCGGGTCATCCGGGGTTGCCCCTCGGCGCGGCGGCCTTCGCCTATACGCTCTGGACGCGGCATCTCAAGTTCGATCCCAAAGATCCGCACTGGCTCGACCGCGACCGGTTCGTGCTGTCGGCCGGACACGGATCGGCGCTGCTGTACGCATTGCTTTATCTCACCGGCTACGACGTCTCGCTCGACGACCTCAAGGCGTTCCGTCAGCTCGGCAGCAAGACGCCGGGTCACCCGGAGGCCGGCCGAACGCCGGGCGTCGAGGCAACGACGGGCCCGCTCGGGCAAGGTCTGGCCAATGCGGTCGGCATGGCGATCGCCGAAGCGCATCTCGGCGCCGTATATAACGATGACGAAGCAAAAATCGTCGACCACTTCACCTACGCTCTCGTCGGTGACGGCGATTTGATGGAAGGCATTAGCCAGGAAGCAATTTCGCTGGCGGGTCACCTGAAGCTCGGCAAGCTGATCGTGCTCTACGACGACAACAAGGTTTCGCTCGCGGGTCCGACCGACGTGACGTTCACGGACGATCCGGTCGCGCGGCTGGACGCCAGCGGCTGGCACACGCAGTTCGTGGACATCGCCGACGGGAACGCCGTAGCCTCCGTGGACCAAGCCATCACGGTTGCCAAGAACGTAACCGACCGGCCTTCGTTCATCGCCGTTCGCACGCACATCGGCTACGGGTCGCCGGTCCAAGACTCGTTCAAAGCGCACGGCGAACCGCTCGGTCCCGAAAACGTCAAGAAGACCAAATCCCACCTTGGCTGGCCGGTCGAGCCCGATTTCCTCGTTCCGGCCGACGTGCTCGCGTGGTTCCGCGAAGCCGGCAACCGAGGTGCCCAAGCGCAAGCGCTCTGGCAAGACACCTACGCGTCGTGGAAAGCCGGACATCCCGATCTTGCCGCGCAGCTCGAACGCGCGCTGCGCCGCGATCTTCCCCCGGGCCTTCCGTGGCCGGTTTTTACCGAAGAAAACGGCAACGTGGCCACCCGGGACGCAGGTGGAGCGGTCATGAACGCGATCGCCGGCACGCTCCCGGAGCTGGTCGGCGGTTCGGCCGATTTGGATCCCTCGACCAAAACGTACCTTAAAGGATGCGGCGACTTCGCGTACGGCAGCTATGCGGGCCGCAACATTCACTACGGCGTGCGCGAACATGCGATGGCCGCGGTCAACAACGGCATCGCCCTGCACGGCGCCTTGCTTCCCTTCGCCGCGACGTTCTTCAACTTCGTCGACTATTTAAAGCCCGCATTGCGCCTCTCGGCACTCTCGGAGGCGCGCTGCATTTACGTCTTTACGCACGATTCGGTTTTCCTTGGGGAAGACGGCCCAACGCACCAGCCGATCGAGCAGTTGGCCACGCTGCGAGCCACGCCGAACGTGGTCGTGGTCCGGCCCGCCGACGCGCTCGAAACGCTGGAAGCCTGGAAGCTCGCCGTGGCCTCCAAGCACGGCCCGTGGGCCCTCGTGCTCACGCGTCAGAAGGTGCCGTTCCTGGGAGCGCGCAGCGCGCCGGTGGACAAGGGAGCCTACGTACTGGTGGATTGCGAAGGTACGCCCGACCTCATCCTCATCGCCAGCGGTTCCGAAGTGGCACTGGCACGCGATGCCGCCAAGATCTTGTCCGGCGAAGGCGTCGCAACGCGCGTCGTCTCGATGCCGAGCTGGGAATTGTTCGACCGTCAGTCCGACGCGTACCGTGAGAGCGTGATCCCAACGGCGGTGACCGCCCGGATGTCCGTCGAAGCGGGGGCTACCATCGGCTGGAGCAAATACCTCGGACCCCGCGGATACGCGTTCGGAATCGACCACTTTGGAGCATCGGCGCCGGCGGCCGCGATCGCCGACGCCTTCGGCTTCACGCCCGGGAACGTCGCAACGGTCGCGCAAGAGCGCTTCGCACTCGCAAAACGCTAGGAGTCATCTTGAAGAACCCAATGCAGCAACTCCTCGACGCGGGCCAAAGCGTCTGGCTCGACAACGTGCGCCGCAGCATGTTCGCGTCGGGCGAACTCAAACGCTTGATCGACTTGGGTTTGCGAGGCATGACGAGCAATCCGACGATCTTCGAGAAGGCCATCGGAGCCGGCGACGACTACGACGATCAACTGCGCTCGCTGATCGGCTCGGAGAAGAACGCCGACGCGCTGTTTTGGGATTTGGCGGTTCAAGACATCCAAGATGCCTGCGATGCGTTCAAGGGCGTTTTCGAATCGTCCGGGCATAACGACGGCTTCGTCAGCCTCGAGGTCTCGCCGCTGCTCGCCAACGACACCGCCGGCACCGTCGCCATGGCGAAATCGCTGTGGAAGCGCGTCGACCGGCCGAACGTCATGATCAAGATCCCCGGAACGCGCGAAGGCATCCCTGCAATCGAAGAAGCCATCTACGAGGGGATCAACATCAACGTCACCCTCATCTTCTCCGTCCAGATGTACGCCAACGCCGCAGAAGCCTACATCCGTGGTTTGGAACGGCGCGTCGCCGAGCGCAAGCCGATCGACCGCATCCGTTCGGTCAACAGCGTCTTCGTCAGCCGAATCGACTCCGCCGTCGACAAGATGCTACAGGAGCGCATCGTCAAGGGCGAAGACCTCAAGCGATTCCTGGGCAAGACGGGCATCGCGAGTTTGAAGATCGTGTACGCCAAGTTCGACGAGCTCTTTCACGACGAGCGCTTCGCCAAGCTCAAGAAGCACGGCGGCACGCCGCAACGCCCGCTCTGGGCGAGCACGTCCACGAAAAATCCCGATTATCCGGATTTGATGTACGTCGAAAACGTCGTCGGACCGGACACCGTGAACACGATGCCTCCTCAAACGCTGCAGGCGCTGCTCGACCACGGCCGCATTACGGCCGACACGGTCGAATCCGGCGTCGAGGAGGCGCGCGCCGGCCTCGAGGCGCTCCAGGACGCGAACATCTCGCTCTACGACGTCACCCACGATCTGCAGCTCGAAGGCGTTTCGCTCTTCAGCGACTCGTTCGCCGCGCTGATCGGCGCCATCGTCTACAAGCAGAAGCAACTGGCTTCCGGCGCGGAACGCATCGCGCTCTCGCTGCCGGGCGGCACGCAGGCGGCGTTCGACGGGGCGCTCGACACGCTGGTCAAGGGCGACTTCCTCAAGCGGATGTGGGCGAAGGATCCCACGCTCTGGTCGACCGACCCGGATGCGGCCGACATCATCAAGCATTCGCTCGGGTGGCTCGACGTTCCGCAGCACATGCTCGAGTCGGTTCGCAGCCTTTCCGATTTCGCAAAAGAGGCCGCGAAGATATTCACGCACGCGGTCGTGCTCGGCATGGGTGGAAGCTCGCTGGCTCCCGACATCATGCGAGTGACCTTCGGACATACGCCGGACTTCCCGGAACTGCACGTTCTGGATTCGACCGACCCGGAACAAATCGCCGAACTCGAGGCGGCCATCGACCTGGATCGCACGCTCTTCATCGTCTCGAGCAAGAGCGGCACGACGACCGAGCCCAATGCATTCTTTGCCTATTTCTTCGACAAAGTGGCGAAGCGGGTCGGTGCCGACAAGGCGGGCTCGCGGTTCATCGCGATCACGGATCCGGATTCGCCGCTGGTGAACGTCGCCAACGCCAACGGCTTCCGGCGCGTCTTCAAGAACGACCCGAACATCGGCGGCCGTTACTCGGCGCTGTCGGATTTCGGCATGGTGCCGGCCGCGGTCGGCGGCTACAACGTCACGCTGTTGCTCGATCGCGGCCTGGGCGCGATGCACGGGAACGAAAGCACCAGCGCGCCTTCCGGCGCCTTACGCCTGGGAGCGGCGATGGGCGGCCTCGCGCTGGCAGGACGCAACAAAGTCACCATCGTGACCCATCCGGCCGTTCGCGCCTTCGGAGCTTGGGCCGAACAACTCATCGCCGAATCGACCGGAAAGCTCGGCAAGGGCATCGTGCCGGTCGAAGGCGAGCGGTTGGGTGAGCCCAAGGATTACGGCAACGACCGGTTCTTTGCGTACGTCGGCGCGAACTTGCCGGGCGCCGATCCGGCGACCGACGCCAAGCTCAAAGCGCTCGAAGACGCCGGGCATCCGGTGGCGCGCCTGGCGATGAACGACGCCTACGACGTCGGCGAACAATATTACGTGTGGGAGATTGCGACCGCAGCGGCCGGATCGCTGCTCGGCATCGACGCCTTCGACCAGCCCAACGTGCAAGAATCTAAGGACAACACCAAAGCGCTCTTGGAACAGTACGCGAAGACCGGAAAGATCGACGAGCCGCAGCCCAACGTAACCGGGGACCTGATGGACGTGACGTTTCTGCCCGGCAGCGCCGCCCTGCCGTCCACCGACGTAGCGGCAGCGCTGGCCGGATACGTCGCGCAGACCAAGCCCGGCGATTACGTGGCGATTACCGCGTACATCGCCCGCAACGACGATCACGACAAGCTGCTGCAATCGCTGCGCCTCAAGATTCGCGACGCGCGCAAGGTCGCCACGACGGTCGGCTTCGGTCCGCGCTTCCTTCACTCGACGGGACAACTGCACAAAGGCGGCCCCGACTCGGCAGTCATGCTGCAGATTACGGCCGACGAGCCGCTCGACTTGGCGATTCCAGGCATGAACGTCGGCTTTCGCACGCTGCTCGCGGCGCAGGCGCTCGGAGACTGGACTTCGCTCGCGAGCCGGAAGCGCCGCGGCGTTCGCGTTCACCTGCGCGGCGGCATCGACGAAGGATTGCGAGCGCTCGTTGCTGCGATCGACCAAGCGCTGACGGCCCGCGCGTAGCATTCGCGAGTACGTGATCGATCGTGCCTGACACCGCGACCGCCGGCGTCGCGACGACGACGGCACCGCCGCCCCGCGACGGGGCCGCGTCCGTCAATCCGCTGCGTCAAGGACTGGAAACCGATCGCATCACCGACCCGTGTACGATCGTCTTCTTCGGCGCCAGCGGTGACCTGTTCAAACGCATGCTGCTGCCGGCCGTCTACTCGATGCACCTCAAGGGCATGCTCCCCGAAAAATTCGGCCTCATCGGGTTCGCGCGATCGGACTATAACGACGACTCGTTCCGTGCTTACTGTCGCGCGCAGCTCGAAAACTTCGCGCCGGCCGGTCAGAAGCCGTCCGGCGACCTGTGGAACGAGTTCGCGAAGGGCATCGGCTACGTGTGCGCCGATTTCAAAGACACCAAGCACTTCGACGAGCTGCGCAGGCGGCTCGAACAGAACGACCGGGATCTCGGGACCGCCGGTAACCGGATATTCTACCTTGCGACGCCGCCGCCGGTTTTTCCCGAGATCGTCAAACACTTGAAGAACGCGAAACTCGATCCTAAGAGCGACGATCTTGGGTGGTCGCGGATCGTCGTGGAAAAGCCGTTCGGAACGGATCTGGCGTCCGCGCGGGCGCTGCAGGCTGCCATGGAACGCGTCTTCGACGAGCGATCCATCTATCGAATCGACCACTATCTCGGCAAAGAGCCCGTCCAAGACATCCTGGCACTGCGCTTCGCCAATACCATTTTCGAGCCGATTTGGAACCGCAACTACGTGCACGACGTGCAGATCACGGCCGCCGAGCAGCTCGGCGTGGAGCAGCGAGGCGCCTACTACGACAACGCGGGTGCGTTGCGCGATATGATTCAGAACCACGTGATGAACCTGTTCGCGTTGGTTGCGATGGAGCCGCCGGCAAACGCCGGCGCCGACGCCATCCGCGACGAAAAGTTCAAGGTGCTCTCCGAGATTGCGCCGCCCGCCATCGACGCGGTTGCAACCGTCAGCGCACGCGGACAGTACGGAGCCGGAACGATCGAGGGCGCGCCGGTGCCGGCATACCGGAGCGAAGCCGACGTCGCCGCGGATTCCAACACCGAGACGTTCGCCGCGGTCAAGTTCACCATCGACAACTGGCGATGGGCCGGCGTTCCGTTCTACCTGCGGTCCGGCAAGCGTCTCGCGCGCAAGGTCAGCGAGATCGCCGTTACGTTCAAGCCGATCCCGCACCGTCTCTACGGCAACGAGACGGATGCCATCGAGCCCAACGTTCTCGTCGTGAAGATCCAGCCCGACGAGGGCATCGCACTGCGCTTCGAAGCCAAGGTCCCCGGACCGAAGCAACATATCCGCAGCGTCTTCATGGACTTCAACTACGGCACCGGCTTCGGCGTGCAATCGCCTCCCGCGTACGAACGCCTTCTCGCCGACGCGATGCGCGGCGATCAGACGCTCTTCACGCGATGGGACGCGGTAGAGCGAGCCTGGGAGATCGTGACGCCCATTCAGGACAAGTGGCGTAACACCAAGGACTTCAGTTTTCCCAACTACGCGGCCGGAAGCCAAGGGCCGCAGACCGCATTCGAACTCTTCCCCGCCTGGCGCAAACTATGAGCGTGGATCTGCAAAGCGTCCTCGACGAACTCCAGGAGCATCGGCTCAACCGCCGTTCCACCTCCGCGTCAACGATGACGTTGATTTCCTTTATCGAGGATCCACGGCTCGGAGAGGTCGTGCGCGATCGCACGCGGGCGCTAGCCGACAAGCATCCGTCGCGCGCCATCATCTTGGACGCGTCGCAACCGCTGGGCGCGCACCGTACGGACGGGTCGGTCGAACGCGGCGAATGGATCGAGATCGGCGTCGGCGGCGCGAGCGCCGAGCAGCTCGGCTCGATCGCGGACGCGCTGTCGCTTGGCGAAGCCCCGCTGATCGTCCATTGGGCCGCCGCCGGCATCGGATCCGACGACCGCTTCGCCGCGCTGGCGCGGCGCGCGCGCGTGGTCGTCTGCAACAGCTCCTTGGTCGAGCCCGGCACCGGAACGTTGCGTGAGTTGGGAATCTACGCCAAGGCAAACCCCGACGCCCACCTCCACGATCTCGCGTTCTTGCGTTTGGCGCCGTGGCAAGAATGCATCGCGTCGTTCTTCGACGACACCGCCGCCGCCGAAGACTTGCTGCGGCTGGAAACCGTCGCGGTCGCGTGCGGAACCGACGCGGAATCGTACTATTTGCTGGGCTGGCTGGGCAGCCGCCTGGGTTGGGAGCCGCGCGAACGCGGACGCTTCGACAATCGCTTCGGCGACCCGATCGCGTACCGGATCGAGCGCTCGGGAGAGGCCCGGCGCCCCGGACGCGTCTCGCTGGCGAGCCGAGCGTCGTGCTTTACGGTCGAACTCGTGACGAGCGAAGGCGTGCAGACGCTGGAGGCTCGCGTAACCGGCGAACGCGCCCGACCCGCGCGCCGCACGCCGATCAACGGAATCGACGTGCCGACGATGATCGAGCGGGCGATCCTGCTGTTGGGTCAGCGTAACGACGTGTTCCACGATTCGCTGGCCAGCGTCGCCGCGATCTTCGAAACCGAGCGATGAGCGTGCGCGGCGAACTGCACGTTTATCCCGATTCCGAGAGCGTCGCGGCCGGACTGGCGCAACTCATCGTCGACGTAGGGCAAACCGCACTGACCGACCGCGGCGCGTTCTATCTCGTTCTGGCGGGCGGCAACACGCCGCGCGACGCCTACCGGCTGCTCGCGCAGCACCCGTATAAGAACGCGCTCGCATGGAGCGACGTCTACGTCTATTTCGGGGACGAACGCTGCGTCGACCCGACGGACGCGCGCTCGAACTACAACATGGCTCGTGAGACGTTCTTGGACGCCGTGGCCATTCCGCCGCACAACATCCACCGCATCCGCGGCGAGATCGAGCCGGCAATCGCGGCGAGCGAATACGCGCGGATTCTACGCGACGACTTGGGCAACGACCCGCGTTTCGATCTCGTGCTGCTAGGCCTCGGACCGGACGGGCACACCGCCTCGCTCTTTCCGGGCACGCCGCCGATGACCGACGTGGACGCGCTCGTTCGCGCCGTCGTTTCTCCGCTCGACGTTCACGATCGCATCACGATGACGCCCAAGCCCATCAACGGCGCGCGGGCAGTCGCGTTCGCGGTCGAAGGCGAAACCAAAGCCGCGGTCGTAGCAGCGGTTCGCGACGGGCCGCACGACCCCACGAAGTACCCCGCACAGATCGTCGCTCCGCAAGACGGCCGCCTGTTATGGCTAGTCGACGCCCTAGCCGCATCCCAAACCAACCCACACGACTAACTAGCCGCGTTCTTCGACTACGGCGCTTCGCGCCTCCGCTCAGAATGACAAACCAAAGCACCCCGCCCTCCCGAGCGAACGCGCACTCCCCCTCATCCCGAGCGAACGCGCCCCCCGTCATCCCGAGCGCAGACGCGCACTCCTCTGTCATCCCGAGCGAACGCGCCCTCCCCCGTCATCTCGAGCGCGCGCACTCCCCCTTTGTCATCCTGAGCGAAGGCGCGAAGCGCCGCAGTCGAAGGGCGACAAACCACAGTGCCCCGCATTTCCCTGTCATCCCGAGCGAAGGCGCACTCCCTTGTCATCCCGAGCGCAAGGCGCTCTCCCTTGTCATCCCGAGCGCAGACGCACTCCCTTGTCATCCCGAGCGCAGACGCACTCCCTTGTCATCCCGAGCGCAGACGCACTCCCTTGTCATCCCGAGCGCAGACGCACTCCCTTGTCATCCCGAGCGCAGACGCACTCCCTTGTCATCCCGAGCGCAGACGCACTCCCTTGTCATCCTGAGCGAAGGTGCGAAGCGCCGTAGTCGAAGGACGAAGGACGAAGGACGAAGGACGCTAGCGCGGCTTGGATTGATGGAGCCAGACCTGGTTGCCGTCGGGATCCTTCGCGACCGACAGCCAGCACTGCGCGAGTTCGTGCGGCTCGGTGCATTCGACGCCTCGGCTCACGAGCTGCGTGCGGAACGCCGGCAAATCGTCGATCTCGAGCGCCAGCGATTGCGCCGTTCCCGGGCTGCCGACCTGCGGGAAGTTGCCGACGCCGAACGTTTTGCCGGCGACGTCGAACTCGACCCAATAGTCCGTCTCGACCTCGCCCTTCTTCAACCCCAGAACGTCGCGATAGAACGCGACCGCGCGCGGCATGTCCGTAACCGGGTACATCGTGAACGCCATATCTTTTATTGCCATGGCTTCGCGCTTCGACCCCGCCTGCGGAAAACTTGCTACCTCAAGCCGAGCCAGCGGTCGATGGCGCGGCCGTAGAGAATCGCGGACCGCTCCTGCAGCTTGCGATGCGCCCTGCGCGAGATCCGGGCGAGCAAACGCGGTTTCCTCATTTCGGTGCCCCCGCTCCTAGCGTCGTGAGATTGACGTTGTTGGCCGCTAAGATGGCGCCGCTGGCCCGCTGCAGTTCCACCACGGCTTTATTCAGATCGGTTTGCGCCTGGAGCTCGCGTCCGCGCGCCTGCGCGAGTTCGACCTGCCGCTGCAGCACGAGGAACGTCGTGGAAACGCCGTTATGGAACTTGCGAATCTCGCTGGCCAAGACTTCTTCGCTGGTTTCCCGCGCGTGCCGCGCCGCGTACAAACGCGACAGCGACGACTGATACGCCTGCAGCGCGTTGCGCGACTCGAACTCGATGCGCTGTTTAACGCCCGCCGTCTGAATGTCGCCGATGCGCTGCTGCTCGCGCGCGGCGGCGATTTCCCCGCGCGCCGTCTCGTTGCCCAGCGGCGCCGACACGGTTACGCCCACCGCATAGGTCGGAAACTTGTTGCTCCACGTGTTGGCGTACGACTGTCCCAGACCGCCGTGCAGGTCGGGCGGCGGCGTCTGATCGCCGAACGCTCCGCCGATGGGCGGCAGCGCGTTGCCGGCTAAACCGTTGCTCTGCCAATTCACGTTAAGATCCGCCTGTGGAAGTGCTTGGCTCTTGGCGTAGGCGAGGTTCACGTCGGCTTCGCGGCGCTGCGCTTGTACTTCCAGTACTTCGGGACGGTGCGCCAGCGCCGTGCTGACCAACTCTTCGTAGGTCGGCATCGGCGGGAGCTGCAGCACCGGCGAGGTCGGCATGAGGTTCGCGCGCCAGATGGGATCGGCGGGATCGTCCACGACGAGCATCTTCAGCTCGTTTTGGAGCGTCGCGACGTTCTGGAGCGCAGAGATCACGTCGTCCTGAAACGTCGCGACCTGCTCGGACGATTCGACGGCGTCGATGGGCGCCGCCGCCCCGCGCTGCGCGAGCCGAACGTTGCTGTGCTGCTGGGCGATCGCCTGCTGCAGGGCGTCTTCTTGAATCGCGACGTTGCGCCACGCCGCCACCAGATCCCAGTACGCGTCTTCGGTTTGTTCGATGGTGGACGAAGCGTTCGCCAGCGTCTGCTGCGAGCTAGCCTGCGAGCCGAGCACCGCGAGTTCGAGTTGCTGTCTGGCTTGGCTCATGTTCAGACCGCGTAAGAGCGGCTGCGTGAGAGCGACGTTGAGGCTAGTCGGGAAATACGGATTGAACGCGTTGATCACGCCGTTGTTGTCGATCCGGCTTTGCGAAACGCTCAAGTTGTATTGCGTCCCGGGTTGCAACTGCCCCCCGAAGCCGGCCGAGATCTGCTGCTGGTTCTGAACGATCGGCCCGAAGTTCGGACCGGCAAAGAACGCGTTTTCCGGCGCCGTCGAGCTGTGTGTGACCGATGGCTGCAGGTTGAAGCGAACGTTGAACGCGCCCTTGGCCTCGACGATCTGATAGCCGGCGATTCGCGTGTCGGACGCCGAAACCGCCAGATCCGGGTTCTTCATGAGTGCCATCGCGATCGCATCGTCGAGTGCGATGCCGACGAACGGCTGCTGCGTGACGCCGACGATGTCGGCGCCGGCCGGCCGCACGTACGGCGCGCCGTATCCGGGCGCGACCGTGGGGACGGCCGGGAGAATCGGCGACGGCTCCGCCGTCGGAATGGCCGCCCGGCCCCGGGTCGTCTGCGCCGCCGCACCGAACGGCAGCGCGGCCACCGCGATCGCGACGACCGCGACGATGCTGGAAAGAGATCGGATCTTCACGGTACACTCCTATACGTTGTCGGACGGTGCCCCATTTAATCGGCCATGACGGGTGCGCCCAAGCGCGGTCTGCGAAGTAGCAAAACGAGAGGCGCGAGCACGATCGTAACGACCGCGGTAGCGCGGGACGTGTCGGCGTACGATTGAACCAAGGCTTGCGCACCCACCAGGCTCGCGAGTGTTTCCAACGCGGACTGCGAGTGCTCGCCGCCGTTGGCTGCGAGATATTGCGAAGCCGCGGAACTGTGCAGGTTGACCGTCGCTGCCAGATCGGACTGGTGTACGGTAACGCCTCGAACCAGCAGCGTGACCAGGACTGCGGTGGCGATGCTGCCGCCGATCTGCCGGGAAAGGTTGAAGAAGGCCGACGTGGACGGTACGTCCTTTTGCGGGACCCCGCCAAGCACCGCGATCGAAAGCGGCACGAACATTTGCGACAATCCGATTCCGCTCAAGATAAGCGCGAACACGAACGTGCCGAACTCCGACTGCGTGGTGGTAACGCCGGCCAGCATCCAATTGGAGATGCCGAGCAAGATCAATCCGATCGCGGTCGAGATACGCGGATCCACGACGCCGCGCCCGGCCAGTGCCGCGGTGATCGGCGTAAAGAGCATGACCGCGCCCGCGCGAACCATGATGGTCAAGCCGGACATCGTCGCCGTGAAGTTCAACGAGTTCTGCAGGTATTGCGGCAGCACCAGCACCGAGCCGTAGAGACTCACTCCCAGCACCGCTCCCAGCAAACTGCCGGCCCAGACCTGGCGCAAACGCAAAACGTGGAGGTCCACCACGGGGATCCTCGAGCGCAACGTCCAGAAAACGAATCCCGCTAAACACAGCACCGTGGTCGCGGCGAACATCCGGATGTTGCCGTCGCTGAACCAATCGTACGTCTGCCCCTGCTCGAGCACGAACTGCATGGATCCAAGTCCGGCTGCCAAGAGTCCGAGCCCGATCCAATCGAGTTTCTTAAAGTGCGGCTCCATCGGATTGCGCAGATAATTCCAGACCAGCGCCGCGGCGGCGATTCCAACCGGAAGGTTGATGAAAAACGCCCATCGCCACGTCAAGTTGTCGGTGATCCAGCCGCCCAATACCGGGCCGAGCGCGGGACCGACGATGACGCCCATCGCGAAAATGCCTTGCGCGGTGCCTTGTTGCGTGATCGGATAGGTATCGCGCAGAATCGCCTGCGAGGTCGAGATGAGGCCGCCCCCACCCAGTCCCTGCACGATTCTCCAAAAGACCAGCGCCTCGAAACTGCCCGCCAATCCGCACATCAGGGACGCCGCCGTGAAGATGACGATGGATGCAAAGAAGTACTGCCGGCGGCCGAATCGCTCGGCCAGCCAGGGCGTGATCGGGATGACGATCACGTTGGCAATGATGTAACCGGTAACGATCCAGGCGCTTTGATCGATCGGAACGCCGAAGTTGCCTTGAATGTTCGGCAAGGCGACGTTCACGATCGTCGTGTCGATGATCTCGAGCAGCGTCGCGGTAATCACCGCAATGCTCACGATCGCCCGGCGCATTCCGTATTCGATAACGACGCGCTGACCCGATTCCGGCAATGTCGTTCTTCCTAGCGGACCTTGACGTACGCTTCGACGCTCATGCCGGGGCGTAACGGCCGGTTCGGATCCGGGTTGTCGATCGAAATGCGAACCGGAATGCGCTGCGTCACCTTCACGAAGTTGCCGGTCGCGTTCTGCGCGGGAACCAGGGCGTACGTGTTTTGCGAAGCGGGGTTGATGGAGACGACTTTGCCGGTAAAGGTGATGCCCGGATAGGCATCCACCTTGATGTCCACCGGTTGTCCCGGCCGCATGTTGCCGACCTGCGTTTCCTTGAAGTTGGCGGTGATGAAGATGCCGTTTTGCGGGATCAGCGTCATCAGCGTCAGACCCGGCGAGACGGTCTGCCCGACTTCGGCGCTCTTTTCGCCGACGTAGCCGTCGATCGGTGAGAAAATGTGCGTGTAGGCCAGGCTCTGGCGAGCGAGATCGTACTGCGCGCGAGCCGATTCGACGTTGCTCGGGTCCGCGTTCTGCGCGAGTTTGCCCTGCGCCGATTGAAGGCCGCCTTGCGCGGACTGAACGCCCGCCCCGGCAGCCGGAACTTTGCTCTGCGCCGCCGCCAGGTTCGCCTGAGCGACGTCGATCTGCGCGCTAGCGGTCTGGAGCTGCGCGGCGGCCGTAGCCTCTTCCGCGCGCGCCGCGTCGAGCTGCTGCGCCGGCAGATCGCCGGTACCGACGAGCGATTGAATGCGTGCGAGATCGGCTGCGGCCCGGCTATAGCTTTGCTGCGCGGCGGGAACGCCGGCTTGCGCGGCGACGAGCTGCGCTTGCGCCTGCGCGACGCCCGCTTGTGCCGTCGGCACGCCGGTTTGCGCGTTGGCGACCGCCGCCTGCGCGGTGAGGACGCCGCCTTGGCCCTGCTCGGTATTGGTGCGCTGGTTCGCGAGCGCCAAATCGAGCTGCGCCTGCGCCTGGCTCAGTTTGGCCTTTTCGTCGGCGTCGTCCATAACGACGAGCAGCTGGCCCTTCTTCACCGACTGGTTGGTGTCGACGAGAATCTGGTCGATGCGCTCGCCGATCTTGCTGGTGACGGCGACGACGTCGGCATCGACGCGCGCGTCGTCGGTGCCTTCGTGCGTGCGGGCGTAGGCGAGATATCCGATGCCCCAAATCAAGATCAGGACGGCGGCTATGCTTCCGGCTACGATCCCGATGACGCGCTTGCGCGGCCCCCGGCGGGGCGCGTCGGCGTCCGGACCGGCGTCGCCGGGCGTTTGGGTGCCTGCGGGCGGCGCGGAGGCGATCGCGGGTTCCGGTTCGCGGGTTTGCATGAGGCTACTTGCTCCTTACGCCGTTGAGAAAGACGTCAACGTAGAGTCGTAACGCGGCTTCGTCGTCCGCGTGCCATATCGTCGAAAACTTCTTGCGCGCCATGACGTGCATGAAAATCAAGCCCATAAAAACCATCGCCATCTTGGTCGCGTCGCCGCGAAGCTGGCCCGCGTCGATGCGAGCCTGCAAGAATGCGGTCACGAGTTCCAAGATCGCGAGTTGCGGCCGCCAAGCCGTTTCCGCAAAGAGATCTGCTCGTAGTCGGCCTCGACCAGCGACCAGCGAATCATGTCGGCCTGCGACTCCATCCTATCCAGCATCGTCTTGCCGATAACGAATAGATCGTCTTCGATCGCGCCGTTAAGCTGCGACGTGAGGCTGCGCAATTCGACGAAGCCGCAGAAATGCTGCGCGACCGCAATGATCAACGCCGCCTTGTTGCCGAAGTGGCGGAACAGCGTGGCTTCGTTAACGCCGGCGACGTCCGCAATTTCGCGCGTCGTGGCGCCGCGTTTCCCCTTTTTTGCGATGACCTCGCGCGCCGCTGCGAGAATGCGCTCGCGCGTGTCTTCGGGCGATGCGTGCCGGAGCGTGTCGACCGGAACGACGTCTGGTTCCATCATGGCTTGGTAAACACCGCGTCATCGACGTCGACGCCGGTCTCGTACGCACCGTACGTCGAATCGGCGACCGCGCGCACGTGCGGGATGGCGATCGTCGCGTGCTGCGACGAAACCACCGAATAGCCGTCTTCGTTGCGGTACTGCTGGTCCATTACGATCTTGCCTCCACTGGTGTAGTACCATTCCATTCTGAGCAGTTCGAGCGACGAGCGATCCACGTACACCAACGTGTGATCCAGGATGTCGCTGTGGATCTTCTTGGTAAGCCGCAAGACGTAGACGGGGCGCCCGTCCAGCACCGCCGGCGGATCCATCGAAATGTTCTCGTCCTGCTGCCACGCGCCGGGATCGTCGACGTCGTTGAAGAGTTTGGAAAACCCCTTGGCGTAGCTCGGAACGCGATCGAATACGACTTCGTATTTGTCCGGCGCTTTGTAGTAAGCGGTTCCGTCGAGCTGCGGTGAGAGAAACGGAAAGTTGAGCATGCGGACGTTGACGTGAACGCGCGCGCGGTACGACGCCAGCGCTTCGTTTCGCTCCATCATGCTGCCGACCAGCGCGCCCGCGTTCGGATACGCGGCTTGAGCCCGAGCCGGAACGGCCGCTCCGATGCCGCAGGCCAAGAACATCGCTAGAGCCGGCAAGGCCGCGCGCTTCACGCCGCTGCTTCCGCCGCAAGGTCCTCGACCGGGAAGAGCCGGTCGAGCGCGGTGAGCCTCAGGGCGCGAATGACCTCGCCCTTCGCCGTCCGCAACACCAACTCGCCGCCGGCCTGCCGGCTGCGGCGCAGCAGCGTGATGAGGCCCCGCAATTCCGCGGTGCCGAGATCCTCGACGTGATCCAGGTCGAGTACGACGCGTTTTTGCCCCCGGGCGTGGGCGCGTAAAATCGAATCCTCGAGTTTGGCCACGTCGGCGGCATGGTAATCGAACGTTGTCGGCATCGTCAGTCTCTCTTGTACCCCCTATGCGTGCGGGTACTCACATGCAGACTATCACGTAGGCATTCCTAATGCAAGTGCTTGCACGCACCAAATCTCGCGGCCCCTTCGGTTCGAGGTGCGCGGCGGCGGGGCCCGGAAGGCGCCCCCGTGTTACTCGACCGGGAACGATTATCGGAAATGGCGGCGCGAGCCGGGCTCGACCGGACGGCGATCGTGGTCCGGACCGTCCCGGGCGGCGGCCCTCGGGTTCATGCGGAGCTCGACGCCGGCGCTCCGGTCTATCCCGCAAGCACCATCAAGACGCCGCTGGTCGCGTGTTGCTTGCTCGACGCGGCGGCCGGACGCCTCGACCTCGACGCCGCCTACGGCGTTACCGAATCGAACGTGACGGCGAACGACGCCCCGTCCCCCCTCGTGCCGGGCTACTCCGCGCGGCTGCGCGAGATTGCGGCCCTCTGCATCGAGCGGTCGGACAACGTCGCGACCAACATGCTGTTCGATATCGTCGGGCGCGAGCGCGCTACGGGCATGGCCGCCGGCCGCCTCGGCCTCGCGGCGACGGCTTTCCACCGTAAGCTTTCGGGCGCCGATCCGCTCATTGCCGATCCAGGTTGGGACGGCGTGCATCGCAACGCCCACACGGCAGCCGACTCCGCGCGCTTGTACGAGCTCGTTGCGATGGGCGCTTTTCCGGACGCCGATCTTTTGCTGTCGATGCTGGAACGCCAGTTCTGGAACGAAAAGCTCAGCCGCGGGTTACGTCCCGGCGACCGGTTCGCTCACAAGACCGGCGACACGAGTGAGGTTACGCACGACGGCGGAATACTGACCACCGAGAGCGGCAATCGCTTCGTCGTCGTCGTACACGCCGGTATGCCCTCGACCGAAGAAAACGCCGCCCGGTTCGCACCGTTCATGCGAGAACTGCGCGAATGCCTCGAAGCAGTGACGGCGTGAAGCCGGGAGATTTCGCGCTCGAGCGCTATTTTGCCAAGTACGAGTTCACCGCAAAACATCTGCTGTGCGCGAGCGATCCACAAGCGATGACGATCGCCGAATTGCTCGAGATCGAGCCCGGCGCGCGCGAACGATTCGACGAAGTCTGGCTCGGCTACACCGAGTCGCCGGGATCTCCGATGCTGCGAGCCGCGATCGCGGCCACCTACGGAGAACCGATCGACGCATCGAACGTACTGGTTCATTCCGGCGCCGAAGAGCCGCTCTTTGCGTTCATGAACGTCGTGCTGAACGCCGGCGACCACGTCGTCGTTCATTTCCCCGGATACCAGTCGCACTACGCGATCGCCGAGGCGATCGGCGCGCAGGTCTCGCGCTGGACCGGCGACGAGGGCGACCGCTGGGCACTCGATCCGGCCGAGCTCGAACGGCTGCTGCGCCCGAGCACGCGAGCCGTCGTGATTTCGTCGCCGCACAATCCTACCGGCTGGTGTATGGACCGCGAGCGCCTCGACGCGATCGTCGCGATCGCGCGCAAACGCGGCTTGTGGCTGCTCTCCGATGAGGTCTACCGCGGTCTCGAGCGCGACGTCCCGGCCGCCCCCGCCGCCTGCGAGGCGTACGAACGGGCCGTCTCCGTCGGCGGCACCGCAAAGACCTACGGGCTGGCGGGCCTGCGCATCGGCTGGCTCGCGACGCGGGATCGAACGTTGCTGCAAAGCGTGGCGAAATTCAAAGACTACCTGACGATTTGCAATGCGGCGCCAAGTGAGTTCCTGGCGACGCTTGCTCTCGAGCACTCCGAGACGCTATTGAACCGAACGCGCGGCATCGTCGCATCCAACCTCGATGCGCTCGGACCGTTTTTTGCGCGCCACGGCGGACGGTTCGAGTGGCAGCGTCCGCCCGGCGGCACGACGGCCTTCCCCAAGCTGTCTCGGCGGCGACGTCGACCGTTTCTGCGCCGACCTCGTAGCCAAGACGGGCGTGCTGCTGTTGCCCGGAACGCTGTTCGACGCCGGCGACGCGCACTTCAGGCTGGGCTACGGACGCAGCGATCTGCCGCGCGGCCTGCGCGTGCTCGAAGAGTACCTCAGCGTCTAGTGGTGGTGCGGAGCCATCATGCCGCCGGCGGCGTGGTAGCCTTGCTTCGCGGCGGCCGAGGGACACATGTACTGCCCCGCTTTGGTGCGGCCGTAGTACGGATCTCCGGGCTCGTGATAGACGCCCGTTCGAACGTTGACCCACACCGGCTTGACCGCGCCGCAACGTACTTCGGGCGGAATCGGCGCCTGTTGAGCCATCGAGTTCATGGAATTGCCGGCGCCTTGCATCGCGCTCGACGCGGCGCTGCTCGCACTGCTCCCGCCGCCGCACGCGGCTAGTGCGACGAGCGCTGCAACGGACAGACCGTAACGCAGACTCTGCATGGTGCTACTCCTCACCGGCCGACTGCGGCCGCTCCGGCGTTGCCTTACGGCACAACGCGCGCGGCAACCTTCGCGACCTCCGCTCGCGCCCGCAGCGTAAGGTGCGACGGCGAACCGGCATACACGCGGCGGCCGCCGACGAAGACCGCTTGAACCCACGCGTCCGAGCCGCGATAAACCAGCGCGTTGAGCGGCGGCGTCCAATCTTCGATCGTGGACGCGTCGAGCACGACGAAGTCGGCGGCGCAGCCGGCCGTAAGATCGCCGGCGTTTACGCCCAGCGCGCGAGCGCCCTGAGCGGTTCCCAAATCGTAAGCAACGCGCGCACCCAGCGCGCTGCCGTCGAGGCGCCGGATCTTCTGCAACAGTGCCGCCGCGCGCATCTCGTCGATGATCGACGGTTTGACGTCCGCGTCGGTGCCCAGACCGACGGTGACTCCGAGCGTTTGCAACTCGACCACGTCGCAGATTCCATCGCCCAGATACTGGTTGGTCGTAGGGTTGTGGATGACGCGTGCCTCACGCTCGGCCAGCAAGAGCTGTTCCTCTTCGGTTACGTAGATCGCGTGGATGGCGACCGTGCGATGGCTCAGCGCGCCGAGCCGGTCCAGCAGCACGATCGGCGTCGCTCCGAACGCGCGCAGCGTCTCTTTTCCTTCGTAGCTCGCTTCGGCGACGTGCACGTGCAGCGCCGTGTCGTTGCAGCGCGCGAATTCGGCGGCCGCCCGGATCATGTCGCCCGAAGCGGCGTGCAGCGAGTGCGGCGCGACGCACACGTTCGCGCCGGGGTACGCCCGCAACAGATCTTCGGTACGCTTGGCCGCAAGATCGATCGTCTCGCGAAACTCGGGCGGCGCGTACTCGGCGTCCATCCAAGTTCGCGCGAACACCAGCCGGATTCCGGTTGCCTGCGCCGCGGCGATCGCGGCCTCCGCGTGCGCGTTCCCGCCGCCGTTGAGATAAAAGAATTCGGCGACGGTGGTGATCCCGGCCGCCAGCATCTCCGAAAACGCGGCGACGAACACCCAGTGGACGTCTTCGGGCGTGAGGCGGGGAACGACGCGGTAGAGCGCGTCGCGCCGCCACACGTCGAACGGCAAATCGTCGGCCCAGCCTCGCAGGAGGATTTGGTACGCGTGGCTGTGCCCGTTGATAAACCCGGGCACCACCAGGCGATCGCGCGGAAACCCGCGCGTGTCTAAATCGTTGTGACGCGGCGCGACCTCCGCAAACGTTCCCGCGTCGACGATGTTGCCGTTACGAACGGCGAACGCGTAATCCTCGCGCAATTCTCCGCCCGCCAGCGCGCGGCCGCAGCGAAAGAGTTCGTTCACGCCGCCTGCTTTCCGGAACGGAAGACCGCCGCCGCCAAATTGCCGCCGAACTGCCAGCCGAATTCGTGAGGCGATTCGAGCCGGAGCGCCACGAAGTCTGCGTCGCCGCCCGCACGCAGCGAGCCGGCCGCCACGCGCAGCGACCGCGCCGCCGCTCGCGTGACGCCGTACAGCGCCTCGGCTGCCGAAAGCCCGAAGATCTTACGGCCGAAATAGGCGACCGTCTGCAAATTGAAACACGGCGACGTTCCCGGGTTGTAGTCGCTTGCGAGCGCGACGGAAGCGCCCAGGTCCAGTAAATCCCGGACGGGCGCGGCGCGCTCCAGGTCGAGATAGGCGATCGTCGCGGGGCACGCGACGGTGACGACGTCGCGACGCGCGATCGCGCGAACGTCCTCTTCCGTGATGAAGTTGGCGTGGTCGATTGCGTCCACGCCGAGTTCGCAGGCCATCTTAGCCGCGCCGCCATATGCCATTTCGTCGCAGTGCACGCGCAGGCGCATGCCCATGCTGCGAGCCGCTTGGAGGTAGCGTTGCGTCTGCTCGGGCGAAAACCACCCCGGCTCGCAGAACGCGTCGGCGTAGACCGCGCCGTGCGATTTGGCGGCCGGCAGGCACTGGTCGATGAGATAGTCGACGAACGGGATTTCGCGCGCGAACTCCGGCGGCAGCGCGTGCGCGCCCAGAAACGTAGCCACCAAGCGGGGCACGCCTGCGTCGTCGCGATGCGCCGCGATGAGATCGAGCAACGCCGATTCGCCGGGCTTATGTAGCGCGTAACCGGTCTTGGTTTCGAGCGTCGTCGTTCCGTGCGCCAGCATCGTCTCCAAACGCGCCCGTACCGTGCTCTCGTAAAACGCTTCCGGAGCCAGCAAAGCATCGCGCGTCCGCTCGATGGTGTAGGCCATTCCGAGCGGCGGTTTGAGACCGCGCAACCGCGCCGCGAAATCCGCTTCGCGATCGCCGGCGAACAGTGGATGGCTGTGCGCGTCCACCAGACCCGGAACGACGACGCAGTCGCGCAAATCGATTTCGCGCTCGCCGCCCCGAAGGTCGAGAACCACGTCTTCTTCGCGGCCGAGCGCGGCGATGCGTCCGTCCCGAACCAACAGAGCCCCGTCGTCGATCGCACCGAGGCGCTCGAAATCGATGCCGCCTTGCGCGGCCTGCGTGTCGCAGGTGACGATCGTCCGCGCGCGGACGAAGAGCGTTTCGCTCACGTTAGTTACGGCGAGCTACAAGCGCCAATCGATGCCTTTTTCGTCGGCGGTCGCGATTGCAATCTCATAGCCGGCGTCGGCGTGGCGCACGACGCCCATGCCGCAATCCGTCGTAAGGACGGCCTCGAGGCGCAGGCGCGAATCTTCCGATCCGTCCGCGACGACCACCATCCCGGCGTGTAAGCTGTAGCCGATTCCGACGCCGCCGCCGTGATGGAAGCTTACCCAATGCGCGCCGGCCGCGGTGTTGAGCAGCGCGTTGAGAATCGGCCAGTCGCCGATCGCATCGCTGCCGTCCATCATTCCTTCGGTCTCGCGATAGGGCGACGCAACGCTGCCCGTATCGAGATGGTCGCGTCCGATCACGATCGGCGCCTTCACCTCGCCCTTACGGACCAGTTCGTTGAATGCGAGTCCGGCGCGCGCGCGATCGCCGTACCCAAGCCAGCAAATCCGCGCGGGGAGTCCTTGGAAAGCCACCCGTTCGCGCGCCAGCGAGATCCATCTCGCGAGCGATGCGTCGTGAGGAAAGAGACGGAGCAGCTCTTCGTCGAGACGGTAGATGTCGGCCGGGTCGCCGGACAGCGCAGCGAACCGGAACGGACCCGAGCCCCGGCAGAACAACGGGCGAATGAAGGCCGGAACGAAACCGGGAAAATCGAAGGCGCGCTCGTATCCGGCGCGTTGCGCCTGCGCGCGAATGTTGTTGCCGTAATCGAAGACGACCGCGCCTTCGTCGAGAAAACGCACCATCGCTTCGACGTGCGTGAAGACGCTGGCGAGGCCGCGCCGCTCGTATTCGGCCGGATCGCTCTTTCTCAGCGCGGCCGCTTCGTCGAGCGTCAACCCTTCCGGCACGTAGCCGTCGATCATGTCGTGCGCCGACGTCTGGTCGGTGACCGCGTCCGGCCGGAACCCGAGCGTATAGAGCTCGGAGAACTCCGTCGCCGCGTTACCTTGGTAACCGATCGAGAGCGCCTCTCCCGCGGCGCGCGCGCGCTCGACTTCGCGGATCGCCTCGTCGCGCGACGCGACCACTTTGTCGAGATATCGCAAGTCGCGACGGCGCTCGAGCCGCGCGCGATCCACGTCGATCACCAGCGCTACGCCGCCGTTCATCGTGATGGCGAGCGGCTGCGCGCCGCCCATTCCGCCGATGCCGGCGGTCAGGCAGACGCGGCCTTTGAGCGTTCCGCCGTAATGCCGGCGCGCCAGCTCGGCAAACGTCTCGTACGTCCCCTGAACGATGCCTTGCGTACCGATGTATATCCAAGAACCCGCGGTCATCTGGCCGTACATCGTCAACCCCTGCGCTTCCAATTGACGGAACACGGCGTAGTCGGCCCACTTCGGAACGAGGTTTGAATTGGCGATCAGAACGCGGGGCGCGCGCTCGTGCGTGCGCCAGACCGCAACCGGTTTTCCGCTCTGCACGATCAGCGTCTCGTCTCCCTTGAGGCGCTGCAGCGTTCGAACGATAGCATCGAAGGCTTCCCACGAGCGCGCCGCGCGGCCGGTGCCGCCGTAAACGACGAGATCCTCGGGACGTTCGGCGACGTCGGGGTCGAGGTTGTTCATGAGCATCCGGACGGCCGCTTCTTGCGGCCAGCCCTGCGCGGTGATCGTCGATCCGCGTGCCGCCCGTACGACGCGGGCGCGGGAGAGCGTTGTGGCCATAGACGGCTCTTAGGCGCCCCGCCAGCGGGGGCCTTGACACGTTAGCGATATATCGCGTAAGTTACTAGTTAGTACGTTAACCTTCAGGAGGATGCCCCCTTGTTCCACGGACACAGACACTTCCGGCACGGCCCCCACGGCCACCGCTCCGAGCGCTTTCCTTATGGATTCGGCGGCCCGCGCGGCCGCGGAGACCTCAAATACGAGATCCTCGAGATTCTCGCCCAGTCGCCGCGGCACGGCTACGACATCATGCTGGCGATCGAGCAGCAACGCGGCGTCCGCCCCAGCCCCGGCTCGATCTATCCGGCCCTTCAAATGCTCGAAGAGGGCGAATTCATTCGCGGCGAGGAGCGAGACGGAAAGCGCGTCTTCACGCTGACCGAAAAAGGGCGCGAGTTGCTGAGCGAACGGCCCGGTGCCGGCGCTCCCAGCGGCGACCTCGACGACCTTCGCGAGATCGTCTTCGAAACGATGCGCAACGTCCACGCCATCAAAGACGCCGCGCGCCAAATCGCGCGATCGCGCAACGCCGACGCCTTCCGCAAGGCCGGCGAAGTTCTCGAACGCACGCGCCGCGATCTCTACGCCATTCTCGCCGAACACGGCTAATTCGCGGCAATTACACCAGGGTCGCGCCCTCGATCGCGTCCTGCGCCGCGCGAATCAACGCTCCGCTCCCGATAAGGTCGCGGGCGGCCGCGATGTCGGGAGCCGGAATCCGGTCTTCGCCCCACGGCGCGATGCGAGTGCGCGCGAGGTCGTACGCGGCCTGCGTACCGGCTCCGGATGCGTGCGGCCGGCGAAAGTCTGTGGCCGCGAGCGCCCCGAGAAGCTCGCAGGCCAACGCGCCTTCTACGTTATCGAGCACGCGAACCAGATTGTTTGCCGACGTCATCCCCATGCTGACGTGGTCTTCTTGTCCGGCCGACGTCGGGATCGAATCAACGCTCGAAGGCCAGCACAGTCCCTTGTTGTCGTTGACGAGCGCCGCCGCTGTATATTGCACGATCATGAGGCCCGATTGCAGGCCGGACCGGCCGGTCAAGAAGAGCGGTAAGCCGCGCTCCTCGGCATTGAGCAGCAGGTAGAGACGGCGCTCGGAGATTCCCGCCAGCTCGGCGACCGCGATTTTGAGAAAATCGATGGCCAGTGCGATGGGCTCGCCGTGAAAGTTGCCGCCGCTGATGAACAGACCTTCGTCCGGAAAGACCAGCGGATTGTCGGTAACCGAGTTGGCTTCTATGCGGGTTACGCCGCGGACGTGTTCGATCGAATCGCGCACCGCCCCGTGGACGACCGGAATGCAACGAAACGAGTAGGGATCCTGGACGCGCCCGCATTCGCGGTGCGAAACCATGATCTCCGAGCCGGCTAAGATCGCGCGCAGGTTACTTGCCACTCGCTCCTGGCCCGGGTGCGGGCGCAGCGCGTTTAGACGGCTGTCGAAAACGCGGTCCGTTCCGAGAAACGCTTCCAGCGACATTGCCCCGATGACGTCGGCCGCCGCGGCTAAGCGTCGTGCGCGAAGCGTTCCCAAGGCTCCGATTCCGGTCATCACTTGCGTGCCGTTGATGAGCGCTAGCCCTTCCTTAGCCCCGAGGACGACCGGCTGCAGCCCCGCGCGCTCGAGCGCCCGCGCGCTTGGCATTCGCTCCCCGCGATAGGTCGCTTCACCCTCGCCGATAAGCGCGAGCGTCATGTGCGCCAGCGGCGCTAGATCTCCGCTCGCGCCGACCGAGCCCTGACAGGGAACGACCGGCGTCACGCCGCGATTGAGCAGCTCGACCAGCAGTTCGAACGTAGCGGGGGCGATGCCGGAATGTCCCGCAGCGAGCGAGTGCGCACGCAATACGCCGGCCGCGCGAACCAGCCGCTCGTCCAGCGGTGCGCCGGTCCCGGCCGCGTGGCTGCGAACGAGGTTGAGCTGTAGTTGCCCGGCGTCTTTCGGCTCGACTCGCACGTTCGCCAAGCGGCCGAAGCCGGTCGTCACGCCGTAGATCGCCTCGCCGCCCGCAAAGCGCTCTTCGACGAACGCGCGGGCGCGTGATACGCGGGCGCGGACCGCGCCGGAGACCGTCAGCCGTGCGCCGTCGGCGACGGCTTCGATTTCTTCTAGGTCGAGCGTGCGCCCGTCGAGCTCGACGGGCGGCCGATGGGATTGCGTGCGGGACATACGGGCAACTTCCGGCCACGCGCGCGGCCGCCTCCCGCTACGCCGGCGGCTAGAGCCGGCTCCAGTCCGCTTTGGCCGGCGTCGCATACGGCGGCCCGAGTTGAATCACGATTTGCTCGTGGTCGCGCAGTGGAATCGATCGCGGGTCACCCTTCCACGCAGCCCCGTTGACGTCGTAGCGCAACGTCCGCCCGTGTGGAGCGTTCAGTCCGGCCGCTCGATCGGTTCCCAGCGGCATCCCCCAAATATCGAAGAACTGTCCGAGGGTAAACGTGCGCACGACCGGCGACTCGATGTGGATGACGCCGTTCGCAGCGTGCGTGTGCAACCAGTAGAGGCAGGTTCCTGCCGGAGGTATCCCGATTTGCGCGGGGACGACGACCATTTCCCCGCGATCGAAGATCTGCAGTTGGGCGTGGATGTGCACTCGTACGCCCTCGGAGCTTTGACACGGAATCCCGTCGATCGGGAGTCCGGCGAAAAGCATCTGCGCGGTGGCCGGCGGGGGCGTCGGTGCCAGCGCGAGGCACGCAAAAAGAACGAACGTTCGGTATCGCATACGTACGTGTTCGGCCTCCACCGTGCATAACCCAAGCCGCGTTGGTGCATAACGCAAGTTTTTTGTGGAAAGCCTGTGCATTGCGGTCCGCACGTCTTGATTGCGCGATTGACGTCATGTTACGATGCACGAACTTCGAGCAATCGAAGCGCGACGAACGTATCAGTCGCGACCGGTAGCAAGCGCGTGAACCGTTGCGTAAGCAACGATCCGAGACTCCGGTCAAACCGCTAGAAAGCGTCAGTCGGGTCTACCCACCCGGGGATCAAACAGGCGACAACTAGTGAGCGAATACGTCGGAACCCACTGTAGCGATGCAGTGGGTTTCGTCATGTATGCACCTTTGCGTTCGCGTATTTTGCAGCAACTTCCGCCGACAGTTCGGCGATGCGCGCCCGCACGTCCGGCGGCGCGAGGATCTCTGCCTGCGTTCCCCATCCGAGCACCCAGCGAACCAGCTCGTCCACGTCGGCTACCCGATACGTGATTTCGACCGCACCGTCTTCTGCATACTTGACCGCCGAGTCGGTCACGATGCGCGCCGCGACCGCCGCCTTCGCTACCCGCCGCGCGAACGTCACGCGCACGTCCGTTAAATCCGCGCCGTGGAGCACGCCACTGATCGACGTCCCGGCAAACGATGCCAAATCGAAGCCCTCCGGCTTCGCGAACGTCGCCGTGAGCGTGCGCACGTCCGCGACGTTGTCCACGGCGAAGGTGCGCTTGGCGCGCCGGGCGTGGTCGTACGCTACGCAGTAGACGCGCCCGTGGCTGACCACGAAACCGTAAGGGTCGGCCTTGCGCGTGCTGCGTTTGCCTTCCTTGTCGTGGTAGACGAACTCGACGCTGCGCAACGCGCGTTCCGCGGCGGAAAGCTGCGCGAACGCGCGCTCGCCGTTTTCGTCGAGCCGGATCTCGGGGAGCCGGAACGCAACCGGCGAGGGCCGGTCTAGCCGTGCTTTCGCGCCGCGCGAGGATCCGACCAGCTTGTCGGTGATTTCGTCGATCGAGCCGCCGATCGATCCGCCGACGCTCGCGCCGATGGATCGCAGGGCAACCAGTCCGAACAGTTCGCCGCTGGAAAGGTCGAGACGTTTGAGGCTGTAGCCGTCCGCGAATCCGTAGCGGTTGGCGGCGCGGTCGAAATACCAAGGAAAGCCGGCATCGCCCAAGACTGCCAAGTAGCGCCGCATGCTGCGCGTGCTTGGACGGCGTCCGTCTTCTGCAATTCGATCTTTGAGCTCTTCGAACGAATAGCGTCCCTCGTCGATTGCGTTGAGCAGCCGCACCAGCAGCACGATCTTCGGTTCGGTCGTCCGTTCCATGGTCGAGGCCTCCGTTAGGTCGGAACCGGAGACGGCGTAGGTGAGGCGGGCGGGCCGGCCGGCGCGGGCGCCTCCAACGGCTTGGGGAAACATCCGTCGGGCGACGATATGGGAGGAGCGGTCGCCTGTGGGGCGGTTACGGTGGCGCCGATCTCGACGGGATAGTTCGAACCGCCGTCCGTCATCGTGCTGAGCTGCGCGACGCGCGTTTCGCGAGCAGAGAGCGTGTAAGCCGCGACTTGGTAAGGCACCGGCAAACGAACGCAACCGAGATCGAGCGGGACTCCGTCCACGTTGAAGCTTGCCCGCGCGACGCCTCCGATCGGACGGAAGTACAGATACACCTGCGCGGGAGCGTCGCTCGGATTGGAGAGCGTAAACGCCAGATCGTACCAGACGCCGTAGTCGCCGAAATCGTGACCGGTCGCCGCGGGGTCCGCGTTTGCCAAGGTCGGATCGCGATCGCCGATGACGATCTTCGCGTCGGGGCCGCCGGCGGCGTACGCGAGCGCGTGCGTACCGAAATCGTCGAGATCGAAAACGCCCGTGCGGCGGTGCCCGTCGCCGGGCAGAACCGGCGATTCGAGCAATGCTCCCGGGTCCGCCCCAGGCGAGACGGCGAGAACCGTCACACGCACCGGGCCTCCCGACAGAACCCGCACGTCGACGGTGCCGGCGACGCCTTGTCCGTCGGAAAGCGCGCGGTCGCGCAGCACGTACGGCGTCCCGCCGGCCAAATCCACGATCGTTCCCTCGTTGCGAGGCTTCATCGTCAAGAACGAACGCGTCACCGCGTTGCCGACGGTCATCACGTCCTGATTCGGTCCGGCCGCCGCGTCCACCAATTGCACCGAAGCCGGATTTCCCGAAGCAGACGAAAGCACGATGACCAATCGGCTGCCGTTGCCCGCAGCGACGTCGTGGTAGTAATACAGCCGCGCGGGCGCCCCCGCTCCCACCACGGCGCGAAACAGAACGCCGTCTTGCGCGATGCGCTCGGGGTCGTCGTCGTAGAGCAGCGCCGTGGGGGCGAACGGAGCGGCCGGAACGTTGGTCACGTGCACTGCGGTGGTGCCTTGTACGTCGAAGTCGTCGGGCAAGCCGCCGATTTGCACGGGAAACAGGTAGTCCGCCGAAACGCCGGGTGGCGGCGGAGCCGCGGGGGCGGCGGACGGTTCGCCGATCGTTCTCTGAGCGCCGGGCTGCGCCAAGTCGAGACGCTCGACCAGCGCATCGGCCTGCCGGGCCAACCAAAGCGGATCGATTGGGGACCCCGTAACCTTCAAAGTCGCCTGCGGCACGATCGTTCCGGCGTTAAACGCGACGCGCACCGGAACGTCGACCGTCGCGCCGGTCGCATCTGCGACGCGTAAGACCGTCGAGCCGGTGGAGTTCGATGCCGAGATCGTTACCGCGTGCGCCGCTTGATCGACGGAGAGCGTGGCCAGCGGGCTCTGTAGCTGCGCCGCGATGAGGCCCGAGGACCCGGTGATGGTCACGACGATTTGCTGCGCGGGATTCATCCGGACGTCGGATGGCGATGCGGCCAACGTCGCCGGCGATGGCTGCGCTGACGGAGTTTGCGCGGGCGAGGTCACCGGAGACGGCGTCGACGTGGGGGCCGGAACCGGGCCGGGTGACGCCGGCGGGGTCGCTTGCATCAACACGGCGGCCAACATCGCAATCACGGCGCTTGACGTGTTTTGCGCGTGTGCCTTACACTCCCGCGGCGGGCCTTTTTGCGCGAACTTCGGAAGACGGCGCCATGGACCGTTACTTCGAAGACTTCGCCGTCGGCGAGCGTTTCGAGACGCCCGGCGCAACGATTTCCCGCCAAGAAGCGCTGGCGTTCGCATCCTCGTACGATCCGCAGCCTTTTCACCTCGACGACGCCGCGGCGCGCGATAGCTTGTTCGGAACGTTGGTGGTGAGCGGTTGGCAAACGGCCGCGATTACGATGCGGCTTATCGTGCTCAGCCGGGTACTCGAAGCGACGGGCGTCATCGGCACCGGCATCGACGAGTTGCGGTGGCTGGCACCGGTGCTGCCCGGCGATACGCTGCGCGTTCGCGGCGAGATCGTCGGCCTGACGCCGCCGCCGGCCGGACGGCGTCGCGGCTCGATGCGCGTGCAGATGCACGCCGTGAATCAAAACGATGCGATCGTGTATTCCGCCATCGCGAACCTCATCGTGCCGGTGCGCCCCGACTAGGCGCCTACGCGTGAACGGGTTCCGACTGCGAGGCGGCCGGTGGGTCGATCGATGGAATCTTCGAGAACTTGAGGCGTTCGGGATCGTCGGGATCCACGTCGGCCAGGATGTGGTCGCCGCTGCCGAAGTGTCCTTTGAGCATCTCCTCGGCAAGTTCGTCCTCCACGTTACGCTGAATCGCGCGTCGTAACGGACGAGCGCCGAACTGTGGATCCCAGCCTTTACGGGCCAGCAGCGCCTTGGCCGCTTCGGTTACCTTGATGTCCATCTCTTGCGCTTTAACTTCCGCGGCGACTTTCTCGAGTTCGAGACCGACGATCTCCTCGATTTGTTCGCGCGTGAGCTGGTGGAAGACGACGACCTCGTCCACGCGGTTGAGGAACTCGGGCCGGAAGGTCTGCTTAACTTCCTCGAGGACCTTGTTCTTCATGCGCTCGTAGTTCTTGGCTTCGTCGTCGTCGGCGCTCTTTTGCAAGCGGAAGCCGATGTCGGTCGTCGTCTGCATGCCCGTCGCGCCGACGTTCGACGTCATCACGATGACGCAGTTCTTGAAGTCCACTTGACGCCCTTGCGAATCGGTGAGGCGTCCATCGTCGAGGACCTGCAGCAGAAGATTGAAGACGTCCGGATGGGCCTTCTCGATTTCGTCGAGCAGCACGACCGAATACGGACGCCGCCGGACGGACTCGGTCAACTGGCCGCCCTCTTCGTAGCCCACGTATCCGGGCGGCGCGCCGACTAGGCGCGAGACCGAGTATTTTTCCATGTACTCCGACATGTCGATACGGATCATGGACTCTTCGTCGTCGAATAAAAACGCCGCGAGGCTGCGCGCGACCTCGGTCTTGCCCACGCCGGTCGGTCCGAGGAAGATGAACGAGCCGATCGGGCGGCTGGGATTCTTCAAACCGGCGCGCGAACGGCGAATCGCGCGCGTGATCACTTCGATCGCCTCGTTCTGTCCGACTACGCGTTCGTGCAGCGACTCCTTCATGTTCAGCAGCTTCTCGGTCTCGGCTTGCGCGAGGCGGCTCACCGGAATCTTGGTCCACGCGGAAACGATCTCGGCGATGTTCTCTTCGGTAACCTTGATGACGTTATCGATCTGCTCGGCCTTCTTGCCTTGCCACGTCTTCTCCAGACCGGCCCGCTCCTCGCGAAGCTCGTCCTCGGTTTCGCGGAGCTTCGACGCCTTGTCGAGCTGCGAGTTCTTGGTAGCGTTTTCGCGTTCGGTGACCACGCCGCGCAGGCGTGCGTCGAGCTCCCGCAGCTCGAGCGGCGGTAGCGTCGCTTGCAGGCGAACTCGCGAACTCGCCTCGTCGATCAAGTCGACGGCTTTGTCCGGCAAGAACCGGTCGGTGATGTAGCGATCGCCGAGCTTGGCCGCGGCGGCCAGCGCTTCGTCGGTGATGTGTACCCGATGATGGTCCTCGTAGCGGTCGCGCAGGCCCTTGAGGATCTCGATCGTTTCCGCAATGCTGGGCTCGCCAACCATTACCGGCTGGAAGCGGCGCTCGAGCGCCGAGTCCTTCTCGATGTGCTTGCGGAACTCGTTGAGGGTTGTAGCCCCGATGCACTGCAACTCGCCGCGCGCCAGCGCCGGCTTTATGATGTTGCTTGCATCGATCGCGCCTTCGGCGGCGCCGGCGCCGACGAGCGTGTGCAGCTCGTCGATGAACAGCACGATCTCGCCCGATGCGGCGCGGATCTCGTCCATGACGCGCTTCATGCGCTCCTCGAACTCGCCGCGATACTTCGTTCCGGCGACCAGTCCAGCCAAGTCGAGCGTGATGACGCGACGGTCGCGTAACGGATCCGGGACCTCGCCTTTGATGACGCGCTGCGCCAGACCCTCGGCAATCGCGGTCTTGCCGACGCCCGGCTCGCCGATGAGCGCCGGGTTGTTCTTGGTGCGGCGCGACAAAATCTGAATCACGCGCTCGATCTCGCTGCTGCGTCCGATGACCGGATCGAGTTTGTTGTCGCGCGCCAGCTGCGTGAGGTCGCGTCCGTACGAGTCCAGCGTCGGCGTCTTGCTCTTACCCTTGGGAGCGGACGGCTGGCCTTCCGCGCCGAGCAACGACGTGGTCTGGAGGCGCACCTTAGCCGGGTCGACGCCGAGGTTGGTCAGCACGCGCGCGGCGACGCCTTCGCCCTCACGAATGAGGCCGAGGAGCAGATGCTCGGTTCCGATGTAGTTGTGATTGAGCTGCCGCGCTTCCTCGAACGCTAGCTCGATGACGCGTTTGGCGCGCGGCGTAAAGACCATCTCTTGCTGAACCGTTTGGCCGCCCCGTCCGACGATCGCTTCGACTTCCTGGCGAACCTTTGCGAGGTTGACTCCGAGCGACTCGAGCACTTTTGCGGCCAGGCTCTCGCCTTCGGAAATGATTCCGAGCAGAATGTGCTCCGTACCGATGTAGTTGTTTCCAAGACGCTGCGCCTCTTCTTGCGCCAGCACGATGCTGCGGCGCGCGCGCTCGGTAAACGGTTCCCACATTGACATATTGCTCGTTTTTCCCCTCGGCTCCAAAGAACCGTTATCCGCCTAAATAAACCAAATCCCTCGCTCCCGGGTTTCTCTAACAACGGGGCGGCACGGCCCCCCGTTTCCCCCCGAGCCGCCACTCGGCGGCTCCAAAACGCCTTCGGCGTTTTGTAAAGCGGGGCCGCCCTTCGACAAGCTCATCCTTCGACAGGCTCATCCTTCGACAGGCTCATCCTTCGACAGGCTCATCCTTCGACAGCTCATCGCTTCGACAGGCTCAGGATGACATCTCCGGCGTCCTGTCACCCTGAGCTTGTCGAAGGGCTGAGCGCGGCGCAGCCGCAGTCGAAGGGCCTGAGCTTGTCGAAGGCGCGCGGTCGAAGGCTCATCGCTTCGACCCTCGGATAAGAACGGGGTGTCCTGTCACCCTGAGCTTGTCGAAGGGCGCTGTCGAAGGACATTACTATAGCGTAAAGCGGAGGCCGAGGAATCCGTCGGTTGAGCCGGTTTCTTGTAATCCTTTAAAGAGGCGCGCCTCGATCGAAACGTACGGCGAAATCGGCTTACCCGCCAATACGGTCAGCACGCTGCCGGTCGAGCGGTCGGACGATAGGTTGCCGACGCCGACGCCCGCTCCGACGTAGGCTCCGCCGAACCCGCCGCCGGTTTGCCCGCGGATCTCGGCGGTGAGGGAGTATCCTCCTTGGCCGGTGACCGGCACGAGCAACGTGGCCTGAATCGCCAGCGGCACCGCCGGAATGGCCGCGCCCCCCGTAATCATCGCCGCACCGCCGACCTGCGAAGGAGTTCCCTGGACGAACGCACCGCCGGCTACCGACAACGCCGCGCCGGCCCGCGAGGGAAGCAACGCGGCGGTCGCCATTAGCGCTACGATTACCCCAATGCGGAGCGTCATGTCGTTACAGAGGTTTGCCGCAACGATGAATGAAGCCTCGCAAAATACGGCTCTAGAACCTTCGGAGACTGCAATGCGCGATCGCTCTCGTTTTCTCGCGGTGGCCGCGATCCTCAGCCTAGCGGCGTGCCACACGGGTGGAAGCGGCTTCGTCCCGACCAACTCGTCGCAATTTACCGTCACGTCCGCCTTCTCTACCGGCATTCCCGCCGGTGCGAACGTCAGCGGCCTGGTCGGCGGACCCGACGGCCGCATTTGGTTCAGCCAATTCACACCTTTCATCGGAGCGATGACCACCGCGGGCGTGGTCACGCAGTATCCCGTACTGGCGAACACTCAAAGCAACGGCATCGTCGTCGGCCCCGACGGAAATCTTTGGACCGGTGGGAACGGCGGGAACATCTATTCGGTAACGCCTGCGGGAACGACGACGGTGCGCACGATCCCCGGGGCGCGCTATGCAGGCATCGTCGTCGGCGCCGATATGAATCTCTGGCTGGCCGACTCGGGGAACCTAAAACTTACGCGCATGATGACCACCGGCGCGTACACGCAGTTCAGCCTCCCCGCCGGCGTCACGTGTACGACGGTTGCGAGCGGGTCGGACGGGAACCTCTGGTACGCCTGCGGCAACAGGGTCCTCAAAGTCACGACAAGCGGTCAGGTTCTTGCCCAATATACAAGCGGTATTAGCCGCGGCGAGACGCTCCAGTACATGGTGCCGGCCCCGGACGGAAATCTCTACGCCACCGAATATGCCAACAGCAACACGGTGAGTGACAAGATATCCAGGATACAAATGAACGGCGGCATAACCGAGATCGCTACGTTGCAGCCGATGAGTTTCCCGAACCAGCTCGCGATTGGGACCGACAACAATGTGTATTTCCAGGAAAACAACAAGGCTCTCATCGGGCGCATCACCCTTGCGTCGGGCGCATTAAGCCTCGGCTCGATAAAGCTGGCCAACGGAGATACCGGTACGCTGTCCATTACGGCGGCCAACGGCCTCTTCTATCTGGGCGGAAAACAGACCATCTACGCCGTAACGTACTAATCGAAATGCCTACCGTGGAAGAGGTCCGTTCCGCTCTCGTAGACGTCAAGGACCCGGAGCTCGACATCGGCGTTCTCGATCTGGGTCTCATCTACGATATCGCGGTCGAGGGGGACGCCGCCGAACACGTCACGGTGACGATGACGCTCACGTCACCGATGTGTCCGGTGGGACCGGCCTTCAAGCAATCCGTCGAAGACAAGGTTCGCGACGTACGAGGCGTTAAGAGCGCCAACGTGGAGATCACGTTCTCGCCGCCTTGGGACCCGAGCACGATGGCCTCGGACGAGGTAAAGACCATACTCGGTATTTGGTAGTGCGTTGAAAACGCATCGCCGGCGGTACGAGGAGCTGCAGCACAAAGGCGAGCTCGCGAACGCGCCGGCCGGCCCGGGGGCCGCCGAAAAGCAACATGCCCGCGGAAAGCGCACGGCGCGCGAGCGCGTACTCGCGCTCGTGGACGAGGGGTCGTTCGCCGAGATCGACCGCTTCGTCGTGCACCGCTCCGACGCGCTCGGCTCCGACGACAAGGAGTTCTTGGGCGACGGCGTCATCACCGGGCGCGCGACCGTCGCGGGACGCCAGATCTTCCTCTTCTCGCAGGATTTTACGGTTTTGGGCGGATCGCTGGGTGAAGCGCACGCCGAAAAAATCTGTAAGGTCATGGACCTCGCGCTGCGTACCGGGTCGCCGATGATCGGTATCAACGATTCGGGCGGCGCGCGCATTCAGGAGGGCGTCGTTTCGCTGGGCGGTTACGCCGAGATATTTTGGCGCAACGTGCAAGCCAGCGGGGTCATCCCGCAACTGAGCTTGATCGCCGGACCGTGCGCGGGGGGCGCCGTCTACTCGCCGGCCATCACGGACTTCATCGTGATGACCGAACGCATCTCGCAGATGTTCATTACCGGACCCGAGATCATCAAGACCGTTACGGGCGAAGACGTGAGCTTCGAAGACCTCGGCGGCGCACAGTCGCACGCCTCGAAGAGCGGCGTGGCGCATCTCGTCGCGGCCGACGAAGACGAACTTTGCGACCTCACCCGATCGCTGCTCGCCTATCTGCCCCAAAACAACCTCGAAGATCCGCCGCGCGTGCCGTGCCTCGACGATCCGCAGCGCGAATCGCCGGAATTGGACGGCGTCGTTCCGGACCTTGCAAACAAACCGTACGACATGCACGCCGTGCTCGAGGCCGTTCTCGACGATGGGATCTTCTTCGAGATCCACGCGATCTTCGCGCCGAACATCATCTGCGGGTTCGGACGCGTAGATGGGCGCAGCGTCGGCGTCGTCGCAAATCAACCCAGCGTCTTAGCCGGCGTGCTCGACATCAAGTCGTCCACGAAAGCCGCGCGTTTCGTGCGGTTTTGCGACGCCTTCAACATTCCGCTGGTCACGTTCGTCGACGTGCCGGGATTCTTGCCCGGCATCGATCAAGAGTACGGCGGCATCATCGTGCACGGCGCGAAGCTGCTGTATGCATTCGCCGAGGCGACCGTTCCCAAGATCACGATCATCACCCGGAAGGCGTACGGCGGCGCGTACGACGTCATGGCCTCGAAACACATTCGCGCCGACGTCAACCTCGCGTGGCCGACGGCGGAGATCGCGGTCATGGGCGCCGAGGGAGCCGTAAAGGTCGTGAACCGCCGCGAGTTGGCGGCCGCCAAAGATAAGGTTGCCAAAACCGCCGAGCTCATCGACGAGTATACGGAGCGATTTGCCAACCCGTATATCGCTGCGCGGCGCGGATACGTGGACGACGTCATCGAAGCGCGACGGACGCGCGGCGCGATCTCGACCGCGCTCGCGATGCTGGAGAACAAGCGCGTCGAACGGCCGAAGCGAAAGCACGGCAACATTCCACTCTAGGGAAGCCGGGGCGCGGCGTGGTATGTACCCGGCGTGAAGCTGCTCGAAGGTAAGCGCGCGCTCGTAACCGGTGTGGCCAATCGCTGGTCGATCGCTACCGGCATCGCGCGAAAATTCCACGAACATGGCGCGCGGCTCGCGCTGAGCTATCAGGGCGAGCGAGTCAAGGACGAGGTCGAAAAGCTTGCGTCGGAGCTGGGCGGAGCTGCGGTGTTCGAGTGCGACGCGGCCAGCGACGAATCGCTCGCACGTCTGGCGGCGAGCCTGGACACGTTCGGAGATCTCGACGTCTTAGTCCACTGCATGGCGTACGCTAATAAGGAAGACCTGTCGGGCAAAGTCTACGAGACCTCGCGCAGCGGCTTTGCCCTGTCGCTCGACGTATCGGCGTATTCGCTGATCGCGTTGGTCAAGGCGCTGGACTCCCGTCTCAACGACGGCGCCTCGATCATGGCGCTCACCTATTTGGGCGCCACGCAGATCGTTCCCAACTACAATCTAATGGGCATTGCGAAAGCGGCGCTCGAGGCCTCGATGCGTTACCTCGCTTTCGACCTGGGCGAGCGCGGCATTCGCGTCAATGCGATCTCCGCGGGCCCGATCAAGACGGCCAGCTCGCGCCAAGTCGGCGGTATCTCGCGCATTCTCGACGTCGTACCCAAGGTCTCGCCGCTGCGGCGCAACGTTACCATCGAAGACGTGGGAAACACGGCCGTCTATCTCGCATCCGACCTGTCGACGAGCGTCACCGGCGACGTGCACTTCGTGGACTCGGGCTATCACGTGATGGGCATCCCTCCGCCAGACGCATTGTGAAAATCGCATTTCCCGAGCGCGCCGAACTTCCGCCGCCGGACGAAATCCGCGCGATCGTCGCCGCCTTAGCGCTGCTCGCCCGCGAACGGACGCAGGCACGCGACGCGGTCCCCGCCTGGAGGATGGCCGCACGCAACCCCGAGCTCTCGTACGACGAGCTTCGGGCCCTCGTCAGGCGCTAGGCCTTGTTTGCCAAGGTTCTCATAGCAAATCGCGGCGAGATCGCGATTCGGATCGTCCGCACGCTGCGCGAGATGGGCGTCGCGAGCGTCGCGATCTATTCCGAGGCCGATCGCGACGCATTGCATCCGCGCATGGCGGACGAGGCGTTCTGGGCCGGCCCCGCGTCTCCGTCGCAGAGCTATCTCGATGCCGCCGCGATTCTCGAGATCGCGGCGCGTTCGGGCGCGGACGCTATCCATCCGGGCTATGGCTTTCTGGCGGAGAACGCGGATTTCGCGCGCCGGGTCGTGGCGGCTGGACTATCGTGGATCGGACCGCATCCCGCTGCGATCGACGCGATGGGCGATAAGCTGCGTTCGCGGCAAGCTATGGCCGCAGCCGGCGTTCCGCTCGTGCCGGGCGGCACCGAGCCCCTCGACGACGTCGCGGCGGCGCGGGCGGCCGCGCGCAAATACGGATTCCCGCTCGCGTTAAAAGCTTCGGCGGGCGGTGGCGGCAAGGGCCTCAAGGTCGCGCGTTCGGACGGCGAGCTCGAGTCGGCGTTCGCCACGGCGCGTCGCGAAGCCGAAGCCTACTTTAAGAACGGCACGGTCTACGCCGAGCGTTATCTCGACAACCCGAAACACGTCGAGCTCCAGATCCTGGCCGACAAGCACGGCAACGTCGTGCACGTCGGCGAGCGCGACTGTTCGCTGCAGCGGCGACACCAGAAACTGTGGGAAGAAGCGCCGGCGGCGATTCCGGACGCCGTACGCCATGGGATGCGCGAGGCCGGCATGCGCGCGGCCAAGGCCATCGCATACGATTCGGTCGGCACGGTCGAATGTCTGGTCTCGGGCAACGAGTTCTTCTTTCTCGAAATGAACACGCGCATTCAAGTCGAGCACACCGTCAGCGAGACGATCGCGGGAATGGACTTGGTGCGCGAGCAAATTCGCGTCGCCGCCGGCGAGCCGCTGGGCTATTCGCAAAACGCGATCGATTTCCGCGGCCATGCCATCGAAGTCCGGGTCAACGCAGAGGACCCGGCCGACGGCTTCCGCCCCGCGCCGGGAACGATCCGCTCGTATCGCGAGCCGGGCGGCCTGGGCGTGCGCGTCGACTCGGCCGCGTTTTCCGGCGTCGAGATATCGCCCGACTACGATTCCATGATCGCCAAGTTGGTCGTGTGGGCGCCTACGCGCGCCGAGTCCATCGCCCGGCTGGCGCGAGCGATCGACGAGTTCGAGATCGACGGCGTTCCCACGACGTTGCCGCTCCTTCGCGCGCTCTGCGACGCGCCGGAAGTGCGCGATGCGAGTTACGGCACCGCAAGCCTCGAACGTTTTGCGTCTCGCCTATACGCCGAAGCTGCGCCGGAGTCAGAGCGCACGTTTTCGCAGGATCCGGATGCGCCGCGCGCCGCGCTCGACGGCGATCTGGTTGCCGTTGAAGTGAACGGGCGCCTGTACCGCGTGCGCATACTGGAAAGCTCGTCGAACGGCCGGCCGTCGGCTGCGCGCGGACTTGCGCGCGAGGGCCGCGCCAAAAAACGCGTTTCGCACGGGCGCGGCAACGACGTTTTGTCGCCGATGCACGGAGTCGTGGTCGAAGTCGGCGTCGCAGCCGGGGACGCCGTGACGGATGGGCAGGTCGTCGCCATCGTCGAGGCCATGAAAATGATGAACGAAATCCGTGCGCACCGCGCCGGAACCGTCGGCGGCGTCCACGTCGCGGCCGGCGACACGATCGAAGCCAACTCCCCGCTGCTCACGATCGATTAGCCGCCGCACCGGGACTTTCTGCCCGGTGCGTCCTCGGGGTGCCGCACGCGCGCGCGGCGTATTACCCGGCCATGCCTCGCGATATCAACGGCTCCGGGATTCCCTTAGAGCCGCGCTACGACCGGATCGAAGGACCGCCCCACGAATTGGGCGAGCCGGGCGCTTTTCCGTTCGCGCGCGGCATTCGCGACGACATGTATCGCGGCCGCCTCTGGACGATGCGGCAATACGCCGGATTCGCGACGGCGGCCGAATCGAACGAGCGGTACCGGTATCTGCTCGATCGCGGCACGACCGGTCTCTCCGTCGCCTTCGACCTCCCCACGCAGCTCGGCTACGATTCCGACGCGCCCGAAGCGCGCGGCGAAGTCGGCAAGGTCGGCGTCGGCATCGACTGCGTCGAAGACGTCGCGACGCTGTTCGACGGAATACCGCTCGACCGCGTCACGGTTTCCATGACGATCAACGCACCCGCCTCGATTATCCTGGCCATGTTTCTCGCCGTCGCCCGCCGGCGCGGCATCGGGTTCGACAAGCTCGGCGGCACCATACAAAACGACATCCTCAAAGAGTACGTGGCGCGCGGGACGTACATCTACCCGCCCGGACCTTCGATGCGTCTGGTTACGGACGCGATCTCGTACTGCGCGCGAGAAGTTCCGGCGTGGAATTCGATTTCGATCTCGGGCTATCACATTCGCGAGGCCGGTTCGACCGCGCTCGAAGAGATCGCCTTCACGTTGTCCAACGCAAAGGCGTACCTGCGCGCCGCCCAGGCCGCCGGGCTCCATCTCGACGACGTCGCTCCGCGCATCTCGTTCTTCTGGAACGCGCACAACGACCTCTTCGAAGAGGTCGCGAAGTTCCGCGCGGCCCGCTATCTTTGGGCCCACATCACGCGCGACGAATTCGCCTGCAAGGATCCGCGCTCGCAAACCTTGCGCTTTCACGCGCAGACGGGCGGCTCGACGCTGGCCGCGCAGGAGCCCGAAAACAACGTCGTACGCGTCACGTTACAGGCCCTCGCCGCGGTTTTGGGAGGCACGCAGTCACTGCACACCAACGGTAAAGACGAGGCCCTCTCGATACCGACCGCCGAAAACGCGAAGCTCGCGCTGCGCACGCAGCAGATCCTCGCCTACGAGTCGGGGGTGCCGGACGTCGTGGACCCGCTTGCCGGCTCGTACTACGTGGAGTCGCTCACCAACGAGCTGATCGAGCGCGCGAACGCGCTGATCGCTGAGGTGGATTCGATGGGGGGAAGCATCGCCGCGATCGAGAGCGGTTGGATGCAAGCGCGGATCGCCGACTCCGCATACAACGCACAGCAAGCCGTGGAACGCGGAGACACGCTCGTGGTGGGCGTCAACGCCTTCGCCGAGCCCGGCGGATCGGGTCCCGCCATACCGCTGCATCGCAACGACGAACGCGTCGAGCGCGAACAGATCGCGCGGCTGGCCGCATTCCGCGCCAAGCGCGACGCGAATGCGGTTGCGTCTCGCCTATCGGAGGTCCGCGCCGCCGCCGCCGGAACGGAGAACCTCATGCCGCACTTTCTCGAAGCGGTCGACGCCGGAGCGACGCTGGGAGAAATCTGCGGCGTTCTGCGTGAAACGTTCGGCATCTACCGCGCGCACGACGTGGTCGCATGATCGTCGATCACGTCGCGATCGTCGTCGGCGATCTCGAGCAAACGCTCCGGCTCTACACGCAGACGCTCGGTTTCCGCGAAGTATACCGCGAGACGATCGCCGATCAAGGCGTGGAGGCCGTCGGCCTTGAGGCCGGCGAGTCCGTCATCGAACTCTTGCGGCCGTTGGACGCGGATTCGGCAATCGCCCGCTTTCTCGGTAGTTCGCCGAGCAAGCTGCATCATACGGCCTATCGCGTCGACGACATCTCGGCGAAGCTTGCCGACCTGAAGCGTCAGGGCGTCCGTCTGATCGACGAGCGTCCGCGCAAAGGCGCCCACGGAAACCTGATCGCGTTCCTTCATCCAAAATCGACCGGCGGCGTGCTCATCGAACTTTGCCAACCGGCGCGCCACGAAACGGGGACGCCGTGAGGGTGGCCGGCCCGTACGAGACGAAGGCGGCGCGCCGTGGGCTATAGCAGCAAGGTAACGTCGTCTTACCGCCATCTCGTCGGCCGCGAGCTGGAAGAACACGTCGCGGGCGCTTACGAGCTGCTCGGTTACGACGCGAAGATCGTCGACGCAGGCGCCCGGCGCTCGCTGGACGTCATCGCGGAGAAAGACGGCGTGCGCGTCGGCATCCTCTGCAGCAACACCGACGCGCTCGTCGACTCCGAAGAGGTCCACGAAGCGTCGCAAGCCGTGCGCAACATGCATGGTTGCGACCACGTCACGATCGTGGCCATCGGCGGTTTCACGACGGCGGCAAAAAAGCGCGCGGCCCGCGATCGCGTTCAGATTTTTGACGACGCGACCTGGCCGCAGTTTCTCCACCGCGCGCTGCGCCGCGACCAGTGGGCCGAACGCGGCGTCAAAGTCCCGCCGGCAACGCGCCAAACGCGTTCGCCGCAACGCGCCGGCACGACCGAGCCCGAGACCTGGGAGATGCGCGATGCAAGACGGCGCGACGACCGCGCATCGCCGTTCGCCACGTTCGCGCTGGGCGTCTTGCTGATCGGTGCCGTGGTCGCCGGTCTGCAAATCCACCGCCTGCGGCCGGCGCTGTTTGCGTTCCCGCGTACCGCAAACGCGGTGGTCCCCCAGTACGGCACCTCCATAGAAGAGACCAACAAGCAAGTGCTGCCCGCTCGTACGACCGCGCAGCTTCACGCCGCCGCCGCCGCGCGCGCCGCGGCCGCCGCGCCGCCGGTAACGCCGGGACCGCAGACCACCGCCCCGCCCGATGCCTCGACCGCCGTCGATCAATCGTCGGGCAGCACGACGTCGTGCCAGCCCGACAGCGATCCGGTGCTCGTGAGTCAGGCGCCGCTCCAGTCCACCGATACGGACCAGTCGCTGCACGGGACGGCCGGCGTGCGCGTCAGCGTCTCGTCCGACGGCTCGGTTACGGGCGTTACGCTCACGGAATCGTCGGGCAACCGGCAATACGATTGGGCCGCGCAGAACGCCGCGCGCAACAGCACCTATCATGCCGCCATCTCCAACTGCGCCGCGGCCGACGGTTCGGTCGACCTCACGTTCTAGAAGGCGCTCTCTATAAGTCGGGCGCGAGCGCGGCCCGAATCTCCGTTTCGAACGTGCGGTCCCATGGCAGAGAGATCTGCATCGAAGCGATATGATAGCCCGGATAAAGCTGTTCCAGGATCGCGTCGGCCCGATTCCACAGCAAGGCACGGTTGCGCGCGGAAATTTGCGCGGCCACGTCCGGCTGCAGCAGCGTGCGATCGGCCCCCGCCGGAAGCGATGCGTTGATGTCCGGCCGGACGTCGTTGCGAAACGCGACGTCGTCCACGATGCGGTCGAACGTGAATTCGCGGTGCGCGAGGTCGTCGTACGTGCCCAGCCGTCGCCCGGCGCCGGCCGCAATCGCTTCGGCAAGCGCGGTTCCGACGGAATTCGCCGTTGTATTCCACGATGCGTACGAATCCAAGTGATTCATGACGCCGCCGCGCAGCATCGCGTCGGCAAAGCGCGCCTGCCCGGCCTCGTCGCCGGCGACGAACGACAGGTCGGCAAACGCAATCCGATCCCCGGCCGCTATACGGTGACCCAGAGCGTCCGATAGCGCGACGTCGTCGCTCGCGTTCTCCGGAACGCGCACGAACAGCACGATATCGGGGCCCGCGTCGTCGCGAACGCCGCCGGACAGCCGGATCAGCGCGTTGATGGTTGCATCCACCGGAGCGAACTCGAGCGGATCCTGGACGCTCGCGCCGTCCGGCCGCGAATACCGGACCGCGATGCGCGGAACCCAACGCGCATTTCGCGCCAGCGCCGCGGCGACGAGGGCCATGCCGAGCTCGTCGGCACCGGGCTCGACGCTCGCGCGATCCCCGAGCGGCGCGGCCGCGCTCTGGAGCGCCGCAACCTCGCGCACGTGAAGTCCGACCGGTCCGGCGTCGTCCTGACCGAGCACGAGCCGGTCGATCGTTCCGCTACCGGTAAGGTCGATCAAGTACCGGTCCACCGCGTAGTTGCGGTATCGCGTCGCCAAATACGCGTCGAGCGCGGCCGGCCCCGCCTGGGCGCGCAATTTCGCTGCCGGCTCGACCTCCGACGGCAGCGGCGGATCGTGCAGATTTGCGTACTGTTGCAGGTACGTCCAAACCGGGTAAGGCGCGAAAAACTTCGCGTCCGCCGGTACTCCCGTCGGCGCCAAACGCATGATCGTTCCAAACACCGACAACCGCGAGCCGGCACCCGCCTTGCGTTTTACCTGGCCGAGCGCGCGCAGACGAAAGTACGCGTCGGCATACGTCACGCCCGGAACGCGCGATGCCACCAACCCGCCATACGCCATCATGTCGGCGGAAAGAACGTAGTCGCTCGCCTCTTTCGGCGCATCGCTATCGAGCCACGCCAAGATCGCACCGGGCTGTCCGAACGTCAAATACGATCCAAGCATCGCACGCGGCGGTTCGGCGACGCGAACGCCCGCAATTCTTCCGAGCATCTCGGGAAGTTGCCGCGTCACCGGCCGGTCGTCCAGCGGCACGTACACGATTGCGTTCGCTTTTCCGATCGCGGGTGCGAGGGTCGCTAGAACTAGAAGCTGTGTGGCAGGCGATGAGGGCCGGGGCTCCTCCGCCTCGCGAGAGAGCTTTACGCTCGGCTCCGGCGCCCCGGCCCTCATCGCGACGCAATCGAGCGCGCATGCCCTCCGCACAGGTTTCGACCGTGGGGTGGGTCCCCCGTAGCCGAGCGTAAAGCTTTCCAGCGAGGCGAAGGGGGTCCCACCCCACTGTCAACGCCACCAAAGCCTCACTCGATGACGGACCGCAAAACGCCATCCGCGCCCTCGAGTAAGCGCGAGGCTTCATCCGAATCGACGGAACGAATCTGCATGACGACCGCAATTTTCACGCGGCCGCCCGCCGAATCGAGCAGCAGAGCGGCGCGCTCTTCGTTAACGCCGGCGAGATGCATAACCAGCCGGCGGGCGCGCGCGCGCAGTTTTTGATTCGTCGGCACGACGTCGACCATGAGGTTGTCGTGGACTTTTCCGAGGCGCACCATCACCGCGGTCGAGATCGTGTTGAGCGCGATTTTTTGCGCGGTGCCTGCTTTGAGACGCGTCGAGCCCGCGATCGGCTCGGCTCCCGTACGCAGTACGATCGCGCGATCGACGGCGGCGGCTAGGGCGGACGGTTCTGAATTGACCAGCGCGGCGGTGTAAGCGCCGCGCGCCCGCGCGGTCTGCAGGGCTCGCACGACGTATGCGGCGCTTCCGCTTGCGGAAATGCCGATCACGGCATCGCCGGAGGTCACGTCGTGCATCGCGCGTTCCCCCGCATCGCCGTCGTCCTCGGCGCCTTCGACCGCTCGCGTGAGCGCGGCGCCGCCTCCGGCGATGTGGGCGAGCACCAAGTCGGGTGGCGTGCCGAAGGTCGGCGGCATCTCGGCCGCGTCGAGCACCGCGAGCCGTCCGCTGGTTCCGGCGCCGACGTAGTGCAGGCGTCCGCCGCGCGCGATGCGTTCGGCGACCGCGTCAACGACGCCGGCAAGTTCGGCAGCTGCGCCGGCTACGGCGTCGGCGCCCGCGCGCTGCTGGGCAGCGAGCACGGCGACGAGATCGCTGGTCGAGAGCACGTCCAAGCCGAGCGTCTCGGTACTGCGGGCCTCGGTTTGCGGCGTTTCGCTCATTCGACCAGCTCGCGAGCGCGCGCGAGCGCTCCGGCGTACGGCTCGGGCGGCTGCTTGACGATTCGCAGATGCGGCGCATCGTGCGAGAGACGGGTCTCTAATAAGAAGGTCAGCGTGCTGTTGGTTGCGAGCAAGCCGCCGCTAAAGGCCAGCGGGATCTCGCGCGACGTGCAATCCGCTTTTCGCAGCAGCGCTTTGACGAGATCGGCGAGCTCCAGGGCCGCCGTTTGCACGATCTTCGACGCGGTGCGTTCGCCCGCGTCGGCACGCGCGATCACGAGAGCGGCGCACGCGGCGATCGCAGCCGTTCCGCCGGGATCGTAAGCGCGTGCGATCACGCCGGTCGCGTCGGCAGCCCCGAGCTCTTCGAGCAATGCATCGAAGAGCGGTTCGAGCGGCTGACGCCCGTCGAGCGCGCGCAGTAACGCCCGTACGGCGGCGGAGCCGATCGCGTATCCGGAGCCGTCGTCGCCAAGCAGGTAGCCGTGGCCGCCGGCGCGCGTGCGTTTGGATCCGATTTCAGCCGCCGCGATCGATCCCGTGCCCGCGACCAGAACCGCGCCGTCGCCGTGCGGTATTGCGGCTCGTAACGCGATCCAGACGTCTTCTTCGACGCGAACGCGCGCGGACGTAAAACGCTCTCGAATCGCGCGCTCGATCTCCGATGCAACGTCGGCGCGGCCCGCACCGGCCGCGCCGATCGAGATCGCGTCCGGCCGCGCGCCGTCCAGGGCGGCCGCGATGGCGTCGCCGATGACGCGCGACGCGGCGGCCGCCCCCGCGACGCGCGCGTTCGCCGCGCCGCCGGTATGCACGCGGAGCGGAGCGCCGTCGCGCTCGACCGCCGCAACCGTCGTGGTTCCACCCGCGTCGACGCCTACGAAGACGCGCGGCATTCGCGCTCCATTCGCTCGAGAAGAGCGCTTAGATGGTACGGAGCGATCGCGCCGAGCACGACCGGTGCGCGCGCTCCCGTCGCCGCCGGAACGTTGGCGGCGCGCCCGCGCAGCGTTTCGTACCCCAGCAGCGCAAACGCGATCGCCTCTTTTGCTTCGACCGGAACGCCCATCGCTTCGGTCGTTTCGACGCGGGCCTGCGGAAGCCGCGCGGCCAGCCGGTCCATAAGGCGCGGGTTGCGCGCGCCGCCGCCGCTCACCAGGATGCGCGCTTTGCGGAAACCGCTCGCTTCGATCGCCGACGCGATGGATTCGACCGTCACCTCAAGCAGCGTAGCGGCGCCGTCCGGTGGCCCGAGACGTTCGAGCGCCTCGCGATGCGCGTCCAAGAACGCGGTCCCGAATCGCTCGCGTCCGGTGCTTTTCGGCGCTGGGCGCGCGAAATAGCCGTCCCTCATCATGCGCCGCAAGAGCGCCGCGTCGGGCGTTCCGCTCGCGGCGAGGCGACCGTCTTCGTCCATGCACTGCGCTCCGCCGGTTCGAGCGGCAACGAACGCGTCGAGCAGCATGTTTCCCGGACCGGTGTCGAACGCGACGACGCCGGCGTCGCTAGCGATTCCCTTGGGCAAGAGCGTGACGTTGGCGATGCCACCGACGTTGACGGCGACCCGGTCCTCGGATCGGTCGCGCAACACGAGCGCGTCGAAATACGGAACCAGCGGCGCACCGTGGCCGCCCGCCGCGCAATCGGCCGAACGGAAATCGTAACAGACCGTCGCGAGCACGGCCTCGCGGATTGCAAACGGGTCGCCGATCTGCAGCGTAACGCCGGCATCGCCGTCGTGGAAGATCGTCTGACCGTGCGACGCGACGTAATCGAGCCGGTGCGTGGCCGCAACGTCCCGCGCCGCGAGTCCAAAAGCGCGGCCCGCATCCACGTTTAGGCGCGCGAGCTCGGCAATCGTTCCGCGATTCGGAGGAAGCGCTTCGAGCAGCCGCGCCCGCAACGCGGGTTCCCAGGGAACCGTTTTGAAATCGAGCGTCCGGATGCGGTACGCGTCGCCGTCCGGTTCGATCTCGACGCAAACGGCATCGATGCCGTCCAGTGACGTGCCGCTCATGAGGCCGGCGGCGATCACGCGAAATCCTCGACGACGGCGTCGTAAAAGGCCGCGCGCAGATCTCGCGTATCGGAGCGGCCGAAGTACACCGAATTGGTGAGCAGAACGGCCTGAAGGTCCCGCTCGGGATCCGCCCACACGCACGTACCCACGAACCCGGTATGTCCGAAGCTGGCTTTCGAAAAGAGCGCCCCGCACGAGTTTTGATCGGTCGTCTTGAGCGCCCAGCCCAGCCCGCGCCGCAACACCGGGTCGAAGGCTTGTTCGCGGGTCGCTTCGTGCACGAGTCCCGCCGGCAAGCTGGTGGCGCGCCCACGGTATGCGCCCAGAAACGACTCCGTCAACCGCGCTACCGAGAGCGCGGTTCCAAAGAGTCCGGCGTGCCCGGCCGTGCCGCCCATAAGATACGCCTTTTCGTCGTGCACGAAGCCCTGCACCCGTCCGCGCCAACTCTCGGCCTCCGTAGCGGGAATCCACGAATGCCGCGCGAGTACGGGCCGGTAAAGCGGATCGGCGGCGCCGAATTCTTCCTGCACGAGCGTTGCAAGCGAGATTCCGGAAACGCGCGAAAGCAACACGCCGATGGCGATGAAGCCGAGGTCGCTGTAGATCACCGACTCCCCGGGGGGTTGCGTCAATTCGCGTTCGACGGCGAAGCGCTCGACGTCGCTACCGAGCAGTTGCCGGTAGTCCGCGCCCGAATTCATTCCGGACGTATGCGCGAGCAGCATACGCAGCGTGATGGCCGCCTGCGGCCGGTCCGTCCATTCCGGAAACCAGCGCAAGAGCGAACCGTCAAGCGTGAGCGATTTGCGCTCGAGCGCGCGCAAGGCGAGCGTCGAGACGAAGATTTTGGTGAGCGAGGCGAGATCGAAGGCGGTGTCGGCGAAAACGGGCCGTGTGAGTTCGTCGTCGCGCGTTGCCCCGTAGGCACGTTCGAATGCGAGCCGCCCGCCGCGCTCGACGCGCGCGACGGCGCCGGTGAAGCGCGTACCGCACGCATCTCGCAATACGCGGTCAGCTCGCATGCGTCAGCCGTACGGGAAGAATCCCTCGCGCGGGCACGCCTCCGAACAGGACGTCCGCAAGGCCTTGCAGGCTGACGGCTTCGTCACCGTACGTCGCGAGCGCGTGACGTACGCCGGCGCATTCCAAATCGAACGGCGAGCGCACGGCCACCGCGATGGCTTCGGGGTACCGTGCGGCGATCGCGCCGATCGCCCGGCGTTGCGATTCGAACCGGCGCGTATGGCGCAGCAATAGGATAGGACGGCGCCCCGCGATGCAGTCGAGGAGCGTCGCAATGCGATCGCCGCCGGGATCGAGCGGCAATCGTTCTTCCGTAACGGCGCTCGCTGCGTCGCGCAACGACGGCGTACGTTCGCCCGGATCGGCCGCGCCGTCGGTCTGCGAGCCTTCGAACGAAATCACGACGCAGTCCGATGCAACGGCACGCGCCTCGCCGCGCACCAGCGTGACCGCGCGCCGTGCGATCTCCCGTCCGACGCCGGGTGCCGGCGGCGGCGAATCCAACGCGATCGGCGCCGGGCACGTCAGCCGCAGTTCGCGCATCCGCGCGGCTGCTTCCGCGAGCCGGTGCGGCGGAACGTCGCGCGCGATTCGCTCCGCGGCCTCGAGCGCGAGCGCGGGAGAATGGCTCACCAGCACGCCGTCGGCGCCGGCCGTAACCGCAGCCGCCGCGCCGGCCGGCGTGCCCACCGTACGCGCGATTGCATCCATCTGCAGGCAGTCGCTCAAACAGACGCCGCCGAAGCGCAGCACGCCGCGCAGCTCCCCGGTGAGCAAACGGTGAGAGAGCGTGGCTGCATTGGCTTCATCGAGCGCCCTCAGCACGACGTGCGCGCTCATCATGGCGCGCGCACCCGGCGCGAGCGCCGCGAACGGCACGAGATCGCGCTCTCTCCACGCTTCTTCCGAAAGGTCGACGATCGGAAGCTCGACGTGCGAATCGCCTGCCGTCGAACCGTGTCCGGGAAAGTGCTTCGGCGTAGCGACGATACCGCCCGACTCGAGACCCGCGGCAAAGGCTGCACCCATGCGCGCGACGGCTTCCGGATCGCTGCCGAGCGAACGCGTCCCGATGGCCGAGTTGTCTGCATCGACCGCGAGATCGAGCACCGGCGCGCAGTTTAGCGTGCATCCCGCGCGGCGAAGATCGAAGGCGATCTGCGATCCGGCACGCCACGCCAGCGATGCGTCGCCGGTCGCGCCGAGCGCCATCATGGACGGCATCGCTTCGACCCCCTCGCGAAGACGCGCGACGCGTCCGCCTTCCTGATCCACGACGACGAGCGGCGGCGGTCCGGTTTCGTAGCGCGCCCGGAGCGCGTCGGTCAGCCCGCGCACGCCGGCCAGCGACTCGACGTTTCGCGCGAACAGGATGAAGCCGCCGAATCCGCTGCGGCCGAAAGTCGCGGCAAGCTCGGCGTCGAGCTGCGTTCCGTCAAACCCGGCCACGATCGTGCTGCGCGCGAGCGCGGCGGCCTCGTCCGGACTCACGCCACCGGCTCGCCGGCCAGGATCGCTCCGTCCCGGCCGTAGCGTTGCAGGTGCTCGGGAGGAAACGTAAGATCCACCGCGTCGGCGGCCCGCACCGCGCGCTCTGCCGGCACGCGCACGACGATGCGGCCGTATGCGGTGTCCACGTGCGCGAACGCATCGGCTCCCGACGCTTCGCGCCGCACGATCTTGCCGGCCACGCCGCCGCTCCCCGCAGCCGCCAACGTAACGCGTTCGGGCCGGATGCCGTACGTCGTTCCGTCGCGCTCGAAGACGTTCATCGACCGCGAGCCGAAAGCCGTCGCCGCGCGGACCGTCGCCGGGCGGTCGTAAACGCGCTGCGGAGCGCCCGCGTCCTCGATGCGCCCCTTTACCAATACCGCAAGTTCGTCGGCAATAGCCATCGCCTCGTCGTGGTCGTGCGTGACGCAAAGGATCGGGCCGCCGAAACGCTCGCGAATCCCGATCACCTCGTCGCGCACGGTCGCGCGCAACGAAGGATCGAGGTGCGCGAAAGGCTCGTCCAGCAGCAGCACCAGCGGATCGGAGAGCAGCGCCCGGGCCAACGCCGCCCGTTGCCGCTCGCCGGCCGACGCTTCGCGCGGACGCCGATCGAGGACGCCGTCCACGTGCAACGCCCGCGCGGTTTCGCGCACGCGGGCTCCGCCCGGATCGTGGGCCCGAAGTCCAAAACGAAGATTTTCCCGCAACGTCATCGTCGGAAAAAGTGCGTGCTCCTGAAAGACCAGAGCGATGCGCCGGCGTTGCGGCGATTCCCCACGAATCGAGCGGCCGTCCAGGTACACGTCGCCGCGCTGTAGCGGCACGAGCCCGGCGATCGCTCGCAGCAGCGTCGTCTTGCCGGCGCCGGACGGACCGACGACGGCCAGCGTGCGGCCGTCGGCAACCGCAAAGGCGACGTCGCGAAGCACGTCGTTGCCGGCAAGCCGAACCGCGACGCCGGCGACGGTTAGCGTGGACAACGGTTATTTCACGTGGATGATCTGCGCGATCAGCCGCCCGTCGACTTCGTTGACGTCGATGCTCAGGGACGAGCCCTTCTTGATGTCGGCGAGCGTCGCGTATTGATCGTGTTCGTATATGCTCGTGCTGGGCAAAATCGCGACGTGCGATTCTCCCTTGCCGGTCTTGAGCACGAGCGTTCCGGCGGCGTAATCGATCGAAACGACGGTTCCGTCCATCGTACCGCGGTCGGTGGACTTCGCCCCCGAATCGAACGCTTTGTAGAGCGGCACGGGCGGTGCCTGGGATTGCGCCCCAGCGGCGCACGCCGTTCCGACGGCGAGCGCGAACGACAGAAGCGCGGCGGAGGCCTTCACGATTGCGTTCATCCTTGGAGGCAACGGTTACGGCTGCCTCGTCGTTTCTGGTTCCCTGCTAGGTTCCCGAACCCGACCCCGGCGTCCCGACCTTTGCCAGGAAGTTGTACAAGCGGCCGGCGTACGTCGCCGTACCTTCGATCGTGCCGTCCTTGGCGATCGTTCCGCGCACGCGGAAGTCCGAGCCGATCGAGAAGTTGATGTTGCCACCGCTGGTGCCGCCGGTGACGGCGACGTTCATGCCGTTATGCAGCGGCCCGCCCGGGCGGATCGACATGTCGCGATACGTTCCGCTGACGATTCCTTCGCGGAACGTGAGTTGCATCGTTCCCGAGTATGGAAACGCGCTGCGAAATTGCGGCTCGAACGCGGCTACGTAACTGACGGTAACGGGCTGGGTGCTCTGGGTCGATATCGCCAGAGCCGGCGTGGCACTGCCGACGAGCGCAACGACGGAGAAGAGAACCGAGAACGCATGCTGCCGCATTGGAAAATCTCCTTAAAAAGCCGGTCGATATGATGGCCTTAGGCGAAGGTTCCGCTTCGTCCGGCTGCCGCCTCCCGAGACTTTTAGCGCTCCAGCCGAGCGCGATACTCCGCGCGTGCCCGGCTCGCCCCGTCCCCGCCTTCGCGGGCTTCACCGGCAAGGGAGCGAAGCGCCGTCACCTCGTCGTCGGTGGCCTTCCTTCCGGTCGATACCAGCCGCAACGCGATGAGCGCGAGGTCCGGCGTCCGGGGGCCCAAGAGCTTCATACCCTCGTAGAACGGGCGCGTAGCGGCATCGTCGACTTGCGCTTCGAGCAGGCCTTTAACGAGGTCTCTCTTGTCGGGCGTACCGTCGAGAAGATACGTATCGATCGACCCGAAGTCCATGACCATGCAATTCGCCGCGCGCGGGGTGCTTCTCTTTACACTGGCGCTCGCGACGATGGGCGCCGCTCGGAACGACGGCTTGACCGCGTTGCTGGCGCGCATGCGGGCTGCCAGCGGTCCCGTCTGGCGCGCGCACGTCGTCTCGACGTCCTACGTGACCATACGCGGCGAACCGGTTGCGCTCTCGAGCGACGCCGACGGTGTGGACCTGCTGCTGCGCGAGTGCAGCGGCGCGCTCTGTACCGGAACGTTCTTTGACGGTTCGCAGATCTTCTCGGTGGACATGAACGGCAGCAGATTTCTCCAAGAGCGCGATCCGCAAACGTATCTGCGCGGCGTCCGCATGATGGACTCTTTGGAGTTCCTCGATCCGGACTTTTCCGCCGCCGGCGGCGCGATCGCCGACGGGGGATCTCGGAGATACCAGGGCGCGGAATTCCGCGTCCTGTTGGTAACTGCGCCGGACACCACACCGATGGAGGCCCTGGTCGATCCGCAATCCGGCCTGCTGCGCTTCGCGCGCGATTCGGGCGGAGCCAACGTGTTCGAATATCGCGACTACCATCGCATATCCGGAGGCCTGATGCTCCCGTTCTACGAGTTGCGCAACGGAACGACGATCCAACGCTACGCGTCGCGCTTCGACGATTCCGGGGCGTTCGGGCGCCCCTCGGGCATCGGCGTGCGAGTCGAGGGCCGGTTCGCGCCGGTTCCGCTCGACACCACGTTCCGCACGCCCGTCATACCGTGCAGCGTCGGCGGCATCGCGGTACGGTGCCTCGTCGATTCCGGAAACTCGGGATTCGCGATGAGTTCGGATCTGGCAAAACGGCTCGGCGTTCCGTCCGTCGGCGCCTTTACCGTGACCGGCATCGGAGCATACGTCACCGACGTCGTGCGCGCCGGACATCTCAGAGTCGGCAACGCCGAGTTCGGCGAAGCGAACTACGTCGTACTGCGCGACATTCACGACTTGGGATACGACGTCGTGCTCGGCGCCGATTTCTTCGCGGCGACCACCGTGACGCTGGATCTCCGCGGCATCTCGCTGGGAGAATCCGAGCCGCCCAATCCCACGGCGCGCGTGCCATTATCGTTTGCGGGATTCGTGCCCATCGTGCCGGTCGAGCTCGGCGCCTTTCCGACACACTTAGCGATCGACACGGGCGACGAGGGGAACATCAACCTGTCGGGCGACGTGCTGCTGCAGCACCCCGACCTCTTTCGCGTGACGGGGACGCGAACGGTCGTCGGCGTGGGCGGCACCGCGGTCGAACAAACCGGCAAGATCGACAGCATCCGTATCGGAGATCTGGTCGTCGCGGAGCAAGATATCGCGGCAACGCCCGCCCTGCGCGGCATCGCGCCGGGACACCTCGGCATGGGGTTTCTCAGACTCGTTCGGAACGTTTTTCGACTACGCGAACGCCGCGCTAACGTTGACCTCGCCGTGAGGCAACGCGGAGGGAAGAGCACATTTTCGCGCCAAGGCGTTATTTCGTGAAAGGTCTCGGTGCGCTCTTACTGGCGATGTTTGCGACGGTCGCACCCGTCCGGAGCGCCGCCGCCATCGTCGTGCACCTCGACATGTGTACGCCGGTAGCCGTCGAGATGATCGACACCGTGGATTCCAAGGATGCCGCGCCCGGAGACTTCTTTCGCTTTCAAACCGTCAACGCCGTAACGTCGGGAAAAACGATCGCGATTCCCCAGCGAACGATCGGCTACGGCGTGGTCGCCGTCGCGTCGCCGGCGGGCCGCTCGGGACGGGCCGGTTTGCTCGTCCTCGAACCACTCTATCTCGTCATGCCGAGCGGGCAGCATCTCGGCGTGGTCTTCGATCACGGAACCGACGAGGTGCTCGATCGCAGTGGCGACAGCAAGAACGCGCCCGGGTATCTTGGTGCCATCCCCATCCCCGGAATCGGGGCCGCCGTGGGCGCTTTCAACTACTTCCACAACGGTCAAAACATCCAAGTCAAACGCGGAACGGTGTTCGCTATTTTCCCCAGCAACGACCCAGACGTCGAGCGCTGCCAAGGCCACCCCTCGTACTAAGGCGCGGCCGCTTGCGTCTTTTGTCGCTGCAACCACTTTGGGCCGCCGCCACTTGCTAATGATAGGCTCGCAGAACGCCGATAAATGAGAGCGGAAGCTGGGCACCGGCCCGAATCCGCGAGTGGTCGCTTTAGGCCAATCGCTTTTCGACCTGCTCCCACACGAGAGTGTAAGTGAGAATGCGTTGTTACTGACTGCCGATAGAGACTATTCGCTCGCGCGCGACGACGATTCGGATGCGCTGGAATCGCTGCAAGCCCGCATAGACGAACGCCGCGCACGCGTCGGCATCGTTGGTCTGGGATACGTGGGGTTGCCGCTCGCCGTCGAGTTCGGCGCGCAATTTCCGGTGGTCGGCTTCGATTCCGACTCGCGCCGCGTGCGCGAGATCATGCGCGGCAAATCGCCGATTCTGGACGTCGCGGACCATCGTCTCGAAGATCTTCTCGCCGAGGGCCAGTTCTCGGCAACCGGCGACTTCTCGCAAATGCGCGAGTGCGACGTCCTGGTGATCTGCGTGCCCACGCCGCTGGGCAAGAACAAAGAGCCCGACCTATCGTACGTAAAGAGCGCCGCCAACGCGATCGTCGCGAACCTGCGCCCCGGACAGCTGGTCGTGCTCGAATCCACGACCTATCCGGGCACGACGGACGAGTTGCTCCTTCCGCTTCTTTCGTCGCGCGGTCTAAAAATCGATCGCGACTTCCTCCTCGCATTTTCGCCCGAACGCGTCGACCCCGGCAACAAGCAGTTCGGCATCGCGGAAATTCCCAAGGTCGTCGGCGGCTGTTCGGCGCTCTCGACCAAGGTCGCGGCCTCGTTCTACGGGACCGTGATCCAGCGCGTCCACGCCGTCTCGACCTCTCGCGTCGCCGAGATGTCGAAACTGCTCGAGAACACGTTTCGCCTGGTGAATATCGGTCTCGCGAACGAGATGGCTCTTCTCGCGCGCCACCTGCACATCGATTCCCACGAAGCGATCGAAGCGGCCGCCACCAAGCCCTTCGGCTTCATGGCGTTCTACCCGGGTCCGGGCGTCGGTGGCCACTGCATCCCGCTCGACCCGCAGTACCTGTCGTGGAAGGCCAAACGCGAGGGCTTCGACGCGCGTTTCATCACGCTGGCGGAGCACGTCAACGCGTCGATGCCCCGGCGCATCGTCGAGATGGTTGCAGATGCACTCAACGACGACAAGAAAGCCCTCAACGGGGCGCGCGTCCTCTTGCTCGGCGCGGCGTACAAATCCGATACCGACGACACGCGCCATAGCCCGGCCATCGCAATCCTCGACTTGCTGCGCGACAAGCATGCGGTCGTGGCGTATCACGACCCCCTGGTCGAGCGCCTCGACATCGACCTGAGCGAATGGGCCGAGTGGCGTGCCGTGAAATCGCCGCCGGCCGTCGATCGCCGGAATCCGCGCGTCCTCAGTCTCGGCGGCGAGCATCCCGCCCGCCGGCGCTTCGATTCGCTCGCCAGCGTCGATCTAACGATCGAGCAAATCGAAAAAGCCGACTGCGTGGTGATCGTTACGGCACACGACGGCGTGGATTATCAACGCGTGCTCGACCACGCGAAGATCGTCATCGACACGCGCGCCGCAATTTCGCCTTCGCAGCGCGCCACCGCCAGAGCGCGGGTGATTTCGCTGTGAAACGGACGCTCGTCACCGGCGGAGCCGGATTCATCGGCGGGCACCTGGCGCGCCGGCTTCTCGACCGGGGCGAAAGCGTCGTCGCGCTCGACGATCTCTCTACCGGTAACCGCGACAACATACCCGCCGAAAGCGAGAACGGGCGCTTCCGCCTGGTCGTCGGCGACGTGCGCGACAAGGAACTCGTCGACGAGCTGGTCCAAGATTGCGACGCCGTCGTTCATCTCGCCGCGCGCATCGGGCTCAAACTCGTCATCGAAAGCCCGCTGCGTACGATGGAAGTCAACGCCAACGGTACCGAAAGCCTGTTAGCCGCCGCGACGCGTTACGGCAAGCGCACGCTCGTCGCATCGACGTCCGAAGTGTACGGGCTCGCGACCAAGATACCGTCGTCGGAGTCGGATCCGATTTCGTTCGGTTCGCCCGAAGTCGGTCGCTGGAGTTACGCGTGCTCGAAGGTATTCGACGAATTCCTCGCCCTCGCGCTCTGCCGCGAACGCGGACTCAAGGCTACCGTCGTGCGCCTCTTCAATACCGTTGGCCCCAGGCAGAGCGCGTACTACGGCATGGTGATTCCGCGCTTCGTTCGTCAGGCTCTGGCCGGCGAGCCGCTGACCGTTTACGGAGACGGAACGCAAACGCGCTCGTTCTGCTATGTCGGCGACGTCGTCGACGCCCTGCTCGCCATTCTCGACCGGAACGCCGGCATCGGCGAAGTTTACAACGTCGGCAACCCTTCTGAAATCACGATCCTCGACTTGGCCAAGCGCGTCATCGAACTGACCGGCTCTGACTCGAAGATCGAATTCGTGCCGTTCGACGTTGCCTACACGGCCGGCTTTGAAGAAATTCGCCGCCGCGTACCCGACATCGCGCGGGCCCGCCGGGAGCTCGGCTTCAACCCGGCGACCACGCTCGACGTAATTCTACGGGACGTAATCGAAAGCGTGCGGACGCCGCAGCCCGTCGCGCGGTGAACGTGCGTCTCGCGAGGTTCGCGTTCGCCGCGGCACTCGCCGCGGCGATGTTCTTGCCCGGGCACGCGCTTGCCGATGTTTCTCCGTCCGCATCACCAAGCGCGACGCCGGCTCCGCCTTCAGCTCCCGTCCTAACGTCCACGACCGACTTGGAGATCGGCGGAGTCAACGATCAGCTTACCGACAACCGGGGGACGTGGAACGCCGCCTATCTGCTTGGATTGTACCGCCGCAGCGACGGCCTCTCACTCTATGGCGAAGCCTCGCAGAATCAGCGTTTCGGTCTGGCCGATACGCAGTACGGCGCCGGCGCCTACGTCCCGGTTACGAAGCAAAACATCGCCGACATCCTGGTTTCCTACAGCCCGCAGCACAACGTCCTACCGTCCACCGCGATCGAGCTCGGCGACGACATCCGGCTTCGCGACGGCTACGGCATCCAAGTTGGTTATCGCGACTCCAGCTATCCGTCCGCCAACGTCGGCGTGACGTCGGTGGGCTTCGATCGCTACTACGGCGACGACCGGATCGCGTACGCGTCGCACTTTGCGGTGCTCTCGAACGTTCCGGGCGTGGCCTGGACCAACGGCGTTTCGTGGTCTCGATACCTCCCGCGCGACGTCTTTACGCTGGCCGCTTACGCCGGGCGCGACGTAGAGAACACCGGCACGACCATCGCGACCTACGGCAGCGTCGGCGTCAACGGCGACCTGCTCCACTGGATGACCCCGTACACGGCCCTCCATTTCGGCCTGGGCGACTACACGTTAACCGGAGCGTACGATCGCTTCGAGGTTCAACTTGGTTTACGCGCACGCATTTGACGGCTTCATCTGGGCCATAGAGGTCGTGACGCTGACGCTAACCGGCGTCGTGGTGCTGCTGTCGATCTTCGTCGTCGTCTTGCGCCTGCGCTTCGACGCGGTCGCCCGCCGCCGCGCGCGGCTCATCGTCCAATGGGAAGCCCTCTTCCGCGGCGAGAGCGACGAATTGTCGCCGCTGCAAAGGGGCGACCGCTACACGATCCTACTGCTGTACAACCGGATCCGCGGAGAACTCGACGCGTCGCGCTCGGTAATCGCTCGCGAACACGCCGACGAAGTCGCGCGGCGCGCGCATCTCGATGAATTCGCCATGGGCTTGCTGGCCTTGCGCGACGATGCCGATCGGATCGCCGGACTTTCCGCGCTGGGGAAGCTCGCGGATCCGCGAGCGATCGGGGCGGGCGCCCGCTACAGTAACGCGGACGGCACGGAGCTCTCGCGAACGGCCGCCGAGGCGCTGATCCGCCTTTCGCCCGATTCGGTCGAACGGGTGGTCGCGCTCGTTCGCGACCGCGAAGACTGGGCCGGTTCGCGCGTTGAAGCGATGCTGCGCCTCGCCGACCAGCCGGCTTTGGACGCGGCGATGGCTCGCACGATCGAGGGCGCGCCGCCGCGCGGACGCATCCGCCTCCTGGACTTCCTACGCTGCTGCAGCGTTCCCGCAGCTCGCTCGATCGCGCGCTCGCTACTGCACGAAGGCGCCGACCCGGAGGTGGTGGCGGCCGCGTTGCGCGCACTGTCGGAAGTTGCCGAGCCGTCGGACGATGCGCTCGTGCGGCCGTTCCTGGTGGCACCCGATCCTTTCGTCCGTTTGGCGGCCCTGCGCATCATGCGCCGCGTCGCGTCGGTGCAAGATGCTCCCGTGTTGGGATCGCTCGCCATGGACGCCGACGTGTGGGTGCGCCGCCGAGCCGCCGAAGCGCTCGTCGCGCTGGACGCCCGAACCAAATCCAGCGGAACCGAGGAAAGCGTCTCCGAGGCGGATCCGTTTGCCCGCGACGCGATCGTGGAAGCCCGCGCCGAGATGCTGCCGGCGCCGATCTCATGAGCCACACGTTGCACTACCCGTGGGATCTGATCGTCTTCGTCATCGAAGTCGCGCTGTTCGCGTATTTCATCTTCGTGAATTCGTTCTATCTCTTCACGGCATTCGTCGCGCTGCTTCGGCTGCCCGATTTCGTCAAACTCCACCGCGTCGATCCGCTCAGAAGCACGGTATCGGCACTCGACAAGCCGATCAGTATCGTCATTCCGGCTTTCAACGAAGAAATCTATATCGTCAGAACCGTCAATTCGCTGCTCGCCATCCAATACGCCGCCTCGGAGATCGTCGTCGTGAACGACGGGTCCACCGACGAGACGCTGTCCGTCCTGACCGAAGCGTTCGCGCTCGAGCCGTTCCCCGCGGTCTACCGCGTTGCGATCCCGACCAAGGAGGTCAATGCGATCTACCGTTCGGTGACGCACCCGAACCTATTGGTCGTCGATAAAGTCAACGGCGGGAAGGGCGATGCGCTCAACGCCGGCGTCAACGTCGCACGCTTTCCCCTCATCTTCTCGGGCGATGCCGACTCGTTCTATCATCCCTCAACGCTGGTTTGGATGTCCGAACCGTTCGAAAAGAACCGGCATACGATCGCCGTCGGCGGCGCCATCGCGGTCGGCAACGACGCCATTCCCGAGGGTTCGGACGGCGCGCTCGAGCCCCAGCTTCCCAAGGCCTGGCTGCCGCGGTTCCAAGCCTTGGAATACTTGCGCGCGTTCCTTGGCTCGCGCATGGGATGGGCGCCGATCAACGGACTGGGAACCATCTCCGGCGCGTGCGGGCTCTGGCGGCGCGACATCATCATCGAGGCCGGCGGCTATCGCACCGACACGATCTGGGAAGACCTCGAGATGACCTTACGCGTTCACAACATGATGCGCAAGCAGAAGCGTTCGTACAACGTCGCGTTCGCACCGTATCCCGTCTGCTGGACCAGCGTGCCTCCGACGTTCGGCGAGCTCTATCGCCAGCGCAAATCCTGGCACCGCCACTTGGCCGAATGCATGGCCATCCACCGCAACCTCCTGTTCGGCGGCGGCGTGATCGGCTGGCTGACGATGCCCTACCTCATGTTTGCCGAGTTCCTGGCGCCGGCCGCGGTGCTCTTCGGAATCCTGTTCGCGGTCGTCGCGCTGTACTTCCACTTCATCAATATTTACGCGAACCTGCTGCTGCTCGGATTGGTCGTCGTTCTCTCGATCATGATTTCGCTGCTCAGCATTCTGCTGGATCAGATCTCGTACCGCACCTATCGCAGCTCGCTCTGGCCGCTCTTGGCTGCCGCCGTTCTCGATTTCTTCTTCCGCCAATTCATCTTCGTCGCGAATTTGGCGGGGCTGTTCGCGTGGCTGTTCCGCCGGCCGTTCCACGGCCGCAAGGGGACTCCGCCCGGTATCAACGTCGCGGCGTACCGGCCCGAACCGTACCACAGGGCTTTGCCGGGCGCGAGCCTAAAGAGCGTCGGGCGATGAAGCTGCTGCTCGAGATACTGCTGTCCGTCATCCTCCATCCGATCGCGATGATCCTCATGTGGATTCACCTGATCGGCCGCGGCGACATGAGCGACGGCAAGAAGATCGTCTGGTTTATCGTCAGCATCATTTGGGGGCTGGGACCGATTCTGTACTGCCTCGTCGCCGAAGGCGCGCTTTGGTAGCTGCGCGAATCGCGAGCGCCGCGTTGGCTCTCGCCGTTGCGTTAACGGCGGCGGCGGGGGCGGATACCGCGACGCCGCCGACGCAAGCCGGACTTCTGCGGGGCGACGGGCGCGTGGACGCGTTCTACCTGTGGCCGAACGCGATCCCACCCAAGCCCGGCGTCATGCTGCGAACCCTTCCGCTGCCCCACCCGCTCGGACTCACGCAATCCGCTACGCAGATTCGCATTCTCTATTCTTCGACCAGCGGAATTGACGGGAAGACGCCGGTCGCGGTTTCGGGGATTCTGTACACGCCCAAGGGGAATCCGCCGGCGGGCGGATGGCCGGTCGTCGCCTGGGCCCACGGAACCGTCGGCGTTGCCGACGTCTGCGCACCGTCCTGGGACGGGCATTCCTACCGCGACGTGGAGTATCTCAACACTTGGCTCGACCAAGGCTACGCGATCGTTGCTTCCGATTACGAGGGGCTCGGAACGCCGGGTCTGCATCCTTATCTAAACGCGCGCTCCGCAGCCTACAGCGTGCTCGACAGCGTCCGTGCCGCGCTCGCGTCAAACAGCCGGCTCGCGAACAAAGTCGTGATCATCGGTCAATCGCAAGGGGGAGGCGCCGCGTTTGCCAGCGCGGCGTACGCTCCGCAATACGCACCGGACGTGCACCTTCGAGGCACCGTCGCGACCGGCGTCCCCTTCTTGTCGCCGGAGTCGCTGGCCAGCGCGCTCCCGGCGGATCCGGACAAAGTCAACCCCGCGCTCGCCTACGGGCTCTACGCGGGCCTGATGCTGCTGCAGGCGGACCCATCGCTCAAAGCGACCGATCTGTTCGGCGAGCGCGCTCTTCCGCTGCTCGATCGCGCGCGCATCACGTGCATCGCGCAGTTACGCTCCGACGTCACGAGCGCCGGCCTCACGCCGGCCAATACGTTATTGCCGGGCTTTGCCAAAGCCGCGATGGCCAACATGGATCTGCTCGCCTATCCGACGGTCCACCTCGAGAGTCCGCTCTTCGTCGGGACGGGACAGGACGACGTGGACGTTCCTACCGCCAACCAGCTCGAACTCGTGAAAGCAGCGTGCGCTGCCGGCACGACGGTTCAGGCGCACGTGTATATCGGGCTCGATCACAGCACCGCCGTCAACGGATCGCTCAAGGACTCCATTCCGTTCGTGCGGAGCGTCATGGACGGCAACGCGATCGCGCCGATTTGCGAACCCGTCCCTCAGTAAGACGAGCCGACGCTCCTCGCGAGTCGTCCGACCCAAGCGTAGAGTCCTAAAGCGACCAGCGCGAACGCGATCGCGCCGATGACCTCGCCCGGAACCGCGAACGCATCGCCGACCACGGCGAGCGGCGTGCCGTTCCCCGAGAAGACGATGACGCCGGCCAGCGCGACTCCAAATAAGCTCTCCCCCACGATCAAGCCGGACGCGAGCAGCACGCCCAAGCGCTGCGCGACGCCGGGATCCTGCGCGAGCTCGGCGCGCCGGTTGTAGACGTAGCCCAGCACCGCGCCGACCACGACCGGCGCGGTCGTAGCGGCCGGCAGGTAGATGCCCAGTCCGACGGCTAGCGGCGGCAGCTTGAGCTTTCCGCCACTGACCGCACGCAACACTTCGTCGGCGACGATGATCGCGAATCCGACGAGGACTCCGATACCCAGCAAACTCCAGTCGAGTTGTCCGCCGATGACGCCTTTTGCCAACGCCGAAATGAGCGTCGCCTGCGGAGCGGGCAGCGGCTGCGCGGATGCCGCCGCGTGAAGCGCCGGCGCGCCGGCGAAACCGTAAGCGTCGTTCAGTAACGCCAAGATCGGCGGAATGACCAGTGCGCCGCAAAAGACGCCGACCACCAGCGCGAATTGCTGGCGCCACGGCGTCGCGTCCACCAGCTGGCCGGTCTTGAGATCCTGTAGGTTGTCGTTGGCGATCGTCGCCACGCACAACACGACCGCGGTAACGAACAGCGCAAAGGCAATCAGCGCCTGCTTTTCGGCTTCTCCGCCGCCGCGCGCAACCAGCGCGAGAAGGACCGAAGCGCCGAGCACGGCGAGAATCGCGAGTCCCGAAACGGGGCTGTTCGACGAGCCGATCAATCCCGCCATGTAACCGCACACGGCGGCGACGAGGAACCCCACGACCAGCGTGTACACGACCGCCGCGGCGGTCAGCTCCACGATCGAGCCCCCGAGCGCGCCGCCGTGCAAGAACGAAACGAACAGCACGACCAGCGGAACCGCGCACGCGGCGACCACGGCGGCCACGATTCCGATGGGGATGTCGCGCTCCGTACGCGGCAGCTCGGGCGCGCCGGCGCGTGCTTTGTGCCGCGCAGCTTCCATCGCGGAGACGAGGCCGTTCCAGACCGGAATCGCGAGCTTTCCCAGCGTCCACAACGCCGAGATGCCGATCGCGCCCGCGCCGATAAAGCGAACTTGGTGCTGCCACACGTGGGTGGCGACGTCCGCAGCGCTGCCGGTCGCAGGATGGAGTGCGGTAAGGATCGGCGTAGCTACGCCCCACGCGATTACCAGACCGGCCAGGATTGCCAAGCCCACCGAGAGGCCGATGAGATGGCCCGCGCCGAGCAGCGCCAACGAAAGGCCGAAACCGATTCCGGTGGACGATTTTCCGGCGCGAAAAAATTCGTCGATCTCTGCCGTAAAGACGCGCGTTGCCACGATAGCGGCAAAGGCCGCCGATGCCAGCGAGCCGACCACGACCGCAAGAAGACCGGCTTTCCCCTCGGTCGCGCCTTCGCGCGTTCCCGTTCCGACGCGCAGGACTTCGGCCGCGGCAACGCCTTCGGGGTAGGGCAGATCCGCATCAACCACCAGCGCGCGGCGCAGCGGAATCGTGTACATCACGCCCAGCACGCCGCCCGCGGCGCACACGCCGAAGCTCTCCCAGAACGGGAAACCCGCCCACCAGCCGACCATGACTAGTCCCGGCAACACGAAGATGATCGCCGAGAGCGTCCCTGCGGCCGACGCAACCGTCTGCACGATGTTGTTTTCGTAAATCGTCGCGTTCTTGAAAGGACGAAGCAACGCCATCGAGATCACGGCGGCCGGAATCGAGGAGGCGAACGTCAATCCGACTTTCAGGCCCAGGTAAACGTTGGCGGCCGTAAAGACGACCGTGATCGCGGCGCCGAGAATCAGCCCGCGCACGGTGAGTTCGGTCCGTGCTCGAACGGCCGGTGAATCCGTCATCGGGAGCGCGTTCGCGAAACGCTGCGGCCCTTCATCTTAAGATCTGCTCCATCGCGACGACGTCAACGAGCGACCCGTCGATCTCGCCATGTTCCTTGAACACGCCGACTTCGACGAAGCCCACGCGCGCGTACAGCCGCTTTCCCGCGACGTTTGAGTCCAGCGCGTGCAAAACGACTTTGTGGAACCTTGCGTCCCGAGCGCGCTCGAGCAGCGCTAGCAGCAGTTCGCGTCCGATGCCTTGGCTCCGGCGCTCTCTGGCAACGTAGACGGAGAGATCGGCGATGGCGTCGTGTGCGCAACGATGCGAGAACCGGTTGAGTGACGCCCATCCCACGATTTCGTCCGCCGCGACGGCAACGAGGACGGCGTGACGTTCGTCGCGATCGGCATACCAGGCGGCCATCTCCGCCTCGGACCGAGTCGCAACCTCCAGCGTCGCGACCCCGTCCTCGATGCCTTGGTTGTAGATGCGCTTCATCGCGGCCACGTCGGCGCCGGTCGCCGGGCGGACCATTACGTGAGGCGCCGGGTTATAAGACCCCGCGCGCCGGGTATGCATGCGGTAACGAACACGAGGAGTCTTTCGGCCCCGGCAGCTCTGCGTTCCCGCATAAAGTCTGCCGTCGAAGCAACCCTCGTGCGCTCCGTCGTGTCGAACCCGATTACCCGGCCCATGGAGGCAGTGTGGACGCGATAACCCAAAACGCAAGCCGTTCCGGAACGTTCAAAATCGGCGGTGACCTCGAAGTTCACCGGCTCGGCTTTGGAGCGATGCGCGTTACCGGCGAAGGCATTTGGGGCGAGCCCGCCGATCGGGCCGAGGCCCTTCGCACGCTCAAACGGCTTCCCGAGCTCGGCGTGAATTTCATCGACACGGCCGACGCCTACGGTCCCGACGTTTCGGAGCTGTTGATTCGCGAGGCGCTCGCGCCATACGACGACATCGTCGTCGCGACCAAGGGCGGGTTGACGCGCAGCGGCCCCGGCGAGTGGGACCCCGTAGGCAGGCCTGAATATTTGCGACAGCAGGCGCTCAAGAGTCTTCGTAATCTCGGCGTCGAGCAAATCGACCTGTGGCAGTTGCACCGCATCGACCCGTACGTCGCGCGCGACGACCAGTTCGCAGCCATCAAGGCGTTATTGGACGACGGCATCATACGGCACGCCGGACTCAGCGAAGTCTCCATCGACGACATCGAAGCCGCGTCGAAGTTCTTCAACGTCGCGACGGTGCAAAACCGGTACAATCTGGTGGACCGACTCAACGAAAGCGTGCTCGACTATTGCGCTGAGCGCAACATCGGGTTTATTCCGTGGTTCCCGCTGGCGGCCGGAGACCTGGCCAAGCCCGGCTCGCTGCTCGACGGCGTGGCCAAGTCGCACAACGCATCGCCCAGCCAGATCGCGCTGGCGTGGGTGCTCGAACGCAGCCCCGTCATGCTGCCCATCCCGGGAACGTCGAAGGTCGGCCATCTCGAAGAAAACGTCGCCGCTGCCGCGCATCCGGCTCTCGGAAGCCGAGTTCGCGGCCCTCGACCACGAGGGACGCAAGGCATACGACCGTAAGGACAGCCCGTAGAACATCCTTGCGAACGTAAGATCGGAGGCTTTCTTGAGTGCCGAATGGTTGACGGCGTACGCCACGCTAGGAACCTTCGTCGTCATCACCGCATCGGCAATCGCAGCGCTTCTGCAATTGCGGCACACCCGCGGAAGCAACCAAATCATCGCGTTGACCGAATGCCGAGAAACCCTCGAATCCGAGGACTTCACGGCGAGCCCGGCACTTTATCTTCAACGAGTTACCGCGTCTGCTCGAGAATCCGCAGATTCGAAGCGCGCTGGGCGACCGGACGTTCCCGGCAGAACTCCGGCCGGTCAGTTACGTGGCGAACTTTTTTGAGTCCATGGGCGCTTTCGTACGATTCAACATCATCGACCGAACGATCGCGTGCGATCTGTGGTGCGGCGTCGTGCTCTCGTGCTGGGACGCGCTGGTTCCGGTCGTCCGCATCCGCCGCCGCTTAGATCCAGGCATCTGGGAGAACTTCGAGTATCTCGTGGTCATCTGTAAGCAGTTCGTCGAGCGATTCCCCACCTCGTATCCCAAAGGAGTGCCCCGCATGAACCTCGGCGAAGATTCGAGCGCCTAGCCCGGGTTCGGAAGACGCTGCGATGCGGGTCCTATTGCCCTTCCTGCAGCAGCTGCTGAATGTCTACGCCGCGTTTGACCGGCCAAAGCAGGCTCCAGACGACCTTGAGATTCGTTTGAGGTGCGCTAACCGGTCGAGTAACGTAACTGTAGTAGCCAACCGAGAGTGACATCAACTGATCGCCGGCCTTGAACGTTCTTGTGACGCTTCCACCAAGTGGGACGGCCCATCGCCCTTGCGTCGTCGTCCAGTTTGCCGTCATGATTGGGGCCGTCGAAAGCGAGTAGCCGGCCTTAAGATTGTAATTGATAAACGGCTGCAGCAGGAAGGCGTTAACGTTCGGGCGATTCGTTTGCCCGGCAAAAGACCACAGTTGCGTCGCGAGCGCTCCAATGACCCACTTACCGGGCATTACCAGAGCGACGGCATTGGGACCCGCGGACCACTTGCCCGTTCCAAGCACCCCTGGGCTTGCAGTCGGAAGCTGGAAGATCGGTCCCACCGCCCAGATCAGCTGCCCCGGTTTGGTCTTCGGGCCGAAGAACAGCTGCTCTTGAACGTCGCTGATTCCGAACGTGGACCCGCACCCACCCGGCTGCGCACACACTTGAGGCGGAGCGTTGGAAGGCTGATTGATCACCGGTATGATCGTTCGCGCGACGAGGCTCAGAGTCGGCGAGAGCATAATGGGGATGACCGGCTGGATGTTCAAATTGTACTGAAATCGCGCGTACGGTCCAACCCCGTAATTGAAGTTATTTTGAAACGGAACTATCGTAATGTTTCCCACGGGGTTTTGCGAGACCTTGATGATCGCGAGTTTAAGCTCTTCTTGCTGCGCGGGCGTGAGCTTGCTCATGTCAAAGCCGCCGGTCGTGGCGTCGGTCTCCGGGACGGGTGACGAGGGTGAAGGTTCCTCAGACGCACCGGGACTGGGGCTAACGCTCGGCGCGGGCGGTGTCGGCTCCTGAGCGCGGGCCGGCGCCGGCCACGTCAACGCACCACCGACCAGAATGACGGCAGTCGCGGTAAGTAGTGTAGTGAACTTCATTTTCTTTCCCAAGAAGATACGAAGGATCGTAACCGCGATTCGCCATGACCACTCTTTTCGCCCACGCGGGTTGCCGCCGACTACTACAGAACGATGAAGCTCAGACGTTTCTGGGCGCTACTCCGTCCGGCAAAAACGGCTACCGGCGTCGAGTTGGGTCATGCCGGACCCGCGGCATCCGTCGCATCCGCGTCATCGCCACCAAACGTTGATCCGTTCGAGCACGCTCTCAAGTTCGGTCACTACCGCATTGGGGATGGGTTGATTGTGGAACTGATTGACGCAAAATGGGTAAGCAACCACGTTCTTGCACGTCGGGCATAAGCCGCTCATCGCGCTCTCCTTCCTTCGCAGACGTGCGCCTTAGCGCTGTCCACGGCAGCCTCGAAGATGAGCGCCTGGTATTGCAGAGAGTCATTCCCGTCGAACCAACGACCGATGCCGTTTGCTCTCGCCTCTCGCCCTGGCCCACTTCTCCGGGGGCTGGGATTCGTTGCGCTTACTCTAGCGCGTGGGCCGCAAGATGTCTATATATAGTGGCGAACAAGTGTTCGTGCCCCAGTACGAAGCGCTCCGCCGACGGTAGCAGGGTTAGCCCTACGCCCTCACCGGCGCCAGGCCGTGGCATCTTTTATACTTCTTGTTGCTGCGGCACGGGCACAGATCGTTGCGGCCTGCGGTCGACGCCCATTGCGCCTCCATTTTGGTTAGTATCGGCATGACGTTCTCGGGCGACACGTTCCGTTTGATCAAATCCCCGATAACGCGCATCGCCAGGTCGATATGATGGAAGAACGCCTTGTAACCGGCGCATAGATAGTTGAGACCCGGCTCGCCGTCGGGCGCAGCGAGAAACCGATTCTTGGGGCACTCACCGTTGCACGCAAAACGCACGTCGCACTCCAGGCAATACTGCGGCAGCGCATCCAGTTTGTCGCGCCCGAACTTGAGTTGAAAGTCCGAAGCGAGCATGTCGATCATCCGCCCGGTCTCAACGTTTCCCAAGAGATAATCCGGCTCGACAAAATGATCGCACGAATAGAGGTCGCCGTTGTGCTCGATCGCGATTCCCGTCCCGCATGTGGGCTCGAAGACGCACATTCCCGACGGCATTCCCAGCCAACTTCGTGCGGCGGCTTCAAACGTTTGGACGAATACCTTGCCGACGTCGCGATGCACCCATTCGTCAAATATGACGTTGAGGAACGCGCCGAACTGCTCGGGCCGAACCGAGCGCTCCGACACCTGGTCGCCCTTCTGGTAGACCGTGCGGCCGTCGTCGTTGATGCGCTCGACGATGGGAATAAACTGCATCCAGCTCGTTCCGGCCTCGTCGCGTAAAAAGCGGTAGACCTCCAGTGGATGGTCGCCGTTCGTGCTGTTGACGGTCGTGAGAACGTTGAACTCGACGCCGTGCTTCTGCAGGAGGCGAAGGCCGCGCATGACTTTGTCGAACGTCCCCTTACCGCCTTTGTCCACGCGATTGGCGTCGTGGAGCTCGCGGGGACCGTCAATACTCAACCCGATGAGGAAGTCGTTTTCTTTGTAGAATTCGCACCACTCGTCGGTGAGCAGAGTGCCGTTGGTCTGCATGGTGTTCTCGAACGTCATGCCCGGCTTCTTGTACTTCTCTTGGAAGCCGATCGCGCGGCGGAAGAAATCGAGCCCCATGATCGTCGGTTCGCCACCCTGCCAGGCTACGGTGACCTGATTGGAACGATGGCCCTCGATGAGTTGCGCGATGTACTTTTCGAGAACCACGTCGCTCATGTGAAAGCGGCTGCCCGGATAGAGTGCCTCTTTGTCGAGAAAAAAGCAGTACGAGCAATCGAGATTGCACAGCGAACCCGAAGGCTTGGCCAGGACGTGGAAACGCGGAGGCGCGTTGCCCGGGAGTTCTTGCGCTACCATGGCTTCCTAGCGTAGCGCGAGGCTTTGAATGCTCTAGGAACTGCCCGGGAAGAACCGGAGAAGACTCGCCGCCCGGCTACGAGCCTACGGGTAGAAGCCCCGTAATTTCGTGGCTTCGGCAACGCGGTTGACGCCGACGACGTAGGCGCCCATTCGCATGTCCACCTTCAGGCGCTGGGCCTGATGGTAGGTCTCCTTGAAGGCCCGCGTCATCTTCCGCCGCAGACGTTCCTCGACTTCGTTCTCATCCCACGAAGTCTCTTGCAGGTTCTGCACCCATTCGAAGTACGATACGGTCACGCCGCCCGCATTCGCGAGGATGTCTGGCAACACCATGATGCCGCGGTCGTGTAAAATCGCGTCGGCTTCGGGCAGTGTCGGGCCGTTGGCGGCCTCGGCTACGATCTTGGCCTTAATGCGCGGTGCGTTCTCGCGCGTAATGACTTTTTCGAGTGCCGCCGGAACCAAGACCTCGCAATCGTATTCGAGCAATTCCTTGTTCGTGATCGCGTCAGCGCCGCTGAAGCCGACCACCGAGCCGGTCTCTTCCTTGTGCGCCATGATCTTACGCACGTCGAGGCCCTTCGGGTTGGCAACGCCGCCGCGCGAGTCCGATACGGCCACGATCGTGTAGCCGCGTTCGCTCATGAGTTCGGCCGCATACATGCCGGCATTGCCGAAACCTTGAATCGCAACACGCGCTCCCGAAACGGTCATGTCCAGCTCGCGCATGGCTTCGTCGACGACGAACAAGCAGCCGCGCGCCGTCGCTTTGTCGCGACCGAGCGATCCGCCCAGCGAAAGCGGCTTTCCGGTGACGACGCCCGGAATCGAATAGCCGTGCTGCATCGAGTACGTGTCCATAATCCAGGCCATGATCTGCGGGGTCGTATAGACGTCGGGGGCCGGTATATCTTTTTCCGGACCGATGACGATCGAGATCTCGGTGGTGAAGCGCCGCGTCATGTTCTCGAGCTCTTGCATGGACATACTCTTGGGATCGCAGATGACGCCGCCTTTGGCGCCGCCGAAAGGAATGTTCACGACCGCGCACTTCCACGTCATCCACATTGCAAGCGCCTTGACTTCGTCGAGCGTCACGTCGGGGTGGTAGCGGATGCCGCCCTTCGACGGTCCGCGCGAAACGTTGTGTTGAACGCGGAAACCCTTGAAGTTGCGGTGCGTCCCGTCGTCCATGTGCGTCGGGATGGAAACCTCGAGAACGCGCTTGGGTTCGCGCAGAAATCCATGGATGCCGTCGCTCAGGCCGACTACGTCGGCAACGTCGTCGAGTTGTTGCTGCGCCATTTTCCAAACGTTGTCGGCAGCCTGAACGGCCGAACGGTCGATAGACGTCGTCATCGATACTACCTCCGTCTCTTATTATTAGACGGGAGTGGCGAAAAAACCCCGTGAATTACACGGTTCTATGGCGAAATCCGAGGAACGAGACTACTCGCACCGCTCGTTGTTCGACAAGCTCGGGGTAAAGGTCGAATCGCGCGCGGCGCTGGTGGGGCGGCACGACGCCGCATTCGTAACCGCGCTCGAAAAGTGCCTGAGCGATCCCCCTTCGGCATCCCTGCGCGCGACCTACGACTTGATTTTCTTGCGGGTGGACGCACCGCGCGATCTGTCCCGCATTGAAGCGGCCGGGCGCCGGCTTAAACCCAACGGTGCCTTATGGATCTTCCATCCAAAGGGGCGCGGCGCCAATCCCAGCGACGCACAGGTGCGCGCCGCCGGCCTAGCGGCGGGCCTGGTGGACAACAAGATCTGCGCCTATACCGGCTCGCACACCGCGACGCGCTACGTTATCCCGCTGGCCCGGCGCTGAGCGTACGTTCGATCGCGATGCGAAGCGCATCTGCGACCGCCGGGCTCTCAAGTCCGGGCGGCACGTGGATAAACCCCGCCGGCAAGCGTGGTTGCCGCGTGGCGACGTAGTGCATGAGGCCGTAGAACGCGTGATTGCAGACGTACGTTCCGGCCGAATTCGACAATACAACCCGAATCTGCGCGTCTGCAACGGCGGCGACGATCGCCTTCACCGGTAGCTCGCTAAAGTATGCAGCCGGGCCGATCTCGGCGATGGTGCGATCGATCGGAACCGTACCGTCGTTGTCGGCGATGCGTGCGTCGTCCAGATTGATTGCAATGCGTTCGACTTGGATCGCCGTTCCGGTCAGGTTGACGCCGGTTGCGAGCACCGCGGCCGGTTCGGTCTCCTCGATCGCGTCGATCAACTCGCGAACGCACCGGTCGAACGAGCACGACAGACGGCGAGCCGCGACGCGATACCCGGCAACCGTCTGGCCGTCGAGCAATCGCACCGCTTCCCACGATGCGTTGGTCTCGATGCCGTCGAACGGCTCGAACCCCGTGACGAGAACCCGCCTCACGCCAAGAACACGCTAACCGGCGCTCCGCACGTCGATGCCCGCGGCTTCGAGCGCGCGACGAATCGCGCGCGCGAACTCCACCGCACGCGAGCCGTCGCCGTGGAGGCAAATCGTCTCGCCTTGGCCGCGAGCGACGAACGCGAGGGCCTGAGCCGCCGCCTGCGACGGATCCTCGATCAAGGCGCCCGCGGTCCCGCGCGGCAAGAGCGAGCCGTCGCCGGCGTACCCGCGATCGGCAAAGACTTCCGATATCGCACGCAAGCCATGAGCCCGAGCACTTTCGATTTGCATGCCGCCGTTGAGTCCCACGACGGCGAGCTCTGGATCGAACGCCACAACGCCGCGCGAGATTGCGTCGGCAACCGCGCGGTCGCGCGCCGCGATATTATACAGCGCGCCGTGCGGCTTGACGTGGCGAAGCACCCCGCCTTCCCGGCGTGCGATTGCGTCGAGCCGCCCGGTTTGTTCGCGAACGTCGAGCGCGATCTCGTCGCCCGAGCGCTCCATCGGAGCGCGGCCGAAGTTTTCGCGATCCGGAAAAGACGGGTGCGCGCCGATGGCAACGCCGCGGGCGATCGCGGCGCGCACGACCGCGCGCATGGTCTCGTCGTCGCCGGCGTGCGCGCCGCACGCGACATTGGCGGAGGTCACGAAGTCGAGCAATTGCTCGTCGTTTCCGCAGCCCTCCCCGAGATCGGCGTTGAGATCGATACGTTTCACGGTGTGGCCTCGACGAATCGCAGGTGCCGTCCGGTTTGGCGCTGCGCGACGATCCAGAGATCTTCTTCCACGACGACGCCGATCTTCGGGTAGCCGCCGGTCGTTTGGGCATCGCTCATCAGCACGATCGGTCCGCCGCCGGGCGGCACCTGAATCACGCCGGGAAACACCGCATGCGGCCGCACCGCGCGCGCGGCGGAGAATCGGAGTGCCGGCCCGTCCAGACGATATCCCATCCGGTTGCTTTCGTGCGTGACCGTCCAATCGGCTGCCCAGAACGCCGCGCGCGATTCCTCATCGAATCCGGTGTGCTCGTGCGTGGGAATTACGCGCACCGTCGCCGGCTCGCCACCACGCGGAGCGCCGCCGTGAGGCGTGAATTCCGTGTCTGGAGCCTTGCTGGCCGATCGGCACGCGATCTCCAGTCCGCAACGCGCGTCCGTTGAATCCGCCGAACGCCGCGCCCAGGTCGGTGGTGCGCGAGCCCAAGTAGATCGGAACGTCGAAACCGCCGCGCACCGCCAGAAACGTGCGCGAGTCGTCGCGCGGTGCGTGCAAATCAGAACCGAACCGGCAGCTGCGTCGAAAGCGCCCTCGGAGCGCAGTGCCGCGCCGTCGAGCGTTGCGTTACAGTCCGCTCCGGCCAAAGCGGCGCGCGTCGCGTGGGTGAACCGGCACTCGAATCCGCCGTAGGCAATCTCGAGCGCGGCCGTATCCGCGCGCTCGCGCACCGCGGCGAGCGCGCGTTGCAAGGCTGGTGCATCCATCGGGCCGCACCAGGCGACGCCGATCGAGCGATGCCCGAATCGGCCGCGATCGACGACGATCGTTTGCGCGCCGGGGCGCAAGATCTCGAGCGCGGCTTGCGTCACCGTAGTGCGACGAAGCGGACGCGATCGCCCGGCGCGAGTAACGCGGCGGGATCGCGCGCGGGATCGAAGAGTATGCGCTCGGTGCGGCCGATGAGGTTCCAGCCGCCCGGCAACGCGCTCGGATACACGCCGGTGAGCTCGCCGCCGATCGCCACCGAACCCGCCGGTACGCGCGTGCGCGGCACGCTGCGACGCGGAGTATGAAGCGCGGGGTCGAGACCGCTAAGGTAGGCAAAACCCGGCGCGAATCCGAGGAAGCTCGCGACGTAGTCACCGGCGCAATGACGCTCCACAACGTCAGACTCACGAATACCGTGCGCTCGCGCGACGTGCGCGAGGTCGGGTCCGTCGCTGCCGCCGTAACGCACGTGAATCTCGACGGGCGAAACGTCGTCGACGGCGGCCTCGGTTTCGCTTTGACGCCATGCGTCCAGCAAGAGCCGTTCGTAGGTTTCGCGTCGCGGGCGCGACGGATCGAGATACAGCGTCAAGTTTTGAAGGCCGGCGGTCACGTCGTTGACGCCCGGCCACGCCGGCGCGGCGCGCATCATCCGCCAAATGCGGCGCTGTACGCCCTGCGACAGCTCCCCGCCGGACTCAAACACGACGGCGTCGCGGCCGAGCCAATCGCACCGAACCTCGCGCATGAATTCAGGCCCTCCCGAGCCAGGCAGACCCCTCAAGCAGGACGCGGTCGCCATAAATGGGAATCATTCGCAAATACATATGGACCGCTCCAGCGCCCCTCTCTACCGGGTATTCTCGTTCGCCACGTTCGTCCTGGCGCTGTCTATCGCGGCCTCGACCGCCGCGTACGCAGCGGCGCCCAGCGTCTTCCTGAGCGGTACGGTCACCAGCCAAGATGCCCCCGTACCGCATGCTACCGTTACGGCATCCGGCAACAATCTCACCGTCGGAACGACGACCGACGACCGCGGACGTTTTACGATGGCCCTCGCGCTGGGGACGTACCGCGTGCGCGCGACGGCGCCCGGCCTGCAAGGGGTTGCGATCGTCGATCTCGGGAGCGGCGGCGCAACCGTCAACGTTCCCCTCGTGGGACTTAAGGAAATCGGCCGCGTGACGGCGGCGATCCGATCGCCGGCAACGCACGGCAGCGGCAGCGACGTCACGTTGAACGCTACGGTCTTGACGACGATGCCGTACAACGGCTCCTTCTCGGAGATGGAAGTGCAGCTGCCCGGAGCGGTGCGGGGAGCGAACGGCGTCGTTCACATCAACGGCGATCACGGCGTCATCAACTACCAGATCGACGGCGTCGCGCTTCCGCAAGAACTCAATCGCGATATCGGCGGCGAGATCGATCTCAACGATCTCTCGTTCATCGACGTGATCGAGGGAGCGTACCCGGCGCAGTACGGCCTCAAGTTCGGTTCCGTGCTCAACATGACGACTCGCGCCGGAACCGGACCGGCCGGATTCTCGGCCAACGCGTCGCTCGGTTCGTATACCAACATCAACGGCACGGTCGGCTACCACGCGCCGATCGCGGGGGGCGGAGGTTTCGACCTCGCGCTTTCCGGCATGAAGACCACGCGCGGTCTGGATCCGCCCGATTTTTCTTCGCCGCACGACGGCGCAAGCTCCGCGGGCCAATTCGCGCGCTTTGCGCTGCCGGCGGGCGGGAACGACTTCACCAACGTGACGTTCATCCACAGCAGCAGCACGTTCCAAGTCCCGAGCGACGTGAACCACGGGCAGCCTGCTGCGACCGACGACGGCGAAGCGCAAGACGACACGTTTCTCGCGCTCCAGTTTCGCCGCGCGCTGGGCGACACGGGCGCAATTACCTTCGGACCTGCGTTCAAGGAATCGAAAATTCAAGACTTCGGCGATGCCGAAAACGACTGGGCGTACGGCGAGGAGCTAAACGTGATCCCGCCGCCTTTCGGCAACGGCGGCACGTCCGCCGACTGCGCCGCGGCGCTCAGCAATCCGAGCGTCAGCTACCTTCCGACCACGTGCGCGTATACGCTGAACGACCGCCGGACCGCACTCGACTACATTCTTCAGGGCGATCTCGTGCAGCGCATCGGCAGCCGCCACGAGCTCCGCGCCGGGGTTTCGTACGACCTGAGCCGGATCCTAAAGTACTACGACATCACTTTGCAGCCGAACAACTTCTTGGCGCCGGTGATAACGCCGGACACCCCTCACGCGGCCGCGACCGTTATCGACGACACTCCGAATCTGGGGAACACGTACGAGTCGTACGTGCAAGACAGTTGGCGCATGACATCCACTCTTGAAGCCGACTACGGCTCTGCGCTACGACTTCTACACGATCGCGTCTTCGCAGTTCGCCCAAGCGTTCGGCGCGTTCAGCCCAAGATTGAAGCTCACGCGGTTCTTCGGAAAGCGCGCCGGCGTCTACGCCTACGTCGGGCGCTTTTTCGAACCGCCGTCGTTCGAAAACGTGAGCCCGCAAGCTGCGTATTTGCTGAATCTGCCGCTGCAGCCCGCCGTCGCGCGATTCGATCTCAAACCCGAACGCGATACTCAGCTCGAGTTCGGAGGCCACATTCCGGTTGGTTCGGGCGACCTCGGTTTTCGCGTCTGGCAGAAGAACGCCAACGACCTCATCGACGATACGCAAGTCGGCGTAACCCTTCTGCACCAGGACATCAACTACGAGCTCGGACGCCTATCGCAGGAGGCGCTCAATTACGTCCAGCCGTTGCCGCGCAACGGGCGGGCGTACTTTTCGGTGGCGCACGTCGTCTCGTTGAACAAAGGCTGCGAGACGCAACTCCTCGCGCCCTGTTTCGGTTCTCCGGCGGGGTTTACGCCGGCCGATCACGAGCAAAGTTGGAGCATGGCCGGCGGTGCGCTGCTCGAGGACCGGCGCGGCGGCTGGACGTCGTTTACCGGAGAATACGGCAGCGGCTTGTCGTCGGCAGTGTGTCCGGCCGGTACGCCCGGCAATTGCAAGGAAACGCCGCACACGATTTTCAGCCTCGAAGAGGGACTGCCGATCGGGCCGCATGCGGCGCTCACGCTCAACGTCCAAAACCTGCTGAACGACCGCTACTACGTCACGCTCTTGAACGCGCAAGGCACGCATTTCGCGGCGCCGCGAATCGTGAGCGTAGGGTTTCGCATCACGCAGTAAGCGCAGGCAATTCCGGCGCCACCTAAGCAGGGGCCGTCTCAGCCTCTCGCCTATATCGCGGCCATGGAAATCAGCGCTCGTTCCGCCGCCGCAGTCTTTGTGGCACTGCTTATGATTTCGCCGGCGTTCGCGCAGACGGCCGCGCCCGTCTCGGTCCTGTATGCCGGCTCGCTGGTGACGCCGATGGAGGGACCGATCAAGTCGGCACTGGCCGCGCAAGGCATCGACTTTCAAGGGCAGGGCGCCGGCAGTAAGATGCTCGCGAATCTCATCGCGTCGGGGTTGAAGAACCCCGACGTCTTTTTGAGCGTCGACCCGAAGCTGGTAACGGGTCTGGGCTCCAAGGTCGCGCGCGCCACGACGTTCGCCGGAACCAGTCTGGGCATCGCCTGGTCGGACAAATCCAAGTATGCATCGCTTTTCGAAAGCGTAGCAGCCGGCAAGACGCCGATGCTGACCGCGTTGCAAATGCCCGGGCTTAAGATTGGACGCACGGATCCGAAACTCGATCCGAAAGGCGAATACACGCTGCAGGCGATGACCATCCTCGCCGGGGCATCGGGGGCGAAACAGGTTCTCGGCGACGACGAGAACCCGGATCAAACGTTCCCGGAGGAAGACTTGCTCGCCCGGATCGAGACGGGACAGGCCGACGTGGGATTTTTCTACCGGACGGAAGCGGTCGCGCGCGGCTTGCACTTCGCGCCGTTACCCGGCAACGCGGCGATGTCGGATAAGATTACGTACACGTTGGCCGTCATGGCAAGCGCCCCGCATCCGGCTCAGGCCAAGGCCTTCGAAGACTTCATCCTCAGCGGACAGGGGAAAACGATCTTGCAAAAGGCGGGCGTTGAGTATCTCGCGACGCCGCGGGTCTTAAGTAGTCCCTAACGCCTGCGCCGGCGCGGCCGCAACGTCGGATCGCGGCCCGGACGCGACGAACACCAGGCCTTCACACCAGTCCAGTTCGAGCAACGTGCACAACACCACGCGCGGCAGAAAGAACAGCAGGCGCGGCAGCGTCCAGAGGTACATGGTGCGGACGACGTCTACGCGCTTGAACTCCAGGCGCATGATCGCGTACATGTCGTACCACGGATAGTTCTGCAGATGCGAAAAGTCGCGGGCGATGCCGCCGGGCGCGGTCGGGTTGGGAATGCAGACGACGACGATCGCGTCGGGCGCCAAGCGGTTGCGGAACGGGACGAGAACGTTGCTGTAAAACTCGTCGGCCGTCATATGCTCGGCCACTTCGCTGGCGATAAGCATGTCGATCCGGCCCGGCAGCTGTTCGGGGCTATCGATGCGTTCGTACGGACCGATGACGTTCCGGTCGCGTTCGAGCCCGTAGTAGTTTGAAATCCGGTCCGGATACGTCGCCAGAAGATACTCCGCGAGTTCGCCTTTCCCGGGGCCGACTTCGACGATGCGAACCTTGCGGTTCAACGACGTCAGCGCCGAGCAGACGTGGTGCCAGACCGGGGGGAAATTGAGAACGGCGACCGACCCGATTCCGCGACTGCCTTTGGGGGCGTGCTTGCGACTTTTCACGACCGGCAAATACGCTCGAGCCTTCGGTCCCGTGATCGTGCTCATGGCATTAGCGCGATACTTGGCGAACGCTTCGGCGCGAAATCCCATCAGCTCGTGATACCGGTCGGCGAGAAACACGAAACGTACTGTACGCTAAGAGCGCAGCGGCTCCCTGGCCGTTTATTGCGGCTGCACGAGCGTTACGAGGCCGTACGGCGGCATCGCCGCATGCTGGACCGTGCCGTTTTTCCAGCGCACGTCGACGCCGATCGGCTGTGCCTGGGGGTTGTACAGGCGCACGATCTCACGGCCGCCGGCGTCGCGCGAAACGCCCGCCAGCGATGCGTCTCCGGCGATTGCGAACGGCAGCGATGCGGCATCGTGCGGGCGAGCGGCGGCCGCAACCAGCGGCTCGGCGATCTCGTCACCAAATCGAGCCGCGGCGAGCGCGTCGAACGTTCCTTCGTGGGGAGCGAGCACGTAGCGGAACGTCACGGGACCTTCCTGATCCGCGCGATAGTTGGTGCGCCAATAGTTATTCATGGCGTACGAATAGACTAACGGCGACGACGCGCCGTTTGGCTTCCACGTGCGATAGCCCGCAGCGCTCGGGCGCTCGTCAACCATGGATCCGATTTCGACCAGCGGCGCGTCCGGCGTCGCGAGCGATATTCCCTCGCTCGCGTTGGAAACGTCGAGCCACTGCCGCACCGTGTAGAAGTCGGCGTTCGAACCGGGAAGCTGGTTGATGCCTGGAACGAGCGCGCCGAACCCAAGGTCGATTCGCGTGGTCGCTGCGGGAACGGCAAACGGAAACGCGATATGGACGGACTCGAAGTCCCTGACCTTAGACTTGTCGATCCGATCGACGATCTCGACGCGGTCGCTTCCCGCGACGACGCGGATTTCGCGTACCAAACCCTGCGCGCCGGGCGCACCGGACGTAATTGCAAGAGCGGCGACGAGCGGACCGCTCTCTACGATCGTTACGCGCGCCGAGCCGGTCGAGACGGCCTGCTGCGGGTCGCGGCCGGGAACGTACAGATACGCGTTGAGACCAGCGAGCGTGGAACGGTCGGCAAATTCATGGCCGCGAAAGCGTAAACTCGAAATCGCGCCGGAGTTCGGATCGACTTCCACGGTGAGATCGCCGGCACGCAGCTCGGTGCCGAACGCCCGTGCCTCGCCCTCAGGGTTCCACAGCGTCGGCTTAACCTCGAAGCCGGCAGAGCCGAATGCGGCTACGCCTGCGGCCCAAAATGCGAGTTGGCCGTTGGAGAGCCGCTGCGACGGAACGGCATCTCCGTGTTCGTCCACGACGGTGTCGCCGGCACTTGGCTTGACGTCGAGGACGACCAGCCCGCTGCGCGGCCACGAGCTGGTGTTGTACACGGTATACCGCGAACTTTCCGGGCGCGGCCCCAGCGCCGCGGCAAACAATGCCGACGATTCGGCGTCGGCGCGCAGCGCGTAATCGCGTTTGACGCTCCATTCGCTTCGTTCCATCGGCCCGTCGGGATCACTCGCGCTCGTGCGCGCGCCCCACGTGTGTTCGTTCCACATCAACAGATCGCTCCACGCCGCATCGTAGGCGTGCCGATCGTAACCCGCGGCGTCGAGCATCGCGGTCAGGGTCGCAGCCTGTTCGAGCCGCGCCGAGCTGCGCCGGGCGATCGCCTCCTCCGCAGCCGAGGACGCTGCGCCGTCCTCCCAATACGGCGTCAGGTCCCCCGAGCGCACCGGAATCGCGCCGCCGTAGCGCGCTTCGAACCGATGCATAAGATCCGGTGCGGTTGCGATGGATAACTTCGGCTGGATAAAATGCGCGTTCCAGCTCCGCACGAAATCGGAGAGTTGAGAATCTACCGGGCCGTTGTCTTCCAGCGAGTACCGCAGTTGTACCATGCCGTACGGGTAGTGCCGTTCTTGCAGTTCGTTTGCGTAGCGTAGAATCGCCGTTCGCAGGGAGACGAGCCGTTCCGAGCGCGGTTCGTATCCCGTCGCGAGGTTCGCGGTGTTGAACGAGCTGTATCCGTGCCCCGCCATCCAGAACAAGAGGCGATTCGCGCCTGACTGCGACGTCCACCAAAACGGTGCGTCGCCGTTTGCATACGTCGAGCCGACGCGGTCACCCCGGTCCGGCAGCGCGTCGTAATAATTCGGCCCGCTCGAAAAATACCGCACGCCGTTTTCTGCCAGGGCAGGCACGATGGACCAACTGTAATTGGGCACGTCGCTAAAAAACGCGGTATCGAGCCGGACGCCGTAATGTCGCTCGAAGGCGTGCGCGTAGTCGGTGAGGTGAAGGAGCTCGCCGGCCGATTCCAGCCCGGTCAGTTCGTTCGCGTAGTTGGCGCTTAGTCCGATCGAACCGTTCCGTACCGCCGCGATGAAGGCGGCCCGCTCGGCCGGCGCCGCGATCTTAAGGAACGCCTGCGCACCCCACAGGCTCTCGATATTCCACCGGAAGCGCGCAGCATCCGGATAGGAGCGCGTAGCTTGGATGAGCGCGAGAGCATCGCGCACGTTCTTCATCTGCTGGGCCAGGGCGCCGGCCTGCGTCGTACTGAATCCGACGTCCATGTGCGAGTGATGCAGCACGTAGAACGTCCTCGGGACGACCGGCGCGAGCGTGACCGCGAACTGCCGCTGGAAATCGTCCCCGATCTTTAGCGTCACCGGCACGGTCGCCGGCGCCGCCACTTGCGCGACCGGAAAATCGACGATTTGATATCCGTCGCGAACGATCGCGTCGGTCTTCTGGCCGTCCGGCGTCTCGGCTCTAAGCGGCGCGTCCGCTCCGACGTGCAGCACGCGCAGTTCGACCACTTGGCACGCCCCGCTCTTGCACGCAACCAGCGCGGGCTGCGCGATCGCGTCGGCCCACTCGGCAGGCGCGTACTCAAAGGTCATGTACCAGTCCAGGACTCCCGCCGGTTCGCCCGTTACCCGAAGATCGAGAGGGCTGCCGGCTCGGTATAGAGCCGCGGGAACGGTCAATGTCATGTCGCCCATACGGTCGCCGTTGCGGTCGTCCCATCGCGTGTGAAAACGAAGCACGACGCCGTTCGTTCCGGTTACGCTCCAATCGCGTACGGTGGGGTCGTGCACGGCCGTGAACGCGAGCACCGGATTTCCATCGATTGCCAGTTGAAAGCGATGGGCGCCCTTTGCCGTGCCGAGTGCGTAGCCAGCGACCCAACGAAAGGACGCCGTCCCGGAATATCCGGCCGGAACCGCAGCGGTTTGCCAGTCGATCGCGCTCGTTCCGTTACTCGTATACGCGAGCAGCGCCGTGGAGACGGCCGGGACGTAGGAACGGTACACGATCGTTTGCCCGGACACGGCTTTCGCATATCCCTCAAGCGGAACGGGTGGCGTCTGCGCGCGCGCGGCCCCGGCAGCGAACGTCCAGAGCAGGGCGATCACCGCGATCGGCAGCAGCCGTAGCTTCGATGGTGGCACGGCTTCAAGGTACGGTCCGCCGGGCTGAAAGTCCGTTCCGGAAGTGGGCCATCGCCGAAGGGAAGGAATCGCTCGATTGCCGCGGCACTCCGAGACATGCCATTAAAAGAATACAAGCCGGGGACGGCGTTCAACGGTGTGATCGGCCGCACGTTCGATCAGTCGTCGCCGGCATGGCCGGCGCCGCTCCGCGCGAAAGACGGCGCGCCCAACGTGCTCTTCATCGTGCAAGACGACACGGGGTTCGGGCAAATGGGCTGCTACGGCAGCCCGATAAAAACGCCGAACATCGACGCGCTCGCCAAAGACGGCCTGCTCTTCAACAACATGCATACGACGGCGCTGTGCTCGCCGTCGCGATCCTGCATCATTACCGGGCGCAACCATCATTCGAACGCGATGTCGTGCATTACGGAAGGGTCCGAAGGCTTCCCAGGCAGCAACGGCAACATTCCGTTCGAAAACGGCATGCTTTCCGAAATTCTTCGCGGCCAGGGTTACAACACGTACGCTCTTGGCAAATGGCACCTCACACCGGCCGATCAAATCTCCGCAGCGGGGCCGTACGACCGCTGGCCGCTCGGGCGCGGGTTCGAGCGCTACTACGGATTCTTGGGCGGAGACACCAACCAATGGTATCCGGATCTCGTGTACGACAACCATTCGGTGGACCAGCCCAAGACGCCTGAGGAAGGCTACCACCTGACCGTGGATCTCGTCGACAAAGCGATCGGGTTTATCGCCGACTCCAAGCAGGTCGCGCCCGACAAGCCGTTCTTCATGTATTTCTGCCCCGGCGCCGGGCACGCACCGCATCACGTTCCCAAGGAGTGGGCCGACAAGTACAAGGGTCAGTTCGACGAAGGCTGGGATGCCTATCGCGAGAAGACGTTCGCGCGCCAGAAAGATCTCGGCATCATCCCCAAGGACGCCGAGCTGTCGCGTCACGATCCCGACGTTCAGGTATGGAACTCCCTTCCCGCTGAGGAAAAGAAACTCTACGCGCGGATGATGGAAGTCTTTGCGGGGTTTCTCTCGCACACCGACCACCAATACGGCCGCCTCTTCGACTTCCTCAAGATCCATCGGCCAGTTCGACAATACGCTGATCATGTTCATCAGCGACAACGGAGCGAGTGCCGAGGGCGGCCCGCACGGTTCCATCAACGAGGGCCTGTTCTTTAACAACGTTCCCGAAACCGCTGCAGACGCGCTCAAGATGATCGACGACCTCGGGGGTCCGAAGACGTTCAACCACTACGCCTGGGGATGGACGAACGCCGGTAACACACCGTTCCGCCGTTGGAAACGCGAAACGTACCGGGGCGGCATCAGCGATCCGTTCATCGTGCATTGGCCGAAGGGAATCAAATCGAAGGGCGAGATCCGAACCCAGTACGCGCACGCGATCGACATGGTCCCGACGGTACTCGAAGCGCTCGGCATCGAGGCGCCCGAGGCCATCGGCGGCGTAACGCAGTCGCCGATCCAAGGCCACAGTTTCGCGCACGCCCTCGACAAGCGGGATGCTGCGAGCAAACACGACACGCAATACTTCGAGATGTTCGGGCACCGCTCGATCTATCACGACGGCTGGCGGGCCGTCTGCCCGTGGCCGGGTACGTCGTTCTCCGAAGCCGGATTGCAGTTCGGCGCGCCGATCGATGCGGCCAAACTCACCGAGTTGGACGCTACCGGCTGGGAATTGTATCATGTGGACGAGGACTTTGCGGAGAACCACAACGTAGCCGCGCAGAATCGCGACAAACTCATCGAGATGATCGGGCGGTGGTACGTCGAGGCGGGCAAGTATGACGTGCTTCCCATCGACAGCCGCGGAACGCAACGCTTTGCCGATCCGCGACCCGAGATCGCGAAGGATCGCACGCAGTACACCTACTACCCCGGCACCCAAACCATTCCGCCGAACTCTTCGCCCAAAGTCTTGAACCGGCCGCATAGCTACGAAGCCGACGTGGACATTCCAAAAGGCGGCGCCGAGGGTGTGTTGCTTTCCGCGGGCGGGGTCGACGGCGGTTTTTCGTTCTACGTCAAAGGCGGCAAGCTGCGCTTTGACTATAACTACCTCGCGCTCGACCACTTTCGGGTAGAATCCACCACCGACGTGCCGGAGGGACGGCATAAGCTTCGGTACGAGTTCGAGCCGACCGGAAAGCCCGACATCGCCGTGGGGAAGGGAACGCCTGGACGCGCTCAGCTCTACGTGGACGGCAAGCTGGTGGGCCAGACGGATTTTCCGGTAACGATTCCGCTTTCGTTAAGCCTCGCCGGCGGATACCAGTGCGGTTCGGATCCGGGATCGCCGGCAACCGATGCCTACGAGGGACCGTTCCCGTTTACCGGCACGCTGTACAACGTCGTCGTAGACGTCAGCGGCGATTTAATCGACGACGATCACTCCGCGATGAAGATGGCGCTCGCGCGGCAGTAACGCAACGCCACGCACGGGGAAAGGCCAAGCGCAGCTGGCGGGCTTTTTTCGTCTCCGGCGAATCTACCGAGCCTGCGGATTCCAACGGCCACAGCGGGCGGACCGCATGCGGCCCGGATCCACACCTCAGAAAGGGACACGAACGTGCAAGAAATCAGCTGCAGGAACCATTCACGACGCACAGCGCCACTGGGGCTGGTACATGGCACTCGGGATCGGGCTCATTTTACTCGGATTTATGGCCATCTCCAGCGACTTCATCGCGACGCTGGCGACGGTCATCTTCTTTGGCTGGCTTATCTTCATCGCCGGCATCGCGCAGATCGTCGGCGCGTTCTTCACGCGCGGGGCCGGCAACATCATTCTCATGTTGCTGGTCGGAATTCTCGACGTCATCATCGGTTTGGTGTTGGTCCGCAATCCGGTATCCGGCGCTCTGACGATCACGCTTCTGCTCGCCATACTCTTCGTATTCGGCGGAATCTTCCGATTCGTGTCCGCGCTCTGGATGAAGTTTCCGAACTACGGGCTGGCCGCGTTTAGCGGTTTCATCACGTTCGTTCTCGGCGTGCTGCTATGGAACCAATGGCCGACGTCCGCGCTGTGGTTCATCGGATTTGCCGTCGGCGTGAACTTCATCTTTTCCGGAATCGGCTGGACCGCACTGGCCTGGAAGCTGAAAGCCGCCTAACGCGCTCCCTCCAACAATGCTTGCATCGCTAGGCTGAGTCGCCGGTCGCGCGGGCCTGATTTTTCGCGCCTTCTGCGTTGCAACTTTCACGACGCTCCGCGCAGTTGATGCCTGCACACTCAAGTGCTAAAAGCGAGGAGGCGCCCATGGGTACGTTCACAGCGCATGACGGTACGCAAATCTATTTCAAAGACTGGGGAAAAGGTCAACCGGTGGTGTTCAGCCACGGCTGGCCACTGAGCTCCGATGCTTTTGAAGACCAGATGTTCTACCTCGCGTCGCACGGCTATCGCTGCGTCGCGCCCGATCGCCGCGGCCACGGCCGGTCGAGCCAGCCCTGGGACGGCAACGACATGGACACGTACGCCGACGACCTTGCCGCACTCGTGCAAAGCCTCGATCTCAAGGACGCGATCCACGTCGGCCACTCAACCGGCGGAGGGGAAGTGGCGCGCTACATCGGCCGGCACGGAACCAGCCGAGTCGCAAAGGCCGTGCTGATTGGAGCGATCCCGCCGATTATGCTCAAGACGGCGGCAAATCCCGGCGGAACGCCGATCGAAGCGTTCGATCAGCTACGCGCCGCCGTGCAAGCCGATCGGTCGCAGTTCTTCAAGGATCTGAGTATGCCGTTTTACGGCTACAACAGGCCCGGCGCGAATATCTCGGAAGGCGTTCGCGAATCGTTTTGGCTCCAGGGCATGATGGCCGGCTTTCCGGGCGCCTACTTCTGCATCAAGCAGTTCTCCGAGAGCGACTTCACCGAAGATCTCAAGAAGTTCGACGTGCCGACGCTCGTCATCCACGGCGACGACGATCAAATCGTACCGTTTGCCGATTCCGCGCCGTTGACGGCGAAACTCGTCAAGGGCGCGCGACTCGAAGTTTACAAGGGTGCGCCGCACGGGCTGTGCACGACCCTGAAAGATCGCGTTAACGCCGACCTGCTGGCATTCATCCAAGCCCCGGTTCCGGCTGCTCGATAGACGCCCGTCCATCGAACCGAAGAAAAGCCCGGCGAGCACGCTTGCCGGGCTTTTTACTATGCCGAACCGGCCACGCGCAAACGAGCCCTACTTCACAAACGGCACGTTCTTCGGCGTGACGATCTTGGCGATGTCGCGGAAGATCGCGTTGGCAACGCCCGGAAACGGCTTTTCTACTTGGCTATTGACGAACACGATGACCGACGCGCCCGTCGCCGGCATGTAGTACGCGCCGGTGTTGTAACCGGTAATGCCGCCCGTATAACCGTACCAGCCTGCCGAGCACCCGATGCCGAGCCCGAAAGACAGATTTCCCACGCCGGTCGGAATGCAGGTGAGCCGCGCTTTCTGCGTGGCCGCGCTATTGGTCGTGCCGGTGACGTAGGCTTTGACCCACTTCTGCATATCGGCCATATCGGAGATCATCGCGCCCGCGGCCCAAGAAACCGACGGGGAGAGCACGGCCGACTCGTTCTTCCACTGCTTCTTCTCGTCGAGCGAATAGCCGCGCGCGTACGGCGAGGGCATCCCCATCTCGGTAGTCGGAAACGAGGTTTGCGTCAGCGCCATCGGCGTGAGGATGCGTTTGCGATCTCACCTTCGATCGTATCGCTGGTGTCTTCTCGATGATCAGACCCAGGATCATCCAATTCGTGTTGCTGTAGTTGTACTTCGCTCCCGGTGCGAACAGCGGCGGCTCTTTCGCGGCGACCGCGACCCACTGCTCCGGCGTCCGCGTGTTCCACCAGGTGTCGGGCTGCTTCTGAACGGCGGGAATGGAGTAAGCGTCGATGATTCCGCTGCGCATTTCGGCAAGCTGTCGTAGCGTAATCTTACTCTCGTTGGGCACGTTCAGCCCGAGATTGAAATTGGCGATGGTGTCGTCGAGGGTCAGCTTCTTCTCGTCGACGAGCTGCAGCAGGACCGTCGCAACGAACGTCTTGGTGTTGCTGCCGATGCGAAATTTATCGTCGATCGCCATCGGCGTTCGCGGATCGAGGTTCGAATAGCCGATGCCTTCGGTAAATTCGCCCTTCCCCGGAATCCAAACGCCGATTACGGCGCCCGGAATCGGTTGCGGTCCTCCGTAGGCCTTAAGTTCTTTGTTGACGGCGGCGACGATCGCGGCTCGGACCGACGGATCCAACTGGGCCGGCGCGGCGCCTGCCATGCCCGGCAGAACCAACAAACACGCAACGATTGCAAACCAAATCGGCTTCATTCAAGAACCTCCACTCTCCGATCCCCCCCCACCCCCCCCCCCTAATGCGTTGCGGCCGAATCCGAGATCAGTTTGAGCTGAACGAGTTCGACGTTGACGTTCGTTTGCGGTAAGTGACGCCGCGTTTCGCTAACGAACTCCGGAACTTTCGCAACCGGATCGTATGCGATTCCGGCTTTTGAATCCATCCCCAGATAGTGGCCGCCTTGCTGCTCCATTTTGCCGACGGCCTGGACGAGCACGACCGGGCCCGTCTTATTCATCGGGCCTTTACCTTGCAGACTAACGGTGCATTTCCACGTGGTCGGCTGGCTCGCCAGCCCCGCCGCGCCGGGGATCATCGCCGCGTAGAGATTGAACGTGTGCTGCCAGCTGGCGTGCTCGCCGCCCGACAGTCCGCTAAAATAGTTTTGGGCAAGCATCGGAAACAGCGTGAGTTGGATGGGCGATAACGCATAGGGCGCCTGGGAGCACGACACGCCGCCGTTCGGATGCACGTCGCACGTGTTGGTCGCACGCGCCCGAGCCGTATTCCACCAGAAATCGCTGCCGCTTATCATCACGCCGCCGTCTTTGGCAGGTCCGAGAATCATGATCGTCGTCTTTCCGGTTCCGGTACCTTGACTCGCGACTTTAACGTTGTATCCGAATTCGTAAACCAGTTGGCGGGACGCCGGCGCCATTGCGGCGGGCGCCACGGGCGACGAGGCGGGCGCCGACGACGGCGTCTGCCCGCTCAGAGCCACCAGCCCGGTCAAGAGCAATCCGAGAGTCCTCATGAATCCTGTACCTCCGAATCAAGCAAAAAAAGCGCCCTCTCAAGATTCCAAATGCACGCCCGGGCACCTCGCTCGGGACGCCTTTCACGGGTCTAGCGCGCGGGGGAGTTGGGCGGCCACACCGATCAAAGTCCCGATCGCCGTAAGTCCTCGGCGGTGTACACGAACGGCACGTGGGCCGGAGTCACGATGCGCGCGATGTCGCGGACGATGGCACTCGCGATGCCCTCCGGAGGTTGTTCGGCCATGTACGGCACCCATGCAATGATGGTCGTGCCGGTTCCCGGCGAATAATAGTCCGCAGTGTTGTAGCCGGGCAATCCTCCGGTATAACCGAACCAGCCTGCGCTGCACGTCATGCCCAGACCGAAAGCCGTGTTCCCGAGAAAGGGCTTGCATTCGGTCGCCGGATCGTACGTCGCCGGTCCGCCCGTCTTGCCGGTCGCGTATAACTTGATCCAACGTTTCATGTCCGACATGTCCGAGATCATTTCTCCGGCCGCGCCCATGAACGCTACGGGAATCGTGTTGCTTACGTCTTCCCAATTACGTTGCTTGTCGAGTCCGTAACCGTGTGCCCAGGGATCCGGCATGGCTTCCGTTCGCGGATAACTGGTTTGCGTCAACCCGAAAGGTTCCAGCAGCCGTTTGCGGATCTGATCGCCCACGCCGTCTTTCGTGATCGCCTCGATGATAAGCCCGAGCAGCAAATAGTTGGTATTGCTGTAATGGTAGCCTTTACCCGGCGGAAAGTAGGGCTTCTGCGTCACCGCCCACGCGACGAGCGTGCGCGGGTCGAAATCCGTCGGAACGGTCATGTTCAACTTGGCGAACTGCGGCGTATCGTACGCTTCGAAGAGCCCGCTACGCATATTGGCCAGGTCGCGTACGGTAATCGCATTGCCGTTTGGTATGGTGACGCCGAGTGCGAACCGGCTGACGGGATCGTCGAGGCTCAGCTTCTTTTCGGCAATCAGTTGCAGTATGACGCTCACCACGAACGTTTTGGTGTTGCTGCCGACGCGAAAATGATCGGCCGGCGTGAGCTGCCGCTTCGCCGCAAGGTCCGCGTAGCCGAACGCGTGTACGAAGGTCGAACCGTCGCCGTCCCAAACGCCGATCAAAACCGCGGGAATCGGCGTGCGCCCGCCATATTTCGTGCGATCTTTTTCGACCGCGGAGACGATCGCGGCTTGGACTGCGGCATTCGCAGGTGACGGTAACGCCTGGCCGGCTCGCGCGACGGAAGGCAGAAGGACGCAACCGATGATAAATGCGGCGGCAAATCTGTGCACGGGCAACTCCCTAACGGTGCGACTCGCCGGCGCGGTCGCGAGCGCTTGCACCCGGGGTTCGGCGGCGGCGCGTCGTTTCCCAGCTAGTGAATCGGTCAGATCGGAACGGCGGTTTCGCCAATCCGTTCCCGCGCCAGGGGCCGCACGCCATCGAGCACCAAGCGTTTGAAGTGGCCGGTGGCCGTATGCGCCTCGAGGGCCCTCTGGTCCCGGTACGCTTCCCATAGCACGAACACGTTGGGCGTCCCGCGGCTTCGAGCGACCTCGAAGGCGATCACGCCTTCTTCTGCGCGCGAGGCGGCGCGCAATTCGCGAAAGATCGCTTCGGCTTTATCGGCATCCTCGGGTGCAAACGTGTAATGAACGGACTGAACGATCATACCGGTGGCCGCTCGCGCCTTACGGAGCCGGCGGCGGAGCGGGCACTGCGACGTCGGCCGTGCCTTGATCGAGCGGTTGATGGTTGGCATTCACCAGTTGGATCAGGATCTAGACCCGAAACGTTCACTTGTTGGATCGCTTTGGCAACAGTGGCAGTATGGTTTCGGCTTCCGAGACGAGCTCTTCGCCGGAAACCAGGCCCGTCGCGTCTGCGTCGATCACTTCTTCGCGAATCTCGCGTTTGCGTTTTTCGGTGTCGGGTTTATCGGCCTTCTGATGCTGCTTGTCCACTTGCAAGATACTCCTCGCCACAGCACGCGAATTGCCGTGGCAACTCCCCTAGTGTTGATAACCGCTTCGGTCGCTTCTCACATTGGGTTTGTGCTGCTCATAAATCGGGCAAGCCTTTTCGAATGCCAGCAACCCGCGTTCCCCTGCGGGCCAGCTACCGAAGAATTGGAACGTTCCTACTGCGAAGAACAACGCCAGGATCGCAAACAGGACCGGGGTGAAATCAAAGGATCGCATACCTCATGAACGCGGCGCGGGGCGAAATGGATCGAACGGCGCGACCCATACGCCCCTTCGCGGCGCTACGGCGAGCGGAAGCGCGCCGTCACGACTGGTTTCGCACCGGCCGGAACGTCGCGCGAACGTCCTCTGAAAAGAGTTGCGGCTGTTCCCAGGCGGCAAAGTGGCCGCCGACGTCGTGTCTCTTGTAGTAAACGAGTTTCGGGTACGCTTTTTCCGACCAGCTGCGCGGCGCCGTATAGATCTCGTGCGGAAACGCGCTGACGCCGGTTGGAACCTTCACGCCCACCACGTTGAAAAAGCCGAGCTTGTTTTCCCAGTAGAGGCGCGCCGAAGAGATGCCCGTCTTCGTCAGCCAATACATCGTGATGTTGTCGAGCACGTCGTCGCGCGAGAGGCCGCCCGGGTTACCGGCAAACGCCGGCGCGATCATCTCGTAACTGTCCTTGTCGTGATCGAGAATCCAAGCCGCCAGCCCGACCGGCGAATCGAGTAAGCCATAGAGGGTTTCCGGGCGATTGGCCATTTCGACGGCGTACCCGAGGTGATGCGTGTAGAAGTCGGCCAACTGCCGATAGGCGCTCAGCTCGTCGCTCGAGAGCCCGGCGGGCGGCGGGGCGTTGGCAATTGCCTTCGCTAGCGTGTCGTCTGGAACCGTCCCGGGCATGTTGCTGTGAATGGCGATCACCCGGTCGGGTGCGATCAGCGCGAGCTGCTGCGTGATGGACGCACCCCAATCGCCGCCTTGCGCGCCGAACTTATCGTATCCGAGGCGCTGCATCAACACGAGCCAGGCCTTCGCAACCCGTATGGGATCCCAGCCCAGGACCGCCGGCTCGGCCGAATAGCCGTATCCCGGAATTGACGGAATCACCAGATGAAACGCGTCCGATACGCTCGCGCCGTATGCCGCGGGATCGGTCAACGGGCCGATGACCTTCATTTGCTCGATGATCGAGCCCGGCCAACCGTGCGTGATGACCAGCGGCAACGCATTGTCGTGTTTCGATCGAACGTGAATGAAATGAATGTCCACGCCGTCGATTTGCGTGACGAACTGCGGGGTCGCATTCAGCCTGGCCTCAATCTTGCGCCAATCGTAACCGTCGGCCCAGTACGCTGCCAGTGCCCGCGTCGTCGCGAGTTGCACGCCCTGCGACTGGTCTGCAACGAGCTCTCTTCGTGGGCCACCTCGTCGCAGCGACGCGCCGGCGCAAGTCGGCAAGTTCCGACTCGGGAACGTTTAGATGGGGAAATGGCCGAATAGCGGCCGTACCGCTGCCCGTCTCTTGTTGGAGTTGCGTCACGGAAGCATTCCTTTCCGAAGTGCTGTTACTCGTAGAGCTGCCGGATCGCCCGCAGCCGACCATGCCGAGCTGCAGTGCCGCGACGGTCATCGCCGCGGTCCCGACGAAGAGGCGGCGATCGATGTTGACCTTTTCAGACATGCGTGTGGCTCCTGGCCTGGTTGGAGGCCACGGGCCAAAGCAAATCAGTGGCCTCGTTCAAGTCAAATGGAGAAGACATAGGAATAGGGGCGAGCGAGGCTAAGGTATTTTGGCATCGGCTGCCCTCGTCTAAGTTGCGAAAGCGTAATGCAGCAAGGCAAGCTGCGAACTGCTATAGTATTGCCTTTCTGAAACCTTCGTCAAGCATTCGAGCGAGCGACGTTTAGTCCAGGACAACAGTCCAAAGAGTCGACCCCGCTGTTCATTGACGATTCCATTTTGGATAGAGAGCATTCATTCTCACGTCTTGACGAAGGCTGGGGCACTCTCACGGGACGAGGAGCACCTTGCCGATGCCGCCTTTCGTAAACGCGGCCTGCGCGGCACCCGCGTTCTTAAGCTCTTCGCAGCGGCCGATCGGAATCGTCATCTTGCCGGAGTGTACGGCATCGGCGATGAAGGCGATGACCGCTCGGTCTTGCTTTGAAACGAACGAGACGACGCGCACCTTCGGATAATCCTTGGCGCCTGCGGGCTCTCCGGTCACCGACGCAAACGTCCCGCCGTCCTTGACCTTTGCAAGCAGATCCGTCGCCGCTTTCCCGCGTAGCGCGTTCGCGACGACGTCGACTTGCGGGATCGTCCCGAAGGCGGCCGGATCGTCGAGAGCGACCGTTTCGTCCGCGCCGATGCTCTCCGACTGGTCGAGCTGAAAACGTTGCACGCCCGCGATCACGCGTGCACCCAATACCTTCGCCATGTAAACGGCACAACGGCCCACGGCGCCCGCTGCACCTGCGACCAATACGGTCTGGCCGGGCTGCACCTTGCCTGCGACGGAGATCAATTGGCTCCCCGTGACGCCCACGAGTGGAATCGCCGCCGCATCGACCAGGCTCATCGTCTCGGGCACCTTGGCGAAAAAAGTCGCCTTGTCGGCGACCAGTTCGGCGTAGGTATGGTACGACCACCCGCAGACACGATCGCCGGCCTTGAGGTCGGTGACGCCGTCGCCGGTCGCGACGATCGTTCCGGACACGTCCAAGCCGATGATCGCCGGAAAGTGCAACTGCCACCGGTCCTTGATGGCGCCGTTGCGCTCGAGCATATCTTCCGGGTTGATGCCGATGCCGGCCGCCTCGACGAGGACTTCGCCCGCGCCCGGCTTGGGATCCGGCATGTCCTGATACTTCATCACTTCCGGACCGCCGTACGCGCTCACCACCGATGCTTTCACGTGTCGTTCACCTCGTTATCATCGCGTTGATGCCGTTTGAAGCGTGAACATAATGCCGCAGAGGAAAAGTCTAACTAAACGGACCTCATGGGTCAAGGCGCGCCACGCGAAGCCGGTCCAGATAAGGTCTAAGGCCTCCGCTGTGCAGATCGCGCCCGTCACCAAAACGCGCCCAAGAGCGTGTCGCGCGGATAGGTCGCGACTTCCCCAATGAAGATGCCGACCAAGACGGCTGGAAAGCCGATCGTTGTGAAGGGATGGCCCGGAACCATTGTGCCAGGGCCGTAGATGGCTCACCCCAGCACCGGGCTACGCGAGCGGCGAGAGATGCTTTGGTTCGTAGAGGCCGAGATTGTCGCCGCCGGGGACTTCGAGCGTCGTCACCAAACCCCAGCCGCGGTCGGCGACCGGTGTCGTTTTGATTCCCTTTTTCTCGAGCTGCTGTACCGTCGCGGCGATGTCGTCGCAGATCAGCCACAGTTCGTGTTCGGGGTCGTCTTCCGTCTCGTGGACGGCGAGTTCCGTCGGCGGTGCGGCGAAGAAGAGCCGCCCGTTGCCGGCGTCGACGTAGTGCAGGTCGAGCACCTCCTTGAGAAAGTCGTACATCTCCTTGGAGCGCTTTGTGTACAAGATCGCGTGGATGCCGGTGATCACTCTGTCCCTCTTCCCTCGAACTACGCGCGCTTCCGCTTCATTTCCGCAAACTAACGCCGTCAAATCGAAAGCCCGCCAAACGCTTTGTTTGACGGGCTTTCAAATGGCTCCGGATGCTGGACTCGAACCAGCGACCCGCTGATTAACAGTCAGCTGCTCTACCAACTGAGCTAATCCGGAACGCCCAGGGCGACCGGGCGGTATTAGCCGCCTCGCGCCTACCTCCTTGTACCGTCCGGGCGCTCCGCTGTCAACGACTACGGCGGGCTTTGACGCCGCACGTAGGCGTTCTGGTTGAGGGTCACGGTCATGTTCGAGCCGGCCGGGACCGTGAAATTGGCCTGATTGTTCGCACCGAGGAGGCCGCCGCCAATCGCGCCGACCGCTCCGCCGCCGCCGGTGTGAAAGATCGTCTTGCCGATCGCGTTTCCGATCAGCATCCCGCCGATCGCACCGATCGCGACGCGCGCGCCGCTTTGCGCCCCGTTCTTGTGCTGCTGCGACTGCGTCAGGCTCGCGTTGATGTTTACGGTTGCCCCGTCGGCCATGCGTAAGGAATTGAACTCAACGCCGAGCGCGGCGCGCCTGCCTTGGCTTGCACGCTGCACCTGCGTGACCGTGCCTACCAGGGTCGCGCCTTGGAACGCCGTGTAGCCGCTCGGAAACGGCGGGATGACGCGGGCCGTGACCTGGTCGCCCACGTTTGCGTTGGCGGTATTGATTGCGCCGTTGGTTTGGGCGTTGATCTGCGCGCCTTGATACAGCACGATCGTATTGCCGTCGGCTCGCGCGACCGCGCCCCCGCCGATCAACATGGCAGCAGCCGCCAGCGCGGACAGTGTATTTCGAAGTCTCATACCGTCTTCATACCCCCAAGAAAAAAGCTTCGAACGCTTCACGAGAAGAAAACGTTCGAAGCCGCGTAAATGTTTCGCGACCACGCGGTGCCGCCCTTACGGCGTCGGCAAGCCGCTCAGCAGTTCGAGCCTGACCAAGGTTCCGGCTGGAATCTTAATGGGCGTTCCCGCCGAGCGGCCGTTGATGAAGCCGCCGGTGGACCCTGAATTCGACGCGTGCGTCCCAAGCGTCGCCGGTTGCGACGACGCTCCGCGGCCCAGCGGAATGTTCATCTGCCAAGCAACCGGCGCGGGCGTACCCATCGGCGGAAGCGTGATCTGCGAAGCGTACGTCTGCGCGGTATTTCTCGCCACGACCTGGGAGCTCAAGACGCGCGCGCGAATCGGCTCGCGCGTTCCGTTGGCAAAATGAATGTAGTCGATGAGAAAGGCGATGCGCGCCCGCGTCAAACCGGCCGGCTGCGTCACGCCGGTGACGTGGCCGACGATCTTGGCTCCGGCGAGCGAAGGCTGCGACGGATCTTGCACCAGCAGCGAAAAGTTCGTTCCAGTCGTGGTCGTTTCGGAATCGATGCCCTGGTGCAGCACCGTTACGATTTGCGTGCCGCTCGGAAGCGTCGGGCCGCCCGCCACCGTGCCGTTCGTAAACGTCGGCGCGGCGGCAACGGGTGCGATCTGGAGAATGGAGGCCGCCGCAACCAACGCGGCCGCGACGATAAGCGGCGTCCGCATCAACCGGCGAAGTCCGGAACGCGCAGGGCCTCGCCGGTGTATCCGGTCGCCGTGCGCAGCGCTTCGACCCGGTCCAGCCGTTCCCACGGCAGATCCAGGTCGGGACGCCCGAAATGTCCGTAGGCAGCCGTCTGCTGGTAAATCGGATGACGCAGATCCAGGTAGTGGATGATCGCCGCCGGACGCAAGTCGAACACGTGCGTGATCGCTTTGGCGATTTGTGCCTCGGGAAGTTTGGCCGTTCCGAACGTCTCGACGAGCACACTCATCGGTTCGGCCACGCCGATCGCGTACGCGACTTGCACTTCGCAGCGGTCGGCAAGTCCGGCCGCGACGACGTTCTTAGCGACCCAACGCGCCGCGTAAGCAGCCGACCGGTCCACTTTGGTGGGATCCTTTCCGGAAAACGCGCCGCCGCCGTGACGCGCCATGCCGCCGTACGTGTCGGCGATGATCTTGCGTCCGGTCAAGCCCGCGTCGCCCTTGGGTCCGCCGATGACGAAGCGGCCGGTGGGATTGACGAAGATGCGCGTCGCGGCGTCGCGCAGCGAGGCCGGAATGACGTGTTCGATGACTTTTTCGGTCACGTCCTTGCGAATGACGTCGAGCGTGACGTCCGGATCGTGCTGGGTCGAGATGACGACCGCATCCACGCGAACCGGTTTGTCGCCGTCGTACTCGACGGTCACTTGCGACTTGCCGTCGGGGCGCAGGTACGGGATCTCACCGCTCTTGCGAACCGCGGCGAGCCGGCGCGTGAGATTGTGCGCGAGCACGATCGGCAGCGGCATCAGTTCGTCGGTCTCGCGGCACGCGTAACCGAACATCATCCCCTGGTCGCCGGCGCCGGTCATCTCGAAGGCTTCGTGATTGCCGCCCTTAGCCTCGAACGATTCGTCCACGCCCATCGCGATGTCCGGCGACTGTTCGTCGATCGAGACGTTCACGCCGCAGGTCTCGGCGTCGAAGCCGACCGCCGACTTGGTGTAGCCGATGTCGCGAATCACGTTGCGTACGATGGTCGGAATGTCGATGTAGGTCTTGGTCGTCACCTCGCCCGCGATGTGGATCTGCCCGGTAATGGCAAACGTTTCGACCGCGACGCGCGAGTTCGGATCGGCTGCGATGAGCGCGTCGAGCACGGCATCGGAAATCTGATCCGCAACCTTGTCGGGATGTCCCTCGGTAACCGACTCGCTCGTGAAGAGGCGTTTGTAGCTCACGGTTAGGTTCCCTCCGACCACGACGACATGTACTTCTTCTGCGCGGGCGTCAGTTCGTCGATCGCAACGCCCATGGACGAGAGCTTGAGCGTCGCGACTTCTTCGTCGATCTCGAGCGGAACGTCGTAGACTTTCTTCTCGAGCTTGTCGTGGTTCTGCGCCAGATACGCTGCCGCCATGCCTTGATTGGAAAACGACATATCCATTACCGCCGCCGGGTGGCCCTCGCCGGCCGAGAGGTTGACGAGACGGCCGTCGGCCAGGATGCAGATTTGGCGTCCGTCGTGCATTTCGTACTGTTCGACGAACGGACGCGGCTCGGCTTTGCCCTTGGCGATCTTCTTGATCCCGTCTAAATCGAGCTCGTCGTTGAAGTGGCCCGAGTTGCAGACGATCGCTCCATCCTTCATCAGTTTGAAGTGCTCTTCGGCGATCACGTGATAGTTGCCGGTCACCGTGACGAAAATGTCGCCGATCTTGGCCGCATCTTGCATCGGCATAACGCGATAGCCGTCCATCACCGCTTCGATCGCCTTACGCGGATCCACTTCGGTTACGACGACGTGTGCGCCCATGCCGGAGGCACGCGACGCGACGCCGCGCCCGCACCAGCCGTAGCCGGCAACGACGAGCGTACGGCCCGCCAGCAGCACGTTGGTCGCGCGAATGATGCCGTCGAGCGTGGATTGTCCGGTTCCGTACCGGTTATCGAACATGTGCTTGGTCAACGCGTTGTTGACCGCGATGACCGGATAAGGCAGAACGCCGTCCTTCTCCATCGCCTTGAGCCGGATCACGCCGGTCGTGGTCTCTTCGCATCCGCCGATCATATCGGCGAGCATCGCGTTGTGTTTGGTGTAAATCGTCGTGACCAAGTCGCAACCGTCGTCCATGGACATCGTCGGTTTGGTCGCGATGACGGATTCGATGTGCGAATAATACGTGTCGTTGTCTTCGCCTTTAATCGCGAAGGTCGGGATGCCGTATTCGCAGAGCGCGGCCGCGACGTCATCTTGCGTCGAGAGCGGATTGCTGGCGCACAGCGCGATTTCCGCACCGCCGGCCTGCAGCGCGAGCATAAGATTTGCGGTTTCGGTCGTGACGTGCAGACACGCGCCGATACGCACGCCGCGCAAGGGCTTCTCGATCTCAAAACGATCGCGAATCTGGCGCAGCACGGGCATATAGGCTCCCGCCCACGCGATGCGCGAACGACCCGTTTCGGCCAAGCTGCGGTCTTTAACGTCGCCGCCCAGCTTGACGGTACTTTCAAGAACGGACACTCTGTCTCTCCTTAGTGGGGTGAACGTAAACTCTGCGAAGGAGCCGCGCGGTGGCGGCTCGCGGGGTGAACGGGGGGCCGTGCCGCCCCGATTAAACCAAGCCCTGTGTTCGTCGCAAGGCCGGCTTAATCCGCCGCTGGAACGATGCGGCGGTATGACTATGGAGCAATACCTCACCACGCTGGCTTCGGATGCACCCGCGCCGGGGGGCGGCAGCGCTGCGACCATCGTCGCAGCCGCCGGCGCATCGCTGGTCGCCATGGTCGCGCGCATCTGCGGCGCCAATCCGCGCTACGCCGCGCAAAGCGCGCTGGCGTCGGATCTGGTGCTATCGGCCGACCGTCTGCGCGAACGTCTGCTGGCCGCGCGCGAGCGCGACGAGAGCGCGTTCGCAGCGGTCGTCGCTGCCCAAGCCCTGCCCAAGACCGACGAACGCCGGGCCGGCCTTCTCGAAACGGCGTTGGCCCAGGCCGCCCGGGAGCCGCTCGACGGGGCACGCCTGGCGCTCGACGTGTTGCTCCTCGCCGAGCGCGCGCTCGAGATCCCCAACCGCAATCTCGCCAGCGACCTGGGATGCGCCGCCGAATTCGGATACGCGGCGCTCAACGCGTGCGCGTACAACGTACGCGTGAATCACCGCTTCATGCACGATCCAAAAACGATCGAGGAGCAAGCGGAACGCCTGTCCGCCTTCGAACGCGAAGCCACCGCGATTCGGCAGCGCGTGCGCGACGGCGTCAACGCCCTTCTGTCGCGCTAGATTGCGGTCAGGCCGCGAACGCGGCTTCGATGAACGGCGCGATCGCATCGTCGGGTACGTCGATTCCGACGCCCCGCGTGTGGTAGCGGATGTCGTGAAAGTCGGCGCCCCCGGTTACGAACAAACCGAGCTCGGCCGCCTTCTCGCGAAAGAATCTTACTTCGCCGGCATCGTGCCGCGGATAAAACGCCTCGAGCCCGCGCAGCCCGTGCGGCGCCAACTCGTCGATGATGGCGCGGTCGCGCAAGCGTCCGGGGTGGGCCAGCACGGCGATGCCGCCGGCCGCGCCGATCGTTTCGATCGCTTCGTGCGGCGTCACGTGCGTTGACGGGACGTATCCGAGTTTTCCACCGCGCAGAAAGTTGCGGAACGCCGCCTCGATGTCGCCGGCGTGCCCGGCGCGGATCAGCGCCTTGCCCACGTGTGGCCGCCCAAGGGCTTTCGCGTTGGGCCCTTCGCGTTCGACGTCGGCCATCGTGATGCCGTAGCCGCCGCGACGCAATTGCGCGACCATGCGTTCGACGCGTTTGCGCCGCTCGGCGCGGTTGTGTTCGAGCATCGTCGCGACCGCGGCATCGTGCAGCAGCGCGGACCCGTAGCCGAGCACGTGCACCTCGTTTTGGCGGTACGACGTGTTGATCTCGATGCCGGGGACCACGCGCGCCCCCGGCGCGGGCTCGAAGTTTCCGTACGCGGTGAGCGTGTCGTGGTCGGAGATCGAGTAGACCTCGACGCCCGACGCCTGCATGAAATCGGCTAACTCTTGCGGCGAAAGCGAACCGTCGCTCTCATAGGTATGGGAATGAAAATCGACCTTCACGGCAGGTCGCGCACGAACACGCGTTTGATTTCGGTGGCCTTCCCATCGGTCCGGCTGACCGCTACCACCGCCGCGCAGAACTGCTTGGGACCGGTCCTCTGCACGTTGAAACGATCCGAGATGCCGGTAACGAAACGATCGAGCACGGCGGTTGCATCCATGCCGATCACGCCGTCGGTCGGTCCGGTCATGCCGACATCGCTGATGTATGCGGTACCCCCGGGCAAAATTTGTTCGTCGGACGTCTGAACGTGCGTGTGCGTCCCGTAGACCACCGAAACGCGGCCGTCGAGAAACCGCGCCATCGCGACCTTCTCCGACGTCGCTTCCGCGTGCATGTCCACGACGACGATCGGCGTAACGACCCGCAGGTCCGAAACCAGCGCGTCGGCGCAGCGGAACGGGTCGTCGACCGGCGGCATGAAGGTGCGCCCCATCAGGTTAACGATCGCGACGGTGGACTCGCCGGACTGCACGGTGCCGTGACCGCGGCCGGGAGCGGTGGGCGGATAGTTGGCCGGCCGGATCACGCGATCGCTGTTTTCGAGGTAATCCTTAAATTCGCGTTTGTCGAAGATGTGGTTGCCGCTGGTGATGAAATCGGCACCGGCCTCGAACATTTCTTGAGCGGTCTGAGCGGTCAAGCCGAAGCCGCCCGCCGCGTTCTCCCCGTTGACGATGCACACGTCGATGTGGTGCTGGTCCCGCAACAAAGGGACGCAGCGCTTGAGCGCCTCGCGTCCGGGAGAGCCGACGACGTCACCGACGAGCAGCAGGTTGAGCGTATCCGGGAGCCGACCGGTCCCTATCTGCGAGCCGATGCTTTCGCTTTCTTCTGCGATTTTAAGAAGTAGACGAGCACGCGCTTTTCTTCGCGGAAGCCGACCAAACTCTTGGACTGCGACGGGTCGCGCAAGGCTTCCACGGCATACAGCGCGGCCTCGTCCTGAGCCAGCGGGTCGTCGTCGAGATGCGCGTCCGGCAGCGGGTTGCGAACCAGCGCTTCGCCGAACCGCTGGGAAAACAGGCCCACGAGCAATTCGAGTTCTTCCTTAGTAAAGCTTTCGAGGTCCCGGGTGACGTGGACGAAGCTGGTCGCGCGATCGCCTTCGAATTCCACCCGCAGCGTCTCGGGCGACTCCTTGGCGAGCATCAGAAAACCGCCGACGTGGTCTTCCACCGCCTCGGTGAGCGCCGCTTGCGCGAGCCGCTCCGTTCGAAGCTTGACCGCGAAGGTCAGGCGCACGGTGCGATCTGCCGGCATCGAGCGAATCGACGACAGTTCCGGGAATCGGACGAGCAGCGCGCAGACGAGACTTACGGTGTCGGCGTTTTCGACGGACAAGTGGCTAGACATGATGGGAATCAACGGTCCTTAGCGCGTGGTTTGCACGGAGCGGCGTGCCCCCAATCCCCCGGGGTACCGGCGGCATCCAGGGGGAGGGGTCAGACGAGTACGACGCGGTTCCAGGCCAACCCCTGTCCCCGTGTAGAAAGATAGCAGCCGTGAACACGCGCAGGATTCCGGGGGCGATCCTCCTCGGCTTGCTTGCCTCCCTGGTCGCCCACGCGGCGGCTTTCGGGGACGGGCATGCCGTGGGCGGAGCCTTCCACGAAAGCCTCGCAACGGCCGCGCTGGCGGCCGGCGTAGGGCTCTTCGTTGGATTTGGAGCCCTGGCATGGATCGGCGCGGGTCGACACGCTGAAGGCAGCGTTTTGGCCTCCCGGCTCGAGGCGCGCCTCCCCCGGCCCGTCGGCCTGGCGGCGGCCTCAACCGTGTGGCTCTCCGTCGGGGAAATGCTGGAAGGACCCCACCTTGGGGCGCCGGCCTTAACGCTCGCACTCTCGGTCGCGGCCGCCGCGGCCCTCGTCTACGTCCTGGCGGTCGGCATCGTCCGCCTCCTGGCCGGAATCGCGATCGCGATCCGCGCCACGACGTTCGCCCCGCGCGTCCCCTTCCGGACGCGCCGCGCCTACGTCCTGATCGTTGCGGCGCCCAGCGGACACGCGGGCCGTCGCTTCGCCCGTCCTCCTCCGCGATAAGCGAATCGGCGCCCGACTAACGGGCGCACCGCTCGTCGCAACCATTCCGGTCCCGAGGAGGACTATGCTTCGATTTATCGCGGCGCTTTGCGCCATTTCACTCTTGGCTTTCTTGCCGCCGCCGGCCGTCGCGACGACGGGCGGCATCGTTCGCGGCGTCGTTACGCTCGAAGGTAAGCCCATCGCCGGCGCGCACGTCACCCTCGCCGGCGAAGGCTCGCGCTTCTCGAAAACCACCGATTCGGAGGGAGCGTACGTCTTCACGGACGTGCCGTTCGGGTCGTACCGGATCACGGCGAGCGCGAGCGGCGTGCCGGACCTTTCGATCGACATCAACGTTTCTTCGGGGACCGTGTCGACGGTAAACGTCCCGCTCTCGCACCTTCGAGAAATCGCCGTCACGTCGGTGAGCGGGCAGCGCGGCGCGTCGGGCAACCCGGTCGCCGTGACGCAACTCGACCGCACGCAGATCCAGACCTCGCCGGTTCAGAATAGCCTCGACCGCCTCATCGAAACGCTGCCGGGCGTGGTGCAGTTTTCCTACAACGAACCGGTCGTGAACGGTTTCCACGGCGTCACTTATCAGATCGACGGCGCGCCGTTGCCGGTCGCGACGACCTCGAATTTCTCCGAAATCGTGGATCCGAAAAACATCGATTCGCTCGAGGTCTATTCCGGCTCCATCCCGGCCGAGTTCGGCGGCGACCGCATGGGCGCGGTCGTCAACATCATCACCAAAAGGCCCAGCGACGTTCCCGAGGGGTTCTACGGACAAGCCTCGGCGGGAGTCGGAACGCAGAATCAATCTCAGGGCGGCCTAAACATGTCCGGCCGCAGCGGATCTACCGAAGCGTTCCTGACCATCAATTCGCAGACTACCGATCGAGGAATCGACGCCCCAACCTACGCACCGGTCTTCGACGCCAGTTCGCAAAGCGATCAGTTCTTTCGCGTCATCACGCAGCTCAACGCGCGCGATACGCTGGCTTTCGACTATAGCAACCAGTTCGCGCAGTTTCAGATTCCGATCAACACGTCGTCCACGGACCCGGTAGACCCGATCGTTAGCGCGCCCGGCACCGCCGACACCCAGCGGGAGTACGGCCGGTTCGCGAACGTCAACTTCATCGCCACCTCGCGCGACGGCAACGGCGTCTTCCAGATCGTTCCTTGGTGGGCGTCTGCCCGGACCGACTATACGGGCGATCTCGCGAACGACGTGCTCGGAACGCAGCCGAACTTCGGCTGCCCGACGTTCCCGACGTGCCAGGCTCCTTATCCGGACACGCTAAACTCCGTCGGTCTTCAGCAAAGCTCGCAGTCGCAATTCGTGGGACTGCGCGTCTCGGATTTCCGCGCGACCAAGCACCATGCGTGGAAAGTCGGCGTGGACGCGAACCGCCAGATCGCGCAATCGAACCAGCTTTACGCCTGCTACTACGTCGCGTGCAACGTGCCGGGACCGCAAGGCGATCCGAGCATTCCGCTGGTTCACGAACCTCCGTATTACGCCGCGATACCGCCGCCCCAGGACCAGGCCGGCACGCAAACGGGCATCTTCGCTCAAGATCAGTGGGAGCCGACTCCAAACGTCGTCTTCAACTACGGGCTGCGGTACGACCATTCGACCGGCTACACGCACGGATGGCAGATCAGCCCGCGCATCGGGGTCAACATTTCCGACGGCGGCAAGAACGTGGCCCACGTGTACTACGGACTGTTCTACGCAGCGCCGCTGTTGCAGGACGTTCGCGATTCGTGCGTCGTGTTTGCCGCTCAAGACGCGTGCCCGACGACCACGCCAGTCTACAATTTACAGCCGGAGCGGGATGCGTACTACGAGTTGGGCTGGTCGCATTCGTTTAACCCGCATTTTATTTTGTGGGCGAACATCTTTAGTAAGAGCGTCCTGAACGTCCTCGACACCACGCAATTTCTCAACACGCCGCTCTTCGCGGTATACAACAATGCTGCGGGGCGCGATACGGGCGTCGAGATCCGTCTGCAAAACAAGCTGCTCGACGGAAATAACTGGTTCCTAACGGCGACGGTCTCCGGATCGTACGCGGGCGGCATTTCGGGTTCGACGTTCTTGTTTCCACCCGGCATCAATCCGCCCGGGATTCCGATCACGTCGCCGGCCCTGTGGTCGCTCGAGGATCACTCCCAAACGGTCGACGCAACGGCCGGCTACACCGAACGCTTCGGTGGCGGACGCAATTTGTTCGCAACGTTACAGGGAAACTACGGTTCCGGCTTCCCCGTTCAGTTCGAAGATGCCAACGTCAACCTGAGCGGCACGCTGCCGGCGCACACGACGTTCGACCTCTTATTGGGACGCACGCTCACGCCCGGTCCGGGAAATCAAGACCAGGGACTCGGCGTACAGCTCGGGTTCCTAAATCTGCTGAACCACCAATATGTGATTAAAGTCGCAAACGGATTCAACACGACGCAGATCGCGAACGGCAGGACGATCACGTTGCGGCTGCTCGCTCCCTTCTAGGGCGGGCGAGAGGCGCGCGGGCGCAAAACCGGGAATAAATCCGCTCGCATGCACGATCTATCACGCGGAACCATCGTCGTTACGGGCGCTGCCGGTCTCATCGGCAGCGCGGTCGTATGGGCGCTCAACCGCCGCAACGTAAACTACGTTCTCGCCGTCGACCGCCTGGACACCAGCGAAAAGTGGAAACACCTGGTTCCCCTTCGCTTTAACGACTACGTCGATGCCGACGAGTTCTTGGAGCGCATCGTCCGCGACCCCGGCGCGTTCGGCTCGATCGGGACCGTCTTCCATCTCGGCGCGTGTTCGGCCACGACCGAACGTGATTCCGATTACTTGATGACCAACAACTACGAGTACACCAAGTCGCTGGCACGCTGGGCCACGAGCGCCGGCGCGCGTTTCGTATACGCGTCTTCGGCGGCGACGTACGGCGCGCTCGAGAGCGACCTCGACGACGCAGCCGACATGCGAACGCTCCGGCCGCTCAACATGTACGCGTACTCAAAGCTACTCTTCGATCTGTACGCGCAGCGCACCGGGCTGGACTCGTCGATCGTCGGCTTGAAGTACTTCAACGTGTTCGGTCCCAACGAAGACCACAAGGGCGACATGCGCAGCATCGTCAACAAAGCGTTCGCGCAGATCGGCGAGACGGGCATCGTGCGTCTCTTCAAGAGTTATCGCCCCGAATTTCCCGACGGCGGCCAGCGTCGCGACTTCATCTACGTGAAAGACGCCGTGGACATGACGCTGCACGTTGCCGAAGCGGGGACCGCCGGCTTGGTCAACATCGGAGCCGGAAAGGCCCAGACGTGGCTCGACCTGGTCCGGCCCATCTTCCGGTCCATGGGCCGCGAGGAGCGCATCGAGTTCGTCGAGATGCCCGAACAGCTCCGCGACAAGTACCAATACTCGACGTGCGCGCGCATCGATCGCTTGCGCGGCAGCGGCTACGACAAGCCGATCACACCGCTGGCCGACGCCGTCGCCGATTACGTCGAACGCTATCTCATACCGGGTCGCGTGCTCGAACCGTCCGACAAGCAGATCGCCGCGCACGCCACGTCGGCCAACTAAGAGGAACGCATGCCCGAACAATCACGCGCCGATCGCCGGCGCAGTCAGCGCGGAAACGTCGCCAAGCCGCCGCCGCGCGATCCGATGCGCCCGATCTACATTGGCGCCGTCGCGCTGGTCGTCGCCATCGTCGTCGCGCTGTTGCTCAATCACATGCGCGAGAATCGCGACATCGCCGCCGCCTACGCAACGCCGACCCCGGCCCCTTCGCCCGCCTCGAAGCTGATTCCGATCGCCGACGGCGTTGCGCTGGGGAAAGAGATCTTTCCGGTGCGCCCGACCGAAGATACGCTGCGCGGCGGCCAGGGCTCGCCGGTAGACGGCATCGCTTGCGAGACGATGGAAGGCTCCGTTCTGCACGTGCACACGCATCTTTCGATCTTCGTGAACGGCCAGCAGATTCGCGTTCCCAAACTCGTCGGCGGCGCGGCAAGCCCCAACGGCGGATGCCTGTACTGGCTGCACACGCACGACGAGACCGGCATCATCCACATCGAGTCACCGCAACTGCAAGCACCCGGCGGCGGCCCGTTTACGCTAGGCATGTTTTTCGACATCTGGGGACGCCCCCTGACGCGCACCAACATCGCCGACATCAAGGGGCCGGTCACGGCCTACGTCAACGGCGTCCGCTACGACGGCGACCTACGCTCGATTCCCTTGATCTCGCATCAACAGATCGTCCTAGACATCGGCACCCCAACGCCCTCGCCCGTCTACATCTTCCCCCCCGAAGACTAACCCCTGTCATCCTGAGCGAAGCGAACGCCCTTCGACAGGCTCAGGGTGACAACAACGCCCTTCGACAAGCTCAGGGCGACAACGCCGCCCTTCGACAAGCTCAGGGTGACAACAGAGAACGCAAGCGACGCACCCCTTTGTCATCCTGAGCGCAGTCGAAGGACGCCCTTACTTTAGGACTTTCTCTAGCTGTGCGGCTAAGTCGCTGTAGGACACTTCGCCGGTGTTGAGATATGTGATTTTCTTGTTGCGGTCGATGACGACGATGGTCGGATAGGCGCCCTGTAGATACAGGCTCGACACGTACAGCAAACCGTCGAACGCTACCGGGTAACGCGTTTGGAACCGTCGCGTGAAGTCGTAGACGTCGTTCTCGCTCTCGGGCGACGTGCCGTCCATTCCGGTGTCGCTTGCCGAGACCGCCACGAACGCAACGCGCGAATGATATGCGTCGTACAGCTTGTTGATGACGGCCGTCTCGCGCTGACAGTGCGGGCACCACGACGCGAAGAGTTCCAAGAAGACCGGCTTGGTCTGTTTCTGCAGATCGAACAGTCCCGACGTCGTCAGCACCGAGAACTGCGGCGCCGTCTTGCCGAGCGCGGCCTTGCCTACGGTCGGCGCCTGCGTGGCTTCCTGGAGTTGCGGCGACGGATGAAGCCGCGGCCACAGCAGCGCGCCGGCCACGATCGCGGCCAGCAGTACGACGGTGGCGATGGCCAGCCTTTGACGGTTCATGCGCGAGCCAGCCTCCGATCGAGTGCCAGCGAGCCCGGAGCGCCGGCGGCGATGAACGCGGCAACTGCCGCCAAAGCCAGGTCGAAGGCGACGTGAGGCCAATCCGCGGGCGCGACGTCGTGCGGGCCGAAGCAGCCGCAGTTCGCGGGAATGTGACGGACGACCGCCGAGGCGATCGCGACGGCGTAGACGACGAACTGCGCGCACGCCACGATCGCCGCCGTGCGCGTGAACAAGCCGGCGATGAGATACGCACCCAGCATCAGTTCGAAATACGGCAAGCCGAGAGCCAGCGGCGGAATCAGCGCCGGCGGCAAGATCCGGAAGCCCGCAATTGCGGCCGCCAAATCGGCGGCGTGTCCCACCTTGGATGCGCCGGCGACCACCAACATGCCGCCGAGCAGAACTCGCGCGATCAACACGGCAACGTTCATACGTGCGCGGACGTGAGCGCGAACAGCTTGGTCATGGGCACCACGCCCGGCGCCGACGCGCGGTTGAGATGCGTACCGATGCCGAACGCGTCCTCGATCGTGCGCAGCAGCGAATAGTGGCTGTACGGCGTGTCGTCCACGGCCCCGCGCGGTCCGTGATTGGTCATGACGACCGTCAGAACGTGGCCGCCGCCGGCATTGGCCGGATCGCTCTTGTCCGTACCGCAGCAGCCGCTCGTCCCGTCGCGATTGTCTTCATCGAAACTGATGACGATCGCAACGTTCTTTGAAGAATGCCATAACGGCGTTGACGTTATCGACGAAACGATGTCGCGCAGGTTCCGGTCGCCGCGCCCGATTAGGGCGGCCATGTTGAGTTCGCTGCAGTCCTCGGGCGTGCCGGGTGCGTCGGCGCCGTGCATGTCGTTGCAAAGGTTCGGCACGATGAGCGCAAAGTTGGGCAGCGTTCCGGCGGCAAGGTCGCGGTGCAGCTGGCCGAAGTCCACGATCTTCGAGGAGCGATTCGGATCGTTTTGGACCGAAGCGAAATTCACGAAGCCGGAGTGTTTGGACGCGTACAGGGTCAAGGTTGGCGGCGCGTCCTTGGCGTGCGGGTCGGTCGCAACGATGTCGAGCGAGCCGGGAGCAGGCAGCGATTCGTTGTAGTTTTTCCAGCTCAAGCCGGCCGCTTCGAGCTGCGTCGCCAAGCTCGGCTTGTCGATCGTGTGGTCGGGATAGCCGGTTTCGCCCGAGTCCTTGCAGTGCGGACGCAGATCGCGCGGCTTGCAGTAGAAGGCGTCGTCGTCGCGGATGCCGTAGGTCGCGCCGCCGACGATCGCCACGTAATTGGGCTCGCTCGGATGCGTGACGGCGTAGTAGTGCGTGGCGTAGCCGTACTTGTGCGCGTATTCGGCCATCGCCGGAGCGGCCGCACTGTCCAGCACCTGCTCGTAGTCCTTGTTTTCTTCCATGATCAGGAAAACGTTGTCGTAGCGGGGCATTCCGTAGTCGAGACTCGCACCGGTTGCGAAAGCGGCGGGGATTCCGATTGCAACGAGGGTCGCGAACGCGATTGCGAGCCGATTCATGAGCGAACATTCTCCTTCGAGCTAAGCATCGGCGTGGCGGCTCGCAAAAGGCAGCCGGCATACCGCGCAACGTGAAGCATCTCGCCGGAAGGCGCTACCGGCAACCGTAAAGGTCGGGCGCCCCGACGGGAATTCCTGCGACGGCGCCGCCCCGGACGCGCCCCTAGTCGTAGGCGCGCGGCGGAGCGACCTCGTACGCTGTAGGGTATGCTATCCGCGCCCGCCGCGATGCTTGCCCTCATGCTGGTCCCCGTACACGGCGTCGTTCTCGACGCGCCGGCCGGCGGCGCGAGCGCGATCGTGCGGACCGAGGCGGTCACCAAGACGATCGCGGCCGGAACGCGCCGGTACCGCCTCGATCCGAAAATGCAGTTGCCCCGCGGAACCGGCGTGGACGGCTACGTCGATACTTCCACGCGCCCGTGGACGCTGCGCGAACCGGCAATCGCGGCGCCGTTCGCGCCGGGAACCCCCGACACGGCCAGCGTTCTGCCGGTCGACGCCGGCGCGCGGCTGCCCGATGCGGAGCTGGTGGACCAAAACGGACGCCTCGTCCGGCTCGACCGGGCGTTCTTGGGCAAGACGACGCTGATTTCGTTCGTCTTTACGCGCTGTCCGGACCGCGATCTGTGTCCGGCGATCTCGGGAAAATTCGCGTATTTGCAGCGACATCTGGATCCGGCGAGATTCGCGCTGGTTCTGATCTCGCTCGATCCGCCGTACGACTCGCCGCGGGTGTTGCGCGATTACGGCGCACAGTTTTCCGCCAACCCCGCGATTTGGTCTTTCCTGACCGGCAAGGGATCGGTCGTTCAACGGTTACTGGACGAGTTCGGCATCGATTCCCTACGCGTGAGCTCCGATCGCTTCATCCACAGCGACAAGCTCTTCATCGTGACGCCCGAAGGGAGGGTTGGCTACGTCGTACAGACGGCCGGTTGGGATCCGGACGGCGTCCTAGCCGAAGCCCAAGCCATGGCCGGACTCGCCGCCAATCCGTTGGAGCGTTTCAAACTTTCGCTGGTCGCAAGCGTGGTCGCGATCTGCGGCGGCAGCCAGTACGCGGGCGTCGTTCTGCTCGAGATCACGCTGTTCGTGCTGATCTTCGCAATAGTGGTCGCCAGCCTCTGGGTGGTCGGCCGCGTCCTATGGCATCGGGGTTAGCCGGTGGCCGCACCGCGAAAGCCTTTCGAACCGGCGACCCAAGAGCAGACCGACTTCCTTCAGCGGACGATCGAGCAGTACGGCAAGGCAACCTATAATTTCGCCTATCGCCTCACCCAGAACGAGGCCGACGCCCGCGACCTCACCCAGGAGGCCTACATCCGGGTTTACCGCGCCTGGCGCAGCTTCCAGCCGGGCACGTCGTTCCTGTCCTGGATTTACCGGATCGTTACAAACCTTCACAGGGACGAACTTCGGCGGCGAAAAGGACGTTATCAAGAGGAGATCCCCGAGGACAACGCTCCCCAGGCTTTCGGTGGCTCGCGTCCGCTTGCGGTCGAGCCGATCGACGATTACGTGGAGAGTCAACTGAGCGAACCGGTCTCGAAGGCGCTTGCGGCGCTCTCACCGGATCAGCGACAGGTCGTCGTCCTCGCGGACATCGAGGAGTTCAGCTACCAGGAAATCGCGGAGATCGCGGGCTGCTCGATCGGCACGGTCCGGTCGAGACTGCACCGGGCACGCCATCAACTTCGAAAACTTATTGAGAAATATTCGGCAAGCACGACATGATGAAGAACGACAATCTGCGCGAGCACCCCGACCTGGGAACGCTGGTGGACTATTTGCACCGCGAGCTTCCGGAAGGACGCGATGCGCTACTGTTGGCCCACCTCGAAGCCTGCGCGCCGTGCCGGACCGCGTACGAGGAACAAGCGCGCATCGGCGAAGCGCTGCGCGAGCGCGCACGCGCCGACGAACGCGAACTCCCGCCGGGCGTGGTCGCGACGATTTGGGATGCGGTGGAACGCGAACCTAAAGGATCCTGGTGGCAACGCATGGGCGCGGCACTGCGTCCGGTCTTCGCGGTGCCGCTCGTCGCAGCGATTGCCGTCGCCTTCTTCTTCGGCGTACCCGCCATGCACCGCACGCCGGCCGTAACGCGGACCGTCGATGCCGCATCCCTCATCGACGACCACGCGGCCCTGACCTCGACGGTTCCGTTTGCCGAAAGCTCGGTCGCTCCGGCCTCGCTGGAACAAGACCGTCCGAGCGATACGCAGCAATGGATCGCCGACGCGAACGCCGCCGCCGGAGCGACGGCCCATTAGCGCGACCCCCTTAACCGCGATCGCCGCGAGCGTCGCCATTCTCGCGACGCCTAGTCCCAGCCCTACGCCGATCGACGTGCTCCGTGCGGCGATGCAGGCGCCCGCGCACGTTTCGTACGTCGGCGAGATGCAGACGCTTCGGATCGGCGACCAGCACGGCGACGTCGCGATCTACCGCATCGAACACCGCGCTCCCGATATGACGCGCCGCTGGTATCTCGCACCGGAGGGCCTTTACGGCGACTCGACGATCTCGCGCGGCAGCGTTTCGTTCGCGGTCGACGTCAAGCGCGACCGCGTGGTGGTGAGCGAGAACGACGCCTTGGACGACCAAGACGCCATCGCCACCAACTTCGATCTGCTAACCCATAACTATCGCGCGGTCTTCGGCCCGAACGAAACCTTCGACGGACATCCCGTGCGGGTCGTCACGCTCATCAACAAATATACCGGCGAGACGACGATGCGCGTGCACTTGGACGCCAAGACCGATCTGCTTCTGGAACGCGAGCGTTTCGCTTCGAACGGATCCATTCTCGAGCAAACGCGCTTCGAGCACATCCGCTATTCGAACGACATTCCACAAGCGATCTTCGACATGCCCGCAAAGATGGACGTCGTGCAGGGGGACGCACGCACCAAGCCGTCCAGCGACATGAACGCGCTCTCGCGAACCGCGGGTTTTGCCGCGCGCACGCCGCCGTATCTCCCCGAGGGCTTCGTTCCGGTGGCCGGCTACGTCGTCGAAATCAACGGCGTGCGCACGCTGCACCTGCTCTATTCCGACGGCATCCGCACCGTCTCGCTCTTCGAAGACACCGGACCGAACGCGGTCGATCTCCAGCGCTATCATCCCAGCGCCGCGACGGTGGGCTCGGGCTCGGGACAATATGCCGAGCAAGGGTCGACGCATCTCCTGGTGTGGACTTCGGGCGGCTTGCACTACTCGCTGGTCGGGGACCTCACGCCCCAAGAACTGGACAAGATCGCCGACTCGCTAGGCGAGTAGGCTCACCCGGCGAAACGGGCTTGCGCCGCGCGGGGTTAAAGTAACCGTCGTGCTGGACAGCTTCATCCGCTGGTCGGAGAGTGGTTTGCCGAGCGGTTCGGGGAGCCCACCGAACCGCAAATTCAGGGCTGGCCGCTCATCCGAGCGGGCGGCGACGCTTTGATCTCGGCACCGACCGGTTCGGGAAAGACGCTGGCCGCGTTCTTGATGTGTTTGGACGGCCTCGTTCGCCGCGCTGCCGGCGGCGGCGTGCCGGACGAGACCCTGGTCGTCTACGTCTCGCCGCTTAAAGCGCTGACCAACGACGTTCGTAAGAATCTGGAGCTGCCGCTGGCCGAACTGCGGGAGCGCGCCGAGCTGCGCGGCCTCTCGCTCGCCTCCATCCGCACCGCGGTGCGCACCGGCGATACGACGCAGTCCGAGCGAGCGCGCATGTTGCGCAAGCCGCCTCACGTCCTGGTGACCACGCCCGAATCGCTCTACATCTTGCTCACCGCCGAAAAGTCGCGCGCTCTGTTCGCAAGCGTTTCGACGGTCATCGTCGACGAAATCCACGCCATGGCCAACAGCAAACGCGGATCGCATTTGATGCTGACGCTCGCACGCCTCGACGATCTCGTCACGGCGAACGGGCGGCCGAAACCGCAGCGCGTCGGACTCTCGGCGACGATTCGCCCGCTGGAGCGCATCGCGCAGTTCTTGAGCCCGACGGCATCGGTTGTGGACGTCGGCAGTCGCCGGCCGATGGGGTTGGCGGTGGAGACGCCCGGCGACGAACTCGGCGCCGTCGCCAGCGGCGAGATGTGGGCCGAGATCTACGATCGCGTCGCCGAAAAAATCCTCGCCAATCGCACGACGCTGGTCTTCGTGCCGACGCGCCGCATGAGCGAGCGCGTCGCCTTCGCGCTGACCCAGCGCTTGGGCGACGGCGTCGTGATGCCGCACCACGGCAGTTTGGCAAAAGAGGCACGCTTCGAGGCGGAGAACCGCCTCAAGAACGGCGAGCTACGCGCGGTCGTCGCAACCGCCTCGCTCGAGCTAGGCATCGACATCGGCTCCATCGATCTGGTCGTGCAACTAGGCTCGCCGCGCTCGATCGCTACCGCCTTGCAGCGCATCGGCCGCTCCGGTCACTGGATTGGGGCGATGCCGCAGGGCGTGCTCTACGCGACCACGCGCGACGAACTGCTCGAGTGTGCGGCTCTAGTACGCAGCTTGCGCGGCGGCGCGATGGACGCGCTCCCGATTCCGAGCGCGCCGCTCGACATTCTCGCACAGCAAATCGTTGCGGCCTGCGCCGCCCAGGAGTGGAACGCCGACGCGCTCTACGCGCTGGTTCGCAGCACCTACCCGTACCGCGACCTGCCGCGATCCGATTTCGACGACGTGGTTTCGCTGGTCGCCGACGGTGTCGCAACCTCGCGTGGCCGCAGCGGCACGTTCCTGCACTACGATCGCGTCAACGGCGTTTTGCGCGCGCGGCGCGGCGCGCGGATTTCGGCGATTACGAACGGCGGTGCGATCCCGGAAACCGCGCTCTATTCGGTCGTCGCCGAGCCGGACGGGCATTTGGTCGGCACGCTCGACGAAGATTTCGCCATCGAGAGTTTGGCCGGCGACATCTTTCTGCTGGGGACGACTTCCTGGAAGATCCGGCGCGTCGAAGCCGGGACCGTCCGCGTGGAGGACGCCCACGGCGCTCCGCCGACGATTCCGTTTTGGAACGGCGAGGGGCTGGGACGCACGATCGAGCTCTCGCACGAGGTTTCGGCACTGCGGACGGCCATCGACCAGCGCGACGATGCCGGCGCTCGCGCCCACTTAATGGAAGAATGCGCGCTCGACGCGTCCGGCGCGGATCAAGCCCTGGCCTACGTGCGCGCCGCCAAAGCGGGCCTGGGCGTGGTGCCGACCTGCGACACGATCGTCGCCGAACGCTTCTTCGACGAAGGCGGCGGCATGCAGTTGATCCTGCACACGCCGTTCGGAGCGCGCATCAACCGTGCTTGGGGGCTGGCCCTTCGCAAACGCTTCTGTCTTTCGTTCAACTTCGAGCTGCAGGCGGCCGCTACCGATAACGGCATCGTCATCTCGCTGGCCGAGCAGCATGCGTTTCCACTCGAAGCGGTCTTCGAGTACGTGAAATCGGCCAGCGTCGAAACCGTCCTTACCCAGGCGCTGCTGCCGGCGCCGATGTTCGAGGCGCGCTGGCGTTGGAACGCGACCCGTGCGCTCGCAATCGCCCGTTTTCGTAACGGCCGCAAGGTTCCACCGCAGTTGCTGCGCATGCGCGCCGCCGATCTGCTGGCCGCCGTCTTCCCCGATCAAGCCGCCTGCCCGGAGAATTTGAGCGGTCCGATCCGGATACCCGATCACGTGCTGGTCCGCGAAACCATCGACAACTGCTTGCACGAAGCGATGGACGTCGACGGCCTCTTGAGCGTACTTCGCGACGTCGAAGACGGACGGATTCGAACGGTCGCGATCGACACGGCCGAACCGTCGGTCTTCAGTCACGAGATTCTCAACGCGAATCCGTTCGCTTACCTCGACGACGCGCCGCTGGAAGAACGCCGTGCGCGCGCGGTGCAACTGCGCCGCACGACCCGCGAGGACGGGGACGAGGCCGGCATCCTCGATCCGGCTGCGATTGCCGAGGTGACGGCGGAATCGTGGCCGGTCGTTCGCGATGCCGACGAACTTCACGACGCGCTGGCGACCCTGGTCGTCCTGCCGCCCGTTTCGCAGTGGACCGCGTGGTTCGACGAACTCGTGGAGCAGCGGCGCGCGGCGACGTTGTTCGCGGACGAAAAGCCGCTTTGGGTTTGCGCGGAGCGTCTCGAGCTCGCATGCAACGTTTATCCCGCAGCTGAGGCTCGAGCCGGCGATGGCCGCGGTTCCCGGAATGCCGTTGCCGGAGCAGCCCGATGAGGCGCTAACGGAGATCTTGCGCGGCTGGATGGAGTCGAGCGGCCCGGTAACCGTCGCCGAGTTATCCGCGGCCCTTGCAACGGACGTCGAGACGGTCGCGTCGGCCATGCTTCGTCTAGAAACCGAAGGCCAAGTACTACGCGGGCGCTTCCGGGGAACCGGCACCGAAGAGTGGTGCAACCGCCGCGTCCTCGCCCGCATCCATCGCTTGACGATCGGCCGGTTGCGCCGCGAAATCGAGCCGGTCACCGGCGCCGGCTACGCGCGGTTTTTGTACCGGTGGCAGCACGTCGCGACGGCTTCGCGCTTGCACGGCATCGACGGCACGCTGCAAGCGATTCGCCAGTTGGAGGGCTACGAGATTCCGGCGGCGTTCTGGGAAACGCAAATTCTCCCCAAACGCGTCGCCGGCTACAAGCCGGAATATCTCGACCGCCTTTGTTACTCGGGCGAAGTGATGTGGGGGCGCATCTCGCAGCATCCCGCGCTCGTGCCTAACGACGAGGAGCGTAAACGCCGGGTACGTCCAACCAAACTCGCCCCGATCGCGCTGTTGACGCGCGCCGATGCCGGCGAACTCATCGTGCGCAACGACTACGAGCCCGAAGGCCTGTCGCACGCCGCGCGCGAGGTGCTGGCGGTCATCGAGCAACGAACGGCGCCGTTCTTCTCCGAGATCGTGCGCGACACCAAACGGATGCCGGCCGAAGTCGAGGAAGCCCTCTGGCAGTTGGTCGCGGCCGGATTGGTCACGTCGGACGGGTTCGATGCCCTGCGCTCGTTGATCGATGCAAAGCGCCGCTTAGGCGAAAAAGGACTGCGCGCAAGGCCACGCTCCTCGAGCGGGCGCTGGACGAAGCTGATCTCGCTAACCGAGACCATCGATGCCGACCTATTCGCGCGCCGGCTGCTCAAGCGCTGGGGAATCGTGTTCCGCGACGTGATCGCGCGCGAGAGCCTGGCTCCGCGATGGCGCGATCTGCTGCTTGCTCTGCGCCGCATGGAAGCCCGCGGCGAGATTCGCGGCGGACGGTTTATCGCTACGATCGTCGGAGAACAATTCGCCCTCCCGGACGCCATCGACGCGCTGCGCGCCGCGCGCCGCGACGGCGGCGATGAAGAACTCGGCGCCGTCTCCGCCTACGACCCGCTGCACGTCGTCGGCGCCATCCTCCCCCAAGCCAATCGCCCGGCTCTGATCGTCGCCTCCTAGACGCGACGCCGGTGAAAACGAAGAGGCCTCCGCTTTCGCGGAGGCCTCTTTCTACCTTGCGGTATCTGGCTCGTTAGAGTTTGATACGTGCCGAGAGGTAGAACTGGAACGGGGTAAGGAGCGACGATCCATCGTCGTTGTACGATCCGAGGCTCGCCAAGTACGGATACTGGACGAACTTCTGAATCGTCGAACCCGGGTTGAAGACGTTACCGACGGTCGGGATTGCACCCGCGCCGACGATGCCGTAGCTGCAAACCTTACCGTTCGAAACGGTCCAGGGCTCCGACGAGCCACCCCAGCACGTATTGAAGATGTTGGCCAAGGTTCCGACGAGCGTAATCTTGGGCGACACGTCATACGAGAGCTGGAGGTTGCCGAGGATTTCGTTGGGTTGGACGAACGATCCGAGGTTATCGAACTGACCCGTGTACTGGTTCGGGATGATGAACGTCGCCGCGCACGACGTCGCGTCGTAGCGCGTCGTACCCGGGAGTGCATTACACGTGGTCGGGTTGATGCCCGGGGTCGTTTCCGGCGCGCCATAGCGCGTTCCACCTTGGAACTGCACCGACGGCGTGATCGCCCACCGATCGTGCTTGTAATTGAGCACGAGCGATGCCACGTACGGAGCACCAAACGCCGAATCGGACGAACCGATGCCGGCCGGGAAGATGCTGTACGTTGGGAAGTCCTGACCCGTGTTGATCAGCGACTGCACCGGCGCGTTGAAGTACGGATTGGCTACCGCACCCGCGACGGTACACGCTTCCGGTACGCCCGGAGTCGTCGCTGTATTCGGAGAGTAGCACGGCGCCGCAATCGCACCGTTCGAGGTGCTTCCGCAGACCGAGACACCCTGGCTTACTCTGCCGACCGCCGAACCGCCCGGAGCGCAAGCGCTCGTGTAGGCGTTGTAGTTGGCGATCGCCGCGTTGATCGGCGAGATGATGGTCGTACCGTTCGAGAGCGAACCGTACTTGATCGTCGAGTACGTGTACGCAAACGAGAACTGCCCGGACAGACCGTTCTGTGCGAAGTTGCCATCCTGGACTTGGAACTCGAAACCGCGGCTCGTCTGCTGGCCCACGTTCAGGCCCGAAACGAATCCCGTCTGCTGATTCAGGAAGAAATTCTGAATCTGGTTCTGCGTAGAACGATAGAACGGGGTTAGTTTGAACGAGATCGCGGTGCCCTTGAGCCGTTGCTCGAGCGAGATGTCGTAGTTGTTCGACGTCGGCGGGTAGATTTGCTTACCCGGCGTGTTACGACCGTACTGGTAGAGGTTGGGTCCCAGGAGTGCGAAGGGAAGATCCTCTTCCAGCGTGTTGTACTGCTGGTACGCGGCGTTCGGTGCTTCCGTGTAGCGTCCGTACGAGGCGCGGACCACCGTGTCGGGATTGAACGTGTAGGTCAATCCGATGCGGGGTTGCAGTTCGGTGTAACGGTTAACCTGAGCCGACGCGTTCACGAGGTTTGCGGCCGTGTAGCCGGTCGGGCAGGCAGACGATGGCGTGAGGCCACCCGGCAGCAGGCTCTTGTCGATGGGAACGGCCGTCTGCGAGTTCACGCACGTGTCTTGGTTATAGGCCGCGAACCAGAAGTCTCTGGCCGCGCCGTAGTCGGTGTTCGATCCGTTGAACTGGAAGTTGTCCAGACGCAGGCCGAGGTTAACCAGCCATTTGTCGGTCGGACGCCACTGGTCCGTGATCGAATACGCGGTGAAGATCGGCTTCACCGTGTTGTACGTCGCGTACTGCGAGTTCTCCGCGAGGAGATACGAGCAGGTGGTCGACGTCGTGTTCGGGTTGGGGCACGAGGCCGGCAACGCCGCTAGAGGCGCGGTGCCGTTTCCGGCGCCTTGGAGATTTGCCCAGGTTTGGAACTGAGCCGTTCCCAGGCTGGGATTACAGGTAACCGACGTACCCGCGGCGTCGTAGCAGAAACCGCTGTACGGGGCGGCCCCGTTCACGACGACCAACGCGTTCGAGCGACCGCCGAAGGCGTTGACCATTTGCGTGTTGTTGTCACGCAACGTGGTCGCGGTGACGTACGAAGCCTGCACGTTGAGCAGGTTCTGGTCCGAGAACTGCTGAGAGTACTCGAGCGCGGCACCGCGCGTATGCGAGGACAACTCGTAGTCCGGCGAACAGCACGCGTCGTAGTTGGCGTACGTGCTCTGAGGACCGTTCTGGAGCCAGTCGCTGTAGTACGTGTAACCGTACAAGCGCAGGTAGGCCGTCGAACCGAAGTTCTTCTGGTATTGCGCCTTAACGATCTGCTGGTTGTTCCAGATGGAGTCGCGGGCGGCGGCCGGAATCGCCGTGAGCGATCCGGTCTGGAAGTTGCTGGGTTGACGCTGCTGCGACGTAGTTCGGGAACAGGTACGTGGATACGCATTGCGTCGGCGTCGTCGTCGAGTTGAATACCGCGCCCGCGGCGCAGTTCGATTGGAAGCCGTCGAAGTAGAACGGAACGCCAAGGTTCGTGCCGCCTACGAACGCGGGGCCGCCTTGGTCGTTGGTGCTGCTGTAGTACGAGTTGTTGAGCGAGCTGCTGTCCCACAGCAACTGCACGTCGTCGCGGCCGCCGTCGTTGTGATGCTGAATTCCCATGTGGAAATTCATCACGACGTCGCGCGAGGCGATCGTCGCCAACGACCAGAGTCTGAGGACCTCCGAGTAGGAAGTTACCGGGGCCGACGCCGCTTGCGTAGCACGAGGTGTAGTTTTGCGCTACGGCAAGGGTCGCGGCCGCGCATCCGCCGGCCGGAGAGTTCGCTGCTAACGGGATGCCGAGCCACGACTGGTACGACGCGCCGTTGGAATTGTCGAAGTAGTTGAACGTCTGGTTGTAGCCGCCGATACCCATGTACCATGAGAACAGACGGTCCGGCGTGGCTCCGCCGGCTTCGACCGAGGCCTTGTGATAGAAGCCCGGCGCGCCGATGCCGAGATCGCCGTTGGCGATGCCCGGGATAGGTGCCGGTCTTGATGACCTGGTTGATGTATCCGGCAAGACCTTCGCCCGAGGAGTTGGCCGGCGTAGCGCCGGTGTAGACCTGGACTTCGGAGTTACCGAGCGACGAGGCCGCGCTCGACGGATAGTTGTCGAACGAACGGTTGACGGGCACGCCGTCAAATTCGTAGCCAACCTGGTCGTAGTCGCCGCCGCGGATGTGGACGGATTGGAAATAGCCGGTCTGGTTGAACGGAACGTACGCGCCAGGCACGGATGCCACGGCCGCATAAGCGCTGTTCAAACTGCCGCCGCCGCCGAGCGCGCTAATCTTGTCGCGATTCGCGGCGTTGACGGAATAGACGTCGGCCGTCGTACCGGATCTCACGAGAGAACCGGCGCCGAGCGACGTGGTCTTGGCGATCGTCTTGAGCGCTGGCACAAGGCGAACCGCAACGACCGCGGTCGAGTCGGCGAATACGGTTTGGCCGGGAACGCTGGCCGCTTGATAGTTGGCCTTCGTTACCGAAACCGTATATGTGTCGGGTGCAAGGGCCAGGAACACGAAGTGACCCGACGCGTCCGTCGACGTCGTCTGTTGTTGCGACGGACTCGTAGCGGTCACCTGAGCTCCGGCAATCGGTGCCGATGTATCGGCATCCAACACGCTTCCACCGAGTCCGCCCGTCGTGCCGGCCAGTGCCCATGTTCCCTGGCTTAGCATAGCGACGAGGAGGAATATCGCGGTGGTTACATGCCGGAATGATCTCCGGATCATTGAACCTCCTTTATGAACCATGTCCAGTACGTAAGCTCCGCGGCGCACGCTGCAGCCCAGAGCTCGGCTGAACCAGGGAATGGTTCGTAAGGCCCACCTCATTTCCCGCTAAGAATCCCTTAAGAATCTTACCGACTTTACATTTCCACCGGCCTTTCTCAGGAAAGGAAAGTATGGAAGGTGAACCCTTTTTAAAGGATTCACCTTCCCATGGGTTCCGCTAGAGCTTCACGCGGGCTTCCAGATAGAACTGGAACGGCGAGATGAAGTTCGTCGTGTTGTTGTCGTTGTAGGACTGCATGCTCGCGAGGTACGGGTATCTGAACTGCTGCTGGATCACCGAACCCGGGTTGTAGAGGTTGCCGACGGTCGGGATCGCTCCCTGACCGACGTACGTGTAGCTGCAGACCTTGCTGTTCGAGACGGTCCAGGGCTCCGGCGTACCCCCCCAGCAGTTGTTAAAGACGTTCGCCAAGGTTCCGACCAGCGTAATCTTGGGCGAAACGTCGTACGAGAGTTGGAGGTTGCCGAGTATCTGGTTGGGCTGCGTGAACGATCCGAGTGGATCGAATTGGCCCGTGTAAAGGTTCGGGATGACGATCGTGCCGGCGCAGGTCGTCGCGTCGTAACGCGTCGTCCCAGCCAGCGCGCTGCACCCGGCCTGCGGGTCGATCCCCGGCGTCGTTTCCGGCGCGCCGTAGCGCGTTCCACCTTGGAACTGCACCGACGGCGTGACCGCCCAGCGCTGGTGCTTGTAGTTCAAGACCAGCGTTGCAACGTAGGGAGCACCGAACGCGGATACGGACGAACCGATTCCGCCCGGGAAGATGCTGTACGTCGGGAAGTCCTGTCCCGGATTGATCAGCGCCGCCACCGGACTGTTCCAGTACGGGTTCGCGACGGCGCCTGCAACCGTGCAGGCTTCCGGCGCGCCCGCCGGCGAGTAGCACGCCGATGCTACGATCGGCGTCCCGGTGTGCGGGTCGAGCGGGGTCGTGCCGCCACCGCAACGAGCGTCGCTACCATGCGTGGAGCAATACGACGTAAACGCGTTATATTGCTGAATCGCGCCGTTGATCGGCGAGATGATGGTCGTACCGTTCGAGAGCGTGCCGTACTTGATCGTCGAGTACGTGTACGCAAACGAGAGCATCGCCGAGAGGCCGTCCTGTGCGAAGTTGCCGTCTTGGACTTGGAACTCGAGGCCGCGGCTCGTCTGCTGGCCCACGTTCAAGCCCGAAACGAACCCGGTCAACTGATTCAGGTAGAAATTCTGAATCTGGTTCTGCGTAGAACGGTAGAACGGGGTGAACTTGAACGAGATCGCGGTGCCCTTGAGCCGTTGCTCGAGCGAGATGTCGTAGTTGTTCGAGGTCGGCGGGTAGATTTGCTTACTGGGCTGGTTACGGCCGTACTGGTAGAGGTTCGGGCCGAGCAGTGCGAACGGCAGGTCCTCTTCGAGCGTGTTGTACTGCTGGTACGCGGCGTTCGGTGCTTCCGTGTAGCGTCCGTACGAGGCGCGCAGTACCGTGTCGGGATTGAACGTGTACGTCATGGCGAGCCGCGGTTGCAACTCGGTGAAGCGGTTAACCACGCCCGAGTTGTTGACCAGGTTCGCCTCCGTGTAGCCGGTTGGGCAGGTGCCCGCAGGCGCAAGTCCGAGCGCGCTCTTGTCGATCGGAACGGCGGTCTGCGAGTTCACGCACGTGTCTTGGTTATAGGCCGCGAACCAGAAGTCTCTGGCCGGCCCGAAGTTCGTATTCGATCCGTCGAACTGGAAGCTGTCCAGACGAAGGCCGAGGTTGATCAGCCATTTGTCGGTCGGACGCCACTGGTCCGTGATCGAATACGCGGTGAAGATCGGCTTCACCGTGTTGTACGTCGCGTACTGCGAGTTCTCCGCGAGGAGATACGAACAGGTGGTCGACGTCGTGTTGGGGTTAGGGCACGATGCCGGCAACGCCGCGAGCGGCGCGGTGCCGTTTCCGGCGGCTTGGAGATTTGCCCAGGTTTGGAACTGGGCCGCTCCCACGCTGGGGTTACAGGTAACCGACGTACCCGTGGCATCGTAGCAGAAACCGCTGTACGGATCGGCGCCATTCACGACGACCAACGCGTTCGAGCGAGCCCCGAAGGCGTTGAACATCTGCGTGTTGTTGTCACGCAGCGTGGTCGCCGTCACGTAGGAACCTTGCACGTTGAGCAGGTTTTGATCCGAGAACTGCTGTGAGTACTCGATCGCGGCACCGCGCGTATGCGAGGACAGCTCGTAGTCCGGAGAGCAGCACGCGCCGTAGTTGGCGTACGCGCTCTGAGGCCCGTGCTGGAGCCAGTCGCTGTAGTACGTATAGCCGTACACGCGCAGATACGCCGTCGAACCGAAGTTCTTCTGGTACTGCGCCTTGATGATCTGCTGGTTGTTCCACGTCGAGTCGCGTCCGGCAAACGGAATCGGCGTCAAGGAACCGGTCTCGAAGTTGCTGGGTTGGCGCTGCTGCGACGAATTCGGATACAGGTACGTCGATACGCACTGTGCGGCCGTCGTCGTCGCGGTGACGACCATCCCCGCCGCGCAGTTCGACTGGAATCCGTCGAAGTAGAACGGAACGCCCAGGTTCGTTCCGGCCAAGTACGTAGGACCGCCTTGGTCGTTGGTGCTGCTGTAGAACGAGTTGTTGAGCGAACTGCTGTCCCATAGCAACTGCACGTCGTCGCGCCCGCCGTCGTTATGATGCTGAATTCCCAAGTGGACGTTCATCACGACGTCGCGCGAGGCGAGGCCCGCCAGTCCGGTGAGTTGTGTCGGGCCCATAAGGAAGTTGCCCGGGCCGACGCCGCTGGCATAGCACGAGGTGTAGTTTTGCTTTACGGCCAGCGTAGCGGCCGCGCATCCGCCGGCCGGGGTGTTCTGTGCGAGCGGAACGCCGAGCCAGTCTTGATACGACGCGCCGTTGGAGTTATCGAAGTAGTTGAAGGCCTGGTTGTAACCGCCGATGCCCATGTACCACGAGAACAGACGGTCCGGCGTGGCTCCGCCGGCTTCGACTGAGGCCTTGTGATAGAAGCCCGGCGCGCCGATGCCGAGATCGCCGTTGGCGACGCCCGGATAGGTGCCGGTCTTGATGACCTGGTTGATGTATCCGGCAAGACCTTCGCCCGAGGAGTTGGCCGGCGTAGCGCCGGTGTAGACTTGGACTTCGGAATTGCCCAGCGCCGACGCGCCGCTCGACGGATAGTTGTCGAACGAACGGTTGACGGGCACGCCGTCAAATTCGTAGCCAACCTGGTCGTAGTCGCCGCCGCGGATGTGGACGGTCTGGAAGTAACCGGTTTGGCCGAACGGCACGTAGGCGCCGGGGACGGATGCCACGGCCGCATAGGCGCTGTTCAAACTGCCGCCGCCGCCGAGCGCGCTAATCCGGTCGCGGTTTGCGGCGTTGACGGAATAGACGTCCGCCGTCGTACCGGATCTCACGAGAGAACCGGCGCCGAGCGACGTGGTCTTGGCGATCGTCTTGAGCGCCGGCACAAGGCGAACCGCAACCGTGGCGGTTGAATCGGCAAATACGGTTTGGCCGGGAACGCTGGCCGCTTGATAGTTGGCCTTCGTTATCGAAACCGTGTATGTGTCGGGTGCAAGGGCCAGGAACACGAAGTGACCCGAAGCATCCGTCGCCGTCGTTTGTTGTTGCGACGGACTGGTTGCGGTCACTTGCGCTCCGGCGATCGGTGCCGATGAATCGGCGTCCAGCACGCTTCCACCGAGTCCGCCCGTCGTGCCGGCCAGTGCCCATGTTTCCTGGCCGAGCAATGCGACGAGCAGTAGAACTGCGGTGGCTGCATGCCGGAATCGTGTCCGGATCATGGAGCCTCCTTCGAACCGTATCGGTTCGACGTTTTGTCGGGATGCGAAGGACGAAGCGGACGCACCCCGGTTAGGGTTTCATGCATCCAGACTAACAGTCCGAACGCGGCGGCGTCGCCCACGTTCCGGTGGTATCGCCCACGTTTGGACGGACTTTCCGATTTGTCGATCACAAAAAATCATCAGCGTCTCATCAAAGCGCGTTCCAACGGCGCGCGCGACGATGGAGTTGGACACGTTCGGCTGAAAATCGGTACGAACCGCCGCAGAATTTGCAAAACCGGTGCGGCACAATTACGCCGCTGGTTCGTTATGAATGGCAATGCAAGACCGACTCGATATGGAATCTGCGGCGCGCGAGACGAGCCGGCAGCGGTTCTGGACCGGCTTTGTCGCGACCATTTGCGAGACCGGCGTCGGGAATTACGAGACGCTGAATGCCGATACGAACGTCACCATGCACGTCGGTGTCGCAGCACCGGTTACCACGCGCTGCGACGGCGCGACGGTTCATCGCCTTGCGGTCCCGGGCGATCTCAAGATCTTCCCGCCGGGCTATTCTCGAGCGTTAGAAATCGAATGCCCGACCACGCATCTGCTCCTGAACCTCGCACCCTCGCTCATGTCGACGGCAGCCGAGGACATGGGCGTGGACGCGGAGCGAACGTCTATCGAACTTCATCTTCACCTGCGCGATCCGCAGCTCGAGCACATCGGCTGGGCGGTCAAGGCCGAGCTCGAAACCGACGCGCCGCTCGGACGCTTGTACTCCGACAGTCTCGGCCTGGCGCTGGCCGCACACCTCCTGCGCCGCTACGCTCGGGCGTCGGCGCCGCGCCGCGTGGTGGGCGGATTATCGAAACGCCGCTTGCAGCGCGTGAAAGAGTACATCAACCAGCATCTCTCGGACGATCTCACGCTCGCCGAACTCGCGGAGGTTGCCAGCGTGAGCCCGTCCCACTTCAAAGCGCTCTTCAAACAGTCCGTCGGCTTGCCGGTCCATCAGTACGTCGTCCGCTGTCGCGTCGAGTACGCGATGGAACGGCTCTTGATGGACGATCTGCCGCTAAGCGACCTGGCGCTTCAAGCCGGATTCGCCAATGCCAGCCACTTGGCGCGCTGGATGCGGCGCATCGCCGGCATCACGCCCGGCGTCCTAAAACGGAACGCCGACTAGTCCGCGCGAGCCAATAGCGCGTCGATTGCCTCGAGCGCCCGGCGTTCGGTTCCGGGAATAACGGATGGGTCGCCGTGCTGCACGTCGGGAGCGTCGCCGTCATAATTCGCGATCGCTTCGATCGCGAGCGTTAGGCCGTCGAGGTTGTAGCCGCCTTCCAAACAATAGGCGACGCGTCCGCCGCATAGCTCGGCGCTCGCCTTCGCAATCGCGGCGGCGAGACGGCCGCTAGCCGAAACACCGACGCCTAAGTCGCCAACCGGATCGCCGGCGAGAAAGTCGAAACCCGCGCTTACCAAAATCAGGTCGGGACGCACTTTGCGCGCGACGCGGGGCAGCGCGTATTCCCATATCGCGACGAAGGCTTCGGTCGAAATTCCGGCGGCCGGCACCGGCACGTTCGCGACCAAATCGTTTCCGACCGCGAAGCTCTCGCGCCCGGAGCCCGGATAAGCCGGGTAGGCGTGAGTCGAAAAATACGATAGGCCCTTCCCGGCGATCGCTTCGGTTCCGTTCCCGTGATGGTAGTCGAAATCTACGATGAGGACGCGCCCGCCGCATTGGGCCTGAAACGCGCGCGCCGCGATCGCGACGTTGTTGAACAGGCAAAAGCCCATCCCGCGCTGGGGCTCGGCGTGATGGCCCGGCGGACGGATGAGCGCAAACGCCGGTTTGCCGCTCGCGACCGTCCGTTCCATCGCGACGACCGCACCGCCGGCCGATCGCCGCGCGACGGCAAGCGAGCGAGCATCCACGACGACGTCGCCGGTCGAAAGATAGCGCGCACGTCCGATTCCCTCGGTTTCGCGCCGTACCAAATCGAGATACGCCTGCGTGTGAACGCGCAGCAGTTCTTCGTCGGATGCGTCGCGCGCCGGTGCTTCGTCCCGCAGGACGCCGCGCGCCCGCAAACGCGAAGCGACCACCTCCACGCGCTCCGGCGATTCCGGATGTTCGACGCCGCGGATGTGGTCGCCGAAGATGCTATCGGTTACGAATAGCATCCCTGCCGCGTTAGCCTGCCTTTGCTCAGCGAGCTGATCTCGCCCTCGATCTGGTTGTAATCCTTCGAGCCTTTTTTCGTCATCGGCAGTAACCGCTTGTAGGCCGCCAGCGCCTTGCTGCGCTGGTTGTTATGTTCGTAGCTCTTAGCCGCGATATAGAGCATCTGCGGGTTCGAATCCAAGAAGCCCTTAGCGGCGCGATCGATCACGTCGAAGATCGCGGCCGCTTCCTTATAGTTCTTCAGTTCGTAATCCGCGCCGCCGATGCAGCCGAGGGTGCCGGGCGACCGCTGGATCTGGAAACTCTTGCTGCAGGCATCGCGCGAGCCGGCGTAGTCGTGAACGTACGAATACGCCTGGCCGAGCATCGCGAACGCCTGGGCGTCCGGCGCGACTTGGGTGAGGTGTTTGAGATATCCGATTGCGTCGGTCGGACGATTTTCTTGCATGCTCAACTGTCCCATCCGCGCGAGCGCCTGCGGATTGTCTTTGTCGATGGCCAGCGCCGCCTGCCACTCTTGCTGAGCCTTGCCGAGGTTGCGCTGCGCCGCTTGGAAATCGCCGTACGATACGAGCGCCGCGGCCGATCGCGGATACTGCGCGATGGTCTGCTGATAGATCGCGTCGGCCTGCGAGTATTTCTTCTGATCCGCAAAATAGCCGGCTTTGCGCATCAGGATCGCGACCTTCTGGTCGTCGCTGCTGGCGGCGACGACGGCGTCGTCGTACGCAGCCGACGTCTTGGCATCGTCGTTTTGCTTGGCGTAGAGGTCGGCCTTGAAGACCAGTGCGTCGACGCTCTTCGGATCGACCGCCAGCGCGCGCTGGATCGTCGTAAGCGCCATCGGAATGTTGTTTTGCACCGCGTAGGTCGTCGCGATCTGGAAGAGCGCGTCGGTGCTCTTGGGGTCTTGCTGGAACGCCAGCTCGTACTGAGCGCGAGCGTCGTCGTAATGCTGCTCGGCGGCGTAGACTGCTCCCAAGGCGATGTACGCGCGCGGTTCGGTCTTGTTGAACGTCACGGCGCGTTTGGCGACGCGCTCCGCGTCGGCCGGCCGGTTGGTGCGAAGGTAGAGCTCGGCGAGCTGCGAGAGGACGCTTAGGTTGGTCGGATCGAGCGTCGAAGCTTGCTCGAAGTCGCCGATTGCCGCGTTGGTATTTCCGAGCTGCTGCTGCGAGTAACCGTCCAGCGCGTACGTCTGATAGGTCCGCGCGCCGAGCTGAAGCAGGTGCTGCGTGAGCGCGAGCGCGAGATCCGGCCGGTTGATCGCAAGAAACTGGCTGGCGAGTTCGCCGAGCGCTTCTTGATCGTTCGGGTTGGCTTTGAGGCGCGCTTCCAGGCGCGGAATCGCGACGTCGGGCGGTTCCGGCGATGCCGTGGGCAGCGCCGAGGGCGACGGAGATGGGGACGGGGTAGCGGTGTTCTTAGCCTGCACGCTAGGCGACGCCGCCACGTAGGCACCCGCGATTGCGAGCGCCGCGATAACGGCCAGTAGGTATCGTTTCAAGAGACTTCCTTTTTACGCCTTAGCGGCTTGAATGAGTTTGGTGAGTTCGGGCACGATCTTGAACGCGTCGCCGACGACGAGGAGATCCGAAAACTCGGCGATGGGCGCCTGACCGTCCTTGTTGACGGCCACGATCGTACTTGAGGAACGCATCCCGACCTTGTGTTGTATCGCACCCGAGATGCCGATTGCTATATAAAGGTTCGGGCTGACCGTCTTTCCGGTCTGCCCGATCTGGAGACTATACGGCACCCAGCCGGCGTCGGCGGCGGCCCGGGATGCGCCCACGGCGCCCCCGAGCGCATCGGCCAGCGGCTTGAGCAGCGTATCGAACGGCTCGGCCCCGCCAAGACCGCGACCGCCGGCAACGACGACCGGAGCTTCCTCCAGCGCGAGCTCGCCGGACCCTTCCTCAACGTCAGTCTCGACGACCGTCAAATACGTCTTACCGGCGGGCTTCGCGAGTGTTTCTATCTGCGCTCCGCCGCCGCCGGGCACGGCCGCAAAAGCGTTCGGCCGCACCGTCGCGATGCCGTAGCCGGCCGGCTTCAATACGCACGTCGTTATCTCGGCGCCGCCCATTTTGGGCGATACGCACGCGACGTTGCCGCCTTCGATCGTAAAGTCCACGACGTCGGCGGCGACACCCGCATCCAACCTGGCGACCAAGCGCCCGGCAAGGTCACGGCCGGACAACGTGTTCGGAATCAGAACCAGCGACGGCCCGATCGCGCGAGCGGCCGCTTCGAGATAGTCCACGGCCGGGTCGAGCAGGTACGTGTCGACGTCGGCGTCTTCGGCAACGTGAACGGCGTCGAGCGGATAACCTTTGAGCGTTTCGGCCAGCGCCTTCGCGCCCGCCCCGAGAACGACGGCGTGGGCCTTTCCGCCGAGTTGTGCGGCGATCGCGTGCGCTTGCGTCGCGAGTTCGAAAGTCACCTTGCGCGTCGCGCCGTGACGATGCTCGACGTAGACGATGACGTTCTTCATCAGACCAGTTTCTTTTCTTTAAGGAAATCGAAGATCAATTTCGCGCCCGAAGCGCCGTCCTCGGCCGTCTCGACGCGTCCTTTGCCTCGAACCGGCGGTGGCGCGAACGCCACGAGCTCGGTCTTCGAGCCGCTCTCGCCGACCGCGGAATCGAGCGCGAGATCGGCGAGCGTAAGCATCGAAATCGTCTTTTTCTTGGCGCCCATGATGCCTTTGAGCGAGGCGTACCGCGGCTCGCCGAACGTGAGCGCGGTCGTCAGCAGCGCCGGCATCGGCGCGGATACCGTCTGATAGCCCGTATCGGTTTCGCGTTCGACGTGCAGCTTGCCGTCCGAGATTTCCGCTTTGCGCGCGTTGGTAACGCACGGAAGACCGAGACGCTCGGCCAGCGCGCCCGGCACCGCGCCGGTACTGCCGTCGTCGGTCAGTCCGCCGACGATCAAAAGATCGAAGCCGATCTTCTTCAGCGCGTGTGCCATCGCATACGAGGTGGCCCACACGTCGCTGCCTTCCAGACCCGCGTCGCTGAGCAGCACGGCATCGTCGGCACCCATCGCGAGTGCCTTGCGTAAAATCTCCTTGAGCGATTCCGGCGACATCGCGAAAACGGTGACGGTCGTATCGCCGCCCGCCCGTTCTTTGAGCTGCAGCGCGGCCTCCAGCGCGTACTCGTCGTACGGATTGAGCACCGTCTCGACTCCGGTGCGAACCAAACGCTTCGTCGCGGGGTCGATGCGCTTCTCCGCATTCGGATCCGGAACGAGCTTGACCGTCACGACGATCTTCACGGGAGGTTGCCTTTCTGTAAGAACGGGGCGGCACGGCCCCCCGTTGCCCCCCGAGCCGCCACTCGGCGGCTCACGGGGGCTCCGCCCCCGTAGACCCCCGGGGGTCCGTAAACACGCGAAATCCCGGCGGAGCGCCGGGAGAACCCGGTTGAGTTGGTGTACCTCGGTTCCCAGTCCTGCTCTGCGGGGCTTCCCGCATAGACTCTCATCCCATCCTTAAGAGGAACCTTGAATGCGCATGCGCCGGTCTTTTATTGCTGCGGCTACGTTCGCTGTGCTCGGCGTGCTCGCGTGGCTGCCGGCGAGCGCGCAAGCACCGGCGACTTCTGTCGCAACGCAGAGCGACCCGATGACCGTCGTGCTCGACGCGAGCACCGCGCCGCGCGGGTTCATGACGACGCACATGCGCATCCCCGTCCGGCCCGGGCCGTTTACGCTCGTGTATCCGCAGTGGATTCCCGGCGAACATGGACCGACGGGCCCGCTCGGCGATCTGGCCGACCTTCGGGTGAGCGCGAACGGCACATCGATTCCCTGGTCGCGGGACACGGTCAACATGTACGCGTTCCATATCGACGTGCCGCCCGGCGTGACGCACGTGGACGCCGAATTCACCGCCATCGTCAACGCGCCCGGCGACGTGATGGGGACGCGCAACATCGCAATCGTCAACTGGAACCGCGATCTGCTCTATCAAGCCGGCACGAACTCGCGGACCGTATACGTCAAACCCAGCGTGATTCTACCCGACGGCTGGCACTACGGCACCGCCCTAGCGCCCGTCTCCCGCAACGACAGCCGGATCGACTTCCAAGAAGTGCCGCTCGAAACGCTGGTCGATTCACCGCTCGACATGGGCCGCTATAACGAGCACATCGTAACCTGGACCGACGGCACCGCGACGACTTCGCTGGATCTCTTCGCCGACCAACCGCAAGATCTGCTCGATATTCCCGCCGACAGACTGACCGCGTACAAACGTATGACGACCGAACTCCTGGCGCTCTACGGAGCGCGTCACTGGTCGAACTATCACTCGCTGCTCACGCTCAGCGACGACATCGGTTTCCAAGGCATCGAACACCACGAGTCGAGCGACGACCGCGCCTCCGCCGACTTCATGCAGAGCGAAGATCAGCAAATGGACGGCGGCGACTTGCTGGCGCACGAATTCTCGCACTCGTGGAACGGCAAATACCGGCGTCCGGACGATCTCACGACGCCCAACTATCAAGTGCCGATGCAAACCGATTTGCTGTGGGTGTACGAGGGCATGAACCAATACCTCGGCGATTTGATCTCGTTTCGCTCCGGGATTCGCGATCCCAAGACGTACCCCGAATATCTCGCTTCGCTCTACGCGCAGCTCGACTACGAGCGCGGGCGCGACCAAATTCCGCTCGCGGATACCGCGACGGCCGCGCCGTATCTTTACGAAGCGTCGGGTCCGTATAGCTCGCTACGCCGCACGACGACCGACTTCTATAACGAAGGCGAGTTGATTTGGCTCGACGCGGATACCATCATTCGCGAAAAAAGCGGCGGAACGAAATCGCTTGACGACTTCCTGCATCTGTATGCGGGACCGCCGAGCGGCCCCCCGTCCGTGGTAACGTACACCCGCGCCGACATCGAACGCACGCTCGGCCAAGTCGTGGCGTACGATTGGCACGATTTCTTTCAAACTCGCGTCTACGACGTCGCAACGCATCCACCGTCGGGCGAGATCGAGCGAGCCGGCTGGCGCATCGTCTACACGGACGTACCCAATACGTACGTAGAGGCAAACGATGCCGACGACCACTCCACCAACGCCTGGTATTCGCTCGGCATCGATATCGATAAGGACGACACGATCTCGGACGTCCGCCGCGATTCGCCCGCCTGGAACGCCGGCCTGGCGCCCGACATGAAGATCCTCGCCGTGGACGGCCAGCAGTACTCGTCCGACGTGCTCAAGTTCGCTTTGGACGACGCCGAGCACGGAACCGCGCCGATTACGCTGGTCGCCTCGCAAAACGGATGGGTCGGAACCTTTTCGATCGACTATCACGGCGGCCCGCGTTATCCACATCTGGTGCGGGTCGAGGGCAAGGCCGACATGCTGGGGCAGATCACCGCGCCGCACGCCAAGTAGGGCTCAAGGCCAGGGGCCGGGGCGGCTCGAAAAGGCCTGTCATGTTTGGTTGGCTATCCCGCCGGCAGGACGCAAAAAAGGACCGTCAGGACCAGAAAGTTCGTAAAGAGTCTCTCGCGCGTTTGCATCGAGAGTATCAAGATGCAAAGCTCGAGATATTCGTCGCGCTCATTCCGCGCATCGAACAGCAGCGAGCCGACTACCAGCCGTTTGCCGATTCGATTGCCGCTTTTGCGTCGCACTCGATGACCGGCGAAGATTCGACCGCGGTCGGTGAGAAGCTCAACGCCGAACACAGGGCCTATGCCGGAACGCTCGCTACACACTTCATGTCGGACTCGCACTTGCGCAGCGTAGCCGTTCGAGGGGCGCACGCGCTCTCCAGACACAAAGTCGAGCAAGCCCTCGAATCGGACGATGCCGACTTCCGGCGGAACACCGGGCGCGAAGTCATCGCGCTCATGAAGAAACCGCTCGAACACGGAACCGGCCCGAAAGACCGCTACCTCGCAACGGAGGCCGAAGGCTACGCGCTCGCCGGCGACTTCGCTGAAGCGCACGACGCGGCCGCCGACGCAATCGCCATTAACTTAAACAACGGGGACGCTTGGCGCGCGATGGGCGACGCGTTTCGCGGACTCGGCAAACCGGACGAAGCCCTGGACTGCTATCAGAAAGTCAAGATCCTCGATCCCGACGCCGCCGGTCTGGACGACGCGATCGCGGACGTCTCTTCCGCGCGGAGCAAGTAGTTTTTCGAGCAGTCGCTCCTACTGCTCGTGAATGACTGCGTGAACGCGCACCGGCGTATCGAAGCCCTTCAGCATGATTTCACCGAGATCTCGAAATTGCAATACCTTTCCGAGGCAAAGTTCGGCTACGACGTTCGAAACGAGGCTCTGCTCCGGTTCGGCGTGAGCGCACAGCCGCGCCGCTAGCTGGACCGTCGACCCGTAGAGATCGTGATGGCTCTCGACGGGCTCGCCCGCAGCCGCGCCGATCCGAACGCGCAACGTCGATTCCCGGTTCTGCTCGAAGTGTTCCGCCAATGCGCGATGGATTTGCGTCGCGCAGCGAACCGCCGACGCCGCGGAGGTGAACGACGCCATTATGCCGTCGCCGGTATGTTTGACCTCGCGTCCGCTAAAGTTGTTCAGCGCGTCGCGCACGATGTCGTCGTGAACTCCGAGCATGGCAACGGCCGCCTCGTCGCCGACGTGGCCCGTAATCGAAGTCGAGTCGACGATATCCGTGAAGAGTACCGTCCGGAATGCGGTATCGATCGCGCCGCTCCCGGGAACGATCGCCGCGCCGGATTCGTCCACGATCGACGCACCGAGAAAGCTTTCCGCGACTTCCGGCATAACCTCGATAATCTTCGAAGCGATCAGCCCGTGCGCCTCACGGTGCACCGTCGTCGCTGCCTCCGGATTGGGCGCCTTGCACAAGCAAAAGACCGTGCCGCTCGTTTCGTTTATCCAGTACTTGAGATATTCGACGCCGTGTTGCCCCTGATGCTGCAAATCGGCCGCGTGCGCCCGCGCGACGGCTTCGGGCGTAGCTCCCGGGACCTCGTGAATGTCCATGTACATCGGCATGCAAAACCACCTCGCTCGCATAGGACTGGCGAATCGGGAGTTCCGTCCGCGGTGCGTTCGCGCCTTTCCCGGTGCGGTGGCGCTAGGAAGAACGAAGTGCGGCAAGAACGGTCGCCAGATTCTGCGGCGTGCAGTAGGCGCACGGCGGCCCCACGTGGCTCGGATACGCTAAGTAGAAGCCGTCCACGACGCCCCGCAGCCGGTGGATCGCCTCGATCATTCGCGCCGGCGGAGTATATCGAAACGACAATTGCGCACTAACCCTGGTCGCCGGATTCTTCGCTCGAACCTCGCGTGCCACGGTTGAAACGAAGGTCGCGTACGCGTTGACACCCGCGCGCGAGTTGCAATCGTCGCTGAGTACCCGGCACGTAGCCGCCTGCGATGTTAACCGCTATCTTCATGCGCTCGAGTTTCCGAGTGCTGCGTTACGTCCCTTTTGTGAGCGAGCTCACTCGCGTATCGGCAGCGCGTCCGTTTCGCCACTTGTATTCGCGCACGCTCCCGGGCAGCGCTAGTACGTGTATTCCAGACAGTCGATGATTGCCGCAGCCACGGCTTCCGGCGTACTGCTCGCGCCGATCGGCAAGTTGTTCGTCTGAGGAATAGGGACCCGCCGGCCGTCGGACGCGATTTTGTAACGCTGGCGCAGCAACGAGTATGGGTAGTAGCGCGACTCCGATGCATCGAGAAATTGAACGAGACATCTCCCGCCGTCCCAGACCCACCCGTCAAGATCGTCCGCTCGCCGGTATCCGCGTTGCGCCAAAATAACCGAGGTCGCCGGCGCCAGCTCAGAAAAGGTCATCGCCCCCACCCTACGTTCCTACAGGGCCTAAGGTTACGTCGCGCGGTTGCCGCCAACCCTTCTTTAGAAAGACCACTGTCGGAAAGCGACCGGCCTTGGTCAAACGGACCCCCGGGCCGGCTCTGAAGCGTCCTTGGGATGACCGGGAGTCGAATCCGGTGCGCGGTGGTTGCTAACGGTTGCAGTTGGTCAAAATCCCTCGTGCAGGAGCGGTTTTTGACATCTAACCGGGTACTCGCGATCGCGAGTGCGTGCGTCACGACGGCGAACCGAAACGTGCGTTCGAGACGCTCGAAGACGCCGAGCGCGTCGCGACGGCGATCTCGTCGCCGCGTGCGCGCGGACGTCGCTACCACGCGTACGTCTGCACCAGCGGGCATTCTCACGTCGGTAGAACGTTGGCTTAGCGAGAACCTACGGGACGACTCTGAAGTGGACGCCGTTTGTCGTTACGATTTGCCCGGAGTTGGGTGCGTTTCCTGACGCGACGCGCACATTGAGCGTTAGCAGGTAGTCGCCTGGACTCAGGTTTGTGTAGCCCAACGTGGCTAGGTCGCGCTGCATCGAATGAACCGGGGCAGCCAGACTTCGCCAAGATCGACTGCATACGGTCTTGGGGACCACCGAGCACAAGATATGGGCCGTCGTCCGCCTGAATGAGCGCGGCATCTTCGATCTGCGCGTCCGCTTTGATCGGCATACCGTTGAGCAGCAGCTTATCTACGCGAATGCCAGGCCCATCGCCATCAAAAATGCTTGCTGTGCTAGACGCATCGACTTGAGGCATTGAAATCGAGAGCAGGATGCGCGCGTGAGGCTGGTAGGTGCTTTGGTCCGTACGCACTCGAATAACAGGCGGGACGGTAGGGCTGCCTGCCGCTACGACACTAAAGGTCGCACAGTTTGTTGCGAGCATAACGGGTTCTTCCGACCCTCCAGGCGGCGTGAACTGCACGTTGAGTCTTATCGCATCAGCTTCCCGGTGGTAAATTCTCGTACCCGAGCGTATCGAGGCTGCGGCGCGCGACGGGGACGTACCTATCCGGATATTCTCCAGGGTATTGTTGCGGCCCAATGACGCTCGCAGGTCCACCGTATATAGACTGCGGAGGCTGATCTTCGATGGCGGCGTTGGGACTAAATGGAACGCCGTCTTTCAAGAGGCTGCTTACGCGGGCGCCGACGTTTCGCGCGTTCGGTACATTTGCGCCGGCTGCAACGTCTCCCCTATCTGCGAATATGGCGACGACGATCGTGTCGCCGACGTGATAGAATGCTTGCGTAGTTGTAATCTGCACCCTTAGATCGCTCGATGCGACCGGGCAAGCATCTGCTGTTCCGACTGCCATCAAGGTACTCGCAAGAAACAGGAACGGCAACATCTTTTTCATTGGACCCCATTTACTTAGAGCATTGCGTCAATCGCCTGCTGGCGCGGCTCACTTAGTGCGGCCTGCCGCACAATCCCCTCGAGCGCTGCAGCGTCCGCCGGCGCTTTACGGAAACACTCGAGATTCAGTTGAAGCATCGTCATCGCTATGCCGTCGATGTTGCTGAGCCGACGATAGTGGATAGCGCGCTTTATCTGTAGCCCGTACGCATCAAGCCGCGAGACGTAAATTGCGCGGGCCTGGGGGTCTTGAACCGCGTTGGGATCGGTACAGGGCGGGAGCTGGTCACCGCTAACAGATGGAGGGGAAGGGCACGCGATGCGAGCGTCGGGATCGAAAGTCGGATCGTAGGAATGCTCAATAGACGACAAACACTTGCGTCCACGCCTGCACGAGCGTTCGGCGCCGCGCGACGTAGTCGGTAGGAGCAACGTCTGGAAGAATGAGTGCGGACCCCAAAGAATCAACCGTAGCCTCGAGATCGTCCAGCGAATTGGTAGCGTGAAAGCGCTGCAGACCCTGCAGAGAGCTGGCGACGCGAGCGTTAGTTTGATCGTTGGTTGGCGCACCGATCATCGCATCGATCTTGCTTCGGCGTTCCTGGGTAAGACCAGCCTCGCGCAAGATGGCGTCAAGGGCAACGAAATCCGGCGATACACCGCGGAATGTAGCGAGGTTCTGCCTTATGGCCAGCATAGCCTCATCGTCAATGGTGCGAAGACGCAGCTGGAAGTTGGAACGCTGAGCTTTGAGATCATTCGCGAGGATTGCCTCAATGTATTCGGCGCGCGCTGTTGGATCCTGAACGCCTCGGGGATCGACGCAGGATGGAAGCTGCACGCCATTAGGCTCCCGCGGTGGAGCAACGCACACCTCCGGAACATTGTTCGGGTTATTTGGGTCAAAGGTTGGATCCTTGAACTGCTCAATCGTTCCGAATATCCGAGCCCAGGCTTCCACCACCGTACGACGTCGGGCGATGTAGTTTTGTGGCGCTATCATCGAAATCGGCGGAAGGGCAGATAGCAGTGAGGAGACCGCGACGTGAAGTTCGTCGAGCGATTGCGTAGCATGGAACTGCTGCAGATCGCGCATCGAAGCCGCGACCCGAGCATCAGTGTCGTCTTCGGTCGGTTGTGCACTCGTGATAGACGTACACGTCACCATCAAGGCGATCGCAAGAACCACGAATGGCAACGTCTTTTTCATCGGACCCCTCAGTCGGCTGCCGGCGTCGATATGGCAACGCCCCGGGCCGTCAAACTGTGCCGCACCATTGCGGGGAGTCTAGCGGCTGTCGCTCTGCCTGATCAATTGAGGGTCAATGTATCCGCCAGACGCCAACAGACTTTTTCTGCTTCGGTTTTCGTAACTAGATACTCGTGGCGGCCTTGTTAAGCGTGCTGCTGGCGTTCTTTCCAAGCAACGAGATCGCGGCGATCGCAACGACGGCGATCAGCGCGACGATGAGCGCGTACTCCACGAGCGTCGCGCCGCTCTGGTCTGCGATCATTTGGCGAAGGGAATGGCCGATACGCAAAAACAGCATGACAAAACGGGTCCTCTCTTAAGCGGGCCTATGTTCATCTTGGTCGGCAATCTTGGCGAAGACCTTAGCTCCCGAGTGGAGGACGGAGGCGCGGGCCTCTTCGCCAGACCCGAACCGTCGTTGGTGAAACCCTTTCACGGAGGTTTTCCCCACAGTCCCCAGAGGTCGGCGAACCGACTTTGCCGTGGCATTCCGCTACTCTCCGCCGAAGCAACGAGCAGCGCCGCGGTTGCCGCCTACGCGGTGCAGCGCTGCCCTCCGATGATACGACCGCCGCCGGCCGAAACCTCGTATGATCGCGGCCCGGCGCTCTTAACTAGTGGCGTGGCATAACCATCCACCCAAAACCTATGAGGATCACGACAAATCCCGCAAAGAAAACTCTGCCCCATTGGTCTGGGCCTTCGAGGTTATCGCTCAACAGAAGTTTTAGCTTTTTCAGCAGCCCTGGCGTGCGCCGAATCGGCCGGGACAGCATCGCCAGCGTCATTAAGAGAACGCCTAAGACTACTAGCCCCACGCCCCACGTCGGATCGACGTTGTTTCCCACTAAGTCGGCGTCTTTGAGACGTCCCGTTAAACGCCTTTATACGATCCCCTGTTATTACTGGCGCAGGCGCTGCTGCTAGCCGCAATCATCACGTTTCGAGAACGACGCCGCGTGGAAACGCCGCGACGTTCGACGGCGCCGATTCGTCGCGTCCTAGCACTGCCCACACTACGGCGGAAAGGCGGACGCAGCGCGCCACGTCGCTGGTTACACCGATCGGGTTGCGCCGTCGATTTCGGCGCCGGCGCACGATCGCGAGTGCGTGCGTCACGACGGCGAGGCGAAACGTGCGTTCGAGACGCTCGAATACGCCGAGCGCGTCGCGACGGCGATCTCGTCGCCGCGTGCGCGCGGACGGCGCACGGGACGTCCCCGTTCCTTCCTGAATGCAAGGTGCAGTTTAGTACGGGGAGGGCTGATTGCGGATAACCACGAGGCTGACGATCTTACCGTCTCGGACGCTGAAGTAGTTTGACATGATCAGTTCGCCCGGAAGGTTGGTCTTATCGTACTCTCCGTCGTATGCCGCTCGTACGATAGTGTCGCCGTAGTGGTCGATAACCTCTCGCACGTCGAGCGTGACCTTGTCGCCGACAATCTCCTTTTCCACCCACTTTCTGATTGCGGGGATACCGGCAATCTCACGGCGATCGTCGTTTATGTAGGCATCCTGGGCGAACGTTGCAACGATCGCCTCCGTGTCGAAGCCGTTCGCGGCATTGATGTGCTCGGCGATGATGCGTGGAAGTTGCGTTTGCATGTCCTGTCGACCCTTTCTACGACTCGGCCAGGCGGCCGGAGATGCACCTATCGTCGGCGGTCCTGTCGGGGAAGAGTCAATATCTCCTTAGGTACTTGACTCTCCCATAGGCGGAGGGTGCACACTAAGGGCATGGGGGCATCCCTTCCCATCGGCGACTTCTCGCGCGCGACGCACCTGAGCATCAAGGCGCTGCGCCACTATCACCAAGCCGGTCTGCTTGAGCCGGCAGAAGTTGACGAGGTAACCAGGTATCGGCGCTACGCCGTCGATCAGATACCAATTGCTCAGGTCATCCGTCGATTCCGCGACCTCGATATGCCGCTAGACGAGATTCGCTCGGTACTCGCGGCTCCAGACGTTCAAGCGCGTAATGACCTGATCGCCGGCCATCTCGGTCGCCTGGAAGGCACCCTCGCGAAAACCCAGCGAGCCGCGGCCTCCTTGAGGAACCTGCTCCAGCACCCAGTGCTGTCGCCGGAAATCGAGCATCGCAAGGTAGAGGCGACCCCCGCAGCAGCAATTTCCCAGCTCCTCAACATCGAGGACGCGTGGTCGTGGTACCAGGGAGCCCTTGCGGAGCTACGCGCTACGCTGGCGGTACAGGGAGTGCCCGCCACCGGCCCCGCGGGCGGAATATTCTCTAGCGCGTTGTTCTCCCATGAGCGTGGAGAGGCGACGATCTTTCTTCCGTGCGTCGCTGCGGTTCGACCGGCAGGTCGCGTGACACCGAGCATTATGCCCGCGATCGAGCTGGCGATTATTGCACACGACGGCCCGCATGTCGACATCGATCTTGCCTATGGCTCGTTGGCCAGCTACGTGGCGCGGCATGCGTTAGCAATCGACGGGCCTATCCGCGAATACTATCTCGTCGGGTGGCCTGATACACGCAACGAGACGGAGTGGCGGACTGAGATCGGCTGGCCCATCTTTCAGACCGCAGAGAATGCCCAAGCAGTCGCAGACGCGTCGCTGGTTGTGCCCTTGCCGAATCGGAGCGCCAACGAATAGAGCCCCCGCTTGCGCGAGGATCTCGAACGCCCTTAAGATTGTGGAGCGGCTGAGGGGCTTGGCGATGCGTGCGTCATCATATGACCTCCGCCACTCATATTGTTCGGCGAGGGCTTCGGCGAGGCCATCATGTGGCCCGACATTGCGTGCGGCGTTGGCGATGCCATCGCATGCCCTGTCATGTGATTCGACATTGCGTGAGGTGACGCCGAGGGCTTTGGCGATGGCGTAGCGGCGACCGCCGAAACCGCAGTTATAAGAGCGATAGCCAGAATAGCGAGGGCAGATGTTTTCAAGAAAGCCTCCAAAGATTTTGCTGTTGCTGAACATGGTTACGCTCCCAGGATGAGTACGGATGACCTCGGGCCACCCCCCGTTCGCGGCGAGCCCGCGGCTCTGGGGACCCCGACCTCAGCGATGCATGACACAAGTACAACCGGCTGCGATCCCGCCGCGCCGGACCGTCGCACCGTGCAAGAGGGCCTCTCGCCAAGAAGTCGCCGACCGACCTTCACCCACCGCTTAGGCCGCGCGAAAGTTACAAAGGAAAACGCGTCCGTGACTCAGCTGACCGGCTAGCACTAGTGATCATGCTTATGTGGACCGCCCACCCCATACGGACCCGGCCTTGGCGCGGGGACTTGTCAGGGAGTAGGGGCTTGCGGCGTCACGACGAGCGCGTAAACGTCTGTCGAGTGGGCATCCAGGGTGTCGATGCCTGGGAGCCCCGCAAACCCAGCGACAGTGCAGTATTGTCCAGTTGCATCACACGCTACGGAAGAGATCGTTCCCGCCCCCAAAGGATTCACCGGCGATGCTGAGGAGTTGGACCATGTGTGGCCGCCGTCTTGGCTATAATACAAAAGGGCGTTTGAACCGGCGGCAATTGTCGTTCCCTCTGGGAGCGTGTATTGCAGAGTCGGATCGGAGTTGAACGTTATTGGGCCGTCTGGAACAACGCTAAAGTAATCGGCAACGCAATACGTGGCGGTAACGTCACATTTCACTCCGCCTCCGGATGCAAGAGCCTTGCCGCGTTCGACAAACTGCGGAGGGCTGATTCCAGCCGGTGGCAACGTTTGAAGTTCCGCGTGGATCGTTGTCGGGGCTCCAGCGCCAATAGCTGGCAGAGTGAAGGTCAGAGTGTATCCGCCCGCACTCAACACGTCCGTTTCCGGCGAGAATCCGACCGGAAAAGTGCCGCTCGCAGGCGCAGTAGCTTTGCCAGACGATGGTTCCACTTGAGTTCCACATCCCGCGACGACGATCGCGGCTGTCGCGAACAATGACCGGAGATAGCGCGGCACAGGCACGACTAAATAGTGCGCCACGAATGGCGTCGCACCTCTAGACAGCGTTGCGGATTGCGGCAGACTGAAACCAGCCGAGAAGCCATAGGCTGCCTTACGCTGTTCTGTGACCCTCTGCAACCCGATGCGCCCGACCTGCTGGGAGTACGGCATTCCGAAAGCGCGCTAGCGATTTGCGATCCAAGCAAGAGTACCATATGATTGCAAGCGACATGAGCACGACAACCGAAGCCGATAAAGATGGACGTCGGACGTCAGCCCTGGCTGAAATGCAGCGATATGCAGTGACCATAGATCAGATCCCAGCCGATGTTTGGAACCGTTTCTTTGACGTTGGACGGCGCTGCGGGGGGCGGCCTTCCGAGAGTCAGGGCATGCATTCCAGCGCGAGGCCGGTGGGCCGCTCCCTCCACATTGCGCCACGGCGGCTTTCAGGCGTCTGCGGTCCAAAGCCAACGTTACGACCACCTTGAATCAGATGCGCCATACGGCCGCTACGTGGATGTTCGCGGGCGGAGTGGGCATTCGTACCGTCTCAAGCTTTCTCTGGCACTCACCGCCCTCTACGACGCTAAATATCTACGGGCACGTCGTGGCCGGCGCCGAGTTACGAGCCGTAGATGCGATCGACGATCATCTTCGCAGGATCGACGCGAAGAAGTCCCAGAGGAATACCCTACGGCAACCGTTTGGCAACCGCGGTCCTTCGGGCGAAGAAAAAACCGCGTGGTTATGCGGGTTTAGGTTAATGGGATGACCGGGAGTCGAACCCGGATGCTCTTTCGAGCGGCAAATTTTCGCACCACTATAGTTTTCACTACCGCAGCGCTTCGTAAGTCGCGCTGCGTTTCGTGGTCCGGACTGTGCCTTGACCGTGTCGCCGATGCGAGGTAGGCCGCGCCCGTCCAGTCTCTACACCTTCCGCCACGTCTTCAACGGCGCGGCGGCTTGGCTCGGCGTTACCACGCACGAATTGCAGAGGGTTCGCCGAATTTGAGCGCATCCCGGCGGTGGTTTCCCGTCCGCCGGCTCCATAAAAAGTCTGCTGTGTCTGCCGGTTCCACCATCATCCCATTACGGTTTACCTTGGCCGAGCCGGTGCGGGCTTCCCGCGCGCCGTCAGGTACCTTTTTCCGCCCCCGCGTAAAAGATGATCTTGAAAATCGCCTGCGGCACGGTTACGAGCGCGTTCGGATTGCCGTAGGCGAGGTAGAACTCGCAGCGGCGCGTTCGCAGATGATACGCGAGCGTGATGTTGGAACACGTGCCCTCGCAGTCGCCTCCGCCATTGGGGATCGGCGGATAGCCCACCACGCGCCGGACGCCCACGCCAAACGACGAGTTGCTGCTCAGTTGATATGCGTAGCTGACGTTTTCGAACCATTGAACGTTAGGCGACGAAGCGGGGAACCATTGCGCGGTGTCGTCGAGCGCGACGGTCAAGGCGCCTCGCATGCCGAGCCGCATCGTTGAGGATCGAAACCACGTATCGAGCTTCCCGAGGCCGTAGCGCCCCGTGTTGTAGGTGACGTTCGTGGGTGTGGAGGACGTCCCGTGATAGGGAAAGCTGCCGGGGTTGTTCGTTTGTAAACCGCTGTGATAGGTAAACGATAACCCCGCATTTTGCGACACGGGGAGCAGGGTGCCCGGGCCGGGCTCCAAGCCGTAGAAACGCCAATAGTTGGACCCGGAGAACAATTGCAAATCGAGGGCGTTCTTCGTCAGGACGTCGACCGAAATGGAATTGTCGCTCTGCGCGATGCCTTGGGAAGGACCCTGATACCGATCGAGGAACGCGCCGGCGCCGACCGCCGCGAGCTTACTCGACGGCGAAAACGTCCAGATTTTCGCCGCGTCGATCGCATATCCGGCGATGCCGGGATGCGAGACGAAGCCGTCGGCCGGATTGTAGTATTCGCCGAGTTCGCGCAGCGACCCAAATACTCCGAACGTCTGATTCGACCAGCCGGCGCCGAAATCGTAGCGTTGACCGCGGTCGGGAACCGTGACGTTCGTGCCCGAGTCGCTGCCGTAGTTGAAGTATGCCGAAAGGTGCTTGAGATCGTAGTACGCGAGGCCCGTCGTTACGACGTCGTCGACGAACGCATCGGTATCGACCGAAACCCGCTGAACCGATGCGTTCCACCGCTGATCGGGCGAGGTGTAGTTCAGCGCGCTCGCGATGTCGCTCCGCCCTTGGTCGCCAAGTGCGTCAAACGTGGCGAACGAAAACGGGCCTTGCTTTCCTTCGATAGCGTAGCCCTCGCGAGGGGTTGGGATCGCGGGCGTGTAGAGTTCCTGAATGCTGGGACAGGCATCGCAGTTGAACTGCCCGTAGAAATTCGCGCCCTGCGTAAAGAATGGCCGCACCTCGCTATAGTAGCGCGCGTACACCGTCGGCGAGATTGACTGCTGATCGAGCTCGACGTTGGAATAGTCGGGGTGAAACGTCGAGTAAAAAGCGGCCGTAGGCGTTATCGGGATCGAAAAATCGGCGCCGACCCGGCTGGTCGAACCGCCGATGGCGCTCGATGCGGCCTCGGCCAGCGCGTAGCTCGCTAGCCGAGGTTTGGGCCGGGAGGGCGCCACGCTAACTTGCGCCACGGACATAACTCCGGCCCGCGCGAGATCGTCGGCGTTGTTTTGTGCTGAATCGTACGACCACACGAACTCTTCGCCGGTAGCGTGCACGAACCGGACGAACTGCACCCTCCAAGAATGCGAGCCTCCGACGCCGCGCATGACGTCCAACGGAATCCTCATCGTGACCGCGTACGCCCCGTCGCGCTCCGCCCCGCGCGATTCCCACGTCGGCGAATAGCTCGTATTTTCGGACGAGCTCTGATAGTGCGTTCCGTTTGGCGTAGCTTGGAATTGATAGAAATAGCCGTTCGCGCCGTCCGGCCAGATGTCGATCCAGACCGCGTCGTCGTTTCCCTGACCGACGTCGTTCGTGTGCTGCGCCGCGGCGATCGCCTCGCTCTGTACGGCGTCGAAACGTACGTAGAGAACTCGGCCGTCGGTGGAAATTGCCGCCGCCGTCTTTTCGTTTGCCGGACGCGCCGCTAGGACGTTCCATCCGAGCGTTACTCCCGCCGCCGCGGACCATGCGGCAACCGGAGCGGCCGGGTCGAGTGGCGGCGTAAACTCGGGCACGTCGATCCGTGGATAGGTCGCCGCACGAGCGTTGGAAGGGGTCAGCGCGAGCGCGCACAGCAGGGCGGCCGCAAATGCGCTCGCCAGGGGGCCGGCCCGAACGACATTTTTCACCAACGAGACTCCTTTTGGTCGTGAAAAGCGCGCGGAGAAACAAGCCTCGTTCGTCGAGGCTGCTTTGAACTGGGCTTGGGGGGCTACCGCGTCGCTACGCGGGCAAAGGCGATGGGCGTCCGGCCTTGGAGCGTGTTATCTCTTAAAGTCTTAGTTGCAGTCTAATCGATGGCGGGACGGCTGTCAACTAAATCTTTAGTAGATAGATCCGGTCGGCGGCTACTGTTTGTAGTGCTCGACGGTATCGGCTGCGCGTATGTGCGCCACGTTGGGGTCCTGACCCGCGTTACGGCGCGCACGCCGCTGGCGTAAGAGATCCCAGTAACGATCGAGCTGCACCTCGACCGCTTCGAGCCGCGCGCGATCGTCGGGCAACATGGTTCCGCGATCCCCGTGCTCGAGAAGCCGGTGCTCCTCGGCGACGAGCGATTCGATATGATCGTGAATCTGCGAATCTTTCACGTCGAGATCCCCTCCAGAGACCATGGCTGTTGCGCGCAACGCCTCGCGACGACCTTCCGGGACGCGCGCCTTAGCGGGAAACGGGCTGCGGAACGCTCCCGCGACCGGACGGGACCGGCGACGGCGTGCCCGCGGCCTCGCGCTGGGAGATCAGAAAACCGAGCAGCAGGTCGGCGGACGTGATGAGCGCACGATCGTGCCCGAGCAGGTCCAGCGCCGTGTCGAGGACGACGAGCCCGGCCGGCAAGATGTCGGCACGCTGCGCTTTGATCCCGGGGACTGCTTTGCGTTCGTCCAGCGGTATGCCGCACATGCGCACGAGAATGCGCTGAAGGTCCGCGCGGGTCACGTCGTAACGGTCGATCTTCGTGCGCGAACCGCGTAATACCGACGCCGCCGACGTGGCGGTTCCGCCGACGAGCACGATCTGTTCGACGGAATCGAACTCCTTAATGCTCTCGAGCGCTTCGCGCGCGAGCTTGCGGGCCGTGTCGATCGCTTCCAAATCTACGGCACCGTCTTTGCCGGCAAGCGCGGGTACGGCTTCGGTGAGACGGACCGCGCCGATCTCGCACGAAATCGTGCGCTCGGGATGTGCGCCGTCGCCGGTGGCGTACTCGGTGCTCCCGCCGCCGGTATCGATGACGCCGACGCGCGGCGCCTGCCTATGCGGGTCGAGCACGGTCAGCGCACCGCGATACGACGCATCGGCTTCTTCGGCGCCGTCGAGCACGCGCAGCGGAGTGCCGGTGAGCGAGCGGACGCGCTCGCCGAAGGCCTCCTGGTTGTCGGCCCGCCGCACGGCACTGGTCGCAATGCAGAATATGCGCAGATAGTGGCCGCGCACCGCGCGAACGTGCGAACGCACCGCATCGAGCGTGCGCTTCATCGCGTCCTCGTCGAGGCGCCCGGTTTGCTGAAGACCCTGGCCAACGCGCGTGCCGATCGAACGCGTGAAGTCAACGCGCGGAACGGCCGGCGCCATGTCGGCCAGAAGCACGCGGGTGGAATTCGTGCCGATCGATATGACGGCATAGTGCTTGCTCACGCTCTGGTTATTTCCTTAGGGCTGGTGTTTCGACTCGAAGATGGCGGCGCGGCGCTTCTTTTGTAAGAAGCGGCGTTCGTGAACGGGCACGCCGTCGCTCCCTTCCCATTCCTGGGTTTCTTTGAGATACACCGCAATCTGTTCTTCGAGGCCATCGTCGCGGATTTGCGGCACCAGCGTAACGAGCGGGCGGCGGCCGCCCCCGCGCAGTTCGAAGTCGAGGGGCCGATGGGTCGAAAGCGAGCGTTCGTAGGCGGGGCGATGGGCGGTCACGTCACCCTCGGGAGCCGACGCAAGCTCGCCGCTCTCGAGGCGTATCGTCGCGCCGAAGGCGTTGACGTTGATCACGACGCCTTCGACCCGTTCGCTCACGGGTTGGACGAGGGCGCCGCGTCCGGAGCCGGGCTCATGAAGATGATCGCCTCGTTGGAGCGGACCAGGCGCAACTGCGAGTGGATTTCGGGCACCGCGCCTTGCGGGTCCGCAAGACGCCGCAAATCGCGCAGCTGGTGTGTGCGCCGGGCCTCGAGCCGGGCGATGTCGCTCTGCGTGCTCTGAAGGTCGCGTAGCGCCACGACGTCGCGCCCGATGAAACGCGCGTACTGGACCGCAATGAGAACCACGACGCAAACGGCAAACGCGACGGCGGAAAACCGCCCCGCTTGATTGAGCATCGCCGTTGCCTGCGAACCGCGCTTCACGAGCTCGTTTCGATAGGCTCGTGCCTTTCTGTTTGCCATACGCCTAGGCGTCGATACTTTCGATAGCGTTCCTCAACGAGTTTCTGCGCGCTCAGCGTCGCAAGACGCCCAACTGCCGCGTCGATCGCCGCGAGAACTCGAGTGACGGATCCGCTCGAATCTCGATGCGCCCCACCCAGCGGCTCCGGCACCACCTCGTCGACGATGCCAAAACGCTCCAGATCCTGAGCCGTAAGTTTCAACCGCGACGCCGCTTCTTCCGCTTTTGTCGCGTCTCCCCAAAGTATCGCCGCGCAGCCCTCCGGCGAAGCGACCGAATACACGCTGTGCTCGAGCATGATGACGGTGTCCGCGATCGCGAGCGCGAGCGCGCCGCCCGAGCCGCCCTCGCCCACGATCGTCGCAACGATCGGCACGCGGGCGACGGTAAACTCGTAGAGGCAGCGCGCGATCGCTTCGGACTGCGCGTGCTCTTCCGACGGGATACCCGGATCGGCGCCTTTGGTGTCCACGAAGGTGACGATCGGCAGGCCCAGATGGGAGGCGAGTTTCGCCAGACGGTTGACCTTGCGGTATCCCTCGGGCGTCACCATGCCGAAGTTGCGGCGCAAGTTCTCCTTGGTATCGCGCCCGCGCTGCTGCCCGATGACCACCACGGGCCGTCCGCGCAGCAGTCCGAATCCGCCGACGATGGCGGGGTCGTCGCGGAAGTGACGATCGCCGTGCAGTTCGTCGAAGCGATCAAGCCGCCCGATGTATTCCAGCGACGTCGGCCGGCTGGGGTGCCGCGCCATATTGACTTTCTCCCACGGCGTGAGCGATCCGAAGACGTCGCGCAGGATTTCCTGATACTTCTGCTCGAGCGATGCGATCTCGGGGGTCATGTCGACGGGCTGCGATTCGTTGGCGGTCCGCAGCTCGGCGATACGCTTTTCGAGCTCGAGCAAGCCTTTCTCGCGCTCGACGATCACGTTCACGCGCGCCGCTCGCTCTCGCGGCGGCCGCCTGCCGCGTACTCGAGCAGCCGCACGAGCGTGGCCTTGAGGTCGCGCCGGTTGACGACCATATCGATGTGACCCTTCTCGAGCAGAAACTCGGCGGTTTGAAACTGGTCGGGGAGCTTCTGCCGGATCGTTTGCTCGATGACGCGCCGCCCGGCAAACCCGATCATCGCCTTGGATTCGGCTACGATGACGTCGGCTTGAAAGCCGAACGATGCCGAAACGCCTCCGGTGGTCGGATCGGTCAGGACGGTCACGAAGAAGTTGCCATCCTCCACGAACCGCGTTACGGTCGCGGTGGTCTTGGCCATCTGCATCAACGCGAGCATGCCTTCTTCCATCCGCGCGCCGCCCGAAGCGGTGAACACGATACAGGGAACCTTCTTCTGGCGCGCGGCTTCGAAGAGCAACGCGAGGCGCTCGCCCACGACCGTTCCCATCGTTCCGCCGCGGAAGTGAAAGTCCATGACGCCCAGGGCAACGTCGATGTTGGAGATCGTACCGAAGCCGCAGACGACCGCTTCGCTCAACCCGCTTTTTTCGCGATCGGCGCGCATTTTGTTGGGATAGGTCTTGCGGTCCACCCATTCGAGCGGATCGCCGGGCAGCACGTCGTTACCGATCTCGACGAAGTCGCCGTCCACGATCGTGCTGATGCGATCGTGGGCCGACATGCGAAAGTGATGGTCGCATTTGGGACAGACGTAGGCGTTCTCGGCCAGCTCCGGACGATAGAGCACGTCGCCGCAATCGGGGCATTTGCTCCACAGGGCCGCGTCGCTCTTGCCGCCTTCTTTGCTGCGCCGTATGCGCAGCCACTCCGGTGCCGGCATCGCTATCCGCTTTTCTGCGGCGCGAGGCGCGCCGCGTAGAGTTTACGCAATTGCTTGAGGTAGTTGACGATCTCGGTTTGGTTGAGCTTCGATTCGCCGACGACGCGATCCTTAAAAACGTATGGAATCTCGATGGCGCGGCCGTAGTGTCCTTTTGCGATCACTTCGAGTCCGATCTTGAATCCGATCGGATCGAGTTGGACGCCCTCGATGGCCTCGCGCATCACCAGGAAATATCCGCTCGTAATGTCTTTGACGTTGGTGAGCGGGCGCGCCAGCATGCAGGCGACCTTCGACGTGATGATACGGCGCTTGGGCCAATTCTCGATCCCGCCGCCCGGAACGTAGCGGCTGCCCACGGCCAGTCCGTATTCTCCGGAATCGAGCGCCGCGACCATCTTGGGCAGGATCGCGATGTCGTGACTGAAGTCGGCATCCATCGCACCCAATGCCACCGACTCGGGACGCGCAAACGCCCAGCCGTCGATGACGCCGCTCGACAGTCCCATCTTGCCCGGGCGGTGCAGGCAGCGCACCGGCAGCTCCGAGGACAGAGCGTCCACGATCGCGCCGGTCCCATCCGGAGAGTTGTCGTCCACGACGACGATTTCGCCGTCCAAATGGTTGGCCGTAAAGACGTCCGTCAACGAACGAATCAAACGCTCGATCCCGCCGGCTTCGTTATAAGTTGGGACGACTATCGAAAAGGGAAGTGCCATCGTCAGTCGGCTCCGTTACGACGCGGTCGTGCCGAGTTCCGGCAGGGCGGTATTCGGCGCGGGCTCGCTCGCGTAGTCGAGTACGGCCAACAGCGCCAGTCCGGCGGTTTCGGTCCGTAGAATGCGCCGGCCCAGACGGAGCGGGGTCGCGCCGGCGCGTACCGCCCGCTCGGCCTCGTCGTGCGAAAAGCCGCCCTCGGGACCGATCACGGCCAGCACCCGTTCGACGCCCAGCAGTTTCGGCAGCGTTTCCCTGAGCGGACGGTCCGGCGCGAGCTCCCACGCAAAGAGGACCCGGCCGTATTCGGCAAAGCGGTCGACGATCGCCTCGAAACCGGCAGGCTCGGCGATCTCGGGAACGTCTCGCCGCCCGCACTGCAGGGAGGCGGAACGCGCCAAACGCCGCCAGCGTTCGACGCGCGCGCCGGCCGGGTCGCGCGCGACCGAGCGTTCCGAAACGAACGGCAGAATGCGCGAGACGCCCAGTTCGGTCATCTTCTCGATCGCGAAATCCATCTTCTGGCCTTTGGGAATCGCCTGCGCGACGTCCACGAGCACGCTCTCGCCACGCGCGACGGCGAGCCGCTCGGCCAACGTTGCAAATACGCGTTCGCCGCGAACGGCGATAACGGCAACGAACGCCTGGGACCCGGAATCGGCGATCTCGATACGATCGCCGTCGCGTAAGCGCAGAACGGCGCGCGCTTTGCGCGCATCGGCGCCGGCCAGTTCGACCTCGTCTCCGCGAGCCCGCACGCCCTCGACGAAAAACCGGTGCATCGTTAGCGCCAGGCCGCTAGTCGGGCCTGAACGCGTCCTTCACGCGCTCGAAAAATGACCGATCGTCGATGTCGTCGCCGCCGGCTTTCGCATACTCCTCGAGCATCTCGCGCTGCTTCTTGTTGAGTTTCGAAGGCACCGCAACGTGCAGCGTGACGTGGTGGTCGCCGCGTGCCGAACCGCGGACGTTCGGCATGCCGCGCCCGCGCATACGCGCGCGCGTGCCCGTCTGCGTTCCGGAAGCGACCGTAAACGGCACATCGCCTTCGAGCGACGGGACCAATATCTCCGCACCCAGGGCGGCTTGCGGAAAGCTCGATGGCGAGGTCCACGAACGTGTCGGTCCCTTCGCGCCGGAACAGCGCATGCGGCGCTACCGCGACGTAGGCGTAGAGATCGCCGGGCGGACCGCCGAGCGTACCGGCATGTCCGCTGCCCGCGATGCGGATGCGCGAACCGTCGTCTACGCCGGCCGGAATCTTCACGGTCAGGAGGCGGTCCGCTTCGAGCCGTCCGCGCCCCAAGCATTCGTGACACGACTTGGTGATGACGTGCCCCTCACCGCCGCATTGCGAGCACTCGCTCTGCGTCACGAATTGTCCGAGCGGCGTCTGGCGAACGGTGCGCGCCATGCCCGTGCCGCCGCAGCGATCGCATGGGAGCACCATCGAACCCGGTTCCGCGCCGCTGCCCTTGCACGAACCGCACGCTGCGAGATGCCGGTATTGCACGTCGCGCGTCGTTCCCGAAAACGCTTCCTCCAGCGAAATCTGTAGGTCGTAGCGAAGGTCCTCGCCGCGACGGGGCGCCGACGCGTTCGCGCGCGACCGCGGCGCCGCTTCGCCGAAAAACATGTCGAAGATGTCGCCGAAACCGCTCGGGCCGAAACCTCCGAACCCGAAATCGGCGCCGTTGGCCGCGCCGTCGGGTTCGCCGAAGCGATCGTAGCGCGCTCGCTTGTTGGGATCGGACAGCACGCCGTACGCTTCGTTGATGTCTTTAAAGCGATGTTCGGCGTCGTGCTTGTCGTCGGCGACGTCGGGATGATGCGTACGCGCCAACTTCCGGTACGCGCGCTTGATGTCGTCGGTCGTCGCGGCGCGTTCGACGCCGAGAATCGAGTAGTAATCTTTGGTTGGCATTTACCGCGGTGGCTTAGCGACGGGGTTCATTTGATCTCCACGTCGGAGAGACGCTCGGAAAGGGTGTCGGCGGTTCCCGCGGCGAGCGCGAGCAACCGTCCGTAGGGCATGCGGCGCGGGCCGAGGATCGAGAGCATGCCGATGGCGTTTGGGCCCACCCGGTACGGAACGGTCACCACGGACAGATCGGCGAGCTCGTCGTTGCCGAGTTCGTGCCCGATCTTGACGCTGGGCGTTTCGGCGCCGATCGTGTCGGCGACCAGGTCGTAGAGCGACTTCTGCTCTTCGACGATGCGGAGAATCGACCGTAGTTTGCGCACGTCGTGAAATTCGGGTTGGTCGAGCAAATTCTGCGTTCCCGAGGCGGCCACGCCGGGCTGTTCGTTGGAACGGGCGTTGCGCAACGCGTTGACGACGGCACCGCGCAGGTCGTCGCTCATTCCCGCTTCCGCCCCGATGGCCGCGACCTCCGCATCGGGCACGTCGCGAAGCAGCCGGCCGGCAAGCCGCGCGTTGAGCGCGTTGGAGGCGCGCGTGAGATCGTCCAACGTGACGTCGGTTGCGAGCTCGAACAAACTTTGCGCCGCAACGCCGAACGACGTCACGACGATCGCGACGCCGGTACGCGGCGTGAGCCAAATGAGTTGCACGTGTTTGAACGCTTGCGCGTCGGCTTGCGGTTTGGTCACGAACGCGAGGTTGTTGGAAAGACGGCCGAGCAGTTTGGTGGTGTGCTCGATGATCTCGTCGAGCTCGCGGCTGGCGTCGTGCAGTTCCTCGCGGATCCGGCGGCGATCGCCCGCGCCGAGTTCCTCGGGCTTCATCAGCTGGTCCACGTAGGTCCGATAGCCGATGTCCGAGGGGATGCGCCCCGCCGAGGTGTGCGGCTGCACCAGGTAGCCCCCGGCCTCGAGCCCCGCCATCTCGCTGCGCACCGTCGCCGAACTCACGCCGAGGTCGTATTTCTCGGTGAGCGTCTGGGATCCGACCGGTTCGGCCGTAGCGATATATTCGTAGACGACCGTCGCAAGGATATAGGCCTTGCGCTCGTCGAGAGGTCCGCCGGTCTTCATGCTGGCCCTATGGTAGCACTCTTGGCAAGGGACTGCTACCGGAAACGGCTCCTCCCTCCGCGGCCGCGATGGCCCCGGCAAGTTCGTCCCAGCTCTCCCCGCCCGCCGAGATGTAGGCGACCCTTCCCTGAGGGTCGAGGACCAGCGTGGTTGGCCGCAGGGTAACGCCGTAGGCGCGAAAGATCGCTCCGCCCGTGTCCTCGATGACCGGCAAGTTGATGTTCCAAAGCCGGAAATAGCTGGCCGCCACGTCCGGCGGCTCGTCCGAGACGGTAATGACCGCAACCCGTTTGCCGAAGGTTCGGACAGCGCGCTCGAAGTCGTGCATCTCGGCGGTACACGGTTTGCACCACGTCGCCCAAAAATCGAGCACGACCACCTTGCCCCGCAAGTCGGTCAACTGCCCGGCGGCTTTTCCGGGTATCGCGAAGTTGGGCGCCTGCGATCCTGCGACCGGGAGCGCCTCCCGCACGACGATCAGACAAGCCAGCGCCATTGCAGCGAACATATCCCCTCCCCGGCGAGAATTTCGACCCGCCCACGCCGCGGCCTCGCGTTTCGAGAAGGCGACGCGTGCGTGGCGCGAAACGCAGCAAGATGAGCAACACGACATCCGAAACGCCCGCGGGCTCCGCCGCGATCGAGTCGCTGGCCGAAGAGACGCGGCGCTTTGATCCGCCCGCGGAGTTCGCCGAGCGCGCGGAAGCACGGCCGGGAATCTACGAAGAAGCCGAACGAGACTTCACCGAATATTGGGCCGCGTGGGCGCGCCGGCTGGAGTGGATGAAGCCGTTCACGTCGGTGCTCGAGTGGAACGAGCCGTTTGCAAAGTGGTTTTCCGACGGCGAGCTCAACGTCTCGGTGAACTGTCTCGACCGGCACGTGCGGGCCGGCAGGGGCGCCAAAGTCGCCTACTACTTCGAAGGCGAGCGCGGCGACCGGCACGCGATCACGTACGCCCAGCTGCTCGACGACGTCTCGCGATTTGCCAACGGCTTGCGATCGCTGGGCATCAAGAAAGGCGACCGGGTCGCCATCTACATGCCGATGATCCCGCAGCTGCCGGTCGCGCTGCTCGCGTGCACGCGCATCGGCGCCCCGCACTCGGTGATCTTCGGGGGATTCTCGCCCGACTCGATCGTCGATCGCGTCAACGATTCGGAATGCGTCGCGATCGTTACCGCCGATCACGGATGGCGGCGCGGCCACAAGATTCCGCTCAAAGCCAACGTCGACGAAGCCTTGCGAGAGGCGCCGTCCGTCCGGCATTGCATCGTTGCCAAGCGCGTCGACGAACACGTCGACATGCAACCCGGCCGTGACATTTGGTGGGACGATCTGATCGAGGGCCAGTCTACGACGTGCGAACCGGAGCGCATGAACGCCGAGGACCTGCTGTTCTTGCTGTACACCAGCGGGACCACCGCAAAGCCCAAGGGCATCAAGCATACCACCGCCGGCTATCTAACCCACGTGACGGCCACGCACAAGCTCGTCTTCGATCTAAAGCCCGACGAGGACGTGTTTTGGTGCGCCGCCGATATCGGCTGGGTGACGGGCCATTCGTACATCGTGTACGCGCCGCTGGCCAACGGAGCCACCAGCGTCCTCTACGAAGGCACGCCGGATTTCCCGGACAAGGACCGGTTGTGGGACATCGTCGAGCGCTATCGCGTCACGATCCTGTATCTCGCCCCGACCGCGATACGAACGTTCATGAAATGGGGTCCACAGTATCCGGAAAAGCACGATCTCTCGTCGCTTCGTCTGCTCGGCACCGTCGGCGAACCGATCAATCCCGAAGCATGGATGTGGTACCGCGAACACATCGGCGCCGGGAAAACGCCCGTGGTGGACACGTGGTGGCAAACCGAAACCGGCGGGATCATGATTTCGCCGCTGCCCGGCGTTACCACGCTGCTTCCCGGTAGCGCGACGCATCCCGTCCCGGGCGTCTTTGCCGACATCGTCAACGACGCCGGTGAGTCCGTTCCGCCCGGCGGCGGCGGCTACATCGTGATCCGGCGGCCGTGGCCCGGGATGCTGCGAGGCATATGGGGCGACGACGAGCGCTACGCGAAAACGTACTGGTCGAAATTTCCCGGGCTCTACCTTGCCGGCGACGGATGCCGGCGCGACGTCGAGGGAAATTATTGGTTTATGGGCCGCATCGACGACGTCATGAACGTGAGCGGGCATCGCATCTCGACGACCGAAGTAGAGAGCGCGCTCGTCGCCGATCCAAAAGTCGCCGAGGCGGCGGTGTGCGGTAAGAGCGACGACATCACGGGACAAGCCATCTACGCTTTCGTCACGCTGCGCGGCCACGACAACGGCTCGCCCGAGTTGGCCGAAGAGCTTCGCGAATTCGTGGCGGAAAAGCTCGGCAAGTTCACGCGCCCCAAGTACATCACGTTTACTACCGAGCTGCCGAAAACGCGTAGCGGCAAGATCATGCGCCGGCTGCTGCGCGACATCGCCGAAGGCCGAACGCTGGGAGATACCACCACGCTGGCCGATTCCGCCGTCGTGCACGATCTTCAGAAGCGCGCCCACGCCGAGGCAACCAAGGAAGAGTAGGCGGCTTCTAGTCTCCGCCGAACGCCGCCGGCCCCGGCGTGGCTTTACCGCCGACGATGTCGCGAACCGCGATGCGCGGATAGCCGACGCCGATGTTGGCGCTGTCGAGCCACGCTAGATAGATTAAGTCGCGCAGCTCGGAAGCACCCGCCGCGACGCGCGCGGTCGTAAACGCCACCGCCTCGGAACTGCCGCCGGCAAAGCCGCCGCGCTTTTCGATCTCGTAGAGCTGCGGAACCGTCTTGGAGGTCGCCGTCAGATACGATCCGACGATTTGCCCGATCTGCGCCTGAGTCAGCGCTTGCGCCGGTGCGGTTTCGGTCGCCGGCTTTACCAGGCTTGCTACGGCGCCGGCCGTCACGTGGTCGCGCACGAACGCGCCTTCGAAGCGCGAGTGCAAGTCTTTGCTCTCGGAATAGGCGTGCGGATTAGGATAGTCGCCCCATCCGTTGTAATGGACCGTCACGTGGAGCGGCTGGCTGGCGTCGCCGACGAAGTGCCCCCAATACCCGATGTCGCGTGCGATCAGATCCTGGCGCAGGTCGCGCTGCGAAATGAAGAACGCGCGATCGTCGCCGTTCGCGCCGCGTTCCGCCAAATACGAAAACGCTTGCCAATACGCGAAGTCTTGGCGCAATTGCTCCCATCCGTCCACGATGGAATACGGAAGAAACCCCACCGAGTACGGATCTTCTCCGGTTCCCGCAAGTGCTTTGGCGTAGGCTTCCATACTGGGCGGCAGCGCGTCGAGCGCAACGCGCCCCGCGATCGTGCCGTCGTCACCCAGGTCGACGTAATGCCCGGGATCGTTGTCGGCGTCCCACGATTCGCCGGCGTCCTTGAGTGCGTCGGCTTCCGGTCCCAGCGCTTCGATTTCGAAGACGACCTGCGGATCCGCCAAGAAGGGCGGCACGCCGGCCGGCAACGTGCGAACGGCGACGAGATTGATCTCGCGATGTCCGGTGCTTCCCCACGCGAGTGCGCGCGACGGCGCGACAAAGAGCGCGGCAACGGCCGCCATGCAAAACAACGATCGCAATGCGGCGGTCACGGCGTCTCCTCCATCATTCCTTGTGATAGCCTTTTTCGTAGGCGCGTGATTGCGGGAACTTCTGCGGACTTGCCCGGCGAGGAGCGGGTTCCTTCCCGAGTTTCTTTCAGGGAAGAAAGCCGGCGAGCTCGTCCAGGTGCTCGATGCGCTTCGCCGGTGGAAGCGCGGCGAGGATCGTCGCGCCGTAGCGAGTCGAGGCGGCTCTTCCGTCGAGCAGCGCGACGACGCCGCGATCGCGCGTGCTGCGGATGAGGCGTCCGAAACCCTGCTTCAGACGAACGGTCGCGGCGGGAATCATGTAGTTTTCGAAGCCTCCCAGACCGCGCGATTCGAGCGCGCGGATGCGCGCCTCGACCAGCGGGTCGCCGGGGGATGGAAACGGCAAGCGGTCGATGATGACGCACGAGAGCCTGCTCGCCGACCACGTCGATGCCTTCCCAGAACGTGGACGTTGCAAACAGCACGGCGCCCGGGGTCTTGCGGAACCATTCGAGCAGGTGCGCGCGCGAACCGTCGCCCTGCACGCGCATCGGAAACGGAACGCGCTCCCGGACCAGCGCGTACACTTCGCGCAGGCGCGCGTACGACGTGAAGAGGACGAACGCGCGCCCGCGCGTCCGGTCGAGACATTCCTCGACGAGCGGCGCGGCTTTGCGCGCGAAGTTGGCGAGCTTCGGATTCACGTCGGCCGGCGCGATGAACAGACGAGCCTGATCCGCGTACGAGAATGGCGATGGAGCCACCAACTCCTGGGCATCGGTAATGCCCAGCGATCGCTTGAGGAACTCGAACGACGACCCCGCGACCGAGAGCGTGGCGCTCGTGAGCACGACGCTCTGGGTTCGGCTGAAAAGCGCCGCTTGCAGAAATTGCGCCACGTCGAACGGCGCGCAGCGAACGGCGTAGCGTCCGTCGTTTTCGCCACGCTCGACCCAGGCGATGGATTCGTCGCCCGGCATCTGCGCGCGATCGATCGCCACCGCGTGCGCAACGACCGCCCGAGTTGCGAGATCCCGGCGGCGATCGGCCTCCGCTTCGTTCTCCGGACGCTTCTTGAGCGCTTTGTACCAATTGGCGTCGATCCAGTTCTCGAGGCGATAGAGCGCGTCGCGAAGCGCGTCCATCGCCGGAACCGCCGCCTCGTTGGCCGGCAGCGGGTAGCGTTCGCCCTCGACGCGCGCGAGCGCCGACTCGAGCCCCCGCAGCCCCTCGTCGAAGTCCACGTCGAAGTGCGCCGGCAGGTGATAGCCGCGGTGGAGTTTTCGCATCATCCGGTTGATCGTGGAACGCGAAAGGGTAGCGGTGAGCGCGTCGGTCGCCCAGCGCTCGCACTGGTGTGCCTCGTCTAGGATCGCCACGTCGTAAGACGGCAAGAGGCCGCCGCCGATCGCGAGGTCGAGAAAGAAGAGCGCGTGATTGACGACCACGATGTCGGCGTATTTGGCCTCGTCGCGTTTTTTAAAGAACCAGCAATCGCGAAAGTGTTCGCAGAACTCGCCGACGCAGTCGTCCGCGTCGGCGTCCAGGGCCTCCCATTCGTCCGACTGCGGAACGAACGGCAATTCGCCGCGATCGCCCGTCTGCGTCGAAGCGGCCCATTCCCAAATCGATTGCATCGAGCGCGACGGCGGGATGAGCCGGTCCGCACGCATGCGCTCGTACTTCTGCTTGCACAGATAGTGATTGCGGCCTTTGACCAGCGTGACGCGCAGCTCGATGCCGAGCGCGCGCTCGAGCAACGGGATGTCTTTCCGGACGAGCTGTTCTTGCAACGCGATCGTGCCGGTCGAGAGCACGATCTTCTTGCCGCTCCGAACCGCCGGCACCAAATATGCCAGCGACTTCCCGACGCCCGTTCCGGCTTCGACGATCGTGTGAACGCCCTCGAGAATCCCGCGCTCGACGAGCTGCGCCATCTGCACCTGTCCGGGCCGGGATTCGAAGCCCGCGAGCGCCCGCGCGATCGCGCCGCCGGGTGAAAACAGGCTTTCGATCGTCGCGATCACGATAGCGCTAGTTGCCCGTCGGCGATTCGATCGTGGACTCGAGCTCCTGGCCGCTCTGCGCGTCCACGACGTAGGCGCGCACCGGCTTGGGCGGATAGTAGATCGCCAGCGTGATCAAGAAACCGGCCAGCAACCCCGCGACGTGCGCCGCCTTGGAAATTCCCGGAACGAAAAACGTGAAGGCCAGATTCAGAACGAGGATGCCGATATTGGCCTTGACCAGCTCCATGCCGCGCTCGCCGAGTTTGAAACCCAGCGCAAAGAGCGCGCCGAAGAGGCCGAAGATCGCGCCGCTCGCGCCGACCGTAACGTCGAGCGGATTACTGAAATGGACGACGCCCCATCCGGACGCGACCAGCGAAACGAGATAGACGAACAGCATTCGCCACGAACCCAGCGCCGTTTCGATGAACCGTCCGAGGATCCACAGCGAGAACATGTTCACCGCGATGTGAACGAACGAGGCGTGCATGAATGCGCCGCTGACGATACGCCAGTATTCGTGATCCTGGGTGACCGCCGCCGGCACCAAAGCGCCGGCGTCGTAAAGTCCCTGAAGGCTGACGTTCCCCGAGAATATCCCGGGCCCGAGCTTGACGATTTCGTAGACGTACGCGAGCGCGTTGAGGGCGATGAGGACGCGGGTGATCACTTCGCGGCGACCATCACCATCCGGGCCAGCTCGAGCGAAATGGCGTGCCGCTCGTCGCCGACTTGAACCGTCACCGGTCCGCCCATCGGCGCCTTTTCGACTACGCGAACGCGAGCGCCGGGACGCAGCCCGATCTCGCCAAGATAGCGCAGAATTTCCTGAGCCTCGTAGGCGACGCCGCTGACCGTCACCGACGCCCCCGCGTCTTCCTGCGAGAGCGGCGCTCCATCGCGCGGCGGATCGCTTAAGTCGCGCGGCGGAATCGGGTGGCCGTGCGGACAGGTCGCGGGGTGCCCGAGCAGATCTAGGATGCGATCTTCGACGCGCTCGGATATCGCGTGTTCGAGCATACAGGCTTCGCCGTGCACTTCGTCCCACGGCATGCCCAAGACGTCGGTCAAGAGGCGTTCGGCAAGCCGGTGCCGCCTTAGGACGCGCACGCTGACTTCCAATCCTTTGCGCGTGAGGCGTACTTCACCGCGCGCGACGGGCTCCACGTAGCCGTCCTTTGCGAGCTTCTTCAACATCCCCGAAACGGACGCGGGTGCGACACCCAGCGACGCCGCGAGCCCCGACGTGGTTACGCCGGGCCCTTCGCGTTCGAGGCGGTAAACGGCTTCGAGATATTCTTCGATGGACTCGGCAAAATGGCTATGTCCGGACATCGTGTTCTGCCCTTCGACGTGCGAGGGAGAGTTCCGCGCCGACTCGCCGCACCAGCTCGCGCTTGCGGTCCGCAGGCAGAAACGACGCGTTCGCAGCGTTGGTCACGAACCGTTCCAACGTATCCAGCCCCGCTCGGTCCAGCACGTAAGCGTATTCGGCGCCGATGCTGGTAGCGAACAGGGCCGGGTCGTCGGCATCGATCGCGATCGCGACGCCGGCGCGATCCAGCGCCAGGAACGGATGCGGCCGGCTGCGATCGGCAACGCCGGTAAGGAAATTCGACGTGGGGCACACTTCGAGCGCGATGCCGCGGTCCACCAGCAGTTCGACGACCGATGGATCTTCGATCGCGCGCACCCCGTGGCCGATGCGTTCGGCCCCGAGCGCTTCGACGGCGCCGCGCACGCTGCTCGCGTCGCCGGCCTCGCCCGCATGCGCGACGCAATGCAGCCCGTGTGCGCGCGCGTATGCAAAAGAATCGCAGAACAGCTCGGGCGGGAAGCGGACTTCGTCACCGCCAAGGCCGATGCCGATCACGTCCAGATCGACGAGCGAAACGGCCAGCTCGGCGTTCTGCATCGCCTGGTCGACCCCGAAGTTACGCGTGAGGTCCACGATGAGTTTGTATTCGGCCTCGGCGGCCCGCAGTTCCGAGACGATCGCCGACACGGCCTCGCGCACGTCTAAGCCGGGATGAAAGAACTTCCAGACCGACGGCGAGATGAAGAGCTCGCCGTACAGCACGTTTTGCGCGCGCGCGTCCTCGACGAACTCGCGAGCCAGCCGCGCGTAGTCGTCAACGTGCGATAGCGCGCGCCCGACCGCGGCGAAGGTAAACAAGAACTCTTGGAAATTCGCGAACGTGTACGGGTCGTCGGGCGAAACGCCCGAATCGGCATCGGCGAACGCGCCGTTCTCGCCCGCATGGGGATGATAACGCAGCGAAACGCCGTCGCGGCGTGCGAATTCTACAAACGTCGGAGCGCGCAGCGTTCCCTCAAGGTGGCAGTGCAGATGCACCTTGGGCAACGCTTGCACCCGGCTGTCGACGGAGGCCATCCTTCACCGGAACCCCCGCCTCGGCTAAAGGGTTTTGGGAGACGCCCTCGTATTGAGGTCCGCCGCGGGGTGGAGCAGTCCGGTAGCTCGTCGGGCTCATAACCCGAAGGTCGCGAGTTCAAATCTCGCCCCCGCAACCAATTGGGAACACCCCTCGCCTTTGGCGGGGGGTGTTTCGTTCTTTTACGGAGCCATCGTCGGCGCCGGGCTCGGCGTCGGACTAGTGGTCGCCATCGGCGTCGGGCTAGGCATTGGATTGACTTGCGCGGTTGCGCGGCCGGCCAGCGTTCCGGCAAGCATCGCGCCGGCGAGCAATCCAAGAAGCAGTTTGGCTTTCATGCGATCTTCCTCAAAAGAGCGGGGTTGTCGCACACGTTGTACCCCGGCGACGGGAATTCTCACGGAACCCAAGCGCGCGGCCGAAAGCGAACCAACCTAGGCGAGCGAGCCGTTTAGGGTTGCGGCACCCCTAACCACACGAGCAAATCCCGCAGCTCCGGGTCGAGGGAAGCGTTGACCAGCTCTTTCCCGCGCCACAACGAGAATCCGATGATGCTGGTCCGGGCGGGATCGCACGTACGGGTCGCGACCAGCTTGCCGCGGACCCGTGCCTTGCCGTCGGCACGCGCTTGGTGGACGTGCACGTGACCGCTCGCGACTTCGTACCAATACGACGCGCCGACTTGCAGCTTGGTCAACGTCACCGAATTCTCGTCGCGCACTTCGGGAGTGCTCAGGATGCGCGTCAGCGCAAAGAATCCCGGCTTCGCGTTTCCGGGTCGCGACGCGGCCGGCTTGCCGTTCTCGCGGCGCTCGGCATCGAGCAGGTGCAACGCACGCAGGAGCAGAGCGCGGCCGTCTTCGCTGTTGGTCAGCGCGTCGAAGGCACGCGGTTTCTGCATGGCCATGCCCGGATTGTACGAACGCGAACCCGGGTTTTCCCGCTACCGCAACGCGACGGGGCGTTACTTCAGTAAGCCGACTTCCTTGCCGACGGCTTCGAACGCGGCCAAGGCACGATCCATCTCGTCTTGGGTGAGGCTGGCGCTGAGCTGCGTGCGTATGCGCGCGGTACCTTCGGGAACGACCGGAAAACCGAAGCCGGTTACGAAGATTCCGCGTTTGAGCAGCTTGTCGCTAATCGCGATGGCGGAGGCCGTCTCGCCGACGATGATCGGAACGATCGCGCTCGGCCCGTCCAACGGCTCGTAGCCGATGCGCCGCAAGCCGTTACGGAAATACGCCGTGTTCTCGCGCAAGCGCCCTACCAATTCCGGATGCGCGTCGAGATAGTCGATGGCTTGGAGCGAACTGCAGGCCACGGTCGCGGGCAAGGCGTTGGAAAACAGCTGCGGCCGCGAACGCTGGATGAGCGTGTCGACGAGCGCGTGCGAGCCGGCGACGAAGCCGCCCGCCGCACCGCCCAGCGCCTTTCCGAGGGTACCCGTGATGATGTCTACTTGACCGGTGAGGCCGAAGTGCTCGATCGTGCCGCGACCGGTTTTTCCCATCACGCCGGTGCCGTGCGAATCGTCCACGACCGTGACCGCGTCGTAGCGCTTTGCCAGCGCGACGATCCCGGGCAGGTTTGCCAGCGAGCCTTCCATCGAAAACACGCCGTCGGTCACGACCAGAACCGGCGCGCACCCCGCCGCATCTTTCAACTTGGCTTCGAGGTCGGCCATGTCGCCGTGTTTGTATACCGCGCGCTTGGCTTTGCTCGCGAGCCGCACGCCGTCGATGATCGAGGCGTGGTTGAGCTCGTCGGAAATGATGGCCGAACCGGGGCCGCAGATGGTCGCGAACAATCCCGTGTTCGCGTTCCAGCACGACACGTACGTAAGCGACGCCTCCGTGCCGAGAAACGCCGCGATGCGATCCTCGAGCACGCGGTGAATGTCGAACGTCCCGCAAATGAAGCGCACCGACGCGGTGCCGGCACCGTATCGATCCAGCCCGCGCTTCCCCGCCTCCACGACGGACGGCTCGTCCGAAAGTCCGAGATAGTTGTTCGACGACAGCACGATGACGTCGCCGGCTTCCTCCATATGCACTTCGGCCGCCATCGGCGTCGTCAGATGGCGCAGGCGCTTGTAAGTGCCGGCCGCCTTAAGCGCGTCGAGTTCGCCGCTGTAAACTCTTTTCGAACGCTGCGTTCACTTCGCGAGATCTCCCTTGAGGTCGAGCACGACCTTCGCTTCGGTTCCGCGCTCGATCAAATCGAAGGCGCGATCGAATTCGGCGAACGGCAGCACGCTCGTGATGATCGGACGCAGGTCCACGCGTCCGCTCTTGACCAGCGCTTGCGTTTGGTACCAGGTTTCGAACATTCGCCGTCCGTTGATGCCGAGCACGGTCAAGCCCTTGAAAATGATCAGCTCCGCCAGATTCAGGTTGACGTTGTCGCTTGGAATTCCAAGCAACGCAGCGCGGCCGCCGTTGCGCACGATTCGCAATCCGGTGTCGATGGCCGAGCCGCTGCCCGACATCTCGAGCAGCACGTCGGCGCCGTCGCCGTTGGTGCGCCGGCGCACCTCGGCAACGACGTCCGGATCGGTCGCCAAGAACGTTTCGTCGGCGCCCAATCGGGCCGCCAATTCGAGCTTAGCCGGATTCACGTCGATTGCGTACACGGCCGACGCGCCGGCAGCGCGGGCGACCGGAATCGCCATCAAACCGATCGAGCCGACGCCGGTGATGACGACGCTTTTCGCGCTGACGCCCGCCGACATCACGGTGTGCACGGCGTTCCCGAGCGGATCGAAGATCGCGGCGAACTCGTCCGGAATCGCCGGATCGAGGCGCCACACGTTATATTCGGGCATCGCGATGTACTCGGCAAACGCGCCGTCGCGGTCGACCCCGATGATCTCTACGCGCTCGCAGATATGCGCCTCGCCGGTACGGCACAGCAGACAGGTGAGATCCGCGATGTGGCCTTCGGCCGATACGCGTTCGCCGGTGCGGACCGAGCGGACGGCGCTGCCGACGGCGGCAACCGTTCCCATGAATTCGTGACCGATGATGCGCGGAGGCTTCACGCGTTTTTGCGCCCACTTGTCCCACGCATAGATATGATGGTCCGTTCCGCAGACGCCGGCTTTCTCAACCCGGATGAGCACGTCCGTCGGGCCCAGAGCCGGTACCGGAACCTCGTTCATGACGAAACCCCGCTCGGGGCGGAGCTTAGAAAGCGCCCTCATCGTGCGCGGCAATCCAGAAACCATGACGGCCCGGAGTATTGTACTCCGAGCCGTCACGGTCCTAGAACGAGGCCGTCCATGGGAATTCGCTAGAAGTCGTACTCGAACTGGAAGCGGTTGTATTTAAAGTCCGGGAGACCGCCGTACTTCACGCTGCTGTAATAGCGATCGCCGTAGCGATAACGCAGTGAGAAGCCTTTGTAGTGCCCGCCCTTCGGAACGTTCTCCAGGAAATACTGAGCGTCGAAGTCGGCCTCGCCCGTGTTTTGCGAGCCGATCGCGTTTCCGTACGTGTACCATGCCTGGCTAAACGAACTGACGAAGTGCCGGTCCGACGTCGCGAACGTTACCCCCGCCTTGAACGAGCTGCCCGGTGACCGGCGATCCGCCTGGCCTTGGGTCAAGCTGGTGGTGAAGAGCGGGTCGGTCGCGTACCCGTCGGTGTACGGGCTGGCGATACCGCCGTAGTACACGGTCGTCGTCCCGTTTGCGTTCTTGACGCACTCGGGCGCGTTGCTCGGCAGGAAGTACGGGAGCGTGACCGTTTTTGCCGTCTTGATCTGATTGCTGCCGTTACACGAAACGCCGCTAGCGAGCGTGAACGTGCTGTTCCGCCACGGAACGTTGTCGTGACTCACCGCAAGCGACACGTTCGGCGTGACCGCCGCACCGAGTTGCGCTCCGAAGACCGTACTGCTGATCTTTCCCAGCACGGCCGAACCGGTATTGTTCTCGACCGCGCCTTGGATCGCGACGAACGGCTGGTATTTCATGTCGCCGAACGTATACTTTCCGTCGAGCCATAGCATGTTGGCCAAGTTGATGAACCCGTAGTCTGCCAGATCTACCGTCAGCCCCGACTTCGAAACCACCATCGTCTTAGCGGCTTCGGCCGAGCTGCTCGTCGAACCGCGCGACGGGTGCGCTACCCCAACGTCGTTGTACCCGACGCGAGCGTAGAGCATGCCCGGCGTGGTAACGCCCTGTCCACCCTGATACCAGAAGTTGCTCGGAAGACCGGGATTGCCGGCCGGATAGCTCGTGAGCAGCGTGTTCTGCGTAAACGAGGAACTCGTGCGGTTTTGGTACTGCCACATCCACGAGAGTTGCGCGTTGAAATCCGAGCTGAGATTCCCAACCGCGTCGAAACCCTGGAAGGCGGCCGGTTTCAGACGGGAGTCCGAAGCGTTGGCCCATGGCTGGTTATAGACTTGGTTTCCGACTTTCGCCGCGAGCACCGGATTCTTAAATGCCAAGTACGCTTCGTACAGCGTGCTCAACTCGAAGCCCGGCAGCGTGTCGTCGGGATTGAGTGCGGGTTGGACGTTCTTGCCGCACGGCGGCGTGAGGTGCGAGGTCGGCGACGTGCAGCCGTTGAGCGGCGAAGAATACAGGTACGACGCGCCGACCGAAAACGGCGACGATCCGAACCGGTAGTCGCCATGCAAGCTCAGCGCCGGAGCGAAGGACTCTTGGTTCGCTTGTCCGGTTCCGCCCGCTTGCGCCGTCGCGTTTTGGCGAGTGAAATAGTACGCGCGTACGTAGCCGCGGTAGGTGAACGGGTTGGGACTACTCGTGGGGGCAGGGCTGGCCTGCGCCACGACCGCTGGTTTGACCGGTGTTGCCGATGTTTCCGCCGGTGCCAGGGTCGTCGTCGCCAACACGATCGCCGCAGCGGCCATGCCGAAGCGTAGAAAGTGTGTAAGCACAATTTTCTCCTATGGGTCGTGAAAGGGCGTAACCGCCCGCTGTAATTCTAGCGGGCAACGATTAAGAAGCCGTTAAGGTTTGGATAACGCGAGCGCGGGCTCGCTCACCCGAACCGCCCCGTAATGTAGTCTTCGGTGCGCTGGTCCCGCGGCTTGGTGAACATCGTTGCGGTCGTCCCGGACTCGACCAGTTCGCCCAGCAGGAAGAAAGAGGTGTAATCGCTGATGCGCGCGGCCTGCTGCATCGAATGCGTGACGATGACGACGGTAAAATCTTTCTTGAGCGCTTCGATCAGATCTTCGATCTTGCTCGTCGCGATCGGATCGAGCGCGGATGCCGGCTCGTCCATCAGGAGCACTTCGGGATCGACCGCAAGGCAGCGAGCGATGCACAGCCGCTGCTGCTGGCCGCCGGAGAGGTCGATCGCGGAGCGATCGAGACGATGTTTGACCTCGTCCCAGAGGGCGGCGTGCCGCAAGCTGCGCTCGCAAATCTCCATGAGTTTGTCGCGATCGCGTTCGCCGTGGACGCGCGGCCCGTACGTAACGTTGTCGAAAATGCTCTTCGGGAACGGGTTGGGGCGTTGGAAGACCATACCGATGCGATGGCGGATGGTAACCGGGTCGATCGTCGGCGCGTAGATGTCCTCGCCGTCCAAACGAACGCAACCCACCACGCGCGCGTCGGGATTGAGATCGTGCATCCGGTTGAGCGCGCGAATGAACGTCGATTTTCCGCAGCCCGACGGGCCGATCAACGCTGTCACGCGATTTTTGGGAACGTCGAGCGACGCGTGTTTGAGGGCGAGAAACTTTCCGTACCAAATGTTCAGGTCGGAAATTTGCAGCTTCGCGTTCGGAATTTCGGCAGACGGTTCCGCAGGCGGTTCCGCAGACTCAACGACGGGCTCTGCAATGAGTCCGGCGAGTTCCAACGGCGGCACGCCGACGACGGGCGGCGCGTCCCCCGGCGCTACGACGAGGTCGACCGTCTCTTTCGGCGGGCTACTGATTAACATAGAGTTGATTCATCGTACGGACGCCGGTTCAACCTCTGGTTAAGGTAATCTTAAGAAAGATTAAGAAGCGGCAGGCAGTCCGGTCCGGCGCCCACGGGTTCTAGGGAAAAAGCGTCCGCGTACCATTCGCGGGCCTCGCGCAGCGTCATACCGTGCCGGCAGTATTCCTCGAGGAACGCCAGGATCTGTCTCCGCGCTGCGATCTCGTCTCCGGCCCCGCCGAAGTCCCACCCAAAGCCCACGTTTCAACACTGGCACAGGCAGATTACGCCCCAATTATCGTGCGCTTAAGACTCCGTCGAACCCAGACGAACGCGCATGATCGGGAGGCGGACCGTGAACGTAGCGCCGCGGCCCAGCATGGACTCCGCTGCAATCGAGCCACCGTGAGCGTCGACGATGCCCTTTACGATCGCAAGGCCCAAGCCGGCGCCGCCGGTGTCGCGCGTCCGCGAGCGGTCGACGACGTAAAAGCGCTCGAAAATGTGCGGCAGGTCGCGATAGCGGATTCCTTCGCCGGTGTCGCGCACGGCGATTTGCGCTTCCGCACCTTGCGCGTCGATCGTCACCCGCACGCGTCCGCCGCCCGGCGTGTGCCGCAGAGCGTTGTCGATCAAGTTGACGAACACTTGCGAGATGCGCGCCGGATCGGCTTCGACGGTCACCGGCCGCAGCGCGTGGAGGTCGAGTTCGACGCCTTTGTTGGCTGCGACCGGCTCGAACGAAGCGACGATCGGCCGCGCGATCGCTTCTAGGTCCACCTCGCGAAGCTCCAACCGGAGCTGCCCGGACTCCGTGCGCGCTTGTTCGAGCAACTGCTGCACCAAGTCGGCGAGACGATCCACTTGCGCCAGCGCCTGCGGCAAAAACAGATCTCCCGCTTCTTCGTCCGGAGACCCGAGCACCGTTTCGAGCATTAACTTGATCGAGGCCAAGGGCGTGCGCAATTCGTGCGATACGCTGGAAAGAAACTCTTTGCGCGCGCGGTCGAGGCTGACCAAGTCCGTCTGGTCGTCCACCAGCAGCAACGCCGACTGGGCACCTTGTTCTTGTGCGAGCGGATAGACGGCCACGCGGTAAGCGCGTTGGCCGCGCGTTCCGGACAGCATGACGGTCGTAACCGAGCCTTCCCCATTGAGCGCTTCGGCGATTCGCCGTTCCAGCTCGACGTTTTGCAGCGCCTGGATGGCGTGCTTGCCCTTCGCACGCGCGTCGTCGAACGCAAAGATCGTTCCGGCGGCGGGGTTGGCGAAGGTTATGCGAGACGCCGCGTCCAGAACGATGACGCCGTACGGAAGCGCGCGCACGAGGCGCACGAAGACGCGGTCCGACGGCGCGCGCCGCTCGGCTTCGGCCTCTCAGCTCGGCGCGATCTTCCGCGGGCGGCGGGCCGGCGGGAGCCCGCGAGCGCCGCGCGGCCAGCGTGCCGAGAACGCCGGCCACGACGCCCGCGCTAGCCGGCAGCAACCAATCGATCAACTAAGCCTTGAACATGTAACCGCGGCTGCGCACGGTGACGATATGCCGCGGGTTGCGCGAGTCGGCTTCAATTTTTTCGCGGAGCCAGCGGATGTGCACGCTCACCGTCTGCTGCTCGCCTTCGAAATCGTAGCCCCACACTTTGTCGAGCAGCGTCTGGCGCGTCACCACCCGGCCGTTGTTTTCCATCAAGACGCGCAGCAGCGCGAACTCCTTGGGAGCCAGCGAGACGTCCTTACCGCGGACCGTCAATTGCTGGCGCGAGGGGTCGAGCTCGATCTCTCCGGCAACGATCGCTTCCTCGTGATCGGGTTGCAGCGGGGTCCTGCGGCGCAGGCGCGCTTTGACGCGCGCCAAGAACTCGTGTAGCGCGAACGGTTTGGTAACGTAGTCGTCCGCGCCCAACTCGAGCGCGAGGACTTTGTCGATCTCTTGGTCCTTCGCGGTGAGCATGATGATCGGCACCGAACTAAATTTCCGAATCTCCTTGCACGCTTCGACGCCGTCGAGAACCGGCAGCATGATGTCGAGGATGATGAGGTCGGGCTGCTCGCGCTGCGCCATCGAGACGGCGTTGCGCCCGTCGCCGGCCGTGATGACCTCGTAGCCGCTGCGCTCCAGATTGAAGCGAAGCGTCTGCAAGATCGCCGACTCGTCGTCAACGACCAGAATCTTCTTATTGAAGTCGGGGCCCTTTTCGAAACTGCCCCGTAACGATTTAGTCTCTATCATGAGGTTCGTACGCCTTGGCGATCGCGCTGTAATCGAGCGCGCCGTCCCCTTCTCCCGATCGGGCCGTGTAGAGTTGATAGGCTAATCCCGAGAGCGGCATGGGCAGTTTCATCGTTCGCGCCGCATCGAGCGAGGCTGCCAGATCCTTTCGCAGGAGATCGAGCGCGAATCCGCCCTCGAAGTTTCCGGCTAAGGCCATCTTCGGCAGCCAGTCTATCCAGAACATAGTTGGAACCGGTCGCCGTTGCAATAACCTGGCGGACCTGATCGAGATTCGCGCCGGCCCGCTTCGCAAACGCCAGCGCTTCGCAATCGGCAATCATGACGCTGGAGATGATGATCTGATTGACCAGCTTCACCGTCTCGCCCATTCCCACCCCGCCGAGGTGAAAAGGCGTCCCCATCGCGCGCAGGACGGGCTCGACCCGCGCGAAGTCGCTCTCGCTCGCACCCACCATGATCGTCAGATCGCCGGTGGCCGCCCGCAGCGGACCGCCGCTCACGGGTGCGTCTACGAAGGCGACGCCTCGCTCGTTCAGGCGTCGTGCGAAGGTCTGCGATGCAATCGGCGAGATGGTGGACATATCTACGACGATCGTGGCGCCGCCCGCTCCCAAGCCCTCCGCTGCGCCGCCGCGACCAAACAGTACGTCCTCCACCTGCGGCGCATCCGGGACGCAGACCACGACGGCGTCCGAGCCACGTGCCACTGCGGCCGGGTCCGCCGCCTCGGTGAAGGCATCCTCACTCCGCCGTTCCGCCAAAAGCCGCTCGATCGACGAGCGGTTGTTATGAACGCACGCGATCACCCGAAAACCTGCGCCGGTGAGGGAACGCGCCATGGGCTCGCCCATGGCGCCTAGGCCGACGAATCCAACGCGCTCGATACGCGGGCGCTCAAACGGTGGCGTGGTCACGCCGGGCCATTTACAGCGGCGCCGGAAAACACCTTGGGGTAGGGCCGCCGAGGGATGCGGCAGAACGCGACAGTCTTAAATTTGAGTTTGGAGACGACAACGTGACCACCGCCACACCGCCTAAAGCATCCAGCGCCCGCCCGACGTTCGACGAGATGAACCTCTCGATCGGAAAACGCACCCGCCTGCACCGGCTCCTGTACGAACACGGACCCGCCAACGGCACCCTGATGATGCTGCCCATCGATCAGGGCCTCGAACACGGGCCAATCGACTTCTTCGACAATCCGGCGTCACTCGACACCGACTGGATCTATCGCCTCGCCGTTGCGGGAAATTTCTCGGGCATCGCGCTGCACGTCGGGCTGGCCGAAAAGTACCAAAAACGTTACGCCGGCCGCGTGCCGCTCGTCTTGAAGATCAACGGCAAGACCAACCTGCCCAGCGACGACGATGCGTTCAGTCCGCTGACGTCGTCGGTCGAGGACGCGGTCCGCTTAGGCGCCGACGGCGTCGGATACACGCTCTACGTGGGCAGCCCCGCGCAAGACGTGGACATCGCGCAATGCAACGAAGTTCGCCGGGATTGCGAACGCTACGGTATGCCGCTCATCGTGTGGGGCTATCCGCGCGGCGCGGCGGTAAAAGCAAAGGGAGGCATCGACTCGCTCTACGCCGTGGACTACGCCGCGCGCGTCGCGTGCGAAATCGGCGCCGACATCGTCAAACTCAACGAGCCCAAATGGGACGCCGAGAGCGCCGCCAAGCTTCCTAAGCCGTACAACACGCTCCAATTCGACGACCTCGAAGGCTTGCGCAAAGTCGTGAAGTCGGCCGGGCGCACGCTGGTGCTCGTATCGGGCGGCAGCAAGATGGGCGACGAGGACACGATCCACAAAGCGCGCGTCGCCATGGAAGCCGGCTGCGTTGGGCTGATCTTCGGCCGCAATATGTGGCAGCGCAACTGGGACGACGCCATCGCTATGTCGGCGCGCATGCACGACCTCATGAAAAGCTACGGCCAGGAGCAATAACTCCTCGCCGGCAAGCGCGCTTAGCGTTCTGCCGGCCGGCGCCTTCGACTGGGTGGCTACGCCCCCTGCGTTCGCGACGGATGTTTACGCTCACTTCGGGGGCGTAGCCGCCCAGCCGAAGGCACCAGCTTTTTAGACTTGGACGACCTCGCGTATTTCGGGGACGTCGGCGCACACGATCGTTTCGATGGCGCCCTTTAGCGTCATGTTCGCGGCGGAACATCCGCCGCACGCACCGAGCATTTGCACGAAGGCGGTGCCGTCCTCGACCTTGATGAGCCAGACCTCGCCGCCGTCCATGGCAATACCGGGACGGACTTTGTCGATGGCCGCGTTGACGCGTTCCTCGATCGTGGGTTCTACGGACACGCCGGTGTTAGCGAACTCCCGCGCAGCGCGCACAATACCAGCCCACCGCGCCGTCGTGCTGTTGCGGGACCATTTGGTCGCGGTGGCCGCTGCGTCCGCAATTCGCACAGGCGTAGCTCTGGCCGATCGGTGCGTTCGAAGCTCAGCTCTCTTCGCTTGGCGAGGTACGTCGCTGCGAGGATCGCCGCCAAGATCACGAAGGGCGCGGCGGCAAAGAAAAAATCGTACGAACCCGGCGCGATCGTCGGGTTCACGCTAGGCCTCGCTCTTTTGGAAGTAGTCCGCGTTGATCTGCGTGTAGTTCTGCCACTTTTCCGGAACGTCGGAGTCGGCGAAGATCGCTTCGACCGGGCAGGCAGAAACGCACGCGCCGCAATCGATGCACACTTCGGGATCGATGAAGAGCATCTTGTCGTCGTCGGTCCCGTGAATGCAGTCGACCGGGCAAACGTCAACGCACGATTTATCTTTGGTGCCGATGCACGGCTCGGTGATGATGTAGGCCATGGTATGCCGTTAGTTTGTAGCCGCCCGGGCCGCGGCCCTTCCGGCGGTGGCCGTCTGCGACTTATCGCGGAGCGCCGACCGCGCAAGCGTGCTCTATTTGGCGAGTCCGCCGGAACCGGATACCGTGCGGGCAATCCACAACAGAATCACCGCACCGATGAGCGCACAGGCGAAGCTCGGGATGTTGAATCCGGAGATCCCCGTATGTCCGAACAGGCTGTACAACCAGCCGCCGATCACCGAGCCGATGACGCCCACGACGACGTCCATCAGGATCCCGCCGCTGCGGCCTCCCGGAACGAGCCATTGCGCCACGACACCCACGAACAAACCGAAGATAATCCACGCAAAAAAACCCATGTCGTTACGCTTCGAAGAATCAACCCAAACCCCCGCATCGTGGGAACGCGGATGCCCGGCGAAACCGCCCAGCGGCCCTCCCCCTTCCGGACCACCCGTCGACCGCGCCCATCGACGGGCTCATCCTTCGACAGGCTCATCCTTCGACAGGCTCAGGATGACAGTTGCCGATGCCCTTCCATCGGGTCGTCGAAGGACGAGCCTGTCACTTTGTCATCCTGAGCTTGTCGAAGGACGAGCCGGTCACTCTGTCATCCTGAGCTTGTCGAAGGACGAGCCGATCACTCTGTCATCCTGAGCCTGTCGAAGGATGAGCCGGCTGCAATCCAAGCTCGCGGGGGTTTAAGGGGGCTTGGCCCCCTTGAGCCGCCGAGTGGCGGCTCGGGGGGAAACGCCCTTCGACTGCGGCTTCGCCGCGCTCAGGATGACACTACCGATGCCTTGTCATCCTGAGCCTGTCGAAGGATGAGCTTGCCGAGGCCCCCGTTCTTAGACGAAACTGACCGGGTCACTGCGGGGTAGACTGAGGTATGACCACGGGAACGCTATGTCAGTCCTGCGGCCTTCGGCCGCCCACGATCGCCCCTGACGGGACGCGACACCTTTGCAACCAGTGCGCTCAGCGTCAAGCCGCGGCGCGCTCGCTGCCGTTTTTCGGCGCCGCCATCGCCGCGGCCGGGCTCATCGCAGGCGGTGCGCTGCTCATCGAAAAGATGCAGCGCGATGCCGAAAGCGGGCAGCGCGGTAGCAGTTCGCTTGGCGACTTCACCAAGCGCATGCGAACGGGTGGAACGCCCACGCTCGCGAATTTTTCGCGCGACCTCACCGATCTCGCGCGCAATGGAAAGATCGATCCCGTCATCGGCCGGGACGACGAAATCGAGCGCGTCGTCTCCATTCTCGCCAGGCGCAGCAAGAACAATCCCGTGCTCGTCGGCGAACCCGGCGTCGGCAAGACCGCAATCGTCGAGGGCCTCGCGCAACGGATCGTGAGCAACGACGTACCCGCGTCTTTGCGCGGCAAGCGCGTGCTCGCGCTTTCGCTCGGGCCGCTCGTTGCCGGCACCAAATACCGCGGCGAATTCGAAGGCCGCGTCAAGCGCATTCTCGACGAAATCAAACGCAGCTCGCGCGACATCATTCTCTTTATCGACGAAATGCACTCGCTCATCGGAGCCGGATCGGCGGAAGGTTCGCTCGACTTGAGCGCGATGATCAAACCGGAACTCGCGCGCGGCGAATTGCAGTGCGTCGGAGCGACGACCTTCGACGAGTACCGCAAATACGTCGAGTCCGACCCGGCGCTCGAACGCCGCTTCCAGCCCGTCATGGTCGAGGAGCCCAGCGTCCAGCAGACCGTGGAGATCCTGCGCGGCTTGCGCCAGCGCTACGCGAGCCACCACAACGTCGCGATCTCCGACGAGGCCATCGAGGCCGCGGCGGCGCTTTCCGCCCGTTACATCGCGGACCGCTATCTCCCCGATAAAGCCATCGATCTGATCGACGAGGCGGCCGCCTCGCTAGGGCTTCAAAACCGCGGCGCGGGCGAGCGCCCGGTGGTGACGCGCGAGCACGTCGCGGCGATTCTTACCAAGTGGACCGGGATTCCGCAAACGACGTTGACGGAGTCGCAAAGCAATCAGCTTCTCGAACTGGAGTCGGTTCTGCGTAAGCGCGTTATCGGCCAAGATCACGCAATCGGCGCCGTAGCCGAAGCGGTGCGCCGCGCGCGCGCCGGCTTGCAAGACCCGCGCAAGCCGCTGGGCAGTTTTCTGTTTCGCGGGCCGAGCGGCGTTGGCAAGACCGAGCTTGCCAAGGCGCTCGCCGAGGCGTTGTTCGGCACCGAAGCCGCGCTGGTGAGGATCGACCTCTCGGAGTTCACGGAATCGAACACGGTCTCGCGTCTGCTGGGAGCGCCGCCGGGATACGCCGGCTACGACGAACCCGGACAACTGACCGAAGCGGTGCGCCGCCGGCCGTATTGCGTGGTGCTCTTCGACGAGCTCGAGAAGGCACACCCCGACGTCGCCGCGCTCTTGCTCCAGATCCTCGACGACGGCCGCGTTACCGATTCAAAGGGGCGCACGATAGACTTCCGCCACACGCTCATCGTGCTGACGACCAATCTCGATGAAGACGACGTGCCGTTGGCGTTGCGACCCGAACTGCTCAACCGCATCGACGAGATCGTCGAGTTTCGCGAACTCGGCCTACCGGAGATCGAGCGCATCGTCGCGATTCACGTCGAATCGCTCGCACAGCGCCTGGGCGCGCGCGACGTGCGCATGCATCTCACCGAAGGCGCGCGGAGATTCTTGGCCGAGGAATCGACCGCCGCGGGCAGCGGCGCCAGGTACGTTCAGCGTACCGTCGCGCGTTTCGTCGCGACTCCGCTCTCCAACGCGCTGCTCAGCGGCGAAATCGCGGCGGGGGCAACCGCCAACGTGGACGTCCACGACTCCACGCTCGTGGTGCGCGCAGCGTAACCACGAGCTACGCGCTGCCGGCGTCTTGAATCGCTAGGGCGATTGCTGCCTCGGGGCCGAGCGCGGCGCCTTCGGCGATCAGTCGCTCGAGCTCGTCCGGGCCCAGACCTTCGTGCAGCAGGGCGATCAGCCGCTCGTAGGTCTTCTTCTCGGTGGCTTCGCGTTGCAGTCCGCTGCGGCGGATCGTCGCTTCCGCGAAACCTTCCAGCGCCGCTGCGCTCGCAAGGTCTCCTTCCAGCGCACGAACCAAGCCGACATGTTCCAGGGCGGTGGCGACGAACGGGTGATCGGGCTCGCGCGCTAAGGCTGCGAATACGGAACGCGCAGCCTCCGCGGCTCCGGCAAGATCCCCCACCCAGACCAAGTAGCCGGCCAGGTTGCTGCCCATGTTCGCAGTCTGCTCGTCGACGCGTCCTGCTCACCGCACCCGTGGGAAGCGCTCCGGGGGAGGGCCGGCCGGGCAGGGCGCTCATATCGCGCCCATTCGCTTGCGCAGGGTCGCTCCCCGGCCGAAGGCTAGCGGCCGGACCGCGCTGCGATGGCGCGGATCTGCGCTTCGATCTCGCTGGGCTGCATTTCGCCTTCGACCAGGTCGTGCACCACGCCGTCGCGGTCGATGAAGACGTGTTCGGGCAGGCCGTCCACACCATATGCGTCGCGCATCGAGCCGGAGTCCACGACGACGGGATACGTGAGACCGTGCGCGCGCTCGAAGCCGCCGGCCTTGGCGGCGTTCTCCTCGACGTCCACGCCGACGACGGTCACTCCGCTCGCGGCGTATTTCTTCGAAAGCCCCTGAATGCTCGAGGCCTCCTCGTTGCACGGCTCGCACCACGATGCAAAGAAGTTGAGATAGACGGGCTTGCCTCGGAACGATGCGCTCGTCAGCGTGCTGCCGCTTAGCGCCGGATCGCTCCAAGCCGGAGCGAGCTCGCCGATCGCCGCGACAGCCGGTGCAACTTTCGCGTGCGCTCCGTCAGCCGCCGGGCGATGCGATCCGCATGCCGGGAGCGACAGCGCGACGATCGCGCAAAACGCACGCACTGCCTTAGCCATAAGCCGGGAAGGCCACGGCTTCGAGATCGCGCTGCATTTGCGCCACGAGTTCGTCCACGCTTTCGAACGAGAGCTGCTCGCGCACGTACCGCAGGTCGCGCAGCGCCAGCTCGTGTCCGTAAATCGTCTGGTTGAAATCGCGCAGCCATACTTCAACGGTTCGCGCCCGGCCGTCGAACTGCGGGTTCGTCCCGATGGATACCAGCGAAGGGTAGTCGCGCCCGTCGTGCCGGGCGACGCACGCGTAGACGCCGTCTTTGGGAAGCAGCTTCTCAGGCAGGCGTAGGTTGGCGGTCGGAAACCCGAGATCGTGCCCGCGCCCGAAGCCGATTTCGACGATCCCCCGCAATTCGTAGGGATGCCCGAGCAGGCGGTCCGCCGTTTCCAGGTCGCCATCGCGAATGAGGTCGCGAATGCGCGTGCTCGAAATGCGCGCGCCGTCCGCGACGACGTTCTCGACGGCTTCGAAGCGCACGTCGCGCTCCCCGAGATACGCCGCCATGAGCGAGACGTCGCCCGAGCGCCGGTGTCCGAAGCCGAACGTTGCGCCGACGCTGACGGCGCCGACGTGAAGGTCGCGAATCAGCGCGTCCATGAACGCCTCGGGTGGAAGCGTCGCGATGCGTTCGTCGAACGGCGGAATGAAGCACTCTTCGAATCCGGCGCGAGCGAACAGATCGATGCGCTCCTGCGCCGTGCAGATCATCGGCGGTTCTTTGCCCGGACGCAGATAGGCTGCCGGATGGTTCGAAAACGACAGCACGCCCGATCGCCAACCGGGCTTTCGCATGCGGCGCGTTCTGCGCGCAATCTCCTCGTGGCCGGCATGCATGCCGTCGAAAAATCCGATCGCCAGCGAGAGCGGACGCGGCGACTCGCGGAGCATCTCGTGATAGATCTTCACACGAACACCTTGCGCGGAGCGAGCAGTGCGCCGAGCGCTTCGCCGACGCCGACCAGCGCCCGCGACTCGTCGCGCACGAAGACGTGCTTCGAAGCCGGCGCTTGCGGCATCGGAACCGCTCGTCCCGCCCGGAAATCCGCCGACCCACGCAGGTCCAGGACGATGGTCGGAAATGGAATGACCTGTTCGGGAGTGACGACGGCGGCGCGCGGATCGGCGGCGATCCGCTCCATCGTGAGCGCGTCGCGAAGTTCGAACGGGCCCGACGCTTCGCGAACCAGCGCGCCCATGTGCGACGGAACGCCCATCGCCGCGCCGAGGTCCTCGCAGAGCGTGCGCACGTAGGTCCCTTCACCACAGGTGACGCGCAGACGCGCGACCGCCGCGGCAAGGTCCGTTCCGAGTATCTCCAGCGACGCGATTTCGACGGTGCGCGGCTTACGCGCGACGCGTTCGCCCGTCCGGGCGATTTCGTAAAGGCGCCGGCCTTCGTGATGAACGGCCGAATACATCGGCGGTACCTGTTCGATGGCGCCGGCGAATCGCGGCACCACGCGGGCGAGGCGTTCGCGCCAATCGTCCGGGACGTCCGCGCGCTCGACCGTCTCTCCCAGCGCATCCTGCGTGGTGGTCGTGCGCCCCAGAACGAGCGTGCAGGCGTAGCGTTTACTTTGAACCGGCATTAGCGCGATCAGGCGGGTCGCTTTCCCGATCGCTACCGGCAGCACGCCGGCCGCTTGCGGGTCGAGAGTTCCGAGGTGCCCCGCGGTCAAATCGCGATCGCCCGCGTGCAGCGCGTAGAGGCGCCGGACGCGAGCCACGACCTGCGCCGACGTCGGTCCGGCGACCTTGAATACGTTGACGAAGCCGAGCATCTTGCCGGTTACGAGTTGATCGAGACGCGGATCTCGCGTTTCACGATACTGACGAGCATGCACGCCATCGCCACGCCGAGCATTCCCAGAAGCAAGAAAAACGCCGGCCATTTGGCACCGATGTGAAAGGCCGAAATGGCCAGAAGCATCACGCCGCAAAGCGCCAGCAACAGCGAACCGCGCGAAAGCCACGTCGCCTTGAAATGCCGGGCGATCCACAGATTCGCAATGCCGACCGCGATAATGACGATGGACGCGATCATAGGCCTTCGGCGACGAGCGCGGCCTCCACGGCTGCGAACGCTTCGTCGAGCGTTCCGCGATACGTCAGGCCCGACGCGCGAAAATGGCCTCCGCCGCCGAGGCGCTTGGCCGCGGCCTGCACGTTGACGCGTCCTCTCGAACGCAGGCTGACGCGGATCTCGCCGTCGTACGCTTTGAAGAGCGCCGCAACGTCCACGTTCTCTTGCGCGCGCAACACGTTGACCGTGTCCTCGGTGTCTTCTCCGTCGGCGCCGGATTCGGCGAGCATCGCGTCGTTGACGTACGAAAAGCAGTAGCGCCCTTCGAGCCGGAACTGCATGCGGTCGATGATCAGCCCGAGCAGCCGCGTCGCGCCGACCCGCTTGTTCGCAAAGATCTCCTCGGTTATGGCTTCCTTGTCGGCGCCCGCCCGCATCAGTTCGGCCGAAAGCTCGAGCACGTCGGGCGTGGTATTCGAATGCATGAATCCGCCGGTATCGGTCATGACGGTCGTGAGCAGGCAGGTGGCTATGGCTTCATCCACCGGGACGGCCAGGTCGCGGAGCAGCCGAATCACGCACGTACCCGTCGAACACTCGGCCGGAAGCACGTAATTGAGCGCACCGAAATGCGTGTTGCCCAAGTGGTGGTCGATATCCAGGATGTTCGCGCGGTCGATCGGCGGCAGATACTCTCCGGCGCGGCCGACGTCGCTCATATCGCAAAATACCCAGAGCGTATCGGGCGGAAGATCTTTGGGAATCTCGCGCGCGACGTGTTCCGCCTCCGGCAGGAAGCGCAGGTTGCGCGGAACCGGATCTTGCTGAAAGTAATGCACGCGTTTGCCGAGCCGTTTGAGCGCGATGCCCAGGCCCAGGCCGGCACCCAACGTATCGCCGTCGGGTTTGACGTGACTGACCATGACGAAGCAACTGCGCCGGCGCAGCTCGGCGACGACGTCCTGCGTCGAGGACGGCGCGGGAACGGTACGGCTCTCGATCACTCCGGTTCCTCCACCGCAACGGCGGCAGCGGAGGCCTGCGCTTCGCGCAGCGTCTTAGCGAGCTCGATCGCGCGTTCGGCCGACCGATCCTCGACGAACGTCAACTGCGGCGTATGCCGCAGATCGATCTTATGCCCGAGTTCGCCGCGCAGGAATCCTGCGGCGTTCTTGAGCGCGTCCAGCGATTGGCGCGCGCGATTGCGATCGCCGATGATCGAAACGAACACTTTGCAGTGTTGCAGGTCGTCGGTGACCTCGGTTCGCGTGACCGTCACGAAGCCCAGACGCGGGTCCTTGAGCTCTTGCGTGATGAGCGTGCCGAGGATGCGTTGGAGCTCGTGGTCGATCCGGGCCATGCGCTGGGCTTTCACAGTCGTGTCCTCTTACGCCGTCACGAGCTCGGGCGCCACCTGTTCGGTGACGTAGGACTCGATAACGTCGCCTTCCTTGATGTCTTGATAGCGCGCCACTTGCAGACCGCATTCGAACCCCTCGGCCACTTCGCGAACGTCGTCTTTGAAGCGCCGCAGCGACTCGAGCTCGCCGTCGAACACGACGGCCGAGTCGCGGATCACGCGCACCTTGGAGTTGCGAACGATCTTGCCGCTGGTGACGTAGCAGCCGACGATCATCCCGACCTTGCTCTGCTTGAAGATCTGGCGGACTTCGGCGCGTCCCAGGGTGACCTCGCGCTCGATCGGCGCGAGCATGCCGTGCATGGCCTTCTTGAGATCGTCTTCGACGTCGTAAATGACTTGGTAGAAGCGCAGGTCGACGCCTTCGTTGTCGGCGAGCCGCTTGGCCGTTTCGTCCGGCCTCACGTTGAAGCCGATGAGGACGCCGTTCGACGCGCTCGCGAGGTTGACGTCGTTGGGCGTGATCGCGCCGACGCCGCCGTGAATGACGCGGATGTCGACGTCTTCGGACGAGAGCGATTCCATGCGGGTTCGCAACGCTTCGAGCGACCCTTGGCCGTCGGCCTTGATGATGAGGTTGAGCGCCTTCTTGCCTTCGGCCGGCATCTGCATGAACGTCTCGAGCGAGACGCGCTGCGAGCCGGTAGCGGCGATGCGAACGTCGCGCCGGCGCGTCTTGCGCTTGTCGGCGGTTTCGCGCGCGACGCGCTCGTCGCTGACGACCATCATGGTGTCGCCGGCGGCGGGAATGTCTTGCAGGCCCATCACTTCGACCGGAATCGACGGACCGGCTTTCTTGACTTGTTTCCCGCGGTCGTCGATGAGCGCGCGCACTTTACCGAACGTGCCGCCCACGACGATGATGTCGCCGACGCGCAGCGTGCCGTTCTGAACGAGCACGGTCGCGACCGCACCGCGGCCGCGATGGAGCGCCGATTCGATGACGACGCCGGTCGCGCGCCGGTTCTTGTTCGCGCGCAATTCGCGGATGTCGGCTTCGAGCAGAACGGTTTCGAGCAACCCGTCGATGCCGTCGCCGGTCTTTGCCGAGACGGGCACCATTTCGACCTTGCCGCCCCAGTCCACGGGCTGGAGGCCCTGTTCGGCCAACTGCTGCTTGACGCGGTCCGGCTGCGCGTCGGCACGGTCCATCTTGTTGATCGCTACCACGATCGGAACGCCCGCCGCTTTGGCGTGCGCGATCGCTTCGCGGGTCTGCGGCATGACGCCGTCGTCGGCCGCGACCACCAGAATCGCGACGTCGGTGACTTTGGCGCCGCGCGCGCGCATGGCGGTAAAGGCTTCGTGACCGGGCGTATCCACGAACGTGATCTTGCGATCGTTCTTCTCGACCGTGTAGGCGCCGATCTTCTGCGTGATGCCGCCCGCTTCGCCGGCGGCGACGTCGGCGCTGCGAATGCGGTCGAGCAGCGAGGTCTTCCCGTGGTCGACGTGGCCGAGCACCGTGACGACCGGCGGACGCGGCGTCATCATTTCGGGCTTGTCTTCTTCTTGCTCGACGGTGACTTCTTCGCCCGCCTCTTTGACGACGGCGTTAAAGCCGAATTTCTTGGCAACCGCGGTCGCAACTTCGCTCGCGATGTTCTGATTGATCGTCGCCATCGTGCCCATCTTGATGAGTTCGGAGATGACGTCTTTCACCGGAACGATCATCGACGTTGCGAGCTCTTGCACCGTAAGCAAGTCGGGAATCTCGATCGTTTCGAGCTGCTTGGGCGGCTCGGCCGGAAGCGAGTCCGTTTTCTTCTTGCGCGAGCGGTCCTTGTCGAGCAGCAGCTCTTTTTCGCGGTCTTTTTTCGCGGCGGCCTTATCTTCGTGGCTCCGCGAGCGGTCGCCGGGACGTCCGCCCGCCGAAGGCGACGGGGCGTCGGCGCTGGTGACGCTGGGATGCGGACCCGAGGGCCGCTGGCCCGGCGCCATCGGGCGGAAGGGCCCGTTGCCGGCCGGCCGGCGCACCGGAGCCTGCATCGGAGCGTCGACACTTCCCGCGGCGCGCGGAGGAGTGAGGGGCGTGCGGCCGCCCTGTCCCGGCATAGCCTGGCCAGGACGCGGGGCGACGCCGGGACGGCCCGGCAGGCCGATCTGCGGGCCGGGCGATGCCGACGCAGCGGTCGGCGGCGGGAGCGGGCGACGGACGATCGAGGACTGGCCGGCCGGGACCGGACGCAGCTGCGGAATCGGTTGGTCCGGCCGCGGTGGCTTGGGAGCGGGTTTCGGAGCCGCGGCGGCCGGCTCGACGGCGGGCTCGGCGGGCGTTTCAACCGGTGCCGCCACCTCGGCGACTTCCTCGATTTCGGCGGCGGGGCCGTCTTGGCTGCCCGCTTGGGACGCGCGGCCGTGACCCGAGAGCTTGGAGAAACGGGCTTGAGGCGGGGCACGGGAGCTTCTACGGTTGGTTCCGGCGGCGCCGCGGAGACTGGAGGGGCTGCTACGACGGGGCCGTTCGGAGCGGCCGCGGCCTTCTTTTTGACGGGGGCGGGCGCGGCCGGAGCAGGCGCGGGCTTCGCCAGGACGCTGCGAACGACGTCGGCGACCTGATCGGGAACGACGCTCAGCTGGTTCTTCGCTTCGAAGAGGCCACCCAAACGGTCGTTAAAGAGCGTTATAAGTTCTTTTGAGGTGAGCCCGAGCTCTTTTGCAGACTCGAAGATTCGTACTTTTCCCGTAGCCAATGTCTGCCTTTCAGAGGAGGAACGTTTCCCCACGCGTTCGTAGCGTGGAGCCCCTCCGAAAGGGCGGCCACGCCTTAGGTCGCTTGCGTACTCCGTGGCCCCGTCGCCGGGACCCGGTTACGCAACATGGACGTCGTTAATGCTTAACATGTTGAATCATCATGCAACCTCTTCAAAACCCATATTCTGCAGCCGAGGCTGCAAGCCCCGGGTAGCGCTTATTCTTGGCGGCCGCCTCGCGGCATGCGGCCGAGCATAGGTATGCTCCGCGCCCGGGCTGCCGTCGCCGCGACCCCGGTTCGTCGGCCTTCCAGCCTTCGGCCGCGCGCACGAACCGCACCAGCTGCCGTTGATCGAATCGCCGGCGGCAGCCGACGCAGAGCCGTTGTGGGATACGTGCGATCTAGGCCTCCTCGCCTCCACCCAGGCGTTCGCGCTTGAACTCCTCGAGTTTGCGCAGCAGATCCGGATCGAAATCGACCGCTGCTTCAATTTCTTCGCCGGCTTCTTCGGCCTCGCCGGTCGTGTCGACCGTCGCCTCTGCGGTGCTGCGCTCCACACGTTCGGCTAAGTAGGCTTCGCGCGCGGCTTCCGCCTCGGTTTCGCTCGCGATGTCCAGCCGCCAGCCCGTCAAACGCGCGGCCAGGCGAACGTTCTGTCCCTCGCGGCCGATCGCGAGCGAGAGCTGATAGTCGGGAACGACCACCAGCGCAACGCCGTCGTCTTCGAAGAGCTCGACGCCGACGACTTTTGCCGGTCCGAGCGCGTTGGTGATGAACGTCGCATGATCCGGATCGTAGCGGATGACGTCGACCTTCTCGCCGCGCAAGTTGTCCGAGACGTTTGCGATGCGGCTTGACTTGGGACCCAGGCACGCGCCGACCGGATCGACTTCGGGGCGATTGCTCCAGACCGCGACCTTCGATCGGCTTCCCGGGTCGCGCGCGATCGCCATGATCTCGACGGTACCGTCGGCGATCTCGGGCACTTCGAGCTCGAGCAGACGCTGCACGAGCCCCTCGGCCGCACGCGAGAGTACGACTTGCGGTCCCTTCGGCGATTTTCGCACGTCGAGCACGTAGGCGCGAATGAAATCGTTGATGCGGAAGACTTCGCCCGGCACTTGATCCGCAATCGGCAAAATCGCTTCGTCGCGACCTTCGAGGAGCACGAACATGTTGCGCTGCTCGTACCGCTGCACGGTGCCCGTGACGAGGTCGTTGAGCTTGCGCGCGTATTTGTTGTATACGGTGTCGCGTTCGGCTTCGCGAATGCGCTGCACGATGACTTGTTTGGCCGTCTGAGAGGCGATGCGCCCGAAATCTTTCGGCTTGACCTCTTCGTCGAAGAAATCGCCGATCTGATACGGCGCTCCGGCCTTGGCGATCGAGATCTCGAGCTTCGGGTCTTCGACCGTTTCGACGACGGTGCGGCGATGATAAACCTTGTAGTCCCCGGTTTGGCGGTCGACGGTCACGATCGCGTTCGCTTCGCTGCCGAAGTGCCGCTTGTAAGCCGTTAGTAGCGCGGCCTCCAACGCCTCGAGCAACATCTCGAACGGGATGTTACGCTCCTTGGCGATGAATTGAAGGACGTCGATCAGTTTTTCGTCGGTTGCGATTTCTGCCATGGTTTCTTCCGTTCCAGTTTGTCGCGCGTCAGGTCGGCGCGCGGGTCGTATTCTAAGTTTGCCGATTTTATCGTCGCTATCGGAAGCGGGAGTTCGCCGGTCTGCGTTTCCAAGACGACGTTTTCGCCGCGGAGGCCGCCAAGTACGCCGCGATGCGTCTTGGCACCGTTCACCGCGAGCGAGGTTACGATGCGGGCGCGTTTGCCCGCGAACCGCTGATAATCCGCCGGTCGCAGCAACGGACGTTCTAAGCCGGCCGACTCGACTTCCAGCGAGTACGGCGCGTCGAGCGCTTCGAGGTCCGCGTTGATGCGGGCCGCAACGCGTTCGCAAAGCTTAACGTCAACGCCCCCGGGCCGGTCGATCGTGACGCTACAGGCGAGCGTTCCGCCGCGCGGCCGCGCCGCATGTTGCACGATCTCCAGGCCGGCAAAGGACGAGTCGTGCGCCAACGAGTCGAGCGTCCGCTCGAAAACATTGCTAAGCTCCGACACCCGCCCGTCACCCCCTTAAACGCCTCTTACAACAACGAAGCGCGGGACAGGCCCACGCTACGATCGATCTCCAGGCTCAGAATACACGAAATGCACGAGGGGCCGCAACCCCAGCGGGTGCGTCCCCTCGTGTTTAACTCTTACGACGTCGCGCCTCCGGATAGCGCCCGGCACGCGTGGGCTGTCTAACGATCGAAGCGAAGAGCCCTAATCGGCGCGTTCATCGCGGACCCTGTGGCCCGGTGGATCTTGCGTTTCCAAACGCCCCTCCTGCTCGCTGTCGAGAGGACCGTGCCCGCCGGAACTGGCCGGCACATCTTTATTCTAGTGCGACTTACGTCGGTTTTCTAGCGGGAATAGCCCTTGCGAATAACGACGGCGCGCCTAGGGAGCGGGCGGCGTGAACGGCGTGAGCCGGCGCGCGCTGCAGGTCGTCGTTGCGATACCTTGCACGATCGGGTCTAGCCCGGCCTCGGAGGGTCCCAGCGGGCCGCCGGTTGTGCCGCCGACCGTTATCGATCCGCCGTTCGCCGGCGGGACCGGCGCTTCGCGCGGCTGCACTGCGTAGCCGCCGCGCACCGTCTCGGGGAAGACGAGCATCCAGCCGGTGCACACGGTGAGCGGTCCTTCGTGTCGCACGCTCGTCACCCACATTTTCACTTCCGCGTTTCCACCGGTTCCTCGCTCGTCGAAGATGTATTGCGTGTGCGCGAGCACGTCGGGCGGCGGCGTCGGGACGAGATGCCCTTCGAGCGTCGGATGCTGCGCGTACTGTTTCATTTGCGGATTCACCGGTCCGTTCGGAAGCATCGCGCGCAATTTGGCGTTGATGTCGGGCGGCGTTTGGCCGTGTGCGCTCGCGTGCGGCGCCGGACTGGGAGTCGGACGCAGCGCGACCGGCTTGGATGGACCCGGTTGCGACAACGCGGCATTGCCGGCGTGCGGCCCGGGTGACGAATGCCCGCTCGGCCCCGGGCTCGGAGCCGTCCCGGCCGATTTTGCGGCGGGCGCTCCGCTGGTCGGACTTGGACTCGGAACGCCGTGGTGCGCCGCCGGCGCCACCGACGCGACCGGTCCGGGAGATGCGGGAGCTGCCGATGGTTTGATGCTCGCCCGTGCGATCACCGCGGGCGCCGTCGGCGCGATAGTGGGTCCGGCAGGCGCCGGCGTCGCCGGCCTGACGGATGGACGCGCGGTCGGCGCCGGCGGATGCGGAATCGGATGCGCGGTGGGGACTGCGCTCGGTGCCGGCGAGGGCGCCGCGGTCGGCGGAATCTTTACCGTGACCGCGGGCGCGGCGGCGGTCGGAACGTTCACGGGGACGGCCGCCACTTCGGCTCCCGGTTTGGTCTCGAACGGCGCCTGCGTCGGTTGCGGGTTGGGCTGCGGCGTGGCTTGCGGAATCGGCTTGGGAAGCGGCGGCGCGCCGGGTACTATTTTCGAGAGCTCGGGTCGCGCTTGCGGATAGACCTGCGCGGCCGGATTTGGGATCGGCGCGTGGCGAATCGGCGCGACGACCGGCGCGTGCGGTACGGGCTGAGCCTGTTCGGGTATCGACGGCTGCGGAATCTGCACCGGCGACTGCCGCTGGATGGTCACGACGTCGCCGCCGATTTGACTCTCCGTGGCGCCTTCTTGCGACGAGTTTGCGACCACCGCAAAGAGCAGCGCCGCCGCGATCGTATGCAATACGACGGAAACGCCGTACGCGCCGGCCAAGCGCTCGCGATGCTGCGGATCCCGTTCGTCGCGCTTAAGGAGCGGCGGCATGCGTCCTCTCAAGTGCTCGTTGCAAAACGCCGATGGCGTGTGCCGCCATAGGTGCGATGCACGGCGCGCAGGAGCCTGCCCCGTCTTCCTCGCAGCTCAGGCACGTGGAGAAGATTCTCGAGAAACGCACGAAGATCGTCGCTACGATCGGACCGGCGTCGCGCGATCTCGCGATCATGCGCTCCCTATTCGTCTCGGGCGCGAACGTGCTGCGCCTCAACTTCTCGCACGGTACGCCGGAGGAGCACGCGGAGGTCATTCGTAACGCGCGCGCCATCTCGAACGAACTAGGCATCCACAGCGCGGTGCTTCAGGATCTCCCGGGCCCGAAAGTACGCAGCGGCGATCTCGAAACCGGCCTAGCCTCCGTTTCGCTCGAACGCGGCGACCGCTTCGTTCTAACCGTTGACGACGTCCCCGGTACGAAGGAGCGCGTCAGCGTTTCGTACCGAAACCTTCCGCACGACGTCTCGGTCGGCGATCGCGTCTATTTGCAAGACGGGCAAATTACGCTGCGGATCGTCGGGAAAGACGATTCCAACATCGAGACCACCGTCGAATTCGGCGGCGTGCTCCGCTCGCGCCAGGGCGTCAACTATCCCGACGGCTCGCTCGACATTCCGTCGGTAACGGATCGCGATCTCGAATATCTAGCTTTCGGACTCGACCACGATGTGGATTACGTTGCGGTATCTTTCGTCCGGAGCGCCGACGACGTCAAGCGCGTCAAGGACGAGGTAACGAAACGGGGGCTCAAGGTCCCCATCCTCGCGAAGATCGAAAAGCACGAGGCGCTGGCCGACCTCGACAACATCATCGATGCGGCCGACGGCTTGATGGTCGCTCGCGGCGACCTCGGCATCGAAGTTCCGCTGCAGACGGTCCCGATGATCCAAAAACAACTCATCGAACGCTGCAACCGCGCGAGCAAACCGGTCATCACCGCGACGCAGATGCTCGAGTCGATGATTTCGTCGTCGCGCCCGACGCGCGCCGAGACGACCGACGTCGCCAACGCGATCCTCGACGGGACCGACGCGGTCATGCTCTCGGCCGAGACGGCCCGCGGCGCCTATCCGACCGAAGCCGTCCGGACGATGGCCGAAATCGCGCGCGAGGTAGAAAAGGACTATCCGCATAAGGCGCTGCGCCGGCGGCGCCTGGCCGGCATCGCACCGAACGTGGCGACCTCGATCGCCGAAGCGGCGACCGGCGCGAGCAAGGAGCTGCGCATCCCCTACATCGTGACCGGAACGACCACGGGGAACACCGCCCATCACATCGCCGCCTTCCGCCCGAAGGCGCGTATCGTGGCGCTCACGCCAGACGTGCGCGTCGCGCGGCGCCTGGCACTGCTCTGGGGCACCGAATCGCTGCTCATCGACGGCTACGCGTCGATAGACGTCTTGCTTTACATGACCGAACAGTCCATGCTGGATGCAGGTCTGGTGATGCGCGGCGACCGGATCGCGTTCACGACCGGGATGCCCGTGGGCGCCGGAGGAACCAACTTGCTTAAGATCCACGAAATTGCATAGCGGACCGCAGGCGATGTTCGACAATTTTATCCTGGCCCTGCCCATCGCGTTACTGGTGTCCATCGTCGGCATCTTCTTCGCCTACGACAATTTCCGGCAACGTAACAAGACGCACTCGCTTAGCAAGATCGCGGCGTGCCTGCTCTTCGGGATCCTCGGCGTTATTCTTCCGGTCGGCTTTACGTCGTTTCTGGCCATCGTGTTCATGGCGATCGTCGTCATCATCTGCAGCCTGCGCGACGTGACGATCGCGCAGAAGCGAGAGCAAGCCGGCCCCCAGCCCTGGCACTGGTGAGCGGAAACGCGTTGCTTCGGTCCATCTCTTCGTCGGCGGGGCTCTCATGTGCCCTAGCACACGTCGAGCCCCGCCTCCTCGATCTGAACCAAATCAACGCGTTTCCGGCTCTTTAGTCTGGCTAACCATCCTGTAGAATTTTAGCGTGCGTTATTTTGGGGTGGGTTTTTTGCGGGCGGTTAGTAGGGCGCGGGCGTGCTCGAGGGCGGCGTCGTGTTTTTCCCCCGACAGCATGCGGGCCAGCTCTTCGGTGCGGGCGTCGTCGCCTTCCACCAGACGCACGCCGATTCTCGTTTGTCCTTTGCGTTCGTCTTTTTCGAGCACGTAGTGGCGGTCGGCCCAACCGGCGAGTTGGGCCAAATGCGTGATGCACGCGACTTGCCCGCTCTTGGCCAGCCGTCCGATACGCGCGCCGACCGCGACGGCGGTCGCGCCGCCGATGCCGGCGTCGATCTCGTCGAAAACCAGCGCCGCATCGCCGCGCGCGCCGGCCAGCGCCACCACGAGCGCGAGCAGCACGCGCGACAGCTCGCCGCCCGAGGCGATACGCGCGAGCGGACGCGCGGGTTCGCCGGCGTTGGCCGAAAACAAAAATTCGATGCGTTCGGCACCGTCGACGCCGATCGTGTCGAGCTTCTCGAACCCGGCTTCGAAGCGGCCCGAAGCCAAGGCCAGATCGGTAAACTCGTCGCACACGCGCGCCGCGAGGCGTTGCGCGGCCTCCCGCCGCACTTCGCTTAGCGTCGCTGCGGCCCGTTCGAGTTCGCCCCGCGCCTGCGCGAGGTTACGTTCGAGCTCGGCCGTCCGCTCGTCTCTACGCTCGAACGCGTCCACGATCTCCCGCGCACGCTCGGCGCGCTGCGCGACCGCGGCGAGCGTCCCGCCGTAAAGCCGTTTGAGGCGGTCGAGCTCGCCGAGCCGAGCGTTGACCGCCTCGAGTTCGGCCGGGTCGAATTCGGTCGCGTCGAGTTCGCGCGCGACGAGCGCGGCGAGATCGTTCGTCTCGCTCTGCAACGCGGCAGCCTGCTCGGCCATCGCTCGCAGGCCTTCGCCGATCGTGCCGATGCCGGCCAACGCGACGCCCGCCGCCGCAAGCGCACGATCCGCGCCCGCCTCCTCCGATACGAGCGCGTCGTGCGCGCTGCGAAGGGCGATCGCGATCCGTTCCACGTTGTTGAGATAACGCGCTCGCTCCGCCAGCCGTTCGTCTTCACCGGGCTGCGCGTCGGCGGCGGAAATCTCATCGAGCGAAAAGCGGGCGTCTTCGTATTCGCGGCCCGCGGTTCGCTCGGCACCTGCAAGAGCTTCGAGCCGGGTCGCGAGGCCCGTCGCGCGCGCGTAAGCTTGCGCCGTAGCGGCACGAGCGCCGGCGGCGGCCTTCCCGGCGAAGCGGTCGAGCAACGCAAGATGATACGCGCCGCCGAGCAACCGCTGCGCTTCGTGCTGCCCCACGATCTCCGCGACGTCGCTGCCGATTTCGCGCACGTACGCAGCCGTCGCCGGGCGTCCGTTGAGACGAAGCGACGACTTTCCGGCTTGCGTGAGTTCCCGCACGATCGTCCCCTCCTCACCGGGGTCGAGCTCGAAGCCGTCTGCCGCGAATCTCTCGCGCAGGGCCGCGCCGGGGTCGAACGTCAACGTCACGGCCGCTCGCCCGGCGGAGGGCCGAACCGCGTCGGCGGCGGTTCTTGCGCCCAGGGCGAACGCCAGCGCACCGACCAGCATCGTCTTTCCCGAGCCGGTCTCGCCGCTAAAGATCGTGACGCCGGGATCGAAGTCCGCCTCCGCGCGCTCGATGAGACCGAAATTCTCGACGGTTAGACGCCGCAGCATATCGCTACGGTTGCTGTTTGATCGATACGCCCCAGCGCATCTTCGCTTCGAGCCGGTGGAAGAAACGCAGCGGCGCTACGCGCGCGAAGCGTACGCGTTTGGGGTGACGCCGGATCGCAACGGTCGCGCCGGGCGCGATTTCGGCGACGACTTCACCGTCGCACTCCAAATTGGCCAACGCGATTTCCGAGTCGCAACCGATCTGAACGATGGAATCGGCGGGCACGATCAGCGGGCGAGAAAACAGCGTGTGCGGAAGCAGCGGAACGACGCCGAACGCGTCGACCTGCGGTGAAATTATCGAACCGCCCGCCGACAGAAAATAGGCCGTCGAGCCGGTGGGCGTGCAGACGCAGATGCCGTCGGCCGGAATCTGTGCGGCCTGCTCGGCGTCCAGCGCCAGCGTAAACGGTACGATACGGGAAACGCCGCCTTTACGCACGACGGCGTCGTTGAGCGCGAAGTAAGAACGTCCGTCGTATTCGGCTTGCAGCGCGACGCGCTCCTCGACGATCAATCCGCGGGCGACCAGGCCCGGAAGGTCGTCGATGCGCGGATCGCCCTCGTCGAACTCGGTAAGGAATCCCAGGCGCCCCGTGTTGATTCCCAGCAGGGGGATGTCCCGCGTCACCGCGGCGCGGGCCGCACGCAGCAGCGTGCCGTCGCCGCCCACCGTCACCACCAAGGCGGCGCGCTCGAACGTCGCTCCGTCCCCGCTCAGATTGAGCGCGTCGCATTGATCGTCGAGCAGCGCGATCGCATAGCCGTGCGACCTAAAGTTCGTCGCGACTTGCGCGGCGATCGTTCTGGCCTTGTCGCGCTCGACGTCGACGTATAAGGCGATGACGCCGCGTTCGAGAGCCGGCTTACTCATGGCCGGTTCTTTCGCCGACGACCTCGGCGATTCGTTTATCGTCGTACGGCAGCCCGCTACGGCGCAGCTCGACCAGGAATTCCCGGTTGCCCGCCGGCCCCACGCAGCGGTGAGGCGTCGAGGGCGACCGGAACGAAGTCCAGGGCCAAACATGCGTCGCGCACTTCGCGCAGGACGTCGCGGTGCGTCTCCGGATCGCGCACCACGCCGCCCGCTCCCAACCGCTCGCGCCCGGCTTCGAATTGCGGCTTCACCAGCGCCACGATCGCTCCGCCCGGCGCAAGGTACGCGCGCGCGCGCTCCAAGATCGTTCGCAGCGAGATAAACGACGCGTCCACCACGATCGCGTCGAACGGTTCGAGGAAACGCATCGTCTGCGAGGTTGCGAAAGTTCGTTCGTTCCATCACGGTCACGCGTTCGTCGTTGCGCAGGCGCCAATCGAGCTGCCCGTAGCCGACGTCCACCGCAACGACGTGCGCGGCGCCGCGTTGCAGCAGACAGTCGGTAAAACCGCCGGTCGAGGCACCGACGTCGAGCGCGCGCGCGCCCTTGACGTCGATGCCGAAGGCGTCCAGCGCGCGTTCGAGTTTCTCGCCGCCACGGCTCACGAACCGGCGCGGGCGTTCGACCTCGACGGTCGCACCGGTGCCGACGTTTTGACCAGCTTTGTGTGCCGGCACGCCGTCGATGCGGACGCGTCCTTCCATGATGAGGCTGCGCGCCTGCGAGCGCGTCACGCCAAGCTGCTCGGCCACGGCCGCGTCGAGCCGCCGCACGTCGCGTTCTGCGCCGGCTACTGAGCCGACTCGGGGCTCTTGTCGGCGCTCATGGCGCGATCGACTTGCTCCTGCATATCGCCGAGCATCTTCTGGCACTCCGCTGCGAGCGTCTTGCCTTCTTTGAAGAGCGCCACCGAGCGGTCGAGCTCGACGTTCCCGCCTTCGAGCTCTTTGACGATCGCATCGATGCGGTCGAGTTTCTCCTCGAACGTCTTAGGCCCACCGTTACTCATGCAGGTCCACCGATTCGACGCGCGCCAGAACCGTCCCGCGAGCCATGCGAGCGGCGATGCCGTCTCCGGCAGCGAGCTCGCTCGCGTCGCGCACGACGCGGTCGCCCATGAGGATCATCGCGTAGCCTCGTTCGAGCGGCTGGAAGGGGTCGAGAGCGTTCAACCGCATAACGCCGCGCTCCAGCGCGCGTTCGCGAGCGCTTACGATCCGGGTGAAGCCGGTTGCGAGTCGCGTAACGTCTGCCGCGAGGCGTTCCCGGCGCGTGCTCTGGGCGCGAACAGGCCATTGATCCAAGCGCTGTATCAACCCCAGCGCCCGCACGTTGCGCGCGCTTAGTTCTCGCTGTGGATTCTTAGCGTCGAGGCGTTTGAGAAGGGCGCTCGTCAACACCGTTCGCCGCCCGATGCTCTTTGTGGCCGCGCCCGTCATCGCGCCGGAATAGAATTGAAGTCGCTGCGCGGCGTGTGAGAGGACGCGTTTGATCTCGCGCGCGAGCGCTCGCACCCGGTCGTCGAGTTCGGCCGACCCGGCCTTCCAGCGCTCGACGATGAACTCGGCCGCGCGCGATGGAGTGTGCGCGTCCTGGTCCGCGACGTCGTCTGCGAGGTGGTGGTCGCTCGTGTGCCCGATGCCCGTAATGACGGGATGCTTCGCTCGCGCGATCGCTCGCACGACCGGTTCGAGATTGAACGGAAAACGGTCTTCGTACGAGCCGCCGCCGCGCACGAGTGCTATCGCGTCGACCTGAAGGCGAGACGCGCGGTCGAGCGCGTCCGCGATCTCCACTTCTGCCCCCACGCCCTGTAGTCGCGTCTCCACAAAGAACACGCGAACGTGCGGCGCGCTCTTGCGGATGCTATCCTCGAAGTCGTCGGCGCCCTGAGCTCGCGCGGAGACGAGCGCTACCGACGTAATGAACCTGGGAATCGCGCGCTTGCGCGCGGCGTCAAACAACCCCTCGCGCGCGAACAGTTCCTTGAGTTTCTGCTGGCGCAGGTACAGCTCGCCCGTTCCCGATGGTACGACGGCGTCGACCAATAGCTGGTAGGTACTCGCGAGCGGATAGATTTGAACGCTGCCGTAAGCGACGACGTGTAAACCGCTCTCGAGTGCGGGGAATTTTTTCGCCACGCTCGTGTACGCAAAGCAGTCCAGAACCGCGGTACCTTCCGTGAGACGAAAGTTTACGCCCGAAGCCCTCGGCCGCCAGTTCGAAATCTCACCGCTGATACCAAGCCGTTCGAACGACTTCACCCGCCGGAAGACTTGCGCGAGTCGCGCCGTGAAGACCCCGACGCTGACGACCAGCGTTCCCGGCGATTCGGCGTTATCGTTTTCCACGCGTTACGGGGGCGACGGCAGATCGGACGCATCCTGCGCCCGCGGCGTCGGCGTTTCGTACGGAGCGGGAAGCGGCGTCTTCGCACTCGTGTCGTCGGGCGGAACCGTCTGCTCGGCCGGGATGGACGGCAAGTCCGTCGGCGTCGGCAGCGCGTCGCTTCCGCCGTTGTGCGGCAGCTCGACCGGCGGAGGCAAATTCACGCTGACCGGCGCGGCCTTGGCGGCGCCGCAACCCGCCGAGCTCTGCGAACTGGACAGATGGAAGTCGACCGTCCCGTCGCAATCCATCTTCACGACTTCGTCGGTCGGTTGAACGAATTGGTGCGGCGGCGTCTTGGCGAGCGCGGCCCGCATGAAGCGGGCCCAGATGCGCGCCGGGATGTTGCCGCCATAGGACTCGTTCATGCGCGCGTAATCGTCGTTGCCGAGCCACACGGCCGTCACGAGATCCGGCGTAAATCCGACGAACCACGCGTCGCGGAAGCTCGACGTCGTCCCCGTCTTGCCTGCGGCCGGGCGCCCGATGTTCGCGTTGGTTCCGGTTCCGTAAGCGATCACGTCCTGCAGCATCGTCGTTACGATGTACGCCGTCCCCGCGCTCACGACGTCTTCCGACTGCGGGTACTCATTGTTGAGCACCACGTTGCCGAGAAGATCGCGTACGGTTCGAAACGGCGTCAGCTCGACGTGAACACCCTGGTTGGCGATCGTGCCGTAACCCGAGGCTTGATCGAGCAGCGTTACGACCGAGGAACCCAGGGCGAGCGATAAGTTGGCATCGAGCTGCGACTGCACGCCCATCCGGTGCGCGTACGAGATGACGCGATCCAAGCCGACTTGATCGGCGAGTTTGACGGCGACGACGTTGCGCGATAGCGCCAGCGCTTTGCGCAGCGTGATCGCGCCCATGTACGACCCGTCGTCGTCGGCGGGCGACCACATCGTGCCGTCGCCCATCGGATAAGAAACCGGCGTATCGTCCATGATGCTCGATGGCGACATGCCCGAATCGATGGCTGCGGTGTAAACGTAGAGTTTGAACGAGGAACCGGGCTGCCGGTGCGCTTGCCACGCCCGGTTGAACTGGTTCTTCAACGAGAAGTCGGTGCCGCCGACCATTGCCATGATCTCGCCGGTGCTCGGTCTTATCGCGACGAGCGCGGCCTGATGCGCGCCGATGCCCTCGGTCTCGGCCGCGTGTACGCCCCAATCCACCGCCTCTTGCGCCAGCTGCTGCATGCGCGGGTCCATGGTCGTGTTGACTTGCAAGCCGCCTTCCTCGACCGCATCGGTTCCAAACAGGTTCTCGAGTTGCGAGATCACGTACGTCGTAAAGTAGGGATACTTGTAGCCTTGCAAGCCCTCTTTACGCTCGGTATTGAGCTGGAGCGGCGCCTGATACGCGTCGATTGCTTGCTCCTGCGTAATGAAACCGCTCTCGACCATACGCTGCAAGACGTGCTGCTGGCGGTCGCGCGCGTAGTCGAGGCTTACGAACGGCGAGTAATCGGAAGGCGCGGCCACGACGCCGGCCAGCATCGCGGCCTGACCGACCGTCAACTTCTCGACGCTGGTGCCGAAATACGTATGCGCCGCGGCGTCGACGCCGTAGGCGCCCGATCCAAGATAGACGATGTTGAGATAGCGCTCGAGAATCTCGTCCTTGGTGTAGTAGCGCTCGATCTCCATCGCGAGCAGCGCCTCCTGGATCTTACGCGAGATCGAGACCTGGTCGTTGAGGAACAGCTTGCGAGCGAGCTGCTGCGTGATGGTCGAGGCGCCTTGGAAGCTCTGATGGGTCAAGTCCGCGTAGCCGGCCCGGATGATGCCGCCGAAGTCGACGCCGTGGTGTTGGTAGAAGTTGTGATCCTCGTTGGCGATGAACGCGTCGCGGACGACCGGGGGAATCTGGGCGATCGGCACCCAGACGCGGTTCTCTTTGTAGACCGACGCCAGCAGCGTGCCGTCGCGCGCGAATATCCGCGTCGAGCTGGCCGGCTGATAGTCGGCGATGCTCTTGATGTCGGGCAGGTTGCGCGAGTACGCCGCAACGATACCAGCGATCGTCCCGACCACGATCGCGACGATCAGTACGACGGCGAGCAAGAATCCGCGCCACATACGCCGCTGGAAGCTCCCTAAGCCTTCGGCTCTTGCGCGCGCTCGTTGGCAACCGCGCTCAAGACGCCGTTCACAAAACGTCCCGACTCTTCCGTCGAGAACTTCTTAGCCAGTTCGACGGCTTCGTTGATGACGACCGCCGGCGGCGTCTCCGGGCGGCAGTAGAGTTCGAACGCTCCGACCCGCAGGATCAACCGGTCGATGGTCGGCAGGCGTTCGATCGTCCAGCCCTCCAAGCGAGGACCGATCGCGCGGTCCGCGCTCTCTTCGTATTCCAGCGCGCCGAGCACGAGGTCGCGCACGAACGCGCGATGTTCGGCGGTCTCGCGCTCGCCCATGACCTCCGAAACGGCCTCGCCGGGTTCGCGGCGTCCGATCGCGATCGAGTAGAGCGCCTGAAGCGCCTGTTCGCGCCCGATGCGCCGCGACTGAAGCGTCACCACGATCAACCCGCCGCCGCGGCCGCCAATAGCGACGGCAGAAATCCGATGTGATACCGTCCTTCCCGGAACTCGGGCGTGGCCAACAGCTCGAGGCACTGATCGATCGTGGTGTTGACGCCTTCGATCGTGGTGTCGCGAAGCGCGCGCTCCATTCGCGAAAGTGCCTCTTCGCGCGTGTCGCCGTAAGCGACGACCTTGGCCAGCATGGAATCGTAATACGGTGGGATGGTGGCACCCGAGTGAACGTGAGTGTCTACCCGGATGCCCGGGCCGGCCGGGAACGCGACGCGCGCGAGCTTGCCGGCCTGCGGCGCGAAGCCGTTACGCGGATCCTCGGCATTGATGCGGCACTCGATCGCGTGTCCGCGCGCCCGCAGGTCTTTCTGCGCGTAGCCCAATTTTTCGCCCGCCGCAATACGAATCTGTTCCTTGACCAAGTCGATCCCGTAGACCATTTCGGTGACCGGGTGCTCGACCTGAATGCGCGTGTTCATCTCCATGAAGTAAATCGAGTCACCGCTCACTAGAAACTCCAACGTTCCCGCGTTGCTGTAGTTAACGTACCGGCAGGCACGTAACGCCATCTCCTGCAGCGAGGCGCGAGTTCGCTCGGTCAGCCGCGGCGCCGGAGCCTCTTCGATAAGCTTTTGATGCGAGGGCTTCTGAATGGAGCAATCGCGCTCGCCGAGGTGCACGACGTGTCCGAATTCGTCGCCCAGAACTTGGACTTCGATGTGGCGCGGATTGAGGATGAGCTTTTCCATGTAGATCCGGCCGTCTTTGAAGCTGGCTTCCCCCTCGGCCGTGGCGCTGGCGAAAGCCCGTTCCAAGTCCTCGGGCCGCTCGACCACGCGCATCCCTTTGCCGCCTCCGCCGGCGGTGGCTTTGAGCAACACCGGATAGCCGATCTCGCGCGCGGCGGCCAGCGCTTTGGCCGGCGAATCCAGGATGTCGCTGCCCGGGGTCGTCGCGACGCCGGCCTCGCGCATCACGCGTTTGGCGGTCGCCTTGTCGCCCATCGCGGCGATCACGCTCGGGGCCGGCCCGACGAAGACCAATCCGTGATCCCGGCAGATTTCGGCAAAGCGCGCGTTCTCGGCCAGAAAACCGTAGCCCGGATGCACGGCTTCGCACCCGGTGATCAGCGCGGTCGAAATGATGTTGGGAATGTTGAGATACGATCGCGGCACCGGGCCCGGTCCGACGCAAAACGCCTCGTCGGCCTGGCGCACGTGCATCGAGTCACGATCCGCTTCCGAAAAAATCGCGACGGTCCGGATGCCGAGTTCCCGGCACGCGCGATTGATTCGCAGTGCGATCTCGCCGCGGTTGGCGATGAGGATTTTGCGAAAAATGACGACCCTGCCTATCCGCGATCGATCTCGAAGAGCGTCTGGCCGTATTCGACCGGATCTCCATCTTTGCACGCAATGCGAACGATGCGGCCGGCGCCCATGCTGCGGACGGGATTCCGGATGCCGAGCGCTTCGACGATCGCGAGGTCGCGGTCCGCGCGAATCAGCTCGCCTTCGACCGGGGCGGGGCGGCTCAAGCGGAACACCCCGACGAGATCCGCCTTGATCGCATCGTACGCGCGCGGGACCTCGCCGGCTTCTGCAGACAAATCGTCAGCCGCCGCCGCGCGCGCGCGACGGCCAAGTTCGATCGTTTCGCCTTCACGCTCCACGCGCAAACGCAGCAAGCCGGTCTCGGTGAAGACCTGAGCGAGGCCGCGGACGCGGACGGAGAGTTCGGGCTGTGAAAGCTCCTCCGACATGAGCGCTACGGCTTCGCGATGAAGGGACGTTGCCCCCTATCCGGCGGCAACCGGGCCCTCGCCGGGGACGCGCAGAACATTCTCGCGTGCCTTGCACGGTCGTTTACTCGCCGCAATGCGACCTGGGCGACCTGCCCGAGGCGTTATCGCGTCGCGGGATTCGGTCGCGCGCGGCCGTTCCGGGCGAGACCGTCCGAGAGCAGACCATCCTTATCGCACCGCTGGGAGACCCGCTGTTATCGTCGGCCGGCTCCCCGGCCGTGGTTGCGGTCCTTCACCCGCCGGTTAGCGACGTTGCGCTCGAAGCCGCCTTGCGAAGCGCCGAGGCCGTGGAGACGGCACGGTCGCTCGAAGTCGAGCTGCGCGATCTGCTCGACGTCGCACGGTCGCTATCCTCGCAGCGCGACCTGCGTGCCCTGCAGGGCGCGATCGTACGGACCGCACGAGAGCTGACCGACGCCGACGCCGGAACGTTGTACGTACTCGAGGACTCGCCGGAGAACGGCGAACGCGTCTTGCGCTTCGCCGTCGCGCAAGAAGCGGCCGAAGACATCGGCGAGTTGCTCGACACGCCCCTGCCGCTCGACACGCAGTCCATCGCCGGATACGTCGCCCTCACCGGCCGGAGCGTCCGGCTCGACGATGCGCACGCGATACCGGAGTCCGCCCCGTATCGCTTCAGCCACCGGCTCGACGACACGCAACACTACCGGACTAAATCTCAGATCTGCGTCGCCATGAAGAACGTCATCGGCGATGTAATCGGCGTCATCCAATTGATCAATCGCAAGCCGAGCTTCGACTTCGTGTTGACGTCCCCGGAACAAACCGAACGTGCCGTCCTGTCGTTCGACGACCGCGACGAGGAGTTGCTCACCGCTTTGGCGTCCCAAGCTGCGGTCGCCATGGAGAACGCGCGCCTGGTGACGGCGATCCAGAACCTTTTCGAACAGTTCGTCAAGGCGTCGGTCAAGGCGATCGAGGTTCGCGATAAATCGACGGAAGGGCATTCCGAGCGCGTCGCAGCCCTGACGGTCGCACAAGCCGTTGCGATCAACGCCGTCGGCGCCGGGCCGCTCGCCCAGATGCGGTTTTCTCCCGAACAGATTCGGGAAATGCGCTACGCCGCGCTCCTCCACGATTTCGGTAAGGTCGGCGTCCCGGAATACATCTTCGGAAAATCGCGCAAACTTCCCGAAGGGCGGCTCGACGCGATCCGGATGCGGTTTTTGCTCGCCGTCGAACAGAGCGGCGACGAGCGCGAGCGCGACGAATTGCGCGCGCTGCTCGCGAAGATCGAAGCGGCCGATCAGCCCAACGTAGTCGGGATGGAAGACGACGGCGCCTTTGCCGAGGCGCTCGAACGCCGCTACCGCGACGTAAACGAAACGCGTCCTTTACTGCTGCCGAACGAATACGAATATCTCACGATCCCGCGCGGCTCTCTGTCGGACCAAGAGCGCGCGCGCATGCAAGACCACGTCACCCAGTCCTACTACTTTCTGCGCGAGATCCCGTGGATACACACGCCCTGGAAAGGCGTCGCCGAGCTGGCCTACGGGCACCACGAACATCTGGACGGCACCGGCTATCCGCGCGGCCTTCGCGGCGACGAGATTCCGCCGCAGGTTCGTATGATCACGATCAGCGACGTGTTCGATGCACTCACCGCCGCCGACCGGCCTTACAAGAAAGCGCTTTCCGCCGAGCGCGCCTTGGACATCCTAAGTAAAGAGTTCGCCGACCGCGGCAAAGTCGACCGCACGCTGCTCGACGCCTTCATCTCCGGGCGCCTCTACGAGCACCGCAGCGAAATCACGACATAGCCCGTCGAAGGCCGCCCTTCGACTGCGGCTTCGCCGCGCTCAGGATGACAGGTTACGACGCCGCACTGTCATCGCGACCCCCGCACCGTCATCGTGAGCTCCTCCGCTGTCATCGTGAGCTCCTCGCTTTGTCATCCTGAGCCTCGCTTTGTCATCCTGAGCCTGTCGAAGGACGTCCTTCGACTGCGGCTTCGCCGCGCTCAGGATGACAGGTTACGGCGCCGCACCGTCATTGCGAGCCTCCTCGGTCCGTCATCGCGAGCTCCTCGGTCCGTCATCGTGAGCTCCTCGCTTTGTCATCCTGAGCTTGTCGAAGGACGTCCTTCGACTGCGGCTTCGCCGCGCTCAGGATGACAGGTGACGGCGCCGCACCGTCATTGCGAGCTCCTCCGCTGTCATCGTGAGCTCCTCGCTTTGTCATCCTGAGCCCCTCACTTTGTCATCCTGAGCCCCTCACTTTGTCATCCTGAGCCCCTCACTTTGTCATCCTGAGCTTGTCGAAGGACGTCCTTCGACTGCGGCTTCGCCGCGCTCAGGATGACACGTTACGACGCCGCAACCGTCATCGTGAGCCCCTCCGCTGTCATAAGACGCGGTCCTCGTCGCCTGCCCACGTTCTTGCCAGGAGCAGATGAAAATACAACATGCCGCGCACGTCGCCCAGCGCCGTTAGAACCGGTTCGATCTCGATGGGGCGATCTCCGGAAAGCGCCAGCAGTCCGCGGGCGACGCCCGAGTCGTTCAGCGGAAACGTGTCGAGCCTGCCAAGACCGCGTAGCAGAATGACGGCCGAGCTCCACGGTCCTATGCCGCGAATCTTTCCCAGCTCGATGGCCGCCTCGGCGGTCGACAAGCGCTCGAGCCGTTCTTGACTCAGATCGCCCGACGCGATCGCGGCGGCAGCGTCTTTGACGTACGCCGCCTTATTCCGGCTCAACCCCAGCGATTGCAATCGTGGCTCCGACGCCCGCAGTACCGCGTCCGTGCTCGGGAACGGATACAGCGTGAAGCCCTCGTACGATACCGGTCGCGACAGCGCCGTCACCAGCCGGCGCATGATTGCGGCGCCGGCGTGAATGCTCAGTTGCTGGAAAACGATCCCGTGGCCGAGCGCTTCCCAGAGCGTGGGATAGCGCGGCGGCTTAACACCGCGAAAGCGGCGAGCGAGCGTGTCGAGCCACGGAAACGGGCGCGCCCGGACGTACCATCGCTCTACGTCGACGTTCGCTCCAAGCATCGTCGCAACCGTTGCAAGATGGCGCGCGCCGTTTCGTCCGTCAATTCGGACGTCGAGCGCGCCTTCGCCCGGTTGCCGGACGTCGACGACGTTGACGTCGTTCCCGGTGGATAGCGCTCGCAGATAGCGTCCGTCGGGAGTCGCGAGATCGACCGCGTTGGCCGGAGCTCGGCGCAGCGCAGCCGCGGTAAGGTCGAGCCGGTATGGCCGGAGGACCGGCACCGTCGCTTTCATGGATGGGGTCGTTCAGCTCTCGTAGGGGCGGACTCCGGCGAGCTCTTCTTCTCCGAGACGATCGCGCATCGGTACGTAGCGCTCGTCGATTTCGGCGAGCGGGACGAGGACGAAGGCGCGCTGGTTCAAGAACGGATGCGGAACGCGCAGCGTCGACGGTTCGTGCTCCTCGATGTCGCGATCGTCGTAGGTGAGGATGTCGAGGTCGATCGCGCGCGGGCCCCAGCGCCGGGTCGGAACGCGGCCGAGCTCGACTTCGATGGCTTTGATCGCGCGCAACAAGTCGCGCGGCGCGAGCGTCGTTTCCAGCAGAACCGCGGCGTTAAGGAACTGGGGCTGGTCGGGATCTCCCCAAGGTTTGGTTCGATAGAGCGACGACGTAGCCGCGACGGTGCCCAGACGCTTCAAAGCCGTCATTGCGGCCCGTATGTTGGCGGCGCGATCCCCCAAGTTCGCTCCCAACCCGATGTACGCGCGATGCATCTCCACGCTCACGGCGCGGCTCGAAAGCTCGGATTCTCCCGGATGAGTTCGACCGCGGGCGACGCGCCGTCGAGAATTTGCGGCTTGGCGATACTGATGCCGGCGCGCGCGATGCGCGCGTCGGCGAAGATACTCGTGAGAATCTCGCCGGCTAAACGTTCCAGCAAAGCAAAAGACGTGCTTTCGACGATGCGCACGGTCCGGGCGTGAACGGCAGCATAATCCACGGTGTCGCGTAAGTCGTCACTGCGCTCGGCCGCGCTCAAGTCCACTTCGATCGCCAGATCGAGCTCGAGACGCTGCGGCGCGTCGCGCTCGCCCGGATCGGCGCCGTGGCGGCCGTAGGCGAAAATGCCTCCGATCGTTATTCGGTCCATGTGGACGGCCTCCAGTTCCTTACGACGGCATCGGCGACGGCGACCGCGTCTCGCGCCGCAGCAACGTCGTGAACGCGTACGACGTCAACGCCCGAGGCGACCGCGAGCGCGGTCGTCGCGGAGGTAGCGATCGCGCGCTGGTCCGCGGGGCGGCCGGTGAGCTTGCCCAGCGTGGACTTACGCGACGCCCCGAGCATCGTCGGAAACCCCAGTGCCGTCAGACGGTCGAGCCCCCGAAGGATCGCGACGTTTTGGTCGGCGGTCTTTCCGAAACCGATGCCGGGGTCCAAAATCAGCGCCTCGCGGGGAAAGCCGGCCGCCGTCGCTCGCGCGGCGATTCGTTCGAGCGACGCGACGACCGCGTCGACGACGTCGCCGTCGTAGTGCGTCCCGTCTTGGTTGTGCATGGCCACGAACGGCATTTCGTAGCGCGCCGCCAGCGCGAGTAAATCGTCCGGCGCTCCGTAGACGCAATTCACGACGTCCGCGCCGGCTTCGAACGCGGCGCGTACGACCGCGGATTTGTGGCTGTCGATCGAGATTGGGACCTCCGGCAGCCGTTCGCGCACGGCCTCGATTACCGGGATCACGCGCGCGAGTTCGGTCGCCTCGTCAACGGGCTCGTAGCCGGGGCGCGTGGATTCGCCGCCGACGTCGAGGATGTCGGCGCCCAGGTCCCACTGAGCGCATGCGTGCACGATGGCCGATTCGATCTCGATACGTCCGTCTCCCGAAAACGAGTCGGGCGTCACGTTGACGATGCCCATGACGAACGTTCGCGCGCCCCACACGAATTCGCGCCCGCGGAGGCGCAAGCCGCCGCGGTCACGCATGAATCGCGCGCAGCTCCGCGACCACGAACGTCGAACCGGTCACGACGACGGCGCCGCCGGGTCCGGCTTTGCGCGCGGCGCTTTCCAGCGCCGAGGGCGCGATCGGCAATCGTTTCCGACTCCACGCCGAGCGAGGTTGCGATCCGCACCAGCTCCGCCGGGTCGGCAGCCGGCCGGCCGGCCGTTTCGAAACGCGTGAAGGTGAAGTGCGCGGCTACCGGCGCGAACGCACGCAAGATCTCGCGTGCGTCCTTGCTCGCACCGATCGCAACGACGAAGTGTAGCGGACGGCCGGGGAATCGTTCGTGCAGCGCCACGGCGAGGTGCCCGGCTTTCTCGGCGTTGTGCGCGATGTCGAAGACCAGCTCCGGATTCCCGGCCAAGACTTCCATCCGCCCCGGAACGTCCAGCCGCGCAAATCCCGCCTCGATCGCGGCGGCGCCGGGCCGCAGTCCGTCGCGCAGCCGTTCCAATGCGGCGATTGCCGTCGCCGCGTTGCGGCGTTGAAACGGGCCCAGGGCCGGCGTCTGCAACTCGTAGGTTGCGGCGGCCGTCGCGACGGCGAACGTTTGACCTCGCGGATCGCGCTGCGGCCGCTCGACGACGCGCGCAGCTTCGTCTACCAGCACGAGCGGCGCGCCCACTTCGCGCGCGCGCCGGGCGATCGGGGCGAGCGCCTCGGGTGCGCGGACGCCCGTGACCAGCGGAACGCCGGCTTTCGCGATTCCGGCCTTCTCGGTGGCGATCGCTTCCAGCGTGGTGCCCAGGACGTCGGTGTGGTCGAAGCCCACCGTGGTGATGACGCAGACCTCGGGATGCCGCAGCACGTTCGTTCCGTCTAAGCCTCCGCCCAGACCGACTTCGACGACCGCCACGTCCACGCGCTCGTCCCGGAAATGTAAGAACGCAAGCGCGAGCAGCGTTTCGTAATAACTCGGCCGGCCGTGCCGCGCGCCGACCTGCTCGATGGCCGGCATCATAGTCGAAAGCAAGACGCCAAACCGTTCTTCGCTCACGTTCGCGCCGTCGACGCGCGCGCGCTCGGTCGCCGACGTGAAGTGGGGCTTGGTATGCAGACCCGTATGCCGGCCGGCGGCCCGCAAGGCCGATGCGATCATGAGCGACGTGGAACCCTTGCCGCTCGTGCCGCCAACGTGCACCGTCGGATAGGTCTCCTGCGGGTCGCCCAATTCGTGAAGAAACGCGCGCATGCGGTCGAGGCGATACGGCTCGCGAGGTGAGAGCGTTTCGTTGATGGTGCTCAGCAAATAAGCTTCGGCCTCGCGGTACGTCATGGACATGCCGTCACCCGTCCGGGGTGTGGCCCGCCAGCAGCTCGAGCGCGTGCGGCAATACCGGCACGATCACGTCGAGCGTCTCGGAAATGGCTTTCGGGTTGCCTGGCAGGTTCACGATGAGCGTGCGGTGTCTCACGCCGGCGATCGCGCGGGAGAGCATAGCCGTCTTGACGATGCGGATCGATGCCGCTCGAATCGCTTCGGCGATGCCCGGCACTTCGTAATCGAGTACGGCGGCGGTGGCCTGCGGCGTACGGTCGCGCGGGCTTAGGCCCGTTCCCCCGCTGGTAAGAATCAGCGCGGCCGTCCCCGCATCGGAAATATCGATCAGCGCCGCCTGCAGCGCGCCGGGATCGTCGGGCATCAGGATTTCACGAACGACGCGATAGCCGGGTCCCAGGCGTTCTTTCATGTTCGGGATGCACGTGTCGGCGTAGGTTCCCGCAGCGGCGCGATCCGAAAGCACGATGAGCGCGACGTCGTAAGCGCTCACGTGCGCGACCACCTTCCGCTCTTGCCGCCGGTTTTTTCGAGTAGTCGCACGTACGCGACTTCGATGCCCTTGTCGATGGCTTTGGTCATGTCGTAGATCGTCAGCGCCGCCACGGCCGCGGCTACCATCGCTTCCATTTCGATTCCGGTCGGAGCGTCGGTCGTCGCGCGCGCTTCGATGCGCAGCGCATTTTCGCCGTCTACCCATTCCACGTCCACGTGGATGGACCCGACCGGAATCGGATGCGCGAGCGGAATCAGTGCGGGCGTCTGTTTCGCGGCCATGATTCCGGCTAAGCGTGCCGCCACGAACGCGTCTCCCTTAGGCAGCGTCGCCTCCAGCAACGCCGCTTTCGCCTCCGGGCTCATCCGAACCAGCGCTTCGGCGCGGGCGCTTCGCCGCGTAACGGTCTTTCCGGAAACGTCAACCATGGCGATGCTTCCGTCGGTCGCGATATGCGTCGGTTTGCTCACGGCCGTTCGCGCGCCATCCGTCAGTGTCGCGCCGGGGCGCCCTGGAAGCGCGCCCACACCAAACAGAGGAGTGCGAGCACCCAGCAAACGACCAAGTGCGTGAAGTGATGGGTGTGCGCGCCGCTGGTAAACGCGTTGACGTAGCCGAGGCCGTACGCCAAACCCAGAAGCAGAAAGAAGAATGCGAGAAGCGTCGCGACGACCTTCATGAAATAACTCCCATACGAGCGAGTACGAAGCAGACGGTGCCGGCTATCACACAATACCACCCAAACGGGCGCAAATCGTTGCTTTTGAAGTACCGCGTGAGAAATGCGACCGAGCAATACGCCGCGATCGCCGCAAGTACGCCGCCCGCCACCGCTTCGAAAGCGACGAGGTGGGCGCCTGGCGCAAAGAGTTTCGGAATTTCGAGCAGCGACGCGGCCAGAATGACCGGCGTGGCCAGCAGGAACGAATACCGGGCCGCGCTCTCGTGATCGAGGTCGCAGAGCAGGCCGGCGACGATGGACGCGCCCGAACGGGAGATGCCCGGCAGCAGCGCCGCCGATTGCGCTAAGCCCACCAGCACGGACTGTCCGTATCTCATTCGCTCGATCGGAATGTCCGGGTGCGCCGGCCGCTCGCGCCGGCGCAAGTGCTCGCCGAGAAACATGACGCCGCCGTTGACGGTCAGGAAGGCCGCGGCCACGGCCGGAGAAGCGAACAGGTGCCGCACTGGAGCCTCCAGCAGCACGCCCAGGATGCCGACCGGAATCGTACCGACGACTAAACGCCAGCCCACGGACTCGTCGCGATCGGTTGGGTCGAGACGTCCGCGAACGACGCTCGCCGCCAGCGCTTTCACGATCGCTATCCACTCCCTGCGATAAAACACCAGCAGAGCGATCGCCGTTCCGAGGTGCAGCACGACGACGAACGCCAGGAACGTCGGATCGGCGCGATCGATGTTGCGCCAGCCCAGCACCGCCGGAACTAAAATGGTATGACCGAGGCTCGAGATCGGAAATAGTTCGCTCACGCCCTGCAAGACGGCAAGAACGAGCGCCTGCGCAAGAGTCACGGCGCGCTAACTACGCCCTCCCGCCCGGCCGCTCCCGCAAGCGATTTATTACCACGCTGCAAACTTTACTCTAAACGCATACGTGCTCGCGATGGCTTTGCAGAGATGTAAGGCGGGCGTGTATTGGGCGAACTTCGCGGTCGTCAGCGCGAGATCGTCCAGCGACGGATCGCCGGAGCTTTCGCCGATCGTTGCGTCCACGACGGCACCGCGTTCGTCGAGCTTCACGTTCACGCTCGTCGTACCGCTGACGCCGCGTGCGCGCGCCTCGACGGAAGGGTCGGGCGCCGGCGGTTCCACGGCGACCGCCGCCGGTTCGTTGGCCTTCACGCACGGCGCGGGTGCGGCCGTGCGGGCGGCTTCCGGGCTGCGCGCGGCGACCGGCCGTACCGGCCCGCGCTGGCCCGGGGTCAGCGCAACGGCCTTCGGCGGTGCGATCCGGTGCCGCTCGGCCGCCGGGCGCGGCGTGGCCGGAAGGGGGGACGGCGGCGGAGAGACGGCCGGCCGCGTGGTGATGTGGATGATGTCGCGCCGGGCGATCGTCACGCGTTGCGGCGTTTCGCGCGGAGGCGTCACGCGCCAGCGCACGGACAGCGCGATGATGCCGTGGATGAGCAGCGAGAGGATGAGGGCGGCCAAGAGCAAGCGCCGCGCGCGCCGTGCGTCCATCTCGTCTCCGACTTCAGGAAGCGCGGCGGGCGCTCCCTTTCGGAAACGCCCGCCGGTTGGTTCGCGTCGCCCGCGCTAGTTGTCGGGCGAGAACTCTGCGTGGAAGATGTACGACCCGGTCGTCGGCGCGCAGTCGGCCAGCTGCGGCGTATACGTCGATTGCCGGGCGGCACGCAACGCCGACTGGTCGATCGCCATGTTGCCGGAGCTCTGCGAGATCTTCGCCTCTTCCAAGGCGCCGGTCGGCCCGATCGTTACCTCGACCAAGACCGTCACCGTTCCCAGGCCAAGATCGCGCGCCGAATCGGGATATTCCGGCTGCACGATGTTGGACGCGGTCGCCTCCCGGCTGGGATCCGGGCACGAAGGCTTAGCCGTAGCGGGAGGGCCCGGCGGACCGGTCCCACCGCCGGAGGGAGCGCCGTTCTCGTTGCCGCTCGCGGGCGGGACGTACTTGCTCTCGCTGGGGGCGCCCGAACCCGAGTTTGTGCTCTTGGGCGGCTGCACTTTGAGCTGCGGCTGCGAATGCTGCTGTTGTTTTTGCGGCTGCTGCTTCTGCGGCTGCGGCGTCGGCGGCGGCGTCGGCGGCGGCGTATGAACGATGGTCGGCTTCTTGACGACGGCCATCTTTTCGACTTGATCGTCCTCGTGATGCTGGACCAGATTCGGGAACAGCGGCGTCGCGAGCAGATGGAGCAAAATCGAAACGACGAACGCGATGCCGATAAAATTGCGAACTTGCTCGCCGGTCGTTAGGAAAGGCGATTCTTTCTTGATTTCTTTATTGTCGTTGTCGGCCATCTGCTACTGGCTCTGTCCTTGCGGCGTACCTTCGACGTGGTTGGCAAGACCGAAGTCGGTAAGGTCCGCCGGGTCGCGTTTGGCGGCGTCCATGACTTGCAAAATCGTCCCGTAGTCCGATTTTGGATCGGCTTTGATGATAACGGACTTGAAGCGGTGTCCGGTGGCGTCTTGCAGCTGCGCGAACGCCGCCGGCGCCTCCGCGACCGTCACGGTCTGCGACCCAATCTGGATCGCGTTCTTGTCGTCGATGATGACGACGATCTGAGACGGCTGCACCTTGTCCTTGTTGTGCGCGTCGGGCAGCCTCGGCTCTTTGGTAACTGCGGCGAGGATGATGAAGATGATCAGGAGGACCAGCAGCACGTCCGTAAACGGCGTGATGTTGATGGTCGACATCACCTCATCTTCGTTCCCACCTGTCGAAACGGCCACGGTTAGATCCCCTCCACCCTACGAGGTAACGAAGCCGACGTCTTCAAGATTGGCTTCCTTGGCCGCGTCGAGAATGCGAATGATGATGCCGTACGGCGCCTTTGCGTCGGCGATGATCGAAACGTGCTTGCCCGGCTTCTTGCGTGCCACGTCGAGCATCACGCCGTAAATGCCGCGTTCGTCGGTCTTGGTGCCGTCCACGAAGATGACGCCCTTGTTGTTGACGTCAACCTCGATTTGGTCGTGCTTCGGCTGCGAACTGGTTGGGTTCGAATGGTTGGCAAGCTGCTTTTCAAAGCCCGGCGGTGCCGACAGGGCGGCCAGGATCATAAAGATGATCAGCAAGACCAACAGCACGTCCGTGAACGGCGTGATGTTGATCTCCGCCATCACCTCTTCGTCTTGCCTTGCAGAGAGCAGGCTCACGATCAACTATCCTGCGGAGACGCTAGTTGCCGGATGCCGAAGGCTGATAGAGCTCGGTCGGAATCGGCGAACCGGTGTTGTGGAAATGCAGCATCTCGGCCAGTTGGTTGGCCGCGACGATCATCTCTTGGTTGTACACCTTGATGCGCGTCTTGAAATAGTTGAAGAAAATAACCGCGAAGATGGCGACGACCAGTCCGGCGAACGTCGTGATCAGGGCTTCCGAGACGCCCGCCGCTACGACGGCCGGCGACGAGTTGCCCTTCAGCGCGATGTCCTGGAAGGCGCGGATGATACCGAGCACGGTACCGGCCAAGCCGACGAACGGCGCGATGACGGCGATCGTACCGACGACGCCCAAGTTGCGCTCGAGCGAATTCAAGTGCTCGACCAGCGCGATCGAGAGCGCGTCCGTGATGTCGGCGCGGTTCTTCTCTCCGCGAGCGAGGCCGAACTCGAGAATGCGCGGCAGCATGCCCTTGTTCTCCTGGCAAATTCGTTTGGCGCCGTCGAGGTCGTCGGCGGCGATCTTCGCGCCGATGGCGCGAAGGAGCCCTTTGGTGTCTCCGTGCTGCGATGCGAAGAAAACCAAGCGTTCGATGACGATGGCAACGACGATGATGGACAGCGTCAGGAGGATCCACATGTCGGGACCGCCCTGCCTCATCACGCTCAAAAATCCGTCAAACACGTGTGTTCCGACCCCTCCCCTTTCGGGCGACTGACGCGGATGCGTTTAGCAACGTAATCCAGTGCACGGCGGTGGACGCCGCCCCGTGAGGGCCGCCTATTGGCCCACCCTCCGGCAAAGTCCTGGTCGCGGCGCGAGGCTGAAAATCCTACTTAAAGTACTGCTTCATGAAGGTCTCGATTTGAAGCGCGAGCGTCTCGTTACCGGCGGCCTTCGCGAGCGTGTCGGCCTTGGTTAGCGAATCCTGCGCTTGCGCTTTCATCTTGGCATCGCTGCCGCCCGCCCATAGCCCCGTCAGAGCGATGCCTTCGGCAAAGTTCGAGAGCGGGTTATTGGGATCCAGAGCGACCGCTTTGTCGGCATAACCCTTCATCCGCGTGTAATCGGGCTTCTCCATCGATGCTATCGTAAACGCCGCTTGGGCGTTGGCCGTGACCGAGACTTGCGAATCGCCTTGCGCTATCGCCGAGTCGTAGGCTTTGAGCGCGTCGGGATAGTTCTTGGCTTGCTGAGCCGCGGAGCCGATCTGCAGGTAGTGGTTGCCGAGCACCCGCGCGGCCGCGTTGCTGGTCGGATCGATCCCTTTCATCTCCGTCGCAATCGCCTGCGCGTCCTGGTCGTCGCCGTTCGCGATGTACGCCTCGAGCAGGCGTGCGTCGATGCCCATCTTCACGGCTTTGGTTCCCTTAGGATCGTTAAAGACGGCGGTATGCACGCTCTTGAGCGTCGAGATGGCGTCGGTGTAGTTCTTGTTCGCGACTTGGGCGACGCCCAGCGCGAACTTCGAGTTGGTGCTCGGGTCGAGCGCGACGGCTTTCTGGGCGTAGGCCAGCGATTGCGCCGGGTTTTCGTCGGAGACCGAAACTGCGGCCGACGCAAACGACTGCGCGGCGACCTGCGAGAACTGCTTGGAAACGGCGGACGTCTTATCGAAAGCCTGTGCCGATCCGGTGAAATCGCCTGCGTAATAATCGGCTACGCCCAGTAACTGCCGCACGTAGTCGTCGCTGGGATTAGAGAGCAGGGCCGATTGCGCTTCGCTCTTGGCCTGCGCGTAGTGACCGCCGCGAATTGCCGCCTCGATCTGCGAACTGCCGCTGCTCCCGCTACTGCTGCCGCCCCCGCCGCCCGAGGAATCGTCCTCTTGGGCGACCAGCGACTTGCCGCTAAACTTAAAGACGAACGTATAGAAGGAGGGCACCGGCGTGGACCCGCGGTGAGCCGGGCGGTAGCTCGAAGTCTGCGCGATCTCGAGTGCGGCGCTGTTGTCGCCCGGATTCGTGCTGCTGTCGACCTTGATGACCTTGTGCGAACCGTCGGCGTTGACTTGGACCTGCACCTTCACCTGGCCCGAACCGGCGATCGACTGGCTCGTCGTCCCTTGTTTGATCATCTTGGCCGGAGTGAATTCGTTCGCGTACTGCGCCGCGGCCGGCAAAGCGGCGAAGGCGAATCCGAATGCGGCGACGGCGGCGCCGAGGCGGGCGGCTGCTTTCACGTAAAATCCCTTTACTGCGTTACGGTGCGTTGTATGGTAACGAAGGTTACGCCGCCAGCGTTGCTGCGGGCAGGCGTCTGCCGACGGCGGATGCGACGGCCCCGAGGCGCGTCATCAAAGAGGCAAATTGCTCCGGTGTTATCGATTGCTGCCCGTCCGAGGCGGCGCTTGCCGGGTCGGGGTGCACTTCAACCATCACACCGTCGGCGCCCGCTGCGATACCGGCCAGGGCCATCGGCTCGACCAGGCGCGCCAGTCCCGTTCCGTGCGACGGATCTACGATGACGGGAAGGTGCGTAAGCTCGGCCAAGAGCGGAACGACCGAAAGGTCCATGAGGTTCCGCGTCGCCGGGTCGAACGACCGGATGCCGCGTTCGCAAAGCACGAGTTGCGCATTTCCCGCGACCAGCACGTACTCGGCAGCGAGCAGCCACTCGTCTACGGTCGCCGCGATGCCGCGCTTGAGCAGCACGGGCACGCCGGATTCTCCGGCCGCGCGCAGGAGCGGAAAGTTCTGCATGTTTCGGGCTCCGATCTGGAGCATGTCGGCGTATCCGGCGACGGCCTGTACCTCGCGAGGATCGAGCACTTCGGTCACGACCGCGAGGCCGTTACGGTCCGCGGCCGCACGGAGCATCTCGAGTCCATTTACGCCGAGTCCCTGAAATGCGTACGGAGAGGTGCGCGGCTTGAACGCGCCGCCGCGCAGGACGTTGGCGCCGCTGCGGGCGACCGCCGCCGCGACCTGCTCGATCTGTTCGCGCGACTCCACGGAGCAGGGGCCCGCGCAGACGGCCAGCACGTCGCCGCCGAAGCCGGCCCCGTTGCGGAGCCGAACGACCGTACGTTCGGAGCGAGCCTCACGGCGCGCAAGTTTGATTGCCTGCAGCGGAGCGTTGAAGGGGTCCACGATGTTGGGCATTCTACCACGGACTCGCTTAGGGCTGCTCCGATTTAACCCGTTTAAGTGCGGTCAGCTCCCTCGCGAGCAAGGGCCTCGTTTGGCCGACCGTGAGGTCGCCCAGAGCAATCGGACCGAAACGCAGGCGAACCAACTGCAAGACGTCGTGGCCAAGGGCCTCAAACATGCGCCGGACCTGGCGGTTCCGGCCCTCGTGAATCGTCAAGTCGATGATGGAGTGATCGCGGCGGGCTGCGACGACGCGTACCTTGGCGCCCGCCGCGCGAAACGCAGCGGCTTCGACGCCCTCGTTGAGGTAACGCACTTGGTCGGCCGAGAGCCGCCCAGCGATGGTGGCGCGATAGGTCTTCTCAACGCCGAACTTGGGGTGCAGCAGGCGATTCGAGAGGTCGCCATCGTTGGTAAGCAACAGGACGCCGGAAGTTCCGTAATCGAGCCGTCCGACCGGAAACATCCGGGGCATTCCGCGCGGCACGAGATCGGCGACCGTGCGGCGCCCCTCGGGGTCGCGCATCGTCGTCACCATCGCGGGCGGCTTGTGGGCGACGAGATAGACCGGCTCGTCGTTGACCTTGACGAGCGTTCCGCTGACGTCTACGCGGTCGCCGGCCCGCACGATCGTCCCGAGCTCGCGCACGGATTTTCCGTTCACGCGGACTTTGCCGCCGGCGATTAGCTGGTCGGCCCCGCGGCGCGACGTGATTCCCGCTTGCGCGATGTACTTGTTGAGCCGCGTGCCGGGCTGCTCGCCGGCCGGCTCGCGCTTCACGTTTTCACCTTGGCATACAGATGGGCGTCGAAGACCTCGTCGCCCTTCACGACCGCCTTTCGCAACGTCCCTTCGCGCACGAAGCCGGACTTTTCGAGAACGCGGGCGGACGCGACGTTGGGGGCGTAAACGGTCGTTTCGAGCCGGACGAGTCCGAAGTTGTCGAGCGCGTGTCCGGCCATGGCGCGACACGCCGCGGTAGCGATGCCTTTCCCCCAAAACTTCCGGCCGAGCCAATACCCGATGTGACCGGTCATCCGCCGCTCGCCGGTGTAGAAGTTGACGCCGATCCCACCGGCCAGCGCGCCGTCCACCTCGATGGCCAGTTGCGAGTCGCGCCGTTGCAGCCCGGCGCAGACCGCAATCCAGAATCGCGCGTCCAGGGCGGTGTACGGATGCGGAAAGCCGTCCGCAAGATACCGGGCGACGTCTGCGTCATCCGCGATCGCGACGAGCTCGCCGGCGTCGCGGTCCTGCCAATACCGTAGCCGGCAGACGCCGCAATCGAGAATCGCTCCCACCCCTCCTACCTTTCAAATACGAAAAGCGGTCGCCTTTCGGCAACCGCTCGTCGTTACGCGGGCGACGCGCTAGTGCTTGCCGTTCTCTTCGTAGCCGCGCGACATCGAGAGGGCCTCTTTGGTCACCGACTGCAAGAACTCGTCGTTCGTGCGCGTCTGAGCCATCTTGTCGAGGATGATCTCGGTAATGTCGCCGGTGTTGAGGACCGCCGTGGCCCGGCGGAGCATCCAAATTTTGCGCATTTCGTCGGGCGAGAGCAACAGCTCTTCGTGTCGCGTTCCGGAGCGTTTGATGTCCACTGCCGGGAAGACGCGCGACTCGGCAAGTTTGCGCGTGAGATTGAGCTCCATGTTGCCGGTGCCTTTGAACTCCTCGAAGATGATGTCGTCCATTTTCGATCCGGTCTCGATCAACGCCGTGGCGATGATCGTGAGCGAACCGCCCTCTTCGATCTTACGTGCGGCGCCGAAGAACCGTTTTGGCTTGTGCAGCGACGCGGTGTCGAGACCGCCCGAGAGCGTGCGGCCCGAATTGGGAACGACCTGGTTGTAGGCACGAGCCAGACGAGTGATCGAATCGAGTAGGATGACGACGTCCTTGCCGAGTTCTACCAGGCGCTTGGCGCGCTCCATGGTCAGCTCGGCGACGGCCGTGTGATTTTCGGGATGCTCGTCGAACGTCGAGGCGACGACTTCACCGTCGATCGTGCGCTGCATGTCGGTCACTTCTTCGGGGCGTTCGTCCACCAACAGCGCGATGATATGCGCCTCCGGATGATTGATGGAAATAGCGTTGGCGATGTTCTTGAGCAGGGTCGTCTTGCCGGCCTTCGGCGGCGAAACGATCAGCGCGCGCTGCCCCTTGCCGATCGGACAGAACAGGTCGATCACGCGGGTCGAAAGCTGCGTCGAGCGCACTTCGAGTTTGTAGCGCTCCTGCGGATAGATAGGCGTGCCCTTTTCGAAGAGCGGGCGCCCTTTGATTGCGTCGGGTTCGAGCCCGTCGACCTTGTCGACGCGGATGAGCCCGTAATACTTTTCGCTCTCTTTCGGACGCCGGACTTGTCCTTCGACCAAATCGCCGCGCCGCAGTTCGAAGCGCCGGATCTGCGTTTGACTGACGTAGATGTCGTCGTTGCCGATAATGTAGCCGCCGCGCCGCAGAAAGCCATAGCCTTCCGGCAGAACGTCGAGGATGCCGCTGGCCATCTCGAGACCCGAGCGCGCCTGTTGCACGGCCAAGATCTGAGCGACGATGTCGTCCTTCTTTACCTTGGCCGGCGTCGCGATTTCGATTTCGAATTCGCGAGCCAGTTCGACGAGTTCGGTTTTACTTTTTTCGTCGAGCTGCGCGGACGTCAGCATCGGAGGGCCGGCGTCGGCCTGTGGAAAGTTTTCTGGAAATTGTTGCTGATTGTTGCCGAAGTGGCGGCGGCGCGGACGCCTGCGTCGGCCACCGGGCTGGGGCCGTCCATTATCGTTGGAGCGGAATTCGGTTTGCAGAGGAGTTTCTCTCTCGTAGAATCGCACACGCTGTGTGGTTACGCGTCGCGGGCGAGGCTGCCGCGCGTCGAACGTCGCTGACGTGAACGAGGGGGGATATATCAAGGCATCGCGGCTATCGAAGAATCGATGCCTGGCGACGACCACACTATAGCATAGCTGCGGCGGGCGTTCAAGTTGTGGCGTCCGATTCGTCGCTCCTCTTACGGAGGGCTGAGCTTGGTGGGGCCGCTCAGGAAGCGGCTTCCTGCCTCGTAATAACGCGCTCGCAGGGCGGCGGCCCGCGTCAGACCGATGCGTGGGCTTACTCGCACGCGAGGGCGCGGACGGTCGGGCGCCGCGAGCCGCAACGGGCCGTGCGACAAAAGATACGTACCGTCCAGCGACCGATCGATGTCGAGCGCGCGCGAAAGGCGCCCGGGCCCGCGGCAAAGATCGCGCACCGGTACGTCGCCGCGCCGGCGGCGCATCAGTTCGATCCCTTCAAGCGGCTCGAGCGCGCGAATCAAAACGCCGGCTCCCACGTCGCTGCGTTCCGCGACGACGTTGAAACACCACGCAACGCCATGGCTGAGATAGACGTAGGCATGGAATGGGCGGAGAAAAAGGGAGGCGTTCGCGACTTGCTTTCCCCGAAACGCGTGCGCCGCGCTGTCGCCCGGCCGGTACGCTTCGGTCTCGACGATACGTCCGGCGGTGTGCCCTTCGAACCCGTCGCGTACGACGATGCAGCCGATGAGCGCTCGCGCAAGCGCCGAAGTAGAGGACGGCAGATCGCGGGCCTGCAGCGGGATCCAGCGCACCTGCCCCGCTTACGCTGCTACGTGGACGCTCACCTCGGCACGCGCACGTTGCGCCAATTCCTCGCTACCAGGGCCGCACGTCAAGGCGTAGGCGTCCAGCCGGTTGAGCGAACAGCGCAGTCCAACGTAGGGAAGAATGAGCGGGGCCGGCAACGAGCGGCGCTCCGCGACGTCGGATACCAATTCCGCATCGTTCATCTCAAATGCAACGCGCGACACGCCGCGATCGCTCAAGCGACCGGCGACGGCCGCGAGCGCCGCATAGCCGACTTCTCGGCCGCCCAGCCCGGGATATCGGCGGACGCGAAATGGAACGCGCAGCAGTTGCTCGCCCGACGCGCCGAGACGAGCGTAAGCAACGCCGCAGCCTTCGTCGTCGGCGGCGAAGCCGAGGACCGCGCGGGTTGCCGGGATCGCTTTCTCTCGATATCGTGCTCTCATAATCGCCTCTCACCCCGATTTTACATCGAACATACGTTCGAGTCAATCGGGGGAGGCGGGGTGAGTCAGGCTGGCGTGGAGATCGCCGCCTCGGGGAGCAGACTCGCATAGACGCCCGTCATGCGCTCGGCTTGAGCGTGGATCGAAAACCGCTCCGCGGCGCGCCGCGCGGCGCTTCGCCTGGCGTCCGAGTCGGCGACGGGGGCCGACAGCGCGGCTGCAAAGGCCGCAGCGTACGGGCGGCACCAGCACGCCCGCGTTGCCGACGACGTCGCGGTTTTGAGGAGTGTCCGCGGCGACTACGAAGCCGCCGGCGGCCATGGCTTCGATCTGGACCAGTCCCTGCGTTTCCGTCGTGCTCGGGAACACGAACGCGTCCGCACTCGCATACAGATCGGGGAGGTCGGCGCGATCGACCGGCCCTAGGAAACGCGTGCGGTTCGCGATGCCGAGCTCGGCAGCCAGCGCGCGCATTTCGTCCAACGCCGGCCCCCCGCCGCCGATAGCCAAAATCAAATTCGGATCCCCGGCGCGCGCGACCGCTCGCAACGCAAGGTCGATGTTTTTTTCAGGAGCGATCCGCGAAACGACCAGCAGCAATCGTTTTCCACCGGCCGCGCCGAGTCTCGCGCGCAACGCATCGTCGCGCCGGCCCGAGGCAAAGTGCTGGACGTCGATCGCGCTCGGCACGATCTCGATGCGCTCGCTAACCCCGAGTTCGCGCAGCCGCGTCGCCATCGCGGGAGTGGGAACGACGACGGCGTCCACCAGGTTGGCGAACGTACGCGTCAACTGCGATGTCGCAAAGCGCGTCGCGTTCGCGTCGAACGGAACGTAGTGCGCGTACGCCTCGAGCTGCGTGTGATACGTATACACGATCGGAATGCCGTAACGGCGAGCGAATCGCAGTCCCATCCAGCCCGTCACGAACAGCGAATGGGCGTGAATGACCGACAGCGGCCGGACGTGACGCCGCACGTTTCGCCGGCTCATCAAGGGCAGCGTTAGCCGGTATGGCGAGTGCGTGGGAAGCGGTAGCGACGGCATGCGCAATACCGAACCGCGTTCGTCTTCATCTCCCGGCATGGACGGTGCAAAGCAGAACACGTCGTGACCCATCTCGCGCAATCCGCCCGCCAATGCGTCGACGGACGATACCACGCCGTTGACCGCCGGATGGTAAATCTCGGTAAAAAAACCGACCTGCAACTGCTGCCCCACACCGCGGAATTGGGCGAGCCTCCAGAAGCGGCCTGCGGCTCCCGGTTTCAAGCCCAGCGGAACTAACGGAGCCGCAGAGTTACCCCTCGGGCTCGCCCTTCGACAAGCTCAGGGTGACATTGTCCCGATGCGTCGTCATCCCGCACCCGTCCAAGGACGAGGCCCGCCGGTCCCTGTCATCCTGAGCCTGCCGAAGGACGCGCCCGCCATTGTCATCCTGAGCCTGCCGAAGGACGAGCTCGTCCTTGTCATCCAAAGCCTGTCGAAGGACGCCCTGTCGCTGTCATCATGAGCGCGTCGAAGGACGGCCTCTCGTTGTCATCCTGAGCCTGTCGAAGGACGAGCCCCCCGCCATTGTCATCCTGAGCCTGTCGAAGGACGAGCCCCGCCATTGTCATCCTGAGCCTGTCGAAGGACGCGCCCGTCCTTGTCATCCTGAGCTTGTCGAAGGACGAGCCTGTCGAAAAGGCCTTACCTCCCGGTTGGGCCGACCTTTGGCATATTCGCTTTTCGTGAATCCCGTGCTATATTGCCCGGGTCCCCGGGACCGCCGAAACCGGCAGTCTCCTTGAGTCGGCCAACCGAGCCACTCATCAACCCTACCCGCCCGATCGGCAACGCTGGAGCAGCGCTTAAGCCCGACAGGAAGGACATTAGGTTGATACGCAGCCTTACCGCTAGCCTGATATTGGCCGGCGTACTCATCACCCCGATCGCCGCCGTGGCCGGAACGCCGGTAACCGCGACCATCGTCGTTTCAGGTATTACCCAGACCACGGTCACGACGCAGGCCGACGACGTCGGTGCGTTGCTCGAAGAGCAGGGCATCCATCTCGGGCCCAACGACCGGATCAACCCGGCCTTGTCCGCGCGCGTTCCCGAGGACGGCGTCGTCCGCATCGATCGCGTCATCACGTGGGACAAGACCGAAAATCGCGAAATCGCCAGCGCGGTCGTGGAGCGTCCCAGCTACACCCTCGCGCCGGACGCAACCAAGATCGTGTCGGCCGGACGGTCGGGTCTTCGCGTCGTGACCGTGCGTTACACGCAACGCGGCGGTGACGTCAGCAAATCCGTCGTGTCCTCGCGCGTCGTGCGTACGATGCGGCCGCACGTCGTCGACGTTGGTTTGGACGAATACGTCTCTTATCAACGCTTCGACCGCAACGCGCTCGAACGCACGTCGCGCATGGCCGGCGGCATTCTCCAGATGGTTGCGACGGCATACACGGCCGGTTGTTCGGGTTGCAGCGGTATTACCGCATTGGGCTACCGAGCCGGCCACGGCATCGTCGCAGTGGATCCGCGCGTCATTCCGCTCGGCGCACGCCTGTACATACAAGGATATGGTTACGCGATCGCCGGCGACACCGGCGGCGCCATTCACGGCAATCGCATCGACCTCGGCTTCAACTCGCAACGCGACGCAATGATGTTCGGGCGCCGTCCCGTCACGGTTTATCGCCTGAAGTAATGCATCCCCGCGCGCTGCTCGACGCACGCGGGTTGCGCCCGAAGAAACGTCTGGGCCAAAACTTCTTGATGGATGCCGCTGCATCGCAGCGCATCGCGCGACTCGCGCTCTCCGGCATCGCCGAACCCGGCAGCGAGCGCGTGCTCGAAATCGGCGCCGGGACCGGCGCTCTCACGGCGGCACTGATCGAAGCGGGAGCGCGCGTCACCGCTCTCGAGATCGATCCGGACCTGATCGCCATCTTGCGCGAGCGGGCCGACCTGCGGGGCGCGGCGATCGTACAAGCCGACGCACTGGAATTCGACTTCGCCGCTTTCGGCGGCGGCGAACGCTGGCACGTCGCCGGGAATCTGCCCTACAACGTCGCGACCCCCTTGATAGCCGGTCTTGCGGAAATGGATGGCGGCCCCAGCACGATCGTCGCGATGATTCAGAAAGACGTCGCGAATCGTCTGGCGGCGCGTCCGGGCACCGCCGCCTACGGCAGCCTCTCGGTCGCGGTGCAATATGCGATGACGGTAGACCGCGCGTTCACGCTCGGGCCGCAGCATTTTCATCCGAGGCCCAAGGTCGATTCGACCGTCGTGCGATTGGTGCGCCGCGCTAGCCCGGCGGTGCAGCCCAAGGATCTCGCGCTCTTCCGGAAGGTCGTGCGCGCCGCGTTCGCGTACCGCCGTAAGACACTCGCCAACAGTCTCGCGCTTGCGCTAGATATTGGTCGAGATACAATCATGCGCGCGATCGTCGCGGCTGATCTGTCTCCGGAGCTACGCGGTGAACGACTCGACCTCAACGATTTCGCCCGCCTGGCCGACGCGCTGGCCCAAGGATAACTTCCGGCCGGGCCCAACGTTTCTCGTGCTCTTGGCGATTGCAGCGGCCGTCGCCGTCGCGCTGATCCTAGGCGTCGGGTACATCGCACTCTGTTGCCGCAGCGCGGCGCTCACCCACGACATGCGCGCCTTAATAATGCCGTCGCTGGTCGTCCAGGTCTTCGTGGACCTCATCGTGGCCGCCATCGTCATCTCGCAATTACCGCGCCTGAGCGGATTTCCGGCGCGCGCGATCGGCATCGCAATGCCCGACTCCTCACAGATCTTCACGGCCGTGCTCGGGGCGGCGGTGATGACGCTCGTGGTTCAAGCCGCCTCCACGCTCATCGAACGCTTGGCGCACACCGCGCACGAACAAGAAGCCGTCGCACTGTTCCGCAGCCTGCACGATCCCAAGCAAATCGCGTTCTTCGTCGTGTTCGCGACGATCGTCGCACCAATCGGCGAAGAATCGTTCTTTCGCCTCTTTGCGTTCAACGGGTTCTTGCGGTACGCTGGCGGATTTTGGCCGGCCGCGATCGCCAGCGCGGTTCTGTTCGGCGCCTTTCATATGGACGTTTATGCGTTCTTACCGCTGACGCTCGCCGGTATCGTGCTCGCCGGCGTCTACTATCGCACGCGTAATGCATTCGCGTCCATGATCGCGCACGGTTTGTTCAACGGCATTCCCTTGGTACTGCTGATCTTCTTCCCGAAGCTGGCGAGCTGATGACGTTCGGAGCGGGCGCCTAGCCGATGGCATTCGCGATCGCGATCGACGCCATCAATCTGGCCGACGACCGGCGAGGCATGGGCCGGTACGTTCGCCGCGTCATCGCCGATTGGCGCGAGGACCCAGACCTGAGGTTGACGCTCGCGATTCGCGATCAGGCCAACGCCCACGTGCTCGAGCGCGAGTTTTCGCTTCCCGTGGCTCCCTTTTCGGCCTTACGCAAGCAGCGACTCGACGCGGCATGGTATCCGTGGAACGGCATGCGCTTCCGTTCGCCCGCGGCGCGCAGTCTCACCACGATCCACGACGCGTTCGCATTCACGTACCCGAATCCGGGCATGGTCGCTCGCTGGCGCGAGCAGTCGCCGATTCGCGCCGCCGTCGCGCAAAGCAGTGCCTTGGCCACCGTGTCGCGCTGGTCGGCATCGCAGATCGAGGCCGCGCTCGGGATCGACGCGCGCCGGCTCGCGATCGTGCCTCCCGTTCCCGATCCGTTCTGGATGCCGGTTGAAGTTCCGCACGATCCGCGCGGCGATTGGCCGTACGTCCTGGTCGTGGGCGGTCCCGACGAACGCAAGAACTTGGGTACCCTGTTCTCGGCATTTCGCACCGCGTTTTTCGGCCGCCACATCCGGCTCGTCGTCGTCGGAAACCTCCGCGGCGAAGACGAGGCGCTGCTGGCGAAGGCGAGCATTCCGCACGCGCGCCTGCATCCGAGCGACGAGCGGTTGCGCGAGCTGTATTCCGGGGCAATTCTGGTGGCCGCGCCGTCGGTCGCCGAGGGCTACGGGCTCATGGTGGTCGAGGCGATGGCGTGCGGAGCGGCGGTGGTCGCGGCCGACGCCGCCGCGCTACCCGAAAGCTGCGACGGCGCCGCGCTTCTGGTGCCGCCGCTCGACGTCATCGCGTGGCGCGACGCGATGGTTTCGGTCGAACGCGACCGCGCGACGCGCGACGATTTGCGCGCGCGCTCGCTGGAGCGCGCCGCGCGCATCGATCGCGGATCGACCGCGCGGCTCACGCTCGAGTTGCTGCGACGATCTCCCGAAGGCGCGCGATAAAGCGATCCGGCGCGAAGCGCTCGGCGTGCGCGCGCAGCACCGACGGCTCGAAGCGTGCGGCGTCGAAATCCCGTAACGCGGCAGCCAGCGATTCGGCCGACGGCTCGTCGAAAAACGCTCCGGTCTCACCTTCGACGACGGTCTCCAGCGCGCCGCCGCCGCGATAGGCGATGGTCGGGCGGCCGGCCGCGGCGGCCTCGAGCGGTACCAAGCCGAAATCTTCTTCGCCCGGCAAGATCGCCGCGCGCGCGTTGCCGACCAGCTCGCTCAGCTTGGCATCTTCTACGTAACCCAGCATCGTCGTCCCGGTCGTGCGCGCGAGCTCGCGCAGCGAGTCCCGTGCCGGGCCGGTTCCGGCAACCAGCAAAGGAACGCCGGCCAACGCGGCGGCGCGCATCGCCAAGTCGACGCGTTTGTACGGCAGCAAGCGCGAGGCGACGATGAAGTAATCGCCGCGTCCCGGTCCGATCGCGAATCGATCTACGTCCACCGGGCAGTGCAGCACGATGGCTTCGCGTCCGTAATACTTCTCGATTCGCGCCGCGACGTTTTGCGAGTTTGCCACGAATTGCGTCGGACGCAGCGCGGCCTTGCGGTCCCACTCGATCAGCCGGTCCACCACCGGGCGCGCGAGTCCGGCCACCGCGCCGAGGCCGCCGACGTACTCGTCGTAGGCAAATGCGAAGCGGCTCACGGTATTGACGTAGCAGACGTGAACCGCACCCGGCGGAACGGTGATACCCTTAGCCCATGCGGTCGTCGAGCTCAGAATCGTATCGTATGCGGAAAAATCGAACGACTCGAAAGCGCGCGGATACAGCGGAGCCAGCATCCGGAAATTCTTGTTGGCGCCCGGAATGCGCGCGAGATACGAGGTTCGAACGCGCTCTTTCGCTACGAGGTCGCCGGTCGCGTCCTCATCGTAAAGCGCCGTGTATACCGGAGCTTCGGGCCACGCCCGGGCGAAGTGTGCGAATACGCGTTCCGCGCCGCCGCGCTGGTTGAGATAATCGTGGACGAGCGCTAACTTCAGTTGTTGTCTCGCGGCAACACGAGCGCGATGGCCGGATCGTTGAGATACTTCCGCGCGACGCGCCGGACGTCGTCCGGCGTCGTGGCCGCGATTGCCGCCAGGGTCCGGTTCACGAAGTCGGTCGAAGCGCCGTCCTTCGTGGCGAAGAGTCCGGCCAGGCGGGCACGCGACTCGAGCCCCTCGGTGCCGCCGGTAAAATCGCCCGCCGCGGCCGCTTTGAACTGATCGATCGAACCGTGAAGACGCGATTCGGAAAGGACGTTCACCAACTGCAGCGCGGTTTCGAACGCCTGCGTCGGATTGCCGATTTCGCCGTTGACGAAAAGCGTCAAGCGCGGCGGTTGCCCGTCGAACGAATAGAGCGTGCCGATGGCGCGCGATCCGATCGTCGAGGAAACGACGCTGGGCATGCCGGAGACGTCGAGCAGCGTACGCTGTATGAATGCCGAGAGCACCAGCATCGCAGCGAAGTCTTTACTGTCGACCGAAGGGGCCGGGTACTGCGCGATTAGCCACGGCGCGCCGACGTCGCGGTGCGTGACGAACTGGCGGGACGATCCCTCTAGTACGGGCAGATGCACGACGATCGCCTTGCCCGAACCGGGCGGCAACGCACTTGCAAAGCTTGTCTGCCAATTCGCGGGCAACGCGTCTATGCGGCCGACGGCACTGACCAACGACCCGTCGCGCCGATAGTTGCGCGCGTAAAACCCGGACACGTCCCCGGCGGACAGCTGCGCCAGCGACGCGGGCGATCCGAGCTCCGGCGAACCGGCGTTGGCCGACGGCGACGCTTCGCGCGCGAGCATGTCTAAGCCGACTTGCAGCGCCGCCTGCTGACGATCGGCGAATTTCTGGTTCACGGACGCGCGAGCCGAGCTCACGGTCGCGCCCGAAAAGTCCGGTTTGCTTATCGCGCTCAAGAATAGAGCGGTGACCGCGGCCGCGTCGTCGGGAAGAGACTCGACGTAAAAGCGCACGTCGTTGGACTCAACGGTCCAACGCACCGATCCACCTTTAGCGGCGATGGCATCCGCCAGCGGCACGCCGGAAACCGGCGTGCGCAAAATCGATTCCGCCGTAAGCGCCGCTAGTCCGTTCTGCGCCAGCGTTTGGCGGTCGAGTCCGGCCGGAACGACGTACTCGACGCCGACCAAGAGCGCCGCCGGATCGGTTTGGCGCACGATCGTGACGTTGCCGGCGCGTTCTACGGCGATCGGCGGTGCGTCGGCGCGCGCGAGCGCGGGCAGTATACAGATCGCGGCGGCGAGCGCCGCGACGAAGACGCGCGGCATCACGACGTTGACCCTTTCGCCGGTTTTGGCGTTCCCAGTTCGACGACGACGGGCCGGGACAAGTAGCGTCGAACGACCGACGCCACGAAGGCGGGATCGAGCGAACGGGCGGCCTGCACGTAGGCACCGCCCGAAGCGAACGGCGCGTACGGCGCGTTGCCCTCCGCCGAATACCATCCCAGATTCTCGCCCTGCTCGAGCGGCGTCTCGGTTTGCCCGGCCAGGTGGTACAAGAACGCTTCGCGGGCCGCGTTGAAGCGATCGGCGTCGAGTGGGCTCTGCATCTTTTCCAGCTCCGCGTCCACCACTTTACGGGCCGCATCGAGATTCTTGCCCGAGATCGTTACGAACATCACGCCGTTATCGTGCAACGTGACGAACTGGCCGTCCACGAACGTATCGCCGTCGCTCTCGAGCGCCCGCGATACCACGCCCGTGTCGTCGCGAAACAAATAATCCGAAACGAAGTCCAGGGCCGTAGCGGTGCGTTCGTCGGAGATCGGCGGACCCGCCCAGGCCAGGCCGAGTCCGCTGACGACGCCGGTGGCGTTGGTCGTGGCTGCCGGACTGCCCGCCAGCATCGAGTCTACCGGCGGATCCATCGTGCCCGGCCCGGTGCCGTCGGTGACCGCCGACAGGACCGACGTGTCCACGTTACCGGACAGCACGAGCAGCGCGTTGCTGGATCGGAACGCGCGTTTTGCAAACGCCGTTACCGCGTCGAGCTGAATAGCCGTAATGGCCGGTACGCCGGCCGGAACCGGCGACACGGTGGCCGGGCGCCCCGAAAAGATTTGCGCGAACAGCAAATCGTGAAGCGATTCGTCGGGCGAATAGCGCTGCTCGACCGACAAAACGGCCGCGTCGCGCTGCGCGCTTTTGAGCGCATCGGCGTCGATCGCGGGCGCGAAAAATGCCGCCGTCATGGCGGCGGCGACGCGCCGGGCTGCCGAAGCGGGCACGACGGCGTGGACGCCGACGATGTCGGGGAAAACCTCGATGTACAAACGGCCGCCGAGATCGCGAACCGTTTCGCTGAGCGAACGTCCACTCACGAGTTTGGTTGCGCTGGCTGCGGTAGCCGCGATTCGCATCAAGCCCGGCTGGCTGATCGGACCGTAACCGTCGCTCGGCGCGCGATACCATAGGCCGATCGACGCGGTACCGACCGTGGGATCCGGAGCGCTGACGTACGATCCGCCGCGCGGCAGCGCACCGGTTTCTTGAGCTGCACTGGCCGGCGCACACACCAGCGTGGCCGCAACGACGAGCGTCGCCGCCGCGGCAAGCGCGCGCGCGATCATGCCGGTTCCGGGGATATCGTAGGAGGCAGACGCCCGGGCTCGGGGCGTTTCTCTTCGATTGCGGCAATCGGCGGCGCCTCGGTCACGACCGCGCTGCCTCCGCTGGTGCTATCGCCCCGGTCGTGCGGACGGCCTTCGATGATCGCCCTTACTTCGTCGGCTTCCACGGTTTCGTTTTCCATCAGCGAGCCGACCAGGCGCTCGACTTTGTCCCAGTTATCCACGAGCGTCTTCTTGCCGCGCTCGTAACATGTGTCGATGATGCTGCGAACCTCTTCGTCGATCTTACTGGCGACTTTTTCGGAGTAGTTCCGGTCTTCCCCAAGATCGCGTCCGAGAAAGACTTGATGGCTTCCGCGGCCGTACTGAATCGGTCCCATCTCGCTCATGCCGTACTGGGTAACCATGCGGCGAGCGAGTTCCGTGGCTTTCTCGAAATCGTTGCTGGCCCCGGTGGTCACGTCCTTGAACTTGATCTCTTCGGCTAGGCGCCCGCCGAGCGCGCGCGTAATCGTCGAGAGAATCTCTTGCTTGGTTTCGCTATGCCGATCGTCCTCGGGCAGCGACCACGTGATTCCGAGCGCCATGCCGCGTGGAATGATCGTAACCTTGTGAATCGGATTCGAGCTCTCCAGCATCGCTCCGATTATTGCGTGTCCCGACTCGTGGTAAGCCGTGACTTCGCGTTCCTTTTGCGTCATAACGATCGACTTGCGCTCGGGCCCGACCATGACGCGATCGATCGCTTCGTCGCAATCGTTCATCTCGATCGTGTTCTTGTTGCGTCGCGCGGCGAGCAGCGCGGCCTCGTTGAGCAAATTCTCCAGGTCGGCGCCGGAGAAACCGGGCGTGCGGCGGGCCAGCGTTTCCAACGAAACTTGCCGCGAGAGCGGCTTGTTGCGGGCGTGCACTTCGAGGATCTTCTGACGGCCGCGCATGTCGGCGCGATCCACGACGATCTGGCGGTCGAAGCGCCCCGGACGCAGCAGCGCCGGATCGAGTACGTCCGGACGGTTGGTGGCGGCGATCAAGATGACGCCGGTGTTCTGGTCGAAGCCGTCCATCTCGACGAGCAACTGGTTGAGCGTCTGCTCGCGCTCGTCGTGGCCGCCGCCTAGACCCGCGCCGCGCTGGCGCCCGACCGCGTCGATCTCGTCGATGAAGATGATGCACGGCGCCGATTTCTTGGCTTGGTCGAACAGGTCGCGCACGCGCGACGCGCCGACGCCGACGAACATTTCGACGAAGTCCGAACCGGATATCGAGAAGAACGGAACGCCCGCTTCGCCGGCGATGGCACGCGCGAGCAGGGTCTTGCCGGAGCCGGGAGGCCCGAGCAGCAGTACGCCCTTGGGAATACGCGCGCCGAGCGCCTGATATTTCTTGGGATATTTTAGAAAATCGACGATCTCGGCCAGCTCTTCTTTGGCCTCGTCCACGCCGGCGACGTCGGCAAAGGTAACCTTCGCCCGGTTCTCGGCAAGCATCTTGGCACGCGAACGCCCGAACGAGAGCGCTTGTCCCCCACCGCTCTGCGCCTGGCGGAAAATCAGGAACAACACGATTACCATGACGGCTACCGGCAGCAGATTCAGCAGACTTGCCAGGACGTTGGCGTTGGTCTGCTGGTCGAAGCTGACCTTGCCGCTCTTGATGTGCTGCTGCACGGAGTTGACGAAGGTCTGGTCGGTGTTCGGAAGCGAGACTTCGTACTTCGCGCCGTTGGCCAGTTCGCCGGACGCCTGCAGTCCGGTAGCGTGGAACGTCGACACCTGCCCCGCCTCGAGCTTCTGATAAAAGGCGCCGTAGTCGAGCTTTTGGGACGTTTCCGGGGGCTGTAAGCGCTCGACGAGATAGAACACCGCGAGCACCGCGATGATGACGAGGATGGACGATCGAAGATATTTGGTCACGCTACTACGTGCAGGCTTTCTATTTAAAGCGTGCGGCACTTCGCGCCGCGCTTGGCACTTGGCTCCGGCGGCGACTGTCGCCGCGGGCCCCCGGTCCTACCTCTCTTGGGTCCCCGCAACGTATTATCGGCGCACGTCCCCTATCTATGACAGCGCCTCGGGGCGAAGCGTCGCTAGATAAGGGAGATTGCGGAACAATTCCTGGTAGTCCAAACCGTAACCTACGACAAACTCGTCGGGGCAGGTCAGACCGATGTAGTCCAAGGGTACCGGCACCGAGCGGTGGGCGGGCTTATTAAAGAGGGCGCAGGTCTTGAGCGAGGTCGGCCGGCGCTCTCTTAGCAGGCCGCTCAGATACTGCAAGGTCAGCCCGTTGTCCACGATGTCCTCGACGATGACCACGTTCTGCCCCGAAATCGGGCCGCCGGCGTCCTTTACCATGCGTACCTCCCCGCTCGACCTCGCCTGGTTCCCGTAGCTCGAGACGCAGATATAGTCGATCCGGATTTCGCTGGGGCCGTCGGGAACGGCGGAAAGGGCGCGGGCGAGGTCGGCGACGACATAGAGCGCCCCCTTCAACACGCCGACCAGCAGCAGCGGTTTCCGGGCGTGGTCCGCCGCGATTTGAGCAGCTAGGCGAGCGATCGCCGCGGCGATCTCCTCCTCCGAGAAAACCACTCGGTCGATGGCGCCTTCGTAGGTTCCGGGGCGTACCAAGCTCATGCGGAGTCCCTCACGATCGCCGAAAGACGGCCGGACTCCACTTCGATCGTCACGCCGGCCTTCATATGGAAGCGTCCCGACGCGCCGCGTTGCAACGCCCGTACCGCCGCCTCGATGTGTTCGAAGTCTACGTCGCGCAGGCTTTCCTGATCGGCCAGCGCGTCGCGCACCTTCCGTCTGAGACTCGCCCGTTCGGTGCCCGCGCGCTCTGCGCCGACGAGCGCAGCGGCCCGCGCAACGGCTTCATCGAGTCCCGGAAACAGCGGACGTAGCGCTTCCAGCGCTTCGCGAACCGCGTTTCGACGGATCTCGCGATCCGCGTTCGTCGGATCCACGGCGTACGGTAACGCGCGCTGGTGACAGTATTCGCGCAGCGTTTCCGACGCGGCGTGAAGCAGCGGCCGCGCGAGCTCGAACTCGCCGTCGAGCGGTCGCCGTTCGGGAATCCCGGACAGCCCCTCCGGACCGGCGCCGCGGAAGAGCGCCAGCAACACGGTCTCGCTTTGGTCCTCCGCGTGGTGCGCCGTCGCGATCGTCGTGGCTCCCGAGTCGCGCGCCATCTCGGCCAGTGCGGCGTAGCGCGCTTCCCGCAAGGAAGCTTCGTCACGGCCGGGTATCTCGAGACCGCGCACCTTGACCGGAACGCCGAGCGCTGCGCCGATACAGAGCACGACGCACTCGTCCTGCCACGCGGAAGGGCGCCCGCCGTGGTTGACGTGACCGAGCGTGACGCGCAGATGCATGCGCGGTGCGACCGCGCAGAGCGCTCCGGCCAGCGCGACGGAATCGGCGCCGCCGCTGCAGGCGGCTAAGACCGCGGTTCCGGCGCGGATCGCTTCGCCGCGTTCGATGGTTTGCTCGAGGGCGCGCTCCGGGTGCGTGCCGCGCATCAGCGCCGCATCTCGCGCGCGATCTCGCGCTGCACGTCGCGCCGCGCGACGTCTTCACGCTTGTCCCACATCTTCTTACCGCGCGCCAAGCCGATCTCCACCTTCGCCTTCCCGCGCGTGAAGTATAGGCGCAGCGGAACGATCGTGAGTCCCTTTTCCGCGACGCGGCTTTGGAGGTGCGCGATCTGCTCTTTTCGCATCAGGAGCTTGCGCGGGCGATTCGGTTCTTCGTTGGAGAAGCTGCCTTGTTTGTACGGCGGAATGTGCATGCTCAGCAACCACGCCTCGCCGTCGCGAAAGCGCGCGTAGGCCTCGTTGAGACTCACGCCGCCCGCGCGAATCGACTTCACTTCCGTTCCGGTCAGCACCAGCCCGGCTTCGAGCGATTCCAAGATGTGGTACTCGTACCGGGCGCGACGATTGTCCACGGCTGGTGCGCCCTGCTTCTTTTCCTGCGCCGCCGCCTTGCCGCGCTGCTGTTTCATCTTCGCCATACGACTCGTTACGCGCGGGCCGGATTGCGGCGATCGTTGGCCGCGCCCAGCGCTCCCATCGAAACGAACTTGCCGTCGCCTTCGGCCAGCTTAACGCCGGCCGCGTCGAGGACGCTGGCCTCCAAAAACAGCACGTTGCGGCGCACCGACGCGACGCGCCCGCGAATCACCAGCGGCACGCCCAGCGGCACCGGTTTGCGAAAGCGCACCGATACGCTGGCCGTTACGCCGCGCTGTCCCGCGTGACCGGCCGCGTGCGCCATCGCTTCGTCGATCAGGGTCATCGCGATGCCGCCGTGCGCGATCTCGCGCCAGCCCTGAAATTGCGAGCCGAGCGTAACGTTCGCGCGCACTCCGCCCTCGGCGTCAGGCTCGAAGACCAGCCCGATGCCGATCGGATTATCGGGACCGCACGCGAAGCAATTGCCGTCGTCGATCGGCACGCTCACCGCCCCGTCTCCAAACGCTGCGCCAGATAATCCGGAAGGTGCGCGTCGTGAATCTTGCGCTGCACGTCCGGAATGTCGTAGGAATACCGACGCCACTCGACTCGCCCGGCAGCCGGTTCGAAGAAGACGATGGAGGCTTCCGGGTTGAGGTCGCGCGGCTGTCCGACGCTGCCGACGTCTACGATGTAACGCTTCCCTTTCTCCATGACGAGTTCGCCGCCGAACTGCATGTGGCGATGGCCCACTTCGCCGCCTTCGTCGAGCGACCAATGTTCGGCGACGTGCGTATGTCCGACGAAAATCAACGGTGCGTCGGTACGCGCGAACGCGGCCGCCGCGGTCGGCTTGTCCCAAATGTATTCGAAGTAGTTCACCGGCGCACCGTGGACCAGCAAGAAATCCGGAAAGCGCAATTCGTACGGCAACGTATTGAGCCAGGCGCGGTTCTCGTCGGTGAGAACCCCTTGCGTCCAGGCGATCGCTTCCTTGGCCGGTTCGTTGAAAAACTCGATGCCGAAGTTGTCGAGCGCCGCCAAGTCGTGATTTCCGAGCACCGCGTGCGAAGCGCGTTCTCGCATCATCTGCACGCACTCGTTGGGATTGGGGCCGTATCCGACGATGTCGCCCAAGCAAAGCACGACGTCGTCGGGCTCGATCAGTTCGAACGCGCGCTGCAGCGAATCGAGATTGCCGTGAACGTCCGAAACGATCGCGTAGCGCCCGACCGGCTTGGCGGGGTTCATGCGGCGGCCTCAGCGGCGACGATGGCGCGGAGCGCGTCGGCGAACGCGCGGCGCATAGCCGGCGTCCCGGCGCTGACGCGGACGTAGCGGTCGAGCGGTGGCGAGCCCGGCTTGCGAATCCACACCCCGCGCTCGAGCAACTTTTCGACGATCCGGACCGCGCGGCGTTCGCTTCCCGCATCGATACAGACGAAGTTGGCGCGAGACCGAATGTAGCCCATTCCCAGCTCGGCCGCGATCGCGTAGTAGTCTTCTCGCGCTCGCTCGGTCTCGCGGACGACGTGCGTACGAAACGCCTCGTCGGAAAGCGACGCGAGCGCGCCGATTTGAGCGTTGCGATTCACGCCGTATTGCAGGCGGATCTTTCCGAACGTCTCGAGATGGTTTTGCGAAGCGATCGCGTAGCCGATCCGGGCTCCGGCCATTCCGTATGCCTTCGAAAACGTTCGCGTTCGCACGATGCGTTCGGAGATGCCGCCGTCGAGCAACTCCGCCTCGTCCACGAAATCGGCGTAGGCTTCGTCCAAAAAGAGCAGCGCATCGGCCGGTAACGCGGCCGCGAATCGTTCGACGCTCGCGCGCCCGGCAAACGTTCCGCTCGGGTTGTCGGGATTGGCCAGGTAAACGATCTTGGCGCGCTCCCGGTGCGCCGCCTCGGTAAGAGCGTCGAGGTCCACCAATCCATCGTCGCGATACGGGACCGTTGCAAGGCGCCCAGCGTATCCGAGGACGTGGTAAACGAACGTCGGGTAGGAACCGCGCGTCGTCAGCGCGGTCGCACCCGGTTCGAGGAACGCGCGCACCGCGACTCCCATGACGTCGTCTATACCCGCGCCGACCAGAATTTCTTCAATGCGGCAGCCGTGCTTGGCGGCCAGCGCCGCTCGCAGATCGTACGAATCGGGATCGCCGTACCACGAAAGGCGGCCGAGCTGCGAAGCCATCGCTTCGACGGCTTTCGGCGAGGGGCCGAACGCGCTTTCGTTCGCGCCGAGCCGCACCAGCTCGCTGCGGCCACTTTCGCGCATGAGCTGTTCGGGCCCGACGAACGGCGTCGATGCCGGGACCGCGTCGATATTCGGCGCCGGTCGTATCATGGTCGTCGTTTCGTAATCCTTCGTTATAAGAACCGATGAACGGCGACCGGCGTTCCGGCCGGCCATGCGTCCTCGGCCGGACCCATGACGACATATCCGTCGGCACGCGCCGCAAGGCTCGCGGACGACGACCGCAAGGCTAGGGGATGCGCCAGCCGGCCGTTGCCTCCATCCTTCAGCGCGACCGGAACGTACCAGGTCCAGCCGGAGCGGCTCTCTACCGCCTCGACCAGCGTTGCCGCCACCGTGGCAGGCAGCCACGACGAGGCCCCCGTCAGCGCCGCGACGATCGGCGCCGCAACGGTCTGGGCGATCGTTAGCGCGGACGTCGGATTTCCCGGCAATCCGATGACGGGCTTCTCGCCCACGGCCCCTAGCACGGTCGGTTTGCCCGGTTTGACCCGCAGCCCGTGGACGATGACGCCCGGTTCCCCCAAGGCGCGCACCGCGTCCGGCGTCAGATCGCGTTCGCCCACCGACGACCCGCCGGTCACGACGACGCCGTCACAGTCTTTCAAGAGCGCTGCGATCGCGGCTTGCAGCGCTCCCGGTACGTCCGGCACGATGCCGGGCGCGAACGAAACGTTCGCCCCCATTGCGCGAAGGGCGGCGCCCACCGCGAACCGATTCGAATCGCGAATCCGTCCGGGTGGGGGCGAAACGTCCGGCGGCACGAGCTCGTCGCCGGTCGACACCACGCCGAAGACCGGCCTACGGTAAACCGCAACCTGCGTTATGCCGAGGGTTGCAAGGACGCCGGCCTCCGCCGCTCCTACGCGGCGCCCCGCGCTCAGCAGCGGCTCGCCGGCGCGCATGTCGCTGCCGCTCTGGACGACGCACTCGCCGGCGCCAACCGGCGCGTCGACGTGAATCGACTCGCCGTCGACACGAACGTCTTCGATGGGAACGACCGCGTCGGCGCCGGGCGGGACGACGCCGCCGGTGGGAATACGCGCGGCCGTACCGGACTGGACGCGCGCGGCGTCGCCGTGACCCATGCGCACGTCGCCGCCGATGCGAAACGTCCCGGGCGTCCCGTTTGCGGCGATCGCGAATCCGTCCATGGCCGATCGCGGCGCGTTCGGGTAGTCGGCATCGGCAACGACGTCGCGCGCCAGTATCCGGTTCCACGAGTCTTCGAGCGCGACGGTTTCGACGGCGAGGTGCGGTCGCGAAAAACGCGCAAAAAACGCCGCGATCGCTTCTTGCGGTGCGAGCAGTCTTTCCGCATCGAACCCGCCTTGCGGTAGGAGTGCCTTCGCGGGCTGCATAATGGCGCGCTTCTCCATGCTGGACATCGTTGTTGTGCGTCGCGATCCCGATCGCGTTCGGCGGTCGGCGGAACGCCGAGGCCTCGATCCGTCGTTCGTAGACGAGATTCTTCGCCTGGATTCCGAGTACCGCTCGGCACTGGCCGGCCTCGAAAGCGCCAAAGCGGAAAAGAACCGAGTCTCGGCCCGGATCGGCAAAGCCCAAGACAAAGCGGGCGCCGCGCGCGAAGCCAAGGAGCAGCTCGACGCTCTCGGCGCGCAAATTGCGCAGCACGAAGCGATCGCGAAGGCGCTTGCTCCCGAGTCGAACGATTCCCCGCTACGAGAGCTGCTCGAGGGAACGCCGAATCTGCTCGACGACTCGGTGCCCGACGGTTCCGACGAGCATGCAAACCGCATCCTGCGCACGTGGGGCGTGCCCCGCGAATTCGATTTCGCACCCAGACCGCACTGGGAGGTCGGCGAGGCACTCGGTATTCTCGATTTCGAACGCGCGGCAAAGCTCAGCGGCAGCCGTTTTGCCGTGCTGGTCGGGATGGGTGCGAAGCTCGCGCGCGCGCTGGCGCAATTCTTTCTCGATCGCGCGGGGGCGCGCGGCTACGTCGAGGTCGCGCCCCCGTACTTGGTTTCGCGCGAGACGATGTGGTCGACCGGGCAGCTGACCAAATTTTCCGATGCGATGTTCCAAGATGCGGATGCCGGCCTGTTCTTGATTCCTACGGCCGAGGTTCCGCTCACCGCGTTGCACGGCAAAGAGATTCTCGCCGCCGACGAGCTCCCGCGAAAATATTCCGCCTATTCCCCGTGTTTTCGCAAGGAAGCCGGCGCCGCCGGGAAGGACACGCGCGGCTTGATTCGCCAGCACCAGTTCGAAAAAGTCGAACTCGTTTGGCTGACCCGGCCCGAGGACTCGTTCGAGTCGCTCGAGCTGCTCGTACGCGACGCCGAGGCGCTCTTGCAAGACCTCGAACTCCCGCATCGCGTCGCCACGCTTTGCGCCGGCGATACCGGTTTTAACGCCGCCAAGACGTACGATTTGGAAGTCTGGCTTCCGAGCCAGCGAACCTACCGCGAGATCAGCTCGTGCTCCGACTGCACGGACTTTCAGTCGCGCCGCGCCGGCGTTCGCTTCCGCCGCGACGCGAATGCAAAACCGGAACTGGTGCACACGCTCAACGGATCGGGCCTCGCGATCGGGCGAACCCTGGTCGCGATACTGGAAAACTTCCAGCAAGCCGACGGCTCGGTTTTGGTGCCTCGCGCGCTACAACCGTACCTGGGCACCGACCGTATTTCGAGCGCATAGGCGCGCGGATTCCGACAAACGTCTGGACGAATCCGCGTACGATCCGGCGTTTTTGCTTAAAAATCGTTGAGAATCGACACGAATCGACCCCGGCGTGCGTTATGTTCCCGGTGGAGAGAGTGAGAAATAACAACATGCGTTTTTTACCGGCGGTGCTGATCTGCTTGCTTGCGGCATCGACATCGTTACCGGCGTCGGCAGTGCCCGCGTCGGCGCCGCTCGTTTCGGGCGACTATCATCTTCGAACCGCGATAACGGAAATCTACGGATCGCAGTATCCCGTGAGCGGAGATCTCGACCTCCACATCACGCCGGACGGACTCGTATCCGGCTTCTACCATCCGGCCTTCGTGCGATCGTTCGTTCCGATCGTGGGCGGCCTTTCCGGCAACCGCATTTGGTTCGACATTGCGGGCGGAACGTTCCAAACGCAGACCATCGCGCGCATGCGCGTGACGGGAACCATCGCCTCCGACGGCTCGATCGACGGCGGCGCTTGGAACCGTACGTGGCCACAGCAGACGGCGGCGCAACTGCGGCCGACGGCGCTGGGCGCCGATTCCGGAAATCTCATTCCGGGCCAATACAAATTCCAAGCAGTCGCCCGTTAAGGCCGATTCCGGGCGAGCGCGTCCGCTAACGCGTCGACGTTGTGCGAGCGATCGGGCGGCTCGACCCCGGCCGGCGGGATGGCTTCGACGCTCACTCGCGTACGGCCATCTTCGCCGGGCGTAACCGTACATCGAATGCGCTCGCTCCGCACCAGACCGAAACCGGCCTCCACGATCCCGCGAGCCGGATCGGAAAGATACACGTTGGCCGCCAGCGTCCGTTCGATCTCTGCAAGGCACGCACGATAGGCTTCCTCAAATCCAATGTCGAGAACGACCTCGCGTCGCGGGCGCAACCGGACGGACGGCCGTTCCCCGCGTAAACCCAGCCATTGCAACAGAAACGCCACGCACCAGGCCTTCGCGGCAGATAGGCGCAAGGCTTCCAACATGTGCCTTCGCGGACTCCGTCGCGCGGCGATTTTCGTAGCCTTCTCGCTGGCATGTGCTGCCGGTTCCGCCGGCGCGGCAACCAACGCGCGCGGCCACGCCGGTGTTGCACTATACGACCGCGCTAACCGAGATCTACGGATCGCCCGTTCCGGTCGTCGGCGCGCTCGATCTGCAGGTGGACGCCGGCGGCATCGTGCGCGGGTACTATCATCCCGCGGGCGTGCGCAGCTTCGATACGGTGGACGGCGGGCGCGACGGCGACCACATTTGGCTCGACATCGGTGCCGGAGCGGAGATGCACGTAACCGGAACCGTCGCGCCGGACGGCTCCATCGACGCCCAAGCTTGGAATGACGACGCCGACACGCAATACCATTTTACCGCAAAGCTGGTGACGGCTACTCCGAGTCCGGTTTAGGCGACTGGGTCGCCACCGGGTTGCGCGCGGCTTGCCATTGCCGCTGCGGCGCCGGCGGCAACTTGTCCATGCGGTTGAGGAAGAGCGCCAAGGTCCAGATCTGATCGTCCGTCAGCGTCTGCGAAAAACTCGGCATGCCCGTAAAACGTATGCCGTGCTTGACCTTCCAGAATGTGATGCCCTGGGGATCGTCTTCGACGCCGTCGCTTGCGAGTTGCGGCGCGGATTGATAGAGCCCGAGCGCGATGTTCGAGGGACGTTTATCGGCCGCGCCATGACAGACGATGCAGTTCGCCGCGTACAGTTTGATGCCGGCCTCGAGATTGGCATCGGTTAACGTTACGGGGTTCGCAGTGCGAGGCGCTTCACGGCGCAGCGTAGCGTGCAGCGACGTCTTGGCGGCCCACCGTTCGATGGCGCTAGGCTGCGCGTCGGCGCCCGCCGGCAGCCAGCCGTCGATGACCCCTACGTATCCCGCCAGCGCGCCCAGCGCGATCGTGAGGACGATGCCGATGAAAATCCCTCTTGCAGCCATGCGCGTCTCTTCCATGAGGCGGCGGCCGCCTACTCCCGCCGCATCGGTTTTCCGGAAAGCGGGGTTATATGTAACGCAATGCGACGTGAAATCGTACGAAAAATCCTGGGGACGGCAACCAGCGACGGAGCCGGCGTCCGCTTGACGAGAGTCATCGGAACGCCGCAGTTGCCGGACCTCGATCCGTTTCTTTTGCTTGACGAATTCGGTTCGGACGATTCCGTAGACTACGCCGGCGGCTTTCCCGATCATCCGCACCGCGGCTTCGAAACCGTAACGTACATGCTCGAAGGGCGCATGCGGCACCGCGACAATCACGGAAACTCGGGGCTGCTCGAATCGGGCAGCGTTCAATGGATGACCGCCGGACGCGGAATCGTCCATTCCGAAATGCCCGAGCAAGAGAACGGCGCGATGCGCGGATTCCAGCTCTGGGTGAATCTGCCGGCGCGCGACAAGATGTCGCCGCCCCGCTATCAAGACGTTCCGCCCGAACGTATTCCGGAAGTTGCCGCCGGCGAGGGCGCGCGCGTTCGCGTGATCGCCGGCGCGTTGAACGGTGCCGAAGGACCGGTGACGGGCATATCCGTCGAACCGATCTACTTGGACGTCGCGTTGGACGCGGGAGCCTCGTTCCGGGCCGCAGTTCCGCGCGGGCACCAGGCTTTTGCCTACGCGTACGAGGGCTCGCTCAACGACGTCGCGCGCGGCGAACTGGCCGTGCTCGGCGACGGCGACACGTTCGAAACCGCGGCCTCGCGGGAAGGTTCGCGCTTCATCCTGGTCGCCGGACGTCCGCTCGGGGAGCCGGTCGCGCGCTATGGGCCGTTCGTGATGAACACGCGCAGCGAAGTGTTGCAGGCGGTGGAGGACTTTCAGGCAGGTCGCTTCTAGGGGCACCGCGCAGAGGGCGGTGTGCTTGCTACCATCGCCCTGGCCTCAGCCATCCAGGTAGGTTCGCTATCTTTGAGCCCGTGCGGAGACGCGCCGCAATACTATTGCGGAACGCTGGCGCGGCCGCTCGATCCGGCCGGCGAGGTTTCCGGAACCGTCGCGATCGCGTTTAAGTGGCTACCGCACTCGGACGCTTCACATCCGGCCGACGGCGTTATCGTCGCGGCCGAAGGTGGTCCGGGCTATCCGTCCGGCGAGTCGCGCGACGGCTACCGCGCGCTGTTTGCACCGCTGTTGACGCATCGCGACATGCTGCTCGTGGACAATCGCGGGACGGGCCACTCGGACGCGATCGACTGCGAGCCGCTACAGAGTGCCCGAGTAATGATTCTCGCCAACGTCACGACGTGCGGAAAGATTCTGGGCGACCGCTCCGATCTTTACGGCAGCGGACTCGCCGCCGACGATCTGGACGCCGTGCTTTCCGCTCTGGGCGTCAACTCGGTGGACATCTACGGCGATTCGTACGGTACGTTCTTCGTGCAAACGTTTGCCGCGCGCCATCCGTCCCGCGTGCACGCCATCGTTCTCGACGCGGCGTATCCGGCGACGGGCGGCGACCCCTGGTACCCTTCCGAGGCACCGACGATCCGTCAAGCATTCGACCTCGCGTGCAGCCGCGACCGGAAATGCGCGGCGCCCGGCGGTTCGACAAGCGCGCGCGTCGAAAAATTGCTCGCGCAGCTGCGCAAACCCCACGCGCCGGTAACGCCGGCGGACCTTGCGCTGGTGATGGATTCTGCCGGTCTCGACCCGCTGGCGTTTCGCGATCTCGACGCCGCGGCGCGCGCATACGTCCGCGACGGCGATGCCGTCCCTCTCAAACGCCTCGTTAAAGAAGCATACGATTACGAAGCGTTCGACGCCGGCGGCCTTACGGCTCACAGCGAAGGCCTTTTTGCCGCCAACACCTGCAGCGACGGTCCGACTGCGTACGACATGCGCCTCTCACCGCGCGATCGCGTGTTGCAATGGGAGCAGTTGCTCGCCGACAAACGCGCTCGCGAACCGGGCCTCTACGCGCCGTTCACGATCGACGAGTTCCTGGCCATGCCGCTGGACTACAGCTACGTGCCGCTCTGTCAAACGTGGCCTACCGCATCGCCCGCACACCCGTCGGGACAGCCCGTTCCACCGGGCACCAAGATGCCGGACGTTCCGGTTCTCGTCTTGGGCGGCGACCTCGACACGACCACGACGCCGCCCGAGACCGACGCCGCGGCCTCGCTCTTTCCACATGCGCAGCGGGTTCTCGTGGCCAACACCGGCCACGTCACCGCGGTCGGGGACGTCTACGATTGCGCCTCGGCAATGGTGCGAACGTTCTTTTCGGGCGAAGCGCCGGACGTGTCGTGCGCGGCCCGCATACCGGCGATGCGCCTGGTGCCGTCCTTTGCGCGCACGATTGCAACCGTCGACCCAGCCCAACCGTCCGGTGGAAATCGAGCCGGCTCGATCGAGTTGCGCGCCGCGGCGTCGGCGATTCTCGCCGCCGGCGACGTGCTCGCGCGCGTCAACGGCTTCGACCTCACGACGGGAACCGGTCTTCGCGGCGGCACGTTCTTGGCGTTCCATACCGGCGAGCCGAACGAGACGGTGCGTCTGCACGCCGTCGCATGGACCGACGACCAGCACGTTTCGGGCGTCGTGCGATTCGACGCGGCCACCGGCGACGTACGAGCGCGGCTCGAATATTCCGGAACCGGCGGCGGCAGCGTCGACGCCTCCTGGAATGCCTATGGCCGCAACGCTCGGGCTGACATCGGTGGTAAAGCCGGCACGCGCGCGGTGGCGGCAACGATGGAAGCACCTTGACGGACGGCGCGTCGCCGCCGGGCGCATTTCCCATCGACGAGGTGCGCGCCGCCTTCCCGGCCCTCGCCGTCACGGACGGCGGGCGCCCACGTGTTTACTTGGACAACCCGGCCGGCACACAAGTCCCGCGGCGCGTCGGCGAGGCGGCCGCCCGCGCGCTCCTGTATCGCAATGCGAACCTTGGCGGATACTTCGCCTCGAGCGTCGAGTCCACGCAGCTGGTAGCCGACGCGCACCGCGACGCCGCTCTCTTTCTCGGCGCAAGCTCCGAACGGGAAGTCGTCATCGGGCCGAGCATGACCGCGCTCACGTTCGAATTCTCGCGCAGCCTGGGGCGACGGCTGAAGGCCGGCGACGAGATCGCGATCACGCGCATGGAACACGATGGGAACGTCGCACCGTGGCTTACGATCGCGCAGGAGCGAGGCGCGACCGTCCGGTGGGTTCCGCTCGACCGCGACTCGTGGGTCGTCGAGCCGGAAGCGCTGCGCGGCGTCCTATCGGACAAGACGCGCATCGTCGCGCTCAATTATGCCAGCAACTTAACCGGTTCGATCAACGACGTCAAAGCGCTCGTCGCCCTCGCTCGCGATGCGGGCGCGCTCGTCTACGTTGACGCCGTGCAGTTTTCCCCGCACGGTCTCACCGACGTCGCGAGCCTCGGCTGCGATTTTCTTGCGTGCTCGTCGTACAAGTTCTTCGGACCGCACTTGGGCCTGGTTTGGGCCCGCGAAGAGCTGCTGCGTGAGCTTTACGCCTATAAAGTTCGGCCGTCGAGCGACGAGCCGCCTGCGCGTTTCGAACTCGGGACCCCGCAAATCGAACAGCAGGCCGCGCTTTCGGCAACCGTCGCGTATTTCGAGTGGCTCGGGCGTGCGGCGGCCGGTTCGCGCCGCGACGCGATCGCGCACGCGTTCGCGCGGGTGTCTCCGTGGGAATCTGCGCTGGCGAGCCGGCTCGTCGATGGCCTGCTCGCAATCCCCGGCGTCACGATCCACGGCATTACCGATCCCGCGCGCTTTTCGTCGCGGGTGCCGACGGTGTCGTTCACGCACGCGACCAAGAGTCCGGATTCGATCGCTCGCGCGCTCGCCGCGGACGGCATTTTCGTTTGGTCGGGACACAACTACGCGCTCGAACTGGTCCGGGCGCTCGGCATCAACGAGGAGACCGGCGTCGTACGGATCGGTCTCGCGCATTACAACACGCCGGCCGAGGTCGACCGCGCGGTCGAAGCGGTCGAACGCTCCGTCTTTAGCCTCGCCGGCGGCTGAGAATCATCGCGTAGTAGATCAGCGTACCGACCGACTGCAGCGCTGCGGCGACGTAGGTCAGCGCGGCGGCTTTCAAAACCGCTTTCGCCGCCGGCAGCTCTTCGGGGCGTAGGATCGAAAACTGTTGCAGCATCGCGAGGCCCCGGGCACTAGCGTTAAACTCGACCGGAAGCGTCACCAGTGCGAAGCAGGCGGCCGCGCTGAACGCGACCAGACCCAGCGATGCCAGTTGCATTGAATTGAATATGAGGCCGCCGATGAAGAGCATCGGCCCTACCCACGCGCCGAGGTTGACGGCCGGAACGATCGCCGATCGCAGACGCATGGGGCCGTACCCTTGCGCGTCTTGCTCGGCGTGTCCGATCTCGTGCGCGACGACCGATACCGATGCGACCGAATTGACGACCGAGCTCTCCGACAGGTTGATGGTCTTGTCGCCGGGATTGTAGAAGTCGGTGAGTTGTCCCGGCGTGTTCTTGACTCCGATCTGCAGGCCCAACCCTTGAATCAGTTCGCGCGCGGCGTCCACACCGGTCACCCCCGACTCGGTCGGAACCTTCGAATACTTCCCGAACGTACCGCGCAGCGTCGACTGGGCCCAGAACCCGAGCAACAGCCCCGGCAACGCCAAGACCAGATACCAAACGTCGAAGACCGGCCGCGTTGCGTAGGTCATTGACCGCTTTTCCTCGCGTTAGTGGCTCGGCACCATCTTGGGCTCGAGCGTGATGGCCGGCGTTCCGTTGGCGTAGAGCGTCAACGTGGTACCGGTAATTGCGTACGACGTGATCGTGCTCAAGGCCGCAACGAACGGCTGATTCTCGACGCCCGGTTCGCACATCATCATGGTCGAAGCGACCTGTCCGAGATGCAGCGTGCTGGTTCCGTCGGTCTGATACCCGCCCGCCAAGCGATTGCATCCCGAAAAACCTGAGAGATGTTTATCGGCTGCATCGAATTGCAGGTAGGGCTGGTTATCCGCCGTTCCGGCGAACGCCTTACCGTTGACCGACGTCAAACCCCAAGCCGTGGACGTTAACGTCGGCTGCGGCGCGCCGGACGACGGCGCCGCGGCGGGAGTAGCGGCCGGCGGCTGCATCGGCATTGGAGGCGCCGAAGCCGGCGGAGCGACGACGTGCGTCGTTGCGGGTTCGTGCGCCGGCACCAGCGTCAGATGGACGACCGACGGGCTTCCGTGCGTAATCACCGGATAGCTCGCGTCGGTTACGTAACGCGTCACGCCGTCCACGATGATCGTCGATCGCACGACGTAACGGTGCGACGCGACGATTCCGTCCGGGTCGTACGCGATGTCGAACGGCAGCGGAAGCGCCCCGCCCCCTTTGACCAATGTGTTTGCAACGAGCTTGGCCGGTGCGTCGGCCAGCGAGACGTCTTGGAGCGATACCCAAACGCGCGCCTGCGGGTCGAGCGCGGTGTGCGCGCGATAGCTGACGGTGCCGGTAACGTGGTGCATCGTCGCGGCGCGCGCGGCCGGGGCCGCGAGGACCGCAGCTAAACCCAGGGCACAAGCCGAGCCGCTGCGCACGATCGAATGAATGTTCACGCGTGACCTCCGGCATGGGGCGAACGAGGAGCCTCCCAATGCTTCGCCCACCGCTCCCGCGCCCCTGGGCTCACGTCGCGGGGATCGGCTCCCGCGACAGTTGCGCGACCATGGCTTTGAGATCTTCGACATCGGCTTCGGTCTTGGCTGCGATCGCCAGCAAGATGCGCTCTTGCACTTCTTGATGGTAGAGCAAGCGCGAGATCGCGTCGTGATCGTGTTCGGCGCGCAGTTCGGCGTGGGATGAGGACTGCCGCTGTCCGACCGCAAGCACGAAAATCAAGATCAGCTGCAGCACGTTCGAGCACGTCAACAAAAAGACGAACGGGTACGGGTCCCACTTCGTTAGAACGCCGGTGCCGATCCAGACCGCTTGAAGCACGATTGCCAGCGTGAGCGCCAGCGGCGCTCCGGTGGCGTCGGCGATCTTCTTACATGCGCGCTCGGTCGGAGAGAGCCCCCGGTCGTGCTCTTCGTTGACGTCGTGAACCAACGGATGATCGGTCGGGTCGATGGCTGCAGGCCGCGCGTTCGTGATGCTCATGCACCTTAGTATACCAGGGAGCCCGGGCGGCAGCAGCTCGAGCGCGCGTGGCGAAGCACCATCGCATATGTTTGTCGAGCAACCGGTTTGAGGCTTCTCGTAGGGCGGCTCGTCCTCACGTTGCTCGTCGCGTGGGCCGTCGTGAGCGTGGCCGTCTCGGCCGCATTCCTATGGACGCCGCAAGGCACGCTGGGCCTGACGGCGGACTACGGTGGCTCGGTGACGAGCGTGGCTCCGGGTTCGCCGGCCGGCAAAGCGGGCGTGCGCGCCGGCGACCGCATCGTATTGAGCGCTACGCCGTTCGAATCGCGGCCCAAGCTCGTCGGCGTAACGACCCCGATCGAAGCCGGAACGGTGGTTCCGTTCCGGGTGGCTCGCGGAACGGCCGAACGCGACGTGACGCTGACCGCCGTCGACAATCCGCTCGGCACGCCACAGCGCATCACGCTGACGATCGACCTCCTGAGCACGGTCGTATTCATCGTGGTCGGTACGTTGCTTATTCTTCTGCGGCCCAGCCTAGTGACGTGGGGTTTCGGTACGTATTGCCTGCTCATCAACCCGGTGATACCTGCCTTTTCGCGATTTCCGTCCGCGACCGCACACATGTGGTACGTCGGCATCTACGACGTGATCCAAAACATCGGCACCGTCGGATTGATCGTTTTCGCGCTGAACTTTCCGCGCCCGTTTCATCGCTGGTCGCGCGCGGCGCTGGCCGCCGCACTCGTGCCGCTCTTCTTCCTCCTGGCCGCGTGGACGCTCTGGATCGACCTGGCCGTCAATATTTTCGCGATCCCCGTGGCGAAGTCGAACTTCGCGCTCCAGCTTGCTTTCGGCGTCGTCGACTTGCTCGCGATTTTCCTCTTGACCAATACGTACCTTACCGGTCCCAAGGAGGATCGACCGCGCCTGCGCTGGGTCTTGGTGGGATTTTACGTCGGACTCGTCTGCACGTACGCCGGCACGCTGCTCTACTACACGGCCAGTTCGTCTGCGCCGGCGTGGCTCGACAATTTACTCATCGCGATGCAGGTCACGCTCCCAATCGCGGTTGCGTACGCCGTCGTACGGCATCGCGTTATCGAAATCGACTTCTTCTTCAGTCGCGCGCTGGTGTACGCGATCCTCACCAGCGTCCTGGTGGGAGTGTTTGCGATCAGCGATTGGCTTTTTGGTCAAGTGCTCGAAGACTTCCGGCTCTCGCTGGTGCTCGACGCGTTGATCTCGATCGCGGCGGCGCTCTCGTTCGATCGCGCTCACACCTTCCTCGAACGCAGCGTGGACCGGATCGTCTTTCGCGGCCGGCAACTCGCCATGGATCGCATGAGCCTGGCCCGTCGAACGTTCAAGTTTATGACCTCGCCGGAAACGATCGACGAAACCTTGGTGCGCGAGCCGCACGAAGCGCTCGGCGTGGCGACGATCGCGCTGTTCCGGAAAGAGGGGAACAGCTATCGGCGCGTTACGAGCGTTGGCTGGCAGGCGGGCAACTGCGCGGCCCTCGATCGCGACGACCGGCTGGTCACCGCGCATCTCGCTACGGAAGGCGTCCTGCACTTGAGCGAGATTCCATGGATCCGCGAGGACGCTCCATCCGGTCTCGCGGCGCCCGTCATCTCGATACCGCTGCGCGCCGCCAACGTCTTGACCGGCATGCTGATATGCAGTCTGAAGCCGCACGGCGAGCAGCTCGATCCCGAAGAGCTGCATTTGCTGATCGACTTTAGCAAGGAAGGTGCGATCGCATACGACCAGCTCGAGGCCGACGAACTTCGCCGGCACGCCAAGGAACTCGAGACACAGGTCATGATGCTCGACGCCCGCCTGCAGGAAGCGCGCCGCAACGCCATGTGAGAGCGCTAGCCCGCGGGCGTCGCCAAGAGCGCCGCGATGGCTTGATACGATGGTTTGGGCGAGTAGTCCGAGTACAGCAATCCGTAGTCGTACGCGTACGCGCCGTTCGTTCCGGCGGATCCATCGCGCAATTCGCACCATATCATCGTCCCGATCCCCAGGATCCGGTGCAGGTACCACATCTGGCGGATGAACGAGGTCTGATCGTCGGAACTCGGCACGCACGTTTCCGTCGTATGAATCGATACCCGGCCGGGCAGAATCCCGCGCAGGTCGGCGTACGTCCCGTATGCGGCACACGGTGCGACGTAACTGTGAACGGCGCATCCGTTCATGACCTGATAGGCGCCGCGTGCGACGAGCCGGCCGATCCAGCCGAGATCGATACCGCTGGTGCCGCCGGACCATACGTGGCCGGCACCCGCGGCGACTAAGGCCTTTGCCGCCGGAATCGCTACGTCGGCGTACGCATCCGCGTTGGGCGGCGCGCCCCAGTACTGCGCGAGGTTCGGCTCGTTCCAGATCTCCCAGACCGGGGCGTACTTGGCATACCGCAGTTGCAAGGTGGCGCATTTCGCGGCGTACGGCCCGGGATCGATCGGTTGCGGTGCGACCGGCGTGACGGCCACGACGCGTATCCCATGCTTGGCCGCGGTTTCAAACACCGCGTCGGAAAAATCGAAACCGTCGGACGTACCGATGCGAACGCGGGTTCCGCCACAGCCGGCGATGGCCGCGATCGCTTTGTCTACGTCGTCCACGGCGTAAATTTGCGAACCGAACAGTGTCGGCGTGGCCGCCGACCCGGACGAGGGCGGCAGCGAAAAGCAGAGCTGCCCCTGACAACCGGCCAGAGGCAGCGCGAGTAACGTCCCGAGATAACCGAGGGCGGCTCCGCGTCGCATCAAGAATCTGCTTTCCGCTGCCCGCCGCGATTACCCGGCCGAACGAAGCGATTAGCCGACGGCTTCGACGTTAAGCGTTATGTCGACGTCGTCCCCGACCGCCACGCCGCCGGCCTCGAGTGCGGAATTCCAGGTCAAGCCGAAGTCGCTGCGCTTAATCCTCGCCTTTGCTTCGTACGCAACGCGCTCGCCCGCGCCGAACGGGTCCTTGCCCTGCCCGGACACTTCGGAATCGAACGTGACGCTCTGCTTCGTGCCGCGGATCTCGAGATCGCCGGTCATGCTGAAGCGGGCGTCGTCCAACGCTTCGATTCTCGTACTTTGAAACCGCATGTGGCCGTATTTGTCGGCTTCAAAGAAATCGGCGGACTTCAAATGGGCGTCGCGCTGCGGTTCGTGGGTGTTGATCGACGCCACGGCGATCTCGGCGGTGACCGAAACGGGGATGGCGCCGGTCGCGGGAAGTTCGATCGTCCCGGCGACGGAACCGAAGGAACCGCGGACCTTCGAGATCATAAGGTGCCGGATCGAAAAACCGATGCTGGCGTGCGAGGGGTCGATTTTGAACGTGCGGGTAGCGGTACTGGTGGTCATCAAATGCTCCTAGGTTGGCGGGGAAGCGACGGTCGGACAGGCCGCCCGATATTGTTTATTATAACGAATGATTTAATGATGTCAATAATTTAGCCACATGATATACTAAGGCCATGCACGTCAGCGATATTCCCCGTCGAACGGACCCCGAACCGCCTCCCTGCACGCCGGCGGCGTCGCTCCTGACCCGGCTGGGCCGCTGGTCCGTCCGCCAATTCACGGCCGCCCTAAAGCCGGCCGGGATCAAAGCGCGCCACTTGGCCACCCTGCTCGAATTGCGGAACGGACCGTTGCCCCAGCAAAGCCTCGGCGAGGCCGTGCGGGTGGACGCGGCCCAACTCGTCGGCTTGCTGAACGACCTTGAATCGGAAGGCTTGGTTAATCGCCGCCGCGACCCCGAGGACCGCAGACGCCACATCGTCGAGATCTCACCGGCCGGACGCGAGCGCTTAGCCGTGGTGGACGGCGCGCTGGCGGACGTAGACGCGCGCTTGATGGCCGGCCTGACTCCCGAAGAACAGACGCGCTTCGTCGAGTTGCTCCGCTTCGTCGCCGCCCACGGCGGCTACGACGAGGAGTGCGCCGGCGTCGCGGACGTAGCGCCCTGTGTCGTTGCAGCCGAGGAAGCCGGCTGCGATTCGGTGGATTAGCGGCGCCGGCGCGGACGCGAGCTGTACACGAGGCGCGGCTTGGGCGGCTCGATGCTGGCCTCGGGAAACAGCGGGTTCACCGATCGTTTGATGCGATTGCCCAGCGCGTACTCGATCTGCCGGATCAGCGGCTCTTCTTCGGACGAAACGAACGTGATCGCATCGCCCGTCGCTTTGGCGCGCGCGGTGCGGCCGATGCGATGCATGTAATCTTCGGCGGCATAAGGGACGTCGAAGTTCACGACGTGTCCGAGGTCGGCGATGTCGATGCCGCGCGCCGCGATGTCGGTGGCAACCAAAACGCGGTACTTGCCGCGTTTGAAGTTTTCGAGCGCTCGCGTCCGCTGCGCTTGCGAGCGATCGCCGTGAATTAGATCGGACGGAATGCGGTTCTTTTCGAGAACGCGCGCCAAGCGGTTGGCCCGCGATTTCGTTCGCGTAAAGGCGATCGCGCTGTAGATGGCGTTGTCCTTGAGGAGCTCGAGGAGCAGATCGGTTTTCTTCTCCTGCGGGACGCTGTACAGCGTTTGCGTCAATCCGTCAACCGGCGAGGCCTTCGGAGCGAGTTCCACCTTTGCGGGGTCGTGCAGCATTTCGCGAACGAGCGCCGATATTGCCGGCGGCAGCGTCGCGGAGAAGAATAGCGTCTGACGCTGCGACGGAATCGACTTGAGAAGGCGGCGTACCGCGGGTAGAAATCCCATGTCGAGCATGCGGTCCGCTTCGTCGAGAACCAGCATGGTGATGTCGCGCAACCGGGCGGTGCCGCGTTCGATGTGATCGAGAAGCCGGCCCGGCGTCGCAACGATGATGTCGGTACCGTCGCGTAGCGCGGTCACTTGTGGACCGAAGCCCACGCCGCCGTAGATCGCGGCGACGCGTACGCCGGAGTATTTTGCGAGCTCGGTGAGATGGACGGCGATTTGCTCGGCAAGTTCGCGCGTCGGCGCAAGCACCAGGGCGCGCGTCTTACCGCGAGGTGCGTCCATGAGCGCGCTTAGAATCGGCAGGCCGAAGGCCGCGGACTTGCCGCTTCCGGTCTCGGCGCTGGCAAGAATATCGCGACCTTCGAGGGCGGGTGGGATGGCCAAACTTTGGATGGGAGTGGGCTCGGTAAACTTCAGGTCGCGAACGGCGCGCAAAAGTTCCGGCTTTAAGCCGAGGGAATCGAACGAACTGGAGATGATGGGATCTTTCTGTAAATAAGTATGCGCGGCTCGATCGCATACGAAAGATCGCGCAGGGGTTATCGCATTCTCCCACGACCGGGCCCGCAGCGATACCACTAGCGTCTGACGGGCCGAGATATTGACAATAATCGATACAAGCCGTAATATCGACATATGTCGATTCAACGATGTTGCCCCCCGGCGGCCGTCGTGCCCGATCGTTTTCAAGAGGAGGCCGCCTTGTTCAAGGCTATCGCCGACGAAAACCGGTTGCGGGTGCTGGCGACGCTGGCGCGCGCGACGGACGACGTCTGCGTTTGCGACTTCACCGAAGCGCTTCCGCTAAATCAGCCCACCGTTTCGCACCATCTTCGCATCCTCCGCGAAGCCGGACTTCTGGCCTGCGAGCGGCGCGGCACCTGGGTCTACTACCGCCTCAGCTCCCGGCGCGATCGATCGAATCGAGTCCGCAACGCGGAGCGTGCTGCAGCAGAACGTGATCGCATGAAGACTCATCTCAGCCTTACGACCTCCAACCTGGATACGAGCATCTCGTTTTATTCCGCCCTTCTCGATCGGCAGCCCGCGAAGATACTCGCCGATTACGCTCTCTTCATCGCCGAGGATCCCGGCATCGAACTCGCGCTCGCGCTCTCCGAGCGGGTCGCACCCTCGAGCGGCGATCATTTCGGAATCTGGGTCGAATCCGTTGACGACGTAGAACGCGCGATCGCCCGGCTCACCAGGCACGGTCTAGTGACCGCGATAGAACGCGACGAGACGTGCTGTTACGCAAGACAGACCAAAGTGTGGACTTCGGATCCGGAAGGACGCCGCTGGGAGGTGTACGCCGTGCACGAGGAGACCGAGACCGGTAGCGACGGTGCCGGCGGCTGCTGCGACGGACTCTGCGGCTGTAGCGATTGACGTGCGCGTTCTCTTTATCTGCGTCCAGAATTCGGCTCGCAGTCAGATGGCCGAAGCCTTCCTACGGAAAGCGTGCGGCAACCGGCTGGAAGTCGAAAGCGCCGGACTGACGCCGGGCACGCTGAATCCCCTTGCCGTCGCGACGATGCAAGAAGCGGGTATCGACATTTCGCAAAGGAAGACGCAGAGCGTTTTCGATGTCTTCAAGTCGGGCAGGCTTTTTTCGCACGTCATCACCGTATGCGACGAGGCAAGCGCCCAGGCGTGCCCGATATTTCCGGGCTTCGTAACGCGGATTCATTGGAACATTCCCGATCCCGCAGCGCTGTCGGGGACCTGGGAACGGCGTATCGAAGCGATCCGCCCGATCCGGCAAGCCATCGCCGAACGCGTCGACGCATTTTGCGAAGAGCATTGTCCTCGCTAACCAAACGCTGCGCGGCTGAGGCGCTCGGAGCGGCACTACTCCTCGCGGCTATAGTTGGCTCGGGAATCATGGGGCAGCGCCTCAGCTTCCGGGAACGTCGCGATCGCACTGCTGGCAAATTCGATTGCGACCGGCGGCGTACTATTTTGTCTGATCGCCGCATTTGGCCCCATCTCGGGCGCGCATTTCAACCCGGCAGTAACCTTCTGTGATGCTTTGCAGCGCGGCATGCCGTGGCGAGACGTTCCTCCCTACGTCGTCTCGCAGGTTGCCGGAGCATTGACGGGGGCCTGTGTGGCTAACGTAATGTTTGGCTTTCCGCCGTTCTTCCCGTCGCATCGCGTGCGCGCCGGCAGCACGCTCTTGCTCGGTGAATTCGTCGCGACGTTCGGCTTGCTAGCCGTGATCTGGGGATGCGTTCGCTTCAAGAGCGGGTTTACACCGTTCGCCGTCGCCGCCTACATCGTCGGCGCCTATTGGTTCACGTCGTCAACCTCGTTTGCAAATCCCGCGGTGACGATCGCGCGGTCGCTGACCGACACGTTCGCAGGCATCCGCCCGGTCGACGTTCCCGGCTTCGTTGCCGCTCAGATGCTCGGCGCAGTCGCGGCGACGGCCCTCTTTGCGTGGCTCGTGCCGATAACGAAGACGAACGCTAAGGCCGTGTTGCTCCCGCACGATCGTTCATCCGAAAACGGCTAACAGGGGGACGAGTCTCCCCAGCCCGAGCATAGCTGATGAGCGGTCGACGTGGGTAATCCGTCTTTTGCAAGCAGGTCCACGGTGATCGCGCCGCCGCCCCAATCGACTTGCTTCCAGGTCTCGCCCGAGACGCGCTTATACGCTCCGTAACCCGACGCTTCGCCTTGATACCAATCGGTGAGCGCGTAATCTCCAACGACGTGAACGCCCAGCAAATGTGAGCCCGGGTTCTTTTGCAGCGCCGTCGCTTTCACCGCGGCGACGTCGGCCTTCGGCCCCACGTCCGCCGCGAGTGCTAAGCCCGTGGCAAGTAACACAACGGCAAATAGCCCTAAGACAAAGTTCTTCATCGGTATCCCCCTTAGATCTCGGTCCGGCGACGTCAAGGAGAGGGTGGGATTCGAACCCACGAAACCCGCGAAGGTTCAGCGGTTTTCAAGACCGCCGCATTCAACCGCTCTGCCACCTCTCCGGGTGAGCGCATCGCCGTATTTACGCGGTATTTCGCGACAAAACCCCTCCCAGTGGGAACCTTCGGAACGCCCGCGGTTGCCAGTCGGTTGGCGCAGCCCTGAAAAAGCCGTTCCCGGAGCCGCTTCCACCGGTTGGGGGGACCGTACTCCGATTGACGAAGGGCGTGGGACCGCGGCGAACACTCAAACCAAGCCGAGCCGTGCCGCTCGGTACGCCAACGCGCAACGTTCGGGGAAACACATGCAGAGGGATATGGAAGCGGGCAACAGTTCGAACCTCGATTCGGCGACTTGGCGCGCCGTTGAGCAGTTGCGCATTGCCTACGAAAACAGCGTGCGGGGCTGGATCGCGACGTCTACCTCATTAATTTCGTTTGGATTCAGCGTGTCGAGGTTCTCGGATATTCTGCGCCCACGGGCCGATAAGACAAAATATCTTTTTGGCATGCAATCGTTCAGCCTCGCCCTGGTCATCATCGGATTAGCGTCGCTTACGCTGGGTGTGATCGAAAATCGTAACAATATTAGAATCCTAGCAGCGAAATACTCGCTTAAGAGGCGCTCGATGTCCGTCTTTGTTGCAGGCCTTGTCGCAGTACTCGGCATCGTTGCACTGGTGAGCATGATCGCACGGCCCTGAGCTCTCTAGACGCTCGCGAGGCGCCGGCGCTCGGGATCTTCGAAACGTGCGGAACCATCGGAGGCAAGGGCGGTCATCAGAAGAATGAATTGCACGATGCTGACGGCGAGACCACATATCTGACGACGGCAGGATTGCGCCGGAGAATCGGCGCCGCCGAGATGTCGCTCTGCGCACTCTTGGCGGTGGCGTTCGCATGCGCCTCGCCGGCAACGGGCCAGGAACTCGAACCGCGCGTCTATTCGGCCTCGCCGATCGACACAAATTTCGTCGTCGGAACCTTTACGAGCTCTACTGGGACCGTGTCCCTCGATCCGACGCTTCCGCTGAGCGACGTTCGTCCTTCCGTCGACACCGTCGCTCTGAGCTTCCTCCACACGTTCCCTCTGGCAGGGCATACGGCGACGTGGGGAGTCGTCATCCCTTATCTCACTGCGAACATCGCCGGAACCGCGTACGGCCAAACGCAATCCACGACGCGCGACGGATTTCCCGATTTGCGATTACGGTTTGCGGTGAACCTCTTAGGTCGAGCTCTTACGCCGGCTGAGTTCTCGCGGAAAGCGCCGAGTACGACGCTGGGCGTCGGTGTCACCGTGATCGCCCCGACGGGAACGTACGATCCGACGCGGCTGATCAACGTTGGCTCGAACCGATGGTCGTTCAAACCGGAAATCGGCGTAGAGGTCCCGTTGGGGAGGTGGTTTGCCGATTTCGCTGCCGGCTTGTGGGTCTTCGGTGAGAACACGAACTATTTTGGAGAGCAGGTTCTCCGGCAAGCACCTCTGGCCAACTATCAGATCCACGCGGGATACGGCTTTCAGGCCGGCCAGTGGATGGCTCTGGACGGAAACTATTATGCGGGTGGCGCGACGACCGCAGGTGCGGGCAAACCGATCAACGCGCTGTCGAATTCGCGCTATGGCCTTACCTTCTCGCAACCCATCGGCCCCGGGTTTTCGGCGAAGATTTCGTGGTCGAAGTGGCTGAGCGGACGATACGGCCAAAAATTTTCAACCATAGGCGCCGCACTGCAATATCGTTGGTTCAATCGGATTTAAGGCTTAACCCAGAATGCAAGAAAAGTCCGCGGCGCACGCCGCGGACTTCATTCTTTTTCCGATCGCTACTACGCTACCGTGCGCGAGCCCGATAGGGCGCGAACGATGAACAGCAGCACCACGGCGCCCACGAAGGCGACTAAAATGCTGTACAGGTTGATGCCGGTTGCCCCCATGTGTCCGAATAGATTGAATATCCATCCGCCCAGGACCGCGCCGACGACGCCGACGATCAGGTCTCCCAGGATGCCGCCCGGGCCTTCGCCGGGCACCACGAACCGAGCTAAAAAGCCGGCGACCACGCCGACGACCAGCCATGCAAGAATACTCATGAGTTCGTTCCTCTCTAAGACTTGTTGCGGAGATCGCGCTTGGCCTTATCGATGGTCGCCTGCGCTTCGTTCTTTTTTTGATTGACGACCGAGCCGATTTTCTCGCTCGTCGTCATGTCGTCGCCGTCCAGATCGCGCTTGGTTCGTTCCGCGTCGGCGACGGCGCGGTGTTTTATTTCGTGCGCCGCGTCCTTCACGTTGTCGATCGTCTTATCGACTTCGTCTCTGATTGCCATTGTCGGTGCCTCTCTCTTTAGCGGGCGTGGGACTGTTTGCGTTCGAGTTGTACCCGCGTGCGTGCCGCCCAAACCAACGCGCACCTCGGCACGATAATGCAAAGAAAAGCGCACGTTTGGGGTACGCGCTTCGCGGGTAAAACGGCGTTGAAATTCGGGGTTGCCCCAAGAGCCGCGTTGGAGGTTTTCGCGCGCGCGAGCCGCAAGATTCAGGGCCATGCTGAAAAGAAGTGCGCCCTGGACCCTGGGAGCGATCTATCTGTTCGCGTTGTGCGCCTGCCATAACAGCAGCAGCACGCCGAACGTCATCATTACTCCGTCGCCCTCACCGGGTACGGTTGCGGCCGCGCCGTCGTCGGTCGTACTGTCGGCCTCGGGAGCGGGCGGTCATCCCAAGTCCATTGCGAGCATAACCGTGACGCAGCACAATGCCGCCGGTTTACTGTATCTCAATACGCCGCCGTCGACGTGCCCCGGAACGATTTTGAACGCGACGATCACGCAGTCCACCGACACGTACGACAGTACGAGCCTGGTCGCTACGCTTACGTTCGGGCCGATAACCGCGCTGCCGACGGCGACCGTGCAAACGTGTCAGTTCACGATCTTTCCGTCAACCGGTCAGACGATCACGGTTCCGGTGACCGTCAACCCGTAGCCGCGTCTCCGCCCTCCGCGCGTTCCGATACGGAAACGGGTTTGGGTTCGAGCAGGTAGCACGCTCCAAAGATCGCGATCAGCGTCAGGAACCAGATGACGATCGCCAGGCTGAGGAGACTTCCTTCCCGATTCTCGACTTCGCGCAGCGAGCGCCCGACCGCGACGAAGCCTGGCTGGCCGCCGGTGTAACGCGCGACGACGACGGCCGAGCGCACGCCGCCTTCCGGTTGTAACGTAACGCGATCTTCCGAACCGTCGCGCACCGATGCGAATATCGCGGAAGCTATTTGCGGCATCTGACCATGTAACCGCGCGTTCGAGACGATCAGATTTCCGGAATCGTCGTAGATCGCAACCCACGGGGATAAGCTGGTGGAGATGTCCACGAGGTGCGTCTGATCGACCAAGCCGTCGGGACGCGTTCCCGCGGTGAGTTGGCCGGCCGTATCTTCGGCAATTTGGATCTGCGGATCGTTCGCCGACGACCGGTAGACTTGCTGACCGACGAGATACGCAAAGAAAAACAGCAGCGTAGCCGCTACCGCCAGCGGCAGGCCTCGACGAAACGCCGCCGTCAGTCGCGGGTCGTGAATCAAGTTCCCATAGCGTTGGGCGACGGCGACGGACCGGCTTCATCGTCGCCCGCGGGCGCGCCCGGCTGCGCCGCTTTGGTTACGTGCGTGATCAGAATCGACGTCGGCTCGGTGCCTTTTTGCGTGAGCGCGACGCTCTTGCGATCCGCGTCGGTATCGCCGACCTGGAACTCGGCCATGGACGTGCCGCCGGCGCTCATGTGCATCTTCTCGGAATTCGCGGGCATCTGCTGTTTGTAAAATGCGTAAACCTTATCGAACGAGTCGGGCGTTTGCATGTTGATCATTTCGCTCGTTCCGGCCGATGTCTGGATGCTGGCGGCCCCGTTGCCCTCGGTCTGCGCCCCCGGATAAACGGGAAGCCCAAGCTGCGCCGGATCCACCGCGCCCTGGCCGTAGGTCGCGGTTCCCTGATCGGTTTTCACCGTCGCGGTCTGGCCGTCGTTGCTGGTGCTCACCGTGCCGCCGTTGGCGGTCGCGACCGTCGTCTTGTGCCCGGCGCATGCGGCGGCACCGAGAATTAGCACTGCGGCGGCGATGCACGGGAGATATGCCGGTTTCACGTTGGACCTCCCCGTTTTAGCGCTGTAGAGTAGGTTCTATAGATTGGCCGTGACATTTAACCTCTTACATGGCTCTCACGCAAACGCTGCCGACCCCTTTTCGCGGCCGTCACTTCGTCGTTACCGTTTGCGACGGAGCGGTCACCGCCGGCGAGTTCCGGCGCGGGCCTCCGCCGCCCGCACTAAGAGGCAACCGCAGCGGCGACGCCGTGCTGATGAACGCGGTCCGCAAGCAGGTCGCGGCCTATTTCGCAAAGCGCCTCACGCATTTCGACCTGCCGCTGGCGCTGCACGGAACGCCGTTCGAGGTTGCGGTGTGGCGCGCCGTCGCGCAGCTTGGCTTCGGCCAGGTCGCGTCCTACGCCGAGGTCGGGCGCGCGGTAGGACGCCCGCTGTCGCACCGCGGCGTTGCCGCCGCCATGGGGAAGGCCCCCCTCGACCTCTTCATCCCCGCCCATCGCGTGATCGGCGCCGACGGAAAGGTCAAGGGAGCCGCCCCGGGCTCGATGCGCCTTTTGTTGCTCGCCTTCGAGCGTGGCGCTACTGCTTCGTCGCGTCGATGATGACGATCGCGCGGCCGTTGCTCGATTTGACCTGGTCGTAGGCCGACAGCGCGGCGCCGACCGGCGCCGCCGGGTCGAGCGCTTCGCTGGCGCTCATGCCTATTCGCTGCTTGACCTGTTGATCGATCGGACCTTTCATCACGTCCGGTAGCGTACGAAACTTCTCGATCAGGCCGAGTGCCGGGCCTATCTTTTGATTCATCGACGCTGGATCCAGGACGACGACCACCACGTTCGCGCCGCCTGGCTTTCGGAACGCGTCGAAGTCGAGGCCGTAGCGCTGCGCTTGCGCGCGCGCCTGATCCATGCTGCTGCCGGACGCAACCACGACGTATCCTTGCGGCGGCTTGGCGTCCAGCTCTTGCAACCACTGATGCAAGTCGGCCATGGACGCGGTCGTCCCCGCAACGACCTGATGCCCGTCGTAGGTGCCCGAACCTTGCGGGTACATCTTCGCGCCGCCCGGCACTTGGCTGACGTCCACCGGTTGGGTCCAGTTGCGCGTGCCGACGATCGTGGCGCCGTTGTACAGCGGGAAGTCGGTCGGATTGGTCGCGGCGGGATTGGGGGCGGCGCCGTTGGCCGGCGCGCCCGCGGCCGACGTGCTCGAGGACGAGTTCGAACAGGCCGCGACGGCGATTCCGGCGGCCAGCAGGGCGAGTACGAAAGTCTGCTTCATCCAAAGTCCTTTCGGCTTACGAGAACCTCTGCTCGGCGTTTCGAGGAGAAGCGCAGCCAGCCCCGTATGCCATCGGCATGGACTTTGAGGCGTTTTGGGCGCGATATCTAGCCGCGCATCGCGATCCGCGCACGCGCGCGCTCCACGTCGCGGGCACGATCGCGGCGAGCGCGCTCGTCGGCACCGCGATCGCGTTTCGCAAGCCGTGGCTGGCGGTCGCAGGCTTGGTCGCGGGTTACGGACCCGCTTGGTTCGCGCACGCGGTGTTCGAGCGCAACCGCCCGGCCACGTTTCAAGCGCCGGTCGCTTCGTTCGTCGCCGACTACTTTATGGCGTGGCACGTCTTGCGCGGGACGATCGACGCCGAACTCTTCCGCGTCGTTAAGGAAGCATAGGCGGATGAGATTTTCGCGTGCCGTTCTCTGCATCGCGCTGGCCGTCGTGCCGTTCGCGCCGTCGCCCGCGACCGCGCTCACCCCGCATTCGCCGGTATTCGTAGAACGCGACGCCGCCCAACCCATCTCCGTCGCGGCAGGCGACGAGTTCTTCATCGCGCTGGCATCCAACGTTACGACCGGCTATTCGTGGACGCCATCGGTTGGGGACGACAAAATACTCGCGTACGAGGGCAACGTCTACCAGCCGCCCGCGTCGCAAGCCATGGGAGCGGGCGGACAGCAGATCTTCATCTTTCACGCGAACCGGGCCGGCAACACGACCATCGTGCTCGATTACGGACAGCCGTTCGACCCGGCCAAGACCGTAGCCAAAACGCTCACCTTCAACGTCTCGGTCCATTAGGTGGCCGCCCAACTCTCGTACGGATCCTATCTCAAGGTCGAAGATCTGCTGACCCTTCAGCAGCCCGTGTCGCGGCCGCCGCATCACGACGAGATGCTCTTCATCGTCATACATCAAGTTTACGAACTGTGGTTCAAGCAGCTGTTGCACGAGATCTCCGCAATAATGGAAGCGCTGCAACGCGACGACTTGCTGCGCGTCGCTAAGGGGTTCCGGCGCGTGCACGCCATTCAGCGCCTGCTCGAGCAACAGGTGGACGTCCTCGAAACGATGACGCCGCAAGAATTCAACCAATTCCGCGACAACCTCAACCCGGCCAGCGGTTTTCAGTCGTTGCAGTTCCGTGAAATGGAGTTCGTGTGCGGGTTACGACGGCTCGACACGCTCAAGCATCTCGAAATGAAACCGGGGCAGCGCGAGCTCCTGGAGCGGCGCGCCGCCGAGCCGTCGCTCTACGACCGCGTAAAGGAGATGCTCGCCAGGCGCGGCTTCGCGACCGGGACGAACGACGAGCTCTTACAGAGTATGATCCGGATTTACCGCAACGAAAAAGAGCACTACGATCTCTACATGCTGCTGGAGGACCTCATCGAGTTCGACGAACGCCTGTTGCTGTGGCGCGGACGGCACATTCGTATGGTCGAGCGCATGATCGGCCACAAGCGCGGGACGGGCGGATCCTCCGGAGCCGCCTACCTGCAGCACACGCTCGACTTCAAGATGTTCCCCGAGTTGTGGGAAGTACGCACGCATTTGGGCCAGACCGACTATGCGTAACGCGGAGGCTGCCACCCAAGCGGTCGAACGCGACCGCTTCCCGATCTTGAAGGACTCGACGTATCTCGTCAGCCACTCGATGGGCGCGGCGCCTCTCGAAGCGAAAAGCGCACTCGAACGGTACTGGGAGGAATGGGCGAGCGAAGGGCCCGAGGCGTGGGAGCTTTGGCTGCCTCGCATCGCCGCAATCGCCGACGGCATCGGACGCATCGTCGGCGCGCCGGCCGGGAGCGTCTTCCTAGGACCGAACGTATCGGTTCTGCAAGCGGCGATCGCGACGTGCTTCGACTTTCGCGCGGAACGCAACGAAGTCGTGTACGAGTCCTTGCAGTTTCCATCGCTCACCTATGTCTGGCGCGAGTGGGAACGGTTCGGCGCGCGTTGCCGCGTCGTCGAGTCCGACGACGGCCGGACGATACCGACCGAGCGCATCTGCGCGGCCATCGGCGAAAAGACCGCGCTGGTCGTGATCTCGCACGCGTACTACGTCTCGGGCGCAATCGCCGACGTGCGCGCGATTCAAGCCCGCTGCCGCGAAACCGGTGCGCTGCTATGCGTGGACGCCTATCAAACGACCGGCGTCTACCCCTACGACGTGCGCGAATGGGACCTCGACCTCGTAACGGGCGGGTCGCACAAGTGGCTGCTCGGCGGCCCCGGCTGCGGCTGGATCTACGTCAGACCGGACTTGCTCGAACGGTTCCGCCCTGCGGTCACCGGCTGGATGGCGCACGAGCGGCCCTTCGCCTTCGAATCCGCGCCGGTCGCCTACGCCTCTTCGATGTACCGTTTCGGTAACGGAACGCCAACGATTCCCGGCTACGTCGTGGCCCAGCCCGGACACGAACTGATCGCGGGCATCGGCGTCGCACGGATTCGCGAACACAACGTACGTCTCACCACGAAGATCGCGGAGATGGCCCTCGCGCGCGGCTTGCGCGTCAATACGCCGCTCGAGCCGCAGCGACGCGGCGGCTGGATCGGCGTGAACTTCGACGGCGCCGAACGGGCCTATCGCGCGTTGGTCGAACGCCGTTTTTTCGTCGATTACCGGCCCGACTGCGGACTACGCATCGGTCCGCACTTCTACACGACCGACGCCGAGATAGACGCGATCTTCGACGAGCTCGACCGCTTGCGAACGTAAAACGATGTCCTCCATGGTCGTCGACCATCGAAACGTAGGCGCCGCATTCCGGCGCCTTTCCATTCCCGTCGGCGTGCAGCTGCTGGGCGACCAACTGCTCGGCATCGTCGACACGATCGCGATCGGTAGCCTCGGCGTCGTGGCGCTAGCCGGTGCGACCGCCGCCGGCACGCTGTTTCTCACGTTCGCGTTCGTACTGGCCGGTTTTTGCAGCGGCATCTCGATCATCGGCGCGCAGCGCATCGGGAGCCACGACGTCGAAGGTTTCGCGCGCAGCATTCGAGCCGGCGCCCTCGTCACCCTGACCGTCGCGATCGTAGCGGCGCTTTTGAGTTTGGTGGGCGCCCGTCCGGCCGTTCACGCCATCGTCGGGAGCCTCGCCAGCGGGCCGGCCAGCGCGATCTATCTCATGTTGCGATGCGCGTGCTTGCTGCCGATGGCGGTGTCGGGAACGCTCATCGTCGGTCTGGGCGCGGCCGGCAATCAAAAACTGGGCGTTCTGGTCATCGCGATCGTCAATCTCGTGCACATCCCGTTGCTGCTCGCGTTGTGTTTGGGCTGGTGGACGCATCACCCGTTGGGCATCGTCGGCGCCGGCATCTCATCGCTGATTTCGGAAACCATCGCGGCTGCCTACGCGCTCTACTATACCTACAAGCGCCCGATCTATCGCATCTTCTCGGCGTGGGAGTGGAATTGGCGCCTCGCGTACGAGTGCGCCCGCTTGGGCTCGCCCGAAGCCGTCTTCTTGTTCGTCATCATGTTGCCCGACGTGTTCATCGTCGCCATGCTCGCGCCGCTTGGGGCCGAAGCGGTCTCTGCGTTCCGCGCCCTCAACGTCGTTTCGGACCTAACGTTCGTCGTTCCCATCCCGCTGCAGAGCGCGGTACAAACCATCATCGGACAGCGCTTGGGGGCCGGCGACGTGCCGGGCGCGCAATGGTTCTTCGCACGGGGCCGCCGGGTCGCGCTGTGGGTGAGCACGATCGCAGGCGTGGTCATCGCCCTGTGCGCGCGTCCGCTCGCCTACATCTTTACGCTCAACGCGCAGGTCGCGGCGAGCGCGGCACTGCCGCTCGCGTTGCACACGATCACGCTTCCGATCAAGAGTTGGGCGATGGTCTCGATGGCGCCGATTCGCGCCGCCGGCGATACGCGATTCTCGATGGCGATGGGCATCGTGTGCGCGCTGCTCGTGCCCCCGTTCGCGTATCTTGGGATCGAACGGTTCCATATCGGGCTCTACGCGGTGCCGATCGCGTGGATCGTGGCGTGGACCGCGCGCGGCGCCCTGACCGAGTTCAAGCTATCGAGCGGCGCCTGGACTCGAGCTCCCGGCCTGAGAACGCGGGGGCTATAGCTTGACCCTTGCGCCTATACTTAGAGATAGGATACCTCGCTAGGTGAGGCGTCCACGCAATACATAAGCCGCTGCCCGGAAACGTCGAGAGACGCCAAGTGGGTAGACCAGACTGCGCCGACACAAGGCGATGTCTAACGCGGCTGAGCAGATCGTCCTGACGGTGATGCTCTACGGTGCGTGGTGTCGAAGCTTGTACGCGAATGAGGGAAGCCGATCGCGCCCCATTTCCGTGCCGGCCGCCCAGCGGACCGGCATTTTGCATTTCGCGCATCGCTAGCGGGGGTCTAAGGGGGCTTTGCCCCCTTGAGCCGCCGAGTGGCGGCTCGGGGGGAAACGGGGGGCCGTGCCGCCCCGTTCTTCGGGGGGAAACGGGGGGCCGTGCCGCCCCGTTCTTCGGGGGGAAACGGGGGGCCGTGCCGCCCCGTTCTTAGGGGGGGAAATGGCATTCACGGAGGGCTTCATCTCAGAGCTCGTCGGGCGCAGGGCGACCGTCAACGACATTCCGGTCGGCAAGGTTGCGGATTTTCTCGTCAACGACCCGGACGGAAAGTTTCCGCTGATCGACGGCCTCATCATCAAGACGGTGCAGGGGCCGCGCTTTGCTCCGATCGACACCGTGGCCGACGTGAACCTCGACGGAAGCGTCGCCCTAACGCTGACGCCCAAGGAACCCGCGCCCCCCGACCAAGACGCGCTCTTTCTCATCGCCGACTTGCTCGACAAGCAAATCGTGGACGTGGACGGCCGCAAGGTCGTGCGCATCAACGACATCGAGGTCGCGCGCGCAGGAACGCGCATGCACGTCGTGGCGGCCGACGTGGGCGTGGCGGGCCTCATGCGGCGCCTCGGCCTCAAGGCGTTCGGCAAACGCTTTACGCCGGGAATCTATCGCAGCGTTCCACGCTCGATGATAGCGTGGGATTCCGTCGCACCGATTCGCGAGGCAAATCCAAGCCAAATCCGGCTCTCCGTTAAGGAGAGCAAGCTTGCCCGCATGCACCCGTCCGAACTGGCCGGGATCATCGGCGATTTATCTGCCCCGGAAGCGGCGGCCGTGGTGCGGCAGCTCGACGACGAGACCGCGGCCGACGCGTTCGAACATCTCGACGCGGATACGCAAAAGACGCTCATCGACGACATCGGAACCGAACGCGCCGCCGACATCATCGAAGAGATGGACTCCGACGACGCGGCCGATCTGCTGGCCGAACTCGACGAAGAGCGCCAGCGTGAGTTGCTCGCGGAGATGAGCGAATACACGGCCAGCGAGCTGCGCGAGCTCGTGAAGTATCCCGAAGATACCGCCGGCGGCCTGATGACCACCGACTATACGTGGATATACCCGCATCGGACGGCGGAGGCGACGATTCGAAAGATCCGCGAAATCGCGCCTACGTCCGAGTTCATCTATTACCTCTTCGTCGTCGATCGCGAAGACGCGCTGCTCGGCGTGCTCTCGCTGCGTACGCTCCTCCTGGCCGATCCAGCGGCGACGATCCACGACATCATGGATACCGACATCATTACGGTCCATCCGAACATGGAGGCGGACGACGTGGCCGCGACGATCGCGCGGTACGACCTGATGGCCGTACCCGTCATCACCAACGACGGCAAAATGCTGGGCATCGTCACGGTAGACGATGCCATCGACGCGATCATGCCCGAAGATCTGGCGCGCAAGATACCGCATTTCACCGCGCGCCGTCGAGCCCCCAAAGCCGAGAACGCGGCAGTGTGAACGAAGCTCCCGCGGCTCCGAGGCAGCGCACGCTCTGGCGCCGCTTCCTTCTCATTGCGGCGGTCCTGGGACCGGGGTTTATTACCGCGTCGGCTGGGAACGACGTGGGCGGGATCGCGACCTACTCGCAGGCCGGCGCGCAATTCGGGTACAGCCTGCTGTGGTCGCTCATTCCGATCGCGATCGCGCTCGTCGTCGTGCAAGAGATGGCTACGCGGATGGGCTGCGTCACCGGGAAGGGGCTAGCCGCGCTTTTTCGCGAGAATTTCGGCGTGCGGACGTCGTTCATCGCGATGGCGACGCTCTTCTTCATCAACACGCTGATCACGTCCACCGAGTTCGCCGGGATTCGCGCGGCGACCGAGATCTTTCACGTTTCGGGCTACATCTCGGTTCCCGTCGCGCTGATCGCCGTCTTTCTGTTCGTGCTGCGCTTCAACAACCGCATCGTCGAGCGAACGTTCGTCGTCCTTTCGCTCGTCTACCTCACGTACATCGCGTCGGCGATCCTGGCACGTCCCGACTGGAAAGCGGTCGCACACGCGGCCGTCGTGCCGAGCTTCGATTTGCATACCGCCGGCTGGCTGGCGATGCTCGTCGGTATCATCGGCACGACCATATCGCCGTACATGCAGTTTTTTCTGCAATCCGCCGTCGTGGACAAAGGCTCGCGAGTCGAAGACCTCCCGATGGCGCGCGCGGACGTCATCAACGGCTCGGTCTTAGCGATCGCCTTGGCCGGGTTCATGATTATCGCGAGCGGAGCGACCATCTACGTCGCGAACCAGCACGGAGCGCACATCGCGATTCCGCAGCAAGCCGGCGATTTTGCGATCACGCTCAAACCGCTGGCCGGACCCCTCGCGTCGCTCTTGTTCGCCTTCGGCATTCTCAATGCCGGACTGTTTACGGCGACGGTTCTGCCGCTCTCGACCGCCTACGTCGTTTGCGAAGCGCTCGGTTTCGAAGCGGCTATCGACCGCAAGTTTTCCGAAGCTCCCGTCTTTTTCAGCCTGTTCGCCGCCGGCTTGGTGCTGGGCGCGGCCATCGTTCTGATCCCGGGACTGCCGCTGCTGCAATTCATCCTCTTCTCCCAAGTGCTGCAAGGCATTCTCTTGCCCGCCGAACTGGTGCTGATGCTCATCGTCATAAACCGTAAGAGCGTCATGGGGGCTTTTACGAATTCAACCGTCGCCAACGTCGTGGGCTGGACGACGGTCGTCGTCATCGGATGCCTCTCGGTGGTCTACGTGTTGGGCCAATTCATCCCGCAGCTTCTGGGAGGGTAGACGACGAGCCCGCGTCGTCGCGGGCCGCACCTTCGTTGGCGAAGCACCAGCGGTTCCGGCCTTTCGCTTTGGCGCGATAGAGGGCTTCGTCGGCAAGCTGCATGAGCGTGTCGACGTCTTTTGCATCCGACGGATATAGTGCGATGCCGATACTTGCGCGAATCGTAAACTCGCGGCCCGCCGCCTGGATCGGTCTCTGCATCGCCGCCCGGACCTTGCGCGCCAGATCGGAAGCGTCGGAGTACTTGTTTACCATCGTTTGCAAGATGACGAATTCGTCGCCGCCGAAGCGAGCCAGCGTATCGCTTTCGCGCAGCGTCGATCGCAGACGAGCGGCCGCCGCGCGAAGAAATTCGTCGCCCACGTGGTGGCCGAACGCATCGTTGACGCTCTTGAACAAGTCGATATCGATATACATTACCGCAAATCCCTGGCCGTATCGCTTTGCGGTGGCTACGGCCAGCGCCGTCCGGTCCGCCCACAGGACGCGATTGGGCAGCCCGGTCAACGCGTCGGTAAAGGCGAGTTCCCGGATGCGTTCGTCGGCGGCGATGCGTTCGATCACGCTCGAAACGAACAACGCCATCAACCCGATGAGATCGCTGTCGCGCTTGTCCATCCCCGCGCTGCGCGGGTTGCGGCCTGCGAAGATCAGCGCGCCGAACGGGCCGTTCCCGACGATCAGTTGAACGGCGTACAAGGCGCGCCAAAAACCGGCTGCGTTTGCGGACTCTTCCTTCCACCGGGGCGCGTCGAAATCCGGAATCGAGAGCGCGCCGTTCTCTCGCACGTGGCGCGACAAGGACGTTTCGGCGCGAAAGACTGCCCCCGGAAAAACGCTCCCTCCGCCGTCGCCGGCGACGTTGCGTATCACGACCCGCTCTCCATCGAACCGCGACACGTAGGCACAGTCGAAGCCGAACAGTTCGAGCCCGAGCCGCAGCACGTTCTCGATCTGCTGTTCGTTGGATTCCCCGCGGCTCGCCGCCGTCAGGAATAGCCGCCGAATGCGTTCGCTCTGCTCCTCGATCCGGCGCTCGTTGAGGCTGAGCCGCTCTTCCGCTTGTCGCAACGCGGCGACGTCGCGCAGGCGCACGAACACGCCGGCTACCGTTCCGTCCGGAGCTCGCGCCGGAAACGCGTTACACTCCAGGGGTACCGTCCGCCCATCGCGATGGCGCATGTGGGCCGGAAACGAATCGACGCGGCCGGTCGCGATCGCGAGCACCGCGCGGCGAATGCGGTCTACGTCCGATTGCAGGACGTAATCGGCAAGGAGCGTTCCCATGAGTTCGCCGCGCGAGTAGCCGGAGAGCGCCTCGGTCGCCGCATTGGCGGTGATCAAACGTCCGGTTAAGTCCCACAACACGACGGCATCGGGGAGTTCCTCGTACATCGAGGACATGGCCGCCCGCAGAACGTTTTCGTCCACAAAAAGTCGCCTCTCGAAGAACCCTCCGTTCATTCGCCGAAGGCCCACGCATGACTCCCGACGAGATCGTGGACTTTGCCGAAGGTCTCGCGCGCGTCGCCGCCGCGGGCGCCGGCGCGAAGGCTCTGGCCGCGCATCTCGCCGCCGCCACCGGACTCGGCGTCCTCATCGAAGACGACCAGTGGCGGCCCATCGCCGCGGCCGGCCGCGAAAGCGTACCGGTCAGCGCCCGCGGTTTGACCGAAGACGGCGGCGCGCACGCCAACGGACGCCCAGGCTATACGTGCCCGATCGTAGCCGGCGACAAACGCGTCGGCTGGCTGTCGGTCTTCTCGCCGCAAACGAGCGGTTCGCTTGGCGACTGCGGGCACGCCCTGCGGCTCACCGCAGCCTCGATCGCCGTCGAACTCGCGCGCGACCCAAACCGCAAGAGCGACCGGCGACAAGGCTTCTGGGAACGCGTTGCCGCCGGCGATTATCACGACGCGGCCGCCGCTCGCGACGACGCTGCGACGCGAGGCATCGTCGCGGCCGACGCTTATGTGGCGATCGTCCTCGAGACCGAGCGCGACGACCCGGACGCGCCGGCAACGCTCGCGGAACTACGGGCTGCGGCAACCGAGGCGTTCCGGAACGGCGCGGCCGACAGCGGATTTATCGAGCGCGGTAGCGCGTTGATCGTCCTGGCACCCGCGCCGCGCGAATACGACGCGAGCAACGCGCGCACGGCGGCAACGCTGCTCCCCAAAGCGCTCGCAAAGCGCAAACCGGGAACGCGCGTGAGCGGAGGCGTCGGAACCGCCGAGCCGGTTGCGAACGTGGCGCCTAGTCTCGAGCGCGCAACCGCCGCGCTCGCCATCGGCCGGCGCATCTTCGGACCCGGTCGTGTGGCGGCGTTCGAGGACCTCGGTGCTTACCCACTCCTGTACTCGGGAGCGAGTCGCGACGCATTGCGCGCCTTTTCGCGGCGCGTGCTCGCGCCGCTACGCGCCTACGACGAAAAGCATCAGACCGAGCTCGAACGCACGCTCGCGCTCTACTTCGACGTCGGGCAGAACGTCAAGACCGCCGCCGAGCGGCTTCACGTGCACCGCCATACCGTGTTCTACCGCCTGCGGCAAATCGGCGAGATCTGCTCGTGCTCGCTGGAAAACCCCGGGGATCAACTCACTCTTCGTCTAGCGATTGCGATTCATGCACTCAACGCCTAACGACCCTTCCACCAACATGCGCCCCGCCGCCAAGCGCGATCTGGTCAAGCTCGCGAAGGCGCACGACGTGCGGTTCGTCCGCTTGGTCTTCGTCGACATCTTCGGCGTCAGCAAGAACGTCTCGATTCCGGTTACCGAGCTCGAAGCGGCGATCGAGGGCCGCGTCACGTTCGACGGCGGCTCCATCGACGGTTTCGTGCGAGGCGAAGAACTCGACATGATTCTCAAGCCCGACGCGTCGACGTTCGCGATCTACCCGTGGCCCGGCTTCGACGGCGGAAACGAAGCCCGGCTCATCTGCGATATCGCGATGCCCGACGGCTCGCCGTTCGAAGGCTGCCCGCGAACCACGCTCCGCCGCGCGGTGGAGGAAACAGCGCATGCGTTGCCGGGACTGCAAGTCGGCTGGGAAGTCGAATTCTATCTCTTCGACCAGCGGCACGGCGACGCGCTCTCAACCGAGACGACCGACGTCGGTTCCTATTTCGACTTCTCCGCGAACGACCGCGGCGAGGAAGTTCGCAATGCCATCGTCGCGGCGCTGCAGGCCATGGGCGTGCGCGTCGCCGCCGCCCATCACGAGCACGGCGCCGGCCAGCACGAGATCGACATCGCGCCCGACAAGCCGCTATCGGCAGCCGACCACGTGCTGACGTTGCGGACGCTGGCCAAACACGTCGCGGCGAGCTTCGGCATGGATGCGACGTTCATGCCCAAGCCGCTCGAGGAGCGCGCCGGGAGCGGCCTGCACGTCGATTTTGCACTCGGGTCCGATTCCGACGACGAGATCAAGCTGTACGTCGTCGGCGGCCTGCTCGCACACGCCGCCGCTACAACGGCGATCTGCAATCCGACCGTAAACTCGTACAAACGTCTGGTCGCGGCGTGGGACGCACCGATCTACACGGTCTGGTCGGAGCGCTCGGCAAATTCGCTCGTGCGCATACCGGCCGCGAAAGACGGCGCCGCCCGCGTCGAGATGCGCAGCCCGGACCCGGCGTGCAATCCCTATCTCGCGCTGGCCGTGTTGCTGGGCGCGGCTACCGACGGGGTCGCGCGCAAGATCCTTCCGGGCGAACCCTTCGCGGGCTCCACCTACGAGCTGACGCAGCGGGACCGGCACGAGCGGCGAATCGGCACGCTGCCGAAGTCGCTGCGCCAGGCAATCGACGACCTCGACGGCGACGACGTCGTGCGCGCGTCCCTAGGCGACCATCTTTACCACGCCTTTCGAGACGCGAAGCTCGCCGAGTACGAACGCTACCGGCGCGCGGTGCATCCGTGGGAGCACCGCGCGTACCTGCGGTTGTACTAGCGACGGGTCAGCGATCGGCTTCGTTGCCCTCCGGATGCAGAGCCGGAAGCGTGACCGAAAACGTGCTGCCTTCGTTTACGCGGCTGGTAACGCCGACGGTTCCGCCGTAGCGGTCGAGAATCGTCCGCACGACGAAGAGTCCGATGCCGCTGCCCGCGATTCGAGCTTGGCGCGCGTTCGACGCCCGCGAGAAGCGTTCGAACAAGCGTGGAATGTCCTCCGAAGGAATGCCGATCCCGCGATCGCGCACGTCCACCCGATAGACCGCACCTTCGCGGCTAAGATGCGCCGTGACCGGCTCGCCGCGCGGCGAATACTTCACCGCGTTCCCGACGAGGTTGTCGAAGACTTGGCGCAAGCGTTCGGCGTCGCCGCGGACGGCCGCGGTCGCTATGCTCGTGCCGATCACGACGCGCCGCTCCGTGAGGTAGATCTTGGCAACTTCTTGCAAAATCGCGACCAAGTCGGCCCGCCCGTCGGCGGCCTCGAAATCGGCATGTTCCAGACTCGAAAGCGACAGGACGTCGTCGGCCATCGAGGAGAGGCGTTGCGCGTTCGACCGGATCGTGCGAGCTGCGTCGAGCGTTTCCTCAGCGGAGAGGAATCCGTTCTGTATCAGCTCCGCGTAGCCCATGATCGACGTCAGCGGGCCTTTGATGTCGTGAGCGACGACCGCGATCAGATCGTTGCGCAGATCCTTGAGCTGCGCGGCCCCGTTGCGCTGGCGTTCGATCTCGTCCACGCTGGCCCCGAGGCGTTCGGCAAGTTCCGCACGCTCGACGGCAAAACGCACGGCCAGCGACAGGCTATCCTCGCGCAAGATGACGATCGCGAGGTTGGGAGCGCGCTCGCGCAAACGCTCGATCTGGTCGAGGGATGCGGCGTCGGCAAACGACCGGTCGAGCAGCGCGACGTTGAAATGCCGGCCCGACATCGCCGCCAGCGCGGCGTCGACGCCGTCCACCTCCGTGATGTCGAACTCGGATTCGTCCAGCAGCGAGCACTCCCGGCGCGCTTGGGCCGAACCGTTCAGTATCGCGACCGCTCTGAACGGCTTCACGCGCTCGACCGCACCGGATCCGTCGCGAGGCGCGCGCCCTCGCGGCGCAAAATGGTCCACGCTGCCGCAACGTCTTCTCGTCGTGTGCGCAGGTTGCCGACCGCCAGCCGCAGCGCGTAGCGGCCGTCGATCTTCGTATGCGAGATGAAGATCTCGCCGCCGGCGTTGACGGCCTCGAGCAGCCGCGCGTTGAGCGTTTCGAGCTTCGTCTCGTCGTCTTCACCCCGGGGATGGCGGCGAAAGCACACCACCGACAGCGGATGCGGAGCCAGGACTTCCCAACCGGATTGCGCCGCGACCCACGACGCGAACGCTTGGGCCAGTTCGACGTGCGAACGCAAGCGCTCGCGAATGCCTTCCGCGCCTAACCCCCGCAGGACGAACCACAACTTGAGGGCGCGAAAACGCCGCCCGAGTTGCAGGCCGTAGTCCATGTAGTTTCGCACGTCGCCGTCGGTCGTCGTCAGGTATTCCGGCACCAGCGAAAAGGCGCGCCGCACCATGGCTTCGTCGCGCACGTACAGCACCGAGCAATCCATCGGCACGAACATCCACTTGTGCGGATTCACGACCAGCGAGTCGGCTCGCGCGACGCCGTCCATCAGCCATGCGAACTCGGGCAGCATCGCCGCGATGCCGGCGTAAGCGGCGTCGACGTGCAGCCAAACGCCGCGTGCCGAGCAAACCTCGGCGATCTGCGCCACCGGGTCGACCGACGTCGTCGAGGTCGTGCCGACGGTCGCGACGACGGCGAGCGGCCGCATTCCCGCCGCGAGATCGCTTTCTATCGCGCGGTCGAGCGCGACCGGGTTCATGCGATGTTCCGCATCGCAGGGAACCCGGACGACGTTGGCTTGGCCGATGCCCAGGGCGATCGCCGCTTTCTCTACATGCGAATGCGTGTGCTCGGTGACGTACGCGCGCAGTTGCGGCAAGTCGTGCCGCCCCGCCATGCCGCGCCCGCGGATGTCGAGGTCGAGCGATTCGCGCGCCGCCGCCAGCGCGGTGAAACCGGCAATCGAAGCCGTATCGTAGATGATCCCGGTCCAGCTTTCGGGGACGCCGAGAAGGCGCCCCAGCCAACGCAGCACGACCGACTCGAGCTCGGTCGCCGAAGGGGAGGTGCGCCAAAGCATGGCTTTGACGTCGAGTGCAGCCGCCAGCGCCTCGGCCGCAATCGCGATCGGAGCTGCGCTGGTGGCGAAGTAGGCAAAAAAGCGCGGGTGGTTCCAGTGCGTGATACCCGGAAGTATCGTCCGCTCGAAGTCGTCCATTATGCGGTCGAACGGCTCGGGCCGCTCGGGGGCGCTCGCAGGCAAACGAGCCTCGATATCCCCCGGCTTGACGCCGGAAAGGACCCGGTACCTCAGCGGGTCGCGCAGATACTCCGCGATCCAGCTCCCGACTCGCGCAAAATCCCGTTCGAAGTTTTCCCCCGGGTCCACGCCGGTAAGTGTTGGCGGGGCTCGCGAGCAAAGCCCGCCGAAGAACCACTCGTGATGAAATACCGCGTCGAATCCCCGGCCCGATGAGCGGCGCCCGTCAGTCGATTCTCACCGGCGGTGCGCCCGCCCCGATCGGCCCTTACAGTCAGGCCGTGCGCGTGGACGGCGACCTGTACTGCAGCGGGCAGATCGCGCTCGACCCGGCCGGCACGCTCGAAGACGGCGATGCCGGAACGCAGGCGCGGCGCGTGCTGGCCAACCTGGGCGCGGTGCTGTCGGCAGCCGGGTTCGATTTCTCGCACGTGGTCAAGACCACCATCTTCCTGGTGGACATGGACGATTTTGCCGCGGTGAACGCCGCCTACCAAGAAGCCTTTGGCGCCTCGAAACCGGCTCGATCGACGGTAGCCGTCGCAGCGCTTCCCCGCAACGCACGCGTCGAGATCGATTGTATCGCACGGAAGTGAAGGTCTGAAGCCGCATGGAACTCCCCGCCGACGAAGAAAAGCTCCTAGCCAACGCGATCAATCAATTTAACGTCGTCCTTCAGTTTTTTCCGCGCGCCGACGCGAAGATGTCGACGCTTCTCGGAATAAACATAGGGATGCTCGCGTTCCTGGGAACGAACGTACCGCCTTTTCAGCAGTGGACGCTCGCGCTTTGGATCGCGTGCCCTCTGGCACTCGTCTTGATGGGGATAAGCTTGCTATACGTTTACAAGAGTTCGTACCCGGCCATCATCGCCGACAAGCGATCGTTGATCTTCTTCAACGACATCGCCGCCTACGGCGAGGACGATTTTATCGCGAAGTTTCGCCAAGAATTCCTCAAGGATTACACGGACGACATGCTTCGCCAGATCTGGTGCAACTCGGAGATCCTCCGCGAGCGATTTCATCATCTGCAACAAGGTTATAAGGCGCTGGCGCTCGCCGTTGCGCCCTGGCTGCTCACGCTCATGTTTTCCGCCAACCTCACGCACGCGTTAAAGTTCTAGATATGCAGATAGGATCCGAGGAACACAAGCGCCTGTTTTGTGAGAGCTTCGTGGGAACCCATGTGGCGTTCGACCCCGAAAAGCTGCCGTGGCCGGAGCTCGACGCGACTTCCCTCGCGCGCCTGCGCGCGATCCCGGTTTGGACGATGGCGCTCGAAGCCGAAGTCAACGCCGGCAAGATGCTCTCGGGTTTTGCCGCGACCGAGCCCGATCCGCTGGTGCGGCAAGCGCTGGGTCTGCAAGGCTACGAGGAAGACCGCCACGGGCGTCTGCTCTCGTTCATGATCGCGCGATACGGGTTGAACGTGCGGCCGGGAGCCGCCGTGGAGATGCCGACGCGGCAAGCGTTCCTGGATTTCGGTTACAACGAATGCGTCGACTCGTTCGCGGGATTCGGCATTTTCAAGTTGGCGTGCGACGCGCGCATTCTTCCGGAAACCCTCACCTCGCTGTTCGAGCGAGTGCTGCTGGAAGAAGCGCGGCACATCGTCTTCTTCATCAACTGGCTGGCGTACGACCGGTGCCGGCGCGGCTACGGGGCGCCGCTCGCCCAGGCCGTTCCCGCGCTGCTCGGCTACGGCGGTGCGATCCTCCGGCGCGTCAAGGGCGGCGCTGCGATGAACGGCGAGGGCGGAGGCGACGGCGACCTCGATCTCTTCAGCGACGTCATGCGGGACCTCTCGCTCGAGAAATTCCTACGAACCGCAATCGATGAGAACGATCGCTACATGAAGGACTTCGACGCGCGCCTCTTGCGGCCGCGCGTCATTCCGGCGCTCGCGCGCGTCGCGCTCGCCGTTTCCCAATGCATCGGCTACGTGCGCGAGACGTTCTCCAGGCGCTAAACGCCCGTTAGGGCGCTCCGCCCGGCGGTCCCATGCCGACGCGCATCGACACCGCGATCAGGATCATTCCCGGATCGTTCATGTCGCTCGCGCTCGTCATGCCGTGCATGCCGCCCATCTGGCCCGGCCCGCCGTTGCTGCCGGCCATCGACTGCATCTGCTGCACCATCGCCTGGTGCTGGCTTAGGATCGCTTGCTTCTCCGCCGGAGAGAGCGCTGCGTCGAGCTGAGCGGCCGCCGCCTTGACGTCCGGAGTCGCCGACGTTGCGAGTTGGCCGGCGACCGTGCCGAGCAGCGTCCTGTTCTGCGGCGTGAGTGCGGCCAGCATGGTCGTGCGCATCTGCTGATGCATCTGCATCATGCCGCCCTGCGGCGGCGGTCCCTGTTGAGCGCTTACGGCACAAGGCAGCGCGAGCGCGAACGCCAGGGCGAATACGAGATTTTTCATGCATCCGGACTTCGGCACGCCGCCGCCGATTGCATCCGAAAGGCCACGGCGGCGCCGTCGCGCAACTCTGCCGCTCATGAATGCAAATCGGACGCGGGTCTTGCCGCTGGCGGCGATCCTTTGGCTGTCCTGCTCCCTCGGCATTGCGGCGCAGGGCATCAGTGAAGGTATTTCGGCACCCAAGGCGCTGGCGGCAAATCTCGACGCTACCGCGGTCTGCAACGTCGAGAAGTCGGCCTCGTGCGTGCAGCGCGTGTCGAACGGCGGCCTCGGGCTGATGTTCGCTTGGGGCTTCGGCTGCGACGAGTCGCTCTGCCTGTTCCCGAGCGCGCTGCAGCTCGAGCGCAACGGTACGGTCGTGTCGACGGCGCCGATGGAGACCGACCTGTCGCATCCCGAACGCGCGCAATACGCCGCCATCGTCGACCAAGGATCGTGGGCTCCGGGCGATTGCTTTCGGATCCGCGTGGTCGCGCCATCGGACAGCAAGAAAGGCACGTACGACTATTCGGACTTCAGCAATAAGGCCTGCGTGCCGGCAGCAACGCCCACGCCCTGACGATTCGGGAGTAGGCTATTGTGGCTTGGGCGAGGTGGCCGACTCGAGCTGGTCGTACGCGATTCGAGCGATGCGCACGATGTCGGGATCGGGCGATTGCGAGGCGGCTTCGTACTGCGCGATCGCCAGAGCGTTCTCGCCTTGCAGCGCGTAGCAGCGCCCCAGCAAGAAGTGAATGCGCCCATCTTGGGGCGCCACCGCGATGCCCTTCACCAAGACCGCCTGCGCCAGCGGATAGAGCGCGTGATCTTCGTACGAGCTGCCCAAGTCGATGTAGGCTTCGGGAGCGTACGGCCAAACGTTAAGCGCCCGCACGTAATACGCAACGCCCGACTTCCAGTCGTTCCGCTCGTCGGCTAAGTACCCGAGATCGACCAATGCCTCGTAGCGTTCGGGCGCAACTTTGTGCGCTCGCTCCAGCACGACGCTGGCCTCGTCGAACCGGCCCGCCTCCAGGTAGCTTCCACCTAAGTTGGAGAGACAAGAATAGACCGTCGGGTCGATATTCAAGCAAGCGACGAACGACTTGATCGCGTCGTTGGAATCGTGCATGGTCAGGTACGCCAGGCCCAGTCCGTTCAGCGCCCCCAGCGAATTTGGATCGATGTCCAAAGCGCGCTTGTAAATTGGAATCGCGTCCATCGGACGATGGATGGCCGTGTAGACCTGCCCGAGTTCGGAAAGGATGTCCGGATCGCCCGGATTGTGGGCCGCGGTTTGCTCCATCTGTTGGCGGTAGGCCGCGAGGTCGCCCCGGCGTTGATGCAGCGCGACCAGGTCGTCGACCGAATCCGTGCCTGGCAGGCTCTTTTCGAACTCCGCGATAGCCTCGTCGATGCGGTTTTCGGTCGCGTAGACGGTGCCGAGACGGTTGTGCGTCTCCTTGTCGTAGGGGCTATACATCAGGATCGTGCGGTACGTTACCTCGGCCTTCGAGATCTCGCCGTCCCGATAGTAGAGGTCGCCGAGAAAGCGGCGCGGATCGTTTTCGTTGGCATGCGCCGCCACGTACTTCTTGAGCACGGCGATCGCGCCGGCCATGTCGCCGGCCGCGATCCGGTCGCGGGCCTGTGCGATGGCGCCCGCCGGGATCGGAGGGAAGGCCGTTCCCGACTTCGTTCGCGCTGGGGTTGTACAGCAGCTGCGCGGCGGCCCGTGAGGGTGCGCCCAGAGCGGCGAACATGAGGCACGAAAAGACGATGGCGAGCACGCGTAGAGCCATGGGAATCCCTCCCGCAACGACCTCATTGTAACGCTTTCCGAGCCCGGGCGGTGACCCTCGCCCGATTATTTGACCAGCGGCAGCACGTTGCTGGGCGTGAACGGATACAGGGCCATCGCGACGACGAAGACCAGGCATACGGCGGCGCTCGCCCAGGCCAGGGGAGCGACCGGATTGGGAGCGCCGGGCCGCACCTCGGCGCCCTCGTACATGGCGCGCACGACCTTGGCGTAGGCGTAGATCGAGATGGCGGTTCCGACCAGGAGCAGAGCGCCCAGCCAGACGTAGCCGGCCAGCGTACTGCTGGACAATATGAGAATTTTTCCGACGAAGCCCGCCGTCGGGGGCAGGCCGGCCAGCGCGATGAGAAAGACGGTCATCGCCGCGGCGGCGAACGGCCGGCGTCCGGCCAGCCCGCGATAACTCGCGAGGTCGGATCCTTGTTCGGCATCGTCGGAGCAGGCAGCCGCGACCGCGAACGCGCCCAAGTTCATAAACGAATACGCGACCAGGTAGTACAGCGCGTACCGAAGGCCGAGCGGCGTCGCGCCCGCCAACGCGGCGACGACGTACCCGATTTGCGCGATTCCGGAAAACGCGAGCAGCCGTTTGAGATCCTTCTGAGCGAGCATGCCGACGTTACCGGCGATCATCGAGATGCCCGCCAGGATCCACATCGGCAGAAGCAGCCGCCCGGAAATGCCCGCCGGAAGCGCCGCATAAATAAAGCGTGCGAACACGGCGACCACAGCCGCTTTGGTAGCCACGCTCATGAACGCGGTAACCGGCATCGGGGCGCCCTCGTAAACGTCCGGTGCCCAGAGGTGAAACGGAACCAAACTCAGTTTGAACGCGATGCCGACGAAGAACAGGCCCGACCCAAGCCAGAACAGCGGACTCGCTGCCAGCGCCGCCGACGTGAAGTCGGCCAGTTGCACGCTGCCCGTAGCGCCGAAGAGGAGCGCCATGCCGTAGAGCAAGAGCGCCGACGCGGTCGAACTCAGGATGAGATACTTGAGCGCCGATTCGCGCGATGCCGGCCGGTCGGCCAGTCCGCACAAACAGTAGAGGGCGAGCGAGAGCAACTCGAGGCCGAGAAAGATCGTCATCAACGATGCCGCGCCCGCCATCAGCATCGCGCCGCACGCGCTCCATAGCATCAACGCAACCGCTCCGGCGATGCGATCGTCTTTCCCGATGGTGCCGTAGAGAACGAGCGACCCGAGCGCCGCCAGCAATACGATCTCCTCAAACGCGACGGTGAAGCCGCCCAGTACGAAGCCGTCCGAGAAAGCCGCGAAGTTCTCGCCGTAGCCCTTGGCGCAAAGGATTCCGGCGGCGATCGTTCCCGCCGCACCGATGAGGATCGAAACGTAACGATTCGAATGCGTGCGCGAGAAAACGTCCGCCAGCAACACCAGCAATCCGGTGCTCGCGAGCACGACGATCGGCATCACCGCCATCCAGTCGGCGGTCGTGACGGTAATATTCATCGCGCCGTCTCGACCGCGGCGGTCGTAACCGCGTTCCGCGCCGAGGATCCGGCCAAGATCGCGTGCGGGTTGACGCCGAGAACGACCAGCGCCAGCGCGAGCGGCGCAACCGCCAGGCCTTCGCGCCAAGAGAGGTCGGGGCGTTCGGGCAGATCCGGCTGCGCCGGCCCGTTCATGATGTCCTGAAACATACGGAGCATGTAGGCTGCCGCCAGCACGATGCCCGCGAGCGCGATCGCGGCCGCCCAGACCAGTCCGGCCTGAAATATGCCGATGAGAATCGCGATCTCACCGGCGAATCCGGCCAGACCGGGCAGACCCAACGCGGCGAGCGCCGCCACGCACAGCGCTCCCGCCAGCCGCGGGTTGTCGCGCCCGAGTCCGCGCAGGCGCGAGAGCGAGCGCGTCTGCTCGCGCTCTTCGACGAAACCGACGGCCAAGAAGAGTGCCGCGCTAAAGAGCCCGTGCGCGACCATATAGAGAACCGCCCCGGCGAGCGCGAGCGGCTGGAACGCCACGATCGCGACGACGATGAGTCCCAGATGTGACAGCGACGAATATGCAACGACGCGTTTGGCATCGCTTTGCACCAGCGCGACGAACGCACCGTACAGGATCGAGATCGCCCCAAGCGCCAACAACAGGCCCGCATACTGATGGAGGTAGTCCGGCACGAACGCGAGTGCGATCGCGATAAAACCGTACAAGCCCGCCTTTGACTGAACGCCGCTCACGACGGCGACCATCGGTCCGGGCGTGTCGGCGTACGTTGCCGGCATCCACGTATGGAACGGGAAAACCGGCGTCTTGACCAAGAATGCGAACGCAAATCCGGCGAAGATCCACGGTACCCACGAACCCACCAGGTGCACGTCGCCGCGTCCGATCACGTCCGTCGAACCGTTGAGAACGCCGAACGCCGCCGTCGCGAAGAGCAGCGCGAGTCCGCCGGCAAAATTGTAGATGAGGTAACGCCATGCGGTGCCGTGGTGGCGTCCCCATCCGACCAGAACGAAGAACACCGGCAGCAGCATCGCATCCCAGAACAGCGCAAACGCGAGCAGGTCGCGCGAGAGGAACAGTCCGAGCATCGAGCCTTCCAGGACGAGCATCCACGCGACGAAATCGCGCGAGCGCGGTACGTTGGAGGCCAGGATCGCACACGCCGTACACACGGCGAGCAAGAGTACCAGCCAATACGACAGCGGCGTCGCGCCGAAATGGAAGGCAGCTGCGAACGGCCGTGAGAGCCAGCGGAAACTCCATTCGCGCGTCGCACACACCGGCGACAAGGCGACCGTCGCGAGCGCGACGATCGTGCCGACGGCGCGCGCGGCCGTGCGGTTGTCGCGCGGAAGCAGCCACACGGCGATCGCTCCGGCGAACGGCAACAGGAGCAGGCCGAGGGCGTTCATCGAAAGATTCCCGGTACGAGCGCGTAGTATGCGATGAAGCACGCGGCTCCGGCCACCAGGATCAGCGCGTAGGCGCGAACGAGACCGGTTTGGAACGAGCGCGTCAGCGCTCCCAGCCAACCGGCCGACGAGGCCGCGTCGCGCACCGCGCCGTCGATCACGCGCGGGTCGACGGTCTCCCCCAAAAAGCGGCCGAGCGATTGCGAAGTGCGCACGAACAGCGCGTCGATGATCGCGTCGAAGTAAAACGCGTTGGCCAGCAGCCGCGGCGTGGATTCGGCCTCGCGCGCCAAACGCTCGGGTGCGCCCGCGCTCGCGGTCGCGGTCCCGTAGCGAAGGTACGCCAGCGCGATTCCCGCGGCGACGAACGCCAGCACGATCCAGGTGGTCAGCGCTTCCGAAATAGCCGGTTGCGCGAGCGGCACGCCGCTCGCGAACTGACCGGCAAAAAAACGCGCCCACGGCGAAGCGTCGCCGCCGAAGGTCAGCCAGCCGATGCCGATCGTCGGCACGATCAAAATCCCCACCGGAAGGTTCATCGTCCAATCCGGCGCGTGGACGTGATCCACGTCGCCGCGGTACTGGCCCATGAACGTGATGAACAGCATCCTGAACATATAATACGCGGTGATTCCCGCCGTGAGAATCGCTACCGCGTACAGCCACGGGTGGCCGTGCTCGAGCGTACCGTAGATCACGAGGTCCTTGCTGAAGTAGCCGCTAAATCCGGGGATACCGCAGATCGCAACTACGCCGATAGCCATCGCAACGAACGCGAACGGCATCTTGGCGCGCAAGCCGCCCATCCGCCGGACGTCCTGCTCGTCGGCGAGCGCGTGGATGATGAGGCCCGAGCCCAAGAATAACTGGGCCTTGAAAAATGCGTGCGTGAGAAAATGCGCGACGCCGCCCTCATACGCACCGACGCCGACGCCCATGATCATGTAGCCGATTTGCGACATCGTCGAATAAGCCAAAATCCGCTTGATGTCCCATTGAACCGTACCGAGGATCGCGCCGGCGAGCGCCGTCAGCGCGCCGATGGACCCGACCAGCAGCTGCGCCTTCGGACTAGCGCTCCAGAGCGGCGCACAACGCGCGATCAGATAGACGCCGGCCGTGACCATGGTGGCCGCGTGAATCAGCGCGGAGACCGGGGTCGGGCCCTCCATCGCGTCGGGAAGCCACGTGTGCAGCGGGATCTGCGCCGACTTGGCCGCCGCTCCGACGAAGAGCAAGATGCAGATCCCGAGCAGTACGCCGGTTCCCAACGCCGGCGCGGCGGCAAATACGTCGCCGAAGCCGATCGACCCGACGTGCGCGACGATGACGAAGATTGCCGCCATGATGCCTACGTCGCCGACGACGTTGAGCACGAACGCTTTTCGCGCCGCAGCGACCGCGGAGGGCCGGTCGAACCAAAAGCCGATCAGGAAGTACGAAGCCAAACCGACTAGCCCCCAGCCCACCAGCAAGCCGATAAAGTTGTCGGAGAGCACGAGCGTGAGCATCGCGAACGCGAAGAAGTTCATGTAGGCGAAGAAACGCGCGACCGCCCGGTCGCCGTGCATGTACCCGATCGAATAGAGGTGGATCAGGAAACCAACGCCGGTAATGACCAAGGCCCAAAGGAGCGAAAGCGGGTCGAGCAAGAGCCCGAAGTCGAACCCCGGCAACCACGAACCCAAAGCTTGATGCGCGCCGTGTCCGGTCGCCGATAGTTGCGTGCCGGCACTCCACGATAACACCGTCCCGGCAAACGAAAGCCCGAGGAGCGCGGTCGCGAGCCAACCGGCGCCGGCTTTGAGCTGCGGACCGAAGGTCCAGCACGACACGGCTCCCAACAGCGGCAAGAGCCACAGCGCCAGCAGCCACGGATAGGTTCCGTCAACGCCCAGCGTCGCATGATGCAACGGAATCATCCTTTTAGGAGCCTCACTTCGTCAACGTCTACGAAAGGCGCCTCGCGGAACACGGCGACGACGATGGCCAGACCGATGGCCGCCTCGGCGGCGGCCACGGTGATGACCAGAAACGCAAAGACGTGCCCCGCGTTGTGAACCCAGGCACGCGCGAACGCCAACAAGAGCAGGTTTGCGGCGTTGAACATCAGCTCGATGCTCATCAGCATCACCAGCGGATTGCGCCTGATCAGCACGCCGGTCAGTCCGATGAAAAACAGCACGGCAGAAAGTCCGACGTAGTTTCCGATCGCCACCGGCAACGCGTTCTCGATCATCGCCGTTCTTCGCCTTCGCGCAGCACCGCTTCGCGCAAGTCGCGCCGGACCGCGGCCGCACGCCGGCGCGTCGGCGCTTTGGCCGGGGCGGTTCCCGAGAGTAAGACGACGCCGACGACCGCGACCATCAACACGAGCGCCGTTACTTCAAAGGGCAGCAAGTACGTGGTAAACAGCGCCTTACCGAAATCGCCGACGCTGCCGAACACGCCGGCTGTGCCCACCGGACCCAAGGCCGACGCCGCGCCTACGGCCGGAGCCGGGATCGCAACCTCTCCCCGCGTCACGGCGTACGCCACGAACCCCAGCGCGACGCACACGATCGCGACCGCCGGGACCGCGGCTTTGGGCATGCGGTTCGGACCGGCGGCAAACGGAGCCACCCCGCTCGAAAGCAGCGCGATGACGAAAACGAACAACACTAAGATCGCGCCCGAATACACGATCAGTTGGATGACGGCCAGGAACTCGGCCGAGAGCGTGAGGTACAGAATTGCCAGCGCGGCAAAATTCGCAAGCAGACCGACGACGCTATAGACGGGTTTTTGCGCCGTGATCGTCCACACGGCGCTGGCGATGAGCACCACGCTCAAGACCCAAAACGCGATCATCCGGCAAGCCCGCGACGCTGGGTTTTGAGAATCTCGCCGCGATTGGTCGCCGAGTATCCCGTCTGCACGTCGGTCGTCGACTTGATTTCCGCGACGCGTCCGAGGTCGGACGGAATCCCGCCCGGGCGATCGTCGGGGGCGTCGCCGACGCCGGCTTCGGGCGGTACCAGCAGGCGATCCTTGGAATAGATGAACGAACCGCGACGGTAATCGGCCATCTCGAAGCGCGGCGTCAGGACGATCGCGTCGGTCGGACACGCTTCCTCGCACATACCGCAGAAAATACAACGCAGTTCGTCGATTTCGTAACGCGCCGCGTATCGTTCTCCCGGCGACTTGCGATCGTCGGGTGCGTTTTCGGCGCCGATGACGGTGATCGCGTTTGCCGGGCACGCGCTCGAGCACAGTTCGCAGCCGATGCACCGTTCCTTCGCGTCCTCGTACCGGCGCAACTCGTGCAAACCGTGAAAACGCGGAGCGTGCTGTTTCTTAACCGACGGATACTCGATCGTCGGGCGTTTCTTGAACATGAAACCGAACGTAATCGAGAGCCCTTCGATAATGGCGCCGACGTTGAACAGCTTCTTTCTCATCGGCCTATCCCCGCACCGCGACGACGACGGCCGTCACGATGAGGTTGAGCGTCGCGACCGGTAACAGCACCTTCCATCCGAAAGCCATGAGGCGGTCGTATCGCAGCCGAGGAAGCGTCGCCCGCAGCCAAATGTAAAAGAACATGAACATTGCAACCTTGGAGACGAACCACAGAAGGCCCGGGATCGCGGTAAGGCCGAACGGTGCGTTCCAGCCGCCCAGAAACAGCAGCGTGGCGATGCACGACACGGTCAGCATGTTCACGTATTCGGCGATAAAGAACGATCCGAAGCGAAGGCCCGAGTATTCGGTGTGGAAACCGCCGACCAGTTCGGTCTCGGCCTCGACGAGGTCGAAGGGCGTGCGATTGGTTTCGGCGACCGCAGTGATGACGTAGATGACGAAACCCACGGCCTGCGGAATGCAGAACCACACGCGAGCCTGGGCGCCGACGATGCCGTCGAGCGAGGTCGTTCCGGCAAGGATCAATACGCCGATGAACGAGAGCGACATAGCGAGCTGGTAGCTGATCATCTGTGCGGTGGCGCGCACGCTGCCCAGCAGCGGATACTTCGACCCGGAAGCCCAGCCGCCGAGCGAGATCCCGTAAACGCCGAGCGACGAAATGGCCATCAGGAACAAGATGCCGGCATCCACGTTGCCGATCGCCCACGTGCCCTGCGAGCCTGCTCCGAACGGAATGACCGCGTAGACCGAAAACGCGGTCAGCAGCGAGATGAACGGAGCGAGCTTGTAGATCAGCGGATCGGCGGTCGACGGCGTGAGGTCTTCCTTGAGAATGAGCTTCGCGGCGTCCGAAGCGGGCTGCAGCAATCCCCACGGTCCGACGCGATTGGGGCCCGGACGCAGCTGCATCCACCCCATGACCTTGCGCTCGGCAAGCATGGCGTACGCGAACGTCGTCACGACGACCAACAGCAACAATGCCGACTTGACCGCAACGACGAGCCAGAGCGGTGCGGCGTTCATCAGGGCGACGGCCGAATCCACGCTACGCTCCGACGCCGGCGGCGGCGCGATTCGCGCCCGCTCGAACGTTGACCGCAATGGCCCGCGCGGCGGCGCCAAACGCGTTGGCCGCATCGTCGCCAAGGCCGCCGATCAGCACGACGGAGTCGTCCGCGATTCCAGGGCGCACTTCAACCAGTAAGTCGTGCATCGTCGCGCCGCCCGAGGCGAGGTCCACGTAGTCGCCGCCGCTCGCGCCCAAACGCGCCGCGGTTTGAGGCGACATCGCCGCCTGCGGCAGCGGTCGCAGCGCGGCTAAGCGTTCGTCGTGCGCGACCGTCCCGTCGCCGGAAAAGATGTGGGACTCCACCAAGACGCGCAAGCCTTCTCCGCCTTGGTCGGTATGGGCCGCACCGGCGAAGCGTGCGTCGCCCGGTGCGATGTCCGCGGGCATTTTGGCCGCGCTGGCAATCACGAACGCGTCGAGTTCCTGCGCGGAGGGAAGATCGAAATCGAGCTGCTGTCCTAAGCCTACCAGCATTTCCAGATCGGTAAGCGTGCCGTCGGGCGCGTCCAGCGATCGCTCGAGGGGCAAGAGCACTCCCGAAATATCGATCGTCGTTCCACTCTTCTCGAAGGCACCGGCCGCCGGCAGCACGAGCGTCGCACGCTTTGCCGTTTCGGTCAGGAATAATTCGCTGACGACCAGGAAAGACACGCGTTCCAGCGCGGCGCGAACGCCCGGTCCGTCGGGGTGATGCAGAAGCGGATTGGCTCCAAAAATCGACAACGATGCGAGCTTGCCTTCGCCGGCCGCTGCAAACATTTCGTCCGCGCTCGCTCCACGGGCGCCGTCCGCCAGCGCGATATAGCCGGGCGCGAACGTGGGCAGAACGCCCATCGCCTCCGCGCCGCGCGCGTTTGCCTGCTCGCTCGCGATCCAAAACATCGCTTCGCGCCCCTCGAGCGCTTTCACCAGTTCGGACGCTAATTCGAGGTCCACGCCGTCCCAGACGACCGCGACGCGCGCGGCCGTTGGCGGAATCGCGGCGACCGCTTCGGCGACGCCGGGGGCGTCCACCGACGCAACCACCGGATTGCGTTCGAGCGGAGCGATACGAATCAATGTCGCACCGTTGCGAACGACCGCTTTGCGCACGCGCAAATCCATGACCGGAGCGCGCTGTGCGGGCGATTCGCCCGCGATTAAGATCGCGTGGGCTTCCTCGAGGGCCCGGTACGACGTGCCGCCGCATGTCCCGGGCGTCGCCTGGCGCTGCCGTCCGGCGCGCCAATCGACGTTGCGCACCCCCATCTTGCGAAAGACGTGCTGCAACAGGTACGCTTCTTCGTTGGTGAGGCGGCCGCCGCCGATCGCGCCGACGCTCGCCGGCCCGTGCGCGGCGAGCGCGTCCTTGATGGACTTCGCCCACATCGCGAACGCGTCGTCCCATCCGATCTGCACGAAGCCGCCGCGCTCGCGGAAGAGCGGCTGCGTGATACGCTCCGGCGACGCGTAGTAGCCGATGTTGTAGCGTCCCCGATCGCACAGCCAACCGTCCGAAACGGCATCGTCGCCTTCGACCGACATCGTTCGAAGCACCGTGCCGAAACGCTCGTCCACGAACTGGCGGCAGCCGACCGCGCACTGCGTGCAACTCGTCTCGACGCGACTCAGATCCCAGGGGCGCGACTTGAAACGATACGTCTTGGACGTCAGCGCGCCGACCGGGCAGATCTCGGTCACGTTGCCGGTAAAGTTGTGGCGGTACGGATCGCCGGCGGCCGTCGCGATCACGTCTCTCACGCCGCGATCTTTAAGCACCAGCTGGCGCTCCCCCGCGATGATGTCGTCGAAACGTACGCAGCGCTGACAGACCACGCAGCGCTCTTCGTCCAGCACGATGGTCGGCCCGAGATCCACGCCTTTGGGCTTGCTGGTCTTCGGATCGGCGACGTCCGACGTACCGCGGGCGTACGCCATCGCGTAGTCTTGCAAGTCGCATTCGCCGCCCTTGTCGCAAATCGGACAGTCGAGCGGATGGTTGACGAGCAACAACTCGATGATCGCCGCACGTCCCTCGGCGGCGCGCGTGCTGGCCGTGTGCACGACCATTCCCTCGGTCGCGGGCGTGTTGCAGGCGATTTGCAACTTGGGCGTGCCTTCGATCTCAACCAGACAGACGCGGCAAAGACCGGCCGGCCCAAGCTTGGGATGGTAGCAGTAAACCGGGATCTCTTGTTTGACGATCTTGGCGGCCTCGACCAGCAGCGTTCCTTTGGGCACGCTGACGGGAACGCCGTCGATCGTCAGATTGACCGAGTCTTGCGCGCTACCGTGCACCGGCGACCTCTTTGGCGACGCGCGCTTCGAACCGGTCGGGAAAGCGAACCAGCACCGATTTGAGGAACGGCTCGATCGAATCGCCGAGCGCGCACAAGTTCAATCCCGTAATGGACGCGCTGACGCGGTGCAGCATGTCGATATCTCCCGGAACCCCGCGGCCTTCCACGAAGCGGTGCAGCACTTTCTCGAGCCAGTGACCGCCCTCGCGGCACGGGGTACACTGGCCGCACGATTCGTGCGCGAAAAAGCGCACCAAGTTAAACGCGGCGCCGACGAAATCGGTCGTATCGTCGAAGACCACGAACGCGCCCGAACCGAGCATCGAGCCGGCTTTGGTCATGCTTTCGTAATCGTACGGCCAATCCAGATGCTCTTCGAAAATGCACGCCGACGAACCGCCTCCGGGCTGAACCGCCATGAACGTGCGCCCCGGCCGCATTCCGCCCGCCAGTTCGATGATCTCGCGAACGGTCGTCCCCAGCGCAACTTCGTAGTTGCCCGGCCGCTGGACGTGACCCGATACCGAGACGATCTTATAGCCTTTGCTCCGCTCGGTTCCCACGGCGGCAAACCACTCCCAGCCATTTTTCAAGATCGGCACGAGATAGGCCAGCGTTTCGACGTTGTTGACGACCGTCGGCATGCCGTACAGTCCGGCAATCGCCGGGAACGGGGGTTTGAGACGGGGTTCGCCTCGCTTGCCTTCCAGCGAATTGAGCAATCCGGTCTCCTCGCCGCAAATGTATGCGCCGGCGCCGCGATGCACGGTGACTTCCAGATCGTAACCGCTGCCGAAGATATTCTTGCCGACCAGGCCCGCATCGCGGGCTTGGGTCAAGGCGCGCATGAAGATCTCGTATCCGGCCTTGAACTCGCCGCGAATGTAAATGAACGCGTGGTTGGACTTAATGCCGTACGCACCGAGCAGCATGCCTTCCAGGACCAAGTGGGGCCTGTATTCCAAAAGCATGTGATCCTTGAACGTTCCGGGTTCGGCTTCGTCGCAGTTGCAGACCAGGTAGCGCGGGCTGTCGTCGTTTGGTAGGAACGACCACTTCTTGCCGGTCGGAAAACCGGCACCGCCGCGCCCGCGCAAGCCGGACTTCTCGGTAATGTCGAGCACGTCGGCCGGCGTCATCTGGGTTACGGCGCGCTTCCATTGTTCGTAGCCGCCGTTCGCACGGTACGCGTCGATGCCGCGTTCGTCCACCTCGCCGATGCCTGCGGTCAGCACTTTAACGACCGGCATGTTCGCGCTTTGTTGATGGGCCCGTGTTGCCGCCTAGGGCGGCGTCGATTGCGGCTGCGTCCTCTACCACCCGCTCGCGCGAGCGGCCGATCAAGGCGGCATCGTTGTTGACGATTCGATCGAGCGCGATCACGCCGGTTCGATCGCCCAGGCCGCCGGCGTTGTTGGGATCAGGGACGCCGATATCGCCGGGCATCTTCTCGCCGTCGGAAATCTCCGTATCCTGCCGAACGGCCCACGTTTTCCCGGGACGCTCGGTCTGCGCCATCGGCGCGACGCCGTACGAGCCGTCGCGAATCGCGGCCACGACGCCGTCGACCGCCTGCGGCGTAACGTCGTACGCGAACTCGAGGTTGACTTGGATGCACGTTGGTCGATCGCAGGACGCCAAGCATTCCACTTCTTCGTAGGAAATCAACCCGTCGCCGGTGGTCTGCAGATGTCCGACGCCGAGCCGTTCGCGAAACGACGCCATGACGTCCTCGGCGCCGTTCAGCGTACAGGACAAACCGCGACAGACCTGCAGTACGTACTTACCGACGGGGCGCCGGTAAAACAGCGTGTAGAACGAAACGGTCGACTCCACGACGGCCGGCGTGAGGCCGAGAAAGTCCGCCGCAAACCGCATCGCCTCGGAGCTCACGAAACCTTCGCGCGTCTGAAAGAGGTGCACGATCGGGAGCAAGGCCGAGCGGCGATCCTCGTACTGCGCGACGATCGCTTCGCATTGCGGCGTCAATTCCGACGCCAAAGCCGGAAAGCCGAGCTCGCGCTGCGTCGTCACCGATCCACCTCGCCGAAGACCGGATCGAGCGATCCGATCATGACCACGAGGTCGGCGATCAGATTTCCGGGCGCGATTCCCTTGAGCGCTTGCAAATTATATAACGACGGAGGGCGCGTGCGTATGCGAAACGGACGGTTGCCGCCGTCGCTCACGACGTAGTAGCCCAACTCGCCGCGCGGCCCCTCGACGGACTGGTAGACGTCTCCGGGGGGAACGCGGAACCCCTCGCTGACGATCTTGAAATGGTGGATAAGCGCTTCCATCGAGAGCGCGATCGTCTCTTTCGGAGGCGCGGCAACCTTGGTGTCGTCGATCATTACGGGGCCCGGTGTGTCGAGTTCGTTGCGGACCTGTTTGAGGATCCGCAGCGATTGGTCGACCTCGTCGAGGCGCACGAGGAAGCGCGCGTACGCGTCGCCTTCGGTGCGCGTCGGCACGTCGAATTCGTAACGCTCGTATCCGCTGTACGGGAACGCCCGGCGAACGTCGTACGCAACGCCGCTGGCGCGCAGCGCCGGGCCGGTAAGGCTCCATCGCAGCGCCTCCTCTGCCGACAGGATGCCGACGTCGATGGTGCGGTCTTGCAGAATCGGATTTGCCTGCAACAGTCCGCGAAGCTCGCGCATGCGCCCGGGAAGTTTCGCGATCAAGTCGTCCAGCTTGCCCAAGAAGCCCGACGGTAAGTCGCCGTTGACGCCGCCTACGCGAATGTAGTTCGGGTGCATCCGCGCGCCGCCGGCCGCTTCTTGCAGGTCGAGAACGTTCTCGCGGAGGTCGAACGCGTAGAAGAAACCGGAGATGGCGCCGAGGTCGATGCCGCCGGTACCGAGCCAGACGCAATGCGACGCGATACGTGTAAGTTCGGCGAAGAGCACGCGAATCTGTTGCGCCCGCACCGGTATGCTATCCGAAATGCCGAGCAGCTTCTCGACGCCCAGAACGTAGCACAAGGCGTTGCTCTCGGGCGCAAGATAGTCCATTCGCTCGACGACGGTCTGGGCTTGCGACCAAAAAAGATTTTCGGCGGTCTTCTCGATGCCGGTGTGGAGATAGCCGATCTCAGGTTCGGCTTTGACGACGGTTTCGCCGTCGATCTCGAGCATGATCTGCAGCACTCCGTGCGTCGAGGGATGTTGCGGACCCATCGACAGCACCATCGAATTGCCGTCCCGGCTGACGACCTCGGGCGTGAGCGGTTCGGCCGAAAGCGTCATCGCGCCGCGTCTTCCGCGCGAACGCGCGCGATCTGGTCTTGCAACGCTTCCAGCGTGCGCCCCGACGGCGGCGTTCCCGCCTGCACGTTGCTCTTGAGAGCGAACGGGGGGCGGGGCGCTTTTTCGCGAGCCGGGCCGCGCAGCGGATAATCTTTGCGCAGCGGATGGCCCTCCCAATCGTTCGGCATCTGAATGCGTCGCAAATCGGCGCGACCGTCGAAAACGATCCCGAAAAGATCGTAGATTTCGCGTTCGGCCCAATCGGCCGACGGCCAGATATCCATGACGCTGGGCAGGCGCGGCGGATCCCCTTGGACGCCGCACAGGATCCGCATGCGCGCCGGCGTTCCGGCAGCCGCGACCGTGACCGCAGTCGCCGGCAGTTTCAATAGGTGGTAGACCACGTCGAAGCGGGGATCGCGCTGCGGGTAATCCACCGCTCCCAAGTCGAGCAACATCGTAAAGCCGTCCGCCGCGAACGCTTGCAGGCGCGCGCGCAGCTGCGCCGGCTCGACGCGTTCGATGACGGCGTCGTCGATCGGCGGGCGAAGGCTGGGCGGGTCGATTGCCAGACCCGCGATCGGCGGCGTTTGCGTGCTGGGCACTTCTGTCGGCCTACCTTTACGTTACGATCGCGCGAGGATTCCGCCGCGCCCGCCTTCGCGGATTTGCTGCTGGATCAGGTTCACCGCATAGAGCAGCCCGTCCGGAGACGGCGGACAGCCGGGAACGTACACGTCCACGGGAACGATCGTATCTACGCCTTGGACGATCGCATAGTTGTCGAAAATGCCGCCCGAGCTGGCGCACGCGCCCATCGAAATCACCCATTTCGGATCCGCCATCTGGTCGTACAGGCGTTTGACGACCGGCCCCATCTTCTGGGCGACACGCCCCGAAACGATCATGAGGTCGGCCTGCCGGGGCGAGCTGCGAAAGACTTCGGAGCCTAGCCGAGCGATATCGTACTCCGGCGACGTGACGGTCATCATCTCGATCGCGCAGCACGCGAGTCCCATCGTCAGCGGCCAGACGCTCGTGCTTTGCGCCCAGCGGGCGACGTCATCGAGCCGGGCGAGAAGAAAGTGACCCGGGCTTACCTCCACTGAAAGCCACCCTTCTTCCATACGAACGCGTAGCCGACGGCAAGAACGATCACGAAGACGACCATCTCGACGAGTCCGAATACGCGCAGCGAGTGCATCTGCACCGCCCATGGAAAGAAGGAAGCCGCTTCGACGTCAAAGATCACGAACAGCATCGCGATGAGATAGAACCGGATTGGGAAACGCCCCCCGACGGCAGACGTGGGTTCGACGCCGCACTCGTATGCTTCCATCTTGTGCGCGTTGGGCTTTTTGCGGCCGAGCAGGCCCGGCAGAAAAGTGAACAGCAGTGCCGCCGCGAGCGCGACGCAGAGATAGATCGCCACCGGACCGTAGGGGTTCATCAGCGTCCGATTTTTTCACAAAATCGAAGGAAACCCTGGGCTTTCTCGGGCGCCCGCATTCCGACATTGGTCGGCTCGCGCCGCGATCCGTCGAAAGGCGGCGCGGACTCGGGAACGGTACTACTATGCATGTTCGGATCGGCTCGCAGGGTCTTGGTTGCTTGCACGGCGCTAGCGCTGGTGCCCGGCGTCGCGACCGCCGACCCCGCGGCCGATCGGGCGGGCGATCTGGCAGCGTTCGTGCACGGCGGGCTGGCCGCGGCACCGAACAACTTTTCCTCGGTGCGCGGCAGCCGGATGGACACCTCGAAGTTCGCCGCGCTGGTCAACTTTGGTCCCACCTTCGTACAGTGCACCGTGGACGACGACACCGCCGCCGCCATGGAAGACGGCGCCATCAGCGCGTGGAGCTTGGACTGCGACTCGCAACCGATCCTCATGCCGGCGGCAGATCTGCTCGCGCAGCTCAAAGACGAGCCTGTCCGGCAGCGTCCCATCGTCGTTTGTGATGACGACGTTCCAAGACGCGAACGGCGTCCCCCACCTACATTGGAGGGGGCCCAACGGAGTCGGGCTTGACGCCTACGCATGGTACACGGAAAAGGAGGGGGCCTCGAATTTCCGCGTCTCCGCCATTCACCTCATCGGCGCGCCGCCGCCGCCATCGGAAGCGCTGCCCCCTTCGGAGGCGCTGCCGCCCAAGCGGTCGTAAATTCGAATCATGCGCTATACGCTTCTGGGTCTGGTGTTCTTGCTGGTGCTCGGAGCCAACGGTGGGGGATGCAACAACAGCGTCGTCGGCGTTCAGGATTACGGCAGCGTCAGCGGTCGCGTTCTCGACGCGACCACCAACCGCCCGATTCCTCAGGCCTACGTTTCGGTGGGCTCGTTGTTCGTCTCGGTGGCCGACAAGCAGGGCGGTTTCGTAATCGGGCGCGTTCCGGTCGGCGATCAAGAGGTCGACGCGCGTTCTCCCGGATACGCAACCGCGGGCACGACGGTAACGATTCTCAAAGACCAGACCGCCAGCGCCGGCTTCATCCGCCTCGTCCCCGTCGCCAAACCCGCCAATCAGCCGACGCTGCCTCCGCCACCCACCCCGTCGCCGGCTCCGAGCCAAGCGCCGTCCGCAGCCTCGCCGGCTTCGCCCGCGGCATCGCTATCTCCGGCGCCGGCGGTCACGGCGATACCCAGCGCAACGCCCTCGCCCAGCTCGGCGAACTAAGTTAAGCGCGCCTGCGCGAGGTCCAAGTCGTACTGAATCGCGTAGTAGACTTCGTCCGGGATTCCGCCGCCGCGGCGCATTTCGGCAATCGCTTGTAGTTCGGCGTCGAGTGCTGCGCGCTCGAGCCGGCGATCGACCGATACCTCCTTAATCTCGCCATCGTCCCCGTGTTCGTCCCCGTCGAAATGGCCCTTGAGGTATTCGATGCGTCGAGAGTATTCGGCCAAGAGCCGGCCGGTGATCTCCCACTCGAGCGGACCGCCGAACGTCGATTCGAGTCCGTGCAACTGCGCGATGCCGGCTTCGAGCGCCTGGATGCGCACCGTCGCTTCGAGATGCGCGGTCGAGCCTTTGTCGGTCACCTCGAAGAAGCGCGCGAGCGGCGCGAGCGTCACGCCCTGGACGACCAGCGTCGCGACGATGACGCAGAACGTGAGAAAAAGGATTTCGTCGCGCGCGGCCAGCGGCTGGCCCGTCGCATCGCGATAGGGCAACGCGAGCGCGGCGGCGAGCGACACGATGCCGCGCATGCCGGCCCACGAAATGATCGCGACCGTCCCGAACTTCGGGGACGGATCGCGCTCCGCCAGCTTCTTTGAGAACAAGCGCGGTAGGTACGTAGCTGGAATGCACCAGACGATTCGCAGGACGATCACGAGCACGCTCACGACGGCCGCGTCGATCAAGTAGCGCTGCGGCGCTCGTACCAGTCCGTGGATGATGTCGGGCAGCTGGAGGCCGATCATCAAGAAGACGAAGGCGTTAAGCAAGAACGTGAGCACCGACCACACGCCGCCGGCGACCAGGCGCCCTCCGGAGCGGAAGATCTCGTGCGCGTGACGGCTGCTGTAGATTCCGGCGCTCACGGCCGCCAGCACGCCCGAAACGTGTAGGGCTTCCGCCGGCAGATAAGCCGCGAACGGCGCCAGCAGCGCGACCACGTTGGATATCGTGGGGTCGTCGAGGTCGAGCGCGATCAACCACCGCATCAACCTCTGAAGAACCCACGCGGACCCCAGCCCGACCAGTATTCCGCCAATCGACACCGCGACGAACGCCGCGCTGGCTTGAGCCAGTGAAAACGTGCCGGTGACGACCGCCGCAACCGCAAAGCGGTAAATGACGAGCGCCGTCGCGTCGTTGACCAAACTCTCGCCGCCGAGAATCGCCAAGATGCGCCGGGCGATCGGGACGCGCTCGAAGACGGCTTCGGCGGCAACCGCGTCGGGCGGCGAAACGATCGCGCCGAGCACGAAAGCGATCGGCCAGGTAAACCCGGGAATCATCGCGTGCGTCACCGCAGCGACCACGACCGTCGTAAAGATCACCAGGCCAAAGGCGAGCAAGAAGATCGGACGCGTGTTGCGCTTGAATTCGTACCAGTCCGTAGACCAGCCGCCGCTAAAGAGCAGCGGCGGCAGCACCAGCAAAAAGATGAAGTCGGGGCTGAGATGCGGACGCGGCAGATCCGGCACGAAGGCGAGCGCGATGCCGCCGATCACGAACGCGACCGGATACGGGATGTCCAGGCGCTTTGCGATCGACGTCAAGACGACGGTTGCGGCCAGGATGAGTACGAGCGCTAGCGCAGCGGCCAAGCCTAACCCCCTAGGGAAGGCGCGTCGGGCGGCGTTCTAAAGCCCATGGGCCGCGTCGTATTGATGAAGGAATCGCTTCGCGTCGTCGATCGGTACGCCGAAGCCGATGCTGTGCTCGTCGTCGAAGCGCGAGTCGGCCAACGCGATGATCTCGCCGGTGTCGGCCAGAAAAATCGGTCCCCCGCTGTAGCCGGGAACGATCGGCATCGTAACTTCGATCGCGTCGTTGCGCGATGCCGACAGGTTTCCGGTAGCCAGCGACGTCGCCAGATCCAAGCCTTCGTCGTCAAAGTCGTCCGGCACGGGATAGCCGAGCAGACCGAGCTCGCGGCCCAGTTGGCGATCGAGATCCTTCGACGAGCCGAGCGACGCGATCGGCAGGTTCGGTTCCCTCGTTCGCAGCAGCGCGATATCCTGATCCTTGTCCTGCGCGACGACATCGGCATTGAGCTTCGTCTTGTTGTCCACGGTGAGATGAAGATCCGACGCGTGGTCGATCGCGTGCTGCACCGTGAGCACGTCGCTGCCCCATTTTCCGCTCGCGACCACGATGCCGGTAGCGTACTCCTGGTCGGGCGGAGCGTGCTTCTTCTCCGCCGGTACGTTCATGGTCAGCAGCACGACGCTCGGATGCAATCGATGCGCGGCCGCCACGAGCGGATCGTCGGGATAGTGCGACGCGCAGGCGCAAAGAGCGGCTAAACACCCTGCGGCGGTAAGAAACGTGATTGATTTCAGAGCGGGTTTCACGAGGGCTTTCACGGTTCCGCGAGCGCGCTTGTCTTCCCCTGGGGCGGAGGTAACGCGGCGGCTTGCGCGATGCGTTCGCGGATCGCAGGGATCCCCCGCCCCGTTCGGGCGCTTGCGAGCACGGCGCCCGCTTCGTGGGGGCCTTCGGCGACCAGGTCGGACTTGTTGAAGACGACCAAGCGCGGCTTGGCGTCCAGTTCGAGTTCGTGGAGGATCGCTTCCACGGCTACTCGCTGGCGCGGCCAATCGGGATTCGACGCGTCCAGCACGTGAACGAGAAGATCGGCATCGCGCAACTCTTCGAGCGTCGCGCGAAACGCATTGACGAGATCCTTCGGCAAATCGGTGATGAATCCGACCGTATCGCTGAGTCGCGCGTAACGCCCGGGGCCGAGATAGATGCGCCGCGTGGTCGGATCGAGCGTTGCGAACGGTTGATCGGCCACCAGCGCGTCGGCGCGAGCGAGCGCGTTGAGAAGCGACGACTTCCCAACGTTCGTGTAGCCGACCAGCGCCGCCAGCGGTTCGCGGTGCGGCGCCGCACGGCGCGTAGCCCGCTGACGGCGTACGTCGGTGAGATGCCGGTTGAGTACGGTGATGCGCTCCTGAATGCGCCGCCGGTCCACCTCGAGCTTGGTTTCGCCGGGGCCGCGCGTTCCGATGCCGCCACCCAGGCGCGAGAGATCCGCGCCCGCGCCGATGAGATTGGATTGCCTGTACCGCAACTGCGCTAGCTCGACCTGAAGCTTGCCTTCACGGCTGCGCGCGTGGCGCGCGAACACGTCGAGGATCAGCATCGTGCGGTCCACCATCGGAACGGCAAAGATCTTCTCGAGATTCTTGCGCTGGCGCGGGCGTACGTCGTTGAGGACTAATAAGACCTGCGCGTCCAGCGTCTTGGCGAGTTCGGCGATTTCGCGGGCTTTGCCCGAACCTACCAGCGTTGCGGGATCCACCGCATCGCGCTTCTGCACGACCCGCTCGACGATCGAAGCGCCGGCCGCTTCGGCGAGCGCCTCGAATTCCAGCAGCTCGGGCTCGATCGGACGCCGTACGTCGCCCGTATCGACGGCAACGACGATCGCGCGCGTTCCGGGTTTCGCTACGATGCGAGCGGTGCGAGGCGGTCGATCAGCCACTGGAGCCCTTCCGTATAATGCGTTCCCGGTTGCTCCAGGATGGACGCGGGTTCAACGATGTAGACGCGCCCTTCGCGTACGGCGCGCAAGCTCCGCCACGGTTCCTGGCCGAGAGCGGACTCCAAATGCGTGGACCGGTCGCTGACGATGACGTCCGGTTGCGCTCGCAGGAGCGATTCCGCGCCGTATTGTCCCCACGGCTGCTTCAAGTCGGCCGCGGCGTTGCGCCCGCCCGCCAGCTCGATCAGCGTTCCGATGTAAGAACCCGATCCCGCGGTCCATATCGGACCCGTTCCGAACGCCACGAATACCGACGGCGTCCGCTTGAACGAACGCGTGCGCGTCCGCAAGGTAGCAGTACGCTGCCGCAATCGCGCGGCGACCACCGCAGCTTGCGGCGAGCGCCCGGTTAGCTCGCCAAGCCGTGCTAAGTTTGCAAAGATGTCCTCGTAGCGATCGTCGCGCATCAGCACGACGCGCACGCCCGCGCGCTGCAGCGATTCGACTAGCCGCGCTTGAGCGGGTATTCCGACCACCAGATCGGCGCCCAGCGCCACGATCTTCTCCGCGTCCACCGACGAACCGTCCGAAATCCGCGGCAGCGCGCGTGCCTGCGGCACTTCCGTGTACGCCGAAACCCCCGCGACCGATGGCCCGGCGCCGATCGCGAAGAGATCCTCGCCGAGCGACGGGACGAGCGCCACGACGCGCTGCGGAACGCGCGCGGCGGACTGGCGATCTGACGGCGCCCAGGCGCATCCGGCCCAACCGATTGCGGCGAAGAGCGAAACGAGCCAAACCAAACGGCGCATCGCTGCGGAGTACGCGACTCGGCTACCCGGTCCCCCAGGAGCGCGCGCTCCGAGCCCCTAACTGCAGCCTCACGAGCTTTTTGCGCGGGAAGCCGGTGTGATGCCGGCACGGTCGCGCCACTGTAAGCGGGGAGCCGCTCGTACGTCACTGGCGATTAGCGCCGGGAAGGCCGCGAGCACCACGGGTTAGGATCCGCAAGTCAGGATACCGGGCATCAAGACTTCTTCGATCCACCTCGCGAAAAGGAAGGATTGCTCATGCCGGTACGTTCCGTCTTTCGTGCGCTCGCGGTATCCGCGGCGCTGGTCTGGTCTTGGGCTGCGGCCGCATCCGCGGATCCCACGCCCAGTCCTTCACCCTCGCCCACCGCGATCCCGGAGATCGCGCGCGTCTACACCAGCGATCGCACCGCCGAATCGACGCGCCACAGCGTGCGAACCACGTTCGTCGTCACCGCGGCGACGATCGCCCGCGAAGGCTACCGCACCATAGCCGACGCCGTCGAAACGCTGCCCGGCGTTTCGATCTCGCGTTACGGTGCGTTCGGCGCGCTCACCGGCGTTAGCATTCGCGGAAGTTCGACCTCGCAAGTCCTGGTGTTGCTCGACGGCATGCCGCTCGCCGGGAGCCAGATCGACGGCGTGGACCTCGAGCAGATCGCGACCAACGGCGTCGCGCGTATCGAAGTCGTCGAAGGCGGCGGCTCGACGCTTTACGGCTCGGGCTCGATCGGCGGCGTCATCAACATCATCACGAATGCGGCGCCGGCGCTCGGCGCAAACGTATCGACCGGTTCGTTCGATACCGGGCACTATGCGTTCAACACGCCGTACGTTTCGTTCGCGCGTTCCTATGCGACCAACGCATACGGACTCCCGGACGGTACCGCGCGCCAGAACGCGCAGGCGTCGTTCGACACGCTCGGCGTGCACTACGCGCGCCGCCTCGGGGCGATCGACGCGAGCCTGACGGGCGATCTCGTATCCGACGTGCTGGGCGCGCCCGGAGCCCAGCCGTTCTTCTCGCCGACCAGCGAGCAGACCAACCTCCAACGCGACGCGCGCCTCACGCTCGCGCATGCGGCGAAAGACTCGGTGCAGACGGTGCAGATCGGGTTTTCCTCACTCGACCTCGGGTTCACATGCGACGCGCCGGTGGATCCGAACTGTTTTAACGCGCCCAGCACCATTCCGGGCGCATCGCTTTCGCAAGACTCCAAGTTGATGTTCGGACTGCGAAACGACGTCGGGAACGACGACGGCCGCGTCGTTTACGGCGTCGATCTCACGCGCGGGAACGTGCGCGTCGACAGCGGGATCCCGTATTCGGTCGACCAACTGCCGCAGATCGCTACGGCCGCCTATTCTCAAGTGGCGGCCTACGCGCAAAGCCGGCTGGAAGCCGGTAAAGACGCCGAAGTCTATGCCGGTCTTCGGGGCGAGAACGACGGTGCGCAAGGCGGCGCATACTCGCCGTCGCTAGGAGCGCTCGTTCGCCTGGGACCCGCGCTGGAACTGAAGGTGAACGCGGCGACTGCCTTTCGTGCGCCGACCGCCGAGGAGCTCTACTATCCCGGCTTTAGCAACCCGCATTTGCAGCCGGAACGCACCCGCGTCGGCGACGCCACGCTCCAAGCGCCCAACCTGGCCGGAGGGGTGAGCCTCACGTGGTTTACCACCGCCGGCACGAACCTCATCGTGGACAGCCCCGTCACGTTTGCTCCGGAAAATATCGGCCGCGCGCTCTTGCAAGGTTTCACGCTGACGGCTAAGACGCGCCCGCTGCACGGGTACACGGCCGCGCTGGACGTAACCAACCTCTATCGCGCAGAAGATCTCGACGCGCAGACGCGCATCAGCGGCCGCGGGCCCGCCGTCGCTGCGACGCTCTCGCTAGCCTACGCCGCTCCACCGTCCGGCCGATTCGACGGGCTGGGCATCCTAGCGACGACGCAAGGTCAGCGCGGCGTCCTCGATCCGGCGCTGCCGGCCTTCGAACAACCCGTCGGCTTCACACGCATCGACGCCTATGCCGGCTATCGCCTCGCGCCCAAACTGATCTTGACGCTGCGCGGCTACAATCTCGGCAACGAGCGTTACTCGCAAATCGGAACCTACGACGAAGCGTCGGCGCCATACTACGCGTATCCCATGCCGGGCCGGTCGTTCGTGCTGGAATTGCGAACGTGACTTAGCGGCGTGACGTTTCGGCTCGCAGCTCTCTTCGCGGTCGCGGTCGCTGCGGCGGGTACCGGCCTGCTGGTCGGCGGCACGCCGCTCTCGGTCGCGCAGATCGCGCACGCGCTCGCACATCCTCACGAGGGCGGCACCGTCGCGACGATCGTTTGGCAACTGCGCTTGCCCCGCGTCTGCATTGCGGCGCTCGTCGGAGCTTGTCTCGCGGTCGCGGGTGCGCTGCTCCAAGGCATGCTTCGCAATCCAATCGTCGACCCGTACCTCACCGGCGTGAGCGCGGGGGCGGCGACCGCCATCGTGCTCGCCGTGATCGCGGGGGTGTCGCCGGCGGTCACGCCCAGCTTGGGATTCGTTGCCGGTTTGGCGACGGCCGTCTTCGTTGCGGCGCTCGCGCGACGGGGCAGCGGCATCGACGTCAACCGTTTGATTCTAGCCGGCATCTCGCTCTCGGCGCTCTTCTCCTCGTTCGTCTCGCTCGCGCTCGCCCGTTCGCAGTCGGAGAATTACGCGAGCGCCGTCGTCGCTTGGCTCGCCGGTTCGATGGCCGGAAGAAATTGGCACGATTTGCTGATGGCTGCGCCCTACGCAGCCGTCGGGATGGTCGGCGCGGCGTCGGCGGCCCCAGCCCTCAACGCGCTGCGCGTCGGCGACGTGCGCGCCCGCTCCGTCGGCGTGGACGTCGGACGCGCGCAATGGGTAATCCTCGGCGCGTCGTCGCTGCTGGCGGCCGCCAGCGTCGCGCTGGCCGGGATCGTTGGGTTCGTGGGATTGATCGTCCCACACATCGCGCGACGCGTCGTCGGATCCGATGCCCGGCCGCTGCTACCCGCGTGCGCGTTCACCGGCGCCGCGCTCTGCATGCTTGCCGACGCGGTAGCGCGTACCATCGTCGCCCCCGGCGAACTCCCGATCGGGGTTTTGCTGGCGTTCGTCGGCGTTCCGGCGTTCCTCTACTTGTACTTAAACCGCGAGCGCCCGTCGTGATCGAGGTACGTGGCGTCGACATCGAGATTGGCGGGCGACGCCTCCTGGACGGACTGGACTTCACCATCGAGCGTTCGGAGATCGTCGCCGTCCTCGGCCCGAACGGCGTCGGCAAGACGACGCTGCTCCGGGCCGTGGCCGCGATGCATCCGGTGGCACGCGGAAGCGTTCGCGTAGACGGCGCTGAGGTCGCCCGCCTGCCTTCGGCCGCGCGCGCGCGGTGCATCGCGTTCGTTACCGCCGACGATACGCTCACCGACGCGCTTTCGGTGCACGACGTCGTGGCCATCGGCCGCTATCCGCACCACGAATGGTGGGAGTGGAGTGCGACGGCGGCGGACCGGGAGGCCGTCGCGCGCGCGCTCCACGAGGTGCGCATGGAAGATTTTGCCGATCGCCTCTTCGGGACGCTCTCGAGCGGCGAACGCCAGCGCGTCTTCATCGCGCTCGGCCTCGCGCAAGAAACGCCCGTCTTGCTGCTGGACGAACCCACCAGTCATCTCGACGTGCGGGTCGCGCACGAAATCCTCGCGCTGCTGCGCGATCTGGCACGCGCCGGCAAGAGCGTCGTGTGCGTGCTGCACGACCTCAACGAAGCTGCGGCTCATGCGGACCGGATCTTGCTGCTCGGATGCGGGACGCTGCTCGCATCGGGAGATGCGCCGGCGGTCTTTAAGCCCGAGATTCTCGAGACGGCTTACGGGCTTCCGATGGAGGCCGTGCAGACGTCCGGCGGCATTCGCGTGTTCCCCGCGAACGCGCGTTAACGGCGCGGTGCCGACGTCGGCGACGGCGAAGGGGCGGGCCCGGACAGCGTGTGGTACACGCCGCGAATGTCGCCGCCCAAGACCCAGCCGTAGCGTCCCGCCAGCGGGCCGTCGAGGATCCGAACGCCGACCGCATCTTCGACGTCGCCGCGATCGCGTGCGTTGACGAGCCTGGGCATGCACATTCCCGCGATCGCGCGCGTGCCCGGCGGAACCAGCGTTGCAAACGTCATGAGCTCCTCCGCCACCTCGTACGATCCGGAATGATACGTCCGCAGATGGACTCGCGTATCCCAGACGAAGACGTCCGGATCGTCGGCGGTGCCGTAGAGAACGACGCGATCGCCCCGCTGCACGATGCACGACGCGCGCGCCGCCGCGACCGACGACGCCGCGACCAGCAACGAGATCGCCACGCCCAGCGCGAGCGCGCGGCTACGGGTTCGCATCGACTGCCTTCGGCGGGTACATGCGTATTGCCAGAATTGCCAAATCGTCGAGCGCCCGATTGCGCGCGAATTTTCGTACCCTCGCGACGAGTTCGTCGGCCAGCCGCTGCGGTTCGGGCGAACTCTCCAAGATCAACCGGAGCGCTCCCGCATCGGTGAGCAATTCGCCGTGCGAATCGCGAGACTCCGTCAGGCCGTCGGTCGCCAGCACGATCACGTCTCCCTCGTGCAGTTCCACGGTGGCGTTGGTAAACGGCGCGTCCATGACTCCCAGGACCGGCCCCGTAACGTCGAGCTGGTCCACATGCAGCGGCCTGCGAACGAACGCCGTGTCGTGTCCGGCACTCGCGTAGACCATGTTGCCTTCTTCGGTATTTAGGACGCCGACCAGCATGGAAACGAAGAGGCTCGGATTGTCGACTTCGTGTTTGAACGCCTCGTTGAATTGAGTGAGGATCTCCGAGGGATCTTGGGTACGCAATGCGATCGCGCGGATCGTAAACTTGATGAACGCGGTCAGGACGGCCGCATCGATGCCCTTACCGCTGACGTCGGCGATGAGCACGAGCGCTCGCGTATCCGAAAGCCGGAAGACGTCGTAGAAATCGCCTCCGACCGCCATGTGGCTGCTGGCCGAAAGATATGCCGTGCCGATCACCGTGTTCGGCAGGGGCGCGTGCTCGCTGCGAAACGCACGCTGCAAGATCCGCGTCGTCGTGCGCTCCTCCTCCAGCTGCCAGTTGAGTTGCGAGCGGTAGGCGTTGAACAGGATCGCCAACAGGCCGAACACGAGCAGCCAAATCGCACGGCTGTAGAGCATACGGTCGATTTGGTCTTGCGTGCTGCGGGCGCCGGCTTCTTCGACCCCGGCGAGCTTCTCCCGTAGCGCTAAGACCGCGCTGTTCTCGTAGTCCGAGAAGACTTTCGTGCGCTTGTCGATTTCCGCAAGGTTCTGACGGCTCGTACCGGCGAGCTGCGGCTGCGCGATCTCCGCGCGCCACTGGGCCTGAAGGCGGTTGTACTCGTCCAGCAGCGACTCGTCGCCCCGCAGCCCCTCGGCCATAAGGCGCTCGCGCAATGCCACCTCCGTGACCGTAAACTGGTCCACGGCGTGTTGGTACTGTCCGACGTAAAACGGATCGCCGGTCGAACGGTATCCACGGAGCGAATCCTCTTCGTCGATCTGCAATCGCTGTAGGCTCTCCAGCGCGATTTGCGCGCGCTCGATGTTGGCCTGATGGCGAAACGTGGCGGCGATGCGCTCGTGCGTGACGTACGCGCCCTGAACGGCAAGCGCAAGCGTAATCGTCAGAAACGCAGTCAAAATCAGCACGCCAGTAATGCGCGCGGGCGGTAGTCGATTATTAATCACGTATCGCCGTAGGGGCAGCCATCGGGGCCTCCGAACCTGATTCCAGACATGCCGACGCTCGATCTGGGAATTTTTAAGTCCTACGACATCCGCGGAATATATCCGTCAGAGCTCAACGAGGATTTCGCTTACCGGGTCGGCCGCTGCTTCGTCCCTCTCCTTCGAGCCAAACGCGTGGTCGTGGGCCGCGACATGCGCCCATCCGGGGAACCGCTTTTCGAAGCCTTCGCGCGAGGTGCTTGCGAGGCCGGCGCCGACGTCGCGGACGTCGGCCTGGTTTCGACCGACGCGCTCTACTTCGCGGTCGGGAAATACGGCTTTGACGGAGGCGTGATGATAACCGCCTCGCATAATCCCGCGCGTTACAACGGCATGAAAATGACGCGCGCGTTTGCCGAAGCCATCTCGCTCGATACCGGCCTTTCCGAGATTCGCGATCGCATCGCTGCCGGCACCTTGCCTCCGGCGGCTTCGAAACCTGGAACGATTTCGCACGCGTCGGTACTCGACGACTTTGCCGACCACTGCCTTTCGTTCGTGGACCGCACGGCGATCAAGCCGTTCAAGATCGCGGTCGACGCCGGCAACGGAATGGCGGGCGCGACGATTCCGCACGTTTTCAAGCATCTTCCGTGCGAAGTCGTCCCGCTCTATTTCGAACTGGATGGGAACTTTCCCAACCATCCGGCCAGTCCCATCGAGCCGGAGAACATGGCCGACCTGCAGGCGGCCGTCCGAAAGCATCGCTGCGACTTGGGAGTGGCGTTCGATGGAGACGCCGACCGAATGTTTCTGGTTGACGAGAACGCCGCACTCGTGGACGGCAGCACGGTCACGGCGCTGGTCGCGATGAGTACGCTCAAACATCATCCCGGCGCGCGTATCCTCTACAACTTGATCTGCAGCCGCAGCGTCCCGGAATTGATCGAACGCGAGGGCGGCGAAGCGATCCGCTCGCGCGTCGGGCATTCGATGATCAAGGCCACGATGCGAGAGCGCGACGTCCGATTCGGCGGAGAACACAGCGGCCATTTCTACTTCAAGAACAACTGGTACGCCGACTCGGGGATGATCGCGCTGATGCAGTGCTTGGAAGCGTTCAGCGAAGCGGATGGTCCGGTGAGCCGGGTCATCGCACCCATCGACACCCGTTTTCGCTCTGGAGAGATCAATACCACGGTCCGGGACGCAGCTGCGAAGATGGCCGAGATCGAACGCGAATACGCGGGCGCCGGCATCGATCGTCTCGACGGCATTACGATTTCGTATCCGGATTGGTGGATGAACGTTCGCCCGTCCAACACCGAGCCGCTGTTGAGGCTCAACGTCGAAGGCGACACGCGCGACGTCATGGAGCGCCAGCGCGACCGGGCGCTCGCGATCATCCGGACGTAGAGACGGCGGCACACGGACTTTGAGCAGAGTTGACGCCGGCGCGATGCGCCGGTACGAGGAAACGCGCAACGACGTCGTGGCGCGAATGCAGGCCATCGAAGGCGCGCTTGAGGAGCGCGGTCGTGCGGCCATTCACGCGGCGCGCCTCCGGCTGGAGCGCGGTAGGTTCGTCCTGGCAGTCGTCGGCGAATTCTCGAGCGGAAAGTCCTTCTTGCTCAACGCGCTGCTGGGGCGGTTTCGCTACGAAGACGGAGCCGGCGGCCGGCGAATCGCCGGCCTTCTGGCCGTCGACATCAACCCGTCGACGGCCACGATCACCGAGCTCGAATACGGCCCCGTCGAAATGGCGACGGCCGTCTACGAGTCCGGCCGCACGGAGCGCATTCCGCTGGACGCGCTCAACCGCTTTGTCGCGGTCGGAACCGGAGAGGCCGGGAAAATCCACGACGCAGTCGGCGGCGAAGGCGACGCGCCGGAGCGCGTGATCGTCGAAACCGCCTCGCCGTTTCTCGAGCGCGGCTTCGTTCTGGCGGACACGCCCGGCCTGGCCTCGATCAACCCGGCGCATCGGCGCGCTACGCTGCAGTTCTTGCCGTCGGCCGACGCCGTTCTCTACCTGGTCGATTCTCAGCAGCCGTTTGCCGAGGGCGATGCGGCATTTCTCGACATCGTGCGCCGGCACGTGGACTCGATCTTCGTCGTGCAAACAAAGATCGATCTTTGGCAGCAAGTGCAAAGCGACGGCCGCGCGGCGTGGGAGCACGCGCACGACCGGATCGCGCGGCTCGCAGCCGTGCACGCGCCGGGTACGTACGTCTACGCGCTTTCGGCCCACGACTACGCCGAGGGCACCCTCGACGCCGACGCGGCTCGCATCCAAGCAAGTCGCTTCGAGCTGTTTCTCGCCGCGTTGGACGCATCGCTGATCGGGCACACCGGCCGCACCCGGCTACGCCGGGCCGGGCAAGCCGCGCGCGCCGCCGTGGCGGACGAAATCGCGCGAATCGATCGCGATACCGACATGCTCGGCCTATCGAGCGACGCCCTGCGGGAACGCCGCGCCGCCGTCGTTCCAAAATTGGAAGCCACCGATCGGGCCGTGCGCGCCGAGCGCGACGCGCTCGTCGCCCGCGCCGGCGAAACGCGGGCGCTCCTCGGCGAGCGCGGCGCGGCACTCTTCGACGATTTGGAACGGGCGTTCGGTCAAGCATTCGATACCGCCGACGTCGCGCGGCTGCGGGATCGCGCGCGTCTGCACGTCCTGGTCGATCGCGTCGTGGCCGGCGTCGTACACGTTTTCGCATCCGGAATCGCTCGCGGCGTCGCCGCCGACCTCGACACGGCCGTCGAGCGCGCGCATTCGATCGTCCCGCTGCGGTTCGACGTCGCCGCGGTGGCGGCGCGGGCGTTCGACGCCGAACCCGGCACGAGCTTGTGGAGCGGCGAGGTCGCCGTCGCAATCGCCGCGGCGGTCGTCCTCGACGCCGTCGGCACGATCTCTACGACGCTCGTTCACGAGATCGCTTCGCGTTTTTCCGCTTCGCCGTCGCAGGCGTACATGAAACGCGAGCTGATCGCCGACTTGCGAGCCGGCATCTTTCCACGGCTGCGCACCGGCATCCAAGCCTTCGCCGATCGCACGGGACGGCGTTTGGCTAAGCCGTACGCCGACCTTTCGGAAGCTCTAGCCGAAGCAGCGCTCGCCAAACGCGACGCGGAACTCGGCAGCATCGACCGCGCCCTGGCGGCGCAGGGAGCCGGCGATACCGCGGGCACGCTCGCGCGCCTCGCGTCGCAAAAGGCAAACCTGGCGAGCGAGCTCGAGGGGCTCGAGCGCGCGATCGGCGACTTCCTGGGACGCGCGCTGGAGATCGAAGCGGCGGATCCCGGCTCGGCGATCGTGCGTGCGGCACATGCCGAGCCCGGCTTCGATCCGGAGGCGTACGATCGCGGGCTGCGGCCCGAACGCTGGCGAGTTGCGATACTCGGGGCGCTGCGGCGCGGCAAAAGCAGCCTCATCAACGCCTTCGCAGGGCGGACCGTGCTCGCCGACGACGCGGCCGGCAGCGCCCGCTTTCCAATCCACGTCCGCTACGGCGAACGCGATCAAGCGTTCGCGCTGGACGAACGCGGCGAATGGGAAGCGATTCCGTTCGAAACGATCGCAGCGGCGGCCGCCGAGAGGCCGGTTCTCGCGCTCGTGCCGTGGTCGCTGCCCCGTCAGCTCGTGTTGGTGCATGCACCGGCATTCGATTCCGGCGACCCGGCCGCCGAAGACGTCAACGTCGTCGCGGCATCGCACGCGAGCGAAGTTCTGTGCCTGTTCTCTCGCCAGCTCTCCGAACGCGAACTCGGCGTCTTCGGACGCGTAGCGGAATTCGGAAAGCCGATCCTGTTCGCTCACACGATCGCCGACAACGAGAACGCCGGCGAGCGGCGGCGCGTGGTCGAGCTTGCGGCACGGTATCTAAAGGAACGCAGCCTTCCGGCCGAACGTATATTTACGATATCGGCCCACGAATACGCGCAAGCACTGGCGGCCCGCCGAGCGCCTGCCGGGTGGAATGAAATGGACGCGCTCCGATCCACGCTGGAGGCGCACGCCGAAACCCACACGGCACGCTTGGAACGCCTTGCACGGTCGGCGCAAGAGCGCCAACCGCGCGAGGCCGGGCAGGAACCGCGTGAAGATGCAAAACGCGGCCTTCTGGTGCGGCTGTTCGGTAAGGGGCGGTAGCGTGGAACCGTCGAAACTCGACCGGCGCTAGGGGAGGAGGCTCGTACGTCTGACCGGTTAACGCTTGGCCCCGCTTTCATCGCCGTCGGCGACGCGACCTCAACCTACGGCCGCCTCACGGTACTGGACGGACGCATAGAAGGGGTTCTGCCGGCTTCGGGACCGACCGATTATCCGCTCCCGCCGGGCAGCACGATCGCACCCGGCCTGATCGACCTCCATACCAACGGCGTGGGCGAATTTCTCTTTAATCGCGACCACGGAAACGCCGTGGCGCCGGCCGCGCAGGAATACGCACGGATGGGCGGCACCGGCTTCGTCGCGTCGGTGATGACGGCGCCTTACGAGTCCATGCTGCACGCGGCTTCCGACATCGTCGAAGCGGCGCACGACCTCGAAGAGACCGGTCCGCGCGGCGCGCGCTGTCTCGGCATCCACTTCGAGGGGCCGTTTCTCAATCCGAAGTTCAGACGCGTTCACCGTGCGGAGTGGCTGTTGCATGCGACGCCGCAACGCGCAAAAGAAATGATCGATGCCAGCCGCGGTGCGTGTCTCATGGTGACGATGGCGCCCGAAGTCGACGGCGTGGCCGACGCCACGCGCGTCTTCCTGGACCACGGCGTGGTCTGTTCGGCGGGCCACACCTCGGCGCGATATCGCGAGGGCATGCTCGCCATCGGGTTGGGGTTTCGTTCGCTCACCCACGCGTTCAACGCGATGCCGCCGCTCGACCATCGCGACCCCTCGCTGCTGGCCGCGTTCATTCAAGATCGCCGCACGCGAGTGCAGCTCATCTGCGACGGGCATCACGTCTCGCCGGCGATGGTGGACCTGCTCTACCGCACGCTCGGGGAGCGCATCGTTCTGGCAACCGACCTGATGCCGCCCGCCGACGAAGGCTACCACGTTGAGGGCGGCGTTATGCGCTCGCAGGACGGAACGATTGCGGGCAGCGCTTTGCGCATCGATCAGGCCGTTCGCAACTACATGTCGTTCGCCAACGTTTCGTTCGCGCAAGCGATCGTCGCCGCGACGTACGCACCGGCGAAGCTCATCAACCACGATCGCGACATGGGCCGCATCGCCGGCGGCCTGCGCGCCGACCTCTCGATTTGGAACGACAAGTTCGAGATCATCGGGACGATGGTCGGCGGAACGATCGTATTCGGTGGCCCGGTCGGAGCTGCCGCCGCCTAACGCGCGGGTCAGACCGGCAGCGGCGCTGCCGGGAGGCTTACGATAAAGGTTACGCCGGCACCGTCGCGATTGGCAACGCGAGCGTGCCCGCCGAGCGCGTCGAGCAGGGTCTCCACGACGTTCAATCCTAGGCCGCTCCCGGCTTCGGGCGCGGAATTGGAACGGAAACCCTCTTCGAAGATATGCGGTAGGTCGTTCGACGCGATTCCCGGACCCGAATCGCGAACCGAAATCGAGAGTTCGGCATCCTTGTGCCTGCAGTCTGATGTCGACCAAGCCGCCCGGCGGCGTGTAGCGCACGGCGTTGATGAGCACGTTGCGCAAAACTTGGTCCACGCGCGTCGCGTCGCCGCGGAATTGCGAACATTCGCGGTGCGGTTGCCCGCAGGGATCGTAGAGGATGCGGACGGCCTTGGCCTCGGCAAGGCCCTGAATCGCCGCACACTGGCCTTTGATCAGAGCGCAGATATCGAACGTGTCGATCACGACGGTCGAGCTCGCCGCATCGCGGGGCCGGCGCCGGAGGTCGTCGACCAAATAGTCGGCGTCGCGCAACGCCTCGTAAATGCCGGCGTAGCGCGCCGGGGTCGGCTCGAGCGCGCCGTCGATGAGGGCCTCGACGTTCGCCTGCGCGATGGACAGCGCGTTGCCGATTTCGTGGCGGAACTCTTTCATCTTGCGTTCGTATGCGGCTTCTTTGCATTCGATGTCGCGCAGCAGGATCGCAAGGCGTCCCGCGATGGGACCCTGGGCGTCTTGGATTGCGGCACGCGACCGCGCCCAATCGCCGGCCATGGCCAAGTCGAGCGCGTGGAGGACGTCTTCGGATTCAGCCATCGTCGCGACTCAATTTGTAACCGATTCCGTAGACGGTCAGAATCCGCGAGGGCGCCGCGGGATCGCGTTCGATCTTCTTTCGCAGGTTGTTGACGTGCCGGTCGAGCGTTCGCTCGAAGATCGATCCGTCGTCACCGATGCGGTCGAGGAGTTGCGCTCGCGTAAAGACGCGCCCCGGCGATTGAGCCAGCGTAGCGAGGATTCTAAATTCCGAGGGCGTGAGGTTGGCCGGCTTGCCCGCGACTCGCACTTCGTGCGCTGCCTGATCGATGTCGAGGTCGTCGACGTGAAGATGCCCGGGCTGCGAGGACGGTCCGGGCGCGGAGTCTTCGCTTCTTCGCAAGACGGCGCGAACGCGCGCGATCACTTCGCGCGGCGAAAAAGGCTTGGAGATGTAGTCGTCCGCACCGAGCTCCAGGCCCACGATTCTGTCCACCTCGTCGCCTCGTGCCGTCAGCATGATCGCGGGAACGTTTCGAACGCGGCCTTCCTTGAGGATGTCGAAGCCGCTGCCGTCCGGCAGCGTGATGTCCAGGATCATGAGATCGGGGGCGTCGCTCTCGAGCCGGGCGAGCGCGTCTCGGACGTTGGTCTGCATGGAGACGTCAAAGCCGTCTCGCACCAGATAGCTGCGCAGAACGTCTCCGATTTGAACCTCGTCGTCCACGACCATGATTCGCTTGGACACCCGCTAAAGGTTCGACGGCTCCGTAACGGCTCCGTTAAGAACGGGGCGGCACGGCCCCCCGTTTCCCCCCGAGCCGCCACTCGGCGGCTCACGGGGGCCGAGCCCCCGTACCCCCGCCTGCACTAAACTTGGGTGCGTTACGTCGGTTTGTCTTTTGTTGCGTTTAGTTCGGCTTCGGAGGGGTAGCGGGCGCGGTCGGCTTTGCGGCGGCTTTCGACGAATCGTTTTACCTGCGAAAGTAAGGCGCGCGCGGTTCCGGCGGCGATTGCGTAGCCGGCGATGGCGTCGAACGCTTCGCCGACCGGTCCCAAGGGCGGCTTGTACTCTCCCTTGAGACGGAGCTCGGTTTGAGCGAAATGCGGCCGCGCTTGGATGTGCCCGGAAAAACTCGGTAACGGAAGGCCCGGAGCGGGATCCCACGCGAGGGATAAGGCGTCGTGATGGCGGGTCGAGTCGGAACCATCTCTTGCCAAGCTGCTACTGACGTCGACGCGCGTCGTTACCAGTCCGAGTCCCTGCAGTTCCAACTCGGCGTTCTCTTCGAAGAATTTTTCGACGTAGCCGATTGCCTCGCTAAAGACGCAATCGACGGTCGTCGTCTCGTCGAGTTTGTTCATAGCGCGGTTGCGGCGCCGGATTTCGCCGGCTTATCTGAAGACGGCGCAGGAGCCTCGCGGATGACCAGAACCGGGACGGGCGACTTGCGGAGGACGCCTTCCGCGACGCTTCCCAGGAGCAGCCGGGGCAACCCGCTGCGTCCGTGGCTGCCGATGACGATGAGGTCGGCGCCGACCTCCGCCGCGCACGCCGCAATGGCGTCCGAGGGGTCTCCCCCGAGGACGCGCAGATCCGCCGCTATCCCCTCTCTTTTAGCGCGAGCGACGGCGGCGGCCACCAGATCTCGGGCGTCGTTCTGTAGCATCTCGAACCATTCCTGAACGATCTCTCCCGATGCATAGACGAGCATCGAGGCGTTCTTCGACTCGTCCACGACGTGGCAGATGGTCACGCGGGATTTCAGTATGGCGGCCAGACTCAGAGCTCGATCCAGCGCGTCTTGCGAGCAGGGCGAGCCGTCGATCGGGACGAGCATGTGGCCGAACATGACACCATCTTAGCACCCGTGCCCGGAACCTCCCACGAAGGTCCTAAGAAGAACTCAGGAAGGCCGATTCTCTCGATATTCCCGAGCCTGCGGTAAACTCGCCCAATGACGCACATTTACGAGCGCTGGATCGTAAAATGCCCGCTGCAGCTGGGCCGCTCGTACCTGGAAAAGACCATCCAGCCCGCCATTGACGGCGGCGCTACGAGGGTCATCGCGCTACGGCTACCGGTTGGGCCCGACAACAAGGGGAAGATCGAAAAGTGCGTCGAGGTTACGTATGGCCGCGGCACCGATCCGATGCACTTCGATCAAGTTTTTTCGGTGCACTGGACGCCGCGTGACGGCGGCCCGTATCCGGATTTCGACGGCACGCTCACCGTTCGCAGCGACGAGGTTTACACGACCTGTATCCTCGAACTCGAAGGAGAGTACAAGCCGCCGCTCGGCTTTGCCGGCGCAGCCTTCGACGCGATAGCCGGTGCGCGGATCGCGTCCGCGACCGCCCGCGAGTTGCTGCGCGAAACCGGAGCCGATATGGAGCGCTCGTATCACGCCCAGGAGGCGATGAAGCACGATGCCTGACATCGAGATTTACGACCAAATCGAGCTCCCGTACGCGCTGGTACTTCCCGCGATGGAGCGTACGCTCGAGGCGATGGCCAAGAACGAGCCGCCGTACGAAAAAATCGCGCTGACGATCGATTTCACCGGCTTACACGTACCGGCAAGCGGGAGCGTCGGCGTGCGCGTCCAGCTTACGGGCAACCCCGCCATCGGCGATCCGCCCTCGCAGTTCGCTCTTTCGCTCGAAGCCGAGGGTCTCGGCGCTCTGTTCCCGCGTTTCGAAGGCTTCGTCGCGCCCAGTCCGCTCGGCGCAAGTTGCACCGAGCTGTGGCTGCAGGGCCGCTACGATCCGCCGCTGGGTCCGATTGGAAGCGCGGTCGACGCGACGGTCATGAACGGCGTCGCGAAGACGAGCCTCGAGGGATTCCTTCGCCGGCTTGCAGCCGACGTAACCGATTCGGTGAAGCGCGAGCAGGCGAAAGAGGCTCGCGCGCATTTCTTTACCAGATAAACCCTTGAACTTCTCTTTGGAAAGGTATCGATGGCAAAGCACTCGACCGAAGACGTTCCGCTACCGGGAACGCTCTGGTTCGTCATGGTCATGGGAGCGGCGTTCTTTATCGGCTGGTTCGCCATGTATTTCTTACTAAGAGAGCGCTGGTAAGATGCACATTCACAAATACGAGCGGTGGTGGCTCACGGTGGGCATCGGCATGCTCTTTATCTTTCTCGCCACGATTGCGTACGCGGCGTTCGCCGACGGCATCAATCCGCCGTCGGGCATGCAGCAACTCGATCCCACCAAGGTCGCCAGTACGCCGCCGTTCGATCATCCCGGCTTGCGCAAGCTGCCGGACGGATCGTACGAGGCGTATTTCGTCGCCCACATCTTTGCGTTTTCACCGGCGTCCATCACGGTCCCGGCGGGCAGCAAGGTGACGTTCTACGTCACCAGCCCGGACGTCATCCACGGCTTCGAGATCGCGCAAACGGACGTGAACATGATGGCGATTCCGGGTTGGGTCAACACCACGTCGCACACGTTCCGCACGGCCGGAACGTACTTCTTAGTTTGCAACGAATACTGTGGAATCGGCCATCAAGACATGGCCGGAAAGATCGTGGTGCAATAGATGACGGCCGTACAAACCATGCGCGCCGAAAACCGGGTCGTCATCGCGCACCTGTATACGTCCACCGCCGCGATCTGCCTGGGGGCGATCTTCGGCGTCTTCCAGGGCTTCTCGCGAGCCGGCGTCGTTTCGGCGCCCAGCTGGTTCGACTACTACCGCATCCTGACGCTGCACGGCGTCCTCATGGCGCTCGTTTTCACGACGTTCTTTATCACCGGGCTCGCGCTCTTCGTCACCTACCGTTCGATTCCGCGCGATCGCAAGACGACCGCCGGCTGGCTCGGATGGGCGGTAATGCTCGCCGGCACGGCGATGGCGGCGGTTACCATTTTGATGGGAGACGCGACGGTGCTTTACACGTTCTACGCGCCGCTCAAAGCCAGCCCGTTCTTTTATCTTGGCGCGACCCTCCTCATCGCGGGCACCTGGATCGTCGCCTACGAAGTCTTGGAAAACGTCGCCTATTTCCGCAAGAACAATCCGGGGCAGCCGGTGCCGCTGCCGGTCTTCCTGGCGGCCTCGACGTTCTTGATGTGGATCATCGCCACGATCGGCGTCGTCGCGGAGATGGGTCTGCTGATTCCGTGGTCGATGGGGTGGACGCCCGGCATCGACGTCATGATGACGCGGCTCTTCTTCTGGTATTTCGGACATCCACTCGTCTACTTCTGGATCATGGGCGCGTATATCATTTGGTACACGATCGTGCCGACGCGCTACGGCGGCAAGGTTTTTAGCGACGCCCTCACGCGCTTGACGTTCATCATGCTGCTGCTGCTCTCTACGCCGGTGGGCATCCATCACGAATTCATGGAGCCCGGCATCTCGACCAAATGGAAGATGCTGCACACCGTGCTGACGTACGGCGTCGCCGTTCCCTCGTTTCTCACCGCCTTCGCCGTCTTCGCCTCGTTCGAAATGGCGGCGCGTCGCGCCGGGCGCAAAGGCTTCATCGAGACCGTCAAATCGCTGCCGTGGGGAGATCCGGTCTTCAGCGGCGCGGGCTACGGCATGCTGCTGTTTATCCTGGGCGGATTCGGCGGGCTCATCAACGCGTCGTACAACATGGACATGATCGTCCACAACACCATTTGGATCGTCGGACACTTTCACGTGACGGTCGGCGGCCCCGCGGCGCTAACGTTCCTCGGTTGCGCGTACTGGATGATTCCACGGCTCACCGGACGCGCGCTCTGGAAACCGGGCTGGGCGCTCTGGCAGACGCGTATGTGGTTCTTTGGAATGCTGATCATGTCGCTCTCGATGCACTATGCGGGGCTTCTCGGGGCACCGCGGCGCACCGCAAACGTCACGTACGCCGGGATGCCGGTGCCGAATTGGGAACCGGCCATGCTGCTCGCGGCTGCCGGCGGTTTCATCCTCTTCATCAGCATCATGCTGTTCGTCTCGGTTGCGGTCGGCACGCTCTTCGCCAATCAGAAGACCGAAGACATGACGGCGGAATTCGCGGAGGCCGAGCCCGAAAGCGTCCCCACACCGGCGATGCTCCAACATCTCTGGCGGTGGGGAGCGGTAGCGCTGGCGTTCGCGGTGCTCGCGTATGCCGGGCCTCTGCACGAGATGCTTACACATCCCGCGTACCTGGCGCCGGGCATGCGAACGTGGTGAATCTACGTGCCCAAGTACGCGGCGACGACGGCCGGGTCGTCCAGCAGGTTTGCAGCGGTGTCTTCGCGAGCGATAGCGCCGTTTTCTAGGACGTAGCCGCGTCCGGCGAGCTTGAGCGCGGCGCGCGCATTCTGCTCCACGAGCAGCATGGTCGCGCCGCGCTCGTGTAACTTCCGCAACACGCCGAAGATCGTCTGCACTAAGAGCGGCGATAGACCTAGCGACGGTTCGTCGAGCAACAGCAATCGCGGCGCGCTCATCAACGCGCGGCCGATCGCCAGCATCTGCTGCTCGCCGCCCGAGAGGGTGCCGGCGGGCTGATCGAAACGCTCTCGCAAGCGCGGAAAGGTCGTCAACACGTCGTCCAACCGCGCGCGAACGAGACTTCCGGGACGCACGGCGTACGCGCCCATTTCGAGGTTCTCGCGCACGCTCATACGCGCGAAGACGCGGCGGCCTTCCGGAACGTGGCCCAAACCCAGCCGCGCGATCGAATCCGGCCTGACGCCGGTTACGTCTTTACCGCAAAAGCGAACGCGGCCGGACGCCACGCGCACCAGACCGCTGATCGCCCGCAGCGTCGTCGTTTTACCGGCGCCGTTGGCGCCCAGGAGCGCGACGATCTCGCCATCATCTACCTTGAGCGAGATACCGCTCAGCGCGCGGATGCCGCCGTAGCGCACGTCGAGATCCCGGACTTCAAGCATCCGGTGCTCCGAGGTAAGCTTCGATCACGCGCGCGTTCGCTCGAACCTGGACGGCATCGCCTTCGGCGATCTTCACGCCATAATCGAGAACGGCGATGCGATGGCAGAGTTCCATGACCACGCCCATGTCGTGTTCGATGAGGACGACCGTCGTGCCGGCCGCGTTAATGGCGCGAACCAATTCCACCAAATCGCGCTTCTCGGAAGCGTTCGCGCCGGCGGCAGGTTCGTCGAGAAGAAGCAGCTGCGGTTGCCCCGCGAGCGCGCGCGCGATTTCAAGCCGGCGCTGTCCGCCGTACGGCAAATTGCGCGCGAACCGGTCGGCGTCGGGCTCGAGGTCGAACCGCGCGAGCAACTCGTCGGCGCGGGTGAGCGCGGCGCGCTCCTCACGCCGCGCACGGGGCGTATTCAGTAGCGAATCCAAGAGTGTGGCTTTCAAGCGCGCGTGCTCGCCGATCATCACGTTCTCGCGTGCGCTCAGATAGCCGAACAGCCGCAAGTTCTGGAACGTGCGCCCGATGCCGGCTCGCGCGATCGCGTCGCTGCGCCAGCCCGCGATGTCCACGCCGGCGAAGAGGATCTCACCGGAGTCCGGCCGCGAGACGCCGCTGACGAGATTGAAGAGCGTCGATTTGCCGGCCCCGTTCGGCCCGATGATGCCGAAGATCGCTCCGGTTTCCACCGCAAGCGAAAGATCGTCGACGGCGGCGAGTTTGCCGAAGCGTTTGCTGACGGCGCGAATCTCCAAAAGCGGCGCAGCCACCTAAACGACCTCGTTGGGCGCGGCGTGCATCTCGGCCCGGCGCTCTCGGTCGGGCAGCAGCCCCTCCGGGCGAAACAGCATGAGGCCGACTAAGATGACGCCGTAGATCAGAAAGCTCGCTTGAGTGAGATCCACGTTGACGTGCAGTACGCCCGTCGCGATCGCGTCGAGCTGCGGCAGCACCGTACCGTTGAGCAGTCCGAGCAGCACGGCGCCGACGACGACGCCGGGAATGTTTCCCATTCCGCCCAGCACCAGCATCGAAACGACCAGCACGCTTACCTGAAACTGAAAGAGATCCGGCGACACGAGGCTCAGTTTCGCCGCGAAGATGACGCCCGCGAACCCCGAGAACGATGCGCCCAGCGCAAACGCCGAGAGCTTCGCGCGGGTGGTATCGATGCCGGCGTGCGACGCGGCCAGTTGATCTTCGCGAATGGCCATCCAAGCGCGCCCCAGGCGGCTCGCGCGCAGGTTATTCGTCAGCCACAGCGTGAGCGCGATCGCCGCCAGCGTGACGTAGTAATACGGCAGCGCGCTTTGGCCGAACGGAATGCCGAAGAACGTCGGAACGTCGAGCGCGCCGATGCCGTTAGGACCGCCCGTGTACTTGGTTAGGTTCTGAAAGACTTGCGGCACGATCTCTCCGAAGCCGAGCGTGACGATGGCCAGGTAGTCGCCGCGCAGGCGCAGCGTCGGCGCGCCCAGCACGATGCCGAAGAGCGACGCCAGGGCGGCCGCCAAGAAGAGCAGCACCCAGAACGGAAAATGCAATCCGAACTGCGGGCTCGCCAGCATCGCGTACGTATAGGCGCCGATGGCGAAGAATGCCGCGTATCCGAGATCGAGCAGTCCCGCGAAACCGACGACGACGTTCAAGCCGAGCGCGAGCACGACGTAGATGCCGATGTCCACGAGCGCGTTGACCGACGCGTCGCTTCCGCCCAGGCGCGGAGCGGCCGCGAGTAGCACCGCTAGCCCCGCCAGAAGAAGCAGCTTCGTCCGCCTGCTCCGGACGCGGTCGATCGTCACGGCCAACGCGACGACGATTGCGGCGATAACGTACACCACTGCCGCTTAAACTTTCTCGGGCACGCGTTCGCCCAAGAGCCCCGACGGCTTCACGACGAGCACGAGGATGAGGATCGCGAACACGGTCACGTTGCTCCATTGGCCGCCCAAGATCCAGGTCGCGAACGACTCGATGATGCCGATGAGAAATCCGCCCAGCATGGCGCCGGCGATGTTGCCGATGCCTCCGAGCACCGCCGCCGTAAACGCCTTGAGCCCGGCGGAGAAGCCGTTGAGGAACCACGTCGACTGGTAGTAGACTCCCGACACGAAACCGCCGACGCCCGCGAGCAGCCCGGCGATGAGAAACGTAATTGCGATCGTACGGTCTACGTCCACTCCCATCAGCGATGCCGCTTGGCGGTCTTGCGCGACCGCCCGCATCGCCGCACCGGTTCGCGTGCGCGTGACGACGACTTGAAGGGCGAACATCGCGGCAACGGCAAGCGCGACGACGGCGATTTGCTGGGCCGTGATCGAAACCGGACCGAGATCGAAGCGCGGGTTCGGCAGCACTGCCGGAAACGGAATCGGTGCCGACCCCTTCCAAAGCTGCATGAGGTTTTGGAGGATGAACGAGACGCCGATCGCGGTGATGAGCGGAGCGAGGCGAGGCGCGTTGCGCAAGCGCCGGTACGCCAGACGCTCCATCGCCATCCCGATGAGCCCGCAGCAGACGGCGGCGCCTACCAGCGCGAGTCCGCTGTCCACCACCAGCGCGACGCCGTGGAGCTCGCCCGAGATGCCGAGCGCGCCGAAGATCGCCAGTGCGACGAACGTCCCCAGCGTGTAAACGTCGCCGTGCGCGAAATTGATAAGCTCGGCGATCCCGTAGACCATCGTGTAACCGATGGCGATGAGCGCGTAGATCCCGCCTAGCGAGATGCCGTTAACGAGCTGCGCGAGAAACTCGTGCATTCCGCGTTCGGCCGGCTACTTGGAAACGCTCTGCTGATCGATAAAGACCGGTTTACCGTTCTTTATGGTGTAGAGCGAGACGACCGGTTCGAGCACGTCCCCGCCGGCGTCGAAGCCGACCGGCCCGATCGGCGTGGACAAACCGTTCGTCTTGGCGATTTGCGCGAGGACTTGCGCCCGCGTCGGCAGCTTGCCGCCGTTCTCTTTCGTCGCCGCCGCGATCGCGGCGATCGCGACCTGCGTGGCGGCGTACGCGTTTGCGCTGTACGGCCCGATCGGCTCGTGGAAGCGCGCTTCGTAGTCGCGCACGAATTGCTGCGCCGACGGAAGTTTATCGGCGTTCGGTGCAGCGACGGTGTAATACGTTCCTTCGGCGCGCGGCCCGGCGACCGTCGCGATGTCCGGAATCCCGTCGCCGCCCATGAAGGCCGTATTGGCAAGGCCAACGTCGAACATTTGCTGACGGATGAGCCCGGCGCCCGTGCTCGTCGTCCCGCCGTAGAAGATCAGGTCCGGCTTGGTAGCCGCAATCTTGGTCAGTAGCGCCTTGAAGTCTTGCGTGCCTTTATCGATGTGATCGTGCCCGAGCACCGTGCCACCTCACTGCGTGAAATCTTTCTCGAAGACGTTGGCGAGGTCGAGCCCGTACGTTTCGTTGTCGTCGATGATGTAGACGGTCTTCTTCCCGAGCTGACGGGCGAAACGCGCTGCCGCCGCGCCTTGACGCGAATCCGTGGTGCTGACGCGAAAGAACGTGTTGGTCGTGGGGTTGGCGCGCCGCAGGTTCTTGGCGTCGTCGCCGAGCGTGAGCCCGTCGCTCACCGTGGAGGCGCTGATCTGCGCGAGACCGGCGGCGTTGGTCACCGGAATCTGCGCCGCTGCGACGTTCGAGTTGTACGGCCCGAGCATGACGAGTACGCCGTCGTCGGAGATGAACGTGCGCGCGTTGGCGACGCCTTGCTGCGGACTGTGCACGCCTTGGACCGCATCGTCGAGTTGATCCGGTTGCAGCGTAACGCCGCCCGGAAGGCCTCTGGCGTTTGATTGCTCGATCGCCAGCAGCATTCCGTTGAGCGTGCTGCGGCCGACCGACGAATCGGCGCCGGAGAGCGGCAAATCGATGCCGATCTTGACGGCGTTTCCGGCCGGAGCCTGCGCCGACGAAGACGACGAGCCCGACGAGCAGGCGGCGAGCGCAAAGGCAAGCGGCGCGGCCGCGCACAGCCGCAAGACGAGCGAGCGTGAAAGCATGGGGGCTAGTTATTCCCGGCACCCGCACTGGCCTGTTGGAGCGCCCGGCCCGAAGCTTTCGCCGGCTTTGACGGGTAAAAGAGAGTGTGGCTCAGCTCGATCTGTTCGCCGGCGAGTTCCGCGTCTTAGTCGACGACCGCTCCGGACGCATCACGTACCGTCCCAATCTCGTGGACGACGCGACGCAGCGGCGCTGGTTCGAAACGCTGCTCGCGCAGGCGCCATGGCGCTGCGAGCGCCGCATGATGTACGACCGCGAAGTGGACGTGCCGCGCCTGGTTGCCGGCTACCCCGCGGACGCGACGCAGCCCCACGCCATACCCGAAATGCTCGCGGCCGTGGAGCGGGCGTGCGAGATGCCGTTCACGAGCATCGGACTCAATCTCTACCGCGACGGCAGCGATAGCGTTGCCCCGCACAACGATCACGTCAACGAGCTGCGCCCCGGATATCCGATCGCATTGCTCTCGCTGGGCAGCGCGCGCCGCATGACGATCCGCAGCAAGGCGACGCCCCGGCGCAATCTCGACATCGACCTCGAACCGGGCAGTTTACTCGTGATGAGCTACGCGACGCAGCGAGCCTACGATCACGGAATACCCAAAACGCGCGGCAACGTCGATCCGCGCATCAGCGCCGCCTTTCGGGTGCGGCTTTAGACCGCGGTTACCTCGCGGACGGCGGCGGCGTTGAAGTAGCTGGCGCGGGGGTGGTGGATGACGATCGCAGCCGTGGACTGCTCGGGCACGATTTGGTAAGCGCTCGTGAGCGTTGCGCCGATCCGGTTCTCCACGTCGAGTAAACGAAATAGCGTTTCGTGCTGCGAGAGGTCGGGGCAGGCACCGTAGCCCCACGAGTAGCGCTTGCCGCGATCGGCGGGAAGTCCGAGCTCGCGGCGGATGCGGTGGTGCGTCGCTTCGGCGAGCGCCTCGGCCGCTTGCACCGAGAAGCCGTGAACGAAGTACGACTCGCCGTAGTCGCCGGCCGCCTGTAGCTTCTCCGTCATCTCGCCGGCGCGCGCCCCTACCGTCACCAGTTGCAGGGCGACGACGTCCACGCCGCGCCCGTCTTTGGGTTCGCGCAGGTAGTCCGCGAGGCTGAGATGCTCGCCGCCGGGCTGCCGAGCGAATTCGAAGCGCGCGATCTCGCGCGACGGATCTTCGGGATCGTAGAGGATCGCATCGTTACCGACGCCGGCTGCCGGAAAGTAACCGTAGACGGCGCGCGGCCGCAGCCACCCTTCGCGGGCGGACTCGCGGCGATAGCGCTCCAAACGCGGTTCGAACTCTTCGCGCACGAGCTTGTCGAACGCATCGCCCTTCGCATTGGCCGCGCCCCACGATAGGCGGTAAAGGCTGCGCAGGTCGTAGTGCGGCCAGATTTCTTCTAAGGCGACGTCGTCGAGCGTGCGCGCTCCCCAAAACGGCGGAGCCGGAACGTCGGCGGGCTGATCCTTGATCGCCGAAATTTGCAGCGCTTTCGGCGCGCCGTTGGCCGGGACAGGAACGCGGTCGCGCTGCGCCAGCGCTTCGCTGCGCAGACGCGACACGAGATCGCCGCGACGCTCCGGACTTGCCGTGAGCGTGTCCATGAGTTCGAGGCCTTCGAACGCGTCTTTGGCGTAGAACAGTCCCGGTTCGAAGAAGCGTGAGCCGCCGTCGAGCAGCACGATGCGCCGCCCGAAGTCGCGATTGATCGCCGCGCCGCCGACGATGACCGGAAACGCAAGGCCCCGCGCGTCTTGCTCCTGGACGCAGATCGGCATCTGCTTGCTGGTCGACACCAGCAAGGCGGAGAGCCCGATGGCGTCGGCCTTCACTTCGACGGCTTTTTCGAGAATCACGTTCATCGGCACTTGCTTGCCGAGATCGTGAACGGTGTAGCCGTTGTTGGTTAAGATGGTGTTGACGAGGTTCTTCCCGATGTCGTGCACGTCGCCGAACACGGTTGCCAGCACGACGGTGCCCTTCGTTGCGCCTTCTTTGCGTTCCAGGAACTGCTCGAGATGTGCGACCGCCTTCTTCATCACCTCGGCCGACTGCAGCACGAACGGCAGGATGAGCTCGCCCCGGCCGAACCGGTCGCCGACGTCCTTCATGGCGGGCAGCAGAATCTCGTTGAGCACGTCCACCGGGCTGCGTTCTTGCAACGCTAGATCGATCTTCGCCTCGATGCCGTCCTTGCGGCGCCGTAAGATCGCGTTGTGAATCCGCTCGGCTACCGGCAGGTCTTCCTCCGAATCGTCGGTGACGGCAGCCTCTTGGCGGCCGCTCTCGCTCTCGAAGCGTTCGATAAAGCGCGCCAGCGCGTCGGGGCGCCGGTTCATGACCAGATCGTCGCACAAATCGCGCACGTCCGCGTCGAGCTCGAAGTACGGCGTGATGTCTTTCGGATGCACCAGCGCGCAGTCCAAACCGGCCTCGACGCAGTGATGAAGGAAGACCGAGTTGAGGGCGGCACGCGCGGCGGGCTTCAAGCCGAACGAGACGTTCGAGACGCCCAGCGAGGTGAGCACGCCCGGCAGCTCGCGCTTGATCGTGCGTATGCCTTCGATCGTCGCCACCGCCGAATCGGCGAACTCCGGATCGCCGGTCGCCAGCGTGAACGTGAGGTCGTCGAAGATCAGCGCGCCCGGCGGAATGCCGTACTCGCCGACGACGATGCCGTAAATTCGCTTGGCGACTTCGAGCTTGCGCTCGACCGTCTTGGCCATGCCGGCCTCGTCGATGGTCAGTGCGACGACGGCCGCTCCGTGTTCGACGGCTAGCGGCAGCACGACGTCCATCTTGGCGCGGCCCGCCTCGAGGTGCACGGAATTGACGATGGCGCGCCCGGGATAGTTTTGCAGCGCGACTTCAACCACGCGCGGCTCGGTCGAGTCGATCATCAGCGGCGCTTCGACCGACTGCGCGAGTTTGCGGACCACTTCGCGCATTTGCCCGTCTTCGTCCACGCGCTCGGTGAGCGCACAGCAGACGTCCAGCACGTGCGCCCCGCCTTCGACCTGCTCGCGCGCCACTAGCGAAATTTCGTCGTAATCGTCGGCAAGGAGCAACCGTTTGATCTTGCGCGACCCTTGGCTGTTGATCCGTTCGCCGACGATCAGCGGGCGCGGCTCTTGCTCGAGCGAGGCGGCCGTCATCGCCGAAGCGACGTACTGCGGGCGCGGCTCGATCGATGGCCGGCGCTGCCATGGCGTCCGGCTCAAGTCGATGGCGTCGATCGCCGCGCGAATGGCGGCGATGTGCGCCGGCGTGGAGCCGCAGCAACCGCCGACCACGTTAACGCCGAATTCGCGCACGAAGCTCGCGAGTTCGGCCGCGAGCTCGTCCGGCTTCTCGGGATAGATCGTTTCGCCGCGCGGCCCCATCAACGGCAAGCCCGCGTTGGGGATGACGCTCACGAAGCAGCTCGCGTTCTCGCACATGTAGCGAATCGAATCGCGCATTTGGGCGGGGCCCGTCGAACAGTTCAGACCCATCACGTCTACGCGCAGCGCGTCGAGAACCGCCACGATGGCGCGCACGTCGGTACCCAGTAGCATGCGACCTTCGGTAATTAGGGTCGGCTGTGCCTGGATCGGCACGCGGCGCAAACCCTTGTCGAACTCGCGGCGGATTCCGGCGATCGCCGCCTTGAGCTCCAGCAAGTCTTGCATGGTCTCGAGCAGCAAGAAATCCACGCCGCCTTCGACCAAGTGGCGCGCCTGCTCGCCGTAGATGGCGGCAAGTTGTTCGAAATCGATTTTGGAGAGAGCGGGATCCGACGACGAGACCAGCATTCCCGTTGGTCCCATCGAACCGGCGACGAAACGCGGACGCTCCGGCGTCGCGAACTTCTCGCACGCGGCGCGCGCGAGCTGCGCCGACCGGCGATTGACCTCCGCGGTCCGGTCGCCGAGCTCGTACTCGTCGAGTTTGAGCCGAGAAGCCGTAAAGCTATCGGTCTCGATCACGTCGGCGCCCGCTTCGAGATACTGCTCGTGAATGCGCTGGACGACGTCGGGGCGGAAAAGCACGAGCGCTTCGTTACAGCCCTGATAGCGCGCTCCGCCGAAGTCCTCGGCCGTCGGCTCGAGGTCCATGAGCTGGGTACCCATCGCACCGTCGAACACGAGGACGCGCTCGCGGAGGCAGCTCAAATAATCGGACACGCTGTTATCGTTCTCCAGGTTTCTGCGGCGGGAGCCGTAGCGAAAAACTAGGGCAATGGCCGGATCGCGCCGACGGCCCTACCCGCCCGATTATACACAACGGGCCGCTCGAGCGCCGCAAGTTTTGGCGCAGCGGCCGGGTCGAGCGCCCCCAGCCGGGCCAAAATAGCGATCGAGGCGGGAGGCCGGGCGCGCGCAGCACCGTCCACCACCTTGACGGCCAAGCCGATTCCGCGCGAAATCCAGGCTGCGGCAAAAACGCCCTCGGCCCCCGATTTGCACGCGATGTCGCCGCCGCCGGCGTGCATCACTTCGGCGTCCAGGTCCCCGGTGCCCGAGACGTACTCGGGATACGCGATCATGGCCGCGCGCACGGTTTCAAGCGCGCGCGCATCTTCGGGCTCGAGCCCTTGCAGCGTAGCCAGGCGTGCAAAAGCCAGCGCTGCGTTCTTGAGCGGCGTCGCGTAGACGGGAATGCCGCACCCGTCCACGCCGACCGGCCAGGCGGCCGGGTCTTCGTCCGACGCGCGCGCACACAGCGCGAGAATTTTCTGCTGCGCCGGGTTCGAGGCTTCCAGGTACGTCGCGGGGTCGGCGCCCAGGATCTTGCACAAGGCGAGTATCCCGGCGTGCTTTCCGGAACAATTGTTGTGAACGGCGGAGAAGCCGACGTTGGCTTCTTTCAAGGCGAGTGCGGCGCCGGCATTGTACGGCGGGTGCGACCCGCAACGCAGTGCCGACTCGTCCATCCCGATCTTTGCAAGGATCGAACGCACCGCCGCGATGTGGTAAGGCTCGCCATCATGCGAGGCCGCCATTACCGCGATCTCCTTGGGCTCGAGATGGAAACGCTGCGCGACGCCCTCGCGTATCGCCGCCGCCGCGATAAACGGTTTTGCCGACGATCGCAGATAGACGGGGACGTCGATCGTTCCAAGGGCGAACGAAACCGTTCCGTTTACGTCTGCAGCGCAGGCGGCGACGTCGTGTACCGATTCGACGACGTCGCCGCGCGTGACCGCAACCAGCGGCTCGCCCCGGAGCAGCGTCAAACCAGCGCGGGCTCGACGACGTTGAGCTCCTGTTCTGCAAAGACGGGATTGGAGAGATACCGTTCGCCGGTATCGCAACCGACCGTCACGATCGTTTTACCTCTCATCTCGGGGCGCGCGGCGAGCTGTAAGGCAGCCCAAATATTGGCGCCCGCCGAAATACCTACCAGCATGCCTTCTTCGCGCGCGGCGCGGCGCGTGGTCGCGATCGCGTCGGCGTCGGTCACGCGAATCACTTCGTCGTAAACGTTCGTATCGAGAACGCTGGGTATGAACCCCGTTCCGGTTCCCTGGATCTTATGCGGTGCGGGCGTTCCGCCGGAGAGCACCGGCGAGGCGTCGGGCTCGCCGGCGACGATCTTCACGCCGGGTTTACGCTCTTTGAGTATCTGACCGACGCCGGTAATCGTGCCGCCGGTGCCGACCATCGCCACGAATGCGTCCACGGCTCCGTCGGTGTCGCGCCAAATTTCTTCGGCGGTCGTGCGGCGATGGATCTCCGGGTTGGCCGGATTGTCGAACTGCTGCGGCATGAAATATTTCGCCGGATCGCTCTTCTGAATCTCGGCGGCGCGCGCGATCGCACCCTTCATGCCTTCGGCGCCGGGCGTCAGGACGACTTGCGCTCCGTAAGCCTTGAGCAAGTTGCGGCGCTCGATCGTCATCGTGTCGGGCATGACCAAGATGAGCGGATAACCTTTTGCCGCCGCGACGAATGCCAGCGCGATGCCGGTGTTGCCGCTGGTTGGCTCGACGATGACCGAGTTGGGGCGCAGGCGGCCGTCACGCTCGGCGGCCTCGATCATCGAGACGCCGATTCGGTCTTTGACCGACCCGGCAGGGTTGAACGATTCCATCTTCACGAGGACGGTGCCCGGTAGGCCGTCATTGAGGCGCGGGATCTTCACCAGCGGCGTATTGCCGAACGTGTCGGCGAGATTGTCGTAGATGCGAGCCATTGGGGACTCCTATGCGGCGTGGGGCTTTAGGTATCCGTAAGACCCCGAGCCGTTCCGATTGGCTGCAGCGGACGTCCGGCTGCTATTTCGACCCGGCCAGCGTCCAGGCGCCGGCGTTCCAGAAGGCCCCCGAAAGCGAGGTGGTCTGGTTCTCGATGCGTTTGGAAAAGCTGTTGATCTGGCGGCGCTGATAGATGAGCGCGATGGGGAGCTCGCGGTACAGCTCGCGCTGCAGCTGCGCGTAGACCGCCTTACGGCGCGCAACGTCGAACGTCGAGCGGCCTTCCTCCAGCAGCCGGTCGATCAGCGCCTCGCAAATACGCGATTTGTTATAGCCTCTGGGCGGAATGCGATCGCACTGGAATTGGTCGGTCGTGTCGGGATCGTCCCCGTTCACGAAGGGGTAGAGGGCCATCTGAAACTTGCCGCCGTAGACGGGGCCGCCCAAATTTGCCGGCGCGACGAACTGGGTGACGTTGAATTGCTTGAGCGTCACGCGCACGCCGATCTGGCGTTCCGCGTCGGCAACGAAGCTGCCGATGATTTGATCCCCCGGGGTCTGTGCTTGAATGATAAAGAGAAGATCCAACGTCTTTCCGTCCTTCTGACGGACGCCGTCGGCTCCCATCTTCCATCCGGCCTCGTCGAGCAGTTGCGCAGCGTGCTTGAGATCGAAGGGGATGTCGGGATAGTCTACGGGAGAAAATGCCCAGATAAACAACCCGCGGCCCGCGTCGGTGGACGGTTCCGCGCCGCGGTACGTCTTCTGCACCATGGCCGGAACGTTCATCGCTTCGGCCAGCGCGTGGCGCACGCGTGGGTCGCCCGTAATCGGATCCTGCGTGTTGAAGATGATCGCGCCCACGGCATTCATCGGCGTTGCCGTCGTCACGATACCTTCCATGGCGCGCAATTGAGGATACGTCTCGCGATCTTGATTATCGAATAAGCCGTCGGCTTCGCGCGTGTGCAGCAGGTTGATGGCCGTGTTGGTGTCGGGAACGAAGCGGACCGTCAGATGCTGGATCTTCGGCACACCCGCGAAATAGTACGGATTCGGGCGCATCTCGACGCGGTCGCCGCGACTCCATTGGGTGGCGACGTACGGGCCCGAGCCGATCGGGTGCTCGTTGAAGTCCACGTGGTTGAGGTTGGGGTACCGCGCCAGCAAATGCTGGGGAAGAATCGGAAAGCCTTGCGGAGCCAGCACGAGCGTTAGCAGCGGACCGAACGGCTCCTTGAGATGCAACACCAACGTGTACGGATCGGGTGCCTGCGCCAGGGCGATCCGGTCGTAGCCGTAGCGACTCTGCACGTTGTTGTTTGGGTTGAGAATCGCCGAGATCGACCAGACGCAGTCGCGCGCCGTCAGCGGTACGCCGTCGGCGAATTTGAGGTTTTTGCGCAGGTGGTAGGTGATCGTCCGCCCGTCCGCGCTGATGCCGCCGTTCTGGAGCGACGGTACGGCCGTCGCGGCGTCGCCGACGAGTTGCCCGCGGTCGTCGAACTTCACCATGTATTGAAAAAGCAGGAGGCCCCACTCCGTGGACGACGTTCCGTTCTCCAGGAACGGATCGAGCGACATCGGCTCCCACTGCTGAGCGACGACGACCGTGTCGCCGTTGCCGCCGCGCCCGCCCGTGGTGCAACCGGCGGCGCCCAGCGCGATTGCGAGCGCGGCGGCGATCCGTAACGCTTTCATCTAGTAGGGCTCCGGCGAATAAACCGGCGATTTGCTGCCGTCGACCGTTACCTGGTACCAAGGATCCGACGTTTGCTTGTGCAGCAAATCGAAACGTTCGCCTTCGCGCTTGACGTGCGCAATCTCAACGGTGTACGCGATCGGTTTCCCGTACGTCAGATCCGGGAGTGCGGACGCGCGCAGCAAGTACGCACCCTTCGATCCGTCCGAATTGAGAACCGTTGCCATACCGTCCGGACCGACGACGACCGCGCTCCCTTGGTCGACGCCAAGCGCGTACACGGTGGCGGCCCCCGGAAGGATGCCGTCGTGCAAGATGCGCGCGAGGAACACGACCGATCGCCCGAGCCGATCGCGCACCACGAAGTGCGTGTCGGTGATGGTATCCTGCAGAGGCGCCCACGATAAGAAGCCGGTGGTGAAGCTAATGCGATGTTCCATCGGGTTTTTCACGGCGTCGGCGGTGTGCGTCTCGGTATTCATCGCGTCGGCCGCGACCGAATCGTAGACGACGGCGCCTTGAACGGCGAGGCCCGCGCTTCCGCCGCCCACGATACCGCCGCGCGCGTACACGCGTTTGACGGCGTCGATCAGCTTCGACCCCTTCCACGGCACGTAGTTCGCCTGATCGCCGCCGGCGAAGAAGACGGCATCCGAGCGATCCACGATCGGCGCGACCGCGTCTACCGCGGCGCGCGACGCGCACGGCGGAATCCGCACCGTTTGAACCGACGAAAAGCCGCCCATCTCGTAGAACGGCTTGTCCTCAACGCTCGTGTAATAGGCGCGCAACACGACGAGGTTTCCGCGCCGGGCAGTCTCGTTGCCAAAGAGTTGCCGGTGCATCCACGCAAACGCGCTCTTCGGCAGTCCGCCGCCACCGGCGCCGCCCAGGAGCAAGCCCGGTCCGCCTAGATGCGCGCTCGGCAAGTACGTGCCGGTAATCGGAAACACCGTGACCGCACACGCATCCGGCTTGGCGGCGGCGTGGCCGGTGCCGAGCGCGCAAAGGATCAATGCGGCCGCGAACGGCGCGGAAAACGAGCGGCGTTTCATCATCGGCTCGTACGGTTATGCATGGCGCGATTCCTCGACGATCATTTCAGGTACCGGTCGAACCAATCGAGCCAGCGGCGATAGGCATCCGCCAGCCGTACCGGACCACTCGGTAAGTGCCCGCCGGTAGGATACGCGTAAAACTCGACCGGCACGTGATTGTCGCGCAGCGCGTGGTACATCTCGTACTGCTCGACGATCGGTACGCGAACGTCGTACTCGTTTCCCAAGAGCAGCAACGGCGTATGGATGTTCTTGTAGTACGCGATCGGCGAATGTTTGAGATAGAGGGCCATGCCGCCGGCGTAGGGAGCGGGCGAGAGAAAATCGCGATCGGCGATCGTATCGTCGGCGATCGACGAGTCGACGACCAGGTCGTTCACCGCCGCACCGGTCACGGCGGCCCGCCAAATCGGATAGTGGCCGATCATCCACGAGGTCATCTGGCCTCCGTACGACCACCCGGAAACCGCAAGCCGCGATTCGTCGACGATGCCCATGCGCTCGACCGCGCGGACGCCGGCCATGATGTCGCGGCCGGGGCCGACGCTGGCATCGTTGTAAATCGCGCGCACGTACGCGTTGCCCAGGTTGTTGCTTCCACGGTAGTTGGGCGCAAAGACGAGATAGCCGTGCGACGCCGCCAGCTGGTAGAACGGATCGAACATGGCCTCCGACGATTCCGTCGGGCCGCCGTGGATTCGCAATACGAGCGGATATTTTTTCCCCGCAATGTATCCGGGCGGATACGTCAGCACGCCGTCCTCGGAGAATCCGCCGGGCATCGTCCAGCGCACCTCGCTCACGCGTCCCAGCGTCAGCGCCGCGGCATTGGCATTGACGTCGGTGATCCGCTGCGGCTGCGCTGCGTTCGGGGCAAGATAGTACAGTTCGTCCGGGCGCCCCGCTTCGGTTCCCGTAAATACGATCGCGCCGTTGCGCGCGATGCTTCCTTGCGGTGCGATGACCGCGTCGACGACCGGCCCCATGGGCAGACGGCGCGCCGGCCCGTCCAACGGCTGAACGTACAGCGGTCCGGCGGTTGCGTCATACGTCTTGAGCAGAAGCGAACCGTCGGACGCCCAAGCGGCGGTTTCGACGAAGCGATCCAGCGGCTGTGTCACGTCGCGATCGCCGGTTCCGTCGCGCCGAATCACCATCGCGTCTTCCAGATTCATCGGATCGCCGTCGCGTTGGTAGAGGTATAGAATTCGCGACCCGTCGGGCGAATAAAAAGCCTGATCTTCGAACGCCGCGTGTGCGGTAACCGGCCGCGACGCGCCCGACGCCACGTCCAGTGCAAACGCACGAGCCCGGCCCTGCACCGAGTAGATGCCGTTAGGCGCGAGCAAGTAGAGTAGCGTCGTTCCGTCCGGCGACCAAGAAATCGAGGTATCCACGACGCTCTGAGTTCCTTGAGTCAGGCGCCGTTCGCCGCCCGAGAGATCCGCCAGCCAGAGATGCGCCGGCTGCGCGGCCTGCTTTGCCAGATAGGCGTTGTCGGTGACCTGGAACGCATCTTGATAGCGCTGGACCCCGGTAACTTCCGGTGGCACGTCGCGCCGGACGAACGCAATCGCCGAACCGTCCGGACGCCACGCGAAATCCAGCACGTCCGCGGGGCTGGCGAGACCGGCGGCCTTCTCTACGCCGCTAGCGGGATCCATCACGTAAATGCGATCGCCACCCTGGGTTTCGCCCGAGATATACGCAAGCCGGGTTCCGTCCGGCGACCACGCAACCGACGAGAACGACCCGTGCGCGCTGGGAAGCTGCCGCCGGCTGCCGTCCGCAACCGCATAGAGCCAGAGTTCGTCGGCATACGCGTTGTTTGGCAGATCGGCGTGCTCGACTACGTACGCGACCCGCGAACCATCGGGCGAGATGGCCGAGCTCGGTATCGAGGCGAGACGGTTCATCGCATCCAGCGAGAACGTCGCCGCCGAGGCGCCCGCCGTCAAGGCAACGGCGAGCGCTAAGGTCGACGCTGCCGCGATGCGGCGCACCGCTAAACGCGTAGGCTCAGCGAAACGAACAGGTTGAGCGGCATGGGATAGTTGCCCGAGCTCGGATCGCCATACGACGGCACGAAGGGCTGCGAGAAGTAGGGGTTCTCGCGCACGCCGTTGGCCGCCACGTCGTTGGGGCTGCTGCCGTTGTAGAAGTTCCCGCCGTTGTAGAACGTGTTGGACGTGTAACCGCAGAACACGCTGCTGGGCGGATACATCTTGGACCACGACGTGCTCGAGCCGCCGAAGCACGAGTTCACCAGGTTCGTCAGAATGAAATTCGCTTTGAGCGTCGGCGTGATGTCGTACGACATTTGCAGGCCCAGGTTGAACTGCCAAGGCTGCCGGAACTGTCCGAAGCTGTCGAACGTTCCGGTTTTCGGATTCGGAATGTAGAGGTTGCCCGGCACCGTGCCGTTGGAAGTGATTGCCGATCCACAGGACGTATAGTCGGCGTTGTTCGGGCTGCTCGTGGGGATGCCAAGGCTCCCCTGGTTGGCCGTGCAGCTGACGGGGGTCCAGTCCCTGAACGTCCGCCGGCGTTCCGTATGTCGTCCCTTCCGAAAGCGTCATGGCCGGCGTAATCGCCAGGCGCCTGTGATGGTAGTTCAGGACCAGCGAGAACGTGTTAGGCGAGATATACGGGAAGTCCAGGCCCGGCTGGTACCAACCGTTCCGATCCAGGAGCGGCTGCGGTTTTGATCCGAAGTACGGGTTCGCGATCGGCGAGTTGAAGTTCGCCATGCCGCCGCACGACGGATCCGGCAAGACCACGGGCGGATTGCCAGCGGAGTTATTGAAGTTGTTGATATAACACTTCGCGCCGCCGCCCGCTCCGGTAAGCGCGTTGTACGCCTGAATGTCCTGGTTGTAGTTATCGACCGGGCCGACGGTGCTGTTCGGGTAGTTGCCCCACTTTTCGGCCGAATTCGTGTACGTGTAAGAGAAGATTCCCGCGAGGCCATCCTTGCTGAAATCTCCCTTGGTGAACTCGAGTTCGATTCCGGACACGCGCTGCGTTCCGGCGTTAAACGACGGCGACACGCCCAGGCTGGGAAGATTGACGCTCTCGTAGAGCTGGTTGGTCGCCCAGCGATAGTAAGGCGTAATTTTCATTGCCATGTTCGTGCCGGGAAACTGCCGTTCGTATGACGCATCGTAGTTCCAAGAAAATTGCGCCTGCGCCTCGTGCAGCGGAGACGAGAAGCCGAACGGAATGAAGCCGAGCAGTTCCGATGCCAGGTTCGGTTCGGCACTGTTGTACTGGATCTCGTAGTTCTGGGGCTGCTGTGCGTAACGTCCCGCAGAGACCCTCACGACGGTGTTCGGGTTGAACGAATAGGTCGCCGAGAAGCGCGGTTCGACGTACGACTGTGAGTACGTCGACGGGTAGTTATTTGTTAGGAGAATGCCGTCGGTGCCGTCCGGATGGACCGTCTGAATCGGCGTTCCCAGCGAGGTATCGATTGGACAATTAAATGCTACGTACGGCTGAAAGAACGAGATGCTCTGCGGCGGTTGGGGTACAAAAAGCGGGTTCCGCGTAACCGGATTCACGCAAAACTCTTTCTGTGCGGCTGCGAACCAGAAATTCTTGTCCGGCGTGTTGGTATTTGCCAGGCCGTATTCGTCGTGCTCGTACCGCAGGCTCGCATTGACGTACAACTTGTCGTTGGGCCGGAACTCGTCGGTCAGCGCGAAGTCCGACAGCTTCGGCGTGACCGTGTTGATGTCGGCGGTGTTCCCGAGGTAGGTGAGCAGCAGCGAAGCACCGCCCTTGCACGCCGCCGTGGTCGTAGCGAGCTCGCCGTCGGTGCATGGACTCTGGCCATTAAACGACCCGAATGGACTTGAGTAATAGCCTTGCGAGATCGGATCGTTACATGGAGCCGGATCGCCCAGTGCGTAGTTCGAGTTGGGATCGATGCCCGGACCGGCGTAGGCGGCAAAACACTGCGTACCATTCGTCAGATTGGTCGTCTGCTGATACTGCGAATTGACGTAATTATGATTGTAAAAACGAAGCGTGTTCGCCGTCATGTACGACGCCATGCCGGAGATCGTGTTCGAACTGTTTAGTTGGTCGGCAAACTGAAGCTCGAGTCCCCGCGTGTGGGAACCGACCTCGTAGTCGAAGTTGGATATACCGAGTGAGGTGTTATTGTTCCAGCCCTGCGGGGTCGCTTCGTTCGTGTTCGAATAGAAAGTGTATCCAAAAAGGCGGACGTACGCTCTGCTTCCTATGTTCTTCTGGTACTGCAGTTTGAAGATGCTGGCGATATCCCAGCGTCCGTCGCGAAAGTTGTTCGGAATAAGCGATTGTATTTGGTTTCCGTTCGCGTCGAGTGGGCACGCGTTCGGAATTGCCGTTGCGCTCCCGTATTGGAGTTGCGAGACGTTGGCGCAGCGTTGCGTAGGCGATCCGGGGTACATATAGGCGACCGGCAACGTCGACCCGCTTGCGAGCCACGAAGTCGTACCCGGAAACGTGTAGAAATCGGCCCATTGATTCGTGTAGAAGCCGCCAAAAAAGTCGGGCGGCGTCTGCAGCAGACCACTGTTGACCAAACCGAGTCCAAGCGGGCCGGCGTCGTTGACGCTACTGTAATACTGCGTGAAGTTGGCGGACGACATGAACAGCAATTGCACGTCGTCCTTACCCGAGTCGTGTTTGTGCGGAATTCCGAAGTGCACGTTGGCGATCGCTTCCCGCCCGTCCACGGTGGCCGGCTGGCCGTACGACGTGCTGTAGGATCCGAAACACCCCGGATCGTTCGAAACGAGCCCGTTGTTTACGGCCGGGTTCGTGTAGGTGCCGTCGTTGTTGCAATTCGGATAGACCGCCGGCCAGAACGGCAGCGCGGTGGTTATGTGGCCGGGCCAGTAGCCGTACGGAACTTGATCGACGATACTCGCGCCGTTGAACTGGTCGAAGTACCGGAAGGATTGATTGGTGCCGCTCAAGCCGGCGTAATAGGAAAACAGCCGGTCGGGCGTTGCGCCGCCGGTTTCGCCCCGCAGGTCGTGATAAAACGTCGGGGTGCCCACGGCCAACCCGGCCGTTCCGGTGCCGGGGAAGGTTCCGGTCTTGATGACCTGATTGACGAAGCCGGAGAGTCCGGTCGCGTTCGAGTCGGCGCCGCCGCCTCCCGTATAGATCTCCAGCTCTTGCTGGCCGATCGTGCTCTCCGAGCTTGCGGGATAGTTGTCGAACGAGCGATTTACGGGAACGCCGTCGTATTCAAAGCCGATCTGATCGTAATAACCGCCTCGAATGTAGACGGTTTGGTTCACGCCGACTTGGTTCGGCGGCACGTAGGATCCCGGCATGGAGGCGATGGCCGAGTAGATGCTGTTGAGCGAACCGCCGCCGCCGATGGGCGCGGCGGCTGCCGCTGCTGCCGAGCTGACCGAGTAGACGTCGGTTCCGGTACCCGCGCGAACGGGGCTCAACGCCGAACGCGACGTGGTATTGGCGATCGTTTTAAGGCTTTTCTCGAGACGAAGTCCGACGGCTTGCGTTTGGTCGGCAAAAACGACGATTCCATTAATGCTGACGGGCTGAAAGCCGGCCTTTTCGGCTTCTATCGTGTACGTATCGGGCGCTAACGAGAGAAATAAATACGTTCCGGTTGCATCGCTCTGCACGCTTGCCCGTTCGGACGGACTGGTTGCCGTTACGATGACGCCGGCCAACGGCGCGCCGGTGACGGTGTCCTTTACGACGCCGGTTATGCTTCCGGTCGTGCCCGCGAGCGCAGAGAGCGGCGTGAAGGCCAGCGCGGCGACGAACGACAGGCACACCGCAGAACGCAAGAAGCGCATCCAGACACCCCCATTAACGATCGATTAAGCCCGCTTTTAGCGGTACGCCGAATGAATCCTCGTCGGCGGACCGGAAACACCGAACGATGTTCTCGCTGTCCGAGAACGCGCTTCGCGTCGAGGCCATCGATCTTTGGATCGACTCGATGCGCGCGCGCGAGCGGTGTTACGTTTCGCACGGGCACTCCGATCACGCCCGCGCACACGCGGCCGTCGTTGCGACGCCTGCGACGGCGAGCGTTTGCCGCGTCCGCTTCAGCCGCCGTGTGGAATTCGAGGAGCGCGGCTACAACCAAGCCTGGTACGAAGGCGAGCACCGCCTGACGCTATTTCCGGCCGGACACGTTCTCGGCAGCTCGCAGCTGTTGGTGGAGGGCGAGGCGGGCCGGTTCGTCTATACGGGCGACTTCAACTTGGCGCGGTCGTTCACGGCCGAGCCCGCCGAAGTCAAGCGTTGCGACGTCGTGCTTATGGAATGTACGTTCGGACGCCCGCACTACGTCTTTCCGCCGCGCGATGAAATCGCCGGGGAAATCGCGCGATTCGCCCGCCTCGCCCTCGAAGCCGATGCGGTGCCGGTCTTCTTCGCCTACTCGCTCGGCAAAGCGCAGGAAGCGATGGCGATCCTCGGCAGCGCGGGAATTCCGATCGCCGTCCACTCGGCAATCGCCGCCATGGCGGAGGCGTACGTCCGCTGCGGCATCGCGTTGCCCGAATACACGCGCTACCAGCCTGCGTCGTTCCACGGCAACCAGGCGCTCATATGGCCGCCATCGGCGAAAGCGCTCCCGCGTTTCTTCGGACGGCGCAGAACCCGGACCGCGGCGTTGACCGGATGGGCGATCGACGGTAGCGCGCACCGCCGGCACGGCGTGGACCGAGCCTTTCCACTCTCCGACCATGCGGATTATCCCGGCCTGCTCGCGTACGTGGAGCGCGCGCAACCGCGTAAGGTTCTGCTCAACCACGGACGGCGCGATTTCGTCCATCGCTTACGCGGCCTCGGCGTCGAGGCGGAATTTTTGGAGCGGCATGCACAGCTCGCGCTGTTTTAGGACGCTGGTTGCGCTGACGGCGCTCTTGCTCGCGTCTCCGAATTCGGCGCTCGCAGCGCCGCCGGCGCCCACGATGCAAGATGCCCTGGCGGCGATCCGCGCCTACGCGCCTCGGGCGCTCGCGGAGCAAGGGGCGCCGGGCATGTCGGTCGCGATTACCGATCGCACCCAAACGATCGCGGTGCTTACGCTCGGCTACGCCAACGTCGACGCGAAAACGCCGGTGACCGAAACGACGCGATTTCCGGTCGGTTCGATAACCAAATCCATGACGGCGCTCGCGCTTCTGCAGGATGTGGACCGCGGCCGCGTCGCGCTCGACGCACCGGTTACGCGCTACTTGCCGTGGTTTGCGATTCGCGGCGCGAGCGCGCCGGTTCTCGTGCACCAATTGCTCTCCCACACGGCCGGAACGCCGGACGACTACGCAGGCGTGGCCTACGGATTCGACGTCGCTGCGCTGCGCGAAGCGCACGTGCTCTTCACGCCGGGAACCGCATGGTCGTACTCGAACGACGGCTATGCGACGGTGGGCGCGCTCGTGAAACAGATCGAAGGACGGCCGTGGGAAGACGCCGTCGCCAACGAGGTCTTGGCGCCGATCGGGATGCAAGGAACGTCGCCGGACTTTACGCCGGAAAATATGGAGGACGCCGCGGTCGGCTACACCGTTCGCGATACCGATCGCGCCACGCCGCCGAATCCGGCTCTCATGCCGACTCAGCGCTTCGACTTTGAGGACCCCGCGGGTTCGGTGATTTCGAATCCGCAGGACATGGCGCGCTACATGCGCTTTTTCCTCAACGGCGGCGTGACGGCGAACGGTAGACGTCTCGTATCCCAGAAGACGTTTGAGGCAATGACGACGCCGGACCGATTTTCCGATGGTAAGCCGGCCGGGTCGGCCGGCGTCGAGATGGCCGAGTGGCCCGACTTCTACCGGCAATACGGATACGGCCTATCGATCTTCGACACGGGCGGCGATCGTCTCATCGGCCACACGGGAGGCATTTCGGGCTACACGGCATGCATGCAGATGAACTTGACGCGCGGCTTCGGCGTCGTCGCGATGTCGAATTTGGTGGAAGCGCCGCTGCATCCGTGCGCGATCGTCCGTTACGCGATGGCCGTCTTGCGCGCTCAAAGTCTCGGAGACGCGCTCCCGGCCGCGCCCGGGCCGCCGCCGGATCCGGCCGTCGTCGAGCACGCGGCCGATTACGCCGGATCCTACCGGAATTCCGACGGCCGCCGCGTCGAGGTGAAGACCGAAGGCGCACGCCTCACGCTGGTCGATGGCGGGCTCGCGTATCCGCTGCTCTCGCGCGGTGAGGATTCGTTTTGGACCGGAGATCCCGCGATGACGGTCTACGAGCTGCAATTCGAGCGCGACGCCTCCAAGAAGGTCGCCGGCTTCACGAACGGTTCCACGTTTTTCGCCGGCTCGTCGTATCGCGGCCCGATGCATTGGACGTACCCGGCCCGTTGGGACGCGTACGTCGGACGTTACGAAAACACGTTCTTCGGCGACGCGACCGTGACGCGCGTCATCGTCGTCAAAAACCAGCTCACGCTCGATGGCGACACGCCGCTCGAACCGAAACCCGATGGCTCGTTCGGACTGGGCGTCTCGCGCATTCGCTTCGACACCATCACCGGCGGCAAAGCCCAACGCCTCTGGCTCGACGGCGTCGATCTCTACCGCGTCGACCTAAAGTAACCCAACCGCGCAACCGCCGCGCCGTCCTTCGACTGCGGCTCCGCCGCGCTCAGGATGACACAGAGAAGGAACCCCTAAGCGTCATCCTGAGCCTGTCGATGGATGTATCTGTCGAAGAACGAGCCTGTCGCAAGCGCCACAGACGCCTCCGACCCCCCGGTGTCATCCTGAGCCTGTCGAAGGACGAGCTGTCGCAGCCCACAGACGCCTCCGAACCCCCTGTCATCCTGAGCCTGTCGAAGGCCGAGTTGTCGCAAGCCACAGACGCCTCCGAACCCCCGGTGTCATCCTGAGCCTGTCGAAGGACGAGCTGCCGCAAGCCACAGACGCCTCCGAACCCCCGGTGTGATCCTGAGCCTGTCGAAGGACGAGCTGTCGCAGCCCACAGACGCCTCCGAACCCGCGGTGTCATCCTGAGCCCGTCGAAGGACGAGCTGCCGCAAGCCACAGACGCCTCCGAAACCGCGGTGTCATCCTGAGCCTGTCGAAGGATGTCGAAGGATGAGCGGACCGCGGGAGCGTCGCCGGCTATTTATTGGTGAATTTGGCGATGCGCTTTTCGTTGTAGGCGGCGAGGCCTTCTTTTGCGTCTTGGCTCTTGAAGAGCAGCGACTGCAGTTCGCGTTCGAGCGCGAGGCCGTCTTGCAGCGACAGGTCGGCGCCGGTTTGGACGCTGCGCTTGATGTGGCCGACCGCCATCGGCGCCTTGTTGGGGGTGCAGAATTGTTTGGCGTAGTCCGCGATCTGCGCGCGAAACTCGTCGGCGGTTCCTTCGTACAGATCGTTGACGACTCCCCAATCCAGGGCTTGTTCGTAGCTGACCGTCTTACCGGTCACCATCAATTCGATCGCGCGCGATTTACCGACCAAGCGCGCCAGGCGCTGCGTTCCGCCGGTTCCGGGAAGCACGCCGAGCGCGACTTCGGGAAGGCCGATCTTTCCGGCGTCCTTGCGGGCGATGCGCAAGTCGCACGCCATCGCGATTTCGAACCCGCCGCCGACGCAGTGGCCGTTGAGCGCGGCGATGACGAGCTTGGGCGTCTGTTCCAGCCGCTGCAGCGTCTCGTTGGCGTGAAGGCAGAACATGTACTTGAATTCCGGCGTGACTTCGTTGAGCATGCCGATGTTGGCTCCGGCCGAAAAGAACTTCTCGCCTTTGCCCGTCAGCACGATGACTTCGACGTCGGAATCGAAGCGCGCGTCGAGAATGGCTTCGTCGAGCTGGCGCATCATCTCGTGCGTGTACGTATTCGCGGGCGGATCGTCCATCTCGACGAACGCCACGTGACCGTCTTTCCAATAGTTGATCACGCGCTTTCCGTCGAACGGACGCGCGTCGCGTCCGAATGCCGTGCGCTGGGTCGCGGAACCGTTGCTCGCCATGTTTTCCCCTATCCGGTGTCAGTTGTTCGAGAGATTGCCTTTCGGCGCGATCCAGTTCGAGTCTTTGAAATAGCCCGCGAGCACCGCATCGTCGGCCGGCGCCGGCAGGACCGACGGGGCGTACGCCTCCCATTCCTCTTCGGTCAACTTGCGGCCGTCGACGGCGTAGCGCTCGTCCTTGTACTGACCGATCTTGCGGTTAAAGCGCATGTCCGGAACGTACAACTTGGTTTCGCTGACGTTGACTTCGTTGACGCGATCGACCGTGGCTCGCACTTCGTCGTAGAACTGTCTGGCGCGCGTTTTCGTTGAGGTGCTCGCGGTCGGCTTCGCCGTCCGCCTTATCCTCGTCCACGCGCCCCTTGATGCCCCAGGTATACGCCCACTGCGCCGAGCCGGAATGGTCCGTTCCAAACAGATCGAGCGAACCGGAAATCCACTTGTTGTAGTACTTCTGCTGCATCGGCACGGGAATCACGCCCGCCTTGGCGATCCGGCGCAATCCCGTGATGCCGGTGCCCATATGAAAGGCTTCTTCTTTGAGCATCGGCCCCATCGACTGTGCGAGCGGCGCGAAACCCGAGTGCGACAGCATCGTGAGCTGAAACTTCCCGTCTCGGTCCATGAAGTTCGTGTACGCGAAGAAGTCGAGCCAGTGCGTCACGTCCTCGTTAAACGCGTTGAGCAGGCGGTTTTTTTTGCCGAAGGCGCGGCGTTCGAGCATCTTCTGCGCCTCGATCTTCCCCTCGCTCCCGAAATGCTCGACGAGCAAATGGCACATCTGGTAGCCGTGGCGCGTCTCTTCGACCATGATGCGGACCAGCGCGGCCAGATCGTATTCGCTCGGAGCGTTGTTCACCAGAAAACGCTGCTGCTCGTTGGACGCAAACTCGGTGTCACCCTGAAAGACCACCATGTTCAAGACCGCGTCGCGCATGCGCTGATCCGGAATCTCGCGCACCTTTTCCCAGCGGCGTTCGCCGCGGAAATCGCCGAAGAAAATCTCGGGCGTTTCGAGCGTTCCGTACTTGGCTTCGAACTGATAGCCCGGCATGAAGCGCTCGATCAGATCGCTGTCCAAGCCGATGTCGTGTTGCCAATCCTTGAGGAGATCGATCCAGTCGTCGAACGTCGCGATACGGGCCAAAGCGGGCCTCCAGATTTGTGACAGTTTTCTTGCAATCCGTAAAAACATTGTTATACTATGGCCGCGGATAGGAGATGTCAAGCTTGGAAGAGCGCCCTTCGGCGCGCCCCGCGTCGCTCATATTTACGCTCTACGGGGACGTCGTACACCGGCTCGACCCGGCCGGCTCGCTCTGGCTCGGGGGCCTGGTCCGGCTTATGGCGCCTTTCGGACTCTCCGAGGCGGCGGTCCGGCAGGCCGTTTCGCGGATCGCGCGGCAGGGCTGGCTTTCGGCCCACAAACAAGGCAAGCGCGCCTACTATGCCGTCACCGAGCGGGGGCGCCGGCGCATCGAAGATTTAAGTCCGCGCATATACGGCCCGGTGATCGAATGGGACGGCCGGTGGCGCATTATCGCCCTGCGGATCGCCGAAACGCGCCGCGAGTTACGCGACCGTCTAAGGAAGGATCTCGCCGTCTTGGGCTGGGCGCCGCTGACGCCATCGGTCTGGATCTCTCCGAACGACGGCGTCGCGGCTGCCCGCGCCGTCGCCGAAACGGCCGGCACCGCGGGCGACGTCGACCTCTTTGTAGCGCGCTACGAAGGGCCGGAAACGGATCGAGCTCTGGTGGAACGCTGCTGGGACCTCGAGGCGATCGCCGGAGCCTACCGCGCGTTTTCGTCAGCGTACGGACCCCGTCTCGAATCCGAGCGCACGGCCAGTCTAATGACGGACGAGCAAGCTTTTGTGGAGCGGCTTCATCTGGTGAACGAGTACCGGAAATTCACCTACATCGACCCGGGCCTTCCGAGCGAACTCATCGGCGCGCACTGGCCCGGAACGCGAGCCGCCATGGTTTTTCGCTCCTACTATGCCCTCTTGGAGGCTAAAGCGATGCGCCATTTTCGGGCAGCCGGAGGCGAGCCATAGTGCGTCGAACCGAGGGCGCCATGCCCAAACGGATCCTGATCGCCGGCGCGCTTCTCGCGCTCGCCCTCGCTGCATGCAACAGCTACAATTCCAATCCCACCACGGGACCGACGCCGTCGCCGACTCCCACGCCGGTGTTTTCCGCCAACCCGGGCATCACCACGACGCTCGTGACCGCCTTCTTCCAAGGCAACTACAAGCCGGGCGTAACCGTTACCGAGACGACCTCCGTCAACGGCACCATCGGAACGCCGATTACGTCGCAAGTCACCAATAGTTTCGGCCAAACGACGTTCAAGGGGCTGGTGCCGGGCATCGCATACTGCTGGTATTTCAATCCGACGCCGATACTGCGAACGTCCATCTGTACCAATCAGTGGGACACCGGTATCACCCTGGGAACGTAGGTAACGTCACTCGCCCTCGAAATAATCCAGCGCCGGACCGTCGCGTACGATGAGGTCGCGCTGCTCGATCAGGAGCTTCTGCGAGTCGGGATAATAGCAGACGTCGTCTCGCGAGACGTTGGAAATCATCAGGAGCAGCGCGTCGGCGTTCGAGTCGTTGACGAGTTTATGCGCGCCTCCCGGACCGACCGGGAAAGCGACGAAGTCGCCGCGCCGCAAGAGAAACGACCCGTTGGGCGTCTGCAGCGTTGGCGCGCCCTCGAAGACGACGAAGAGCTCTTCCTCGGCCGAGTGCCAGTGATTCGGGCACCACCAGCGGCCCGCCGGAACGCGCGCCATGCGGTACCCCAGGCGTTGAGCGCCGATCGCAAACCCAACCTCCGCGTCGCTGCACCCGCGGTAGCGCTCCGGACCATCCTCGCCGGTCAGCCAGAACAGTTCGTCGAGATTGATGCGCGCGGCGAGCGCGCCGCTGCGCGAATCGAGACAACGCCCAAGCGCTTCGTACGCGTTACCGAACAAGCACGTACCGTCGCCCACCAGCAGATTGCTGGGATAGACCATGCGCAGCCGGCGCATGGAGGTTACCGCCCTGGCCGGATCGGCGAGCTTACCGTCGGGCATCAAGCGCAGCGATCCGGCCGGATCGCCCCACAGCGCGTCGCCGACGACCAGCGTTCGCGTCGAGACGAACCAGAGCGCGATCTCACCCGGCGTTTTCAATCCGTCGAGCGGGATGACGCGCGCGCCGCAAATCAGTTCGCCGCTTTCCAGCGCGCGATCGACCGCTCCGCCCAGCAGCGGAGCCTCGGCGCGGCTCGCAGCGATCTTCGCGCCGGTGGCGGCGGACAACGTTCGAGCGCTCCGCTCGTGATCGCGATTCGTGATAACGATCCACGCCACACCGCGACGGACCATCTCTTCGGTCGACGATTCGTCCAGGGGCAGTGGATCGATTACGAGATTCCCGCCGTCCCCGCGAACGAAGAACGAGTTGAAGTACAGATTACGATCCGGTTGCCAAACCGACCACATCGAGAGTCCGTCGATGACCGTCTCTTGCATGCTGCTTCAGACGCCGAACGGATTGATGGGCTTCTCGCCGATGTAGGTGAGGACGCTCTTGGTTTCGCTGTAGAGCGCCATCGTTTCCATGCCGAGCTCGCGGCCGTAGCCGGATTGCTTGTATCCGCCGAACGGAACGCCCGGGAACACGGCGTACGGCGTGTTGATCGCCACCGTGCCTGCGCGGATGGCGCGAGCGACGCGGTTCGCGCGCCCGACGTGCGTGGACCAAACGCTCGCCGAGAGACCGTAATCGGAGTCGTTCGCGAGCGCGACCGCCTCGGCTTCGTCTTCGAACCGCACGAAAGCGGCGACCGGTCCGAAAATCTCCTCGCGCGCGACGCGATGCTGCGGCTGCGCTTCGAACGCCGTGGCTTGCCAGAAGCTTCCTTTCGCTTGCGCGCCGCCGGGCTGCGCTGCGGACCCTCCGGCGAGCGTGCGCGCGCCTTCGGCGGATGCGATCTCGCAATACGAGCGGATCTTCTCGAATTGTTCGGGTAGCGAGATGGCGCCGATCTGCGTGAGCGGGTCTTCCGGATCGCCGACCTTCAGGCGCCCCGCCTTTTCGACGAACGATTCGACGAAGCGATCGTAGATCGCCGCCTGCAGCAAGATGCGCGAGCGCGCCTCACAGGTTTGCCCGGCGTTGTAATAGATACCGTACAACGCACCGGCCACTGCCGCGTCGAGATCGGCGTCGTCGAAAACCACCGACGGAGATTTGCCGCCGAGTTCGAGCGTGACGCGCTTGAGCGTCTGCGCCGCGGTGGCCGCAACGATCTTCCCGGTCGCGGTGCTCCCCGTAAAGGCGACCTTGTCTACCAGCGGATGCTCGACCAGGCGTTGTCCGAGCTCGCGTGTCGAGCCGGTGAGCACGTTGAGGACGCCCTCGGGAAGTCCCGCTTCCAGTGCGATGCGACCGAGCGCGAGCGCGGTAAGCGGGGTAGACGGGGCGGGTTTTAGGATCATCGTGCAGCCTGCCGCAAGCGCGGGTGCGACCTTCCAGGATGCGAGCAGCAGCGGAAAGTTCCACGGAACGATCGCGGCGACCACGCCGACCGGCTCGCGGACGGTGTTGGCCAGATACGTCGCGATCGGCGGCGGCAACGTTGCGCCGTAATTCTTCGTCGCGGCACCCGCGTAGAATTCGAAGCAATCTACGATCGCGCCGAGCTCGCCCTTCGCCGTCGCAACCGTCTTGCCGTTGTCGCGCACTTCGGTTAAAACGATCTCGTCCGCGCGCTCGCCGATCAGCTGCGCGATCTTGTACAGAATTTTCGCCCGGCGGCTCGCCGGCATAGTGGGCCACTTGCCCGCATCGAACGCCTTGCGCGCGGCTCGCACCGCCGCGTCCACGTCGGCTTCGCCGGCTTGCGCGATCGTCGCAATGACCGCTCCCGTCGCCGGATTGCGGTCTTCGTACGTCGCCCCGCTCTCGGCCGCGCGTTGCGCTCCACCGATCAAAAGCTGCGTCGTTTCGGGAGCCGTCGTGCTTGCGCTCATCGTGTTCGTCTACTCCGTTCGCTCGAATATGGTTGCGATGCCTTGACCGACGCCGACGCACATGGTCGCCAGCCCGTAGCGGCCCCCGCGTCTGCGAAGTTCGTGCAGCAGCGTGGTCGCAATGCGAGCGCCGCTCGCGCCGAGCGGATGGCCCAGCGCGATCGCGCCGCCGTTCACGTTGACCCTAGCGGGATCGAAACCGAGTTCGCGCGAGCACGCCAGCGCCTGCGCGGCGAAGGCCTCGTTAATTTCGATCAGATCGAGATCGCGCACCGAAAGACCCGCTTTGGCGAGCGCCTTGCGCACGGCCGGTATCGGCCCAAGGCCCATCACGTCCGGCGCGACGCCGGCGCTCGCACACGCGATCACGCGCGCCAGCGGCGACAAGCCCAGCTCGCGCGCGGTCCGCGCTTCGCAGATCAGCAACGCGGCGGCGCCGTCGTTGATGCCCGACGAGTTACCTGCCGTCACCGTGCCGCCGGCGAGGAAGGCCGGCTCCAGCGCGGCCAGCGCTTCGAGCGTTACGCCCGGACGCGGCGGTTCGTCGGAAGCGCAGTCGCCGACCGGTACGATCTCGGCGGCGAACGCATCGCGCTCGACGGCTACCTTGCACTTCATCTGGGAATCGAAGGCAAATGCGTCTTGCTCCGCGCGCGAAATGCCGTAAGCTCGCGCGACGTTCTCGGCGGTGCGGCCGAGCGTTACCGTCCATTCGTCCGGCATCTTCGGATTGACCATGCGCCAGCCCAGCGTCGTGTCGAACGTTTGCTGCGCTCGTCCGAAGGCGCGCTCGGCTTTCGTCGTGACGTACGGGGCGCGCGTCATGGATTCGACTCCTCCGGCAATGATCGCATCGCCCTCGCCCCACGCGACCGCTTGCGACGCCGAGTTGATCGCTTGCAAACCCGAACCGCACAAGCGGTTCACGGTTACGCCCGGAACGCCGGTGCCCAAGCCCGCGAGCAGCGAGGCCATGCGCGCGACGTTGCGATTGTCTTCGCCGCTCTGGTTGGCGGCTCCAAAATAGACGTCTTCGACCCGATCCGGCGCGACGCCGGTACGGCGTACGAGAGCTTCGATGGCGCACGCCGCCAAGTCGTCGGGGCGAACCATGGAGAGCGCGCCGCCGTGGCGTCCGATCGGCGTACGCACGGCATCAACGATCCAAACCTCGCGCTCGCTCATCAACCCGGCAGGATCGAAGCGGGAGGCAGATCCGGAACGGGCGGTTCGGATTCGTCGTCGTCCGTATCCAGCAGCCAAAGCGATCGATGCGGACCGAATTCTTCGCCTTCTGCAGCCGCCAGCGCGCGCAGTATGCGTGAAATCCGGGCGCCCCCGATTTCCCGCCCCCACGCGATCGGTCCGACGGGGTAGTTCGTTCCCAGGCGCATCGCAACGTCCACGTCGTCGGCAGATGCGACGCCCTCTTGCACCGCAATCATCGCTTCGTTGACGATCGATCCAACGGTGCGCCCCAAGAAAAGGCCCGGGACGTCTTCGACGAGCACCACCGCCTTGTCGAGAGCGCCGAAGAGCTCTTGAGCGAGGGCGAGCGCATCGTCGGAAGCGGCTTCCGAGTCCACGACCTCCACGACTTTCTGCGCCTCCAGCGATCCGATGATGCCGTAGCCGATCAAACGTCCGGGCCGGCGCATCCGGGCGGCGCACGCGGCGACCGGCGTCGCGTAGGCATCTACCAGAATCACGGTTTCGGGCCCCAGAAGCTCGTCCAAGCTCGCAACGACGTCGCTGCGGTCCGAGACCCCGTCTCCCGCGTCGATGACGATCGTCGCATCGACGCTCAGCTCGTCGAGCAAGTCGTCGCGCTCGACGTGCTGCACGTGCGCGAACCGCCGACCTAAGAGCTCCACCAGCTCGGCGGCGGCGCTGCCGAAACCGACGACGGCGATCCGTTCGGACGCGGCCGCGCGGTCGTCTAGAACGTGCGGCTCCGGTGTGAAGCGAGTATAGTCCCCATCGCGGTATTCGTAGAAACCACCGCTCGCCGACTTTCTACCGAGGCGTCCTTGCGCGACCATTTCGCGCTGCAAGGCGACCGGCGCCAGCCGCTTCGCGCCCGTTCGGTCGTAAACCGATATCGTGGTGGCCAAATTGACGTCCAAGCCGATGAGGTCCATCAGCTCGAACGGCCCCATCCGGAACCCCGCTCCGCGCGCCAGCGCGTCGAGTTCGGCAACCGTCGCGGCATCACGCTCGAGCGCGCGCATCGCCTGAAGATAGAACGGACGCGCGACTCGATTGACGATGAATCCGGGCGTGTCTTCGGTCAGCACCGCAACCTTCCCGATCCGTTCGACGAACGCCAGCGCGCGATCGACCGCGTCGTCGGAAGTTGCCTCGGCGCGCACGATTTCCACGAGTTTCATGGCGGCCGGCGGGTTGAAGAAGTGCAGCCCGAGCACGCGTTCGGGTTGCGGTACGTTCGCCGCAAGCTGCGTCACCGACAGGGACGACGTATTGGTGCCGATGGGCGTGCCCGGCGCGAGCGCGGCGGCGAGCGCCGAAAGCACCGCGACTTTGAGCTCGACCCGCTCCGGAACCGCTTCGAACGCGAGCGTTGCGTCGCTCGCCGCAGCGAGCGACGCAACCGCGCGCACGCGTTGTGCGATCGACGCATCGCCTACCCGCTCGGCGTCGCGCGCGATACGTTCGATCGCGCGATCCCGCGTGGCCGCGTCCGTATCGACGAGATCTACAGCGTAACCGCCCCGTGCGGCGACGAACGCGATGCCCGCACCCATCGCGCCGGCGCCCACGACGACTACCCTATCCATCCGCCGCGTCGTTCGGTGAGCGGCGAGCGGGTCCTAGCGCAGAGGAAGGGCGTCGCAGGCGCCGGTACAGCCTTCGGTATGGACAAGCCGGTCTGGCGGGTACGCGCCTCGAGCTACGTCATCGAATCGCCGTATCTGCGCATTCGGAAGGACGAAGTCGAACTTCCGGACGGGACGATCGTCAAAGACTACTACGTTCGGGAGTCGCACGGGTTCGTGCTCGTCGTTCCGGTCACGCACGACGATCGGGTCGTGCTGGTGCGGCAGTATCGCTACGGCGCCGACGCGATGGTGCTCGAGTTGCCCGCCGGCTCGCTGGAACCGGACGAGGAACCCCTCGCGTGCGCACGACGCGAGCTGACCGAGGAAACCGGCTACGAAGCGGATTCGTTCGAACTGATCGCGACGTACGGAGCCGAGCCGGTCCGCTCCGACGCGCGTGCCTTCGTTTATCTCGCACGCGGCGCCAGAAAGACGCAGATTCAAAACCTCGACCCCACCGAGCACATCGTCGTCGAGCTGGCCGACATAGCCACGTTCCGCGAGCTATTACGCGACGCCGCGATCGACGTCGGCTCGTCGATCGCAGCCGGATACCTAGCGCTCGAGCACCTAGGGCTCCTGTAGCCCCGCCGCCCTTCGACTACGGCGCTACGCGCCTCCGCTCGTCCTTCGACTGCGGCGCTGCGCGCCTCCGCTCAGGATGACAGAGGAAAACCGCGAGCGCGTTAAGCACTGCCGCGTCCACCGTCATCCTGAGCGAAGGCGCGAAGCGCCGCAGTCGAAGGATGAGCGAAGGTGCGAAGCGCCGGAGTCGAAGGACGCCGCGCACCTGATTTGCGCCGCCCTCGCGCAACGCACGAGCGCACGCCCCCTGTCATCCTGAGCGAAGGCGCGAAGCGCCGTAGTCGAAGGACGCCGCGCACCTGATTTGCGCCGCCCACTCACAACCCACGAGCGCACGCCCCCTGTCATCCTGAGCGAAGGCGCAGGCGCCGCAGTCGAAGGACGCCGCGCACCTGATTTGCGCCGCCCACTCACAACCCACGAGCGCACGCCCCCTGTCATCCTGAGCGAAGGCGCGACAGCGCCGTAGTCGAAGGACGCCTCGCACCTGATTTGCGCCGCCCACTCACAACCCACGAGCGCACGCCCCCTGTCATCCTGAGCGAAGGCGCGAAGCGCCGTAGTCGAAGGACGAGCGGAGGCGCGAAGCGCTGTAGTCGAAGGACGCGCTTAGTTCTTGACGCCGGAATCCGACGTGAGGTGCAGTATCGTTTGCGTCTTTTGCGTGAGATACTGGTCGCTGCCTTGCTGCTGTCTCGCGATCTCGTACTCGTTCACCGCCGTGGGAACTTGTTTGTTGAAATCGTACGCGATCGTGCCGTTGGCGTTCGTGGTCTGAACGTGCGAACCGGTCTCTTTGGTCTGACGGACCTCGTTGATGCTCATGGCGCCGTTGGTATTGCTCTGGATGGTGAAGTCGGAGATCATCGAATACTGCGGCGACGTATCCTGTATCCGCCAATGCTTGTCGTTGTCGATAAGCGCGGGGTCGATAAAATTCGTGCCCAGAAAGCTCATCGCGGTCAGCTCCTCTTCGTTGATCTTCTTGTTGGGATCGCAGATCGTCATGGTGTTGCCGTAGACGACGCAGGTTGCCGCGGGAGCCGAGCGCGTGTGCTGCGCGTCCTCGCTCACCGAAACGACGAGCCCGTGGTCGGGCTGCTCGCGCAGGACGTCCACCTGGATCGTCCCCTGGTCGCCGACGCCGCCGGTGAAGTCGCTGGTGCCGCTGCCGCCCCCCGACATGTTGCCGCTTCCCGATTCTGCGCCCATTCCGCCGCCGCCGATGCCCGAACTATGCACCTCGAGATCCGTCGACGTCCCGTAAGTAAAGGAATAGACCAAGTGGCGGATCGGAGCAGGGGGAGCGGCCGCCGGCGCCGGGTCGGCGCTCGCGCGCAGGCCGGACCCCGCCAGCGCCACCGCGAGGATCGCCGGCAGTGCGAAGCGTTTCATACGATGCGTTTCCGCGCCGTCCGAGCGCAGCCCCTGCGTCCCAAGCGACCCCAGACCCCGAAACCTGTCCGCCGGCGGGCGGTACATGAAGACGATGAACCCAACTCTTGCCACCTTCCTCCGCTTGACGGTCGTCGTCGCCGTGGCCCTGATCGCGCTGATCCTCGCGGCGGTACTGCTGAAGATCGTGCTGGCGGCCGCGTTCGTCGCGGCGCTGCTAACCGGCGGCTTCTTCCTTTATCAGCTGATCGCTAAGCGGAAGGCGAAGCTCCCGGTCCCTCGTTAACGAACGCCGCGAGGCGTTCGCCGAAGGCTTCCGGTTCCTCGAGCATCGGCAGGTGCCCGCTGTCTTCGAGCACGTCGACCGCCGCATTCGAAAATGCCGAGGCATCGCTGCGGACGAGCTCGACCGGCAGCAGTCCGTCGCGGGCGCCGCATATGAGGCGTACCGGCATCGCGAGATCCGGGGCGATATCGTACGCGTCGTCGCGGAGCGCCATGCCGCGCAGCATCGCCGCCAGGCCGCGCGGCCCGTTCCGCCGCGCGATTCCTTCGACCGCCGCGAGCAATTCCGGCCGCTCCCGCCGGGCTTTATCGGACAGCAAACGCGGCGCGTAGGCCGCAATCACGGGCTCGACCGAAGATTCGCGTTCCGCGCGATCGGCTAGATCCATCCGCGTCTGCGCCTGTTCCGGCGCGTCCGCGCCGAGCCGGCTGCAGACCAATGCGAGGCGCTCGAGACGTTCGCTGTACATGCGTGCGAACGCGAGTGCGACGTAACCGCCGAGCGAGTGTCCGACGACGGCTGCGCGTTCCACGCCGATGGCGTCGAGCACGGCGGCTACGTCTCCGGCCAGCGATTCCATCAAGTACGGGCCGTCGGCGACGCTCGATTCGCCCATTCCGCGCAGATCCACGGCGACGACGCGACGCGTCCGTGCGAGCCCTTCGATCTGCGCTTTCCATATCTCGCGCGTCAGCGGAAATCCGTGCAGCAAGACGACGGCGGCATCCGCCGTACCATCCACGCGCGCCGCGATGCGCGCTCCGTCACCCGACAAAACTTGCATTCAAACTCGTAATACTGTATAAGGTAGGCAACACCCCCGGTCGATTCGTTGACCGGAGAAAGGATGACTCCACTAACTATGGCAGTCAAACGTAAGAGGAAAGCGGCAAAACGTTCCGCCGCAAAGAAGGTCGTGCGTCGCAAAGCAGCGCGCAAGGTCGTGCGCAAGAAGGCTCGTAAAAAAGCCGTGCGTAAGACCGTACGTCGCAAAGTAGCACGCAAGGCCGTGCGCAAGAAGGCCCGCAAAAAGGCCGTGCGCAAGGCCGTGCGCCGCAAAGTAGCGCGCAAGGCCGTCCGCAAAAAGGTAGCTCGCAAGGTCCGCCGCAAGGCCGTCCGCAGAGCCGTCCGCAAGAAGGCCGCCGAAGGCTAAAGCCGGCCAGTCTCGTGGTCGAGTTGCGAGTCGCTCCAAGCGGCTCGCTTTTTTTTATCGTCGGCGCTAAACCGTTCGCACGACCGGTTTGAAAGTCCAGACCGCCACCATCGCTACGAAGCACGTACCGCCGGCGATGAGAAACGCCCCGCTGAGGCCGATGACGGACGCGATCGAGCCGACGACGAACGAGCCCGCCGGCACGAATCCCAACGCGACCATCGTAAAGACCGATACGGCCCTGCCACGCACCGCGTCGGGCGAGAGCGTTTGGATCAGGATGTTGGTGGCGCCCATGTAAGCCAGCGTCCCGACGCCGGTAAGGAACAGCACGGGGAGCGCGGGCACCAGCGAATGGATCGTTCCCAGTAAGAACACGCCGCCCGACATCACGAGTCCGGCGACGAACCACAACAGCGACTTTCGCTCGCGCGAAGCAAAATACGCGGTGGCGAGCGCTCCCCCGAATCCGCCCGCGCCCACGGCCGCGACCGCCCAACCCAATCCGGCCGCATCCGTCCGAAACACGTTCACGCAAAGCGAAGGGGTGAGCTGGCCGTACGGGCGCGTCAGGAACGCCATCATCACGAACGTCAGTACGATCCACTTCAAAATCGCGTGACTCGCGAGGAACCCCACGCCTTCTCGAATCGCGGTCGAGAACGGTTCCCGTCGCGAAAGTCCGGGGGGAGACGGCTTCATCAACGTAATCGCGACGACGACCGCGAGCGTGAGGATCGCGTTGAGATAGAAGCTCCCGGCGACGCCGACCCACACGATCGTAAAGCCCGCAATTGCCGGGCCGATGACGGCGGGGGCGTTAAAGGCCACCGAATTCAGGCCGATCGCGTTGCCGATGTAGCGCCGGTCAACGAGCAGCGGCACCCAACTTTGGCGGGTCGGCGAATCGAATGAATTGGCCGCGGCATTGAGGACGGAGAGGGCAATCACCAGCGGCAGCGTGAGTAAATGCGTGCTAGCCAGAATCGCGAGCGCGAGCGCGACGCCCGACATCGCCAGGTTGGTGATCAAGAGAATGAAGCGGCGCGGATATTCGTCGGCAAAAACGCCGGCAATTGGCGAGCAGAGCAGCACCGGAACGGCGCGCGCGAGTCCAATCAAGCCAAGGTCGAGAGCCGCACGCCCCGGCGATCCGGCCTCGCTGCTGACGAAATATCCGAGCGCCGTAAACTGCATCCACGTGCCCAAATTCGAAACCAGCAACCCAAACCAGAGCAAACGGAAGTCGCGAAAGAGGCGAAGCGAAGCAAAGAGCGACGGCGGCTTCTCCGGTAGAGCGTGCTCGTCGCTCATCCGTGTGCGCGGACGGCGGCCGCCAAAAGCGCGACCGCGTGGTCGGGGGCAAACGCCGACGTGTCGACGCACAAATCGTAGTTGTCCGGATTGCCGAACTGGATCCCGAACCACTCGTGCAAATACGCGCGCCGGGCCCGGTCGACGCGGTCCACTTCGTGCGTCGCGGTCCGTTCGTCGGCGCCAAGGCCTTCCATGACGTGCCGGATGCGCCACTCGCGCGGTGCGTGTAAGTAGACCCGAAGCACGCCAGGACGGCGGCCGAGAATTGCGCCCGCGCCCCGGCCGACGATGAAGATGTTCCCCTGCGCCGCGTATTCGAGAACTGCCGCGCGTATCTCGCCGGCCAAGTCGTCGTCGAACCGCCGTCCGATCGGAATTTCGCCGACTTCCGGCGTCGAGCGTTCGAGCCCGGCAAGCAGGCGCGCGCCAACCGACGGCATCGAGTCCTCGGCCGCATCGACGGCCTCCGGTTCGACGTGAAGCCGTTTGGCGACGACCACCGGCAGCTCGCGATCTACGAACGTATAGCCGAGTTCGCGGGCGGCTCGCTCCGCGAGACCGACGGCGCCGCAACCGTATTGGTTCGAAATCGTGACGATCATGCTGACGGAGGCGCTTCGCCTCGCGTGGAACGTTTCATCCCCGACATGACGCAGCCGATCATTCAGACGCGCGATCTTCGCAAAGTCTTCCGCACGGTCAAACGCGCCTCGGGCGGGCTCGGCGCGCTGCGCACGCTCTTCTCGCGCGAATACGAGGACCGGGTCGCCGTGGCCGACGTCACGATGGCTCTCCAACCGGGCGAACTGGTTGGATATATCGGCCCCAACGGCGCCGGAAAGTCCACGACCATCAAGATGCTTACCGGGATCCTCGTGCCGACGTCGGGCGGTCTCGAAGTCGCCGGCATCGTGCCCTACGAACATCGCAAGGAGAACGGGCGCAACATCGGCGTCGTATTCGGTCAGCGCAGCCAGCTCTACTGGGACCTTCCGCTCAGGGAATCGTTCGAGTTGCTGCGCGCGATCTACGCGATCCCGCGCGACCGCTATCGCCAAAACCTCAAAGAATTCGTCGACCTTCTGCAGATGGAAGACTTCCTGAACACGCCGGTTCGACAGCTCTCGCTGGGCCAGCGGATGCGCGGCGACTTCGCAGCGGCGATGCTTCACGACCCCAAAATCGTCTACCTCGACGAGCCCACCATCGGGCTGGACGTCGTCGCCAAAGAGGCGATCCGGCAATTCATCGCCGGCGTCAACGAGGCTCGCGGAACGACCGTGATCCTCACCACGCACGACTTGGCCGACGTCGAACGGCTTTGCCGCCGCATCATCCTGATCGACCGCGGAACCATCATTTACGACGGCGATGTCGAGCGCATCAAGACCGAATACGGACGTTACCGCACCCTGGTGCTGCGCTTCGCGCAGCCGGTCGAGCGCCCGCAGCTCGACGGAGCGGAACTCACCGCCGTCGAGGGAACGACCGCGCGCTTCCGCTTCGACCGCAACGTTGCCCGGCCCGATATGCTCATCCGTCAGGCCGGCGACCGCTACAGCGTGGAGGACGTGACCATCGAAGAACCGGAACTCGAGTCGATCATCCGTCGAATCTACGTCGAAGGTTACGCCGGCCAAGGAGCAACGGTCACATGATTCTCACCAGCGGCACCAAGAAGCCCAAGATCCATTCCAGCGCGTACGTGGCGCCGACCGCGACCATATCCGGGGACGTCACCATCGGCGCGAACTGCGCGATCCTCCACGGCGCGATCGTCGTCGCCGAAGGGGCTCCGGTAACCGTCGGAACCGACACGGTGGTGATGGAAAACGCCGTGCTCAAGGCGAGCGGAGGCACCGCCGTTCAGTTTCCGCTCGCGATCGGCAAGAGCTGCCTGATCGGGCCGCAAGCGTACGTCGTCGGAGCGCAGGTGGCGGACGGCTGCTTCGTAGCCGGCGGAGCGCGCGTCTTCAACGGCGCCCACATCGGAGCCGCGTCCACCGTGGCGATCGGTGCCATCGTCCACGTCGGCACCGAGCTACCGCCCGGCACGACCGTACCGATGCAGTACGTCGCTTACGGGAAACCCGCCACGATCTACCCGCCGGACGAATCGCCCGCGGTTCACGCCAAACTCGATTTCTACGCCGACGTTTTCAATCTCGAACCCGGCGACGACGTACGCGCCCGCGCCGCGGAGACGTACGCGCGTTTTCTTCGCAAAACGCACGCGCAGGACGCGCGTCTGGACGACCATCGCACCGCCAAATCCGGGCCCGCCCCGCGCCGCGGTGAGGAGCCGCCGCCGACCCAGGCGGCCGACGTCGGCAAAGTCGTGGACGTCATGATGCTCGAACTCGAAGAGATGGAACGGCGCCGCGAGGAATCCATTCGCCGGCAGAAAGGTAAGTAGGCCTTGGCCGTAGGTGCCTACGTCGAGTTCGCCCGCAAGGCGTTCGCTCGCGAGGCAACCTATCGGATGGAAGTTTTCACGCTGGTGGGCTCGCTGGTGGTGCGCGTCTACTTGCTTCGATCGCTATGGACCGCACTCTACGCGCAAAACGACGCTCCGGCCGGGCTTCCGCTGCACAGCATGATCACCTACGCGACGGTCGCCCTCCTCATGTCGCTGGTCCTCGAAGTAGACGGTACACGCCTCATCCGCGAACGCGTTCGTGAGGGCACGATCGCGACCGATCTCATGAAGCCGATCAGCGTGCCGTTCTATTTCTTTAGCGACGGCCTGGGTCAAACGCTCCTGCACGCGCTCCTGGTCGTTCCGTCGCTGCTGTTCGCGCTGCTGCTGGTACACATCGACGTGCCGGGGCCCGCGGTCCTGGGCGCGTTTGCGTTCTCGTTCCTGCTCGGTTACGGCGTCAACTTCTTCATCAACTTTCTCATGAACTCGATCGCGTTTTGGACGCTCGAAACGTTCGCCATGCAGCTCATCGTGCGCTGGGGATCCGACCTGCTCTCGGGTCAAATCATCCCGCTCGCCTTCTTCCCCGGCGCGATCGGGCGCGTCGTGTTCGCGCTGCCGTTCGCCGCGGTCTATTCTACGCCGCTGCTCGTCTACGTCGGCATCATCCCGGCCCCGCAGTGGCCCAGATACTTCCTCATCCAAGCCTGCTGGCTGGTCGCCTTTGGACTGCTCTCGCTGTGGGTGTGGACCGCCGCGTCGCGTCGCATCGTCGTGCAGGGCGGATGAGCCAGATGCTCGCGGCGTACGTCGAGTACTGGCGCATCAACGTGCTCACGATGTTCGAGTACCGCGCGAACTTCATCATGTGGTTCGCGTTTGCGGTCTTCTACCATGGCGTAGCGCTGGCCGCGCTGACCGTAACGATGTTGCAATTCCCTTCGATGAACGGCTGGACGTTGCGCGAAATGTTCTTCCTCTACGCGTTGTGGATGACGGCGCACGAGCTGCACAACGCACTCTTTTTCAACGTCGTCAGCGTGCCCGAATACATCCGCGAGGGGCGGTTCGATCGCTTTCTCGTGCGACCGTTCGACACGCTGTTTCAAGTATTGACGGTACCGGCACAAATCTTCCCTGACGGTTTGGTTCTCGCGATCGTCACACTTTGCTTTGCAATCGGCGTCGCGAGGGTGCAAGTCGACGCGTTCTTCGTGGCCTTCGTTCCGCTGGTGGTGATCGGGGGCGCGCTCATCGACCTGGGCATCTCGCTGGTCATTGCGACCGTCGCATTTTGGTTCATTCGGGTAGATACGCTCCGCTGGGTCGTCATGTCGCTCGAGCAGGATTTTACGCGCTACCCCATTAGCATATACACGCGGGGCGTACGAATCGTCCTGTCGTTCGTCTTCCCGTTTGCGTTCATGAATTATTTTCCGGCGAGCTACTTCCTCGGCAAGACCGATATCGCGCTGAACTTGAACCCGGCGGTCGGCCTGCTCACGCCGGCGATCGGGGTGGCGTGGGTAGCCGTCGCGTACGCGTTCTGGCGAGTCGGACTGCGCCACTACGAAGGGACGGGATCGTGAAGCGAACCAACTTCCTTGCCGCGGCCGCGAGCGCCGCCGCCGCTTTTCCCCTTCGCGCGCGCGCCGCCTCGCTCGAGGCAATCGTGGCGAACATCATCCGGACGGTTCCCGGCGTCGTCGGGGTGTACGCGCGCACGCTCTCCGACGCTCCCCCGCTCATTGCGCTAAACTCCGAGGAAAGCTTCCCCGCGGCCTCCACCATCAAGGTCCTGATCATGACCACGGCGTTCGTGCTCGAAGAGCAGACGCCGGGCGTACTCGACGCGCAGATCGCCACCTACCGGAGCGACCTCATCGGCGGCTCTGACTTCATGCAGAACGCCTACGACGGCGAGATCTTCAGCGTGCGGCAACTTCTCGTCCCGATGATCCAGTTGAGCGACAACACCGCCGCCAACGCGCTGATCGGTCACTTCGGCACCGACGTCATCAACAGCGTCGGCCGCGCCGCGGGCATGGATCACACGCGCCTCGCGCGCAAGTTCCTGGACTACTCGGCAATCGTGCACCATCACGACAACGTCACGACTCCCGGCGACATGGCGCACCTGCTCTTTCAAATCGAATACGGCGCGCACGAAGAAGTTGCGACGATCGTGTCGTCAACGCACTGCCGCTCGATGGTGGACATCATGCTCGGACAGACCGATCGCGAAGGGATCCCGGCCGGGTTGCCGCGCGGAACGCCGGTCGCCAATAAGACCGGTGCGGTCGACTACGTGCGAAACGACGTGGCGATCGTGCGGCCGTTCGGAAACCAGCCGTTCATCCTGAGCATCTATACCAAGCAACTCGACGACTACGAGGCCGGCTATGAAGCGATGCGCGCCATCGCCCGGGCCGCCAACCAGAAGGTACGCGGAGCCTCCGTCTGACGACCGCTAGGTCTTCGTTTTCGGCTCGATCGTGACCGCGTCCATCTTGGTTCCGGGACGAATCGCGTCGAGCGCCTCAAATCCGCCGGTCATCTGACCGAATACTGTATATTGTCCGTCTAAAAAACGTGCGTCGTCTAGGCATATGTAAAACTGCGAACCGGCCGAGTTAGGATCGGAAGAGCGAGCCATGGCAACCGTGCCGCGCAGGTGAGGCCGGGCGCCGAATTCGGCCTTGATCTGATAGCCGGGGCCGCCCGTGCCGTTGCCGTCCGGATCGCCGCCTTGCACGACGAAGCCGGGTTCGACCCGGTGGAAAACGAGGCCGTCGTAAAAGCCGGCTTCCGACAACTTGATGAACGACGCGACGTGCAGCGGCGCGTCGTCGGGAAAGAAGGTAAAGACGATATCGCCGTGAGTGGTTTTGATACGGGCTTGCGAATCGTTGGCGCGGGCGCTATAGGCGTCCAGTTCGTCCGGCTTCGGCTGCGTGTGCGGCATGGGCATGGTCTCCGATCGGCGTTCGTGCAGGCTCGGTGGTTTGTGCAAGCGCGCCCCGAAAGCCTCGCCCGCGGAGAGCAGTGCGAGCTTTCGGGAGCGGCCGAGCCGCTTGAAGCGAGCCTCTTGGCCGCAGGCCAGGGCGTAGTCGGGTGGATACCACCAGGCCACCAGGCGCACGGGCAGGCGCGAACGGGTGAACTTTGCCCCCTTTCCGAGCCGGTGCGCCGCGATCCGGCGCCCCAGATCGACGGTCGCGCCCGTGTAGAGCGATCCGTCCGAGCATTCCACGACGTAGACCGCCGGGCGTTTAGTCATGGCCGGTTGCGGTAGAATCTAAGAGAGATATGAACGCCGAATTCGACCGCGCCTCCGGGGGCGACGCGGATAGCGCCCGGCGGCTGCGGTTGCGGATTCCACCCACGGCTCCGCGGGCGCAAGAAGTCCGTGCCGTCGTCACGTCCTTTGCCAAACTCCAAGGCGTTCGCAGCCGCGACTTGGAGTCGCTGATCTTTGCCGTCGGCGAGGCGCTGGCAAATGCCATCGAGCATGCCGGGAGCGAGGAGATCGAGGTCCGCTGCTCGGTCGACGAGGGGCTCTTGCAGGTCTCGATTGCCGATTCGGGGCGCGGGTTTGATGCCGTTCCTAAGAAACGCCTCCCTCTGCCCGACGCGCTTTCCGAGCGAGGGCGCGGCATCCCGATCATGCAGCGCTGCACCGACGTCTTCCGCGTCCGCAGCTTGCCCGGCGGCGGGACGGAAGTGGTCCTGGGCTGCTACCTCGACCGTCCGCGAGGGAAGCGGGCGAATTCATAACATACAGTAGGGCAATGGCTCGCGCCCTTCCCTGCTGTCTCCTGATCGCCGCGCTCCTGCCGTTCGCGGTACGGGCCGACGCGCCGCCCGGAATGCCGGCGCCGGTGCGTGACGCTCGCGTGAGCGCCATGGTTGCAAACGTGGATTCCGCACGGCTCGCGCAAAGCGTCGACACGCTGGTCGGCTTCGGGACCCGCAACGACTTCTCGGAAACCAGCTCGACGCCGACCCACGGCGTCTTCGGCGCTCGCGATTGGATCGCGGCGCAGTTCCGTACGATCGCCGCGAGTTCGAACGGACGGATGACGGTCGCGCTCGATACGTACCTGCAGGCCAAAACGTCGCGCACGCCGCGAGCCGTGACCGAATCGAGCGTCGTCGCAACGTTGCAAGGCGACACTTCGGGGCGCATCTACGTCATGGCCAGTCACTTCGACGACTGCGACGGCTCGTGCGTCGACGGTGTCGGAACCGCGCCGGGTGCCGACGACAACGCTTCGGCCGTGGCCGCCGTGCTGGAAGCCGCGCGAGTGATGTCGCAGACGCACTTCCGCGGAACCATCATCTTTGCGTGCTTCGACGGCGAAGAACTCGGGTTGTGGGGTTCGGCGCACTTCGCGAGCGAACTCGCGGCGCGCCACGCACCCGTGCTCGCCGTACTCAACAACGACATCATCGGCGAGACGTCCGGTGGTAACGGCGACGCCGAACCGCACGTCGTGCGCGTCTTCAGCGAGGCGCTGCCGGCCGGCGCGGACCGCGCGTCGGTAGATGCGACCGGATCGGAGAACGACTCGCCTTCGCGCGAACTCGCGCGTTTCGTTGGCGAAACCGTTCCCGTCTACGTGCCCGATTTTCGCGTGCGGCAGATTTTTCGCGCCGACCGGTTCTTGCGCGGCGGCGATCAGGAGTCGTTTCAAGACCAGGGCTATGCGGCCGTTCGGTTCGTCGAAGCGCACGAGAATTTCGAGCACCAGCATCAGGACGTTCGCGTCGAGAACGGACAGCAGTACGGCGACTTGCCTCAGTATCTGGATCCCGCTTACCTGGCGCGCGTAACGCAAGCCAACGTTTCCGCACTGGCGACGCTGGCGCTCGGCCCCGCGCCGCCGGCCGAGGTGCGCATGCAGACCAAACGTTTGGGATATACCACGGATTTGCGGTGGGCTACCGACCCGAGCGCGACGTCGTACGAAGTCGTCTGGCGCGCGTCCGATGCCGGCACGTGGGAACACGCGATCGACACCGGTAACGTGACCGCATTTTCGGTCCCGGCGAGCAAGGACGATTACATCTTCGGCGTGCGCTCGGTGGACGCGTCCGGACTGCGAAGTCCCGCGGTCTATCCTATTCCCTCAAGGCAATAGTCGATCGCGTCGAGGGTTTCGTCCACGTCGGCTTCGCAGTGTGCTATCGAGAGGAACATCACTTCGTTTTGCGACGGCGGCAGCAAGATCTTGCGAGCCAGCATCGCGTGGTAGTAGCGCGAATAGGCATCGCGATCGGCCGCGCGCGCGTCGTCGAAGTTGGCGTTGGGCGTCCCGGGCCGGAACTTGAAGTCCACGACCGACTCGGATTGAGCGACCCCGTACGGCAGCTCGCGCCGCCCGAAGATCGCACGGATTCCGCTCGCTAACCGGCGCGCCAGGACGTCCATTTGCAGGTAGTACTCGGGATGCGCTTCCAGCTCGTCGAGCACGCGGTGCGCCATAGCGACGCTAAACGGATTGCCGCCGTGCGTTCCCCCGGTGAACGTCGAACCGGACGGAGCCAACTCCGACATCACGTCGGCGCGGCCGCCGAACGCAGCGATCGGCGTGCCCCCTCCCATGATCTTGCCGAGGGTCGTCATGTCGGGTACGACGCCGAGGCGCCCCTGCGCGCCGCTTAAACCGAATCGCAGCCACGTGATCACTTCATCAAAGATCAGTAGCGCGCCGTAACGTTGGGTCCGCTCCCGTAGACCTTCGAGGAAGCCGGGCTCCGGCCACACCAAGCCCATGTTGCCGCCGATCGGTTCGACCACGACGGCCGCCAGCCGGTCGTGCCGGCCGCGCAAGAGCGCGTCCACGTCGTCGAGATCGTTGTAGCGTGCGACCGCAACGTCTTTGGTGACCGCTTCGGGGATGCCGCTCCGGCGCGCCCCGGACGTGTGCGCGGATGCACCGGCGTCCAACAGCGCGAGATCGAAGTGGCCGTGGTAATTACCGGCAAACTTTAAGATGAGATCGCGACCGGTGAAGGCGCGCGCGACGCGAATCGCACTCATGACCGCCTCGGTTCCGGTCGAGACGAAGCGCATACGCTCCACGGAGGGAAGGTGCCCGCGAACTCGTTCGGCCAGGCGGACTTCCTCCGGATGGGTCGCGCCCCAGACGAATCCGTTGCGCGCGATCGCGTCCAGGTTGGATACGATGGGGGGATGCGAATGTCCGAAAAGCAGCGGGCCGTACGCCATCACGTAATCGATGTGGCGCTCGCCCGCCTCGTCGTAGGCGTACGCGCCGCGCGCTCCAGCCTGCACGAACATCGGACCGCCGACGCCCCAGCCCGAGCGAACCGGCGAGTCGCAGCCTCCCGCAAGCACGTCGCCGGCACGGGCGGCGGAGAAATCTAGCGCCGTTTTTTCCAGCATGGTGAGTCGCGTTTGGCGAAGCGGCCGCAACCGGCCTCTCGCTTCGCCTGCGAGTTCCGTCGCATACGAACGCTGCAGCTTCGGGTTCAATAGAAGACGATGCCACACATCGAACTCGAGATTTCTCCATCGACGAACATCAGCGAGCTCGTCTCCGCGCTTCCGATCGCGGCGGACGTGCTGGGCAAGTTCGGACTGGGCTGCTCCGGCTGTGCCGTCAACAAGTCGGAAACGATCGAGCAGGGCGCCAAGGCGCACGGACTGCGCGTCGAGCCGATTCTCGCGGCGCTGGCGCAGGCGCGTCTATCCGGCTTCGTTCCGACGATCGCTGCCGAAGACCGCACGCCGGCCCGGCGCGCTCCCGGCGCGTTCGCGGGTCGCGCCAAAATCGCGCACGTCGTGCCGGTCATGTCGGGCAAGGGCGGCGTCGGAAAGTCGCTGGTCACCGCGATGCTGGCTCTGGGGCTCCGGCGCAAGCATCTGCGGGTCGGCATCCTCGACGCCGACATCACCGGTCCGTCGATTCCGAAGCTCTTCGGATTGCATACGCCGCTGCTTATAGAAGCCGACCCGCATCATCGCAGCGCGCAGGGCAAGCCGCAACCGCTCATGGTTCCCGCCACGACGCGCAGCGCGATCGAGGTCGTGAGCGCCAATTTACTGAGCGCCGACGAAGACACGGCGATGATCTGGCGCGGGCCGATTCTTTCGGGCGTGATCCGGCAGTTCTTCGAGCAAGTGACCTGGAGCGATTTGGACGTACTACTCGTGGACCTTCCGCCAGGCACGTCGGACGCGCCGTTGACGGTGCTCCAATCGCTGCCGGTAGACGGCGTCGTGCTCGTCACGATGCCGCAGGCGCTCGCCACGATGATCGTCCGAAAGTGCGCGAATCTCGTGCATCAGCTGAAAAAAGCCGATCCTGGGCGTTATCGAGAACATGTCCTACTTCGTCGCTCCCGACACGGGGACGCGTTACGAGATCTTCGGACCGTCGTACGCGGGCCGCGTGTCCGAACTCGCGCAAGCGCCGCTCTTCGCGCGCATTCCAATCGACCCGCACAAAGCCGCGCTAGCCGACGAAGGCCGCATCGAAGAAGTGGACGATCCGATCTGCGACGAACTCGCCGCGCAGCTCCTCGCCGCGCTCGAGCGCCACCCCAAACCCAAAGAAACCATCTCGATCATCTAACGAAGCCCCGGCCGCGCTCTCGTCGAAGGGCTGAGCGAAGGCGCGTTCTTCGACTGCGGCGCTGCGCGCCTCCGCTCAGAATGACAAAGGTTATAACCCACTCCGATTTTCGTTTGCCGCCTATGTCATCCTGAGCGAAGACGCGTTCTTCGACTGCGGCGCTGCGCGCCTCCGCTCAGAATGACAAAGGTTATAACCGCCTCCGATTTTCGTTTGCCCCCCATGTCATCCTGAGCGAAGGCGCGTTCTTCGACTGCGGCGCTGCGCGCCTCCGCTAAGAATGACAAAGGTTATAACCGCCCCCGATTTTCGTTTGCCCCCATGTCATCCTGAGCGAAGGCGCGTTCTTCGACTGCGGCGCTGCGCGCCTCCGCTCAGAATGACAAAGGTTATAACCGCCTCCGATTTTCGTTTGCCCCCCATGTCATCCTGAGCGAAGACGCGTTCTTCGACTGCGGCGCTGCGCGCCTCCGCTAAGAATGACAAAGGTTATAACCGCCCCCGATTTTCGTTTGCCCCCATTGTCATCCTGAGCGAAGGCGCGCAGCGCCGTAGTCGAAGGACGAAGGGCGAAGGGCGGGTTTAGCTTTGGGGAAGCGGTAGCGCGAAGATCGTTCCGTCGCCCGTGTGTTTGGTTCCGTCGGACGATGGTTGGCTGGTTCCGCCGTAAACCGTGACGCCGTAGAGCCGGCCGCCCACGACGATCAGCGTGTCGATGGGCTTCGCGCCGTCCCCGGCGGTTCCGGAGAACTGATAGAGCGGTTCGATCTTGCCGGTGGAACCGAAGCCGGCGGGCTTGACGCGAAAGACGGTTCCCAAGCCGAACGTGCCGCCCGAGCTGGTCGTTCCGTACAGATAGCCGCCGGCCGCGTCGTAGCGCAGCGTTCCGTACGGATAGCGTCCGTCAACGTTACCGTGAAACTGATAAAACGTGCTGTAGCGCTGCGTAGCAACGTCGACTTGCAGAATGACTCCGTCACCGGTGCCGCCCAGCTTGGTCAGACCGTATAAGACGACGCGGCCGTTCTGAGTAACGGGCGTGAGCGTTCCGTGCTCGGGCTGAAATCCGTCGCCGACGTGCCCGGTAAAATAGTGCACGACGGTGATCGGCCCCGGCTGGGGGACGCCGTTTGCAAACTGCAACGGAAAGAAGAATACCGACCCGCCACCACCGGGGCCGCCGCGCCGCGTCATCCCCCAGAAATTGGTTCCGACCAGCCGCAATCCGCCGTGCGGCGTATCGCCTTCGGTCGCCGCGAAGTCGTGCAGCGGGTAAAAGCACGAACCGTCCGGGCAAACCGCATAGAGGAGGCCGGTGTTTTCCCGCCCTCCCTTCGCCGTCTGCCCGAACAGCAGCGTCGATCCGGGAACGGTCGCGAACGCGCTGTGCTGTTCCGCGCCGTCGCTCGGCGAGCCCTTGAACGCGTGGACGAGTTGCGGCGCACCGCCGGCGGGATCGAGACGCAAGACCTGCCCGTTGTTGTAGGCGACGTGCCCCGTGTTCGAGTGTCCTTGCGTCGCGCCGAATAACGAGCGATCGTCTGCGTCGTAGAAAAATGCGTCGTGCCGCGGCGAACAGCCGTCGTTTCCGCTGAAACGGAACACGACCTGATAGTCGCCGCCGTCGGGTTGGATGGAGAAATAGGTTCCGCAGTCGGACTCGTTACCGCCGGCTGCCGTGGTACCGAATATGCGGCCGACCGCCGGCACGAATCTCAGCGTCCCCTTCGGGAATTCGCCGTCGTCTTGCGGCGATGCGGGAAGGCCGAACTCACCGGCCGGATTCCCGAACGCGTAGATCGTGTGGCTCGATTGAGCCGCGAACGCGCCGCGTCCAAACGCCGCGACGGCGCCTAGAATTGCCACGATCAGAAGCGCGCGCAGCCTCACGATTCAGCCCTCGAAAGGGACTCGACGGAACCGGTGACCGAAGAACTCGCACGTTTCGAACGGCTGGCGGCAAACCGAGCCGTTAAGATGGCGACGTCGTCGTTCGGCTGGCCGTCGCGAAAGATGCGGCCGTAAATGAATTGCGCGGCTTTGCGAATGCGCCGGCGAGCCGCCTCCGAGACGACGTCGCGCAAACGGCGTTCGCCCCGCTCGAAGTCGCGCTGGTCTTCGACGGCTCCGTCGGTATAGAAAACCAGCAGATCCTCGGCTCGCGCGTGCACCGTCGACGTCGTGTAGACGCACGAGACCGCTCCGAGCGGCGTGCCGCCGGTGTCGAGCATGGTCGTAGTGCCGTCGCGATGCGCCAGAATCGGGACGGGATGTCCGGCGCTGGCGTAACTGACGTTGAGTCCTTCACGCTCGATGTATCCGCATATGGCCGTTACGAACGCCGACGACTGCAGCTCGACCACGCGATTGACGGCCGTGAGCACGCGCCCCGGATCGGTTTCCGAAACGCCGGCCGTCACGATGGATTGCCTGACGCGATTCATGTCGACCGCCGCCTGCAAGCCGTGTCCGGCCACGTCGCCGATCGAAAACAAAATACGCCCGTCGGAAACCTCGATCGCATCGTACCAGTCGCCGCCGACTCGCTCTTCGTTCTTCGCCGGCGTGTACACGGCGTCGAAAAACACGTCGTCGAGATGGGGAAGGTCTTTCTGAACGAACGCCTGCTGGAGCGCGGTCGTAATGCGCTTTTCGTCTTCATACGCTTGCTGCTTGACGCGCATCTCCTCGAGCGTCGCGATCAGCGCCGTTCGCGCGACCGCGATGAGCACCGAAACCAACGCGGCTAGCCCGAGCGAAATGAGGATGATCCGCCCGACCAGGGAGGCGGCCTGCGTGTCGAGATCGGCCGAGGACTGATTGAGGATAGCGAGCATTTGATCGTCCACGGAGCGGAAGCGATCCATCAAGTACTTGCCGTGAATCTCGATCGGAACTTGGCGCCCGGCGCGGAAGTCGGCGCGGACGGGCTTGGCTACCGTTGCGTTCCACTGCTGGTTGATATCGAGCTCGGCCGCGCCGAGCGACGCCGTCGCCGGCGCAACGGACGCTACGCTCGTGGCCAGGTCCTGCGCCAGTCCGTGCCACCGGACGCGGGCGCTAAAGTACGGCGCTAGGAAGCGCGGATCTCCGGTGGCGGCATAGCCGCGGATGCCGGTTTCTTCGTCCAGCTGTAAATCGAGCAGGAGCGAACGGGCCACCCGGGCTTGCCGCAGCTCGGTCTGGCGATGGTTAAGATCGTTCAGGGCGGCGCGCACCAGAAGGGCGCACGCGACGAACGTCGCGAGGACCGCGACGACCGACAGCAATGAGGTAACTCGAGTAACCCGGAGCATTTGCCCACGCCCAAAGGCGGAGCTTAGAAACGGCTTCACCTGTCGGCGAGTGTTCTCGCCGGGCTTTTCGAGGCCTTCGTCACCGGAGTACCGAGCGGCGGCTTGCGCCCTTTAGACCAGGACCGCGGACGGGCGCGTGCCCAGCCACGTCGCCAGGTCGGTCTTGGGGACGACGTATTCGCCGCGGCGCAGCTCCGTTCGAAATTCGCCAAACCTTCCGGAGGCTTCCGCGAACGCGTCGTGCTTGTGAATGGACTCGTAGTTGACTTGGCTTGCAAAAACGAACGTCTCGTCGTCCAAGTCGGCGTATACCTCGAGTGCTCGCGCGAGGATTCCGCGCACCACGTCTTCGACGAACTTCGGGTTGTGGTGCGCCTTGTTCACGACGAAGAACTCGTCGGGGCGCTTAAGTAAATCGTACGTTTCACTCGACATGGCGTTCTCGACGATTTCGACGAGATCTTCCGCCCGGACGACGGCGGCATGCGCCTTGTCCACTCCCAGCAGGACGGCACCGCGCCCGCGTTGATTGTGCGTCGCGCCGGGCAAGGCGTCGAGCGCGCGGTTTGCATCGCTCTCGGCGAATCCCGCCTCCTTCAGTTCGCGCAGCGAATGTTCGCGTACCATCTGCTGCGCGCACGGGCACGCCGTCATGCCCTCGGCTTCGACGCCGACCACGCACCGCGTGCCCCGCTCGCCCGCATGAGCGATGCCGACGAGCGTGTAGATTTCCTCTCCGCGCTTTCCGCTAACCGGTGTCCAGCGCTCCAGCCCAAAGTCGGCGCGCAGCCGAACGTCCGCGCGAATCGCGCGTTGGCCGGCGACGATCTCTTGCGCGATGGCTTCCACCAACCGTTCGATACGCGGCGGCGCGTCGTCGCGAGCCAAAACCTCGAGCGTCGCCTCTTCTAAGATCTCGGTAAAGCGCGACATGTGCACGCCGGACTTGTCCGGAGCCAGGTCCGCGACCATCGTGAACTCGCCGTTGTAGACGCGCACTTGCCCGTCTATTTCCAGCCGCACGATCCGGCGGACGCGCGACACGCCCACGCGTCCCAGCCCCAACCGAATTTCTGGCACCTCCTCTTGCCGGTCCGAAACGAAATGCAAGCTGCGTTCGCGCCGGACGATGCCGTTGCCGGCGTTCGAATCCTCCGTGAAATGCGGTGCGAGTTCGGACAGTGGGACGGCGTTATAGGGGCGGTCCGCTAAGCGGTCTTGCACGACGGTGCCGTCCACGACGAGCAGATCGATGTCGATCGGGCGCGCCTCCAATTTGCGCGTGCTCGCGCGTCCGACGGCCACCTCGACCTGGCGCGCGAAGCGTTCGAATTCTTCCACGTCGAGCGGCGTTCGCAAACGCGCGGCAACGTTGAGAAACGCCGGGCCCGCGGCGCCACCGGCCGGCGCGGACTCATAGAACGACGAAACCGCATCGATCGCGGCGCGCGCGCGCAGGCGCTGTAGGGCGGCCAGAACGTTCGCCTGGCGGTCGCCGAGATTGGATCCGATGCCGATGTAGATTTCGTGCAAAGCCGCTTCCTCTTCTACGAATGCGGCCGGTTGGCCCGTCGCTTAGCGTTCCGCCAGCAGCTGCTCGACCGTGCTGCGCACGAGACCGTCTTGAGAATCGCCGACGATCGTTTCACGCAGCCGGCCGTGGCGGTCGAAGACGAGCTGGGTCGGCCAGGCGCTCACGCCGTACGCGTCCCAAAGTTTGAAAGCGTTATCCACGGCCACCGGCCACACGATGCCTTGCGATTTCAAACTCGCGATTACGTAGGCACGCTGCCGCTCCGGTGGCGTTTCCGGCGCGTGGATGCCGACGATGGCGAAACCCCGGGCTCGGTCTTGCGCGTAGAGCGTCCGTAGCGTGGGAACGGTGTTGCGGCAGTTATAACAGTCGACCGTAAAAACGTCGAGCACCACGACCTTGCCCTGCAGCGCCGCCGGCGCGACCCGCGCGCCGATCCAATCGGAAGCGCCCAGAACGGGTGCGAGCGTAGCCGTTGGTTTTTCGGCCGCCGGGCATCCCGGACATCCGTACACGATCGCCAAGGCAAACGCGAGGGCGGCTATCTTCATGTCTGCATAACGCGCGGAACGACTGCGCGGATGATGGGGCTTCGCGCATCCGGGGCCGGGATTCCCCGGTCCGCGAGGCAAACTGCACGGCATGAGCGACGAGACGATCTACCCTTACGTCATCGAGCCGAAGGAAACGCAAGCCATATGGGGCGGCGACGCGCTCGTACTCGAGTACGGCAAAGCCGGCGACGCATCGCAAAAGATGGGCGAGTCGTGGGAGTGCTGGGACGACAACCGCGTCGTAAACGGCTCGCTGGCCGGCGCAACGATCGCGGAATTGCGCGGGAGACTGGGAGCGGCTTTCCTGGGCAACCTCGATGCAACGCGCATCTTCCCGATTCTCACCAAGATCATCGACGCACGCGATTGGCTCTCCGTGCAGGTGCATCCCGACGACGCGTACGCGCAGCGCGTCGAGCACCAGCCCAACGGCAAGACCGAATGCTGGTACATCTTCTCTGCGCAGCCCAATTCGGAGCTGGTGCTGGGGTGGACGCGCGATACCTCGCGGGAGGAATACGAACGGCGCGTTGCAGACGGTACGCTGGGCGATATTTTGCGTCGCGTTCCGGTGAAGGCGGGTGACGCTTACTACCTTCCGTCGGGCACGCTGCACGCGATCGGCAAGGGCATCGTGCTCTTCGAGACGCAGCAAGCCAGCGATTTGACGTACCGCATCTTCGACTGGAACCGCTTAGGCGACGACGGGAAGCCGCGGGAACTTGCGGTTGCCAAAGCCGCCGACGTCCTCGACTACCGGGCCGGGACCGGGACCGCGATCGCGCAGATCGATTACGACTTCGAAGGTCTGCGCCGCACCGCGATGATCGCCGACAAGCGTTTCGTCGTGGAACGCATCGTTGCAACCTCCCAGCCGGCCTCGCTGCGCACCGACGGACGGCCGCTCATCGTGATGGCGTGGAGCGGTCCTCTCGAAATCCTTGCCGGTGAAACGGCCGTGACCCTCGAGCGTTACCAAACCTGTCTGGTTCCCGCCGCCGCGCGGCATTGTACGATCCGAGCCGCACGAGACGCACAGGCGACGCTGGCGCTCGTTACGCCGCCGGAAGATCGCGCTCTGCTGCCCGCGCGCATGCTCGCAGCCGGCGTCGCGCAAGATCGCATCGACGCGTTCATGCATTTGTTCGATTGATGAACGCGGCGATCGCGGCCGCGCTGGCCACCGCGCTCGCGGCGCCCATTCTCGCGGGCGCGCACGTCGGATTCTTGGCCGTCGACGCCGATACCGGCGCGCCCATCGCGGCCTACAACGCCGACGAATCGTTCGTTCCCGCGTCCACGATGAAACTACTGGCCGGATCCGTCGCGCTCGCGCGGCTCGATCCGTCCTTTTCGTACCGGACGAGCCTGGAAACCGCCGGCACCGTTTCCGGCGGCACGCTCGACGGCGACTTGATCTTGCGCGGAGGAGGAGACGCAGCGCTAAGCGCTGCCGACCTCGACGCCGCCGCGGCCGCGGTAGCCGCCTCGGGAATCGTCCACGTGACCGGCACGCTCTACACCGATGCGACGCGCTACGACGCGCAACGCTACGCACCGGGATGGTCCTGGGACGACCTGCCGTACGACTACGCGGCTCCGGTCAGCGCCCTCTTGCTTCAGGAAAACGCCGTCAGCGTCTACGTTACTCCCGGGGACGCAACCGGCGAGCCCGCGCACTTGCGCTACGGACCCGCGACCGGCGCATTTACGATTGAAAACGACGCTACCACCGGCCCGCGCAACTCACCGGATACCGTCGACGCGGTGCGCCCGTGGGATCGTCCGACGACGATACGCATCGTCGGGAGCCGTCCGCTCGGAACGCCCGAAACCGACGATGTCGACGTCGCGGTTCCCGACGGACCCGCCTTTGCCGGCGACGTGTTGGCGCGCGCGCTCACGGCGCACGGCATAACGCTCGCAGGCGGCGTCGTGCCGGCCGTCACGCCTCGCATCGGACAAGCGGTTTGGGCGCACCGGTCCGCCCCACTTCCGGCGTTGCTGGCTGCCTTTTGGCTGCCGAGCGACAATTTGATGGGCGAGCTTCTTCTAAAGAGCTCGGCACCGGGCCGAATGGCGCATCCGGAAGCGACGAGCGCGGCATCGCGGTGGAACGGGCGTGGCTGCGTTCGATCGGCATCGATCCCGATACGATCGGCATTGCCGACGGGTCGGGGCTTTCGGTGTACGACCGCGTCACGCCGCGCGCGCTGGTCGCCATCTTGACGGCCGACTGGAAGAGCCCGAACCGCAAAGCCGTACTCGACGCGCTTCCGGTCGCGGGAGAACGCGGAACGCTCCAGCACCGCTTCGTCGGGACGCCGTTGCAGGGAACGCTGTTTGCAAAAACCGGCACCGTCGACCACGCTCGAACGCTGGCCGGTTATCTGCGCGCACGCGACGGAAAGACCGTTGCATTCGCACTGCTGATCAACGATTGGATGGACGACGGTCGCACGAATGCCGATCGCGATCTCGACACGGTACGAGCAGCGCTCCTCGAGAAATTCCTCTGAAAACGGGGCGGCACGGCCCCCCGTTCCCCCCGAGCGGCCACTCGGCCGCTCAAGGGGGACGAGCCCCCTTAAACCCCCGCGTGTTCGCTCCTTACGCTACGCTTTTGTCGCTGCCGGCTACTAGCGGATAGACGGCTCCGGCGATTGCTGCGCCGAGAATCGGCGCTACCCAGAACAGCCACAGCTGACCCAGGGCCCAACCGCCTTCGGCGAAGAGTGCCGGCCCGAGGCTGCGCGCCGGATTGACCGACGTGTTGGTGATCGGAATGCTGATTAAATGGATGAGCGTCAGCGAAAGTCCGATTGCAAGGCCCGCAAAACCGGCGGGAGCGCGTTTGTCCGTGCTGCCGAGAATGACCATGAGGAAAAAGAACGTCAGTACCGTTTCGGCAAGGAACGCGGACATCAAGCCGTAGCCGCCCGGTGAATGATCGCCGTAACCGTTGGCAGCGAAGTTGCCGGCACCCGTGAAGCCCGCCTTGCCCGAAAAGATGAGGTAAAGCAAACCGGCGGCCGCAATCGCGCCAACGCATTGTGCGATGATATACGGAAGCACGTCGGCGGCCGAAAATCGACGCCCGACCCAAAGGCCGACCGTGACGGCCGGGTTGAAGTGGCCGCCCGAAATTGGGCCGAGCGCGTACACGCCGGTGAGGACGGTCAAGCCGAATGCCAGCGCGACGCCCACAAAGCCGATGTTTACCGGTACTCCGGCCGCCAGAGGAAAGGTAGCCGCGAAGATTGCGGCGCCGCATCCGCCGAACACCAGCCAAAACGTTCCGAGGAACTCGGCCGCGGCGCGTTTGCCAACAGGCATGGGGAACCCCCTTTGTACAAGCAAGCGTAGGCGGCATCCATTCGCGCCGCCCCGGCGTTATCATTGTGTAATGAAGACCGAACTTGCAACTTTCGCGGCCGGCTGCTTTTGGGGCGTCGAGGCCGCCTTCCGGCAAATTCCAGGCGTCTTGGACGCCATCTCCGGTTACGCTGGAGGCGACCGCGCGGAGCCTACCTATCAGGACGTTTGCTCGGGACGAACCGGGCACGCCGAGTCGGTCGAAGTCACGTTCGATCCGTCGGTGGTGACGTACGACCAGCTGCTCGACGCGTTCTGGGCGATGCACGACCCTACGACGCTCAACCGCCAAGGGCCCGACGTCGGCAGTCAGTACCGCTCCGCGATTTTCACGCATTCCGACGAGCAGTTCCGCGCCGCGACGGCATCGCGCGATCGCGTGCAACGCAAATTCTCGCGCCCGATCGTGACGCAGATTCAACCGGCCCCGCATTTCTGGCCCGCCGAAGCGTATCACCAACGCTATTTCGAGCGAAACCCGGGCGCATGCCACATCACGCTGCCGCAATGAACCGGCGCGCCTTCGCCGCAACGTTAGGCGCCGCTGCCGTCGCGGCGTGCAGCGGCCGGCTCGTCGCCGGAAGCTATCCAGTGTCGCACAGCGATGCGGAGTGGATGCGCATCCTCGGTCCGCAGCGCTACCAAATCCTGCGCGAAAGCGGAACCGAGCCCGCCTTTTCGAGCCCGCTCATCGGGGAGACGCGTGGCGGCACGTATTCCTGCGCCGGGTGTGAGTTGGCGCTCTTCAGCTCGAAGGTGAAGTACGATAGCGGAGACGGCTGGCCGTCTTTCTGGGACGTCTTGCCCCAGGCGACGCAAACCAGCAACGACGATTCGCTCGGGATGGCGCGCACGGAAGTGCACTGCCGGCGCTGCGGCGGCCATCTCGGCCATATCTTTGACGACGGTCCGCCGCCGACGCATCTGCGCTACTGCATCGACGGTCTCGCGCTGAATTTCGTCCCTGGAGTTCGCGCCTAAGCTACAGCCGGTAGCGTAGCCGGAACTGCACGGTTCGCGCTAGCGGATAGGCCTCGGGAACGTATCCGTTGCGGCCGTACGTCCACGGAATCGCTTGCCGGATCGGGTTTTCTCCCGAAGGCGTGTTCGGGAAGAAATTCGTCGGAATGCCGTTGCCGTAAGGATAGGCCGTTGCCGCCGGGCAGTTCGCCGGGCAGACCTGCTGCGCGTACCACGCAGAGTACGCCGCGTTTCCTCCCGCATAGCCCGGCGGTCCGATCAGGTACGGATTACCTTGCATCTGCGTCGGCGTCGCGACGCCCAGCAAATTCACGACGTCCACGATCGCCGTCACGCGCGGAGAAACGTCCTGCTCGACGTGCAGCGATACGAGCGTCTGCGGCGTCGAACGAAGCGTGTTCGGATCGGCGCCCTCACCCGAATGCAAATTCGCGACGTAGGGATTGTGGCCGGGCACGCACGCGCTCCCGGCGGCGTTCGCGACTTGATTGAGCGGGCACTGGGGATCCAGCAAAAAGTAATAATTGTAGCCGGGATTGACGTTGTTGTCGTTAGGAACGAGAATCGGCCGGTTCCGAGCATCGAACGTCCACACCATCGTACCGTTTCCGTATGGATAGCCCGACTGGTACGAAACCGACGGTGTGATCCGTAAGCGTTTCCTATCCAGATCAATTTCGTACGACGCGATCGCGCTGAAATCCGGAACGTAGCCGACGGGGAACAAGTGGCCGGCGACGACCGCCGCGGCGTTGAGACCGTTATACGCAAACTGCGACGCGCTCGACGAGAAGGCGCGAATGTAGTTGGTGTCGAGCGTGAAACCGCCGCGCCTGACCCAGAATTCAAGACCGTGCGCCCGCAGCTCGCCGGCGTTGGTCGGCACGCCGACGCCGCTCGGACTGGAACCTGAATTGACGACCGACCGGAAGTTTACCGGCAGGACGTCAATGCGGTTCATCTCTTGTTCGGCGAAATACGTGAGGCGGAACTGCGTTTTTCCGCCGCCTTCGAACGAATACGTAAAGTCGTTGGCCGTTTCGGGCAAGAGCGGCACGAACGGTGCGGGATTTGCCGAGTCGGTGCGATCCGCTTCGAGCGGCTTGGGCGCCACGCTGGTGCGATCGAACGTCGCGCGAAGCGCCAGATTGCCGCCGATCGTATACGCCGCCGACACGTGCGGATCGATAAAGTTGTCGTTATAGGCCGGACCGTCGCTGGGGACGACGTGCGTCAAGGTTGCGCGCAGCGTTCCGGTCACGTCGAGCCGGCGCGAGACGCTCCAGGTGTCGCCCGCGTAGGCGAGCGTCGTGAGGATCGTCGGATTCGACGCGATGTACTCGTCGGCGGTCGGCACCACCTGGTCGAGGAAACTGGTATCGGTCGTGTATTGGATGCCGAACTTGATTTGGTTGCGGCCGTTCTCGACGTCGTCGACATCGTAGCTGAACCCCGCCTCGCGACCGCCTTGTCTCGCGTAGAGCGAGATGCTGCCGTCCGGAAACGCGTTGTCGTCCCAGAACGACCCGCCGCTGGTCGAACCGAACTGCGTCTGGTACACCTGCAGGCGCTCGAACGAGTGCGCGCGGGACTTCACCCATTGCGCCTTGAGGACGTCGTACGTCCCGCGAACGCGTGAGGGCGTCTCCGTCAGCGCATCTTGATTGGAAACGCCGGGAAACGGCGTCACGCTGCCGTTGAGAAAACCGTACGTCTGCCCCGCAAACGGAGAATTGTATTGATCGTAGTTCGCCTCTCCGAAGAGTGCGACGAGCGACACGTCGTCGGTGGGATCGGCTTGGAAATGCACGTTGCCGGCCAGGGAGAACTGGCCTTGCGTCTGCAGGCCCACGCCGTACGTGCCGGCCTCGGCCGGATAGAACGTGTATCCGTCTCCGTAAGCGAGGTACTGGCTGCCGGCCGTTCCCGCAAGCGCGTAACGCCAGCGCAGGTCCGGCGTCGCCCAAAGACTGCGAAACGATGCGAACTGGTTGAGCGGATGAGCGCCGATCGCCGTTTCGCCGGTCGTGATTCCCGGATACGACCCCACCGAAGGAATCTGATCGATAACGCCGCCGAGCGCATTTTGCCCCTCGGTGCCGAAACCGGCGAGCGTCGTCGTCGTGCTGCCGACGCCGGTGGTGAAGAGCTGCGCGCCGGTGATGTTGCCGCCCGGCTCGGCCACTAGGCCCTGGGGAATCGGAACCGAGTCGTAGTCGAATACGGCATCGTCGATCTTTCCGCCGCGCAGGATAACGTTTGCGAAGCTGTCCTCGTCCACGCCGGGAACCGCGGAGACGGCACCTTGCACGGTGCCTTGCGTGTAGTTCGCCAGTCCGGAGGACGACTCCGAAGGCGCGCTCGCTCGAGCTTGGCTCGCCGAAACCGTAAACGTGTCGCTGGTCGAACCAACCGCGAACGATCGCGAGGTCGAACGTACCGACGCGATCGTCTTGAGTGCGGGCAGAAGCGTAAATCCGATGTGCTGGCTTTCCCCGGGAAGCACCGTGACGCCGTCACGCGTCGCCGCCTGGTATCCGGTAGCGACCACCGAAACCGAATACGTATCGGCGATAAGTCCGAACAATGAGAAGCGCCCCCGGGCGTCGGTCGCGGCGACGTAGCGCCCCGATGGGGACGATGCGGAAATGCGCGCGTTCGCAACCGGTTCGCCCGTCGCGCCGGCAACCGTACCGACGATCGTTCCGGTAGTCGATTCGGCAGAAAGCACCGGCGCGGCTCGAACGAGAACGGCCGCGACGATCGCGGCGAGCAACATGCGAATAGGAAACGTATGCATGGGCAGCCTCCGGCGGCTGCCGTTATGCAAGCCGCGGTCGCTAGTGGCGCAAGAAGGGCGCGGTCGATCGCCTCCGCGGCGGCGCGCGAAGGCGGTGTGCACCCGTCGCCGGCATCAGCGGGCCTCGAACCGGCAACGTTTCAAATGCGAGCGCGCCCGGCGTCGCCGCGCCGGAACCCGCCCCTACGTCGAGGATTCGCACGAGCACGTCGGCGACGGCTCGGCCCGCCGCGAGCGCCGCGCGTAGACAGACCGCGACCAGCCGGTTCACGCCGGCGGCAACGACGGCGCAGGCAGCAAAAGCCGCCGGTGCGTGCGTCCAAATCACGGCCCGCGGATCGAACGCCGTCACGCCTCCGAAGCGCGTCTCGTATGCCTCCATGACCAGCACGATCAGGAGCGTCGCCAGCAGCGTTCCGGCTGCCCAACACGATGCCTCGATCCGCGAACGAGAAACAAACGAAAAGCGATGCGCGCGACGCGCTCCCAACGCGACCGCGAGCGCGAGCGCGAGCAGCATCGTCAGCGCTAGCAGCAATACCGGCAGCACGGACTCGTGATGTACGTCGCGCACGGCTCCGCCCCCGAGAAGTCCCGTATTGGACAGGAACTCGGTCAACGAGTCGGCGGCCGCGGCTGCGGCCAGAGCGGTCGCCGCGGCCGCCCAAAGGCGGACTGCCGCGGCCGTGCGCGAAGCGAGCATTTACAGCCGGATACGGGCTTCCCGGGCAAGGCCCTGCGTGACGCGGTGGGAACGGGCGTCTTCAGCCATTCGTTACGACACTACTTGCGGAGGATCCATTCATGAACGATACCGACAAACTCTCGCGTAAAGACGTACTGCAAGGACTCGTCGTGCTGCCGGCTCTTGCCGCGTTGTGGGCGTCCGGTGCCGCACCCGCGCGAGCCGGCAAGGGTTCTAAGGCACAATTCAAGTACCAGACGACGCCGAACAACGGCAACCGTTGTTCGAAGTGCAGCTTGTTCATTGCCGGTTCCAGCGCGACCGCGAACGGAACGTGCAAAGTCGTGGACGGCTCGATCAGCCCCAACGGCTGGTGCATCGCCTTTTCCGCGAAAAGCTAGTCGAGGCTTCTTCGCGTTTATATCGACCAGTCGTAGGTGTTCCAAAACGGCGTTCCCGCACGCGCCGGGGCGTAGCCTTTGAGATCGGTGTTTACGACGTCGAATTCGCGCTGGTACCACAGCACGATGAACGGCAGCCGCTGCTGCATCGTCTCCTGAACCGTTCGGTAGGCCGCTGCTCGCACCGGGCGCGAGTAGTTCGTTAGCGCGGTTCGCTCGGCCGCATCCACTTGCGCGTTGCAGAAATGATAGATGTTCCAACCGGCAGGTGGAACTTTGGCGCACGCAACCAGGATGGATTCGTCGGGGTCGGTCGCGTTCGACCAGTTTTCGAAGACGAGATCGAATTTGCCGGTCTGTTCGATTCCGCCGTTTGGCAACGTCGCGTACAGCTCGTTGGACGGAAATTCCTTGACCGCCACGTCTATGCCGAGCTTCGACCATTCTTCTTGCGCGAAAACTTGCGCGGCCGCAGCCGTTGCCGAGCCGGCCAGGCCGACGAACGTAAGTTGCAACGGACGGCCGTCCTTGGCGCGCTTACCGTCCGGGCCCATGCGCCAGCCGGCGGCATCCAGCAGCGCCGCGGCCTTCGCCGGATCGTACGGGTACTTGCGCGCCCGCGGATCGTAGGCCCAGAAGAACGGCGGCTGATCGGTATCCCCGGCCATGTCCACGTTGTGCGTCACCTTCGCGATCAGCGCGCCGCGATCGAGCCCGAACGCCAGCGCTTGGCGAACGCGAACGTCGGATAGCGCGGGCACGCTCGCGTTGATCCCGATATCGGCAAAACGCGTGAACGGAGCGAGCACGACGCGCGTGCCGGGAATGTTGCTCAGGCTCTCTGCCATCGTTTCGGGCGCGCGAAAAAAGAAATCGATCTGGTGCGACTGCAATAGCGTGAGGATGGTATTGTCGCTGCCTACGAAATCGAACGTAATACGGTGCAGTTTCGGCGCGCCGCGCCAATAGTGCGGGTTGGCTTCGAATACGACGCGCTGGCCGTGTTCGAACGAAACGACGCGAAACGGACCCGTCCCCACGGGCATGCTGTTGAAGGGGACGCGATTGATGTTGGGATAGCCCGCGAGCACGTGCTTGGGCAAAATGACCGCCGGCGGGATGGACGGTGCGAAGAAGTCGGCCACGAACGGCGCGTAAACGCGCTTGAGGTGGACGACGATCGTGTGGTCGTCCACTTTATCGATCCGGCTCACTTGGTCGTAAGGCGACCGCCCAAGCACGTTGTTGTCCGGATCGATCATCTGCCGCCACGAAAAAATCACGTCGTCGGCGGAAAACGGAACGCCGTCCTGCCACGTTACGCCCGGCCTGAGATGATACACGATCGAGAGGCCGTCGCGGCTGATGTCGCCGTTTTCCTGCGTCGGCACGCGGGTCGCGAGCTCGGGAACGAGCTCGTCCTCGTCGCTCCAGTTAAACAAACGGCCTCCCCAGAACTGGGCGAGATCGTTGTCGATCGTCTGCGTTCCTAAGTTCGGATTCAGGCTATCGGGCACTTGGCGCGTCGCGATTCGCAATTCACCGGGGATCGTCCAGGCGTTGCGTCCGGCTGCGCCGGCGCCGCTCGGGGCACGCGAGCAGGATGCAAGGACGAAACCGGCGAGCAGCGCGAAGGCGAGCCGCCGCCCGCTCAATGGTGATCCTTGCGCACCGCGGGTTCGCGGCGCAACATCTCTTCGATCAACTCGACGATGCCGTTTGCGGCCGCGTCGAGCAGCGCCCGGCCTTTCTGCGCCGTTGCTTTGGTCGGATCGCCCATGACTCCGGTTTCGCTGAGCGCGCTCCACGGTTCCATCATCACGAGCGGTCCGTCGCCGCCGATCAGATCCGTCCAATAGTTCTTGGTCGGGCGATGCGAGAGCTCGTGCACCGCTTTATCCATGTCCACGAGATCGGGACGCAGCGCCAGGTAGATCGACGTCTCGAATTCGCACGCGTGGTTCATGCCGCCGATCTTTTCGGATTCCCGCAGGCCCTCGGCCACCTCCCGGACGCCCGGCGCCGCCCAATAATTCACGGCCGCCGCGAGGACGCCCGTCTCCACCACGGCAAGCCGCGCGATGACGTCGATGAACGGCGTATTGCTGCCGTGACCGTTGACGATGAGGATCTTGCGAAACCCGTGGTGCGCGAGACTGCGGCAAACGTCCACGCCGTAATCGATCAGGGTATGCGCGCCGATCGTGATCGCCCCGGGGAAGTCCAGGTGGTGCGGGCTATACCCATGATTGATCGCGGGGAGCAGCACCGCCCGGCCCGCTATGCGCGATACCGCTTCTTCGCACACCGCGTTGCACAAACGCAAGTCCGTGTCGATAGGCAGATGCGGCCCGTGATCTTCCAGCGTGGCGATTGGGACGACCGCGAGCCGGCCGTCGTCGGCCGCGATTTTAACCTGCGGCCACGTCAATTCGCCGTAGTGGAAGTTCGTTGCCACTACGGCGTGACGAGCGGATTCTTATCCGCGAAAGCGCCGTTTGGATTCGGCTTCACCCAAACGATAAGGTCCCAAATCGTGGGGAAGAAAAAGATCGTCGCTACGTCGTCGGATGCAGATACCTTGCCGAGTTTAACGAGCGTTGCCGCACTGGGATTTGCCACGCTGCCGCCGGCGGCGACCCACGCGGGCTGCATCACCCAGTGATCGTACGTCGGTGACCCGGTTGCGGTGTCTTTCCCGACCCAATGAACGTGGCCGTCGAATTCCGACCAGCGTCCCGGGTTGATCCCCCAAAGGCTAGGCGGCGTCGAACTGGTTTTGAGCTGCGAGAAATCCGCTCCGAGCAACTGACCGTTCTTGTCGTACCAGAGCTGACTTGGATGCTGCGGGTCGCTCGATTGCCACTGCAAGTTGGCGTAGCTGATCGCGCCGGTATCGTCGGCGTTCGTGTACCGCACGTATCCGGCTTTGACCGCGTCGGCAGCCGTCGGGAAACGCGTCCCCAGATCCGATTGGATGCCCTTTATGAACGCGGCTTCGGACGTGCTGATGGGCCCGGTATAGGTGGGGCCGGAATCGGCCCAGACGGTGGCGGTCATGACGAAAAGGCAAGCGGCCATCGCGACAACGGCTTTCTTCATAGTCCCGCAATGATACGGCATATCCCGGGCGCCTCCCATCAAAATCCCATAAGAGCCGCGGGCCTGAAGGTGAGCCGCCATCGCTATCGTTAAAACACGCGTCACGATGTGCCTAGCCGCCGCCGTCCTAGCAGCCACGCTGGTGGGCGCGTCGCCGTCTCCCGAGCCGTCCGCGCCCGCGCCTTCGCCGGTTGCGACGCCGTTCGTAACGCCGTCGCCCGCGCCGGCCGCGCCGGTCGCACGCGATCGCGTGACGTGGAACAACGCGTTCTACTCCAACTTCGCTTCGTCGTCGGTCGGCGGCCCCGGTGCGCTGCCACCCGAGGCGAGGGGCTTTATCAACGGCTCGCCGCTCGCGCCGGGTACGCCGTACGACTTCTTCTCGTCGGCGGTGACGACAAACGGAAACGGGGCGGCCGTGCAAATGCGCGGCTCGGCCGAGTTCGCTTCGTCGCATGGCTGGCAGGCGGAGATGGACTATGGCTTTGGAGCGCTGCAAGGAGGCGCGAACACGATCGGCTATTGGACCGAGCCGCTCTTTCCGGCGCTCGACCCGCATTTTTCGGGTTCGCGACTGGCCCTGCCGGTCGCGTTCCCACTTCACGCGGGGCAAGACGAGACCGCCGGAATCGCGGCCGCGATCACCGGGCTGCACCTAACGTCGACGCGCGGCGGCTGGACGCTCAACGCAGGCTACATTCAACCGGCGCAAACCCTGCGCTTCGTTTTCGCTCCGCCCCCCAATGCGGTCGCGGCGCTTTCGGTGATGCCGGCGACCGCGGAAACGCTGACGGCCGGCGCGCCGTCGCTCACCGACTGGACGCAGCTCGACCCGGCCATCCCGATGCGCGGCGTCGAATTCGTAAAGTCGTTCGGCTCGAGCGCGACGCTTGCGCTCGACGACGCGACGTTGCCCTCGCTTCCGGGAACGCAGACGCGCTTGACGTCCGGCTCGCTGGAAATCGATCGCGGCGCCGGAAATCAGTTCGGACTTGAGTTCTTGCATGTGGGCTTGGCCGGCATTCCGACGCTCGCGGGCGTGCTGTACGGTGCGAACCCGGCGCTCAATGCCGGCCCGCAAGGCAATCTGCCGACCAGCACGCTTTCCTCGCAACGGCAAACCCTCGTCGGGGTGCGGCAGGCGTTGCACGGCGGCCGCGACTACGGCGTGATCGAAATCGGGCGTAGCTGGTACGACGCAACGCCGGTTGCAATTCCGAACTCTGATTCGGGTGGCTATTACCATCTCGCTTACGCGCACGACTTCGCCGCGGGAATGGCCGAGATCGATGCCTACCGGTTCGAACCTCGTTACGCCCAGATGGTACTGCCGTACGGGACGCCGGAGAACATCTGGAGCGTCGCATGGTCGTGGCCGGGCGTTTGGCTCAAATCGACCTACCAGCTGGTGGACAACACGCAGATCGGCATCAATCGCCAGGGACTGCGGCTGAAGTGGAACGGAACGTCGGGCGTCGTGCAGTACGGCGTTTCGTTTTCGCAATTCCATCAAGTTCAGCCCGAAACCGTGGCCAACGCGGTCGTCGAAGGTTTCGTCGACGGCTTCTTCCTGCCGGAATTTCGAGAGGCCACCATCGGCGAACAGGCTCAAGCGGCCGGATACCTCACCGTGCATCTGCCGTTCGGCGATCTCACCGCCGACACCGTGGACGACGCCTTCCATCGCCCTGCGGTGGCAGCACGCGATGCCGTTTCGTATGACATTCCGCAATACGTACTGTCTGCGAGCAAAACGACGAAATCCACCGTTCTTGCAATCGGCATCGGACGATACGGTATGCTGGGTTCTTGGGCGAGTTCGACGCAGAACGTCAACATCGCGCAGCGTCAACTCTTCGCCGGCGTGCAAACGAAGCTGCCGTGGAACCACGAACTGCTCGTCGCGTACCGCCGCATCCTGACCGACGGCCTCTCCGGCGCGCCGCCCATTCCCGCAAACGCGTCCGGCAATCTGTTGATCGTCGAAGATCGCGTCGCCTTCTAGCGGAGCGACGACCCAACCCGCTAAGGCGCGTACCGCGCGATCGCTTCGCGCGCGCGCGATAGGATCGCTTGGCGCAGAGCCTCCGGTTCCACGATCGTGACGCGCTCGCCCCACGCTAGCGTCTGGTAGAGCGCGACGTCCATGCTCGGAAATGCAATTCGCGCGAGGATGCGTTCGCCGCGTTCGAGCACCTCGACTTCGGCACTCCAGCGCAACGCTACGAACTCGAGCGTTTCGGGCGTCATGCGCAGCGTCGCGCCGTACGTGGGGCGGCTCTCGTCCGCGAACCGCGACGTGGTTTCGGTCCAGTAGCGCTCCAGATCGAAGTCCGCCGGGCGCTCGAAGCGATCCGAAAGTTCTTCGGCGACGGTAATGCGATCTGCGCGGAAGCTGCGCAACTCGCCGTCCGAACGCGCCACGACGTACCAAACCCCGGCTTTTGAAACCAACCCGAGCGGGTCGACGACGCGCGTCGTCACGTTGCGCCGGCGGTCTTCGTATCCCAAACGAACGCGCCGGTCGTCCCATACCGCTCGCCTCAGCGTCGTGAGCAGAGCCCGCGGTGGCTCGCCTTGGTACCAGCGGCGTTGATCCAGGTGGATGCGCGAGCGCGCCTTGTCGGCCGCGCGGCGTTGCACGTCGGCAAGACCGCCGTGCAGTTTCTCGAGCGCGCGGTCGCGGCCGCCCTCGAGCCCGAGATCCGCAAGCGGACCGGCGCCGGAGACGAACAGCGAACGAATCTCGTCCTCGGTAAAATGCGTGAGGGCGCGGCGATAACCGTCCGACAGAACGATGCCCCCGGCCGGACCGCGCTCGGCGTAGACCGGAACCCCTGCCGCGCCCAGTGCGTCGACGTCGCGATAGATGGTGCGTTCGGAGACCTCCAGCGTTGCCGCCAGCGTCCGGGCCGTCCGGCGCCGGCCGGATTGAAGCAGCAAAAGCAGCGAGATCAGGCGGTCTGCCTTCATATCTGTCAGCAGACTACGTAAATATGACAACTCGTGTCAAGTATGGACGCGTATAGTGGCGGAACAGCACCGGTCTTTGACGAGGAGAGCACATGAGTACGACCGACCAGGCCGCCCAAACCGGCGTCGCCATCAAGGGCATCGACATCGCCGCCTATTTCGTTTCCGACCCCGCGCGCGCGATCGCGTTCTACCGCGACGTCCTCGGGATGACGCCGACCGAGGTCGACGCGGAAGGCCGCGGCGCCGAATTTACTTTGGCCGACGGCTCGACGTTCGGCGTGTGGAATCCAGGCAACGGCCCCACCTCGGGCGCCTGCATGATGTTCGCCGTCCCCGACGCTCGTGCCGCAGTCGAAGCCTATCGGGCGCGCGGGCTAACGGTCAGCGACGTGAGCGAATCGCCCGTGTGTTACATGGCGTTCTGCTCGGATCCCGACGGAAACCAGATCATCATCCACCAGCGAAAAACGAACGCTTAGGCCCCGAACGGCCACTCCCGCTTCGCGCGAGCGCGTACGAAAAATACGGCGGCGCCCGCAACCAAGCTGACGACGCCGTACGCGATCGCTGCGTTGCCGGCGCTTGCGAACACGTAGATCCAGCCGGCCAGCGCGACGATCGCGGGAAGCGGGTAGAGCCACATGCGATAGGGCGCGCGTATGCCGCGTGCCCTAATCGTTGCGAGCGCCGCGATCTGCGCGATGGACTGAATCAGCACGATGCCGGTGGTGAGCGCGTTGATGACTTGATCGAGCGTAAAGAGGCACGCCACCAGCGCCATCAGGCCCATTACTACGAGAGAAACGTCCGGAAAGCGATGTTCGCCGTGGACGTGCGCGAACGGCCTCAAAAACACGCCGTCGGCGGCCGCCGCGTACGGCACCCGCGAATACCCGAGCAGATTCCCGTAGACCGACGCGAATGCCGTAATTAAAATCAAGATCGTGACGAAGCGCGCCGCGGGGACCCCGAAAGAACGTTCGACGATGGCCGACGCGAGGTGCTGGCCGAGCGGCGGCAGCGTACCGTCGGCAAGCGGCACGAACGACTGCCACGGTATCGCGCCCAGCACGCCGATCTGCATCGTCACGTATAGCGCGGCCACGAGCCCGATCGCAATCAGAATCGAACGCGGAATGTTCCTGGCCGGATCGATCACTTCGCCGCCGATGCAGCTGGATTGGTTGTAGCCGAGGTAGTCGTACATCGCGATGATGAGCGCCTGTCCCAAGCCCGCGCGTAAGCCGAGCCAAAACGAGTCGTGCGGCGGCGGCGCGAAGGCTTGGTGTGCAGAAAAGTGCGCGTACGAAGCTACGATGATGCACAGGAGCGTTCCGACCGCCACGGCTCCGAGCCAAATTCCAACTCTGGATATGGTCGCGATGCCGCGATAGAGCGCTACGAGCGTGACGACGCCCACGCCGATTGCGACCATCTTGATGGCGAGCGGCGACGCGCCCAGCGCGGGAAACAAGTAACCGGCGTAGTTGGCAAACCCGATGTAGCCGGTCGCCTGATTCAACGGCGCTACGAAGATCGTCTGCCAGACGAAAAGAAACGCGAGCAGCCGGCCGATGCGCGCGCGCCCGAAGATCTCGAGCAGATACCCATACGTTCCGCCAGAACACGGGTACAGCGATCCGAGCTCGGCCCAGACCAGCCCGTCGCACAGCGCGAGCAGCGCGCCGAGGATCCACCCCGCCAGCGAGAGCGGTCCGTGCAGCGCGCCCAAGACGAGCGGAATCGTAATGAGGGGGCCGATCCCGATCATCGAGATCGCGTTGATGGCGACCGCTCCGCGCAGGCCGACGCCGCGGATCAGAGGCGCGTCGCGCAGACTCATTCGGATCGCACGGCAGTCACGCAGTGGCCATTGCGACGACGCACGAGATCTCCTTCGCAACCGCGCGGCCGCAGCGGCGCAACCCCAGACCACCCAGGCGCATCTTGAGCGCTATGCAAACACCCCAAGATATCGCCCGTACCGCCACGGTCAAGTGGGAAGGCGACATCGCCAAAGGCCACGGCGACGTCACCACCCAGAGCGGAAAGGTCGCCGCCCGGTATTCGTTTGGCACTCGCTTTTCCGGCGATCCCGGGACCAACCCGGAGGAGCTGCTCGGCGCTTCTCACGCCGCGTGCTTTACGATGGCGCTCAGTCTAGGCCTCACGCGCGCCGGTCATCCACCCGAATCGTTGGAGACCACGGCAACGGTCCATCTGCACCGCATCGATTCCGGCTTTGAGATCTCGAAGATCGAACTCGCGACCAACGCACGCGTGCACGGCATCGACGACGAGCGCTTTCAGGAAATCGCGCACGCGTCCAAGGACGGATGTCCGATAAGCAAGGCGCTAAGAGCCGTGCCGATCTCGCTCTCCGCAGTGCTTTCGTGACGGCTTTGCGCTCGCGCGAAATCCGCCTCGTTCGCCGTCCCAGCGGCTATCCGGCGCCGGACGACATGGCCCTCGTCGAGACGGACGTTCGTGCGCCGGGCGACGGTGAGATCGTCGTGCGCAACGCGCTGATGTCGGTGGATCCTTACATGCGCGGCCGCATGAACGAAGGCAAGTCTTACGTTCCGCCGTTCGAGCTCGACGCGCCGATGGGGGGCGCTGCCGTCGGAACGGTGGTCGCGTCGCGTGCGCCTGCGATTCCCGAGGGCTCGCTAGTCTTGCACACGTTGGGTTGGCGCGATTACGCGGTGCTACCCGCACGGTACGCAAGCGTCGTCGATGCGGCGGTAGCCACGCCGAGCGCATATCTCGGAATTCTCGGCGTGACCGGACTTACCGCGTGGGTCGGGTTACTCGACATCGCCGGCTTTGCGCCGGGCGAGACCCTTTTCGTCTCCGCCGCGTCGGGCGCCGTCGGTAGCATCGCGGGACAACTCGCGAAACTACACGGCGCAAAGCGTGTCGTCGGCAGCGCGGGCAGTAAGGAGAAAGCGGCTTATCTTTGCGACGTGCTCGGGTTCGACGCGGCGTTCGACTACAAGAGCGGTGACGTCGCCGACCTGCTGCGAGAGGCCGCGCCCGACGGCATCAACGTATACTTCGACAACGTCGGCGGCGTGCAACTCGAGGCCGCGCTGGCGGCCCTGCAACCGTTTGGACGGATCGCGGCGTGCGGGATGATCTCGACGTACAACGAGAAAGCGCCCGGGCCGCGCAACATTCAGCTGATCGTCGGGAAGCGTCTGCGCATGCAAGGCTTTATCGTACTGGACCACGAGAACCGGCGCAGCGCGTTCCTGGCCGACGTCGTGCCCGCTCTGCGCGATGGGCGAATCAAGGCCCCCGAGACGTTCGTGGACGGGCTCGAAAGCGCGCCCCAGGCGCTCGTCGATATGCTGCACGGCGGAGGCAAACATCTTGGGAAAGTGATCGTCCGGATTCCTTAGTCGAGCGGCCGCGAAGGTGCGCGAGGGCATCAGCCTGTGCTGCCGAACTAGGCAAGGTAGCAGAGTTTCCTTTCAAGGAGAAGCCATGCGATTCTTAATCCATTTCATCATCACCGCAATCACGCTCTACCTCGTTGTGCGATTCGTGCCGCCCGGGGGCTACGCGTTCACGACGGCTGGAATCTTGTGGGGAGCCCTCATCTTCGGCATCGTCAACACGCTCATCGGTCCGCTCTTTAGGCTGATCGCACTGCCTCTGACGATTCTCACATTCGGGCTGTTCAGTTTGATCGTCAACTGGGGGCTGTTCGCGCTGACGGTGTGGATTACGCCGGGTCTTAAGACGACCGGCGTTCCGTGGTCGGGCGGGCTCACGACGTTCGTCGGTTCCGTCGTCATCATGATCGTCTCGACCGTCGTGGCAAACATCTCGGCGCGTCCCGCGCAGTCCGCCTAGTTAAACACATCGCCGGCGTGCCGAAAGCGACGGCCGTGTGGACGAACGCTCGATTCGCGGGCGCTGCGTTGCTGGTGGGAGCCGCGCTGTGCGCCTGCGGAGGCCGCGGAGCCGGCGGTGCGAACGCGCTGCCGGCCGACGTCGCGGGCTCCGTCGCGCGCTCGGCAGCCACGGCCGTTCCCAGTCCCGAAATCATTACCGTGGACGTGGCGCACGGTGCTCCCGCGGTTTCCGAGGACCTCATCGGTGCGTCGCTGGCGACGTGGTCGGACATCACGCAGCCATACGTCGCGCAATCGTTTGCCGCAATCGGCCTGCACGCCGTTCGCTGGCCGGGCGGTTCGGAATCCGACGCCTATCACTGGGCGAACGGCGGAACGATTTGCGACGGTCAGGGATACGTCTATCCGCCTTCGACCTTCGACAATTTTATGAAGGACGACGCGATACCGGCGAAGCTCGACGTCTCCATCACGCTCGACTACGGAAGCAACGCGGCGTGCAACGCGGGCGGCGATCCAACCGAAGCCGCCGCCTGGGTCGGCTACGCCAAGAGCAAGGCTTACGCGGTGCGGCGGTGGACGGTCGGCAACGAGGTCTACGGGTCGTGGGAGTACGACCTGCACGCGGTGCCGCACGATCCGGCGACGTACGCCGCGGCCGTAGCTACCGGCTACTATCCGAAGATTAAGGCCGCCGATCCCACGGCGCAGGTCGGGGTCGTGGTTGCCGGCAGCTCGTTCCCTGCGTGGGATCCGATCGTCCTCAAGAAAGCAAAATACGACTTCGTCGAGTTTCACTATTACGCGCAAGCGCCCGGCGCCGAAAACGACCGCAGCCTCATCGGACCCGGAATCAATACGTTCGCGAACACGCTGCGGTTGCTGCGCGCGGAGATGACGTCGCTCGGGGTTTCCCCGTCGATACCGATCTACGTCGGCGAACTCAATACCGTCTATACGAATCCCGGAAAGCAGACGGTCTCGATCGTAAACGGCCTATTCGCGGGCATGGCCGTGGCGGAGATGATGCGGCAGAGCGGCGTCGATGCGGCAACGTGGTGGATCGGCTACGGCGGCTGCGATACGAGCGGCAACGACTCCGGCTCGGTATACGGTTGGCAGAACTTCGGCACGTACACGTTGTTCTCGGACGGGGGCGGCGAATGCGGGTCGAACATTCCCGCTGGGACGGCGTTCCCCGACGCTCGCGCGTACGCGCTCCTCTCGCAATTCGCCCCGGCCGGATCTACGATGCGTAACGTGAGCGGAACGAACCTGCGTGACGTGCGCGCGTATGCCGATACGTCTGCCGGCAGATACGCCCTGCTGCTTTTCAACACGGACGACAGCGCGCCGTCCCGCACGTTCGTCGTGCAAATCACGGGCGCGACTAAATCGAGCTTCGCGGCCGCTCAAACGACGTACGGCAAGGCGCAGTACGACGAATCAAAAACCGGCGTGTGGGCGGCGCCGGTCAAACAATCGCTGGGCACCGTCAAGACCACGTTCGACGTCGTGCTGCCGGCGTGGAGCATGTCGCTGGTGACGCTGCAGTGAGGCGCTAGCCGGGCTCGGCTTCGATCGACGCTTTGGCGCGCTCCAGTGCGGTCTGTAACTCGGGTGAAAGCGTCGGATATTGCGGATCGAGCCGGACGAGATGCCGGACGAGGATGGCCGCCACGGCAAGCCGGGCGAACCACTTGCGATCGGCCGGGATAACGTACCACGGCGCGTGTTCCGTGCTCGTTTCCGAAAGCATGCACTCGTAGGCATTCACGTAGGCGTCCCAGTAACCGCGCTCCTGGAGATCGGCCGCGGAGAACTTCCAGTGCTTGCTGGGGTCGTCGAGGCGCGACTCCAAACGGATCTTCTGCTCGTTCTTCGATATGTGCAAGAAGAGTTTGATGATGACGATATCGTTGTGCGCTAAGTAGCGCTCCTCGTCGTTGATGTCGTCGTACCGCTCTTGCCAAAAGCCGTCGCCGCGGCGGGCCGCTTCCTCCTGGAAGTCGGCGAGCAGTTCGGGATGGACGCGCGTCACCAAGACGTTCTCGTAATACGACCGATTGAAGATCGCGATTTCTCCGCGCGCGGGATTTGCCTTCGACGTGCGCCAGAGATAGTCGTGACGCGCTTCTTCGGCCGAGGGTTTCTTGAACGCGTGGACGTTCACGCCGGCCGGATTGACGCCCGTCATCACGTGCTTTACCACGCCGTCCTTTCCGGCGGTGTCCATGCCTTGGAGCACGACGAGCACGCCGTACTTCCCTTGCGCGATCAGCCGATCTTGCAGATCGGCAAGCGCTCCGATATCGTCCTTTAACGTCTTCCCGGCGTCGGATTTCGATTCGAAACCCGGCGTTTCGCCGGCATCGTAGTCTTGCAGACGCACCCGGCTAGACGGTTTTATGATAAATCGTTCGACATCCATATAGCCACCGTTCGACGAAAGCGGCAATCCACGCTGCACGGCGAACGCCCACGATGCTATGGCCGGCTTTGATTCGCTGGGACTCGATCCCGCACTGGTGAGCGCCGCGATCGCGCTCGGATACGAGGAGCCGACCGCGATTCAAAGCGAGGCGATCCCTCCGCTGCTGGCGGGTCGCGACGTCCTCGGTCAGGCGGCAACCGGAACGGGGAAGACCGCCGCCTTCGCGCTTCCGCTTCTCAACCGCATCGGCCGCGCGACCGGAGCGCGGCGAACGGTAAAGGCACTGGTCCTCGTTCCCACGCGCGAGCTTGCCATGCAAGTAGCCGAGGCGATCCATAAATACGGGCGCCTCCTCGACGTCGGCGTGCTACCGATCTACGGCGGACAAGCGATGTCGGTGCAGCTGCGCGCGCTGCGGCGCGGCGTGGACGTCGTCGTGGCGACGCCGGGACGCGCGCTCGACCATATCACGCGCGGCACGCTGGACCTTGCGAGCGTCGAGGTGCTCGTGCTGGACGAAGCCGACGAGATGCTCGACATGGGATTTGCCGAGGAACTCGACGCGATTCTGGAATCGGTCCCCAAGTTGCGCCAAACCGCGCTCTTTTCGGCTACGATGCCGCCGCGCATCCGCTCGATTACCAAACGCCATCTGAACGACCCCGTTCACGTGACGATTGCGAACGAAACCGCCGCGCCCGGCAAGAAACCGCGGATTCGCGAAGTTGCCTACGTGGTGCAACGTCCGCACAAAGTCGCCGCGCTGGCGCGCGTCATCGACATGGAGAGCCCGGCATCCGCGATCGTCTTTTGCCGCACGCGAACCGAAGTAGACGAACTGACCGAAACGCTGGGCGCGCGCGGATATCAGGCCGAGGCAATTCACGGCGGGCTCTCGCAAGAGCAGCGCGACCGCGTCTTGCGCCGCTTTCGCGACGGTGCCTCCGAAGTGTTGGTCGCGACCGACGTCGCGGCGCGCGGGCTCGATATTTCCCACGTTTCGCACGTCGTGAATTTCGACGTTCCGTCGTCGCCCGACGCCTACGTGCATCGCATCGGGCGCACCGGACGCGCCGGCAAAGAGGGCGTCGCGATCACGCTCGCGGAAGCCCGCGAACATCGCCTGTTGCGCAACATCGAACAGCACACCAAACGCAAGATCTCGATCGAGGGCGTGCCTACCGTGCACGATCTGCGGGAGCGGCGATTCGAATTGACGCGCGAAGCGCTCGAGGAAACCCTCGCGGCCGGGGACTTCGACCGCTACCGCACGGTGGTCGAGTCGCTCGCAGCCGATCACGACGTCCTCGACCTAGCAGCCGCGGCCGTTAAACTGTTCGATCGAGCGCGCGACGGCGGCAAGGAAGACGACGCCGACATTCCCGCGATCGCTACCGTTCCGGCGGGCAAGCCGGCCGGAAAATTGGCGCCCAAGGCGCCGCGAAAGTTCGAAGGACCGCGGCTGCGGGCCGAGGACGCGGCGCGCATCTTCGTCGGCGTCGGCCGCAACGCGGGCATCCGGCCCGCCGATCTGGTCGGCGCGATCGCAAACGAAGCCAACGTCAACTCGCGCGATATCGGGGCCATCGACATCGCGGACAAGTTCGCGCTGGTCGAAGTGCCGGCGTCGCGCGCCGCACAGATCGTGACCGCGCTGCGAGGAACTACGATCCGCGGTCAAAAGGTGCAGGTTCGCATCGATCGCAAGACGTAGAATCGCAGCCCGTCGGGTGCCCGGATAAGGCGACGGCCCGGTGGGTATACTCGATTTGCCGCCGAGCACACATCCGCTAACGAAGGGGTCCGTCCTCATGGCCAAGACACAGCCGTTCCTCAGCGACGTAACCGAACTGCGCCGTCGGGCGCGCATGCACATCGACCAAGGCGCCGTCACGTCCAGCTACCGGGGCGATGCGAAGCAGGTTTGCGCGATCCTAAATCAGGCACTCGCAACGGAAATCGTCTGCGTGCTGCGCTACAAACGCCATTACTACAGCGCGAAAGGCCTCAACAAGGATGCCGTCGCCGACGAATTCTTGGCGCACGCGGGCGAGGAGCAGGGGCACGCCGATCGCATTTCCGAGCGCATCACGCAGCTCGGCGGGGAACCCGACCTCAATCCGACGGGCTTGGCTTCGCGCAGCCATTCCGAATACGTCGTCGCCGACGAGTTGATCGATATGTGTAAGGAGAATCTCGTCGCCGAACGGATCGCGATCGAATCCTACACCGAAATCGTTCGCTATCTTGGTGAAAAGGACCCGACGACGCGACGTATGATGGAAGAAATTCTCGCCGTCGAGGAAGAGCACGCCAACGACATGCTCGACCTCATCGACATGATCAAGCCGGCGAGCGGCGCCCCGCGCAAGAAAGCGGCGGCTCGCAAGACCTCGAGAAGGCGGCGATAGCCTTAACGAAAGTGCGCGGCTAACGCGATCGTGAGACCGGCGCTCGCAAAGAGGACGAAGTAGGCGAGCATCAGCGCGAAAGCCGCGACGTCGCGGTGGTCGTTGCCGGAATGTGGAATCAAATCGCTTCCCTCCGTTGCGATCATCATGCCACCGCAGGCTGAACGCGTCCGGAGAACTACGTTAAATTAGTAGGTGACTTCCTCGATGCGAACCGAGCTCTCGCCGCGCGGTAAATGAACGACCGCGCGGTCGCCTACTTTCTTCTCCAGTAACGCTTGTGCGTACGGAGAGCGCCAGCTGATGGTGCCGTTGACCGGGTCGGCCTCGTCCTCACCTACGATACGGACGCGCGTCGTCTTTCCCCGATCGTCGAGCGTGCGAACCAGCGCCCCGAACGCCACGCGATCGCGCGGCTGCGCGGCGAGATCGACCTCGACGGCCGAGTCCACGCGTTCGCGATAGTATCGTGCGTTGCGGGCGTCGGCGTTCTTTTCGGCCTCCGCCAGCGATGCGCGCAGGGCGGCCAAGCCGGACGCCGTGACGTAGTTCGGCTCTCCACTGATCGGACGCTCGATCGGCTCTTCAGGCCGATCCTCGCCCTCTTTAACGAAGGCTCGGCTCATCTCATACCCCCACGCGAATGGACTCTAGACCTTCGCGTTTGGTCTCCGGCACCATTCTGGCCACGAAGACGATCGTAACCAGACAGAGAGCCGCGTAGACCGAAAAGGTCAGCGGCGTGCCCAGACGTGCGAGCATCGTAAGAAAGAACTGCGATACCAGAAAATTCGCGACCCAATTGGCGAGCGTCGAAATGCTCATGCCCAGGCCGCGCGCCCTAAGGGGAAATATTTCGGAAATCAGCAGCCAGACGATGGGGCCCAGACTGAAAGCAAAGCATCCCACGTATAGCATCAAACTCGTGAGCGTAATTTCGACCAGCGCCCCCTGGACGTGAGGCTGCGCGAATACGTACGCAAGGGTCGAAAGCGCCAAGAACATGCCGGCGCATCCCCAGTATAAGAGCGGTTTGCGGCCGACGCGGTCCACGAGAAAGATTGCGATCAGCGTTGCCAGGACGTTGACGATGCCGACCAGAGCGGTTGCGAGAATCGAAGCCTGCGCCGATCCGACGCCGGCCAACTGAAAGATGTGCGGCCCGTAGTAGATGACCGTGTTGATGCCGGTAAACTGCTGCAGGGAGGCCAAACCGATGCCGATGAAGAGCGCGAGTCTGACGGTGGGTTCTCGCAGCGCGTCGAATCCGGCAGCCGGCGCGCTCGCGGCTTGGCGGATGACCCGCTCTTCGGCCTCGGCTTCGGACGCGCCGTGGATGCGCATGAGCTCTTGCCGCGCATCTTGGTCGCGCGACACTTTAAAGAGATAGCGCGGACTCTCGGGCATAAAGATCATGCCGCCGATCAAGATCGCGGAAGGGACGACCGCCAGGCCGAGCATCCAGCGCCACGCTTCGGCGTGCGCGAGCGCGTAGTCGACGATGAACGCGGCCAGTATTCCCACGGTGATTGCGAACTGGTACAGCGAGACGAGGCCGCCGCGAATCTGCGCCGGCGAAACTTCGGAGATGTACAGCGGTGCGACGACCGACGTTATCCCGATTCCGATACCGATGACGAAGCGCGAGATCAGCAGCGAGTCGATCCCGGGAGCGAGAGCCGATCCGACGGCTCCGGCGCCAAAGATCGCGCCGGCCAGGAGCAACGAGGAGCGACGCCCGATGCGGTCGGCGAGATAACCCGCACAGATCGATCCACCGATACATCCCGCAAGAACGACGCTGACGGTGAACTCGGTAAGGGTTCTCCCGAGCGAGAAGTCCTTCGCAATGAAGAGGATGGCGCCCGAAATTACGCCGGTATCGTACCCGAACAGCAGGCCGCCGAGCGCGGCGACGGCCGCCACCAGCAGGACGAACGATCGCATCCCCCCGAGTTCGGACGGCCGGGGCGCAGCCCTTTGCAGTCGAAGAGGCCCCGATGGACCTCGACGCAGCGGTCGCCTACAGCGAGAAGCACCAAGGCCATGCGCTGGTCGTCGCGCGCGACGGAGAGATCCTTCTCGAACGTTACGCCGGCGGCTTTGCAGTGACGGAGCCGCACGCGCTCTATAGCGGCGCCAAGAGCTTCTGGGGCGTGCTCGCGATCGCCGCGCAGGAAGACGGGCTGCTCGCGCTAGACGAGCTTGCCTGCGAGACCATTGCGTGGAAGGACGACCCGCGCAAAAACCGCGTCACGCTGCGCATGCTCTTGAACCTCACCGCGGGATTCGGTTTCGGCGGTCTCGGCGCGGCGGTTCCCGAGTATGCCCAAGCCGTCGACACGCCGCTCAAGAACGATCCCGGTGCGGCCTTCACGTACGGCGGCATCGCCTTGCAGGTCTTCGGCGCGATACTGGCGGCGAAGCTTCGCGCATCGAAAAGCAAAATGACCCCGCACGAGTACCTGCGCGCGCGCGTGCTCGAACCCGCCGGCGTCGCGATCGCAAGGTGGCGCTCGTTACGGGACGGTACGCAGCCGCTGCCGACCGGCGCGTTCGTCACCGCGCAGAACTGGCTCGCGTACGGGCGTTACGTTTTGCAGGAGCGCGCCCGGCTCGATGCGTGTTTCCACGGCTCGAGCGCGAATCCGCGCTACGGACTTGCGTGGTGGCTGGCATTGCCCGGCGTGAACGCGCCGGATCTCGCCTACGCATCCGGCGCCGCCGGCCAGGCACTCTACACGATCCCGTCGCTCGATCTCACCGTCGTCCGCTTCGGCAAGAGCACGTCGTACAAACACGACGCATTCCTAAAACGGCTGCTTACGGCTTGAACATGGTGACCGGTTTGAGGCCGGCCGATTGCACGATCGTGTTGACCGCCGGGAGTTGCTGCGCTTCGTATTGGCGGTAACGCGCGACGCCTTGCGCGACTTCCCGATCTACGCGGTTGCCGGAGTCGACGATCGGCGGCGTTACCAGGTTCTGCGCCTGGAAGTATTGGCCGAAGACGTCCTCGCGTAACGATCCCGGACGCTGGATGCCGTCTTCGTCGTTGTGATAGTCGGCGGTCAGCGTGTCGAACAGCGTCTTGCGAGCAGTCACCGCGTCGGCGATCTTGGCGGTGAGCGCCGCGTCGTTTCTCTTCTTGGCGACGTCGCTCGCGGCGTCGAGTTGCTTTTGCACGTCGTCCAGCGAGTTGAGCATCTGGTCCACGAGCGAAAGCTGCCGCATGAAGTGCAGCGAATAGTCGTACGAGCGCTGATAGTCCGCCTGCGTAAAGGCACTGCGCGGATCGGGCTTGATGACGAACGGCTGCACGTACGTGCGCCCGTTCAGCGTCATGCGAACCGAGTACGAGCCCGGTGGAACGGCCGGGCCTTCGTCCGGCCCTTGATAGCGCTCCTTAGCGGCACCGTTCCATTTCACCGGCCCGTCAACGCCGAAGTCCCACACGTAGCGGTTGATACCGACCTTGTTGTCGACGCGCGGCACGTCTTTGCCGCCCTCCTTATGCGTGCCGTTCACGTTGCGAATCGCGCGTCCGCGAGAGTCGAGAATCTGGATCGATGGGTTTGTCTTCTGCGCGGCCTTTTGATAGAAGGTAACGGCGACGCCGTTAGGCGGATTGTCGGCCGCGTAGTCGGTGTAGGTGCCCTCGTCGTTACCGTGCAGCGTATACTGATAGGCGACCCGCGGCTGGAATAGAGCCGAACCGGACGCGATCGCGCCCTGCAGTTCCTGAATCGGGCGCATGTCGTCCATTATGTAAGCCGAGCGGCCGTGGGTCGCGATCACGAGATCGTTGAACTGCGGCTGCATGCGGATATCGTAGACGGCAGAAGGCGCGATCCCGTTCTGGAACGCGTTCCAATTCGCGCCGCCATCCCACGAGATCCAAATACCCTGCTCCGTTCCCGCGTACACGATGTTGGGATTACGCACGTCGGGCCGGACCGAACGAACGTACTGATCGGCGGGGAGGCCGTTGACGATCGAATGCCACGTCGCGCCGAAATCGTGCGTGACGTACAGATACGGCTTGTGGTCGCCGACGTAGTGACGGTCGAGGGCCGCATAGGCGGTACCCGCGCGCAGCGTGGAGGGCGCTACGATTTCGAAGCGTCCGTCCGGCAACGTCCCGGCCGGCGTGACGTTCTTCCAGTGCGCTCCGCCGTCGCGCGTGATCTGCACCACCCCGTCGTCGGTGCCGGCCCAGATCTCACCGCGACGAAGCGCCGAGCCTTCTATGTCGAGAATCGTGTCCGTATATTCGGCGCCCGAGACGTCGTGAGTGATGGGTCCGCCGGAGGGCTGCTGGTGAGCCTTGTTGTTGAGCGTTAGATCCGGGCTGATCGGCTTCCAGTGGATGCCGCGATCGGTGCTCTGAAATACGACGTTGCCGCCGTACCACGCGACGTGCGGATCCCACGGCGCGAACGCGATCGGCGAGTCCCAGTTGAAACGGTACCGCGCCTTGGAGAGATCGTATCCTTCGAGCGAGTTGCCGTTATACGGGCCGGCTACCCAGCCGTCTTGAGTCGACTTGTTATAGACGAACAAAGCACCGTTTTCTGCGTCGCTCCAGATGAAATTCGGATCGCTCGGATCCGGAACGGCCCACTCGCCGTCGCCGCCGACCGTGTTGATCCAATGTTTGTTCATGATGCCGCTGGGGTCGAGCGAATTCGACGGGGCGCACCACGCATTGTTGTCCTGCAGGCCGACGCAGACCGTGTATGGATTTTCGTTCGAGAGCCCGACGTGATAGATCTGGCCGATCGGCATGTTCCGCGCGGAGAACCAGTTCTGCAGGTCGAGGGTCAATGCATAACCGCCGTCCATGCCGACGATGATGCGACGCGGGTCGTTTGGCGCGATCCAGATTGCGTGATAGTCGACGTGCACGCCCTCCGCGATCTCCTTAAAGGTCTTGCCGCCGTCTTTGGAGAGCGCGAGCGCTTCCGACACGGCAAAGACGCGGTTCTCGTCTTTGGGATCCACGGCGATGTGCGAGAAATAAAACGGGCGCTGATCCACGAGGGTATCCTTGCTGACCATCGTCCAGTTCGATCCGCCGTCGTCGCTGCGCCACAAAATGCCGTCATTGGACTCGACCAGCGCGTAGACGCGGTTGCCGTCGCTCGGCGCAACCGCCAAACCGATGCGGCCGGTCACGCCCTCGGCAAAACCGTGTCCCTGGATGCGCTGCCACGTCTCGCCGCCATCGGTGGATTTGTAAAGGCCATCCTGATCGCCGCCGCTCTGAAACGTCCACGGCAAGCGACGGAACTGCCAGATCCCCGCGTAGACGACGTTCGGGTTGCGCACGTCCATCGCCAGATCCGATGCGCCGCTCATCGGACCGGCGTACAGCGTTTGCTTCCAGGTCTTGCCACCGTCTTCGGTAACGTAAACGCCGCGATCCGAGCTGTCCGCGAAGACGTCGCCAAGCGCTCCGACGATCACGTGATTGGAATTGTGCGGGTCCACGAGGATGCGTGAAATGAAGCGCGAGTTCTTCAGCCCCATGTTGGTCCAAGAATCGCCGCCGTCCGTGCTCTTGTAGACGCCGTCGCCGTAGCTGACGTCGTTACGAGGATTGCTCTCGCCCGTCCCCACCCAGACGACGTCGTTGTTGTTTGGGTCGATCGTAACCGCGCCGATCGCGCCGACCGGCTGCTTGTCGAACACGGGGTCCCAAGTCTGCGTGCCGTTCGCGCTCTTCCACACGCCGCCGCCGGCCGAGCCGATGTAGTACAAATTCGAGTCGGTGGCGCTTCCCGCTACCGCGGCGATCCGGCCGCCGGCGGTTGCCGGGCCGACCTCGCGCCAATGCATGTTGCTCCAAGCCGGTCCCGGCGTCGGAGAGGGCGTTGGCGACGGCGTCGGGCTCGCGGGCTTGGCGTTTGCCGCGGGAGACGCGGACGCCGCCGGAGATGGCGACGCGGTGGGAGCGGCGCCGAGAGCCGGGAGCGCGGCCAACACCGTGGCGGCAGCGAAAAACAGATTGCGAAGCCCGAGGGGATTCACGCGTGGGGTCTCCTTAGCTGAACGTAGGTGAAGCGGACGAACGGGGTCTGGTGTGCGGTGCGCGACGCGTTTGCCTTCTCCTGCGGTCGACCGCTCAAAGAATCCTCAAAACGGCGCTTACGGACTGGACGAGAATGCGCGCATCGAGGCGAGTCCCGCAAAAGCGGCGAGCAGGCCAAGGAGCACGCTGGCGACGGCGTACGCAGCGGCAAGGAACGGTGCGCGATCGCCGACCAGCGTGAGCATGTCGAGCGAGAACGTCGAGAAGGTCGTATACCCGCCGAGCACCCCGATCATGAGGAAACTGCGCACGAGCGGCGCGCTGCCGACCAGGCGCGTCTGAACCAGCTCGGCGACGACGCCGATGACGAAACTCCCGGTTACGTTGATGATCAGCGTGCCCCACGGGAGTCCGGGGCCGAGACGCTGCGCCGCGATGGTCGCTACCGCGAAGCGCAAGATAGAGCCGATCGCTCCGCCCAGGCCAACCGAAGCGACCGTCGCCGCCAAATTCACGGGCTCGGTTGCCCGCTTGGCGGCGGGGAGGCTAAATACCGCGGTACGTTGACGTTGTACGCGTACCATTGCGACCAGGCGATCATGGCGCACATGAATACGAACAACGCTAGGAGGACCCACCCCCAAGCGGCGCGACGCTTCGGCGACGTTTCTCTGAATCGACTCATATTTTTTCTTGGTCCCCTCGTTCGGGGGAAAGCATTGCTACCTTTTCCACAAGGAACGCCCCGTAGAACGGGGTAGGATATCGCTCGATATGTCATCGACTCCCAAGCCTCTTGCCGGATTACTGGCTTCCCTGGGGCTCGCGGGCGCTTTATGCGTCACGAACTCGCCGGCTCGCGCCGCCGAGCATTCCTCACTGGCCACACCGACTACCATTTCCGTATACGCACGCGTCCTGCATCACATCAATCCCGACATGCCGTCGTGGCAGAGTCACGACCTCGCCCGCCACGTCCTTGCCAACGCGCAACGCTGGCGCATCGATCCGAAGGTGCTCGTCGCGATCGTTACCGTCGAATCGCAATGGAACACGGGAGCGATTTCTCCCGCCGGCGCGATCGGCTTGGGCCAACTGATGCCGGGCACGGCAGCGACGCTCCGCGTCAACCCGCACAACCCCGCGCAAAACCTTTCGGGCGCCGCGCGCTATCTCAGCGGCCTGCTCTCGCGATTCGGCAACTACCGCCTGGCGTTCGCCGCGTACAATGCCGGCCCGCGAGCCGTGGAAAACTACGGCGGCGTTCCGCCCTACGCCGAGACGCAAAACTACGTCGTGCGCGTCATGAGCCAGTTCAAGCATCTGGTCGCGACCGTTCACGTGCCGAAAGCGCATTCGACCGAATCCGCCGCCGACAAAGCTCTCGTCGCCGCCAAAGCGTCGATTCAAGATCTGAACTACTGGACCGAAAGCGGCGACGAAACGCTCTAAGAGCGCCCCGAAAGAACCCGCTGCACCGCATCCTCGAACGTCAGCGACCCATCTAAGAGTATCGCTCGAGCACCGGCGTTGCGCGCGGCTTCGACGTCGCTGAGCTTGTCGCCGACGACGATCGTTTCCGACGGATCCAGACCGAACGCGCGGGCCGCGTCCAGTATCAGTTTAGGCGCAGGCTTGCGGCAGTCGCATCCGTCGTCCGGACCGTGCGGGCACACGAACCAGCCGTCGAACCCGCCGACCAATTCTTCGATGCGCGCGTTGACCGCCTCCACGTCGTGCGGCGAGATCAACCCGCGTCCGACGCCGCTTTGATTCGTCACCACGCCCAGGCGGAGGCCCCGCGCGCGAAGGGCGGCGAGCCCCTCGCGCACGCCGCGCAGCGGCCGGACTCGATTCGGGTCGCCGTTGTACGGTACGTCTTCGACCAGCGTGCCGTCGCGGTCGAAAAGCACGGCCCGTACCCGGCTCACGCTTTCGTTGCGACCGTCAACGGCTCCGGAACGTAGACTTCGGCTCCGCCCTCGACGAACTCCCGAGACTTTTCCGCCATGCCCTTTTCCGCATACTCGCGCACTTCTTGAGTAATCTTCATCGAACAGAAATGCGGCCCGCACATCGAGCAGAAATGCGCGACCTTCGCGCCCGCCGCGGGCAGGGTTTCGTCGTGGAACTCGCGTGCGGTATCCGGGTCGAGCGAGAGCTCGAACTGGTCTTGCCAACGGAACTCAAAACGCGCCTTCGACAGGGCGTCGTCCCAGTGCCGCGCGCGCGGATGGCCCTTGGCGACGTCGGCCGCGTGCGCCGCGATCTTATACGCGATTACGCCGTCTTTGACGTCCTGCTTGTTCGGCAACCCCAGGTGCTCTTTCGGCGTGACGTAACACAGCATCGCGGTGCCGTACCAGCCGATCATGGCCGCGCCGATCGCGCTGGTGATGTGATCGTAGCCCGGCGCGATGTCGGTGACCAGCGGTCCGAGCGTGTAGAACGGCGCTTCGTGGCAGACCGCGACCTGGCGATCCATGTTCTCCTTGATGAGATGCATCGGCACGTGGCCCGGGCCTTCGATCATGGTCTGCACGTCGTGCTTCCAAGCGACTTGCGTGAGTTCGCCCAACGTATCGAGCTCGGCAAACTGCGCGGCATCGTTCGCGTCGGCCAGACAACCCGGGCGTAGCCCGTCCCCGAGCGAGAACGCGACGTCGTAGGCTTTCATGATCTCGCAGATGTCTTCGAAATGCTCGTAGAGGAAGTTCTCGCGATGGTGGGCCAGGCACCATTTGGCCAAGATGGAGCCGCCTCGCGAAACGATTCCGGTGATGCGTCCGGCCGTAAGCGGCACGTACCGGAGCAAAACGCCGGCGTGAATCGTGAAATAGTCGACGCCTTGTTCGGCCTGCTCGATCAGCGTGTCGCGAAAGAGGTCCCACGTGAGCTCTTCGGCTTTACCGTCAACTTTCTCGAGCGCCTGGTAGATCGGAACCGTACCGATCGGAACCGCCGAATTGCGCAAAATCCACTCGCGCGTTTCGTGGATGTTCTTGCCGGTAGAGAGGTCCATGACCGTGTCGGCGCCCCAGCGCGTCGCCCACGTCATCTTCTCCACTTCTTCGTCGATGGACGACGCGACCGCGGAGTTGCCGATATTGGCGTTGATCTTCACGTGAAAGTTTCGCCCGATGACCATCGGCTCGCTTTCGGGATGATTGACGTTGGCGGGGAGGATCGCCCGGCCGCGCGCGATTTCGTCGCGCACGTACGACGGCTCGACACCCTCGCGGATCGCGACGAACTCCATCTCGGGCGTAATCTCTCCGCGACGCGCGTAATGCATTTGCGAAACGTTCGCGCCCGGTTTGGCGCAGCGCGGCGGACGGGCGTTGGCAAAGCGGATCGCATCGAGCTGCGCCATCGCTTCACGCCCACGACGATAAACGGACGTCGGCCGGTCGAGCGCTTGCGTATCGCCACGTCCTTCGATCCAGCCTAGGCGCAGAGGAGGCAGACCGCGCCGAACGTCGGTGACGACGCTGGCATCGGTGTACGGACCGCTGGTATCGTAGACGGCATGCGCGGTTCCGTCGGTGAGCGCGATCTCGCGCACCGGCACGCGAATCGAGGCGTCGGACCCCTCGAGATAGGTTTTCATGATCGTTTCCTCCGCCGGCATTACCCGGTTCAGGTGTGACGGTCGGCGGTAGTACCGCCCTCTCAGCCCGCGGCGCGAGCTCCCGTATTGCGAAGTTCTACCTCATACTACGAAGCGGAGACCGCCCCCCGCACGGCGGCGCAGGTTCGCCGTGGGAGCGAAAGAACCGGACTGGCGATGCGCGTTTTTCCGCGCACGGCGTCCTAGCGCCGTGCTTCCGTACCTCGTCCTGGGCGGAGCGCAAATCGCGGTCGGAGCGGCCGCGATTTTTGCGCGTTACGCCCTCGGCGGAGCCGGCCCGCTCGCCGTTTCGGCCGCGCGCCTGGCCATCGCAGCCGCGGTGTTGCTGTGCGTGACGCCCGTCCTGCGTCCGTCGCGTCCGCGCCCTGCGCTGACGCGATCGCAGCAAGGCATTCTCGCGCTTGCCGGGCTTGCGCTGGCAGCGCACTTCGCGACGTGGATGTGGTCGCTGGAATACACCAGCGTCGCGGTTTCCGTACTTCTCGTAGCGACCACGCCGATCTGGACGGCAATCTACGACGCCGCCTTTCGCAACCATCGGCTATCGCCGCTTGCGCTGGCGGCCTTCGCGGGCGGTGCGCTCGGCATCGTCATGGTCGTCGGCCGTTCGGCCGCGCCGGCGCCGGTTCCCGGATACGAAGCGTTGGGAGCCGCTCTGGCGCTGGCCGGCAGCCTGTTCGTCGGCGCGTACTTGCTGCTGATTCGCGAAGTGCGCGCGCGTCTCGATACGCTGGCGATCGTTCGCCAGACGTTCTCGTGGGCGGCGCTCGCGCTCGTCGCCGGCGCCTTCGTCGCGCGCCAGCCGCTTCCGCCGGCCTCCGATGCGCGGGCGTGGCTGGGGATCCTCGCGATGGCCCTGGTTTCGCAATTGCTCGGCCACACGGCGCTGAACGCCTCGCTGCGCTGGTTCTCGCCTCAGCTCGGTCGCATTCGCGACCCTCCTCGAACCGCTCATCGCCGCGGGCCTCGCGTTCGTCCTGTTCGGCGAATCGCTGTCCGGCACGGCGCTGGCCGGCGGCCTCATCCTGCTCGCATCGGTCGCCATCGTCATGCGGGAAGAGCGTTTCGATTTGGATGCCTCCTAAGAGCGAATTGGCCCGGTCCACTCGAAAGGGAACCCCGCCCGGCGGTGAATGAGCGGGTGATGACGACCACCTTCGCACGCGATCCCGACCCGCAAGAGACGCGCGAGTGGCTCGATGCGATGCGCGGCGTTCTGGCGGTCGAAGGTCCGGATCGCGCTCGCGCGCTCATCGGCGATCTCGTCGACGAAGCGCAGCGCGGCGGCGCGCACGTTTCGCTCGGCGTCGGAACGCCCTACGTCAACACGATTCCCGTCGAACGACAGCCGGCGTTCCCCGGTGACGCCGAGCTTGAAGCGCGTCTGCGGCACTACGTGCGCTGGAACGCGCTCGCGATGGTGGTGCGCAGCAACAAAACGAGCAGCGAACTCGGCGGACACGTCGCCAGCTTCGCATCGGCCGCGACGCTGTACGACGTCGGATTCAATCACTTCTTCCGCGCTCCGTCGGAATCGTTCGGCGGCGACTTGGTTTTCTTTCAGGGACACTCGTCGCCCGGCGTCTACGCTCGCGCGTTCTTGGAAGGCCGCATCGATGCCGGGCATCTCGAGCGCTTTCGTCAGGAAGTCGGCGGCGAAGGGCTGCCGTCGTATCCGCACCCGTGGCTCATGCCCGATTTTTGGCAGTACCCCACCGTCTCGATGGGTCTGGGCCCGATCATGTCGATCTATCAGGCGCGCTTCATGCGCTATCTCGAGGATCGCGGACTCGCCGACACCCGCGGCCGCAAAGTATGGGCGTTTCTCGGCGACGGCGAAACCGACGAGCCCGAATCGCTGGGCGCGATTTCGCTCGCCGCCCGCGAGAATCTCGACAACCTGATTTGGGTCGTCAACTGTAACCTGCAGCGCCTAGACGGGCCGGTTCGCGGCAACGCCAAGATCATTCAAGAGCTCGAAGGTGTCTTCAAGGGCGCGGGTTGGAACGTCATCAAAGTCATCTGGGGAAGTAAGTGGGATCCGCTGCTCGCCGGCGACCAGACCGGGCGTCTCGTCCACCTAATGAACGAGTGCGTGGACGGCGACTATCAGACGTTTAAATCGCGCGACGGCAAGTACGTGCGCGACGAATTCTTCGGTCGCTATCCGGAAACCGCGGCGCTGGTGAGCCACATGACCGACGCGGAAATCTGGAATTTACAGCGGGGCGGACACGATCCCGTTAAAGTCTACGCGGCCTACAAGGCCGCGGTCGAGCACACCGGGCAGCCGACCGTCATCTTAGCCAAGACGGTAAAGGGCTACGGCATGGGCTCTGCCGGTGAAGGTCGCAATATCGCGCATCAGGCCAAGAAGATGGAAGTCGAGGAGATGCGCGCCTTCCGCGACCGCTTCGCCATCCCGGTGCCCGATTCGGATCTCGACTCGATCCCGTTTTACAAGCCCGGCGACGATACGCCGGAAATGCGTTACCTGCGCGAGCGCGTGGCCGCGCAGGGCAGCTTGCCGCAGCGGCGGCGATCCTCGCAATCGCTCGCGGTTCCGGAGCTCGCGGCCTTTTCCGGGCAACTCGAAAGCACCGGCGACCGCGAACACTCGACCACGATGGCGTTCGTGCGCATCCTCAACGTGATTCTTCGCGATCCCACGGTGGGACAGCGCGTCGTTCCGATCGTGGCGGACGAATCGCGCACCTTCGGCATGGAAGGCATGTTCCGGCAGCTCGGGATCTACTCGTCGGTGGGGCAACTCTATCATCCGCAAGACGCCGAACAACTGATGTGGTACCGCGAAGACAAGCACGGCCAGATCTTACAAGAAGGCATCAACGAAGCGGGCGCCATCTCCTCGTGGATCGCGGCCGGGACGTCGTACTCCAACCACGACCTGCCGATGATTCCGTTCTATATCTTCTATTCGATGTTCGGTTTCCAACGCGTCGGCGATCTGGCATGGGCGGCGGGCGACAGCCGAACGCGCGGTTTTCTGCTCGGCGGTACCTCCGGACGCACCACGCTCAACGGCGAGGGCCTGCAGCACGAAGACGGCCACAGCCAAGTCTTCGCATCGTTTATCCCGAACTGCCGCAGCTACGATCCCGCGTTCGGTTACGAGCTCGCGGTCATCGTACAAGACGGCCTGCGACGCATGCTGACGGACCAAGAAGACGTCTACTACTACATCACGCTGCTCAACGAGAATTACCGGCATCCCGCGATGCCGGACGGGTCGGCCGAGGGCATATTGCGCGGCATGTATCTGCTGCGAGACGGCGGCAAAGGCGACAAAAACGCGCCGCGCGTTCAGCTCTTCGGGAGCGGCGCAATCTTACGCGAAGTTTTGGCGGGCGCCGATCTACTGGCAAACGATTGGAGCGTCAGCGCCGACGTTTGGAGCGTAACCGGCTTTAACGAACTGCAGCGCGACGGCGTCGCGGCCGACCGCTGGAACCTGTTGCATCCGGCGGAGAAGCCGCGCGCGCCGTACGTCGCTCGATGTCTGGAAGGCCGCAGCGGCCCAGGCGTTGCCGCGACCGACTACATTCGCACCTATGCCGACCAAATTCGCCCGTGGATCGGACGGCGTTACGTCACGCTGGGCACCGACGGCTACGGCCGCAGCGATTATCGCCGGAAGCTGCGCGCGTTTTTCGAAGTCGACCGCCACTGGGTGGCGCTCTCGGCGCTGCGCGCGCTCGCCGACGAGGGTACGATTCCGGCCGCGCGCGTCGCCGAAGCGATCGCGAAATACGAAATCGATCCCAACAAGCCCAACCCGGTTACGGTCTGAGGAAGCTAGCGTGAGCGCTACGGTTGAGATTCGCGTTCCCGACATCGGCGGGTTCGCCGACGTGCCCGTGATCGAAGTGCTCGTCAAGCCGGGCGATCGCGTCAAGAAAGACGACTCGTTGATCACGCTCGAGAGCGACAAAGCGTCGATGGAAGTTCCGGCCAGTGCGAGCGGCGTCGTCTCGGCCGTGCGCGTAAAAGTCGGCGACAAAGTTTCTCAGGGGTCGGCGATCGTCGACCTTACTACCGACGACGATTCGGGTGCCGGGGCTGGGCTGGTGGGGGGCACCTCCGGCGAGCGACGGATGGTTACGCTCGCCTCCGGCGCCCCCCACCAGCCCGACGCGGAGCCTGCAAACGTTGTAGAGACGAAGCCTGTGGCGCCGGCGCCTGTCGCTGAGCCGCAGCCTGCGGGCGTTCCGAAAATGGAGACGCCGTTTCGCAAGAGCGGCGACGACGTTGCGGTGCATGCGAGTCCGGGGGTGCGGCGGTTTGCTCGGGAACTCGGCGTGGATCTGGTTGGATTGCGCGGCAGCGGACCGAACGACCGGGTTACGCGTGAGGACGTGCAGCGGTTCGTTAAGGAGGCGTTGCAGCGCGGCGGCGGCGCCGGGGCCGGCTCGCCGTTTCCGGGGTTGCCGGCTTGGCCGAGCGTGGACTTCGCGCAGTTCGGCGAGGTTGAACGTGCGCCGCTCTCGCGCATCAAGAAACTCTCGGGCCCGAATCTGCATCGCAACTGGCTGCAGATTCCACACATCACGAACTACGACCAAGCCGACGTCACCGATCTCGAGGCGTTCCGCAGCGAGGTCAACGCCGAGCAGATAAAGAGCGGCGGCGCCAAGCTCGACGATGCTCGCGTTCTTGGTGAAGGCATGCGTCGCGGCGCTGCAACGCTTTCCGGACTTTAACGCGTCGCTCGACGGCGATTCGTTGGTGCTCAAGAGGTACTATAATATCGGCTTTGCCGCCGACACGCCGGGCGGGCTGGTCGTGCCCGTGCTTAAGAACGCCGGCTCGAAGGGCTTGCTCGACATCGCGCGTGAGAGTGCGGAGCTGGCGGGCAAGGCGCGCGAGGGAAAACTCGGGTTGGGCGACATGCAGGGCGGCAGTTTTACGATCTCGTCCATCGGTGGCATCGGCGGAACCCAGTTCACGCAGATCGTCAACGCCCCCGAGGTTGCGATCCTGGGCGCGACGCGCAGCTCGATCGAGCCGCTTTGGGACGGCTCGGCGTTCGTGCCGCGGTTGATGCTGCCGGTGAGCGTCTCGTACGATCACCGCGTCATCGACGGGGCGTCGGCGGCGCGATTTCTAGTTTACTTAACCGGTCTTCTCCGCGATTTCAGGCGCGTGCTGCTCTAGCGCGGGCGTCTTGAGCGCGCCAGGCGATGCGAACCGCTAGCAGCACCGGTACGACAAAGCACGGCGCGTACATGAGCGGCCAGCCAACGGCCGAAGAAACGAACATGCCGAGTATCGTTATAACGCCAACGCCGACGAGCCGCATCGCCGACCGGATGCCGCGAGTCCTTAGGGCTGCATCGAGTTCGCCCCAGCGATCTCGGACGCCGGTCGCGTAGAGCGCTCCAAGGCAGGCGTAGACGATCGAAAACGCGACGAGGTAAAAAATGGTCGCCGCATCGCGCTGATCGGTGTTCAAAAACTTCACGAAGACCTGGAGCGCGTAAACCAGCATCACCGTACATCCAAGCATCGCGAAGTTTAGGACGATGGTGAGCGGGCGCGGCTTGAAGTAGTTCACGAAGATGCGGTGGTGCTGGTACCAAATGATCGAGACGAAGAGGAACGTACAGGCGAACGCGATGAGGCCGTACGGCTTGTAAAAGATCTGGGAAACGTTGTGTTGCGGAAGCGTCAGGTTAAGCCCGAGTTGCGCTAGGCTGAAGCCGAGAACGATGTCGGAGAACGCCTCCAAGCGATGCATCAGCCGTTCGTCGTGCGCGCCGTTCGGGGCGCGGCCGGGCGCGTCGCTCACGCCGGCGCGCCCACCGTCATGGTTAAGTGCTCGCCCGCAGCTGGCGCAGGACGTACTGCAGGATGCCGCCGTTGCGATAATACTCGGCTTCGTCCGGCGTGTCGATGCGAACGCGCGCCTTGAAGTCGAGGCTGCGGCCGCTGGCCGGGTCCGTTGCGCGGACGTCAACCTGCATACGGGGCTTGATGCCGTCCCGTACGCCCGAGACGTCGATGATTTCTTCGCCGGTGAGCGCGTACGTTTCGCGCGTCGCGCCGCCGATGTATTCCAGCGGCAGGATCCCCATGCCGATGAGGTTACTGCGATGGATTCGCTCAAACGACTCCGCGATCACCGCCTTGACGCCCAGCAAGTACGGGCCTTTTGCCGCCCAGTCGCGCGACGAACCGGAACCGTACTCTTTGCCGGCGAGAACGACGAGCGGCGTCCCGGTCGCACGGTACTTCTCGGATGCGTCGAAGATCGACATCTGCTCGCCAGTTGGCAGAAAACGGGTCATCCCACCCTCGACGCCCGGAACCATCAGGTTGCGCAGCCGCACGTTGGCGAACGTGCCCCGAACCATCACTTCGTGGTTGCCGCGGCGCGCGCCGTACGAGTTGAAGTCCACCGGTTGCACGCCGTGGTCCATGAGATATTTTCCGGCCGGGCTGCTCTTGGCGATGTTGCCGGCCGGCGAGATGTGATCGGTCGTGACCGAATCGCCAAGCACCGCGAGAATCCGCGCGCCGGCGATATCGACAACCGGAGCCGGCTCGGCCGGCATTCCGTCGAAGTAAGGCGGCTTCTTGACGTATTCGGACTTGGGATCCCAGCCGTAGCGTTCGCTTCGCTCGACGCCGAGTTTGGCCCAGTTGTCGTCGCCTTTGAACACGTCGGCGTAACGCGATTTGAACATCGCGTCGTTGACGCACGCCGCCACGGTGTTCGCGATCTCGTCGTTGCTCGGCCAGATGTCTTTGAGATAGACGTCTTTCCCGTCGCTGCCGCGCCCGAGCGGTTCGCGGGTGAGGTCGACGTCCATGCGCCCCGCCAGTGCGTACGCGACGACCAGCGGGGGCGACGCGAGATAGTTGGCGCGCACTTGCGGATGGATACGGCCCTCGAAATTGCGATTCCCCGACAGCACCGCGGCGACGATCGAGTCGTGCTCGGCAACCGAATCGGCGACGTCGGACGGCAGCGGGCCCGAGTTGCCGATGCAGGTCGTGCAGCCGTAACCGACCACGTTGAAGCCGAGCGCGTCGAGCGGTTCTTGCAAGCCGGCTTTTGCGAGATAGTCGGTGACCACTTTGCTGCCGGGCGCAAGCGACGTCTTCACCCACGGTTTGCTCTTGAGACCCCGCGCGAGCGCGTTGCGCGCGAGCAATCCCGCGCCGACGAGCACGGACGGATTCGACGTGTTCGTGCACGACGTGATGGCGGCGATGACGACGGCGCCGTCGGCGACTTTTTCCGGTGCGGCGACGGCGGTGCCGCCCCCCTCGCCTTCGAAGCGAGCGACCTGCGCGTTGGGCTTGGCATCGCGCGCGGCGGCCCATTCGACCAGCGCTTCGTTGAACGATGCCTTGACGTCCGACAGTGCGACGCGATCTTGCGGGCGGCGCGGGCCGGCCAGGTTCGGCACGACGTCGCCGAGGTCGAGGCGGAGCACGTCGGTGTAGTCGGGATCCGGCGTGGAGTCGGTGCGGAACAGGCCCTGCGCCTTAGCGTAGGCTTCGACCAGCGCGACGTGTTCGGCCGAACGGCCCGTCAAGCGGAGGTAGTCCAGCGTACGATCGTCGATCGGAAAAATCGCGACGGTCGAACCGTATTCGGGCGACATGTTGCCGAGCGTCGTGCGATCGGCAACCGGCAAATTGCTCAAGCCTTTGCCGAAGAACTCGACGAACTTCCCGACGACCCCGCGCTTGCGCAGCATCTCGGTCACGTGCAGCACGAGATCGGTCGCGGTCACGCCTTCGCGAAGGGCGCCGTCGAGTCCGACGCCGATGACCTCGGGGATCAACATCGTGACCGGCTGGCCGAGCATCGCCGCTTCGGCCTCGATGCCGCCGACGCCCCACGCCAGCACGCCCAAACCGTTGACCATCGTCGTGTGGGAGTCGGTTCCGACCGCGGTGTCGGGATATGCCGTCGCCGTTTTTGCATCGAACGTCACGCCCGCACCGCCGGATCCAAAGACGACGCGCGCGAGGTATTCGATGTTGACTTGATGCACGATGCCCGTGTCGGGTGGAACCGCACGGAATCCGTCCAGCGCGGACTGTCCCCACTTTAGGAACGCGTACCGCTCGCGATTGCGTTCGAATTCGAGCGCGGAGTTTTTCGCCAGCGCGTCGTTCGATCCGAAAAAGTCCACCTGCACCGAGTGGTCGATCACCAGCTCGACGGGCTGCAGCGGATTGATGCGGCGCGGATCGCCACCCATCTCCGCCATCGCGTCCCGCATCGCGGCCAGATCCACGACGCACGGGACGCCGGTGAAATCTTGCAGCAGGACGCGCGCCGGACGGAACGCGATCTCGCGATCGGCCGCCGCTCCGGGTTTCCAGCGCGCCAGCGCTTCCACATCGGCGGCCGTGACCGAACGGCCGTCTTCGAAACGCAGCAGATTCTCGAGCAGAATCTTGAGCGAGTACGGAAGGCGTTCGAGTTTTGTAAGACCGGCGCGTTCGAGCGCTTCGAGACGGTAGTAGGTGTACGAGCGGTCCCCCACCGTGAGCGCGGCGGCGGCGTTGAAGCTATTCGTGCGTGGATCCATCGGACAGACGTATTTTGGGGTCGCCGGCCGCGTAGCCTTCGATTGCGAGTTTCGCGCCACCGGACAAAAGTCGCTCCAACTGCGTGCCCAGCAGTTCCCAACGCCACGCCGAGAGATCGAGCGCCGCTTGCAGTTCCTCGTGGGTTTGGGGCAGTTCGCGGGCCACGCGCTCCAGCGCCGAACGCGGGGCGAGCAAACCGGCGGGCATCCCGTTTTCGCGCGCGATCTCGCCGACCACCACGCTCATCAGGGCCGCGAAGGTGTCCCGGTTGGGACCGAGCGGACGACGCGGGCGCTCCGGCAGGTCGGCTTCGGCAATCGCCTCGCCGCGGGCGACCGCTTCCAGCAGCGCGGGCCCTAGTTGGCGGCGCAATCCCGCTTCGAGACGCCGGAGCTGCGAAAGATCTTCCGTCGTCTTGGGCCGCAGGGTCGCGAGCCCCCCGACGACGTCGTCGGCCAGGATGTACTTCGGCGGCAGGTCGCGCTCTCGAGCCAGCCGGTCGCGCAGCTTCACGAGCTCGTTGAGAATGCCGAGTTCGCGGCGGTTCATCCGGATCGCGCCGGGGATCTTCATGTACGCGCGCCGTTCGTCCACGCGATATCGCGCGACCTCACCGAGCTCCGCGCACTCCTCCAGCGCCCATTCCAGACGTCCCTTGCCGCGCAAACGCTCGACCAAAATGTCGTGCATCGGCAAGCAGGTGCGCGACGTCGTCTACTAGGTATTCGATCTGGCGCGCCGAGAGCGGCCGCGCCGACCAGTCGCTGACCGTTTGCGTCTTGGCGAGACGAACGTTCTGCAGATCCTGCACGAGGTCGGCCAACGAGATCTGCATGCCGTAGCCGAGAAACGACGCGGCGACCTGCGTGTCGAAGACGCGCGACGGCACGGCGTCGTAACGATCGGCGAAGATCTTGAGGTCCGACGAGAGCGCGTGGCCGACTACGGTCGTTTCGCCGAGCACGGCTATTAGCGGAGCGAGGTCGGGCACCGCCTTGGGGTCCACGATGGCGACGCCGTCCTCGAACGCGAGTTGCACGACCATCAAGCGCGCCGCGTAGCTGCGCTCGGCATGAAACTCCGTGTCGATCGCCACGCGCTGCGACGATGCGACGCGGTCGCACAGCGCTTGCAGCTCGGCGCCGCTCTCGATAACGGGGACGCGCGATTCAATCACGGTGTAGGCGTCGCCTCGGCCGGCCTGCGATGGAACTCGAAGTGCGGATGGTGGTGCTCCCAGTAGACGTGCGCCCGATGCTCGTACCCATGCACGAACGTGGTTACGCGATCGCCGAAGATGGCGAGCAGCGTGCAGATGGGGATGGCGATCGCGCACATCGTCCAGACGTGAACCCAGAGCGGCACTTTAAACGCGGCCGCCGTCGCCGTCGCGACGGTCCCCCCGAACCCGGGAATGATGCGGACGGACAGCAAGAACGCCGGCGAACCGATCGGGAACCGCTTGACCCACGCCGGCAGACGCTCGAGATACGTGTCGAGTTCGAGCAGCGACGAGGCGTGCCGGTTGATCCAGTATCCCAGCATCGCTGCGAAGACCAAGCCGATCGCGTTGACGATCGAGCCCTTGACGGGGCCGAAGATCGCGCCGTTCATGATCGCGAGCGCGTCCGTGACCGAGAACGGCGCGGACGCGACGATGGCGAAGACGGCGATCGCGAGCGGGTAGGCGGTGATGCCCAACGCGCGAATCTCGTGTTCCACGTACGGCTGGAATCGAATGACGAGCGCGGCCAGCGCAAACGAGACGACCAGCAGCGAGATAGCGCTCGCGCGTCGCGCGAGAGGGCCGTTCAAGCGGAGGCGGAGGCGGCTGGCGGCAGCGGCGATCATCACGATACTATGCGGAGTTGGTCTCTACGCCTCGATTTTCATGCTAGTCAAGACGCAAAAGGCCGGGCGAGGCGAACTCTCCGAGCCCAGCGTCGTCGAGACGCCACGCGCCCGGCTTTACGGCGGCATACCGAACGCGGCGCTGGGAGTCGCGTATTACGTCGGACTCGCAATCGCGGCGTGGACCGCGCGCGGCACGGCCGCGTACGTCGTCTTCGCGGCCGTCGCGTTCGCCGCGCTGACGTCCGCCATCTTGGCGTATTCGCTGCTGTTCGTGACGCGACGCAGCTGCCCGTATTGCTGGACGGCGCACGCCGTCAATTGGGCGCTGGTGGCGATCTACGCAGCGATAGCATTCGGGCCCCCGCTGCGATGAAGCGGCGAGAGCCCGGAAGACTCCGATACCCGAGAGGTTAGCTGCTCAGGCCGTAGACCGAAGCTAAGTCGTGCATCGCCTGGTTCAGGACGGCGTGGTAGTCGGCATCGGCCGCGAGGCCGTACTTTGCGTCGATGTCTTTCATCACTTGCACGTGAATCGGGTGCGACACCGCGCGATCGAGCATCACTTCGACGTTGAAGCCGTTGGGCGTCTGACCGGCGCCCCACAGCGCCGCCGACAGCGCCTTACCGTCTTTCGGGCTCGGATTCGGCTCGGACGGCAGCGCGACGTTCTTTTCTTTGACGATGCGTAGCGTATCGGCGACGACGAAATCGAAGACCTTGACGAAGTTCGTCACCTTTTGATCGCCGAATTTTTGCTTGAGCGACGCAACTTCCGGGCCGGCCTTGTCGCCCGCCAGCGTCTGCACGAGCGTGATCGTCGAAAAGTTGCTGGGTCCACCGCCCGCGATCACCATCGAGAGCGTGACGGGCAGCGCCGGTGCGCCGGTATAGACGCCCGGGCCCGAAAAGCGCGAGGGGGCGTTCATGTTCAGGTCGGAAGACATCGCGTCGGCGTGGGCCAGCATCGGAGATGCAAGCGCGGCCGCGCACGCCAGCGCGGCTAAGAAACGTGATTTCATCGTAGGAGCCTTTCTCCATCAAGAGCATACGAAGGACGATTTGCTCCATTGAAACGGTCGGCCCGGCCCGTTGGATTGCCGCGGGGCGGCGTTTTTTTTAGTCCCGGGCGCCTAGTGGCCGAGACCCGCGAGAATCCAAGCCAGCACCACCGTCGCGTATATCGCGACAAACGCGCCACAAAGAATAGCCGACGCTTTAAAATATCGTGCGGCCGTTATGCCCCGGCTTTTCCGGATCAGCGCTACGGCGAACGCAAGGATGCCCAGCGCGGCGCACGCAACCGCCAGGTAGAGTAAGGGTTCGGCGTTTCCGAACATCTGTATGAAGGCAAAGGCCGCCGCGGCCACGGCTACGAGGATCGCGAGGATCTGCAGCGCGGTTTTCACGCGCTACTGATGCACGAGCGTGATCGTGTCCGCGTCAAGCGATCCGTCAGGTTGCGCGCGGCCCTGGATATCCACGACTTGGCCGTCGGCGAGCGACCATCCACGCGGATTGATCACCGTGCCCTGGTGCAGATGGACGTTGCGGTAATCGTTGAGCGGCAAGCGCACCTGAAGATCGAAGCTGTGAAAGTACGTAACGACGCCGCGCAGATGATTCTTGTCCACGTTGTACGGCGCCGCGAGATCGCCGGCCAGGCGCAGCACGATCGCTTCGAGCTCTTCGGCAACACCGGGGGGAATCGAGGCGGGCAGCGTGACGGGCAACTGTGCCGGGGGCACGCTCGGCGCCGGCGAGGGTGAAGGCGACGCCTGCGTGACCGCGGGCGCAAGGAGAAGGGCGGACAGGACGACCGCAGAGAGACCGGTAAATCGCGGATGCATAACGGAAGTAAAACGGCTTGAGGAAGGCGGTAGTTCCGTGTCCCTTCGCCCGGCGGCCACGGTTATGCTCGTCCGGCCCCGCGAGAAAGACGGTTCGGGCCTCGAGGTCCTACTGATGCGCCGCAGCGCCGAGAGCGCGTTTGCGCCTCGGGCGTACGTCTTTCCGGGGGGCGTCCTCGACAGCCACGACGTTGCGGCCGGCGTCGGAGAGCGAGCGTACGGCCTGAGCCAAGAGCGCGTCGCACGCGATTTCCGCTCAACGGCTCACGTGGATTTGCCGGTTGCGGTGCCCGCCGTTTCGAGCGGCGAAGCGGCCGGGCTGTACTATACGGCGCTGCGCGAGCTCTTCGAAGAAGCCGGCGTCGTGATCGCCCGCGACCTCAAGGAGAACCCCATCGTCAGCGATTGCGGCACGCTCGGAATCGTCGCCACACGGCAGCGCGTGCGGCTCGGGTCGATTTCCTACGAACAGGCGCTTGCGAACAAGCATTGGACGCCCGATGCCTCGGCCCTCACGCTCTTCTCGCACTGGATCACGCCGGAAACGGAGCCGCACCGCTACGATACGTACTTCTTTCTCGCCGTCGCGCCGCACGGCTTGATCGTCGAGGCCGACGAAACCGAAACGAGCGACCAGCGCTGGATGGCGCCGCAAGAAGCGCTCGACATACACGCGCAGGGGCGGCTGTATCTCGTCTATCCGACGATCAAGCACCTGCAGCGTCTGGCAACGTTCGGCGACGTAACGAAGTTGCAAGCGTTCGCGCGAGAAAAACCGATCTACACGATCGTGCCGAACGCCGCCGAGGACGACGAAACGTACGAGCTTCCCGCATCGCTCGACGATCAGTGGTGAGCCGCGTCCAACTCATTCGCGCGCCGAATCCCTCCGCGATGACGTTGACCGGAACGAACTCCTACCTTGTAGACTGCGGCGGCAACGAAGCGCTCGTCATCGATCCGGGACCGCCGATGGCGCGGCACGTCGAAGCGCTGATCGCGGCCGCGAAGGCCAAAGCCCTGCGAATCGCGGCGATCGCCGTCACGCACGGCCATCCCGACCACGCGCCCGCGTCCGCCGCGCTGGCGCGGGCGACCGGCGCGCCGGTCTACGCGCATCCCGCCTCGGAGGTTCCGCACGACCGCGATCTGCCGCTCGATGCGAATCTGACCTTCGGCGAAATCGCCGTGCACGTATTGGACGCGCCCGGCCACACGTTCGAGCACGCCGTCTTCTATTTACCCGACGAGGCCGCGTTCTTTAGCGGTGACGTCATCCTAGGCGAGGGCACCGTCGTCATCGCCCCGCCGGCCGGCGCGATGCGCCCCTACCAGCACACGCTCCATCGCATGCGCGACGAGTTTCCGGACGCGCGCACGATCCATCCCGGCCACGGCCCGGTCGTCAACGACGCGCGTGCGAAACTCGACGAGTATATCGCGCACCGTGAATTGCGGGAGCGCGAACTGCTCGGCGCGCTGGCGCACGGCCCGCAAACGATTCCGGACCTCGTGCGCCGCATCTACACGCAAACGCGCCGGATCCTTTGGCCCGCGGCCGCGCGCCAGATGTTGGCGTACTTGCTGGCGCTGCAAGACGAGCGCCGCGTCATCGCCGTGAAAGTCGATCGCCCGATGACGGACGAGGAAACCGCCATCCTCAATCCCGACTGGGTCCAGGTCGTGGGCCCAATCGACGCACCGGTCGTCGAAGCCGAACTCGGCTCGATGGTACGCCTCGACACGCTGTATCGTTACGAGCTCGCGTAGGGCAGAGCCTTAATCCACGCGCAAGACGATTTTTCCAAACTGGCTCGATTCTTGCATGCGCTCGACGGCGGGGACGACGTCTTCGAGCGGATAGACGCGATCCACGGCAGGTTTGAGCGGTTGCCCCTCGTCGAACATGGCAAGCATCTCCACGAAGTCCTGCGGACTTCCCATGGATGTGCCGAGCAGATCGACGTGCTTCCAGAAGAGCGGAAACAAGCGGATCGTCGCTTCGCCGACCGTGCCGCCGTAAACCACGATGCGACCTCCGGGCCGAACGGCGTCGATCAGCTTCGCCACCGTGTCTCCGCCCGACGAGTCGATGGCAAGATCGATGGGGCCGGCGGCGCGCGCCTGCTTGTGCCAATCCGGCGTCGTGCGGTAATTGAGCGTGACGTCGGCGCCGAGCGAGCGCGCCCGTTCGAGTTTTTCGTCGCTGCTCGACGTGACGATGACGCGCGCACGTGCGTGCTTGGCAAAGAGCAGCGCGAACGTCTGCACGCCGCCGCCGACACCGGTTATCAGGACCGTTTCGCCGGGCTGCAGCCTTCCGCGCACGAACGTTGCCCGGTACGCCGTCAATCCGGCCAGGGGAATCGCGGCGGCTTCTTCCATCGTCAGGCCACGCGGTTTTGCAAAGACGTTGGCGGCCGGAACGCAGACGTACTCGGCGAACGTCCCCGCCGACGGCATGCCCAGCAGCGAACTCGTGCGATCTTCCCACACGCGCTCGTCGGAACCCCACCCCAGCATCGGATCGATCACGACCTCGTCGCCCACCTTCAACTCGGTTTGCGCGTTCGCGCCGATCGCCGCGATTTCGCCGGCGCCGTCGGCGCCGAGCGTCTGCGGCAACGCGATGCCCGGATACTTGCCTTGGGTGATGAACAGATCGCGGCGATTAAGTGCTGCGGCACGCACGCGAACGAGCACTTCGCCGTCTCCGGCCGTTGGAACGGGAATCTGCTGGACGCGCAAAGCCGCGGGCCCGGCGGATTCCGCGAGCCGGACCGCCCGCATCGTCGCGGACGCCGTCACCGCGGTAGGTTCACTGGTGGATCGTAACCGCGAAGTGGACCGCCGCCGGCAGCACGAAGAGTTGATTGGTCGGAATGTCGCCGAGCTGGGGATTCGCGTACGTTCCCCCGACGATGCCGCGATAGGGAACGCCCGCATTGTAGAACGTGAACGGCCCGGCGACCGAGTTGAAGATGTTCGTTGCGGACGCGGTCAAGTCGACCTTGCCCCACGAGTGGCCCACGGCTGCATCGGTGAGCGTGTACGGGCCTTGGTGGAGCGGGTTGTTGCGGCCAGCGAACGTCAGCGCCGTCGAAGCGTGCCAGCCGTTCTCTGCCCAGATAAACGTTGCCGAGCCCTGCTGTTGCGGAACGCCTAGGAACTGATTGTAGGCAACCAGCGTACCGCCCGACGTCGGGTTCGAGACGTTAGGTCCGAGCGCGTACGGATACGCGACGTTCAAACCGTACGATAGGACCATGAACAGATTTTGCTTCGGAAAGCGCTGCTTGAATCGGACCTCCGTGCCCTCGTAGACCGCGTTGCCGATGTTGATCGGAATCTCGTACGCGAAGTAGTTCGGGTCGCTCGCTTTGCACGAATATCCGGGATAGTAGTTCTCGATCGTGTCACGCAGATTCGAGCGGTAAATCGAAAAGTCGAGGCTGGATTGAGCAGAGAATAACTTCGAATACCCCAGTTCGTACTCGGTCGCGTGCTCCGGCTTCTCGAGCGGATTGCCCTGCCCGGCGACGACGCAGTTCGAATCCGGCGGCGGCAGGCCCGGATTGGGCGCGAGAACGCCGTTGACGAACACCGGCGGGAAGAAATAGCGCTCGATGAGCAGCGGCGCGCGGAACCCGGTTCCTACCGAGAAGCGAACGACGCTAGAGGAGTCAAGGTCGTAACTCGCTCCAAGGCGCCAGTTGATGGTGTTCCCGAACGTCGAATAATTCGCGTCGTAAAGGCCGCCGGAAAGCCGTAAGTTCTTGCCCACTTGCTGTGCGCCGCGAACGAAATACGAATTGATGCTCTGCGAAAGCGTTTCGCTGATGCCCAGGCCCGTCAGCGATTCCTGACGCGCGTAGCCGCCCAGCGCAAACTCACTGTCGTCGAAGGACCGTCCCCACGACAACCCTTCGTTGTACCGCTTGTCCAGATGCGAGACGTCGTACGGCGACGCCGCCCCGCCAGAGAAGTCCAGGTTGTTGTCGCTGGCATAAAAATCCGCCAGCAGCGAGCCCGATCCCAGAACCGAACGCGAATAGGCGTCGTAAGCGCGAATGCTCTGCGCTAGCGTCGCCTCGCCGCTGCCGATATGATCGCCGTAGACGGGATTCTCTTGCGTCGGGTCGTTTTGATCGATAGAATTACCCGCGATCCCGTTGAGCGCGCTGCTCTCGTCGCGAACGTTGCCCAGCGTGAAGATCCTCACGCCCGCATCGGCGCGCTGCGAGAAATTGTAGTCGAGGTTGAGCAAGCCCGTGCGCGCCGAGATCGTCGACCCCAGATGCACGAGCGAGGGGCAGTTTACCGCCTGCCCACCCGGCGGGACTGGGCCGCTGCAGTTTTCCGGCGCGACGTTGTTGAGCGGGTAGACGAGATAATTTTGGTTGACTTGGCCGCCCTGTTGAAAGTTCGCTCCGGCGAGCGCGTAACCGAGTTTGCCAATCGTACCCGTGGCGTTGAGGAAGGTCTGCGACGTCCCGTAGGATCCGAGCGAGCCGGAGAGACTGAAGTGTTCCTCCTGCGTCGGCTGCAGCGAAACCAAGTTCACGGCGCCGCCGAACGTGTTGCTACCCTCGGAGTCCGCGGGCCCCAACCCCTCGGTCACGTTGATGCTGTTGAACGTCGGCACCGCGAACTGCGACAAGTCGATGTCGCCGGTGTTGCCGTCGTTGAGCGTCTGGCCGTCGAGCGTGACGAGGGCTTCGGACGGATCGGGACCGCGCAACGAGACGACCGCCGGCGACGTCGGCGCGCCGGAATCCGGATGCTGAATCACCGCGGATGGTACTTGCGCCAAACCCTCGAGCACGTTGCTGTAGCCCAGCGCGTCCATCTGCGAGCGTGAAACGTCCATCTCGGGAATGACGTTTCGTGCCAGCGCAAAGCCGCCGTTGACCGTGACGCTGCCGATCGTTCGCAGCTTCGGCGAGTCCGCCGGCTCCAGCACGACGTCCACGCGGCTGTCCTTCGTAATCTCACCGGAGTCGAAGGTCAGCGTCGCAAAGCCGCGCGCAACTGCGGTGACGTCGTAGCGCCCGGCGGGAACGGTTACCGAAAACACACCTTTCGAGTCGGTCGTCGTCTCGGCGCGAGCCGGACCCTGAAAGACGACCTGCGCCTGAGCGATCGGAGCGCCCGTGGGCGTGTGAACTTGGCCGCCGATGACACAACAGACGGCCATTAGCAACGGATGCAAGACGTGGCGTTCCTCTCCTCGAGTGGGCGATGTTTATCGGCCTAGGAGCATGCAGACCGCTTGCACGCTCGTAACGAACTGCGGCGCTCGGCTGGGACTTTTTTCTGCTCGGAATCGCGAGGCCTTCCCACGGGGGCTGCCGTACCCCCCAGCATGGCAAAATCCAAGACCGTTTTACCGGTCGTCTTTCGGGGTCTCTCAAAGTATTCGAAGACCTTCAAACTCGAAGCGGGCCCGCTGCGCGCGTCGGGCGTTCCGGCACTCTTCGTCGGCGTGGCCGGCATCGTACTGGCCACCGGCGTCGCCGGCGCGCTGGTCAAGGTCGGCAACGGCTTGCCCGAAACGCTGCGCGAATTGCGCGGTTTCGTCGAAGCGCTGCGCGCTCGGCCCAAAGCGCGCCTGGCGCCATGATCGACGACGACTCGCTCGCCGCGCTGATCCGCAACGCTCTGCCGGACGCGACGGTTACGATACAAGACCGTACCGGGACGATGGACCACTTCAACGTTTCGGTTCGCTCGAACGCTTTTCGCGGCAAAACGATCATCGAACAGCACCAACTCGTGTACGGTGCGCTCAAGGCCGCTCTCAAAGACGGTCGCGTCCATGCCGTCGAACTCAAAACGCTGCTTGCGGAGGACTAAATTATGTCGGATGTTTTGAAATCGGAAATCGAACGGGAAGTCGCGGCGAACACGATTCTCGTTTACGGCAAGGGGACCAAAGGTGCTCCGCGTTGCGGGTTCACGCTCGAGACGATCGAGTTCTTCGACCGCTTCGGCTATCCGTTCGAAGTCATCGACGTGCTCGAAAACATGCCCAAACGCGAAGCGCTGGCCGATCTCACCGATTGGCCCACGCTTCCGAAGGTCTTCATCAACGGCAAGTTTTACGGCGACACCGACGTGCTTGGACCGATGGCGGAAAAAGGCGAGCTGCAAAGCGTGCTGGCCGAAGCGTTCGGCGGCGAAGCAGCGCCGAAGACGACGATCAACCTGCGCGGCTGATGCCGTATTCGACGATCGTCGCGCCCGGGACGCTACGCGAGCATCTCGAAGACGCTGCCTGGTCCATCGTCGACTGTCGCGATAGCCTAACGGACCCAGAAGCGGGACGCGCCGCTTACCGCGAGTCGCACCTCCCGGGCGCGCACTTCGCTTCGCTCGGATCGGACCTAAGCGGTCGCAGGAACGGAACGAACGGACGCCACCCGATGCCCGATCCTAACGAGTTCGCGCGTTTTCTTCGCTCGCTCGGCGTACGCGAGTCGACGCAATTGGTCGCATACGACGGCGGCGCGGATTTTCTCGCCGCTCGTTTCTGGTTTCTATGCCGGTGGATCGGTCACGGAGCGATCGCGGTGCTCGACGGCGGTTTCGCGGCGTGGACGGCGCTCGGGTATCCCGTCACGGCAGCACTGCCGCCGCCTTCGCCGGAAGGAAGCATCGAACCGCATCCGCATGCCGATATGCTGGTTGACGCGAACCACGTATTGCGGCATTTGGAATCGGAAAAAATGCAACTGATCGACGCGCGCGGCGACGACCGTTTTGCCGGCGAGAACGAAACGCTCGATCCGGTGGCCGGTCACATCCCGGGCGCGCGCAACCGCCCTTACAAAGAGAACTACGCCGAAGACGGGCGTCTAAAGACGTCCGAGCAGCTGCGCGCGGAATTCGCGGCCGCCGGCATTACGCCCGGCTCGGCGGTCCATCAGTGCGGTTCGGGCATCTCGGCAACCGTCAATCTGCTCGCGATGGAACACGCCGGCCTCTCGGGTTCGCGCCTCTACCCCGGTTCCTGGAGCGAATGGATCACCGACCCAAAACGCCCGCTAGCGCAATCTAGAAAACGCTAAGAAACCCGTTCTTCGACTCCGGCGCTTCGCGCCTCCGCTCTGTTCTTCGACTCCGGCGCTTCGCGCCTCCGCTCTGTTCTTCGACTCCGGCGCTTCGCGCCTCCGCTCAGAATGACAAGGGGCCAACGCCGCTTCGCAAATCTGTCATCCTGAGCGAAGGCGCGCAGCGCCGGAGTCGAAGGGCGGCGCCGGATCTTACGTCGTTGGCAATGGCGGGACGGTTGGCGTTGGTGTGGGGGTCAGGGTCGGGGCTGGGCTGGCCGTCGGCGGAGGGGGGAGCGGGGGCGGCGTAGGCTGCTGCGGTTTGTCGGTGTCGATTTCCGGTTGGCGGCAGGCTACGAACGTTGCGGCCGTAAGGGTCGTCGACCCGCACCAGTAGGCGCGCCACGTCGCGTCGGTGATCGGCGATCGGCCGCTGTCTCCGTCGTTGAACGAATCGAACCGTCTGCGGACGTCTTTGTCGTCGAAGATTGCGGACTGTAGCGCTTCGAACGAGTCCGCGTCCACCGGGCTGACGCCGAACGTGCGATCGAAATCGAACTCGCGCGTCCAGTGCGCGTTGTCGAGAATTTCGACGTGATAATCGGCCACGGTCCCGGTCATCGGATCCACGTCGGCGATGACGAACGACGGATTGCTTCCGTAGACCGGGCTGATGGCGGGCGCGACCAACATCGGCACGACCGAGTGCGGCCATTGCGGCGACGAAAGCAGCCGGAACCCGAACGTGTGCGTATGCCCGGCGATCGTGAACGTCACGTGCGATGCCGGATTCGCGATGGCGGCCAATAGCGTATCGTTGGAGCGGTCCGAGAGCATCATGACGACGTGCGCCGGGTCGCGTACCGCCGCCGCCAGCGACGAGAACACGTCCACGCCGGGCGGAATGTGCGCGAGAATCCAAACCTGCTCGCCCGGTGCCGTTGAGGCGAGCGTCTTCTGCAGCCACGTGAGTTCGTCTCCGCCCGGATCGGCCTTCGGATCGCCGCACGAGTTTTGGTAAAGCGGGCTCCAAAAGATGCTATTGAGAACGACCAGGCGCGTGCGCGCGATCGGCAGATCGATTGCGTAGTAGCCGCCGGTCGCGAACTGCTGCTGGATCGTAGCGGAGTTTGCGCCGAATCCCCACGACCACGCCGACGCGAGGTGTTGCAGAAACGGACTGTCCGGCGCGCCGTGATAGTCGCCGCAATAGCTGTCGTTGTTCCCAACTGCCGGGTAGACCAGCGCGCGCGGGAACGCCGCGCGAAACTCGTCCGAGAGAAAGGCGATGGTCTTGTCGACGAACGTATCGAACGATGCGTCGTCGTGGCGGGTCGCCGACGCGTCGAACTTCTTGCGGAATTCGTGCGCCATGAAATCGCCGGCATAAACGATCGCCTTGGGCCCGGTGCCGGTCGACTCGCGCATGCCGATCAGCGCTTTCTTGAGCAGCGCGTAGTTCGTGTCGCTGCCGATGCCGGCGACCGGACCTTCGGCGGACTCGAAGATCGCTCGCCACTGTTCCGGCGGAGCGGCCGCCAGCCGGTCGACCAGTTTGGGGTTGGCAAACGGGTCGAAGTGGATGTCGCTGACGATGAGCCACTGCTCGAGCGGCGTCTCGGCTAGGACCGCACGGGGAGCCATAACGAGCGCGAGGAACGCGAGCACCCGTAAACAAAGGGCAACGCAGCGATAGTGCATACGCGCCTCTTCTCACCGCTGCCGGAGGGCTCATGCCGAATTACTGGCTCTTTAAAAGCGAACCGTTCGCCTACGGTTTCGATCAGCTGCGCGCCGACGGTATCACGCCGTGGAGCGGCGTGCGCAACTTCAAGGCACGCAACATGATGATCGCGATGGCGGTAGGCGACCTAGGGCTGTTCTACCACTCGAGCATCAAAGAGCCGTGCGCGGTCGGCATCTGCCGCGTCGTCAAGACCGCGTACCCCGATTTCACCCAGTTCGACGATGCCGGCGAGTACTACGATCCGACCTCACGGCACGAACGCCCGAAGTGGAAGATGGTCGACGTGGAGTACGTGGAGCCGCTGCAACACCCGGTCACGCTGGCACGGATGCGCGCCGAGCCGCGTCTCGAGGGAATGGCCCTGCTCAAACGCGGGCAGCGCCTCTCGGTTCAGCCGGTGACGATTCGCGAATGGGAGATCGTGATGGAACTGGCCCGCGAAGAGCCGCTCGTCGCGACGCCCTAGCGGGGAAGGCGCGCGCTAACGACCGGCACCATCCACACGGCGTACCCGAGCGGTTCCTTGACGTTGGCGATCATCCGATCGAAGTACGCTTCGGCGGCGGTTTGCGAAATGGGCGTCAACTCGCCGATGGCTTCGGCGTACCCGTCGCGCCACGCCGCAAGGATCGCTGCGAACGTCTCGCGCGCAACGCGGATCGTATCTACGACGACGTAGTCCACCGCAATCCCCTCGAGACCTAGACTCTTTAGAATCCCGAACGCGTTGCGTCCCGAGAACAAATCGGTGCCGGTCTTCTCGCCGAAGCTCGCGGGCGCGGCGTGCCAGAAATCGCTCGGATCGACCTCGCTGCGTTGGAAGTGCAACATCCCGTAGTCTTCCGGAATGAGGTGCAAGTAGCCGCCGGGGCGCGTTACGCGCACCAACTCGGCGATGACGCGATCGGCGTGCGGAATCGAGTGCAGCACGTGGCGGCAGACCGTCAGATCGAAGCTCGCGTCGGGCGCGGGCAGTTCGAAGACGCTCTGGTGCTCGAACGTCAGGCGTGGAGCGAGGCGCACGTAGCGCTCGCGCGCCAAGTCCAAGTGTGCGTCGACGATGTCCGCGCCCAGCACGCGCGCCGACGGAAAGCGCTCTGCCAGTCGCGACGATATCTCGCCGGTGCCGCAGCCCGCGTCGAGTATTTGCGCGTTCGGGGGAATCGCATAGCGGTCGAACAGCGGCGCCTCTTGCGGCCAAATCGCACGCGCCTGAGCGTCCAGGTTGCGCACCATGGATTCGTCGGCCATCATTTTGGCCTGCGGATTGAGGTCGTTCATCGCCGATCCGTTTGGAGGAACTGCGACGCGGGCGCCTACTGGTTAGCGGGGTTGGCCGTCGGCGCGGCGCCCCCGAACGTCTTGGTGACCACGAACGTGTAGATGGCCGGGCCGAGCACGTTGCCCGTGGTGCCGCCGAGCCTGTCCGTTGGCCAGCGGAATCTGCACGCCGCCACCTTCGATCGGTAGAACGCCCGAGTACGCGTTGAAGACGTTGTCGCCGGAGACTTGGAGCGAAATCGTCGGCGCGACCGGGTAACGGACGGTCACGTACGCGATTGAGAACGGCGGCCGGTTGAGCGAGTTATTCTTGCCGTAGACCGTATCGCCGAAGGCGGCGTAGGCGCCGTTCGCTCCGGTGTAGTTGATCTCGCCGTTGGCTTGGAGATACGGAATGCTCTGGTTCGAAAAGCCGTTGAGATTGGCGGACGTGCTCAGGGCGCCGCCGGTAAAGTTGTTGCCGGTCAGGATGCCGAGGTTCGAATCGTAGGTCGAGCGGATGCACGGCGTCATTGCCGTGATTTTAAACGCGCAGTAGATAGACGGACCGATGTTGTAGGCGTAGCCGCGCGAGAGCGCTCCCGAGAGATTGTAGCCGAAGCCTTCGCGCGGTAGCCGCCGGATCTGGGCTTCGATTCCCTCAAAACGCGAGTTGCTCAAATTGATGTTCGAGGTGAAAAAGATCGGAATGCCCGGCGCGACGCCGGATGGGCACGGCGTCGGCGAGGTTCCGCACGTGTACGGGCTCGGATACGTGTCGCTGATGAAGTGATTGAACAAATTCGTGAGGTAGAAGTCGGCGCTCACGAACGTTACGCCGTCCTTGAGGCGGTAGTCGCCCCCCAGGTCGTAACCCCAAGCGGTCTCCGGCAACAGCGTTCCCGCGTTGACCTGCTGCGTCGCAAAGTTCGCGCCTTTGGAATAGCTCACGGTGCCGTTCGGGGTATTCAGCAGCGCCATATACGGCGGTGCGATCGCCGAGCCGGCCGCGAAACGGATGGCTAGGTCGGTTTGCGGACGATACTCCAGGCCGAAGCGCTCGTCGAAATGCGACGGCGTGCTGGTAACAAAGACCGCGTTTGCGCCGTTGATGTCGCATGCCGCGCCGATCGCGCCCGTGGCATCCAGACACTCCTTAGCGTACGTGCTCTTGTAGACGTTTTCGTACAGCGACGCGGTCGCCGCAAGCTTGGACGAGAGATCGAATCGCCCGCGCAGCAGGTACGTCGTGAACGTCTGCTGCGCTCCCGTTGGAATCGTCACGCTGTTGCCGAGGGTGGCCCCGGCAAAATAGTCGGAGGCCGGATTGGAGAGCGGCACCGTCCCACACGAGTAAACGGCTTGGGTACAGACGTTGGGAAATTGCGAATACGACGTCGTGCTCGAATTGGTCTGATCCACCGCGAACGTCAGATCGCCGTCGCTCAGCGGATGGTCCCACTCGAACGAGAAGCCGCGAAGCTTGTCGAGTTCGGCCTGTTCGTAGTAGGAAAAATAGGCGACTGGATACGTGCCGCTAAACGACTCGCCGTTGTAGTACCAATTCGAGTTCGTGCCGACGACTCGCTGGTTCAGCACGACCGGCAGGAACGGATTTGGATTCCCCTCGTTGAGGAGACGATCGATGGATGCGTGGTAGTAGCGAGCCAGGATCGTATCGTTGCCGAGCGTCGTTCGCACTTCGGCTTGGAAGATGGGCTCGTTATTGACTTCCGCCTCGGTTCCGCCAGGGAACGTGTCGGTATAGAGGAGCCTCGACGGATCGGGAATCGACCCGGTGTACGTCGCGAACGGATTGACCTGAGATGGACTAAACAAGCCGTTATATTGGGCCGACGTGCTGCCGAGCTGGGCGACGTTGGCCTGGCTACCGAGGTAGCTTACGGTCGCGACCGTCGCGTCGGAGAACTGGTAGCGCGCCTTGACGAGCTCGCTGATCGCGTTGTAATTGCCGCTTATCGTTTCGCAGCACGCGACGATCGCGTTGGCTCCGTAGAAAGACGATGCCGTCCCGGGAATCTTAAGAGGCGCGTTGTTGTAATAGGTGACGATCGGCGCGGACGTCCCCCAGCCGATCACGGCGCCGTTCCCGGTGTTGTACTGAATGTTCTGGTTTCTAAGAACGGACGGATCGTTGTACGACGCCACATCCACGACGAACCCGAGACGGTTGGCGACCGTGTCGCTCACGCCGATATTTGCGTACGTGCCTCCGGTCGTGAGATAACCGAACGAGTAGTCGGGAGTCATCGTCGCGGTGGGGTCCTTGGTGCGGAAGTTCACCGTTCCGCCGATCGCGTAGTTGACCTCCGGCGCCATCGCGCCGGGACCCTTGATGAGCTCCACGTTTTGGAACATGAACGAGTTCAAGAACGTCGTCACGTAGTCGCCGTACGTTCCGACCGAAACGGGGTGGCCGTCGATGAGCGATGCCGTTTCGTACGACAGCGCGCCGCGGATATTCGGAAACGTGATCGCCCCGGGGACGGCCGCGTTGGCGCTGCCGCCCGGATAGCTGATTTGAATTCCGGGGATCTGGTTAAGCACGCGCGTGACCTGCACTTGAGCCTGGTCTTGAAATTGCGCCGACGACACGACGTTGATCGCGGACGTACCCGTGTTGAACGTGCCCGGCCCGACCGACCGGACGCTGGCGATCGTTCGCAGCGAGCTAAAGGTCGCGCGGTGCATCACGGCCGCTACGGTCTGCGTGGTGCCGGACAGCACCGCGAAGTCGGATTCGGTGGCCGTTTGATATCCGGGTTTGGCGACGATCAACCGGTAGAGGCCGGGCGCCACGCCGGCGACGGAAAACGCTCCGGTCGCGTCCGATTGCGCGGAGTAGGTCTTTGCGCCGACGAGCGAGACGGTGGCCGCGGCGATCGGAATGCCGCCGTCGTCTTTGACCGTTCCGGTCACGGTGCCGGCGGCGGTCGACGTTGAAGCCTGGGCTACGGTAGTCGCGGGATGATCTGCCGGGGCGGCCACGGCGTGTCCGGTGGAAAGTCCCAAGAGCGCAACCGCAGCAAGTAAGCCTGCAAAACGAACCACACATCCCTCCCCTAAACACCCGGTTCTGTTTCTGAGTATAGGATTCGGAAGTTAAGGCCCGATTATGCGCGTCGGGCTAGAGGGCCTGCGCGCGCTTTAGAAAGTACGTTTGACTGTCGAAGGACGGTCCGCCGTCGCCTTCGCGCAGGCCGATGCGCCGGTAGGATCCGTCCGGGAGCAGCTCCCGGCTGTTGACGTTGTCGCGCAACATCAACTGCAGAATTTGCGCGTCGATCGTATCGGCTATCGTTCGCTCCAGCACGGGTACGCCGAGCTCGACGCGGCGGTCGAGATTGCGTCCCATCAGGTCGGCGCTCGAGATAAAGACCTCGCGGTTGCCGCCGTTGGCAAAGACGTAGATCCGCGAATGCTCGAGGAAGCGCCCGACGACGCTGCGGACCGAAATGGTGTCGCTGACCCCGGGGATGCCCGGACGCAGTACGCACATGCCGCGAATCATGAGGTCGATGGGAACGCCGGCCTGCGAGGCGCGGTAGAGCGCGCGAATCATTTCCCCGTCGGTCAGCGCGTTGATCTTGGCGCGGATCGCCGCCGGGCGTCCGGCGCGCGCGTGCTCGGTCTCGCGCTCGATCAAGGCGGTGACTTCGCGGCGCAACGTGGCCGGCGCAACGAGCAGGTCTTCGTAGTCGGTGACGTTCGAAAATCCGGTCAGCGCGTTGAACAGCTGCCCCACGTCGTCGCCCAAGGCGGGGCGGCACGTGAATAGGCTAAGGTCCGTATAGAGCCGCGCCGTCTTTTCGTTGTAATTGCCGGTGCCGAAATGCATGTACCGGCGCAAGCAATCGTCGTCTTGCCGGACGACCAGCAGCGTCTTTGCGTGGACCTTGAGCCCGGCGAATCCATATACGACGTGCGCCCCCGCGCGCTCCAGCCGCCGCGCCCACTCGATGTTGTTCTCTTCGTCGAAACGCGCTTTGAGCTCGATGACGACGGCAACTTGTTTCTCTTCTTCCGCCGCTTTCAGCAACGCGCGCACCACCGGAGAGTTCTTCCCTGAGGTACGGTAGAGCGTCGCCTTGATCGCCAGCACTTTTTCGTCGGCCGCCGCCTGGTTGAGAAACTGCAACACGGGGTCGAACGATTCGTACGGATGCTGCAACAAGACGTCGCTTTCGCGGATCTCGGCGAACATATCCGTCGCGCCGACCAGACGCTTGGGAATCGCCGGCATGAACGGCTCGTCGCGCAGCGACTCGTAGTCGGGCAGGCCCACGATCTGCCAGAGTGCCGCTGTTCCCATTAGCCCGTCGACTTCGTAGCAGTCCTCAAGCGAAAGGTCGAGCGACTCGAGCAGATAGTCGCGTAAGTATTCGGGCATACCGCGCTCGATCTCGAGACGGACCGGTTCGCCGAAGCGGCGGCGCTGCAACTCGGACTCGATCGCCTGCAAGAGATCGTCGGCTTCATCTTCCTGAAGATCCAAGTCCGCATCGCGCGTAACGCGAAACAGATATGAGTCGCGGACTTCCATCCCGGGGAAGAGCGCGTCCAGGTGGTGCGCGATGAGGTCCTCGATCGTCACGAACCATCGCTCGCCGGGAGACGTGCCCTCGACCGGAACGAAGCGCGGAAGCGTCGGCGGAATCTTCACCCGCGCGAAATGCAGCGTAACGCCGTCGCGCGTCGGTTCTTCCAGCTCGACCGCCAACGAGATCGAGAGGTTCGAAATGTAGGGGAACGGATGTCCGCTATCGACGGCGAGCGGCGTGAGCACCGGGAAGACCCGATCGTCGAAGACTTGCTCGAGCGCGTGTTGCCGCTCGTCGTCGAGATCCGACACGCGGACGATACGAATCTGGTTATCGGCCAAAGCCGGAATCAGCGCGTCGTTGAGCAATTTCATCTGTTTGTCGAGCGAAGCGCGCAGCCGCGTCGAGATGGCGGTGAGGTGCTCGGTCGGCGTGCGGCCGTCCTCGGAGCGGCGCACGACCTGCGCCTCGATTTGTTGCTTGATCGCCGCAACGCGAATCATGAAGAACTCGTCCAGGTTGGTTCCGTAGATGGCGACGAACTTGAGGCGTTCCAGTAACGGCGTCGAAGGCTCGACGGCCTCGTCCAATACGCGCTCGTTGAATTCGAGCCAAGAAAGCTCGCGGCTAAAGTAGAGCGACGGGTCTTCTAGCGCGACGGGCGGCGGAGCCGCCTCGGCCGGAAGGCTGCGTTCTGAAATCATGGGTTAGATGGATTCGCCCGCAAGGGCAAAACTCTTAGCGCATTCCGCTAATGATGCACGATCTCGCCGCGCACGCGATGCAGCACCTCATTCTCGCAGGCACCGCGCTGGGCGCGGCACTCCTCTTGGGCGCGCCCCTGGGAGTGCTCTGCACGCGCTCGGGGGTACTGCGGAGCCCCCTGCTCGCGGCCGCCGGGATCGGGCGCACGATACCGAGCCTCGCCGTATTGGCGCTGATGCTGCCGCTGCTCGGGGTCGGCGTGCCGCCGGCGATCGTGGCTCTGGCGCTCCTGGCTATTCCACCCATTCTGGTCAACGTCGATCTCGGAATCCGCTCGGTCCCGCCTGCGATGCTGGACGCCGCGACCGGTTTGGGCATGACCGCGCGCCAGCGCTTCTCGCGCGTCGTCGCACCGTTGGCGCTCCCGGTCGCGCTTTCGGGCGTTCGCACCGCGGCCACCGAGACGATCGCGAGCGCCACGCTGGCGACGTTCATCGGCGCGGGCGGCCTGGGCGACGACATCGTTCGCGGCTTGCAGACCGGCGACGACGGCTTGCTGTTTGCGGCGGCCGCTGCCGTCGCGCTGCTCGCACTTGCCGTCGAAGCCGGACTCGGTGCGCTCGTCACCACTATGGAGGCTCGTAGATGACTTTCGTCAGCCACCCGATGACGCGCGGCCGCGCGATCGCACTCGTGGGCTCGGCACTTGCCTTCGCGCGCTGTTCCTCTCAATCGAACGCGGTTCGCGTCGGATCGAAAAACTTTACCGAGTCGCTGGTGATCGCCGAGATCTACGCACAAGCGCTCGAACGCGCCGGAATGCAGGTGGAGCGCCGTTTCAATCTCGGCTCGACGCAGATCGTGATGGCGGCACTGGGCCGCGGCGATGTGGACCTCTACCCGGAATATACCGGCACCGCACTGGTGGACGTACTCCACGACGCTCCGATTCGCGACCCCGCGCAAATGTACCGTTCCGTAAGCGGTGCGTATAAGAAGCGTTACGCCTTAGTATGGCTACAGCCGTCGCCGATGAACGACTCGCAGGCACTCGCCACGACGGCGCAGTTGGCGGCAACGTACGCAATGCACGACCTTTCGGCCGCGTCGCGCCTGGCTCCGCGGCTTCGACTCGCGACGATTCCGGAATTCACGAGCCGTCCGGACGGCTTACCGGGCCTGCAGCTTTTTTACGGCGGGTTCCGTTTCGCGGACGTTCGCACGTACGACATCGCGCTCAAATACGACGCGCTGCTTTCGGGGAAGGCCGACGTCGCGACGGCTTTCACGACCGACGGCGCGCTCGCGTCTTCACATTTGGTGATTCTCACCGACGACCGCCATTTTTGGCCGCCTTATCACGTAGCGCCGGTCGTGCGCGCGGCGGCTCTAGTCAAGCATCCCGCAATCGCGGCCACGCTCGACGCCGTCGCGCCCAAGATCACGACCGCGGCGGCTCGGCAGATGAACGCCGCGGTGGAAGGCGGGCAGTCGCCGTCCGACGTCGCTGCGGCATTCCTGAAGACGGCGCGCGCGTGAGCGGTTCGACGATCGGGTTCGACGCCGTCGGCGTTCGCTATGCGGATGCCGACGCCGACGCACTTCGCGGCGTTTCGTTCGACGTAGCGGCCGGCGAAATCGTCGCGATCGTCGGGCCGTCCGGTTGCGGAAAGACCACGCTACTGCGGACCGTAAACCGTTTGGTCGAGCCGACCGACGGCGCGGTCCTCATCGACGGGGTGGACGTGCAAACTATGGATGCCGTGACGCTGCGGCGGCGCGTCGGCTATGCCATCCAGGCCGTCGGGCTGTTCGCGCACATGACGGTGGGTGAGAACGTCGGCATCGTACCGAGCCTGTTGGGATGGCCGCGCGACCGCATCCAACGACGCGTGGACGACTTGCTCGAGCGCGTTCATCTCGACCCGGCGCGCTTTCGCGACCGGCGTCCGCGCAAGCTGTCCGGCGGCGAAGCGCAGCGCGTCGGGGTCGCGCGAGCTCTGGGCGGGGAACCCGGCGTCTTGCTGATGGACGAGCCGTTCGGTGCGGTGGACGCGATCGTACGTACCGCGCTCCAGGACGAAATCACCCGCGTCGTGCGCGATCTCGGCACGACGACGCTCTTCGTCACGCACGACGTCCACGAAGCGCTGCGCATCGCGGATCGAATCTGCGTGATGAACGGCGGGCGCGTCGAACAGATCGACGCACCGGGCGCGATTCTCGGCAGTCCGGCGACGGACTTCGTGCGCCGCCTGTTCGAAGCGGCGCGCGCGTGAACTACCTGATCGCGCATCCCGGCGAAGTACTCTCGCTGGCCGTCGCGCATCTCGGCCTGGTCGCCGTCGCGCTTGCGATCGCGTTTGCGATCGCTCTTCCACTCGGCGTGGCGGCGTCGCGAACGTCCGGCTTCTCGCCCTGGCTTCTTGGCGCGCTCGCCGCCCTCTATACGATTCCGAGCTTGGCGCTGCTGGCCGTGCTTGTCCGCTGGCTCGGCTTGGGAGCAACTCCCGTCGTGGTCGCGCTGATTCTCTACGCACAGTTCATGCTGGTGCAAGGCGTCGTCACGGGGATCCGCGGCGTGGACCCGGCACAGATCGACGCGGCGCGCGGGTTGGGATTCTCCGAGCGGCAGATCGTGCTCCGCGTCGCGCTGCCGCAGGCAACCCCGGTCATCCTGGGCGGCGTTCGCATCGCAACCGTCGCCACGATTTCGATCGCGACTTTGGCCGGATACGTGGGCGCGCGTTCGTTGGGCACGCTGATCTTCAACGGCCTCACGCTTCATCAGAACCAGATGCTGGTCGCCGGAAGCATCGCGACGGCGCTGCTGGCCGTATGCGCGGACGCCGGCCTGCGGGCGCTTACGCGCCTTTCAGAAGCAAGTTTACGCTAAACCTGCGCTTCTTATCGCGCCACGACTGCTTCAAGTGAAGTCCGCACGCCTCGGCCAAGCGAGCGACGCCGAACTCGTTGTACTTGTACGACGACTCGGTGTGAATGCTTTCGCCCTCTTCGAACGCAACGTCGAGCTCGAGTGCGGCAATGCGGACCGCGTGCGGGCGCCGGGCGCGCAGGAACGAATCCACGCAACCGCGCGGCTCGTCGTACTTCACGACGTGTTCGAAATCGTCCAAATCGAACGTTGCGCCTAGTTCGCGATTTATGCGCCCGAGCAGATTCTTGTTAAAGGCCGACGTGACTCCCGTCGGATCGTCGTAGGCGAGCTCCAGCTCGCGTGCGTCCTTGCGTAGATCGACTCCCAGCAGCAGTCCGTCGCCGCGGCGAAGCTTGCGCGCGATCATGGCTAACAGAGCGTGCGCGTCGGCCGGCGCGTAGTTCCCGATGTTGGCGCCCATGAACATGAAGAGCGCGTGCGAGCCCGGCTCGAACGTCAGGTCGGGCGACGAGAGCACGTCGTAGTAATCGCCCGCATAGGCGCGGATGGAGAGGTTCGGGTGCGCGTCGGCCAGCGAGGTGGCCGACTGCTTGAGCGGTGCGGTGGAAATGTCCACCGGCGAATAGCGCAGGGTTCCTTGGGCGCGCAGCGCTTCTTCGATGAGAAGGCGGGTCTTCGTGGAACTGCCGCTGCCGAGCTCGAAGAATTCCACGCGGCCGTCGAGCGAGCGCGACATCTGCCATCCCCACTCGGTGAGAATCTCGGTTTCGGCGCGCGTGAGATAGTATTCGGGCAGTAGCGTAATCGCCTCGAAAAGCGCGGAGCCCAAATCGTCGTAGAAGTACTTGGACGAGAGCCGTTTGGCCGTAGCGCGCAGCCCCGCGGAGACGTCGTCGGCGAAGCTCGCTACCGCGGTCGCATGCGCCACTTCGACGATCTCAAGCCGTTCGGACAGGCTAATGGTGTTTGAAGTCATGTGTGTCCCTCTAAAAACGGGGCGTCCTTCGACGGGCTCAGGATGACAACCGACGGGCTCCGGATGACAACCGACGGGCTCCGGATGACAACCGACGGGCTCCGGATGACAACGTATCGGAGATGTCATCCTGAGCGCGGCGGAGCCGCAGTCGAAGGACGTTCACCCCCGAGCCGCCACCCGGCGGCTCCCGCAAGCCGACTTTTCCGATGCTACTCGCGCCTGTGTTACCCTGAAAACGCTGGTTCGTCTCACTTGGATGCATCGGGGTCGGGGAAAGGGGCCAAATGGAGGCCCCGGAGCCGCGAGTTGCGGTAACCGTACAGCGCGTAGACCGCGATACCCACCACGAACCAGACGGCGAAGCGAATCCAGGTGGGCACCGACAGGTTGCCGATCAGCGCGATGCAGCCGACCGCACCCAGCACGGTTAGAATCGGAGCCAGCGGGGCGCGGAACGGACGCGGCGCGTTTGGCTCGACGAAGCGCAGAACCAGCACGCCGGCGCAGACGATCGCGAACGCCGACAGCGTCCCGATGTTTACGAAATCGAGCAGCTCGGCCAGCGGCAGCGTGGCCGCCAGCACCGCAACGATGCATCCGGTTATCACGGTCATCCGTGCCGGCGTGCGAAACTTCGGATGAATGCGGGCGACGCCCGGCGGCAGCATGCGGTCGCGCGCCATGACGTAAAAGATGCGAATTTGGCCGAGCAGCGACGTCAGCATGACCGTCGTATTTCCGGCGATTCCGCCGAACGCGACCACCCAGTACAGCCAACGGTTGGACGTGACCGCGTGTAGCGAGTCCAACATCGCCGCGCCGTCGGAGAGCTTTGCAAAGTTCATCGTACCGACCGTGCAGAGCGCCAGCACCACGTAGAGCAGCAGCCCGATGACCAGCGCGAGAATGATGCCGATGGGCACGTCGCGCTGTGGATTGTTGGCTTCCTCGGCCGCGACCGTGACCGTGTCGAAGCCGATGTAGGCATAGAACACGAGCGCGGTTCCGGCGAGAATTCCTTTGAACCCAAAGGGCGCGAACGGATGCAAGTTGGCGGGATGGATGGCGTGCGCCGTCGCGGCGATGAAGGCGATCATCGCGACGATCTGAACGACGACCAGCGTTGCGTTTACGTTGGCCGATTCACGAATCCCGACCGCGACGAGGGCGGTGATCCCCAGCGTGACGAGCGCAGCGGGCACGTCGATGTTCGGATGCGCGGAAAAGAGTGCCGGCCACGCCGGATGATCGGCGAAGATCGACGCGGTCTGCGCCCACGCGGGAAAATGAATGCCGAAATCGGCCAGCAAATGCTGCAAGTAATCCGACCACGACGACGCGGTCGGAGCGACCGAGAGGCCGTACTCGAGAATCAGGTCCCATCCGATAATCCATGCGACCAGTTCGCCCAGCGTGGCGTAAGCGTACGTGTACGCGCTGCCCGCGACCGGCACCATCGAGGCGAACTCGGCGTAACAGAACGCGACGCAAACGCTGACCAAGCCGGAAATGACGTAGGCGAGCACGACGCCCGGCCCGGCAGCGTGCGCGCCGGCGCCGATGGTCGGAAAGATCCCGCCCAGCATGGTACCCAGGCCGATCGCCGTGAGCGCCGGCCATCCAAGCGTCCGGCGAAGCGATGGACCGTCTCCTTCCGGAACGGTCCATGCAAGGGGCTGCCGCGCGAAGAGCCCGCCGAATTTTGCCAAGATCTGTCAGCGGCCCGCAGCGACCTTACGTTATTTCAGGCACACGGTTCTTAGCGAGGCCTCGGCGCCGGCATCCGTCGCGGCGTTGACGGGCCGGACGTACATGGCCATGTAGGTGTTTCCACCGGCTGCCGTCATCAGCATATCGATACGGTCCTGTTCGTTCTCGTTCTTCGACTGGCCGGTCGCCGTGACCAGCTGGGCCTTCTGACCGTTGCAGATCGTCACTTCTTGCTGGCTCTCGACCTTGGCGTCTTTCATATTGGCCGAATTCATCGCGGACGAGACGTCGACCGCGACCGGCAGCTTCATCAGCATGAGCACCTGTTTGTTGTCGGACCCTTGCCAGATCTGCAGCAAGCCCATCTGCGCCTTGCTCGTCCAACCTGGCGGGACCTTGAACGCGAGCGTGTCGGTCGGGCTTCCGCACGCGGCGAGCACCGCGATCGCGACGGAACCCAGAAGTAGGCGGAGGGACATGCGCATCGAGAACGCTCCTTCACTCATGCGGGCGGAAGGTTCACGGACTTGTCCGCAACAAGGTCGCAGGCCTTTCGTAGCCGGCAATTCGCGCCCAGCGCTCGTAGATGTCGGCGATGTATTCGGTCGTCTCGGGGTAGGGCGGTACGCCGCCGTAGCGGTCGACCGCGCCCGGACCCGCGTTGTAGGCGGCAAGCGCGACCGCGTACGGATCGTCGAACCGGCCGTCGTACGCGCGAACGTACGACGACAGCAGCGCGGCCGCACCGGGAATGGCGCTGGCCGGGTCGCGCGGGTCCACGCCTGCACCCGCGGCGGTCTCGGGCATAAACTGCGCGATGCCCACGGCCCCCGCCGACGAGACCGCGTCGGGATCGTAAGCGGACTCTTGCAGCAACGTCGCGCCGAGAAATTCGGGTTGAATCCGTGCCGCGCGTGCCGCGCGAATCGTGGTGCCCGCGAGCTCCAGCGCCGCGACCGGAGCGATGCGTTGATTCGTATGCAAAATGGCTCGCGTCAACGCTAACTGCGGGCTCGCAAGCAGCCCACCGTCTTCGAGTACGCGCGCCCCGACCAGTTCGTCCGCCGTGCCGGGAGCGGGCCAACTTAACGCCACGTTAACGGCTCGGTCCAATTGAATCGGCGCGGGCTTGAGAAGCGTCGAGACGTGAGAGGTGGAATGCGCGCAGCCGCACAAGATGGCCAGCAAAAGGGTCGGGGCCGTGAGCCCCTGGTGCATCCCGGATAGAGCTGCGAACGTTCTGCGGGAAAGGGGAGAACACGATGGCAGTAGCAGCAGCAGCGCTTATCGTCCTCGTCGTCGGCGACTTTGGATCGACGTTCTTCTATCACGTGCCGCAACATCTTTGGTTTACGTTACATTTGCGAACGCACCACGACCGGAAGCGCTCGTTTTGGGATCACGCCGTGATCTCGCGCGATCCATCCGTTTTACTGGACGGGATCCTGGGAGCGGTCCCCTACCTCGTCGCCGCTTTCTTCGCCGCCCGAATTTCTTGGGAAGGCGCCCTCCTCGGACTGGCTTTAGGACAGTTTCACGTCTGGTGGCGCCATACGACCGAGCTCGGCTGGCGCACCCCGGACTGGGCAAAAGAGGTCCTGCGGACGCTCTGGGTCGTGCTCCCCGAGGACCACGACGGGCACCACCGAAACCCCGATATCGAGTTTGGCGATATATTCCGCTTCTATGACGCTCCGGCCCGGGCTGTTCTGGCCAAACTCGCTTCCAGCAGCCGGCGCAAACGTAATGCCGCCCTTCGGCGTTCGAAAGGGGTGGCCGCGCAAGCTTAATCGGAGACCGGATGACCAAACGGGCCCTCTTCCTTATCTCGGATACCGGTGGGGGCCACCGGAGCGCGGCTAACGCGATTACCGCCGCGCTGGACGAGATCAAGGAGCCCTTCCGCTGGGAACACCGCGTCGAGGACGTAGCGGCGCACTGTTCGTTCCCGCTCACCCAACTCGGATTAGGCTACAGCATGGCGCTACGCTACGCGCCCCCCGTGTACGGTGCGCTCTATTATGCCACCAACGGCCGCCGGCGGTATCGGGCACTCGTCCGCTTCTGCGAGCCGCTCTACCGCGAACGGCTTCGCGACCTGTTCACCACCTACAAACCCGACGTGATCGTTTCGGTGCATCCGCTGCTCAACCACGCCGCGCTGCGCGCGCGCGCCGACGCGCAAATGAACCGAGTGCCGATCGTCACCGTCATTACCGACTTGGGAAAAGTGCACGAATCGTGGCTGACGCCCGAGGCCGACGCGATCGTCGTCCCGGCGCGCGAAGTTTTCGACCGGGCGCTCTCGCGGGGGGTCTCGCCCACGCGCCTGCGCCTGCTCGGCCAGCCCATTCATCCGCGCTTCGACGACGTCGCCGGCTCGAAGGACGACCTGCGCGAGAGTCTGGGCCTGCCTCAAGACAAGCTCGTCGTGATGTTGATGGCCGGCGGAGAAGGCGGCGGCAAGCTGCTGCCGACGACGCTGGCGCTCGCCCGCGCGCGCTTGCCGATCCATCTACTGGTCGTCTGCGGGCGAAACGATCACCTTCGTGAGAAGCTCGACGAGATGTCGGTTACGCTGCCGACGCCGATGACGGTGCTCGGCTTTACCGACAAGATCCCGGAGTATTTCCGAGCGGTTGACTTACTCGTCACCAAGGCCGGTCCCGGCAGCCTGGCCGAAGCCAACGCAGCGCAGCTTCCGGTCGTGGTCTACGACTACGTCCCCGGTCAGGAACGCGGCAACGTGGATTTCGTCCGCAACAACGGCCTGGGTGCGATCGCGTTGCACGGTTCTCACGACGTGGTCGAGGCCGTACGGTCGCTCATTCGCACGCCGCGGCGCCTGGAGCAAATTCGCCTCAATCAAGAGATCGTAGCGCCGAAGCGCAGTTCCCGTCGCATCGCAGCGCTAATCGCGCAAATCGCCACCGAGGGCACGATCCCCGGACAAACGGAAGTCCTGCGCGGCCCGCTCCGCGCCGTCGCGTCGCTGTAATCCTATCCAAGCCGTGCAAGTGCGGCGCCGCACCCCGAACAACATCTGCTCCCGCCCGCCCCTGTCATCCTGAGCCTGTCGAAGGATGAGCCTGTCGAAGGATGAGCCTGTCGGAGGGTGAGCCTGTCGAAGGACGCGGCGGTACCGGCGCAGTTAACGAGCGTGCGATGCGATCGGGCGATGCGGCAACTCCGGAAGAATACGAAACGCCGCGCATTTTCATATTCACGCGCAAGATCGCGCGGAGATGGCCGTCGACGCCGCCCACAGCCTTCCGATCGCGTTTCTCGACGGAGCCGGCGTCGCGGGCATCCTCGACCACGGCGAAACGCTATTTCCTTCTCGTCCTTCGACAAGCTCAGGATGACAAGGTGGGTATCGCAGACTGAGCGCGGCGCAGCCGCGGTCGCGCGCTCTAGAAACTACTGCTCGGCGAGCTTTCGCGAAAGTTTGAGCGCCAATCCGCGAGGTGCGGTGCGAAGCGACGCGATCATCGCTTGAGATAGGAAACCGGGAATCTCCAGGCGCTTCCCGCGCATCATCGCCCGGTATCCCGCTGCGGCGACGTCGTTTGCGTTCGCAACCGGCATCGTGTTGAAGAGCGGTGCGGTATCGATGTTGGCGCGCGATTGGAATCCCGTTTCGGTGGCCCCGGGGCAGAGGCACGTCACCGTCACGCCGCTCCCGCGCAGCTCTTCCCAAAGCGCTTCGGAAAACGAGAGCACGTACGCCTTGGCCGCGTAGTACGCCGCCATGAACGGACCGGGCAAAAAGGCGGCCGTCGAGGCGACGTTGAGAACGCGACCGCTCTTGCGCTCGATCATTCCCGGCAAGTACTTTCGCGTCAGCAGCGTCAACGTTACGACGTCGAGCAGCAGCTCCTCGGTAACGCGCTCTTCCGGAATGGACGCGAACGGTGCGTTGGTCGCGAACCCTGCGTTGTTTACGAGCACGTCGCACGAGGGAATCCGCGCGTACAGGCGATCCGCCGCTCCGAGGACGGCGAGATCCTCGACGACGACGTCGGTCTTGACCCCGAATTCCGATCGCAGCGCGGTCGCAAGCGTCTCGAGCTTGTCTTGAGAACGCGCGACCAGCGCGAGGTCCCAGCCGTCCGCTGCCAGCAACCGTGCGAACTGCAAACCGAGGCCGCCGGACGCCCCGGTGACGATTGCGAGACCTTTAGCCATGCGTCGTCAAGCCGGCTCGCAGCGCCATGATGCCGGCGCCGACTTGGCCGGCATCGTTGCCGAGCTTGGCGATCTCGATGCGCGTCGTGCCTTTGGGCACCATCGTCGTGAGCCGGTCCACTTGCGGGACGACCGCATCGAGCATGAAAGTGCCAGCGGTCGAGACGCCGCCGCCCAGCGAGATCAGTTCCGGATTGACGAACGCGATGATGTTGGCTAGTCCGATCGAGAGATCCGACGTGAAGTCGTTCCAAGCGGCGAGCGCGTGCGCGTCGCCGGCCTGTGCGGCTTTACGGATCCTCTTCGAACTGAGCGCGTCGCGAGCGCTGTCGAGCAGCGAGCTGCGCGGAAACGACGACTCGAGCGCAAAGGCGTGCCGTATCAGGCCCGTACCGGAGGCCTGCACTTCAAAGCACCCGATCTTTCCGCACGAGCAATGAAAGCCGGAATCGGCTCGAATCTGGTGATGCCCGACTTCGCCCGCGCCGAAGCTATTTCCGAGCAAGAGCTCGCCCGCTCCGACGATGCCGCCGCCGAGTCCCGTCCCCAGCGTGAGCAGCACGAAATCCTTGGTTCCGCGCCCGCAGCCGAACGTGTACTCCCCGAGAGTGGCGCAGCGTGCGTCGTTCGCGACGTAGACCGGCTGCTTGAACTTTCTGCGCAGAGCCTTCCCCAGCGGCGCGTCCTTCCATCCAAAGTTCGGGCTGTACAGCACCGTGCCGGTCTGCGCTTGGATGTTGCCCGGAGCGCCGACGCCGATCGCGCTGACGTTCGGTCCCGCGTCGGCGAGCGCCAGGCCGATGACCTGGGCAACCGCGTCCACGACCCGGTCGAACGAAAGATCTTCTAGATCGAGCTCGTGCTGTGTATGAATGGTCCCGTCTTCCGTCAGGACCCCGGCCGCCGTGTGCGACCCTCCTAAGTCAACGCCGATGGCCGTACGCATGCGTGTATCTTTAGCGTCGGCACAGGCGGCACCCGCAGGACGTAACGAAACACCGCAAATGGAAACGATCGACCTAACCATGCTGCGGAGCTTCGCCCGCCGGACCGGCCAGACGACGCATCCCGAACTCCTCGACGCACGCCCGATGGAGCACGTCAACAAAATCGAGATCGACGAAGAGCACGTGACTATCGAGTACGACGAGCGGACGACGCGCTATTACAACGTCAACGAAATCGCCCATCGCGAATGGGTGTACAAATACAACGACGATCCCGAGTTCGTAAAGGCCGTGGCTAAGGTCATCGAGGTCGCGCGCAAGCATCTCAAGGACATGCCCGACAACATCACGTGCCCGCCGGGCTGCGCGGAGTGCTGCTCGGGCTACGAACCGTTCGTCAGTAAAAACGACGTCCAGCGCATCGCCGACCATCTCGGGATGACGTATGCCGAGGTAATGCGAGAATACGTCGTACACCGTCCCTCGGCGGATGGTTTTCACGTCGGCTGGCTGCGCAAAGTCACCGACGATCTCGACGACAAATGCGTCTTTCTCAAGGGCTCGCGCAGCGGCCGCTACTACTGCGGAATTTACGAAGCGCGGCCGCACGATTGCGGCGATTTTACACCGATCGGATGCGACGACGTCGACCCCGAGCTATCGCACAAAGGCGAGTACAAGGTCGGGGCGCCGTTTAAGCCCAACCGCAAACGCGCCCGTCGCAAACGGCTCTAGACCCGTGATGCGAACCGTTCTACGCGTGGCCGCTGCCTGCGCGCTTGCGTGCGTTACGGCTCCCTTTGCCGCGCGCGCGGCCGTGAATCCGTCGCTGTACGGAGGGCTGCAATGGCGGTTCATCGGACCGCTGCGCGCCGGGCGCACCGTCGCGGTAAGCGGGATCGAAGGAAAACCCAACGTCTTCTACATCGCGGCGGTCAATGGCGGCCTCTGGAAAACCGACGACGCCGGCCGCACGTGGAAGCCGATCTTCGACGCGCAGCCGACCGGCTCGATCGGCGCGATTGCGATCGCACCTAGCGATCCCAACGTCATCTACGTAGGCAGCGGCGAAGGCTTGCAGCGGCCCGACTTAGCCGTCGGTGACGGCGTGTACAAGTCGCTTGACGGCGGCACGACGTGGACGCACCTGGGCCTGCGCGATGGCCAGCAAATTGCGTCGATCGCGGTGGATCCGCGAGACGCGAACCGCGTTTACGTTGCCGTGCTCGGCCATCCGTACGGGCCGAACGAGGAACGCGGGATTTATCGTTCGACGGACGGCGGAGCGACGTTCCAGCGCGTGCTCTACAAAAATGCCGATACGGGCGCGTTCGGCGTAGCTATCGACGTTTCGCATCCCGACACGGTCTACGCAACGCTTTGGGCGGCTCGCCAAGCTCCATGGGAGATCGGTAGCTCGTTCGAGATTCCGGGCAGCGGCGTCTTCAAATCCATCGACGGCGGAACGACCTGGACGCAGCTCGCTTCGGGGCTTCCGGCACGAATCGGACGATCCTACGTGGCACCCGCACCGTCCGACGGGCGCGTCGTCTACGTCTACGCCGACACGCCGTCGGCCGGCGGAGCGGTCTACCGCAGCGACGACGGCGGCGCGAGTTTCGCGAAAACCAACGGCGAAGCGCAGATCTCGCAGCGCGGTGACGATCTCGCGACGCTCGGCGTGGATCCGCAAAACCCGAACGTCGTGTACGTGACCAACACGTCGCTGTACCGTTCGACCGATGGCGGCAAGACGTTCGTAGCGATCAAAGGCGCTCCCGGCGGCGACGACTATCATTCGATTTGGATCAACCCGCTGCACCCGGACGTCATGGTGCTGGGCGTAGACCAAGGCGCCGCCGTTTCGGTTAACGGCGGCCGCACGTGGAGTTCGTGGTACAACCAGCCTACCGCGCAGATGTATCACGCATCGGCGGACGATCGCTTTCCGTATTGGGTTTGCGGCGGGCAACAGGAGAGCGGCTCCGCCTGCGTATCGAGCCGCGGCGCTTGGGGACAAACGACCGAACGCGACTGGCACCCCGCCGGCGCCCAAGAGTACGGTTACGTCGTGCCCGATCCGCTGCACCCCGGAGTCTTTTTCGGCGGCAAGGTCGAGCGCTTCGATGAAAAGACCGGCCAGGCGCAAGAAGTCTCGCCCGTCGTGCCGTTCGGCCGCGGCATTCGCACGGTTAGAACGTTGCCGCTGGCGTTCGATCGATTCGACCGCCGGCGTCTCTACCTGGGAACGAACCGCGTCTTTGCAACCGGCGACGGCGGACACAGCTGGTCCGCGATCTCACCCGACCTGACCCGCAGGCATCCGGGCGTTCCTGCGATACTCGGTGCGTTTGCAAGCGACGATCCGCAACGCGGCACCCATCGCGGCGTCGTCTACGCTTTGGCTCCGTCGTACGTGCACGCCGGAACCATCTGGGCGGGCACCGACGACGGCTTGGTGTGGATCACGCGCGACGGCGGATCCCATTGGCGCGAAATCACGCCGCCGCAGCTCACGCCGTGGAGTAAGGTCTCTCAAATCGACGCAGGCCGAACCGACGACCTCACGGCGTACGTCGCCGTCAATCGCTTCCGCCTCGACGATTTGCATCCGTACGTTTACGTCACGCACGATAGCGGCGCACGCTGGCGCCTGGCGACCGCCGGCCTACCGATGCAGCCGGTCAACGCGGTTCGCGTCGATGCGGTCGTTCCCAGCCTCCTTTACGCCGCGACCGAAAACGGAACGTACGTCTCGTTCGACGACGGTGAGAATTGGCAGACGCTGCAGCTCGGCCTGCCACGTACGTCCGTACGCGATCTCATCGTTCACGGAAACGACTTGGTGATCGCCACGCACGGACGCGGCTTCTGGATTCTAGACGGCATCGGGCCGCTCCGCGAGCTGGCGCGCGGTGCGAACGTTGCGGGCGGTCCGTACTTGTTCCAGCCGGCGGTCGCGTACCGCGTCCGCCGCAACACCAACACCGACACGCCGCTGCCGCCGGAAGAACCGAGCGGACAGAACCCGCCCGATGGCGCGGTCATCGACTACGCGTTGCCGCACGCCGCACGGCGCGTGGCGATCGTCGTGCGCGACGGCGGCGGTGCGGTCGTCCGGCGTTATTCCAGCGACGACGTGCCTCCGGCACCGATTCCGCTCGACAAGCCCGCCTTTTGGGAGCGTCCGTTCACCTCGCCGCAGACCGGGGCGGGGATGCACCGCTTCGTGTGGGATCTGCGCGAACCGGCCCCATACGCTACGACGTACGATCTTCCGATTTCCGCCGTCGACAACGACACACCGCGCGTTCCGCAGGGACCGCTCGTCGTCCCCGGCACCTATACGGTCGAGATCGAAGTCGACGGCGCGAGCAGCACGCGCAGCCTGACGGTCGCGATGGATCCGCGCGTGCGCATGACCGGGTCGCAGCTGCGCGAGCAGTACGCGATCGCCCACGGCGTCGCGGCGTTGATGAACCAAACGTTCGAAGCGGCGGCAAGCGCACGCCGTGCGGGCCGGAACGCGCAGGCCGGCACGCTCGAGGATCTCAACGGGAATCTAGCCGCGCTGCTCGACGTAGTCGACGGCGCCGACGCGCCCGTGACGACGCAAGCCGCTGCCGCGTTTGCGAGCGCACGCGCCGAGGTCGCCAAGGCCACCGTCCGCTAGCGCCAAAGTGAGAACTCGCGCAAGGTATGACCGGGACCGGTGCAGCAAACCATACGTCCCCCAAGAAGGAGGCGCCATGAATCTGTACCGTTCCACCCTGGCCCTGATCGCAGCGGCGGCTTGCACGTTCGCAATCGCATCGGTTGCCGCTCGCGCCGACGACATGTCCGCCGCGATGCCGGCGCACTTGAAAATTACGATGAACGCACAGAACGGAAGCAACGAAAACGGCACCGCGACGCTGACGCAGCAGACCGGCGGCGTTCAAGTCGTCATCGCGCTCGAGAACGCGACGGGGAGCCAGCCCAGCCATATCCACCCCGGGACTTGCGCCAAGCTCGATCCAGCACCTAAGTACCCGCTTACCAACGTGGTCGACGGCAAGAGCACGACGGTCGTCAGCGGCGTTACGATCGCCGATCTCATCAAAGGCGGGTTTGCCATCAACGTCCACAAGAGCACGAGCGATCTAGCCACGTACGTATCTTGCGGCGACATCGCCAGTAAGTAACGTCTTAGGGACGCTACGCCGAAGGGCGCCGGATCGCGAACTACGCGATCATTTCGGAGAAGCGAACGGCATCGACGTTGCCGCCGCTGATGATCGCGCCGGCGCGCCTTCCGCGTAGATCCGGAATCTTTCGGAACATCAGGGCGGCGACGGCCGCCGCGCCGCTCGGCTCGACGACGATTTTTAACCGTTCGAAGGCGAAGCGCACGGCCGCGCGCAGCTCGTCGTCACTCACCGTGACGACTTCGCTCACGCGCTCGCGAGCGATCGTAAAGGTGAGCGGCCCCGGCGAGGTGGTGCGCAAACCATCCGCAATCGTGTCCGGCACCGCGATCGTGACGATCGCGCCTCGGGCGAGCGAGCGCCGCATGTCGTCGCCGGCCTCGGGTTCGACGCCGTAAATCGCGATCCGCGGATGGATCCCTTGCGCGGCGATCGCCGTACCACCCATAAGTCCGCCGCCGCCGACCGGAACGACGATCGCATCCAGTTGCCCCGCCTCACCGAGAAGTTCGAGCGCGGCGGTACCGGCGCCCGCGACGATGCGAGCGTCCTCGAACGGCGGCACCAACGTCGCGCCACGCTCGGCGCAGATCCGTTCGGCCAGCGATTCGCGGTCGGCCGCTTCGCGGTCGTAGAGGACGACTTCGGCTCCGTACTCTCGCGTCGCCCGCAGCTTTACCGCGGGCGCATCGCGCGGCATCACGATCGTCGCCGGAATGTCGAGCAGGCGCGCGGCCAGCGCTACCCCCTGCGCGTGATTGCCGCTCGAGAAAGCAACGACGCCGCGGAGGCGCCGTTCCGCGTCGATCTGCGCCAGCAAGTTGTACGCCCCGCGGAACTTAAACGCGCCGCCACGCTGAAAATTCTCGCATTTTAGGACCGCACGGCAATCGCACAAAGCGTCGAGCGCACGTGAGGTTACGCACGGCGTTCTCTTCGCGACGCCGTCCAGACGCGCGGCCGCAGCGCGCACGTCGTCGAAATTCGGGCCGCTCACTCCGCGCTACCGGGCTGGGCGAAGAAGGGCTCGAACGTCAACGCCGGATTCCATTCTGCCGCCAACCGCACGCTCCACTCGCTCTCGAATACTGCGACCGGTTCGCGGTTCCAATCCTCGAGCAATTTGGCATTGGTCGGGAATTGGGCTCGAGCCAGGGCTTCGCGCTCGCCCACGACGCGCCGTGCCAGCGAGAACGGCAGATACGTAAAGACCGTCTTTACGCCGTACTCCGATTCCAGCCGGTACTTGGCCACCTCGAACTGAAGCTCTCCGACGACCGCGAGAATCGGTTCGGTTCGCGCCGAGTCCCAGGGATGGAACACCTGTACGGCGCCTTCCTCGCGCAATTGCGCGATGCCCTTCCCGAACGATTTGTATCCGGACGAATCGACGCTGCGGACCGAGGCGAAGTGTTCCGGAGCGAACGACGGAATCGGTTCGAAGGCGACCGGAGCGCCTTCGTAGAGGGTATCGCCGATCGCGAACACGCCGGGGTTGGCGAGCCCGACCACGTCCCCGGCGAACGCCGAGTCGAGCGACTCGCGCTCGTCCGCGAACAAACGCATCGCACGGGCTAACCGAACGTCCTTGCCGGTGCGCGCGTTGCGCACCACCATGTCGCGCTCGAAATGTCCCGAGCAGACGCGCACGAAGGCGACGCGATCGCGATGACGCGGATCCATATTGGCCTGAATTTTGAAGACGAACCCGGTGAAGTGCGGATCGTCGGGAGCGACGGTGGTGCCGTCGCCGCGCCCGGACGCGATCGCACGCGGCGTGGGCGGCCGGCTCATCTCGACGAACGCGTCGAGAAACAACTGGACGCCAAAATTCGTACCCGCGCTGCCGAAGAAAACCGGCGTCACCTCGCCGCGCAGCATCGCTTCGGGATCGAAGCGCGCGCCGGCTCCGTCGAGCAAGTCGAGCCCGTCGCGAAAGGTTCGATAGGTGTGTTCGTCCACGAGTTCGCGCAGGCGCTCGTCGGCAACGCCGGTGACGCGGACGGGCGCCCGCTTTGCCCCGTGGGCGCTGCGCTCGAACAGATGCATCTCGCTGGTCGCGCGATCGTAGACGCCCTTGAACTGCTCGCCGCTGCCGAGCGGCCAGTTTACGGGGTAGGCCGCGATGCCGAGCACGTTTTCCAATTCGTCGAGCAGTTCGAGCGGATCGCGGCTGGGGCGATCCATCTTGTTTACGAACGTGAACAACGGGATCTTTCGCTCCCGGCAAATCGCGAAGAGTTTTTTGGTTTGCGGTTCGACGCCCTTGGCCGCATCGATGAGCATGACGGCCGCGTCGGCGGCCAGCAACGTGCGATAGGTATCTTCGCCGAAATCTTGGTGGCCCGGCGTGTCGAGCAGGTTGAGCGTATACCCGCTATACGGAAACTGCAGCACGGTGGAAGTGATCGAGATGCCGCGCTCGCGCTCGAGTGCCATCCAGTCGCTGGTGGCTTGGCGTTGCCGCTTGCGCGCCGAAACCTGCCCCGCGACGTGAATCGCTCCGCCGTAAAGCAAGAGCTTTTCGGTGAGCGTCGTCTTGCCGGCGTCCGGATGTGAGATAATCGCGAACGTCCGGCGGCGGCCGACTTCGGAGGCCGTCGTCGCTTGAGTGATGGTCATTGCGAGATTAGAGCCGATCGTCGATAGATGCGTAATTCGCCGCGCCCGCCCGCCGCGTGCACGAGCACGAGACGCTCGCCGACGCGATAGAACGTAGCCTGCGGCGGGATGTGGAAGCGGTCGGGCCCGCGTTCGACGGTGGCGTCGAATTCGCGAACCTGCAGCGTGCAATCGCCGAAGACAAGCTTCGCCGGTGGCCGGATCGCGACCGCCGCCTTGGGCAGATGCGAGCGCACGTACGCGAGCGGACCGCTATCTTCCTCGATCTGCTTCCAACATTCGGGCAGTGCCGAGAGCGCCCAAGGCGCGTCGCCGGCGAACGGACGAGCCGGAACCGAAGACGCCTGCGACGGCCGTTCCGGTTTGGGCGGAGCGGGGACGTTGGTCGCACCGATTTTGATGCGGATGAGATCGCGCTGGACGTACGCGGTTGCGGCAACCGCGATAGCGAGCACGATGATGGCGGCCAACAAGAAGTAGCGAGTCAATGCAGCGCAACGCGCGCCGCACCGACCCGGAAATCCGCCATGCCGTAGTACGTATCGAAAATGCGCTCGCCAAGATCCGGCCGCGGATCGAGCCCGGTGGGAAAGACGACGTTGTCCACGATTCCCGCCCGTTCGTGTTCCGTCTGCGGTTCGAGAATCGGTTGGGGAGATCGATAGAGAATGCGATGCGGCTCGACGGCATCGTGAACGACGATTCCGGCGCTATAGCGCAGCTTGGGGCGCGTTCGCCGCCGGTGATCGACGACGTCGACGCCGTGGAAAATGGACATCCAACCTTCGGCGATGCGAACCGGCGGGGTACCGCAGCCGATCTTGAGCGACCCCCAGTTGGCATCGGGCGAAAGCACCAGCGCGCTCTCCTCGCATTCCAGCAAGCCCTGCACCGGATCGCGTTTGACGCGATCGAGCGGTATGTAGCCGATCCGAATCGATTCGCGATCTTCGAACGGCATGCTCTCGATCATTGGAATCGCGGCACGCCCGTCGACGGCCGAAAGATGCAGCATCGGTCGATGATAGAACGCGAGCGATTCGACCCCCTCGGGCGAGCGCACCGGCTCGGGAAAGAACGCGCCGTCCTTGTCGTCGCCGACGGTAAGACCGGGAACCTCGAAGTTCATCAGTCCGGCTCGTTCCCAGCGATGCGCGTCCTCGGAAAGCGCTACGGCGATGCGCGGGCCGTCGGGCCCGTACGCCGTGTACGTCATCACGTAACGGTCCAGCACGGGCACGAAGGTAACGCGTGGATCCTCGCAGCCGTACCCGGGATTGGCGCGCAGCTCGTAGGGCGCTTGCGGTTCCAAGGCATAGCCGTCGCGCTTGGGATCGAAGCCGCTGGCGTCCGGCAACATCTCCACGCGCCCGACGCGCGAGATGTTTCCCTTTTCAACCATGCGCGGATAGAGCAGGAGGCCACCGGACCGATCGCGGGCCGACGCCGGGTTCAGCACGCCTTCGACCTCGTTGGGATCGCCGTCGGGGCTGATGACGACGCCGAGGCGCTCGACCGTGGGTTCGAGGTTTATCGTATCGATCAATCCAGTTTCCTTTAGGTTCCGCGATCTCACGTTACGGAAGCACCGTCGCGGCGATGGGTTCGTTGCTCGGCGTCACGACGTCCACGTGAATGCCGCGGCGATACACCGCGTTGGGCACGATCCACAGCGTGTAGGTGCGATACGGCGGCGAATCCTCGCCGCCGTCGGGGGGCTCTTCTTCGAACGCAACGATGCGTACGCGCTGATCGTTGGCACGAATCGACTCGACGATCTGATGATAACCGGTTCGCGTATGGGGGCCCATGAGCAAAATGACTCCGAACTCGCCGCGAAAACGAACCGGAGCCTTAAGTCCGAACTTCGTCAACGCGGCGTCGTCGCGTACAACCTCGACTTGATTTCCACCCGCCACCGGCGTGGTTCCCTGCGCGTAGGTCTTGACCCGAACCTCTCTGCAACCGGCTAGAAGCAGCAGGGCCGCCAGCGCCAAAGCGCGTCTCACGCTCGCACGGCTTCGCCCGCCTTCCACAGCGGCCTGCAGGCCGTCACCGGCGGAGCTGTGCGCGCGTTGTGGAATGGAACGTTCAACTGTAGGAGACTCTTGCCCATGTGGGATTCCGTCGTCGCGGCAGTGACGATCGCCGCGCTGGTCGCTATACTGCCCATCGCGCCAGGCCCGACCGCCTCGCCCACGGCAGCTCCCCTTGCCTCGCCCGCGGCCGGCGCCGCGGCGTCCCCGGGACCGGCCGCGCAGCCCGGGACCGCGGTCGACGCGAACGGAACGCCCCTCAAGACCATCGCGCGCGTCCGCTCGACTACATTTTGCAGCGACTTTGCCACCCATGCGAATAACGCGATTGCGTCGGCCGTCCGCAACGACGCCACCATCGGCCATACGATCGTGCTGCTCGAGGGGCCAAATCTGGACTCGAACGCCATCGCCCGCCATAACGAGATCGCCAGCCTGAGCGCCCTGTCGGATCAGCTCTATAAGGACTGGAAGAACGGCGACCAAGAGGTCAAGCGGCTCCGGGCTCTCGCCGACAAAACCACCGACACCTCGGAAAAGCAGGACCTCAAGGCCTTCGCCGACTGGCTGGGAGGCGCGTTATGGCGTCAGCGCAAGATCGGGCGCGACCTCGACGGATTCGTGGCGTATCTCAACGCCCGCGACATGATGCACATCGACGAATCGACCGCTCAGGCGAATATGGGCGTTTACGGCGTGGCCGATCCATCCACGGCGCACGGCATACCCGGCGAATTCGCACAACCGACCGGCCCGCAGACGTATCCCGCCCCGCTCAGCATCAACTACGACGCGAGCGATACGTCGCAAGCGGAAGCGGCGGCCAAGGACTTTTCGCAGCGCGTGCAGTCGATCGTCAGCGACGAGACCGAAGCGGCCGGGGCTGGCGACACGGCAGCCTCGCACTGCTAGCGCTCCCTATATCCAGCGACCCCAGTCGTTGCCCCGGCAGCCCGCCCGGGATACGCTAAAAACCTTGTGAGCACTCTGCGGCGCCTGGCGCTCGCGACCGTGGTCGTTGCCTTCGGGGCGATCACGCTGGGCAGCTGGACGCGGATCAACGGTCAAGGCATGAGCTGCCCCGGCTGGCCCGCCTGCGCGCTGAGCGGCGGTTCGGTTTGGGAGTGGACGCACCGCCTGTTCGCCATGGCCGTCGCGCCGATGGTCCTGAGCGTCATCGTCCTCGCGTGGCGACAGCGCAGGCGCCCGTTCATCCTCCCGGCGACGTGCGTGATAGCCGCTCTCTTCGTCCTACAAGTCTTGCTTGGCGCGGCAACCGTCAGGCTGGCGAACAGCCCCTGGTCGGTCGTCCTCCACTGGGGTACCGCGATGGCGTTCATCGCCGCTCTGTGCGCCATGGTCGTCTTCGCCGGCTCGGCTCCGGGCGAGCGCAACGCGGCCGGACCTGAGATCGCTCTTACCGGGATCCTGGCCGGTACGGCCGTGGTCGCTTTCGTGACGATGTGCGTCGGCGCGTACGTGAGCTCCAGCGGAGCGGGTTTGGCGTGTATTTCCGTGCCGGGCTGCGCCGGACACGTCTTGGTCTATTCGCAGGGCCAGTACGTTCAAATGTTGCATCGGTTCGTCGCGGGGGCCACCCTCTTCTGCGCCAGCGGCGCCTTCGCGATCGCGTGGATGCGCGGTGCGTCGGTGCGCGTGCGTGCCTGCGTTTCCATCGGACTCTTGCTTCTCTTCGTACAGGTGTTGCTCGGATTGCTTAACGTCGCGCTGCGGCTCCCCATCGACTTACGCGAAGCGCACGCCGCCAACGCCGCCATGCTGTTCCTCGCGTTCGTGGTCGCGACGCTCTTTGCGATGGTCGACGCTCGCGGCTTCGAGACGGCGGCGACGGCCCCATGAGCGACGTGCGCACGGCGCTCGGCCTAGCGCGTCCGGTCAATGCCGTGAAGGCCACGCTCGCGGACTATTACGAGCTCTCTAAGCCGCGCATCGTTTACCTGCTCCTCATCACGACGGCGGCGGCCATGATTATGGCGGCGCGCGGACTGCCGTCGCTGCCGCTGGTGTTCTGGACCCTGCTGGGCGGCGGCCTCGCGGCCGCATCGGCTGGCGCCTTCAACTGCGTCTACGACGCCGACATCGACCGGCTGATGCGCCGAACGGCGATGCGGCCCGTGCCGCTCGGACGCATCTCGCCGCGCAACGGCATCATTTACGCGATCGCCATCGGCGCGATATCGATGGTCATCCTGTACGTCTTCGTCAACCCGCTGGCGGCCTGGATTGCGCTCGCCGGAAACGCGTACTACGTTCTGATCTACACGGTCTGGCTCAAGCGGATAACGCCGCTGAACATCGTGATCGGGGGCGCAGCCGGCGCCGTGCCGCCTCTGGTGGGTTGGGCCGCGGTCACGCACCAGATCGGCGCCCCGGCGCTTGGCCTGTTCGCGCTCATTTTCTTGTGGACGCCGCCGCACTTTTGGGCGCTGGCTCTGATGACCGAAACCGACTACGCCAAAGCCAACGTTCCGATGCTTCCCAACGTGAGCGGCCCGGAGCGCACCAAGCGCGAGATCGTGTACTATTCGATCCTCTTGGTTGCGGTTTCGCTGGCGCTGTACCCGATGCACGTCATGGGACTGCCGTATTTCGTCGCCGCAGCGGTGCTCGGCGGCATCTTCCTTTTCGACGCCTGGCGCACGTGGCGCGTCGGAACGGACGCGGCGGCGCGAAGCCTCTTTAAGTATTCGCTGCTCTACTTGGCCTTGATGTGCCTGGTGATGGTGATCGACCGGATTGTTGCCTAGCACGGCGCGTTCGGCTCCGAACGCGACACCGTTACTCCTCACGCTTGGGTTGGGCGTCTTCGCGGGCGCGCTCGATCTGGGCGTGCTGGCTCCTGCGCTGCCCGCGATCGGCCAAACGTTCTCCGTGCAAACCGGCGATCTGGCGTGGATCTTTTCGACGTACCTGCTCGTCAACGTCGCGAGCATCGCGATCGCGTCGACGCTGGCCGACCGCTACGGGCGGCGCCGCATCTACGTGGCGAGCGTCGCTCTTTTCGCGCTGGGCAGCATCCTGGCCGTCGTCGCGCCGTCGTACTTCGTTTTTCTCCTAGCCCGGGGAATTCAAGCCTTTGGAGCCGGCGGAATCTTCCCGGTCGCTACCGCCGCGATTGCGGACGCGGTTCCGAAAGAGCGCCGTGGCGCCGCCCTCGGACTGGTCGCCGCAACGTGGGGACTTGCGGCCGTGATCGGACCGTCGCTAGGCGGCCTGATCGTGCATTTCGTCTCCTGGCGCTGGATCTTCGTCGCGAATTTTCCGCTCTCGGCGGTCGTTATTGCGCTCGCAATGCGCTACGTGCCCCAGCGGGCGCCGCACGAGCGCGGTCCGCTCGACGTCGTCGGCCTGCTGCTGCTCGTGGCCGGTTTGCTGGCACTTGCCGAAGGCGTGATCTCCTTGTATGCGACGGTCGTGATCGTGGGGCTGGTCGTGCTGGGTTTGTTCGCGGCGTGGGAAAAGAACTGCGAATACCCGCTGATACCGCTCAAGCTGTTTTCGACGCCGCAATTGGCAAAGACGTACGGACTCGAAATCGCGATCGGCATACTGGAAGGATCGCTCTTTTTCGTGCCGGCCGTCTTGGTCGCAGCCCAAGGCCTCTCGTATGCGGCGGCCGGGTTCGTCGCCGCGCTCGGCGCGCTCGTCTTCGTCGCGGTCATTCCCGCTTCCGGACGCGCACTCGACCGGGTGGGCAGCCGCGACGTGTTGCTGGTGGGTACGATCCTCACCGAGATCGGTTTGGCGACCTTCGCGCTGGGCTTCACGTCGTTGCCGCTTTCGATTCTCGCGATGATCGTCGCCGGTTTGGGTTTCGGTGCGCTCTTGGGCGCGCCGACTCGCTACATCGTTGCCAACGAAACGGATGAAACCACGCGCGCGACCGCCGTGGGATTGCTCAGCCAGTGCCTCATCATCGGGCAGATTCTCGGCAGTTCGCTGGCGGGTGGCTTGATCGGCGCGGCTCCGACCGAGAACGCCGGTTACCGCCTCGCATACCTTGCTTTTAGCGCGATCGCGTTCGTCGCGCTCGCGATCGCCACTACGCTGAAGTCTCGCCGGGAAGAGCGCCGGGCTCCGCTGGAGGTCGCGGCCTAGCAAAAGAGCGCGCGCGAAACCGGGTAGAACCGTCGCCTTCGCGAAGCGCATCCCGTTATGAATACGCGCGCCCGAGCGCCGGAAAACCAGACGCCTCCGCTTGAAAACGTCGACCTGTTCGCCTACGATCGGCCGCTCGTTGAAGCACTGGCCCAAGCGGCGCCGGCGATGCAAACCGTCGAGCTTTCCGAGATCGGCCACCTGGCTTCCGAGCCGCAGTGGATTCAAGCCGGATTCGACGCCAACGAGCGGCCGCCCGAGCTGCACGCCTACGATCGTACCGGTGCGCGCATCGACGAAGTGCGGTTCGATCCCGCGTGGCATGCTCTCGTGCGCGTCGCGGTGGAGCGCGGGCTGCACGCGGCTCCGTGGCGCGACCTGGCGCCCAGCGCACATCTTCGCCGCGCCGCAAAGTTCTATCTGTGGTCGCAGAACGAAGCGGGGCACGGCTGTCCGATCTCGATGACCTATGCGGCGGTTCCGGCACTACGCCACGCACCCGCGATCGCGGCACGGTGGGAACCGGCACTGGCGTCGCGCGTCTACGATCCGCGCCTAATTCCGATCGAGCAAAAAGCCGGCGCGCTCTGCGGGATGGGCATGACCGAAAAGCAAGGCGGCTCGGACGTTCGCGCCACGCAAACACGCGCGGTTCGGACGCGCGCGTTCGGCGGCGACGGCGAGTATCTGGTCACGGGCGACAAGTGGTTTTGTTCGGCGCCGATGTGCGATGCGTTCCTGGTGCTGGCGCGAGCCGAAGGCGGCCTGTCGTGCTTTCTGATGCCGCGCGTCCTCCCGGACGGAACGCGCAACGCGTTCGCCATCCTGCGGCTCAAGGATAAGCTCGGCAACCGGAGCAACGCGTCGAGCGAGGTTGAGTTCGACGGTGCGTACGCGCGCCTGGTCGGACAAGAGGGCCTGGGCGTGCAAACGATTCTCGAGATGGTCAATCACACGCGCCTGGACTGCATTACGGGTTCGGCGGCGCTGCTCCGCGCGGCCTTCGCACAGGCGGCGCACCACGCCGTGCATCGCAAAACGTTCGGGAAATATCTTGCCGAGCACGCGCTGATGCAGAACGTGCTAGCCGACCTCGCGCTCGAAAGCGAGGCCGCCACGCGCACGTTCGTGCGAGTCGGCCAGGCGGTCGACGACTCGTGGACGGACGCATCCGCCGCGGCGCTGCGCCGGATCGGTACGGCCGTCGGCAAGTACTGGGTCTGCAAACGAGCGCCGGCAGCCACCGCGGAAGCGCTCGAATCGCTGGGCGGAAACGGCTACGTCGAAGAAAGTGCGATGCCGCGGCTGTACCGCGAGGCGCCGGTGAATTCGATCTGGGAAGGTTCGGGAAACATCAACGCCCTCGACGTGCTGCGCGTGCTCGCCAAACAGCCGGAAGCCTTCGAGGCGATGCGCGCCGAGATCGCGCCCGCCGCGTCCGCCGATGCTCGCATCGCAGCGTCGCTGAACGTTCTCGAGGGCGAACTCCGCGATCCGGCAGAACGCGACGCGCGGCGCATCGTGGAACGCCTCGCGCTAACCTGGCAGGCGGCGTTGATGCGGCGTGATGCGCCCGGCGAAATCGCCGACGCCTTCGTGGCGTCGCGCATCGCCGGAGATTGGGGGCACGCGTTCGGAACGCTGCCGCGCTGGGTGGACGCCGCCGGCGTGATGGCGCGCGCGTGGCCCCCGCTCGAGAACGCGCGTCCGCGCGTGGCGGGACGGGCGTGAGCCGTCCGGTCTTCGACCGTCGCGTGCGCATGCTGGCGCAGCGCCGCTGGACCGAACGCGAACGGCGTATCGTTTGGCGCGGGCTGACCGGCCGTTTCGCACTGGCCATCGAACCGCTGCTCGGGATCGCGTTTATGGTTTTCATCACGCTCGGCATCGTCTGGCGAGCGCATCACGTGCCCGCCGACGCGACCTTGATCAAGATCGCGCCGATCTTCGGCGTCGGCGCGATTGCGTTTCTGGGGTATTTCATCGCGCTGCTGGCGGCGCCGATGACCGCGTACGCGCAGACGTTCAAGCCGATCTACATCGTGGACGGCTACTTAAGGTATCGCAAACCCGACCAGGCTTCGGAAATCGACTCGGCCGGCTACGTCGCGACCCTGTTTGAAGACAAGAGCGTCGCGTGCGAATGGGCGTATGTCGGCAGCAAACCGCTCCCGGACGCGATCCTCCCCGCGGTGATCGAATTCTCGGTCTACGCGGGCATTCACAGCGTCGACGGCAAGCCGACGGGCCTGGTTCCCGACGAAGAGCTCCCGGCGCTGGCGATCGGCATCGCGGCTCGATCGGGTCCGGCCGGCTTCGCGCGGCCGCGCCCGCCGGGTAACGGCGAGGACGGCGCCTAGGCTTTTTACTTAGCGGCGAGCGGCACGCGCAGCGTGCGATCGGACGGCCAATAGTGACCGTAACCGGATACCGAGATAACCGATCCCGCGATGATCGCGACGGCGATCAAGCCGGCCAGCGCCAGGATCGGCAGCAGCGAAGGGATGCCTTTGCTTTCCGGCAGTTTGCTAAAATCCAAATACTCGTCGCGCGTTTCGATGATCGCGCTCGGCGGCGGCCCCGTCGCCGCATCGCTGAGGTTTCGGTCGACTTCGTGTGCGTCTATCTCGCTCATCGCTATGCCGCCTTCGGGAAGTTGCCCAGTACGCCCAGACCCGCCAGCGTCGCAAGAACCGCGCCGAAGGCCAGCAAGAACAGCATCAGTTTAAAGACGTGATTTTCCAGCCCCGGCGTCTTCCAGTCCTTGTAAAGGGCGTACGAAGAAACGAAGGCGACGAGGATCCCGCCCACCACCGCTACCGACCGTTCTATTAATGCAAAATCCATAGCGTTCCTAAATCAAGTAAAAGATCGAGAACAGCACGACCCAAATGACGTCGACGAAGTGCCAATAGAGCGTGCCCGCCGTGAGCCCGAAAAACTTCTCTTTCGTGTAAACGCCGGCGCACGACTGTAAGAGCAGCACCGTCAGGTAACAGACGCCGACGAAGACGTGAAAACCGTGCATGCCGGTAAGCGTGAAGAACGAGGTGCCGAACGCTCCGCTGCCCGCCCACGAGACGTGCTCGCGCGTGTACAGATTCGTATACTCGTAGGCCTGCCCGGCCAGGAACCCGGCGCCCAGCACGATCGTCGCAATCAAGAAGTTTGCGTAGCGCGCGAAGTTCCCGTGTTTCCAGTTCTCGAGCGCGTAATGCATCGTAACGCCCGAGCCGAACAGCACCACCGAGTTGAACGCGGCAAACGCGACGTCGAGTCGGTTGATCCCCGGCGGCGGCCATGCCGGGAGCGTGTTGCGAAGATACAGATACGCAAAGATGAACGACGAGAACAGCACGACGTCGCTGACTAGGAAGAGCAAGAACCCCTGTAGCCGCAGCTCGCGCGTTTCGGCGTAGAGCTGATCCACTTCGCCGCCATGCGATTCGGCGACGGCGCCGTGCGTTACGGAAGCTACGGCCACGATCAGTGAGCCCCCGCCGGGATGGCCGGTGGTGAATCCGTGAGCTCTTCGTCGAGTCCCTTATACGGCAACGGCAACGCGAAGTCGTACGGCAGCCCGTACACGCTGGGAATGTGTTTGAAGTTGTAGTAGTGCGGCGGCGAAGGGATCTGCCATTCGAGCGTCCGCGCGCCCCACGGGTTCGGCCCCGCCTTCTTGCCGGCCCGCAAGCTGTAGATCACGTTGACGAAGAACAGCAAGATGCCGAGCGTCATGACGAAGGACGAAACCGACGCGAAGCGATTCCAAAACTCGAACTGCGGATCGTATTGCGGAACCCAGCGCGGCATTCCGAGGATACCGAGCCAGTGCATCGGCAAGAACGTGCCGTTAAACCCGAGGAAGAACAGCGCGAAGTTCCATTTCCCGAGCGTCTCGTTGAGCATTCGGCCGCTCATTTTCGGGAACCAGTAGTAGATGCCCGCGAAGATTCCGGTCAGGCTCCCGCCGACCAGCACGTAGTGGAAGTGCCCCACCACGAAGTACGTGCCGTGCACGTGCAAGTCGTACGGGATGGCGGCCAAAAAGATGCCGGTGATACCACCGCACGTGAACAGCGCGAGAAACGCGAGCGCGAAAAGCATCGCCGTCGTGAGGTGGATCTTGCCGCCCCACAGCGTCGCGACCCACGAGAAAATCTTTACGCCGGTCGGCACGGCGATCACGTACGTTAGGATCATGAAGGGAAGCTGCAGGTACGGCGCGAGGCCCGACGTGAACATGTGGTGCGCCCAAACCATGAATCCGGCCAGCGCGATCGCCATCGACGAAAAGGCGATCATCTTATATCCGAAGATCGGTTTACGCGAAAAGGTAGGGAGCACTTCGGAGATGATGCCGAAGACCGGCAGGACCATTATGTAGACGGCCGGGTGCGAGTAGAACCAGAACATGTGCTGCCAAAGCACCGGGCTGCCGCCTTTGGTCGGATCGTAGAACGGCACGCCGAACTGCCGCTCGATGAAGAGGGCGGCGAGTGCGGCCGCAAGCGCCGTCGTCGCGACCATCGAAAGCGGCGCGGTCGCAAGCTGCGCCCACACGAAGAGCGGCATGCGCGTGAACGTCATCCCCGGCGCTCGCATCTTGAGTATCGTAACGAGGAAATTGATGCCGGTCAGCGTGGAACTCACGCCTATAAGGAAGATGGCCGCACACCACATCGACGTTCCGGGGCCGCCTTCCAGCGAGATCGGCGGGTATTCCGTCCAGCCCGCAACGGGTGCTCCGACCAGGAACGACGAGAACAGCAGCAACCCCGCGATGGGAAACAGCCAGAAACTCAACATGTTCAACCACGGGAAGGCGACGTCGCGCGCCCCGATCTGCAGCGGGAACACGAAGTTGCCGAAGCCTCCGGTTGCAATCGGGATGATAACCAACCAGACCATCGCGCTGCCGTGGACGGTGTATACCTCGTTGTACGTGTCGTTGGAAACGAATCCGCCCGCGTGGTTGAGCAGCTGTACGCGGATGGTTTCGGCCAGCAAGCCCGAGAGCATGAAGAAGACGAAACCGGTGATCAGGTACTGGATGCCGATGATCTTGTGATCGATCGAAAAAACGTACCGCCGGATGAAGCCCTGCGGCTCCGGGTGAATGTGATCGGCGATTCCTCCGCCGGCATGTGCCGTCTGTACTGCCACGTTCGTTACTCCAGCGTCCCCCGTCGCCTACTTCAACGAATTCAAGTAGGCGACCAAATTGGCGATGTCTTTGTCGCCGATCGCGTTCATCTGCGCGCTCGGCATTTGACCGATATCACCCTTATAGCCCTGTTGTAGGATCTTCGCTACGTTCGCCGGCGTCGCGGGATCGCCGTCCACCAGCGCCGGGTGCGACGGGTCGTGCAACACGTCTCTGAGACCGGGGCCGACGACCCGCTGCGAGAACGGCCCAATCGCGTGGCAGGCCGAACACTTGGCTTGGAAAGTAGCCTGCCCGGCCTTGGCGTCGCCGCCGGCCAGCGAAATCGTGCCGGTAGACGCGGTCGGAACGGCGTCGCTCGCGCTGGCGTTCTTCTGCTGCCACGAACGGAACCAGGAGTCGTACGCCGCCCGGTCTTCGATGACGAAGACCTGCTTGTTCATCTCGGCATGCTGCGTGCCGCAGAACTGCGTGCAGAGAATCTGATAGCGGCCCGGCCGAACCGGCGTGAACCGTATCGTCGTGACCATGCCGGGAACCATGTCGGCTTTCAGACGCATCGCCGGAACCCAAAACGAGTGGATCACGTCGGCCGAGGTTACGTTGAGCGTGACCGGGACGCCCAGCGGCACGTGCATCTCGTCGGTGATCTCGCCGTGCACCTGCGGATACCGGAACGTATAGTACCATTTGTGGCCGATCGCTTCGACGACCAGGCCGTTCGCGGGCTGAAGGGTGATTTCGTACCAGATCTTGACGCTAACGACGGAAAGCAAGATAACGAACAGCGCCGGGAGGATCGTCCACCACAGCTCGAGCCGGAAATTGTCGTGAACCTGCACGCCGATGGCGTTGGGGTCGTCGCCCTTCTTCACGCGGAAGGCGATCGCGAAGTAGACGATGTAGCCGAACACGAAAACGTAGAGAACCGAGCCGGCCGCCGCCATGAATCTAAAGAGTGCGTCGATCTGCCGCGCCGTCAAAATCGCCGCCGGCAGAGCGTTCTCAATCGGCAAGGTGTACCAATAGTAGATCGAGCCGGCCGCAACGACCGCCAAGACGGCCGTAACTACCCAGAAGCCTCGCCCTAAACCGACGGCCGGTCTGTTCTCCGTCAAGAAAATCTCCCTAAGCGCGCGGGGTCGTTACGCTCCACTATAGGAATCGCGCGCGGCGCGCGCACCGACCTTTACCGCCGGTTCTCTCCATTTGCGTTAGGCTCTCTTTTCCAACTGTACGGCGAAATCCCGGACTCGCGCCTCGATTCCCGTCAGTGCGTTTCCCACGACGACCGCATCGGCCCCGGCTTGCCTGGCGGCAAGGCAATCCTGCGGCGACGAAACGCCACCCTCGCAAACGGCGAACGCCTCGAGCTCGGCCAGTTCCCGCACCATGGCAAGCGCCGGCAAGGGTATTCCTTTGGTCTCGTCCGTGTAGCCGCATAGCGTGGTAGCGAGAATCTGGGCGCCCGCCGCGCGCGCGCAGACGGCGTCGTCGGCGGTGGCACAGTCGGCCATCGGAACGCACCCCGCGGCCAAAATTGCGTCCACGATACGCGCCACCGATATCCCGCCGGGGCGCGCGCGGCCGGTCGCATCGAACGCGACGATTTCGGCACCCGTCTCGGCGACGGCGCGCACTTCTTCCAGCGTCGGCGTGATGTACGGCGCGAACCCCGCGTACTCTCGCTTGATCAAGCCGACGACCGGTACGCTCACGCGACGCCGGACGGCCTGAAGATTCGCAGCCCCTTGAATGCGGACGCCAACCGCTCCGCCGTCTTGGGCGGCCCGGGCGATGGCGGCGATCGCGTGCGGGTCGTCGAGCGCCGAGCCGGCCGGCGCTTGAACCGACACGATGAGGCCGCCGCGCAATCCGTCGAGCTTCACGGCGCTTGAACGATCTCGAATGCGGGCAATCCGGCTTCCCGGTATGCCAGCAGCAGCGCGCCGGTTGAGGGATCGTAACGCGGCTCGCGCGGCCGCGCGTGCGGCAGGCTGACCCGCAGCGTCGCGTACAATCGCTCGCGATAGGTCTCGACGTCGCAAAGGCCGCCCGTGAAGCAAATCCCGGCATCGTGCAGATCGAGCGCACGCATCGCCGCACCGGCCAGATCCGCCAGACGTTCGGCACCGCGCTGCGCGACGTCGTCGAAATACGGAGAAGCCAGCGCTGCCGGCGCGTACGACGCGACGCGAGCGCGAGAGAGCTCGCCGCCTGCGTAGGCGTCTTGGACGTCGCGGAGCGAGGAGCGTTCGAAAAACGCGAGCAGCGCGTCGCGATCGCGCATCGCAACCTCGTCGCCGTCGTCTTGCGCGCGCATCAGCTTGGCGATCGCCTCGCGGCCGATCCAGAACGCGCTGCCTTCGTCACCGAAAAGATAGCCCCAACCGCCCAGCGTAATCGAGCGCGAGGCGTCGCGCGCGTACGCGACCGATCCGGTACCGACGACGATCGCGACCCCGGCTCCGCCGGCGAACGCCCCAGCGTGCGCGACCGGCGCATCGTGAACGACCGAGCTTCGCTCGGCCGCGAAAGCTGGCTGCACGCCGCGGGCCCGGTCGCGATATCCGCTAACGCCGGCTACGACCGCTTCCAAGCGCGTGTCGGAGGGTAGTTTCGCCGCGGCGAGTGCCCCGCGCAACGCGGCATTTAGCGCGTCGCGCAACCGCGTCGATCCGGGAGGTTCACCGACTTCGTCGGCGGGCCCGGCCTCGCCGCGACCGAGCACGTTCCCCCGCTCGTCGCCGACGACTGCGGTGGTGCCGGTCTGGCCGCCGTCGATGCCGGCGAAATAGGCGGTCACGAACGCATCACGGCGGCACGCGCGTACGCGTTGGCGGCCGATTCGCGCTGCGCGGGATCGGGTAGACGCTCGACCTCGCCGACGAACTCGCGATGGTGGTAGAGCTCGTGAGCCACGCAAAACAACACGAAATCGCCGAGTTCGGGTGCGGCGAGCGCTTGAGCGATTCGCAGATTGATGCGGATGCACGGGCCGTGCGGGTCGTATTCGGAACGCAGCTCGTCCGCGCCCCAATCGCCTAAGTCGGCGAACTCGACGCGCACGCCGTAAGAACGCGCCCGGGCGAGAACGTTCACGCGGGCCTTCGCAGGTCGACGCCGTCGGCGATCAAGGCGGCGCGCAGCTTCTCCGAATCGATATCGCCGACGCTCGAGCCCGCTTCCACGGCCATGGCCGCGGCGGTTCCCGCCGCCTGTCCGAGCGTCATCACCGTCGGCGTCAGTCGCGTCGAAGCGAGCGCTTCGTGCGTGGTGGAGATGCACCGGCCGGCCACCAGCAGGCGGTCGCAATCTTGCGGAACCATGCAGCGATACGGAATTTCGTAACTCTCGCCCGGGCGAACGCGCTGCGTCGTCGTGCCGCTCCCCGACGGATTGTGGATGTCGATCGGATACGCGCTACGCGCCACCGCATCGTCGAACCGGCGCGCTTCCAAGACGTCGTCGCGCGTAAGCGTGTAACGACCGGCGATCCGGCGCGATTCGCGAATGCCGATCTGCGTGCCGGTCGCGGCGATGCGCGCGCGGGCAAAGCCGGGGACGCGCTCCCGGAAGAATCGCATGAGCTGCATCGCCTGCAAACGCGCTTCGACCTCGGCCCGCGTCACGTCGTCGGGATCGAGCGGATCGATGTTGGTGATTCGCGTCATGTTTACCGTCACTTCGTCGGGATAGGGCGAAATGAAAAACGAGACGAGCTCGCGCGGAACGTCCACCACGCCGTCGTCGCGGGCTTTCTCCCAGATGTCGTACAATCCGGCCACCGCGGTGAGGCCTCGTGCGGTACGCTCGTGGGTTTTGAGCGTCGTGCGCATCTGATCGGGATTCAAACGGACGTACGTCGCGAGTTCTTCCAAATCGACGTGGCTCACGCGGAACATCAGGGTCGCCGGCTGCACGCGGCCGCGCTCGTCGCCTTGCTGCGTCGCCACGCCCGCCGAGAACGCGACCAGCGCGTCCGCGGTCGCGTCGATCGTGACGCGCGCGCGATACTCGCGCGTCCCGCCGGAGGTCGCAAAGCGAGCGCCGGCAACGGCGCGCGACGCCGAATCGAAGCGGTCCGCGAGAATCGCCTCCAAGAAATACGCATGCAACAGTAGCGTTACGCCGGATTCGCGCATCATCTCGAACAGCAGCGCTTTGTGAATCTCAGGATCGAACGGCGTAATCGTCGGAACGTAATCGGACGAATCGTGCAGATGCCCCGGCGAGGCGCCGGCTTTCACCAGCCGGTCGACGATTTCTTGAGCGATGCCGCCGACGATGCGCTCCTTGCCGGAATGAAACGTCATCCAAGGGCCGACCATGGCGGCCGTCGCCGTCCCTCCCAGAAAGCCGTAGCGTTCCACCAGCATCGTTCGCGCGCCGTGGCGCGCCGACGCGATCGCGGCCGCGCAACCTGCATTTCCGCCGCCGACCACGAGCACGTCGAACTCAGGCATTGTCCGGCCGCTTCGGCGGGAATCTGAGAAGGCCATTCCGGGCGCACTGCCAAGTCGACGGCATGGCTATCACGCAACCGCCGAGCGTTTCGGAACGGAATTGGGCCATGGTGGCGCATCTCTCGTCGCTCGCAGGCCTGCTCGGGATGCCGTTCGGTCACGTGCTCGGGCCGCTGATCGTGTATCTCTCCAAGCCCGAGGAGTCCGAATTCGTGGAGAGCCACGCGCGGGCGTCGCTCAATTTCCAGCTGACGCTCTTCATTCTCGCGGTGCCGCTCGTCGTCGGCGCGATATTGGCGTGGATCGCGGCGATCTTTGCCGCGCCCGGCTGGCATGAGGTACGACATCACGGATACGGTTCGATGGTCGTCCCGTGGTTTGCGACCGGGTTCATCGCCATCGGCCTGCTGGTCGCGGCGATCTTGATCGGTTCGCTCGTTCTCGTAATCATGGGGGCGGTCGCGGCCGCCGACGGACGCCGGTATCGCTATCCGTTCGCAATTCCGTTCTTCCGCCCCAAGATCTAAGACCGAGGAAAACAAGGGAGTCCAACCCCGAGGGCATATTCAGGCCCTTCATGCTGTTTCAACGCGTCAAGCCGCTCGAGCTGATCCTCGCCGAGAGCGGCGAGCAACACGGACACGGTCTCAAGCGTTCCCTCGGGCCATGGCACCTGGTCGCCATGGGTATCGGCGCTATCATCGGCACCGGAATCTTCGTCCTAACCGGCGTGGCCGCGGCGACGCGTGCGGGTCCATCGCTGACGCTATCGTTCGTCGTTGCGGGCGTAGTCAGCGCCCTCGCCGCGCTCTGCTATTCCGAAGTGGCGAGCCGCATCCCGATTGCGGGGAGCGCATATACCTTCGCTTACGCCTCCCTCGGCGAACTCATCGCGTGGATCATCGGGTGGGACCTGATCCTGGAATACGGCGTCGGCGCCGCAACCGTGAGTATCGGCTGGGCCGGCTACCTTACCGGCTTCATCCAGAACGTTACGGGATATCATATTCCAGACGCGTGGCAGCACTCGCCGTTCGACGTCGGGCCGACGGGAGAGCCGCTACACGGAATTGCGAACTTGCCCGCGGCGTTCGGCATCCTTCTGATCACGGTCTTGCTGATTCGAGGGACGCGCGAGTCGGCGACCGTTAACGCCGTCATCGTTGCGCTGAAGGTTGCGGTTGTGCTCTTTTTCATCGGCGTCGGCCTCGACCACGTCAATTCCGCGAACTGGCATCCCTATTTTCCGTTTGGCGTTTCCGGTATGCTCGGAGGTGCCGCGTTCATCTTCTTTGCCTACATCGGATTCGACGCGGTTTCGACCGCGGCGGAAGAAACGAAGAATCCGGCTCGCGATCTCCCCATCGGCATTATCGGAAGTCTTGCGATCTGCACGGTGCTTTATATCGTCGTAGTTGCGATACTCACCGGGCTGGTGCCTTACACGCATCTTAACGTCAGCTTCGCCCGTCGCATACGCAATCGAACAAGTCGGCCTTCCCTGGGCGGGAACAATCATCCGCGTCGGTGCGATCGCCGGACTCACGACGGTGCTCCTCACGATGATGTTCGGCCAGTCGCGCATCATCTTCGCAATGGCGCGCGACGGGCTGATTCCTAAGCGGTTTGCCGCAGTGCACCCGATCTTTCGGACTCCCGCTTTGTCGACCGGCGTGCTCGGGCTCTTGATCGCACTTACGGCCGCGATGACGCCGATAAACTTCGTCGGTTCGCTCGCAAACATGGGAACCTTGGCAGCGTTCATCCTCGTATCGATTTCGCTGCCCATCTTGCGCAAGCGCTATCCCGACACGAAGGGATTCTCGGTCCCATTCGGCCCGTACGTCATTCCGACGCTATCCGCCATAACGGCATTCTGTTTGATGATCTATCTGCGAGTTGGAAGCCCCACGGTACCGAAGGTTGACCTGACCCTTCCAGGGATAGGTTCCGTAACGGTCCTCCCCGCACTGCCAGTGCCGATTCCGTGGTTCGGGTTTATCGTGTGGCTGCTGATCGGATTCGTTATCTATTTCTTGTACGGACGCGCCCATAGTACGGTCGGCATAGACGAAACAGCCGAAAAGCTCAAGATCTAGGCCGCGCGGAACCAAGACAATGGCAACGCCAGCGCAACCGCCTGCGATGGCCTGACAACCTCGGTTGTCATCCTGAGCGAAGGCGCGGGGCGCCGCAGTCGAAGGGCGCCCTTCGACTACGCGCCTTCGGCGCTACGCTCAGGATGACAAAGCTTGCGGTCGCGAGATGCAGCACGATCGACCAGAACGGTAGCAACCACACCGCCTGCGAGCACCGACAACCCCGCTGTCGCGACACGCAGCGCGTTCGACCAGAACGGTAGCAAGCACACCGCCTGCGACGCACCGACAACCTCGCTGTCGCGACACGCAGCACGTTCGACCAGAACGGGAGCAACGACACCGCCTGCGACGCACCGACAACCCCGCTGTCGCGACACGCAGCACGTTCGACCAGAACGGGAGCAACGACACCGCCTTTCGACGCTCTGGCCACCTCCGTTGTCATCCTGAGCGAAGGCGCGCAGCGCCGCAGTCGAAGGGCGCCCTTCGACTGCGCGCCTTCGACTGCGCGCCTTCGGCGCTCCGCTCAGGATGACAACGCTTGCGGTCGCGAGCTGCGGTGTGCTCGATCAGAACGGTAGCAACCACACCTCCTGCGACGCACCGACAACCCCGCTGTCAAATCTTGCTTAGGCCGCGCGCCGCACCAGGACGATGGCAACGAACTCGCCGGGATCGCGTCCGGCGAGTTCTTCTTTGACTAGAGATACCGCTTGCGAAGCGCTGGCTAGTCCGGCGAATTCCGAAATGCGCGCGCCGTGCACGAGGTAGACTTCCGGAAGCGCACGGCCGACGTCACCGAAGGAGGTCGCGTCTTCGAGCGCGCGTCCGAGGACGCTCTCGAGGTTGGCGGCCTGAGTTCGCTCGATTTTTGGCGAGCGCATGCCCGCGCGAACGACACCGCGCTCGTCTACGATGCGAACGTCTTCGACCGTACGCGTCCGGCCGAACCTCCCGGGAACGCGGCGCGTCGAACGGTAGGCCGAGAGCGACGGCGTGAGATCGATACGTTCGGTCTGTTCCGGCTCGACGCCGAGCGAACGGGCGGCGGCGGCCCGCTGCTCGGGTTCGCCGCATGCGGCGCGGGCCGCGGATTCGGCTAACGCGGTGGCGCCGGAAGCGACGGCGCGGACGCGATTGCGCTGCGCGTCGATTTCGATCGTGACCTCGACCCGGTCGGGAGCCGCGCCCGCCGCGATGACGCGGTCCGTCGCCTCGGCCCGAATGCGCGCGATATCCTCCGGTCCGGGATCCACGATCGTCCGCTCGACGGCGTCGCGAACGAGCGCGAGCGCTACCCCGACCGGCGAGATCACTTCCGCGTCGCGAGCGATCCGAAAAGGCAGCCCCATGGCTTTGGCGGCGTGCGGAACGAGGGCGCCGGCGGCGCCGCCGCCACCAACCAGAACGATCTGCGCCGGATCGAGCGCATAGTCCGCGGCAAGTTCGCGGATGCACGCCGTCATCTTGGCCGACGCCATGTCGAGAACGCGGCGTGCAAGACCGTCGACGCTTGCGGCATCTTTTCCGAGGTGCGCGGCCAGCAATGCGAAACCGGCCCGCGCCGACTCCGCGTTTCCTTGCGAAAACGCTCCCGGCGGGACCTCGCCGATGGCGTTTGCCGCACAGGTTACCGTCAGCGCAACGCGGGCGCCGGCGCGCGTGACGATGACGGCATAGTCGCGGGGATCGCCGCGCTGCGGGGACGTGAGCTCGAGTCGCGCGCCTTCGAGCGCGCCCGGGTCGGTGAAGCACGCGTACGCGCAGCCTGCAATATGTGCCGACCGCGGACCGGCATCGACGATTCCACCGGCGCCCGCGCGCGTCATACTGCCGCCCGCGATGGCGAGGGTTCGCACGTCAAGCGTTTGCAGCATCGTGCGGTGGCCGCCGATGCGCGCCGGATGCATCTGCGGCTGCCCGGCGCGGATTGCCGAACAATCCGAGCTGGTGCCTCCGACTTCGATGAAAATGCCGTCGCTGACTTGCTCGTGCAGCAGCGCGCCCGCAACGCCGGCTGCCGGGCCCGACAGCAGCGTCAGAATCGGCCGCCGTTCGATCTCGCGTACGTCCATCACGCCGCCGTCGCTGCGCATGACCATCAACGGCGCCGCGATCGCCGCGCTCTCCACCGCTTCGCGGGTCATGCGTGCCGTCCGCAGCATCTTAGGTAAGATCGCGGCGTTGATCGCCGCGGTGCGCGTCCGGGCGCGCAGCCCGTACGTCGAGCTTACGTCGTGGCCGCTGGTAGCGGGCGCGCCGCGCGTGCGCGCGTAACTTGCGGCGATCTCCTCGCCTTGGGCGGCGTCGACGCCGAACGGTTCGCTTACGGCCACCGTTTGCGCGCCGCCGGCGAGCAACGCGTCCACGGCTTCCCGCATCGCGAGCGCATCGTCCGATCGTGCGAAGGCAAACGACGGCGCGAAGGCGATTCCGGGGGCAAGTTCCATCGCACCGAAACGCATCTGGCGTATCGCGATCCACGCGTTGAGCGGTTGGTAAAGGCCCAAGATGCCGACGCTCGCAACGTCGCCCTCGAGCAGCGCGTTGGTCGCCTGCGTCGTCGAGTGCGCGATGAACGCGACGTCGGCGGCCGCAACGTTCGCGTCGCGCAGGATGCGCTCGATCCCGGCGACGATCCCGGCGGCGACGCCTTCGGACGCGCCGTGCGTCGTCGGAACCTTGACGCTCGCGACGAGCTCGCGCGTCGACGCGTCGACCGCAACGACATCCGTAAACGTGCCGCCCACGTCGATGCCGAGGCGCAGTTTGCGCACTTACCAGTCGGCCCGGAGGAGGTACGTGACCAGCGCCATTTCGACGGCCGAGCCGGCGCCGGCGAAACGTTCGAAGAGGGCGGCCAGATCGGAACGCAGCGATTGCGCGGCCGCACCCGTTTTGGGCAGGTACGAAGCGGACGCGGCACGGCCGAGCAACCCCTCGAGATCGAAGCGTTGCGAATGCCCGTACGACGAACGAGACACCTCGGCGTTGGGGAACGCCGCGAAGACGTCGAGGGCGTGCATCCGAAGCGCCTCCGTGTCATCGGTCGCGTAGGCTCGCACCACGTCGCCGAACGCGCGCGTGAACGGATCCCGTTCGTCGCGTTCGTTCTGCAGCAGCGCGGCCCGTCGCCGCGAGATGCGCCGGAACTCTTCGAGCGCCTCCGGCGTTGCGAACCAATGAAACGCTTGACACGCGCACGCGACGTCTACGCCGGCATCCTCCAGGCGAGTCGCTTCACCGGTCCCGTCTTGCCACGTGACGCGGGCGTGTGGATGCGCCGCTTCGCGCATCGCGGCGTTGGGCTCGATCGCGATCACGCGCGCGCCGCGTTCGGCTATCGCGCGAGCCGAGATGCCCGTTCCCGCACCCACGTCGGCAACGACCAGCGATGCGGGCGCACCCAGACCGGCGAGGAGTTCGTCGACCGCGCGGTCCGGATATCCGGGGCGGAACGCCGCGTACTCGCGCGCACGGTCGCCGAAACGCTTGGTCGAATTTCGCTCCGCGGCCATCAGCCTTCCGGCGTTAGAGCGCCGAGTTCGTCGTACAAGCACGCCATCGTTTTGATACCGCCGAAGAACTGCGAGAGATTGAACTTCTCGTTCGGCGCGTGGATGCGATCGTCGGGCAGTCCGACGCCGATCATTACCTGCGGCAACTTCAGCGTGCGGTCGAAATCCGCGACGGGCTTGATCGAACCGCCGGTTCCAATGTAAACCGGCTTTTTTCCGAATCCCGCTTCCATCGCGCGCGAAGCGGCGGCGACCGCGGGGTGTTCCCGTCCCATGACGACGGCCGGAGCGTCCCCGCCGTCACGCACGTCGACGCGAACGCCCGTGGGAGCGGAAGCCAGCACGTGCGCGGTCACGAGTTCGCGAACGCGCAGCGGATCCTGCGCTCCGACCAGCCGTGCCGTCAGTTTAGCCTTGGCCCAGCTCGGAATGATCGTCTTGCTTCCCGGGCCTTGATAGCCGCCCCAGATTCCGTTGATCTCGAGCGTCGGACGAAACCACATGCGTTCGAGAGCGATGCGGCCGCGTTCGCCGGCCAATTCCGCGACGCCCAGCGCTCGGGCTTCGGCTGCCTCGTCGAAATCCAGCGAACGCAACTCCACCATTTGGAGCGGCGTGATCTCTTCAACGCCATCGTAGAAACCGGGAACCGCAACGCGCCCGGCGTCGTCTTTGAGGCCGGACAAGATTCGCGCCAACGCCTCGATCGGATTGCGGACGAGCCCGCCGTAGTAGCCCGAGTGCAGATCCCCGGACGGACCGTGAACGTCGATCTCCCACGTAACCAGGCCGCGGACGCTGGTCGTCAGCGAGGGCACGTCCTCGGCAAAGACGGCCGTGTCGGATATCACGACCACGTCCGCATCGAATTTGTCGCGGTAGCGCTCGAGCGCGGCCGCGAAGCTGGGCGAACCGATCTCTTCCTCGCCTTCGACGACGACCTTCACGTTTATGGGAAGGCGGCCGCGCGTGCGAAAGTGCGCTTCGATCGCGGCCAGGTGCATCAACACTTGTCCTTTGTCGTCCACCGCCCCGCGGCCAAAGATCTTTCCGTCGCGCACGGTGCCTTCGAAGGGAGGCGTCTCCCACAGCTCGAGCGGGTCGGCGGGCTGTACGTCGTAGTGACCGTAAATCATGACCGTCGGTTTGCCGGCAGCCTCGAGCCACTCGCCGTAAGCGATCGGATTGCCGTCCGTCTCCAACACCTCCGATCGCATCCCAAGTTCGCGCAAACGCGCGACGAGCCGTTCGCAGCAGGCGCGAACGTCGCCGGCGCGCTCCGGATCGGCCGAGACCGAGGGAATCGCAATCCAGCGTTTGAGCTCGTCGAGATGCTGGTCGCGGTGCGCGTCGCAATAGCCGGAGAGCTGGGGATCGATGGTGGTCATGACCCGGGTTTCTCCGCCGGGGGCGCGGCCGCCCCGTCGTCGATTTCGCCGGGATCGAGCGGCGCGCCCAGACGGACGTCCACGGTCTGCGTTCCGCGCTGCACTTCGAACGTATGCGGCCTGCCGTCGTAGGCCCGCGACTGCGTTTGATAGGTGCCGTAGGTCCACCAATCCTGGCCGTCCAGCTTGTCGATCACGTCTCCGGTTCGAAGCCCGTCGCGATAGGCCGGCCCGCCCGCGCGCACGTACGCTCGCATGTTCCCGTCGACGGTTTTAAAGAGCGCGTAGAAATACGACGGCGGATCGCCGCTCTGCATCGCGATCCCGCGTTCGAACAGGTTTGCCGCGCGGCGCGGAACCGCCGCCCGCCAATCGTCGAGCCGCGCGAGCCCCTCCAGCGCGAGCGCGCGACCGGCGCTCGCGTCGGCCGACGCCACCGTTTGGTGGTCGTGCCACTCGTTAACGATCCAGCCCCCGCAGTCTTCGAGCATCAAGCCGATGTCGAGGTCGGTTCCGTTCGGAAGCGCAAACGTGCTGGCGCTTACCAAAATGTAGGCAGCGTAACGTTTCCCGTCGCACGGCCCGTCGTTCGGATTCTCGCGGACGCGCAGGGCGCTGAGGCCGCGCGTGGCCAGCGCGGCCGCGACCGCATCCGCGCCGGCCCGCGCCGGAGGGGATCCGTCGTCGTCGACGCCGACCCGGCCGCTCGCGCCCGGCGGTGCGAGCGAGATGGCCGGCAGAGCGTCTGCGTACGCAGGCGGGACGATCGCGGCAAATGCGGGCGTTCCAAACAGTACCGGGCTGAGCGTCACCACCAGGATGCATGCGACGGTCGCGACCGCGACTTGGAAGGGCAGCGTCCGCTTGGTAATTTCGTCGATGGGCGTTCCGGTGAAATTCGCGACCCAAACGTTGGCGGTGTTGGTGGGATCGCAAACGTTTTGGACTTGCACCACGGCCATGACGGCGGCCACGATGACGATCGGAGGAAGCGCGTGCGAGGCGAGCAGCGCCGTGAAGATCGCGATGCCGACGCCGAACGGATTGAGCGGGCCGCGATAGAGAACGAGCGGGCTGGCCAAACCGAACGCCACCACGTAGGCGACCGGATTCCGTAGCCAGCCTCCGCGGACGAGCGGGTCGAGGGCGGCTCGGAACTGCGGTTCGCTCGTCGCGGTCAACAAGATGCCGATGCCGACGAACAGCAAAATGGCGGGGGCGACGTCTTCCACGCCGCGAATCGCCGCCGCAACCAGCGTGCGAACGGCGTCGCGCGGTCGCGCCAACACCGCTCCGTAGATCGCCGAGATTGCAAACGCGGGCGTTGCATCCATGTGCAGCGCGTAATAGAGCACGAGCGGCAGGATCGGCGCGGCCAGCGCGAATGGATTGACCTTCTCTTTCGGCTCGCTCCCGGCGGCCACCGCATGGGTGGCGTAGCCGCGATCGCGGCGGAAAGCAACCACCGCGTACGCCAGTAAGGCGACCGCATCCACGACCGCCAACGCGATCGCGTAGCGCACCATCTGTTGCGGCACTACGCCGAAGAGTTTCGTGTAGAACGTCCAGTTGGCTATATTGAAGATAAATCCGAGCGCGAACGCCATCAGAAACATCGTCGAAGCGACTTTCCGCGGCACGCCCGTCGTCATCATGATGGGAAGCACCACCGAGCCGACCATGATGATCGCGCCCAAGCCCGACAGCGAGGTAAACAAGACGGCTACGACCGCGCAGATCACCAGCGCGAGTGCGAAGGGACGGTCGCCTCCGTACTCCGCCGCGAGGTTCACGAGCGTCCGCGCGATGCCGGTGTCGAGTGCAACCCGCCCCAAGAGCGCGCCGAAAATGACCGCAACGTAGACCGGCGCGAGCGCCGCCGAACCGGCGGTCACTATTCCGCCCAGTTGCACGAACGGAACGCCTGCCGCCAGAGCCATCGCGAGCGCCATCAAGGGCACCGCGAGCAGCGCCGGAAGGCGCCGCGCGTACATCAGCACCGCGAAGATCAGAAAGATGCCCAGGACGAACAGCCCGGTCACTTCACCACGTCGTCGAACGCCGGAAGCGTCCCGGAGCGAACGTACCCGTCGTACGTCGCGCGATAGAAAGCGTCCGCGAGCGCGATCGCGCGCTGCGCGGCCGCGTGATAGCGCTCCAGATTGCTAGCCAAGTGGCCATCGCGGCTTTCGTAACGCCACGCGCGCTCGTAGAGCGGCGCCAGCGATTCGTAAGAGTCGCGCAATTCCCACATCCAGTAGCGCGACCAGAATAGATCGCGGATCGCCGGCCCGTCCTTGACGCCGGCCGTCGCTTGCGCCTGAGCGTACATGTCGCGCACTTCGCGGGCGATCTGGAATTTTCGCGCGAGCGCGTCGAGCCGCCGCGCGGCCAAGTACATAACGAACGCAGCGTTCTGGTGGAGCGGCGGACGCGCGTCGTACAGATGCCGCTCGACCGTCTCGGCGTCCAGACGTACCGCACGCAGATCCACGTTATTCATTCGGGCACCGGCCGCCGCATCGAAGGGATCGGCCCAGAATAGCGCGTCGGTGTTGTCGTACGCCGCCGCATGCAGCCGCTTGACGGCATCGCCGAGAAGCGCCACGTCGCTTGCGTACGCCGGGTCGTCCGCACCGAAAAACGCGGGAGGAAAGTCGACATCGAAGCGGGATTGCGGTACGCGCCCGGCCTCCCACGCCGATGCGGCCGCATACAGCACCGGATACCACGTCGCCTCGTACAGCGTCTCGCCGTCGTCGTGCCAGACGGTTTGGAAAAGTCCGATCGCGCCCTTCGCGCCCTTGCCTTGCGAAACGAACAAGTCTTCGTTGGGAATGGCGGTAGCAACGTCGGGAAAAATCTCGTTCCAATTGTTCGCGCCGGGAGCGATCATCTGGTCGAAGCCGCTGCGCGCGATGAGGTCGACGAACGGCCGGTAATCGGCCTGCGGCCCGTAGTGCCAATTCACGATCACGGGAGCGCGCGACGCCGGTCTGGGCAACAAGGCCGCGATCGCAGGGTCGTTCTCGATGCCGTCGTCCCAAAGCATGGTGCGCGCGCCCGACGGTGCGATCAGCGCGTCCATCGCCGCCACATGGCCGGCGTACGCGCGACTCTTGCCGATTTGACGAACGTATGCCGCGGTGCTGCCCTCACCCAGCGTTGCGGTTTCGTCTGAACCGATGTGAAAGAACGGCGGATTGGGAACGGCCGCGAGTTCCTCGGTGACGATACGCGCGAGATAGTCGCGGGCCTGCGCCGCAGCGGGCGATAGGAGAAACCCGTGCGGAAGTTCGGCCGCCGGCGCGTACTCTTCCACCTCGAGCGTTCCGTGCATGTGCGCGAAGGTTTGCTGCTGCGGAATCAGGGCGACGTGAAAACGGCGCGCGTAGGCGTCGAGCTCTCGCAGCTGCGCGGGCGTTATGCCGTCGAGCGGGGCGGGCAGCGGATCGGTGGGGGAGACGAAAACATTCTCCATATACGGCGAGTAGCCGTTCATCTTAAAGGCCGCGATCGTACGAATGCGTTCTTTGAAGTAGCGCATCGTCGGCAACGGTCCGCGCGACACGTCGTCGGAGAGGATGCGCCACGGGAGCGCCGGCCAGTCCGAAACGATCACGCACGGCAGCGCCCAACGCGCGCCGTCGCGTTGCGGCAGTTGCGCGAGCGTCATCGCCGCATAGAACGCACCCGCCGGCCCGCCCGCCTCGATGCGCGCGCGGGCGCCGCGCACGTCCAAACGGTACTGATCCGGGCGCATGCCCGCGACCAGGATCGCGACGATATCCGGATCGCCGGCCGAAACTCGAGGAACCGGAACGCCCAGTGCCCTCCAGCGCTCCGTAAGCTCTTCCCGGGCCCCTTGGTCGAATCCGGAAGCGATCGTCCGCGGCAAGCCCGGCGCGCGGCACGAAGCGGCCGCGACTTGCCGCGGCGCGGGCAGGAGGTGGAGCGTGCCGGCGCGCCCTGGCGAGCATAGCGCGACCACGATCGCAACGAGCGAACTCAGCGAGCGGCGCATCTGTAGGCGCCGTTAGTCGCCCCCAACGGCCCTTCCCGCCGGGAAAGCGCGCGCGGACTGAGGAAGCGCCGGACTGGAGGGTTGATACGATGACGTTACGACGCCCGTTTTTCCTCGCATTCGCGCTGCTTCTAGCAACCGGTTCGCTGCCGTCCGCCGCAGACACGTCTAAAGAACTCCAAAACGTTAAGGGCGACGTCGCCTACCAAGCTCCGAATCAGGCGGCCAAGCCGATAGCGCCCAACGCGTCCATCGCGCTCGCCGACAAGACGTTCGCGATCACCGGTTCGGAGTCGATCGGCGCCGTGACGTTGCCGGACAGCTCTAAGGTGCTGGTGGGATCGAATTCAAAGGTTCAGATGGCGTTCTTCAGTCAGGCCGAAGGAAACACTGCAAAATTCATCGTGTACAACGGCTCGACGCGGTTCACCGTTCAGCATCCCCAAGGCGCCGCGGCTAACTACACGTTCCAAACGCCGACCGCGACCGTCGGCGTTCGCGGCACGCAGGGCGACATCGGCGTCGCGAGCGACGGAACGCTCACCGTCAACGTCTACGAGGTCAGCAACCCGAATCTTCCGGTCACGGTGCAGACCACCGACGGCCATCGCTTCGTCGTCGCACAAGGACAATCGTTCGCAGCCCGGCTCGTAAACGGCGTCGTTCAAGCCGAAGTGAGCAAGTTGACGCAAGGAGCCGTGGATCAATTTACGGGCGATTTCGGCCTGCCGACCAACTGGGATCAGCTCAAGAACGAAGTCATCAACCAGGTTCAGAGCAAGATTCCGGTTCCGTCTATCCCCGGGGTGCCGTTCCCACCGAAGTCATAGCGTCGTCCCGGCGGTCGAGCGCCGTATCGACTTCGCTTAGATATGCGATCAGGCCGTCGCGATCGACGTCCTTTGCGCGGTCGGCCAGTTCGACCAACGCGAGGTCTGCGCTGCAGATGCGTTCGAGCGCGGCGTCGTCCAGTTTCGCATACTCGAAGTCCTTAAACGCGTCCTGATCCACGAAGCCCGTTCGCATCAACGTCGCCGCACACGCGTCGGCAAGTTTCGGATCGAGCGGCTCGAGGCGTTCCTCCAGCTCGGAGACTCGCTCGCCGGCGTACGAGCGGATCATCTCGTCGGCTTTCCGGCGGTCCAGCTCGCCGGCGTATCCCGGGAACCCCTGGATCGCGTCGTTCAACGCATCGAGAGAACTCATGGCGGTTGGCTACGACGCGGGGCCGCTTCACGCCTCGGCGCCCGGTAGCCCACGAATCCACCGGGGCCGCCGCGCCGTTAGGTACTTCGAGGGCACGGAGGCCCCGACGCGAAGCCCCGAGAGGTGACCGAAGATGCCGTCGCTTTGATGGACAGGGTGCGCAAGCGCGATGCCGATGCGTTCGAAGCGCTCTACGACGCATATCATCGGCTCGCGTACGGCCTGGCCGTGCGGATGCTTGGCGATCCCTCCACGGCAGAAGACGTTACGCAGGCGGTTTTCGTGAAGGTTTGGAGCTCGCCCGAGCTGTTTCGAACGGGCAATTTCGGCGCGTGGATCGCGCGAGTTACGCGCAATCGCGCGCTCGACGTGCTACGCAGCCGCGCCGTACGCGCGGAAACGGACCTGCCTCAGGCACTTCCCGAGTCGGAAAGCGTCGAAGATACGGCGTTCGCACGAATCGATCGCGAAATCGTGCGCTCCGCGTTGGCCGGCTTGCCGGACGAACAGCGCGAGCCGATCGAGATGGGGTTCTTCGAAGGCGTGACCCATCAAGAGATCGCGCGCAGGACGTCGGTTCCGCTCGGGACCGTGAAGACGCGCATCCGTTCCGGCCTTCGCAAGCTGCGCGCGCAGCTGGAAATGACGGTGGCGACGTGAGCGATTTGCAAGAACGCGGGCACGAAGACTGGCTCGACGACGTAGCCGTTTACGCGCTCGGTTCGATGCCGATGCAAGACGCGGAGCGCGTGCGCTCGCACATGGCGACGTGCTCGATTTGCCGTCGCGAATACGCCCTGTTGCGGCCCACCGTCGACGCGCTCGCCGAGTCGGCCGAGGCGTGCGAGCCCGGCGGGGGCGCGGTTACCGTGAGCCCGGTGCTCAAAGCCAGAATCATGCGTACCGTCAGGGCCGAGGCGCCCGCGCAAAAGAGTACGCCGAAGACGGAGCGCTCTGCAGCGCGTACGGCGGTCGCGACGCGCGAACGGCCGGTGCTCTGGCCCGCGTATCTCGTCGCGGCCGCGTGCCTGGCCATCGCGCTGATCTCGTCCATCTCCGACATCATGCTGAGCGGCCAACTCAAACAGTCGCAATCGGAGCTCGCGCAGCTACGCACCCGCACCAACGCGCTTGCAAGCGAACTCGCAGACCGCCAGGCGGCGATTTCGGACCTCTTGAGCTCCTCGGCAAAGCGTTACCCGGTCAACGACGGTGAAGTCGTACGCAACGGCAGCCGCCTGTACATCGCGATGTACGACTTGCCCAGCCCGCCGCGCGGGCACGTCTACCAGGCGTGGACCTTGGCGAAGGGATCCAAGACGATGACGCCGTCGCTTACGTTCGTTCCCGACTCGCACGGCGTCGCCGTCGTCCCGCTTCCCGCCGACGCGTCGGCAACGGCAGTCGTCGCCGTCAGCGTGGAGCCCGAAGGCGGAAGCAAACAGCCTACTACCAAGCCGCTCGTCGTCGTACCTCTGGACTAGCGTGGGCGCCCGCGTCGAGCCGCTCACGCCGGCGCGCGAAGATGCGGCGCTGGCGTTTCTCGACCGTTCGCCGTTCGAGAACGTCTTTCTCACCTCGCTCGTCTCGCGGCCCATCCATCCCGAACTGCAGCGTTCGCTGTGCGTCGCTCTCGACGGCGAACGGATCGCCGGCGTGGGATATTTCGGCAAGCAGATCGTCATCGCGTGCGACGACGTCGCGATCGAGACGTTTGCGAAAACGGCGCGCCGATTCTCCGGCGAGCGAACGATCGTCGGTCCCCGCGAGACCGTGCGCCGCCTGTGGGATTTCATGCGCGGCTGGCACCCGCCGCCGCGCGCCGTTCGCGACCGCCAGCCGGTCATGGCCGTGGATCGCGGTCGGCTGCAAACCGTCCCGGGCCCGGTCTCGGTTCGCCGCGCGCGCGGCGACGAATGGCGCGACGTAACGGAGAACTCCGCGCGCATGATCGAACACGAACTGGAATACGACCCGCGCGAACTCTCGCCGGAGTTTTCCAGCAACGTACGTTACATGATCGAGCGCGGATTGTGGTGGGTGGGAGAATCCGAGGGCCGGACGTGTTTCTTCTGCCACGTGGGTCCGGAAAGCGCCCGGACGGCGCAGTTGCAAGGCATCTGGGTCCCGCCCGAGCTGCGCGGGCGCGGGCTTGCCGCGAACGCCCTATCGCAAGTCTGCGACCGGCTTCTAAAGCGCCACGAAACGCTCTCGCTCTACGTCAACGACTTCAACGCGGCCGCACTAGCCCTCTACGATCGAGTAGGCTTCAACCAAGTAGCCGAATTCCAAACCCTACTATTCTAAAATGCACTGGCGCATGCAATGTGTCGGAGGCGAGGCTCCGCTACCCACGGATTTTGCGTTGGACTTCCTGCGCTCCGGACTCGACAGCTTTGCCGGCGCCCGTGATGAGTCCGGTGATCCAGCGAATCGTCGCGATGACGCCGATGACTGCGAAGACGAACCCGATGAAAAACATCCACAGCGCGGCGTGGGCCAAGTGTGTGATCGTCTGTTCCATGCGGCAGAGTCTTGGCCACGCGTCCTCCGCCCCCTGTGTTTACCGCGCCCTAGCGGCGATCTTTGACCACCTTGGCGATCGACCACGGACCGCGTCCGAACTCCGTTCCGAGCGCGGCGACGATCCGCTTCTTCGCCGTGCCGTCCGCCGCCAGCTGGTCGTAGCGTTGCAAGACGGCCCGAACGTCGCCCGGGTTCCAGCGCTTGCCTCGATTCGCTACCGCGGCCGCGCTCGACTTCGACGGGCGCCCATCCAATAAGCCGCCCGGCCGCACCGCTGCCACGCGCTCGACGACGCGGCGAAAGATGCCCGGCGAAATCTCAAAGCCGGCGAACCGCCGGCTCAGGCCGGCGCACGCCACCGCGGTCGACCCGCCCCCCATAAAAAAATCGCAGACCAAATCGCCTTCGTTGCTGCTGTAAAGCAGCATTTTCTCGAGCAGCGCAAGCGGCAATTCGTTCTTGTTCTTCTTCCGGCCCGGTTTATATTCGCGGTTAATCGTCCACACGTCTTCGCGGTCGCGATAGCCGGGTGAGCCGCCGCGCTCGTCGCGCTCGTCGCGCGCGAAGCGGCTTTCGAGATTGAACGTCCGCGGCGTACCGGGCTTCGCATAGTACAGTATATGATAGTGCGACGAAACGAACTTGCGCGACGTGTAGACGCCGAAGTTGTACTTCCAGACGATGTGGTTGAGCTCGAGCAGCGTCGTCGACCGGAGCGCGTTAAGGATGTCGGGCAGGTTCGTGTAACCGGACACGACGTAGATCTGGCCGCCGGGCCTGAGAACGCGCTCGGCCTGAGCGATCCAAGCGCGGCTGAACTCGGCGTACCGCTGCGCCGGCACTTCGACGTAACCGGCCATGACGAACCGCTCGTCTCGATTGTAGTGGCGGTGCAGCTCGTCGCCGCGAATCCCGTACGGGGGATCGGTAACGATCAGGTCCACGCTTCCGTCGGTCAAATATTCGAGCGCACCCGACACGCAATCCGCGTTAAACAACCGGCTCCCGTCGCGCTCGACGATCAAGAGACCAGCCTTTCGACCGCGAACGCGATCGCCAAAAGGATCAAGACGATGCCGGCGCCGCGTTCGGCGCGGCGCCCGAACGCCTCGCCGAGCCGGGCTCCGAACGTCAGGCCGGCCAGCGTGAAGCAAACGGTCGAGACCGCGACCGTGGCGAAGAGCTGCACGAGCGGCAGCCGCAACGCGGGCAACGCAAACCCGATTCCGAGCGAATCCAGGCTGATCGAAAGACACGCCAGCAGGAGTCCTACCGGCGTGGCAACGTCGAAATCGAACTCGCTATCTTGCGAAAAGCTCGACGCGAAGATCCAAACGCCGATGCCGAGCAGAACGGTTAGGCCGACCCAGGCCGCCAGCTCGCCGACCACGCGTCCGAGTCCCGTCCCCGCCACCAGGCCGATCGCTTGCATGACCAATTCGGCGCTGGCAAAGCACGCGCCCAAGCCCAAACGCTTCGCCCAGGGAAGCGGCTTGACGCCGATCGCTGCCGACAACGCCAGCACGTCCAGACCGATCGCGGCGGCGACGCCCAAAATGCGCAGTTCCGTCTGCATGTCTTGGCGCGCCTTCGCAAGCAACGCGGCGTTTCCCGGTTGACGCCGCCGGTGCGGCAAGTGTTAGGCTTCAAGTATGAGCAGAATGCCGGCCATCTTCTTCGGACACGGGAATCCCATGAACGCAATTGAGGACAACGCGTACACGCAAGCGTGGTCGCGCATCGGCCGGCGCCTCGAACGCCCCAAAGCCGTTCTAGCCATATCCGCGCATTGGTACGTTCCGGAAACGATGGTGACGGCAAACGAACGGCCCAGAACGATTCACGATTTCGGCGGATTCCCCAAGCGCCTCTACGACGTGGTCTATCCGGCACCGGGCGATCCGGCGCTGGCCGCGCGCACGATCGCGGCGCTGGCGCCGGAGCCCGTCGCTCCCGACACGCGCTGGGGACTCGACCACGGCACCTGGTCGGTCCTGACCCACGTCTTTCCGAACGCAGACGTTCCGATAGTGCAGTTGAGCATCGACGAAACGCAGCCGCCTGCCTATCACTATGCGCTCGGGAAAAAACTCGCCGCTCTGCGCGACGAAGGCGTGCTGATCGCCGGCAGCGGCAACCTCGTGCACAACCTGGAATCGTACGCTTGGGGCCGGCATCCGGCCGAGCCGCTCGATTGGGCCGTCAGATTCGAAAAGCTGGCTCGCGAGCATATCGTTGCGGGCCGCGACGCCTCGCTCGTCGACTACGAAGCGCTCGGTCAGGACGCGCTGCTCAGCGCACCGACTCCCGATCATTATTTGCCGTTGCTCTACGTGCTCGGCGCTCGCATGGACGGGGACCGGGTCTCGTTCCCGGTGGAGGGCTTTGACGGCGGCTCCATTTCCATGCTCGCGGTCGAACTGGGTTAGATACTCTCGACCTGCACCGGTCCGCCGGTCCTAGATTGGCCCTAATATGTGGTTCTAAGGAACCATGCCAACGTGCCGAAAGCCCTACGTTTTCTCGCTTGCCTGCCGATAGATAGAGCAAAGAGGAGGGTCAGCACTATGGGTCTCAGGCAACGCTGCGCCGTCATCGGCGCGGTCCTTATTCTCGCGGCGTGCTCGGGCGGGGGCGGCGGAAGCCTCCCGAACACCGGGGGCAGCAACGGTGGCAGCGGCGGCGGGAGCAATCCCGGACAGCCCCAGGCCACGGCCAAGCAATCCATCAAATTCGCGGTGCCCATCAAGGGCAAGGCCCGGATGAAAATGACCGCCCTGGGTCATCAGGGGCATCCCGATTACATCTCTCCGGCGACCTCTCAAACGAACTTCACCTTCGACTCGTACAGCGGAACGCTCAACCTGGCGAGCCCGCCGTCAAGTCCGATCGATCTGGGTCACGGACAAACGATGACGTACACCAGCGAGGTGGCCGGCGACTACTATCAGGTGAGCATAACGCTGACCGCGCTTCCCGGCGAGCACACGATCGGGTTGACGCTGTTGGATGCGAGCAACAACATCCTGTCCGAAGCCACGCAAACCTACAACCTCGCGCCCGGTACGAACACGAACGCCACCCTGGTCCTCAACGGATATCTGGGGTCGGGCTTCATCTGCGACTGGCCGAGCTGCGACGGGACGCTGGGGTCGCCCTCGACGGCGTCGACGCCGGGGCAGCCGCCCATCTATACGCTCGTCGCATTCCCCGCGGACATCGACGGCTGGGTCATCATGAACCAGCTCGATTCGAGCAACGCTCCGGTGCCGTTTGCAAACGGCGGCTTCGTCATCGCGGAGAACGACGGGAACGGTATCGTCAATATCACGAACCCGGGCCCCTTCACGACGCCGGGAACCGCGGCGAACTACAATAACAACGGTTCGCTCGGCGGCCCGTCCGGCAGCTGGTACAGCGGTTACACGTTCACGCTGCAGTGCGCGAACGTCGGCACGACGACGGTCTACATGTATCCCTCGAACGTCGGCTCGCCGCCACCGGCAACCGGTCTGGTCGGCTCAAATCCGAACGGGCCGAACGGAACGCAAACCGGATTCGGCGTTACGGTCACGTGCACGGCGGGGCTCACGCTCATCATCGAGTAGCGTCGCGCCGAGCTGCAACGAAAAGAGCCCCCGGGATACGTCCCGGCGGGCTCTTTTGTTGCGCGTCGCTTAGCCCGCGAAGGAGTAGAGATCGCGGCGCGTCGGCGGAACCGGCACGGTGCCGGCCTCGTCGGGCCGCGCCAGCAGCGACTGGAAGAGGCCTAATCTACCGGTACGAAAGCCCTGCGCGCTTCCCGCGAGGTAGAGCATCCAGGCGCGGTACGATTGCAAGCCGGCCGCGGCAACCGCGGCGTCGCGATTCCGTTCCAGGTTCGCCCTCCAATCGCGAAGCGTACGGACGTAGTGCTCGCGCAGATTCTCCACGTCGCGGATCTCGAATCCGACGTTCTCCGCTACGCGCAGAGCGTCGGACACGCCGACCAACTCGCCGTCAGGGAAGACAAAACGCTCGATAAAGCCCGTGACCTTCCCGCTCGTTTTGGCATCTTGGTGCGCGATGCCGTGATTGAGGAAGAGCCCTCCGGGCGCAAGCGCATCGAATGCCGACTGAAAGTACTCACGCAGATGCGAGCGGCCGACGTGCTCGAACATACCGACGCTGACCACTTTGTCGAACGTTTCTGGTTCGAGGTCGCGGTAGTCGCGCAACTCCACCGTCGCGCGTTCTTCGAACCCGGCCGCGGCGATTCGACGCTGCGCCACTTCGTACTGGGACCGGCTCAGCGTAACGCCCAGCGCACGAGCGCCGAAGCGCTCGGCCGCGCGCAAGATCAGCGATCCCCAGCCGCAACCGATGTCGAGGAGACGTTCGCCCGGGGCAAGCCGCACCTTTCGCAAGATATAGTCGATCTTTGCGGTCTGTGCGGCGTCGAGATCCTCGATGCCGTCGTCGTAGTACGCGCACGAGTAGACGAGCCCCGAATCGAGAAAAGCCCGGTAGAATTCCAGCGGTTGATCGTAATGAAAGCCGATGGCCGCCCGGTCGCGCTCGCGCGAGTGCATGCGCCCGCGTAATTCGGCGGAGCGAAAGGCCGGAAGCGCGCTCTTGGGCAGAGTCCGGAGCAATCGCAACAGACGAAGCGATCGCAGCGGCGCGAGGCCGCCGGTGGCTCGCATGAGGACGTCGACGGCGTACTCGAGATCGCCGTCGATCGAAATGAGTCCGGCGACGAACGCTTGGCCCGCGGAGAGGTCGAAGGGAAAGGCCAGCGCCGTTCGCAGCGCGCCCGGGTCGTTTACGCGGAAGACGAACCGCTCCGAACCGCCGGAGGCGGCGACACGCGCCCCGTCCCACAGTTCGATCGCAAAGCCTTGCGCGTAGAGCGGTCCGAACAGCTCGCGCATGACCTCAAGCGAAGTCCGGGCGGCCGCGCCGGTCGTCAGTTGTTTTTCGAGAGCCGTCATCGGTGGTGCCTCCTCTCGATAATGGAGAGATACCCAGCCGAACGCGCGGGCTACCGCAAAAACGCCGCTCCGCCGGCCGCGCCCATCAAGATCAAAAGCGGCGCGCTCACGTTCGTTCGGATCATCAGCACGGTCACGATCGCCGCCATGACGTAGGCGGGCCACGCATGAAGCGCCCCGCGTCCGATCGTCAGCACGCTCGACCAAACCAAGCCGATGATCACCGGTTCGAGCCCAACCGCAACGACGTCTTTCCATTTCGATGCGGAGAAACGCTTCCACATCGAACCGGCCACCACCATGAGGACCGACGACGGAACGAACATCGCCGCGGTCGCAACGATCGCTCCGACGATGCCGGCGGCCTGCATGCCGATGAGCGCCGTAAAGATCGTGGTCGGCCCCGGCACGAGCTTTCCGATGGTGTAGAATTGCGAAAACTGGTCCGACGTCGTCCAGCCGTACTGGACGGCGTCGGTGTGCATCTGCGGAATGATGCCTTTGCCCCCACCGAAGCCCAAAATCGAGAGCCAACCGAAGACCAGCGCCATGCGCGCGAGCGTCGGCATTACGTTTTCTCGCTCGCCTTATCGTGCTCCCGATAGTACACGAACATGGACATCCCGCCGAAGATGAGCAACGTCAGTACCAGAGGAAGTCTGAAGTAACTCACCGCCACCGCGGTCGCCACCATGAACGCGAGATTGAGCCATTTCGGCCACAAATCTTGCGTGAGTTCGATCGCGTTCCCCAGCGTCAATCCGACCGCCGCGGCCGCCGCTCCAAAGAGCGCGGCGTGAACGATCGGTACGTTATACGGGCTAAAATAAAAAGCGCCGGCGGCCAGCACGATGATAAACGGTGGAACCGAGCCGGCCAGGAACGCGACGATCGCGCCGGGCATCCCGCGCACGCGCTGCCCCATAAAAACGGCGAGGTTCAGAACGTTCGGGCCCGGCAGCACCTGCGCGACTTCGAGCCCTTCGATGAAATCGCGATCCGTAATCCAGCGCTTTTTCTGCACCAGCTGCTGGCGGATCTGAGCCTTCTGGCCGCCGCCGAACGCCGTCATTGCGATGACTCCGAAGACGACGGCTATTTCCCAGAGCGTCGCTTTGCGAAGCTCGGGCGATTCCGCGACCGCCGCCGCTTGCGTCAAGAGTCCAGGTGGGGCGTCGCCACCGCGACCGCTTCTCCCGGCGCGGTGTGCTTACCCGAGAGAATGTGAATGTGCAGATGCTCGGTGTGCTGATACGGCGGCAGCACGCCCATGCGGATCATGAAGCCCTTCTCGTACAAGCCAAGCTGCAATGCGACCCGCTGGATGCCTTGCAACAGCTTCCCCCATAGTTCCACGTCGCCGACCCCAAAGTCCAACAGCGTGGGGACCCACTTCTTCGGGATGATGACGACGTGGATTTCCCACCATTTGGGAAGGCTCGGGTCCACCCGGTGACGGAACGCGAATACGTGGTCGTCCTCGTAAACCACGTCGTCGGCCACGGCTCGCGTGCCGTCGAGGCGGCCGCGAAAGGTATGGTCCGGATCGGGTTTTTCCCACTCCGTCTGCGGCCCGCTTGAGATAATCTGCGACAGGAATTTCACGGCCCGGCCTCCCTTAAAAAGTGGCGGCGGTATTTGTCAGCGCTTAGGCGAAGGCGGCAGAATCACCTTGCCCGTGGAAGGACGACATGGCTAAAGAAGTTCAACTTACCGAGGTGCTTCGCGGCGGTAAGGTCCAGTGGGACAAACCCAAGCACCACGACGTGATGGACCACATCCGCTCGCACAACCCCGAGATCATCTACGAGGACGAGCACGTCATCGCGTATATCGACGACGAAGACTCGCGCGAAGAACCCGCCGCGCCCGGCGAACAGCGCATTTCGATCTCCCCCAAGAACTCGCCGCCGTCGCTGATGGACCTCGACATAACCGACGCGAAGGTCGCGACCCACATGCTTTTTGCGATCCAGCAAGTGACCTACAAGCTCGGTCTCTACAAAACCGGATTCGAAATCCGTGCCAACGTTCTGCCGCCGTACCAGCAGAATCCGTTCATTAAACTGAAGATACGAACGGGAGATCCCAAGAAATCCAAAGCGGCCGCCTCCGCGCCCGCAGCCGGGGAGGACGGCACCAAATAGAAAACAGGTCGGGACGCGGTGGAGGTCGCGATCCTGGCGGTGGCGAGACCGCAACCGTTATCTTCTTGTTTACGGACATCGCGGGCAGCACCGTGCGTTGGGAGCGCAGTCGCACGGCTATGGCGGAGGCCGTCCGCCGCCACGACGCGTTGATGAATTCGGCGATCGCGGCAAACCGCGGCCGCGTCTTCAAGACGGCGGGCGATTCGTTCTGCGCCGCCTTCGCCACGGTCACCGACGCAATCGCCGCCGCGCACGACGCCCAGCGCGAGCTCGCCAGTCAAGACTGGAGTGCGGTTGATGGGCTCGACGTCCGTATGGCGATTCACGGCGGAAGCGTCGAAGAGCGCGCCGGAGACTACTTCGGTGCGCCGCTCAATCGCGTCGCGCGAATGCTCGTGATCGGACATGGCGGGCAGGTCTTGCTCTCCAGCGCGGCTGCCGATTTGGCGCAGGGCGCGTTGCCCGAGGGCGTGCGCGTGACATACATAGGACGGCACCGGCTTCGCGACTTCGAGACCCCGGAGCACATTTTCCAACTCGAGGGCCCCGAGCTCGAGATCCGAGTTCCCGGCGCTGCGTTCGTTGGAAGGAACGCCCCACAATCTGCCGATCCAGCTTACGAGTTTCGTGGGACGCGATCGCGACCTCGCGAGGCTGCGAGAGACGATCGCGGCGACGCGTCTGGTTTCGCTGGTGGGAACCGGCGGCGTTGGGAAATCCCGTCTGGCGCAGCAGCTTGCCCAGACGCTCCTCGATCGCTTTATCGACGGCGTTTGGCTGGTGGACCTGTCGCTGGCTCAGGACAGCGACGCCGTCTTTTCGGAGACCGCCTCGACGCTTAAGGTTCGAGCCGTGCGCAAATCAGTAACCGACGCGATAGCCGAGGCGATATCCGACCAGCAAATGCTCTTAGTTCTCGATGGCTGCGAGCACGTGCTCGCCGCCGCGGCGCAACTCGCCGACGGGATCCTACGCGCGTGCCCGAACTCGACGATCCTGGTAACGACGAGACAACCGCTCGATCTCGAGGGGGAGTTCGTCTACAACGTCGAGGTACTCGCGCTTGAATCCGCCGTGGAGCTTTTCGTGGAGCGTGCGAGTGCGGCATCGAGTAAGTTCTCGCTGACGGCAGACAATGCCGACGCGGTCGCCGACATCTGCCGCAGGCTCGACGGCATTCCGCTCGCTCTCGAACTCGCAGCACCGAAAACGGCGGTGCTTGGAGCCAAGCAAATCCTTTCGCGGCTCGACGAGCGCTTTCGCCTGTTGACCCAGACCGGCGGTAAACGTTTGCCTCGCCAACAGACGCTGCGAGCGCTGATCGATTGGAGCTTCGACCTGCTCGATCAAGACGAGCGAACCGTGTTTCGCCGGCTGAGCGTCTTCGCCGGCGGCTGTACGCCGGAAGCGGCGTCGGCCGTCTGCGGCGACGAGCACATCGACGAATGGCGCGTTTTCGAGCTGCTCTCGTCGCTCGTCACGAAATCGCTCGCCTTGATCGAAACCAGCGGCGACCTGCAACGCTATCGGATGCTAAACTCGATCCGCGACTACGCACGCGAGCAACTGGAAGCGGCCGGAGAATCCGACGACACGGCTTCCAAACATGCTCGCTACTATGCCGCCCTCTTACACGAATGGCACCCGATGGTGCTGTCGCTCGAAGACGTGCGCTGGAAGAACGCGCTCGCTCCCGAACTCGACAACCTCCGCGCGGCTTTGGAATGGGCGCTCTTCCGAATGAACGCTCCCGCCGTTGCATTGGCCCTGCTCTCCGGGCTCGAGTGGCCGGAGCTGGTTACCCTGCCGCAAGAGGCGATTCGCTGGTTTGATGCCGCCGAACGGGTCGCGGATGCGGCACCCGATGCGCTAACGGAAGCGCGCGTCAAGCGTCACCGCGTGCGCCTCGAGTGGATCGTCGGGCGCCCGAACTCGGAGGCTGAAACGAGCGCCGTCGCCACGCTGGAGGCGGCTCGCCGGTCCGAAGACCCCGACGAAATCGCGCAGGGCCTCTCGAACCTCGCGGCATGCTACCGCGACGGCGGCCAACTCGCGAAGGCCGAAGGTCTGTTCGCAGAGGCATTCCAGAGCCCGGAAGCGCTCTCGACCCTAGCGCGCAACCACGTGCTGCGAAATTGGGCGATCACCAATCTCCAAGCGGACGATGTGGAACTCGCGCGGCAACGCTTCACCGAAGTCAGCTCGCTCTGAACGGCCCGGGAGCGAAATGCACGCGAGCGCGCTGCTCAACCTGGGCGAGCTCGAATTCGCGGTCGGCAATTTCGAATCGGCAGAAGCCGCCGCCAAGCGCGCGAAGGAGATCTTCGACGAGATCAACACCGCCCCGCTGGCGCTCGTCGTCTGCAACTTCAGCTGCGTACGCCATCGCCCTCGACCATCTCGATGAAGCGCGCGCGCTCCTACGTCAGGCTATGGATTTGCTCAAGCGCTCGAGCGCGCGCTGGATCGTCGACGCGATCGAACACCACGCGCTTCTGGCCGCCCTGCTGGGAGACCGCGAGCGAGCCGCTGCGTTGATGGGATTTGCCGACGCCCAGCGCACCGCCGCCGGTTCGACGCGCCAACGAACGGAACGGCACGGCTACGAGCGGCTGCAGGCCGTCCTTGCGGCCGCATGCGACGCGCAAGAACTAGCGGCCAACGTCGCGGCGGGCAGCCGGCTCACCATAGAGCAGGCGATGGAGCATGCCGCCGCGATACATCAAAGCACGCAACCGGCCGCCACATCGCGCGGCGCCTAAGGAGTACGCACATGTCCGACGCAACCAAAAACTCGGCCTCGCAGGCGATTACCGCGCACGGTAATCTGATCGACGGTCTGCACCAAAAGCTCGCTGCAATGGCGGGCGCCGACAAAGCGAAGTTGCAGGGCGCCGTCGACAAGTACAAGGCCGCTCACAAATCGTTTCACGACGACGCGCTGTCGTGCATGAACTAGCCGGCCGAACGTAACGCCGTTTCGATCGCACGGCCGATCGGAACGCCCAAACCGGTGCACGGGCTCCAGGGCGCGGCCGCTTGATAGCGGCCGTTGTTTCCACTCGTGATCGCGCCGACCGCTTGCGGCGCGGCCGCGTAGAGAATCGGCGCGAAGAACCCGGCCGAAACCCCGAGCCGTTGATTCAGGCGCGCGGTCATGGCCGCCCACATCGGCGCGACCGCGCTCGTTCCCCCCATCGCGAGTTCGACGCCGTCGAGATACACGCAGTAACCCGGCAGCTGCTGCGCGGCGACGTCGGGAACGCCGCGTCCGGCGCGGACCGCGTTTTGCGCGGCGACCGGCGCAACCGTCGTTTGCCACGGCGGCACGCCGGCGCGCTCGCTAAAGCCGCCGCCGGTCTTCTCCCATGCCGATTCGGAATCGTCCGGCCCAACGATCGTGCCCCCGCAGGCGTGCACGAATTCGCTCGACGCCGGCGCGAGGACGTGCGGTTTGCCGTCGTAATCCAGCTCGGCGCCGTTATCTCCGGAAGAACAGAATACGCTCACGCCCAGTAGGGCGGCGGCCGTAAAGAGATCGTCGAGGATATCGAGCGCAGCCGGCGTCCACAGAAATTCCGGCCATCCGTAGCTGATGGAGAGAACCGACGGCTCGAATTCTGCATCGAAGAGCGCGGTGCGGATCGCGTCGAGAAACCCGCGCTCGTCGTCGGGCGCTTCGTACAAGACGATCCGCGCGCCGGGAGCCAGCGCGCCGGCAACCTGCGCGTCCAGGGCGGCTTCTAAATCTTTCGTCGTATCGAATTCGTGCGCGAGCGCGGCATCGTCAACCCGCCTTACGATCGGTTGGGGCGGCGAGACGCCCTGCGCGCGCATGCACAGATCGAAGTCGCCGGGTTTGAATTCACCGCGGAATTGCAGGATGCCAATCGTCTGGCCCGAGCCGTCCGAATCGGGAAATCCATAGCGCTTTACCACATCGGGCGCCATGAGGGGATCCGAATGACGCTGCAAGGCTCCGATCCGGCGCGAACGCGGCCATTGATGCAGGCCGAAGATGCCGCGCACCGCCGCGGCGATATCGCGGTCGCCGTGGAGCGCGCCGGAACGGTGCCGGAAATGCTTGCCTTCGGCGTCCAAGAACGTTGCGACGGTGGCGCCGAATGCGTCGATCAAACGGCCGATCGGAGCGCTTATTTCCAGCGCTCGCCAGTGCGACTCGACCACCTTGATGCCAAGCTTCCGGCAATACGCGGTAAAGAGTTGCACGTCGGCGTCATCTGCGCCGGTCTGCTCCTCGAGTGTCTTGCGGTCGGCGTACGTTCGGTTCAGTGGAGACGTAGAGCCCAAGCGGCGCGCGCGCTCCGCGTCGAGCTCGCCACCCTTCTTGGGACGCAGCCAGACCGTCAGCGAAACGTCGGCTTGCGACGAAATCGGACCGGCCGGGGTACTCCCGGGCCATTTTTCGCGGCGGGTTCCGGGAATTTGAATCACGGTTCCATCCCCAGCCAGATCTCTCGAACGGTCGTGCTGCGTTCGACCGAAGCTACGTCCCGGTAAGTGTTTCCGAGATAATCCATGGACGGGTTGGTGACGCCGTACCAAAAATGTTCGTTCTTGAAGTGATGCCAAAGGTGGTATTTCTTGACGTATCTCCCCCACGGCGTAACCGGCGTGAAGGGGACGTGAGCGACGTAATGCACCCATTCGTAGAACGCAAGTGCGCAAATGCTACCGAAGCCCAACGAGACGGTAAGTGTGAGGTCGCGCGTCAGCGCGTAGTAGACCAAGAAGTATGCCGCGACCGTCGGGATAACGAACCAGAGCGGCAAGAACAACAGGTCGAGCTGCGGCGGATCGACGTGATGGTCGTAGTGTAAGCGATGCTGCAGTTTGAGCAGCCAGGTTCTTTGCGACGGTGGCGCGTGGAACAGAAAGCGGTGCGTCGTGTATTCGGAGACGAAGAACGCACACGCTCCCACTAACGCTCCCACGAAAGAGAAGGCCGGCCTGCCGCCGGCGAAGAGCGCCGTCATGACGACGATCGCCGCGCAGAGCACCGCGTTGCTGCCATGACGGAAAAACGTCAGAACCATCGGTATGGGGTCGGGTTGGCGAGGCCCCGGCCCGGCACCTGGCTTCGCGTACGCCGCGCACTGGTTGCAGCGGCGATCCTTTTGGCGCTGCCGGCCGCGTCCGCAGTTCCCTGCGCGGTCGCGGGCAGCGCCGAGCCGAGCGACGCCGATCGGATTTCGAATTTCGTGCGGCAACGCTACGCCTATCTCGACGTCAAGCAGATCGATTGGAATGCCGTCGCACGTTATTACCGGCAGCGTTACGCAGGTGCGAATAGCCCGCGAGCACGCTTCGGCGTCCTCGAGGCGATGCTCGACGAGCTATACGACCCGCACACGCACCTCGATTCGAACTACGCCGACTCGTGGAGACTGCCCGCCTACGTCGTCTGGGCCGAACCTCGCGGCGGACGTATCGTCGTCACCGGCGTACACCCGGGCAGCGGACTGCAGGCTCTGCTCGGCGCGCAGATTCTAAAGATTGACGGACAACCGGTGGACGCAGCCGTGGCGGCGCGTCGTCCGCGCTTCTTGCACGAACCGGACCCGGCAGCCGACCAGTGGGCGCTGCTTTCCGCGTTAGCGGGCCATCACGACCGCGCGGTGACCGTATCCATCCAAAGCACAAACGGCGAGCGCGAGGTGACGATTTCTCACGCCGGCAATCGGCCGGCTTCTTCGCAAGCCGTTACCGGCCGCCACATCGCAGAAGGCGTTGGATATATAAACGTCGCCTCGTTCGGCGACGCGAACGTCGTGACGGTGTTCGACGAGGCGCTCGAACAACTCAAGGATACGAAAGCGCTGGTCGTCGATCTCCGCGACAACTCGGGCGGCGACACCGACGTCACGCTTCCGATCATGGGGCGGTTTCTGACGCAGCGCAAGCAGTACGCTTGGATGGCTCGGCGCCAAGGAGCCGGCTTAGGAGCACGCTGGCCCGAGTATATCGCGCCGCGCGGTCCCTGGACCTACCGTGGGAAGGTCGTCATTCTCGTCGATCGCTGGACCGAGAGCGTCGCCGAGGGATTCGCCATGGGTTTGGAAGAGACGCGCGGTGCCATCGTCGTCGGAACGCCCATGGCCGGCTTGGGTGCCGCCGTCTCAAAGATTCACCTTCCGCAGAACGACGTTGACGTGCAGATCTCGACCGAACCCGTCTACGCGCTCGACGGCCGTCCGCGCTCGGCTTTTCAACCGACGGTTCCCGTCGATCTCACGCAAGCGAACGGCAGCGATCCGATCCTCGCCGCCGGACTGGCTGCCGCAAAATGACGGGATTGCTTGTTTCCGTGAACGTTTCCGAGGTCCGGAGGGTCGAGTATCGTGGTGAGATCGTCACGACTGGAATCTTCAAGAGACCGGTTGAAGGCCGAACTCCGATAAGCGGCGTTAACTTGCGCGGCGACGACCAGGCCGATCGCGAGAATCACGGGGGTAAATCGCGCGCGGCGTACGCCTACGCCCAAGAAGACTACGCCTGGTGGAAAGAGGCGCTGCATCGCGAAGTGCCGCCTGGACAATTTGGCGAAAATCTGACGCTACGCGGAATCGACGTAACCGGGGCGCTCGTCGGCGAACGCTGGCGAGTTGGAACGACCGAGCTGCAGGTTACGGCTCCGCGCGTACCATGTTACAAATTGGCGATGACGATGGACGACCCCACCTTCGTCAAGCGCTTCGCGCAAGCGTTGCGTCCCGGCGCGTATCTTTCGATTCTCAAGGAAGGATACGTGGCGCCCGGAGATGCGGTCGAGGTCCTCTGGAAACCCGGGCACGAGCTAACGCTGGAAGAGATGGCCCGCATCTACCTGTTCCAGCAAGCCCGTGCAGGCGAAATGCTCGTCCCCGAACTTCCGGAGCATTGGCGCGAGTGGGCTCTCGCCCACCGCGCGACCACAGCCGAGTAGCGGTTTTTTCTACCCCGCTAAAGATTTATACTTGGCGAGAATCCGTCTTGCATACCAAGCGGCCCACGGTTCCGACGGCACGGCCGCTGCGTACTCTTCGTCGAGCTGTACGAGGTCGCGCGTGAGTCCGCTGCGCACGGGCGTGCGCCCGAGTAACCGCGCAAAGCTGGAGCGGCTCAGCAACCACTCCGAGTAAAACGTCGCCCAATCGTCATCGTTGCCGTCCACGTCGGAAAAATAGGCGTGATGGATCTCGCCCGCCTCGTGCAGAAGCGCGGCCACGGCGGCCACACCGTCATCTTCCATGCGGATATCTCCCTTCTCGCACGTGCGCCGGCTCCGCATCGTTCGCCGGCCGACACGCCGTAACTGCTAGCCCTGCAGCGGCCGATCGCCAATGGACGCCGTATCGCCGTCCAGTTGCACGCTACGATAACCGAGAACGCCGAGCAACTTGTCCGGGGGGACTTGGAGCGGGCCCGGCTTGGCGGCCGTGCCCGGCGCCGGCTGCGGATACGCGGTCGATGCGGCGCTCGCGAAGCGAATGTTGCCCTCGGTGTGCTGCACGATTTGATGGATGTGCCCGTTCAAGACCGTAACCGCATCGAATCGGGCCAGGGCGGCGAGCGCGCGCGCACCGTCTTCGGTCGTCCAGCCCCATGCCGGGTACAGCGCGTAGAGCGGAACGTGTGCGAAGACGACGATCGGCGTCGAGGCTTTCTGCGCCGCAAGGTCTTTTTCGATGAAAGCGAGTTGCTCGGAGCCGAGCTTGCCGTCGATCTCGAAGTTAAAGACGTTTACCAGTGAAAGAAAATGCACGCCGCCGCGGTCGAACGAGAACCACCCTTGGGGCGCGTCGCCGCGCCGGAAGGCAGCGAAGAACGCGTCGGGCGCTCCGATCACGTCGTGCTCGCCCGGCAGCACGATGACCGGGGCTTTGAGCGTCCCGAGCATCTGCTTTGCCGTGTCGAATTGTTCCGGCTTCGAAAGATGCGTCACGTCGCCCGTATGCACGACGAAAGCCGGCTGGACCGGCATCGCGTTGATCGCGTCGATGGTCTTTTGAAGCGTACCCGTCACGTCGGGATTTTCGGGCCGGGCGAAGCCGATGTGGCTGTCGCTGATTTGAACGAAAGAAAGCGTTCCCGCGGCTTGCGCGGGTTGCGCGTTAAACAAACCGCTCGCCGAGAGCGACCACGCGATTCCCGTGCCGGTCCAGGCGATGTGCTTGAGAAAGTCGTCTCGATTCATGGGTTCAAAGTCTCCTCAGCCGGCGGACGCGGCGGGTACGACGACGATAGTCGCCTTCATGTACGGATGCAGCTCGCAGAAATACTGATAGGTGCCGGCCTTCGAAAAGACGTGCTGCCACGTGTTGCCCGTGTCGAGGCCACCCGAGTCAAACGCCTTGTCGGTCGAAGTGACGGTATGCGCCTCGTCGTCGTCGTTCACGAACGTGACGCGATCCCCGACGTGGACGGTCAGAACCGGCGGGTCGAACTTGAAGTCCTTGACGTGCACGGTCGCGACGGAAGGGAGCAAAGCCGGCGTGGCCGCGTTCGCGACGGCCGTTAGGGCGAGGGCCGGCAGCAGCAGCCGCAGGCTGGTAAGTATCGTTCTCATGCCCGCTCTATGCCGCCGGGGCCCCGTGCGGATGAGTCGGCCATCCGGAAACGGCCGCGGCGGCATACCTAGGGCGTGAAACGAAGGGTGCCGTATGGCTGGCGTAGATGGACGCGCTCGTTGACGACTTTGCCGCGCGCAGGCGTGCCGGCCTCGAGCAGGTCTACGCGCTCTGGTCCCGCCTGTTCTTTAGCGTCGCGCGTTACGCGCTCGCCGACGATGCACGAGCCGAAGACTGCGTGCACGACGCATTGCTGCGCGTGTGGCGAACGCCGAACCGTTTCACCGGCAACCGTGAGATGCTGAAGGCGTATCTCGTTGCATGCGTGCGCAACGAATCGCTTCTCATGCTTCGGAGCCAAAGCCGGCGCGACGAGCGCGAACGTAAAGCGGCGCGGCTCGCTCCACCGGCTGCAGTGGACCCGCCGGTCGTGGATCCCGTCGAGACGGAACGGTTGAGGCGCGCCCTCGCCCGGCTTCCAGAAGAGCAGCGCGCTGCGCTCGACCTTGCATACTATGGAAATAAGACGCACGTCGAAATCGCGCAAGAGACGGGCATTCCGCTCGGAACGATTAAAAGCCGCATCTCGATGGCGATGCGCAAGCTCCACGAGGAACTCGCGGCAGACGGAGGGGCCGGAGCGTGACCGGGCACCTGAACGAGGACGCGGAACTCTACGCGCTCGGCATGCTCGACGAGAGCGAGCGCCTGGCCGTCGAACGCCACGTGGCCGGCTGCCCGGAATGCGCGCAACGCATCGCTCGCGCGCAGGCTGCGGGCGCTTCTCTGGCCGCGTCGTTGCCCGCCGCGACTCCGTCGGCCGAGCTCGGCCGCCGGTTGAGCGCGGCGACGCAACCGGTCAAAGAGATGCGCCTGCGCCCGTCGCCGATCGGCCGCTACGCAATTGCGGCGGCGATCGCGATCGCGCTTCTCGGGCTCGCGTGGCAGACGATCGCGTTACGCGCCCGTCTGGACGACCAAGATCTCGCACTCGTCACGATCGTGCACAGTCACTTCAACCACGTCTCGATGACGCCCAATCCCGTCGATCCGGTCGCCGCGAAGATTCTCTACGCCCGGGACGGATCGTGGGTTTACGTCATTGCCGACCGCCCGGGGGGCACGGTGCACGCGATGGCGACGTCTCCAGCGGGAACGACGGACCTCGGCGCACTCGCGCCCACCGGCCAGACCGCAACGCTCTTGGCGCATCCCACCCAACGAATCCGCACGATCGTCTTAGAACGCAACGGTTCGGCGGTGGCTTCGGCAATCCTAAAGTATTAGAAGCGGAGGGACCGGTGCGTCACAAACGCCGCGCTCGCCCATTTAGATAGGCCGGCCCTTCGCGGTCCGGATAAGGTATCTGCGCGAATTGCGGCTAAGCTGCGCGAGGGCCAATGAAACACTCCTTGGGGCGGTATCTCTACGGCTGTGCGGCGATAGCATCCGGCGTCTGCGCCTTGGTGTGGCATGACGTCGGCAATTTGCAACAGATCAAGGCACTTGGAGACACTCATCACCACGCGGTGCTCACCTACCTCGTAGCAGCTGTCGAGATTCTCGGGGGTGCGGCCATTCAATGGCCTCGAACGGCGCGACTAGGCGCCGCCGCCTTGGGTGTTCTCTACTTCGCCTTCACGCTGTTGACCGTCCCGTCAATCATCGAGCATCCGCTGGTCTACAACGGCTTTGGGAACTTGTTCGAACAACTCTCGTTCGTGTCGGGAGCCGCGATTCTCTATGCGTGCTCCGCTCCGATCGTTCCGGGCGCCACTTCCGGATTGGCTAAGTTCGGATATTACTCGTTCGCGATCTGCGTTCTCTCGTTCGGACTCGAACAGCTCTTCTATCTCTCCGAAACGGCGAGTCTCGTTCCGAAATGGATTCCACCCGGACAAATGTTCTGGGCGATCGCGACCACGGTCGCGTTCGGCCTCGCCGCCGTCGCCCTACTTACGGGATTCACGGCCTTGCTCGCGTCTCGCCTAACCACGGCGATGCTGTTCGGGTTTGGATTGCTGGTGTGGCTGCCGGCGCTCTTCGCAGATCCCCATAGTTTTGTGAACTGGTCCGAGGGCTTGGAAACGCTCGCAATCACCGCCACGGCGTGGATCGTGGCTGACCTGCTCGGCAAAGCCGGCGGAAACGTAGGCAAAATTTGAACCCCAGTTTCATAACGGCGGCCTTTCGGCTCGCTCCGCTGAATTCCGACATTTCCCCGCGCTGCACGTCCATCAGGCGGTGAACATGTTCTTCAAAACGGTTCGCGGTTACTAGGCGCTAACGGCCGCGGTGAAGCGTTGGGAAGAGAAGCATGCCGAAAGGCAACGCTACGGCGTCAGATTGTGGTTGCCGCTTTGGAGCGCGCTGATGATCGCTATTACCTTCTACGGATTTCCGAAGGTGGCCCACGATCCGGGATGCACGGGAAACAGTTTCTTTTTCGCACGCCTCGTGACGTACGCAGCTTTACTCGTCCCGGCACTAATAGCACTAAGTTGGCTCTACAGTCTCCTAACCGGGGACGTCGAGAAACTGAAACCGCCCGACATCGTCTATGCGTACAAGATGGCCCCGACCCTCACAACCATTACGGTCGCACTGGTGCTCTGGACGACATATTGCACTTTCTTCCGGTACGATATCGTTTACGGTTCGCCGCCTCGCAACGATGGCGGCTCCAACGTGACGGTGACCGACCGGCTACATGGATCGTCTAGCGTCAGCTCTTACACGAAGCAGCAATGCCTCAACGCCAAGTGAGCGAGGCGAGCGGTCAGCATCGGCTTTATCGGACGCCGCGGCTTCGCCTGGAACGCACCTTAGGATGAGACGGGGAGCGAGCAACCGGGAGGCGCTTAGCGCGGGAGAAGGCGCTTTCGTATGAGTGCACGCGTACTTTCGATTTTCCTTACCGCAATTATGATCGCGACGTTCGCCGGCAAAGCGTCCGCGGCGACACCAAGCTCGCCCGATACTCTCCGCGCAGCACTAAAGGGCGATCTCGACACGTACCTCGCCAAGCGCGGAACGCCCGAGCACATCTCCGTCGTATCGCTCGCGGTCAGTCTGCACGGACAAGCACCGTTTCAAGTCGTCGCCGGCACGACGCTCTATCACGGCACCGTGGCGGCCACGCCGGCCAGCCTTTTCCAGATCGCCAGCAACACCAAGGCGTTCACGGCCGCGCTGATCCTTCGTTTGGAAGCGGACGGCAAGCTCTCGATTACCGATACGGTTGGCAAATGGCTCCCGCAGTACCCGCAATGGAAGTCGATCACGATCCATCAGCTGCTCAACATGACGTCGGGCATCGTGACATACGACGATACGCAGCCGATGGAACGCTATTGGGCCGCGCATCCGTACAAGTACTTCAGCCCCAAGGAGTTGATTGCGTGGGTCACGTCCCTGCTGCGCGAAAAGGGCTACTACTACTCCAACACCGCGTACCAGATGTGCGGCCTCATCATCGAAAAAGCGAAGGGCCGCAGCTATACTGCGAACCTTGAGAATCTCACGCTTCCCAGCGTCTGCAACGGCACGAAAAACGATTCGCGAAGATAGCGATGGAAGCGCTCAACCTTGCCTTTGGTTTGGGCCCGGTAGGGCGCGCAAGGCAAGATCCTGATTCCGTAGTGCTTGGCGAAATCCAGGAGCGCCGGGTTGAAACGATGCCGACCCCTGCCGTAGGCATGACGTTCCAGAACGATGGTCTTTGGGTTGTCGCAGAGCACCTCTTCGGGCACGCCACCAAAATACTGCAACGCTCGTTCTAGGCACGCGATGAGCGTATCCGTGCGTTCGTTGTCGGTAAATTCGACGTACGGATAGCGTGAAAAGCCAAGCTCGGCTGTAAAAGCCCGCAACGGCTGGAGGCCGCGGCAGAAGACCACGAAGTCGATCTGCAATTGTCGACCCGGTGGCGTTTCAAAACGAATGACCGGTTCGACGGTCGGCTGCGGGCGAATCGTCACGAGGTAATCTTTGAGTTGCGTGATGCCGCCGCCGTAGCCGCGCTCGCGTATCTCCCGCAGCAGCACCGTTGCGCTGAGATGGTTGTTGCCGGCGCCCTCAAGGCGCTCGCGCAAATAGTCCTTATGCGGATCGATCTTCGTGGGTCGGGGCTGGCGTGGGCCATAGGCGACTTCGTGGTTGCCGCGGAGCATCTGGCGCACGGTATTGCGGGCCAGGCCGCTCTCCCGCGCGATCTCGCGCATGCTCTTGCCCTGGCGGTGCAAGACCTGTATTTCCACCTGACTCTCCTTCGTATGCATCGCGGACAGACGTTCGCGATCGGGTCAGGTGGGTCAATTTTCAACCGGCGGGGTGGGTCAATTTTACTCCGGCGCTAACACTAAATACCTGACGCCTCATTTCGACGCCGTGGCAGAAGCACCAAGTCGGCCGCTTCCTCGGCGTCTTTGAGGAGCCTCTTACGCGGCGTGCCCATCCGCGCACGCATCGTCAGACCGCGGACGAGGTCGAGGACTTGGCTCGCGCGCGCCGCTACTGGAAAGTCAAGCGGAACTTCTCCCGCGCTGATCCCATCGCAGATGCGGCGTTTTACTAGCTCGACGGCGGCATCTGCCGCGGTCTTTAGGAACTGCCGGACCTCAGCATCGTCCACGAGCGGCGCGATGCACTCGAGAAGACATCCCGGGGCGGATCCTTTCTCGGTCGCAGTTTCTACAGCGTTTCTCATGAAGGCGGCCAGCGAGTCGCGAAGAGTGCGCGGCGAGAGGAGTGCCGTCGCAGCGAGAGCGCCTTTCTTCTCCGCGTACGCCCTGAGGACGCGCAAGAACAACGTCCGCTTGTCTCCGAAGATGGAATACAGGCTCGGCCGACCCACGCCCATGCCGGTGACGAGATCGTCGACCGTCACGCCGTCGTAGCCCTTAGACCAGAAGACCTGGATCGCTTTTTCCAGCGCGGCGCTCTCGTCGAAGCCGCGCGGTCGCCCACGCGGCCTGGCGGCTTTTTGAATCATTTAGTTCGAAATTCCTTGCCCTTGGCCATCTAATCCATTATTGTACTGAGAGGTTCGAAATTGGGCAAGTCGATGCTGCCCTAGCGGGACCTCACGACGCGACCTTCCCCTCACTATGGAGGCGCTTATGGAACATTCGATCGCTCTCGTCACCGGCACCACCTCCGGGCTTGGGCATGCGGCAGCCAGTTTGCTTGCCGCCGAGGGCTACCGCGAGGTCCTCGTCACCGGGCGCAGCCTGGCCCGCGTCCAGGAAACGGCGGCTGAACTCGCAGCTCAGACCAAGAGGCCGGTTTTTATACCGCTAGAGCTTGATCTGGACTCGCCGTCCAGCGTTCAATCCGCCCTCGCCGAGCTCGTTAAGCGAGGTCTGCCGGTCGATTTCCTACTGCTCAATGCAGGGATGGTCGGTGGTAAGAAGCGCGTGCTCACTGCGGCGGGCATTGAGGCGGCGCAAGCCCCGCTCATCGGCCATCATCAACTGACTGTCGGGTTACTCCGTGCCAACTTGCTCAGTCCCAACGCGCGAATTGTTATCGCCGGCGCGGAACCTGCCCGAGGTGACGTACCGATGTTCAGCTACACCAACGTGACGGCCCTTGCGGCGACGCAATTCCACGGCGACCGCACCGCTGCGGTGGAAGCCCTGGTGCGCAACGGGCCGTACGTGAAGTATGAGCCCAACCGCGCGTATACCGACGCGAAGCTCATCATCGCTTGGTGGGCCGCGGCGCTGGCCCGCCGGCTACCGCCCGGCATGGCTGTGTACGCCGTCTCGCCTGGTAGCGCGCCCGACACCAAGGCGGTGCGAAACCTGGGCCCGGTCATGAAGTCGCTGATGATTCCGCTGGTAAAGCTCATTCCCGGCATGTCCCAGACGCCGGAGACCGCGGCTCGTCGCTACCTCCAGGCATCGGAGTTCGGAACCGACGTCTCGGGGCAATTCTTCGCCTCGGCGCCCAAAAAGCTCACCGGCCCAATTGAGGCGATGCGCCACCCACACTTGCACGATCGCGCCAACCAGGAAGCCGCGTGGCAAGCTGTCGTCAAGGTCTCCGGCGCCGACTTTCCTTACCCGCATCCCTAAGCGCGGTCTCCTGAAGGAGCGCCCGTCGCGGGCTAAATGGTCGTGGTGACTAGATCAGCATGCGATTGCGCGAGCTATGGTCAACCGGGCGTTATGGAATTTTGAACCAAATAGTTCGAAATTCGTTGACACCGGCATTCCCGTGTGATTAATATACCAAATAGTTCAAAATTAGCTAAGCGGCTCTGCGGTCGCAAGGAGAATACGGATGCAACGGTACGAAGGCAAGCGCGCGGTGATCATCGGCGGCACCAGCGGCATGGGGCTCGCGACGGCAAAGATGCTCCTCGATGGGGGCGCTCGCGTTCTGGTGACGGGTCGCTCGCAAGCGGGCCTGGATTCAGCGCAGAAAGAGCTCGGGAAGGATGCGGTCGTGGTCTCGAGCGACGCGCGTTCGTTGACGGACATCGACGCCCTCGCCTCTCGCGTGAAGACGGAGTTCGGCACGTTCGATCTGCTCTTCGCCAACGCCGGGTTCAGCATCCCAGCGCCTCTCGAGAGCGTGACCGAGGCCGTCTACGACGAGATGTTCAACCTGAACGCCAAGGGACCGTTTTTCGCCGTTCAGAAGCTCGCGCCGCTGATCAATCGCGGAGGCGCTGTCGTTTTCACGACCTCGATCGCGAACGTCAAGGGAATGCCCGGTCAAGCCGCCTACGGAGCCGCCAAGGCTGCGCTGCGATCGTTCGCTCGGGTGCTCGCCGCGGAGCTGCTTCCTCAGGAGATTCGCGTCAACGCGGTGACCCCCGGTCCCATCAACACGCCGATCCTCGCCAAGGTGTTCACGGATAAAAATACGGCTGACCATATCAGGGAGCAAATGAGCGGTATGGTTCCGATGAAACGCTGGGGGACGGCGGAGGAAATCGCTAAGGCCGTCCTCTTCCTCGCGTTCGATGCGACCTTCACAACCGGCGCCGAGCTCCCTGTCGATGGGGGTTGGTCGCAACTCTGAAGGGGCGATCAAGCCTGGAAGCCGGGTTTAGAACCGAACGTGCAGAGTTTGTGTATTGTGCGCAAACTGACGAAGTAAACTGCCCGTAAAATCGGCGTTTTCGCGATCGTGGCGGGAAAGTGTAGGTTGTGTGGACGCAGTCTCCGCTCGTCCCACTTTGTCCCGCCTAGCCCCGCAACGTCGCGCATTTTTACTGCGCTCGTCTCTACCCGTTCCGGCCCGTGTTGCCCCGTTCTGGCACGTTAGTGTACATAATAGTGTGGCGCCCGCGCGAGCCGCCGCTGCCGCGCTCGGGCGCTGAACGCCGCGTCGATCTTCACTTTATCGAACCTGGAAAACCGACCCAGAACGCAAGCATCGAATCGCTCAACGGGAGGATTCGTGACGAGTTGCTCAACGCTCGGACCTTCGTGTCGATCTTCGAGGCGCGTCGCCTCGCCGAAGAATGGCTGCAAGACTACAACGAGTTTCGGCCGCACTCTGCCCTCGGCTATCTCACGCCAAGGGCATTTGCCGATCGATTCAAAATCAACCAGTCCTCACAATTATCCGTGGCCTGAAAATGCCTTACACGTCATGTGCAACCCTTCGATGCCAATCCATCGATGGGCCATAAGGCACGCTACCGACGTTGGGCAGTAGACTGACCGGAACTGGCGCTCAAGATGAGGATGTGGGACAGTTTGGGAAGTGCCACGACCAACTCGCTTCTGCCTCGCGAGAGGTTTCCGCCGCCTAACATTAGAGGAAGGGAATAACGTGAAAAGCACTCCTGGCTTCGGTAAAACCACTTCCCGCAGGGCGTTACGCTTAACGGCTTCCAATACTTACAAGGCGTATGGGCAGCGGAAGGCGTCGGAGGCCCGATAGCCGGAGCGATCTATGCCTGGGTTTATTCAAAGCCAAACTGCAGCGCGCAAGAAATCGGCGACATTAAGGCTGCCGCCGCAACTATGGCTACATGGATCATTGCCAACGCGGTAACATATGCGGACATCCTAACACGTGCGCGTCAGTTTCTGACTGGGCTGATCAGCCTTGAGGAGTTTCTGATCGCCATACTGGCTAGCCTATCGGTGCGCGATTTTGTTGCTCTCATTGGAGTTGGCGGCCTAAGCGCCTATGCGACGTTCCAAGTGGTCATGTGTAACGAGAACGGCTAGTGCAAACGAGTGCCCTGATCGTCGGCTTCGCTGTCCTCATCGTCGCGGCCCTTGTTGTAAAGGCTATTCGAAACACACTCACGCCGTCAGCGCTTCTGGTGGGTGCGCTCGCGACGCTCACGGCCTTTTTTTCGGTAGCAATCTACAGGCACGTTGGTGATGTGAACCTGTGGCGTACTTACGAGATTTGCTTTGTCGGTGTCATTCTGCTGATCACCGTACTTGAACTACGGATGAGAGGAAAGGAGGCTAAAGAAATCCTGGCAGAGCTGGACGAATTACCTGAAGAAATGGACAGAGGCGAGCGAAGACAAATTATTAGGGAGAAGGCGGCTGAGCGCCGTAAGCAACGGCAGCGGTAGATGCTGTCCGGCATCTAGCGTGGGCGACGTCCTCACATGGGGTGTGCACGAGGACGTCTACTAGAATGTCCAGTTGCGACCCGCCGATCTTCTTCGTGGGTCTGACGGAGTCGGGGCCAACTACGTGGTCGTACGTCCGTGCGTGGGTCCACTCGCAGAACCGAGTGCCCCGGCCTTGAGCAACTCAGTAAGAAACAACGTGAAGATCAGGGTTTGAAATATCCGTGTCACAATAGCAAAGGTCCGCCCCTATTATAGCTCGCTAAGGAAGGCAAGAAATGCCTGACGCGTTGGCCCGGAGGAAAAACGTAAAGATGCATCGCCGGCCTTTTCTGGAAGGTCCCACGAGCCTGTGATGTATCCGATAACCACGTCGCCGTAGTTTCGGAGCCACGCTTCGTCAAGCGACAAGATCGTCAACGCACGTTGAGCCTTTAAACTTCCACGAGCCGAGACGGCTTCGAGGTGGACGCGGTCCTCAATCTAATGGAAGGGACCCGCGAATCAACAGCAGCGGATGTCTCGGCGACGGGATGTTTGGGGCTCATGGCCCTAGTTCAGAAGCCGGTTGGTTACGGGTGACGGCATAAGCAGTTATTTCGTCGCTGCGCTATCAACGAGCGCGAATGATGGAGACACTGTCGTGATGAGAAGCGGCCCAAGAAAGCATGCCGTTGTGAGCGCTGCGAACGCAGGCTCTCCGGGCGTTCCTATATGTAGACTCGGTGACTCGATCAGGTCAATGGCGTACGCAGGTAGCGTTGCGTACTGCCCCTCCGCGAGTCCAAACACCTAACGGCCGCCGACCAATGGAGATATTGCTCGCTACAGCCGGTACTCGCAACAGTTCACTACAACGGCAATTTGAAGAGTTCGGCTTTAAGTGTTCGGCAGCGAGACTAGACGGCGTTATCGCGCTCATTGTTGGAGATACTGAGATTTCCGCCGACTTGATCGTTCTGGATCCGCCAGCGTTTACCGAGACAGGGGAAGATGCCACCTCGATAACCGTTAATCTCGCGTCGGCGGTGCGTCGCCTTGACCGCAATGTTGCAATGTGGGACGGCCGACGCTGGAGTCCTCTTCCTATCGCGGTTAACTCGGCGCTTGGAAATGAGACGATCGCGCGAGAAATTTTTGGGCAACTCAACGTAACAGAACTGCCCAGGGCTGCCGAAACCCGACGGATGGTGTTGACACGGCTCGTGGACGAATACCGTCAGAAGATCGTTGAGGATTTTGTTAACCTTGGCTTGCACGTTTCGGAAAATAATGGCGTTATTACCGTAGACGGCCTAACCGTCAGTTTGCGAAAACATGCTGATTCTGACTACTATTCGGGGAGCAAGGACCAAAGACTTGGTAGACGATTTGTTCTCCGACGTGATCCCGGTGCTATCGCAAATCAGATTGACGAGTTCATGGACCTAATAAACCGACCTGGCGTGGATGAATCGAACCTCCAAGAGTTCTTCGAGCGGAACGAACATTTTCTAACACTCGGCATGAAGGATCTCGTTCCTCATGCATACTTACCGTTCGAGGAGGACGACCTTCGCTCGGCTGACGTTCCTGATTTTATTCTCAAACCCCGTATACGAACATCGATCACGCGCGATTCCGACTACGAAGTGCTCGATATAAAGCGCCCTGACGAGAGAGTGCTGGTCGGGAGGGGTCGGCGGATGCGCTTTTCGGCCGCCGTACACGACGCCATCACTCAACTGCGCGACTATCGAGATTATTTTCGAGACCCCGCTCACCAAAAGGAGGTTGCATCGCGGTTGGACCGACCCGTTAAGCACCCTAAGTTAGGCATCATTATTGGACGAGCGCCTCACTCAGAGAATATCGAGGATCTTGACCGAGCACAGGCCAGCGACCCTGACGTCCAGATCACGACCTACGACGAGATACTCGATCGCCAGATAAACCTGCTGCCGCCTTCCTAAATGCTACTGTTTAACTTGATCCTCAAAGGACGGGGGTTTCCAGGGGTCTCGCTTCTTCTTGTTGGGATTGGGCGCTGAGGCCAATAGTGGGCATCTTCAATACGCTCGTCAACGTGCTCGTACTGATTTTAGTGGCGGCGACTCTATACGTTGGTGTTCAATCGCTGAGAATTCAGAAGGCCGCTGCTACGAAAACTCCCGGATTGCGATCTGCGGGCACCTTCGCCCAGAATCGTGCTACCGCCGTTGGATTCATCTCAGTTACCTCCGCGGAGCGCCTACATCGTGTGACCGTCACCGCCCTTTTGCCCAGAGGGTTTCAGCGTCGGAAGCGGCAGAGTACCGATCCATGAAGACCGGAATCACCGCGGAGCAGTTGGCCGCGTTCTTGGATTGGAGCGAGCAAACATCTAAACGCCGTGCGGCCGGACATGCACCCGGCGCAGGCCGACAAGATGGCCAGGGTCATCACGATGCTCAGGCGCGCTCAGGGTGAGCTCGCGGCCGACGAGGGGGGGCGAGGCGTGAACTCCAAGCGTCACGACAATGTGGATCGTCGGCCTTGCGTGACCTGCGGACGCGCACTCACGGCCCAAGAAGCGGATGCGTCGTTTGCGGTAGTATCCCAGGCGACTACACGGAGTGCTCGTCGAGTGCGGGTGCAGATCGGGAGAACGCTTCATGACGAATCGACGGCTAGCTTTGGCATTGATACTCGCCCTCGCGATGCAGGGAAGATCGAGCGCACAAGGGGTTTCTGCGAGCGATACCAGCGTGTGGATAGCCGACCATCTTCCACGAAATACGACCTCAATCGGGCCAGACACATTTATGTCGACCTCGGCAGATTATGCGGCCAAGGGATGTTCGATATATGTCAACACGACGTTCACTAGCGCGGTAACGCAAAATCCGAACGCAGACGAAACTGCCGTTTATGAGCTAAAAGGTGAAGCGATACCTGGAAAACGCTTTGCAGCCGTAGCCGGTAAGGGGAATATCGCCTTCCGGTTGGTTGATCCGTCCTCGCTGGAGGTGCAGCAGAGACGGGCGTTTCTATCCATGCAAATGGTAGGTCCGAATATCTTTACATTCGTGTTTCTCGATGAGGATGATGCCGACCGCATGTTGCGCGCAGAAATATGCGGCCTTAAGTGGGCTGACTTCGATCCGGTGACCGGACACATAATGGTCAAGCGCGCTGCGAAAGTCGTTGATGGTCACGTTGTCATCGGCAATCTGAAGACGCGGAGCTCCCTCCGAACCGAAGTCGTCGACGACCATATGGTTGAGATTCTAAAGCGCCAGCGGCTTTCGCAGCTGGAGCAACGCCTGAGTCTGGGTCTGGGGAACCCGGGGCCAGATGGGTTCATTTTTGAACGACCGGATGGTCTGCCGTGGAACCCAAACGAAATGAGCCGAAAGTTTTCGCGGCTAGTGCGCCGTCACAGGCTTCCGGCGATGAGGTTTCATGATTTGCGACATGCGAACGCCTCGCTGCGCCATGCGTCGGGCAGTTCGTTGAAAGACATTTGCGCGGGTCTTGGCCATTCCAATATCGGCATCACCGCGAACCTGTATGTTCATCTTTTCGAGGGTGCTAAGCGCGAGCAGTCGGAACGTCTCAGCGTGTACCTCGGCACGGTCCTGCCCGCGATTAGGCGTGAAAGCCGGGTTTAGAACCGAATGTGTAGAGTTTGTGTATTGTGCGCAGCCTGACTAAATAGACTGGCCGTAAAATCGGCGCTTTCGCGATCGTGGCGGGAAAGTGTAGGAATCGAACCTACCAGCCGGATTGCGCCGGCCTCAGCGGTTTTGAAGACCGTGCGGACCACCAGATCCGTACTCTCCCACGGACCGGACTGGTTTGGCGGCAGCGCTGGGGGCGTCCCGCGCCGCGGGTCACGGATTCTCAGCCGGAACGCTTAAGATAGGAAGATGCTTACCCGGTCCCTGATGGCCATCGCGGCCTGCGCGGCATCGGCACTGTGCGCCGGCGTGCCCGCTGCGTCGTGCGCACAAGCTCAAGCGTCCGCGGCGGCGACCGCCGCGCCGGCGGCGCCGAGCGGCAGCGCCGAGCTCGACGGAGCTAACCGCCGCGCGCAATCGCCTGATGGCCAATCTGCCGCTCGTGCAGCAACGGGCCGGACACGACGTCGCCTTTGGACTGGGCGTTCGCCTCCTCGACGACATGGACACGGTCCGCGCCGCCGACCAGCCTCCCACCGGATACGACGCCGCGCAATGGAACGCGCGCATCGCTCAGATCGTACGGCTCGATACAAAGCTCGCCTCCGACATCGTCGCAGGCAACGTCGAGACGCCCGCCACCGCCCATGGGCTCGACGAACGTCTAATGCGCTCCACGCTGGACGGTACGTTGCAACCGTACGCGATTTACGTTCCCGCCACCGTGAACGCTCGTTCACCCCTTATCGTCTTGTTGCACGGACGTCCGCAGACCGAAGTCGAGCTCTTGAGCACGCCGTACTTCCAGCAACTGGCCGAAGCGACCGGCGCGATCGTTGCCGCGCCGTGGGGCCGGGGAATTTACGACTTCGCTTCGCCGGGGTCCGACGACGTCTATCAGCTCGCCGGCGACGTGCGCAGTGCGTTCGGATTTCCGCGTCAGCGCGTCTTTCTCGTGGGTTATTCGATGGGTGGCTTCTCCATCTATAAGATCGCGCCGATGCACGCGGAAACGTGGTCCGGTGTCATGTCCATTTCCGGCGCCATTCTCAACAGCGAAACCGCCGACGTGACGTACCGGCTCCGCAGCACGCCCATCTATGTCGTGACCGGATCCAACGACGACAATATTCCGACCGCCTACGGCGAGGAAACCGCCGCCTTCCTCGCATCCGCCGGCCTGCCGGTGAGCTTTTACGAACAGCGCGGCGGAACGCACTACCTCCCATCGCTCGTCCCGTCGTTGACGCTGGCATGGAACGACATGCTGTCGGGACGCGTTCGCTCGTCTGGGCCGCTTCCGGCGCTTGGCAAGCCGCTCACATCCGAGCCAAGCGGAGCCACGGTTAAGTACTAGCCGCGCACGTGCTCCGGCGCCGCCCGCGCGAAACTCGCCTCCGAAAGGCCGTGTATTGAGCGGCATGGCAGAAGCGCAATTCCCCGACGAACAACGCGACGACGGCAGTTTCGCGCGGCAGCAGGATGCGTTCCGGGACTGGGTCACGGCCGACGGAAGTTCCGGCTACCCGGCGGAGGCCGGCCGCTATCATCTCTACGTTTCGCTGGCGTGCCCTTGGGCGCACCGGACGATCATCGTTCGCAAGCTCAAAGGACTGGAATTGGCGATCGGCATGAGCATCGTGGATCCGATTCGCGACGAGCGCGGGTGGGCGTTCCGGGACGTTCCCGGTGCGACACCGGACGACGTCAACGGCTTTGCGTTCCTGAGCGAGGCGTACTTCGCCAGCGACCACGGCTACCGCGGCCGGGTCACCGTACCGGTACTTTGGGACAAAAAAACGCGCCGAATCGTCAGCAACTCCGACGACGACATCATGCGTATGTTCGAAACCCAGTTCGACGCGTTCGCGAGCACACCAGACCTGGATCTGTATCCGGCCGAGCATCGCGCCGGCATCGAAGAACTCAACGCGCGCATTTACGACACGGTTAACGACGGCGTCTATCAGGCGGGATTTGCGACCACGCAGGAAGCGTACGAAAAGGCGGCCTTCCGGGTCTTTGAAAATCTCGACCGCCTGGACAAGCGCCTGGCTACGCAGCGATACCTATTCGGAGCGGCGCCGCTCGAGACGGACTGGCGGCTGTTCGTGACGCTGGTACGCTTCGATCCGGTCTACGTCGGCCATTTCAAGTGCAACCTGCGGCGCATCGCCGACTACCCGAACCTGTCGGGCTACCTGCGCGATCTCTATCAGATCGACGGCATCGCCGGCACGGTCGATTTCGACCACATCAAGCGCCACTATTACGTCACGCACGACGACATCAACCCGACCGGCATCGTGCCAATCGGCCCAGCTCAGGACCTGCGAGCACCCCACCATCGGGCCGAGCTCGCAACCGCCCCCGCCTAGCACGACAATGCAGGCCGGAGGTCGAATACCTCCGGCGTATGCCCGAAAGCGTCCTCACTTCTACTGGAGAGATGTTGGAGCGGCTTCTTGCCGTCACGCAGGAGATTCTGCAGGCGCAAGAGCTCTATCCGGCTCTCGATGCCATCGCCGAGGCGATCTCGACGATCTTCGGATTCCGGTACGTCACCATCGTCGCGGCCGACGCCCCCGGACGCGAAATGTACCGGCGAGTGGCGCGCGGCTGGCCGGAGGAAGTCGTGCGCGAACGGCTCGGGGAGCACGTCTCGCGCGACGACATCATGACGATCCTACTGCCGCACTTTGAAGTGCTGCCGCACTGCTTTTACTTTCCGGTCGAGCACGAGATCCATTGGGGCCGTTCCATCTACACCGGCGATTTGCCGATGGACGCGCCGCGTTCCGCGCCCGATGCGTGGCACGAGCGCGACGCGCTCACGCTGGTGCTGCCCGACCGCGAGGGCAAGATGATGGGCTATCTTTCCGTCGACGGGCCGGTGGACGGCAAGGTTCCATCGCTCGACGTGCTACGCAAGATGCAGTTGTTCGTGAACTTAGTCGGACTAGCACTGTCAAACTCGCGTTCTCATCGGGTCGAGACCGAGCAGCGCGAAGCGGCCGAAGCCAACCAGCGCGCGCAGAACAACTTCTTCAGCATCGTCTCGCACGAAGTGCGTTCTCCACTTTCGAGTATCCGCGGCGCGAGCACGCTGCTCGAAGAGCACTTCGAAACGTTAGGCGAGACGCGGCGGCGCGAACTACTCGAAGTCCTTATGAGCTCGACCTCGCGGCTCACCTCCATCTTCGAAGATTTCTTGCTCCTCACGCGCATGGAGATGGGTACGCTCGCGCTGCGCATCGAGCCGGTCGACGTGGTGTCGGTCGTCGAGGAGTGCATCGCACGCGTTCGCAGCGAGCACCTCGGGTGCACGATCGAAAAGACGTACGTCGAGCCGTCGCCGTATATTCTCGCCGATGAAGGCCGCGTCGTTCAAGTACTGGCCAACCTCATCCTCAACGCCGTGCGTTACGCGTTCTCCGATACGCCGATCCAAGTGAGCGTGGATTCCAACGAGGAGCGCGTCAAAATCGCCGTCACGAACCAGGGCCCCGGCATCTCTGCGGCCCATCGCAAGCGCCTGTTCACGCGGTTCGGAGCTTTGTCGCAGCGCGACGGCTCGACCGGCCTAGGCCTCTACATTTGTCGGGAGCTGATCGGCTTGATGAACGGCACCATCGGGTTCGAAAGCGAAACCGACAAAACCACGACGTTCTGGTTTACGCTGCCGCGCGCTCCCGAAAAGCCTGAAAGTAAAGGTTGAGCGCACCGGTGCGGTCAAAAGAAGCGCACCGTGAAGACCCGCCCAGATCTCAGGAACGTCGCCATTATCGCTCACGTCGATCACGGCAAGACAACCCTCGTCGACGCCATGCTCAAGCAGAGCGGCGTCTTTCGCGAGGGACAACACGTCGCCACGCGCGTGATGGATTCCAATCCACTCGAACGCGAACGCGGCATTACGATCCTTGCCAAGAACACGTCCATACGTCACGGCGACGTAAAGTTCAACATCGTGGATACGCCGGGCCATTCGGACTTCGGCGGCGAGGTCGAACGCGTTCTACAGATGGTGCAAGGGGTGTTGCTGCTGGTGGACGCTGCCGAGGGCGTGATGCCGCAGACGCGTTTCGTGCTACGCAAGGCGCTCGAGTTGGATCTCAAAGCGATCGTCGTCGTGAACAAGATCGATCGTAAGGACGCTCGCGCTCAAGAGGTCGTCAACGAGGCGTTCGACCTGTTCATCGAACTCGGAGCGAACGACGAACAGGCCGACTTTCCGGTTCTCTTCACCAACGGCAAACTCGGGATCGCGAAGCGCTCGCTCGAGGACGAGAGTGCCGACCTCGAACCGTTGTTCGAGACGATCGTTTCGCACGTTCCCGAGGCGCCGTGCGAAGAGGGACCGTTCCAACTGCTCATCTCGGCCATCGACCATAATAAGTACGTCGGCCGGATCGGCATCGGACGGATCTTCCGCGGCAGTTCCCGCGTCAACGCGCCGATCGCAAAAGTCTCTCGCGACGGGACGGTACAAACCGGTTTGCGCCTTACGACGCTCCTGACGTTCGCCGGCCTCGAGCGGATCGAAGTCGAGGAAGGCCGAGCCGGCGACATCGTATGCGTGTCGGGTATCGACGACCTCAACATCGGCGACACCATCGCGGATGCGAACGCTCCCGAAGGCATCCACGCCATCGCGGTGGACGAGCCGACCGTCTCGATGTCGTTCAGCGTGAACAATTCGCCGTTCGCCGGCAAAGAAGGCAAGTTTCTGACCTCGCGTCAGATTCGCGAGCGGCTCATGCGCGAGCTCGAGTCGAACGTCGCACTGCGCGTCAGCGACACCGAATCTGCCGATACGTACGAGGTGCGCGGGCGCGGCGAGCTCCATCTGTCCATTTTGATCGAAACGATGCGTCGCGAAGGCTACGAACTGGCGGTATCCAAGCCGCAGGTCATCGTGATCGAACGGGACGGCAAGAAGTGGGAACCGGTCGAGTACGTCGTCGTGGACGTCCCCGAAGAATACTCCGGCTCGGTCATCGAGGCACTGGGCAGCCGCAAGGCGATCATGTCGAACATGATCAACGTCGGCGACTCGCGCCGTCTCGAATACACCATGCCGACGCGAGCCATCTTCGGCCTGCGCGGCGAGTTGCTTACGCTCACGCGCGGCACTGCGATCATGTCGCACACCTATTACGACCATCAGGAGTGGCAGGGCGAGCTGCCCGGGCGCGCCGTCGGCGCCCTAGTCGCGAGCGACACTGGCCGTGCGACCGCGTACGCTCTGGCCGGCGTCGAGCAGCGCGGGCGCTTTTTCGTCGCGCCCGGCGTGGATATCTACGAGGGTATGGTCGTCGGCCGCGCCAACGACGACAAAGATATCGCCATCAACGTCGTGCGCGAAAAGAAGCTCTACGAACATGCGCGCTTCGGGCTCCGACGAAAACGTTAAGCTGCCGCCGCCCGAAGAGATGTCGCTGGAGCGGGCGATCGAGTTCATCGAAGACGACGAACTAGTCGAAGTGACGCCGAAGTCGATTCGCATCCGCAAACGCCTCCTCGACGAAACCGACCGCCTCCGCCAGCGCAAACGCGCCAAAGTCTAGATTCACCGCCCATCCTTCACCAGGCTCATCCTTCGACAGGCTCATCTTTCGACAGGCTCGTCCTTCGACAAGCTCGTCCTTCGACAAGCTCAGGATGACAAGGGGGATAGCAACGCTCTCGGCATCGCTTTGACAAGCGTCCTTCGACAGGCCGTCCTTCGACAGGCTCATCCTTCGACAGGCTCAGGATGACAAGGGGGAGGAAGCCTCTGTCATCGCTTTGACAAGCGTCCTTCGACGGGCTCGTCCTTCGACAGGCTCAGGATGACAAGGGGGTTGCCTGTGTCATCCTGAGCTTGTCGAAGGATGAGCTGTCGAAGGATGAGCCTGTCGAAGGATGTGCGGGCGAGGGTTAAGCGGGGACTGCGGCGGGTTCGGTGGCGAACGTGAGCTCGCCGAGCGTCTCGTCGTAACCGACGTCGACGGTTTCGCCGTCGGCGATGTCGCCGGCGAGGATTTTGCGCCCGAGCGGCGTTTCGAGCTCCTTTTGTATCGTGCGCTTGAGCGGACGCGCTCCGTAGTGCGGATCGTATCCCGCTTTGACTAAATGACGTTTGGCGGCGTCCGATAGGATCAGCGTGATCCGGCGGCCGGCCAAGCGCTCGCGCAAGCGGCGCAGTTGGATCTCGACGATCTCGCCCAGTTCTTCCTCGTTGAGCGCGTGGAAGACGATAATCTCGTCGACGCGATTGAGGAATTCTGGCCGGAAATGTTGGCGCAGCTCTTCCAGCACGGTCGCGCGCATGGTCGCCTCTTCGGGTCCGCCGCGCTGGCCCTGATAGTCCAGGATGCGATGGCTGCCGATGTTCGAGGTCATGATGACGATCGTGTTTCGGAAGTCCACGGTGTGGCCTTGACCGTCGGTCAGGCGCCCGTCGTCGAGTATCTGCAGGAAGATGTTGAAGACGTCCGGGTGCGCCTTCTCGATCTCGTCGAAGAGAATGACCGAGTACGGGCGCCGGCGGACGGCTTCGGTGAGTTGACCGCCCTCGTCGTACCCGACGTACCCCGGCGGAGCGCCGATGAGGCGCGCGACCGTGTGCTTCTCCTGGTACTCCGACATGTCGATCCGAATCAGCGCGCGTTCGTCGTCGAAGAGATACTCGGCGAGCGCGCGCGCGAGCTCGGTCTTGCCGACGCCGGTCGGCCCAAGGAAAATAAACGACCCGACCGGGCGGTTGGGATCCGACAGACCCGAGCGAGATCGTAAGACCGCCTCGGCAACCGAATCCACCGCTTCGTCCTGGCCGATGACCCGCTCGTGCAGATCGTCGGCGAGGTGCAAGAGCTTCTCCTTGTCCCCTTCGAGCAGTTTCGCAACGGGAACGCCGGTCCAGCGCGCGATCACGAACGCGATGTCTTCCTCGTCGACCTCTTCCTTGGAGAGCCGGCCGCCTTCGCGATCCTTGAGTTTGCTTTCTTCCGCGGCGAGGTTCTTCTCGAGCTCGGCGAGTTTTCCGAAGCGAAGCTCCGCAACGCGGTTGAGATCGTACTGCCGCTCGGCCTGTTCGATCTGTACTTTCGTTTGCTCGATCTCCTCGCGAACCGACCGCAGCTTACCGACCGCCGATTTTTCTGCTTCCCAGCGCACGCGAAGTTTCGTCTGCTCGTCGTGTAACTCGGCGAGCTCTTTCTCGAGCGTTTCGAGCCGCTCGCGGCTGGCGCGGTCGCTCTCCCGTTTGAGCGCTTGCCGCTCGATCTCGAGCTGCATAACGCGGCGCGAAACCTCATCGAGTTCCTGCGGCATCGAGTCGATCTCGGTGCGGAGGCGCGCGGCGGCTTCGTCTACCAGGTCGATCGCCTTGTCGGGCAAGAAGCGGTCGGTGATGTAACGATTGCTCAAGGTCGCTGCCGCCACCAGGGCGGCATCCTTGATGCGAACGCCGTGATGCGCTTCGTATTTTTCCTTCAGTCCCCGCAGAATCGAAATCGTGTCTTCTACGCTGGGCTGGTCCACCATAATCGGCTGGAAACGCCGTTCGAGCGCGGCATCTTTTTCGATGTACTTGCGGTATTCGTCGATGGTGGTCGCGCCGATCATGTGCAGTTCGCCCCGCGCCAGCATCGGCTTGAGCAGGTTCCCCGCGTCCATCGCGCCGTCGGTCTTACCGGCCCCGACGACCGTGTGCAGCTCGTCCACGAAAAGGACGATCGAACCCTCAGACTTGGCGACGTCCTTGAGCACGGCTTTGAGACGTTCTTCGAATTCGCCGCGGTATTTGGCTCCGGCGATGAGAGCGCCCATGTCGAGCGAAACGATGCGCTTGTTCTTGAGACCTTCGGGCACGTCGCCGCGCACGATGCGTTGCGCGAGCCCTTCGACGATGGCCGTCTTGCCGACGCCGGGATCCCCTATGAGGACGGGGTTGTTCTTGGTGCGGCGCGAGAGCACTTGAACGATGCGGCGGATCTCGTCGTCGCGTCCGATAACCGGGTCGAGCTTCCCGTTTTCGGCCTCGGCCGTGAGGTCGCGGCCGTAGCGTTCGAGGGACTTGTAGGTGCCCTCGGGATCGCGACTAGTCACGCGCTGATTGCCGCGGACCTGGCGAAGCGCTTGCAGCATCTTGTCGCGCGTGATGCCCGCCTCGCGGAAGAGCTTCCCGATCTCTCCGCCGGCCTGCGACATCGCCAGCAGAACGTGTTCGACCGAAACGTACTCGTCTTGCAGAGCGTTGGCTTCGTTTTCGGCCGCGGTAAGGATGCGGGAGAGCTCGGGCGATAGCGTGACCTGCGCCGAGTCGGCGTTCGCGCCGGAAAGCCGCGGCAGCCGAGCGACGGCATCCTCGGCGGCGCGCTCGAAGGCCGGAACGTCCACATCGACGTGCCGGAGAATGTCCGGTGCGATGCCCCGATCTTGTTGAAGCAACGCGACGAGCATGTGCTCGGGAGTCGTTTGGGTATTGTGCTCGCTCAGGGCCGAACTATAGGCGGAGTCCAGGGCGTCCGCCACGCGTTCGGTCATCTTATCGACGTTCATCCCTACAAATATACGTCACAAGGGGCCTCAAACGCAGCCCCGGCCCCCGGCCCGCGGGCTACACGCTGATGGCGGCCTTATGGAGGCTGCTGCTGGCATTCTTGCCCAACAGGGTTACGGCGGCGATGGCAACGACGGCGATCAAGGCGACGATCAGCGCGTACTCCACCAAGGTGGCACCCTCTTCATCGCAGGCCAGCCGGCGCGCCGCCGCCACAACATCAGAACCTCTTTGCAAAATGGAAACGCCGGACGTCATAAACGGCTGCCCCTTCTAACCTGAATCTATCGCTATATTGCTTTCATCGGCAAGCCCTCTACCGGACTTGAGCCAAAGAGGGCACGCCTCCCGAAAACTTGAGGGTTTTCTTGGGGACGGCCCCGACAAGCCTGGAGCCAGGCTCCGGCGAAAGGGGGGCGGACGTATGCTCGACATCGTTTCCGGAGCGGTCCGCGCCTATTACATGTTCGATGTCGCGGATACGATCGATCTCGCCCGGCTCCGGACCGTCCAAGGCGAGGGGCTCGCTCCGGCCGACTTGGCCCTCCGGCCTCACGCCTCGCCGGCATACCTGCAGTTTCCGGTTCCGCCCTTGCTCGCGCAGCTGCCGGACGCCCAGATTGACGGCTCGACGTGCAAGGTCCGCATCAAGTTTTTCGACTACGGCGTCATCTCGCTCCGGCTGTCCATCGATGCCGCCGGGCCCTGGGATTCGTTCGTCCAAATTGCCGATCGCGTACGGACCGACGAACGCTTTCCGGCGTACGCGCAGGCCACCGTCGAACGCGTCTGCCGGGAGCTGGGAAGCGCGCTCGACGATCCCCACGAAGCGCTAATCGAAGATTACTTCGTGCTCGAGGTGGAACAATTCGCGCAGGCCGTCAGCGGTCTGGCTTTGTACGACGAACACGCGCAAGACGTCGCCGCCCTGCTGCTCAACGAACGGGCGCCGCTTTCGCGCAGCGAAACCGACGAAGCCTTTCGCCTTCGCTTCTCCTATCTCGTGGACGACCTTACGCTCGTGCAGTGGGACACCGCGTTCGTCTACGACCGGCGCGACAGCGCCGACGCCATCGCCGACATCCTGGAGTTCGCGAATTCGCAGTTGCTGGAACTGCGCACCTACGACGCGCTCCTCGATCGCGAACTGGACGTTATCTACAAAGCGCTTCCGGGCGGCATGCGCAAATCGTTGCGGGGCCGCGCCGAAGCCAGCCAAGCCGCTTCGCTGCGACTGCTCATCGTGGACGTGCTGGAACTGACCGATCGCGCGAGCAACGCGCTCAAAGTTGTCGGCGACGCGTACTACGCGCGCATCTACCGCGCCGCGGCCAAGCGCCTCGGATTGTCGGATTGGCAAGACCAGATCGATACGAAACTGGCAAGCGTCGGCGACGTCTACCGCTTCTTTAGCGACGAGGCACGCAACCGTCGCGACGGGTTTCTCGAACTGATCGTGATCGCACTGATCGCCGTCGAGGTCGTCATCGGCGTGCTGACCCTGATGCGCTAAGGCTCGATGCGTGCGGGCGCGTCAGCGCCGAAGCACGCGGCGATCGCCGTCGCGAACGGTGACCCCGCGGCCGTCGAGCCACTCGAGCAGCGGAACGGCAAACTTGCGCGACGTGCCGATGAGATCGCGAAATTGCGCGGGCGTCATGCCGCCACGCTCGTGCACGAAGCTCTCGACCTTGGCACGGATTTCGGCAATTTGGATCTCGCGATAGAGATCGTCGCCGACTTTCACGAGCGCTCCGCGAGCGAGCAGGGTTTCGAACGCTTTTTTCGCGCCGGGAACGCCGGACGTTGCGACCGCAGACGCAACGCGTGCGAACGCAACGGGCAAGAACGGGCTCGCGTCGTTCGCCGCGACCTGATCGAAGAGACGATGCTGCTCGGACGTCAGCCGTGGGCGATGACCGGGCGTCGCATAATACCCCGAACGGTGCGAAATGCGCCCTCCCGCAGCAAACGCGCCGAGAATTCGAATGAGCAGCGGCTCGGAGACGCCGAGAGCCCGCGCGAGGGCAAGCGACGTCGTGCCGAGCGACCACGGTTCGTCCCGTTCCGACGCTTCGAGCAGATCGAGCGCGCGTGCCAGCAAAGCGCTTGCCGCCGAAGCATCCACATAGGCAACCGGCCGCTGCACGGCGATGGCGTCGCCGCGCTCGACCAGCGCTTCGAGAATTGCCACCGCACGATCTTCGCGAAGATTGGCTGCGTTGGCGACAATCGCCGGTTCGAGCGCTTCGCCGCTTCGGGCACGCAAGACGCCGGCGACCGCGCGCGTGCTCGCGCCCCGCAGTTCCCGGTCCACCACCGGGCTCGATGTGGAATCCGACGCGAGCACGTCGCCGCCTCCGAGCAGCACGTTGGGTGAGAGATTTCGCAGTACGAAACGTAGGCCGGGAAACGCGACCGCCGGATGGCGCAGGAGCAGGTGTGCGTTCCATGGACCTTCGTCCGGGCGCTCGCGCGGCAAGACGAGCGTGCCTTGAATCTCGGCGGCGCCCAGGTGCGCGCGCACCGAAGTACGCCGGCGCAGCCGCGTCACTTCAGGTTCGTACGGGAGAAAGCGAACGTCCAAACGCGTTGCGGCCGCGAGTTGCGAATCGGCCACGACGCTTCCGCGCGCGGCGTCGTCTCGTCCCACGCCGGCTAGATTCAACGCGACGCGCGTCCCACCGGACGCGCGCTCGCGAGGGGCACCAAACACGTGTAGGCCGCGCACGCGTACCGCACGATCGCCCGGCCGTAGCGAGAGCGTTTCACCGGCTGCGATCGTGCCTTGCATGAGGGTGCCGGTCACCACCGTGCCGGCGCCCGGGATGGTGAAAACGCGGTCCACCGGCAAGTACGCGGGCGCATCGTCGGAACGCGCGGGTAACGCGTCGAGCGTTCGCGCGATGAGCTCGCGCAGAGCCGGCAAGCCTTCCCGCGTCAGCGCGGACGCCGGAACGACCGGCGCATCCCAGGCGATCGTATCGGCAACGCCGGCGGCTATTGCCGCTAATGCGGTTTCTCGTTCCAACGGCGCGACGAGATCGATCTTGCTGGCCACGACGATGGTTTGCGCGACGTTGAGGTAGCGCAGGATCGCCAAGTGCTCGCGCGTCTGCGGCATCACCCCTTCGTTGGCAGCGACGACGAGCAAGAGCAGTTCCATGCCGGGCGCGCCTGCAATCATGTTGCGGAGAAAGCGCTCGTGTCCGGGTACGTCCACGATACCGGCTTCCAGGCCACCGTCGAAAATTAGGTGCGCGAAGCCGAGATCGAGAGTCATGCCGCGCTCGCGCTCTTCGACCCAACGGTCGGGGTTGGTGCCGGTTAAGGCCTCGACTAGTGCGGACTTGCCGTGATCGACGTGTCCGGCGGTGCCGACGACGTGCATGCCCCGGCCATCCCTAGGTCCACTTGACGACGAGCGTGTGCAATTCGCTCATCTCGTCCATCGCGTACGTGACGCCTTCGCGTCCGAAGCCGCTCTCCTTGACGCCGCCGTACGGATAGTTGTCGACGCGCAGGGTCGGATAGTCGTTGGCGATCACGGCGCCCACGTCCAGTCGTTCGAAGGCTCGCGATACCGCGCGCAAATCGTGCGTAAACACGCCGGCCTGCAGACCGAAGCGCGACCGGTTCGTCCGTTCGATCGCGTCGTCGAGTCCGTTTACGCGCGTCAGCGTTACGACCGGTCCAAAGACTTCCTCGGATTCGACCTTCATCGCTTGCGTCGTATCCGTCAATACCGTCGCTTCCACCATGCGTCCGCTCCGCGTACCGCCCGCGAGAACCTTCGCTCCCGCGCGCTTCGCCTCTTCGATCCACGCTTCCACGCGCGCCGCGTTGGCATCGTCGATGAGGGGGCCGAGGACGGTCGCCTTGTCGCGCGGGTCGCCGGCCGGCAACGCGTTCGCCGCCTTGACGAATTCCGGTACGAACGCGTCCCAGACGCCGTCGTCAACGTAGATGCGCTGCACCTTGATGCAGACTTGACCGGCCTGCGCGAACGCGCCGAGCGCGCAGCGCTGCGCGGTCCACGCGAGATCCGCATCGCCCAAGACGATGGCTGCCGCGTTTCCTCCGAGCTCGAGCGCAACGCGTTTGCGGCCGGCGATCGACTTGAGATGCCAGCCTACTCCGCTGGATCCGGTGAACGACAGCATGGCGATGCGGTCGTCGGTAGCGAGCAACTGCGCGACCTCCACGTCGCAATGAATGACCGAGAGCGCCTCGCGCGGCAAACCGCATTCGTACAGCACGTCGGCAAGGAGCAGCGAAGTGACGGGCGCCTGCGGCGGTGGTTTGAGCACGACGGTGTTCCCGACCGCGAAGGCCGGCGCGAGTTTGTGCGCGACGAGGTTCAGCGGAAAGTTGAACGGAGCGATCGCGCCGACCAGGCCGATCGCGCGACGCTCGACGATGGCCGAGTACCCGACGGTGGACGGGCTGACGTCGAGCGGCAAAACGTCTCCGCTACGTCCGACCGCCTCGGCAGCGAACGCAAACGTGGAGGACGCGCGGTCCACTTCGATCTCGCTAAAGCGCAGCGGCTTGGCCGATTCGCCCGTGATCGTCCCCGCGATCTCTTCCTTGCGTTCGATCAGCCGGCGCGAAACCGATTCGAGCAACGCCTTGCGCCGATAGCGCGGCCATGCCGAAAATGCCGCGAAGGCCTCCACACCGCCGGCGATCGCCGCTTCCATCTGCGCTTTCTCGCCGACGGCGATGCGTGCGAAGATCTCTCCTGTAAACGGATTGCGAACCTCGTGCGCACGCGCTCCTGCGAACGCTTCGCCGGCAATCGGCAACGCGGTCAACTGGTCGGGCGCGACGTGAATCATGATGGTTGCTTGACTCTCAAATCCGCGAGAATTTCGCCGGCGGCCCGCACTCCCGACGAGGCTCCGCCTTCCATGAACCCTTGGTGCTCCACCGACGTATGTTCGCCCGCGAAGTGAACGTTGCCCTGGCGTAAGCCTTCCGTCCCGGCGATGGTCGAATATTGGCCGGTGAGCCAGCACGAATAGCTCGCCAGGATATTCGGGTCGGCTTGCGCGTTGCCGAACGTCGCCTTTCCGTTGAACTGCTTTGAGGCGCCCGGCCAAATCTGGTCGAGCATTTCGAAGAAATGCTTGACTTGCCGCTTGACCGCGTCGGAGTCGCCGATCCTTGCGTACGGCATCGGCGGCGTATCCACCATCGCCGCGTTCGCCCCGGTGAAACGCTCGATGATGCCCGACGGCCCAGCTTGACCGAGCGAGAAGTCGACGGAACTCTGGAACGGGAGCGTCGTCCAAATCTGCCCCGTGGTCGGCCCGGGCCACGGCCCCGCTCCCGTCCACGGCCGTCCTTGGAACTGCATGTGGAGTTTCGTGTGGTATCCGTAGCCGAGTTGTTCGATGGCGCGGACTTTGGTTGAGTCAAACCCGGCCGACGAGTAGTCGAGGCCGCGCAGAACGATGAACGGGATCGCGATGACGACGCGCTCGTACGTTTCTTTGACGGTCGTGCCGTTGTTGTCGAATTGCAATTCGTAGAGGCCGCCGGGCAGCTTCTTGATCGCGAGCATCCGATGGTTGAACTGGATGCTTCCGGTAGGCAGCGTAGCGGCGATCGCCAGCGGAAGCCGCTGGTTCCCGGAGGCGATGAAATAGCGCTGGTCGGAGTAGCCCAGGACGCTCATCTTTCCGTCCTGTTCGAAATGCCGCTGGATGCCCAACATGCAGACGAGGTTGAGGGAGCTCTGTTCCTCGATCTCGCGTCCATATTCGTTTCGATACGCCTCTTTGATGAGTTTGCCGAGCCGCGAGCCAAGGCCGCCGGGGACGTAGCGCTCGATCCAGGCGCCCATATTTGTGTCGTCGAGGCGGCGCCCCGCCGGCGTCATGTTCGAATACGTCGGCGTCGCAGGCATCTGCGCGAGTTGGCTCTTGAGCGTGGGATAGATTGCGGCAAAGTCGCGGTCCGCCTCCGCCATTGGGTAGTAATGTCCGTCCAAAAATGCCGTATCGCGAGCGGTTGGTTTCAGTCCGGAGTACGTATCGCCGAGCGGGAGATGGAACCGCTTCGCGAGCGCCTGCATCGTCAGATGCTGCGTGTCGATCATCGCACCGCACCACTCGGTGTGCTGCCCGTCGTCCCAGTACGACCATTCCGAGTGCATGCGCCCACCGATGCGCGACGACGACTCGTACACGGTTGCCGCGATACCCGCGTCCTGCAAACGAAGCGCCGCGGTCAATCCGGCGATCCCGGCGCCGATGACGGCGACGCGGTTGTTGGCGGCGGGGGATTGGCCGACGCTGCAGCCCGCCAGAAGCGGGAGGGTGGCCGAAGCTGCTAAGAGGCCTTGCGCGAACTCACGGCGCGAAAGCGAGTGCATCTCATCGCGAACTCGTCCGGCGCTCACGCCCTCGCTATCGGCAACGGCGTGAATCGCCGCGAGACGCGCGAGCGCTCGCAACGCGTGAGAACGGGGCATGAATCCTCCTTAGAGATCGAGATCATAGCTTGAAGTTGACGTTCACGAATAGATTGAACGGCTGTACCACGGACGATGCGCCGACTTCCGTGATGTCGAAGAACGTTCCGTACGGATATGCAACTTGTACCGGCGGGTGCGTGAGGAAATTGCCGGCCGGGGCCAGGATGTTCGACGGCAGGTTCGAGTAGCTGCACGTCTGCGAATTGTCCCACGCATAGCCGCGTTGGAAGCACTGGTGGTACAGGTTTACCGCCGCAACCGTGACCGAAATGCGCGGCGTCACGTCGTAGCTGGCCTGCAGGTTGAGCGACAGTTCGGACGGATCGCGCAACGAGCCGAGCGAGTCGAAACGCCCCGTGTACGGGTCGGGCAAGAAAAGTGCGCCTTCGGTCGCCGTTCCCGGACAGCTGACGCCCGGCGTCGAGGGCGTGGCGCTGGGTTGAGCCGTGCACGTCTGCGGAACGTATCCGGGCCATACCAACGGCGAACCGTAGTTGGAGCCGTCGTCCCAGCGAATCGTCGGTGTAACTGCGAGTTTATCGTGCTTGTAGTTGAGGATAAGCGTCGCAACGTTCGGAACTTCGTACCCATTGGCCGCGTTGAAAGCCGTCGGGATGGCATCGTACGGCGAGTAGTACGCGCCGGTGTCCATCAGCGGCTGCAGCGCACTCCGGTAGTACGGGTTGGGGATGCTCAGCGTCCCCGGGCCTGCCGGCCCGTTCAGCAGCGTTGGAGCGGCGTTGCCCGCGTACTGCCCCGAACCGCACGCCGCCCAGTTGCGCGACGACGGCGTCACGCCCGCGCAGCCGGACGTATAGGAGTTGTACAGTTCGATCTGCGTGTTGAAGCTGTCGATGACGCTCTGACCGTTGATGGGCGAGTAACGAACCTTGCTGTTGGTGTACGTGTAGGAAAACAGCCCGGAGAGCCCGTTCTTCGAAAAGTCGCCCTCCTGCACCGAGAGCTCGACGCCGTAGGAGCGCTGCGCGCCGATGTTCAGGCCGGCCAGCGTTCCGCCCAGCGCGTCGATCGCCAGATACTGAATCTGGTTCTTCGTCGAACGGTAGAACGGGGTTACCTTGTACGAGATGGCCGTGCCTTTTATGCGCTTTTCGAGCGAAAGGTCGAAATTGTTCGAGGTATCCGGGTAAATCGCGTGGTCCGGCGAGCGATAGCCGTACGAGTAGAACTGCCCCAAGAACGACGCGAGATTCTGCTGGAACGTGTTGTACTGATAGTACGAACTGGCTTCTGCGCGTGCGTACTTTCCGTACGATCCGCGCAGCACCGTATCGGGATTGAGGGTCCACGTCGCGGAGACGCGCGGCTGGAAGACGTTGTTGACGAAGAGGCCGGCCGGAACGTTGTACAAGCCGTTGCCGGGATTCGACAGCGGCGCCAGGCCCGCGGCGCAGGCCCCGAAGCCGGCGCCGTTCCATCGCCATTGCGGATTCTGGCCCAGCGAACCGCAAAACTCGTTGTTGTAGGCGTTGAACCAGAAGGCCCGCGCCGGATAGCCGCTTTGCAGGTCGGCCGTAGCATAGGCGAAGTGGTCGAACCGCACGCCGAGGTTTACCACCAGTTTGTCGTTGGGCTGCCACAGGTCGGTCAGCGAATACGAACTGAACAACGGCCTGACGTTGTCTACCTGCGCGCTGGCGCCATTTTCGGTCATCACCCAATGGGCCTGGGCGTTCGCCGCCGGGGTTCCGGCCGCTGCGAATCCGGGCGTGAGGTTGATGTTGCCGTTCTGTTGCAGGCCGCCCTGGCTGCCGATGTAGCACCCCGTACCGTAGGCGGCGGCCGGACACGTCGGCGTAACGGCCACCGATCCGGAACCGTTGCCGTCGAAGCAGCTCCACTGCGCTCCCGTGCTCCAGTTGTAGCACAATCCGTTGTTGCCGACGTAGCTCGAAAGAATCGTGCCCAGGCCCGTCGCCCCCAAACTCGTCGTAGCCGAGTCCGTCGAACTGAACGTCGCATTGTACGTCTGCAGCTTCTGCGTCATGAACGTGCCTTGCGCGGTGATGAGGTGCTTGGGCGAGAGCTGGTTGGAATAGAGCAGGTCGGCACCGTACGTGTGATCGAGAACTTCGTAGTCGGCGAGCTGCGCGCCGAACGTGAGCTGGGCGCTCGTCGGACCGTTGATGAACCAATCCGACCATTCCGTATATCCGACGGCCCGCACGTACGAGTGATCGTTGATGTTCTTCTGATATTGCAGCTTCGCAATCGAATAATCGTTGCTCGACGCGTCGCGCTGGTTCGGCTGGATGAAACCGGTGAACGGGTCGCGCTGCGAGGGACTGCTGGGAAAGAGTCCCGGGGCGATTTGCGTCGGATCGGGTGCCTGCATCAGAGGTCCGTTGTAGTAATCACCGTCCAGGAACGGAAGCGGATAGCCGAAACCGAGCGTCCCCGCCGTCGTCGGATTGATGCCGATCTCGTTTTGCGAACTGTAGAATTTCGTCGCGATTCCGCCGGTGACGTACAGCGCCTGGATGTCGTCGCGTAATGGACTGTTGCGGTGCGGAATGCCGAAGTGAATGTTAAAGACGTTTTCGCGATCGAAGTTCGTCGCCTGCGCGTAACTTTGTCCCGGCGAAAAAACCGCACCGTAGTTCGGACCGGAGCCGCCCGATCCGTCAAGGATGTTGTATTCCGAGTTTCCGGTGGGGATGATGAGCGGGTAGAAATAGAGTGGATTGCTCGCGCCGTTGAATTGATCGCCGTAGCGGTAGCTCTGATTCGTTCCGGAGATCCCAACGTAGTACGAGAACAGCCGGTCCGGCGTAGCGCCGGAAACTTCCGCCGTCGCCGAATGATAGAACGAGGGCGCTCCGACGCCGAAGTCGGCGCTCGCGTAACCGGGATGCGTGCCGGTCTTGATGACCTGGTTGATGTACCCCGCCAGCCCCGACGAATTCGAGCTGGCCGGCGTGCCGCCGGTGTAAACCTGGACCTCCTGGTTGCCCAAACTCGTCAGCGTCGCGATCGGCGCGAGGTCGGACTGGCGGGTGGTCGGCAAGCCGTCGAATTCGTAGGCGACCTGATCGATGTCGCCGCCGCGGATGTAGACGCCCTGATACCAGCCTTCTTGACCGGACGGAATGTTGACGCCCGGCGCGCTGGCGATGGCGCCGTAGGCTTGATTCATGGAGCCGGCCCCGCCTAGCGCGGCGGCGGCCTTCTGGCCGGCCGGATTGATTGAATACACGTCGCTGGTGACGCCGGAGTGCACGAGGTTCGCCGTCGACCGCGAGCTGGTCGTGGCGATCGTCTTGAGGACGCGGTTCAGCGCGAACGAAACCGAGTTCGATTGGTCTGCAAAGATCGATATGCCGGGCTGCGACTGCGTATCGTAGCCGTTCTTAGCCGCGCTTACCGTGTACGTGTCCGGCGCGAGCGAAATGAACGAGAAGTTCCCGGAGGCGTCGGTCGTGGTCGCCGCGGTCTGGGCCGGTGAGGTGGCAGTCACCACGGCGCCGGCGACCGGGACGCCGGTCCCCGCCTCGACGACCCGGCCGCGCATGGTACCGGTCGTACTGGCCGTCGCGTAGAGCGGGCAGGCGGCCAAAAGCAGGGCGCCGAGCGCCCAGGCGAGAGAGCGTCGAATCGTCACGCAGACCTCCAGGTCGTTCAGCAACTCTTTGACCGAGTGTACGCCCCCCACAAAGGGCATTTCTATGGTCGCAGAGCACAAATATTCCGGGTTCACTTGTCCCCAAATAACATGGTCAGACCCCCCATGGCAGGGTTATGCTCGGGATACGAGCCCACTCCGGCCCACCCTTCCAACCCCCAAACGGGGGGTCTACGGGGCACAGCCCCGTTGAGCCGCCGAGTGGCGGCTCGGGGGTGAACGGGGGGCCGTGCCGCCCCGTTTTTAAAAGAAAGCCTCCCGTGACCGCATCCTCAGTTACCTCCGCCGAGTCCCTCGTACGGCGGCGCGAAGCAGCCGTCCCCCGGGGCGTCTCAAACGCGCACCCGATCTTCGTCGAGCGCGCCAGCGGCGCGTCGCTCTGGGATACGGCGGGACGCCGGTACTACGATTTCGTCGGGGGCATCGGCGTACTCAATGCCGGTCACGCCCATCCGCAAATCCTCGACGCGATCGACGAGCAAGCGCGTCGTTACACGCACGCTTGTTTCCAGGTGACGATGTACGAGCCGTACGTCGAGCTTGCCGAGCGGCTGAACGAGCTCGCGCCCGGCGACTCCGCGAAAAAGACGCTGCTGGTTTCGACCGGCGCGGAAGCGGTCGAGAACGCGGTAAAGATCGCGCGCGAATATACCGGCCGTCCCGCAATCCTTACGTTCGCGCACGGCTATCACGGGCGGACGCTTCTCACGCTCTCGATGACGGGGAAGAACGCTCCGTACAAACAGCACTTCGGGCCCTTCTGCAGCGAGGTTTACCACGCGCCGTTTCCACACGAGATGGAAGGCTGGACGACCGCGCGCTCGCTTCGCGCGCTGGAAGACATTTTCGAATCCACCGTCGCTCCGGATCGCATCGCGGCAATCGTCATCGAGCCCGTCCTGGGAGAGGGCGGATTCATTCCGGTTCCGGAGGATTTTTTGCGCGAACTGAGGCGCATCACGCGGGCGCACGGAATCTTGCTCGTTGCCGACGAGATACAAACCGGCTTCGGGCGCACCGGCACGTACTTCGCATGCGAACATTACGGCATCGAACCCGACCTCGTCACCGTGGCGAAGTCGCTGGCCGGCGGCCTCCCGCTCGCGGCCGTGATCGGCAAAGCCGAGATCATGGACGCGCCGGCCGCGGGCGGCTTAGGCGGTACCTTCGCCGGAAATCCGGTTGCCTGTGCTGCCGCTCTGGCCACGCTCGACATTATGGACGAGGCGTTCTTTGCCCGGTCGCGTGAAATCGGCGATCGCCTACGTGCAGCGCTGGTGAACTTACAGGCGCGCTTCTCGCAGGTCGCGGAAGTACGCGGGCTGGGAGCGATGCTCGCGATCGAGCTCGGCGGCGAGGACGCCGGCGCGCAGACGCAACGGATTTTGGAAGAGGCCCGCGACCGCGGCCTGCTGCTGCTCAAGGCGGGGAACGGAAACGTACTTCGTATCTTGGTTCCGCTGGTGATCGAAGACGGCGAGCTCGACGACGCGCTCGCCATCCTGGCCGACAGTTTCGAGCACGTGCTCGCACCAACCAACACGAAAGCGACGAGGTAGAAAAAAATTCGAAGTCAGCGCAACGAAAACGTCTACGACTACACTAATCGAGTTCTCGAACTGATCGCCAAGCCGGCGATTACCAAAGACGACGCCGATTGGATCACCAGCGAAACGGTCGACTCGTTCCGCAGCCACATCAATCCCGGGTTTCTCGAATACCGTAAGGCCACCAACGCCGATCACGCGTCGGCCGTCGTCGAGTGGGAAGACGCCGGCCCGAATTCGTATCGCGACGTAACCGGTAAGGAATACATCGACTGCCTGGGCGGGTTCGGCATCTTCAACGTCGGCCACCGCAATCCGAAGGTGGTAAAAGCCGTCATGGATCAGCTGCAGCGGCAGCCGCTGCACAGCCAGGATCTGCTCGACCCGCTGCGCGCGATGTTGGCGAAAACGCTGGCGATGCTCGCTCCCGGAAATCTCGAGTTCGCGTTCTTCTGCAACAGCGGAACCGAGTCGGTCGAAGCGGCCCTCAAACTGTCGCGTGCTTACGATCCTCACAAGCAAACGATCGTCAGCTGCGACCAAAGGTTTTCACGGCAAGAGCTACGGGTCGCTCTCGGCCAGCGCTAAGGCCGAATTCCGGCGGCCGTTCGGCCCGATGCTGCCGAACATCGAACACGTACCGTTCGACGACCTGCCCGCACTGCGCGACATGATGACGTCGTGCAAAGCCGTCGGCGAAGACGTCGGCGCGGTGCTGCTCGAGCCGATCCAAGGCGAAGGCGGCGTCAACATTCCTTCCGACGACTACTTGCCCGGGGTGCGCGCGCTCTGTGACGAGTTCGGAGCGCTCCTGGTCCTCGACGAAGTACAGACGGGCATGGGACGAACCGGCAGAATGTTCTGCTGCGAGCACTACGGAGTCGTACCCGATTTGCTGTGTCTGGCAAAAGGATTCGGCGGCGGCGTCATGCCGGTCGGCGCCGTCATCGGCCGGCGCGAGATCTTTGCGACCCTCTTTGAGAACCCGTTCCTCCACACGACCACGTTCGGCGGCAATCCGATGGCATGTGCGGCGGCGTTGGCGTGCATCAACGTGCTCATCGAAGACGACTTGCCCGAGCGAGCCGCGCGCATGGGCAAACGAATGCTCGACGGAATGCGCGAAGCCGTTCGCGGACACGAGAATCTCGTCGTCGACGTGCGCGGGAAAGGCTTACTGATGGCGCTGGAATTTCACGATCACGAAACCGGCTTCGAGCTGGGGAAACGCATGCTCGATCGCGGCGTACTCGTGTCGGGTACGCTGGTCAACGCTCGCGTCATCCGCTTCGAACCGCCGCTGACGATCTTCGAGGACCAAGCCGACTACGTGTGCCGGGCGCTCGCCGAATCGCTCAACTCGATGCAGCCCGCAATAACCGCGAAGACGTAAGGAGGAGCAATCTTATGCAAACCATGCCGCGCCACGGCGCAAGCCCCGACGAGCTCCTGCGCAATCTCCCCCGCATCGACGCGACCATTCCGATGTACGTAGATGGCCGCTGGACGCTCGCGGCCGAAGGCGGTACGCGCGACCTCGTCAATCCGGCAACCGGCGAGCGCATAGCCGTCGTCGCGGAGGGAAGCAACGCCGACGCGCAGCGGGCGATCCAAGCTGCGCGTCGCGCCTTCGACGAAGGACCCTGGTCGAACGTCACCGCGCACGACCGGGCTCGCCTGCTGCTGCGGGTGGCCGACAAAATCGACGAACATGCCGCCGAGTTTGCCAAGATCGACACGCTCAACAATGGAAAGCCGTTGCGCGAAGCGGAGTACGACGTCGCCGACGCGGCCAATTGCTTCCGCTACTACGCGGGGCTCGCGACCAAGCCGCACGGGCAAACCTTCGACGTACCCGCACCGTCGCAGACGTTTACGGTGCGCGAACCGATCGGCGTGTGCGGACAAATCGTTCCGTGGAACTATCCGTTGCTGATGGGCGTCTGGAAGCTCGCGCCCGCGCTGGCGGCGGGCAACGTTTGCATCCTCAAGCCCGCGGAGCTCACGCCGCTCTCGTCGCTGCGCCTCGCCTCCATCTTCGAAGAACTCGAATTCCCGCCCGGCGTCGTTAACGTGCTGCTCGGCTCGGGGCCGGCGGTCGGCGCGCCGCTCGCCGAGAGCGACCTGGTGGACAAGATTGCGTTTACCGGCGGCACGAAGACCGGGCGCTCGATCATGCAAGCCGCGACCGGAAACCTCAAGAAGATCTCGCTCGAACTCGGCGGCAAATCGCCGAACGTCGTCTTTGCCGACGCCGACTTCGCCACGGCGGTCGACTACGCGTTGTTCGGCATCTACGCAAACTCGGGCCAAGTTTGCTCGGCGGGATCGCGGCTGATCGTGCAAGATTCGCTGCACGACCGCTTCGTCGCCGCGTTGGTCGAGCGCGCGAAGAGGATCCGCGTCGGCGACGGCTTCGATCCCGAAACCGAAATGGGTCCGCTGATTTCGCGCATGCAGATGGATCGCGTCGAGAGCTACATCAAGATCGGCCAAGAAGAGGGTGCGACGCTGCTGTGCGGCGGAACGCGGTTGGCCGGGCCTCTGGGAGAGCGCGGCAACTTCATCGTACCGACGATCTTCGACGCACCCGATCCGAAGATGCGAATCGTCCAGGAAGAGATCTTCGGCCCGGTACTAGCGGTGCAGACCTTCTCGGATGAAGCCGACGCCGTTCGCTTGGCCAACGACAGCGTCTACGGCCTGGCCGGCGCGGTCTTCACCCAAGACGTCGCCAAGGCACACCGCGTGATCCGTAAGCTGCGCGCCGGCATCACCTGGATCAATACCTATCACCCGACCTATAACGAAGCGCCGTGGGGCGGTTACAAGCAATCGGGAATCGGTCGCGAGCTCGGAACGTACGGCTACGACGCCTACACCGAGGTCAAGCAGATCAACGTCAACCTCGACGTCGCACCGTCGGGCTGGTTTAGCGAATAGCGTCTTGCGTTAGCGCAGAGCGAGGATGGCCGCGATGACTTCGGCATCCTCGCCGGGCGCGATCGTGCGCAAGTCCAGCAACACGCGGCCGTCGTCGACGCGCGGGACGATCGGCGGATCGCCCCGGCGCAGCGCCGCGGCCGTCCGACCGGGGTTCTCGGCGGCAAGCTGAATGGCAAGCGATGGGAGCGTGCTGCCCGGGAGCGCTCCGCCGCCGACGATCGCTCGGTGCTCCACCGCTCGCGCTCCAGCCAGCGCCTCGAGATAGCGCCCGGCTCGCTCGCGCAAGCCGTCCATCGTTGCGGACAACATACGGTAGAGCGGAATGCGCGCGCGCGTATCGTTCGCGCGATGTAGGTGCAGGGTCGCGGCTAGCGCGGCAATCGTCGTCTTGTCCACGCGCAGCGCGCGCAGCAACGGATTGTCGCGCAAGCGCGCGACGAGACCGGCGCGGCCGGCTAAAATACCCGCCTGCGGGCCGCCCAGCAGTTTGTCGCCGGAAAACGCGACCAGCGAGATGCCGTCGTCGAGGGCCTCGCCGATGGTTCGCTCGTGGGGTAATCCGTATTGAGCGAGATCGATCGGCGCGCCACCACCCAAATCCTCGACGACCGGAACGCCGGCGCGAGCGCCCAGGCGCGCGAGCTCTGCGCCGCCGACGTCGTGCGTAAAGCCTTGGACCGCATAGTTCGACGGATGCGTGCGTAACAGCAACGCGGTGCGCGGCGAGAGCGCGCGCTCGTAATCCTCAACGTAAACCTTGTTGGTGGTTCCGACTTCGACCAGGGTCGCTCCGCTTCGTGCGAGCACGTCGGGAAGCCGGAAGCCGCCCCCGATCTCGACCAACTGCCCGCGCGCGACCACCACCTCGCGACCCTTCGCAAACGTGTCGAGTATCAGCAGGACGGCGGCGGCACAGTTGTTCACGACCAGCGCATCTTCCGCGCCGGTCAGCTCGCGCAGCGGTCCGGTTACGCGCGCGTGGCGCGAACCGCGCCGGCCCGCGTCCAGGTCGTATTCCAGATTGGAGTATCCGCCGCCGCTGAGCGCAGCCGAGGCCAGCGCTTCTTGAGCGAGCGGCGCGCGGCCCAAGTTGGTGTGCACGATGACGCCGGTGGCGTTGACGGCGCGCAAGAGGCTTTCCCGGCGTTCGGCAGCGAGCCGTTCGCAAACGTTCGCGACGATCTCGCGCAGAGCGGCCGGCGCCGGCTCGCTTGCAGACATGCGCGCGCGGTCGAGCTCTCGCTCCACCGCGCGTTTCACGCTTCGGCGTCCGAGGAACGATTCGTACTCGGCTAACGCCGGGTCTTCGAGCAAACGATGCGCCGAGGGAAGCTCGCGGCGCGCGTCGCGTTCGACCGCCGTCTTAGGCGACGTGCTTGCCGAGCATCGTCGAGATCGTGCCTTCCGGCACGTAACCGACGATCCGGTCGACCGGCTTTCCGCCCTTGAAGAGAATCAGACACGGAATGCCGGAAACGTGATACTCGCCGCCCAGCGACGGATTCTCGTCGGTGTTCAACTTGACGACCTTGACCTTCTCGGCGTAGGCCGAGGCGACTTTTTCGACGATCGGACCGAGCATGCGGCACGGCCCGCACCACTCCGCCCAGAAGTCGACCAGCACCGGCTTGTCGCTCTGCAGAACCTCGCTGGCAAAATCGGCCTGCGAAACGTTGGGTAATGCGCTCATAGTTGCTTAGCTTTCTTCTTAGAAACGGGGCGCCCCTCGATGCCCTTCCACGTCCTTCGTCCTTCGACAAGCTCAGGATGACAAGGTGTCGTCCTTCGTCCTTCGACAGGCTCAGGATGACATGGTATCGCCGGTGTCATCCTGAGCTGGCGGTGTCATCCTGAGCTGGCGGTGTCATCCTGAGCTGGCGGTGTCATCCTGAGCTTGTCGAAGGACGAAGGGCGCGGGCGGCTATCGATGGGCTAGACTGCAGGATGTTGCGGAAAGGTTTCACGCGTCTTCGCCGGTTATTTCGGTGATTTGGCGCGCCTGTTTGCCTAGGTTGGTGACCGCGATCACTTCGTCGCCTTCGCCCAGGCGCTGCAGGCGGACGCCCTTGGCGTCGCGACCCGTCTTGCGGATGTCCGCGACGTCCAACCGGATGACCTGATTGCCGGACGTGATCATCAAGATCTGATCGCCGGGCGCAACCAAGATCTGGTCCACGACCGTTCCGACGTCGTCGCGCTGCCGGGCGAAGGCTTTTACGCCCTTCCCGCCGCGCGACGTATGCCGGTAGTCCTCGATCGGCGTGCGTTTGCCGAACGCGAGCGAGGTCACGAGCAAGACCTCTTTGCGATCGTCGATGATATCCATCGCGACGATCTCGTCGCCGCTCTCCAGCGTCATCGCCTTCACGCCGCGCGCATTGCGCCCCATGAACCGTACCGTTTTCTCGTTGAAGTGAACGGCCATGCCCCGCAGGGTGCCCAGGATGATGTCGTGCGTGCCGTTGGAAAGGTCCACGCCGAGCAACTCGTCGCCGTCGTCGAGATTGATCGCGTTGAGACCGTTGCGGCGGACGTTGGCGAACTCGGCGAGTTTGGTCTTCTTGATGACGCCTTTGCGCGTCACCATCACCAGGTACTTCTCGCCTTCGAACTTGTCGATCGGGAAGACCGCGGAAACGTGCTCGCCGGGCGGCAGCGTCAGCAAATTGACCAGCGCCGTCCCGCGAGCCGTCCGCGTCGTATCCGGAATTTCGTAGCCGCGCATGCGATAGACGCGCCCCTTGTTCGTGAAAAAGAGCACGTGATCGTGCGTCTTGGTCATGAAGAAGTTTCGCACGACGTCTTCGCGCTTGAGGTTGGCGATGCCGATGACGCCCCGGCCGCCGCGGTTTTGCGTCTTGAACGTGTCGACGGAGACGCGCTTGATGTAACCGCCGACCGTGTAGGTCACGACGACGTCCACGTTGGGGACGAGCTGCTCCATCGAGATCTCGTCTTCGGCCGGCTGCACGTCGGTGCGGCGGTCGTCGCCGAAACGTTTCTTGAGTTCGAGCGTCTCGTCTTTGACGATCGTGGCGACGCGGCGCTCGCTGGCCAAGATGTCCTGCAGTTCCGCAATGGTCTTGATAAGCTCGGTGTACTCGTCCTCGATCTTCTTGCGCTCGAGACCCACGAGCGTCCGCAGGCGCATGTCCACGATCGCCTGGGCTTGAATCTCCGACAACCCGAAACGCTCGCTCAGTCGCAGCTTCGCCTCGTCGGTCGTCTGGCTTCCGCGAACGATCCCGATGACTTCGTCGATGTTGTCGAGCGCGATGCGATAGCCTTCGAGCAGATGGGCGCGCTCTTCGGCCTTGCGCAGGTCGTAGCGCGTGCGCCGGACGATGACGTCTTTGCGGTGCGCGATGAAGTGTTCGAGCAGCTGCTTGAGCGAAAGCACCTGCGGTTCGAGCGCGACCGATCCGTCGGCGCGCTGGGCGCCCACCGGAACGAGCGCGAGCATGTTGAAACCGAAACTCGCCTGCAGGGGCGTGTGCTTGAAGAGCTGGTTGAGCACGACTTTGGGCGTGGCGCTCTTCTGCAGCTCCACGACGACCTTCATGCCCTTGCGGTTCGACTCGTCGTCCAGGCGCGCGATGCCTTGGATGCGCTTCTCGGCGTGCGCTTCCGCGATCGCTTCGACGATCCGGCCCTTGTAGACTTGATACGGAATTTCGGTGATGACGATCTTGTGGCGGCCCTTTTCTTCGATAATCTCGGCGCGTCCGCGAATCACCACCGAACCGCGGCCGGTCTTGTACGCGGTGCGAATCGCCTCTTGACCTAGGATCGTGCCGCCGGTCGGAAAGTCCGGCCCTTTGACGATGTCGCACAACGCGTCGTCGTCGGCGTTCGGATCGTCCAGAAGCAACGCGATCGCGTCGGCGATCTCGCCCAAGTTGTGGGGCGGGATATTGGTCGCCATGCCGACCGCGATGCCACTCGAACCGTTGAGCAAGAGTTGGGGCAGGCGTCCGGGCAGAACGCTCGGTTCGGTGCCTTGGTTGTCGAAGTTGGGAACGAACGGAACCGTCTCTTTGTCGATGTCCGCCAGCATGTCCATCGCCGGACGGGCGAGACGCGCTTCGGTATAACGATAGGCGGCGGGACGGTCGGGGTCGATGGATCCGAAGTTGCCGTGGCCGTCGATGAGCGGATAGCGCAGCGTGAAATCTTGCGCCATGCGCACCAGCGCGTCGTACACCGAGGAGTCGCCGTGAGGATGGTAGCTCTTGAGCACTTCACCGATGACTCCGGCGCACTTGCGATGCTGCTTGTTGGGGTCCATCCCCATCTCGCGCATTGCGTAGAGGATGCGCCTTTGCACCGGCTTCAGACCGTCGCGAACGTCGGGAAGAGCACGCGAAGCGATGACGGACATCGCGTAGGAGAGATAGCTCTCCCGCATCTCGTCTTCGACGTTTACCTGTGTGATGAGGTCGTTGTTCATGCTCTCTTACAAACAAATGCGGCCGGCCAGAAGACCAACCGTCGAGTGGCCGGATACCCGTGCCCGTGCCGTCTTGGTTTTTTAATGGGAGCGGTGCCCCGCCCCTGCGAAATGGGCTTCTAAATGGGATCCAAAGTCTTCGCAAACTTGGCCGATTTCGAGGCTTTTGCGGCGGAATTCGCACGCACTCTCGAACCGGGAGACGTCGTCGCGCTGCGCGGGCCGCTCGGGGCCGGCAAGACGACTTTCGTCCGAAGCGCGGTCGCCGCGCTGCACGGTAGCGACGCGGCGACGAGTCCGACGTTTACCTTTCGGCACCGCTATCGGCCGCCGTCGGGTCCGCATGCCTCCGAAACCGCGATCGAACACTTGGACCTCTTTCGCATCGAGGATCCGAGCGAGCTGCGCGAACTCGGTTTGGAGGAAGCCTTTTCCGACGGCGCTATCGTTTTTGTGGAGTGGTGGGAACGCGCGCCCGGGCTGCTCCCGGAGCGCCGCTACGAAATCGACATCCAAGGATCGGGTGACGATGCGCGTTCGATCGTGGTGCGAGCGCGTTCGTGATCGTTCTCGGCATTGACGGCGCCTTGCACGGGACGTTCTCAACCGCGGTCGTGCGCGACGGCGAAGTGACCGCTCAGCACGATCGGACCGGAAACGTCGCGCTCGAACGCGGGCTCGAGCTCGTTGCGCGTTCCATGCGCGATGCCGGCGTTACGCCCGAAGCGGTCGACCGCATCGCCGTCGGAACGGGTCCGGGCGGGTTTACCGGCCTTCGCATCGCGATTGCGTACGCCAAGTCGCTGGCGCAGGCGTGGAACGTACCGCTGGCCGGAATCTCGTCGTTCGACATCCTGGAATTCGGCCTAGAACTGCCGCGAGCGCTCGCCGTCGTCGTGGGAAGGCCGGGCGTCGTTTCGATTCGCCTGCGGACCTACGAGGCCACACCCCAGCGTCTGTCCGGAACGATCGCCGAGGTCGTCTCCAGCCTTGCCGCCTTCGCGACGCCGGCCGAACCGCTGCCTATCGTGGGCGCGCCGGAGGACGTGCTTGCCGCCTTTGCCGAAGGCGGCTTTATCGTGCAACCCTATCCGCCCACGATCCGCTCGGCGGCCGTCGCGGCCGCGCTGGCCGCGTCCAGCGCGCAAACGTCCGGCAGCTTCCACCAGGTTCGACCGGACTACGGCGAGCGGCCCGCGGCCAAGGTTCCAAAGCGTCTTTGAAAGCCGTCCTGGACGAAAACCGCTTCGAGCGGCCGCAGCGTTTGGAAATCGCTCCGATGTCGACGTCGGATATTACCGACGTAATGCGCATCGAACGCGAATCGTTCACGACGACGTGGCCGAACGACGCGTTCCACACCGAGCTGCGGGCCAACAAGGTAGCGCACTATTTCATCGGGCGCGTCGACGGCCGCACGGTTGCGTACGGCGGAATCTGGGCCGTGCTCGAAGATTCGCACATCACGACCATCGCGGTGGATCCGAACCATCGCGGCCGGAAATACGGGGAGCGCCTGCTGTGCCATCTCATCGACGAGGCCATCGAACTCGGTGCCGCGTGGATGACGCTCGAAGTGCGCGAATCGAACGAAAGCGCCAAGAGTCTTTACCGAAAGTATGGTTTCACGATCGTCAACCTGCGTCGCGCGTACTACAGCGACAACGGTGAGAACGCGCTGGTGATGTGGGCCGGAAACCTGCGCGGCGATCTCTATCGCAACCGTCTGCGGGCGCTCCGCGCGTCGCTCGACCGCTGACCTTCACCGCACTCGCGCGCGGCGTTCGCGCGCACCTCGCTCAGGAACACCGGTACGCCCACAGCGTGCGCGTCGCTCGATGCGCCGAGCTACTGGCCCTACGGCATGGGCTCGATACGCCGCGCGCGCGGCTGGCCGGCATGGTGCACGATCTGGCGCGCCTGTATTCCCCCGAACGACTGCTCGGCGAATGCGACGCGCGCGGTTTGAGCGTGAACGAGTTCGAGCGAAAGCACCCGGTAGTGCTGCACGCGCGCGTCGGAGCCGAGATCGCCCGGGAACGCTTCGGCGTGAAGGACCCCTCCGTGCTTTCGGCGGTCGCCAAACATACGCTGGGCGACGCCGACATGAGCGGACTCGACCGCGTGATCTATCTTGCGGACGCACTCGAACCCGGACGCCACTATCCGGGGCGGGCCGAGCTGTGGGAACTAGCCTGCAGCGATCTCGACGAAGCCATGCGACGAACGCTCGCGTCGTCGCGCAGACACTACGCCCGCATGGGGCACGAGATCGCTCCGCAAACGGCGGCGGCGGCACGTGCGATTGGGCTCGTATTCGAGGAGGTACAGACTGCCTGAACTCATTGACGTCGTGCGCGAAGCCGCGCTCGACAAGAAAGGCGAGGACGTCACGGCGATCGACGTGAGCCAACGCACGATCCTCGCGGACACGTTTGTGATCGTCACGGGCCGTTCCAAGATTCAAACCCGCGCCATCGCCGACGCGATCGAAGAAGCCGTGAAAGCCGGCGGTGCCGCCGTCGCGCGCGTTGAGGGTTACGCCGACGGAAGCTGGATTCTCATCGACCTGGGAAACGTGATCGTACACGTCTTTACGCCGGAGCAGCGCGAGTTTTACAACCTCGAGCGCCTCTGGAGCGAGCTCGCCAAGCGGCAGCAGGTGCAAGGCGGAGCGTAGTGCGCCCTAAACCCACCCATCACACGCGCGGCGCGCGCCGGCGAAGGCGATTCTGGAAGAACTTTTTTATCTGGGCCTTTCTCTTCGTCTTCGCCTTCAGCGTCGTCGGCGGCCTCATCGTGGTGAGCTCGAGCCTAGCGGCGCATTAGCAAACGAAGTCCTTAGAACGCGTGGCCGCCGCCCCGCGGCGAAGCGCCGGCGGCAGGCGAAATTGTCGACAATCGGCAATTTAGCGGGGATGGAAACGCTTGTCGGACGGCCGTATGCCGAGCTCCACGCCCGCTATGTGCTCACGCCTTGGTCGCTGCAGGGCAACGCCAATCTCCCCGTCATCGTGCGCGGCGAAGGGTGCCGCTTGTTCGATGCCGAGGGCAACGACTTTCTCGATTTCTCGGCTGGCCTGGTCGCGGTCAATCTCGGGCACGGACATCCCGCCCTAGCGCGCGCGATCGGCGAGCAGGCCGGCCGGCTGACGTTCGGGCCGCCGAGCATGGCGAACGACCGTCGCGCCGAGCTCGCCGAAGCGATCGTGCGGCTCGCACCGTGGAACGGAAGCGGACGCGTCTTCTTTACGACCGGCGGAGGCGAGGCGAACGAAGACGCGATCAAGATGGCGCGCACGATTACGGGCCGTCACAAAGTTCTTACGGCGTACCGTTCGTTCCATGGGTCCGCGCCGGGTGCCGGTACGCTGACCGGTGAGAACCGGCGCTGGCCGAACGAACCTGGCATTCCCGGCGTAGTGCGGTTCTTCGCACCGTTTCCGTATCGCAGCCCGTTCTACACGCGCGATCCCAAGATCGAAGTCGAACGCGCGCTGGCACATCTGGAAGACGTCGTCGTCTACGAAGGCGGCGACCGCATCGCGGCGCTGTTGGTCGAACCAATCGTGGGATCGAACGGCGTCATCGTCTATCCCGAAGGCTACCTGCAGGGCCTGCGTGCGCTTTGCGACCGCCACGGCATCCTGCTGATCTTCGACGAGGTCATGACCGGCTTCGGGCGCACCGGCAAAGCCTTTGCAGCGCAACGCTTCGGCGTCGTGCCCGATGCGATCACGTTTGCGAAAGGCGTCACGTCGGCCTACGTCCCTCTCGGCGGCGTGGTGCTGCGGGAAGAACTCGCGGCGTACTTCGATTCGCATCCGCTGCCGTGCGGGCATACGTTTAGCGGACATCCGCTTGCAATGGCCGCCGGCGTCGCCGCTCTGCAAACCTATGAAAATGACGGCATCTTCGAACGCGTCGCCGGAATCGAAAAGTCGCTGCGATCGCATCTGGGCGCGCTTGCCGAGAAACACGCATTTATCGGAGAAGTGCGCGGAACCGGGGCGTTCTTCGGCATCGAATTGGTCCGCGACCGCGAGACGCGCGAACCGCTGGTGCCCTGGCAGGGGTCGAAAACGCTCGCCGCGCTTACCGCCGATCTGCTCAAAAGGGGCCTCTACGCGTTCGGCCGTTACAACGTAATCGTGGTCGCGCCGCCCCTGATCATCACCGAGGCCGAGATCGCAGAAGCGGCTGCGATTCTCGACGACGGACTCAAGGAGATCGCATGACCGACGTCCTGACGCCCGCGAAACGCATTGCGGTCACGGATCCCGCGACCGGTCAAACCCTCGGCCACGTAGATGCTGCGACGCGCGACGACTGCGCGCGCGCCGTTTCCGCCGCCCAATCGGCGTTCGCGTCGTGGTCGGCCGTCCCGGTGGTCGAACGTGCGCGCCTGATGATGCGCTACGCCGGCGCGCTCGAGCGCCGGCACGAAGACCTCGCAACGTCGGTGTCGCGCGAGAACGGAAAGACGATCGCCGACGCACGTGCCGAGGTTCGCCGCGGCATCGAGGCGGTGGAGTTTGCCTGCGGCATGCCGTCGCTGATGATGGGCGACGCGCTGCCCGACGTCGCGCGCGGCGTGGACTCGTATTCGTTTCGCAAGCCGTTGGGCGTTTGCGTGGGCGTCACGCCGTTTAACTTCCCGGCGATGATCCCGCTTTGGATGTTTCCGCTGGCGCTGGCCGCCGGAAACACCTTCGTGCTCAAGCCTTCGCCGCAGACGCCGCTTACGTCCGACGTGCTGGCCGCCATCGCGCGCGAGTGCCGCTTTCCGGAGGGGATCTTCAACGTCGTTCACGGCGAAGCTGCCGCCGTTGAGGCTTTGATCGAGGATCCGCGCGTGCAGGCGGTCTCGTTCGTCGGCTCGTCCAACGTCGCGCGCGCGATCCAAGAGCGCGCCGTTGCCGCCCACAAGCGCGTTCAGGCGTTGGGCGGAGCGAAGAACTTCCTGATCGTGATGCCCGACGGCGTCACGGCCGCGACGATCGACGCCATCATGTCGTCAGCGTTCGGCGGAGCCGGCCAGCGCTGCCTCGCCGGCTCGGTCGCGATCGCCGTGGGCAGCGCCGGCGAGGCCCTCGTTCCGGCGCTCGTCAACGCGGCGAAGGCTCTGCGAATGGGCCCGGGCGTGGATCCGGCCGTCGACATGGGTCCGGTTATCAGCCACGCCTCGCGCGAACGGATTGCAAAATGCGTAGACCGTGCGACCGCCGGGGGCGCTAAGGTGCTGCTGGACGGACGCGGCGCGCCGGAGAGCGGCTCGTTCGTCGCCCCGACCGTGTTCGAGGTTTCGGACGCGACCAGCGAGCTCGTGACCGACGAAATCTTCGGGCCCGTGCTCGCGATCGTGCGCGCGCGCGATATCGACGAAGCGATCGACTTCGCCAACCGCTCGCGCTACGGCAACGCATCGTCCATTTTCACCGCCGACGGGGGCGCGGCGCGGCAGTTCGCCTCGCGCATCGAAGTCGGCATGATCGGGGTCAACATCGGCGTCGCCGCGCCCATGGCGTTCTTTCCGTTCGGTGGCGTCAAAGACTCGATCTTCGGCGATCTTCGGTGCCACGGCAAGGATGCCGTCGCGTTCTACACACAACAGCGCGTGGTCATCAGTCGCTGGCCGACGTAACCTGGTCGAGCAGTTCGGCGAAGCCGTGCGTGATGTGCGCCTCCATCAGCGCGCGGGCCGTTGCGACGTCGCGTTTTGAGATCGCTTCAAGAATCGCTTCGTGCTCGTCGGCCAGATCGCCGACGCGTTCGTAATGCGAACTGGTAAGGCGGATATAGCGCCGGAATTGGGCTAGCAGTCCCTCGTAGGATTTCTTGACGAGCTCGTTTCCCGACGAGCCGATGATCGCGCGGTGCGTTTCGAGATCCGCCTCGACGGCGTCGCGAAGGTTTCCGGCCAACAACGCGCCGCCGATCGCGCGCACGCGCTCGCGTACGTTGGCGATCGTGAAGTCGTCGGCACGCTCGATCATGCGCTCGATGGCAAAGCGTTCCATCACCAAGCGAAACTCGAGCAACTCCACCAGGCGCTCGCGTCGCAGCGGCGATACGATGGCGCCGCGATATGGCAGGATCGTCACCAGGCCTTCTTCGACCAACCGCAACAGGGCTTCGCGGATCGGGCTGCGGCTTACGCCGAGATCGTGTGACACGTCGAGCTCGATGATACGCTGCCCGGGTGCGAGATCGCCGTCGGCGATGCGACCGCGCAACGACTCGGCGACCCGATCCGTCGTGGACGAGCGCGCCGGCGGTTTCCGGGAAGTCTTTTTCTTCGCCACCTCGGCTAACGCGACGCGCGCGCTCGCGCGTACGCCCACGCGCAAACGATATAAGCCACGAACGCATATGGGAACCAGTTCACCGGAAATGCGGGGGCCGGATAGAACAGCGTGACGGTCGGCGCCAACAGAAATAAGACCGCTACGATCGATATCGCGACGTCTATGCGGCGCAACGCCGCCAGTTTGCGCACGTAGATCGGTGCGGCGATGGCAACCAGCGCGTAGATCGCGATGAAGCCGCACGAGCTGAGATCGCCGGCATCGTTGAAGATATCGTTCGGCTGTAGCTTAAAAACGAGCGCCCCGGTCAACGCGACCGCGAGCGAAACGGCCGTGAAAACGGTCGCGCCGACGTGCGGCGTTTCGTGCGTCGGTTCGATGCGGGCGAAGACCGCGGGGATCGCCTGCGCGCGCCCCATCGCTAGAGCGACGCGCGACGACGTCGTCACGCATGCCAGCGCGACCGAAAAGGCGCTAAAGAACGCCCCGACCGTGATCGGAACGCGTAGAAACGGAACGTTGTAGAGCTCCGCGATGGTGCCGAGTGGCGCGGTAAGCTGGTCGAGCGATTTCGGCGCGCCGTGCAGCGCAAGTATTTCCGCATAGGTCGCTACGACGAAGAAGGCGCTCGCGAGCACGACGCTCCAGATGATGGCCCGCGGGATCGTTACCAGCGGACGGCTGGCCTCCTCGCCGAACGCGCTCGCGCTTTCGAAGCCGACCAAGCTGAAAACCGCCACCGACGCGATGCCGATTCCGATTCCGGCCGGCGTCGCTCCGTGCAGTGTGAGCTGCGCGCGATCGATCGTCAGACCGTGTCTGAAGAGCACAAGCCCGACGATCAGGCAGATGATCGAAACCGAAATCGCTTCCAGGACGAGCATGAGAATGGCGGACACCTGGACGCCGCGATAGGCCGCCTGCCAGCAGACCAACGCGACGACCGTCATCGTGATCGCCGCCGGAACGTGCGCGCCGAAGACCAGAAAGGCGATCTGGTCGATGAAGAGCCCCATCGCGCCAAGGGTCGCGGCCGCGACGAAGACGTAGGCCCACAGCAGGCTCCAGCCGGCGATTCCGCCCCAGACGCTTCCGAGGTTGTCGTGCGCGTACTGGTACATCGAACCGGCGGAAGCGGACCGCCGCGTAAATTGGTTGAGATTGAGAGCTACGAAGACGAGCATGACGCCGCCGAATACGTAGGCCAGCCACGTCGCATTTCCGGCTGCGGCGTACATGTTCGGCGCGATCAGAACCGGCGTCATGCTGGGTCCAATCAGCGCGATCGAGGTAGCCAGTACTTCTATAAAGGAGAGCGAGCCGGACTGAAGGTGTTCGCGGTCGTCCATCCGACCTAACTTCTCAGCATCGGGCCGCGGTTATCCTACGGACCGGGCAAACAAGGCCGCGGCGGAGGCGATTCCGGGGGCGGCTGGTAAAGGCAAACGTACATGATACGTTTGCTCTCGTTCGCACTTGCGCTCGCAATTTTCGGCGGCGGCTCGATCGTTCGGGCCGCCGCTTCGAGTCCCGCGGTCTCGCGCGTCGACCCCGCGCTCTTTGGGAACCTTTCGTGGCGTTTGGCCGGGCCGTTTCGCGGCGGGCGCGCGCTCGCGGTCACCGGCGTGCCGGGCGAACCCGAACACTTCTATTTCGGCGCCGTAGACGGCGGCGTCTGGGAGAGCAACGATGCCGGCCGGACGTGGACGCCGATCTTCGACGCACAGAACGTCGCGTCCATCGGTTCGATCGCGGTCGCGCCGAGCAACCCGAAGATTCTCTACGTCGGTACCGGCGAAGCCGACATGCGATCGGATATCGCTTACGGCGACGGCGTTTATCGCTCCGGCGACGGGGGGCGGACGTGGCGGCACGCCGGCTTGACGGACACGCGCCAGATCGGCGCGATAGTCGTCGACCCGCACGACCCGAACGTTGCCTATGCCGCGGCCCTCGGGCATCAATACGGACCAAACGAACAGCGTGGCGTCTTTAAGACGGTCGACGGCGGCGCGACATGGACGAAAGTGCTCTACAAGGACGACAATACCGGCGCGACGGCGCTTGCAATCGACCCGGCCGATTCGAAAACCATTTACGCCGCACTTTGGCAGACGCGCCGTCCCCCGTGGAACGTCTATCCCCCGAGCAACGGGCCCGGCAGCGGGATCTATCGCTCTACCGATGCCGGCGCGACCTGGACGCAGCTCACCACCGGACTTCCGCAGAAGATGGGACGTGCCGGCTTGGCGATTTCCGCGGCGACGCCTTCCCGCATCTATGCGATGGTGGACGCCGATCCCGAGCACGGTGGCCTCTATCGCAGCGACGATCGCGGCGCAACGTGGACGCTCGTCGGCAAAGATCCCCGCATTTGGATGCGGGGATGGTATTTTAGCGGGATCGCAGCCGATCCGAAAAATGCCGACGTCGTTTACGCGATGGACACCGCCACGTATCGCTCCGCCGACGGAGGTAAGACCTTCGAGGCAATTCGCGGCGCGCCGGGCGGCGACGACTATCACACGCTTTGGATAGACCCGGGCGATCCGGCGCGCATGATTCTGGGCAGCGATCAAGGCGTCGTGGTCTCGGTCGACGGCGCCAAGACGTGGAGCTCCTGGTACAATCAGCCGACCGGACAGTTTTATCACGTCGTCGCCGACGACGCATTCCCGTACTCGCTCTACGGCGCGCAGCAAGATTCGGGCGCGGCCGGGGCGCCGTCGGCCACGAAATACCAAACGATTTCGCAGCAGGATTTTCGTCCGATCGACGTAGGGGGCGAAAGCGGATATCTGGCGCCCGACCCGCTCCATCCCGGATTCGTTTTCGGCGGTACGGTGACGGTCGAGAACTTGGCGACCGGATGGGAGCAAAACGTCGATCCGACCCTTGCCTATCCGGGCACGATCTGGCGCTCGACGTGGACGCTGCCGCTCGTTTTCTCGCCGGCGGACAAACGCACGTTGTATTTTGGCCATCAGCGAATGTTTCGTTCGCGCGACCGCGGAAAAACGTGGCAAATCGTCAGTCCCGACCTGACGCGCGCCGGCATCGCGCCGCCCGCCAATCTCGACCCTTCGACCATCGCCGACAACACCGGGTTAGACCGCCGCGGCGTGATCTACGCAATCGCGCCCTCCCCGCGCGACGCGCACGTCACCTGGGCGGGGACCGATGACGGATACGTTTGGATCTCGCGCGACGATGCGGCGCACTGGAGAAACGTCACGCCTCCGTCGCTCACGCCGTGGAGCAAGATCGGGACGATCGAAGCCGGCCACTTCGACACCAACACGGCCTACGTCGCCGTCGATCGCCATCGTCTCGACGATCTGCGGCCGTACGTGTACCGCACGCACGACGGAGGTACGACGTGGGTGCTCGCCGCGAACGGCATTCCCGACGGTTCGTTCGTCAACGTCGTGCGCGAAGACCCGAAACGAGCGGGCTTGCTGTACGCCGGTACCGAGCGCGGCGTCTACGTTTCGTTCGACGACGGCGACAACTGGCAGCCGCTGCAACGCAATCTGCCCGCGACATCCGTACGCGACATCGCCGTCCACGGCGACGACGTCGCGATCGCGACGCACGGGCGTGCGTTTTGGATCATGGACGACGTGACCTCGCTGCGCCAGCTCGCGCAAACGGCGAGCTCGCAAACGCGGCTATTCGTTCCAGCGCCGGCTTACCGCGTGCGCCCGGGCAACGAGGAGGGCACGCCGCTGCCCCTCGACGAGCCGCAGGCGCAGAATCCTCCGGTTGGCCTTTTGGTCGATTACTCGCTCGAGCGCGCGAGTTCGCCGGTTACTCTCGACGTGATCGATGCGAACGGCAAAGTCGTGCGCCGTTATTCCAGCGCGTCACCGGAAAAGGCTACCGATCCGAAGAGCGTTGACATCGCGCCGCCGTGGATCGCCGCCCCGCAGGTTCTCGAGGCGGGTGCCGGCACGCACCGTTTTGTCTGGGATTTCCACGTGAACGGAGCGGATGGGCCGCTCGCTCCGCCCGGGGCGTACACGGTTCGCTTGACCGCGGCCGGTCAAACGTACGAAAGCGCGGCGCAGGTCGTGCGCGATCCACGCGTTGCTGCCACCGACGCGGATTTGCGCGCACAATACGCGCTGGCCGTGCAGATCCAGTCGCTCGAGGACCGCGCCGCGTCGGCCGGCGCCCGGGCCGCAGAACTCGAAAAGAGCAACCGGCTTTCCAATGACGATTTGCAGTCGCTCAAAAGCGACATCGCCGGCTCGGAGCCCGCTCCGGATCCGGACGACTCGGTCGGAAAGCCGTCGCACGACTTCACCAGCTTCCTCGCGCTCAAGACCGAGCTCGGAAATCTTGAGGCTGCCGTTGAGAGCGCGGATGCCGCGCCGACGCCCGACATGGAGGCCGCATACGTCAAACTCGCCGCCGTATTCGAGCGAACGGTCCAGAAGCTCGACCGCATGGAGAACGCGGCGCACTAGCCAAGAGGGCGGATGCTTAATTAAAGTTTGCTGAGCGTGAACGTCTCGCGGGCGGGGTAACGTTTAGATGTTGCTCGCCTTTAGGAGACCCGTATGAGAGCCGCAATCATTTTAAGAGCGTCGCTGGCCGCACTTCTCTTCCTCGCCCTGCCGGCGCCCTCGTTCGCACAAGTATTTCTCGATATCCAGATCGGAACGCCGCCCCCTGCGATTCCTTATTACTATCAGCCGCCGGTGCCGGCGCCGGGTTACATCTGGACGCCTGGCTACTGGGCTTGGGGCCCCGGCGGATATTTCTGGGTACCCGGAACGTGGGTGCAGCCTCCGCAGTACGGTCTGGTCTGGACGCCGGGCTACTGGGGATGGAACGGCATCGCTTTTGGCTTCAACAATGGCTATTGGTCCACCCAAGTCGGGTATTACGGCGGCGTGAATTACGGGAACGGTTACTACGGCCCCGGTTACTCCGGCGGAGGCTGGCAGGGCAACGTGTACCGTTACAACACGTACGTTACCAACGTGAACGAGACGGTCGTCAGGAACGTGTACGTCAATCGCAACGTTTACGTGAACAACAACTACGGACCGCGAACGAGTTATTGGGGCGGCCGAGGCGGTCTAACGACGCGGCCCACGGCCACGCAGCTCGAGGTCGAACGCGGACGCCGTTATCCGATGACGCCGGTGCAAGTGCAGCATGCGACGATCGCGTCGAAGGACCGCTACATGCTGGCAAACGTGAACCACGGGCGTCCGCCCACGTTGACCGTCGACCGTCCGCTGAGCAAGCCGCCGGCGCACTTCGTCCCGCTTACCGCAACCGATCGCAATCTGGCCCAGGCGCACGTTCTTCCGGAGAGTAAGCCGGTCGTGCTCAAGCCGGCGGCGCCGCACGAAACGCTGGCTCCCGTAACGGCATTCAAGCACGGCACTACCGCGCCCGCCGAACTCGGGCACCCCACCACGGGCACTCCCGAGATCAACCACGCGACGACCTCCGTCCCGGAGGCGAACCACTACGCAGCACCGGAGACGCACAACGCAACGCCGCACGAGGCTCCCGCATATCACGCGCCGGCTCCGGTTTATCATGCGCCGGCTCCAACCTACCACGCGCCGGCTCCAACCTATCACGCGCCGGCTCCAACCTATCACGCGCCGGCTCCAACCTATCACGCGCCGGCTCCAACCTATCACGCGCCGGCTCCAACCTATCACGCGCCGGCTCCAACCTATCACGCGACCACCTATCATGCGCCCGCGTATCACGCGGCACCCGCCTATCACCAGTCCGCGCCCGCGTATCATCCGCCGGCCCAGGTAAACCATGCACCGCCGCCACCGAAAGAAGCGGCGTCGCCCCACGGCAGCGGCAAGCCGCCTCGCGGCTAAACCACGCCCGCGCGAACTCGAGAGGGAGACCGGAAACGCCGGCCTCCCTCTTGGTGTTTCTAGACGCATGGCACATTCGCAATGGCCCGTGCTTCCGGCGCCCCAGGCCTGGGCAAAGACGCGTCACACGGTGCACATGTTCGCGCAGATCGTGGGAAAAGTCCGCATGAAGCTCGCTCCGCCCGAACCCGAATGGAACCACGTGCCGCTCTACGTCACGTCGCGTGGGCTCTCGACCAGCCCGATCCCGAACGGCTCGGGAAGCTTCCAAGTCGATTTCGACTTTATCGACCACGTGCTGTATGCCGCTTCGAGCGACGGAGTCGTGCGAAAAATCGATTTGCCCTCCCACAGCGTCGCATCGTTTTACGCCGCGTTCACGAACGCGTTACGCGATCTCGGGGTCGACGTGAGCATCTCGACGCTGCCGTCCGAGGTTCCGAATCCGGTGCGATTTACGGACGATGCGGAGACGGCCTACGAGCGCGACCACGTCGACAGCTGGTGGCAGTCGCTAGTCGTAGCGGATTCGATCTTCAAAGAACATCGGGCGCCGTTCCGCAATCGACACACACAAGTGATCTTCTATTGGGGCAGTTTCGATTTGTCGTACTCGCGCTATTCCGGCCGCCCCGCAGATCCGCCGCCGAACGCCGATTCGATCACCCGCGTGGCCATGGACGCGCAAGAGATTTGCGTGGGCTTCTGGCCGGGCGACGATCGCTTTCCGGCGGCGGCGTTTTACTGCTACGCGTACCCCAAACCGGAAGGCATCGAATCTGCAGATGCCGGCCCCTCCGGCGCCCACTGGAATGCAACGGTGGGTGAGTTCGTGCTGCCGTACGACGACGCGCGAAACGCTGCGTCGCCGCGGGCCGCAGTGCTCGATTTCTTAGCACGTACTTTCGACGCCGGCGCGCGTTTGGGGGCCTGGTAGACAGAACTCGCGCGTTTCCGTAGAAGAGCCTCGCCTATGGAGACGCACGACGAGGATCGCTACGGACGGCCGGTCGCGGCCGGCTTGGCGACCAGCGTCGTGCTGGCGGCGCTCGGGGCGGCGTTCCTCTTGCTCGTCTGGCTTCCGGCGTTCTCGGCGCCGTCCCATCAGTTCGGCGTACGTAACGCCGACGATTGGTGGGACGCGACCTATATCGTTCAACGTGGACCCGAAGCCGGGGCGGCGGTCGATCTCGACGCAACGCCGCTCACGCAGCGGTTGCGCTTGGAATCGGGAGCGGCAGAGGGGACGGTAATGGACGTTCCGGTCGTGCGCGACGGCAGGCATGCGCGCGCCCAACTCGTCGCGACCGACCGTGCCGATGCGTATTTTCCGTGGGCCATCGCGATCATGCAGACGGTGGCGATACTCGTCTCGTTTCTGATCGCCATCCGGCTGCCCGCGGTGATGGGGCTCTCCTTCCTGATCGCCGCCGCCGCGATCGACGTTATTTTGGTTGATCGCGTATTTGCAAACTTCACGGATGCGCCGTTCTTGTTCTTTACGGTTCCGGTCAATCTCTTACTGGACGCATTTCCTTCGTTCGCGCTATTGATCTTCGCGGCGCGCCTGCCGAACGGACGGACCGTGGGTTGGCGAAAAACGCTGGCTCGCGTCGCCGATTCCATCGCGCTGGGCGGCTTCGTCGCGTACGCGTGGATCGCGTTTACGCGGTGGCCGCTGCGGGAGCCGCTCTACCATCTCTCGATTCTCGTCCCGCCCATCGCCGTCGTCACGATCGCGGCGCTTATCTACGCTCGCAGCCGCGGCATGCTCCGCCGCCGCATCGCCATCGTCTTAACCGCTCTGATCGTTTACGAAGCGGCCTACTTCTTATCCGAGATCAGCGGTCCGCTGTGGAACCCGCACAATTCGTTCTACTTCTTGGTGATGGCGATCGACGCGCTGATCCTCCCGGCCGCGGTCGCCTACGCAGCGCTCCGCCACCGGTTGCTCGACCTCGGATTCGTGCTCAACCGCACGGCGGTCATCGGTATCACGTCGGCTCTGCTGGTGCCGATCTTCGGCATCCTGGAACGGTTGGTCGAGCGCTACATCAGCCAGGCCAGCCACCTTGAGGGGCTCGTCGCGGAGCTCGCGGTCGTCGTCGTTTTGGTTTCGCTCTTTCGTTTGATCCATGCCAAGGTCGACGTCTGGGTCGATGCGTTGGTCTTCCGCGAGCGCCATGCCGACGAAGTCGCGTTGCGCGATTTCACGCACGCTGCCGCCTTTTACACCAAGCGCGACGCGGTCGTTCGCGACGCACTCGCTTTAGTTAAGGAACGCGGGCGCGTGACCGGCGCAAGCCTTTACCTTCAGGCGGACGACGGGTACGCCGTCGCAGGCACGACCCGGGCCGATTCGTTGCCGGGGCTGGAGGAAGACGACCCCGTAGCGGTTGCGCTACGCGCGGACGCGCGGCCGCTCGACCTGCCGGGATTCAAAACGGCGCTATCGGGAGAACGCGCTTACCCGTTGACGCTCGCCGGCCGCCTGCAGGGCTTTCTCGTCGCCGGGCACCGCACCAACGAGGAGCAGATGCCTCCCGACATCGACGCGGCCGTCGAGCGCGTGGCCGAGGCCCTTGGTAAGTCGCTGGAATCCATCGAGAAGGATCGGCTGCGCCAAGAAGTCGCCGACGCGCGCCTGGACGCCGACCGCGCCCGCCGCGAAGCGGAAGCCGCGTGGCGCGCCGTCCAGTTGTTGCGCGGATCGCCTCAGGAGTAAACCGGCGCTATCGCTGGCTTAAGACGGAATCGTACCAGCGCTCGAGATCGTCGTGAAACTTCACCAGCGCGACCGGATTGATATAGACCATGTGCCCGGATTCGTAGAATCCGTAGGTGATGTGACTCTGTATTTGCGGCGGCACGTTGAGATGGTTGAGCGTGTAGACCGTCGCGAAGAACGGCGTGGCCAAATCGTAGTAACCGTTTGCGGAGAAGACCCGCATGTTGGGATTGTAGACCATCGCGCGCGCGAGATCTTGGGCGGTATTGGTCGGCAGGTTCCCGTCGCGCTTCCAATCCCAGCTGCGATTGATCTCACCGAGCTCGACGCGATATTCCTGATCGGTGTTGTAGCCCAGGACTTGACGAACGAAATAGTTTCCGGCGCCCACGAAGGCCGAATCGATCGACGAATCGGTTGCGTCGAAGTCGGGCTGGTCCGAGATCGGATCCACCGAGTACGCCGAGTAGCGCGAATCGTAACGGCCGACGGCCTGCGATCCGTTCCGCATGAGCTCGGTCATGAACCGCACGTATGGAATGCGCAAATTCGAATTGCGGATGTACTGCTCGGACAGACCGGTGTATTGATGAAGTTTCGACACGACGTCGTTGTAGGTCGAAGGCGAGAGCCGCGATCCTTGCGCTAGCGCGTTGAGGTACTCGTTCATCGCGAACTGCTCGACCTGCGGCAGAAAGGCGTCGAGCGAAGCGGGATGCTGACCGCCGGGCAGCCGGTTATGATACCAGGACGCGGCCGCCTCCGTCGGCAGATAGAGCGGGTACGCCCAGTCGCCGCCGCCGATCGACGTCGCGGAGAAATTCGTGTCCCAATCGAGGCTGAAGTCCAGGACCGAAGACAATAGCACGACACCGTTGATCCCGATGCCTTGATCCTGCAGATAATTGGAAAGCACGGCCGATCGCGGGGTCCCGTAAGATTCGCCAAACAAGAACTTGGGCGAATTCCAGCGTCCGAATTGCGACACGTAGCGCGAGATGAACTGACCGAACGCGCGCATGTCTTGGTCGACGCCGTAAAAGTCCGCGGGTTTGCCCGCCCCGACCAGCCGGCCGAAACCCGTTCCGGGGGCGTCCACAAATACCAGATCGGTCTTGTCGAGCAGCGTGTACTGGTTGGGAACGAGGTTGAACGGCGCGTTGGGCGTCGGCGTACCGTTGCCGACCAGCACGCGCATCGGCCCGAAAGAACCCATGCGCAGCCATATCGTGGAGCTGCCCGGGCCGCCGTTGTAGAAGAACGTTACCGGCCGGCGGGCGCTCGCGTCGTCCACCGTGAACGCGGTGAAAAACATCCGGCAGGTCGGTTGCCCCGTTTGATTCTGCAACGTTATCGTGCCGGCGCGCGCGGTGTAGGCCAGGGTTCTTCCGCCGACCGAAATGCTTTGGTGCGTCACCGCGTCCGGCGGCGCGGGCGGAATCGGCGGAGAGCCGGCCGGCCCGGGCGACGGGTCGGCGGCGAAGGCCGGCGCGTGTCCGAACGCCAGCGCGGCGACGAGCGCCGGGAACAGAACTCGCTTGAACACCGTCATCTTCCTATGCATCAGCGATTTGCCAGAACCTGAGCGTACCAGCGCTCCAAATCGTCGTGGAATTTAGCCAGTGCGCCCGGATGCAAATACACCATGTGGCCGGACTGGTAGTAGCCGTACGTGATGTTCTTCTGTAGCGCGGGGTCGAGGTAGAGGTGCTGGAGCACGTACTGCGTGGCAAAGAACGGCGTCGCGAAATCGAAGTACCCGTTCGCCGAGAATATCTTGAGCTGCGGGTTGTAGGTCATCGCCCTTGCCAGATCAGGGGCCACGTTGAGAATCTGCACGTCGTCCCCGTGCTTTGAGTCCCACGTGTTCCCGTCGGCATAGATCAAGTCGTAAATCTCCGCCCGGTACAGCAGCGGCGTATTGTAGCCGAGCGTCCGGCGCATGTATTCGTTGCCGCTGGAAATGAACGCCGAGCCAATCGCCGCCTCGGTCGGGTCCCAATCTTGCGAGAGTGCCTGCCGGTCGAGAACGTACGATTGGAACCGTGCGTCGAGCCGGCCGAACGTCAAGCCGCGGTCGCGGGCGAGCTCGCTCGAAAAACGATCGTACGGAATTCGCAGGTTGGAATTGCGAATGTATTGGTCGGACAGGCCGGTGTAACGGTGCAACTTCGCAACGATGTCGTTGAAACGCTCGCCGGAAATCTGCGCGCCCTGCGCTAAGCCGTCGAGGTATTCGTTGAGCGCGAAGCTCTCGACCTCGGGAAGGAGTACGTCTAGCGGCGGTGCCCCCGGGAGCGCGCGATGAAACCAGGCGGTCGCGGTCTCGGTCGGCAGATTGAAAATGTAAGCCCAGTCCCCGCCGCCGCTCGGCGCGCCGTCGTTGTAATCGAGGTTGGAGTTCAAGAATGAAGAGAGCAGGACGATCCCGTTGAGCCCGACCCCGCGGTCCTGAAGGTAACTCGAAAGTGCGGCCGATCGCGTCGTCCCGTACGATTCACCGAATAAAAACCGCGGCGAGTTCCAGCGGCCGAACGTCGTGATGTACCGCTGGATGAACTGGCCGAATGCGGCAACGTCTTGATCCACGCCCCAGAAGTCTTTGGGCTGGCCGTTTCCGATGAAGCGGCCGAAGCCGCTCCCGGGCATGTCGATGAAGACCAGGTCGGTCTTGTCGAGCAAGCTGTATTGATTGTCGACGATCCGGTACGGCGGCGGTCCCGTCGAGCTTCCGTTGGCCGTCTGGACGCGCACGGGACCGAACGACCCCATGCGCAGCCAAATCGTCGAGCTTCCGGGGCCTCCGTTGTAGAGGAACGTCACCGCCCGGTGCGACGGATCCGCGCCGTCGAGCGTGAAGGCGGTATAAAAGACGCGAGCGGTCGGCTGTTCGTCCCCGTCGCGCAGCGTGATGGTGCCGGCTCGCGCCGTGTACGACAACAGGCGGCCGCCGAGCCGGATCGTATGATGCGTTACCGCGTCCGGCGTCGCCGGCGGTATCGGCTTTGCGGGCGCAGCGAACGCAGGAGCGCAGACGAGCAGCAGCGCCGCCGCGAGCGAAATCGTAAGGCGTTTAGAACGCAAACCGGCCTCCGGGAGACAAGGATTGCGTCGCTCTTGTTCGCGAGCTGACGGGACCCTGCCGGACGAAGCCTCCATGCCGGTTCAAATGTTTCTCAAAACGTCCTTGCCCGACTCGAGCTTGGCCGAGAGGAGCAGAGCGTCGCGCCCGATCGGAACGCCGCCCGACGTCGAGAGCGCGTCTTCGGCCGAGATTTCGTTCGGAACGAAGAACCGCCGGGAATGACCGTCGTCGCAGAGCATTTCGCACACCATTTCGTACGGCAGATCGTCGGCCTCGAAACCGGCCGCGTCGCCCGAGCGATCCACGACGAACGACCGCTCGCCCGCGTGCGCCAGGACCCGGCCGCACACGCCGCAGCGCGCTTCGCGAAGGTGGACGAGCAAGAGGTGCGTCATTCGTACAGCGATTTCCGTAGGCGACCGGCCGCGCGCTCGATGGAGTCGAGGTATGGCAGCATCGCCTCTTTGATGCGCGCCAAGCGCTCGATTCCCTCCGGCGTTATCGAATAGATGCGCCGCGAACGTTTGGTCGGATGGTCCCAGGTCGCCGTTACGAAGCCGCGCTCCTCGAGCCTGCGCAGCAGCGGATAGATTTTGTTGGTATTCACGGCGAGCAGGTCGCCGCAAATCTCGTCGATGCGCTGCATGAGTCCGTAACCGTGGTCGGCGCGTTGCGAGATTAAGTTGAGCAGCAACACCGGGAAGACGGTCTTGCTTTTGATAGGGCCTCGCAGCACCTCTTCCATCCGGCGCGTCGCCGCAACCGGCTTCTCCGGCACCGCAGTCATCGCGTAACCTGCTGCGGAATCGCGATATCGAGCAGTCGAGTCGCGAGCTGCAGGCGAAATTGCGTCTCGGGGTCGCGTAAGTCCATTCCCGTAACGTCGGTCGCGCGATCGAGCCGGTACCGCAGCGTATTCGGATGTACGCCCAGCGTTCGCGCGCACGCCCGGAACCGGAAACCGTGACGGGCGAGCTCGACGAGCGCTTCGACGAGTGGTTCGCCGTTGCGTTGCGTGCGCAGCCGCCCGAACAGCTCGTCGAGAAAGACGTCGCGCGCGCGGACGTCTCCGGTCAGTACGCGCGGAACGAGCACGTCGTCGAAATAACAGATGCGCGGACGCTGCCGGTAATCGAGCAGCGAACGCGCTTCGCGGTAGCTGGCGCGCGCTCCGTCCGCGCCGGCGTGCGCCCGCCCGAACACGAGGCTGCGCGCCGGACGGTCGACGACGGCGGACAAATCGGCGAGCGGAAAACCGGACGGCACGAGAAACGGCACGCGGTCCAGCGTCACGGTGACCAGACCGGGCGCGCCTAAGCGCGCCTGCGCGAAACGAACCGCTTCGGCGGCGCCGTCGCGTTCGTCGAGTTCCTCGCGCCCCAGCGGTATGCGTAGATCGAGCGACACGATCCCCGCGACGTGAGACGCATCGGGGTCGAATCCGAGCAGGCGCAGGCGCTCTTCGGCAAACGGCGCCGAACTCTCCGATTCGAGGAACGAGAGAAACGACGCGTAACCGAGTCGCGATTCCAACGATTCGAGCTCGCGCTCGTGGGCGATGCGAATCGCGGCCACCAACGCGGCATGTTCCGCGGCACGCTGGTCCAGTTCGTTCAGCGGGGTCGTGCCTTCCAGAATCCAGACGACGCCGACGACTTCCGTGCCGAGCCGGATCGGGCACGCCAGCCTCGCGCCCATGCCCAAGCCGTCGATCGCGGGCACGCGCACGTGACGCTGCGCTGCACGAATCTGCTGCGCCACCCCGCGCCGTTCGAGCTCGGCATGCAACGCGCGGGGGCTTTGCGCCCGCGCTACCGTCTCGCGCCGGACGTCGTCGTGATGGTCGTCGGCGGAGGCGTGCGCAAGCAGCTTGCCACCCGGATCTTCAAACGTCACCGAGCGCCCCACCAGCCGCGCCAGCAGCTCCGCAAGGGCATCCAACGACGATCCGTCGCCGGCTGCCCGCGTGAGCGCGCGATGGATGGATTCCGAACGCTCGATCGCGCGCAGCGGCTCGGCCATGATCTTGCGATGAAGTTCTTCCATGATATCCGCGAACGGAACCGCCCACGGAATCTCCAGCAGCGGCAGCCCGGATCGGTCTGCCTCGTCGCACGCCGCCTCGGAGAACGCCGCGACGAAGCGCGGCACCGCCAGCGCGATCGCGCTGACGCCGGCGGCCGCCAGGGCGCGCACCAGACGACGCTCCTCGGGCGCCTCCTTCGGCCAGCTGAAACCGGTCGTCAACATCAGATCGCCCGGCCGCACCCACGGCAGCGGCTCGGGCAAATCCACCACGTGCGACCAGCGCACCTCGGCGTCGAGACGATCGCGGCCGGCCACGATCCTGGCCGACGAAAGCGACTCGACCTCCAGGATCTCACTGAGCTTCAAGAGGCGTGCGCGCGTTCGGGCGCGTGCGAGTCGCGTTGGTACGCATATTCGATCTGCGCGGCGTAGCGCCGTTCCACCACGCGACGTTTCACTTTCATCGCCGGCGACAATTCGCCGCTCTCGACGGTAAACTCGCGCGCGACGACCACGACGCGGCGAACGCGCTCGTACGACGCCAGATCATGCGTGCGCTTCTCCACCTCGCGGCGCAAGAAGGCGTCTACGTCGTCGCGCTCGGCCAATTCGTCGTGCGATGTGTCGGGAAGCGAAAGCTCGACGCGCAAGAGATCCCAGTTCGGACAGACCAGCGCGATCGGGTACGGGCGGTTGTCTCCGACGACCAAGACCTGCGATACGAAAACGGACCGTTTGATCGAAGACTCGACGCGGGCGGGCGAAACCCACTTGCCGGTGGCGGTCTTGAAGACTTCCTTTTTACGATCGGTGATGTGCAGAAAGCCATCGGAGTCGAGATGACCCACGTCACCCGTGCGCAGCCAGCCGCTTTCGATCGCTACGGCGGTCGAATCCGGGTCGCGGTAGTAGCCGAGCATCACGTTGCGCCCGCGCGTGAGAATCTCGCCGTCGTCGGCGATGCGCACCTCGACGCCGGGAATCGGCCTCCCAACGCTGCCGTAGCGGTTGACGGAAACGCTGTTCACGCTGATCACCGGGGACGTTTCGGTAAGCCCGTAGCCTTGCATGATCGGCGTGCCGAGCGCCAGGAACGTCAGCGCCGAGTCGATGTGCAGCGCCGCGCTCCCGCTCGTAAAGTACTTAACGCGATCGATTCCGAGCCGCGCGCGGATTTTTTCGATGACGAGCCGTCGCGCTAGCGCGTAGGACAGCGAGAGCGTGACCGACGGACGAGGCCCGAACGTCTTGGCACGCATGTATTCCCGTCCGACCGCGAGCGCCCACGGCACCAGCCGTCCTTGCATCCCACCCGCCTTCATGGCTTGGCCCTTGATGCCGGCGACGACTCGATCGAAAATGCGCGGGACGCACGTCATTCCGGCGGGCCGAACGTCGCGCAAATCGGCGATGAGTTCGTCGGGGTCGTGGCAGATAAAATATCGTACCTTAGCGACGAGGTACATGTAGACCATCGTGTGCTCGTAGATGTGCGAGAACGGTAGGACCGAGAGGACGTCGTCGCGATCGTTGATGGTCGCCAGCCCGTACTCAACCGAGGATTGCGCGTCGAACGCGAGGTTATCGTGCGAGAGCATCACCCCTTTGGGGTCGCCGGTCGTGCCGCTCGTGTAAATGAGCACGGCCAAGTCGTCGGGCTTGGCGACGCTTTCGTATGGCTGGGGCAATTCGGGATGCTCGCTACGAATCGCGGCGCCGCGCGTCTCGAACGCATGTAACGAGCCGTCACCTTCTGCGTCGAAGGCGACGGTCGTGGAGATCGCGCCGGCCGCCGGGCGAATCCGCTCCAGCGTGGCGAGACGATCGACGAACAGCAGCTTCGCTTCGCAATGCCGCAGGATGTAGGCGACTTGATCCAGCGCCTGCGTCGGATAGATCGGAACGACGACGCAGCCGGCGAAGAACGTTGCGAAGTCGCAGGCGATCCAGTCGACGCAGTCGTGGCTGACCAGGGCCACGCGATCCCCATGCTGCAGTCCGCAGTCGCGGATAGCGCAGGCGATGTTCAAGGCCCGCTCGAGAAGCTTGGCGCTCGACGTGGCCGTGAAGCGACCCGCGACGCGCTCCAGCAGCGCTTCGTCACGCGGCTCGGCCAGCAAGCGGCGGATGAGGCTTGTCAGCGTCTCCTTTTCAGGCAACGTCTGCGACATAAGGCGCCGTTCGCTCAGGGCCCGCGGCGGCCTCCTCGTACATTAGGCCGAATTATAAATGACCGCTCCGCTCCTAGTGCCGCTGGATGAATGCCTTGGTGCAGTGCTGGATCGCGTCGCTGGTGTCGGCGTCGATCGTCCCGGTGGAGGCGTCGGTGCAAACGATGGTCTGAGGGCACCCGTCGTGAGCCAGGACGCTGAAAACGCCGCCGCCTGCCTGATAGGTAAGCGCCGCCGGAAAGCAGTTCTTGCCCATTTCGGAGTCGCCGCTCGCATCGTAGCCGATGGTCCCACCCTTCACCGCCGCGATCGTGATCGAGCTGACGCCGGCGGCGGCGCAGTATGCGGTCGGAAGGTCGCCGCGGTTCGCCACCTTGCACACCGACGTGGTTACCGGCATCGGCGCGACGCCGTTAATTCCGGAAAAGATGTAACAAGGGGTTGGACCACCGTTGCAGTTCCCGGGGTCGGTAGCGTAATTGCGCGTTAGCCCGGCGGTGCCGTTCGGCGGATTAACGAGCGTAACCATTAGGCCGCTACCGGTTTGCGAGATGCTAACTCCATCGGGGTCGGCCAGCGCGCCGCGCTCGAGCAAGGCCACCGCGCAGACGACGGCAAGCGCCGCCGTCAGAAGACGAGCGAAATATTTCATTTTGTTTCGATTCGCTCGCCGTCCGCGCCGCCCTCGCGCGAACTACTCCGATATGTAGAGATACGGCCGGGCTTGCTCCAGCCTTCGCGGGGTCATGCCCGCCACGTCGAGGAGCTCGTCGAGCGACGCAAAGGCACCCTCCTGCGAGCGCAGGTCAACGATGCGGGAGGCGACGGCCGGCCCGATGCCGGGAACGGCCCCGAGGTCGCCGGCATCTGCCGCGTTAAGGTCCAGTCGCCCCGAGACGTCCGCTCCGGCGTGGGCGCCCCGCCGGTGTCCTCGCGCACCGCCGCGCGCCCGTCCTCGCGCATGCCGCGTGCGCGGAGGCTCGCCGGCTTCGGGCACGTACACTTCATCCCCGTCGGCGACGCGCTCGGCGAGATTGACGCCCGAAGCGTCTGCCGCGGAGAGCATCCCGCCGGCCAGTTTGACCGCATCGTCGGCACGTGCGCCGCTCCCGACGCGATAGAGCCCCGGCCGGCGCACCGCGCCGGCCACGTAAACGACGCTGCCGAGCTCCGGCGACGGCGCCTTGGCGCGGGCGTGAGGCTCGCGTTCGCGGCTCGGATCGGTCGCCTGCAAACGCTCGCGCGTCCCGGGTGCGCTAGGCCGCAACACCATCAAGACGATCGCCGCGATCGCAACGAGGACCGGAAGATAACGCCGCACGTGCAGCCTTCCCACGGCCGGCTCCGACCGGAAAGGTAGCGGGCGACAGCGGGAGCCATTACCATGCTTGGAGATGGCAGAGCAGTACGATTTCCGCGCGGTCGAGCGCAAGTGGCAACAGCGCTGGCACGATGACGGACTCTATCGCGCCGCGCGCGACGACGCCCGCGAGAAATATTACACGCTGGTGATGCTCCCGTACCCCTCCGGCGACTTACACGTCGGCCACGCAAAGAACTACACGCTCGGCGATGCCGTTTCGCGCATGATGCGCATGCTCGGCTACAACGTCATCAATCCGATGGGGTGGGATGCCTTCGGCCTGCCCGCCGAGAACGCCGCGATCGCTCGCGGGATCGATCCCGCCGCGTGGACCGAGTCGAACGTCGCCAACATGGAGCGGCAAGTCCGCTTGATGGGCACCAGCTACGACTGGGGCCGCGAAATCGCGACGTGCAAGCCCGATTACTACCGGTGGAACCAGTGGCTGTTTTCCCGGCTCCACGAAGCCGGACTGGCCTACAAACGCGAAGCCCCGGTCAACTGGTGTCCGCACGACGCGACCGTCCTGGCGAACGAGCAAGTCGTCGACGGAAAGTGCTGGCGCTGCGGAAACCCGGTGGAGCGGCGCAACCTGTCGCAATGGTTCCTGAAGATTACCGATTTTGCCGACCGGCTGCTCGACGACCTCGACGAACTGAACGGCTGGCCGGAACGCACCAAAGCGATGCAGCGCAACTGGATCGGACGCAGCGAAGGCGTCGAGCTCTCGTTCGACGTCGAGGGGCTCGACCGGCGCGTCGACGTCTTCACCACCCGCGTGGACACGCTTTACGGCGCCACGTTTCTCGCCGTCGCCGCCGACCATCCGATCGCCGCCGCGATCGCGGAGATCGTTCCGCCCGAAAGCGCGCGCGCGATGGCGGCGTTTGCCGAGAGCCTCAAGAGCAAGTCGGAGCTCGAGCGCACGAGCCTGATGGAAAAGCAAGGAATCTTTACCGGTGCATACGCCGTGAATCCGCTCTCGCGCGAGCGCGTTCCGATTTGGGTAACGAGCTACGTGCTTGCCGAATACGGAACCGGAGCGGTGATGGGCGTTCCCGCGCACGACCAGCGCGACTTCGAGTTCGCGAAAGCGCAAGGCTTGCCGATCGCCATCGTCGTCGAACCGGAGGACGGCGCGCTCGAACGGCCGCCCGAGTCCGCTTTCGTTGAAGACGGGCGCCTGGTGGGTAGCGGTGACTTCACCGGGATGACGAGCGAACGCGCGCGCGAGGCGATTGCCGCGCGCATCGAATCCGCCGGCCGCGGACGAAAGACGGTGCATTTTCGCTTGCGCGACTGGCTCGTCTCGCGACAACGCTATTGGGGGACGCCGATTCCCATCGTGTACTGCCGGAGCTGCGGCGAGGTGCGCGTCCCGGACGAAGATCTTCCAATCTTGCTGCCGCCCAACGCGCACTTGCATGGGGAGGGATCTCCGCTCGCGCGCATGCCCGATTTCGTTAATACCGTCTGCCCGTCTTGTGGAGGCCCGGCACAGCGCGAAACCGATACGATGGACACGTTCTTCGAATCGTCCTGGTACTATCTGCGCTATCTCGATCCGCACAACCGCGAAAAACCGTGGGCGACCGACGTTGCATCCTATTGGATGAACGTCGATCAGTATATCGGTGGGGCGGAACACGCCGTCCTGCACCTGCTCTACTCGCGGTTCTTTTACAAGTTCTTTCACGATCGCGGCTGGGTAACCGGACCGGACGAGCCGTTCGAGCGTCTCTTCCATCAGGGCATGGTGCTTTACAACGGCGAGAAGATGTCCAAGTCGCGCGGCAACGTGATCGGCGTGGACGAGACGGCCGAAACCAACGGCGTGGACGCGATGCGGCTCTTCTTGCTGTACGTCACGCCCCCTGAAGAGACCAGCGACTGGAGCGACGAGGGCATCAACGGTCGCGTGCGCTTCCTCAATCGCGTGTGGCGCGCGTGCGAGCCGTATTTCGAAAGCGCTCGGGCGGTCTCGCCGCGCAGGTTGCCCGCGCCGCGCTCGGACGACGAGCGGGCTTTGCTGCGCGCCGTCCACGTCGCGGCCAAGTCGGCGGTCGACGAAACGCTTTCGCGGCGCTTCCACTACAACGCGACGATCGCCAAGCTCGATGAACTCGTGAACGCGATGACCGCGACCTCGCGCGCGAACCCCGATTCCGAAGCGATGCGCTATGCCGCGCACGCGTTGCCGATCGTCATCGCCCCGTTCGCGCCGCACGTCGCCGAAGAGATGTGGCATCGCCTGGATCACGCCTCGTCGGTTCACCTCGAGCCGTACCTCCAGGTCGAACCGGCCGCACTCGCGGTCGATTCCCTCACGCTGGTCGTTCAGGTCAACGGCAAGATCCGCGCGCGACTGACCGTCCCACCGGGGATCTCGGAACCGGAGGCTTACGATCTCGCGCTGGCCGAACCAAACGTCAAAGCGCAGCTCGACGGGAAACAACTGCGAAAGCGCATCTTCGTTCCCGACAAGCTCTTGAATCTCGTCGTTGGTTAGAGCCTGCGCCGCGTTCCAGGGCGGAGCCGCCCACTGAAGACGTTCGAACGGCCGCGTCCGTGCGGCCGTTCTACTTGAGATGGTTTTCGGCCAACAAGTTTTGAGGCCACATCCGTGTGGCGGCCGAAAAACTCATACACTTCAGGGGGCGGCTCCGCCCTGGAACGCTACACGACCGTCGCCCTACGGAGCGGGGGTAAAGATCTTTCGGTAGGAGCGCAGACCGTTAGAGAAGTCGACGACGATACCGTGTGCGGGCGTTCCGAAGAGCGCGTGACCTCCGGTCGCCAAGGCGAGATCGAAGACCGAGCCGGGCGGCGCGCTCGTGATGGCGATCTCCGGAAATTCTTTCGCATCCCACGCGATCTCGAAGCGGCCGGCGCGATCGCGAAAGACGCCGGCGTGCGGATCGGTCGCGCGGGTTCCCACGACGGTGCGCTGGGCGCCTCCGGCGCGGACGCGCAGCGATGCGAGGTCGTCGAGATCTTTTTGCGACAGCGGCACCTTCACCGCGAACGGCCGCGCCGCCGTGCCGGCGTGGCCGATGACGTCGAAATGGGTTCGAAACATCTCGCGGCCGGACGCATCGAAGCCGGCGATTTCATATGGCCCATCGTCGGTCGCTTCGTTCGACCGCAGCGCGTAGACCGGATCGACGGCGATGACCTTGCCGGGGCCGATACTTCCCGAGACCGCCAGAATCGGGCCGGCCGTCAGGCTCGATGCATTCGCACCGATCTGCGACGAAAAAGCCAACAGGTGCGCGGCGTTACGGATTGCTCCGGGCGGAGCCTGCGGCGTCGCCGGCGGAGCGGGCGCCGATCCGGATCGGGTGCACGCGGCGAACGTCAGGCTCGCGAGGACGGCGGCGAGGCTACGCCGGCGCACGCACGGCGAGGTTTCGAAAATACTCGTACGTCGCGCGCATACCGTCCGGAAGGCTCGTCGCCGCTTTCCAGCCCAATTCGCGAGCCGCCAGCGACGCGTCGAACTGCGCGTCTCGCGCGTCGCCGGAACGTCGCGGACCGGCCGTAACCGGAGCCTCGAAACCGGTTATCTCCACGAGCGTCCGATAGATTGCGTTGACGCTGGTCTTGATGTTGGTGCCGATGCAATAGCACGTACCCGAACCGCGTTCGAGCGCTTTGACGTTGAGGTCCGCGATGTCTTTAACGAAGATGTAGTCGCGCGTCTGCTCGCCGTCCCAGTCGATGCGCACGCCCTCGTGTTTGAGAAACTTGCCGATGAAGATCGAAATGACGCCGGCTTCGCCGTTGGGGTCCTGGCGTGGCCCGTAGACGTTGCCGTATCGCAACGCCGTGAAATCCAAGCCTTTCTCGGCGCGGTAAAAGCGCAGGTAGTGTTCGGCCACCATCTTGGTGATTCCGTACGGCGACGTGGGACGCTGCGGCGTGCTTTCGTCGATCGGAAAGTGGTCGGGCGTTCCGAACGTCGCGCCGCTCGATGCAAAAACGACCTTTCGCGCGCCCACCTTGACCGCGCTATCGAGCACGTTGAGCAAGCCGACCACGTTAACTTCCGCGTCGTAGCGGGGATCGCGCGACGAAATCGCCACCGAGTGTTGAGCTGCGTGGTGATTGACGATGTCGGGCTTGAATTCGGCAAAGACGCGACCGAGTTCGCCGTTGCGAATGTCCATATGCAGGAACGAAACCCGGTCGGGAGTATAGGCGCGCTGGCCTCCGCCGTGCTCCCAGAGGGAATCGATGACGAGAACGTCGTGGCCCGCCGCGAGATATGCGTCGACCACGTGTGATCCAATAAATCCGGCTCCGCCGGTGACGATGATTCGCACGAGGCGCTTACCGTTCGCTCGCGCCCTAGGCCAGCCCTCGTGACCCGATTCCCAGGTAGGAACGCGCCCTAGCGGCGCGCGCACGCGGTCGCACGTGCACCTCCATGTCCCCGTACGCGTTCGGCGCAGTCTGCGCGGCCGCCGTGTTAGGCACGCTCGCGATGGAGCCGGTCGATCCCCAAATCCGCGCGCTCGTCGCTGCGGGCGCTGCGATCCTAACCGGAGCCGCGTTCTTACGATCCGGCCTTGCGCCCGCGCGGGCCGCCGTCGTTGCGGCGTTCGCGCTCGCGGCCCTCAACGCGCAGTGGCGCGCGGACGGCGCGCACCCGCCGGCCGAGCATCGAACCGCACGATATTCCGGGACGGTTCTGGAAGCGCGGGAAGCCGACGACGGTTCGAGCGCGTTCGCGTTCGCGATCGACGACGGTCCGGCGGTCGAAGTTCGCGCGCGCGGTACGCCCCCGCCGCTCGGCGTTACGCTCGTCGTGCGCGGCCGGTTGGAGCCGTTCGACGACGCGCGCAATCCGGGCGAGACCAGCGAACGCGACATTCAAAGCGAGCGCGGCCTATCGGGACGTATCGCGCACGCCGATATCGTCGCGAAGCAAACCTTCGCGAAGACGCCCGCAGCGCTGCTGGCGCGAGCCCACGCCTGGGCGATGGCCCAGCTGCGCGCCCGTCTCGGCGACACGGACGCGTCGATCGTCGCCGGTGAATTGTGGGGCGAGCGCGCCGCCATAGCGCCGGACTTACGAGAGGAATTCCAAGAGACCGGGACGATCCACGTGCTGGTCACCGCGGGCCTGCATCTCGGGGTTGTTGCCGCTCTCACGCTCTGGCTCTTGTCGTTCGCCGGCATGCATCGCGCTTGGACGTGCGCGATCGCAGCGGCGGTCGTGTGGTCGTTCGTTGCGTGGAGCGGCGCGCAGCTGCCGGCGGTTCGCGCCGCGACCATGCTGACGGCCGCGCTCGCGGCGCGCGCCTGCGGCCGCCCGGCGCTGTCGTGGAACGCGCTCGCCTTAGCTGCAGCCGTCATCGCGATCGTGCGGCCGGCGGCCGCCGCGAGCGCGTCGTTCGCGCTCTCGTTTTCGTGCGTGGCCGCCATCTTCGTGTTCGCCCGGCCGCTCGAACGTGCGCTCTCGGAATGGATCGCGTTGCCGAAACGGGTCGGCGAAGCGGCCGTGCTGACGATCGCGACGCAGCTCGGCACGTGGCCGCTGACCGCCGCCGTCTTCCTGCAATTTTCGCCGTACGCCTTGGTGGCGAATTTTTGCATCGTCCCGTTCGTCGGCTTAACGATGCTCCTGGGGATGCTGCAACTCGCGCTGGCGTGGTGCGACCCGCTGGCACAGGCCGCTGCGAACCTTACGACCTGGTGCTTGGCGTGGACGCTCGGCGCGGTGCAAACGCTCTCTGCGCAGAATGCTTCGACGATTCCGATGACGCCGGCTCCGCCGTGGTGTATCGCCGCGTACGACGCGGCCCTTTATTTCGCGGCCCGCGCCTGGCAGGCCGGAGCACGCCGGACTGCGGCGGCCGCCTTGGCCGCCGGCGTCGCGCTGACGATCGCGCCCCCGCGCGTACCGGATCCGCGGTTGCGCATCACGGTGCTCGACGTCGGCCAAGCCGATTCGATCGTGGTTCAAACGCCGGCCGGGGACGCGATCTTAATCGACGGCGGCGGCCGGCTGGAGCGCGGCGCGAGCCCGAATTCCGATTCGCAAGCCGAGCTCGTCGGCGAACGCATCGTCGTGCCGTTCTTGCTGCGGTCGGGCATCCACCACCTCGACGCACTCGTTCTCACGCATCCGCATGGCGACCACGCCGGCGGCGTCGCACCGGTATTGCGCAAATTGACCGCCGCCGAAATCGCCGACAGCGGCCAGCGATACGGCGGCCACGCGTATCGCGACGCGATCGATCTGGCGCGGGCGCTGGCCGTGCCGATCGTCTATCCCCGGGCCGGCGAGGCTTGGCACACCCGCGACGGCGTTACGCTGCGCTTTATCGGCCCGTCGCTTCCGCTGATCGCCGGGTCCCGCAACGACATCAACGAGAACTCGGTTGCATTCGTGCTCGAATACCGTTCGTTCCGGATGCTCTTTACCGGCGACGCCGGCGCGGCCGCGGAGCAGCGGTTTCTCGCCGAAGGCATCGACCTGCACGCGAACGTGCTCAAAGTCGGGCATCACGGGTCGGCCTACGGTTCTACGCCCGCGTTTCTGGCCGCCGTTCACCCGCAAGCCGCCGTCATATCCGTCGGCCGTCACAACCTTTTCGGCCATCCCGCGGCGGCCACGCTTGCAGCACTTCGGAACGCCGGCGCCGCGATCTACCGCACCGACGAGGACGGAGCGGTAAGTATCGCGAGCGACGGAACGGGATTTGAAGTCGCGACGATGCTGGGAGCCAGTTCGCGTTGAGGACTCCCGCCGGCTTTTGGTTTTCCGGACGCTAGATGCCGTGTTCGTCGACGTAGTCGAGGAAATCGATCGAATACACCAGTTCGGGATGGTCCGCCAGCCACGGATTGTCGGCGATCGCTTCGGCACGGTCGCCCTTGTAGATTTCGCGGTGCGTCACGAAGTCGTTCCAGGCGTCGATGCCGCCGGTCTTGGCATGTGCGCGCACGTACGCCGCTACATCGCCGTCGCTTGCGGCCGTGCGAACCGCTTCGGTGAAGTCGCGTACGCCGATGCCGAACTCATCCAGCATCATCGTGGTGAAGCCCTCGACCTTGAAATCGTGGATGTGGCCACCCGGTAGCGTCGCGCGCACCTTGTCGATCGAGCGCGGCAGGAACGTAATCCCGTCGAGCTCGGCGCGAGCCCGTCGAGGCATGTTTTTACGAAGGTCTAGCGGCTCCATCGTTTCTCCTTACCAGCGCGTTATGTTGCACGGGCCTAAACACGCCCGGAACCGCTTTGGTGGCGTGCCGCCAGGGCGTTCATCTCCGCGTATCCCACAGTGCGGCCTGCGAAAAGCGCATCGGTTTCGCCGAGCAAGAACGCGCGCGCGGCAACGCGGGCCTCGCCGAAAGCCAGGCTAGCAAGGCCGGACCCGGCGCTGACGCGGCGCACGCCGAGCCGGTAGAGCTCGACGAGCGTCGGCAGGCCCGGCACGGCCAAAATCGCGAGCGGCAGCGACGTTGCGGCGGCGACGGCGGGCATTGCTTCCGCGTCGAGGTCGGGAACGAAGATTCCGTCGGCCCCGGCTTGCGCGTAGCGCCGCGCTCGGTCCACGGTCTGCACCGCGGCGTCGTCCCCACGTGCGAGTTCCCGAAGATAGACGTCGGTCCGCGCGTTGACGAATACGTCCGCCGCTTGTTTGACCGCTTCGATCTTTGCAACCAGCCGCTCCGGTGGCCCGTCGCCATCCTCAAGATTGATGCCGGACACGCCCAACGCCGCCAGCTCCGAAACGAGCCGCGCGACCTCCGCGGGATCGTCGGAATAACCCGCCTCGACGTCGGCCGAGACGGGAACCCCGGGACACGCTCGGCATATCGCGGCGACCGCGCCTAGCAGCGCCTCACGCGGCAGTACGTCGCCGTCGGCAAATCCGCACGACCAGGCTAGACCGGCGCTGGTGGTTGCAATCGCCGCCGCGCCGGCCGAGACGAAGAGCATCGCCGAGGCGGCGTCCCAGGCATTTGGAAGTACGAGCACGCGCGTCTGCGCGTGCAGCGCGCGAAAGGATGCGACGTCGTTCACGGGGGCTTTCCTATCTTTCCATGCGGAAGCGTTTTACGTAGGTTTGGTTGCTCTTTCGCGGTCGATCAGCGTGCGCTTGCGACCCAGGCCCCAGCGATAGCCGCCCAATTCGCCGTTGCCGCGGATCACCCGGTGGCATGGAATCAGCACGGCAACCCGGTTGGTCGCGCACGCGCGAGCCACCGCCCGCGCCGCCCTCGGTTGCCCGATGCCGGCGGCAACTTCCGCGTAAGATCGGACCTCTCCGTACGGTATCGACTGCAAGTACGTCCACACCACGAGCTGAAAAGCCGTCGCGCGCACGTCCAGCGGTAGATCCACGTGGGGCTGCCGTCCGGAAAGATGCCGGCGCAACGACTCGATCCACGTCCCGAAATCGGCGTGGTGCGGCGAGCGCATCTCCTCGATGGCCGCATGCGGATACTCGCGGCGCAGCTCGTCCACCAGTTCGTTAGCCGACTCACCGAAGCGAACGAAGCAGATGCCGCGATCGGTAGCGGCGGCCGCCATCAGACCGAGCGGGGTATCGACGACCGCGTACGTCATCGCGACGCCGCGACCGCCGTGCCGGTACTGGTTCGGCGTCATACCGAGCTGGGTTCCCGCGCGTTCGTACACGTTGCTCGCGGAGCCGTAGCCGGCATCGTAGACCGCGCGCGTCACGTCGCGCGACCCACGCAGTCCGGACTTAAACCTTTTCATCCGAGCCGCGTCCACGAATTGCTTAGGCGAGACGCCGGCGACGGCGCGAAAACTCCGCTGCAGATGAAACGGGCTAAGGCCCGCGTGCGCGGCGAGATCGGCCAGGCGCAGCGGCTCGTCCAAGTGCTCTTCGATGTAACGGCAGAGATCGCGCACGCGCTCGGCGTTCGGGTCGACGTTCTTCATAACCGTAGTTTAACGAGTACGGGTGCGCGAATCTACCGGAATCTTGCGGTCCGGCGCCCGTGCCGCTAGTACGTAAAATCCACGCGCGTCGTCGAACAAAGGTCAACCCCGCGCAAGACCTCCTGGTGACCGCCTTGATAGGTGGCCAGAACGTCGAAGACGCACGGCGTGGGGCCGATGCCCAGCGGAATCTCTTTGCCGCTGCTGACGTCGATGACGGACGCAAATCCCAGCAAATCGGCGCTCCACGTTTCGCCCACTTCGTGCCCGATGCGGATCTCGAAGATCGGCCGGTTACCGCGGTTGACCACTAGCAACTCGCGTTGCGCTCGCGCCGCTGCGACCGGGACCGGATTCGGACGCGCGGGCAGCGCAGTGGAGAACGGTACGAGCGTGACGGCCGCAAGCACGAAAAAACGGAGCCCACCTCGCACGCTCATTGGACCACGACCGCCGGAACAAAAGCGGCGTGCCCCAGCTTGATGCCGTCCCCGTCCAGCGCCGCAAGCACGCGCGCGTTGAGCTCGCGCTCGACCTCGAATTGGCGCAGCGGCCGGGTGCGGATCGGTGCGCGCACGACGATGGCTCCGCGCGAAACCGATTGGATGCCGACCCATTCGGGCGGTCCGAGAATCGCATCGCTCCATTCCGCGTCGTTGGCGAGCTCGTCCGCGACCCGGGCGACGATGCGAATCGCCGCGCCGAGATCGGCGCCCGCATCGATCGGAACGCGGTAATCCACGCGCGACCAGTTGCGCGACTGGTTTACGATTTGAACTACGGCGCTATGTGGAATGGTGATCAGGCTTCCGGCCGCGTCCCGCACTTGCACCATACGAACGTTGAGATGCTCGACCACGCCGCTAAACGCGCCGATCGAGACGAAATCGCCGACGACGTATTGGTCCTCGGCTAACACCAGAAAGCCGTTGAGCAAGTCGCGGACGACGTTCTGCGCGGCGAACGAAGCGGCTATGGCGATCAGGCCGCCGATGGTGATAACCGACGCAACCGGAATCCCGATTTGACTCATGGTGACGAGCAGCGTGACGAACAAAATGACGCCCAGCTTGAAGTCGCTCAGCGCGCGTCGAACCGTCGGTACGCGCAGCTCCGCGCGCGCCGCGTCCGCCGCATTGCCGTAGTTCGCGCCCAGCATCCGCCCACGCACGGCGAACGGAAGCAACGCGTCCACGACGCGGTTCGCCGCCCACGCCGCGAGCCAGACGAGCGCGACACCCGTCACGCTTCGCAGGACCGATTGTCCCAGCGCTGCGGTCTGCGGGAAGAGCAAGAGGCCGTAGACGATGGTGCCGTACCAGGCGACGCCGACGAGCCACGGTACGAACGTGGCAACCGCGACCGCCCACGGCCGGCGCGTACGGTGCAAGAAACCGCTTAGAATCAACGCGAAGAGCGACCCGAGAACCAGCCAGATGCCAACGACGGCGACGTCGCGCTGGCTGCGCTGCAGTTCGGCCGGTTGACGTTTCTTGAGCGCGACGACCAGCGCGTTCTGCAAGGTCGTTTGCCACGTCGCCGCAAGCGCGTCAACCGTCGTTCCCTTATACTTGGCATCCGAGGCCGTTACCGTCACGACGTTGAGCGGCGCCTGATTCTCGCCGTTTGCGACCAGGACGACCTGGTTCCCGTCGTGGACGATCGATATGTGAAAGGTCTCCGGCGAGTACAGCGTCCTGCCCTTGCTCGCGTCGAAAGCGACGATCTGCGCGAGCGCTTCGTTCACGTAATCGGCGCGCACGTCGACCGGCATCTCGTCGGGCGTCGAGAGCAGCGGCGTCGCGACGCGAAAGAGCGTAACGCCGTCTAAAACCACGGGCGCCGTAAGATACACGCCTTCGCGCTGGACGCCGGGAGGCAGGGCGGCCTCTCCCGGAGTCGGCATCGTTAATGACGGAAGCGATTGCGCGCTCGCCGCCCCAGGAGCAAATACGATCGTCGCGAGCGATGCGATGGCGAAAACCCACGCACCGGCGACGGGTCTAACGAATTGGGGAACGCCGAGCATTCCGGTTCACTTGCGGCAAGCAGGGTCCCCGGCCCTCCAGCGGCAACCCGAGAGAATCTCCATGAGCGCAACCGAACTGGCCTACACGCCGGAAGTCCAAGCCGAAACGAACCCGATCTTCGAGCGGGCATCGCGCGTGATTCCGCGCGTCGAGTGGCCGCTGCACGCACCGTACGTCGCCGCGATCGATCGTCTCAAGCGCGAAAAGAACGCGGTGATTCTCGCGCACAACTATCAAGTGCCGGAGATCTTCTATACCGTCGCCGATATCGTCGGAGATTCGCTCGCGCTGGCGATGCGCGCGGCCGAAACGGACGCCGACGTCATCGTGATGTGCGGCGTGCATTTCATGGCTGAGACGGCGAAGCTGGTCAACCCATCGAAGACCGTGCTCGTTCCCGACTTGCGCGCGGGCTGTTCGCTCGCCGAATCGATCTCCGGCGCCGACGTTCGCATGCTGCGCGAAAAATACCCCGGCGTACCGGTCGTGACGTACGTGAATACGTCGGCGGAAGTAAAAGCCGAATCCGATTGCTGCGTCACTAGCGGCAACGCCGTCGAGATCGTAGAAGCGCTCGGCGCGCCGCGCGTGATCTTTCTACCGGACGAGTATTTGGCCAAGTACGTCGCCTCCAAAACGCCCAACGTTGAAATCATCGCGTGGAAAGGTCACTGCGAAGTTCACGAGCGCTTCACCGGCCAGGACGTCAAGCGCTACCGCGAGGAAGATCCGCGACTGGTCGTGATCGCGCACCCGGAGTGCCCGCCGGACGTGCTCGCCGAAGCCGACTTCGTCGGTTCGACGCAAGGCATGGTCGAATTCGTCGGCCAGGAATCCGCGAAGAGCGAGGGCTCGCCGGTGCGCCCGCGCGTGTTGCTCATGACGGAGTGCTCGATGGCCGACAACGTCGCCGGAAAGTATCCGGACGTTGAGTTCGTGCGGCCCTGCAATCTCTGTCCGCACATGAAGCGTAACACGTTGCCGAAAGTTCTACATAGCCTCGAGGCGATGGAGTACGAGGTAACGATTCCGTCCGGCGTCGCCGAACGAGCGCGGGCCGCCGTCGAACGCATGCTGGATTTCAGCCGCCGGCGGATTAAAGATTGAACGCACGGCCCGCGGCGATCTGGTACGACGCGGTCATCGTCGGAGCCGGAATAGCCGGACTGATGACCGCGCTCAAGCTGTCACCGATGCGCGTCGCCGTGGTCTGCAAGACGCGCCTTGGCAGTGGATCGGCGACGGATTGGGCGCAAGGCGGCATCGCTGCGGCGATGGGCGCCGACGATTCGCCGCGGCTGCACGCAATCGACACCGAGCGAGCCGGGGCCGGAATCAGCGACGAACGCCTGGTCGCTATCCTCACCCGCGACGCTCCCGCGCGCGTCGAAGACCTCCTCGCGCTCGGTGCCGATTTCGATCGAACCGATTCGGGCGAGCTCGAACTCGGGCGCGAAGCCGCTCACCAGCGGCGTCGCATCGTTAAAGCCGGCGGCGACGCCACCGGCCACGAGATTCTCCGAACCCTGGTGGCCGCCGTGCGGGAAGAACCGGCGATCGACGTCATCGAATCCACGATCGTCGACGACCTGATCGTCGAGAATTCGCACGTCGCGGGCGTGTACGCGCACGCGAAAGACACGGGCGAAGCCCGGGCCTTCTTTGCACCGGCCGTCGTCATGGCTACCGGCGGCATCGGCCGCATCTATCGCTACACGACCAATCCGCTGGTCGCGACCGGCGACGGCATCGCGATGGCGGCGCGCGCGGGCGCGACGCTAGCCGACATGGAGTTCGTGCAGTTTCATCCCACCGCGCTGGCGATCGGCGAAGATCCGATGCCGCTGGTTACCGAGGCGGTTCGCGGCGAGGGCGCAACGCTCATCAACGACTTGGGCGAGCGGTTTATGCCCGCTATCGATCCAGCCGCGGAGCTGGCGCCGCGCGACGTCGTGGCGCGCGCCATCTTCGAACAATTACAGCGCGGACGCAGCGTCGGCCTCGACGCGCGCAAGGCGATCGGCGATTCGTTCCCCGAACGTTTTCCGACCGTTTTCGGCTTTTGCAAGAAGGCAGGGATCGATCCGCGTTCGCAACGCATACCGGTCGCCCCCGCCGCGCATTACCACATGGGTGGAATCGCCGTCGACGAATGGGGACGATCGTCGGTGCCCGGGCTTTGGGCGTGCGGCGAGGTGAGCGCCACCGGCGTGCACGGAGCCAACCGCTTGGCCAGCAACTCGCTGCTCGAGGCGCTGGTATACGGTTCGCGAGTCGCAGAAAGCATCCGCACGAACGCCGGGTCTCCGACCCCGCGGACCGGAAGTCCGGCGCACGAATTCGTTACCGAAGCGGCCGCCGACGAAGCCCAGGCCATCATGGACCTTCGGAATCTCATGTATGCCGACGTCGGCCTGGTGCGCAACGAACGCGGCGTGCGCGATGCGCTGGCGCGTATCGGCGATCTCGAAGCGGCGTATCCGCGAGCCGGAAACGATTTGCGCAACTTACTGGTCGTCGGGCGCCTGATCGCCGAAGCGGCGCTCGCGCGACGCGAAAGCCGCGGCAGTCATTACCGAACCGATTTTCCAAACACGGACGATACGCTTGCAAAACGCTCTTTCACCCACCTCAACCGCGTTGCTTAGGCCACAGCGCCTCGTCTACGAAGCGCTCGTGCGCACGGCCCTGCTCGAAGACCTCGGGCACGGCACCGACTTGACGACCGACGCGATCGTGCCGCGCGAAGCGACGGCGACCGCCCGCATCGTCGCGCGAAAAGCGGGGGTGGTCGCCGGGCTCGAACCCGCGATGCTCGCGTTCGAACTGCTGCGCGGTGACGTCGCAGTGGAGACCGCCATCGACGACGGCGGCAGCGTTGCAGCCGGAGGAACGATCGCCCGGGTGAGCGGCTCGGCGCGCGCGATGCTCACGGGCGAGCGAACCGCCTTGAACCTCCTCGGCCGGCTCAGCGGGATCGCTACCGCGACCCGCGAGCTGGTGGACCTCGTCGCCGGTACGAAGGCTCGCATCGTTTGCACGCGCAAGACGACGGCCGGGTGGCGCGCGCTCGAACGTTACGCCGTACGATGCGGCGGCGGAAGCGACCACCGCTTCGGTTTGGACGACGCGGTGCTCATCAAAGACAACCACATCGCGGTGGCGGGCTCGATTCGCGCGTGCGTGGCCGCGGCGCGCGCGAGCGCCGGACATATGGTCAAGGTCGAGGTCGAGGTGGATACGCTCGAGCAGCTCCGCGAAGCGCTGAACGAACCCGTGGATGCCGTTCTGCTGGACAACATGGCGCCCGCGCAGCTGCGCGAGGCGGTGAGCATCGTGAACGGAAAGGCTATCACCGAAGCGAGCGGCGGAATCACCAAAGCAAACGTCACCGACGTCGCGCGCACCGGAGTGGACCTGATTTCCGTAGGCTGGCTGACCCACAGCTCGCCGGCGCTCGACGTCGGTCTCGATATCGGTTGAGCGCGACCTCACCGTGATTCGCGCGATCGCTTCGCGTGCGCGCGCCCGGCGACCGTGGCTCGGGCAATGGACTCCCGCCCTCACGCTCGCCATGCTCGGAACCGCACTGCTGCTGTTCTTCGCATTTCTCCCTCATCCGTACGATGCCGAACGCTACTGGATTGCGTGGGTGGGCGACCGAGTGCTTCGCGGCTCGAACCCAGGTATCGTCGGCGCCGAGTCGCCGTACGACGCCGGGCGAACGTGGATGGTCGCTGAATGGCTTTACGCCGCGGCCGTCGCATGGTTTCGCGATGCCGCGATCTATCCGGTTTTTGCCGCGCTCAACGCGCTTGCCGCGGCTTCGCTGCTTTGGTGCGCGCTCGGCACCTGCATAACGCGCCGCGTCCCGCGCGAACTCTCGTTCTTTATTTTGCTCGCGACCGCGACGATGCTGGTCGCTCGCTTCCAACTGCGCCCGGAGAACGCAAGCGTTCTCTTCGCCGTGCTGACGCTGGCGTGGTCGACGTCGCCGCGCATGCGCTGGGCGCTGCCGCCGTTGTTCTTGTTGTGGGCGAACGTTCATCCCAGCTTCTTCCTGGGGTTTCTCATTCTCGCAATTGTCGCGACTCAAGATTCCCGGCGGCGCAATTGGTCGGGCTGGATCGTGTTCGCGCTGTGCGCGCTCGCAACACTCGCGACGCCGTCGGGCTCCAGCCTTTGGTTCGCGATCTTCGGTATGTCCGGCTGGAGCATTCGCAACGTCTCGGAGTGGCAATCCACGTTCGTCGCGGCGCCGGGTCTGATGCTGCTGTTCTTGCTTCCCGCCGTCGCCTTGACGTTCGGTGCGAAAATTCGTAAGCGGCCGCATCTCGATTGGATCCTGTGGCCGGCTTCCGCGCTGGCGGCGCTATCCGCGCTACGGTTTTTGCCGCTCGCGCTGGGATTCGGATTGCCCGCCGGCGCGGGGCTTTTCCGGCAGCGCGACTTCCCCGTGAAAGTCGCCAGCGTGTGGCTTGGATCGCTGCTCTTGCTCGCGTTTTCGGCACTCCAATTCGGCCCCGACGTCGCCGCCGCGGCGCGTGCGCCGGTGCGCGATGCGGATTTCGGGCTCGTGCTGGCGCGCACCGATCCGATCGAGATCGCGGCACAATATCCGGTCGGCGGAGTGCTCACCTACTGTTACCCCGTCCGCTTCTGTAACGTGGTGCTGCTCCACGGCGGCCGCACGCTGCTGGACGGGCGCACCTTGCCGTTCCCCGTCACCCGGATGCCCGCGTTCGACGCCTCGGTGCGCGATTTTTCGGTCATGCGGGCGTGGCCGTTTACGCTGGCCATGGTGGCTCCGGCAAACGATCCGTTGAGGGCGGATCCCGGCTGGCAGCCGGCCGAGATTTCCCCGCAGCTGCGCATCTACGTGCGGATGCCGAAAAAGCCTTAGCGGGCCGGGCGCGAACGTTCGCGCTACCATGAGATCCAAAGAACCCGAAACCATCCCGGCGCAAACCGGCTACGATCCTCACACCCCCGGTGCGCTCGTGGCGTTCATGTCGGAAGGCTGGCTCGACCGGCCGCCGGCGGGCGCGGCGCATCCCGGCGCGCCCGTCTATCGCGCGCGACGGGCGGCGCTTTCGCGCGCCTATCCGGGCACGCACCTGATCGTCCCCGCCGGCACCGAGCAGATCCGCGCCAACGACACTGCCTTTCGTTTCCGGCCGGGCAGTGACTTTGCATATCTCGTGCCGCCCGGCGAGCAGGGGACGGTGCTCGTGATGGAGCCTTACGGGGCCGCGCATCGCAGCGTTCTTTTCGTCCCGGATCGTAACCGCGGATCCGCCGAATTCTTCACCGATCGCGCGCGTGGCGAGCTCTGGGTCGGCCGCCGCCGCGACGTAGAGGAAAGCGCGGCGTATTTCGGCGTTGACGAGTGCCGGCCGCTCGCGGCCCTCGAACCGTACCTGCGCGAGCTGCACGATGCAGGGCATCCCGCAAAACGCCTGGGTGTGGACGCCGGCTTCGGGGAGCATCTCTCCGAGATGCGGCTAGTAAAAGACCCGTTCGAGCTGGACGAACTGCGCAAGGCGGTGCGCGTCACCAAGCGGGCGTTCGAAGACGTCATCCGGCTCTTCCCTACGGCGAGAAGCGAGCGCGAATTCGAAGCGGCGTTTTGGAGCCGGGCGCGCATCGAGGCGAACGACGTCGGCTACCTCACGGTCGCGGCGGCCGGAGAACACGCCTGTACCCTGCACTGGACGCACAACGACGGAGCGGTCGAACCCGGCCAACTGTTGTTGCTCGACGCCGGCGTCGAATGCGACTCTCTGTATACGGCCGACGTGACGAGGACGCTCCCGATTTCGGGACGCTTCTCGCCGGAACAGCGCGCGATTTACGATCTGGTGTTCGCAGCGCAGCGTGCCGCGATGGACGCGGTCGCACCGGGCAACGATTTCCTCGAGCCCAACCGGCGCGCGATGCGCGTGCTAGCCGAGGGTTTGGCCGAGTTAAGAATTCTCCGCGTCTCCGTCGAGGAAGCCTTGGATCCGCAGCATCAGTACTTCCGCCGCTACACGCTGCATAACGTCAGTCATATGCTGGGCCTGGACGTCCACGACTGCGCGGTCGCGCGCGCGCAAGAATATCTGTACGGGAAGCTGCGCGAGGGGATGGTGCTCACGGTCGAGCCAGGACTGTACTTCCAGCCCGACGACGCAACCGTTCCGGAATCGTTCCGCGGCATCGGCGTGCGCATCGAAGACGACGTCGCGGTCACGCACGACGGCTGCGAGAACCTCTCCGCGATCCTGCCTTCGCGCGCCGGCGACGTCGAGGCGTGGATCGCGGAGCTCTCCGCGAAGCCCTAGGCCGGTAATTCGCCGGGCGGCGGCGGAGGAGGCGGCGGCGTGGGATTGAGCGTCGGCGGCGCCGGCGGGGTCGGCGGTGGTGGCGGTGGCACGAACGTTCCGCCGCCCTGGACGCCGGCGAGACGCTGCTCGATCGGCCACTGGCCGAATGCGAGAATCAGCACGCACGCCAAGTTTCCGACGCCCGGAAACAGATTGATAAGCGACAGCGCGCCGGAGTAGCCGGCTTTTTCGAAGATGCGCCAATATAGCCAGACGAAGAACACGAGAATCGCGCCGAGCACCAAGAAGTAGACGATGAAGAAACTTGCGAGCACGCCAGAGCCGACGTTGTTTTGATCCATGCCAAACCTCCGGGAAGACGGAGTGAGGAACCGACCGGAAGGCACTCCTCGCGAACGCACCGTACCTCCTGCCTAGTGACGATCGCAGCCTCTTTGGGACCGCGCGTGACGTGCTGAGCGTGGAGCACGTCCGTAAGGACTTCGGGCACGTGTGCGCCGTCGGTGACGTCAGCTTCAGCATTGCGGACGGAGCCATCTTCGGTTTGCTCGGGCCTAACGGCGCCGGAAAAACCACCACGATGCGCATGATCGTCGGTATCTTGACGCCCGACGCGGGCGCGATTTCGTGGAACGGCGAGCCGATCGACGCGCGCGTGCGGCGTTTTGCGTTCGGATATCTGCCGGAAGAGCGCGGCCTCTACGCCAAACTCGACGTACGCCAGCAGATTCGCTATTTCGGGCGCCTCCGCGATTTGAGCCCGCGCGTCGTTGGGGAGCGCACCGATATGTGGATCGAGCGGCTCGGGTTGCAGCCGTATCTCAAGCGGCCGTGTTCGGAACTCTCCAAGGGGAACCAGCAAAAAGTGCAGGTCGCGTGTGCGGCCATCCACGAGCCGGACTTGCTCATCCTCGACGAGCCGTTCTCGGGGTTGGATCCGGTTAACGCAGAAATGCTGGTCGGCATCATGCTGGAGCTGCGCGATGCCGGCGCGACGCTGGTCGTCTCCAGCCACCAGATGTGGCAGCTCGAGCGTCTTTGCACCGAGTACTGCATCGTAGCGGAAGGGCGCAATCGCGTTGCGGGAACGCTAACGGATTTGCGCAAGCGGCGCGAGACGCGCGTGGTGCGAGTCAGCTCCGCACAGCCCCGCCGTCTACGGCGTGCTGGACCGCGTCGCGGGCTCGGTCCGGCTGGCCGAGCGCGACGGCTTTGCCGAATATCAAATCCCCGCGGCTAGCGACTTTTCGAGCTTGCTTCGCGAACTGGTCTCGGCCGACGCGATCTCGCAGTTCGAAACCGTCGAGCCGTCGCTCAACGACATCTATCTTTCGTCCATCGGCGACCCGGCGCCGGCGTGAAGTCACAATTTCTCATCATCTTCGGCGCCGAGATGCGCCGGCGTCTCACCTCGCGCGCCTTCCAGATCGGCTTGGTGCTGAGCGTCGCCGGCATTTGGGCGATCGCGCAGCTTCCGACGTGGGTGCAGCAGAGCGCCGACTCCGCCGCACACGTCGTAGCGATACAGGCGTCGCCCGAGCTTGCGGCGCGCGCCCGGCCTTTACTTGCCGGTCGCTACCAAGTCGTGGTTGCGCCGGCCGCGGCCGACCCCGTGGCCTACATGCACGCCAATCGCGGCGTCGCGGCGCTCCTGCATCTCCACCGTGCCAGCGGATCGCTCGACATCGCGGTCTACGCTCGCGATCCGGGTGCCTTTCCGGCAGCGCTCGTTCGCCGGACCCTGCTGCCGCTGGAAATCGAAGCTGCCACGGGCATGCCCGATGAGAAAATCGCGCGGATTCTCAACGGTCCGGTGACCGTGGTCTCGATCGAATCGAAGTTCTCGTCGGCGGCGCAGGCCGACGCGGCGCGCGCGATCGCTACGCTGCTCATTACGCTACTCTACGTCCTCGTGGTGGTGAACAGCCAATTGACGATGACGAGCATCGCTGAGGAGAAGACCAGCCGTATCGCCGAGCTCCTGGTGTCGTGCGTGGATCTGAGCACGATGCTGTATGCCAAGATCGCGGCAAGCGTCACGATCGCCATCGTGCAACTGGGCCTTTGGGCGCTGGTCGGCAGCTTCGCGTTCGCGGGCATCGGCAGCCAGACTCGGTGCCGCCCCGACCGGTACGGCGGCGGCCGGTGCGCCGCTGGTGAGCGGCAATCCGTGGGAGCTGCTTGCGATTTTCTGTGCGTTTTTCTTCGTCGGACTGCTGCAACTCTCGTCGATCTTCGCGGCGGCCGGCTCGCTCATCAACCGTCCCGAAGATCTTGGAAGCATCGGCTTCCCGTTGATCCTGCCCATCATGGCGGCACTGATGATGGGAATCTTCGCGCTGTCCGCGCCCGGCGCGACCTGGGTCGTCGTTTCGAGTTTCGTTCCGTTCGTCGCACCGTTCGTCATGGTCGCCCGCGTCATGGTGGACTCGCCGCCCGGCTGGCAAATCGCGGTGTCGTTGCTCGTCAACGTCGTGACGCTCGCCGTGGTCGCAATCCTCGCAGGCCGCGTCTACCGCGTCGGGATGCTGATGTACGGACGCGCGCCTACGTTCGGCCAAATGCTCAAAGCGATGCGCGCCTAGCGCTCAAGCCGGATCCGAAACGCGAACGTAGAGCCGCTTAAACGGATCGCTGGAGAACAAATGCCATTCGGTCGTTCGGCCGCGCACGGCGGCGTCGAGCGGGTCGCCCGGCTTTACCAGTAGCGCGTTGACGTCGCGCCGTTCCAAGAGCGCGTCCCAACCCGGGTCCGCAGCGCGAATCGCGTTGAAGTCGCTCCAGACCGAAGGAGGAAACGCGTCGGCGCGCCCGTCCAAGAAAACGCGCAGGTTCGGGAACTGCAAAGCGACAGAACAGTCGGTAAAATCGCTGCAGAAGATGCGATGCTCTCCGGAGGTAGCCGCCAGCGTCGCGAATTCGCGTTGCGGCGGGTGGAACGATCCGAGCGGCAACGGCGAGCGCAGCATGACCGCGAAGATGGCCGCGCCCAACACAACAGCGGTCCCAAGCATGAGCGCACGCGGACCGCGTTCGCCCATCGGGTCCTGCGGGAGCGGGAGCCGGGCGAGCAGCAACGTCAAGCCGTTCGCAGCCAAAGGAATCGCCGCAATTGCAAAGAGCGGAACGTTGCGCATGGCAAAATACATCATCACGGCCAGCGCCGCTACGACGACCACGTCGCGCGGCATCGACCGCCAAAGCCGGAACGCCCCGTACGCGGCAAAGATCAACAACGGCAGCGTGCCGGCGTAGACTGCCGCGTCCGTAACGTCGATGCGCCGCCATTCGACGATGAATTGGCGAATCGGGCTGCGCGCGAACTCCAGCGCGAACAGCGGCAGGCGAACTCCCAGTGGCGTCGCGAGCGTGGCGGCCGGAACGAGAATCGAAAGTGCGACGCCGATGCGAGCTCGCGCGTCGCCGATTCCACGCCGCCAAATCCACACGAGCGAGTCCACCCAAACGATGGGGATCGCGAGCATGACGCTGGCGTGGACGTTCGCCCAGGCGATGACCACCGGTACGGCCCAAAGCGCTCGAACGTCGGCGTAGTCCAGGACGAAGAACAGCGCCGAGAAGAGCGGCCAGGCAAAAACCTGTGCGCGGATGCCGTACGAGGTGCCGATTCCCAAATATCCGGCTAAGAACGCGAACAGGTTGCAAAGCGCGTTGGCTCCGCTCCGTGCGGCGCGCAACGACGAGAAGAACAACGCGAGAACGGCCGCCGTCGCTGCGGCGATTCCCAGCAAGGCGAGCGCGCCGTGCGAAACGGCAAGCGACGTAGCCACGCCCAGCAGCCATTCTTGTGGAACCCAGGGCGCGCCGACGGCCGCGAACGCCTCCGGGCCGAGCGCGTTCGGCAATGCGTGATTGGCCAGCACGGCGTCGCCCAATTGCCGCTGCCAAAAAAGATCGCCGTCGACCGAATAAGGAAACGCGACCGACCGCCCGGCGAAGACGGCCCAAGCGATTGCGATCGCTACGTAGACGAATCCCAACGCAGTTCCAAACGCTGTTTCGGCACGATTCCGCGACGCTCGCATGCGCCGCCGGCCAATTCGACGACGGTCTGCGCTCCGGGAGCGCCGACGTACGCGCGCCACGGCCGCGCGCACGGCTCCACGTGCACCACAACGCCGTCGCCGTCTAGGAAGAGCACGTCGATCGGCATCCGCATGCCCATCGTGTGCACGGCGCCGCAATTTGCGAACGCCATGCCTTCGTCATCGTTAAGCCGCGAACGACCGAGAAGGCCGGCGGTTCGCGCAAAGAGTGTATCGGCGCGAACGATTCGCGCCGCAACGGTGCGTCCCGAAGCGGCGTCGATCAGCGATCCACGAACGGTCACCGCACGCTGAGGGCGATGCCGATCGCGATCGCCGCAACCAAGTACGGCGCAAATGCGACGGGGACTTGCTTGTTGCGATTACGAACCGCCGAAACGATAACCGCCGCCAGCGAAGCGATCCCGAAGAGAAACGTTCCGGTCAGCATACCTAGGATCAAACCGCCGAGGGCGGCGAGCTTAGCATCGCCCCATCCCATCCCGCGCCCGCGCGATAGCAGCGCGGCGCCGGCGAACGGCAACCCTACCACCGCCGCGGATGCGAGCGCCCAATACTCGTGGCGGAACAAGGCGATCAGCGCGCCGACTGCCAGCGGAATCAGCGTAAAAACGTCTGGAACGATACCGGTGCGGACGTCGCAATACCAAATCGCTACGAGCGCGCCCGCCAGTATTGCAAATGCGATGAGATTCGGCAACGGCACGACTTTCGCGCCGACGATGAGACCAAGAACCGCGGCCCCTCCGACAAGCCACCAACTGTTTATATCGCGCGGTTCCGGCCCATCTTCGAAACGCTGGAGGCGGGGAATAATATACTCGGCCGCGCGCACGCCGCCGTATCCGGCAGCCGCATAGAGCGCGGCGCCGAGAAGCGCGGTGAGCGCGACGATCATATATGGATGTATTGAGCCGCTAGCGCACCAAAGATGATGATGAGGAGCGAGGGCAGCATAAACAGCGCCATCGGGAACACCATCTTAACCGGCAGCGTCGCCGCCACTTCTTCGGCCCGCATCATGCGCTTGTTGCGCGCGTCGACGGAGAGTTCGTTTAGTACGTGGACGATGTTGCCGCCGAGCCGCTCGGCCTGAATAATGGCCGTGACTGTCGTCGTGAGGTCGGGTTCGCGCAAGCGTTGCGCCATCGCCGCCAGTGCTTCCGCGCGCGACCGGCCGAGACGGATGTCCGCGAGCGCGGTGCGAAGTTCTTCGCCGAGCGGGCCGCGGAGAGCGTCCACGGCAATGTTCATAGCGCCGTTGAGCGCGATGCCGGCCTCGACCGTCGTCGTAACGACGTCCAGGAAGTCGGGAAGTTCGCGCTGCACTTTGATCTTGCGCTGTTCGACCGCGCGATTAAGCTGAGCATTCGGCAGCATGACGCCGCAGACGGTCAGGATGACCGCGATCACGATCCACGTCATGGATACGGACTGCACGGCGACCATGAGCAGTATGCCAACGCCCAGGCCCACGCAAGCGAACACCACGCAGCGCATCACGAACTGCACGGGCGTGATTTCGTACCAGCCCGCTTCTTGCAGCTTCCGGTGCAGCGTCTGCTTCTGATCGTCATCCAGCATGCGATGGATCGCGTTTTCCGACTCCCCACGTCCGCTCGGCGCCTGCAGGTTGAGTTCGGAGAGCTTGCGATAGACGTCGCCGGTCCCCGACTGCAACAGCATGTACGCGAAGAAGCCGCCGATGCAAAGCAGCACGATAATTCCGAACAACATAACCGGACTCATACGTCCACTACCGCCATGCTGCGCATTACGTAATTTCCAACGAAGAGAAGCCCGGCCACGAGCAGCATGACCAAACGGCCGAACGTGGTTCCGATGAGGGCGTCGCGCAGCGTTGGCTGGGTCGCGAGGATGAATCCGGCGACAAACAGCGGCAGGATGGTGATCACGAGCGAGGAGGCGCGAGCCTCCGACGTGAGCGCGCGGACCTTGCGGTCGATGCGGCGGCGTTGCGTGATCGTTTCGGCAAGCGTGTCGAGCACGCGGCCCAAGTTACCACCGGTCTGCGACTGAATCCGGATCGCGCGCGTCATCATGAGCATCTCGCTGCCCGGCATGCGTTCGCCCAGCTGATCCAACGCGTCGTAAATGCTCACGCCGATCGACGTCTGGCCCAAGACGCGGTTGAATTCGCTTCGCAGCGGATCCGGCATCTCGCTGACCACCACGATCAGCGACTGGCGGAGGCCCAACCCGACGCGCAAACCGGTCGCCATCAATCGAAGTGCGACCTCGAGTTGGCCGTTGAATTTTTCGAGCCGGTTCTTGATCTTGTTGCGTACCCAGACGCCGAAGCCATAGAACGTTCCAATCAGGATGGCCGGTGCTGCGATGACGCCGACCACCGACGGCGGCTTCCCGAAATACATGAAGGCGGCCCACAGCGGAATCGCGATGGCCACGATTCGAAGTGCGATCTCGTCGGTGCGCCAGCGAATACCGCCGCGTTCGAGCAGTTCCCGGTAGGGCTCGGTCAGCGGCGCTATGAGCTGGATGAACTTATCCCAGTTCATGTACGCGACAAACCCCACAACCGCGACGACGAGGGCCGCGATGCCCCACGTTACCACGCGACCGGCGCTCCCATTTCGTTGAGCGTCTTGATGTCGAAGTAGACGCCGAATTCCTCGAAGCGTTGCATGGCCGTCGGCTGGATGCCGTTCGCGACGAAGTTTCCGATGACGTTGCCTTCTTTGTCGAGGCCATGTTGCGCGAAGTGCATCACCTCTTGCGTCGTGATGACCTCGCTCTCCATGCCGACGACTTCGGTGACGCTGATGACTTTACGCGACCCGTCGCGCAAACGCGCAACCTGCACGATCAGGTCGATTGCCTGAGAGACCTGCTCGCGAATGGCGCGGACGGGGATTTCGAAGCCGGCCATCAGCACCATCGTTTCGATGCGCGACAAACAGTCGCGAGCCGAGTTGGCATGGATGGTCGTCAGGGAACCGTCGTGACCGGTATTCATCGCTTGAAGCATGTCGAGCGCTTCTCCACCACGGCACTCGCCGACGATGATCCGGTCGGGACGCATGCGCAGCGCGTTTCGCACGAGGTCGCGAATGCGAATCTCGCCGCGCCCTTCCAAGTTCGGCGGACGCGCTTCCAGACGGACGACGTGACGCTGGTTGAGCATGAGTTCGGCCGCGTCTTCGATCGTGACGATGCGCTCGTTATCGGGAATATATCCGGACAGAATATTGAGCAGCGTCGTCTTACCGGAACCGGTACCACCGCTGATGATGATGTTCAGCCGCGCCTCGACGCAAGCGCGCAAGAAGTCGACCATCGGTGGAACGACCGCGCCGTTCTTGACGAGGTTGTTGACGTTGAGGCGTTCGTGTCCGAACCGCCGGATCGTCAAGCTCGGCCCGTCGAGCGCTAGCGGATGGATGACCGCGTTGACGCGGGAACCGTCGGCGAGACGTGCGTCCACCATCGGCGTCGCCTCGTCGATGCGCCGCCCGATCGGCGCGATCATGCGCTCGATGACCAGGCGCAGCTGGCGGTCGCTCGTAAACTGCTTGTTCGAGAGCGTGATTTTTCCGGCGCGCTCGACGTAGACGTTGGCCGCGCCGTTGACCATGATTTCCGTGACGTCCGGATCGCGCAGCAGATCCTCGAGAGGACCAAATCCTAGCGCTTCGTCGATGATCTCCTGACGAAGCGTCGCCACTTCCTCAGCCGAACCGATGCCCGAGTCTTCTTTGACGAGCTCGTTTACGGACTCGGCGACTTGACGATGGATTTCTTCCATCTTGAGCGGGTCCGCGTTGGTGTGCGCGAGGTCGATGCGCTTGGACAGTGCCTCGTGAACTTCGGCTTTCGTGCGTTCGCGCTTCTCTTCGTCAACCTCGGTTCCGGCACGCGCGTCGCCCTCGCCGCGAGCGGAATCGGGGCGCCGCTGCTGCTTGGCAAGACGACGGTCGCCCAGCGGCGTGCGCATGGACGGCGCGAGCTCGTTCTGGACCACGGTCTGGAATTGCGCCGCGTAGGTCACGAGCGCGTCGAACGCCTTAGCGTAGCGGCGGTCGCTCTTAGGCGGCAAGTCGGCGACGAGCGGAAGCCCTAGAGCACGTTCGATATCGGCGTGGCCGAGCTCCGCGCGCGGTTCGCGCTGCACGCTGACGACCGCGATTTGGCTTTCCGCGATGCCGAAGTGCAGCATCTCCGAGATCATCGCCTTGCCGCCGGTCATTCCGAGCAGCGTCGGTTCGACTAATAGGAAGAAGCGCGAGCAACGAACGACGAACGGCCGAATCGCCGCGGCAAACGGCTGCGGTGCGTCGACCACCGCGTCGATGTTTTCGGAGGCGAGCTGCTGGACGAGGCTCTCGACCTTCTCGGGTTTGAGCGTGAAGCCGGCGTGAATGTTGGGAGCCATTTCGACGGCCGTAAGGCCGCTGCGAAGCGTCGCGAACGAGAGGTTCCCGTCGGGATCGCGGGCCTGGTCCAGCTCCTTGATACCGTTGAGAAGGATGGCGATGCTGCGCCGCCCCGAAAAATCGCCATCCACGATCGCAATTTTTCCGCGGCGCGCGAGCGCCTGTCCGAGTTCGATCGTGGTGCTCGTGCAGCCGACGCCGCCCTTGCCTCCAACGATACAGAGAACCGATCCAGCCATAGAGTTTACGGCCCTTCGATGGTGTCGCCGTTGATGACGGTGACCCCGGGGTGAGTGCTTGTGGGTTTGTTGCCCGGTCCACCCGGCGCTTTAGCAATCTCGGGAACGGGGAAGACCAGCGCTTCGACCGGTTGAGAACGGGCCGGTTCCTGAGGCGGACGTAACGCCAACCGCAGATTTGAATTGAGGTCGGCCATCACGAGAAGATTCGCTTGCGCCGGCGTCACTTGAAGCGTTACGACGAGCGGCGGCTCGGGAACCGGCGTCGGCGTGGGATTCGGGTTGGCCGCGGCTTGCGCGTTGGCGGCGGGGTTGGCCGCGGCCGGCATGGCTTCTTGCGGCGGCGCGCTCGTCGTCCGGTTCAGCGAGAGAACCTTCACGTCGCGCAAGATTGTAAACGCTTGCGGCTGCGACGTGCCGACCCGAGGGGGAACCGCGATGACGTCAACGTGATCGCCCGGAACCGCTAGGCCGGCGACGGACTTCACCAGATCCACTGGAATCGTCACGGCGCGCATACCCGGGTCGAGCTTCACTGTAACGGGCGGTCCCGGAGCGGCCTTCTGCAACTTCGTGGATTCGATGACGTCTCCGGCAGCGATATCCGCCGTTGTGGTATACCCGACGACATCGCCTGCGCCCGCGGCCGCGTCGACCGGGACCGAGTTCACGTCGCGCTGTTCGATGGCGATCATCGCGGGCGTGATGGTGGCCTTGGCGGGAATCGCCGAAAGGGCCGTGACGACCGGACGGGTTTCCGTCGTCTTCTTGGGCGCGGTGAGAATCCCGTATGCGAGAAGACCCGCGCCGAGCGCGAGAATCACCACGAGGACAATAACGATATTGCGCCTGCTCATGCTGCTATCTTACACCACCCTTAAAGCGGGAACGAACCGGTCCCCTATTAGGAGTAAGACCACGCCGCTCGCGATCGCAATCGCGTACGGCAAACGGAGGCTGGTTGTTGGGCCGGCCGAAGCCACCCCGGGATAAAGCCACGGCGTTATCATTCGACGCACGCCGGAGAAGACACCCTGTGCCTGCCCCGTGAGCAAAGCCATAACGATGGCGAGCACGCCGCCGGCTACGGCGGTAAACAGGACCAGCGGCAGCGTCCGCGAGAGCCCGAAGGCGCAGGCGGCGGCGGCAAGCAACTTTACGTCTCCGCCGCCCAGCCAGCCCATCGCGAAGGGCACCATGCCGAGAAGCAGGACGATCGCCCCGGCTGCCAAGCCGGAGAAGAAATCGGTCCAACCGGCCAACGCGTTGACCGTGAGGGCAAAAATGCCGAGCGCAATCGGGATCGCGTTCGGTATTTTCCGTGCTCGAAGGTCGGTGACGATTGCGATCGCGCACGCTGCAAGCACACCAACGTACGGAATATAGCTCATTTCAACAAGACGCTTACGGTCGGGCGTTCCCAGGCTCGAATCGAGCGCCGGGAACGCCCTTCCGAAAAGCGACTAGACCGAGGTCGCTGCGGTGTTGAGCGTGCTGCTGGCGTTCTTACCGAGCAGCGAGATCGCGGCGATCGCGACGACGGCGATCAGGGCGACGATGAGGGCGTATTCCACGAGCGTGGCGCCTTCTTCGTCGCGGAGCATGTTCGAAAAGGTTGCGAGCATTAGACGAGGGCCTCCTTAAGATAGTGCGATGAATAATGTTGGGAATCTGGTTTGATTTCCAACTGCGACCGCATCGTTAGACCGATACTGCCGCGGCGTTCAGTGATTGGCTGGACGCTTTTCCGATAACCGAGATTGCCACGATGCATACGACGACTATTAGCGTGCAGATGAGCGCGTATTCCATGATCGTTGCGCCCTCTTCGTTGGCTAGCAGTTTTTTTAGAAGTTCGAGTCCGATCGTTCGATGTTCCAAGCGAACTGAACCCCCTTTCATCCTATGCGGATGCGGCTACGCGATTACGGCCCCCCCGAGAAGGAATACGGCCAACCATATTGCTCCAGCCCCGGGTACGGGTCTTCCAGAGTGTCCGGCGGATACTGCCACGTAGGCGCTCCGACTACTAACTCTGCGGTCGCCGATTTAATCGTTGATAAAGACGTGGCGTCCACCGTGACGGTCGATCCTCTCCAGAAGCCCGGGGCGATCGGTACCACGACATGGAAACGGCCGTCGTCACCAACGACGATATTCGTTCGACTAAGGAGAGTTATCGGCAGGTCGGAATCGATAGTTGAGCGGAGGGTCAGCGTAACCGGCACCTGCGCGGGGCCGACCCCGTCGATGGCGATCGCCTCGCGGCCGTTCACCGGCGCAACGCGTAGGCCGATAGTCCCGGAAGCGGCCGACAGCAGGGACGAGTCGCGAGAAACTTCATCGGCCCGGGCGACCGCCGGCGCGGCAAACACCGCGGACACGGCGAGCAAGCACAAGGCCCGGTCTAGAAAACGGTTCCTTCTCATTAGTTCTCCCCAAGGTCACCCTTGGCCGCACCATACTACGTCTGGCGGATATGCACAAGGGAAGCTGGCACTTTTTTTATAGGTAAGCCGGCACTTTTTACATATGGTACACTTGGACCAACGTAGGGCCTCCGGCCGGGCCCTCGACCGTGCATAGACGCGTACAAGGAGACACGTCCTCCATGAAGAAGCGTCCTATTTTAATGGCGAGATTTTCACGCGCCGTACTGATTTTAGCGTTGGTAGCCGCCGCTTTCACCGCAAAATCATCCGCCCAGACCGCTTCGATCTCCTTAGAGACCGGGGCTTCTACGCTTATCGACACGCCCGGACTCGTCCGCGTAGCCGTCGGGGACAACAAGATTGCGGGCGTCGTTCCAGTCGGAACCTCGCAGGTCGTCATTAACGGAAAATCGGCGGGCCGGACCATCGTTTACGTCTGGACGGACTTCGACGAGCGCCGCTACCAGGTCATCGTCAGCGGTCAGGACACCAACGATCTCGGCCGGATGATCCGCGCAACCATCGGCGAGCCGAACGTCAACGTCGTGACGTTTGACCACGCCGTCATCGTGCGCGGCACGGTCGGCGACCTCGCCAAGGCTCAGAACGTCGAAGACATCATCGGCCGCTTCACGAAGCTCGCCGCTCAAGAATCCATGACCATCGTCGATGCGGTGACCGTGCCGCGTCCGATGGGGCAGATCTCCGAAGAGCTCTCGAACATGCCGGGCAGTTCCGGAATCCGGCTCGACCCCGACGCCGACGGCGACGTGATCGTGAGCGGCCGGGTGCATAGCCGCACGCAGGCCGAACAGGTCCTCGACCGGGCGCGCGGCCTGGCCGGCCCGTTCCTATCGGCCAAGGGCCAGGTCATCGATCGTCTGGAAGTCGACCTCACCAGCCAGGTTGACATCAAAGTGTATGTCCTCGAGATCGATAAGACCGGCCTAAGCCAGCTCGGTATACGTCTGCAAGGCGCGACGCTGGATCCCGGATCGCCCACCGGCTACCTCCTTGGGCTGCCGGAATTCCCGCTTCAGGAAGGTCCCCAAGCCAGCGGCCTGGGCAAGGTCTTTAATGTAGGCGCCTTTTTCCGCGACACGTTCCTGGCGCCGACGCTCGACTTGATCTTGCAGAGTGGCCATGCGCGGGAGCTCTCGGCCCCCGATCTCGTGACGCTGCCCGGGAAGGAAGCGACCTTTATGGTCGGCGGCCAGGTCCCATACGAGTATTCGACCGGCCTTGGCACGGTCAGCATCCAGTTCGTGAACTACGGCGTCATGCTGGACATCACGCCGACGATTCTGGCCAACGGCAAGGTCGAATGTAAGATCAACCCGACCGTTTCTGACCTGGACTACGCCAACGGCGTCTCGCTCGGTGGTTCGATAGTCCCGGCCCTGAAGGTCTCCACCATCAAGACCGACGTCGTCACCAGCGACGGCGAAGGCATCATCATGGGCGGCCTCTTGAAACACTACCAGGAAAAGGACTATTATAAGGTCCCGCTCCTGAGTGCGATTCCGATCCTTGGGAAACTTTTCCAATCGGTGAGGTATCAGAATCAGGAGACCGACGTCGTATTCGTGATGACCCCGGTCGTCATTAACCAGTAAAACGGCCCGGGACCTCAGGTTCCGTTAGATAAGGTCCGATAACCATTATGCCCATGGCTCTGTTCGTTAGACTCTTACAGGATGAGGAAGGTGCGACGATCGTCGAGTACGCCCTCTGCCTCGCCACGTTTTCCCTCGTAACCATCGCTGGGATGTACGCGCTCGTAACCGGCGCGAACGGCGCCTATTCGGCTCAAACCGGGGCGATGAACACGTATCAGGTAAACGGCCCGTGATGCGCCGTCAGCGAGGAACCGCGCTCGCAGAAGTCGCCGTCGTGGTCAGCTTCACGCTGATCATGCTCTTCGGCGTCCTGCAGTTTGTGCTGCTGGGCTACTACCAGCTCGCGTCCGACGCGGCGGTCTTCTTTGGCGCCCACCAGTACGCGCTCGGTTACACGAGCATGACGAACCTCAAGACCGGCGGACTCTTTCCGACGGTCATCGATCCCACGAGCATCACGTTCACGCCGACGGTTCCCACCGGATTCCAAACCGACGAACCCGTTAACTACGGAAATCCGAGCTTGGGCAACACCGCCACTCGCGACGGCGGCGTGACGATCGTCATTCCGCAGAGCTTGCAGGCGTCGCTTTCGACGCCCGTCCACGGACTGTTCACGATCATTCCGGCGATGAACAACGTTCCGGTATCGAGCGGATCGGTCGAAGCATTTTATCAACAAGCGGCCGGCTACTACGACGCGCAAGGCCTGCTCTACAACAGCGGCGCGACGTACTTGAACAACCTAACCAACCCGCTGGGCAACAATCACACGACGCTCGACATGAACACGCCTCCGTATTGGGCCGCGCAACACTTCATGATCTTCTGCAACAAGGATCAAGGCGGCGGGAACCCCGGTACGAACAACGCTTTCGGGCTGCAATGCAACGGCAACGGTCAGCCGCGCGACATCGGCATCGGCATCGCGGAGTTTCTCGACAACTCGAATTATACGAACCCCGGAGGCCTGGGCGTGCAGACGTCCAGTCAGGACGTATTTCAGGCGATGTCCTGCCATCAGCGCATCTACACGGCGCTGCTCAACGCGTTCCCGTCCGGCGTAACCGATACGGCGCTGGTGGCAGCACAGCAAGAATACCAAAAGGCCACACCCAACGCGAACGGCACCATGCCGGGGGCCGCTAGTCCGTTCACTGCAAACGCCGCGTATTACGACGGGTACGCCGGCATCGAATATTCGCAGCCCGGCAACGGCCACAAGTGGACCCAAACGTTCTACGGCGACGGCGTTCCGAAAGGCCCGTGGCTCAGCGGCAACGGAGGCGGCGGCGCTTCTCTTGCGACCTTGTACGCGCAGGATCAGTGGACGATTCAGCCTTCGGGCAGCGCGCCGCCATTCTATCCGCTTAACGGTTGCGGAGCCGGAGAACCAGGCGCATGACGTCGACGCACGCACAGCGCGGCCAGACGCTTCCGGTCTGGACGTTCGGCCTGTTGACGATCATGATGCTGATGTTCATGCTGCTCAACTACGCCGAAGTAATTAAGTGGCAGATCCGCGCGCAGAATGCCGCCGACTCGGTGGCGCAAGCGACGCTCAGCGTGCAGGCTTCGAATTTCAACGAGATGCTGATGACGCTCAGCGCGGCTGGCGTTGAGGAATGGCGCATGCGAAAGACGGTCAACGCGTTGATGGAGGTCGTCCAGGGATCGGGAGGTTGCAACGATAGCTGGACCGCAGCCAATGCCTCGGGCGGAGTTTATCCCGGCGGAGGGGGCGGAGACTGCGCAACGGTCTATAGCAATCTCCGTGCCAACTACATCGCCGACCTCAACCGCTACAGCAACGACGTTAGCGTGCTGGCGAGCATCGCGCGCATGAACCACGCGAATCAGATCTCCGACATGAACTCGGTCTTCAGCGCACTGACCAGCTCCTGTGGACCGACCTCGGCCGATTGCGGCGTCGGATACACGCTCATTGGTCCGAACACGCGCCCCGTATCAAACCTGGCGGGCGTAGTCAACCTCAGCGGGTACGATCAGCAGGGCGGTCCGTCCAACGCACCGGTGGGAATCACGCCGGACTTGAGCCCTCAGCAGCTCGAGGTCGTCGCTTGCGCCAACATCCAGCCGCTTTGGGCGCAATTTTTTCACCTGAACGCACCGCCGTATCAGGCGCTTGGGCGCGCCGCCGCGACGACGATCCAGGTCACGAACGAGTGGCTCGCTCCGGGGGAACAGGTCAACCCGGCGACGACGGGCCCCGGTGCCGGCCAGCTCTTCCAACCGCCGGAATATCCGGATGCAGCGACTGGAGCGAATTTGACCAATTTACCCGCGTACGTGTCAGGTTCGTGCCCCGGTGGACCGATCAATCCAAACGACACCGCGTACGAAAGCGCCACGAACGGTTGCTGGGATTGGTATTCGGTGGGTTACGGCTCGAATAACTACCAAACGAACTTGGGAAGCAATCCGAACTTCTTCGCGTTTGCAAATTACGACGAGTACTCGCCATCCATGGGTTGGTGGGCCGCGCTGCCGATGCCCCCGTACTCCGGCGTGCTGAACACGGCTGGGCTGACGTGTACGACAAACAAATAGCGCGCGGTTCGCGCGGTCAGGCACTTGTTGAAACGGCCATTTTCGTGCCGGTCGCGACGTTCGTGCTCTTTGCCGTCGTCTGGGCGATGCAGCTCGGCACGATCGACGAGCGCACGCAGATCGCCGTGCGGTACAGCGGCCTGATATCGCAGGTCGCAAGCCCCTACGACGACTACAGCCAGTACGCGACCTACAACAACCTCGAACACGGCTTTAACTACGAAAAGTCGCCGCCGATCGGATGCGTCGCACCGACCACCGACGCGCTTTCGAACAACAATACCAACAACGCATTTCCTGGGCCGATCAGCGGAACGTTCTGGTGGAACGCCGGCGACAACGGGATCGGTTCTTGCAACGCCACCAACGTGCACGCGATCATCAACGCCACGGCCCAGAAAGAGATCGTACTGTACAACGGGCCGCAGATGAACGCGACGATGCCGGTCCCGAGTTTTCTTCAGGCAGCCCTCGGCGGAACGTCCGGCGTTTCGGCGACGACGAATTTCTATAAACCGCCAAATGCCAACGTGATCCTGAACTGCTACAGCAGCGGGACCCCCGTCGACATGCAGGACATGGCGCAGGCATCGTTCCAGCCCTGGATCAATCAGGGGCCGACGCCGACCGCCATCCCCACGCCGTATCCGGCTTCCGTATCGGCGCCGGTGCTCGCGCCCAACTGTTAAGCGCGTAGGCGCAGCGGATAGCGGAATCCGTGAAACGGATCGCCTCGCTCGACGCCCTCCGGGGCGTCGCGGCATTTTCGGTGGTGATTTCCCATCTGCTGCTCGTTCTCTCCGTGGCTCACGCGCCGTTTCCGGCGTCGTGGCGAGCGTTTCTCGCGCGCTGGGCCGTCCTTACGTTCTTCGCGCTGTCCGGCTTCGTGCTCTCGCTGCCGTATTTTGACGGCCGCGCTCCAAGCTATCGCGTGTTCGTCGTGCGACGCTTCTGCCGGATCTATCTGCCGTACGCCGCGGTCGTCGCGGTCGCCATCGCACTCTTTTATTACGTAGCCGGCGGCTCCACGCATCACGATTTCCTCGAGGACGTCAACCGCTCGACGGTGGTCCAGAGCTTGCTCATGAGCGGGACGATGCCCAGCGTGAGTGCCGATCCTGTAACGTGGAGCCTGGAGATCGAAATGCGGTTCGCGCTCTTGTTTCCGCTACTGGTATGGCTAGTCCGGCGCGATTGGAAGGTAACCGCGTTTGCAAGCGCGCTCGTTTCGATCGTCGCTCTCGTCATCGTGCAGCGCCTGCACTTGGACTGGTACGGCTTCACGGTTCCCGTGGTCGGCACGACGTTCGGCGCGTCGTTGCTGGTAACGGCGTACTACGGATCGCTCTTTACCGGAGGAATCGTACTGGCGATGTTCGGCGAGGAACTCGCGGAGTTCGCGCGCCGAAATCTTCTATCGCTGTGGGCCGTAACGCTAGCGCTGCTGGCGGCCGGAACGCTCTACGATCCGTGCATGTTGGCCGCAGCCGTGCTTCTCGTCGCGCTGGTTCCGCATACGCCCGCGGTCGTGCGCGCGTTCGAGTGGCCCCCGATCGAATGGGTCGGGCGCATCTCTTACAGCCTGTACCTCGTTCACATCGTCGTGCTGATGGTGGTTTGGCGCTTGACCGGGAGTCCGCTCGTTGCGGCGCTGGTCTTTGTACCGCTCTCGCTGGCGATCGCGGACCTCACGTACCGATACGTCGAAGTGCCCAGCATCGCGCTCGGGCGCAGACTCACCGCTCGAAGGATTGCGCCGATGCCTTCCCCCGCGACTGTTCCGTCCCCCTAGCGAACGGCAATCGTCTTGACGATCGATTCCTGACCGCTGCCACGGTCGTAGGTCGCGACTACCACCAGCGTTCCGCTCGACGACTTCGGAACGGGAAGATCCGCCTCGCCGCTGCGCGCCACCGCGGCCGAGCTCAGCGTCCGTCCGCTCGTCGTCGTTAGCGCCAGATCCACTTCTCCAAGTCCGCGGCCGATACGCACGCGGACGACGCCGCCCGGCTTGACCGGCGCGGGCGAGATCGATACGGCGGCGGGATCGTCCGAAAACGCCGGGCTTTGCGGTGCGGACGTAAATCCGCCGTCGTCACCGTACGGCGGTTGCGAAACGGGCGCTTGAGCGACGACGTTGACGCCCACCGAAGACGTCGCGTGCACGCCGCCGCGCTCGGCCTGTAAAGCGACTTCGAGTTGCTGGTCGCGCCCAAATCGCGGAAGCGCGATCGTCGAAATACCGCTTGCGTGAAGCGGCGCCTTGGCCCAAACGTTGCCCAGCGCGTCGCGGACGAGAATACGGCCGTTGGTCGAGGCGGTGCGATAACGCACCACCAGCGAGCCGCCGTCGACGACTTCCGCGGAATCGACCGAGAGTCCGCCGATCGGCTCGATCGCTGCCGGCCGTAAGCGGACGTCGGGCAGCGCGGCCATCGTAGCGGTCTTGGAATCGCTGCCGAGGGCGCCGTCGCCGCGCACCGCCAGCGTATACGCACGGGTTCGATCGCTTTCGGGCATACGTAGCGCGAAATCGCCGCCGTTCGAAGCGACGGGCCCGCTCGCGACGATCTTTCCGCGATCGTCCAGCAGCGCGTACGAAAACGCACCAAGGCCGCTCACGTCGTACGGTACGCGCACCGAAGCGCCGGCCACCGCAACGCCCGGCGCCGCCAGGTCGCGAACTCTGGGATGCAGCGCGCCGGCGACGAACGGCAACGAGATTCCGACCGCGAGTCCCGCCAGCGCCGCCGCGTACGGAATCGCGCTGGGCAACGCCACCGAGAGTTCGCGCTTGAGTTGTTGGTTGGCCAGCTTTGCGACGAATTCGCCGGGCCAGAGCGCGTCGCGCAACGGTACGGTAACCGTGAGTTCGGCGCGCGTCTGCGGATCGATCCACACTTCGAACGGAGCGACTGGTTTTTCCGGCATCCCGCGGCGGCGCAAGACGAAGATCGCTAGCACCTGACGCGTGGAATCGTTGACGACGCCCAGCGCGTATCGCACGGCGGCGCCGTTGCGCCCGACGTAGCGCAGCGAACTGCGCACGCGCGATCCGTCGAGATCGAGCGGCGCGGCGTCGCGCGCAGCAACGGCCGACGATCGAAGCGGCGCCAGCGGTCCGCCGTTCGGCGTTCCCGGAGGTACCGGCTCGATGTCGAATCCTTGAGCCATGCCCCTGGTGTTCGTACCTACGCCGCTCGGCAACCTGCGCGACGTGACCGTTCGCGCGTTAGAAATTCTTCGAGCCGCCGACTTGGTGGTCGCGGAGGACACGCGCGTGGCCAGGCGATTGCTCAGCGCTCTGGACGTCGGACCGAAACGTCTGGCGAGCTATCGCGAGCAAAACGCTGCATCCGTAACGCCGACCATCCTCGATCGCGCCAGGCAGAACTTGGTAGCGGTCGTGACGGACGCGGGCATGCCGGGCGTATCGGATCCCGGCTGCGAGCTCGTTACCGCGGCGCGCGCCGCCGGCATCGGCGTCGAAGTTCTGCCCGGCCCCAGCGCCGTCTTGGGCGTCGCCGTGCTCTCCGGCTTTCCGTTGCGACGCTTTGCCTTCGAGGGCTTTCCGCCGCGCACGGCGGGCGCGCGCCGTGCGGGATTCGAGCGTGCCCTTGCGGCCGGTATTACGACGATCTGGTTCGAATCGCCCCAGCGTATCGTCGCGACCTTGCGCGATCTCGCAGCCGTCGCGCCCGACGCAAGCGTCTTTTTGGTCCGGGAATACACCAAGTTGCACGAGCAGCAAGCCGCGGGCACGCCCGATGCCGTCGCCGCGCAGCTGGGCACGTTGCGGGGCGAAATCGCGTTCGCCGTCGCCCCCGGAGAGCCGTCCGCGCAAACGCGCTCCGCGCCGCGCTGCGCGGACGACGTGACCGTCGCAATCGACGGACTCTTGGACGAAGGCCGCAGCGTGTCGGAAATCGCCAAGGCCTTGGCGGAGCGGTCGCTCGGCGCGCGCGGCGACCTTTACCGCCTTGCCGGCGAGCGCAAACGTAGCCGCGCCAAGGTCGCGGCACCTGCCGGGACCAAACACTCACCTTAGATGGAGCGCGTCTACTACGTCACCACGCCGATCTATTATATCAGCGGCAACCCGCATATCGGGCACGCCTACACGACGGTCGTGGCCGACGTCCTGGCGCGAACCGCGCGCACGGCCGGCGAGTCGTACTTCCTGACCGGCGTTGACGAGCACGGACAAAAGGTTGCTAACGCGGCCGCCGCCGCGGGCAAGAGCCCGCAAGCATGGTGCGACGAGCTGGTACCGCGTTGGAAAGCGCTGTTCGAAGCGTACAACGTCCGCTACGACGATTTCATCCGCACGACGGAACCGCGCCACGAACGCGTCGTGCAAGCCGTCTTCGAACGGCTGCGCGCGAACGGCGACATCTACCTGGGCACGTACGAGGGCTGGTACTGCGTCAACGACGAGACCTTCTGGCTGGAGTCTCGCCTGGTCGACGCCCGCTGCCCGACCTGCGGCCGCGAAGTGCAATGGCTGTCCGAGGATGCGTGGTTCTTCCGGCTCTCGGCATACCGCGACCGGCTACTCGAACACTTCCGCTTGAATCCGGATTGGGTGCGCCCGCGCAGCGTCTACAACGAAATGATGGCGATCCTAGAAGGTGGTCTTGAGGATCTCTCGATTTCGCGTCAGAACCTTTCGTGGGGGATCGAGATTCCGGGCGGCGGAGGCGTGATCTACGTCTGGTTCGACGCGCTGCTGAACTACATTTCGGCGATCGGTTGGACGGGCGACGGGCCCGGCGAACGCTTCCACCGCTATTGGCCCGCGAAGACGCAACTGGTCGGCAAGGAGATCGCGCGCTTTCATACGATCATTTGGCCGGCCGTTCTCTGGGCGATCGGCGAGAGCGCACCCGAGCTCGTCTACGCCCATGGCTGGATTACCGTTGACGGTCAGAAGATCGGAAAGAGCCTCGGAAACGCGGTGGACGCGTTCGCGCTCGCCGAGCGCTTCGGCCCCGATGCGGTTCGCTATTTTCTCCTACGAGAGGCACCGTTCGGCAGCGATTTCTCGTATTCCGAGGAAAAAATCGCACAACGCTACAACGCCGATCTCGGCAACGATCTCGGCAATCTCGTCCGCAGAACGCTCGCGATGGTCGCGAAATACTGCGGGGGTTCCGTGCCCGAGTCCCGCGCCGCGGCCGCGTCGGAGTTCGGATCGCGCTTCGTACAGCTTCCGTCGCGCGTCCGCGAGCGGTTGCTGCAGCTGGAATTTCGCGAAGCCTTGACCGCGATCTGGGATCTCGTGACGGCTCTGAACCGGCGCATAGACGACGAGAAACCGTGGATCCTTGCAAAATCGCAAACCGAGACGGACGCGGCCGCGCTACGGACGCTGATGTACGATTTGTGCGAAGGGTTGCGATGGCTGGCCATGCTGTTGCATCCCGTCATGCCGGAACGAACGGCTGAAATCTGGCGCCAGCTCGGACTTTCAACGCCCATCGACGGTGACTGGGACCAGGCACTGCAATGGGGACGGTTCGAGAGCGGGACGGCGACCAATCCGGGCGACGCGATCTTTCCGCGTATCGAGGTGAACGCGCCGGCGTGATCTTCGACTCGCACGCGCACGTTCACGACCGCCAATTCGACGACGATCGCGACGCGGTCGTAACGCGCGCGCGCGCGGCCGGCGTCGAAACGATACTGACGGTCGGCTGCGACGTCGCCGACAGCGCCCGCGCACTCGATTCCGCGAATCGTTACGAGGGCGTGTACGCATCGGCCGGCATCCATCCCCACGAAGCCAAGGGCGCGCCGGAGGATCTCGAGGCGGCATTCGCGCCGTTGCTGGAGAGCCCACGCGTGGTCGCGATCGGCGAAACCGGGCTGGACTATTACTACGATCACAGCCCGCGCGATACGCAAGCGAACGTCTTGCGCAAACAGGTGCGCCTCGCGCGGAATCGCGGCCTTCCGGTCATCTTCCATCAACGCGACGCCTATCGCGACTTCGTCGCGATCCTGCGCGAAGAGTATTCGCCCGGTATGCGGGGCGTCGTACACTGCTTTACCGGCGACGCAACGCAGGCACGCATCTACGTCGACGAATTTGGGCTCAAGCTTGGCATCGGCGGCGTCGCGACGTTCAAGACCGCCGCGGGTTTGCGTGAAGCGATCCGAGCCGTCGGAATCGAGCACATCGTTCTCGAGACCGACTGCCCGTATCTCGCGCCGGTCCCGAAGCGCGGCAAACGCAACGAGCCGGCCTTCATCGTTCACAGCGCCGAGACCGTCGCGCACGTCCTAGGCTTATCGCGCTCGGCCGTGGACGACACCACGTCGCGGACGGCGCGCGCACTTTTTACGTCCTAATCGGCTTGGCTTCGTTCCAGCGCCGGTCGAAGTTGTCGCGCAGGTGGGCGACGATGGCGCGGTCGCGCGTCCGCATTCCCCAATCGATCTGATCGGGACGCACGTAGGCAGGCGTCGCGTTGGCGGAGCCGAGCCACGCGGCGTCGCCCGCAAGCGCAAATTTCTCGTTGGAGGCGCTGGTGACACGGACTCGCACACCGTCGGAGACGAGACGATCGAGCGCCGTGCGCTCCGGCCCGTTCCCACGTAGGTCGCGCGCCGAAACCAGCAAACGCGGACGGCCCCCGCGGTCGGCCGCGCGTTCGAGCGCGCCGTACACCGCGTTACGGCACCCGAACGATTCGCTCTCCACCGCTATCCGGTCGCGGTCCGAGCACGATCCGTCCAGCAAGCCGGCCTCCGAGGCGAGCGCATCGTTTTTTCGCATGGCAAAATCTTGCGACGGCGCGTCACCGGCTCCGAATTCGAGCGCGTCGCGAACGGCGGCGAGATCGGCCGGACGGTCGTCGCGCAGGATGGTGTCGCCCGCGCTCGCGGTCCAATTGCAATCGTCTACGTACGCGACGTCGTCTATCAGCGCGAGCTTCGCGTGCAGCGCGGCGCGGCGCCCGGGTTGGGGGTCCACGATCGTCACGGTCGCACCGGCCGCTCTCAGACGCCCTGCGGCATCCTCGTTGACACGCGGAAAGTCCGTGGCCGCGAGAAATACCCGGACTCGCGCACCCCGCCCGGCGGCGGACGCAAGTGCGTCCAGCATTCGCCCGCCGAGCACGTACGCCCCAAGCGAGATACGGCGCGCCGAGCGCATCGCGTCGAGCATCCGTGACCTCGAGCTGAGCGTTACCGTCATAGCGACATCGTCTTACCGACAAAGGCCCGCAACGTCCAGGGCGGCCGCACCGGACGCAGTCGGCGCACAGGAGAGGCCAAGGCCGCTTGGAAAGCAGGCACGAGCGATGACCCCCGCCCCCACGCTCGACTCCCCGGGCACCGATAAGGGAGCCTTCGTTCGCGAGATGTTCGCGAGCATCGCCCCCCGCTACGACGCTGCCAACCGCGTAATCTCCGCCGGCCTTGACGAGGGATGGCGCCGTCGCGCCATCGAGCTCCTCGACGTCCCGGAGGACGGCCGGGCGATCGACCTCTGCTGCGGCACGGGCGACGTCTCGTTCCACTTGCTGCGCACCCATCCGGGCCTCTCGGTAACCGGCGTCGACTTCTGCGCGCCGATGCTCGATCGCGCCAGAGCGCGCGCGACCAAAGAAGCTCGCGGCGCGGTAACTTTTATCGAAGGCGACGTGACGTCGCTGCCGTTCGAGGACGGCGCGTTCGACGGCGCGACCATGGGATTCGGCATGCGCAACGTCGACATCGACGCCGCACTGCGCGAAGTCCGGCGCGTTCTCAAACCGGGCGCGCGCTTCGTCAACCTCGACATGAGCAAAGCCCCCAACAAGGTTTGGAAACGCTTCTTCGATCTGTACTTCTATCGCGTCGTGCCGCTGGTCGGCGGCGTCGTCGGCGGGTCGCGCCAAGCCTACACGTATCTTCCCAATTCGCTCACGCATCACCCGAGCGCGGTCGAGCTACGCGAGCGGTTCGAGCGCGCTGGATTTACGGACACGGACTACGTTTCGCTCATGGGCGGTTCCATCGCCATTCACTACGGAACCAAGGCCTAGCCGATGTCGATGCTGGATGCCGTGCGCGACGACGAACCGGCGATGCACGCGCTCATCGAGCGCTTCTTCCGTGCGTCGTTCACAACGGACAATCCGCTCATCACCGAAGCCGTCAAACGGATGCTCTCGGCGGGCGGAAAGCGCTTGCGTCCGCGCATCACGCTGCTCAGTTCGCAGGCGTGCGGCGGGAACGCGATCGAGCACCTGCACCTGGCCGCGTACATGGAGCTCATCCACGTCGCAACGCTGATCCACGACGACGTCGTGGACAACGCGCAGACGCGCCGCGGCGTCAACGCGACGGCGGTGGATTTCGGAAACCGCGTCAGCGTGCTGGCCGGCGACTATCTCTTTGCTTGGATCTTTAAGAACGTCACCGCGAACTATCCCACCCCCGTGCCGCACATTCTGTCGGCGACGCTTGCCGACATTTGCGACGGCGAAGTCTTACAGCTGCAGGCACTCGGGGACCTCGATCTCACGCTGGACGGCTACGTCGAAGTGGCCAGCAAGAAGACCGCCTCGCTCTTTGCCGCGTCGGCGGAGTGCGGCGCGATCATGGGCGGAGGAAGCCACGAAGACGTCGCCGCCGCTCGCGACTTCGGGCGAGCCTACGGTATCGCGTTTCAAATGGTGGACGACGTCCTCGACCTCACCGCAGACGAGCGCTCAATCGGTAAGCCGGTCGGCAACGATCTGGCCGAGCGAAAGATGACGGTTCCGTTAGTTCTTGCCCTCGAGAACGGCAACGGCGCATTCCGGACACGCATCGCAGCGGTTCTTCGAAGACGGCGACGACGCCGAGATTCCCGCCATCGCCCGGGAGATCGACGCCAACGGCGGCCTCGCGGCGACCCGCCTGCAGATCGACCGGTACGCCGCTCGAGCGAGAGCGGCATTGCAGCCGCTTCGACCGGGCGCGGCGAAAGAACAATTAGCAGCCCTCGCCGACGGCTTGCTCGCAGGATAGGAGATTCTCATGGTTCATCCGCTACTCGCTTTCATAGACGCACCGATCATCATCGGCATCCTGGTGGTCGGCGCGCTCCTGTTCGGCGCCGACAAACTGCCCAAACTCGCCCGTAGCGCCGGGGAAGCGAAGAAAGAATTCATGATGGGTCAGATCGAGGCCGACGAGGCCGCGAACAAAGCGCGCGAGGAAGCTCGCATTCGAACCCAACAGCAGCAAGCCGACGTCATGGACAACGTCGAGGCAGGCAGCCTGGGCGGAGAAGGCGTTCCGCCGCCGACGCCCGACAAGGGCACGCTCAGCTCGTAGCGCCGAAAGCCGATAGTGCTCGTCGAGCGTCCCGCGCGCGCGGCGGACGAAAGCGAAGCCGCGTGGGATCAAAAGGAGATGCCGTTCACCGAGCACCTGCGGGAGCTGCGGACGCGTCTGCTCGTCTCCATCGCGACCGTCGGCGCCATCGCCGTCCTGCTCTTCTGGCCTTCGCAATTTATCATCAAGTGGATGGTCGACGCCTATTTCCACGGGGCGGAACTGCACGCGTTCGGTCCGGCCGACGTCATTCTCACGGAGCTGAAATTCTCGGTCATCGGCGGCGTCGTGCTCGGCCTGCCGGTCCTGCTCTACCAGATTTGGATGTTCGTCGTGCCCGCAATCAATCCGCGGACGCGGCGAATGGTGTACGCGTTCGTGCTGCCGTCGCTGTTGCTCGCGTTCCTCGGCCTTGCGTTCGCGCACTTCATCGTGATTCCACGCGTCGTGTCGGCGTTGATCGGCATCACCAACGCGATCGCCACGCCAACGTTCGGCATCGAGCAGACGCTCACGTTCGTGATGATCCTGCTCGCGCTCTTTGCGATCATCTTTCAGACGCCGATCGTCCTGGTCGGCTTGGCCCGCATCGGCTTGGTCAACGCCAAGGGGCTGATGCACTACCGCCGTCACGCCGTCTTTGGATCGTTCATCGCGGGCGGCATCGCGGCGCCGGATGGAAACCCGCTGACCATGGCGCTCCTGGCCCTGCCGATCTGCGTGCTCTACGAGGTTTCGATCTGGGTCATCGTCCTGCTTGAGAAGTCGTGGAACCCCGGCAAGACGTAACGACGGCCGGCCTCGATCATCGCCGGCTCGATACGCTCATCGACGGCGTCTACGCGATCGCCCTCACGCTGCTCGTACTCGACATCCGTCTCGAGCCGGCGACGACCGCGGACCGCGTCCCTTTCGCCCTGTGGGCGCTACTTCCGAAATTCGGCACCTACACGCTCGCCTTCACGACCATCATCTCGGTCTGGATCTGTCACTATCTTTTCAACCATCTTTTAGTCCGCTCGAACTTCGCCCACATGCTCGCGAACATGCCGCCGCTCGTCCTCATCGCTCTGATTCCGTTCTCGGCCGCCACGTTCGGACGCTTTCCCGAATCGGCTCCGGCCGCGGCACTGTACGCGGGGAACTTCGCCGGCGTGGGATTGTTTTATGCGATCACGTGGTGGTACTCGGCGCGCGCCGGAATCGTAAGCGGAGGATCCGACCCAACCCTCGTCCGCGACATCGGCCGGGTCGCCACGGCATTCTGCCTCGCCGAACTCCTGGCGGCCGCGCTCGCATTCGTCGATCCGTGGTTTACGATCGTTATTTCGGTCGTGGTCGTGCCGGTAGCGCTCGTCGTCGTGTTCTTCATCAACAAACGTATCGTTCGGGCGATTCCCTCGCTCAAGCACCTCACGACCGACGATCCGTGACTCGCCGGCCGGATCGCCGCCTTCTCGCCGTCGCCCCTACCGGCGCGTCGTCGCGCCCCGCCGGACCGGCTCGCTCGTGCCGCGTTCCACCGCGCGGAGTCGGGATCCGGGGCGGCTGACACAATAGTCCGCGCCAGGCGACAGGGGGCGCCGTTACGATCCGAGGAATGGTGGCCCGAACCACCTTATCGGAGAGTGTAGACTTGTCGAAGCACAGTGCGGACGCCTCAGAAGGCGTCCAGCGAAAAGTTTATAGCGCCTACGACGATCCCGGAACCGCCGAGGAGATGTCGCGCCGGACGTTCATGGCAAACGCCACCACGGTCATCGGCGGGATCGTAGGCATCACGTTGGCCATACCGATCGTCGGGTCTCTCTTGCCGGTAAAAAGCGATGCCATCGGCAACTGGGCGCCCCTCACGGCCGACGAGCTCGCGCAGTTGCAGAAGGCGACGCAGCAGCCCGTCAAGCTGACGTTCACGCTGAAATCGCAAGACTCGTACCTCCCCGCGCAAGCCGCGCAAGAATATGTCTGGGGCATCAAAGTCGAAAACGACGCCAAGTTCAAAGCGACGCGCCCGGATATCTTCGGCCCGGGCGTCAAGCCGCTGCCGTACGACGTCATCAACATGAGTTTCGTTATCTTCAGCCCGATCTGCCCGCATCTGGGGTGCCGTTTCGATTGGCACGAGGACGCCAATAAATTCCTCTGTCCGTGCCATGGATCGCAGTTTACGTTCGACGGCGAGCATATCGCAGGCCAAGGCCCAGCGCCGCGCGGGCTCGACCCGTTGCCCTTGCGCGAGCAGAACGGTGTGGCGGACATCATGTGGATTCGCTATAAAGCCACGGTGCCCGATCGCATCGTCATCTCTTACCAATCGTAGTCGAGGAAGGGTAGCAATGCTGGATTGGCTCGATTCGCGCACCGGCTTCGTCACGCTGACGAAGGACTTCTTGACCGAAGACATTCCGGGCGGCGCCAGCTATTGGTACGTTTTTGGAAGCGCAACGCTCTTTGCCATGATCGTGCAGATCGTGACGGGCATCTTCCTGACGTTCTTCTACGCACCGTCTGCCGCAACGGCTTGGGAGTCCACCCGCGCGATCTACCTCAACCCGTACACGCACTTTCTCCTCTCGGTTCACTATTGGGGCGCGTCGGCGATGATCGCGCTCGTTTTCCTCCACCTGTTACAGGCGCTGGTGTGGGGAGCGTACAAAGCGCCTCGCGAGCTGCAGTGGATCGTCGGCGTCCTTTTGCTCGTGGTCACGCTCGTGCTCGGGTTGACCGGCTACCTGCTCCCGTGGGACATGAATGCGTACTTCGCATCGCAGGTCTCGCTCAACATTACCGGCCTGGCGCCGATCGCGGGGCCGCTGATGCAAAGCATCGCTCAAGGCGGCGGCGTGATGGGAACCAACACCATCAACCGTTTCTTCGGCCTGCACGTCTGGTTGATGCCGGCGGCGCTGGTAGGACTCGTCGGCGCGCATCTGGCGATCTTCCGCCACAACGGGCCAGCCGGCCCGGTCGCCGATCCGCACCAGCAGGGCAAGCCCGGACGGTTCTGGCCGGACCAAATGTTTATGGACGGCATGGCCTCGCTTTTCGTCTTCTTTGTAATCGTGCTGCTGGCGATCTTCTCTCCGCCGTTCCTCGATGCGAAAGCCGATCCGAGTAACGCGACCTTCATCCCGTACCCGGCTTGGTATTTTCTCTCGCTCTTCGGGCTGCTCAATTTGGTGCCGCCCCAGATGAGCATCATGGGGTTTTCGGTGTCGCTCGAACTGGTTGCGACGATCATCGTTCCCACCTTGTTCTTGCTCGTCGTATTGGCGCTGCCGTGGCTGGACCGCAGCTTAACCCGCAGTTTGAGCGCCCGCGCCGGCATCTTGTGGGCGGCGTTCTTCGTCGTGGCGGCAATCTTCGGGCTCTCGATCTATAGCCAAGTCGGGATCCAGGCGAAGGAGGCAGCCGGGCCGCCGAGCCTCTCGCAGGCCGCGGTCCTCGCCGGCGGCTCGGCCGGTGAAGCGGCACCGGCTGGCGGAGGCGGCGCCGTCGCGGCGCCCGCGAACGCGAACGGCGCGAAAGTCTATGCGACGAATTGCGCCAGCTGTCACGGCGCGAGCGGCGCCGGCGTGCCGGGAGCCTTCCCGCCGCTGGCCGGCAACCCGCTCGTCACCGGCGATCCCAACAAAGTGATCGGCATCGTGCTCCAGGGCCTCAACGCCCCGATCTCGGTGAACGGCACGTCGTATCACGGCCAAATGCCCGCGTGGAAAGGCAATCTTTCCAACCAAGACATCGCCGACGTCATCACTTACATCCGCGGCGGCCTCGGCACCAACAAAGCCTCCGCCGTAACGCAGGCGCAAGTCGCGAGCTTCAAACCGTAGACTATTTGCACGGCGCCCCACTGTAGAGATATAAGGCCGCTCGCCCGTCGCGCGCGACCACCCGGCGGTCGCGCTCGGGCGCGACGTCGTCGGGCGGCCGGTCCCCGGGCGCGACGATCCACGCGCGCGGCGACGAGCAGATCACTCGGCGCGCCGACTCGCCTTTGAGCGGCACGAGATCTTCGCTGGGCGCCAGCACGTGCACGACCGGCTCGGTGTAGAACAGCAGCGCGTTGCTTCCCGAGAAGCGTTGGATGCCGACGGCGTCACCGGGAAGCCGCTCGCGCCGGATCACGGCCGCGAGGCGCGGCACCGGTTTGTACGCTTCGGCCTGCGGCAGCGCAAAAAATGCCAACGACAAAAAGGCTACGGCCACCGATCCGCCCAGCGCGTACGGTGCGAAACGCGCCGGGCCGCTTCGCGCGAACATGACGGCGGCAGCCACGGAACCGGCGAACACCGCTGCGGCCATGCCCAGCAAACCTCCGGCAACCAGATGGACGTCGATCGAAAGCCGGTTGTCGCGCACGAACATCCATCCTGCAATCGCCAGCAGGCCCACCGCGAGGGGAACCGTCGCGGCGGAGATGGCCGCGGCCCGCGTGGCACCTTTTCGCACCGCGGCGTCGAACGCGAGCGCGACGAGAACCGCCAGCGCCGGAAATTCCAGCGCGATGTAGTTGGGCAGCTTCGTTCTCGCCAAACTAAAAAAAACGAACGGCACTACGCTCCAGCAAACGCTCAAGCGTAAGAGTCTGGCGCGCTCGACCGGCGTGCCGGCGTCGCGCAGCTCGCCGGCCCCGCCTCGCAGCGCCATCGGCAAGAACGCGATCCACGGGAAGAAGCCCAAGATCAAGACGGGCAAATAATACCAAAACGGACCGCTCTGATCTTCGATGACCCCGGTGTAGCGCCCGATCGTGTATTTGCCCAGGAGAATTGCGAACGCGTGCGATCCACTCTGCTGAGCGAGACCGGCAATCCACGGCAGGATGATGGCGGCAAAGGCGAGGCCTCCGAGCGCCCACGTCCACCACGGTACGGCCGGCAGCCGTTCGTGGCGATCGTTCCAGAATGCGAACGGGACGACGACGAGCGCCACGATGACGGGCGCGACCGGGCCCTTTGCAAGAAACCCGAGGGCGGCGGCGACCGACGCGTAGATTACGTACCGCGAGCGGCCGGTAACCAGCGCTTCGAAGCACCAGAAAATCGCCAGCGTTACCGCTGCATTGAGCAGCGCGTCCATGATCGCGAGCCGCCCGATAACCGCTTGCATCAAACTGCAGGACAGGACCACCGCGGCATAGATCCCGGCGCGCTCTCCGGCGTGGCGCGCGACCGCGTACGCGGTCACCGCGCCGGCGGCCACGGTCGCCAGCGCAGAAGGCAACCGCATCGCCAAGGACGTCGGCCCGAGTAGCGACGCGAAGGCGCCGGCAATCCAGAAATAGAGCGGGGGCTGAACGAACCACGGCCGGCCGTCCAGGTGCATCACGACCCAGTTGTGGGTCAGGAGAATTTCCCGCGCCACCTCGCCGTAAGCGGTCTCGCTGTTGTCCCAAAGCGTGCCCAAGCCCAGCCCGGGGAGAGTCACGAGCGCGGCTACGGCGGCTCCGACCAAAGCCGCACGTGTGGGACTACGCATACGGCGAGCAGTTTTTGGCGAGGCGATGCGGAAGTCTTTTCCAGCCCTTTTATGTTCTCTGTTGCTTTCCGGCTCTACGACCGCCGCAGCGCGGCACGCTGACGTGAGTTCCGTCGACGATACGGAGCGCCCGGCAGCGGCGTTGCCGCGCGCGGTCTGCGTTTCGCGGGCCAGCGCGCTGGCCATGACGCAGGCCCGCTCGATCGCCGCGCAGCTGGCTATGCGCGGCGTCGCCAGCACGATCCTCAACGTCACCACGGCCGGCGACCGCATCCAGGACCGGCCCCTTTCCGAAATCGGCGGGACCGCGGTCTTCGTCAAGGAGATCGAGCAGGCGTTGCGCGAGGGCAAAGGCGACTACGCAGTGCACTCCTGTAAGGATCTCGCGACCCAAATTCCGGACGATATGCAGATCGTCGCGATCTCCGTTCGCGAGGACGCCCGCGACGCATTCTGCAGCGAGCGCTACGCGACGTTCGGGTCGCTGCCCGCCGGTGCGGTCGTCGGAACGTCGTCGCTGCGCCGCCGCGCGTTTCTCACCGCACTGCGACCCGACCTGCGATACGCAGACCTTCGCGGTAACGTGGACACCCGTCTGCGTAAGTTGCGCGACGGTGACTACGACGCCGTGGTCCTGGCGATGGCCGGCTTGCTGCGATTGAAATTGCGTGCAACGCACACCGTACCGTTTCCGGTTGACGAGTTCGTCCCGGCGGCCGCGCAAGGCGCGCTCGCGGTCGAGACGCGCTGCGACGAACCGCTGCTCGCAACCGAGCTCCGCGCCGCCGTCAACGACGAGGCCGCCGAGCTGTGCATCACGTGCGAGCGCTCGGCCCTGGGCGACCTCGAAGGCGGATGCCGGGCGCCGATCGGGATTTACGCCGCGTACGAGGACGGAACCGCGTGTGCGCGCGGCGCCGTGGCAACGCTGGATGGAACGCGTATCGTCCGCGCAAGCGTCGAAGGGGCCGTTCGTACGCACGGAGACGCACGGCGGCTGGGTCTCGATCTCGCGCACGAGCTGCGCGCCCGCGGCGCTTCCGCGATCTTAGACGGCATCGCGAAGGCGGGCGCCCGATGATCCGTCCCAGGCGCCTGCGGAGGAACGAAACGATCCGCGCGCTGGCGCGGGAACACCACGTTCGCGCCGACCGGCTCGTCCAGCCGCTCTTCGTCGCCGAACGAGATGCCGACGCGGGCCCGATCTCGTCGATGCCCGGCATCGAACGCTACACCGTTGGCGGCGCGGCCGCCGAGGCCAAAGCACTCGCCGCACTCGGAATCGGCAGCGTGCTGCTGTTCGGCATTCCGGCTCACAAAGATGCGGCCGCCAGCAGCAACTACGACGAAAACGGCGTAGTTCAACGAGCCATCACGGCGATTAAGGCCGCTTCTCCGGCGACGCTGGTCGTCGCCGACCTCTGTAACTGCGAATACACCGATCACGGCCAGTGCGGCATCGTCAACGAGCGCGGCGAGGTCGACAACGACGCGACCGTCGCGCTGCTGGTGCGCACGGCGCTCACCTACGCGCGTGCCGGCGTCGACGTCATCGCCCCGTCCGACATGATGGACGGACGCGTCGAGGCGATTCGCAGCGCGCTCGACGCACACGGCTATACCGACGTCGCCATCATGGCTTACAGCGCCAAGTATGCATCTGCGTACTACGGCCCGTTTCGCGAGGCGGCCGGGGCCACGCCGCAGATCGGGGACCGGCGCGGCTATCAAATGGACCCGCCCAACGCGCGCGAGGCGTTGCGGGAGATCGCCCTCGACATCGAAGAAGGCGCCGATATCGTGATCGTTAAGCCGGGATTGCCGTATCTCGACATCGTACGGGCGGCGCGCGACAACTTCGACGTTCCGATCGCGGTTTACAACGTCAGCGGCGAATACGCTATGCTCAAAGCGGCGATCGCGAACGGCTGGATCGAAGGCGACCGGGCCGTGGACGAGACGCTCGCGTGTTTCGTCCGGGCCGGCGCCGACATCGTGATCACCTACTTCGCTAAAGAGTGGGCGCAGCGCCATGGCCGATCCAGCTAGAAACGGAATCGCGATCGTCGTGCTCGCAGGTGGCGCCGCGACGCGCTTGCCGCATAAACTCGAGCGAGAGATCGCGCCGGGCGAGCCGCTGCTGGAGCGCGTTCTGCGCAACTTCGACGGCGTGCGATATTCGCGCTACGTCTGCGCCGGCGACGACGCCGAACCTGCGTTCCTTTCGGAGCGGGACGTTCGCGTTCTGCGCGATCGCACGCCGCATGCCGGGCCGCTCGCAGCACTCGTGTCGGCGTGCGAAAACCTGGGCGAGGACCTCGTCTTCGCCGTGGCGGGCGATGCTCCGCGCGTCGGTGCCGCCGTGCTCGAAGAACTCATGCGGGCTCGCCGAGACGGTGACGAAGCGGTGGTCCCGGTGCACGGCGCGACGCTCGAACCGCTCGCCGCCCTGTACGCTCGAACCGCGCTGATTCGGGCTGGGAGGCTGGCGATGGAAAGCGGCGCCGCCTCGATGCATGCCGCGCTCGAGCGCATGAACGTGCGCGCGCACCCGATGCACGGCGAGCTTTTCATCAACGTAAATACTCCGGACGATTTGCGAAAAGCCCGGGCCGGCGCCCTAATGGAGACCTTGTGAAATTCGAACGATCGATTACCGCATTCGCGCGGGCGCGGGCCGTGATCCCGGGGGGCGTCAATTCGTCGGTGCGCGCCTTCAAAGCCGTCGGCGGAACGCCGGTCTTCATGCAGCGCGGCTCGGGGTCGACCATCGTGGACGTGGACGGCCACGAATTCGTGGACTACGTGCTTTCGTGGGGACCGCTGGTCCTGGGGCACGCGCATCCGGCGGTCGTTCGCGCGATCTCGAACGCCGCAACGCGCGGGAGCTCGTTCGGCGCGCCGACCGAAGCCGAGACGGAACTCGCCGAACTCATTTGCGCGATGGTTCCGAGCATCGAGCGCGTGCGCTTTACGTCCAGCGGCACCGAAGCGACGATGAACGCGGTACGTTTGGCACGCGGCTACACGCGCCGCGACAAGATCGTGAAGTTCGCCGGCTGTTATCACGGCGCGGCCGACTCCTTCCTCATCGCGGCCGGATCGAGCGCGCTCTCGCTGGGCGTACCCAATTCACCCGGCGTCACGCAAAACGCTGCGCGCGACACGATCGCGCTGCGCTACAACGACGCAGATGCCGTCAGGCGCGCGTTCGAGTCGCATCCCGACGAGATCGCGGCCGTTATCGTCGAACCGTACGTCGGAAACATGGGACTGGTCATGCCGCAGCCGGGCTACCTGCAAGCGCTCCGCGAGATCTGCACGCAATACAAGGCGGTGCTGATCTTCGACGAAGTGATGACGGGATTTCGCGTCGCGCGCGGCGGAGTTCAAGAGCGGGAAGGCGTCATGCCGGATCTCACGACCCTGGGGAAAGTCATCGGCGGCGGACTGCCGGTCGGTGCGTTCGGCGGGCGCGCCGACGTCATGGACTACTTAACGCCCGACGGCCCGGTATTCCACGCCGGCACGCTGTCCGGCAATCCGCTGGCGATGGCGGCAGGTATCGCTACGCTGCGCACGATCCATGGCGACGCGACCATGTACGACCGGCTCGAAGTGCTGACGAAGCTACTCGTCAACGGATTGCACGAAATCATGCAAAAACACGGCGTCGCGCACTATTCGTCCTACGCCGGGTCCATGTTCGGAACGTTCCTGTGCGAAGGGCCCGTGGTGGACCTCGAGTCCGCCATGAAGTCGGACACCGCCCTGTATGCAAAGTACTTCCATGCGATGCTCGAACGCGGCGTTTACTTCGCCCCATCGCAATTCGAGGCGGCCTTCGTCTCGACGGCGCACTCGACGCGTGACGTCGAGCGGACCATCGAAGCGGCCGACGCTTCGTTCTCGGCTATCATGGCCAGGAGCGTGTAACGTTGCCCGCCCGGCCGGCACCCCGAGGCAGGCCCGGATCGCCCGGCGCCCCTGCGATGAATCCGCTTGTCGAAGAGCGCGCCGCGGCTATACGATGAGAGGGATGAGCGTAGAGCCGAACCTGGACCCGCGCGAGGCGTCCTGACGTGCCGATCGTCTGCCTGGGGCTTTCACATCGCACCGCGCCCGTCGAGGTCCGCGAAAGCCACGCGTTTCCGGCCGCCCGGATGGCCGAGGCGCTGGTCGCGCTACGCGACTACGCCGAAGTTCGCGAAGCCGCGATGCTGCAAACGTGCGGACGGCTCGAGATCTACGCCGAACTCGACGACTACGAAGCCGGCGTGGCGCAACTCAAATCGTTTCTGGGCAACTTCCGCCATGCCGCGGTCATGTACGACCTCGAATCGTATCTGTACACCCACCTGGGCGCCCAAGCCGTCGAGCACCTTTACCGCGTTTCGACCGGCCTCGACTCGACGCTCATCGGTGAGGCCGAGGTGCTCGGCCAAATCAAAGACGCTTACGCGGCCGCGCAGCGCGCGGGATCGCTCGGCAAGACGTTACACAGGCTCTTTCGCGAAGCGCTGAACGCCGGCAAGACCGCTCGCGCGCGAACCGCGATCGGCGACGAGTCGTCGAGCATCGCAACCGCCGCCATCGATCTCGCGCGCGAACGCCTCGGGGGGCTGGACGGCGTCACCGTCCTGGTCGTCGGCGCCGGTAAGATGGGCCGCATCGCGGCCAAACGGATCCGTTCCGAAGGCGCGGCGCGCGTCATCGTCGCCAACCGGACGATCTCGCGTGCGAACGAACTGGTCGCAGAGATCGGTTTCGGCGACGCCGTCGAAATGCCCGAGCTCGCAGCGTCGCTGTACGCAGCCGACGTCGTGATTTCGTCCACCGGTGCGTCGCATTTCGTGCTGACCGCCGAGAACGTCGCCGCCGCCATGTCCACCCGAGCGGAGCGCCCGTTGTTCGTTCTGGACATCGCGGTGCCGCGCGACGCGGAACCGGCGATCGCGGAAATCGCGAACGTCACGCTGGTTAACATCGACGATCTGGCGAACGTCGTGGACGGCAAGCTCGACGTGCGCCGCGAAGCGATTCCCGACGTCGAAGAGATCGTCGAAGAATTCGCGTCGCGATTCAACCGCTGGTATCGCGCGCGGCTCACCGATCCGATCGTCAGCTCGCTCACGGAAAAGGCCGAGACGATTCGCACCGCGGAACTCGAGCGGGTCTTCGCGCGGTGTCCCGAGCTTTCGGAACGCGAGCGCATGCTCGTGACGGGCATGTCCATGACGATCGTATCCAAACTGCTGCATTCCGCCGTGACGCGGATTCGCGAGAAGGCCTACCTCGACCGGGGCGAAGCCCTAGCGCACGCTCGCGTGCTCGACGAGCTGTTCGAATTGAATCTCGCAGACCATATCGGCGCGTTGATCGCGCACACCGCCGCGACCGACGTTGAGTCCTGAGCGGCCCGGCCGCTATCCGACCGCGGCCGCAGGGCCGCTCTCCAGCAAGCGCGTTTTGGTCACGCGGGCGGCCCGTCAGGCCGGATCGTTTGCCTCCGCACTCGCCGCGGCGGGCGCCGTCCCCATCCTCGCTCCGGCCATCGAGATCGGGCCGCCCGACGACGTCCACGCCGTGCACCGCGCCGTCGACGAATTGCACGGGTACGCGTGGGTCGCTTTTACGTCGCGCAACGCCGTGGACGCGTTCTTCGAACGGCTGGCGGCGCTGGGCGCGGACGCGCGGTATCTGGGCGGCGTCAAAATAGCCGCCATCGGGAGCAAGACGGCGGAGCGCTTACAGGATTTCGGCGTACGGGCCGACCTCGTTCCGGAAACCTACGTCAACGAAGAGATGGCTCGAACGCTAATCGAACGGACGCACGACCGAGACCGCATTCTTATCTTTCGCGCACAAGCGGCACGCGACGTGCTGCCGCAGATGCTCGAAGACGCCGGACGCAAAGCCGACGCCGTAGCCGCCTACAATACGCGGACCGCGGTCGACGCGAACTTCCCGGAAAAAGTGGCAGCTGCCGACGTCGTGACGTTCGCGAGCGCGAGCAGCGTTCGCGGTTACGTCGTATTGCTCGGCGGTGAGGAGGCGGCTCGGGATGCATCCCGCAGTAAAACCGTTGCGTGCATCGGACCGGTCGCGGCCGAGGCCGCGGTACGATCGGGATTCTACGTCGACGTCGTCGGGGAACCTTACACCACCGAGGGCTTGATCCGAGCTCTCGGTGCGCACTTCGCTTCGCTCGAATGATCGAGCGCCTCGCGGCCGGAGCCGCGCTCGCGGCGGCCGTCGCGTTGGCCGCATTTCGGACGCGCGCGCTCGACCGCGGCGGAGCGATCGCCGCGTTCGCGGTCGGCACCGCGATTTGGACCGCCGGCGGTTGGCCTGCGGCCGTGGTGTTGTTCGGCTTCTTTATACCGTCGTCGTTGCTTTCGCGGGCCGGCCGCGAGCGCAAGCGCGCGATCGTGGACGCCGGCAAGCACGGGCCGCGCGACGCGTTGCAAGTGCTGGCGAACGGCGGCATCGCCGCGACGTGCGCGGTGCTGGCAGCGCTTGCGAACGCGCCGCTTGCGGCCGCCGCGTTTGCGGCGGCTTTCGCCGGCTCGTTCAGCTGCTGCGTCCGCCGACACGTGGGGCACGGAGATCGGAACGCTCGCGCGCAAAACCCCGCGCTCCATTTTGACCGGAGCTGCGATCCCGGCCGGACTGTCCGGGGGCGTTACGTTCGTGGGAACGGCCGCGGAATGCGCGGGCGCGGCGCTGGTGGCGTCGATCGCGTGGCTGCTTCACGTCGCGCCGTTCGGCGCGGTCGCGGCCGGCGGTATCGCGGGGGCGCTGCTGGATTCGATTCTGGGTGCGAGCCTGCAAGAGCTACGCTGGTGTCCGGCCTGTTCGCGCGCCTGCGAAACGAATCCGCACGTCTGTGGAACGCCAACCGTGCTGCAGCGCGGCGCCGGGTGGATCGGGAACGACGCGGTGAATTTCGCGGCGACGTTCGGAGGCGCGATCGCAGCCGCCGCGATCGTGGTCGCTACGTCGCGCTAGCCGTATTTTTCTTCGAGATGCTTTATGATCGCCTCGTCGTCGTCGGCGATCGTCACGTCGCCGTCGACCATGGTTGGAATCCCGGTTTGGCCGGAGACGTCTTTGACGGCCGTCCGGGCGGCATGATCGTGTGGGACGTTGACGACCTTGTAGGACAGCAGCATGTCGGTCATTTTGGCGCGCACGCGCGCGCAATAAGGGCACCATTCGGCTTGGTAGAGGACGACGTTCGTATCGGTCATGCGGCGCTTGTGCGCTGGCGGCGCCCCGGCGCCCTGCCGGCCGAGGGCGCGGCCGCCAGGAACGTCACGGCCGCTGCCGTACCCGCGTTGGCAGAGGGCGGAGGAAGATCGAATGCTCAGCGGTTCCGGCTTACCGAGCCGACGTCTCCTGGGCAGGGCGCTCGCGGCATCGCTGGCGCTCCACCTTCTGATAGCACTTTCGATCCCGGCGCTCTCGGCGCGAACGGGGGTCCGGCCTCAGATCGACACCATTTCTTTCCAACGCGTGACCCGGATCGCGATCGAGCAACCGCCCCGGCAGATGCCGGTGGTCCACCGCGTGCCGTACGTGCGTCCGCACGAGGTCGTCAAGGTCGACCGGCATGCCGAGCCGGTTCCGCGGCCTACCGCGGTGGCGGCCGCTACCACGCCGCCTTCGGCGGCGCCCTTGCCGGTGCCGACCGTGGTGGCGGCGCGCACGACCGCTAGCCCGGCCCCGCTTTCGCCGGCGACGCCGGCGGCCCGCGAAGTCGCCAACGTCGAGCATCAGCCTAGCGGATACATGCCGTTCGGAGCCGAGGAACGCGACCCGGTTCTCGATCCCGGCGTGCGCCGGCAAATCGAGGCGCTCGGCGTGCGCGTTACGATTCAAATCACCGTGACGGATGAAGGGCGCACCAAAGACGTCGTCTTTCAGACGCCGGTTGCGCGCGACGTTCAGACCCAGATCGAAAATCTCTTAGCCGACGCGACCTGGGACCCGGCATACTGCGGCGGCGGAATCCCCTGTGCCGGAGCAGTAACGCTAAAGCTCTAAGCACGCGACAAGCTCATCCTTCGACAAGCTCATCCTTCGACAAGCTCATCCTTCGACAAGCTCAGGATGACATGTGGTGGCCGGGCCATCCCTTATTACATTATTACATCCCACGGGATTACGCCCGACGCGCTCGTCATTACACCCACCTGTCATCGTGAGCCTGTCAAAAGACGCGCCTGTCGAACCACCCCACGTGTCATCCTGAGCCTGTCGAAGGACGTGCCCGTCGAACCACCCCACGTGTCATCCTGAGCCTGTCGAAGGACGAGCCTGTCGAACCACCCACGTGTCATCCTGAGCCTGTCGAAGGACGTGCCCGTCGAACGACCCCCACGTGTCATCCTGAGCCTGTCGAAGGACGCGCCTGTCGAACCACCCCACGTGTCATCCTGAGCTTGTCGAAGGACGCGCCTGTCGAAGGGCGTCAAATGCGGCTGCAGGTTGCGTGCGCTCGCACGCCACGCGTTACGACGAGGAGATCGTGTGCCGTTCCATCGACGCGCTCGAAGCCCAAGTCGGCGAAGGCGTTTTCTTTGAGGTTGTCGGCGAATACCAGCGCCGCGCTCTTGGTCTTACGTAGAGCGTTTCGCACGACGCGCAGTTCCGGAACGCGCGCAGCGCGTTCGTCCGAAAAACGCGTTGCGAACAACGCCAAATCGTTGCCGTCACGGCTGCCTTCGATGTGGATGGACGCGCGGCGTTCGAACGGGCGTGCCGGGTTGAAGGGCAGATATTCATCGCGGCACGTCTTGGCCTCGTAGTGCGGCGTCCAGAAGAGGGCTTGGCGCCCCCGGTAGGCCCATTGAAGCGCGAATCGCGTCGCCAGGGCCAACGCATCGCCCGAGTCGATGTCGGATACTGCGAACGCGTCGAAGCCCGCGCCCGCCACAAAGGTTGCCAGCGCACGCATCGCTCCCGCACGTGCGAAGAATTTGACGAAACCGGCGTTGAGGAGCGCTGCGCCTCCTAGAGAATCGATTTACCCAGTCCCGAGCAGATGAGTCCGACCGCGAGCGCCGCAGTTTGATTCCGGTAGTCGAGAATGGGGTTGATCTCGACCATCTCGATCGATCCGAGCTGACCCGATTCGGCCAACATCTCCATTGCAAGATGCGCCTCGCGATAGCTCAATCCGCCTTTGACCGGCGTTCCCGTACCCGGCGCTTCGCTCGGGTCGATACCGTCCATGTCGAACGATACGTGAATCTTCGCGCCGTTTGCGCCCGCGATACGCAGCGCTTCCTCCATTACCAGCGGCATGCCGAGCTTGTCCACGTCGGTCATCGAAAACGCCTTGACGCCGGAGGCGCGCAGGTTTTGCTTTTCGATCTCGTCGACGTCGCGCAGCCCGATCTGCACCGTGCGATCCACTTCGGCGAAACCGTTCTCGAGCGCAAACCAGAGCGGCATGCCGTGAACGTTGCCGGACGGCGACGTCGCCGGGCTGTTGATGTCGGAGTGCGCGTCGATCCAAACGACTCCCGGCGCGCTGCCGCGCGCGCGCGTCAGACCGGCCAGCGTCCCCATCGCTATCGAATGGTCGCCGCCGAGCACGATCGGAAATCCGCCCGCGCGCACGCTCTTTTCGACGACCGCGGCAAGGCGTTCGCACACTTCTTGGATCGTTGCCAAATATTTCGCGCCGCCTTCGGCGGGATCGACCGACTCGCGAATCGGAACCGCGAGGTTGCCGTGGTCGACCACTTCACGGATGCCCAGCGAACGCAAGCATTCTTGGAGGCGCGCGTACCGGACCGCAAAAGGACCCATGTCCACACCCCGCCGGCTTGCACCCAAGTCCATGGGCACGCCGACGACGTCCACCCGGTCGGTCCGTTCGATTGAAGCCGCGATCTTCACGGTGGCTCCCCGTTCGCGCCCGGCTCGGCGCCTGCCTTGGCTAGGCCCCCGCCGGCCGGGGCGGTTCGACGCCGTCGGCCGGATGACGCGGCATGAGCGTTTTGGCGCCCTTGGCAACCACCCAGGCCGCGGCGTTGCAGGGCAACCGCAACAATCCCCAAGCCCCGCCGGTGTAACCGTCGTCGAGGTCCAGAAGCGGCAGCAAATAGCGCTGCGACCGGGGCAGCGCGTCGCTCCAGGCGCGTGCCGCGGCTAGATCGTCGGGGGAACGCTCCTTGAGCGCGGCTAGAACGGCCTCGTCGTCGTCCGCACCGACCACGATCTGGGCGAAGGCCCGGTGGCCGAGGCCCATGGCGGTCAACAGGCCGCGATCAACGGGGCTCTGGCCGAAGAGGTAGTCGCCCAGGCAGCCGGCCAAAGCCGCGCGCGTTTTGTCGATGAGGCGTGGTAGCCAGCGGATGCCGTCCAGCGTTTCGTTCCAACGCCGCGGCGGCCGGCGATTCAAATCCTTGACGTCCATGCCGCTGGATTCGCGTCGAAGGCTTGGGCACCCGGCACTCGTAAGACGTTGCGATGCCCCAGCGTTGGCGCGTTCTCATCGCCGCGATCTCCTGCGCGATCCTCTCGAGCGCCTGCGCCGGTCATCGCGGGCCGCAGCCCGGGCAGCTGACCCTGGGCATGGTCACCGATACCGGCGGCCTTGGGGACAAGTCGTTCAACGACTCGGCCTATCGCGGTCTGCTCGCGTCGCGCGAGAAATTGCACGCGTACGTTCAAGTGCTGCAGTCGCGATCGGCCGCCGACTATCAGCCAAACCTCGATGCCCTTGCCGACCTGCATTTCGACATGATCTATTCCATCGGGTTCTTGATGGCCAAAGACCTCGATTCGATCGCGCGGGACCACCCCAAACAGCGCTTCGCGATCGTGGACGCGGTCGTCGACCAGCCCAACGTCACGTCGCTCACGTTCCGCGAACAGGACGGCTCGTTTTTAGCAGGCGCGCTCGCCGCGATGATGAGCAAGACGCATCGCATCGCGTTCTTGGGCGGGATGGACATTCCGCTGCTCGAGAAGTTCGAGGCGGGATATGCGGCCGGAGCGCGCCAAGTCGATCCGTCGACGCACGTCGACGTCGTGTACGTCGGAAGTTTCGACGACGTCGCGGCGGGCAGCGAGCTCGCCAACGTTCTCTTCAATTCGGGCAACGACGTCGTCTATACGGCGGCCGGCAAGGCCGGGCTCGGCGCCATCGAGGCGGTCAAAGTTAGGAGCGGCGCGTACGTAATCGGCGTGGACTCCGACCAGGACGCGCTCGCTCCGGGAAAAATCCTCACCTCGATGGTGAAGAAAGTCGACGTGGCCGTCTTCGACGTCGCTCGCGCGCTGCAAACCGGAAAGCCGCTCTCCGGACACATCGAATTCGGATTGAAAGACGGCGCCATCGGACTTACCGACTTTGCGTACACGCGCGCTGCCATCGGGCCGCAACGGCTTGCGGCTCTGGCGCGCATCGAGCGCGCGATCGTGGACGGCCGCATCGTTCCGCCTTATACTCGCGTGGATCTCGCGCGGTTCAAGCCGGTATCTATCTGAACGCGCGCGAACCCGCGCTCTCGCTGCGCGCAATCGTAAAGGCGTTCCCCGGCGTCGTCGCCGTCGACGGCGTGGATCTCGATCTCTTTCCCGGCGAGATCCACGCACTCGTCGGCGAGAACGGCGCCGGCAAATCGACGCTAGCGAGCATCGCGTTCGGGGAAACGAAGCCCGACCGCGGTACCGTCGTCGCACGCGGCAACGTCGGTCTCGTCCATCAGCATTTCGAACTGGTCGGCCGGCATCGCGTCTGGGAGAACGTACTGTTGGGGCGCGAACCCCGGAACGGCTGGCGCGTGGACGCGGCGGCCGCCCGTAGGCACGTGTCGGAGCTTGCGGCCAGCAATGGATTCACGATCGACCCCAACGCTCGCGTGGACGCGTTGCCGGTCGGCGTGCGCCAGCGGGTCGAACTGCTGCGCGAACTGGATCGCGAACCGGCGGTGCTCTTGCTCGACGAACCGACGGCCGCGCTGGCGCCGGCCGAAATCGACACGTTCTTCTCCGGCGTCGAAGCGCTGGCCGCCGGCGGCGTCGCGGTGCTGGTCGTCACGCACCGCCTTTCGGACGTCATGGCGCACAGCTCGCGCATCACCGTGATGCGTCACGGAAAAATCGTCGCGTCGTTGAAGACCGCGGATACGTCGGCCGAGGCGGTTGCACGCGCGATGGTCGGTCGCGACGTTCCCGCGATCGCCGAGCGCGAGCCGACGCACCCGGCGCCATGCCTGGCGCTACGAAACGTCAATGCGGGTTTGGGAACTCACGCGATTCGCGGCGTCACGCTCGACGTTCGGCGCGGCGAAATCGTCGGCATCGCCGGCGTGGAGGGCAACGGCCAAACGACGCTGGCCGACGCCATCGCGGGAGTCGTTTCGTTTTCCGGCACGATCGACGTTCCGAGCGAACGCGCGGTGATTCCGCAGGACCGGCAGATCGAGGCCCTGGCGCTGGATTGGCCGCTCGTAGACAACGTCGTGCTGGGGCGCCAAAACCGCCCCGAGCTGCGTCGCGGATGGCTGATCGATCGCGGGCGCGCGCTGGCCGACGCTCGAGCGATCGTCGAACGGTTCGACGTCAGAGCCGCATCGCTCGAGGTTCCGATGCGCACGCTCTCGGGCGGGAACCAGCAGAAAGTGGTCATCGGCCGCGCGCTCATCGACCGGCCGCACTTCGTCCTTGCGTACAATCCGACGCGCGGCATCGACGTCGGCGCCGCGGCTCTCGTGCAGTCGCGGCTGGTCGAAGCGCGCAACGGAGGTGCGGGTATCTTGTTGATCTCGTTCGACTTGGATGAGATTCTCAAACTCGCCGACCGCGCGTACGTCATCTATCGCGGCGAACTCTCGGAAAGTTTCGAGACCGCCGGTTCGGATCGCGCGCGCATCGGACGCCTGATGGCGGGATCCGTTTGAAGCGCGTCTTCGGCGTCCGCACCGGTCCGGTCGCGCTGCTGGGTGCGCTCGTCGTGCTGATGACCGGCGCCATGCTGCTGGCCGGAACCAACCCGCTGGACGGATTTGCGTCGTTCTTCGCGGGCGCGCTGGGCGGGCGCAACCAGATCGGCGAGACGCTGGTCGCGACGGCGTCGCTGCTGGTTCCGTCGCTAGCGGTTTGCCTCGCGTTTCGCGCGGGTTTGTTCAACATCGGCGCGGCCGGCCAGATGCTGGTCGGCGGCCTCGCCGCCGGCGTCGTGGGAAGTTCGCTGCACCTCCCGGGACCGATCGGCATCGTAACGCTGCTCGCGCTCGGCGCGATCGCGGGAGGCGTTTGGGGCGGCATCGCGGGGATATTGAAAGCGCGATTCGGTGCGAGCGAAGTCATCTCGACGCTGATGCTTAACTTCGTGGCGTCGTACTTCACGTTGTGGATGGTGACCGGTCCGTTGAAGTCGCCCGACGCGAACGGACCCGAAACGGCCTGGCTCGACACCGCGTATTGGCTTCCGGCGTTGCTGCCGTTCACGCGGCTGTCGATCGCGCTCCTGGTCGCCGTCGCCATCGCCGGCACCCTGGCGTTCGTTCTCTCGCGCACGTCCTTCGGCTTCGAACTTCGCGCGCTCGGCGACGCGCCCGAAGCGGCGCGGCGCAGCGGCGTCGACGTCTTCCGCCTCACGTGGTTGACGCTCGCGCTTTCGGGCGCGATCGCGGGCGTTGGCGGCGCGATGTCGGTTACCGGCGTGCTCCATCGTTTCAACACGCAGCTCACGCCTGGATACGGCTACATCGCGATCGCCGTCGCGCTGGTCGGAGATCTCAATCCGCTCTGGATCTGTTTGGCCGCATTCGCGTTTGGAATCTTGGAAGCGGGCGGTCTCGCGATGCAGGCCGGAGCCCAAGTTCCCAAGGACGCGATCTCCGCGATCGAGGGCCTAATCGTCATCGCCTTGGCCGCCCGGCGCTACGTCGCGCAGCGTCCGGAGATCGTGACGGAGTAAGGTGGGCGCACTCGCACTGTCGCTGCTGGTCCTCACGCTCGTGAAATCTACGCCGATCGTCTACGCAGCGCTGGGCGGCGTGGTCTCCGAGCGATCGGGCGTGCTCAACATCGGCCTCGAAGGCATGATGGTGGCGGGCGCGTTCTTCGCGGTCGTCGGGTCGCACGCAACCGGCAATGCCACGCTCGGTTTGCTCGCGGGCATCGCGGCGGGCGCGGCAATCGGGTACCTCTTCGGGCTTGCCGCGACGAAATATCGCGTCGATCAAATCGTTGCCGGCACCGGCATCAATCTCGTATGCACGGGCGCGGCCGCATTCGGGCTGCAATTGATTTTCAATCAGCCGGGCGCGAGCTCCGAAGTCGCGTCGCTAGGGGCGTGGTATTGGCTTCTGATCGTGCTCGCGTTCGCCGCTGCCGGAGTGCTGGCGGCGGTGTTGTATCTGACGCCACTGGGCCTTCGCCTGCGATCGTGCGGCGAAAATCCGCACGCGGTGGCGGCAGCCGGCCTCGATCCGCTCCGTTTCCGGCTGGGCGCCGTCATCGCGAGCGGTGCCCTGGCGGGCTTGGGGGGCGCCTTCCTTTCGCTTGGCGAGCTCGATCTCTTTTCGGACGGCATGACCGCGGGTCGCGGATTCATCGCTCTCGCGGCCGTCATCTTCGGACGTTGGAATCCCATCGGCGCGACCGCCGCTGCCGTCGTCTTCGGCGCGCTCGAAGCCGCGCAGTTCTTGCTCGCACAGCACGTCCCGTGGTTTCCGGCAAACGCGCTCGCGGCTTTACCGTACGTTGCGGCACTCGTTGCGCTGGCCGGCGTCGCCGGCCGCACCTACCCGCCCAAAGCCGACGGCGTGCCATACTAGGAATGCCGGGAGCTCTGTGGTACAATCCCCGCAACGTGAAGCGCAGCCGCATCGTCGCGCGCATGTGCGCGCTCCTAACGGTCTCCGCATCACTCGCTCTCGCTTCGGCGGCCTTGGCGCGCGCACAGGAAACGCCACCCGCAGTAGCCGGCTTGCGAGCGAACGTTCGCGAGCTCGCGAGCGAACTCTCGGGACGCGGTGCCCTCGAAGTCCTCGACCTTTCGACGGGATATCGCGCTTCGTACGATGCCGGGCGCAGCATGCCGGCCGCGTCTACGATCAAGATTCCGGTTATGGTCGAGGTTTTTCGCGAGTTGGAAGCCGGCCGCTTCGATCTTCAGACTCACGTGACGCTGCGCGCGCACGACAAAGATTGGGGATCGGGCGATCTTTGCGACGCGCCCGTGGGCAGCAGCTATGCCGTTGGCACCCTGCTCGGCAAAATGATCGACGTGAGCGACAACACGGCAACCAACATGCTGATTCGCCTGGTGGGTCTGCGGCAGATCGACGCTACGATGGCTTCGCTGGGACTCGATCGCACGCGGTTGACCGGCGACATCCGGACCGACGGCTGGTCCATCCGTACCTCGCTGCGCACCTCGCCCGACGATCTCACCCATTTGCTCACGCTCATGGCTCAGCGGCGCCTGGTCGACGAGTGGTCGTCTTCGCAGATGGTTTCGATCTTAGAGGGTCAAGAGATCAACACGCTGATTCCCGAGCCGCTTCCGGACGACATCGAAATCGCGCACAAGACCGGTTCGCTCAACGACACGCTCAACGATGCGGGCATCGTCTTCGCCGGCCAGTCGCCGTACGTCATCGTCGTTATGACGACGGGCCTGTCGTCGCTGGACGCCGGGCGCAGCTTCATCCGATCGATTTCGCGAACCGCGTACTCGAGCGAGATGGAACTCGCGCAATGGCGCCAGGACACGGGCATACAAAATACCGACTGGTCGCAATACGCCCCGAGCTCGAGCGCGCCCGACGTCAAGTACTGGGCCGCGCCTGCGTCACCCGACGAAGGCAGCGGCGGCTAATCTCCTTCGCGACGAAACCGGCCTAGCGTGACGATCGATTCCGGCTGGGTAGCGGCCCTTGCCACGCTCGTCTCCGCACTGGTGGTCGCGCTCACCGCGATCGCGGCGTTCCGTCAGCTGCGCCATTACCGTAACGCCAACGACATCGCGGTATACTTGCGATTGATCGAACGAATGGACTCCCCCGAGCTCCTAGAGGGACGCAGCGCGCTCCGTGTCGTGTCCGAGAAGGTCGCGACGGATCCCGAGTACCTCAGGCGGCTTGCGGACCCGGCATTCGTTCCCGAGGAGTTCAAGACCGTCGGTCCGATGCTGCGGTTCCTCGAACACATCTCGGTGCTGGTGACCAAGGGTGGCGTTGCGGAGCAACTCGTGCTCGCGGAATATGCCGACAATTTCGTTGCGATGTGGGAGATGGGGCGCCCGGCGATCTTGCAGCGGCGCCGCGCGTTCGGTCCGCATACGGGACGCGCGTTCGAGCACCTGGCGATGCGAGCAAAACGGTACATCGACGGCGGAGCGATGGAGCGCGAGTACGCCGCCCTCGAGCGCGACACGCGCGAGATTGCGGGTCCTCCGGCGTGAAACGGATCTTACGTCGGCGGGGTGGCCGCCGGCGCGTAGGTGCGCGTGAGCCAATCCTGATAGCGCGGTTCGCGCCCGGTGACGATGCGCTGGTAGATCTCGGATAAGCGCCGGGTTACCGGGCCGATCTTCCCGTTGCCGACGGGGCGGCGATCTACCGAAGCGATGCGATGAACGCCTGCGGCCGTCCCGGTGAGGAACATCTCTTCCGCGCAGTAGAGTTCGCCTCGGTCGATCGAACGCTCGATAATCTCCAGACCCAGTTCGGCCCGCGCTATTTCCATGATCGCACGGCGCGTGCAGCCTTCCAAGACGTTCTGCGAAGGATCCGGAGTGTAAAGCACGTTACGCCGTACCAGAAACACGTTCTCGGCCGAGCCTTCGGCGACGTGTCCGTCGTGCGAGAGCAGAATCGCTTCGTCGTAGCCGTTGACGACGGCTTCGCTCTTGGCCAGCGCCGAATTCACGTAGAGGCCGGTGATTTTCGCGCGCGGCGGCGCCATCGTATCGTCGGCACGCCGCCACGAACTTACGCAGACGTCGAGCCCCTTGCGCGGGTCCAGGTAAGGCGCAAAGGGCACCGGGATGATCGCCAGCTCGTCGGCAACGTTGTGCAGTCGCACGCCGATGTCTTCGGCGGCCTTGAAGATGCAGGGCCGCACGTACACGTCGGTTTCGAAACGGTTGCGTTTGCACAGTTCGACCGTGATCTCGATGAGTTCGTCCACCGTATACGGCAACTGCATGAGCAGGATCTTGGCGGACGTCCGCAAGCGGTCGTAATGATCGCGCAGCAGCAGCAAAAGCAGCTCGCGTTCGGCCGGGACCCAGTAACCGCGAATGCCTTCGAAGCACCCGGTGCCGTACTGCAATCCGTGGGTGAGCAGGCCGACTTTAGCCTCGTCGTAACGGCGAAAGGCGCCCCGCGCAAAGACGATAGTCGAATCCAAATCCACGGCGTTCTCCTCATCGGACCGCCCTTTTGCCGTTGGCCCTTCGCCTTCCTGAGCCTGTCGAAGGATGAGCTTGTCGAAGGACGATCCCCATTGTCATCCTGAGCTTGTCGAAGGACGATACCCCCGTGTCATCCCTGAAGGCCTGTCGAAGGGCCGAGGCGAAGGACGCTAAAGGCGTAAGCAGACGTGCGGCTCGCGCCCGTCCCGCTCCTGCGGACGGCACCGGGATTTCGGTCAATCTGAGAGCCCCCTACGCAGGCGGCACGTACACGGCGCGAAAAAGAAGGCGCCTTGAGCCTGGCACTCCTTGCGTTGACGACCTTTCTTGCTTCCGCCGTGGAGATGGTCGAGGCCGCCACGATCGTGCTCGCCGTCGGCCACACGCAAGGCTGGCGCGCCGCCTTGGCCGGTACCGCCGCGGCCGTACTCGCTTTGGTCGTTCTCATCGCATCGTTCGGAGGCTGGCTGGCGAACGCGGCGGCGTTACGCGGCGTCGAGCTGGTCGCCGGACCGTTTTTGGTGCTGTTCGGCATTGCCTGGTTGCGCAAAGCCATTTGGCGCTATGCCGGACTCAAAGCCATGCACGACGAGACCGCGATCTACGCGCGCGAAGTCGCGCTGCTCGAAAGCCGGAGCGAGCGGAACGCCGGCTTTGCCGTCGCATTCCAAGGCGTGTTCGTGGAAGGGCTCGAGGTCGCGGTCATCGTCGTGACGTTTGCGGCATCGCGGGCCGAGGGGTTGTTGTGGGCGGCAGCCGGGGCGGCGGCCGCGTTCGTGGTAGTAGCCGTCCTCGCCCTGGCGCTGCGCAAGCCTTTCGCAAGAGTCCCGGAAAACGCCATGAAGGGCCTGGTCGGCGTGATGCTGCTTTCGCTCGGAACGTTCTGGATCGGCGAAGGCTTGGGGCTCGCTTGGTGGGCCGGCGACGTTACGCTCTTTCAGATCGCGGGTATCTATACGGCGTTGGCGGCCGGTACGATTGCGCTTCGGCGCAGTATGGCGACGGCGTGAAACCGCTGCGCGCGGTTTACGAGTTCGTCACCGGCGGCTCGATCGTCGCGCCCGCCGGGCTCGCCGTAGCACTTCTGTTCGCGCGTTTCGGCGCGTTGTGGCTGATCGCGATCCTCGCAGTTACGCTGGTTGCCAGCACCTTCGAAGCTCCCTAATCGAAAGGAGAACACGATGGACGCCACCCCAAACCGATGGGGAATCGCCTTTGCCGGCATCGTCGTTATGCTCTGTCTCGGCACGGTCTACTCGTGGAGCATCTTCACGAACGTTTTCGTTGCCGGATTCAACTGGTCGACGCAAGAGACTACGCTCGCCTTCGAACTGGCGATCTTTTTCCTCGGGCTAGGGGCGGTCTTCGGCGGCCGCTGGCAAGACCGCGTCGGTCCGCGTACGGTCACGATCGTCGGCGTGATCCTCTGGGGAGCGGGCGTCATGCTCGCCGGTCTAGGAACGTTCGGTGCGGGAAAATTTTGGCTTTACGCGACCTACGGCGTCCTGGGCGGTTTTGGAAACGGCATGGCGTACGTCACGCCGGTCGCGATGGTCACCAAGTGGTTCCCGGATCGCCGCGGATTGGGAAGCGGCATGGTCGTCATGGGCTTCGGATTAGGTGCATTTTTCTACAATCAGATCGTTTCGCGGCTCGACATCTATAGAGCCGCGGCGAAACCGGCCGGTGCGTACGTCGCGGCGAAGGCTGCCGCGATCAAAGCGGGAACCGTCTTCGATCCTTCGCAGTACGCGCTCACCGCCGACCAAGTCCACGGCGTCTTGACCATCTTCACGATTTCGGGGCTCATCTTCATAGTGGCCGGTGGCATCGCGGCGTTCATGTTGCGCAATCCAGCTGCGGCGCCCGGCACGGCCGCCGCAGCTGCAGCCGCGAACGCGAGCTTCACCCCCGGCCAAGCGCTGCGAATGCCGCAGCTCTACGGGCTGTGGCTGCTGTTGTTTCTCAACGTAACCGCCGGAATTCTCATCATCTCCAACGCGGCGCCGATCTATAGCGAGCTCACCGGCGCCGCGCCCGCCGCGGCCGCGCAGATTTACGGCGTGCTCGCGATCTTCAACGGGCTGGGACGATTCTTCTGGGGCGCGATTTCCGACCGGATCGGGCGCAATCTCACCTACACGATCATGTACTTGATCCAAGTTCTCGCGTTCTTCTTCATGGCAAAAGTCGGCGGCGGACTCGTCGGCGTCGGGATTTTGATCGCGATCGTGCTGCTCTGCTACGGCGGCGGCTTCGGCGTTATGCCGTCGTTTAACGCCGACTACTTCGGCACCCGGTACATGGGCGAGATCTACGGATTCATCCTTACCGCCTGGGGTGTGGCGGGACTCGTCGGTCCCTTCGTGGCGGCGCGCGTGAAAGATGCAACCGGATCGTACGCCGGCGCGCTGATTCCCGTCGCGATCATGCTGCTGGTCGCATCGGTCATCCCGTTCTTCGTTAAAAAACCGCTTCCGCATACCGCAGAAAGCGTCTAACGTGGCAAAAACGACCGTCGATCTCAATCGAGTCCTGGCCGCGGCCGCTCCGAGCGGCCTCGGCGAGCGAATCGGCGCGTTGCCCGACGTCGCGTCCGAACGAACCAAGCACCTGCGCGGACGCATCGCGGAGGGTAAGCCGGTCGTCAGCCTGTGTCCGTATTGCGCGGTCGGTTGCAGCACGCTGGCCTACGTCGACGGCGACGGCAAGCTGCTCGACGTCGAGGGCAATCCCGACAGCCCGATTAACGCGGGGCACCTCTGCCCCAAAGGAGCGGCGAGCTTCGGCATCACCGTCAATCAAGCGCGCTGGACGACGGCGAAGTATCGGGCCCCATATTCGCATCGTTGGGAAGAGCGCCCGCTGGACTGGTGCCTGGAACGCATCGCGCGGCGCGTCAAAGAGACGCGCGACGACACGTTCGTGCGCGAGCGCGACGGAAAACGCATCAATCACACGCTTGGCATCGCGTCGCTCGGCGGGGCGACGTTCGGCATCGAAGAGAACTACTTGCTGGGAAAGCTCATGCATTCGCTCGGCGTAGTCTCGATCGAAAACCAAGCTCGAATATGACACTCCTCGACGGTGCCCGGTCTGGGCACCTCGATGGGACGCGGCGGCGCGACGATGTGGGTGCCCGACCTTGAAAACGCCGACTGCATTCTGATTCAGGGTTCGAACTTTGCCGAAGCCCATCCGGTCGCATTTCGGTTCGTGATGAAAGCCAAAGAGCGCGGCGCGACCATCGTGCACGTGGACCCGCGCTTCACGCGAACGTCGGCCATGGCCGACGTCTACGCGCCGATTCGCAGCGGAACCGACATCGTGTTCCTGGGCGCCATCATCAACTACGTGCTCTCGAACGAAACCTACTTTAAAGAATACGTCGCCGCCTACACCAACGCCGCGCATCTGGTGAACGAAGCCTACCTGGACGCTGAAGACCTGGACGGTCTGTTCTCGGGGTACGATGCGGAGAAACGCAGTCTACGACGTCGCGGCGTGGGCCTTCGAGAAAGACGCTGCCGGTCGCGTCGTGGACGACCCCTCGCTCGAACACCCGCGCTGCGTCCTCAACGTGCTCCGCCGTCACTTCGCGCGATACACGCCGGAGATGGTCGAACGCGTTTGCGGAACGCCGAGAGAGACCTGGCTGAAGATCGCGCAGCTTTTGGCGAGCAACAGCGGTCGCGAACGGACTACGGCGTTTGCTTACGCCGTTGGATGGACGCAACACACGACCGGCGTACAATTTATTCGCACGGCCGCCATCCTGCAGCTCTTGCTCGGGAACATGGGGCGTCCCGGAGGGGGCATCATGGCGCTCCGCGGGCACGCCGACATCCAAGGCGCAACCGACGTCGCAACGCTCTACGACTTACTGCCGGGCTATTTGCCGATGCCGTCGGCGTTGCGCGACGAGCAAACGCTGGCGGACTATCTCAAGAGCAACACCAAAAAGACCGGCTGGTGGGCCAACACGCCCAAGTACGTGATCTCGCAGCTCAAGGCGTTCTACGGGGAGGCGGCGACCGCGGAGAACGGCTATTGCTTCGAGTATCTCCCGCAGCTGACCGGCGATCACTCGACGCTCCCGACGACCTTTGCGATGAAGGACGGCGACGTCAAGGGCTACTTCGTCATCGGCCAAAATCCGGCCGCCTCCGGTCAGAACGCCGCACTGATAGCGGCCGCCATGGAGCGCCTCGATTGGTTCGTCAACGTGGACAGCTACGAAAACGAAACGACCTCGTTTTGGAAGCGTGAGGGCGCCGATCCATCGTCCGTCGGTACCGAATGCTTCTTCTTGCCGGCCGCCACCGTACTGGAAAAATGCGGCACGATGGTCCAAACGAGCCGCTTGCTGCAATGGCACGACAAGGCGGTCGAACCGGCCGGCCAGGCGCGCAGCGACCTCGCCTATTTCTACGATCTCGGAAAACGGCTCAAGCAGCTCTACGCTTCTTCCTCCGACCCGAAAGACCGGCCGATTCTCGACATGCGCTGGGACTACGAAAGCGACGACGAGCGGGAACGCGCGGCGGGCGAGCCGTCCGCCCTCAAGGTGCTGCAAGAGATCAATGGTTTCGACACGCACACCGGCGAGCAGATCGCCGCATTCGCGGATCTCAAAGACGACGGTTCGACGGCGGCGGGTGCGTGGATCTACACCGGCGTCTGCCCGGATCGCGAAACGAATCGCGCGCGCAATCGCAAAGGCGACGATTCGACATCGCTGGGCTGGGGCTGGTCGTGGCCGGCCAACCGCCGCACGTTGTACAATCGCGCGTCGGCCGATCCCGAAGGCAAACCCTGGAGCGAGCGCAAGAAGTACGTCTGGTGGGACGCCGCAGCCGGAAAGTGGACCGGCGTCGACGTTCCCGACTTTCCGCTGACGAAAGCGCCGGAGACGGCTGCCAACCCGGAAGGGACCGGCATGGACGCGCACTCGGGAGCGGATCCGTTCATCATGATGATCGACGGCAAGGGCGCGCTGTTCGTGAACGCCGGGCTCAAGGACGCACCGTTGCCGACGCATTACGAACCGCTGCAATCGGTCATCGAAAACCAGCTGTACGCGCAACAGAGCAACCCCGTCTTGCAAGAATGGGATCGCCCCGACAACGCGTACAACGAACCGGTCGACGCAAAGTATCCGCACGTGCTGACGACGTATCGCGTCACCGAAATGTCGGGAGTGTGGACGCGCTACGTACCGTGGCTTGCCGAGTTGCAGCCCGCCGCTTTCTGCGAAATCGACCCGCAGCTCGCCGTCGAAAGCGGCGTCGCAAGCGGCGATTGGGTCACGATTTCCACCGCCCTGGGCGAAATGGAGGCGCGGGCGTTGGTGACGGGGCGGCTACGCCCGCTGCGCATCGGTCGCGGCCGCCGCGTTCACCAGATCGGGATTCCGTACAACTTTGGCCGTTTTGGTTTCGCGCGGGGAGACTCGCCCGGAGATTTGATTCCGCTGGCGATGGATCCGAACGTATCCATCCACGAAAGCAAATCGCTCACGTGCGCGATTCGCGCCGGACGCCGCGCCCGCCGCAGCAACGCCTCCGCCGAGTCGCCGCCGCCGCAGGGCGCGGCGGCGGAAGGCCAGGCCGCCGGTCACGGTATCGACGATCGCGCGCTCGCGGAGCGCATGCACGCCCCGCTGGGCCCCGGCGGCGGGGAGACGCATCGCGGGACGCGCCAGATGGGAACCGGAGACGACGAAGGGAACGCGGGGTAGCATGGCAACCGGATTCTTCACGGATACGACGCTGTGCATCGGCTGCAAAGCCTGCGAAGTCGCGTGCAAGCAATGGAACGAACTACCGTCGGACGGCTTCGACTTCACCGGCGATTCGTACGATAACACGTCGCAGCTGTCGGGAACGAGCTGGCGCCACGTGGCATTCGTCGAGCGAACGGACGTGAGCGAAGCCGGCGTGACCGACAGCTGGTCCATGCTCAGCGACGTCTGCAAGCATTGCACGGCGGCCGGCTGCCACGAAGCCTGCCCGACCGGCGCGATCGTTCGTAACGAATTCGGAAACGTCTTCGTTCAACCCGACATCTGCAACGGCTGCGGCTATTGCGTGGTTTCTTGCCCGTTCGGCGTCATCGACGTCATCGAGCGTTTCGACCCGGGCGGCGTCCGCTATAACCTCGCAACGCTCCACGAAGACCGGCGCGAGGACAACCGCACGGCGTTGGCCGGCGTGGGCGGCGTCGCCGGCAAGTGCACGCTGTGTTACGACCGCCAAAAGCTCGGCTTCGTGCCGGCTTGTGCCAAGGCGTGCCCGACCGAGTCCATCCGCTTCGGCGACCTCGACGAATTGCGCGACGAAGCGCGCGGGCGCGTCGCGCGATTACGCGAGCGCGGCGTAGAAGCGACGCTCTACGGAGCGGACGACGCCGGCGGCGGAATCGGACCGCTAGGCGCATTCTTCTTGCTGACCGGCCGCCCCGAGAGCTACAATCTGCCTGCGGAACCGGTATTGCCGTCTACGCGGCAGCGCGCCGGCTATACCGCGGCGGCGGTCGCCGCATTCGCCTTGGCGGCTGCCGGCTGGGCCATTTTCCGTGCCTCGTAGCGACGCGCCGCCGCGTATCCCGCAGCCCGACGACGCGTTCGCGGGCGCGTCGTCGAACGCCGGATTCCCGGAATCGCCGACGTACTTCGACCGCCCGCTGCTCAAAGCTCCGCATTGGGGATGGAACGTCGTTGCCTATCTCTTCGTCGGCGGGATCACCGGTGGCTTGGGAATCGTCGCCGCCGTCGCGCGCGGCGATCGTGCCGAAGATCTGCGCCTGCGTCGCGCGGCGCGTTTCGCTGGTCTCGCGCTCGCGGGCCTGAGTCCGCTGTTGCTGATCTCGCATCTCGGACGGCCGGAGCGGTTCCTCAACATGCTGCGCATCGTCAAGTTCAAATCTCCGATGTCCATGGGCGTCTGGGGACTAGTGCTGTATTCGGGAGCCGCCGCGGGCAGCGTCGCCCGCGAGCTCATCGACGACGGCACGTTGCCGCGCAAGCTGGATCGCTTCGTTCCGCCCACCGGCGTCGTGCTGCAGGCGCTTCTGGGGTGTTTTATGTCCGGGTACACCGGCGTTCTGCTTAGCGCGACCGCGATTCCACTGTGGGGTGCGGGGAAACGGCACATCCCGGCCGCCTCCGTCTGCTCGAGCGTCGCCGGCGCGTGCGCGATCGCCTCACTGTATTCCGCGCTCGAAGGCAATACGGCCGTTATCGGCCGGCTCGAGCGGCTCGAAGCGGTCGCGGGGCTCGTCGAGATGGCGGTGCTGGGGGATTTCCGGCGCGTCAGCGGGGCTTACGGCTCACCGATGTACGACGGCCCGCGCGGACGCCGCTTCCGCAACGCGACGCTGTTCGGCGGGATTCTGATTCCGGGCGCGTTGTCGATCCTCGGGGGCATGCTAAAATTGTCGCCACGCGCACAGAAGTGGCGTACGATCGCGTGCTCGCTGTTGACGCTGGCGGGCGGCTACGTGTTGCGCGAGACGTTCATCGAAGCAGGCAAGGAGTCCGCGGCGAATCCACATGCCGCGTTCCGCCAGCCGCGGTGATTCCGCAAGCAGCCGCTCCGCGCCCCGGACGCACGGTTCAAACGCGCGTCGTGGCGCACGAGGGAGCGCGGCAAACGCAGCGCGACGATGCCGTGGTGACCGAAGAGCCGCTCGAAATCCGAATCGTGGTGCGCGGGGCGGCGCACACCGTGGCGGTGACGATGCGCACGCCCGGCAACGACTTCGAGCTCGCTGCCGGGTTCCTGTACGGCGAGGGCATCGTCCGGTCGCGCGACGAGATCGACGCGATTACCTACTGCGTCGACGCCGGCGTCGACGTCGAGCAACGCTACAATATCGTCAACGTCGCATTGTGCCCGGACGCCCAACCCGAACTGGCGCGTTTCGAGCGCCACTTCACCATGAGCAGTTCGTGCGGCGTGTGCGGCCGCGCGCAACTCGACTCGCTGCACCGCGCCGGCATGGCGCCGGTGGACGATCCGCTTGCGATTCCCGCCGCGCTGCTTTACGAGCTGCCCGAGCGCATGCGCGAGGCACAACGCGTATTCAAAGCGACCGGCGGCCTGCACGCCGCCGCGCTCTTCGACGGCGATGGGAACGCGATCGACGTGCGCGAGGATATCGGCCGGCACAACGCGGTCGACAAGATCGCCGGTTCGGCGCTGATGTCGGGTCGGATGCCGCTGGCAAATCGCGTTCTGACCGTCAGCGGCCGTGCGAGTTACGAGATCTTGCAGAAGAGCGCGGCCGCGCGGATTCCGATCGTGTGCGCCGTGTCGGCCCCGAGCAGCCTGGCCGTCGAGCTGGCCCGCGAATTCAACATCACGCTCTGTGCGTTCGTCCGATCCGAACGCGCAAACGTCTATAGCGTTCCCGAGCGGATTACTCCGTAGGCGGCAGGGCCGCGGACTGCAAGAACCCGCGCAACAGCGAGTCGAACGCTTCGGGGTTGTCGGCGTTCGCCACGTGTCCCGCGCCCGGAACGAAGGCCAGGCGCGCGAACGGCACGCCTGCGGCGATCTCGCGCGCTAGTTCCGGCGGTGCTACGACGTCGCGTTCGCCGCAGGTGACCAGTACCGGCACCGAGATCGTTGGGAGCGTTTCGAGGTAATTTCCGGTCCAGGTCGCCTCGGTCGCCGCCAAATACGACTCCACGTTCTTGCTCGCCATCTGCTCGACCGTCTCCGCCAAGCGTTCCGGCGCCAGCCCCAGCTTTGCGGCACGCGCCCGCGCGAAGGCCGGCATCGACCCGGCCGCTCGTACCGCAGCTTTCATGTCTTCGGCCGCCTCGCGAGCGTTTGGGTAACGCGCGAAGCTGCCGACGACGACCATCGCAGCGACGCGCGACGGCGCCCGGCGCCACAGTTCGAACGCGACCACGCCGCCGAGGCTGCAGCCGACGATGGTAAACCGATCGAAGCCGAGCGCGTCGGCCACGGCGAGTGCGTCTTGGGCGTATCCCTCGCGCGTGATGTTCGCGGGTTCGGGCTCCGGCTTCGGAACGCCGTTCCCGCGTAGCTCGACGGCCGCGCACCGGTATTCGCTGCCGAACGCGCGTAGTTGCGGGTCCCAGATTGCGGCGGTCGATCCGACGCCGTGCACGAAGAGCAGGGCGCTGCCGCGTTCGCCGCGCACTCGCGCGCCGGTCGCTACGCCACCCGGTGCGGTAACTTCACGGTATTCGATCACGATTCGTTCTTGTTTGGATGCCCTCGGCGCGCCTGCACCGAACCGCACTACGATGCGACTGCAAATGCGCCAGGCGCGCTTCGCGGGCGAAGGCGCGCCGCCGGTCGGACCGATCGAGGTCGATCTGCACGATGGAGAACGCGTCGCGCTCTCGTTCGCCACGAACCGCGAAGCCTCGGTCGCGGCGATGCTGGCCGCAGCGATCGTCAAGCCGACGGGCGGCTCGGTGCTGGTCGACAGCTTCGATTCGCGCATTCAGCCGGCTGCGTGCAAACGTGTCGTCGGGTACGTTCCGCGCGATCCGCTGCCGCTCGACCGCGAACGCTTTCGCGACTTGGTATCGTACCGCGCGCAGCTTTGGGGAATCGACCCGCAACGCGCGCTTTCGTTTTCCAAAAGGCTCCTCGAGCGGCTAGCCGGCGTTCACGAGGCCTTCGCGTATCCGATTGTGGCCGCGCTCGTCACGTCGCCGCACGTCCTGATCGTCGACCGGGCGCAACCGTCGAGCGAAGCCGCGATTTTGGCGGCGGCAGACGGCTGCGCAATTTTATCGATGCGCGTCTACGGTTGAACGCGCTGCGCGTACCGCTGGCGATTGCCTCGGCGCGTCTACGTGCCGATCGCAAGGCGTTTTTCTACGCTTGCGCCGCCGCGGGCATCGCCGGTTTCGTGCAGCGCGGAGCGCGCTTGGAAGGACCGCTGTTCTTCTGCAGCTTGCTCGGAATCATCGTCGCGTTGATTCAGGGCCCCGGCCGTCATCGGTACCTCGACCTGTGCGAGCAGAGCGCGCCGCTGTTCGGAAGGCAGCTGGCGCGCGGCAAGGCGCTGGCGCCGTGCGTCGCGGTGGCCCTTGCCTGCTTGGCGTATGGCGCCGGAATTTGGATCGGCGACGCGAGCCTGCCATTCGCGCCGTTCGCGATCGCGCTAGCGGGATCGCTCGCGACGACGCTGGTCGCGCTGAGCGCGACCATTCGCGAAGGCAGCGCGCGCGCGCTCTACGTGGCGTTCGCCGCCGCGACGAGCGGCCTCGCGTTCGCGTCGGCGACGCGATTGCCGCATTGGGCGACCGCCATCTCGCTCGTATTTTGCGTCGCAGCCGGATTCGTCGCGTTGCGTCAATACGGCGAAGCCCTGGCGCGATGGGACCCGGCCGGGGAAGCTTAAGGAACCTGGACGGCGGCCGCTGCGGCGAGTTTTTCGAGCATGGCGCGGTCGAACTGTCCGAGATCTTCGCCGCCGCGCGTGCTGACCCAATTCGAATCTTGTACCGTCGGCTGATCGCGGTAGAGCGCGCCGGCATTGCGGATATCGTCGGCAATCGAATGCGCGCCGGTGAGCTGGCGTCCGCGCGCGATTTGCGCCGAGATCAGCACGTGCGCGCCGTGCCCGATCGAGAAAATGGGCTTCTTGACGAGATCGAACTCGCGCACGAAGCGCTGAACTTCTTGATCGGAGCGCAACCGATCCGGCGACGAGCCTCCCGGGACGAGCAGCGCGTCGAAGTCTTCGGCAGTACAGTCGGCGACGAGTTCCTCCGCTCGCTGCGGCGTACCGTCGTCAAGTCCGCGCTTGGCGCGAATCCGCGTGCGGGAACGTTCGTCGAGACCGACGATCGTTACCACGGCGCCCGCTTCTTCGAGCGCGCGTCGCGGATCGACCAAGTCCAGCTCTTCGAAACCATCGCCGATGAGCGCGGCGATTCGCTTTCCTTCAACACCTTGCATCCGGCCCGTGATTCGCTTCCGGTCCTAGAGGGTCCCACCCGTCTGCTGAACTGCTACGCGCAGGAGATAAGCGAATTCCACCTCCAGCTTACCGGTCTGATCGAGAAGGACGTCCTCCGCCAGCGCCTTTATCGACGGGTTGCGCTTGGTCATATCGGATTCGGGGACCTGGTGGCGCGGATTGATCTCGCGCATGTAGATGCGCGCGTCGTACCGGATTTGCCCTTCGGGAAGAAAATAGAGCGGGTCCAAGCCGAACGCGTAGGCTTCCAAGCCGAGGATCCCGGTGCGCTGCAGCATCTCGACGGGCTTCGTGCGCAACGCCACCGCGAACGCCGCCAACGCGCTGATGCCCACGCGGCGCGTGCCTTCCAGCACTTCGGCCATGTCGTCGCCGGCGAGCCCTACGGCCTCGCTCAAGCGGGCGAGCGGTACGTCGCGCTCCTCGGCCAAGACTCGCAGGCCGGCTCCAAAAGCGGGACCGCCGGCCAAGCCGAGTTTACCATCCCAGGCCGGACTATCGTGGCTCACGATTCCGCCATCGGCACGGTAGACACCAGCACGTCGTGCCCCTCGATGCGAACGTCGAACCGGGCGAGCATCGTAAAATCGCCGATTCGCATTTTTCCGGTCGTCACGTTGAACGTCCAGGCGTGCCACGGGCACGTGACTTCTTCGCCGTCGAGCGTCCCTTCGGCGATCGGGCCGCCCTGGTGCGGGCACGCGTTTTCGGTCGCGTAGAAAGTGCCGCCAACGTTGAATACGGCGACTTCGTAGCGTCCGACGTCGAACGCGCGGCTCCGCCCGGGCGGAATTGCCGCCACGGACGACACGCGTACGTAGCCGGCCGTTGCCGGCCGCGCCGGATTATCCAAAGACACCGCGCACCAGTCCTCCGTCGACGCCGATCGTCTGCCCCGTGACGTAGAGGGCGGGTTCGCCGCACAAGAACGTCACCAGCGGTGCGAACTCGGCCGGTTCGGCAACGCGCCCGATCGGCACGTCGGTTTTGGCCGCGGCCGTCATCGAATCGTCGCCGTCGTAAAGTTCGCGCAAGCGCGACGTAGCGACGCGCCCCGTCGCAATCGAGTTCACCGTGATGCCTTCGGCGGCAACTTCGCTCGACAGCGTCTTGAGCGCCGACACCAGCGCGATGCGAAACGTATTGGAGAGCGCCAGCCCCGGAATCGGCTGCTTGACGGACGACGACGTTAACGCGACGATGCGTCCCCATTTTTTTGCGCGCATTCCCGGCAGCACGCCGTCGATGAGTTGCAACATACTCCGCAGCGTGATCCGGTATCCCGCATCCCAATCGTCGAGCGAGAGGTGCGTATACGCGGCGGGCTTGGGTCCGCCGCCGTTTGCCACCAGAATCTCGACGGCGCCGAGCCGCGAACGCACCGCCTCCGTCGAACGAGCGATCGAAGCGGCATCGCTCAAATCGAGTTCGAACGCGTGCGCCTGTGCGGCGCCCGCCGCCCGCGCTCGGCGCGCGACGTCCTCGAGCCGATCTTTACGGCGCGCCGCGACGGCGAGCCGCACGCCTTGCGCCGCCAACGAGAGCGCGACCGCCTCGCCGATTCCCGAGCTCGCTCCGGTTACGAGCGCAACGCGCCCCTCGATACCTAAATCCATAACGATAGGCCGCCCTTCTGTACTCCGCTCTACGATTCCGGTACGCCGCCCCGGCGCGCTTCACGTAACGCATTTGCGTACCAAAGAAACTCGTCGAGAAACGCTTTCACGGCCTCGCCTGCGTACGACTGTTGCGGGATTCCGTCGTCGTCGAACGCGTTCTGTACGTGCTGAATCGGAAACAGCGAAGGGATCGTTACCATTCCCATTTCGGCCAGGCACATGCGCAACTGCATCGCGGCCCGCACGCCGCCGAAGCGCCCTCCCGAATAGCAGACGATCGCCGCCGGACGCCAAAAATATTCCTCGAGAAAATGATCGAGTAGGTTTTTGAGCGCCGGTGGAATCCCGTGGTTGTACTCACCGGAGACGATCGCAAAGCCGTCGGCCGCGCGGAACGACGCCGCGAGATCCTCGAGCACCGGCGGCGCCTGCCCCGGCGGGTATTCCTTGTACATGCAATCGAGCAGCGGAAGCTGGCGCTCTTTGGGATCGATCAGTTCGGTGCGAACGCCGCGCTCCTGAAGCGAGCGTACGATGAACCGCGCCGCCTTGATACCCTGGCGTTCGGTGCGAACCGACCCGTAGATCACCGGGAAGAAGAGTTCGCTCATGCAGGTGCGTTAAAGAGCCTAGCGGCAAATCCTAGGTATGCGGAACCGCGAGCGAACGTGAGCACCCTTCGCGGCGACGTCGTCGAGCGAAGGACGGAGATCGTTTTCCCGAGCGACACCAACGCCTACGGCACGCTGTTCGGCGGCAAGGCGCTGGAGATGATGGACGTGGTCGCCGGCATCGCCGCGATGCGCGCCTGCCGCAAACAGGTGGTAACCGCCTCCATCGACCGAATCGACTTCAAGCATCCAATCCGTTCCGGGGACTTCGCCGAAACGATCGCGCGCGTCAAACGTATCGGGCGCTCGTCGATCGCCGTCGACGTGGAGCTGTGGGCCGAAGACCCGCTGAGCGGCGAGCGCCGCCTCTCGACGGTGGGACGCTTCGTGATGGTCGCCGTGGGGCCGGACGGGCGCCCGTCCCCGGTACGCGGCGAATCCGGCTAAAGAGAACCGACGTCCTTGCAATGGGAGCGGCCTCTCTGATATGCTACGCCGGTCGCCGGGACGGACTTGAGCCAGCGGGCTCGCCTGTACCCGAGCGAGACCATCCTGCCCAAGGAGCCCACTCTCCGATGCCGTTGACCAAAGAACAAAAAGCGGAGATCGCCACCAAGTATGGGCGCGGCGCGAACGATACCGGTTCGGCCGACGTCCAGATCGCGATTCTCACCGCGTCGATCAATCAGCTCACCGATCATCTGAAGGTTCACAAGAAAGATCATCACAGCCGCCGCGGGCTGCTCCTTCAAGTCGGGCAGCGCCGCCGGCTGCTCAGCTATCTCCAGCAAAAAGACCTGGAGCGCTATCGCTCGCTGATCGCGGATCTCGGCCTGCGCCGCTAGTCAATCCGCGACCGCGCCGAGGCCTTAGGCGTTCGTCTTGCGCGCGTACGCGCGCCGGACGGCCTCCTTGATCGAAGCCGTTCCCATTCCGTAAAACTCGATCAGCTCCAGCGGATCGCCGGATTGACCGAACTGATCGCTCACGCCGACGAACTCGATCGGCACCGGGTATCGCTGCGCCAGGATCTCCGCGACGCGCGAACCCATTCCGCCGTGCCGTTGATGCTCTTCGACCGTAACGACGGCCCGGCAGTTCCGCGCGGCTTCGACGACGGCGGCCTCGTCCATGGGTTTGATCGTGTGATTGTTCACGACCGTGCATTCGATGCCGTCTTCCTTCGCAATCTCTTCGGCCGCAACCAGCGCATTGTAAACCAGTATGCCGCACGCGACGACGGCGACGTCGTTCCCTTCGCGAAACGTTTGCGCTTTGCCGATCTCGAACGGCGTCTTCTCGGTCGTGACGATCGGCGTTTTCTCGCGGCCGAAACGCAGGTACGTCGGGCCCCAACGCTCGGCGACGGCCAGGGTCGCCTTCTTGGTCTGAACGGAATCGCACGGAACCACGACCGTCATGTGCGGAATCACCCGCATGATCGCGATGTCCTCGATGGCCTGATGCGTGGCGCCGTCGGGACCGACCGATACGCCCGCGTGCGCGCCCGCGATTTTCACGTTGGCCTCGTTGAGCGCCATAGTCGTGCGAACTTGCTCCCACGAGCGGCCCGGATTAAACATCGCGTAGCTGGCGATGAACGGAATCTTGCCCGCGCTAGCCAGCCCGGCTGCCATCGCGACCAGCAATTGTTCGGCAACGCCGATCTCGACGTATTGCGCCGGATGCGCTTTCTTGAAGCCTTCCATGCGCGTGGACTCCGCTAAATCCGCGCAGATCGCGATGACGTTCTTGTCGCGCGCCCCAGCTTCGATCAGGCCTTCGCCAAAGCCGTTGCGCGTCGGCAGTTGTTTGATTTCGGCGCCGTCGCGATAGTCCACGAGCTCCATCGTGTTAGGCATCGGCCAGGATCCTTTCGCGCTCGGCTTGCAGCTCGCGCAGCGCCACCTCCGCCTGCTCGTGGTTGGGCGGCTTGCCGTGCCACGTGTAGTCGCCTTCCATAAACGACACGCCCTTGCCGGGGACGGTGTTGGCGACGATCACCTGCGGACGCTCCGCGACCCGCTTGGCGCGATCGAACGCGTCGATCAACGACGCGACGTCGTTGCCGTCGCATTCGATGACTTCCCAATTGAACGCGCGGTACTTTTCGCCGAGCGGCTCGAGCGGCATGACGTCTTCGGTGCTCCCGTCGATTTGAATAAAGTTCCGGTCGATGATGCAGGTAAGATTGTCGAGCGCAAACTTCCCCGCCGTCATGACCGCCTCCCAATGGAGTCCGCATTGGTGTTCGGCATCGGACGTAACGACGTAAACGCGCCACGCTTGCCGGTCCATTTTTGCAGCGAGCGCCATGCCGACGCCTTGCGCGAGGCCTTCGCCCAGCGGGCCGGACGTCGTCTCCAGAGCCGGCAGCCTGACGCGCTCGGGATGGCCTTGGAGTCGCGAGCCGAACTTGCGCAGCGTCAATAACTCCTCGACCGGAAAGTAGCCGAAGTTGGCCATCGCCGAATAGCGAACCGGAGCGATGTGTCCGCACGAGAGCAGCAGCCGGTCGCGATCGGGCATATCCGGGTGGCCGGGATCGTGCCGCATCACGTAACCGTACAGCACCGAAAACACGTCGGCCATGTCGAGCGAGCCGGCTGAGTGGCCGGACTTGGCGGCTTCCAGCGAGCGGATGATACCCTGGCGCACGTCGTTGGCCTTGAGCCGCAGCTCGGTGAGGCGCTGGGGTGAGAGCGTCTGCATAGTCATTTCCTATACCGGAGAAAAGGCGCGCAGACCTAGTACCGTAGTCGCCCTTTGCGGCTTCCGTTCACGAAACCCCGCGCTTCAGACTTTCTTCATTCCCGGCTCTTATCGTACGAGTAACCCTCGTCAATTAGGAGATCCACGAAGCATGCATCAACGATTGATATTCCTTGCATTTGCGGCCGCCGCATCGCTGGCCGCCTGCGGCGGCGGTGGTGGGACCAGCGGCGGAGGGAGCCTGTACGGTGGCAACCCGCCCGCGACTAGCCCGCCCGCCACAAGCGCACCGCAGAGCGGCAACATCCCTACGAAAGACACGGTCGCGGGCAGCCCAGCGTGGGTCGACCCAAGCTCTCACCACACGCTGTACTACTTGGACGGCGATCCGGCCAACGGCAGCGGCTGCACGAGTTCGGGCGGCTGTTCGACCGAGTGGCCGCCGATGAGCGCTGCGTCGGGTTCGACAGCCCAAGGTAACATGCAGATGATCACGCGCACGGACGGGACCACACAATGGTCGTACGAAGGCAAACCGCTGTTCCACTTCAGCGGGGACGGCGACGCAGACCAGAGTAACGGCGTCTACGGTCCCTGGCACGTTGCGCGGCCCAACGCGAGCGCGACTCCGGCGCCCGGCGGCGGCGGCTGCGGCAACTACTGCTAGTCTCCGACTAATGCCGCCCGAAAGGACGCCCGCGCCGCACGCGGGCGTCCTTCTTGTGAGCGGTCCACAGGTCCGCGCGGGCCCTGGCCCGAAGGCCGGGCGGTTCAATATAAGAGCAAAACAAGAAGTAAAATCAGGAGTTATCGTGCCCGAATCCGTTACGCTTACGGTCGGCGGGCGCACGATGGTCATCGAAACCGGCGAACTTGCAAAGCAAGCCAACGGCTCTGCGCTCGTTCGCTACGGCGATCAAAATGTCGTGCTCTGCGCCGTCACCGCCTCCGCCAAACCGCGCGAAGGCATCGATTTTTTCCCGCTCACTTGCGACTTCGAAGAGAAGATGTACGCCGCCGGTAAGATTCCGGGCGGATACATCAAGCGCGAAGGCCGCCCCCCCGAGCACGCAGTGCTCAGCTCGCGTCAAATCGACCGCCCCATTCGTCCGCTCTTCCCCGACGGATTCCGTAACGACGTTCAGATCGTCGCGACGGTGATGTCGGTGGACCCGATGCTCGACGCGGACGTCATCGGCGTCTGTGCGGCGGGCGCCGCGCTCGCGCTCAGCGACATTCCGTTCGAGAAGACGGTGGCCGCGGTGCGCGTCGGGCGAGATGAAGACGGCGAGTACATCGTCAACCCGACGCTCGACCAGTACGTCACCGGCGGCATGGATATCATCATCGCCGGCACCGCCGACGCGGTCATGATGGTCGAAGGCGGCGGCGACGAAATTACCGAGGACGATTTTCTGGGCGCCGTCGAGTTCGCTCAAGGCGAGATCAAGAAGATCGTCAAGGCGATCGACCAGCTCGGCAAAAAAGGCCGGCAAAAAGAAACGCGAGTTTCCCGCTGCGAAAGTGGACGCGGACCTCGATAAGTGGATCCGCAAGACCTTCGCCAAGGACGTCGCCAAAGCGATGCGCATCGTCGAAAAAGGCGAGCGCGAGCGCGCTTTCGCTACGTTGACGGTCACGGAAGCGCTCGAGCGCTGTACCAAGAAGGACGACGACGTTAAAGCGATGCTCGAATCGCCGGCGGGGTCGAAAGATTTCGGCAAGGTCGTCAAGGCGATGGAAGAAGACGAGCTTCGCACCATGGTCGTGGACGAAAAAATCCGGCCCGACGGCCGCAAGCCCAACGAGATCCGTCCGATCTGGTGCAAGGTACATTACGTGCCGCGCGTCCACGGCTCGGGCGTCTTCACGCGCGGACAGACGCAGGTCTTCACCGCGGCAACCCTCGGATCGAAATCGGACGCCCAGCGGCTGGACGGCATCGTCGCGCTCGAAGACAAGCGCTACATGCACTTCTACAACTTCCCGCCGTTCTCGGTCGGGGAGACGCGCCCGATGCGCGGTCCGGGCCGTCGCGAAATCGGCCACGGAGCGCTCGCCGAACGCGCGCTGCTACCCGTGCTGCCGCCAAAGGACGAGTTTCCGTACACGCTGCGCCTGATGAGCGAAGTCTTGGAATCGAACGGCTCGTCGTCGATGGCGTCGGTCTGCGGCTCCACGCTCGCCCTCATGGATGCCGGCGTTCCGATTAGAGAGCACGTCGCCGGGGTCGCAATGGGATTGGTTCTCAAAGGCAACAAGTACGCCGTTCTCACGGACATCCAAGGCATGGAAGATGCACTCGGCGAGATGGACTTCAAGGTGGCCGGCACCAAGAAGGGCATCACCGCAATCCAGATGGACATCAAGGTCCAAGGCATCACCCTCGAGATCATGCGCGAAGCGATGGAAGAAGCCAAGAAGTCCCGCTTCTTCATCATCGACAAGCTCGCCGAAACGATCGCCGAGCCGCGCGCCGAGCTCTCGAGCTTCGCTCCGCGAATGATCGTCGTGAAAATCAACCCCGACAAGATCAAAGACGTCATCGGCCCCGGCGGCAAGGTCATCAACAAGATCATCCAAGAGACCGGCTGCGAAAAGATCGACATCGAGGACGACGGAACGGTCTTTATCACCTCGCTCGACGGCGAGTCGGGCGAAGCCGCCAGGAAGTACGTCGAGAACATCACCAAAGAGATTCTCGTCGGAGAGACCTACGACGGCATCGTCACGCGCATCATCAACATCGGCGCGTTCGTTCAGATCCTTCCCGGTAAGGAAGGGCTGGTCCACATCAGTCAACTCGCCACGACGCGCGTGGACAAGGTGGAAGACGTCGTCAAAGTCGGCGACGAGCTCAAAGTCAAGGTCATGGAGATCGACGGACAAGGACGCGTCAATCTATCGCACAAGGCGCTCCTGGCCGGCGGCGATACGCCCTCGGGCAACGGCGCCTTCCGCCCGCGCCGCAGCGACGAGGCGCCACAACCGCCGCGCGAGGCCCCGGCCTTGTCGAGCGCCGGCGCGCCGCCGACGCGCAGACGGCGCCGCCCACCGGGCCGTCACGACGACTAGTCGCAACCAAACGGGGCTCGCAGACGCGGCCCCGTTTTTTTTAGCGGTCGAAGGTCACTCCCGCGTTGACGCTTGGCGTTCCTTGCAGTTCTTCGGTTCCCGCGAACCAGCGCAGACGGCGCGCAAGCGGTCCCGATAGCGAACCGGCAAGCTGCGCGTGCGGCTTCCAATCTACGAGGTCGGTGCGCCAAATCGCATCGGCGCGCAACCCGCCGGCGGACTCGTAGCTCAGCCATGCCGACGCGACGTCCGTTGGCTGAGGCTGCGACGCCGTTCGCGGCGGCGGTACCGCGCTTTGCTGGTCGAACCCGGCGTGCATCCACCAAGCGCGCACCGCCAGTTGCGGCGTTATTTGCCACGCCAGCGAACCGCCCAAGCCGTTCGCATAGCCGTTATCGAACCCCGTGACCGTTTGGGTGAGCGCCTGCACCCCGGCGACGACCCGAGCGCCGTCGCTGTACGAGACGCCGGCCTGATACGTTTCGGTCCGGTCGATCGACAGCGTGCTCGCGGAACCGAACGCGTATTGCTCCAAGAGCGTCGGCGTCGAGTAGCCGCCGATTGCGCCGGCCGAGAACGAGAAGGGCGTTGACGGCGGCGTCACGGACACGCGAAGAAGCGGCTGGACGAGCGTCGCCGATAGCGCCTGGCCGTCGTACGGACCGGTGAAACCGACGCGGTAAGCCGCAACGGCCGCCGTTACGTCGTATGCATCCGCGTTGGCGCTAAAACCAACGAGCGACGAGAACCGGTTGGTGTGCGCGGCGACGCCGGAAAACCCGCTGGAGTCGTAAGAACCCGACGACGTTTGCGCGGAGAACGCGCCGAACGCTCCGGCTGCGGAAGCGGGCCGGAGCAGCGCCGTCGCGGTGGCGTCGCTCCAGGCCGATGCGGTCGTCCCCGGCCCATAGCCGAACGCGTAGCTTCCACGGTCCGCCGTAGCGTCGAGCGTGAATCGCTCCGCGCCCAGCGTCTGATAGGAAAAACGCGACGCCGAAAATGCCGTCGAAAGCGACGTGGAATCTTGCCCCTGCGTCCCTTGCTCCGAGAATCCGGCAACGCTCCAGTTGGCTCCGGAAGAGGAGTCGGTTCCGGCTTGCACGTCGACGCGTTCCCGCCGGTCCTGGCCGGCGTCGGAGTAACCCAACGAAACATGTTGCGGGCCCGACGCGAGGCCGGCTCGCACGATCGCGTCGCTGCCGCCGGCGACCGTCGCGTCGCTGCCGCCGGCGTACGGATCGTTCAAGAACGTTCCCGCGCCGGCGCGGTCGCCGTACGCCAGCCCTACCACCGGATCGGCAATGGCGGCATCCTGCGCGTAACGCAACGGAATCGCCGGCCACGGCGAGGTTCCGGTAACGATGTCGTAGTCGGGAACGCCGGCATCGATCAGCAAACCTCCCCCGGGAAAGATCGTTCCCGAGCTCGAGCTGCGGACCGGGAAGCGCGTGCGACGACTCTTCCAGAACCGTGAACGGCGTGAGCGACAGGACCGACTCGACGCGCGAGAACGGAAGGCTGGCGTAGTCTTCGCGCGTCGGCGATCGGTCCGCGAGCGCGTCGTAGCGCTGCACGATCGCCGTAACGGTGGCGTCGGCCGAAACCGGCGCCTCGGTGGGCCGGCAGAAACGGCATCGGATCGAGACGGTAGCGCTCCCCGCGCCCGGGGCGGCGAACGTGCCGTCGTCCGAGGTCCGGACCACGAGCGCCCCGCCGGCTAGGTGGATCGTGACCGAGGCGCCGGCGATGGGGCTGCCGTGCTGGTCGCGCACGGTGCCGACGACCAGCGCCTGGGGCGAGGCGGCCGCCAGGGCGAGCACCAAGGGTGCCAGCAGAACCCGTTTCACGGTTTCTTCAGATATTCGAGTATAATTGCATCGATGTCCCGCGTACGCGCCCGCTTGGTCCTTGCCGCCACGATCCTTCTAGGAACGGCGGGCGCTGGGATCGCGTATGCGAACGCACCCTCCCTCGTTGCAACCAGCGCCGATGCGCTCCTCCCCTCGGAATCGCCCGCGCTGCTAGGCCCAATCGACGCCGAAGGACGCATCGGTTGGAAGTGCCGCCCGGAAATGGCCGCAGCTGCGACGGCGGTGAGTGCGGCCGGCCTTCCCGCGGCCCGCTAGGCTTCGCGCGATGCGCTCGCTCTTCGCCTTCGTCGTAGCGGCGATCGTTCTATCCAGTCCCGCAAACGCGCAGATCTATCAGCCGGCGCCGGCACCGCATTCGACTTCACCCGCCGATTTGCACGACGCCGCCGTTCAGCGCGAGATTCGCGAGCGTTTTGCACTCGGAATCTCCGCGCTGACGGCCGGAAATGCGACGCAGGCGGAGGCGGAGTTCGAAGCCGTACTAGCCCTGCATCCACGCGAGCCTCAGGGGTCCACAGCGCACTACGACGCCGCGCTCGCCGACGTGGGCATCGGAAAACTCGACGACGCCGCCGCACACTTACGCGCCGCAATCGCGTTGGATCCGGCATTCCTGGCCGCGTTCGCAAACCTCATCGCGGTGGATCTTCAGCGAGGCGACCTCGCGGAGGCCCGCCAATTCGCCGACCGGTTCGTCGCGCTCGCGCCCGACTCGGCGCGGGCTCTCTACTCTCGCGGCATCGTTGCGCTACGATCGGGAGATGCCAGAACCGCCCGCGCCGATTTCGGGAGGCTGCTTGAGAGCAACCCGTCGTACGCCGTGGCTCACTACGACCTCGGTTTGGCCGAAGTGCGAATCGGGGACATGCAAAGCGCGCAGCGCGAATTCACCGCGGCGCTTCAGCTCGCGCCGACCTATGCGCGGGCGAGCTTCGCACTGGGTACCGTGCTCTTGAAGTCCGGGCTTAAGTCCGACGCGCGTGCGGCGTTCGACCGCGCGGCCAAAGATGCGAGCGGCGACGTCGCTCTCGCCAACATCGCGGTTGCGATGCGCGACTCGATCGCGCCTCAACCGTAACCCTCTTTAGACTTTCTTCACAACTTTTCTTTAGGCTCACATCCAGGCACTCGCCTGGGAGGTGAACCAGTGCATTCAAAAACCGCGGCAATCGGCGCGGCACTGCTTCTAGCCGGCGCGCTTGCGATTCCGGCGGCAGCACGCGAGCCGCAGCTGATCGATCAGAGCGGACGAACGTTCACGCTGACCGGCCTGCGGGGAACGCCCCTCGTCGTCACCTTCGTGGCGGCGCGTTGCAAGGACGCGTGTCCGCTGATCGATGCCGAGACGGCGGCCGCGGTCGAGCGCGCTCGAGCGCAGCACGTTCGCGTTCGATTCGTCACGATATCGCTCGATCCGGAACACGATTCCCCCGCCACGATGCGGTCGCTGGCGCGGACGTTCGGTGCGACCGAGCCGCGCTGGATCGTCGCGACGGGGCGGGTCGAGGACGTCCATGCGGTCATGCGCGCGTTCGACGTCTTCACCCAGCCCGGGAGCCGCGGTGTCGCTGAAGCGCACACGACGTTCGTCTATCTGGTCGACGCGCACGGACGCGTTCGCAAGACGCTGCTCGCGTCTACCGATTTGCCACGGTCAAGAGCTCGCGGCACTTTCGTCGATTTGGCCGGAACTGACCCAATGAGTTTCGGGCGGATCGCGACACTCGTGGCTACCGCGTCGGCGGCGTTTTGCGCGTGCACCGCCGGCGGGATCGTGACGCCGGACTCCGGCGGCGGGACGGGTTCCCTCGCGATTGCGATCAACCTCACGCTCAACCCGCCGCCCGTTTCGATACCGCTGGGCGTCGGTGGCGGGTATTCCCCCGACGCCGTAAACGTCGCCGTCGGTTCGACGATTCAATTTACCAACACCGACACGTTCGCGCACACCGCGACCGGCATCCCGGGAGCGACGAATTTTCCAGCCTCGTCGCCGTTTTCGGTTTCGGCCCAAACCCAGAAAGGAACCGCGGTCTCCGGTTCGTGGTCGAGCGGCACGCTGCCGCCGGGTGCGCGATCGCAACCGATTACCATCGACGCGCCGGGTACCTATCTGTTCGGCTGCTTCTTCCACTACGGAGCGCCCATGCGAGGCGAAATCGTTGCGCACTAGTCGAGCGATCGCGCGCGCCTGCGCGGCGTTAGCATTTATCGCCGCCGCGTCGTGCTTCGGAGCGGAGCGTGCGCAAGCGATTCCGATTTTCGCGCAACGCTATCATTTGCAGTGCGAAGCGTGCCACAGCGTGCTGCCGGAGCTCAACGCTTTCGGAAACACGTTCAGGAACCTGGGCTATCAACTACCACTTCAGCGCCACGGGACGACGGTCGTGGCGCTTCGCTTTCAATACGAGTACGAAGCCAATCCGGCGGCGGGAACGCCCGCTTGGGCTCCCGGCTACGCTCTTTTGGGAAATGCCGACGCGGGGAAGATCGCCCTGTTCATTCACTATGGTCTGGGCTCGCAGGGCGGCCCCGGCGGCATGTACCTTGCCTACGCAGCTTCCTACAACGAACGCGTGAAGACGTTGTATCGCGTCGGCCTTTTCGAACTGCCGCTGGCGCAATCGCCGGGACAGCGTCTGGACGATCTGCAGCAATACGGATATTACGGAACGCACGTCGGATTGAACGACCTCGCGCTCGCGGCGCCGCGCTGGGGTGCGCAGGTCCAGCGCGACGTCGGCGACACCGCGATCGGCGCCACGTTCGCGCTGGGGCAATACCAGGGCGCTCCGTACGGCGGCAAGCCGGTGCCCACCGGCATCGTCACGTCGGCGGCTACGCCCGAGGTCGGCGTATGGCTTCGCGGCCCGCTTACCCAAGCGATCGACGTCGGGGGCGAAGCGTTGACGGGCGTCCGCTCGATTACGCCGGCGGGGCGGACGGCTTTTGACGATCGCTACGTCCGCGCCGGACTGCTGGCGCACGCCGCGTTTGACAAATTCGATTTCCAGGCCGAGCAGTGGTGGGGGCATGACGACGATGCGGACGGTTTCGGAACCGCCATCGGGTCGTCGGGAGGGTATCTACGCCTCAAATATTATCCCACGCCGCATGCGTATCTCGGGATCCGCTACGATGCCGCCGAGAATCCGCTCATCACCCGCGACATGGTGTACTACGGAGCCTTTATGATCACGCCGCACGCGCGATTTCTCTTGCAGGACGTACAGACCATCGGCGGCCGAGGCCAGTTCGGCGGAGCGGTGACAGTAGGTTTCCCGTGGCCCACGAATATCTAGCTCACGAACCATGCGCGTCCTGATAATCGAAGACAACGAAACCCTCGCCGGCGCCGTGCGCACCATGCTCGAACGGCGGAAGATGGCCGTGGACGTCGTTCACGACGGCGAGGCGGGATTGGATTGCCTCTTGCGCGATGCGTACGACATCGCGCTCGTCGACGTCATGCTTCCTTCACGCGACGGTTTTTCGATCGCGCGTTCGGCTCGCGAGCAGGGCATCCACACGCCGATCCTGATGCTCACCGCCAGAGACGCCGTTGAAGACCGCGTGGACGGCCTTGACAGCGGCGCGGACGACTACCTCGTGAAGCCGTTCGTGGCCGAAGAACTCATCGCGCGAATGAACGCGCTCTCTAGGCGAGGAGATCGCCCGCTGGCGGCCGCCTTGAAGGCCGGCAAACTCGACGTCAACCTCGCGGCCAGGACGGCGCACTACGACGGACGGCCGCTGGAACTGGGATCCACCGAGTTCCGCCTGCTCGAATTTTTCGTTCGCAACGCGGGGCGAACGTTCACGCGCGCGCAGCTGCTCGAGCGAATTTGGGATTACGACTTCGACGGTTCCAGCAACATCGTCGACGTCTACGTGAGCCAGTTACGCAAGAAGTTGCGTGCGGCCGGTGCGTCGAAGACCATCGCTACCGTATGGGGAGTGGGGTACAGACTGATTTCGTGATCGCACGGCTGACCGCGGTCTATCTCGCGATCTTCGCGACGGTTCTGGCGGCGATCAGCATCGCCGCTTTCGTTTTCGTCGGCCAGCAATACCACGATCTCTTGGGACCGGCGATGCAAACGGCCGAAGCGCAGCACGCCTACGCGCAGGCCATGCGGCGGGTCGCGCTGACCATCGGCGGCATCGACCTGCCCCTTCTCACCTTCGTCGGAGTGGCGTCGTACGCGCTTGCGAGACTGTCCGTCGCGCCGCTGATCGAAGCCCGCGAGCGCGAACGCAATTTCTCCATCGACGTCGCGCACGAACTTCGTTCGCCGCTCGCGACCATCGCGAGCGTCGCGCAGGCCGCCGGCGCCGACGCCGGCGCAGACATGAAGACGCGCCTCGAGACCATCGATCAGGCGGCGCTCGACGCCGGCAGCCTGGTCGGCGATCTACTGACCCTCGCGCGCGAGCCCCGGCCGGACGTCCTCGTGCGCGAGCCGGTCGAGCTGGCCGCGATCGCCACGTCGTGCGCCCGCGAATTTATCGAACGCGCCCGAAGCAAGGCCATCGCGGTGGACGTCGCTGCGAAGAGCTGCATCGTTTCGGGCGACGAACGCCGCCTCCGCGAGCTCGTTCGCAACCTGCTCGACAACGCGTTGCGCCATGCCGCGACGCGCGTAAGCCTATCGACGCAATCCGTCCGCACGCGCGGCTTGCTTATCGTCGAGGACGACGGTAGCGGCATCGCAGCGACCGAACGCGAGCGAATATTCGAGCGCTTCTACCGGCGCGACGGAGAAGCGAGCGGCGTCGGCGTCGGCCTTGCGATCGTGGCTTGGATCGTCCGCGCTCACGAGGGGACGGTCTCCGCGCAGCAGCCGTCGACGGGGCGCGGCACGGCGATCGTCGCGGACTTTCCACTAGCCCGGCCGACCTGAAAGGCTTTTCGAACGCGGGCGGACGAACTGCGCGCGCATGCAGGAGCCAACGTGAACTCGGACTCGACCGGTCGCGGCGAGAGTGCCGCGGAGATCGCACCGGCACCCCTTTCCGAGTCGCACGTCGACGAGGAGATGGCGAGCACGTTCGATTTCGGCCTCGTCCTAGCGTTCGGCATCATCTTCTTAGCGCTGTGCGCCCTGTTCGCCGTCTCGATGCACCGCTCGCAAAGCCCGATCGTTCCGGTGGCGCAGATTACGTTTGCACCGTTTCAACCGGCAACGCCGTCGCCACCCGCGCAGGCGTTACGTGGCGAAGCCGTGTCGTACTGGAAGCCCGCGATCGCTCGCGCCGGGGTTGCCGATGCGGCGTTCCGAGCCGCGCAATCGGATTTCGCAGCCGGCGCTCCGGCGGCGGCCCTGCGCGACATCGCGACCGGACAACAAGCCGCGCAGAGCGCGTTCGAGTCCGCGGCAGCCGATCCGCCGGAAGATGAAGATTGGTCGACGATCCAATCCGATCTCGTTGACGGAGAATCGATCGAGCGCGACGCATTCGTAAAGGCCAAGACCGCGGTGCAAGGCGATTCCCAGATGGAATTCGCCGGCGCCCTCGACGCTGCAAACAACGCGCGCAACGCGGTCGCGCTGGCAACTCGCGACGCGCGCGCGTGGTACGCAGCCCACGGCGGAAACCCCGCTGCAATCCGCGGCATCGACGGCACCCCGCCGGCGACGCATCCCAACCGTTAGGCCGGCGGCGCGTCGCGGCGGGCTACGCCGGACGGACCCACTGGGGATCGTGGCGCCCCAACACGAAGCCGCCGATTCCCGCGGCGGCGACGATCGCCGCCGCTGCGAGCAACGCGACCGGAACGCCGGCGTGAAGCACGATCCACGCTCCCAGAAGCGCGCCGCCAAACATCGTCACGATGGCGCTCGCGCGCCGCGCCCAGCGCGGATTCTCTCCACCGGCAAGCGACGAATCGGCCGCCAAGCCGGTAAGCGTCAACGTCAGAACGGTCGTCGTGACGTCCGGGATGGCGAGTTTGCGCGCGACGGCGTTTTGCAGTCCCATCGTCACGCCGAGCGCGGCGAGGATCGCAAACGCGTTGGACGGCGCGACGTAAGCAACGGCGGCGGCCGCGAGCAGCAACGGCGTCTTTACTGCGGTCGCAATCGCCAGCAAGTTTCCCCGGTGCTTGGCAAAGCGCACGTTGAGCCGCCCGCCAAGGATCGCACCGCAGACGAACGCCGCAAGCGCCACCAGCGAACCGGAGATCGAAATCGCAGGTTCGCCGGCCACCGCAAAGCCCAGCAGAACCACGTTGCCCGTCATGTTCGCGACGAAGACGTGACCGAACTTGAGATAGCTCACGGCGTCCACGAATCCGGTCACGAGCGTCAGGAGACCGAGTAGCGTAGGAAGCGGGCCGTATCGCACGAGTACTCGCTTCGTCTCGCGGGCGCCGAGCTCCGCGCCGGAGCGGATACGCGGGCGCGGGGGGCGTAAGAGGGACGCATGCCCTTCGATTCGTTGCGTGCGTTCGCCGAGGCGCTTCACAAAGCCGGAGAACTGCACGTCGTGCGCGCCCAAGTCGACCCATATCTGGAGATCGCCGAGATCACCAACCGGGTCGTCAAAGCCGGTGGCCCGGCGCTGCTTTTTACAAACGTAAAAGGATCGCGTTACCCCGTTCTGACCAACCAATTCGGCACGCAAGACAGAATGGCACGCGCCTTCGGTGCAACGAGTTTGGACGAAGTTGCCGCGCGCCTGCGCCGTATGCTCGACGTCGCTCCGCCGCCGGGGGCTTCGATCGGCGACAAACTCGGCCTGATGCGCCGGCTCGCGCCGTTCGCCAACGCGGTGCCCAAGACGGTCCGGCGCGGCACGTGTCAAGACGTCGTCATGCGGGAACCCGATCTGCGTGCACTGCCGGTGTTGACGACGTGGCCGCTGGATGCCGGCCCGTTCATCACCCTTCCGCTGGTCATCACGAAAGATCCGCGCACCGGCCGCCCCAACGTCGGGATGTATCGCCTGCAAGTGTACGGCCCAACCGAAACCGGCATGCACTGGCAGCGCCACAAACAAGGACGCGCTCACGCCGACGCATGGGGCGAACGCGTGCCCGTCGCCGTCGCGATCGGTAGCGATCCCGTGCTGACGTACGCAGCTTCGGCGCCGTTGCCGCCCGTACTTGACGAATTCGCGTTTGCCGGCCTGATGCGCGGTAAGCCGGTCGAACTGGTCGCCGCGAAAACCGTGGACCTCAAAGTACCGGCCGACGCCGAGTTCGTCTTGGAAGGCTACGTCGACAATAGCGACGTTCGCACGGAGGGACCGTTCGGGGATCACACCGGCGTCTACAGCCTGGCCGACCGGTTTCCGACCTTCCACGTGACCGCCATCACGCATCGCCGCGATCCGATTTACGCAGCGACCGTGGTGGGGAAACCGCCGATGGAGGACGCTTGGATCGGGAAGGCAACCGAACGCATCTTTCTGCCGTTGCTGCAGATGGTGCTACCCGAGGTCGTGGACATGAACTTGCCGGTCGAGGGCGGGTTCCACAACCTTGCGATCGTGTCGATCCGGAAATCGTACCCCGGACACGCGAAGAAGGTCATGAACGCGTTGTGGGGTCTCGGCCACATGATGATGCTCACGCGCGTGCTGGTCGTCGTTGACGCGGACGTGGACGTACAGGATCCGCGCACCGTCGCGTGGTTCGTCTTCAACAACTTAGCGCCGGAACGCGACGTGGTCATGATGCCCGGCCCGGTCGACGACCTCGATCACGGATCGTACAGCGTTGCGTACGGGACGAAGATCGGCATCGACGCGACGCGCAAGGATGCATCGGAGGGATACCGGCGCGAGTGGCCGCCGGATATCGCGATGGACGATGCGACCAAGAATACCGTGAACCGGCGCTGGCGCGAATACGGACTCGACCGGGTTGCAAAAGCGCTGCAGCCCGACGCGTGGAGCGGCCAAGGCCCAGCCGCGGTCGCGCGCCTCGATCGCACGTGACGAAAGCGGCGCTCTGGCTTAAAGAAATTCGCATAGAGCATACGCTGTTCGCGCTGCCGTTCGCGTACGTCGGCGCGATTATGGCGGCGCAGGGCCTGCCCTCTTGGCGGGCGCTGCTCTGGATAACGCTCGCGGTACTGGGCGCGCGAACGGCCGCCATGGCGGCAAACCGCTACTTCGACCGGGAGATCGACGCACGCAACCCGCGAACCGCGCGGCGGGCGCTCGTGGCCGGATCGCTCGCGCCGTCAACGATGTTGTGGTCGATCGCGGCCGGGCTCGCGCTTCTATTGGTATCTGCTTGGATGCTCAATCCGCTCTGCGTCAAATTGATGCCGCTCGCCGCACTGGGCGTGCTTTTCTACCCGTTGTGCAAGCGCTTTACATATCTCGTGCATTTCGTGCTCGGCGCCGTTGACGGACTGGCACCGCTAGGTGCGTATATCGGTATCGCCGGAAGCGTCAGCCCGGCCGCCGTTCTGGTTTTCGCGGCGGTGACCGTTTGGGTCGCGGGCTTCGACATCGCATACGCGCTGATGGACCTGCCCGTCGACCGCGAACAAGGCATCGGTTCGGTTCCGGCGCGCTTTGGCGAACGCAGTGGGCGGGTCATGCCGATCCTGTTACACTTGGCGATGGCCGCCTTGCTGGCGATGGCAGGCTTGGCCGGTGGCGCCGGCAGCGCGTACTGGCTCGGAATCGCCGCGGCGATCGGGCTGGTCACGTACGAAATACGATTATTTTCGCGCGCCCCGAACGTATTCGTCCTCAACGAACGTATCTTTACTGCGAACATGACGTTTTCGGTGATCTTCCTGTTCACGACCCTGGCGGGCTACCTGCAGGTCGCGTGAAACGCTCTACATTCGTTGCCGGCGCGGCGGGCGCGGCGATCGCGGGCGCGCACGCCACGGCCGGTGCCCAGCTGCTTCCGGGGCAGACGTTTCTGCAGCAGTCTGTCGCTTGGCGTGAGCGTTCCGCTAAGCGGCCCGCTAAAGAAGTACGGCGACGAGATCGTCGCCGGCGTCCAGGCGTCGATCGACTACACCAATCGGTACACGGCAGGAATGCAAGGGCGCGTCTTCGGCTTGCGCGCCTTCGACGACCAAGACTCGTCGACCGTCGCCGTCACCAACGTTCAAATTGCGGCCAACGATCCCTCAATCGTCGCGATGATCGGGAACCTGACCGGCGACGTCACGATAACGGCGACGCCGAACTATCAGAACGTCGGGTTCGCGCTCGTCGTTCCCGCGACGACCGCCGACGGCGTGACCGATCGAGCGTTCCGCAACGTGTTTCGCTTACCGACCAAAGACGTGACCGAAGGCCTGCTGTTCGCACGGGCGACGTTGCTCGGCCGCAAACCGATCGTGGCGATCGCGGTCGCGCTCGACGATGGCTACGGCTTCGACGTCGCCAAGGGATTCACGCAGCAAGCAAAGACCGATCGCCATCTTGCCGACACGATGCTCTTTCCGGCAAAAGGCTTCGATCCGGCCAACGCCGCGCGGGCGGTGCTCGCGCGCCAACCGGTCTTCGTATTCTTGGCGGGCCGGACGAGCGACCTCGGCCCGCTCGCCGAAGCTCTCCGGCTGGCCGGATACGTCGGGGAATTCGGTGCGAGCAACGGCTTTTACGGGGAGGCGACCACCGCATCGTACGCGACCGTGATGGCCAACGCGCTGGTTTCGACCTCGTTGCCGCCCCTGGACAAAATTCCGGATCAGATCCAAGAGTACACGTTTCTGGGCAACCGGCTCGGGCAGATCACGGCGTTCTCCGCATTCGGCTACGCTAGCGCGCAGATCGCGATCTTGGCGTCGCAACGCGCCAACGCGACGACGCGATTGACGCTTCTGAGCGCCCTGCAAACCGGCGGCACGTACGACACGCTCCTGGGACCGTTTTCGTTCGGCGTCACCGGCGACCCGACGCTTGCGAACATCTACTTATATAAGGTGACCAAGGACGGCCTCGTATTCGTCAAGCCCGCGATCGCCACGCCCTACGTGATCTAGACCCTCTTCGCACCCGCCACTCTGAGCGCAGTGGAAAGAACGGAGCGCCCTTCGACTACGCTCAGGGTGACAACGGCTTACCCCCGTCATTCTGAGCGTAGTGAGCGAAGCGAACGCAGTCGAAGAACACAGCGTAGTGAGCGCAGCGAACGCAGTCGAAGAACAGAGCGTAGTGAGCGCAGCGAACGCAGTCGAAGAACAGAGCGTAGTGAGCGCAGCGAACGCAGTCGAAGAACGGGCTGCTAGGTCTTCCAGACACCGGCGCGATCGCGTACGTCGCGGTCGGCCGGCACGGGAGCTCGGCGCGCGGGCCGGCCGGCAGCAACGGGCGCCGGCGGCGCGTCGGTGTCTTCGAGCGTTATACCAAGCTTCAGACGCCACGAACCGAGCGCGACCGCAAACGACGTGCCGAAGATTTCCATAGCGTTATGCCTCCACGCGACGCCACTGCAACACGGCGGCGGCGAGATAGATGATGGCGAGCGGAACCAGGAACGCCAGCGCCGTCTCCGGCGACCCGGCGATGCCGCCGTGCGGCGTTTCGCTGCTGAATCGCAAGTATGCGAGCGGATCGAAATGCGCGAGTACGCGAAGGACGGCAAAGACGAGCGCGAGCGCTCCGTCACCCTTGTAGGGAATCTGCGCGAATCCGGGGAGCAGCAATCCCGCGGCCCAGCCGATTCCTGCGACCGCTCCGAAGCTGCGTAGCGACGACGAAGCCGCCAGCAGTAAGCCGTACCACGCGATTGGCGCGACGATCGCAAGGACGATCGTGGCGGCGCTCCCGGGCACCCATAGAAGCGAAATATGCACGAACAGCGAGGCGATCGCCAAGGCCGCCAACGTTCCCATCACGAGCGAAGCAATTATTCCGGCGACGTCGATAGCGATCGCCGCGAGCGCCGTCCGCTCGCGCGTAACCGGCCACATGAACGCGATCTCGAGATGATTGCGGTTCTGGCTCGAAAATACCGCCGCCAGGATCGATCCGATGATGAGCGCGACCATCGTCGCGGCGCCGAAAAAGAGCGCCACGTCGACGCCCGCCGAGGCGTCGGCGAATGCCATCTCCGAGTGCCCCTTCGGGGTAACGAATACGACGTGAACGTGCTTCTTGGGATCGTCGACGGTCGTCTGCGTCGTTCCGTTCGGGAGCACGACGCGCGTGACGTGCGTCGTTCCCGAACCGTTCATGTCGTCGTCGCCGACGGTAATGCTCCCACTTGCATGCAAGAGGCGCAGGCCGGCGGCTAACAGGAAGATTACGGCCAAAACGATCGCTAGGTTTTTCAGGCAGTTCCGGACGCGTAACAGCTCGTAGTACGCCACGTTAGGCCTCCACTAGATCGGCGGTTGACGACGCCGGTGCGACGGCATCGAAGAAGATATCTTCCAAATCGAGGTCGACGATGCGAACGCCCGCGGCGCCCCCGGCCGACATGACTTTCGCGATCGCCTCGGCGTCGCCGGAGGCAAACGCGCGCAGGATCCGGCCGTTGCGCTCGACGCGGCGAACGTGGGCGTTTCCGGCCAGCCCGTCCATGGTCGCGTCCTCGCTTGGGAGAATGCCCTCGACGATTTTGCGGTCGGCCTTGAGATCGTCCACCATGCCTTCCAGCGCGATCCGGCCATCTTGCATAATGGCGATGCGCTCGGCGGCGCGTTCGACGTGTCCGACTTGGTGCGACGAGAATACGATGGTATTTCCGCTCGCCGCCTCGTTCACGATGAGATTGAGGACGGTACGCTGGTTGACGGGATCGAGGCCGCTGGTCGGTTCGTCCAGCACGAGCACTTCGGCGGAGCGAGAGAACGCAAGCGCGACCGCAACCGCCGTTCGCATTCCCTTCGATAGACTTGCCGGCCTTGCGGCGCAAATCGGTAATGCCGAAGCCCGTAACGAGCTCGCGCGCGCGGTCGGCGTCGAATTTAGAATACGCCCGGCGCTGCATCTCGATATGCTCGGCTACGGTCATGCCTTCGTAGAGGACGCTGCGCTCGGGAACGTAGGCGACCCGGTCGAGAACGGCCGGTGACAGCGTTTGCTCTCCAAAGCGCGTTTCGCCGCGGTCGGCGCGCACCAGGCCGAGCATGCATTTAAACGTGGTGGTCTTGCCGGCGCCGTTAGGCCCGAGCAAGCCGAATACGCTGCCCTGCGGTACCTCGAGCGAGAGATCGTCGAGCGCGACGAATCCGCCGTACGTCTTGCGAAGATGGTCGATCGTAATCGCGTTCATGATTTCTCCGGATACCAGCGGTCGAGGATGCCTTCGATGAGCAGGGACGCTTCCGCGCGGGACAGGCCGAGCGACTTCGCTTCACGCACGGCCGCTTCGATCGCGTTTTGCGCAACGTCGCCGGCAGCCGCTCTCACGCTGGCTTCGGCCCCGTCGCCGCGCACGAAGGATCCGCGGCCGGGCGACGTCTCGATGACGCCGTCGCGCTCGAGATCGCGGTAGGACCGCGCGACGGTGTTGGGATTGATGGTCAAATCCAGCGCAAGCTGCTTGACCGTCGGCAGCCGTTCGGCGGGCTGCAATACTCCAAGCGCCACCGAGCGTTTGATCTGCTCGATGAGCTGGAGGTAGATTGGGACGCCGCTGCGCGCGTCAACGCTGAGGACGATCGGCATCGCGCTCTAGAACTTGACGCCCCAACCCTGGAAAATGGCGGCTTGTGCGCCGGCCGGCATACGCACGCGCGTCGTGCGGAGGTCGCGGCTGGGCTCGGCTTCGTGGTGGCGGCGGTTGCTTGTCATGGGTCTCTCCTCGTAGAGCCTAGTACTAACAGGCTGTTGTACTAGTACACTAGTATATTAGCGAGACCCGGCGCCCGCGTCAACCCCCTGGAGAGAATTTTTTTCGACCCGAAGGCTGCCCCCGCGCAGGATACCCCCGGCAGGAAGGCAGCCGCCAACTCTGCATTGACTCGGCGTGGTCCAACTCTTCGATGGCCCCGACTCGCTGCGCCACCCCACCGAGCGGCTGGCCTTCTGGCTGACGCTCCCATTTGCGATTCCGGCCGCCCTGGTGGTCGCGTTCGTCCTGCACGAATCGATCGGTGCTTCGCAAGTCGCCCTCTTCATCGTGGCGGCCATGATCTACGTGACTTTGGCGCGCGGACGGCTCCTGGGGACCAGCGTACAGGTCCATCAGAACCAATATCCTCGCGTCTTCGCGATCGTCAAACGCGCGTGCGCGTCGCTCGACATTCCGATGCCGGCAATTTTCGCGCGCGACGACAACAACGTTCCGGTGGCCGCGCTGGGCTTCGGCGATCCCTACGCGCTGGTGCTCTCGACCAAGTGGATCGAAACGTTTCGCGACGATGAATTGGCCTTCATGATCGGCAAGGAGTTGGGGCACATCGCATCGGGCCACACGCGATACCTGTCGCTGCTGAGCGTCAACGGCAACGAGAACCCGCTCATCGCGTTCGTCTTCGGACCTTGGCTGCGCCGCTGCACCTTCACGTGCGACAAGGTCGGCTTGTTATGCTGCGATTCGCTCGACGCCGCCATGCGCGCGATCAGCGTGGCCAACTTTCACGAATTCGCGCGCGCGATCGATCGCGAGATTTTCGCACAGCAAACGGCCGAAATTACGTCCGATTCGGTCTTGCGATGGGGCGCGTGGCTCGGGAGCGAGCCCTACGCGACGACGCGCATCGAGTCGCTTCGCGAATTCCTGGCTTCACCGTCGTACGATCGAGCGAAGGCCACGTTTCTTCGCGAGGCCGGCGCCGAGCCGCCGGCGCTGGCGGCTCCCGGCACCGGCACGGTGCAGATCCGAGACTGTGCGGGCTGGTGGCGCCGGCTCGCCGCGTTCGGGATCGACGCAATCGTCGTCGCCTCCATTATCGGCGCGTCCGGCGGACAAGTCGTCAACGTGCACGTGGACAAGAAAGCCGCCAGCCATCCCGGGGTGACCGTCAACACGCTCGGACCCGCGCCGCCCAAGGCGCACGCAACGCCGTCGCCGGCGGCGAGCGCCTCCTCGGATACGGTGGACGTGGGCCCGGTCTCCATTACGAACGGGAGCGGGGTGTCCGTTCCGGCGTTCAACGCGTTCGTCGACCAAGTGGTCGACCGGACGAAGAGTTTTTCGTTCTTCTTTTACTTAGCGGTTTATCTGGCGCTGCTCGTATCCGTGGCCGGACAAACGTTCGGAATGACGATCGCAGGACTGCGCGTGGTCACGCCGGACTTCAAGCGGCCAGGGCTCTGGCGAATCGTCTGGCGTTACTTCGTCGTGTTCTGCATCTGGTGGCTGATCGCGTTTCTGAGCATCTTCTGGCGGCGCATCTTGCTGCACGATCGCTTGAGCGGGACCCGCGTCGTCAAAGTGGAGCGGGCGCTGGCGCGCGTGGCGGCCCGCTCGCAGGCGTAGGTCCGACGCCGAGCGCGTTGCTCGCGCGCGCGAGATAGTTGTAAAGCCCGATCGCCGCAACGATTTCGACGACTTCTCCTTCGTCGTAGCAGCGTTCCAATTCGGCTCGAACGCCCGGCGGCAGGCCGCGCGGCTCTCGCGTGAGCGCCACGGTTGCCGCGAGCGCCGCGCGCTCGGCCGGCGCGAAGCGGCCGCTTTGCGCAAAATTCCCGAGCTCGTCGAGCGTTGCCCGATCCACGCCGATGCGCCGCGCGATTTCTTCGTGCGCGCAGGTGCAATAGTCGCACGCGCACAGCCACGCGACCATCAACGCGCAGAGCTCCTTGGTGCGGACGGCGACCGTCCCGTTCGACGCGACTTCCTCGAGATGGCGCGCCAGCGTACGCGCGACTTGCGGCCTCGAACGTAGCGCCGCGAACAACGGGTCCGGGGCCGCACCGTCAGGCAGGGCGGTTTGCTCCCGGTTCGCGATATCCGAGATCGTTACGCAACGCATCGAAGCGGGAATCGTTGGCGATCTGCATGCGCAAGAACGCGTTGGGCATGCGCCGCAGCCACGACAGCGCGACGCGGCGTTCGCCCATCGCGGCCAGGGCGAGCGCGAGATCGTCGGGCTCGACGACGTGCGAGTGCGACTGAGCCACCGCCAGGACTTCGCGCGCCTTGCCGAAGTCGCGCTCGCGAGCATAGACGGCCGTCAGCAGCGCGTCGGCATCGGCGCGGCACATCGGACAGCCTGCCGCGTAACGATCGAATGCGTCGACCGCCCGGCCGTACGAACCCTGCGCCTCGTAAGCCAGGCCGATGGATTGCCACACGTCGGTGCGATGCGGCTCCAGATCGAGCGTTTGCCGGCCGTACGCGATCGCGTCGTCGTAGCGGCGCGCCAGGTAAGCCGCACTGCTCAGCCACGCCGTGGTCGAGACCGAGAGCGGATCGAGGTCGGCGGCGGTACGCAGCTCGCGCAGCGCGCCGTCGAGCTGACCGCGCTGCAACAGCGCGATGCCGTACCATTCGTGCGACGATGCATCGGATGGGTCTAGCGCCAGCGCGCGTGAGAGATCCGCGGTCGCTTCGCGCGGACGATCGATATTCATCGCGACGACGGCGAGAGCGCCGTAGGCCTGGCCCGACCTCGGATCGAGCGAAAGTGCGACGCGCGCTTCGGCCGTGGCGCGCGAAAAGTAGACCTTCGGCGGGAAGCTACCGTAGTGGTAGTCGCCCATAATCGCGTAGGCGGAGGCCAGCGCCGCATGCCCTTGCGCGGCGCGTGGATCCGATGCGACGACCCGCTGGAAGTAGTCGATGCTGCGCGTAACGCCGGCCCGGGTGCGCTGATTCCAGTAGTAATGGCCGATGGCGTAGAGCCGTTCCCCGGCTGCGGAAACCTGCTGTGGGGCCGGCTGCTGCGGCGGACGAGAGCGGAGCGAAAGCAGCGAGCCGCCGGCGAGCAGGGCGAGCAGCGCCGCCGCCGCGATCGCGTAGCGCGGCGACCGGGAATTCTTGGCAATTGGGTCCTGGGCGGGAGCGGTCAAATCTTCGCCCATCGCAACGGCGGCGCGAAAACGGTAGCCGCGACGCGGGATCGTTTCGATCGCGTCCACGTTCCAGCGGTCGCGCAGCAGCTTGCGCAATACGTAGATGTTTTGTGCGAGATTGGCTTCCTCGACGAATCCCTCGGGCCAAATACGATCGAGCATCGCGCTCTTGGTCAGCACCTCGCCCGGGCGCTCGACGAGCGCCAGCAGCGTTTCGACGACTTTTGGTCCGGCGGCCACCGGCTCGGGGCCCTCGAGGAGCATCAGTCGCTCGGCGTCGAGTTGGAAGGGGCCGAAGGCATAAACGCTCATAGAACACCCCGAGTGTTAAGAATCTTTTGATGGCCGTTTTAGGACGGCCGGCAACGCCCTGCGCCACGCTGTTCGATGGCATGACACGCCCGCTCGTCCCTATCGTCCTTACGTTCGCCGCGGCGTTGAGTTTCACGCCGCCCGCCGCAGCGGCCGTAAATCGCGAATTCTCTTTTCCGGTAGCCCGGGCGGCGCATCCTCTCGCGCTCGATCCCAGTCTCGCGGACCCCGCCTGGCAGGCCGGTAAAGTTCCCAACGGTCCGCAGCCCTGGGAGGACGTCACGACGCGCGGACCCGCTCCACACGCGACTACGGCCTACATGCTCTACGACGACCACTACCTTTACGTCGCCTTCCAGGCCGAGCAGCAGGGCACGCCGGTTGTGGCTACCCAATCGACCAATGACGGCGGCTTCGGCATCGACGATTTCGTCGGCGTCGCGCTCGATCCGAGCGGCACGGGGACGCAGGCCTACTTTTTTGAAACCACGCCCCGCGGCATCCGCTACGAGCAAGCGAGCGAAAATACGCGCTACCGTCCCCACTGGCAAGCCGCGGCCGCGGTCAATTCCGCCACTGGATCGTGGAGCGCGGTGCTCATCGTACCGCTGGACGTGCTGCGGATACGGCCGGGAGCCAAGCAGTCCTGGCGCGTCAACTTCGTTCGCCAAGTCGCCGCGAAAGCCGAACACTACAGCTGGGCTTACGACGGGATCATGCAGGACGCGGGCGCGGGCAATTGGCCGGTCTTTACCGATGCGCGCTTCTGGGCGCAAGCCACCGGTTTTGATTTTGACGGAAAGGCCACCGTGCGGCCGAAGCCGCGCCTTGACGTTTTCGGCGCGGCTAGCGTTGGATCCGATCGCCACTTATTCCAGCAGGCAAACGGCGACTTCTTGCCGGAACCGGCCCGCCCGGTCGGGCTCGACGTGAGCGTCCCGATCACGCAGACGATCAATTTCGTCGGCACCCTGCATCCCGATTTTTCCAACGTGGAGATCGATCAGCAGACGATCGCCCCGCAAGAATTCCGCCGGCAAGTTCTCGAGTACCGGCCCTTCTTCGCGCAGGGTGCGAACTATCTCGAACCGGTGGCCAACGGCGCCAACAGCGGGAGCGTCCTCGCCGCTCCAGGCTTGGTGTTTTACTCGCCCGACATCGGCCCGTTCGAGGACGGGGGAAAGGTCGAGGGTACGTTCGGCAACCAGAGCTTCGCTGCGCTCACGTTCCACGGCTACGATGTGGTCACCGACAATCCGTTCGACGACACCGCCTTCGGTTATCAGCACGCGTTGGGCGACCACTCGTTCCTGTACTGGGCGGACGGCGTTCTGGCGCATCACGGTAGTCAGGGCGACGACACCACGATCGAAACCGGCGCCGCCGGTCGCAACAACAAGAGCGGATTCGTCTGGGCGGTCAACCACGACTTCGAAGACGGGAGCTGGGTTCCTCAAGGCTCGGCAACGAGTACGAACGGATTCCTCGACGTGCATAAGCCTAATTACGAGGTGCTGGGCGGCTACGTCGACATTTCGCCAAACTACAATCCCATTGACGGATATACGGCAAATTCCGACATTCGCGGCTTGGAAGGTTTCGCGAACGTAACCGGCAGCACGCATTCGATCAAGAACTGGAATCTATTCGTGGGCGCGGATCGCTTTATGGACGACTCCGGCGCCATCCATCAAGCCGACACCCAAATCGGGTTCAACGCCGCCTTCAAGGACGGATTTTCGATCGACGGACTGGGCCCCAACGTCGGCCTCCTCCGCGAATACGGGATTCCCGCCGGCCCCGGCTGCACGGGGGCAATCGTCGGCCAGTCCTATTTCACGGGCTTCCCGTGCTACAAGGACGGCGTAACCAACCGCTTCAACCTTTTTGCGATACCGATCGGATACGGCGACGGAACGCCGACGCCGATCGACGCTTCGACGTCGTGGGGCCCTTACGGAACGAATTACCAGCATCTCTATTCGTTCACGACGACGCGCCCGTTCGGGCACAAGATCGTGGTCGGACTGGAATACGACGGGTCCCTGCAACGCGCGTTCTCGAACGGCGTACTCAATTCGCAGTGGCTGCGCAGGATTTCGCTCGGCTATCAAGCCACCGCCGACAGCGCGTTCACGGTGGGACTGCGCGACATCAACGGAACCGGCGGCTTCTCGACGCCCGGTATAAATTTTTCCGCCGGCTACGCTGCCCGCTTGCACGGTGGCGACGAACTCTACGTGAATTGGGGAACGCCCGCAGCGAATGCGACGCTCGACCGCCTGATCGTTAAGTTCGTGTTCCATGCCGGCGCCGAGAGCGGAACGTAAGCGTCCTCGAGGCGTCACACCCGCCTGCCGTGTCGCGTTTCTCGACTCGGGGAATGACGTTGTCCTCCACCGACGCAGTCCCCGTGACGCGAGGGGGCGGCCCGCGCCGCCTCCTCACGTCTGGAACTTTGCCGAGCGCCGCTCACGCAAGGTATGGCTCGGTTGCCGTAACCGGCGCTAGAATCCGGTCCATTTCTGCAAAGATGGCCGGATCGACATCCAAATCGGCTGCCGCGACGTTGTCGTCGACGTGCTCGATCTTGGTAGCGCCGACGATCGCGCTGGCGACCGCAGGCTGACGGAGGCACCATGCCAGCGCCAGCTGCGCGAGCGAACAGCCGGCGCGCTGCGCCAACGGCTTGAGGTGCTGAACCGCGTCCAGGCGCGCCTGCGTGAAGTAATCCTCCATCATCTCTTTGCCCGCGCCGGCCGCGCGCGTGCCGGCGGGCGGATTGCCGGCATCCAGATACTTCCCGGTGAGGATTCCCATCGCCAGCGGGGACCACACGACGTTGCCCAATCCGTATTGCGTGCAGACCGGGAGAACGCGTTCTTCGATGCGCCGCCACAGCGCGCTGTACTGCGGCTGGTTGCTGATCGGAACCGCCCAGCCGCGCGCGCGACACAGCGTCACCGCGCCGGCGATCTGATCGGCGTTCCACTCGGAGACGCCCCAGTACAAGACCTTCCCCGAACGTACGAGGTCGTTCATCATCTCGCACGTTTCTTCGAGCGGGGTTTCGACGTCGTAACGGTGGCATTGGTACAAGTCCACGTAGTCGACCTGGAGCCTGCGAAGCGAATGGTGGATCTGATCGCGGACGTGCTTGCGCGAAAGCCCACGTCCGTTGGGACGGTCGGCCATCGTAAAATACACCTTGGTGGCAAGCACCAGCGAGTCGCGATCGAGCTCTTTGAGAATCGGTGCGAGCGCTTCTTCGGCGGCTCCCCGCGCATACACGTTCGCGGTGTCGATGAAATTGACGCCCCGCTCCCACGCTCGCAGGACGCAGGCCCGCGTCGTCTGCGAATCCACGGTGGCGCCGTACGTAAGCCACGAGCCCAGGCCGATGGCCGAGACCTTGACGCCGGAATGTCCTAGATTTCGATAGCGCATGTTTGCTGCGACACGCTCCTTGACTACGGGGATGCAAAGACCTTGAGGGCGCGGGGCAACACCTCGAAGAGAGCCGGCGTCTTACCGGCCGGCTCGCCGTCGGCCGAAATCCGGTGCGCGTGCTTGGTGACGACGTGAAATTGGGCGGCACGGAAAGCTCCCACGCCCTCGACGGGACGCCGCATGCGCTGCATCGCCCACACCGTGCCGATCGCCTTGAAGATGTCGTCCGAAGAAAAAACGTAACAGTCCAGCAGGCCGTCGTCAATCGCCGCGCCGTCGATGTCGAAGACGCCGCCGAAACGATGGCTGTTGGCAACGGTCAGCTGCGCGCCGCGCCGGCGACTCACCACGCCGTCGAAATGAATTTCGAGATGCATCGGACGGGCCCGCGCCAGGGCAGCCAGCGTCGTCCACGCGACGCCGGCGAAACCGAAGCGTTGTTTTACGTCGGGCGTTTGCAGCCGCGCTATGCGGCTGCTCAGTCCGATGCTCGCTTCGTTGACGAAGTGCCGGCCGTTGACGCGCCCGACGTCGATCGTTCGCGTCGCACCGCCCGCGATGATCCGGCACGCCTGCCCGACGTCGAGCGGAATGTCGAGCGTTCGTGCCAGATCGTTGAAGGTTCCAAGTGGAACGATCCCCATCGGAACGCCGCGCGCGATCGCGTCGGGAATAAGCGAAACGAAGGTTCCGTCGCCGCCGGCCGATACGATAAGGTCGTAGCGTGCGGGGCGTGGACCGCCGGCGTCTTCGACGCAGGCGATGCCGGCCGCCGCGAGTTCGGCACGCACGAGCGCGGCCAACTCGCGACCCCGGCGCGCCCTGCGATTGATGACAAGCCGCGCGATCATCGTTCCCGGCTTCTGAAAATTTCGCCCCAACCGGCGCCGGCCCGGCGCTCGCCGGCCGCGATCCTGACCGCGCGAACGGCCGCCCAAACGGCAACGGCCCCGGAAGTCGCGGCGCCTCCGAGCAACACCGCGTAGCCGAGGAGTACGCCCATTTGCCACGCCGGATCGACGTAACCGGCCGCCTCCGCCGATAAACTGACGTTGTAGTGAATGCCGGCAAACGCGTACGTGAGGCCGACGGCGCCGGCCAGCCCGGTGCCGAAGATCGCGAGATATTCGAGAAATCGAATTCGACCACCGGACTCCATGCCAGCCTTCCTTGCCTGACCCACGCCGCACGACCTTGGCGGGCGGCGCCGCGCCGGCCGCTGAAGACTCTTGCCTTCGGCCGGCTCGCGTTGCGCGACACGGCGCCGAAGCGTCGAGGGGGCGCCCGCGTGAAGCATTTTTTGATCTCGTATCGACTTAGCACCGGCCCGGAGTCCCGCTGGCATGAAGAAATCGAGCGCTTCATCGCAGCGCTGCAGAGCGATCCAGAACTAGGCGGTAGAATCTCCTATCGTTGCTTCAAAAGCGCCGTCGGTCCGGAGTATTACCATCTGGCGAAACCCGTGGACGAGAACGCGGCCAGACTTCTAGGAGAACGCGACTTCTTCTCGCGCTACACCGATCTGATGGACGTGGCTTCCGCGGGTAGCGTCACGGTTTTGCCCCTAGAGTCCATCGCCCAGACTAAGCGCCGGGCCTAGTTCAGCGCCACACGCTCCCGGCGACCCGGAGCAGATTTTGGCCTAGCACGCGCTCGACGTCCGGATCGGCATACCCCATCGCGGTCAGGCAGTCGACGATTTCCGAGATCTGCTCGGGGGCAACGAACAGCGGTTGCGCGCCCGTGGCATCGTCGCCGAACGTCTCCGGATGCGCTCTGAGGTACTCGAGCAACTCGTCCGTGTCGAAGACGTAATCGAGCCCGAGCGCGACGTGATCGATACCGGCCAACCGGGCAACGTAGTCGATGTGTCGTGCCACCGTCTCGCTGCGAATGTCGTTGGCGCCGAGGAACGCCCCGACGCCGTTGATGCCGACGACGCCGCCTTTTGCGGCGCACGCCAGGATGACGTGGTCGCGCACGTTGCGAGGGTGATCCCACAAAGCGCGTGGATTGGAATGCGAGAAGATGACCGGATTTTTCGAATGTTCGACGACGTCGAGCGCGGTACGTTCACCGGTATGCGAGCAGCACGCGATCATGCCGACGTCGGCCATCTCGTCGAGCATCCGCGCGCCGAACTCCGTAAGCCCGCCACGCTCCTCCATGCAGCCGCCCCCAACTCGATTTGGCAAGTTGTAGGCCATCAGCATCCAGCGCACGCCAAGATCGTAATATAAACCGATCAAACTAATCTGATCGTCAATTGCCTTGGCGCCCTCGATGTCAAAAAAGACGCCGAGCCGTCCGCTTTCCTTCGCAGTCCGAACGTCGTCGATTCCTTCGACGAGCACGTAGTCGGCGGGGCGTTCCTTGAGCCAACGGCGGAAATGTGCCAGCATGCGGACGTGCGTCTCGATCGTTCCGACGTCGAACCCGACGTTGACGCCGACCACGGTTACGCCGCTCTTACGGAATCGCTCGAGCTGCGGCAAGAAGCGCTCGTCGTCCGGCCGAAGCGGAAGGCAGGCGTGGTTGTCCCAAACGATCGATCGTCGCACTAAGGCGTTCACGCCCGCAGCCAACCCCGGCAGTTGAGGATGAAGAACGGCTCGAATGGGGAGGCCATGCCGTGCGAAAGAATGCGCTTGGCGGGAGCGCTGTTGCTCTGTGCGTTCGTCGCTTGTAGCCGAAGCCAAGCACCCGGCGTCGGCGGCGAAACGCTGCGGATCGCCGTGCCGCAAGACCCAAAGACCCTCAATCCCATCCTCGCTTCGAACACGGTGGAGGGCTTCATCACGCGGTTCATGTTCGAGCCGTTGATTTCGGCGGACGCGCACGGTAAACCCGTACCCATCCTTGCCGTCGCCGTTCCCTCGCGCGCCAACGGCGGCATTTCATCCGACGGACGTACCATTACGTACCGCCTGCGGAAGGACGCTCGCTGGACCGACGGCGTTCCGGTTTCGGCCGGGGACGTCAAGTTCTCGTGGGACGCGATTATGAGTCCGGCCAACAACGCCGTATCGCGCCACGGCTACGACGACGTCGGCGGCATCGACACGCCCGACGCTCGAACCGTCGTCGTTCGCCTCACGAAACCGTTCGCGCCCTTCGTTAACACGTTTTTCGCCGAAAGCGACCAACCCTACACGATCGTGCCGGCGCACGTGTTGGCGCGCTATGCGAACGTTAACCAGATTCCGTTCAACGCCCGCCCCACCGTGACGGACGGGCCTTTTCGTTTCGAGCAATGGGTGCACGGAGATCGCATCGTCCTGTCGGCGAACGACGCGTTCTTCATGGGCAGGCCCCATTTGCGCGTCATCGAAATTCATATCGTACCCGACGAGAACACGTCGGTGAATCTGCTTCGCACGCACTCGATCGATTACGTCTACCAACCCTCCATTGCGACGTACCAAGCTCTGAGCAGGGTCCCCGGCGTACGTTTCGTGTGGGTCGAAGCGAACGGGTATGAGGGAATCGGGCTGAATATGACCCACGCTCCGCTGAACGACGCGCGCGTCCGCCGCGCGATCGCGTACGCCATCGATCGCAATCGGCTGGTAGACACCCTCACGTTCGGCCAGGAACGCGCGGCGACCGAAGATCTTCCTTCGTGGATGGAAGGTTCCGACCCGAGCGCCCCGCCGCCGTACGATCCGGCCAAAGCGCGGGCGCTGCTTCGCTCGGCCCACGTGAAGACTCCGCTCGATCTCACCGTCGTTACCGACACCGCGAACGTCACGCACAAGCGCGAAGCGGTCGAGCTTCAGGCGATGCTCGCGGCGATCGGCATCGATGCCGAAGTCAAGACCTATCCGGGCGACCTGCTCTACGCGCCGGCCGGCGCGGGCGGGATTCTGAACGGTGGAAACTTCGACGTCGCCATCTGGCCCTGGTACGGCGGCATCGACCCCGATAATTCCTCGCAATTCAGTTGCGCGAACCTGCCGCCCCACGGCTACAACGAAGCGCGGTATTGCAGTCCCGAAATGGAGCGCTTGCAGAGCGTCGCGCTGGCGAGCTGACGATCCCGCGGTTCGGGGCGCCGCATATCGCGCCATCGAGGGGCTCGTCAGACGCGACGAACCGGTGATCGCCTTTTGGTGGCAGCGGCAGCAAGAGGCGCTTTCCGTGAATCTCAAAGGTTTCACACCCAACCCGGTAGTGGAATCGTGGAACGCTTGGCAATGGAGTTTGTAGCCGGATGATACGGCTAACGCTCGGAATTCTCGCGGCAGCGCTCGCCTTCGGAACGGCCGGCGGCCACGCATGCCGCGTCGTGTTCTAAAGTGGAAGGGCAGGCCTATTGCTACGCTTGGTCGGCCAAAGACGCGTCGATGATGAAAACCGAATACGTGCGCTCGGGCGAAACCGTCGACAACTGGAAGCGGATGGTGACGATTCTGCAGTACGACGAGGTCCATACGCTCGACGGCGCAACCGCGAAATACATCGCGGTCGTACGCCCCTACATGGATGCAAACGCGCACCCGCAGTGGGTGACGCCGGCCGACCCCAAACATGCAGGAGAGGCGGCAACGCGATTGCTGCTTTCGTCGCCCGACGGCTCGGACGTCGAATATGTGGTCGTGTATTTCTTTTCAGACCCCGGCAAACCGGCGTACGTCATCGCGTTCTCACAGCGCGTACCGCTTCCGAATAACGAGATCCCGACCATGGCGCAGTACGGCGGCTGGCTGAGGGACCTCCGCGCGATCGTCCCGGCGAACGTCGAACGCTAACGAAGTAAGAACAGCGAGGAAAATCATTATGCCATCCATCGAAACGCTAAAGTACGGCCGCCGGGTCGTGTCCGGATTATCTTTCGATGCCGCCGTGGATCGCGCGAAGACCTTTCTCAAAGACGAAGGCTTCGGCGTCCTTTGCGAGATCGACGTGACGGGCACCATGCAAGAGAAGCTCGGCGAATCGTTCCGTCCTTATCGCATCCTGGGCGCGTGCAATCCGAAGCTTGCCCACCGCGCGCTTTCCGCGGAACCGCAAGTTGGATTGCTGCTGCCGTGCAACGTCGTCGTGCAAGTCCTCGACGGCGACACCGTGGTTTCGGCGGTAGACGCGGAAGCGATGATGGCCTTCGTCGGCAACCGCGACCTCTCGCAGGTCGCCGACGAGGCGAACGCTGCGCTCGGCCGCGTGCTGTCGCGCATAGCCGAGGCCGGCCCTTAAGCCGGCTTCGCGCCGCGAACCCAATCGAGGCGTTCGACGGTTCGTTCGTTGACGGCGTTGCCCGTGTTCAGCGTGGTCTTGGGCTCGAGAAGTACGACGTGGCATTCGTCCGTGAGCGCCTCGGGACGGTGCTCGACGCCGTGCGGGATCACGATCAGTTCGCCCGGATCGAGATCTACGTCTCCGGTGCGTAAGCCCATGCGCAGCCGCCCGGCCGTCACCAGAAAGAGTTCGTCTTCGGCCTCGTGATGATGCCACTCGAACGCACCCTGCAGCTCGACGAGCTTGACGTACGAGTCGTTGATTTCGCCGGCGATCTTCGGGCTCCAAAAATCCGCGAACGTAGCGAACGCCTGCGTTAGATTGATTTTACGCATACGGCTGCCGTTACGTTCTGCGCAGCAAGCGTTCGCGGACGGCATGACGGCCGGACGTAGCCGCCAGCGCGGCTTCGACGATCGCACGCGGTGCGGTTTGCGGATGACCCGCCGAAAACGGCGGCTCGGGAGAATACTGCAGCCAAAGTTGGGTCGTGTGCGCGGCGTCGTACCCGACGAGTTCCGCCGCGAGGACGAGGCCGAAGTCTATCCCGGCGGTGACGCCGCCGCTGGTAATGCGATTGCGATCGCGAACGATGCGCTCGTCCACCGGATCGGCGCCAACGAGTGCGAGCAAGTCCATGTAGCGCCAGTGCGTGGCGGCTCGGTACCCCTCCAGCAGCCCGGCAGCACCGAGCAGCAGCGATCCGGTGCACACCGATGTGACGAATTTCGCTTCGCGTCCGCGTTCGGACAGAAAGCGCAGCGTGCGGCCGTCGTCGATCGCCGGACCGATGCCGTCACCGCCCGGAACCAGCAGGACGTCCAGCCGCGGCGCGTCGTCGAAGTCGAACTGCGGCGCGAACCGTAACTCGGGCAGCCCGGCCGGAGAGAGCGCCGTCTTATTCGCGGCCACGAGCAACGGCCGCAGTCCCGGCGTCGTCGCGAACACGTCGAGCGGCCCCGCTACGTCGAGCAGTTGAAAATCCGGGAACAACAGGATACCGATGGTCGAATCAGACACGTCGCGACCCTCGCGCCGGGCGGAGCCGCCCGTCTCCCGCCGCGTACGACGGGCGGCACGAGAAAAATGCGTACTGCCCAGAAAGGGACTCGAACCCCCACGATGTTGCCACCACTGATACCTGAAACCAGCGCGTCTACCAATTCCGCCATCTGGGCGCGGCCGAATCGCATTCTCTCACGGGAGCGCCGCCCCTGCTAGCGGCAAGGCAAGAGGCCCACAACGACGCCGCCGTAAACTACGAAACTCCGCGCAATGATTAGACGGCTACTTCCGATACTCGGCATTACGTTTATCGACATCGTCGGTTTCAGCATCCTGATTCCGATTATGCCGTATTTCGTCACGCACTTCGGCGTGTCGCCGGTAGTAGTGGGTATTCTCTTCTCCACGTTCTCGCTCTGCCAATTCGTCTCGGCTCCGATCTGGGGGAACGTGTCCGACCGCATCGGACGCAAGGGCGTGCTCATCATCAGCCAGATCGGCGCGACCGTCGGTTGGGCCATGCTCGCGTTCGCGGGCAACATCTTCTGGGTTTTCGTCGCGCGCATCGTCGAAGGAGTATCCGGCGGCAACATCAGCATCACGCAAGCGTACGTTGCGGACCTCGTCGAGCCGAAAGACCGTGCGCGTGCGTTCGGTCTGATCGGCGCGATGTTCGGTTTAGGCATGATTTTCGGCCCGCTCGGCGGCGGCATTCTCTTCTCGCGCTTCGGTTTTTCGGCGCCGTTCTTGGCGGCCGCGGGGCTGCAATTCGTCACGCTCTTGGTGACGATCGTGGCGCTTCCCGAGTCGCGCACGAAGAGCGAGGAGGAGAAGTCCCGCGTCGGGTTCCGCGAAATCTTCGCCAGTTTCGGGAATCCGCGCATCGCACCGACGCTCTGGCAGCGCCTCGCCCTCGCGCTCGGCCTCTACGCGTGGTTCTCGGTCATCGCGCTATTTCTCAAGGGCCAACTCGGTTTTGGCCTAACGCAGACCTACTACTTTTTTTCGGCCTTCGCCGGGATCAACGTCGCGGTAAACGCCTTCGGGGTGGGGCGCGTCTCGACCGGCACGGGCGATCGCACGATGTCGAACCTCGGTCTGGGCCTGCTCGTCTTCGCATTTGCACTCGTGTTCTTCGTGCACAATCTTGCGATGCTGACGCTGGTTATGATCGTGTTTGCCGGCGGGATGGCTTTTGCCAACACCGGGATTACCGCGCTCATCAGCAACGCGGCAACCGATCGCGATCAAGGCACGGTGCTCGGCACCGCCTCGTCGCTCGACTCCCTCGCCGGCATCCTCGCGCCACCGGCGTCCACCGGAGTTCTCGCGCGCTTCGGCCCGGAGTTCTCCGGAATCGCTTCCGCGACGTTCTGCTTGGTCGCGCTGATCATGGGACTCGCAAACAAACGCAGCGAGGGTCCCTCGCAAGCCGCCAAAATCGCGATCACGCCGCCCTAGGCGGCGCTGGTCTTGCGGCGTTTCGATGCCGAGCGGCTCGATTCGCCGTTTCCGCTCGCGCGGCGCTTCTTACTCTCTTCGAGACTTTGCGCGAGAACGTCCATGAGGTTGACGACTTTGGACCGCACGGGCGCCTTCTTGGCCTTGGGCAGCTCCTTGCCGGCGACGCGCGCCTCGATCATCGCGAGCACTTCGTCGCGGTAGCGATTCTTGAATTTTTCCGGTTCGAATTCGGCCACGCTCATCGTTTCGATAAGCATGTTGGCCATCTTCATCTCGGCGTCGGGAAGTTTCTCGTCGGCGGGCAGCGATAATCCCTCGGCGGGAACGATCTCGTTGGCCCAGTGCATCAGCTCCAGCAAAAGCGCTTCGCCTTGCGGCTTCACCGCCGCGATGTACTCCTTGGTGCGGATGACGACGCGAGCGATCGCGACCTTGCCCGACTTGACGAGCGCTTCGCGAAAGAGCGCGTACGCGTGGCGCGCGGTTTTCGTCGGCTCGAGATAGTACGGCTTGTCGAAATACATCGGGTTGATGAGATCGAGGTCCACGAATTCCAATATGTCCACCGACTGCGACGCGACCGGATTGACGCGCTCGAAATCTTCGTCGGTCAGGACGACGTACTCGCCCTTTTCGAATTCGTAGCCTTTCACGATCTCGTCCCACGGGACCGGCTTGCCGTCCACGCTGCAGACGCGCTCGTACTTGATGCGCCCCTCGTCTTTAGCATGGAGCATATTGAACGATAGTTCGTCGGTTTTTACGGCGGTGAAGAGCTTGACCGGGATCGTGACGAGCCCGAAATTGATCGCACCGCTCCAAATCGCATGAGCCATAGCCCGACCATTCTACCCTTTTTGGATGGCCCCGTCACCGCCAGGCCTTCCGGGCCCTCGCGAGCGCTCTATCGAGTTGGGCGGGCTTCCAGGCCTTGCCGCTCCACAGGTCGCCCGTCTCCTCTAAGCGTGCCACCGCGTTGCCGATGTTGTGCTCGGCGAAGGCGTCGGCCGGGACGGCGGTCCGGCGCCGCGCGTACGCCTCCACCTCCGCCCAACGCAGCGGCATCGAAACCGGCGCGCCGTCGCGCGCGCGTGCCGAGTAGGCGGACACGATCGTCTTTCCGCGCCCGACTTGAACGTAATCGAAGTAGACCGCGGCGTCGTTACGCTTGGCGACCGAACGCTCGAGCGAGATATAGTCGCGGCCCAGCGTATCGCTCAAGCGGTGGGCGACGAGCTCGGCGAAGACCTTGGCCGCCTCGTACGCATGGCCGCGGGCGAGCGGAACGACGACGTGAAGCCCCATTCCGCCGGACGTTTTTACCAGGGGTGCGAGCCCTAGCGATTCGAGTAAGTCGCGCAGCTCCAGCGCGACTTTTGCCAGCGTCTTTAGCGTACACGCTTCACCCGGATCGAGATCGAATATCACGAAGTCGGGCTCGTCGAGGGATCCGACGCGCGACGTCCAGGCGTGCAGAATGATCGATGCGAGGTTCCCAAGATATGCCAGCGTCGGCTCGTCGTCGCACACGACGTACGTTACTTGAGCGCGGCGCCCTTCGGGTTTGGAAATCGTGACCCGATGCACCCAATCGGGCGTACCCTTCGGAATTTGTTTCTCGAAGAACGAGCCGCCGTCGATTCCGTTTGGATATCGCTCGAGGGTCAGGGGGCGGCCGCTCAAATGGGGAACGGCCCACTTCGCGACCGCGCGATAGTAGGCGATGAGATCGCCCTTCGTGTACCCGTCGCGCGGCCACAACACTTTGTCCAGATTCGAAAACGAAAGCTTGCGGCCGTCGACTTCTACGCCGACCCGCGCGCCGCTCGCCTTCGGAGGTGGATCGTCCGGCGCGGCATGACTTTGCGGCACGGCCTTCTCGCGCGGATTCTTTTTCGGCGCGCCGTCTTGCGGCGGATCGGCAACGGCTTTTTCCAGAACGACCTCCTTTGCGGCTTTGTCGAGCCGTAGTCCGAGATAGGCCGGCTGGCGCAGATAACCGTCGCGCGTCCATTCGGCAAAATGGACTTGGGCGACGAGCTCCGGTACGACCCAATGCGCGGCTTCGGTAGTCGTGACCTCGTTTACGAAAGGCGACGTCTTGCGTTCGATTTTTTTCAGCCGCGCGAGCAGATCGCGCAGGGCGTTTTCGGTGAACCCGGTACCGACCGAACCGCAATAACGCAGGCTCTTGCCCTCGTAGACGCCCATCAGCAACGCACCAAACCCTTTGCGGCTGCCGCGCGGCTCGGTCCAGCCGCCGATGACGAACTCTTGCTCCAACCTCGCCTTGATCTTCACCCAGTCGCGGCTGCGCCGCTCCTGATACGTCGAATCGCGCTTTTTGCCGATGATGCCCTCGAGGCCGCTTTGCTGCGCCTTGGCAAAAAGTGCGCGGCCTTTCCCCACGACGTGTTTGGAATAGAACGCGATGCCGTCGTCGCCGATGAGACGCTCCAGCGTGGCCTTGCGCCGTTCGAGCGGAGTCTTACGCAGATCTCTGCCGTCTGCATAGAGAATGTCGAAGCACGCGTAATGCAGCGGCTCATTCGATTTTGCATGGTATTGCAGATTTTGGAATTGGGGGCGCCCCTGGCTATCGAGGCTAACGATTTCACCGTCCACTTCGATCGGCAAGCTCGCAAATGCGCCGCTTAGGTCGCCCAACTCCGGAAAGGTCGCGAGCAAATCCTTGCCGTTCCGCGACGTCAGCGCCAATTTGCCCCTTTCGTCTATCGAGCACAGCGCGCGATAACCGTCCCATTTGAGCTCGAATAGCCAATCGTCGTCGTCGAACGGCTCGTCGACGAGCGTCGCCAGCATCAACGACTTTGGTTTGGGCATCGGATCGCGTTTGGCTGCCGGCGCGGCCTTGATCGGCGATCCCCCACGAGCCGGCTTGTTGGAATGCCACGTCTCCGAGTGCGGATTGCGCGCAACTTCGGCGATCGTCTTTCCGCTCTTGACCGATTCGGGATGGTCCTTCACGTCGTACTTCGGATCCACGTACTCGTCTTTGTCTTTGATGAGCAGCCACGGCTCGCCGCTTTCGCCTTCGCGCGGCTTGATCTTCACCAGCGAGAACAAACCCTTGAGCTTCTTGCCGTTGAGCACGAACTTGATCTTCCCGAGCGCGATCTCTCTCGACGCGCTCGTGCCTTCGAAAAGCGCATACGTGCCGCGATCCCACACGATGACCGGGCCCCCGCCGTATTCGCCTTTGGGAATTACGCCTTCGAAGTCGCGATAATCGAGCGGGTGATCCTCGACGTGCATCGCAAGCCGCCGGTCTCCGGCGGCTTGCGTCGGGCCTTTGGGGACCGCCCACGACGCCAGGACGCCTTCCTCGGTCTCCAGTCGAAAATCGTAGTGGAGGCGAGTCGCATCGTGCATCTGTACGACGAACCGCAAGGCCTTGCTCTTCGAACGGGCGCGAGTTCCGCTCGGCTCGGAGGTCTTCTTGAAGTCTCGCTTGCGGCGATACTCATCCAGCGGCATGGGTACGCCGATTGGACCTTACGGCGTCGTCCTCCGCCCGGTGAGCAGGTTCACGACCAGCAACACCACCGCCACCACAAGAAGCAGGTGAATAAAGCCTCCAAGGATGTGGAACGAGAGTCCGAGGAGCCAACAGACCACGAGGATGACGATGATCGCCCAAAGCAGACCGCCCACGATTAGTCCTTTCTTTCCTGGTAATTTCCGCCATTATTCCCAGGTGGAGCGGAAGATAAACCGAGCGGCGCTCGGGCGTGTCTTATAGCACGTGACGTACTCGGCGATCGGTTTGATCGGCTCGGCGGCGCTTGCCGCGATCGCATGGCTGCGCTCGCACGGCTCTACCTCGTACTATGCCCAGGGGTACGGAATGACGGCCACGACGCATCGCGGCTATGCCGCGGCGAGCGCGGGATTCTTCGCGCTTTTCCTCGTACTCGCGTTCGCGCGTCAGACGGCGCTCGCCGCCGTCGCACTCGCACCCTTCACGCTGCTCGCGCTCTTGTACGCTACGTCGTTTCTGCGGGGTTTCTCCGACCAAGATGTCTGACTTTCACTTCTCGCCGCGACCGAATCGCGCCGGCGAAATCGTCTGGCTGCCCTGGGGGACCGAGGCCTTCGAGCGCGCGGAGCGCGAGGACAAACCGATCTTGCTTGCCATCTCCGCGGTGTGGTGTCATTGGTGCCACGTGATGGACGAAACGTCGTATTCCGATGCGGGCGTCCTGGACGCGATCGCGCGAAATTACGTGCCGGTTCGCGTGGACAACGATCGCCGGCCGGACGTCAACGTCCGGTACAACATGGGCGGTTGGCCGACGACGGCGTTTCTCGCGCCGGACGGCACCTTGCTCACCGGTGGAACGTATATTCCGCCCGAGCAGATGCGCCGCGCGCTCGACGACGTCGCGCGCTTCTACGCCGCGAACAAAGGCGAGATCGCGCAGCGAACTGCCGAGATGCGCGTGCGTCCGCGGGCTCCGGGGCCGCGCGAGAGCCCGGATCTCAATGCCGGCATCGTAGACGACGTCGTCGCCGGCATCGCGTCGGGATACGACGAGGAGTTCGGGGGGTTTGGCGAAGATCAGAAGTTTCCGCAAACCGACGCTCACGAGCTGCTCTTGGCGCGCTGGCGCACGAACGGCGACCCGAAATTGCTGGAGATCGTCGCGAGTACGATGCGCGCGATGGCCGGCGGCGGCACGTACGATCGCGTCGAAGGCGGCTTCTTCCGATACTCGACGGTACGCGATTGGTCGGTCCCGCACTTCGAAAAAATGGCGGAGGACCACGGTGGTCTACTGCGCGTGCTCGCGCAGCTCGTCCTATGGGCGGCCACGGACGACTTGCGCGCTACGCTCGCGGGCGCGCTCGGCTACGTCAGGCGAACGCTGCGCGACTCGAACACGAACCTGTTCGGCGGAAGCCAAGACGCCGACGAGCGCTATTTCGCGCTGCCGCGCTCCGAACGCGAAAAGCTGGCGCCGCCGCACGTGGATCGCACGTCGTATTCGAACTGGACCGCCGGCCTCGCCGGCGCTTGGATTTGGGCTTCGCGCGCGCTCGACGAGCCGGCCCTCCTGGCCGAGGGGCTCGCGACCCTCGATGCGCTGCACGAGCGTCTGCGCGACGAACGAGGATTGCTCTTCCACTACGTGACGCCGGACGGTCCGCCGGAAGTTCGCGGCCTCTTAACCGATCAGGTAGCGTATTTGCGCGGACTGCTGGACGCGCACGAATCCTCCGGTGAATCGCGGTTCGTCGAACGCGGCGTCGCTCTTGGCGACGCAATCCTCGCTCACTTTAGCGCAGAGGGCGGCGGGTTCTACGATCGCGCACCCGAGCATTCGGAGACCGAGCTAGGACGGCTCGACACGCGCGACCGGCCGATCGATCAAAACGGCGCGCTGGCCGGTGCGTTGCTGCGCCTGGCCGTAATTGCCGGCGACCGCCGCTATCGTGACGCCGCGGAATCGACGCTGCGTCTTTTCTCGGGGACGTTTGCTACCGCCGGGAGCTTTGCCGCCAACTACGCGCACGCACTGCTGCGATATCTCGAGCCGGAAGTCGTTGTGAAGATCGTCGGCGGCGCAACGGCGACGCGACGGTTTCGCGACGCCGCTCTGCGCTTGCCGGAACCTTTCGTGAACGTCCGGACCGTCTTGCCGGAAGTTTCCGTTCAACTCGATTTGCCCGCCGAGCCGAACCCCGCCGCCTATGCCTGCGTCGGCACGGTTTGTGCGGCGCCCGTGCGCGACCCGTCGTGTTTAGCCGCCGCCTTACGCGAACTTGCGCCCCAATAGGGTCTCGAACGGAGCAGTCATGGAATACGATGAGGCGACGCCCGCTTCATAGCCGGGCAATTCGTTTAACCCCAGTGCCGGATGGGTAAGCCTCTGGCGACAACCAACGTCCGTTCGAAGATCCGCGCGTCGCGGACCGGAATATTGGTTAAAGATACTCCATCGCAGCGTCTGAACGTCAAGGTACGCTTAGTCGGCAAGAACGCCTCAAAGGACTATACGGTATGCTTGATCGTCAAGAAAGCCATATGCAGCAGAACCTTTCCGACACCGTCGTCGTAACGCTCGACGGCGAATACGACATAGCCAGGCAAGGCGAGACTCGACGAAGCGCTTGCGCCCGCATACGGCGCAAGCGTAGCGATCCTCGACCTGCGGGCGGTGTCGTATATGGACTCGACGGCGCTCACGTGCCTTCTCCGTTTGAAAAAACGCATGGCCGAATCCGGCCCCGGTGTCGTTCGTTTGGTCGCGCCGCAGCGCCCGATCGTGCGGCTGCTCGACATCACGCGTCTAGACACCGTCTTCGACGTGTACGACTCGCTGGACGCCGCGCGCCGCGATCTCAAGGCGTAAATCTAAAGCGGACGCACGAAAACGTTCCAGTACCACGAGCCCCAAAATCCAACCGCCATCGAATAGGCGACCAGAACGTAGCCCCAGCGCGGGAAGCGATCTCGAACGGCCAGCATCATTAATGCGATACAGAATGGCTCGAAATCGAGTGCGTGCCGCATTCCGAACTGCGCGAAGCCGTTCACGTAATACATGAAATTCGGGATCGCCGTAACGAGGACGAGCGCCCATAGCGCCAGCACCCAGTTGGCCGGGCGGCGGGCGAAGAGCGCCAACAGCAGCGCCGGGCTCGTCCACGTCAAGGCAACGCCCGAGAGCGTCGGGTTCAGGTAAGGAAACGCCGGCGAGCGCTCCGGAGCCTGAACGAAGAACGACCACAGCTGGTACGGCAGGTACTGCATCTGGAAAGGCGATCCGAACGGCGACCCCGCTTGATCCTGATGGTACCAGGTCGTGTATCCGAGATCGTACCACGTTCCCCAGCGCGCAACGTCGTACCAGACCCATAAGGCCGCGACGGGGATTAGGACGGCTGCGAAGCTTCCGATGCGAGCGCGCCACCGCGTTCCCAAACGCAGCGCGCCCGGCTCGCACGCCAGTAGAAATGCGTAGACGGGAAGTGCGAGAACGAGCGTAAATCTCGACTCGAACGCGCAGGCCGCCCAGATCGCGACGAGCCATCCCCGCCGCCGTCCGGCCAGTTCGACGAGTGCCAAGAACGTAAAGCAGACGGCGCTCACGTGCGCGATCATCCAAACGTCGCCGAGCATGGCGCACCAGAGCAAGTCGGTTCCGGCAAGCAAGAAGCCGCAGAGCCATGCGTTCGATTTCGAGTCCAAGCCGAATCGCGAACCGAGCTCCCAGGCGGCGCCGACGCAGGCGCCGGCCAGCAGAATCCCCAGCGCGGTTTGGTTGGTAAATCCGAAGGCGACCGCAGGCAGCAGCAGCAGCGCCGGCATCGGCGCTTCGATGATGTAGCGCCGGCCGTTGAAGCCGAGCGCGTCGATATACGGGCCCGGCCAATCGATCCACGCGTGTCCGTGCAAGAAGGCGCGCGCGAGCAGTACGTAGTTGTCGTACGGCGTGACGCGGCCGTGCGAGACGATCCACGTTACGAGCGCGGCAGCGAGGCCGGCAAGCAGCGCCGGACTGACGCGCTTCACCGCGGCACGATCTCAAACAGCGGTTCGCGGCTCGACCGGCTCTCGAGCCGGAAGCCGGGAATGTCGCCGCTCGGCGTCCCGACGACGTAGACGGGCCGCGTCTTGATCCATCCCGGAACGTATCGCGCGTCGTCGGCGAGCCACGCGGCGTCGAGCGTGCGTCCACCCATCGATCCTTCCACGTACGTCGCGTACGCAAGGGCCGGGGCGTACACCCACGTCGCCACCAGGATCGCGTTGGGCGGCGTCAGCGACTGAACTTCGTCGATGCTCGCTCGCGCGCGAACGTCGTGGGGTTGAGCGAAGAGCCACTGCTGCTGCAGGAGCAGCCACGCTGCGAGTAACACGGGCACCGCGGCAGCGGCTTCCCGCGAGCGCGGCCAGCGATCGCCCGCGGCACCAAGCGCGTCGCCGGCGAAAATCGCTCCGGCAAAAAACAGCGGCAGCAAATAGCGCTCTGCGTCGGCCTCGGCTTGGAATCCGAGCGCGAACGGCGCGGCGAGCAAGCCGCACGAGGCGAGATACGCGCATCGAACCCAGTCCCGGCGCCACGCGACGACCGCGCCGCAAAGCACGAGCAGCAACCCGGGCCACGTGAACTCGCTCGCAACAGCGCGCCCGAAGGCGGCGATCCGGCCGTCAGCCTGCGGCGTCGAGATGGCGCCGGGAAGCCGCAGCACGCCGAATTGCGAGCCGCTTACCAGCGCGATGAATCCGCTAAGCGCCGCCGGATGATCGTAGTCCCAGAACGGCATGCCCGCGGGCTTGCCCAGCGTCCGGGTCGGATCGAGTTCGCTAGCCGTCACGTAGGCGCTTCGCACCGGCAGGTAAGCAAACCAGATACCGGCCGACAATACGAAGACACTCAGCGCCGCGCCGACGGTGCGCGCCGAGGTCCGGCCGCGCCGCGCCGCCAGCAGCAAGATCGTTCCCGGCAGTGCCAACGCGACGACCGGGTGCACGGCGACGCCGATGCCGCAGGCCAGCGCCGACGCGATTGCGTCGCGCGTGCGCCCGTCGCGATACCACCGCAGCCCGAACAGCATCGTGAGCGCGATAGCACACGCAGCGACTGCGTGAACCTCGGCGCGCGTCGCACGCGTCCACACGACCAGCCCGAAGGCAAAGAGCCACGCGCACCCGGTACCAAGCCAGGGGTCCCGCGGCCACGCATCGCGCACGATGCGGCCTACGCACCACGACGCGGCGGCCGCGGCGCAGGCGCTAAGCAGCGACATGCGAAGCGCTACGCTGCCGAAAGGCAGCGCGTGTGACCAGGCCCAACCGATCAGGACGTACGCCGGAAATCCCGTCGGATGAGCGATGCCGAGAATCCACGGAACGGTGTCCATTTCGCCGACGTCCCAAAACCCCACGTCGCGATACGCACTGGCCGCAAAGACGCCCAGTGGAACGGCAAAGGCGAGGAACGACGCGATCCGTCCGGCTCGCTCGTGCGTCACGATGAGGCCGGCTTAGGCCGGCGGAGGCGTCGCGTGATGCAACGGCTGCGGCGGCGCGAACGTCGACGGCGGCAACGTCGGTGGAAAGCGGTACGCGCCGAACGAGATGTGTTCGCGCGCCGGCTTTCCGTCGAGCGTAGCCGCCACGCTGGCCGCCACCGGGACCACGTAGCCCGCTTGCAATGCGTACTCGACGGATCCTCCGGCGGCGACGCTGCCGGAGCCGGCTTTGAACCGCACGACGTGCGGGAGAAACGTCCGGCTATCGATCGCAACGCCGGTGACCACGAACCCGGAGCCATTCCGGTCGAGCGGTTGCGTTTCGTACATATAGTCGGTGCGCGTGCCGTTTTTTTCGGTTTTCAAGAAGACGAACGAGTAATCCGCGCCGCGAGGCGCAACCCGATCGACCGCGTAACGGTCTTCGCGTTCGCCGAAATGGACGATCTTGGGCTTGAGGGAAACGCCGTCTACCGCGAGGGTTTCGTCGCGCACCTCGACCCCGTTCCGATAGACCTGGTGTCGCTGATCGATGGTGCTGGGGCCTTCTTGCGAAACGGCGTACTGAAAGATCATCGCGGGCGGCCCCTTGAACGTCGCCAGCGCGCGCTCGTAGTTTTGTAAAACCAATTGCGAATCCATCTGTTGTGCGATTGTCGCCGCCGGGACGGCGAGCGCGAACAATCCAAGAGCGATGGCGGCCAGACGCACGGAAGCGGTCACGCCGGGACGAGCACCGCTTGGCGCATGGCTTGGACGGCCGCTTGCGCTCCCGACGGATCTTTGCCGCCTCCCTGCGCCTGGCCGGGCTGCCCGCCGCCTTTACCACCGACCAGCGGAGCCGCGAGTTTGATCAGGTCGCCGGCGCGCACGCCTGCCTTCACCATATCGTCGCTGGACAACACCAAGAGGCTCACGTTGCCGTCGTCCACGCCGGCTAGCGCGATGACGCCGCTGCGCAGCCGGCTACGAATTGCGTGGCCGAGATGCCGCAGCGCTTCGGCCCCGGCTTCGGGAACGACGGCACCGACGAACGTGCGCTCCGCCGAACGTTCTGCAGCGGCGACGTAGCTTTCGGCATCTGCCGCTGCAAGCCGTGCTTTAAGCCGCTCGAGCGCACCTTGCAAATCTTTGACGTCGCGCTGCAATTTTCCGACGCGGTCCTCGAGTTCGTCCGGCGACGCGGCCAACGAAACCGCGAGGGTTCCGACCAAGTCGCTCTGCCTTTCCAAGAGATCTTCCGCCGCTTCGGAGACGCACGACTCGATCCGCCGGATGCCGCTCCCGATCGACGACTCGGACAGAATAACGAACATCCCGAGCTCGCCGGTCGTCTCGGAATGCGTCCCCCCACAAAACTCGACCGAAGGGCCGGCTTGCACGACGCGAATGCGATCGCCGTATTTCTCCCCCGCCATCCAGATCGCGCCGGTCGCTTTCGCTTCTTCGGGCGGTAGCTCGCGCGTTACTAAATGCGAGTCGTCACGAATCATCTCGTTCACGCGGCGCGCAACGCGATGCTTTTGCTCGGTCGAAAGCGCGCCGGCGGGCCAGCGAAAGTCGAAACGCATCCTATCGATGCCCACCCACGAACCAGCCTGGACGACGTCGTCGCCGAGAACGTCTTTAAGCGCGCGCTGAAGCAGGTGAGCGGATGTGTGGTGGCGCCGAATCTCGCGACGCCAGCGTTCGTAGACCATCGTATTTAGCCGATCGCCGACCGATAGCGCGCCGCCGTTTACGATGCCGTGATGTGCCACCGCGTCGCCCATGTATTGCGCGTCGTCCACTTCGAAGCGCGCGCCCTCGTTAGACAGCGCGCCGCGATCGCCGATCTGTCCGCCTCGCTCGGCATAGAACGACGTGCGGTCGAGAACCACGACGCCGCGCTCGCCTTCTTGGAGCCGGTCTACCGGCCGGCCGTCCTTGAGCAGCGCTACGATCTCGCCCTCGCCCTGCAACCCGTCGTAGCCGGTGAACGCCGTCTTCATCGCCGGTAATTCGGCGAGCGTGACCACCGCGCGCTTGGAGGCGGCGTCCCGGCGGGCGCGCTCGCGCTGGGCGTTCATCTCGCTCTCGAATCCGGCGCTGTCGACGGCGACGCCGCGCTCGCCCGCGATTTCGCGCGTGAGCTCGATGGGGAATCCGTAGGTGTCGTGCAGCGCGAAAGCGTCGGCACCGTCGATCAGGCGCGTGCAGTCGTCGTCGGCCCGGTCCACTAGGCGGTCGAGCATGGCAAGTCCGCGCCCGAGCGTGCGGTCGAAGATATCTTCTTCGAGCGCGATCGCCTGGGCGATGCGCGCGGCGTTGGCTCGCAGCTCCGGGTACCCCGATTCGAGGGACGCGACCACGGCGGGGACGAGCGCCGCGAGAAACCCGTTCGGATAGCCGAGCAACCTGCCGTTGCGAATGGCGCGCCGGATCAGGAAGCGAAGTACGTATCCGCGATCCGCGTTCGACGGATACACGCCGTCGTTGACCAGAAAGGTCGCGGCGCGGGCGTGGTCTGCAACGATGTTCCGGCGCACGCGCTGCTCGGCAGCGTCCAGCGACGTCTGGCCGACGTCCGGCTGCGCGGCGATCAGGTCGGTAAAGAGATCCGTATCGTAAATCGAGGCGCGGCCGTTGCAAACCGCCAGCATGCGTTCCAGGCCCGCGCCGGTGTCGATCGCTTTGCGTGGGAGTTCGGATAGCCTACCGTCGGAATCGCGATTGTATTGCTGGAACACGACGTTCCAGATTTCGACGAACCGATTGCCCAGATTCGGGCCGGTGTCGCCGGGGCCACTCGCGTATTCCGGACCGCCATCGTAAAAGATCTCGCTGCAAGGCCCACACGGACCCGTCGCACCCATCGTCCAGAAGTTGTCTTCGTCGAACCGCGTGACGCGCGCCGGATCGAGTCCGATCTCGTCGATCCATATGCGCTCGGCTTCGTCGTCTCCCGTATGAACCGTCACGTACAGCTTTGCCGGGTCCACCTTCATGACGTGCGTGACGAATTCCCAAGCCCACTGCAGCGCTTCGCGCTTGTAGTAATCGCCGAAGCTAAAGTTGCCGAGCATTTCGAGGAAGGTCCCGTGGCGGCCGGTACGCCCGACGTTTTCGATGTCGCTCTTGGCTCCGGCAACGCGCAGGCAGCGCTGCACGGTCACGGCTCGGGGCGCCGGCGGCGGCTGCTCGCCCAGAAACATCGGGACGAACTGCTCCATGCCCGCGATCGTAAAGAGCGTCGTGGACATCGCGTCTGGAATCAGCGTGGCCGGCGGCACCAGCCGGTGCCCCTTCGAGACGAAAAAGTCGACGAAAGCGCGCCGCAGTTCTTGGCTTTTCATAGGCTTCAATCCGGAATGATAGCAGAAAGCCCCCGCCCCCTCCTACCGCCGGAGTCGTCCCGCGACGGCTACTGCTCCAGGAAAGCGCGCATCTTGGCCAGCGCTTTGGCCTGCGTGCGCGAAACCTGCATCTGCGAGACGTTGAGGCGGCGCGCGATTTCCGTCTGCGAAATCGATTCGAAGAAGCGCAAGTACACGACGGCGCGTTCGCGGCCGGCGAGCACGTGGATCGCGCGCTCGATCGCCGCCCGGTCTTCCAGCAGATCCAGCTCGCTGTCGGTGGATCCCACTACGTCGGCCAGCCGCTGCGAGGTCCCGTCGCCGCCATCGCTTTCGATCGCGTTGTCGAGCGAGATGACGTTGTACGCGCGTCCGAGTTCTTGGGCTTCCAGCACGGACTCCGCGCTGAGCCCCAAGTACTCGGCAATTTCGCCGACGGTCGGGCTGCGGTCGAGCGTCGCCGAGAGGCGCTCTTGTGCCCGGTGGACGGCTAGGTTGCGCTCCTGGAGGCGCCGCGGAACTTTGACGGCCCAACCCTTGTCGCGAAAGTAGCGCTTTATCTCGCCGACGATCGTCGGCGTCGCGTACGTGGTGAACTCGACGCCGCGGCCCGTGTCGAAGCGATCGATTGCGTTGATGAGGCCGAGCGTTCCGACCTGAATCAAGTCTTCGAGCGGTTCGCCACGATTCGAGAACTTGTGCGCCAGAAATCGTACCAGATTTAAATGCGCGACGACGAGCTCGTCGCGCAGGCGTTCGCTGCGCGCAACGGTGCCGGACTTGCGCGCCGACTCGAGCTGTTCGAACAGCGCGCGCGCGTGGTTCCGGTCGTTGGCGATCGCTTCGTCGCGATCGTGCAAGACTATTGGCCCGTGGGTTCGGTCGAGTGACGCTTGACCATGACCAGCTCCGTGCCTTGGCCCGGATGCATGTCGTACGTTACGTCATCCATCAACGCGCGAATGAGAAACACGCCTAGGCCGCCGACGCGCGGTTCGTCCAACGGGCGCGACCGAATCTCGGGCATCTCGCCGCGGCCGAAGTCGCGAACGCGAACCGAAAGCGAGTCGTCGCTCAGCTCGCAGCGAATGTCGATCGCCGGACTCTCGGCCGCGTGCTGGATCGCATTCGTGCACGCCTCGGCGACCGCCAGTTTGAGGTCTTCGATCTCGTCCATGGAGTACGACAGGCGGTGCGCGACGGCCGCGATCGCGAGACGGGCGATCGCCACGAACTCCGGTTTGCACGGAATTCGCAGCTCGACCACGTCTACGTCGGCGTCGCTTTGCGGCCGCGGCTCGTTCACACCAACGCCTTCATCGCCGCGTCGTCGTTTTCGAAGATACCGAATATCTTGACCAGCCCGGTGATATCGAAGATCTTACGGATCTGCGGGTTCGTGCAGACCAGGTTGACCGAGCCGCCGTGCTCGCGCACGCGCTTGAGGCCGCCGATCAGCACGCCCAATCCGGTCGAATCGATGTACCGCACGTGTTCGAGGTTGATGACCAGGTTATAGATGCCGCGGTCGATGAGCTCGCCGATGGCGTCGCGGACTTGCGGCGAGGTATAGACGTCGATCTCTCCGCCCAATTCGACGACGTAGACGTCGCCGCGACCCTCGTGGACCGTTACCTTAATATCCACGGGCCCGCTCCTCAGCTCTCGGTCCGGTTCTGAAACTCCTGGCGGAGCCGGTCTGCACTGGAAAGACCCTCATCTACCGAGGCGTTGAAATTGGCCTTCGTCTCGTCGACGGCCTGATTGATGTTGGTGCGCGCTTCGTCGACGACCTGACGGCCGCGTTCGTAGATGTCCGAAGCGCTGGCCTGCCACTGCGTCGTGACGTCGTTGACTTTGCCGCGCAAGTCCTCGGTCGCGTCGGCGGCGAGATTGCCCGCCTCGCGCGCCTTACCGATGAGCAGGTCGCGCGTATCTTCTTGCGCGAGCAGGATGGCTAGACCACCGCCGACGATCGCGCCGACGGCGAAGCCGAGGACGAATCCTCCATTTCCTTGCTTGCCGTTATCCATGGTGTTCTGGCTCCTTATTGGTGTCCCGAGTCTTTTGCTCCGAATTTTTCGCCGCAAAGAAGTGCCGGAGGCCCGCACTCACTCCACCCAGGGTGGCGCCCACATTTACGATCGTCGGCGTGATCGCGTTCTTCGTCGTGTCGGCAGTACTGGAGACTACCGAAGCAACCTTCTCCAGTGAGTCTACCGCAACCGAGAGCCGGGCTAACGCGCCGTCGGCCGTATTTGCAATCCCGCCCACGTGGTCGAGCGTCTCTCGGACCGGAACCTTGAGATCGGCGATCTGCGCGTCCACCAAATCGAGGGTCTTATCCAAGCGTGAAAGCGTTTTCTTGATCTGCACGCACGCGATGATGACGCTGATGCCAAACAGAAGGACGCCGACTCCAACGCCAACGTCAAGGATGATATCCCAGTCGAACCCGTTCGTCACGAAAACTCCTTTGGGAAGGCGCGCCTTCAGGGCAACGGGGCGAGATTCCCGCGTAGACCAGGCACCGTGCGACAAAGGACGGAGGCCGCGCGGTCTACCTCTTCCTCGGTCGTGTCATACCCCAACGAGAAGCGAATCACGCCTGCCGTCCAACGTTCTTCCAAGCCGAGCGCCGCGATGACGTGGCTGGGCTCCAAGACCCCCGAGGCGCACGCGCTTCCGGCCGATACCGCGATGCCCGCCAGGTCGAGCCCCGCCAGCAATCCCTCGGAATCAACGCCCGCGACCGAGAGGTTCAGGTTGTTGGGCAAGCGCTCGGCGCCGTTTGCGCGCGTGCCGGAAACTTCGGCGAGAACGCGCCGCTCCAAACGATCGCGTAGCCCGGCGACGCGCGCGGCACGCTCCGAGCGTCCGGCCGCCGCAAGCTCGAGCGCGGTGGCCAAGCCGACGATTCCGGCGACGTTCTCGGTCCCGGAGCGGCGGCCGAATTCTTGACCGCCGCCGTAGACGAGCGGCTCCATTGCGACTCCCTCCCGGACGAACAACGCACCGACGCCCTTTGGGCCGTAGAACTTGTGCGCGGAGATCGTCAACATATCCACGCCGAGTTGCCCGGCGTCCAGCGGCAGCCAGGGCGCAGCCTGCACCGCATCGGTGTGGAACGGTATGCCGCGTTCGCGCGTGATCTGCGCCAACCGCGCGATCGGCTGCAGGGTCCCGATTTCGTTGTTCGCGTACGCGATACTCGCCAAGACGGTGTCCGGACGCAACGCCGCCGCGAAGCGATCGGGATCGACCCGTCCGCCTTCGTCGACCTCCAATCGCGACACGTCGAAACCATCGGCTTCGAGCGCATCGAGGGCGTGAAGCACGGCGTGATGCTCGATGACCGTGGACACGAGATGTCTTCCGCGGCCGCGGTTGGCTCGAGCGACGCCGAGAATAGCCATCGCGTTGGATTCCGTTCCGCCGGCCGTGAATACGATCTCCTTGCGGCGGGATCCCAAAAGGCGCGCGACCGCATCGCGCGCGTCGTCGAGCGCGGAACGCGCACGCCTGCCTTCCGCGTGCGCCGAGCTCGCGTTGTAGCCGTGCTCGGAGAAGTACGGAGCCATCGCGGCGAGCGCTTCCGGACGCAGTGGGGTCGTGGCCGCGTAGTCGAGGTAGACGCGCGAACGCGACTCCGTCACGGCTTGCTCCGCCGCTTCTCGATCCACTCCACGATTCGCGCCTCGGCGCCCTGATCGCCCGGCTCGTAGTAGTGTTTTCCGGCGAGGTTTTCGGGCAAATACGCTTGCAGGCGCTCGGCCGGCGGAAGGTCCCCGCCGTGTTCCATCGACGCGTAGTCCGCGTGCGCGTAGCGATAATCGCGTCCGTATCCGAGATCGCGCATAAGACCGGTCGGCGCGTTACGCAAGTGCAGCGGCACCGGATCGTTGCGCGTCTCGCGAACGTCGGCCAGCGCAGCGCCGTACGCGGTACCGACGCTATTGCTCTTCGGTGCCGTCGCCAAAAAGAGCGTCGCGTGCGCCAGTGGAAAGAAGCCTTCCGGCATACCCACGAAATGTACGGCCTGCTGCGCCGCGATCGCGATCGTGAGGCCGCGCGAATCCGCCAGCCCGACGTCCTCCGAGGCGAGGATGACGAGCCGTCGCGCGACGAACAGAGGGTCTTCGCCGCCGTCGAGCATGCGCGCCAGCCAATAGACGGCGGCGTCCGGGTCGCTCCCGCGGATGCTCTTGATGAACGCGCTGATGATGTCGTAATGTTGTTCGCCGCCCTTGTCGTAGGTGGACGCGCGGCGCTGCAGCGCGTCGAGCACGAGCCGCTGGGTGACCAGCCGCGCGCCGCCGCGCCGTGAATCCGGAGATACGGTTGCGGCGGCGAATTCGAGGGTCGCCAGCGCCGTGCGCGCGTCGCCGTTTGCCAGACCGACCAGCGCGCGGCGCGCCCCTTCGTCGAGCTCGACGTGCAGCTTACCGAGCCCGCGCTTTTCGTCCGACAGCGCGCGGTCTACGATGCGCTCGACGTCGGCGTCGTCGAGCGACGACAGCACGAAGACGCGGGCACGCGACAGCAACGCCGAGTTGACTTCGAAGGACGGATTCTCGGTCGTCGCTCCGATCAGCGTGATCGTTCCGTCCTCCACGTAGGGCAGCACCGCGTCTTGTTGCGCTTTGTTGAAGCGATGGATCTCGTCAACGAAGAGCACGGTGCGCTTGCCCATCGCGCGCCGCGCCTGCGCTTCGGAAACGACGCGACGCAAATCCGCGACGCCGGCGCTCACCGCGGAGAGCTGCGAAAAATGTGCGCCCGTCGAATTCGCGACGATCTCGGCGAGCGTCGTCTTTCCGGTACCGGGCGGACCCCACAGAATCATGGACGGGACGCGATCCGCTTCGATGGCAAGCCGCAAGGGGCGCCCCTCGCCCACTATCGGTTCTTGTCCGACGAATTCGTCGAGCGTGCGCGGGCGCATACGGGCCGCCAACGGTGTGGAATCCGATCCGGAACTGAAGAGCGAGGGATCCGCCCCGTCGCGGGCCACGGCCGCTACGGCGTCGGCGTGGACGCCGGCTCGGGAGCCGCCGTCTTGTGGGAGAGCGGATTCTTGATGTTGATCGGCCGCGGCGTCGCGAGCGTCGGATTGAAGCTGCTCGGAAATTGCAGCGTAACGTTACCGTCGGCGTGTGAGTCGCCGGTGTCGGTATTGTAGTGCACGCGATCCGCGTTCAAGCTGCGCGCGCCTTGCGTGATGTGCACGCTGCCTTCGAGAAAGAGATCGTGCGTGTCGTCGTGCAGGATCGCTTTGTCAGCGTCTACCGTCGTGTCGGCTTGCGTATAATGCACGTTTCCGGACGCGGCGTACACCTTCGCCTTTCCGTCCAAATGCGCTTGGTCCGCGGTGAGCGTCGACGGACCGCGCGACGGGCCGCTGGGCGCCTGGCCGCGCAGCGCGCTGAAGTTACCCTGCTGGTCGTGCATGACGACGTGCCCGAACAGCGTGGCCTGGCTCGTGTTGAAATTCCCGGTGGCGCGATCCGCACGAACGTCGCCGCCTTCGCGCGTCATCGTGACGGCGCTCGGCGCCGAGAACTCGCCGGTCTTAAAATTCGAGTCCACCGTAGACGTCTTCACCGTCCAGACGCCGATGTTGAACGCGGCCCCGCGATTGGGTCCCGGCGGGACGAGCGACGACGGCGATCCGGACGCGTGAGCCGAAGGCGATGCGGCGTGCGAGGGCGCGGCCGGAGGCGGCGACGCCGCAATCAGCGTGGCGAGGACCAACGGCGCGAGCGCGAGCGTCGCCCTAGCGATCATACTTGCGAACGGACTTTCACCGTCTGCCGCTCGACCGGACCCAGGCGTTCGCAGAGCGCGTCGTACGAGACCGCGCCTTCGCGCAACAGCACGGCCCGGCTGCCGGTGAGATCCACGACGCTGGATTCGACGTCGTACGGCGTCGGTCCGAACTCGACGAGCAAGTCCGCCGACGGCAGGCGCGCGCGTTCCGCCTCCTCACCGCGATATGGCTGATCGCCGCTCGCGTTAGCGCTGCTCACCGCCAGCGGTCCGCAGCGTTCCAAGATGGCTGCGGCGAGCGCGGAGTCCGGCACGCGGAATCCAACCGTCGGAAGCCCGGCGCTCAGTTCGCCGCTCAGAAAAGCCGGCCGGCGCACGACCAGCGTGACCGGGCCGGGGAGCAATCGTTTGGCGGCAAGCACCGCAAGCGCGTTCTCGCGGGCGTATTCGAGGAATTCCACCGGCGACGCGACGTGTAAGGTAAGCGGGCGCTGATCCGGCCGCCGCTTGGCATGATAGACGCGGTCGACGGCGTCGAGGTGATAGGGGTCGCAGCCGATTCCGTAACTCGTGTCGTGCGGAAAGATGACCGTGCCGCCGCCGAACACCACGCCGGCCACCAGCTCGACGACGTCCTCGATACGTTGCGTTCGCGCGTCGACCACCATGCCGATACTCACGATTGCCGCCTATACGTGGATGCGCATGCCCGTGCCTACGGCCACGCACGACAGCGGGTCGTCGGCTACGATGACCGGCACGCCGGTAGTTTCGGCCAGCAGCGTATCGAGCCCGCGCAGGAGGGCGCCCCCACCGGTCATGACCATGCCGCGGTCGATGATGTCGGCGGCGAGTTCCGGCGGCGTCTTCTCGAGCACGGCCTTAACCGCTTCGACGATTGAATCGATCGGCTCGCGCAACGCGTCTCGAATTTCCTCGCTCGTTATCTTGACCGTCTTGGGCAAACCGTTGATCAAGTCGCGGCCGCGGATCTCCATCGCCAGTTCCTGTTCGAGTTTGCTGGCGGAGCCGATTTTGATCTTGATCTCTTCCGCGGTCCGCTCGCCGATCTGCAAGTTGTACACGCGGCGAATGTAGCGGATGATGGCTTCGTCGAGTTTGTTCCCGGCCACGCGCAGCGATTGCGCGACCACGATACCGCCAAGCGAGATGACCGCTACGTCGGTCGTACCGCCGCCGATGTCGATCACCATACTGCCGAGCGCGCCGTCGATCGGCAATCCCGCCCCGATCGCGGCGGCCATAGGTTCCTCGACGATGTCGACGGTCCGTGCGCCCGCCAGCTTCGCGGCATCCTTGACCGCGCGCTCCTCGACGCTCGTGATTTCGGCAGGCACGCAGATGGTAACGTGTGGCTTGGGCTGGAAGAACGCCGACCAGAAGGAACGATTGTTCATCACCTTCTTGATGAAGTATGCGAGCATCGCCTCGGTGACTTCGAAATCGGCGATGACGCCGTCGCGCAGCGGACGGATGGCCTTGATGTGCGCGGGCGTCTTGCCCAACATCTGGCGCGCGCCCTCGCCGACGGCCAGGACTTTACCCGTGTTGACGTCGGTAGCGACCACCGACGGCTCGCGTAAGACGATGCCTTTGCCTTTAACGTAAACGAGCACGTTCGCCGTGCCGAGGTCGATACCGATATCCAATAGGAACTCCCGTGAAGACGCAAACTGCGACCGCGTCGCTGTGAAAATAAACTACGTGCCGGAACTTACGCGCGGATAGGTGCTCGTTTCGAAGATGCCCGACGGTTCGATCAGCGGCGTGACGCCGCTCGAGCGTTGAACCTGCGCGCCTAGATCGGATAGCGTCTCTTCCAGACGCTCGTGACCGCGATCGATGTACTCGAGCCCGATGATTTCGGTCTCTCCGGCAGCGCCGAGACCGGCCAGCACCAGTGCCGCGCCGGCCCGGATGTCGGGCGCCTCGACGGGCGCTCCGGAGAGCGTGTCTACGCCTTTGACGATGGCGGCGTTACTGGCGACCTTAACGTCGGCACCCATGCGCGCGAGCTCGTTGACGTACGAGAAGCGCGCGTTGAAAATCGATTCCTCGATGACGCTGGTGCCGGGACAGGTGCAAAAAAACGCCAACATCGGAGGCTGTAAATCGGTCGGGAAACCGGGATACGGCGCCGTGAGAATCTCGGTTCCCCCTTTGATGCTGCCGGCTCGGACGCGCGCCCAATCGGCGCCGGTCGTCGTCTCGACGCCGCATTCCTCGAGCTTCTCGAGCATCACCCGCAAATGCTCGGGATTGCACTGCGTCACCGTCACGTCGCCGCGCGTCACCGCGCCGGCAAGCAAAATCGTTCCGGCGACGATACGATCGGGAATGATCTCGTATTCGACTCCGCGCAGCTCGTCCACGCCTTCGATCGTCATCGTGTCGTTTCCAACCCCGGCGATCTTCGCTCCCATCGCAACCAGAAAGTTGGCAAGGTCGGTAACTTCGGGTTCCATCGCAACGTTGTGCAGCGTCGTCGTACCGTCGGCAACGACGCTCGCAAGCAGCGCGTTCTTGGTCGCGCCGACGCTGGGCATCCGGAAATCGATGCTCGCCCCTTGCAAGCGCTTGTGCTTGGACTCGGCGATGAGATAGCCGTGTGCGTTGCGAACTTCGCAGCCGAGCGCGACGAAGGCTTGCTCGTGCATGTCGGTGGCGCGCGTGCCCAAAATGCAGCCGCCGGGAAGCGGAACCTCGGCCAGTCCGAACCGCCCGAGAAGAGGACCGACGATGTCGAACGAGGCGTTGAGCTTTCGCACCAGCGTGTACGGTGCGCGTGCCGTCGCGACGTTGCTGGAATCGATGGTTACGGTGTTGTCGCCTTCGTAACGCACGCGCGCGCCGAGTGCCTCGAGAAGCGACCACATGACCGACACGTCGGTGATGCGTGGCACGCGATGCAGCGTCACTTTACCTTTGGCCAGCAGCGAAGCGGCCATGATCGGCAAAGCAGCATTCTTCGCGCCGTGCGTTGCGACGGAGCCTTCGAGTCGCGCGCCGCCGCGGACGCGCAAAGTGGTCTCTAAGCGATCGAGCATCATTACGTTTTCCGTAGCGGACGATTCGCGAACAGAGAGGGAACGCCCCGCCGCAAAACCGGGAGAGGCTTGGGCGCGCTAGGGTTGACCGGCCAGGCGCAGTTTCGCGTTTGCAAAATCGATGACGGCCTGCTCGCGGGCGAACGCAGCCGGATCGCTGCCGGCCTCTTTTTGCCGTTCCAGCGCAGCGGCGAGGTCCTCGCGGGTCTTCGCAACGTGAACGTCCTCGAAGCGATACGCCTCGTCCACCAGCACCGAGACGCGATCGGGTAGCGCCTGAACGAAACCGGCTCCGGTCGCAAGTTCCAATCGCGACGTGGATTCCTCGCCGGTCGTGACGTTGGCTCGAAGCAAACCCGGTTTGAGCGCGGCCAAAAATGGGGCGTGCTGGGGCAGGATGCCCTCTTCCCCTTCGGTGGTCACGACGATAACGAGCTCCGCCCGCCCCTCAAAAGCAACCGACGTCGGCGTAATCAACTTAAACGGAATCGAATTTCCCATAAACTCCCTGCCTGCGGCCCCGCGAGAGATTTTTTGCGAAATCGAGGAGCGCTGAGGAAGCGTACTATGGTACGTGACCGAAGCGCGACGACGAGTTCGGAAAAAAGATCCGCGGCGCTAGGCCGTCGCCCCCAACTTCTCCGCGGCGGCTTTAACTTCGTCGATGCCGCCTTTGTAGAAGAACGCCTGCTCCGGTAAGTTGTCGACTTTGCCGTCGAGGATCTCTTTGAACGATGCGATCGTGTCGGAGAGCTTGACGTATTTGCCGGGCGTTCCCGTGAACTGCTCGGCAACGAAGAACGGCTGTGAGAACATGCGCTGGATGCGTCGCGCCCGGCCGACGACGATCTTGTCGTCTTCCGAAAGCTCTTCGACCCCGAGAATCGCGATGATGTCTTGCAGATCCTTATAGCGCTGCAACGTTTCCTGCACGCCGCGCGCTACCCGGTAGTGCTCTTCGCCGACGATCTGCGGATCGAGGATGCGCGACGTAGACGCGAGCGGATCCACGGCCGGGTAGATACCCAGTTCCGAGATCGGACGAGACAGTGCCGTGGTGGCATCCAAATGCGCGAACGTCACCGCGACGGCGGGATCGGTGTAGTCGTCGGCCGGGACGTAGACGGCTTGCACCGACGTGATCGAGCCCTTGTGCGTCGACGTGATGCGCTCTTCGAGCGCGCCCATATCCGTCGACAGCGTCGGTTGGTATCCGACGGCCGACGGCATGCGGCCCATCAGCGCCGAGACCTCCGATCCGGCTTGCAAGTAACGGAAAATGTTGTCCATGAAGAGCAGCACGTCGGCGCCCAGCTCGTCGCGGAAGTACTCGGCCATCGTGACGCCGGTTTGGGCGATTCGGAAACGAACGCCCGGTGGCTCGTCCATTTGTCCGAAGACCAGCGTCGTCTGCGCGAGGACGCCCGACTCTTTCATTTCGAGCCACAGGTCGTTGCCTTCGCGGGTGCGCTCGCCGACGCCGGTAAAGACCGAGAAGCCTTTGTGGACGCTCGCGATATTGCGAATCAGCTCCTGAATCAGAACCGTCTTGCCGACGCCGGCGCCTCCGAACAGGCCGACTTTACCGCCGCGCGTGTACGGCGCCATTAAATCGACGACTTTAATGCCGGTCTCGAAGAGTTTGGGCGTCGGGTCCTGTGCCTTGAATTCGGGAGAAGGGCGATGGATCGGCCAGCGCGCCGCTGCGTTGACGGGTTCGTCGGAGTCGATCGCTTCGCCCAGAACGTTGAAGATGCGCCCGAGCGTCGCTTCGCCGACCGGAACGGTAATCGGACCGCCCGTCGAGGTGACCGCCGCACCGCGCATCAGTCCGTCGGTCGAACCCATGGCCAGACAGCGAACCTGGTTGTTGCCAAGATCGTCCTGCACTTCGAGAACGAGATCGCGCGCCCGCATCGCCGACCCGCCTAAGTCCACGTTCCCCGAACCTTGCGCCGCCGCAGCTCCGTTCTTAGACGCGTTGTCTTCGTTGACGCGGAGCGTCAGCGCGTCGTTGAGGTTCGGAAGCGTGTCTTCCGAAAACTCGACGTCCACCACGTTTCCGAGCACCTGGACGACCTTACCGGTAGCGTTAGCCATGATGTAAACCCTTTTCCGTTTCCGAGTATCCGTGCATTGTCATTAGCCCGCGAGCGCTTCCGCGCCGCTCACGACTTCGAGAAGTTCCTTCGTGATCGCGGCCTGGCGTGCGTTGTTCATCTTGATCGTGAGCTCGTCGATCAACTTGCCGGCGTTTTCCGTCGCGTTGTTCATCGCCAGCAATTGGGCGGCGAAGAACGATGCGTCGGTTTCGAGCATAGCCGAGAAGAGCGTGAATTCCAGATATTTTGGAAGCAGCTGCGAGAGAACGAATTCGGGCGACGGCGAAAACTCGACCGCCCCCCGCGGGCCGCCGTGGGCAGGCTCCTCACCGCCGGCCAAATCGCCGGTCGTGATGGGAACGAGCGTACGGGTCTCCGGGCGCTGCTGCATCATCGAAACCATGCGCGACGAGACCAGCACGACGTCGCTAATCTTGCCGGCGGTAAAATCGGCGGTGACCGCTTCGGCGAGTTCGCGAGCGATCTCGATCTTCGGCCGCGCGCTCAGCGGCCACGCGGCGAATTCGCCCACGCCCAGCCGCCGCACGAAGTTGCGCGCTTTGTTCCCGACGGCGTAGTACGTCACGCCGGCGGTACCGCGGGCGTAAACTTCTGCGGCGCGCGTCACGTTGGAGTTGAACGCACCGGCCAGACCCTTGTCCGCCGTCATCACGATCACGCCGGAGGGGGCGCCCTGCGTGCCGGGCTTAACGAAGGGATGATCGACCGACCCGACCGCGGCGATCAGATCGCGCAGCATCTCCGAGAGCGTTTCGGCGTACGGGCGCGCCTGTTTCTGCGCGATCTCGGCGCGCCGGATTTTGGCGGCCGCGACTTGCTTCATCGCCTTCGTAATCTGCTGCGTGTTCTTCAACGAACGTATCCGCTCGCGAAGATCCTTTACGGTCGCCATTAGAAGCCTTTGTTGAACTCCAAGATGGCGTCTTCGAGCTTCTTCTTAGTCTCGTCCGAGAGCTGACCGCTCTGCGCGATCGATTCGGGGACGTCCGGGTGCTTCTCGTGTAGGAAGCCGGTTAGACGGCGCGCCCATTCCTGTAACCGCGACGTCGGAACTTCGTTGACGAAGCCCTTGGTGGCGCCGAATATGATCGCGACCTGGTCCTCCATCGGCATCGGCTGGTACTGCGGCTGCTTGAGCAGCTCGGTCATCTTTTCGCCGCGCATGAGTTGCATTTGCGTGGACTTGTCTAAGTCGCTCGAGAGCTTTGCGAACGCCGCGAGGTCGCGGTACTGCGCGAGTTCCAGCTTGAGCTGACCGGCCACCGATTTCATCGCTTTGGTCTGCGCGGAACCGCCGACGCGCGAAACGGAGAGACCGACGTCGACGGCCGGCCGGATGCCCTGGAAGAACAAATCCGGCGTGAGGTAGATCTGGCCGTCGGTGATCGAGATCACGTTGGTAGGAATGTAGGCGGCAAAGTCGCCCGCCTGCGTCTCGATGATCGGCAATGCCGTCATCGACCCGCCGCCCAGCGCGTCGGAAAGCTTCGCGGCCCGCTCGAGCAGGCGCGAGTGCAGGAAGAACACGTCGCCGGGATAGGCTTCGCGGCCGGGCGGACGGCGCAGTAACAGCGACATCTCGCGATACGACTGTGCGTGCTTGGTGAGATCGTCGTAAATTATGAGGACGTCTTTACCGGAATACATGAGCTCTTCGCCCATCGAGCAGCCGGCGAACGGCGCGATCCAGCGAAGCGCGGCGGCTTCGGACGGACCGACGGTGACGATCGTCGTGTACTCCATGGCGCCCTTCTCCTCGAGCGTCTGCGCGAGGGCGGCGATCGTCGAGTTTTTCTGGCCGATGGCAACGTAAATGCAGAAAACGTTACGGCCTTTTTGATTGATGATCGTATCGACCGCGATCGCCGTCTTACCCGTCGAACGGTCGCCGATGATCAGCTCGCGCTGGCCTTTACCGATCGGGATGAGCGCGTCGATGGCGCGCACGCCGGTCTGGAGCGGTTGCTTGACGGGCTGGCGCTGCACGACCGAGGGCGCGACGTTCTCGATCGTGCGGAAGCGCTTGCTCTCGATCGGCCCTTTGCCGTCGACCGGCTCGCCGAGCGGATTGACGACGCGGCCCAGGAGCGCCTCGCCGACCGGAACCGACGCGATGCGGCCGGTGCGCCGGACCTGATCGCCTTCTTTGATGCCCGAGTCGGGGCCCATGATGACCACGCCGACGTTGTCCTCTTCGAGGTTGAGCGCAACGCCTTGCATACCGTTTGGGAACTCGACCAGCTCCGAGGCGCGCACGCCGCGCAATCCGTAGACGCGCGCCAGGTTGGCTCCGACCTCGATGACGGTGCCGACTTCGTCCTCGCGAACTTCGGTCTCGAAGTTCGCGATCTGTTGTTTGAGAATTCCGGCAATTTCGTCTGCGTTAATCATCCTATTTACTTTCCTAGACTTTCTAATTGCTGGCGAACAGCGTTCGCGAGAGCTCCTCGAGACGGCCGGCGACCGTGCCGTCAAACCGTTTGTCGCCCAGCGTTACCCGAACGCCGCCGATCGCCGCCGGATCCACTTCGTGCGTCACTTCGAAGCGCCGCCCATAGAGCCGTTCCAAGCGGCCGACGAGCGCCCGTAAGTCCTCGGCGCCCAGTTTCTCGGCCGTCGTAACCAGCAGCGGCTCGGTTCCGCGGGCACGCTGCTCGAGCTTGGCGTACTCGGTAACGATCTCGCCGAAAGTCCGCTCGCGGCGTTTGCGCACGACCAACAGCAAAGCGTGCAGCGCGATCGGGTCCACGCGTTCCTTGAACGTAGCGACTGCTACGCGCTCCTTGTCTTCGCGAGCGACGACCGGCGACACGAAGAAACGCTTCGTGGGTTCGTTCCCTGCGATGCCGTCGGCGATTGCCCGCAGGTCTCGTCCGACGCGCTCGACGGCGTCCCGTTCCGACGCAAGCGAGAAGATGGCGACAGCGTAGCGCCGGGCCAGCTTTTCGTTAGCCACGGTCGGCCTCCAGGGACGTCACGAATTCGTCCATCAACCGCTCGTTGACCGCGCGGTCCATGCCGCGCTCGGCATCGGCGCGAGCCACCACGAAGGCCTTGCCGGCCAGATCTTGACGCAGCTGTTCGCGTGCGGCGACCAGAGCGCGCTCGAGCTCGCCGCGAGCGTTGCGCAAGATGCGCTCGCCGGATTCGTTGGCGTCCGCCACGGTGGCTTCGAACTCGCGCTTGCCGGCGTCCTCGCCGCGCTTGCGGATAAGCTCTGCGTCACGCTCCGCGTCGGCGACGGCCGTGCGCAGTTCGTCGAGCGCGGCCTTCGCTTCGTCGCGATGCCGCTCGCCCTCGGCGACGGCCTTGTTGTTGGCTTCCTGCGCGGCGATCACGGCAGGCTGCACGAACCGGATCCACAGCCAAACGAGCACGACCAGAAAGACGATCGACGAGATGACCTGGCTCCACATCGCGATAAGATCGTAGTTCACGTATGCATCTCCGGCAACGTGCGCGCGAGCATTTCGTCGGCGAGCGAGCGCACGAGGCGCTCTTGGTCGGTCGCGCGCTCGTTCGAGCTCGATTGCCGCGCTCGTGCTGGGCCTCCTCGACGACGGCCTGCGCTCCGCTTCGCATAGTCGCCCGAAAGGCTCGGCGCGCGCGGTTCGACGCGTCGGCCCGCGGCTTTCGCGATCATCTGTTCCGCTTCGCGGCGAGCGCCGCGCGCGAACGCTCTCGGCTGTTTTCGCAGCTCGGCCGCCTGCATTTGGTAGGATCCGTAGTCGGACGCCAAGCCGTTGATGTACGTCGCGCCGCTTGCGAATCGCGCGAGCCGACGGGGCGCAACAACACACGTTCAACACCGCGAAAAAATCGCGAAATTGAGCAGTTGGATCGAGGCCGTCCCGTCGGGTATGAGAAACATTTGAGCGCCCTAGTGCTTAGTGTCCCGCGAAGTGCGCGAGCAGACCGTTCGGGAACGCCGGCCACGACGAGCAGCATGTAGAATGCTAGCCCAGCCCGATGATCGGAAATGCTTCCAGGACGCCGACGCCCAGGAAGAGGAACGTAAATATATTCGGTCGCGCCTCAGGCTGGCGCGCGATCGCTTCGACAGCTTTGCTGGCGACGATGCCGTCGCCGATTGCCGAGCCGAACGCAACCGCCGCGACGATGATGCCAAACGAGAGCAGGGTGAAGGCTGCAACCAACGCTTCAGAACTCAAGAGCGTACCTTTCCTATAGAATGCTAGTGGTCGTCCGCGATCGCTAGCGAGAGATAGACGATCGCCAACAGCGTGAAGACGAAGGCTTGAACCGTTCCGACGAAGAGGTTGAAAGAATTGAATAAAGAACGGGACGATGGTGACGGCTAGCGAGAGATTAAAGGGGCCCATGACGACATGCGCCTCGATGATCGACGCAACGATTGATGAACAGCAGCTCGCCGACGAAGATATTAAAAAATAGACGGGCCGCCAGCGTTACGGGCGCGAATAATCTGCTCTAAGAAATTGATAATGAATAGCCACCAGAATGGCGTGAAGATAACGTGTTAGGCACGTACTGGAAACCCTGTCGTTCGGAAACCGCATCACGACGGACATGAAAAAGACGACGAGGGCCAGCGGAAGAGTCGTGTTCAGGTCGCCGGTTGGCGAGCCACCGAACGGCAACCCGATCGCCTTAAATGGAAGAATCCCAAATTGGTTGAGCAAGAAAGATGAAGACAAAAAGTGCGATGAAGAAAGGGATGAAGGGTTCGCCCTTTTTGCCGAGCGTGCTGGCGGATAGGTCCGCAATGTAGTTGATGACGCCTTCGACGACAGTCTGGCGCTTGGAGACGTAGGACGAGCGGTACGTCGCGCCAATCCACGCAAAAAGGGCCAAGCGCAATCGACCATGACGATCCACGTCGTGACGATCGTGTCGGCGTGCACGGAACCAAGCACCGGCAGGTGCCACAGTACGTGCTCCCCGAGCTGTTCGTGCACTACATCAATTCCGTTCGGACGCGCCTACGCTGATCGCGTACAAAGCCAGTGGAAGAAAAAAGCCGGCGAAGTAGCACGCCATCGACCACCAGGGGCCGACGGCGGCGAACGCCACCGGGACTATACCGAACACCCCTATGCGAAGGAAACTACTAAAGACGAAAAGGCCTACGCCGCCGGTGTTCACGAGGCGCTCTCCGCCGCGCATCGTCGCCAACGCGTTGAGGACGCCGCACAGGCCACCCGTCATCAGCGCCAGTGCGGGGTACGTAACCCACTTTAGGGCCGCCAAGCCCAAGATCGCGACGATGAGGAGGGACCGAACCGCGACCGACCGTTTGAGCGCATAGTACGCCGCTAGGCCGGCAGCCGATTCGGCGTCGCTGTAGGTACGGCGAGGGGGGTCATCCTCCTGCATCGCCGGCCTTACAGCGAGCGCATAAGTAGCCGGACGGCCGCATAGGCGCCGGCCGCCATTCCCAGGGCCAAACCGGCCGGAACCCAGAACGTCGCGCCGGTCCTCTGGCCGGCAATCGTCCCCAGCATCAGGCCGCCCAGGACGCAGGCCGTGAAGGTCCCTCCGGCCGCTATTACCGGCGCGATCGCCTTCACACGCGGATGGCCGGTTCGAAGGGCTCGGGATATCGTCCGCCGCGAAACCGGGCAAGCAGCCACGCGACTATCCGCTCGCTCGCCCTGCCGTCGCCGTACGGATTCGCCGCCCGGGCCATGCGAGCGTATTCTTCGGGGACCGACAGCAGCCGCGAGGCGACTTCGACGATCTTGGCGCGCTCGTGCCCGACCAGGGCGAGCGTTCCGGCGTCGAGGCCTTCGGGCCGTTCCGTTTCGTCGCGCATGACGAGCACCGGCTTGCCCAAGCACGGCGCCTCCTCTTGCAATCCGCCGGAGTCGGTGAGGACGAACGTCGTCTCCTTGACCGCGGCAACCATCTGCGCGTAGTCGATCGGCTCGACCAGCACGACGCCGTCCACGTTGCCCAGTATTTCGAACGCGACGGGCCGCACTTGCGGCGACGGATGAACCGGCCAATAGATCTGCGGCCGCGACGGCAGCTCGGCTATGTCGCGCATCGCTTCGCACATTCCGCGCATGTGTTCGTGGTTTTCGCGCCGGTGCGCCGTAACGACCACGATCGGACGCGAAGGATCCAGCCGCTCCCATCCCGGCGGCACGGGTAGATCGGTTCGTGCCGCCGTCGTTGCGAACGCGTCGATGACGGTGTTGCCTGCAACGACGATGTTCTCTTCCGGCACGTTCTCGATCAGCAAGTGTTCCTTGGCCAGCGGCGTAGGCGAAAAATGATACGACGAAATCGTTCCGGTCAAGCGCCGGTTCATCTCTTCCGGAAACGGCATGAACGGATCGCCGGTGCGCAGCCCCGCCTCGACGTGGCCGACCGGAATCCCCCGATAAAACGAAGCCAGCGCGGCCGCCGTGCTGGTCGTCGTGTCTCCGTGGACGAGCACGACATCGGGCCGCGCGGCGACGAGCGTCCGCTCCATTCCCTCCAGCACGCGGGTGGTGATTTGCGTGAGGGTCTGGTTGACGGTCATGACGTCGAGATCGTAATCGGGGCGGATCGAGAACAGTTCGAGCAGGTCGTCGAGCATTTGACGGTGCTGGGCCGTCACGCATACGAGCGGATCGATGCCCACGTCCGTTTCGAGCGCGCGGACGACCGGCGCCATCTTGATCGTGTCTGGGCGCGTGCCGAACACCGTCATGACGCGCAGCGGCCTTTCGGCCGACCCGTCAGATCGCATGACGAAACACGTGCGTGAACACGCCCGAGAATGCGAGCGCGACCACACCCAAAACCAAACATACTGCGTAAATCAAAAAGACCGCCTGCCTGACGTTGAGTCCGAAGCGAAAAATCAATTGATGGTGGAAATGGCCGCGATCGGCCTCCGAGATGCGCTTCCCGGACAGGGCGCGCCGAACGATAACCGCCAGCGTGTCGAGCACCGGCAACGCGAGCACGACCAGCGGGATGACGACGCTCATCGCGATCGCCGTCTTGCTGGCGCCCAAGATCGATACCGTCGCGAAGACGTAGCCGATGAACAGCGAGCCTGCGTCGCCTAAAAAGATCTTTGCGGGATCGAAATTGTAACGAAGGAATCCCAGCGTGGCGCCGGCCAGCGAGATCACGACCAGCGCGACGACCGGATTGCCGTGCGTCACCGCGATCAGGAACAAGAACAGGCTCGAGATGGACGCCACGCCCGCCAGCAAACCGTCGAGGCCGTCGATGAAATTGATCGCGTTCATCATGCCGACGTACCACAGCAACGTGAGTGGAACGCCCAGCCACAGGGGAAAGTCGATCCAGTTCGTCCCCGGATTGTGGTCGAACGGATTGTTGATTCCCGGAATGATGAAGCCGTAGAGCATCGAGGCCAGCGCGACCACGATCTGTGCGAAAAATTTGTTGCGCGGCTGCATCCCCATGACGTCGTCCCACACGCCGACGCCGAGAATCAGCATGCCGCCGAATAGAAGGCCGACCACGCCGTGTACCGCATCGAACTGGTCGGTCATCGCGTCGAGTTGGCGCGTGACCGAAAAATGGGCGATCGACGGAAACAGCGCTTGGGGCGAGGAGAGCGCGATGCCGAGCACCACAAACAGGGCGACGCTAAAACCGAAGAACACTGCCAGGCCGCCGATTCGCGGTGTCGGGATGGTGTGGATGCGGCGCTCCTCGTCGATCGTGTCGATCACGCCAAGATGCGTCGCCAGCCGGATCACGAGCGGAGTCGCAAGCGTCGTTACGATCGCCGCGATCAGAAACGCGCCCAGATAGATCGCGACGGCGGTCCACGTCGGATTCACGCGCTGCGCACCGCGCTTTGCGGGACCTGCGCGAGCGCGACCCCGGCTTCCGCGAGTAGGTCGCTCGCGACCGCGTCCGGATACGCCTGTTCGAACACGATCTTCACGACGCCGGCACTGATGAGCAGCTTGGAGCAATTGATGCACGGCTGGTGCGTGCAATAGGCGGTCGCACCGGACAGGCCCACGCCGTGTAAAGCGCCCTGCACGATCGCGTTTGCCTCGGCATGCGTCGCGCGGACGCAATGCCCGTCCACGATCGTGCAGCCGATCTCCGTGCAATGCGAGACGCCGCGCGGAGCGCCGTTATAGCCGGTCGTAAGAATCCGGTGCTCTCGCACCAGCACGCATCCGACCGCGGCGCGCGGACAGGTCGCCCGCGTCGCCACGGTTCGCGCGATCTCCATGAAATAGTCGTCCCATGAGGGGCGCATGCGTTCTTAGTCCCTCACGGTGACGGCGATGGGCACCGACGAGAGGCTGCCGAACATGCGATCGCCCGCGTCGCCCAACCCGGGCAAAATGTACCCTCGCTCGTTCAACCGGTCGTCGAGCGCGCAGGCGAACACGCGAACGTCCGGGTGAGCCGCGTGCAGCCTGCGAACGCCTTCGGGCGATGCGATCGCGCACGCGAACGTGAGATCGCGCGCTCCGCAAGCGGTAAGGACGTCGAGCGCGGCGACCGCGGAATTGCCGGTCGCGAGCATCGGATCGAGCACGAACGTTGGATGCTGGGAGAGATCCGGCGGAACGTTGGCATAGTACGGGACCGGTTGCAGCGTTGCCGGATCGCGATAAAACCCTAAATGTGCGACGATCGGGTCGTCGCAGACCCGCAGAAAACCGGGCAGCAGGCCTAACCCCGCGCGCAATATCGGCGCGACCACCGGCCGGTTGGCGAAGCGGTATGCGATTGCCGGTTCGAGCGGCGTCTCGACGCGTTCTGCGCGGACCGGAAGTTCGCGCGTCGCCTCGTAAGCAAGAAACGCGCCGATCTCCTCGACCAGCGCGCGGAAGACGGGGACGGCCGTGTGCTTGTCGCGCAAACGCGCCAACCGGTCGGCAACGGCCGGATGATCGATGACGCGCAGCGCCGGTTGGGACATGAGGCCGAGCGCTACGAGCGCCGCACTGCCGTCGCCGGGATAACGGGCTGACGGGGAGCGGTGCCGTCGGCCCAATGCACCGTGGCGGGAATCTGGCTCGCGTCCACGCGCTTTGCGAAACGCTGCGCCGTATGGATCATCGCTTCGATCGCTCCGTCGTCGAGCAGCGTCGGTTCGAGTCCGAGCGCCAGCAGATGGTTGTTAACCGAGCTGTAGTAGTGCACTTCCTTTTCGACGCGCGGATTTTCGACGTGCTGCAGCTCGACCGGAAGCCCCAGGGCCGTTCCGACGCGAACGACGGCATGCGCGAGCGAAAGCACGCTGAACGTCTCCGTGAATTGGTTGAAAACGCGGAATTGCCCGGCGTCGGCCGGCGATTCGACCGCGAGGCGGACGCAGCGGACGGTATCGATAATGTTGATGAACCCGCGCGTCTGGCCGCCGCGCCCGTAAACGGTCAGCGGATGGCCTAGAGCGGCCTCGACGCAAAAGCGATTGAGCGCGGTTCCGTACACGCCGTCGTAATCGAACCGGTTGATTAGGGCCGGCGCAAGCGTGGTCTCCTCGGTGTCGAGACCGTAGACGACCCCCTGGTTTAGGTCGGTCGCGCGCAGTCCCCAGATGCGACAGGTGAAAAAGAGTTGGTCGCTGTCGCTGACCTTCGTGAGGTGATAGAACGATCCGGGCTGCTTAGGGAACGGCAGCGTATCGCGGCGGCCCTTGTGCTCGATCGTGATGAAGCCTTCTTCGATCTCGATATTGGGCGTGCCGTATTCCCCCATCGTGCCGAGCTTGACGAGATGGGCCTCGGGAGCGTGCTCGCGCATCGCCCAAAGCACGTTGAGGTTGCACAGGGTGTTGTTCACCATCGTGAGCGCGGCGTGGTCGCGGTCGATCATCGAAAACGGCGCGCTGCGCTGTTGCCCGAAATTGACGATGGACTCCGGGCGTGCGCTACGGAACGCCTCGACCAAAGCCGGATACTTGGTCGCGTCCGCTTTGACGAAATCGATCGTCTTACCGGTCAGCGATTTCCACGCGCGGAGGCGTTCGCCGATCGACCGGATCGGCGTCAGCGACGAAACCCCCAAGTCGCGGTCCCACCTGCGCCGGACCAGATTGTCGAGAATCGTGACCTCGTGGCCGCGCGCCGACAAGTCGAGAGCGGCCGCCCAACCGCAGTAGCCGTCTCCCCCGATCACGAGGATGCGCATAGAATCTCCCTTCAGCTTCCTTGCATAGTCGTCCGGGCGAAACGACGCCGCCCTGCGAATAGCCGCCTCACTGAGCGACGGCCACGTAGATTCTGCGGTGACCTCGACGATGGCCTCCGCCAGCGCTCCGGCATTTCGCACCGGAACGCTGCGGCCCGCGTCCCCCATCCACTCCGGAATGCCGCCGACCGCATAGCCGACGGACGGGCGGCCGCGCGCTTGCGCTTCGATCCCAACCAGACCGAACGGCTCGGGCCACAAAGACGGGACGGCCATCGCATGCACGTCGTCCATCGCCTGCCAGAGTCCCTTCTGATCGAGCCATCCGAGGTGTTCGAGACGCACCCCCGATCGGTCCGCGATCGCGCGAGCAGCATCGAGCCTCGGCGGTGGGCGCGCCGGCTACGCGCACCGCCGGGCGCAGGCGTTCGGGAACCAGCGCCGTCGCGCGCACGAGCGAGCGAAGGCCCTTCTGCGGAACGATGCGCCCGGCAAACAGAAGACGCGGCCGCGGCGGCGCCGGAGCCGGAACCGCGACGAAGGCACCGGGATCTACCGGCGGTGGAACCACGAACGTCCGCGCCGGCGCGGCTCCGTTCGTGGCGCAAAGCCCGGCCATGTAGTGCGACGAAACCACGATGGCATCGGCGGCGCGCAACGCCTCCCACGTGTCTTCGCGGGCGCGAACGCGGCGAAGGGTTTCGGGGCGCGGCCCGCAGACGCAGCCGCGAAGCAGCGAATTGACCGCGCACGCGGTTCCCATCGGCAGATCGCACGGGGCCGCAAATTGCTTGAACAGCCGGTCGCCGTTCGGACACGTTGCGCGGTGGTCGTGCAGCCGCACGACGAAGCGTTCGGCTCGACGCACCTCTCGCAAGACCAACGTATCGAACACGTTCGACGTCATGACGACGTCGGGGGCGCCCCTCGCGATTGCGTCGCGGACGTCGCGCGCCGCGACCTCGGACGCGGGCTCGTCTTCGGTACCCCACGCAACTTCGCGGATCGGGACGTCGGCAAAGTAGTTGCCGGAACGGACGGTGCGAGCTAAGACGCTCACGGCCAAGCCGGTCTTCACCAGCGCGGGAATCGCGCGGTTTAAAAAAGCCTCCGAGCCGCCTTCCGCGCCGGCGATGTCGCACAACAGGAGCAGGGACGGACCGCGCAGCGCGTGCTCTTGCTTCTAAGGCCCGGACGGGACCGGCAGAACCGGAGCGATGGCCCACGGAGCCGTCGTGTTTATCGGCGGTGCCGTCGACGCACTCGGGTAGATGACGTTGTTCGAGAGCACGTCGCCGAGGCCCGAGACGATGCCGTTCGGACCGAAACCGTAGATCTTGTTGAGGCTCAGCTGGGCCGTCACCGACAGCCCGTTGGCGGCCGACTGATTCAAGACCGCGGTCGCGTTCGAACCAAAGTTGTTGACGATCGTATTCGAGCCGATCGTCAGGCTGTTGACCGCCCAGTGATACTGCGTTTCTCCGCCGTAGTGGATCGCCGCCGGATTCTGCGCGTGCGGACCTTTCTCGATCGCGTCGTACTGGATCACGGCGGCGCCGGCGTTGGGGACGTCGATCTCGTAGCTCGCGTCGCCGGAAGTTCCGTCCCAGAAGCGGCTCTCTTCGATATAATTCGTTTGCGCGCGGGTCTTCAGCTCGTGCCCGACGACCGCGTCGTGCGAAGTGCTGAACCAGAACGAGAACTGTTTGATCGGCCCGATGTAGAGGTTGTGCGAATAGCCGTCGCCCGCTCCGTTGTGCGAGAACTCCGACCGATCGATCAGGATGCTGCTCGTTGACGGCGTTAGATTTTCCGGCGCGAGTATTCCGTCTTGGTTGTCGTGGAAATAACAGAACTGGACGATGAGGTTGCCGCCTTCGGCGCGGATGCCCGCGCCGTTGTTGCCGTCGGCGGCCGGAATCGCGGCGCCCGAAAACTCGAAGTTTCGAATCGTGAGGCCGTTCTCGACGACGAGGATCCCCTTGAGATTGGGCGGCGGAACGGTCGCAACCATCTTCACCATGCCGCCGACACCGTCAATCGTAATGCGATGCTGTATCGTAGAGAAGTCGTTGGTGTACGTGCCAGAAACGACGTCGATGGTGTCCCCGTCATGCGACGCGGCCACCGCAGCGGCGACCGTCGTATACTTGCGGCCGGGTCCTACGACGAGCGGCGTTGCCGGAACTGCCGGTACGCCCGAACGCGCCGCCGATTGCGACGACGCGGCCGGACCGGACGGAATCGCGCCACCGCCGCTCGAGCACGCGACCGATGCGGCGGCCAGAAAGGCCACCAGTAAACCGAGACGAGGCGACATCCGCAGCTCCTTTTTTAGGGCACGTCGAATCGGGTGGTCATTTCGCGAACCCGTTCGCGAAGCGTTTCGATCTTCTCTCGCGCCGCGATGTCTTCGAGCGCGTCGCACATGATCTTGGCGACCTCGCGGCAATCGTCGCGCCCGAACCCGCGACTGGTCAGCGCGGGAGTTCCGATCCGAATTCCGCTAGCAACCATGGGTTTTTGCGTGTCGAACGGAATCGCGTTCTTGTTGACGGTGATGCCGATCTCGTCGAGATACGCCTCGACCGCTTTGCCGGTGAGCCCCTTGACGCTCACGTCGACCAGCAGGAGATGCGTGTCGGTTCCGCCGCCGACCAGCCGCAGCCCGGCGCGCGAGAACTCCTCGGCCATCGCCTTGGCGTTGGCCACGACCTCGGTTTGATAAGCGGTAAAGCTGGGCGCCAGCGCTTCGCCGAACGCAACTGCCTTGGCGGCGATGACGTGCATGAACGGACCACCCTGAATGCCGGGGAAGACGCTCTTGTCGATCGGCTGGGCCCATTTCTGGGTGCAGAGGATCAGCCCGCCGCGCGGTCCGCGCAAGGTCTTATGCGTCGTCGAGGTGACGAAGTCGGCCAGTGGGACGGGCGACGGATGCAGACCGGTCGCGACCAACCCGGCGATGTGCGCCATGTCCACCATCAGCGTCGCGCCGACTTCGTCGGCGATCTCGCGGAACGGGGCGTACTCCATCGTGCGCGGATACGCGCTCGCACCCGCCACGATCATCTTCGGCTTGTGCTCCCGCGCGAGCGCGCGCACTTCGTCGAAATCGATCAGTTCGGTGTCTTTGCGAACGCCGTACGCCAGCGCGTTGTACAGCTTCCCGGAGAAACTCACTTTGGTTCCGTGAGTGAGATGACCGCCGTGTGCGAGCGACATGCCTAACACCGTATCGCCCGGCTGCAGGTGCGCCATGAAGACGGCCATGTTGGCCTGCGCGCCTGCGTGCGGCTGCACGTTGGCGTGCTCGGCCCCGAACAAGCGCTTTAGCCGGTCGATGGCGAGCGTTTCGACGACGTCCACCCACTCGCAGCCGCCGTAATAGCGGCGCCCCGGGTAACCTTCGGCGTACTTGTTGGTCATGACGCAGGCCATCGCTTCGCGTACGGCGCGGCTGGCGTAGTTCTCAGACGCAATGAGCTCGAGGTTTTCCTTTTGGCGGCGTTCCTCGCCCGCGATCGCCGCGAAGACCCCAGGATCGTTGGTTTCGATGTGGCTCCGCGAGAGCATATCCATATTAAAGAAGGTCCTTCGGCGTCTGCGCGTCGGTGACCGCTCCGGCCTCGATGTCCTTGAGCGTTCGGGCGCGTTGCGCGTCGTCGAAATCGAAGAGTTGCTCGGTGCGATGCGCGTGCCTGCCGCCGTCGAACGGCGTCTCGAAGAAGACGTCCACGAGCCGTTCGATCATTTCCCAGCCCGTCAAGCGTTCGGAGAGCGCAAGCACGTTCGCATCGTTGTGACGACGCGCCAGCTCGGTCATGTAGGGCTCGAAGACCGGCGCGCAGCGAATGCCCGGCACTTTGTTGGCCGCCATCGCGATCCCCAGCGAGGAGCCGCACACCACGATGCCGCGGTCGGCCTCTCCGCTCGCAACCGCCTCGCCGACGGCGTATCCGTATTGCGGATAGTCCACCGGCGTATCGTCGTGCGTTCCGAAGTCGACGATTTCGTGCCCGCGGTCGCGCAGGATTTGGGCGATGCGGTCTTTGTAGCCGAAGCCGGCATGATCGGCACCGAGGGCGATTTTCACTGCAGAGGGCTCTCCCCGAGGCGGTCGAACGTCGGACGCCGATGAAACTGGCCTGCGCGAGCGGTGCTTTCCATCGCCAATTCGAGCGCGGCGACTTAACGCAACTCGAGTTCCTCGATCTGTGCGCGCGCGACGTCGCATGCGACGGCGTAGTTCTCGATGCGCGCCACTTTCCGCGAACCGACAGCGACTACCTCGCGCAGGTCAAGAAGATGGCGATCGACCTTGGATTGGACATTGCGGCGCTTTACGACGCCGCGTTTTTCGACGGCGACGAGACCGCGGCCGGCGCCGCGCTGGGCCGCGCCCTCGAGCTGGGAGCTCCGATTCTGGCCGCGCCCTTGCGCGGCGAGCGCGATGGGCCGTGGATCGACCAGTTGGCGCAGCTCAACGTCGCAACCGCGCTCGCCAAGTCCGTCAACGTGACGATCGCGGTCCGCAATGCAGCCGGTACCTACGCGGCCGCCGTCCATGATTGCAAACGCGTCGCCAAAGAAGCCGACTCAGCGTGGCTGCGTTTCGGACTCGACCCGCGGGCGTTCGATTCAAGCGGCGATCCCGGCGAACTTGCCGCTCGCACGGTTCTGCTGTGGACTATCGCCGGCGAACAAACCGAAATCGCGACCGACGCCGTCTTCGCGAGTTTCCCCGATTTTCGCGGCTACCTCGCGATCGACGAGCCGTCCGGAACGATGAACGCCGCAGATGCAACAAACGCGGCCCGCACTTGGCGAATCGCGCTTGCAACTAGGGTCTTGGCTTAAATGCTCAACCACACGTAACGTCTGCCGAGCGAGGTTTCGAACCTGCGTTCTGCAGGTGGGTGCGGCCCGGGCGCCGATCCGGCAGCCGTTACCGGCTAAGCTGAACCGTCGTATCCGGAGCTGATGCTCCCTAAGTTAACATATCGGCTCGGGACCTATGCACGGTACGCGATATGCGCAGTCGAGCCTCTCTACGTTACCACTTAACGTCAAGCTCGGCGCGAGCTTGACTTACGCGCCACCGGTCCTTCCAAGAACGGGGGCATAGGCAGCGAGGGCACGTTTCCGCGCGGCGGAGTGCTCCACGATCGGCGCGGGGTAATCCGAACCGATGCGGCATCGGCATTCGGCCTGCAGAAGCGGCGGCATCGTCCAGGGCGCGTGGACGTATTCGGGTGGAACCGCTGCCAGTGCGGGAAGCATGGCTTTGACGAACGCTCCTTCCGGATCGAAGCGCTTGCCTTGCACGACCGGATTGAAGATGCGAAAGTAGGGCGCGGCGTCGGTTCCGGTCGACGCCGCCCATTGCCACCCGCCGTTGTTTTGCGCTAAATCCGCATCGGCGAGATGACGCTCGAAGTATCGCTCGCCCCAGCGCCAATCGATCAGAAGATCCTTGGTCAGAAACGAGGCGGCGATCATGCGCAAGCGATTATGCATCCAACCGGTGCTATTGAGCTGGCGCATCGCAGCGTCGACGATCGGGTAGCCGGTCGCGCCGGCGCACCACGCTTCGAAAGCCGGCGCCTCGTTTTGCCAAGGAATGCGCGCCGCGGCTTGGACGAACGGACCGGCAGCGACGTACGGAAACCGCTTGAGAATCATCTGATAGAACTCGCGCCACACCAGTTCGGACAAGAACGCGTCGTACGGGAGTGCCGCTTCGACACAAGTCCGAATGCCGATCGTCCCCGCGCGCAGGTGCATCGAGAGGTGCGAGGTGGCATCGAGAGCCGGGAAATCGCGAGCGGATGCGTAACGCGCGGCGTTCCCGCCGGCGACGAAGCGCGTCAGCAGCGCGCGCGCCGCGCGTTCCGAACAGGCGGGGCGTGCGGCCGGCGATACGAAGCCGAACTCCTCGGGGCGTGGATCCGCGCGCGTTTCGGGGAGATCGGAGCGCGAGACCAGTCGCCTCTCGATCGCCTTCTCGGATGGAACCGGGTGCGGAGACGCTATACGATAACGTTCCAGCCACGCGCGCTTGTACGGCGTAAACACGCGATACGCGCCGCCCCGTAACGTCGAAACGTCTTCGGCTGCGAACACCACGTGGTCGAGGCCGGCCTGGGTGGCTACGCCGGCTTCGTGCAAAGCGCGCATGACCGCTTCGTCCCGAGAGATCGCGTCCGGTTCGTAGTCTTCGTTGTAGAAGACCGCTTGCGCGCCGGCGGCGCGCGCGAACGCCGGCAGCGCTCGTACCGGATCGCCCTCCAGAAGCGCGAGTTCGCTGCCCCGGGAGCGCAAATCGGCGCGCAGCGCGGCCACCGCGCCGAAAAACGCCTGCACGAGCGGCGCGCCCATGCGCTCGCTCGCAAGCAATGCGGGATCGATCACGAAAACCGGTAGGATCGTTGCGGTCGCGCCGGCCGCGCGCGCGAGCGCCACGTTGTCCGCGAGCCGGAGGTCGCGCCGGAACCATACGATCGTGCGACGGTAGCGAGGCTCGCTCATCGTCCGTGACTTCGGGCGAGCGAGGCGCGGCCCTGGCGCCGGGGAACGGCGTTTGCAAAGTGGAATGCGACGCGCATGACGTCGCTTTCGATTTCCGTAACGCCGCTCGAACTTCCACTGGTGCATCCGTTCCGCATCGCGCGCGGCGTCGAACTCGTCTCCAGTACCGCCCTGATTCGCGTGCGTGCCGGCGACGTCGAAGGCATCGGCGAAGCGACCCCGATCGAACGGTACGGCGAGACCGTCGAGAGCGTCGCGGAAGCGTTCGCAGCCTATCGTCCGGCGACCGGCGATCCGTTTCGCCTCGAAACGCTGCTCGATGCATCGCTCCCCGCAGCGGCGCGCGCGGGCTTTGACATAGCGCTGCACGACGTCATCGGCAAGATAACGGGCAAGCCGCTTTACGCCCTGCTCGGCCTGAACCCCGATGCGACGCCGGTGACGTCGTTCACGGTCGGCATCGCCGATCCGGACGAAACGTTGCGTAAAGTGGCCGAGATCGGCGACCATCCCATTCTCAAGGTCAAACTGGGCGAGGGCACGGCGGCCGAGCAAGTCGAGACGATTGCCGCGATTCGCGGCCGGTACCCCGGCACGATTCGTTTGGACGCAAACGAAGGCTGGGACGTTGCGGGGGCGATCCGGATCCTGCGCGATTTGGAGCGCTTCGAGATCGAGTTTTGCGAGCAGCCGATTCCGGCCGGGTCCCCGGCCGGTCTGCGCGCCGTCCGCGAAGGCACGAAAATTCCGATCGTAACCGACGAGGATTCGCTAACGGCCCACGACCTGCCGCCGCTGTACGGTTGCGTTGACGGCGTCAACGTCAAACTTGCCAAGTGCGGCGGCATTCGCGGCGCGCTTGCGATGATTCACACCGCGCGCGCGATGCGCTTAAAGGTGATGCTCGGATGCATGGTGGAGAGCGCGGTCGCCGCGACGGCCGCCGCGCACGTTTCGCCGCTGGTCGATTGGGCCGATATCGACGGTCCGTTCTTGACCGCGCGCGATCCGTTCTCCGGCGTTACCTACGACCGCGGCAAGCTGGTTCTGCCGGAAACGCCCGGTTTGGGAATCCGCGAGATGGCGCCCGCGTGACCAGACGCCGCTACCTCGTCCTCGCGCCCGGACACTTTGCCGACGACGCGAAAACGGCGCACGGCGTGATTCGCTACGGCAGCGACGAGATCGCCGCGGTGGTAGATCCGTCATGCGCGGGCCGCAGCGTTCGCGACGTCGTCCCGTATCTGGAGTGCGACGCGCCGATCGTCGCGTCGGTCGGGGAAGGTCTCGCGTTGCGCCCGACCGCGCTGCTGGTGGGCACGGCGCCCGTCGGCGGGGCATTGCCGCCGGCATGGCGCAGCAGCGTGCTCGATGCGATCGCCGCGCGTCTCGAGATCGTGAGCGGATTGCACGAAATGCTGGGCGACGACGCCGAGTTCGCGGACGCGGCAAAACGCAGCGGCGCTCGCATCGTCGACCTGCGCCGCCCGCCGGCGACGCCCGTCTTTACCGGAGCGGCCTACCGCGTCACGCCGCCCGTCCTGCTGGCAGTCGGCAACGACTGTCAGGTCGGCAAAATGACGGTCGTGCTGGAACTCGCACGCGCGGCCGCACGCGCGAACGTGCGCGCCGAGTTCGTCCCGACCGGACAGACCGGCATCGCGATCGCGGGCTGGGGTATCGCCGTCGATCGCGTCATTTCCGACTTTGCCAGCGGCGCCGCCGAACAGCTCGTATGTGAAGCGGCCGGACGCTCGCCGGACCTGATTTTCGTCGAAGGCCAGGGCGCCATCAACCACCCCGCTTACGCGCCGGTGACGCTCGCGCTGATGTACGGATGCGCGCCCGACGCGCTCCTGCTCGTCTGCGACCCCGTGCGCGAACGGCTCGAAGGTTTCGACGCGCGAACGCTGGGTTATCGCGAACTGATCCGGTTGCACGAAGCGATCCTCGCCCCCGTCAAACCCGCGACCGTCGCCGGCATCGCGCTGCGCACGCATGGGCTCGACGACGCGGCCGCGCGCGCGGAGATCGAGCGAGCGCGCGCCGAAACGCTGCTACCGGCCGACGACGTGGTGCGCAACGGTCCGGACACGCTGTTTGGCCAAATCCGCCCCGCGCTGCGTAAACGGCAACCGGCCATCGATCCCGTGACGGCGTGAGATCCGCGCGCGCGCGCGCCGTTGCGGCGATCGTCGCGCTCGTCATCGCCGGTTGCGCGCGCGCCGGGAACCAAACCGCGAGCGGCGCGCGCCATCCATGGACGATTCCGGGCGTCGTGCGGCTCGGCGAAGTTGCCGAACCCGACAGTCTCAATCCCATGTTCGGTCACACCGAAGCGACCGATATTGCCGATGGGCTCATCTTCTCGTTCTTGCTGCGTTACGACGCGGCCGGAAATTACATTCCGGATCTCGCGACCGCCGTACCGACGCTCGAGAACGGCGGCATCAGCGAAGACGGCAAGACGATCACGGTCCATCTACGCAAAGGATTGCGCTGGTCGGACGGCGCTCCGCTTACCGCACGCGATTGGTTGTTCACCTACCACGCCGTAAAGAACCCGGCCAACAACACCAAGACGCTGTACGGATGGGACGACATCGCTTCGGCGAGCGCACCCGACGATTCGACGATCGTCGTAAAGCTAAAGCAGCCGAACGCATCGGAGCTCGGATTGCTGGCGATGGGCGGCTCGGCGTACCCGCCGCTGCCGGCGCACCTGCTGGCTCGGCTACCCGACATCAATGCGGCGCCGTTCAATAGCGCGCCCGTTTCGAGCGGCCCGTATCTGCTCAAGTCCTGGGACCACGGCAGCCAGCTCACGTTCGTACCGAATCCGCTCTACTTTCGCGGGGAACCGAAGCTGCGCGAGATCGTATGGAAGATAATTCCCGACGTCAACACGCTGTTCACGCAGCTGCAGACGCACGAGATCGACGTCTACCCGACCGTGGACGAAAACCACGTCGGCCGCCTGCCGTCGATCGACGGCATCGTCGTGCGCAAGCAGTTGATCGCGTCGTGGCGCCACTTGGGTTTCAACACGTCCAAGCCGCTGCTCGCGGACGTACGGGTGCGGCGCGCCATCGCGGAAGCCGTGGACTGGCGCCGCATCAACGATACCGTCTATCACGGCTACAACCGACTCGGCGCGTCCGACATCTACCCGGCATCGTGGGCGGCGCCGTCGCTGCCGCCGTATCCCCACGACGTCGACGGCGCGGTGCGGCTGCTGCGCGACGCCGGCTGGCAGATGGGCGCGGACGGCTTGTTGCACCGCGGTTCGCAGCCGTTGCAACTTACCATTTCCACGGGAACGAACAAGGCGGAGAACGCGCAGGCCGAGGTCGTAATCGCGTCCGAGCTCAAACCACTGGGAATCGACGTGCAAATCCGGAACTACCCGATCAACGTACTCTTCGCGCAAGACGGGCCGATATACAGCGGCAAGTACGACCTGGAGTGGACGGTCGAAACCAACGGTCCCGACCCGGACAACTCCGGATCCTGGAACGGCGCGTTTATCCCGCCGCACGGCGCCAACACGTCGTGGCTCGACGATCCGGTGGTAAATCGGACCAGCATTGCCGCGTTACGTACGTTCGATCCGGCGGCGCGCAAGGCGATCTATCAGCGCGAAGAGGAACGTCTGCGCCAACTGATGCCGGCCGTCGTCTTCTATTGGGAGAATTCGTACACCGCGACCAATTCCGATTTGAAAAACTATCGCCCCGCCGCGTTCGTCGCCGACACGTGGAACAGTTGGGAGTGGGAGATCTAAGTGCCGTACGCGCAAGCGCCGAACGTCTTTGAAGGAGCGCGACTGCTTTTTGAGCCCGTGCGCACCGGCGTCCCCAGTTGGAACACGTTCGCTCCGGAAGGCAATCTGCAATTTCGACTGTTGCGAGCGCACGCGCCCGCAACGCCGTTCGTGGACCTCGCCCAGTGGCACCCATCCGGGCGCCGGTCGCATAGCCGGGAAGACCACGGCCTGCGGGTCGAAACCGACGAGATTACGAGCGACATGCCGTTCGACGGGATCGAACTGCGTGCGGACGGCGTGGACTTCAACTTGCTCGCGTTCTCGTCGCAAGGGCGAACTTCGCCGTCGCTGCCGTATGCGCGGGACGCAATGATTCTCGACGTGCCGCGACGATCGCAATACGTCGTCGAGGGCGAGCGCGGCTGGTGCAGTCCGACGAGCCTCGCGATGGTGCACGCCTATCACGGCATCGACGTTTCGGTCGAGGAGACGGCCGCGTCGGTGTTCGATTTGGCCTATAACGGCACCGGGAATTGGTCGTTCAACGTCGCCTTTAGCGGAAGTCTGGGACTTCGCGGAGCGGTCGTGCATCTGGAAAATCTCGATCACGCGCAACGATTCATCGCCCGTAACGTCCCCCTTGTCATTTCGTACTCGTGGAGCGGCGACGAGCTGCCCGGCGCGCCGCTCGAACATTCCGACGGGCACCTTGCCGTGCTCGCGGGATTTACCGCGAATGGAGATTGTGCGATGAACGACCCGGCGGCTCCGGACGTCGCGGTCGTCTATCCGCGAAACGCCGTCGAGCGCATCTGGCAGCGCGCCGGAGGCGTCGCTTACGCGGTTGCGCCCGCGGGCATCGACTGCGTCTCACTGCTCGGCGACTCGCCGTGACGGACCGTCCGGCTCAGCCCACCGACCGCGTGCGCACCATGGAGGACGTTCGCGGCGCTCCGCTTCACGTCGCGCTTATCGAGCCCGAGATTCCGCCTAACACGGGAAACGTCGCACGCCTGTGCGCGGCCACAGGGTGTGCCCTGCATCTGGTCGGCCCGCTCGGCTTTCGCATCGACGACCGAGAGCTCAAGCGCGCCGGCCTCGATTACTGGCATTCGATCGATATCGTGCATCACGGGTCGCTCGATGCCTTTCTGGCAGCGACCGGCGGCCTGCAGCGCTGGTTCCTTTCGACGCACGCCGAGCGGAGCTATGCGAGCGCCCCCTTCGAGCCAGGCGACGTCTTGGTTTTTGGAAAGGAGACGCAAGGGTTGCCCAAGGACGTGCTTGCCCGGTTCCCCAATCGTGCGCTGCGAATTCCGATGCGCCCCGGCAGCGTCCGCAGCATCAACCTCTCGACGGCGGCCGGCATCGTCACCTACGCCGCCCTCGAACGGATCGGCTTCCCAGGGTTAGCATAGATAGAACAGATGATTCAGGCCCTACTCATATAATTGTCTTATCGTGGACCTCAGGCAGCTCCGTTACGTCGTCGCCTTAGCCTCCCGACGAAGCTTTACGCGAGCTGCCGAGGACCTGGGCATCGCCCAGCCCGCGCTCTCCCAGCAGGTCGCGGCCCTCGAGCGCGAGCTGGGCGTTCGCCTTTTCAACCGCACCAACCGCCGCGTCGCCCCGACCGAGGCCGGCCTGGCGCTCTTCGTCCGGGCGCAGCGGATCCTCGAGGATGCGGCAGCCGCAATCGATGAGATCGCGGGCCACGCGGACGGCGGGCGCGGCCGCGTCGTCGTCGGGACCGGCCGGTCGTTCGCCGAGTTGACGCTCCCAAAAGTCTTGGGAGAGTTCCACCGCCGCCACCCGGACGTCGAGATCGTGATCGATCACGTCGGGAGCGACGAGGTCTTCGCAAAGATACGCTCCGGTGCGCTCGACTTATTCGTCGGCGTCCTGGACGACGGGGAGCGCCCGCAAGATGCCGGGCTTCACGAGGAAATATTGTTCGAGGACGAGCTGGTCATCGCGGTAGCACCCTCTCATCGCTTCGCGAAGCGAGCGTCGGTCGCGATCGCCGAATTGCGCGATGAGGCATTCGTCGGCTGCGGCGCCGCTTCGCCCATCTACGAACGTTTAGAGCGGCTCGCTCGAGCGGCCGGTTTCGCGCCGATGGCGATCTGCGAGTTGGTCGATTCCCTAACCGTGCGCGCGCTCGTCGCCGAGAATTTGGGCGTCGCGCTCTTTCCGCGCACGCTGGGAAACACGCCCGGGCCGCGCGTCGCCATGCTCGCGCTTTCACCGCAGCGGCTAACGCACCGAACGTCGCTCGTCATACGCGAACCCTTACGACCGGCCGCACAGAACCTTCTCATCGCAATTCGCGAGACGCTTTAGTGGCCGGCCCTGCCGGCGTCCTCGAATCGATCGAGCGCCGCGTGATCGCGTGCGAGCGCTGCCCCGAACTGCGGGAATACTGCGCACGCGTTGCACGAGAAAAGCGACGCGCCTATCTCGACGTGGAGTATTGGGGAAAACCCGTCCCAGCCTTTGGCGATCCGGACGCACGCGCCTTGTTCGTCGGACTTGCGCCCGGCGCGCACGGCAGCAACCGAACCGGTCGCACGTTTACCGGCGACGCCTCCGGCGATTTTCTCTACCCCGCACTCTACCGCGCGGGGTTCGCATCGCAGCCCAACGCGACGGGTCGCGACGACGGTATGCACCTGCACGATTGTCTCATCAGTGCCGCCGGCCGCTGCGCGCCACCCGGCAACAAACCGACCCCCGCGCAGCTACGCAACTGCTTTTCGTACCTGCTCGAAGAGTTCGACGCACTACCCGGCCTGCGCGTCGGCGTCGGATTAGGTCGGATCGGCTACGACGCGATCTTAAAAGTCTTACGCGAACGCGGCTTCGCGCTCGATCCGCCCCGCCCAAAATTCGGCCATGGCGTCGAATCCGTCGCCCATCGAGGCGACCGTTCGATTACGGCCATCGGCTCGTACCATCCAAGCCGCCAAAACACGAACACCGGCGTTCTGACTGCGGCGATGTTCGATACCGTACTGCTTCGGACCCAAGCCTTACTCGACGCAGCTACCGATGAGGCGAAAAGAGCGGAGCGGGCGTTACGACGCGGCCGCAGGGGTCGGTGAGGACGGAGAGGCCCCATTTTCCGGGACGCTGCATCACGCGATCGTCCGGGTGCGCGGGGCCGAACGTCTTTTGAACGTCGGCCAGCGCGGCGGCGCGTTGCGCGGGATCGGGCGCCGATGCAACTTCGATGCTTCCGAGCTTGGCGTCGGCGTTTGCGTGCAAGACGAGCGTCGTGCCGTCGAGCGATACCTCTCGCGTTTCGCAGGGCTGTAGCGTCTGCGTGAGCGATCCGGTCGCGGCGCGATTTCCCGCGCACGCGCAGAGCAACGCGGCGGCCGCGCAGGCCACGCCGAAGCCGGCTCCGCCTCGCGCCCGCACTAACGCTCGGCGGGCGGCGGCGCCGTGCTGCGCAGCGACAGGTCGCGCAGCAAGTCCTCCGCGACCGTGCCGGGCGAGTCCATCATGACGTCGCGCGCGGCCTGGTTCTTGGGAAACGCGGTCACTTCGCGCAAGTCGTCTTCGCCGCTCGCGATCATCGCGACGCGGTCGATGCCCAGCGCCATGCCGCCGTGCGGCGGCGCGCCGTACTCGAGCGCGCGCACGAAGAAGCCGAACCGCTCGTCGACCTGCTCGGGCGTCATTCCCAGCATTTCGAAGATGCGCCGCTGATGTTCGGGCTTGTGATTGCGGATCGAACCCGAGCCGAGCTCGTAGCCGTTGAGCACCAGATCGTAGTGCTGCGCCCGCATCGCCATCGGGTTGGAGTCGATGAGTTCCCACTGGCCTTCCGCCGGCGCCGTGAAGGCATGGTGGGCGGGCGCGGGACGGCCGGTTTCTTCGTCCATCTCCAAATACGGAAAGTCCGTCACCCAGCAAAACGCGAACTTCGCCTTGTCGCGCAACCCGCAGCGCTCCGCGACTTCGCCGCGCATGCGTCCGGCCACGGCGAGTGCGGCCGGCCGAGCGTCGGCAAAGAGCAAAATCGCATCGCCGGTCTCCGCGTCGAGCGAGAACCGCAGCGCGCCGATCTGCTCGTCGCTAATGAACTTCTGCGCCGAAGATTTTACGCCGGCCGCACCGAGCGCAATCCAGACCATTCCCTTGGCGCCGTGCTGTTTTGCAACTTCCGCGAGCGCATCGAAATCGCGGCGCGAAAGCGACGCACCACCTGGAAAGCGCAACCCCACGATCGCACCGCCGCTTTCGAGGACCGCCTTGAACACGACGAATTCGCTGCCGGCAAAGATGCCGTTGACGTTGGCCAGCTCGAGCTCGAACCGCAGGTCGGGCTTGTCGCTGCCGTAGCGCTCGAGAACCTCGCCGTGCGAGAAGCGCGGGAACGGCCCGAGATCCACGTCGAGCGCGCGCTTCCACACCGCGCGCATGCACGACTCCATGGTTTCGAGCACGTCGTCCTGCGTGCAGAACGACATCTCGACGTCGAGTTGCGTGAACTCCGGCTGGCGGTCGGCGCGCAGGTCTTCGTCGCGCATGCAGCGCGCGATCTGCATGTAGCGCCCAAAGCCCGCGATCATCAGGATCTGCTTGAGCAATTGCGGCGACTGCGGGAGTGCGTAGAACGTCCCGGGGTGAAGACGGCTGGGAACCAAGTAGTCGCGCGCGCCCTCGGGCGTGCTCTTGATGAGCATCGGCGTTTCGATCTCGAGAAAGCCCCGATCGTCGAAAAAGTCCCGCATCGCTTTGACGATGCGGTGGCGCATGGCGATGTTGCGCTGCATCCTGGGGCGGCGCAGGTCGAGGTAGCGGTATTGCAAGCGAAGGTTCTCTTCGACGTCGTCCTCGGAGTTGACCGGAAACGGGGGCACCTCCGAACGGTTGAGCACTTCCAGTTCGTCCACGCCGATTTCAACGTCACCGGTCGGGAGCTTCGCGTTTTCCGTGCCCGGCGGGCGCGCGCGAACGGTGCCGCGCACGCGCAGCACGTCTTCGTGCCGCAGCCGCTCGGCTTCGGGAAAGCTCGGGTGTTTCGGGTCGAACACGATCTGCGCGATGCCCGCACGGTCGCGAAGGTCCACGAAGATCAATCCGCCATGATCGCGCCGGCGGTTGACCCAGCCGCACAATTCAACGGTCTTCCCTCGATCGGCCGCGCGGATCGCGCCGCACGCCATGCGCACGGCCGTACTAGTTTGGTCGGTCACCCAGAGCCTCTTTGATTCCCGAAACGTAGTGATATTGCTGGACGAGGTCGCGCGCGAACTTCGACGTTTCGGCGCGGCGGTCGAAATACCCGACGATAGCCGGCGTCTTGGTCAACAGCGAATGGATGCCCAGCGACACCGGCGTCATCCCAAGGTTGACCTTAACGGCAAGGTCGGGATGCTTGCGATAAAACCGAACGGTCGACCGGCCCGCCAGCTTCATCTTCTCCTTCTGGTCCTGATGGCCGACGTCCTGACAGTGATAGTTTACCGCGCCCGGCTCGTAAACGATCGTGACGCCGGCTTTCTGCAAGCGGTAGCCCAGCTCCAAGTCCTCGTGTCCGTAGCCCGTGAAGCTCTCGTCGAACGACCCCACGCGTAAGAGATCCCCACGTTCGACCGACGCGTTCCCGGTCAGAAAATACAGCCAGGTCAGCTTCGTGCGCGAAGGGGGATGCAAATGCCCCCGCTCGGCCGGATGGTCGCGCTTGTAGCGATAATCGTCGAGGTCTTTGACTTGAACCTCCCAGCCGACGACGGCCAGGCGCGTGCGTGCTTCGTGACGGCGCAAATGCGTCGAGAGCAAGTCGGGCGACGCCAAAATGTCCGAATCGTTGAAAAGCACGATGGCGCCGGCGGCCGCGGCGATCCCGGCGTTGCGGGCCATCGCCCGGCCCGAGTACGCCCCGGGTAGATAGCGAACGTTGGAATTCCCGGCGACGGCCGCGTGCATGAACTCCGCCGTGCCGTCGCTCGAATTCGAATCGCAGACGAGCAGCTCGAAGCGCTCGCGCGGAAGATCCTGCGCGAGCAGCGTCGGAAGAACGTGCTCCAACGTATCGAGGCGGTTGTACGTCGGGATGACGACGGAAATATCAGGCATGAATCAAAGCGTTTACGCCGCCGGCGATCTCGCTGCGGAATTGCGCGAGCGCCGCGTCGTTTTCGATCGCCGGTTTCTGAACCAGCACGCTGGGAACGCCGTACGGCGACCATTCTTGCGAGTTCAACCGGAAATAACGGTGTTCGAAGGCGACTACGGTGGGCCTGCGCACCGCGCTGGCGACATGCGTCGCACCGGTGTCTACCGTAACGACGCAAGCTGAACGTTCGAATACCGAGGCCCATTGGCCGAACGGCAGGCCGCAGACCGCGCCGATGCCGCGACCCAGGTCGACGAAGGCGCCGAGATAGGCTTCGGACTCGGCCGGAACCGTCACGACCACCTGACGGCCGAGCGACGCGAGCTCGCCGACGAGCCGTTGCGTCGATGCAACCGTGTTCCCTTCCGCAAACCAGCGCTTGCCGAGATGGAATGCAATCGCGCCCTCCGGAGCCAGGCTGGCGGCCGCGCGCCGGTCGGCTTCACTTAAAACCAGGCGCAAATCCCTAACGCGCGTAGTTGCGCCGGCGAGCGCGACCAAGTCGAGCAGCTGATCCACTTCGTGGCGGACGACGAGCGACGGATCGCGGTCACATAGATCCGGGTCGGCTTCCGAAATCATCGAGCGGTTCACGTAGAGCGGCAGGGCGGCTCGCGCGACCCAGCGGCGCACGTAGGTGTAGCCGACGCGCAGCGGCGCGCGCGTGCCCGCGACGATCTCCAAGTCGGTCGTCCGCGGCGCCAGGGCGATCGCCACGTCGTAGTTCTCGAACCGCGCGCCGAACGCGCGCGGTTTGATCGCGCTCGGAATCGAGACCAGATCGTCCACGTCGTCGTTGCCTTCCATCGCGACGCGATTGTACGGGCTGGTGACCAGCGTAACGTGCGCGCGCGGAAAGGAGGCCCGAACGGTGGCGATAGCCGGCGTCGAGAGCAGCAGATCGCCGATGCGATCGGTGCGCGAAAGCAGGATCCGTTGCGGCGGGCTCATCGCCGCAACGCATTTTCGAGTTCTTCGAAGTACGCCTCGTTCGCGAGCGCCCGCGCGGCGCGTAGCTCGCGATCGTCGAGGGGGCGATCGGCGTCGAGGTCGCCGACGGCTCTGCGATAGCGCTTGGCCGCGCCGGCGCGGCGCGTGGCCGAGTGCAGCGCGCGTTGCACCGGATTGAGCCCCGTTGCCAGATACGTCCGCCACTGCGGATGGATCGATGCCAGTTTCACCGCGGTGCGCGCCTGCGCGCGTGCCTGGCGCACCATCTTTTCGACGTTTCCGCTGCGCGGGCGCGGCTTGTAATGATAAACCAACGCGGCGGGATGGAAGATGGCCTTGACGCCGCCGGACCGCAAGCGCAATCCGACGTCGATGTCCTCCCAGCCGTACTCGGCGAACGATTCGTCGAAGCCGCCGACCGCGCGGATCGTGGCGAGCGGAACCGACACGTTGGTGGTCCAGAAGAAATTGCCGCTGTAGTTTGCGAACGACCAAATAGCCGGCGGCAAGTCGTCGAAGCTTTCCACGTCGATGGCGCCGCCGCGAACGATCGCCTTGGGGTGGCCGCGCTGGGCGCGCAAGTGTTCTTCGACGAAGTTGGGCAGCGGCAGCACGTCGTCGTCGATGAAGATGATGCGCTCGCCCGACGCGCGTGCGATGCCCGCGTTTCGTCCCTTGGCCAAACCGGCATTCGGCTGCTCCACCACGACGAACGAACAGCTCGCTCGCGCGCGCGCGCGATCGATGACCGCCGGCGTTTCGTCGCTCGAACCGTCGTTGACCAAAACGACTTCGTAGGAGCCGGGATCCACCGTCTGTTCGAAACAGGCATCGAGCACGCGTTCCAAAAGGCGCGCGCGGTTGAACGTGCAGAGCTGGATGGTCGCGCGTCTCATCGCCGTACGACCCCGGAATCGATCAGCGCGGCGGTCGTCGCGACGATGTTGTCCACGTCGAGATTCGCGATGCAGGCGTAATCGGGGCACGTCTCCTTGGTCTCGCCGGGCCGGCACGGGTAGGTGGCGCGAACGACGGCGGTACGCGCTCCCAGCGGCGCCCAGCGCTCCGGATAGTCGGTCTGAAACGGAAAGATGCCGACCGTCGGCGCGCCCACCGCGGCGGCTACGTGCATCGGGCCGGTCGTGATTCCGACGAACGCTTTAGCGCGTTGCGCGAGCGCACCGAATCCGCCGATATCGGTCAGCCCCGCCACCGATCGCACGGATGCGCGGTTCGTCCGCGCGAGGATCTCGCCGGCGATTTGCCGGTCGGCAGTGATCCCCGAGATCGCCACGAGGCTGCCGAAACGCTCGGCGAGCGCGTTCGCCAGCGCCGCCCATCCCTGCGTGGGCCAGAAACCTCGCTTCGCGGCAACCGCGTTTGCCGGGTGCAGAAGAACGAAATCGCGTCCGTCGAGCACGTCGCGCGCGACCGTCTCTGCGGATTCCGCGTCGCGTGCATCCGGTACGAACCGCGGCACCGAGTCGAGCGTGTCGCACCCCAAAACTCGGGCGTAGTCCAGCAGAATCTCGGCCCACGGGGTCGTCACGTCGCCCAGTTCGCTGCGGACGGTCACGCGATCGGTAAAACGAAACGAATAGAGCCGTCGCGCCTGCCCGACGCGCACGGGAATTTTCGCCAGCTGGGGGACGCGCGCGGTGCGCGCCGTCGCCCACGTAACCACCGATGCGGCGTAACCGCGCTCTTGCAGGTCGGCCGCCAGCCGCGCCTCGTCGCCACCCTCGTCGACCAGCACGCCGTCCACGTCGGGAACGCGCTCCAGCGTCGCGCGGTGACCCGGGAGCGTCAGCGCGTCCACGCGTTCGAACTTTTCGTGGAGCGCGCGGGCCACGACGCTGGCGACCAGCGAGTCACCTAGGCCACCGCCGGCACAATAGAGCAGCGCGCGAGCCGTCACGAGCCGCGCCTCTCGCCGTTCTCGGCAGCCAGTGTGCGCGCGAGTTCCTTCGTATACATGCCGTCCAAGAATTGTGCTCGCGCCAAGGAACGCACCACCGGCGGCAGGGCGTCGCTGGTTGCAACGCCGGCGAAGATTGCCAGCAGACCCTCGGGCAACAGATACCGGCCGCGCAGGAGATTTGCCGCATGCGCGCCGGTTGCCATGCGTGCCCGCGACGAAGGCTGTTTGCGCACGAACCTCGCGGCCATTCGCGCCTTCTCGAGCGCTTTCGCGGTCTCGACTTCGATCGTGTTCTCGGCCGGCGGCTTGACGTGCCAGACGTACGCCTCCCACGCGAATCTCCACGCCAGCCCCGCTTCGCGCAGGCGCACGCCGAGCTCGGTGTCTTCCCAGCCGTAGAGATTAAACGCTTCGTCGAACCCGCCGACCGCAACGATCGCATGGCGTGGAACCGAGACGTTACACGTGCACAGAAAGGCGCGCGAGAAATTAGCCAGCGCCGGTTTCGGACGGGATTCGTACGACGGCACGTTGAGAATAGGCCCGTTCACGACCAAATTGCTGGTCGTGTGCGCCGCTTCGTGAGCGGCCAGAAATCCAGGCGGAGCCTGCACGTCGTCGTCGCAGAAGAGAACCAGATACCCCTGCGCGGCTTGCACGCCGCGGTTGCGGGCTTTACCTCGGTTGGGCTCGCCCTCGTAGACGTACCGGACCGGCCGCCCTCGCCGCGCGAAGTGCTCGACGATCTCCTTGGTACCGTCGCTCGAACCGTTGTCGGCGACCACGATCTCGTACGACGGCGCCGCTATCTGCTTGCACAGCGAATCGATCGCGCGCTCGAGATAGGCGGCACGATCTTTCGTGGCGATAACGACGGAGATGCGCACGCCGCTTAGGACCCGGCTAAGTCGACCAGCGATGCGGCCATCCGGTCCGAAGCGCCCGAATGCTCCCGGTAGAGCTCCCGCAGCCGGGCTCCGGTGCGCGCGAGCCAGTCCGCATCGTCGTAGCGTTCGAGCGCGACGCGCGCGACGCGGCCCGGCGTGAGCGTCCCGTGGAGTTCCCAGACAAGCATTTCGTTGGCGTCCATGTTCGGCTGCGTATGAAAACGAAAGCGGCGCGAGATGCCGACCGCGACCTGCCTCTTGAGTGCCCGTCCCGCCACGGGAAGCCTGTCGAGATACGTTAACGGCCCGTTAAACGTCACCAGCTCGGCCGCGTTGATCGGCGTCACGGTGACGGTCGGAACGCCGAGCGACGCCAACTCGATGCATTTGGTTCCGGGCAACGTCAACGCCAGCCGCGCGCGCGCCGCCGCGGCCAGAGCGTTGCGAACGATCGGAACGCGCACGTCCCCGTCGAGCGACTCGAAGTAGGGATACGCGCCGCGTTCCACGAGGCGCCCCGGGCGAGCGTAGACGCGTGGATCGCCCGCGCCTTCGATGGCGCTGCGCAGCTCGGCCACGCTCGTAAACGGCGAGATGCCGAATGCGACCGGAACCGACGGCCGCTCGCGAGCGATGGTCAGCGCCGCGGTAAAGAAAAACGGCACCAGGTGCTCGATCTCGTATCCGCGCGAACCGGGCATGATCAAAATGCCGTCGTGCGGCGAGCCGGCTTCGAGCGGCGCCTGCGACTCCAATAAGGCGCCGTCGATCGCCAAGTTTCCAACGCGAACGATTCGCGACGGAGGCGTCCCACACGCCTCGAGGTCGCGTTCGTTGCGCTCGTCTACGGCAAACGCGCGGTCGAATAACCGGCGATAACGCCTCTTTGAAAACTTATAGGTCGCAGCGCGACCACGCAAGCGCGCGTGCAACCGGGCCGCATGCATGAGGTCGCCGCCTAAATACTGCACCGCGTCCACGCGCTCGGGCCCACCTTCGATCGTCCCGCCCAACGCGAACTTGACCCAGTGGCGCGCTTCGTAGACGTGGGCTTGCGGAAAAGCCGCGCGAAGCATCGCCGCTTCGTGCCCGGTCGCGTACGTGTCCGGCACGAGAAAGACGTGTGCCTCGGCAGCCGGTTCGCGCTCGTAGATCCGGCGCAGTAGCGGCCTAACCCAGCCGGCGACCTCGCCGGGGCCGTTGGCCGTGAGCGCGAGCTTCATTCGGAATAGCGCGCGACGATCCGTGCGATGACGTCGGTAGTGCTGTTCCCGGCCATATGCGGTGCCAAACGGATCTCGCCGCCGTGCTCGAGCACGACGGTGCGCTCGGGCAATTCTTCCTCGCGATATTGCGCGCTCTTGACGTGAACGTCGGGACGGATGCGATCCAGCAGAACCTCGGGCGTCCGCTCGCCGAAGCCGACGAGCGCGTCCACGCTGCGCAGCGCCGCCAAGATGCGCGCGCGGTCCGCGAACGGCACGATGGGCCGCGCCGGTCCTTTGAGCGCCCGCACCGATCCGTCTTCGTTCAACCCGACGATCAGCGCGTCGCCTTGGGCGCGAGCCCACGCGAGATATTCGACGTGTCCCGCGTGCAGCACGTCGAAGCAGCCGTTGGTAAAGACCACGCGCTTGCCGGCGGATCGCAGCTGGTCGCGCCACGCCACCGCTCCGGCGACGTCGAAAACGCGGGCGAAGAACGCGTCCGTCACGCCGGGCCGTGTTCGACCAGCGCGACGATCTCGTCGGCGCCGGCCGTTGCGGTGCCGAGCTTTTCGACGACGGCGCCAGCGGCAAAGTTCGCCAGCTGCATCCCGAGTTCGATCGGTGCTCCCGCCGCCAGTGCGAGCGCCAGCACGGCGATCACGGTATCGCCGGCGCCGCTGACGTCGAAGACGGTTCTGGCGACGGACGGAATCGCGAGTCGTTCGCCTTCCGAACCGAAGAGCGCCATGCCGTGCTCTCCGCGCGTGATGACGACGTAACGGCAACGCAATCGCTCGAGCAAGCGCGAGCCCGCCGCTTCGAGCGAGGCTTCGTCGACGATCGGGATTCCGGTCGCCGCGGACGCCTCGGAGGCGTTGGGCGCGACGCACGTGAGTCCGATGAAGCAGTCCAGATTCTGCGGCTTGGGATCGGCAAGCACCAGCGGGCATTCGAGTGCCGCCTCGACGACGTCGCGCCCGATCAGGCCCTTCGCGTAGTCGCTCAGGATGACCGCGTCGCACTCCGCGGCGTGCTCGCGCACGCGCCGGCACAGCAGGTCCCGGTCGGGTGCCGAAAGCGACGCGACCGATTCCCAATCCGCGCGAACGACTTGCTGGTTGTGGGCGACGACGCGCGTCTTGCGCGTGGTGGGACGGTCGTCCACTTCGATCAACCATTCGTCGTTCACGCCCTCGTCCCGCAACAGGCGCCGCACTTGGTCCGCGAACGGATCCTTTCCAACGGTCGCCACGAATGCGACGCGCGCGTCGAGCGCGCGCAGGTTGTTGGCGACGTTGCCCGCCCCACCCAGCGTGAAGGAATGATCGGTTACCGCGACGACCGGAACCGGCGCTTCGGGCGAGATGCGCGTGACCGCACCCCAAATCCACTCGTCGAGCATCGCGTCGCCGATCACCATCACGCGCTTTTCGCGCATGCGTCCGAAGTACGTGCGGGCGTCCACGGGTGCCAGCGTCTTCATTTTACTTTTCAAAAATGATGCGCTGCTCGACCAGGTCGCAGACGATGTGCGCCATGACTTGGTGCACCTCTTGCACGATCGCCGCGTATCCGTTGGGTCCGAGCAGAACCAGATCCGCGGCGTCGGCAGCCGCCCCGCCGCCGTTTCCGCTGAACGCGATAGCAATCGCACCCTTCTTTTTCGCGGCCTGGAGCGCGTGCACGACGTTGCGCGACGTTCCGCTCGTGGTCATCCCGATGACGACGTCGCCGGGCTGCGCGAACGCCTCTACCTGGCGAGAAAAGACGTAGTCGTAACCGTAGTCGTTGCCGACGCAGGTTAGCGTCGAGCTGTTCACCGAGAGCGCTTCGCTGGCATACCCGGGCCGTTCGCGCAGGTAGCGCCCCGACAGCTCGGCGGCCATGTGCTGAGCCTCGGCGGCGCTGCCTCCGTTACCGCACCAGAGAACCTTCTTGCCCGCGCGCAGCGCCGTCACCATGGCATCCACGATCGCCGCGACCTGGCCCTTGTAGTGCGGCGCGTCGAAGATACCGTTGCGATCCGCCAGCAGTTCGTCGAAATCGCGCTCGCCTTTGTAATCGATCGCCACGGTTAGGGCTCGATCCAAATCAAGTCTTGGCCCTGCGTCACCAGCTCGCCGTTTTCGGCGACGATACGCGACACCGTACCGCCGAAGTCGCTTTGAATCTCGTTGAACAGTTTCATCGCCTCCAGGATGCAGACCACATCGCCGGCGTCGATCCGGTCGCCCACTTTCACGAACGGCTCGGCGTCGGGCGATGCCGAGCAATAGAACACGCCGGTCAGCGGTGCGACGACCTTCTTCACGTTGGCCGCGGCGACGGGGGCGGCCGCCTGTGCACTCGACGAAAGCGCGGCCCCGCTTCGTGGGGAGGCGGTTGCGGCACCCGGCTCGCGCCGGACCAATTCGTAGGTAGCGTCCCCGACCGTTACTTTTATGCGGTCGAGGTCGTGCTCGTTCATGATCTCGAGCAAATGAGAAATCGTCCGCTCGTCGCTGCGGGAATCCGCTCTTTCGGCCATCAAACGCCCATTTCCACAAGAGAGGCCGCAACGTCTTTTCCGCTCGCGAGCGGGACGTACCGATCGCTGCGGTCGGCGAGATCGCGCAACACCATCCTCTTCGCGGCCAGTTCGTCGTCGCCGAGAACGAGCGCGTAGCGCGCCGCGTTACGATCGGCGCTTTTGAGGTGCGCCAGCAATTTGCGATCGTCGAAGTCCACGAACGTGGGAATCGCAAGCGAACGCCTCAGCTCAGCGACGATCGGTACGAGCAGCGTGCGCGCTCGCCCGCCCAGGGCGATCGCCTGGATCCCCGACCGCGGCCGCTCGCCCTCGCGCGCGAGCGCGTCGAGCATCATCAGGAAGCGCTCGATGCCGAGCGCAAATCCAACCGCGGGCACGTCCGGACCGCCGAGCGAACGCACGAGCCCGTCGTAGCGCCCGCCGCCACAGACGGTGCTTTGCGCGCCGAGCGCGGAAGAGGCGATCTCGAAAACCGTGCGCGTGTAGTAGTCTAACCCTCGCACGATCGCCGCGTCGTGCGTGAACGGAATCCCGGCCGCTTCCAAATACGCGGTGACGGCGGCGAAATGCGCGCGGCACTCGCCGCACAGCACCGACGCGATCGACGGCGCGCTCGCCACCAGCGCGAGGTCGCGTTCGTCCTTGCTGTCCAGAACGCGCAATGGATTGCGCTCCAGGCGCCGTTGCGATTCGGGTGAGAGCTCGGCGGCGTGAGGGCGCAAATGCGCGAGCAGTGCCTCGCGAAATCGGGGGCGGCACGCGTCGTCACCGATCGAATTGACGCGCAGCACCGCATCGTCTATGCCGTAGCTGCGAACCAAGTCCCAGGCAAGCGAAATGACTTCGAAGTCCGCTTCCGGCCCGGCGTAGCCGAAACATTCGACCCCGAATTGGTGCGACTGCCGGTAGCGCCCGCGCTGCGGGCGTTCGTAACGAAAGATGGGGCCGATGTAGTACAGGCGCAGCGGAGCCTGCCCGAACAGGTTGTGTTCGAGCGCCGCGCGTACGACCGGAGCCGTCCATTCCGGTCGCAGCGTCATGCTGCGGCCGCCTTTGTCGGGAAACGTATACATCTCTTTTTCGACGATGTCGGTCGCCTCGCCGACGCCGCGCACGAAGAGATCGGTCGCTTCAAAGACCGGCGTTCGAATCTCGCCGTAGCCGAAGCGGTGCGCGAGCTCGCGCATCCGCGCCTCGACGTCTTGCCAACGCGCGGACTGCGGGGGAATCAGATCCTGCGTGCCACGCGGCGCGGTGATTTTAGACGCCATGAACTCCGTCGTACGATTCGGTGTGTTGGGAACGCTCGCGCTGGCGGCGTTCGCCGCCCTGCCCGTCTCCACGACGCGCGGAATGCTGGCAACGGCGGCCAGCACCCTGTTCGAAAGTACGCCGTTTATTCTTGCCGGGGTCGCGCTGGCGGCCGCCGCACGCGGCGACGGACTCGCCGCCTTGCTGGGATGCGGGTGCGGGAGGGGCCCTTCGGCACGGTCGCTCCCCGCGGCGATTGCGACCGGCGTGGTCTTCGGACCGCTGGTGGCGATCGCACGGTTTTCGGCCGGCTGGATGGTGGGCCGGCTCCTTCGCGGCGCCCGGCGGGACTGCACGCACGAGGCCGGCGCATTGAGCGATCTTCACGCTCTGCTTCCCGCGGCGACCGGCTCGGCCGTTGCGCTACACGTGGCGGGATCGTTCGATCCGCATGCGTTGGCCCCCGCTGCGCAGATGGCGGCCGGAGCGGCGATCGCGTTCCTGGCCGCGCCCTGTGCGCTCGGCGCCGTTGCGCTGGCCGGTGCGATTCACGTGCGCTCCGCCGCCGCCGCAACCGGCTTTCTCGCAATCGCGGGCATCGCGGACGTCCGCGCGCTGTTCGTGCGAAAGACCCGCGCCGCGCGCGCCGACGCGCACGACGCGCTCGCGTACGGCCTCGCATCCGTCGCACTCGCAACGGTCGCGCTGCGTCACGGGGCGGCGCTCGTGCACCCCGCGTTCGCCATTCCGCTCGGCATTTCTGCCGGCGCGTGCGCGGTCGCCATGGTCCGCTTTCGCTCGCGGCAGCATTGGCCGGCACGCATCGCACCGGCGATCATGCTCGCCGGTGCGGTTATGGGCGCACCCGCTCCCGAGTATCGCGCGACCGAGACGACGATGAGCGGCCTCTTCGCGGGCGAACGGCTCGCCTTCACCGGCGCGCTCGTTCGCAAGGGGCCGCACGACGCCGTGGTTCGCTACGCCGTCACGTGCTGTCGCGCGGACGCGACGCCGGTCGTCGTCCGCCTGGCGCGCCGAGCCGCGTATACGAACGGCACGTGGCTGCGCGCCGACGGCATCGTGCGCGCTCTCGGCGACACACTACAGTTGGACGCCGAACGCGTTACGGCCGTGCCCGCTCCCGCCGATCCGTTCGTCTACCGGTAAGTCTTACGAGAGCGTCTTGGCCTTGCGCGGCTCGAGCAGTTCGATCGGAATCCCGTTGGGATCTTCCACGAACGCGATCGACCGCGTACCGCTGGGCGACGTCTTGACGTCCTGGAGAATCGTGACGCCTTCGGCCCGCAAACCGTCGACGAAGTGCCGCAGATCTTCGTCGACTTCGAGCGCAAGGTGCTCGTAGCGATTGCCGAGTTGGTACGGCGGGTGTTCTTCGAGATCGTAAACGAGCTCGATATACGCGTTCCAATCGTCGCCAACGAATGCCATGTCGGCGTTTCCGGGATGGTGATGAGGGCCGTCGAGCAGTTGCAACCCGAGCTTTTCGGTGTAGAACGCGATCGACTCGGCCATGTCGTTGACGAAGATGGACGTATGGAGAAAGCGCGGCATGACGACCTGCCTTGTATCAGTGTAAGAAGTAGCGATACGACGAAAAGACCAGTGCGACGCCGAGGCGATCCGCGGCCGCGATAACTTCGTCGTCGCGCACGCTGCCGCCCGGTGCGATGATCGCAGAGCATCCCGAAACCGCCGCGGCCTCCAGGCCGTCCGCGAACGGGAAAAAGCCGTCGCTCGCGCACGCGCCGCCCTCGGCGCCGTCGCCGGCGCGATACGCGGCGATCTGAACGGCACTCACGCGGTTGGTTTGACCGGCACAGATACCGCGCGTCGTTCCACCCTTGACGACCACGATACCGTTGCTCTTGACGTGGCGTACGACGTCCCACGCGAACGCGAGGTCGTGCCATTCCTGTGCGGTCGGCCGGCGTTTTGAAACGACGCGCCATTCTTCCTTCGGAGCTTCGGGGTTGCCGTCTTCGGCCAAGACGCCGCCGAGCGCGCTGCGGACGCGCAGTCTGGCGTGCCAGTTCGTCTGGGAGCTGCAGCGCGTAACGCATGATGCGCAGGTTCTTTTTCTTCTTTAACAGGTCCAGAGCGTCGGGGTCGTAGTCGGGCGCAGCGACGATCTCCAGAAAGAATTGCGCCAGCGACCGGGCAGCCTCGAGGTCGATGGTCGCATCGGCCGCCACGATGCCGCCGTACGCGGAAATGGGGTCCGCCTGCAGCGCGTCGCTTACCGCTTTGCCGACGCTAGACCGCTGAGCGACGCCGCACGGCACGGTGTGCTTGACGACGGCCGCGCGGACGTAGCGGTCGCGTTCGCTTCCGAACGTGGCCCCGAGCGGTGCGCGAGAGAGCAGCCGCAGCGTCGCGTCGAGATCCAGCAGGTTGTTGTAGGAGAGCGCCTTCCCGTGGAGTTGTTCGGGCAAACGGTCCGTACGGTCGAGGTAAAAGGCGGCGCGCTCTTGTGGATTGGTCCCGTAGCGCAAGCGCTGCGCGAGCGGCAGCGCGAGCGTCAGCGCGCCCGGTAGCGCGGTCGGTAGCACTTCACCCGATGCGGCGAGATAATGAGAGATGGCGATGTCGTATTCGGACGTTCGTTCGAACGCCTCGACCGCCAAACGCCGGCGCATGGACGGGGGCAGGCCGCCCGCGTCGAGCGCCTCGAGAAAATCGCCGTATTGTTCGGGATGCGTCAACACCGCGACGTGGGCGAAATTCTTGGCCGCGGCTCGCAGCAGCGCGACGCCGCCGATGTCGATCTGTTCGATCGCTTCTTCCAAGGTCACGCCGTCCCGCGCTACCGTCGCCTCAAACGGGTAGAGATTCACCACCACCGTGTCGATCGCCGGAATTGCGTAGGCTTCCACCTGCTCGCGGTGTCGTTCGTTGGCGCGCTCGTAAAGAATCGCGCCGAACACCTTGGGGTGCAGGGTCTTTACGCGCCCGTCGAACAGCGCGGGGAACCCGGTGAGGTCGCCGACGTCGCGCGCCGCTACGCCGCGCTCGGCCAGAAACGACTTGGTGCCGCCGGTCGCATAGATGACCGCGCCGCGCCCGACGAGCGCGCGAGCCAAAGCGTCCGCACCCGTTTTGTTCGAGAGCGAAAACAGGGCCGCTGTGGGGGGCGCTTTAGGCAATCGCGGGTTCCGGCGCGGACGTCAGCTCCACCGAGACCGTCGAGCTCACGCCCGGTTCGCGCATCGTAACGCCGTAGAGCACGTCGGCGAGCTCCATCGTCAGTTTATTGTGCGTCACCAGCACCATTTGCGAATCGGCGGAAAGCTCGCGCACCGCATGCAGGAAGCGCGCGACGTTGGTGTCGTCCATCGCGGCGTCGACTTCGTCTAGAAGATAGAACGGCGAAGGCTTTACCTCGATGAGCGCCAGGATCAGCGCGCCCGCCGTCATCGCGCGCTCCCCGCCCGACAGCATCGGCAAGGGCATCTGTTTCTTGCCGGGGGGCTGCACGGCGATCTCGATGCCGGTCTCCGACAGGTTCTCGGGATTGGTCTGCCACATTTTGGCTTCTCCGCCGGGGAAGAGCCGGGCGTACATCTGTCCGAACGCCGCCGCGACTTTGTCGAACGTCTCGTTGAAAATGACTTGCGTCTGCTGCTCGATCTCGCGAATGGACTGCAGCAGCGTTTCGCGCGCGCGTGCGAGATCGTCGAGCTGCGCTTTGAGGAACGCGTCGCGTTCGGCGACTTCCTCGCGCTCGGCCTCGGCGTTGAGGTTCACGTTGGCGGCCAGACGCGCCAGTTCTTCGCGCAGGCGCGGAAGCTCGTCCACGACCGCGTCGTCCTCTCCGGCGAAGCGCTCTTCGACGTCGCGGCATTCGTCGTCGCTGGCGGGGTTTTGCGCGAACTGCGAAACGAGCATGCCGAGTTCGGCTTCGATTTCGGCCAAGCGCGTGCGGTAGGTTTCGCCGCCGGCGGCCGTCTCGCGCTCTTGATTTTCCGCCATGCGCACGTCCGATTCGAGCTTCGTTTGCGAGTCCGCCAACGTCTCGCGCTCGCGGCGCGCCGCCTCTAACTGCACGTCGAGCTCGCCGACGCCCGTCCGCAACCCCTCGACGTGTGCGTGAGCGGTGCGCGTTTGTTCGAGCAGCGAGCCGATTTCGGCAAGCATCGACTCGCGAGCCACGCGCGCGCGTTCGTGATCTTGATCCAGCATGCCCAGGCGCCCCAGCGATGCATCTCGCTCGGCCGTCAGCGCGGCCAGTCGTTCGCGCAAGCCGGCCGCGCGCGCGCTCGCCTCGGCTTGAGTGGTTTCGGCTCGCGCGATCTCGGCGCGCGCGGTTGCCAGATCGGACTCGAGTTTGCGACGCTCTTCCTCGTCGGCCGCTTCGCGTGGAAAATCGCTGCCGAAGGCCGACTCGCGCCTGCGCGCCTCGGCCGTCTTCGCCAGCAGCTCGTCGAGATGCCCGCGCGTCGCAGCGGCGTCGGCCTTCGCCCGTTCGAGGTCCGCCCCGAGCGCTTGCGTCTCCGCGCGCAGCTCGGCGATCTGCAATTCGCCGGCGGCCAGCGCTTCGCGCGCGCCGTCGCGTGCCTGAAGCGCTTTCTCGGTGCGCGCGGTTGCGGCCAGAGCGTCCCTCTCGACGCGCTCGAGCGTCGCATGCATCTCCACCAAGGCTTCGCGCAGGCTCTGCGCTTGCATGCGCCGCGACAGAATCGAACGCTCGCGCTTGAACCGGCCGCCCGTGATGGCGCCACCGCCGGCAATCTGCTCGCCGGTAAGCGTGACGATCGTATCGCGGAACTGCAGGTCGCGTACCAAATGAATGCCGACCGCGAGCGTATCCACGATCAAAACGTTGCCGATGAGAAACCGCACCACGCTTTCGTATTTCTTCGAGGTGCGGACCAGCGTGTGGGCGTAGCCGACGATGCCGGCCGTGCGCTCGAGTTCGCGCGACAGCGTGCGGCCTTCGCGATTGGCTAGGGTGTCGAGCGGCAAGAACGTAGCGCGGCCGAGCTCGTGAACGTTGAGAAATTCGATGGCGCGCTCCGCATCCTCGGACTTGGCGGTCACGATGTTCGAGAGACGCGCGCCGAACGCAATGTCCATCGCGCGGGCGTAACGCTCTTCGACCTCGATGAGATTCGAAACGATGCCCTCGATCCCGCGCAACTCGCCGCGCTGCCACGCTTCCACCGCCGCGCGCGTGCCCGGAACGTGGCCCTCGAGCGCGTTTTCCAATTCCTCGATGGTGTGCAGGCGCGACTCGGCCGCACGGACTTCGCCGCTCTGTTCGGCGTGCGCGCGCAGCGCGACCGTCGAATCTTCGCGGGCCGCGGTCAGGTCGCGCTCGGCATCTTCGAAGCGCTCGCGCGCCTCACCCACGTGGCGTTCCAAATCTTCCAGGCGGCGCCCGCGTTCGGCTAGAGAACGTGCCGCCGCACCTTCGGCGATCTCGATTTTCGCCATCCGCTCGCGCGCCGGCCGCAGCTCGCCTTCGAGACGTTCGGCCTCGGCGTGAAGGCTCTCGATCTGCACGCGCCGCTCGACGTTGCGGGTCGCCGATTCTGCAGCGGCCGCTTCCACGGCGCGCAGCCGGGTGTGGATCGAGTCCAGTTGGGCCCGCGTTTGCGCCAGCGCGCTCTGCGCGCCGAGTTCGTTTTCGCGGGCCGATTCGACGTCGCGCTGCAGCGGCGCGATCCGACCCGCCAAACCGCCGATGGTCGCTTCCAGCGATTCGCGTTCGGCCCGCACCCGGGCCGCATCTTCGGAGGTTTGCGTGCTTTGCGCTTCGAGCGTTTCGCGGCGAGCCAGGGTCGCGGCGTAGTCGGCCTCGAGACGCGAGAGATTTGCCCGCGCGGACTGCGCCTTGCCGCGCAGCTCTTCGAGCTGAAGTTCGCCTCGGTAGGCGCGCGTCCGCGTGTCCGCCAGCTGGGCCGAGAGGGTAGCGACGCGAGCGGCTTCGGCGCCGCGCGCTTCGTCGTTTTTTGCCAGCTCCGCGCGCAGGGTCTCCCGCTCGGCCCGGCGCGAAGCGCCGGCGCGGACGTACGACAGTATCTCGAGGTCCCGCACGCGACCGCTGACTTTCCGGTAACGTTTCGCGCGCCGCAGTTGCGTCTCCAGCTCGGGGATGCGGCGTTCCAGTTCGGAAATCAAATCGTTAATGCGAATGGCGTTGGCTTCGGTTTGATCGAGACGGCGAAGAGACTCGTTCTTGCGCGCCAAGAACTTGCTGATGCCGGCGGTCTCTTCGAACAGCGCGCGGCGCTCGGTCGGTTTGCTTTTGAGTATATCGTCGATCTGACCCTGCGAAACGATGGCGTACGAACCCGGGCCCAAGCCCGTCCCCATGAGCAAATCGACGATGTCGCGCAAGCGTACTTGCGAGCGGTTGATGAAGTATTCGCTTTCGCCGGCCCGATAGGCGCGCCGCGTGAGCTCCACCTCGGAGAACTCGATCGGGAGACGTCCGTCGGCGTTGTCGAAGGCGATCGAAACCTCCGCCAGGCCCAAGGGCTTGCGTTTGTCGTTTCCTTTAAAGATAACGTCTTCGAGCTTCTCGCCGCGTAGCGACTTGCTCGACGTCTCGCCGAGCACCCAGCGGAACGCGTCCACCAGGTTCGATTTGCCGGATCCGTTCGGGCCGACGATCGCGGTGACGGCCCCGGAAAACTCCAAGGTCGTGGGTTCGGCAAACGTCTTGAACCCGAATGCTTTAATGCGTTTGAGCTTCACGTGGTCGATTGCGCCTTTAAACGCTCCAGCGCCGCCTCGGCGGCGGCCTTCTGAGCGATCTTCTTCGAAGCACCGGTTCCGCTTCCCAACGTTTGGTCCTTGACGACGACGTGAGAGGCGAATAGCGGCGCTCCCGGCGTGCCGCGTTTTTCGTCCCGGTAGACGGGCGTGGCGGCTAAGTGTTCTTGCGAGTAGTTCTGCAAGCGCGTCTTGGGGTCGAGCAATGCTTCGGGCGCGTGATCGAGCGGCTCGACGTGCTGCGTGACGACGAAACGGCGCGCTCGCTCCAGGCCGTACGCGAGATACAGTGCGGCGACGAAGGCTTCGAACGCGCCCGCCAGGACGGTCGTGTTATCGGCACCTCCGGCGTTGCGCATCCCGGTCGTCAACTGCACGACGTCCGAAAACCCCAGGCGCCGTGCGGTCGCGGCCAACTGACCGTCGTTCACGATGGCGGCCTTGCGTATCGTCAGCGCACCCTCCGGTTCGCCGGGAAAATGCCGGTAAACCCAATCGGCCGCGATCGCACCCAAGATCGAATCGCCCAAGAATTCCATCCGCTCGTTCGAGACGCTGCCGCGCTCGCGCGCGTGGCTTTCGTGTACGAACGCCCGCTCGACGGGTTCGAGATCGCCCGCGGTGCGAACGCCGGCAAGGCGCAGCAAGCCGCGCAGGCGGCGGCGATGGGCTTCCCCGCTCATATTTTTCCGAAAACGATAACCGCGTTGTGCCCGCCGAATCCGAACGAGTTCGAAAAGGCCACGCGAATAGGAGCGCTGCGTGCGACGTTGGGCACGTAGTCGAGCGTGCACTCCGGATCCGGAAATTCGTAATTAATCGTCGGCGGCATGATGTCGTGCACCACCGAGAGCACCGTCGCTACGCCTTCGAGACCGCCGGCGGCGCCGAGCGCGTGCCCGTGCATGGATTTGGTAGAGCTTACGCCGACGCGGGTCGCGTGCTCGCCGAACGCCGCTTCGATGGCTTTGGACTCCGCCGGGTCGCCGATCGGCGTCGAAGTCCCGTGCGCGTTGATATAATCCACGTCCGTCGGCGCGATACGAGCGCTTGCGAAGGCGCGCTCGAAGGCCAGCCGAACGCCGTTTCCGTCCGGAGCGACCGCAACGAGATCGTACGCGTCGGCCGACTGTCCGTAGCCCAGGACTTCGCAATACATCCGCGCTCCGCGCGCCTTGGCATGTTCGTAGTCCTCGAGAACGAGCACGCCGCTGCCCTCGCCCAGGACGAAGCCGTCGCGCTGCGCGTCGAAGGGGCGGCTCGCTCGCGCCGGTTCGTCGTTGCGCGTCGACATCGCCCGCATCGAACAGAATCCGCCGACCGCCAGCGGAGAGATCGCCGCCTCGCTGCCGCCGGTAACCATCGCCAGCACGTCACCGTTGGCGATGAGGTTGTACGCCGTCGCGATCGCGTCGTTGGCGCTCGCGCAGGCGCTCGCTACCGCGAAAAACGGACCCTGAAAACCGTATGCCATCGAGATGTGCGCCGGCGCCGCGTTTCCCATCAGCATCGGAATGAAGAACGGCGTCGTCTTAGCCCACGTCCCCTGTTCCCAAGCGCGGTTCGAGGCCTGCCAAAAGGTTAGGATCCCGCCGATACCGCTGCCGATGATGCCGCCGACGCGCTTCTTAAATTCCGGATCGTCCGGCAGCGAGGCATCTTCGATGGCTTCGCGAGCCGCGACGAACGCATACTGCGCGAAACGGTCCATACGCCGGGATTCTTTGCGGCCGATGAGCCCCTCGGGGTCGAAGCCTTTGACCTCCGCGGCGATGCGCGTGCTGAAATCCGATGCGTCGAAGGATTCGATCGGCCCCACCCCCGACTCGCCCGCGACGAGGCGTTTCCAAAACTCGTCGCGCGTATTGCCTAGCGGCGTGACGGCGCCTAGGCCGGTCACGACCACTCTACGTTTGTCCAAAGCCCCTCGAAGTTACGGCGGGCCTGAGGTCTCCCCTCCCCCGCCTCGCGAGGAGCGACACGCTTGCCTTGGCAGCGCGACGCGGCTTGGAAACGGCGGAAAGCGGCGGTCCGCGGCCCGGAGGAACGGGTTAGCGCTTGCGCCCGCGCGGGGCCTTTTGCTATACTCACCCGGCTATGTTCCTGTTCGACCTCCAACTTTTTGCGTCCAAGAAGGGCGCCGGCTCCACCCGCAACGGCCGCGATTCGAACTCCAAGCGCCTAGGCGTCAAGCGCTTCGGCGGAGAGACCGTGATCGCCGGGAACATCATCGTGCGCCAGCGCGGCACGCAGTTCTACCCGGGTGAGAACGTCGGCATCGGCCGCGACCATACACTCTTTGCGCTCGCCGATGGCCGGGTCGAATTCACGACCAGCCGCAATCGCAAGCGCGTCAACATCCGCCCGGCTGCGTAACACACCGCCGCATGCATGCGAGCGCGACGCGGCGCCGCAATCCATTAGGTTTCCAGAGGGCCGAGGCGGCCCTCTTCTGTTTCCAGCGAAGGTTTGCGGGCCGTGCAATTCATTGACGAAGCGACCATCGCGATCGCTGCCGGTAACGGCGGCGACGGTATCGTCGCGTGGCGGCGCGAGAAGTACGTCGACAAGGGCGGCCCAGCCGGCGGCGACGGCGGCTCCGGAGGCAGCATCTACTTCGAAGCCACGCCCGAGCTGTCGACGCTCGTCGAGTTTCGCTTCAAACGGAAGTTTCAAGCCGAGTCGGGCAAAGCCGGCGGCACCAGCAATAAGAGCGGAAAAGGCGGCGAGGATCTGGTCGTCATGGTCCCCGTCGGGACGATCGTGTACCGGCGCCCCGAAGGCAAGGCCGAAGCCTTCATCGCCGACCTGGCCCGGCCGGGCGAACGCGCGCTGATCGCCAAGGGCGGCCGCGGGGGTCTGGGAAACCAGCACTTCGCCACCAGCGTGCGGCAGGCGCCGCGAATTGCATATAACGGCGAGCCGGGCGAGGCGTACGAGGTGCGCCTGGAGCTGCGCCTGCTGGCCGATTGCGGAATCGTCGGCGTGCCCAACGCCGGCAAGTCGACGCTGCTCTCGGTCGTCTCGGCGGCGCGCCCGAAGATCGCGGACTATCCCTTTACCACGCTCGAGCCGCAGCTCGGCGTCGTGCGGGTCTCGGACGACGAGTCGTTCGTCATGGTGGACGTGCCCGGCCTGATCGAAGGCGCGCACGAGGGCACCGGCCTGGGCGACCAATTCCTCAAACACGTCGAGCGCACGCGCACGATCGTACATCTCCTGGACGGCGCCAAGCCGTTCGACGAGATGCTGGCCGACAAAGCAACGATCGAAAACGAGCTGCGCTTGTGGAATCCGCAGCTGCTCGAAAAGCCGATGCTGATCGTCGTCAGCAAGCTCGACTTGCCGGACGCGCGCGAATCGCTCGAACGCATGCGCGAGCGATTTCCGGGCGCGCTGGGCATCAGCTCCGCCGCCAACGAAGGCGTCCGGGAATTGACTTACGCGATATGGCGCGAGATCAAAGACGCGCCGATGCCGGAGATCGTCAAGCCGCCCCCCGCGTTCATCGAGCTCACGCCGCAAGAGGCGTTTACCATCGAGCGCGGCCGCGACGGAACGTTCGTGATCGCGGGCGCGCGCGTCGAACGGCTCGCGGCGGTGACGAATTTCGACTCCGACGAAGGCCTCGCGCGTTTCGAACGCAGTTTGGCGAAACTGGGCGTCGAAAAACGTCTGCGCGAGCTGGGTGCGGTGGAGGGCGATACCGTCCGCATCGGCTACTACGAGTTCACGTACTCGTAAATCCGGATGAGACTCGGCGTATTCGGCGGCTCGTTCGATCCCATTCACAACGCGCATCTGTTCGTTGCCGAGTCCGCGCGACGGCTCGAAGGGCTCGATCGGGTGCTGTTCGTTCCGACGCGAAATCAGCGTCATCGTCCCCAGTCGAGAGCGGACGCGGCCGACCGGTGTGCGATGATCCGAATGGCGATCGAGGGGAACGCCGGCTTCGCGCTCGACGAAACCGACGTCGCGCCGGAAGCGACGGGTTACACCGCCGACCTGCTGCCGAAATTGCAGGCACAGTATCCCTCCGCCAAACTGACCTTCTTAATCGGCGCGGACTCGCTGGTGAATTCGACGTGGCGCCGATTCGACGAGGTACTCGAGGCGCTGGAGTTCTTAGCGATCGCGCCCCGAGCCGGGGTGCGCGCGGACGCGCTGCAGCGCGTCGTCTCCGCCCTTCCGGCCAATTTGCGCGAACGGGTGCGCACGCTCAACGTTCCGGAGATCGCCGAATCGTCGTCGCTGATTCGCAGTCTCGTCGTGCAGGGCCTCAGCGCCCGCTACCTCGTGCCGGAAGCGGTGTGGACGTACGTTCTCGAGCGGGGCTTGTATGCTGCAAAGCCTTCGTAGCCTACCGTCGGCTGCGGTCATCGCGCTCGCCGCGATGCTCGCCGGTTGCTCGAGCGGTACGGAGACGGAAGGGAACGCTGCCGTCTGCCGCGCGTTCGACACGCAATCCTCCGCTGTCGAGGTGGTTGCCGAAGGCGACGTTACGCGCGTGCTCGGCGTACGCGCCGGCCGCACCAGTCCGCACCAGGGTTTCCTCGTCCGGCTCGATTCCACTTGCGCCGTCGTCGTCCGCGTCGAAGCCAATACCGACTTCACCGGAACGATGCCGATCCGCCCGGGCGCGCGCGTTGCGGTCAAAGGCGAGTACGAATTCGACTCGCGCGGCGGCGTCATTCATTGGACGCATCGCGATCCGCGCGGCCGCCATGAGGGCGGCTACGTGCAAGTCGGCGGCCAATACTACCAATAATGCCCTCCCTCGGCGAACTCGTTCTTGCCAGCGCCTCACCTCGCCGGCTCGAGCTGCTGCGCTCGCTCGGACTCGACGTCGCCGTGGTGCCGAGCGGGTACGACGAGACCGACCCGCCCGGCCTCGCGCCCGTCGCGCTCGCGGCGCTGCACGCGCGCGGCAAACTCGACGACGTCGCGGCGCGGCTGGACCGGCAGCACGATCGCCGGGCGATCGTCGCGTCGGACACCGTCGTAGACCTCGACGGCGTTTCGCTCGGTAAACCCGCCGGCGCGCAAGATGCCCGGCGCATGCTCGGCCTGTTGTCGGGACGCGAGCATACCGTCCACACCGCTTATGCCCTGCGGCTCCCGGGCGGTCCGGCCGAGACGATCCTCGAGGAGGTTTCGAGCACTCGGGTACGCTTCCACCGGCTCGCGCCCGCGGAAATCGCGGCCTACGTCGAGACCGGCGAGCCGGCGGACAAAGCCGGCGCTTACGGCATTCAGGGGCGGGCCTCGGCGCTGGTCGATTCGATACGCGGCGACTTTCACACGGTCATGGGGTTTCCGCTCGGCCGCTTCGTTCGCGCGCTCGCGGGGTTGGGTTTTTACCTGCCGAGCTGAGAATTAGCTGCCTGCAACGAAGTCTCCACACGGCTTTACGGCAGGGCGGGCAATCTTTACGTATCGGGACGAGCGAAAGCTCATAGCGTTGATCGGAATCATCATCGTCGCGGCAGCGCTCGCTTCGATGCAGATCGTCGCGCAGCGCAACGGCACGCAGAGCCCGACGTCGGTCGCCGGAACGACGGTTGCGGCCGTGGGCGAAAACGCCGTCACCTCCGTCGCGGTCGGCGTACGCTCCGCTGTGAGCGGGGTTGCGGCGCTTCCCGGACTCTCGTCGGAAAACGCCGGGTTGCGCCGCCGCAACGCCGCGCTGTTGCGCGAGAACGCCAACCTCCACGCGCTCGCCGACGAATACGCCGCGCAACTCTCCGTACAGCCGATCGTCAACCTTTACGCGGGCGCGATAGAAGCGCGCGTCATCGGCTTCCCGCCCGAAAACGAATCCCGCACGGTTACGCTGGACCGCGGATCGCAATCCGGCGTTCGCAAAGACGACGCGGTGCTCGCCGACGGGGGCGCGGTGGGACGAATCGAGTCGGTGGGTCCGTTCTCGAGCACGGTCGTGCTCGTCAACGACTACACGTCGCAGATCCCCGCCGTTGCGCGCGAGGGCCGCTGGTGGGGCATAGCGCGCGGCAACCTTTCCAGCGTGCGCTTCGACTACGTTTCGCAAGACGCGCGACTGCGCGTCGGTGACGTGGTGGTAACGGGTGAGGGGCGCTCGTTCCACGCCGGCGTTCCGATCGGGACCATCGTGCGCGTGGATCGCGGCGATTCGGCGCTCTACCAATCCGCGGACCTCAAACCCGCCGTCGATCTCGGCGCCCTCGATCGCGTTGTCATCGTACCGAAGTAAGCTGCACGAAGCGCCGTTCGTCGGTCCTCCGTGGTGGGTCGCGGGCGGATGGCTGGCGCTCGCGTTGCTCGCGCAGGTCACCCTCTTGCACTACGTCGCGATTCGCAACGTGGAACCGAGTCTCGTGATCGTCGCCGTCGTGTGGTACGCGGTTCGGGTGGACGTGCGCCGCGCCGCCCTTTACGGGCTGATCGCCGGACTGTGCGAAGACGCTCTGGCGCCCGGAAGCGGCGCGGCCTGGACGATCTCAACGACGCTCGTAGCCATTCCGGCCAGCGCGCTCTCGCGCGGATTTTTCTCCGACTCGATTCCGATCGTCTCGTTCGTTGCGGCCGCGGCGACGCTGCTGCGCAACGGCGCCTTCTGGATCGTCATGGCGCTGCAAGGCTATCCGCGCGGGCTAGGCCGGATGCACCTCCACGAGTCGCTGTTTCAGGCGCTGCTGGACGCAGCCGCGATGGCGGTCGTGATGCTGCTGGTGCGACGCTTCGCACCGCCGCGTTTGTGAGCGCCGTCCGGCATGCGTAAGCCGCAATGGGAACGGCCGCGCGCGCGCACCGTGACGTTCGTTGCGGCAATCGGCCTAGCGCTCGTCATTCTGCTCGTACGCTTGGTCCAGATTCAGGTAATCGACGGCGACCGCTACCGCGCCGCCGCGCAGGCGAACCAAGTGCGACTGATCCCCGTTGCGGCGCCGCGTGGAATCATCTTCGACCGTAGCGGAAAAGTCCTCGCGCGCAGCCGCCCGTCGTTCGTCGTGGCGCTCATCCCGTCGGAGATGACCGACCCGCAGCGCGAACTCGCGACGCTCTCGGCCATTCTCGAAATGCCGGCGGCGACGCTGAACCGGCGCCTGCTGCATCATCGCGGCCTCAACTATCGCGACTTTGCCGAAGTCGCAGCATACGAGCCGTACGGTCCGATCCAACTTGCGTCGGATCTTCCGATCGCCAAGGTCGCGCGGCTCTCCGAATTCCTCAGCGATCTGCCCGGCGTCGATCTCGAAACGCAGCCGATTCGCGAATACCCCGAGGGAGGCGGCGCCTCGCACCTCATCGGCTACGTCGGGCTCATCACCGAGGACGAATACACCGAACTCAGGCACGAAGGCTATTCGCCCAACGACGTCATCGGCAAAGACGGCCTCGAGCTCGTCTACGACAAATACTTACGCGGCGTGCCCGGCGGGCAGCGCGTCATCGTCGACGCGACCGGATCGGTCGTTCCCGGCACTAAGCTCGCCTCGCGTGCCGCGGTGCCGGGCGATTCGCTGGAAACGACGATCGATCTGCGCCTGCAACGCATCGTCGAGCGCGCCTTGGCCGACGGAATCGCGCGCTGGGGCGGCGGCCGTCCGCTCTCCGGCGCGGCCGTCGCCGAAGATCCGTACACCGGCGACATCCTCGCGCTCGCGAGCTATCCCAACTTCGATCCGAACGACTTTGCGGCCGACCATTACGCCAAGATCGCGCGTTATCTCACCAGCGCCTCCGATCCGCTCTATAACCGGGCAATCGCGGCCGCCACGCCGACCGGCTCGACGTTTAAAATGGTTACCGGATCCGCGGCCCTGACCGAGCGCGTCGTCACGCCGACGCAGGTCGTGTACGACAGCGGGGCCTGGGATTGCGGCGGTTATCTGGCGCGCGACATCGCGGCCGGCGGCTTGGGCAACACGTCGTTCGTGCAAGCGTTGGCGTCGTCGAGCGACGGCTATTTTTATCGCTTGTCGTGGTACTTGGGATTGGCTCGCCTTCGCAGGTATGCGCTAGCGTACGGACTCGACAGCAAGTCCGGCATCGACTTACCCGGAGAGATTGCCGGCAACTGGCCGACCAACGCATGGATGATGAAAAACTACGGCGTTCCCGAAGAGCCCAGCGACGTGTGCAGCCTGGGCATCGGGCAAGGCGCGATGCAAGCGACGCCGCTGCAAATGGTCAACGTCGCGTCGACGGTCGTAAACGGCGGCACGCTCTACCGGCCGCGAATCGTGCGGGCCGTCCGCGGTCCGGCCGGAAACGTTGTCGCGACGTTCCCGCCGGAGATCATCCGCCGTGTTCCCGTCACGCAGGAGGCGCTCTCGTACGTGCGCGCCGGTATGGCGAAAGTGACCGACCCGGGCGGAACGGCGTACGGCCTTGCGATCCAGGGATTTCCGTTCTCGGGCAAGACCGGAACCGTCGAGACCGCGGGCGGGCGTGGTCCGAACACGACGTGGTTTATCTGCTGGGCACCCAGCAACCATCCGAAGCTCGCGATCGCGGTCTACGTGGATCGGAGCGGCGGATACGGCGCCAGCGTCGCGGCGCCGATCGCGCGCGACGTCCTGGTGCACTACTTCAACCAGAAGCCGTAGTCGCGCCGCCGGACGAGAGCAGCTGCGTCATCGAAGCGACGCGTTGCGCGCGTGCTCCCGGATGCAGCTTGACGTAGCGATCCAGCACCTCGCCGCGGCCGCTGGAGACGAGCGAATGAGCCGCGGCGAGCGCGACCGCTTCGACCGGATCGTCGAGCGCCCGCTCCAACAAACGCGTCGAGGCTGCGTCTTCGTGCGCGGCGGCCTCAAACGCGGCGTCGCAGCGCGCGCCCTCGCCGAGTGCCTCGAACGCCTCCCGATCCTCGAGCTCTTCGTCGAGATCCTCGTCCGCAACCGGCGCCGCCGGTGCGGAGACGGTCGCGGTCTTGTCCTTTCGGCCGAGTACAAACCAGTAAACGGCGAGCAATCCGCCGGCGAGCAACGCGACGAGCGCGACCCAAACCAGCGGCGTCATGCCGATTGCATCGTGCCTGCCGCGAACGACTCCTCGCGAAACGCCGCGTACGCATCGTCGATCTCTCCGCCGCGGTCGCGCCGGTCGAGGATCTCGGCAAAATCGTCGGGCGATGCATCGAGCAGGCCGTCGAGCCACTGGACGAGCTGCGTGCGATACAGACGCGCGGGTGCGGTCGAGTCGGGCAGCAGCCGCGCCAACGCCGCCCACGGAGCGGCAGTAGCGGCTCGCGCGCGCTGCATGGACGCAAACAGCCCGGCCAAGTCGGCCGCATCGTACGACCCGCGCAACGTGAGAACCACGCCGGCCGCGTCGGGCGGCGTGCCGCGCGCGCTGCCGGCATCGAGCAGGAAACGCTCGAGCACCGAGCGCGCGGGTGCGCTCTCGAGATCGCGCGGCACGATCCGGTATTCGGGAAGGCGCATTTTGATGAACAGGCGGTCGAGCGATTCGCGGAGCACTTCGCGCATCGCCGTCAGGCTCGGGCTGGAAACGTCCGCCGCGCCCACCGCATCGGGAAAGAACGCGCGCAGCGCAAAGAGATGCGTCACGGGGCGCCCGAAGTTCGCCTCCTCGAGAAAGCGGCGCGTCTGTTCCAGCCGCGCGCGCGAGAAGGCGACCAGCGTTCCGGCGTTCCCGGGCGAACCGTTCTCCGGCACGGCGTCGAGCGCGGCGCTCCCATCGGATGCGTCCAGCGCGGCGAAATGCACCGCACCGAACACCGAAGCGGCTTGGGCGTCTTGCGAATCGATCGGCGTCGCCCGCGGCAGTTCGACGAATCGGCTTTCGCCCAGCGCGTGCGTGCCGGCCGGCGCGGGACCGATCGCACCGTCGAGTCCGAACGGAAGGCCGGGAATCGCGTTCGCGAATCCGGGAGCTCCGCGGACGGTCAGAACCCCCGCGACGATTTCGTCCGTGCGACCTTCGTCGTACGAGACGCGAGCGACGCGCGCGACGGCGGTTCCCGCCCCAAGCCCGTTATGCACCACGTCCGCCCAACGCACCACCGCTTCAACGCCCGGCTCGACGTCGCTTAGCAGCAGTCCGCCTTCGGCAGCAAAGGGAGCGTGCGCGCCGACGTCGCGCACCGGCACGCCGTTGACGCGCGTCGAATTCGGCACGTAGATCAGCGAAGCGGGCTGTTCGATCTCCACGCGCACGCTGCGCGCGGTGCCGTCGCCGCCGTTTCGCAGGTGCAACAGCCATTCGGCCGTGTCGCCGGCCGGAATCTCCGCGGGCGTCTCGCTGCGGAAGCTCCCCAGCGAGAAATCCGGGGCGGCCGCGGTAGTGATTTCGAGGCGCCCCAGCGGAAGCGGCAACATCGATTCCGCGGTGAGCACCGCGTCGATTGCGACCGGCAGCCGGTCGCCCGCGCAGCGCAGAAGGCGCACCGAGAGGCGCGCTGCGGCACTCGCGGCGGGCGCGATGTCGCCGAACAGCAGCGAACTCTTCTCGCGCATCGCGCCGTCCACGCTCTCGAGCCGAGCTTCCGGCGAAACGTAGAGGCGAACGCGCACGTCGCGCGCGACCTCGGTTCCCAAGTTCGAGAGCGTCACGTCGACGTCGGCCGTGCAATTCGGACGCAACACGGTTTCGCCGTCGAGCGTCATCTTCGAAGAGTCCGTCGAGAACTCCGGATGCGAATCGACGCGCCAAACCGCCTCGCCTAACGGCACTTCGGCGATTTCCCGCGCGTGAAGCACGGCGCCGCAGCGAACGTCGCTGCGGTCGGGATACGGCGAGCGCACGTGCCCGTGGAAGACGAAGCGCCGCTGCGTATACGGATCGATCGTGCCGAGCTCCGCGCTCTCGCCGTCGAGCGCGACGTTCTTTCCCCCTTCGGTTATGCGAACGTCGTCGAACGCGGCGTCGAACTTGAATTGCAAGACCGCGTCGCTCGCGGCGCCGCTTCCACTATTGCCAAAACCGATCTCGGCTTCGACCTCGTCGCCCGGCTGAACCACCGAATTGCCGGTGAGCGAAACGTAGGAACCACGCGGCAGAAACGCCGGACCGGACCGCACCGTCAAAACGTGGTCGAAGGCGCGTTCGCCCGCGCCGGAAGCGGGCTTCCACGAAAGCGTGCCCGCGATCGGCAGCGTCGAGCCGTCCGCCAACGGCGACGCGACGACCGCCTCGCAGTGTAACTCGACGCGCGCGCCCGCGGCGATTTTTCCTAAGTCGAAGCTAAACGGTTCCTTGCGTTGCTCGCGTACCGGATGGCCGTCCACGCACGAGGCGCCGCGCACCGGTATCAGCGTAGCGGGAAGGCGCAAGGCGACGCGCACCTCCTCGGCCGTCGCCGAACCGGCGTTATGCGCGGTAAACGCCAGCGCGACGCGCTCGCCCGGCCGCACGCTGGCGCCCGGCTCGACCGCCAGCACCGTCTCGCTTCCGTTGAACTCGGGAGCCGATTGCACCGTAAGCGTGCCCGAGCCGAGCGAGAACGCCGGCGTTTCTTGCGACGCGACCCGCGCGGTCGCGACGATCGCGGTTTCGTCGGGCAGGGGCGCGTCCACGCGCACTCGATAGGTGAGCACGGCGTTGGCACCCACCGGAAGGTTGGCGGCGATGACCGGAGCGCGCAGCGAATCGAAGGAGCGGCCCAAATCCCGTTCGATCTCGCGGCCGTTCACGCGCGCCGAGCCCACGACGTACGAGGTGTGTTCGGGAACCGGCGCGGCGATGACGACGTCGTGCGCGCTCGACTCGCCCGCGTTGTTGACGCGCACGGTAATTTGCGCCTCGCTTCCCGGCGTCACGCGGTCGCCGCGCGCTTCCAGCGTTATTCCGGTAAGCTCGCCCGCGAGCTGCGGGCGGCTGCGTGCGATCAAACGCACCACGTTGGAACCGACCGGAGGCACCTCGAACGAGGCGACGGCCGCCTGCAACTCGACCGTCGTGCCGTTTTCTATCGAACCGGCCACGCAAAACGAGGCTTCGATTCGCCGTTCCTCACCCGGCGCGACGTCCCCGATGTGGGCGCCTTCGCGCGTGATCAGCGGAGAGTTTCCGCGCTCGTCGTCGATTGCGACGCCGTCCAGCCGCCCGGTTCCGACGAGGTACATCAGGCCTTCCGGAACGCTAAAGCGGACGCGGACGCCGGTCGCCGGAGCTCCGCCCTGATTGCGGAACGTGAACGCGGCGCGTACCGTCATTCCAGGTTCCAGCTCGTGTTCGGGAGAAACGACCAGGGTCCGCAAGCCTTCCGGCAGCGGAGGCGCGCCCGGCGTCAGAATCTCCGATAAGTTGGGCATCGTGCGCCACGTTTCGCCGCTCGTGAAACGCCACCTTGAGCGCCCACGGAAACTTGATTTTACCGCAATAGATGCCCCGCTCGCCCGGAGCTGAAAGGGACTTTCAAAGATGCTCGCCGTCAACGAAGATCGCATCGCCAGCGCCGTTTCCCGCCTCGGTTCCGAAAACGCATTTGAAGTCCTGGCCCGAGCGCGCGTGCTCGAATCGCAAGGCCGCCGCATCGTACACATGGAGATCGGCGAACCCGACTTCGATACGCCCGAACACATAAAGCAAGCGGCAATCGAAGCTTTGCACGATAGCCACACGCACTACTCGCCGTCGGCCGGAATCCCCGAGCTGCGCGCGACCGTCGCGGAGTACGCTTCGAAGTTCCGCGGAATCGCGCCGGCTTACGATCCCGATAACGTCGTCATCGGGCCCGGCGCGAAGCCGATCATTTGGAATCTGCTGTCCGCGATCCTGAATCCGGGCGATGCGTTCGTCTACTTCGATCCCGCTTACCCGGCGTACGCGTCTGCTGCCGGGTACTTGCAGGCCGACGTGCAAGCGATCCCGCTGCTCGAGGAGCGCAACTGGCGCATGGACCTCGACGAACTCGACCGCCGCGTTACCCCCAAGACCAAGGCGATCGTCATCAACTCGCCGCACAATCCGACCGGCGGCGTCCTGACGCCGGGCGACCTGGAGCGGATCGCGGACATCGCGCGGCGTAACGACGTGCTCGTGATCGCCGACGAGATCTACAGTCGAAACCTGTACTTGGACGGCCCGTACGTGTCGATCGCATCGCTGCCCGGAATGCGCGAGCGGACCGTCATCGTCGACGGATTTTCCAAGGCGTACGCGATGACGGGATGGCGTCTGGGCTACGCGATCGCTCCCAAAGAGCTGGCAAAAGTCGTGACGCTGTTCAACAACAACACGTTCAGTTGCGTCGCGACCTTCGTGCAGCGCGCCGGCATCGCCGCCCTTACCGGGCCCGACGAACCGGTTAAGCAGATGAACGCAACGTTTCGCGAGCGCCGCGACCGGCTGGTCGCCGGGCTCAACCGGATCCCGGGCCTTTCGTGCACGGTTCCGGAAGGGGCGTTCTACGCTTTTCCCAACGTGACCGCGGTTGCGCGCGACGACCGCGCTCTGGCCAAGTTCATGCTGGAAGAGGCGGGCGTGGCGTGTACCGGCGGATCGGCTTTTGGCGACGCCGGCAAGGGCTATCTGCGCTTCTCGTACGCCGCGTCGTTGGCCGATATCGACTGGGCGCTCGAGCGCATCGCCAAGACGCTGCCGTCGTTTACGGAGCGCTAGCCGGCGGGTCGGACGGGTTTGCGGGCTGCGCGGGCGGCGGCCCCGGCGTGTTCGGAGCGTCCGAATCGAGATTCTTTAGCGCGGCCTCGAGCTGCTTGCGGTCTTCGGGGTCGAGATCGTCACGCTGAAGCGCGGCAAGAATTCCCTCGCGCAGCCCCTCGATGACCAGCCCATCCGGCGTAAAATCCGACGTGTCGCCTCCGCTCATTTACGTAAGCCTCATCGCGCGCCTGACATCTTCGAGAACGCCACGTGCGACGCCGCGCGTCCGCTCCGTCCCGTCGGCAACGATCCGCTCGACTTGCGCCATGTCGCTCCGATATAGCGCCAACCGTTCGCGCACCGGCCTGAGATACCCGTTGAGTTCCTCGGCGAACCAGGCCTTGTCCTGAACGCAGCCGAGTTCGCCGGTACGGCATCCCGCCGCGACGCCGTCGAGCCGTTGCGGATCGACGAACTTCCACAGAGCAAACAGCGGGCAGACTTCCGGCCGTCCCGGATCGCCGCGGCGTTGCTTGAGCGGATCCGTTACCATGCCGCGGACTTTCTTTTCGGTGGTCTCCTCGTCGTCGGAAATTAAGATCGCGTTGCCGTACGACTTGCTCATCTTCCGGCCGTCGGTGCCGAGCACTTCCGGAAACTCAGAGAGCGTCGCCTGCGGCTCGACCAGGATCTCCTTGCCGCCGCCGTAGAGATAATTAAAGCGCCGCACGACCTCGCGACCCATCTCGAGATGCGCGACCTGATCGCGCCCAACCGGAACGCTCTGTCCGCGCACGATCGCGATGTCGCAGAGTTGGAGCAGGGGATAGCCGAGGAAACCGTACGTCGCGATCTCGGGACCGAGCGCTTCGATCTGCCCCTTGTAGGTCGGCACGCGCTCGAGCCAAGAGACCGGCACGATCATCGACAACAGCGTTTGCAGCTCGGCGATTTCCGGAACGGCGGATTGCAGAAAGATCGTCGATTTCTGCGGATCGACACCCGCCGCGAGCCAAACCGCGACCATGTCGTAGCGTGCGTCGCGGATCGCTTGCGGATCGGTAAAACCCGTCGTCAGCGCGTGCAAATCCGCGATTTCGAAATACGCGTCGGCTTCGTCGCCGTACTTCACCCACTGATCGAGAACGCCGACGAGATGTCCGAGATGTAGGTCGCCGGTCGGGCGCATGCCCGACATGATGCGAATCGTTTTTACCGTATCGGCAATCATGCTGTCCCTTTAGTACGCGACGTTTATGCCGCCGAAGGTCATTTGCCGCGCGATCTTCGAGCGCACGAACGAGCGTGCGGAACGTACCGCGTGAATCAACGGCAAACCTCGCGCGAGCTCGGCCGCCAGCGCCATCGCCAGCACGCAGCCGGTCCCGCGCATCCGTCCGGGCAGCCGCTCGTCCACAAAAAGATCTTCGCCGCCGGGGCCCGACAAGACGTCTGCAACGTCGCCGTCCAGATGTCCGCCCTTGAGGAGCACCGCGTGGCTGCCGCGCGCGCGGAGGGTTCGCGCCGCTTCGATCATGTCGTCGCGTCCGATTCTCGGGCGCCCGAGCAGTCGCGCGGCCTCCGGCAGATTGGGCGTCGGAATCGCGCTGGGAAGGACGCAAAGGCGGTCGCGCACTGCAGCGAAAGTGGGCGCGTCCGCCAGCGCGCCGCTCCCGATCGTCGCCTCCACGACCGGGTCGACGACGGCCGGAATCGCGGGATACGTTTCCAGCCGGCGTGCGACCGTCTCGACGTTCGCGGCCGAGCCCAAAACGCCGACGCGCACCGCCCGCGCGCTTTCCCACGGGATGGCGTCCAGCTCGGCTTGCAGCACGCTTGCGTCCACCGCCGACAGCGCGTGCAGACCGGTAGCGTCTTGCGCGCTGACGGCCGCAATCGCCGTGACGACACGGACGTCGAATTCGATGCCCAGCCGAATGTCGAGCCCGATGCCCGCGGTGTTCCACGGGTGCGCGGTACCGATCGATACGACGGTAGGGGCGTTCACCGCGCCACCGCGTTCCAAGCAGCCACCAATCCGGCGGCCGTCGCGCCCGGGTCGGGTCCCGCGGCCAGCACGGAGATGACGGCTGCCATCGCCGCTCCGGCCGCGCGCACGCCGGGGATCGTCGCAAGCGTGATGCCGCCGATCGCGGCCACCGGGAGCGGCGTCGCGGCCGCGATACGCGCCAGTCCGTCCAGCCCGAGCGGATCGCCCGCGTCGCTCTTGGAGGCCGTTGCGTAGACCGGACCCACGCCGACGTAGTCGGCCGTGCTCGCGCCGGCATGTCGCGCCTCCTCGATCGTGCCGCACGAGAGGCCGACGATACGATTCCCGAACGCGCCGCGTAACGATTCGACGTCGTCGAAGCCGGGGTCGCCGGGCCCGAGATGAACGCCGTCGGCGTCGCACTGCAGCGCCGTGCGCCAATCGTCGTTGACGATGAAGAGTGCCGTCGCGTCGCGCGTCATCTCGCGCAGTTTGCGCGCAACGCTTGGTACGACCGCCGTCTTCGCTCGATATTGCACGATTTTTATGCCGGCCTGCAGCGAGGCGGCGGCGACCGCGATCGGGTCCGCGACGTCGCTCTGGTCGACGATCGCGTAGATACCGCAAAGCAAGGCGGCGCGCGGTGCGACGGTCACGGGCTGGAATTCATGCGCCGCCACAGCACTACGTTCGCGATCGCGTATGCGACGAAGACGGCGCAGACACCGGCAGCGAGCGCGACGCGGCCGTGCGCGAGCGCAAGCGGTACGAGCACTCCAAAACAAAGAACGCCGCCCATGGCGATCGCGACGATGCGCGTCAGTGGGATCAACGGCCGTCGTCCAGCAGGAGATCTCCGAGGCGTAGCAGCTCGCCCTCGCTACCGAAGCGAAATTCGATGCGGCCGCCGCTCGCGCCCCGCACCAGCGCTACGCGCACGCCGTAACGTTCGCGCAAACGCGACTCGAAATCGCGTTCTTCCGGCGACAGCTCGCGCGCCGCCGGAGCTGGACCAGCCGCGTTTTGCCTCACCGGCGATTTGACCGCGCCGGTGAGGCGCTCGAGCGCGCGAACGGGCAGTCCCTCGGCAGCGGCGCGCCGGGCTAAGGCTACCCGGCGTGCCGGTGGAGCGGCCAGCAGCGCGCGGCCGTGGCCGGCGCTGAGTTCCCCGTCTACGAGCATGGCCTTGACGGCGTCGGGCAGGGCCAGCAAACGCAGCGCGTTGGCGATCGCCGGGCGGCTTTTGCCGACGCGGCGCGCGACGTCGTCTTGCGTGAAGCCGTGCTCGTCCATGAGGTTTTGAAATCCGGCCGCTTCTTCGAGCGGGTTGAGATCTTCGCGCTGCAGATTTTCAACGATGGCGACGACGAGCGAATCGCGATCGTCGCTTTGCCGCACGATAGCCGGGATCGTGCGGCGAACGAGCGCGACGCACGCGCGCCAGCGGCGCTCGCCGGCAAGCAATTCGAAGCCGTCGCCCTTGGGGCGCACGATGACCGGAACGAGGACGCCGTATTCGGCGATCGACGATTTGAGTTCGTCGAGCGATTTTTCGTCGAAGTGCCGGCGCGGCTGAAATGGATTCGGTACGATCTTATCGATTGGAATCTCGCGTACCGGATCGGGCGTCGCGGACGTGGCAACCTGCGAACCGCCCAGTAACGCGCCGAGTCCCTTGCCCAGGCCGCGGCGCGGAACCGACGGCACGCTAATGCTCGCGCGCCGCGTTGGCGGCGAATTCGGCTTCGAGAATCTCGCGTGCGAGCGCCAAATACGCCTGCGCGCCGCGACTCTTCACGTCGAAGAATATGACCGGCTGGCCGTACGACGGCGCCTCCGAAAGCCTTATATTACGGGGGATTTGCGTCTTGAACATCTCTTTGGGAAAATAGCGTGCGAGCTCTTCGAGGACGTCCGCCGCTAGACGCGTGCGCCCGTCGAACATCGTAACGAGCACGCCGCTAACGTGCAGCGAAGGGTTGAGCGCTTCGCGCACGCGTCCCAACACCGCGGTCAACTGCGAGAGACCTTCGAGGGCATAGTATTCGGCTTGAACCGGAATAATGATTTCTTCGGCCGCGGTAAGCGCGTTGATTGTCAACAGTCCGAGCGACGGAGGGCAATCGATGAGAACGAAGTCGTAGCGGCCGGCGATCGGGCGTAGCGCCTTGCGCAGTCGCGTTTCGCGCGACAGGCCCGACACGAGCTCGATTTCGGCGCCCGCAAGGTTGATGGTCGCGGGGACGATCCAGAGGCAGTCCGTCGACGTCGGCCGGATGACGTCGTCGATTGGGGCGGTCTCCATCAACACGTCGTAAACGTCGTGTTCGAGCGAATGTTTCTCGACGCCGAGTCCCGTCGTGGTGTTTCCTTGAGGGTCGCAGTCCACGACCAGAACGCGTTTCTGCATGACCGCCAGCGCCGCGCCCAAGTTGACCGCCGTGGTGCTCTTTCCGACGCCGCCCTTTTGATTTACGAGCGCGATGATGCGCGACAGTGGCCTGTGCCTCCGAAATCCACGCCGGGTTGTTTCACCGGGAACAATCCTCGAAATGGCGCTCGAGGAGCCCCTTAAGGGTGTTCGGCTCGTTACGCTCCGGGCGTTCGGTGACCTGCTCCAGCAGGAAGCGTAAGGCTTCCCCTACCCGCTGGTCGCCGGTAAAGCCCGGCCGGGCCTGCCCGAGGCGAATCATTTTCTCAATTACCGCGGCTCCTCCGATGCGGAGATCCCTCACCGACAAGGGTGGTTTGCGCTCGATCTCGGCCCAGACGCGCTCTTCGAAGCGCTCGTTCGAGTCGTCGCGCTTGGGCAGGCCGCTTCCGGCAATGTCCGCCGCCCGAAGGGCGAACTGCCGCTGAAGGTTGGACGCGCCGACGCGCCGGACGAATCGCCGGATGCCCGCATCGCTTAGCCCGGGATCGGCGACGTACATATGGTTTCGCACCAGCGCCTCGACGTTCTCCGCGGTCTCGCGGGGAAAGCGGAGCCGGTCGAGCATGTCCTGAGCCATCGCCGCGCCGACGAGCTCGTGCCGGTAAAAGTGCGGCCCCTCCTTGGTTCTCGGTTTGCCGATGTCGTGGACCAGCGCGGCCAATCGCAGCGCCACGTCGCCCGGTGGGGCGGCGTCGGCCGTTTCCAGATTGTGCCGGTAGACGTCGTAGGCGTGCCACTCGTTCTGTTCGACCCCAACGCCCTCGACGAGCTCGGGCCAAATCTCCGCGAGGAGTCCGGTCTCCCGCATCAATTCCAGGCCGACGGACGGCTTGGGAGCCAGCGCGAGCAATTTGACCAGTTCGTCGGCGACGCGTTCGGCCGACACCGTCCGAATCAGATGCGCGCAGCGCACCATCGCTTGGCGCGTGGACGGCGTCGGCCGGAAGCCGAAGCGCGCCGAGAATTGGCACGCTCGCAGCATCCTGAGCGGGTCCTCTTCGAACGCCCGGGGACTCAGGACGTCGATCCGGCGCTCCCGGATGTCGGCCTCGCCCCCGTAGGGATCGATCAGCCGGCCACCGGGTAAGCTCCGCGCCATCATGTTCATGCGGAAGTCGCGCCGTGCCAGGTCGTCTTCCAGGGTCACCTGGGCCCCGCTCTCGACCTCGAAAGCGCGGTGCCCCACGCCGGTCGACCGCTCGCGCCGAGGCACTGCGACGTCGACCGTGCGGCCCTCGAACGTCACTTTGAAGACGGCGAACGAGGCGCCGACGAGATCGACCCGGCCGAGGGATTCGAGTCGTTTTCGCAGATCGCCGGGCTCGACCCCGGTGACGACGTAGTCGAAGTCTTTGGCCGGAACCGGGGCGCCCAACACCTCGCTGCGAACCTCGTCGCGTACGCGCCCTCCGACGGCAAAGAGGCTTCCCGGCGGAACGGCCGCGGCGATCGCCCCGTCCAGCGATTCCGGCTCTGAAAGTTTCACGGGAAACATTCCAGCGGACGGGACCATCCCGTAGCGCGACTTCATGGCCGCGTACCGCTGGAAAGAGTACGGATCCAGAGCAGCCCAGTCGAGGCCGTCGAGAACCGGAATCAGGCGCTCGCGCAAACCGAGGCCCCGGTACATGAGCTGGAAATAACGGCGGCCGCCGTGATTGTATGGACCGTAGAGCCGGCCGCCCGGGAACGCCGCAGCCAAGAATCTCAGCAAGTCCTCGTGCCGCACGTGCATCTTGAGGGTCACCTGCGGCTGGCGGCCGTCGCCCCCGAAATGGGCTCCTCCAATGAGGATTCCCAGGAGAAGCCCCCGGTCGAATTCACTCGCGCTCACGGTGCGGGCTTCTTGTTTCACCGGGTAGTTTCCCGTGAAACGCCGCGTGCGGGCGGGGATTGGGGTCGCGCACTCAAATCCGCGCGGGATGGGAACGCAGCGCGCGCTTCGCGTCGGTCTGGGGTACCGCGGGAAGGGCCGCACTTACGACAACTACGAGATCGCGGCTCATAGCGCGGCGGGTGCGCTCGGCGCCGACGCGGACGTTGCCTGGCTGGCGACCACTGCTTCGGCTCCGGAGGCGATCCCGCCGTTCGACGCGTTGGTTCTGACCGGCGGCGACGACGTCGATCCGGCTCGCTACGGCGCGCGCGATTCTTCCGGCCTCTGCGAAGTGGATCCCGCGCGCGACGCGACCGAATGGCGCGTTCTCGAAACGGCGCTCGAACGGTGCGTCCCGATCCTAGCAATCTGCCGCGGCGCGCAGCTTCTCAACGTGTATTTCGGCGGAACGCTCCTGATGGATCTAGGCGCGAAGAACGCCGCGCATCGCGCCGGCGTTGAGGGAGATCGCCGGCACGCCGTGGATTTGACGCCGTCAACGCTGCTTTCGCAAACCGGCGCACCGCTGCGACGGATCGTGAACTCGTCGCACCATCAGGCGGTGGATCGCCTCGCTACGCCGTTCCGGCCGGCCGCCTTTTCCGCCGATGGCGTTCTCGAGGCGTTCGAGTGGGCCGATCCCCGCCGCCCTTGGATGCTCGCGGTACAATGGCATCCCGAGCGCATGGGCGATCCCGCGTCGACTCTCGGCGACGAGCTTTTCCGGCGCCTGCTGACCGCCGCGCACACGAAATCAAGCTAGCCGCGTTGCGTTCCTACGCGTCATCGGGCTTCAAGTCCGCATCGTCTCGATCGTAGCCGAGGATGTCGCCGGGTTCGCAATCGAGGACGAGACAGAGCTTCGCAAGCGTATCGAAGCGCATTCCCCTGACCTTGCCCGTGCGCAGCAAGTCGAGCTGCGTTTCCGACAAACCGATCCGCTCGGCGACGTCGCGGGCACGTACCTTGCGCCGCGCCAGCATGACGTCGAGCGTAACGCGCACCGGCATCAGACGAACTCGTCCAGCTTCGACTTGAGCTTCTGGCCTTCACGCGCCAGCATGACGAGAACGAGCCCAACCAAGGCGAGCGTCACGTTCTCAACGTCGAGATAGAAGCCCACACCGCGCATTTCGCGGAAGCCGTTTGCAATGAGAAAGATCGGGCTCGGCTGCACCACGGCCGCGGCGAACGCGCCGATCATGAGACAACCGCCGATTTCCCGCAGTCCCCTGACCACGGCCGCACCGAAGGCTTCGCCCCGGCCCATCCGGACGAACACGTCCGACGCCGCCCACAACGCCGCGAGATAGAAGACCGGCGCAATCAGTTTGACCCAATAGGCGGGCGTCACCATGACCCCGCCCTCCGACCCGTCGAGATGGAGTAGCCGGCTCGCTCCGGCCTGTTCGAAAAATAAGGCTAGCCCCAGCACGACGACCACGATCCGGGTCAGAACGGCAGAGGCGGGCAAGGGCTTTGACATTTTGATGTTCTCCTTGCGAGACATAAGTTTATTAAACTATAACGCAGTTTAATTTAACTAACACATAAAGTCAAGGAGAAGCGCTCTAACGGCTTACATCGAACGAGCGTTCGTGGAGCCATCGTAGCTGCTTACCAGCAGAGAGGCCGTTTTTCGGGTATCCCGGGCCGTCGCGGAAACTTTCCGGGCGTCGGCGATTCCTTGCGAACGACGACGATGCGGCGCTCGCCGTCTACGATCGTTTCGCTTTCCACGACCGCGCCGAGCATCAATGCGGCGTCGGCGAGCGCGTCTCGTTCGCGGCGGTCGAAAGTTCCGCGTTGCAGTAACGCGCATCCACCCGCTGCGACGAACGGCAAAAGCAGCTCTGCAACGGTCGGCGCGAGCGCGACCGCGCGCGCCGTTCCGCACGCGAAGCGTTCGCGCAGTTGCGGATCGTGCGCAGCGATTTCGGCGCGCCCGGCAACGACGTCGCCGGTGAGATCGAGCTCGTGCAGCGTCGCCTCGAGAAAGCGCGCTTTCTTGATGGTCGTCTCCACGAGCGTTACGCGGAAGCCGGTTGCGATCGCGACCGGAATCGCAGGCAAGCCGGCCCCGGAACCCACGTCTACCAACGGTTCGGAGGCGAACGGAACCAACGTGAGCGCGTCGAGCAAGTGGGGTGCGAGCGCGGCCGCCGTCTTCGCGCCCGTGAGGTTGAAACGTGCGTTGGAATCCAACACGCGCGCGCCGTACCGTGCGAGCCGCGTGCGAACGCGCGCTTCGACGCCCGCGCCTTCCAGGATCCGTTCGAGTTCGGCGGCGTCTTGCGCGAAAGACAACGTATGCTTTAGGGAGCGCCTGCAGCCGCGCGCGCTCGATGAACGTACACGCCTACGATCGCGACGTCGGCAGGCGTCACGCCGGGAATCCGTGCCGCGGCGCCGAGCGTCCGCGGGCGCACGTAGGACAGCTTTTCCCGCGCTTCGCGCGAAAGCGCTGCGATCGCCGCGTAGTCCAAATCGCCGGGAATCTCGGTCCCCTCGGCCTTCGCGGCCTTGCCGATTGCCAGCTCCTGGCGGTGCACGTAACCGGCACAAGCAATTTCGGTTGCGACGCGTTCGCCGGTCTGGCTTTCGAGCGACGGTTCGAAGAAGCCGGCCACGTCGGCGAATTTCACCGACGGCCGGCGCAGCGCGTCGGCGACGGTCGACCCCGCCGCAAAGAATTCCCCGCCCGCTTCGACGTTCGACAGGCGGATGCGCCCGGCGCGCGCGATGCCGTCACGCAGCGCGGACTGGCGGTGCTGGAACGCATCCCAATCGGCATCGCCGATCAAGCCGGCCGCCCGCGCGCGCGGCGTTAGTCGCGTATCGGCGTTGTCGTGACGTAAGACGACGCGGTGCTCGGCGCGCGACGTCAGCATCCGGTACGGTTCGTCGATGCCTTTGGTTACGAGGTCGTCGATCATCACGCCGACGTAGGCCTCGCTGCGCGAGAGGCGGAGCGGGTCGGCGCCGCGCGCGGCCAGCGCCGCATTGGCGCCCGCAATCAGACCTTGGGCGGCCGCTTCTTCGTAGCCGGAGGTGCCGTTGAGCTGCCCGCAATGAAAGAGTCCCTCGATGCGCCGCGTTTCGAGCGTGTCGCGCAGCTCGGTCGGCGGTACCGCATCGTACTCGACCGCATAACCGGGGCGCACCATGACGCACGCCTCGAGTCCCGGCAGCGTGCGCAGCATCGCTGATTGCACCTCGGCCGGCAGCGACGTCGAGAATCCCCCGACGTAGAGCGTGGATTCGTCCCAGCCCTCCGGCTCGATAAAGATTTGATGCGACGGATTATGCGCGAACTTTACGACCTTGTCTTCGATCGAGGGGCAGTAACGCGGGCCGACGCCGCGGATGAGATCGAGGCCGTACAGCGGCGACCGGTGGAGGTTGTCGCGTACGAGCGCGTGGGTGCGCTCGTTGGTTTCCGTGACGTAACACGGGAGTTGCGCTCCGGCAAAACGCGCGACGCTCCGGTAGGAGAAGAGCAACGGTACGGAGCTGGGAGGCTGTTCGAGCATCCGTTCGCGGTCCACGGAACGTTTGTCGATTCGCGGCGGCGTTCCGGTCTTGAGCCGTTTGGTCGGAAATCCCAACGTGCGCAAGGCAACCGCCAGGCTCGCCGCGGGCCGCTCTCCGAAGCGCCCCTCGTCCTGCACCACGTCGCCGCGAAATGTCTTGCCGCCCAAAAAGGTTCCGGTCGCCAGTACGACGCGGCGCGCTCGGTACCGCTCGCCGCCGTCGCACAGCACGCCGCGCACGCTGCCGTTCTCGACGACGAGATCCTCAACCAGCCCGCGCACGATCTCGAGGCCCGGCTGCGCGCGAAGCACCTCGATCGCGAGACGCGCGTACGAAGGCTTGTCCATTTGCTGGCGCAACGCACGCACCGCCGGCCCCTTGCTCTCGTTCAAGAAACGTGCGTGCAGACTGCAGCGGTCGGCCAGCAACGCCATCTCGCCGCCGAGCGCGTCGATTTCGCGCACCAACTGGCCTTTCGCGCTTCCGCCGATCGACGGATTGCACGGAAGCGTGCAGATCTTTTCCGGATCTCCGGTGACCAGCAGAGTCGGCACGCCCAAGCGCGCGGACGCCAGCGCCGCTTCGACGCCGGCATGTCCGCCGCCGACGACGATGACGCCCGCGTCGTCCTCACGCATGGGCGGCGTCGTCCGGTAGCGCCGCCACTTCACTTACCCACGCAGAAGCGGGCAAAGATACCGTCGAGCAGATCTTCGGTCGCCTCGTCGCCGCTGACGTGGCCCAGCGCGGCAAAGGCACGCTGCAATTCCGGAGCGGCGAAATCGACCGGGTCGCCCGACGCGATCGTTGCGCGCGCGCGCGCCAACGCATCCAGCGCTTCGTTTACGGCGTCGAACTCGCGCGCCGAGGCCAGGTGCGGTTGCTGAAAATCGAGCGACCGACCCCCCCACGCGACCTGCGCGATCGCGTCGCGCAGCGCCTGAACGCTGTTTTCGTCCCATACGCTACCGAGAATGGCGCCCGCAATCGCAGCATCGCGAAATCCGGCATCGCCGGCGTCGCCCTTGTTGAAGAAGACGACGCGCTCCCGCTCGGCCGTGGCGTCCAGCAGCGCACGCGCGCCGTCGTCGAGCGGGCTCGACGCGTCGATCACGACCAGCGCGACGCGGGCGAGAGAGAGCGCGCGCTGCGTGCGCTCGATCCCGGCGCGCTCGACCCGGTCCGCGTGCCGGCGAATGCCGGCGGTATCTACCAATCGCACGGCCACTCCGCCGATGTTCACCGACTCCTCGATCGTGTCGCGCGTCGTTCCGGCGACTTCCGAAACGATCGCTCGTTCTTCGCCCAGCAACGCGTTGAGCAGCGACGATTTGCCGGCATTGGGCGGACCGACGATCGCGACGCCAAGGCCTTCTCGCATCAAGCGCCCGGCTTCGCCGTCGCGCCGCAGACATTCGAGCTCCGCGACGACGGCGGCCAGCGCCGCGTCCAGCTGCGATCGATCGGGGTCGGAGACTTCGTCGGGATAGTCGATCGCCGCCGCCAGCCGCTCGAGCGGCTCGGCAAGACGGACGCGCAAGGCGCGTACGCGCGCGGCCAAACCCCCTCCGAGATTCGCCAGCGCGGCGCGCGACGCCGAGCGGGTCTCGGCCTCGATCAGGTCGGCTACGGCGGCGGCCGCATTTAAGTCGAGCTTGCCGTTGAGGAACGCGCGGCGGGTGAACTCGCCCCCACCGGCGTTCCGCGCGCCGCACGCGATCAGCGCCCGCAGCGTTTCACGCACGACGACCGGCGAACCGTGGACGTGAAGTTCGAGCGAGTCTTCCCCGGTGTACGAATGCGGAGCCGGCGAGAAGATCGCGAGCGCGCTGTCGATCTGCGTTCCGCGTTCGTCTACGAGTTCTATCCGCGTTGCGACGTGCGGACGCAGCGGCCGGTGCGAGCGCGCCATGCGGGCCGCGAGCTCGCGGACGCGCGGACCGCTGACGCGTACGATCGCGATCGCGCCCCTCCCGGGTGCCGTCGCGATCGCGGCGATCGTGCCGTCGCTATTTGGGATAGATGACGACGCGGCGTTCGGGCTCCTCACCGCTTGATTCCGTTCGTACCGACTCGTTGTCGGCCAAGACGATGTGTACGATTTTGCGTTCCGACGGCAGCATCGGCTCGAGCTCTTGCGGCTGCTTCTCACGCAGGCAACGCTCCACCACCGCGAACGTCAACTGCTTGAGTTGGTCGGCGCGGCGCGCGCGATACCCCTCGGCATCGATCGTATAGTAGCGGCGGTTGCTGCGATTTCCCGCATTCAAGACGTTGTTGAATATCAAGTTGAGCGCCTCGAGCGTATTTCCGTGGCGGCCGATGAGCGCGGCCAAATCCGGTCCGGTTACTTCGAGATACTCGCCTTCGGGGCGCGGGATATAGTGGATCTCGGCTTGGGGAACGCCCATCTGCGTGAGAATTCGGTCGAGCAGGTCGCGCGCCGGCTTGGCGGCTTCGGGCAGCTCGTGGTGTGGGATCGGTTCGGCGGTGCGTTCTCCGTACGGCCGTGCGAAACGGCGCGGAGCGGGTCCGCGGTCCCCCCGGCGCGGCGCGTCGCCGCCCTCGCGGGCGCCTTTGCCGGGGATCTGTCGGTCGCGAATGTTGGCGGGCTGTTCCTCGAATTCGAAATCGTCTTCGTAAAGCATGTACGAGCCTCTCCTACTTTCTCTTCTTCGATTTTGCCTTGCGCGAGCCGGATCCGGCCGCGCCGTTCGGGCTGGTTTTTGCGATGCCGTTAGCCGGCGCGGCCGCCAGCGCCGGCGCCGTCTCCACAACGGCATGCTCGCTGTCGATGGCCGAGAGCGGCTGGTGATAGCGCCGCAGGAGATAGAACTGCTGCCCCATCGTAAATACGTTAAATGCGAACCAGTAGACGACCATCGCCGACGGCCAATGCGCGCGAAACGCGATGAACGCAAACATCGCGGGCGAGATCAGCTGCATGATCTTCATCTGCTGCGCCTGTGCGGGATCCGACGGCGGCATGGTCGCGTACCGCATACTGACGTACTGCGACGCGGCGTAGAGCACGATGAGCAGAACGTCGGGAGCGAACAAGCTCGCCGCGAAGATTTGCGGAAACTGGGCGGCGAGCGGCGAACCGATCCACAGCCATCCGGACGTTTTGAAAAGCGCGTTGTGCGCGGGCTCCGTGATGGCATAAAAAACGCTGAACAGAATCGGGATCTGCAGCAGCGTCGGCCAGCAACCCGCGAGCGGGTTGACGCCCGAATCGCGGTAGAGCTGCATCTGCTCCTGTTGGAGCTTCGTCGGATCGTCTTTGTATTTGGTCTGCAGCTTCTTGAGTTGCGGCGCGATCTTCTGCATGCCGATCATCGCCTTGAATTGCACCGTATTGAGCGGCCACATCGCAAGGCGTATGATCGCGGCGACCGCGACGAGCGTCCAGCCCGGACTCTTGATGACGGCGTTGAGATGCTCGAACAGCCACGAGAGTCCTAAGACGAACGGATAGAGCCACGTCAACCAGCCTGGCAGGTGCACGAATTACCTTTCCACGGAACGGGAAACCGGAACCGGCACGAAGTCGACGCCTCCGGGATGCCAAGGATGGCAGCGCGAGAGCCTCCGCACCGCCAGCGTGCTGCCGCGAACGACGCCGTAAAGACCTATCGCATCGATCGCGTAAGCGGAACACGACGGATAGAAACGGCAGGCGGGCGGCAGCAACGGCGAAACGATTCGCCGGTAGATCTGGAGCAAAAAGATAACGGCGCCCCTCATCCTAAAGCGCGCTCTACGTCGGCTCGCAGCTGCGCGAACGTCGCGCGCGCGGCTTCGGGACGGGCGTCGAGAATCAGTCGCAGCGGGGTACGCCCGTCGAGCCGTTCGTCGAGAATCGCCGTCAACCGCCGGCGAATTTTGTTGCGAATCACGGCCTTTCCGATGTTTTTCTTGATCGCGATGCCCACCAGCGAGATTTCGTCGCCGGGAACTGCGTCGGACCGGAGAATGGTTAGGGCGTCCGTGGTTATCCGCCGGCCGTGTCGCCGCAAGCGCTGAAAGTCAACCGTGCGACGCAGGCCGCGAAAGCGACGCATCAGACGGAAAGGCGGTGGCGCCCCTTCTTACGGCGGCGGGCGATAACCCGGCGCCCGTTCTTGGTGCTCATACGTTCGAGAAATCCGTGCACGCGCTTACGGCGCCGGTTGTGCGGCTGGTACGTCCGCTTCATGGTGGTGGAAACTCCTGGCAAAAAAGAGCCGCCTGGTCGGCGGCATGCAGCCCCTTAGTATAGACAGGCCCCCCCGGGCGCGTCAAGGTGATAAGAGCCATTGGTCACGGTTGGACCACCCTCTCCACACGTGTGGACAACCCTGTGGAGAACTGGCGGTCCGGCCAAGCGGCAGCCCGCCGGAAGCCCCCGAAATGCAAGGGATTGCGCCCGATTACCGGGATTCGGACCCGGCGGCGCGACGGTCGAAAAAGTCCCGAAAAACCGTGAAAAACGGCCTGTGGATAAGTGCATAAGGTCGTGGATGCTTTCCGCAGGATAGCGGTCCCGTAGCGCCAACCGACTGGCCTTCACGAACCGCCACGGGCAAAGGGCCCCGGCCGCTTCCCATGGGGTTCGGAGAAACGCGAAACCGTCACGAGGTAGCACAGGATGGTGCTTGCGGTCGATCAATCCGGAGTCTCCACCGATTTATGGCAATCGGCCCTCACGGCTTTGGAGGGGACGTTTTCGAAACCCGTCTTTGAAATGTGGATCAAGCCGATCCGGCTCGTCTCGGTGACCGAAACGGATCTCGTCTTGTCCGTTCAAAGCAACTTTGCGCGCGACTGGGTAGAGAACCGGCTCAAGTCGCAGATCGCAAAGGTGCTCGGTGACGTCTTCGGTGCCCCGGTCGAACTGCGCTTCGTCGTGGCCGACGCCGAGGAGCGGCCCGCGGCCGCCCCCGTTGCCGCGGCGCAGCCGCCGCCCTATCGCGCCAACGAAGACCCGCGAACCAACAATCTAAACACGCGCTATACGTTCGAAGAATTCGTCGTCGGCGGCAACAACACGTTCGCCCACGCCGCTTCGCAAGCCGTAGCCGGAGCGCCCGCGCGGGCCTACAATCCGCTTTTCCTCTGGGGCGGAGTGGGGTTGGGCAAAACCCATTTGATGCACGCGATCGGCCACCGCGTGATGCAGGACGACCCGCAAGCCAACGTCGTCTACGTCACGTGCGAAAAGTTCACCAACGAGTTCATCATTGCGATTCAAAAGAACCAGCAGCTGGAATTCCGCAACAAATACCGCCACGTCGACGTCCTGCTTATCGACGACATTCAATTCTTGGAAGGCAAGGAATCGACCCAAGAAGAGTTTTTCCATACCTTCAATTCGCTTCACGAATCGGGGCGCCAACTGGTGATCTCGTCGGACCGTCCGCCCAAGGAGATCCAGACGCTGGAGTCGCGCCTGCGCTCCCGCTTCGAATGGGGCCTGCTGACCGACATTCAGCCGCCCGACCTCGAAACGCGCGAAGCGATCCTTCGCAAAAAGGGAGAGAGCGAGAACATTCCGGTGCCCGACGACGTCACGTCGTACATCGCAAAGGTCATTCCGTCGAACATCCGGGAGCTCGAGGGCGCGCTCATCCGCGTCGTCGCGTACGCGTCGCTGACGAAGTGCCCCATTACGGTCGACCTGGCCGCAGAAGTGCTCAAGAGTGCGGTGGCCCAGCCGCTCCAGCGAATCACCATCGGCAAGATCAAGGAGACCGTTGCGACCGCCCACGGGCTGACCGTCAAGGAGATGGACAACGGACGGCGCGACCAGCGCCTGGCGGGGCCGCGCCAAATCGCGATGTTCATCGCTACCGAGCTCACCGACTGCTCGCTGCCGCAGATCGCGCGCGACTTCGGTAAGAAGGACCATACGACCGTAATGTACGCTCGCGACAAGATTCGGGAGCAGATGGAGCGGGACGAAGCCTATCGTCACAAGATTCGCCAATTGGTAGGCATGTGCCACAATCCTTAGCCGGCGCGCGCGCACCGGCGCCACGGACGGCCTTACAGCGGCCGTCCGTTTTTTTTCGTCTCCACCGTTTACACGGAAGCAGGCACAGGGCGGGCGTCGCAGCGTGGATAACTGCTTCCCGAATCGCCCGCGGTGGAGAAGTGGAAAACGCCGCCCGCGACATGCACACGATATACTTTGCGAAAAGCGCCGCTGCAACAAGCGAAACGGCGCTTACTCGCAGAATACACGCCACTACTACTACTACGGCGTAGCTCGATATAAAGAAGAACGTCCACGCGGACTGTCAACGAACGGTGAAGCAAGTATGAAGGTCATCTGTAGCACGAAGGACATCGCGTCGGCGGTCGGCGCGGCGAGTAAGGTGGTGAACGCCCACACCACGGTCCCGATCTTATCCAACGTTCTGCTCCAAGCGGAGGACGGTAAGATTTCGGTGCGGGCGACCGATCTCGAGCTCACGCTCGAGCAAGGTTTCGCTGCGGAAGTTGCGGAGCCGGGATCGGTCACCGTCCCGGCAAAGCTGTTTTCGAACTACTTGGCCAACCTGGCCGCCGGCACGATGGAACTGAGCGGAACGGCCACCCGCGCGTCGGTCAAATGCGGCAAGAGCAACTACGATTTCCACGCGCTCCCCGCCGACGAGTATCCGCCGCTGCCGGCCGTAACGCGCGGTTCGCACTTTACGATCAACGGAAAGCGGTTGCGCGACGGAATCGATGCGGCGATCTTTGCCGCCTCGAACGAGGAGGCGCGCGGGGCCGTTCTGATGGGGACGCTGTTCGAGATCGACGGCACCGCGCTGACGATGGTCGCGACCGACGGTTACCGGTTGGCGAAGTTTCAGACGACGCTGGAGGACGGCATCTCGGGCAGCGAACGCTACATCGTGCCGTCGCGAGCGTTGAGCGAAGCGGCGCGCAACCTGTCGGCAGGCGAGACCATTGCGATTTCCGCGCTGGGTTCGCAGAGCAACCAGTTGCAGATGACGGCCGGCGATGCGGCCATTACCGTGCGGCTGGTGGACGGTCAATACCCCAACTATCAGCAAGTGATTCCGGCAAAATTCGACCGTTCGGTTAAGGTCAACACGTCCGCGCTCATCGGTTGCCTACGGCGCGCGGAACTGGTAGCGGGCGATCGCGCCAGCATGGTCAAGCTCGCGATTTCGGGGCAAACGCTCGTCGTTACGGCGAGTTCCGACGTCTCGGGAACGGCGTACGAAGAAATCGAAGTCGAACAGACCGGCGAGGATCTTACGATCGCATTCAACGCGCGTTACTTGGTGGATATTCTCAACCACGTAAAGACGCCGCAAACGACGATCGAGTTTCTCGGGCCGCTTTCGCCCGCGGCAATCCGCCCCGCCGAGCCCGTCGAAGGCGGCGAGCAGCTGTACGTTCTCATGCCGCTTCGCCAATGACCGCAGGCGCGTGCGACTGACGCGGATCTCGCTTTCGAACTTTCGAAACTACGCTCAGCTCGATCTCGAACCGGCCGCCGGCCTCAACGTCTTCCTCGGTCCGAACGCGCAGGGAAAGAGCAACTTGCTCGAGGCCATCGCGATGCTGGGAACCGGTAAATCCTTTCGCACGAACCGCGACGGCGATCTGATCCGCGAGGGCTTAGAACTCGCAACCGTCGGAGGCGACGCCGTCGTCGGCGCGGGCACGATCCGGATCGCGTGCACCATAGCGCGCGGCTCGCGCGGGACGCGTAAGCGCTACAGCATTAACGACGCGCCGGTCCGTTACGCACGGTTCCTCGGCAGTATCAAGGTCGTGACGTTCGTCCCCTCCGACCTGCAGCTGGTGGTGGGCGCGCCCGGACTGCGCCGCGGATTTCTCAACGTCGCTTTGGCGCAAGAAGACCCGCGTTACTATCGCGCGCTGGCGAGCTATCAAAAAGCGGTCCATCAGAAGGCGGCGCTTCTGCGCGGTGACGATGTGGACGCCGATCTTCTCGAGATCTATAATCGGGCTTTGATCGAGTCCGGAACGGTGTTGATGCTCGCGCGCCAACACTTCGTCGACGCTCTGGCGCGCGAAGCGCGACGCACTCACGCGCGCTGGTCGGCCGGCGCCGAACGTCTCGACCTCGCATACGTCCCGAGCGTCGCGTTCGAAGCGCCCAGCCAGGACGCCGTCGCAGCGGCCTTTGCCGAGCGCCTGTTCCACGTAGCGGAGTCGGAACGCGCGCGCGGCGCGGCTCTGGCGGGTCCGCATCGCGACGATCTCGAGCTGCTGCTCGACGGGCGTTCGCTGGCGGCCTACGGGTCGCAGGGACAGCATCGCACGGCGGTACTGGCCTTGAAGGTTGCCGAATACACCGTCATGCGCGAACGCGACGCCCAGCCTCCGCTGCTTCTGCTCGACGACGTTCTTTCGGAGCTGGACGAAGCGCGCTCGTCGGCGTTCCTGGCGGGAATCGGTTCGTACGAGCAAGCTTTCGTGACCGCAACGCATCTGCCCGACGGGTTGCCCGCGGGCGCCTCGGTTCGAACGATTCGCAGCGGGACCGTCGAGCTCGAGCCGGCGCGATGCTGAGGCCGCTCAGTGGTGCGCTGGCGGGCTGGCAGCCCGGCCGTAGCGCGGGCGCGAGTGAAGATCCGGTCGCGTTCTTGACCGAGCGCTGGAGCGAGATCGTCGGCGCCGACGTGGCGCGTCACTCGATGCCGTCGCAAATCGTCGGCGACGCGCTACTCGTCGTGACGCGCTCGGGTGCCTGGAGCCAGCAGCTGACGTTTCTTGAAGAACGGATTCTCCAAGCCGTCTTGATGCGTTTTCCCAATGCCAGGATCGCGCGGCTGCGGTTTCGCGTCGGCCCGCTGAACGCCCGCGCGCAGGCGCGCCCGCCGGCTGCCCGGCCGCGCGTCCCCATGCCGGCGGCGCCGGCCGGTGTAAACCGCCGGCCGTCCGTTTCCGCCGAAGCCGCGATCGCACGCTTTCGCAGCGACGTGATCGAGCGCGAGCGGGCGAAGCGCTCCGCGGGGTGGAAGGAATGTTCGGGATGCGGCGCCTTGATCGCGCCCGGTTTCAAGGCGCGCTGCGCGGCGTGCGCGAGCACGGCGGCCGACGATCGCGATCGCCGGGTCGCGCGCTTCCTCTACGACACGCCCTTTCTGGGATACGCCGGAGCGGCCGCGGTGGTGGAGGACCTCGCGCCGGCCGAATATGAGGCCATCCGGCGGCGCACGTTGCGCCGCTGGTGGGAAATTCTGGCGCGTGCGGGCCGCGAAGGGCGTCTCTCGCGAGGCGGTCGCGAGCCGCTGCTCGCAGGTTCGTACGTGTTGCTCAAAAGCGGGCTGCGGCCCGAGCACGTGACGCCCGCGATTTTGCGCAACGAACTGGGTGACGATATTTACACGCTGATCTACGGAACGGAAACGGCAAGCGGAACGAATGTCCAATAATTATACCGGCGAACAAATCGAAGTGCTGCGCGGCCTGGAAGCCGTGCGCAAACGCCCCGGCATGTACATCGGAAACACGGCCGAGCGCGGCTTGCATCAGCTCGTTTACGAAGCCGTCGACAACGCGGTCGACGAAGCGCTGGCCGGGTACGCGCGAAACGTCTCCGTTACGCTCTACAAAGACAATTCGTGCGCCGTCGAGGATGACGGGCGCGGCATTCCCATCGACGTGCACGCCGAAGAAAAGATTCCGGCCGTCGAAGTCGTGATGACGATGCTGCACGCCGGCGGGAAGTTCGGCAAGGGCGGCTACAAGGTCGCGGGCGGTTTGCACGGAGTCGGCATCTCGGTCGTGAACGCACTCTCCGAGTCGATGATTACGACGGTCAAGCGCGACGGTTACGTGTACGAGATGCGTTTCGAACGCGGCCTCACCACCCAAAAGCTCAAGAAGATCGGCAAGGCCGACGGTTCGGGCACGCGCCAGTGGTTTATGCCCGATACCGAAATGTTCGAGGTGACCCAATTCCATTGGGACGTGCTGCAGAAGCGGCTCCGGGAGCTGGCCTTTTTGAACCGCGGGCTCTCCATCACGCTGCGCGACGAACGAGGTGAGGAGCCGCGCGAGCGCAATTACAAGTTCGAGGGCGGGATCGTGTCCTTCGTGGAGTGGCTCAACGAAAAGAAGGACGCGCTTCACCCGATCATCACGACGAATTCGGAACGCGACGGGGTAGACGTCGAAGTTGCGATGCAATACACCGATACGTATACCGAACAGATTTTCTCGTACGCCAACAACATCAACACCATCGAAGGCGGCATGCACCTGCTGGGATTCCGGACGGCCGTAACCAACGCCATCAACGGTTACGCGCGCAAGCGCGGCATGCTCAAGGAATCCGACGGCTCGCTCTCCACCGACGACATCATGGAAGGCCTGACAGCGGTCGTGTCGGTGAAGCTCCAGGAACCGCAGTTCGAAGGCCAGACCAAGACCAAACTGGGCAACGCGCGCGTGCGCTCGATCGTCTACGGTCTCGTCAACGAACGGCTCGAGTTCTTTCTCGAAGAAAACCCAAAATTCGCGCGCGCCATCGTCGAGAAGACCATGCAGGCCCAGCGCGCACGCGACGCGGCCAAGAAAGCGCGCGATCTGTCGCGGCGCAAGAACGCGTTGGAAGGGTCGGGGCTGCCCGGTAAGCTGGTGGATTGCAAGAACACGAATCCATCCGAGAGCGAACTTTTCTTAGTGGAGGGCGACTCGGCCGGCGGCACGGCGAAGGGCGGTCGCGATCCGAACACGCAAGCCATCCTGCCTCTGCGCGGCAAGATCCTCAACGTCGAGAAGGCGCGTTTGGACAAAGTGCTCTCGAACGAAGAGATCCGAACGATGATCACCGCATTGGGAACGGGGTTCGGCGACGAATTCGACGTCGGAAAGCTCCGGTACCACAAGATCATCATCATGACGGACGCCGATGTGGACGGATCGCATATCCGGACGCTGCTCCTCACGTTCTTCTACCGGCAGATGAAGCCGCTCGTCGAGCAAGGCCACGTCTTTATCGCGCAGCCGCCGCTCTACGGCATTCGAAAAGGCAAGAAGCAATGGTGGGCGTTCAGCGAGGCGGACTATAAGAGCGTCATCGGCGACGAAGATGCCAAAGATTTTACGATCCAGCAATACAAGGGTTTGGGCGAGATGGACGCCGAGCAGCTGGCCGAGACGACGATGGAAGTCGGCAACCGCCGGCTCAAGCAGATCACCGTTGAAGATGCGGTCGAGGCCGAGCAAATCTTCACCGATTTGATGGGCGACAAGGTCGAACCGCGCAAGCAATACATTTTCGATTACGCGAAGTCGGTCAAGAACCTCGACCTCTAGGCCGGGCGCCGGCGCCCGACGATAGCGGGGGCCGACTCGCCGCCCGGGGTATATGGTCCTCGTGCGCAGGGCCGTAGCGACGTTGGCCATCGGATTGTTGATGGTTGCCGGATGGGCGGTCGTGCGGCGGCACGAGGTCGCGCGGGTCGTGTTGGTAGTAGCCGCGCGCTTGGCCGGTTACGAATTGCGGATCGGCGACTTGCGCCTCGACCGCAACGACGCGACGCTTTCGGACGTGCACGTGTCGCGCGACGGCGCCGCGCTACTGGACGCGCGCCGGGTCGAGGTGGGCTACAACCTGCGCGACGTTCTGCCCGGGAGCGCCCACCGCTTCGGCCTCAAATCGGTAACGATCGACGGCCCGCTGATCACGATCTCGCGCGACTCGGCCGGAAATTACAACGTGCTGCCCACGCCCTCGCAAAGCGCGGGTCCGGCGCTGCCTTCGGCGTCCAACCGGGTTCCGCTCAAGTTTACCTTTGCGATTGTTGACGGTTCGATCGAGATGCACGCGCCCGACGCCGATCCCGGCGGCCGGCTGCTGCGCATCGGCGAACTGCAGGCGCGCGGCGAGATCGACAGCGCGAACCTGTCGCGTTACGCGTTGACCGGCGCGTTTTTGACCGCGTCGCGCGAGCCTTTCCGCGTGAACGGCAGCGTGGACGTAACGCGCGGGTTCGCCATACACGACGCCCGCGCCGCGCGGATCCCACTGCGCGAATTGGCCGATTTCTTTATTACGACCAGGGACGCCAGCGTGCTGAGCGGCAGCGGCACGAATCTGGACGCTCGCCTCTACGCACTCGGCGTCACCGATCTGTTCGGCGGCGACTACCACGCCAGCGTTTCGGTGGAAGCTGCCGGCGTCTCCGTGGCGCTCTCGCTGATGGCGAGACCGATCGAGAACCTGAACGGCCACGTCGACGTCATCGACGATGCGTTCTTCGTCCGGCACTTTTCCGCGACGGTCGCGAACTCGCACTTCTCGACGACCGGATCGATCTACGACTTCTCGCAGCCCAAGATCCAACTCTCCGTCGATGGCGAAGGCGACCTTAAGGACCTTCGCGAGGCCTTCGCGTTTGCAAAGACGCAACCGCTTTCGGGTGCGACCACGCTGCACGTCGGACTGTCGGGCTCGCTGCTCGATCCGTTCATCGCCATCCACGCCAGCGCGCCCGGCGCCACCTACGCAAACATCCCGTTCCACGACATGCACGCATCGGTGGCAATCAATCACGGATTGATCGCCTTCTTGCCTTTGCGCGCCTCCTACGGTGCTGCCGGCGTTACGGTGTTTGGCTCGCTGGACACGAACTCGCCGGCCGTGGTATCGAATCTGGTCGTGCATCTCTCGGCGCCGGCCGATCGCTTGCCGTATTTGGGCGAGTTGCTCGGCAACGAGCGCGTCGTCGGCGACGCGATCCTGACCGGATCGGACCTGCGCCTGCACGCGCGCGGAGCGTTCGCGTCGGTCCTGGGCATCGACCGCCTGGGCGCGCTCGCGATCGCCGATCCGAACGGGACGGCGGCCATAGCACCCTTCCGCGTGCATGCCGGGCGCGGCGATTTCGACGGCGGTTACGCTCTCGACCGGCCCGACGATACCAGCGCTTTCTGGGCGTACGTATCGGACTTGCCGTTGCACGCCCCGGCCGTTCAGGAGTTTCCGGGCCTTAAGCTGCCTAGCGTGCCGCCGATCGACGCGCGGCTGACCGACGCGCAAATCGCCGGTACCGGAAGCGGCCGCAACGTCGCCGTCGGTGGCGCGATGAACGCAAGCGGAGCGGACATCGCCGGCGTGCGTTTCGATCGTCTTAGAGCCGGATTCGCAGGTACGCTGGCGGGTGCCGAGATTACGTCGCTAAGCGCGAGCGGGCCGTGGGGCAGCTTCGACGGACGCGGTTCGTTCTCGACGCAGGCGCTGGTTGCGCTGGGCACGTTTAACGGTTCGCTGGACGGTCTCGAGCCGTTCCTGGGCGGTATCGCGGCGCACGGCGCCGTTGCCGGGACCGCCGCCGTCGCGCTGCAAAACGGCTCGGTCGTCGTGCAAGCCCAGGATCTGGCGCTGCACGGCGCCTCGATTCACGGAATCCCGATCACGCACGTGAACGGCACGATGTCCATCAAGGACGGTCTACTACGCGTCTACTCCGGACATGCACGCACGGCCGGCGGCGACGTGGTCATCGCCGGCACGTACGCTACCGCGCCGGGCGTGCCGAAAGGTCCGGGTCTGGCCATCGTAGCGAGCGGACTGGACGGCGGGCAGTTGCACGGGCTCGGGTTGCCCCTGAGCGCCGGCCGTCTGTCGAGTGCCGGTACGCTTTTGCCGGGCGCTCCGTTGCCCGCCTACGACGGAACGTTTGCGCTGCAGCACGGTCGCGCAGCCGGCATTCCGATTGCCGGCACCGGGGTGCTGGCGATGGCCGGAAGCGGCGTCAAGCTCGGATCGGGTGTGGTCGGGCTGGGCGGCAGTTACGCGTTCTTGAACGGAACGATCGGCGCGCTCACGTCATCCGCGCCCGCTTATCGTCTCCAAGCAAAGATACCGGCCGCCGACGTAGCCGGTTCTCTGCACGTGCTACACCTCCCGAATTACGAAACGCAAGGAACGTTCTCGGCCGACCTAGCGGTTTCGGGACGCGGTTTGGATCCGCACGTTCGCGGCCCCATCGTCGTCGGGGGCGGCGACGTGAACGGCCTGTCGTTCGTCGACGGCCGCGCCACCATCGCCGCGGGCGGCGGCGCGGTGAGCGCTACGAACGGCGGCGTGCTCTTCGCTACGACGTTCACGCAGTTCGACGCAGTGTCGGATACCGGGCGTGCCGCGATTCGCGTCGCGGCGCCGGCGGCGGACCTTTCGGACTTCAATAATTTCTTCGACACCGGCGACACGCTCGATGGAAGCGGATCGATCGCGTTCCACGCCGACGTGGCGCACGACAGCGTTCGTACCGGCGGCAGCGTCGACATCGCGAAATTCCGATACCGCAACCTTCCGATCGGCGACACGCGCGCCCAATGGTCGAGTGCGAGCAGCGCGCTGACGGGAACGCTCTCCGTCGGCGGCGAGCACGGGCGGCTCGACGCCGGCGGATCGATCGGAATCGTGCCGGCCAAGAGCTGGCAGTCGACGGTGATCGGTTCGCGTTACGACCTTTCCGCAACGATGTCGAATCTCGATCTCTCGCTTTGGATCGCCGCCTTTGGCTTTCCACAAGTTCCGATTACCGGCAGGGCGAATGGCGAGGCGCGGATCGACGGACGGTACCCCAACCTCTCGATTCGCGGCTCGACGAGCGTGTTGAACGGGACGTTTGGACGGTTGCCGATCGACAGACTTCGAACTTTCCGGCCACTCCAACGGCCAGCGCGTGACCATCGACGGCGGTTCGCTCGCGGCTCCAGGGCTGCAGGCCACCGCGAGCGGAAGCTTCGGACTGCGCGCGGACGCGCCGCTCGACTTGCGCGTCCATGCCGCGTCGGACGACCTCCCGATGCTGATGTCGCAATTTACGCACGCGCAGCCCGACGTCGTCGGCAACGCCGAGATGACGGTCGCCGTCGGAGGCACGCTGCGCGCGCCGTCGGTGAGCGGAGCGTTCGACGCAGAGAAGCTATCGTACCGCGGTTTGATCGTGGATTCGGTGTTCGGCCAGCTCCGTCTCAAAGGAAGCACGCTGGAACTGAGCAACGCGGGCGCCGAGCTGGGCGGCGGACAGGTCACGCTGGCGGGCGGCTTACCTTTGCAACTCGATCCGTTCGGCGTCGGACCGGCCGAAAGGGCGCTCAATTTCGACGTGCAAGTGGCCGGCGTAAACCCCGACGTGCTTTCGCCCGTGCTCGGGAACGGTACCAAGATGGGTGGAGAGGTCGACGGGCACTTCGGACTCGACGGCACCGTCGGCAATCCCCGCGTCTTCGGCAACCTCGGGTTGACCAAAGGCTCGTACGTCAGCGACCTGCAACGCACGCCGATTACCGACACGGTCGCAACGATCGTCTTTAGCAATCAGCGCGGCGAACTAAAACACTTCTCGTCGCACTTGGGTAACGGAACGCTCGACGCTACCGGACACATCGCGTTTGGTTCTTCGGGTAATGCCGTCTTCGCGCTCGACGCGACCGCTCGCAACGCGCAGCTCGACTTCCCCGCCTACGGGTCGGGAACCGTCAACGGAAAAATCTCCCTCGAGCGTCAGGCGCAGCACGACACGTTGCTGAGCGGTAAACTAACGCTCGACGACACGACCGTGCTCTTCTCCGCGTTAGCGGCGGCGGCGTCCGGCAAACAAGGCGGAGGTTCGGGCACCCCTGCGCTTCCGTTCAACTTGGGTCTCGATCTCGACCTCAATGCCGGGAACAACGTTCGCGTGCGGGGCGGCAGCGGATTCGGAGCGGGCCTGGATATCGGCGCCACGGGCAGCCTGGCCATAGCGGGCACTCTGCGAAGCCCGACGCTCGAAGGAACGATCGCCTCCACCGGAGGCACGCTAACGTACTTCGACCGTGCGTTCCGCGTACGGTCGGGGACGGTGGTGTTCCGGCCGGAGGACGGACTCATCCCGACGATGCACGCGGTGGCCACTACCAACGTCGTCAATCCCGATCCCGACCCGCGGCGCAATCCCTTCGGCACCGCCGACGTCACCATCACCGTCGAAGGCCGCATCGACGCGCTCAGCATCGACCTAAAATCGGATCCGCCCGGATATTCGCAGGAACAAATCTTGGCGCTGATCGCGCCGTTCGGCGGCTTCGTCGCCCCCATCGCTTTCGATTCCGCCGGTCCGTACCAGCGCACGGGAAATCAAATCACGGTTGGGCAGGAAGCGTTCAATATTCTCAACGCCCAGTTCAGCTCGGCTCTTCTCTCACCGCTCGAATCGGCGCTCGGTCGCGGTCTCGGCCTGAGCGACGTCAACCTGACCCTCAGTTATTACGGCAACGTCGGGCTAAGCGCTCGCCGGGTCCTGGGCAGGAACGTCACGTTCACGTTCTCGCAGACGTTCGGAATCCCGAGTTTCCAATCATTCGGATTCATCTACAACCAGGGTGGACTGAACAGCGCCCAACTTTCGTTTTTCAATCAGACGGGCGCGTCGCGGTTGACCGATCAGAACAAGGCGCAGGTGTATCCGGGCTTGCCCCTTGCAATCGGACAGCCCGACGGAGAAGGAAGTGGATTCAGCTTCACCTACCAGCGGTTCTTCAGGTAACGGTGTGCCCGGTGTGCGCGGCAAGGACCCCGGGGGCCCACCGCGAACAGGCGACCCGGGCCGAACTGGGCATTTATGCCCTGCCTGCGTTCGCCCTATGGAAGCCGGCTCCGTCGGCCACAACCCTCATTACAAGAGATTTCGAGGACAACGTTTTCGCATGACCTTTGACCCCCGGCGCGTTTCCCGCGCATTGGCCCGGTTCGCGAGCATTCTGCTCGCACTAGGCCTGTTCGCGGCTCCGTTAGCGCCGGTTTCGGCCGACCCCGCCGGAGGAACGCCGAAAATCGTCTCGGTCGACATCACCGGTAACCTGCGCGTGCCCACCGCGACCATCATGGCAGTCGTCGCGGCCCGCCCCGGCCAGTACTACGATCCCAGGGTCGTGCAGCAGGACCTCGCGCGCATCAACGCCCTCGGCTATTTCGCCGATATCGCTCCGCCTCTCGTGCGCGAACGCCCCAACGGCGTTGCGATAACGTATCGCGTCATCGAAAACCCGGTCCTTACCAAGATTACGTTCGTCGGGAACACGACCGTGCCGAGCGACACGCTCCTGGCACTGATGGACCTTTCGGTCGGTCAGGTCTTCAACACCAACACGTTCCGTCAAGACGTCCTGAAGATCAACAGCTATTACGAGCGGACCGGCTTCGGCGGCCAGCTGCCGACGCACGTGAAAGACATCAACCTCGATCCGAAGACCGGCGCGCTAACCTTGACCGTCCAGGAGGGCTTGACGGTCCGGCACCTGATCATCGGCGGCGACCCGCTGCTTCCGCCGGCCGCGTTCTACCCGATCCTCAGCGTGAAGCCCGGCATCGTCTACTCGGACGCGTTGCGCGAAAAAGACGTTGCCGCCATCAAGAGCTTCTACGAAGATAAGCTCCATATCGAGCTCGGCAACTTCGAAGGCGGCATCGACCCGTCGTCGATCGACCTCAAGGCCGGCACGGCAGACGTCAAGTACAACATCTACGTCGCGCGCATCGCCGTCGTTCAGATCACCGGAAACACGCGCACGAAAGATCAGGTCATACGGCGCGAGCTCCGCGTGCGGCCCGGCATGGTTCTCAACACGGACGCCGTGAAGCGCGATTACGAACGGCTCAATGCGCTCGGATTTTTCTCTAAGGTCGAACCGGACATTAAGGAAGGCCCCGACCCGAAAACGCCGCAAGACGTGACGATCGTATGGCACGTGACCGAGCAGCACACCGCCTCGGCGTCGGTCGGCTTCGGCTATCAGGGCGGCCTCACCGGACAAGGCCTGTACGGAACGCTGGGCTTCTCGGACAACAACCTGCACGGCACCGGAAACTCGGTCGGCTTGAACTTCGAACAAGGCGCGCGCACGTATTCGACGCAGCTCCAGTTCTCGGTTCCGTACGTCGGCAACACGCCGAGATCCCAGAAGTACAGCTTCGCGGCCAACCTGTTCTCGAACGGCTATACGTATTATTATCCCGTCTATGCCGTCGGCGGCTCGGGCCCCGCGATCGCTCCGGGAACCGGCGCTACGCCGGGTCCGATCCCGGTGACGTTGTATTCGTCCAACGCCGGCGGCCAAATCAGCGGCGTCAACTCGACCAGCGTATCGAAATCCATCGGGCTGTCGGGGACGCTCGGCCGGCGTTTGAGCGACTATACGAACGTCACCGCGAGCTTGGGCGCGCAGAACATCCGCTACGACACGACCGTTCCCGCCCCGTATTACTTCCCGCAATCGCAAGCGAACATCATCGCCGGTCCGACGCCCGGTCCGCTCAATTCGAACATTTACAACACGAACGGAACGTTTGGCATTCAGGCGTCGTCGATTGCGAACATCAACACCGGCCTGCCGTACCGGCTCAACACTTTTTCGCTCGGTGCCACGTCGATCACGCTCGACAATCCGCTCAACCCGTCGCGAGGCTGGAACACGACCCTGCAAGAGATCTTCTCGGCGCCCGGCATCGGGTCGGACTTTCAATATACGCAGACCAATCTTTCGGCCGCGCGCTTCTTCCCCGTACTGCGCGATGCGACCATCGGCTTTCACGGCGTCGCGAACCTGACGACCGGTACCATTCCCCCTAACTCGCTCTTCACGTTTTCGGATCAGCAAGTGCGCGGCTACAACCAAGTCTTCTACGCGACCGATGCGTATTTGGGACAGATCGAGTTGCGCCAGCCGCTGACGCCCGACCGCAAACTGACCGTCGCGCTTTTCGTCGACGAGTTGGACTATCGAATCTACGGTGCCGAGCCGCTTCGAAATCCGTACACGAACCGGATCACGAGTTATCCCGGAAACTTCGCACTGGTAGGCGATTACGGCTTCGGGCTGCGCTTCGACGTCCCGCAGCTCGGGCTGCACACGGTGCGCATCGATTTCGCGAAGGGTAGCCAGGGAACGCACACGAGCTTTGGTATCGGCCAGAGCTTCTAACCGGAAATTATTTGCACCATCGGTCTTAGACGAAGTAAGTAAGGAAAATATGAAGATCCGCATCATTCAAACCATGCTCGTCGCGGCGACGCTGTCGTTCGTGCTCGCGCCGGCGGCGATCGCCGCCGACCTCACCGACGTCGGCTTCATCGACCAAGCGGCGGTCGGCAGCCTCCCCGTCTTCGTGGCGGCGAACCGCCAACTGGCCGGAATCAAATCGCAACTCGACCAGCAATACAACGCCGCCCTGCGCGGCGCGCACACCGACGCCGACCGCCAGCGCATCGCCTTGCAATTTCAACAAGAGTTCAGCGACAAGCAGCGAGAGATCGTCGGACCGATTTTCTCGCGGGCGCAGATGGCCATCGCGTCGGTTGCGGCTCAGAAGAGCCTTTCGATCGTGGTGGACAAGCGAATCGTCGTGTTCGGGGGCCAAGACGTGACGAGCGACGTGATTTCCGCGCTGCGGGGAACGCAGGCGATCGTGCCCCCGACGGCAACTCCCGCTCCGTCGTCCATCGGTTTCGTCGACCAGTCCGTGCTCGACAGCTTGCCGAAGGTTCAGCAGGCCAACGACGAGATGAGCAGGTTCCAACAGGACCAGCGTAAGATCGACGCTGCGAAGATGGCCGCCGCCCGGACCGACGCCGACCGTCAAGCCGTGCTTGCCGATTACAACAAAGCGCTGGCAGACCAGCGCGACGTGCTTCTCAAGCCGCTCGTCGACCAGACTCAGAAGGCTACGGCCGACGTCGCGAAAGCGAAGAACCTGATCTTGGTAATCGACCGGGGCGACGTCATCTACGGCGGAACGGACATCACCAAAGATGTCCAAGATGCGTTCGGCAAATAGAGCCGCGCTCGCGCTCGTTCTGGGCGCCGCGGCGCTCGGCTTCGCCGGCTGCGCCCAAGTGGACGTTCACTCGCCGCAAGTTCGCGGTACGGGCTATTTTCGTATGGATGAGGTGATGAAGCATCACCCCCTGTACCCGCAAATCGGCCAGCTGACCGACGCCATCGATACGATTTCGCTGCAAGCCGAAGCGCCGCAAGCTCCCAAGACGCCGGCCGAGATTGCTGCCGCGACCGCGCAACTGAACCGTTCGCTGCGCGACGCACAAAATCGCACCAACGCCATCATCGCGCACGACCAAGAAGAGTACGCGGCCAAGGAGCGGACGGCCATCGCGGCGGCGCTGCGAGCGGCGGGACAGACGCAGGCGGCCAACGCGGTCGCGGGCCAGGTCGGAGCCGCGTCGGCCCAGCAGGCGCAGCAAATCGCCGCGCAAGCGAATCAAAACTTCATGCAGTACCAGCAGAGCGTCATCTCGCAAAACAATCAAGCCGCGGCATCGATCGCACAGCAGCTGCAGATCGAGGCCGACCGGCGGCTGCGCGCGCGGGCCGAGCAGTACCAGCAGAGTGAGACCGACCTGTCTTTTCAATTGTCGCAGCAAAACGCTTCGGAGCGGCTCGCACTCAAGACGAAGCTTTCGAATCTCGCCCTCGACGACGCCGGCAGAGCGCAGCTGGAATCGCAGTTGAACGCGCTGCAAACCAGGCAAAACGATGCCGAACTCGCACTGCACGATCGCGACCAGGCCGCGCTGGCGCAGTACCGCGCGCAACTTCGCGCGCAGACCGGCGCAGCCATCGCGGCACGCGTCGGCGACGTCCAGGCGCAAACCCGAGCGCAGCTCGAGTCGAGGCGAAACGAAGTCGGAGCGCAGCTGCGCGATCTGGGTCCGTCGCAAGTGCAACCCAACGTCTCGCCCGCCGTGCGGGCGCAGCTGCAACAGATCCATCAGCAGTTCGCGACCGCTTTCCAGACCGACGCGCAGAAGGCCGTTAGCGACTACCAGGCGGTAAAGGCCGATCTGGACCGGCAGTATGCGGCGTTGCACGGCGCCGACGTCGGAGCGACCGGCGCGGCGGCGCAACAGCTGGCCGGCCTCACGCGGCGGCGGGACGAGTTGACCAAACAGATGCAAAGTCAGATCGTCGCCGAGGCCGAGCGCATCGGAAAACAGCAAGGCTTTCAAGTCGTCTTTATCAACGTCAACACTGCGGTCGGCGGTTACGACATGACGGACGAGCTCACCAAGGACATCGAGGGATTACATCAGTGAAAACGCATAGACTCATCCTCGCCGCGCTGGCGGGTTCGTTGCTCGCGGCCTGCGGTACGTCGAGCCCGGTCGGCCTGATCGACGTGCAACGAATCGCGTCGAATTGGCCCGAATATCAGAGCTACCAGGCGCAGCTCCAGCAGGACGAACAGCAGATCGCTACCAGTCGGGCACCCGTCGCCGAAAAACGGCGCGCGGCCGCGGGACTGCAGGTAAAATACGCGCAAATCACGATCCGTCTGACGCAAGAGATAAAAGACGCGGCGCGCACGGTAGCGCAACAGAAGAATCTCAAGCTCGTCGTCACGCGCGAGGGCGTCGGCTACGGCGGTACCGACATCACCCCGGACGTCGAGAAAGCCATGAACATCACGGAGAAGGCGACGCCGTCGCCGTCGCCGTAGGGCGGAGCTCGAAAACCGATGCTGGGAACGCTGCAGTCGCTCGCAGAGGCCCTGGGAGCGCGAGTGATCGGTGACGGTTCGATCGCAATCGCTCGCATCGCTGCCGTCGACGAGGCGACGCCCGACGCGCTGACGTTCGCCGTGGAAGAGAAATATCTCGCGGCCGCGTTCGGCGGAAAGGCCGCCGCGGTGCTAATCGACGCTTCGATACCGTTCGACGCGGGCGCCGCCGGCAAACCCGTTCTGGTCGCCACCAACGCGCGTCTCGCGCTCGCGCGCCTGCTGGAGACGTTTCGCGCACCGCGCCCGCGAGGACCGTTCCGCCATCCCACCGCGGTCGTCGAAGACGGCGCACGTCTGGCCGACGACGTGTTCGTCGGCGCCAATGCGTACGTCGGAACGCGCGCGACCGTCGGACGCGGAAGCGTCGTCGACGTAGGCGCATACGTCGGAGCGGATTCGACCATCGGCGAGGACGCGTGGCTCCAGCCGCGCGCAACCGTGATGGATCGGTGCAGCGTGGGCAACCGCGCGGTCCTTCACGCGGGATGCGTGATCGGCAGCGAGGGGTTCGGCTGGGCGTTCGTGGACGGGCGCCTGCACCGCATTCCGCAGGTCGGGACGGTCGTTCTCGAAGACGACGTCGAAGTCGGCGCCAACGCGTGCGTGGATCGAGCGCAGACCGGAAGCACGCGCGTCGGAACCGGAACCAAGATCGACAACCTCGTGCAGATCGGCCACAACTCGCAAATCGGGCGGCACTGCGCCATCGCGGCGCAAACGGGTTTCGCCGGGTCGACCTCAACGGGCGACTACGTGAAAATCGCGGGGCAGGTCGGGACGCGCGGCCACATGCGAATCGGATCGCAGTCCTCGGTGGCGGGTCAGTCCGGCGTCTGGGGCGACGTACCGGACGGCGCAACGGTTTCCGGTAATCCTGCCCGGCCGCATCGCGAACAACTCAAGACGGAGGTCATGCTTCGCAAGCTGCCAAAGCTCGTCGCACGTATGGAAGCTTTGGAACGCGAGCACCGGTAGTGGTTGCGGGCGTGCAGGCAACGTTGCGGCGCCCGATTCGATTCGAAGGCGTCGGCGTCCACTCGGGCAAGGACGCGCGAGTCGAGGTCCGGCCGGCCGGCGTCGACGAGGGCGTAACGTTCGTCTTGCCGGATGGCGCGCGCGTTCCGGCCGTTAGCGACAACGTAACGGACACGTCGCGCGCGACGGTCGTCGGCGACGGAAATGCCAGCGTTTCAACCGTCGAGCATCTGTTGTCGGCGCTGTTCGCGCTTGGCGTGACCAACGCCGAGATCGCGGTGGACGGACCGGAAATTCCCGTGCAGGACGGCAGCTCGGAGCGCTTTGCCGCGGCGATCGTCGAGGCCGGCATCGTGAGCCAGGACCGCGAACGTCCGGAGCTCGTTCTGAACGAGGCGCTGGCCTACCGCAGCGGCGATCGCGCGATCGTCCTTCTTCCAGCCGACGAGTTTCGCGTGCGTTTCGTGGCGGATTTTCCGCCGCCGGTCGGCGTGCAATACTTCGAAGGCGCGATCGAGCCCGACGGCTACCGGCGCGAGATCGCGGGCGCTCGAACGTTCGGGTACCTGCACGAAGTCGAGGCCTTGAGAGCGCGCGGTCTGGCGCTGGGCGGATCGCTCGAGAACGCGCTCGTATTCGCACCGGACGGTCCGTTGCAGCCGCTTCGTTGGCCCAACGAAGTCGTGCGACATAAGGTGCTCGATCTCGTCGGCGATTTCTCGCTGCTCGGGATGTGGCCGAGGTTCGAAGTGATCGCGATCAAGAGCGGTCACGATCTGCACGCGACCGTTACGCGCGATCTGCGAAAACGCTTCGCGCATCGGGCGGCACCGGAGAAAGTACGTTAGGTGATACGTGGCTGAACTCGACATCCGGCAGATCTTGGAGGTCTTGCCGCACCGCTATCCGATTCTGCTGGTCGACCGCATCCTCGAGCTCGAACCTATGGTGCGCGTTCGTGGATACAAGAACATTACGTATAACGAGCCGGTTCTTGCCGGCCACTTTCCCGGGAACCCGCTTTTCCCGGGAGTATACATGATCGAAGCCATGGCTCAGCTCGGCGGGGCGGTCGTTTTGGAACCGGGCGAGTTTTCGCGAAAGACGCCCTACCTGGCCGGAATCGACAAGGCCAAGTTCCGCCGTCCGGTCATGCCGGGCGACCGCCTCGACATGGAGGTTCAGATGCTACGGCACAAGCGCAGCATCGGATGGGTTGCGGCCGAAGCGCGCGTTGACGGACAGCTGGCTTGCTCCGCCGAGCTGATGTTCTCGATATCGACCGACCCTCGATTGTACGGGTTCGAGTCGACCGTGCTGCACGCGTGAGACCTTCGCCGGCATGATTCATCCGACCGCGATCGTCCATCCGCACGCGGAGATCGCCTCGCGCGTGGAAATCGGACCTTACTGCATCGTCGGCGAGCACGTGAAAGTCGGCGAAGGGACCACGCTTCAGGCGCACGTGGTCGTTAACGGGTGGACGGAGATCGGCGCAGGTTGTACGATCTATCCGTTCGCCACGCTCGGCGCGACCTCGCAAGACCGCAAGTATTCCGGCGAGCGCGCGTTCACCCGAATCGGCGACCGGACCACGCTACGCGAGTACGTAAGCATCCAGCGTGCCACCGGGGCGGACGAAGCCACCGTCGTCGGAGACGACTGCTTGCTGCTGGCCTACGTTCACATCGCGCACAACTGCGTGGTCGGCAACGGCGTCACGATGAGCAACCTCGCGCAACTAGCGGGTCACTGCGAGATCAACGACTTCGCGGTTATCGGCGGCATGGCCGGCATCCACCAGTTCACGCGCGTCGGGCGCTACGCAATGGTGGGCGGCGCCAGCAAGATCACCAAGGACGTTCCACCGTTCTTCCTCATCGAGGGCAATCCGGCCGAGCCGTACGGCCTCAACAGCGTCGGCTTGCGGCGCGCCGGCTTCAAAGTCGACGAACGCAACGAGATCAAACGCTTCTACAAGATTCTCTACAATCCCAAGATGAACGTTTCGCAAGCGATCGAGGAGATGAAGGCCGAGGTCACGACCGAGCCCGGTCGCGAGATGGTCGCCTTCTTGGAGTCTCCGTCGCAGCGCGGAATCCTGAAGTGAGGAACGTCGCTTTTCCGTCGGCCGTTACGGGCCACTAGGCCGCGTCTCCGTGCGCTATTTCTTCTCGACGGGGGAGCCGTCCGGAGAGCTGAGCGCGGTTTTGCTCGCCCGCGCGATCGCTCGAATCGACCCGTCGGCGCAGTTCGACGGGATCGGTGCGGACCGCATGCGCGCCAACGGTTTTCGGGTCTGGCACGACACCGCGGGCTGGGCGAGCATCGGACCGCTGGCGGCGATCCCGCGGATACCGCCGTTGCTGATCGCGATGCTGCGGACGGCAGCGCGCCTGTCGCGAAACCAGCCTGATCTGATCGTGCTGGTCGATTTCGGTGCCTTCAACATGCGCCTTGCAAAACGGTTGCGCGGTCCCCTGAAGTACCGCGGTCCGATCCTCTACTTTTTTCCGCCGGCGACGTGGCTGGACCGCCCCGGCGTCGCGCGAGCCGTCGCGGATATGACGGTGCCGCTCACGGCCTTCGAACACCAGCGGGAGTTTTACCGCAGCCTAGATCTCCCGGTTGCGTACTTCGGGCATCCGCTGCTGACGCAGTACGATATGCGGCCCGCGCGCGGCGCGCCTCCCCCGGACGGCGGATGCGTCGCGTTGCTGCCCGGCAGCCGGAGCGGCGAGTTGCGCTACCACCTGCCGGCGCTCGCCGCCGCGTATCGCGAACTCAAAGCGAAACGGCCGAAGGCTCGCGCGGTGTTCGGCGCGGCCGACGCGCGCGGCGAGAGAAGCATTCGTGCCGCGATCGCGCGCGAACGGTTGGCCGACGCGACGGTCGTGCGTGGCGTTCGTGATGCGGTGGCCGGCGCCGATGCGGCGTGGGTCGCGTCGGGTACGGCGGTTCTCGAAGCGGCGCTGCTCGGGGTTCCGTGCGTCGCGCTCTACATCATTACGCCGCTGCTGGTCCGCCAGGGGCGGCGCATGATCGTGCATCGCTACATCACGCTTCCGAATCTTATTCTCGATCGCGCGGTGGTCCCGGAGCTGCTCCAGGAGGAGGCCACGCCCGATCGCCTGGCCGCCGAAATGGATGCGGTTTTGCGGGATCCCAAACCGGTCTATGACGCATTCGTGGAAATGCGTGTGAAGCTCGGAGCGGCCGACGCCATCGACCGCTGTGCGCGCTTCGCCGTCGACTTAGCCAGAGGCGAGCCGGTGGAAACGTGCTGATCTACCACACGTCGGACCTCCACGACCACCGCGGTTTCGCGCCGCGCTTGCGCGAGCTGCGCGCCGAGCGCCCGGGTCTGCTGTTCGATTGCGGCGACTCGCTGCGCGGAAGCCAAACGGTCTACCGTCGCGAGGAGCCGATCCTGGCCGAAATCGATGCGGCCGGATACGACGCGCAGGCGATCGGAAACCGCGAGTTTCACTATCTCTTTCCTTTACTAGCGGCGCGCCGCTCGCGCATGCACCATCCGCTCGTGTGTACGAACCTGCTCGATGTCAAAGGGCGCGATCTTCCTTTCGTCCGGTCGCTCGTACTCGACGCGAACGACGGCAGCCGCGTGCACGTGCTCGGATTGCTCGTCATGCAGTATCCGGAAGGCAGTCCGTGGGAACGCATTTTTGGCTGGCGTTTTTTGCTGCCCTGGGACGCGGTTGCCGGATACGCGGAGGCGATGCCGGCGGGCGAGGCGCTGGTCGTGCTATCGCACGTCGGGCTCTCGCTCGATCGCAAGCTCGCCCGGCGCGTTCCGCGTATCGACCTCATCCTCGGCGGCCACAGCCACGACACGCTGTTCGAACCCGAGGTCGCCGGCGGCGTCCCGATCGTGCACGCGGGACCGTACGGACGCTACGTGTCCCGCACGAGCATGCGATACGACCGGCAGCGGTCGCGTTTTTCCATCGACGGGTTTTCGCTGCTCCCGCTGCTCCCGGAGCCGTCGTGAAACGGATTCTGTTCGTCAGCAACGGCCATGGGGAGCGGGCCATCGCCGATCGCATCGCGGCCGAAGTGTGCGCGCTCTCGGAATTCGAGGTCGACCATCTCGCCCTCGTCGGCGAGGGCCGTTCGCCGAACATGCGCGACGTCGGTCCGCAACGGGCGATGCCGAGCGGCGGCCTCATTGCGATGGGGAACGCGCGCAACATCGTACGCGACTTGCGCGGCGGCTTGGCCGCGCTGACGATCGCACAATTGCGTTTCCTGCGCGCGTCGCGCGGCCGGTACTCGCTGGCGGTTGCGGTCGGCGACGTGTTCGCATTCGTCATGGCGGGGGCGTGTAAAGCGCCGGTAGCTTTCGTGGGCACCGCGAAGAGCGTTCGCGTCGCGCCGTACGGCCCGATGGAAGAGCGGCTGCTGCGTTCGGCGCGCGGTGTTTTCGTAAGAGACGGCGAGACGGCGGAGCGGCTTCGTGCAGACGGAGTGCGCGCCGACGCGCTGGGAAATGCGATCGTGGATTTGTACGCTTCGGACGGGTTGGGCTCGCCGGATGCGTCCGCCATCGCCGGCTTCGATCCGTTCTTGGCGCTGCTGCCGGGAAGCCGTTCGAACGCCTATGCCGACGCCCGTTTTCTCGCGTCGATCGTGCGCGAAGTAGCCCGCGGCCGCCCGAACTTGGGCGCGGCGCTATCGATCGCGCCGGGGTTGGACGGCGACCGCTTTGCCGACGAATTCTCCGGCGACGGCTGGCGCGTCGATCGCAGCGCGGACGCCCGCTGGCCCTTTTCCCTACGCGAGGGCGATCGCACGCTGGTGCGTGCGTGGTCCGGACCCGTCGGCGCGCTTTTCGCGCGTGCCGCGCTCGTGCTCGGACAAGCCGGCACCGCCAACGAAGCCGCCGCGGCGGCCGGCATCCCGATCGTCGCGTTCCGCATCGGCGACGAGCGCAAGGGCGGATGGTACCGCCGGCGGCAGCAGTCCCTGCTCGGCGAAGCGTTAACCGTACTGGAAGGCGCCCCGCCGGAAGCGGCTGCCGGCGTCGCAGCGCTACTCGACGATGCGCCGCGGCGCGCCGGCATGGCGCGGGCCGGACGGGAGCGCATGGGTCTGCCCGGGGGCTCGCGCGCGATCGCGCAACGCCTCGTCGCGTTGGCGGTGGCGTGAACGTGCGGCGTTTTTTGGCGGCGGCGATGGCGTTCACCTATGCGGTGCTTCCGCTCTTTCCGTCGTTCATAGCGCTTACGGCGGCGAGCGTTCCCGGCGTTTCGCTCCTGCCGCAACCGGCTGCGGCCGGACTCTTTGCGATCGTGTCGCTGATTGCCGTCTACGTTGTGACCGTGCTGGTCACACCGCCGTACGTCCCGCAACCGATGTTGCTGCCGCTACTGGTGTGGCTTGGAGCCGGCCTTCTGTCCGGCGCGCTCGGCTTCGATCCGCTCGGGGGCTTGCTCTTCGACGTCATCTTCGGATTTGGAATCTTGTGGCATTGCGGGATCTTGCGTTGTTACGACGAGCCGGGCGCTGCCAGGGCGATCTTTGTCTCGTACCTGGGCTCGGGAACGCTCGCCGCGGGCGCGGCAATCGCGACGGCGATCGCGCGGCGGCCGGCCGAGCTCTACGCGATCGCACACGGACGGGCCGTCGGGACGTTCGTGCTCCCGGGCGAACTGGCCGGTTACCTGATCGTCTTCTTACCGATCGCATTTGCGATCGCGTGGATCGCGCGCGAGCGCTGGTTGCGAGGTCTTGCGATCGCCGCGGCAGCGACCGGTGCGATCGCGTTCGCGATGACGTTTTCGCGAGCCGGCTGGGTGGGGCTCGCGGCCGCGGGTGCGTTTTTCGTGGCCGTGCGCGCGCGCGGCGGCCGCCGGACGTGGGGCGCCGTTACGGCGCTCGTCGCGGCCGGCGGGATCGCGGCGCTCTTGGTATTTAACGCGCACCACGATCCGAGCGAGAACTACACCCGCCTTTCGATCTGGCAAGCGGCGCTTTCTATCGTAAACCGCTTTCCGCTCACCGGTGTCGGGCCGTTTGGATTTTCTCGCCTTTACGCGATCGTTCGCTTACCGGACGGCGACGCGGTCGCGTTTCACGCGCACAGCGTTTACCTCACGTTTCTTGCCGAAACGGGAGTGGTCGGCTTTTCCGCATTCGTTTGGGTCTGGTGGCGATTCGCTCGCGAGTTACGCGCGCGTTTACAGTCGGCTACGCCGGACGCGGCGGTGCTCGCCGTTGCGGTGGCCGCGGGGCTGGCCGGAACCCTCGTGCAAGGCGCGATCGATACCGTCACGGTCGTGATTTTCGGATTATGGCTGCCGACGATGGGCCTCGCGCTTGCCGCGGCGCGCTCCGGTTTGGCGGGAGAAGGGCGATGAGCGCTCGTTCGCGCCGGGCCGTTGCGTCGGCTATGCTTTTCGCCTGGGCGCTGGCCGGGTGCAATCCGCAACCGTCGCCAGGCCCGTCGCCGACGCCCTCACCGAACGCGTCGGCGGGGTCGTCCCCGCCGCTGATCATCAGCGGACAAGGGACGCCCGAGCGCCCCGTTCGCATCGTGCAGCAAATCGGCAACCGCAAGCAATACGAATTGCTCGCGCGTTCGTACGAGAGCCGCGGCGTGCAGGGCGCCGCCCGGGCGACGTTTCAAGACGTGCACGTGACGTTTTACGGGAAGGACGGTTCGACGCTGCAAGCTCAGGCTCCGCAGGCCGTCGTGGACGAAATTGCCAATACGGTCACGCTGTTGCCCACCGTGCAAGCGAGGTCGAGTAACGCGATCACGCTGTTTTGCGACCGTCTCGTCTACAACCGCGCGACGCAGATGTTTCATGGCGAAGGTAACGTGGTGATTGCGAACGGACGGGGCCTGCGTGCGACCGGATCGAGCATCGACACCGACGTCACGCTGACGAAAACGAGGATGCAGTGAACCAAGCCGAACGGAAGATCTATCTGCGCGGTTTGGTAAAGCGTTACGGAGAGCGCGCGGTCGTCAACGGCGTCAGCGCCGAGGTGGGGACGGGAGAGGTCGTGGGTTTGCTCGGCCCTAACGGCGCGGGCAAGACGACGACGTTCTATATCGTGGTCGGTCTGGTCAAACCCGACGGCGGTTCGGTCGTCCTCGTCGAAGGCGATACCGAAGTCGATTTGACTTCGCGGCCGATGTACGAGCGCGCCCGCAACGGCATCGGTTACCTCGCGCAGGAAAATTCGATCTTTCGCAAGCTCTCAGTCGGCGATAACATTCGTTTGATTTGGGAGCAAAACGGCATTCCCCACGACGAACGCGAGCGCCGGCTCCCCGCGCTGCTGGACGAGTTCGGACTGCGCGCGTTCGTCGACGCGCGCGGCGATTCGCTGTCGGGCGGCGAGCGCCGCCGCGTCGAGATCGCCCGGGCCATCGCGACCGAGCCTGGATTTCTGTTGCTGGACGAGCCGTTCACGGGCATCGATCCGATCGCCGTATCCGACATCCAGTCGATGATCCGGCAGCTGCGAGATCGCGGATTGGGCGTGTTGATCACCGATCACCAAGTGCGCGAGACGCTGGCCATCGTCGATCGCGCCTACATCATGAACAACGGCCGCATCGAAGTGTCGGGGTCGGCGCAAGAAGTCTTGGATTCGCCGATCGCGCGCAAGTTTTATCTCGGCGAGAGCTTCCGCCTCTAGTGCGCTGGTTTCGCGAGGTGCTGGATCGCCTGGGCCTTCCGATTCTCGACCGGTATCTGCTCGCGGAGCTCGGTTCGACGTTCGGATTCGGCCTTTCGGCTTTCACGCTCATCTTGGCGGCCAACTCGATCCTGAACGTCGGACGGCTCGTCAGCCAGGAAGGCGCGCCGCTCTGGGCGGCCGTGCTGGTCTTCGTATGGACGCTGCCGGGCGAAGTCGTTCTCGTCATACCGATGGCGTTGCTGCTCGGAACCCTGCTCGCGATGCAGCGCCTTTCCGGCGAGAGCGAGATCACGGCGATGAAGGCGAGCGGAATTACGTTCTGGCGAATCGTCGCGCCGTTCTTGGCGGCCGGACTGGTCATGTCGGCGGTTACGTACGTGCTGCAAGAACACGTCGTCCCGTTCGCGCAAGATCAGGTCAGCTGACATCGAAGGGCAGGTTATCAGCCATACCAGCGTATTCAACCGCGACCTCACGGTATCGGCGTCGTTGCCGGGCGGGGGCCATCAGGTTACCATCGCGACGTCGTACGAGCCGCACTCGCGCGCGCTGCTGAACGTCACGCTCGTTCAATACGATGCGAACGACCGGCCGCTCCAAGTGGTATTTGCCGACCGCGCGGATTTTTCGGCGGACAAATGGGTTCTCGAAAATGCTAGCATCTATCGTTTCAATGCCGACGGTACGACCATTTCGGAGCCCGGTATAGCCCGCCAGCAGGTCGAATTGGGCGAAAATCCAACGGATATCGTCAAACGCATCCAGCACGACGATCCGGAGACTATGAGCCGCGCACAAATTGCCGAGATCATTCAAACCGGGCAGCTGACGCGAAACGAATTCCAGAAATACTTGGCGACCTACCAAGAGAAGCTCGCCCAGCCGTTTGCCTGCTTCGTATTCGTGCTTATCGCTTTGCCGTTTGCGGTGCGCCCGACGCGCGGCGGCGGAAGCGTAAGCTTGGGGTTCGGGCTCGCGGTCGCGATCATCTTCGTATACTACATCGTCATGACGATTTTCTCGTACGTGGGCGACGCGCTCTCGGGAACGGCGTGGCTGTGGGCTTGGATGCCGAATCTGATCTTCACGGGCATCGGATTTGCCCGCCTGCAAAAGATCGCAGCGGTCTAGGCCCGCACCGCGATGAACTTCGTCGACCTCGTTCGCGGTGCCGGCAACATCTTGCTGATCATGGCGATCGCGGGCGCGATCGCGTTCGTGGGCGATCGCGTCGGGCACCAAGTCGGGCGGCGCCGCCTCACGCTCTTCGGAATCCGCCCGCGGTACACGTCCACGATCGTCGCCATCGGAACGGGCATGCTCATCGCGCTCGTCGTGACGATGGGAGCGATTCTCTTTTCGGCCGAAGTCAAGACGGCGTTTTTCAAACTTCGATCGATCAACGACGAGATCGCCCAGTTGCAATCGCAGGAACAGGCGCTCGAGAGAAAGGTCAACAGCGGCCGGCTGGTGGTACCGACCGGCGAACTGATGGTTCCGTTCGGACAAGTTTTGTACGCACGGGACGATCAGGAGCGCCATCAGGAGGCAGTCCACGATTATTATCTGCACGCGGTGGACTACATCAATCAGAACTATCCGCGGCTCGGACTCAAGCCGTACTTGATTCCGAGCGACGCGATGGCGAAACTCAAAGACTTCTCCAACGACGCCAAGATGCAGGCGCTGCTCGCGAAAGGCAACGTGATGATCGTCGCGGCCTCCGATCAAAACCTGTACGCGAACGACGAAATTCACTTCGAACTCGGTGCGACGCAGGACGAGATCAAATTCGGGAAAGGCGATCCGATCGCGCAGCTGGTGATTCCGGGCAGGAGCAACGCCAGCGTGACGCAGGCCGTCAGCGAGTTGGAGGCCGACGTCGCTTCGGCCGCCCGTCAAGCGCACATGGCGGAGTACTTCCTTAACGTTCAGCCCACGCAGTTCGAGCCCGAGTTGCCCAAGATGCAAGAGATGCTCGGGGCGCCGGGACAATTCATCATGACCGCCTACGCAGCCGAAGACATTTATCCGCACCTCGGCGCGATCCCGATCGTGATCGCGCTCGCCGAGGTCCGGCCCGGGCAGGCTAAGTGAGCCGCACCGTGCTCGGGGTGGACCCGGGCACGCGTAAAGTTGGCTTCGCGGTGCTCGACGCGAGCGGCCGGGTCCTCTCCAAGGGTATCGAGGGGATCGAGGGCTTTGCCGGACGCCTCGCGGACTTGGCGGGGCTGGGACCGATCTCGGCCGTGGCGCTGGGACGCGGGACCAATTCCGAAGCGCTGCGGGAACGGCTCGAGGCCGTCGGAGCGCCGGTGCATCTGGTGGACGAGCGCGAAACGACCCTGCGCGCCCGGCAACTCTACTTTTCCGACCATCCACCCCGGGGATGGCGCCGTTTGATCCCCATCGGCATGCAGCTCCCGCCCGAGCCGATCGACGATTATGCGGCCGTCCTGATCGCCCGGAAGTTCCTGCAGGACGGAGGCTTCGAAGCCCACCCCGCGTAACTAGATTCGTCCGCCTATTTTGCCGACGGCGTAGGACATGATGAACCGGTTGGTCGGGGCATTGATTGTTGTGGGGCTGCTTTTCGCGTTCGCCCCGCGTCCTGCTGTTGCGTCCGATCTTTCGGATCAGCTCTTCCTGCGCGTTTTTGGCGAGAACTCCGACGGCCGCGATGCATTCGCGTCGGTCCTCGGACAACATGTGAGCGAATCGCCGCTTCGCCAATACGCGCTCGGTTTTGCTCTGCCGCAGGCACCGTCGCCGACGACGGCTTGGCTGCCCGTTGCGAATCCAGACGCGGCGATCGTTCTGGGTCCGCTGCAGAACGGACCGGCGGAGTTGGCGCCGCAGTCGGTCACGCTCCCCTCGATTCAAGCCGCACCGTCCGCCCCGGCGGTAAGCCTCGATTACTATCAAGCACCCGGTCCGGCGCCTACGCTGCCCTCGGCGCCGTCCGCCGCGGTCGGCATTGCAAAGCCGGACGCCGCGCCGGCCGGCACGTCGGGTCTCGTTTCGTTTTCGCCGGTTCTAGGAACCGGCCAAGGTTTCGACGCCGCCGCCGACGCGCTGGGCCAGAGCTTCGGTCCGAATTCGGTGACGGTACTTCCGAGCTTGGCGGTGCCGGTTCGGGTCGGGCCCGTGCGCTTCACGGGCCGCGTTTCCAGCGCGACCGCTCAGGACACCTCGCTCGCGCTTCGCGACGATGCGTATGCGGCGGGCGCGAACTTCAACGTTCAAGCCGGCAAGCGCGCCGTAAACCTCGACATATCCAGCGACGTCGAACATCTGACGCGCAACGACGCCGTCCCACTGGCGTCATCCGCGTTCGGCGGCAGCGCGACGTGGCAAGTGCCATCGAATGGCGAAGCGCCCATCCTGGTTCCCGCCTTCGCGGACGTGACGAAACAAACGATGCGGGCGGCGGTTGCCGTTCCGGTCACGCCGCGCATCCAATTCAACGTGCAGTATAACAATCAGCGGCTGCTCGGCGCTTCGGGACTCGGAGACGTCGACGCACAAGCGGCGAGCTACGGCGCCGGCCTGACGCTGGCGATTCCGCATACCCCCGGTGCGCTTTCGATCTCGGCACGCCAGTACCACTATCAGGACAACGTCATTCCGTCCAACACGTTTACGCAAACCGCCGGCACCGTAAACTACACCGTAAAATTCTGAACGCCCAAGGCAACCGCTTCGGCGTCGTTCGAACGGTGTTGTTTTGCGCGTGTGCCGCGCTACTGCTCGCCCTGGGCGTGGTTCAATTCGCCTCGGACTCGTTTGCTTCGAGCGCGGCCTTTCCGGGGTCGCTTCCCGCGCGCGTCTCGCCGATATGGTCGATGGAAATTTACCGCGCCTTGGATCGCGTCGCACCCGCACCCTACGTAGAAGCGACGCTCGCGCGTGCGGCGTTGGACGACGGCGATCCGGCGGCGGCGCTGCGATACGCGATGCGCCTGCCGCCGGCGTCCGAGCGCAACGAGTTGCTCGCGCGTATCGCGCTGCGCGAATCCGAACCGGTTCTCGCGCTGGAGTACTTCTTTGCCGCGCCCGACATCGACGCGGTGCAGATTCGGGTAGACGAAATCGCGCGCCACGATCCGGCCGGCGCGCTCGAGTTGGAGGAGCGGCTGCGCGACCGCCTCGCGGATCTGCAAACGCATCCGGACGCGGTCGCCGAGGCCGATTGGCGCATGGGCGTCATCGCTAGCCGTGCGTCGGAGCTAGCCCGCCCGGGAGCCGAGCGCGCGGCCTGGAACGCGCGGGCGCTTGCGTCTTACGAACTCGCGCATTCGCTGGCGCCATTTTCTTCCAAGTATGGCCTAGCCGCCGCCAACCAAGCCTACGCGGACGGCGACGGTGCGGACGCCTCGAAGTTCTACCGCCAAACCGTCGAGCAAGATCCCGGCAGCGCCGACGCCGTCGCCGGTTTGGGCTTGATTGCGCTCGAGCAGGGCCGGCGCGCCGACGCCGAGCGATACCTTACGCGAGCTCGCGGGATCGACCGGGCCTCACCGATGGCTGCGGTCCTCGAGCGAAAGCTGCGATGAGGGTCGCGGTCGACGCGCAGCTGACCGTCGGAACCGCGACCGGAATCGGCGAGTACGTGACCGGACTGATCGCGGGCCTTCGCGATCGCGGCGTCGACGTCGTGGCGTTATGCGATCCGGATTCCGACCCTTGGCGATTCGACCGGCGCGTCATCTGGGATCAGTTCACGCTGCCGCGCCGCGCCCGGCGCTCCGGCGCCGCCCTGCTACACTGTGCGTCGGGAACGATGCCGCTGACGTCGCCTGGGATGCCTTCGGTCGCGACCGTGCACGACGTCGCGTGGCTTAACGCGCAGAGCCACGCGCGACCGTACGCGCGCCGCTATTTCGGCAGCTTCTCGCTGGCGCGCTACCGCACGGCGGCGGCGGTGTTCGTCGACTCGCAATTTTCGCGGACCGAACTGCTCGCCGTGGCCAACGATCTCGACCCCGAGCGCGTCAGCGTCGTCTACCCAGGCGTCGCCGCGGATTTTTGCAACGTGGTGCGCGGCCCGGGCGACGGCCGGACGATTCTCGTCGCCGGGACCGTCGAGCGGCGAAAAAATCTCGAAGTCGTCGTGCGCGCTTTGCAATCGCTGCCCAACGCTCGCGTGATATCGGCGGGACCGGCTACGCCGTATCGCGAGGAATGTGAAGCGCTCGCCGCGTCGCTCGGCGTGTCCGATCGAGTCGAATATCGCGGATACGTTTCGCGCGAGCAGCTGCTGGATCTTTACGCCCGGTGCGCGGTCGTCGCGGTGCCGTCCCGTTACGAGGGTTTCGGCTACGCGCTCGCTCAGGCACTGTGCGCGGGCGCGCCTTGCATTGCCGGCAATGCCGCATCGCTGCCGGAGGTCGCGGGAGGCGACGCGCCGTTGCTGCCGGTCGACGACGTCGCCGCGTGGAGCCGGGCGCTGGCACGGGCTTTAGCCGGCGAATACGACGAACGCGCCGCAACGGTGCGCGGCCGCGCCATCGCGCGGCTCGGATGGAGCGCGAGCTTGGATCGCGTCTTGGACGCGTACCGGCTGGTCGCGGGGGCTTAGTAGACCGGCGAACCCGGCGCGCCCGGCGCGACCGACCCGTCGTCCGGTGCGAAGGTCAGGCGCAGCGGATAGCTGGAGCCGCCTTCGGGCATCGTTACGATCGTCGTGCGAACGAACCCGCGCGCCGGAACGACGTACTGGCGTATCTTATAGCGCGAGAACGGGGGCACGCGGTGAGACTGTACCACGACGCCGTCGATCAAATACGTTCCCGTCGCCCACCCTCCGCGTGGATTTTCGTAGAGCGCGACCGGCTGCGGCGAGTTCGTCGGATTCTGCACGGTTACGACAAACGCTTGGAGCACGCCGTAGTCACCTCCCAGCGCTTCGCCTTTCAGCTGGTTCGGCAGCGGGAGCTGTCCGATCGGGAGATCGAGGTAGTCACCGGTCACGTTCCAGACCGCGGCAAAATGAAACTCCGGCACGTCGTAGCGGCCGCGCGCGTGCGGTGCGCTGCCTTGCAGCAGTTGCGCGTTTGCCGCCGGTCCGTCGTTCGGATCGCTCTGCGGATCTTCGGCCGCCAGGGTGAGCCGGACGTTGCCGCCCGAAAGCACGCGCAGCTGCAGCAGCGCGCAGACGACCTGGCCGGGCGGCAGGTCTTGCTGCGCGACGATGCTCGAAGAGTTAGGCGGGATCGTGATGAGGCGCCCCTCGTTCTGGACCAAGTGCTCGAGAAAATGCTGCGCGGATTCGTGTCCTGCCTGCATCTCGTTGGGATACGGTCCGCCGACGCCGGCGATGAATTGGACGACCGCGGGTCCCGCAGAGAGGTTCTGTGCGTGCAATACGATGCGCCGGTCCGGCTGTCCGGGCGGATTGTAATGAAAGTAGAGAAAGCGCGACGGCTGCTCCGGCAGCAAGTCCGACGTAAACAGTTCGCCGTTTTCGGTCAGCCGTTCGGGAAAGTCGCTAACCAGCATAGAGGTCGGCGAAATGCGCGGCACCGCGATGTTCTCGACGCGGACGTGCGTCGTTCCGTTGACGCTAAAGAGATTCTCACCCTGGATCAGCACCGGCACGTCGAATTCGGCGACGCGATCCTGGTCTAACCGGCCGTCGAACGGAACGTCGTCGGTACCCACGACGGCTTCGCCGCCCGGGCGTACGCCGGTCTCCCGCTTGATCGCGCCGACGACTTGGCTGCGGACGAAATCCTGCGACGACGGATCGCCGGTAATGAAGGCCGTGACCGAAGGCCGGATTTGGCCCGCGTAAAAGGCGACCCGTACCGGGACGTCGCGCGTCAAGCCGCGCGAATCCGCGATCGTCACGACGGTCGTGCCGGGTGCCTTCCCGGTCAGCGTGAGCGTCCGCGCGCTCTGGTCGACGGTCGCTTCAACGACGGAAGGGTCGCGAACGGTCGCCGTGATCGTTCCCAGCACCGATCCGATGGTGAGCAGCTGCGTAGAACCCACCGCGACGTCGCCCCCTTCGGGGGAAACCACGATGGGCGGAGGCGTAGCCGGAGCGGCCGACGGCAGGGGCGACGCCGAGGGGAGATAGGTGGGAGACTCGGTGGGTGTGGAGGCCGGAGCGGGAGCGGGCGTTTGCGCTCCGGCGCCGGTCGCTAACGATGCTAACGCAGCCGTGGCAAAGACCAGGGCTGTGAGCCTCCTCACGACGTGACGGCGAGCTCCGTTTCGATCGTGCCCCGCACGGTGGTTCCCGATTCTTGCGGTTTGACCGGGGGCACGCCGCCGCGCTCTTCGAGGCGCACGGCGGTGGCGAGCAGCGTCTTATAACCCAGGCTCGGAAAGAGCACGGTCACGAGATCTCGCTCGGTTCGTTCGATGGAACCGATTCCAAACTTGGGATGCACGACCACATCCGAGATGTTGAACGTTCCGGGCCGTGCTTCCTCGCTGGGCGGCCGAGCGGGTGTGGCGGCGGCGTGGACGCAATTGTCGCACGACCCACAGCGCGCCTCGTCGTAGGATTCCCCGAAATAGTTTAAGATGAACTTGCGGCGGCACGACGCGCTCTCGGCGTACTGCAGCATCATCGCGAGCTTGCTCTGGTCGTAGGATTTTTTCGTTTCGTAGTTCGCCAGGCTCAAGACCAGTTCGCGGTGCTTGCGGACCGCTTCGGTAAGCCCGTACGCCGACCGGCCGACGTGTTCGATGTAGCCGGACTTCTTGAGCAGCGCGAGCACGACTTTCAGTTTGGTGAGCGGCAGCTGCAAAATCTTACGAAGGTCGGTCATCGAGACGCCCTCGGACTGATCGCCGAAGACTTCGATCGTGCCGAATACGCGCTGCACTTCCTCGATGTCGGGATACTTGCCGGTAAGGAAGTAGTTCTGCACGCGCGTGTCGCTCATGCGATAGATCAAAATGCAGCGCGACGGAAGTCCGTCGCGGCCGGCGCGACCCGCTTCCTGCGTGTAGGCTTCGAGCGATCCCGGCAGATCGAAATGAACGACGAAGCGGATGTTGGGCTTGTCGATGCCCAGGCCGAACGCGTTGGTCGCGACGACGGCACGAATCGTTTCGTTCATGAACGATTCTTGCACTATCGTGCGGTCCTGTTTGGGAAGCTTCGAATGATAGACGGCGGCGGGAATGCCCAATTCCAGCGTCAGGTATTCTTGCACGGCGAGCGCGTTCTTGATGGTCGCCGTATAGATGATGCCGGTGCCTTCCAGCGCGTTGTCGTCGGAGAAGAGTCCGTCGAGAATGCGGAGCTTGTCGGCCTCCTTCTCGGCCTTGCGCGCCTGATAGATCAGGTTCGGCCGATCGAAGCCCTTCACGATCGGTTTTACGTGCTCGATGCCGAGTTGGTGCAGGATGTCTTCACGCACCGACGGCGTGGCGGTCGCCGTCAGCGCGAGAACCGGCGGCCGTCCTAGTGCGGAGATCACGTGTCCGAGGGCGAGGTACGCGGGCCGGAAATCGTGGCCCCACTGGCTGATGCAGTGCGCCTCGTCGACCACGAAGAGCGGGACGCGGATGGACTTCAGAATCTCGAGAAAGGCTTCGTCCTCGAGCTTCTCGGGCGTCGTATAGACGATTTTCACCGTGCCGCCGGCAATCCGCGCGCGCGCCGCCGCTTCCTGGTCCTCGGAAAGCGTGGAATTGAGCGCGATCACGTCGGTGACCCCTCGCTCGCGAAGGGTGTCGAGCTGATCCTTCATCAACGCGATGAGCGGGCTCACGACTACCGTCGTTCCGTCGAGCAGAAGCGCAGAGATTTGATACGTCAGGCTCTTGCCTGCTCCGGTAGCCAGAATTGCCAGCGTGTCCTGGCCGCGCAAGACGCGGGAGACCACCTCTTCCTGCCCGGGGTAGAAGTTCTCGAAACCGAATTTTTCGCGGAGTGCAACGCGCAAGTCCACGCAGTCCAAACCTAACCTTCCTCGGCGCCGCGGGAAAGCGGCGCGGCGCCCGCTCCGGAAGCAAATGCCGGCGGGTCACTCGATGGTATTGTACCACCGACCTCGCCATCTAAAACACATCGGGCCGCCGCCAAGTGGCGCCCGGGGGTGAAAACGAGCACGTAACGGGACTTCCCCACGGGCTCCCTTAAATGGACCAGCGTGTCGCTCTACCGCACCTGGCGTCCAAAGACGTTCGACGACCTCGTCGGGCAGGATGCCGTCGTCCGTACCCTCACCGGCGCGATCGAGAGTGGGAAGCTGGCCCACGCCTACTTGTTCTCCGGGCCGCGCGGTTCGGGAAAAACCTCCGCGGCTAAAATCCTGGCTCGCTGCATCGACTGCGTCAGCGGGCCGACCGCAACGCCCGACAATACGTGCGCGAACTGCGTCGCAATTCTGAACGGGTCGTCGCTCGACGTCCTAGAAATCGATGCGGCCAGCTACCGTGGCATCGACCAGATTCGCGACCTGCGCGACGCCGTGAAGTTTGCGCCGTCGTCGATGCGCATGAAAGTCTACATCATCGACGAGGCGCACATGCTGACTAAAGAGGGCGCCAACGCGTTCCTCAAGACGCTCGAGGAGCCGCCACCGCACGCAGTCTTCATCTTAGCGACCACCGAGCCGGAAAAGCTGCCCGTCACGATTCTTTCGCGCTGTCAGCGTTACGCTTTTCGCCGCATCGAAATCCCCGTCATGATCGAGCGGATGCGCGAGATCGCAGCCGCCGAGAATATCGGCATCGACGAAGACGCGCTCGCCGCGATCGCGTATCGCGCCGACGGGGGGCTGCGCGACGCGCTGACGATGCTGGAGCAGGCCAGCGCGTTTGCCGAAGGCGCCCCGATCACGGCCGGAACGCTCGACGTCGCTTTCGGAACGACGGGCCGTACCTTTGCCAACGCGCTGGTGGATGCGATCGTCTCGCGCGACGCAGCCGGCGTCCTCTCGACGATCGAGAGCGCGAGCGATGCCGGCACCGATATGCAGGTCCTCATTCGCTCGTTGATCGTTGCGTTCCGCAATCTGCTGGTCGCGCGCATCGATCCCGCATTGCTCGCGCGCGACCTCGCGCCGGAAGACGGGCGCCGTGCCGCCGAGCGCGCCGAAGACGTCTCCGCGGCCACGATGGTGCGCGTGCTACGACTGCTCGTCGACGCACAAACCCTCGCGCGGGGCGGCGGGCACGCGCGCCTGGAGTTGGAATCGGCGCTGTTGCGATTCGCCTTAACCCAAGAAGAACCGTCGCTCGAAGCGCTGGCGGCGCGCGTTGCAAATTTGGAAGCGAGCGGCGCATCGCAGATCGCGCAAACCGTGCCGGTAACGTCGATTCCGGCGCAATCGCTCCGCGAACCGGCAAAGCGTCCGGCTGCCGAGGCCGAAGCCGAACCGTCAGCGCCCGAGCCCGAAGCGGCCGACTCCCAAACACCGATGACCGCGAAGGCTGCGTCCGGCAAGCACGCGCTCACGCTGCAGAAGGTCCGCGCGGCCTGGCAGAGCATCCGCGGAAAAGTCGAAGGCGAACGCGCGTCGCTGGCCGCATCGCTCTCTCGTGCGACGGTGGACGCTCTCGAGGACCGGGCGGTCGTCTTGCGTTTCCCGGACAAACTCAACGCCGACATGCTGAGAGATCACGTCGCGCTGGTCGAGCGGGCCGCCGCGGACGTATTAGGTGAGAATCTTTCGGTCGTGCTGCGCGTCGAAACGGCCGCGACTCCGGGCGAAACTCCGTCGCATTCCCCGCGTCGCGCCAAGGGCGGACCCGGAGCGGCGGCATTTGCGGCCGCACCGGTCCGCACGGCGCCCCCGCAGGACGCCGGCGAAGAAGCCGACAATCCCGACGCCTTGTTTTCTTATCTCAACGAACGGATCTCCGACCAATGAATCAGATGCAATTGATGGCCCAAGTCAAGAAAATGCAAGCCGAGATGACCAAGGCGCAGGAAGAGCTCGCTTCGATGGTCGTGACCGGAACCGCCGCGGGCGGCGAGGTGACCGTGGACATGACGTGCGATCAGCGCGTCAAGAGCGTGAAGATCGGCGCGTCGGCGATCGATCCGCAAGACCCCGAAACGCTTGAAGACTTGGTTCTCGTCGCCGTGAACGACGCGCTGGGAAAGGCGGCCGAAGCCTCGCAGAAACGAATGGCATCGGTCACCGGCGGCATGCGCATCCCCGGCCTGGCATAGATCGGCGACGGCGCGCCAGATGCCCTCAACGCCAGGCTCGATCGCTGGGCCGGTTGCCGCCTTGATCAACGAGTTCAGCAAACTACCAACCGTCGGGCCGAAAACGGCCGCGCGTCTCGTCTTTTACATTCTGAACCGGCCGCGTAACGAAGCGCAAATGCTCTCCGAGGCGATCCTCGCGGTTAAAGACAAGGTGCGCCTGTGTTCCGCGTGCTACTCGCTCACCGAGGAAGATCCGTGCGATCTGTGCACGGACGAGCGTCGGGACCAGACGAGGATCTGCGTCGTCGCGGAACCGAAGGACATCTATGCAATCGAACGCACCGGCGCGTATCGCGGACGCTATCACGTGCTGGGCGGATTGATATCGCCGATGGACGGCGTCGGTCCCGCGCAGTTGCGCGTCAAGGAGCTGGTCGAACGCATCGGGACGCTCTCGCCGCAGGAAATCATTATCGCGACCAATCCCAATGCCGAAGGCGAGGCGACGGCGCTGTATTTGTCGCGCCTGCTGCAGCCGCTGGGGACGAGCGTGACGCGCCTGGCGTACGGTTTGCCGATCGGCGGCGATCTGGACTACGCGGACGAGATAACGCTCGCGAAAGCGCTCGAGGGCCGGCGGACGATGTAAGCGCTGCCGCTACGGATGCGGCGTGTAGGTCTCGACGATCGTAAAATGCGTCGGAGCGGCCGATCCCGACAACGTTTCCGCAACCGCTGCATTACCGGCGGAGATGCGAACGGCGACGACGCCGTTTCCGCCGCTCGCCGGCCCAGCGCCGAACGGATAGCTCACCGGCATCGCGGTAGAGTCGGCAAAGAGCGGGTCGTACGCCACGTTGCCGGGATCGCCGAGCGCATCCACGCTACGCGCCCACGCTGCGAATGACGTGATTCCAGGGAACGTTTCACCTGCACGGCGCGCGCCGTTCGCGTCGTACGCGTAGCGCGTCACCGCATCGCGCCCGGGATCGAAAGCGTATCCCCAGCGATACGATCGGCGCGTCGCGTCTTGCGTGTAGAAGTCGATTTCGTCCGGCTTGCCGGAGTCCGCAAAGACCGCCCATGCGTTGCCCGCGTCGTCGAGTAGCCGGTCCTCCAGCCGAATTGCCTGGGCGCGGGCGAGGACGCTGCTCTGCGCTCGCGCCTCCGCGGACGCGACGCGCTGAAAAAGCACGAGACCGGCCCCCAAGATCGCAAAGCCGATCGTGCACGCGATGAGGGACTCGATAAGCGTCATGCCCGATTCGTGCGACGAGTTCATGGGCGTATGAGTGCCCGCTTAGGTGCGCTCGACGACGTCTCCGCATTTCACCGAGCCGGCTTGCCGAACGCTGCAGTAGACGCCCATCGTGTTGTTGCGATGCTCTGCGAGGTAACGCAGGAGCCGGGGATCGCTGCCGCTCGCGTCGGGAGCGTACGTTACGGTGACGCAGCGGCCTATCGTGGACTCCACCTGCAAGCGAACGCTGCCAATTGCGAGCACGCTTCCGACCAGCGCGTCCTCTTCCAAGCCGAACGCCGGTCCGGCCGCGACCAAAAAGTTAGCACGGAAGCGGTCGGCTTCGACGGCGTATCCCAAAAACGCACTTGCGCCGTCGAGCCACCGGTCGAGGAGCAGCGAAACCGGACCGTCGTCGAAAAAGCGCTCGCGATCGCCACCGGCCACGTCGACGATCGCGCCCGACCGCGCGGCAAGCCGCACGGCGTCGGCAGCGTCGGAGAGCACGTGAAGCCGGTCGTTCTCCTTGCCGCGATACGTGTTTCCGGCCCGAGCGTGGCCCTCGCGAACCAGTAACGCACGCCGGCGATCGCCGGCCAGGCCGTCCGGCTCGATCCGAGCGGTCTCGAGCGATTCGCCGCGCAGGCTCTTCACCGGATAGCGCCGGATGACGGCGACCGTTCCGATCTCCATGACCTGACATACAATAGGAAGGGGCTCGAATCCTCAAGAACCCGCACCGCCATGGCCGCCGAACCAGCCGCTCTGACGCTGCGTCCGCTTAACATCGGCGAGATTTTCGACCGCGCCATCACCGTCTACGTTCGCAATTTCGTCGTCTTCACGCTCATCGTGCTCGCGGCTCTGCTGCCGGTCGGCATCGCGCAGGCGCTGGCGGTTCCGGACCAAACCGCGCAGCTCCGCCAAGCCATCGATCAGATCGAGCACCCCACGACCGCCGCCGCGACGCCGGCCAATCCGCTCGAGGGCTACACGCCGGTCAGGGCCGCCGTGCTGGCGATCATCGTTCTGATCGCGCTGTTGCTGCTTCCGTTCGTCAATAACGCGGTCGCGGTCGGCGTCGCGGCGGTCTACTTCGGGCACCGGCCCGACTTCGTAAAATGCTACGCGACGGTGTTTTCGCGTTGGCCGCGTATGCTCGGGGTCGGCTTCTTGTTTTTTGCAATATTTATGGCGTGGTACGTTGCGGGCTTGCTCCTGATCGGCTTCTCGTTCGTGCTGTTGGCACTCTTGGCCGGACGCGTGATGCTCCTGGCGATCCTGCTGGGGGTCGTCGGCTTTATCGCGCTGATCGCATTCCTGGTTTCGTTGATGGCGCTGGTGGTCGTGAGCGCGTTCGCCTTTTACGCGGTAGCCATCGAAGACGCCGGCATCGGGCAAGCCGTCTCCGGAGCGTTCTCCCGTCTGGTCAATCGCCGCGAAGCCGGAAAACTGACGCTGATTACGCTCGCGTTCGTCGCGATCGAAATCGGCGTTTCGGGCATGTCCGCAACGCTCGGTCTGCTGGCGCTTTTCGTGCTGCACTCGCAGGCCCTCGAAGTGGGCATAAGCACGATCTTCAACGCATTGCTGACCGCATTCGTAACCGTGCTGCTCTCGGTGTACTACTACGACGTGCGCGTCCGCCACGAAGCGCTCGATCTCGAGGTCTCGCTCAGTCGCTTGGCCGCGCAGGGCGCGGCTACTTGACGACGACCGCCATCCAACGATGATTCCGGCGCCGGTTCCGGCGGCGTTGCACGCACGAGCCGTGCCGGCGACCCCCGCGCCGTTGCGCGATGCGATCGTCGTCCCTCCGATCGATCCGTCGCTGGCCGCGCAGCGGGAACTGCAAACGCCACTACGATACCGGCTGGCCGGTCCGCAAAGCGTTCCCGAAACCAATTGGTGGCTGCAGCTCTGGCGCTGGGTCTGGGAGCGTTGGGATGCGCTGCTCAAAGCCCTGGAGCGCAACGTGCGAATCGGCAACGGCAGCCGCGTCGCGATCGGCGACGTGCTGCTGGTACTGCTGGGATCCGCGCTCGTCGTATTGGTCGTGCGCATGCTTTCTTCGATGGTGACGGTTCGCGGCGGTTCGAACGCCACGTACTCGACCATAGGATCGCGCAAGAGCGCGCAGGATCTGTTGCTCCAGGCGACCGCCGCGGCCGAGCGCGGAGAGTACGGCCGTGCGGTTCGGTTGCTCTTCGTGTCTGCCGTCGCGCTGCTGGATCTACGCGGCGTGCTTCGCGACGACGAAAGTTCGACGGTGGGAGAGTTGCGGCGGGAGCTGCGCAGCGGCGGAAGTTCCGTCGAGCCGGCGTTTGCCGATTTGGCGCGGGCTTTTAGCGCGACGGCGTACGCCGAACGGCCCGTCGACGGCGAAAACTGGCGATCGGCGCGTCGCGCGTACGACGAGTTGTCGCGCGCAGCCCAGGACTCGCCGTGAAGCCGCGAACGGCCGAGGCCATAGCGATGGTGGTATGCTTAGCCGTCATCGCGACGATCGGAATCGCTCGCGACGCTAGGCGAAGCGCCGAGAGCTCGACCTTCTCGACGTACGATACCGGCCGCAACGGCTACCGAGCGTTATACGAAATCTTGCAGCGCGAAGGCGTTCCCGTGGCCCGCTTCGAGCGGCCGCTCGGCCTGCTCGACGCTAACGGGAAAACGCTGGTCGTTTCGGAGAGCGGCGGCCAGGTTCCGATAGCCGTTCCCGCGGCATCTTCGCAGATGCGCGCGCTGGCCGCGTTCGTGACCGGCGGCGGCCGGCTGGTGGTGCTGGACTCGGATCTAGGCGGCGGCCAGGACGCGCTGGTCGGACTCCCTCGGACCATGAAAACGGCCGCCCGAACGGTGGCGACGCGCGCGGCCGTAAACGCGCTCACCGCCGGCGTTGCGACCGTGCGCGGCGATTTCCGGACGGCGTTTTCGCTCGATGCCAAGGCCAAAGGTGCGAAAGCGCCGGTTACGCCGCTGCTGCGGATTTCGGGGGGCCTCGCGGCCATCGCGTACCCGTTCGGAAAAGGCGAAGTCGTTGCGATCGCCGCCCCGACCGTCTTTAGCAACGCGTACCTCGCACAGGCGCAGAACGCGCGATTTGCGTACAACGTTCTGGCCGCCGGCGGTGGTACCGTGGCGTTCGACGAACGCGTTCACGGCTACACCGAAGATCGCAGCGTGTGGGATGCCATGCCCGCTCCGGCGCGGCTCGCCTTCTGGGTCGCGCTCGCGGCGGTCGCCCTGGCGCTGATCGAAGCCAACGTCCGGTTTGCGCCCGCGATTCCGGTCGATCCGCCCGACGAGCGCGATTCGTCCGCGTACGTAACGTCGATGGCGGCCCTGCTGCGTCGAGCTCGCGCGGCGCGGGCCGCAATAGATCGTTTTGCCGACGACGCGTTGCGTCGCGCTCGACGCCGCTACGGCGTCGCGCCGTCGGCCGGATTGGAAACGATCGCACCGCGCATCGAACGCGATGACGTGCGTGGCGCGCTCGCGCAGATCGAACGCTTGCGCGGCGTAGAGCGCCCCGACGAACGAACGCTCGTACGAGCGGCACAACTCAACTCACGGCTCCGAAAGGATCTGGCATGACCGATCTCTCCGCTCCCACGCCGGCCCCACGCGAACTGGCCGGGAAGGTTCGCTCCGCGCTGGGAGAGACGGTGGTCGGAAGCGATCTCGTTGCGTTCGGCTTAACGGTCGCGCTCTTCACCCGAGGCCACGCGCTCATCGAAGGCGTTCCGGGAACCGGCAAGACCTTGGCGGTGCGCGCGTTCGCGCTCGCTCTCGGCCTGGATTTTAAACGCGTACAATTTACGCCCGATTTGATGCCTTCGGACGTCGTCGGTACGACCGTCTTTAATCCACAGACGGCGGAGTTCGGCATCCGCCGCGGGCCGATCTTCGCGCACGTCATGCTGGGCGACGAAATCAACCGCACGCCGCCGAAAACGCAAGCCGCACTGTTGGAGGCGATGGAAGAAGGTCGCGTCACGATCGACGGCACGTCGCTAGACCTCCCCGATCCGTTTATCGTATGCGCGACGCAAAATCCGATCGAATACGAGGGCACGTATCCGTTGCCCGAAGCTCAGCTCGACCGCTTCATGGTCAAGATCGACGCGACGTATCCGAAGGAAGCCGAGGAATTGAATTTGCTCGCGCGCGTAGCCGCCGGGTTCGACGCGCGAGCGCTCGAGCAATCCGGCGCGGTTCCGGTCGCGGCCGCCGCGGATGTCCTTGCCGTGCAGCGGGCGGTGCGCGCGACCCACGTATCGGACCAGGTGCAGCGCTACGTATACCGCATCGTGGAAGAAACGCGGCGTTCGCCGCGCCTCTCGTTGGGAGCGTCGCCGCGTGCCGGCGTGGCCTTACTGCTCGCCTCGCAGGCCGCCGCCGCGATCGACGGCCGCGACTTCGTTACGCCCGACGACGTCAAGGACGTCGCTCCGCTAACCCTTCCGCATCGCGTCATCGTGCATCCGGAAGCCGAGATCGAGGGCGCGCGGAGCGCCGACGTCATCGCCGACATTTTGGGAGCGGTTCCCGTACCGCGTGAGTAAACGCCGCACTCCGACGCTGCGGTTGCGCGGCTGGGTCACGACGCGCTTTCTCTACGCGCTGGCGGGGCTGGCGGGCGTCTTGGCGCTCGCGGCTGGGGCGCACTTTCTCGTTTACCTGGCGGCGGCCGGGCTGGCCGCGCTTGGCGCGCTGCTGGTAGCCGACTTGACGATCGGACCGTCCCGGACGGCAGTGTCGCTCGACCGCCGCTCGCCGGAGCACTTCGCGTTGCGCGTTCGCAACGATCTGGCGTACGACGTGCGTCAGACCGGAGCGCGTCCGATTCGCGTCGGCATCCTCGAGACGCCCGTCCGCACCCTGCGCTTCGACGTCGAAGAGACGATCGCCACCGTTCCGCCGATGACGGTGGCGACGCTGCACCGGCCCGTTACGCCCGTCGCGCGCGGTCGCGACGAACTCGGCGACGCGTACTTGTGGTTCGAAAACGCGATCGGCTTGGTCCGCCGCCGCGTGGTCGTCCCAGCGCCGTTCCCCATCCGCGTCTATCCCGATCTCGCCGCGGTCGAACGCTACGGCACGCTGCGCGCGCGCAACCGGCTGGTCGAGGCCGGTTTGCGCCGGATGCGCTTGCGCGGAATCGGGACCGAGTTCGAAAGTTTGCGCGAATACGCATCCGGCGACGCGTTCCGCACGATCGATTGGAAGGCGACGGCGCGGCGAGGAAAGGTCATGGTCGCTCAGCACGAGGTGGAGCGGAGCCAGAACGTCGTGCTGGCGATCGACTGCGGTCGCTTGATGACGCCGCGCTTGGGCGATCAGCGGAAGCTCGACTACGCGATCACGGCAGCGCTGTCGGTCGCGTCGATCGCATCGTTGGCCAGCGACAAAGTCGGCGCGGTCGCCTTCGCAGGCAAGATTCTGGTCGCGCGCGCACCGCGCTCGACGGCTTCATCCGTGCAAGGCCTCGCCGAGGCGTTGTACGATCTCGAGCCGCGATTCGAAGAATCCGACTACGCGCGAGTCTGCGCGTACTTGCATACCCATTTGCGCCGGCGTTCGCTGATCGTTCTGTTTACCGACGTCATCGATCCGCTCGCGCAGAGCATGGTCTTGGGCGAACTAGCCAGCCTGGCCCGACGTCACTTCGTGCTCTGCGTATTCATGAACGATGCCGCCGTCGTAGACGCGCTCGCTCGCGTTCCCGCCGGCGCGGCAGATGCCTACGAGCGCGACGTTGCCATCGGCCTCGAACGCGAACGCAGCGTAGCCGTGACGACGCTGGAACGCGCGGGCGTCCACGTCATCGACGTTCCGGCACGTTCGCTTTCCATCTCCGTCATCAACGAGTACCTGCGCGTCAAGCAGCGGGGCTTGCTTTAACTCTTTGCCGAGTCCGGCCGCCCGGATCCGGCCTCATCCGGTGGCGTTCCGGCTCCGCCGAAGTAGACCGTCATCGCCAGCGCCGTTACGATGCCGAAAGCGATGCGTATTTCCGGCGGCAAACGCAACGGCGAGAAGAATCCTTCGATCGTTCCGGCGACCAGTAGCATGGAGGTAACGCCGACGATCAGGACGCCGGCCCTCCGCGCGTTAACGACGATGGCGTCGCGCCGGCGCAGACGCCCCGGCGCGAGGATGCCCGCGGCGATCAGAAGGCCGGCCGCGCCGGCTATCTGAATCGCGGTGAGTTCGATGACGCCGTGCGGTGCGACCGTCGCCCAGTAGTCGTAGCCGAATCCGGCGTTGGAAAAGAGCGCTCCCATCCCGCCCAGCATCAAGCCGTTTTGCACGATGATATAGATCGTGAGCAGCCCCAACGTGGCGCAACCGCCGAAGGCGATGATGGCGACCTTGACGTTGTTGGTGATGATCTCCGACGACATCACCGGCGACTCGAGCGGGTTGAAAGCAAAGTTCGAGTCGTGAAGACTCTTCTTGATCGTCGGCGGAACGATATCGGCCGGCAGCACGGCGTACGCGTCGTTGGGTCGCGCCTTGACGACCGCGTAAGCGACGACCGCGCTCGCGATCGTCAACGCGATGCAGATCGCGATCGCCGCGAACGAGCGGCGGAACTCTTGCGGGAACGTCTGCGCGTAAAAGCGCGCGACGCGGCTCCAGCCGGTCTCGGCCGACGCCCCGTACACGTACGCGTGCGCGCGTGCCGTCAGGCGGTTGAGATAGAAAAGGAGACGCTCGTCGTATTCGCTACCGCGCGCGTAGGCCAGATCGCTCGTGGTCGCGCGATACAGGCGCCCGATCTCCTCGACCTCCGCCGCATCGATCCCGCGCACGCCCCGCCTGCCGGCGCGCGCGAGCAACGCCTCCAGGCGCTCCCAGCTGGCGGCGCGGCGTCGCACGAATCCGCTCTGCGTCATGTTGGCTGCCTCTTGGCGCAGGGCCAGGGAGGCTCATGCTTTTTCCGTCGAATCAGGCGAGGGTATGGATCGTAGCGTAGACGTTCGCACGCCGGAAAGTATCGCGTTTTCGTACGACTTGGCCGGCCTTGGAAGCCGTTTCCTAGCCGTCACGGTCGATATGGTGATACAAGTCGCGATCATGTTTGCGGTACTGTATGCGGTCACGCTTGCTGCCGCGCGCGTCGCCACGGACTTTCGTCCTCAAAACGATCCGGCGCTGGAGCGGTTGGGCGAGAACGTGGCGATCGCATTTCTGGTCTTCCTCGTCTTCGCGATTTTCTTCGGCTACTTCATCGTATTCGAAGCGCTTTGGAACGGTCAGACGCCCGGAAAGCGCATGCTGGGCATCCGCGTCGTCCGCGACGGCGGATACCCGGTCGACTTCATGGCCGTGCTGATTCGTAACCTCATCCGCGTGGTCGAGCTGGGCCTTGGGGGATACGCGGTCTCCGCCGTGAGCGCGCTAGTCTCGCCCGAGAACAAGCGCATCGGCGACATCGCCGCCGGCACGATCGTCGTGCGCGACGGCAAGAGCATGACGGCACAACGTTTGGTGAGCGAGATATCCGAAGAGCCGGCTTACGCGGCAACCGCGTATATGACCGGCGAGGAACGCGCGCTCGTCAAGCGCTTCATCGAACGCAGGGACGACCTGCCGCCCGATCGCCGGCGCGCACTGGCGTCGGGATTGGCCGCGCGCGTCCGTCCGAGGGTCGCCGCGGATCTGCAGCGGCTCGACGACGAGGCGTTACTCGAGCGGCTGTGATTTAGTTCTTGCGGAATTTAGCGACGACGTCGCGCGCGAATTGCAAGGCGTCGCTCTTGGTGCGCTCGTAGAGCGCCGAGGCCTGAACCTTCGACATATGTTTGCCGTTTTCGAGAAAGAACGCAACGCCTTCGCCGACGACGATCGTGCCGGCGTACGCGATGGCGCCTTTGATCGGAATTCCGGCCAGCGGTACGAACCCGACCAGCTCGCGCGCCAGCGCGCGCCAGCCGAGGCCGCCGCCGATGACCGGCAGTAGCTGCCACATCCGCTGCACGTCGGGGTCCTTGCCGTACGTCGCCTGAATCTGCAACAACAGCATCATCTGTAGTGCCGTGATCACGACGGTGTCGCCGGCGGACGCGACGGCGCCCAGCACCACGCCGACGAGCGGAATGTGGTCGACGACCGCACTTGCCAGGGCGACCTTAAGGGCGTTGGCCGACGCGTCGCGCGTGAGCTTCGCTGCCGCGGCCTCGCGTAGCGGAGGAAGGCGGCGCCCTACGGCAATCTCGACGCCGTGCGAGCATTCGATCAGGTGCGGAAAAACGGTCTTACGAAGCGCGTCGCGCGTGATGGCCTGCACCACGTATTCGGCCCACGAGCCGGGTGACGGCGCCGCAGCCGGACCGCTCGCCACCGCGGTTCCGTCTACGGTGAGCGCGAGGACCGGCAGCCGCAAGGGTGCCAGCTGTGCTAGGTGCGCGCCGCTCGCATCGGTTCCACGTCCGAGAAAGACGATCGCGCGCGCGTCGGGCGAGAGGCTTCTCTCGGCCGGGGCGCCGGGGTCGAGCGTTTCGAGGCAGGCCGCTGCGTCCAGCGCGAGCGCTTCGTCCGATTGTCCCGAGAGCATGAGCGCCCGAAACTCGGCAACCAGGGCCGGGTCTCCGCACAAGAAAAATCGGAACGGCTTTCGGACGTGCGCGTGTACCTTGCGCACGTCTACGCCGCTGCTGACCATTTTGAACAGGGCGCCCGCGCCGATCGAGCTCGTCATTTAGCCGCTTACGTTCAGCTTCCCGATCCGCCCGGGTGCATCTCGGTGACCGGGTTGTCGGTGTAATCGAGATAGACCAGACCCATGAAAATCTCGAGCGGCCAAGCGTGCATGCCGTGCTGGTCGGCCAAGTCTACGATTGGCGTATTGGTTCGCCGCGATTCCTCGATGATCGCGGCCGGCGTGCTCTTGATGTCGGCTGCCAAAATCGTCGCCGCGGCCACCTCACCGGGAGTGAGATTGTCGCGCAGCATCGTCGCGTAGTCGATGCCGGGGAAACCGAAGCGCTGTTGCAGCGCGTCCTGCAGCGTTGCGTAGCGCTGCGGGGACGTGCCGACGCCGAGCATCGAAATCCGCACCGAGAGTTGGCGCGACCGGGCCATGTTGTAGAGCTGGGCGGCCTCCGAGGCCGACGCGGCGGCCGCATCCATTCCGGTGGACGCTTTTTTCATCAGCGGCACCAGGTCGTCGTAGTCCATTTGATTGATGTCGCCGGCAAAGTCGACGTGCGTGTGACCGAGCTGCTTGAGAAAGACGTCCAAGTCGCCGATCGACTGATCGAGCATCACGAGCGAAGCGCGCCCGGCGTCGACCGAGCGCAGCATGTCCCCGTCGGCCGCCGCGAGCTGACCCAGCATCGCCGGATACGACGGCAGCAGTGCGACGGAATCGGCGGGTATCGGCTGCGCGGCGAGTGGGGCTTGCATGTCTTTGAAAATGCTGGCGTTTTCCTTGAGGAGACCGCCCTCTTTCTCTTTCTCCAACGTGCCAACGCCGTCGATTGCGGTGCTGGAATCGGATATCGCGCTGTTGATCGCGCGTGCCATGCTGTTGAGGTTCTTGAGCACCGCTTCCAGGCGCGATCCGTGACGCACGTTGACGTTGCTGAAATCCGGGACTTCGTATTGGATATCTTGGAACCGCGCATTCACGGCCTTGATTTGATCGCGACCTTGATCGCGCCGGGCTTGGATCTGCACGGCCGCCTGCGCCTGCGTCGCCTGCGCGTCCTGCATGGATGCCTGCAGCTTGGCTAGATTGGGCTTGGTCAGCGTGACGCGGCGCGCTTCGACTTGCCGAAGCGCGGCGATGCGCTGCGTGGCCTGCGCCCGCGTCGCTGCGTCGCCTTTTTGCGCGGCTTCGGAGAGGGTCTGCTCGCTCTTGCTGGTGAGTCCCAGCGCGAGCTGATCTTGGCCGAGATCGAGCAGCGCTTCCGGATTTCCGGGATCGCTTTGCAACAGGTTTCCAAGAGCGATCGACGAGTACGAGTAGCGGTCCCGTTCCTCGTCGCTGGCGGCTTGGATGAGTTTTTGATTCTCGGTTACCTGCGTTGGGTCGAGCTCCGGATAGCCGACCAAATGCTTGACGCGATCGCTGGAGCCGGGGTGGTCTTCGAGGTACTTGGTGACCAGATCGCTGTGGTCGTTGTCGAGAGCGCCCAGATGTTGCATCATCGTGACCATGGCTTCCGGGTCGTATCCGGCGCGCGACATCAGTTGCAACCCGGTGCGATCGGCTTGAATCTCCTCGGCGCGCTCCAGCTTCGCGACGGTCGTGGCCTCCACGAGGTTGCCGAACTGGTAGATCAGCGGTGAAAAGATCGAGGCGATGCCCAAGATCATATTGATCGCCTCTTCTTTAGCGGGCATCGTCACTTCGTGGCGCCGCTCGATGTGGCCGGTTTCGTGGCCGATGACGCTCGCCAATTCGTCGTCGGACTGAACGAAGTCGATCAGTCCTTCATTGACGTAAACGTACCCGCCCATCGTCGAAAACGCGTTGATGTCGTTGTCGCTGATGATCTTGACCGAATAAGGTACGTCGTAACGCGCGCGCTCGGCCCACAATTTGTTGGAGATGCCTTCGACGTACGCATTGAGCAGGGGATCCGTCTCGATGACGGTGCTCTCGACGATCTGCTGATCTTCGGAACGTCCCATTTGAATTTCTTGCTCGGTCGAGACGGCGTAAGCCGGCAGCGGGCACATGGCGCCCAACAGCGACAAGACGACCGCCGGAGGAACGATGCGACGGAACATACGAACGGCTTTCTTCACGTACATCACATTACTTCCACGGGCGTGCCGGAGTTGCAGGAGCCGGCCCTCATATTCCCAACGGGCGGACCCGCCCCGACGTTACGCTGGGTAACTGTGTATTGGATGTGGATAAGGGGAAGAACTTGCGAATCCGGTGTGGATTGGAAAGGTTAGGCCCCTTTCCCATAGGAACCCCGGGCCTGATAAAACGCGGTCTGGCCGGAGACGAGGGTGACGATCTTACGCGGCAAGGGGTTGGGGCTGGAGCTCGCGCTGGATGGTTGCGGCTTCGACGAGGGCCTCGCGGAACTCGAAGGACGCCTTTCGGACCGTCCGGGGTTTTATCGCGGCGCCGCCCTGGTCGCTTCGTTGGGGGCCCACCGGCCGACCCTGGAGCAGCTTGCCCGGCTCGAAGCCGTCCTTAGCGCCGGGTCGGTCCGTTTAACCGGAATCTCCGGTGGCGAAGCGCTCGAGGCCTGGGCGCGTGAGCGCGGCATCGATTTTCAACCGACTCCCTCTGATGCGGCCGCGGCCGAGCTGGAGGAGCGTCGCGCCGAGCAGGATCGCCGTGACGTCGAGCTCTCCGACAGCGCTCGATCGTTGGTGGCCGACTTCGCAGGTGCTCGCGCCGATATAGCGCAGCGGCGCAAGCGCGGCGAGCCCAGCGTAAGGCGACTCGAGCCGCGGGCGCCCGCCGCGCCGCCGCCGATGCTTTCGCTGGTCGAGCCGGCGCCGGCGACGCTCTACCACGTCGGGACGCTGCGCGGCGGCCAGGCGCTCCACCAGATCGGAAACATCGTCGTCGTCGGCGACGTCAACCCCGGAGCGGAACTCGTCGCCACCGGCGACATCGCGGTCTTCGGCCGCTTGGCGGGCGTCGCACACGCGGGCGCGCAGGGCGACGAGAAGGCGCGCATCTTCGCTCTGGCGCTCGACGCGACGCAGTTGCGCATCGCGACGTGCATCGCGGCCGATCCGGGAACGCGCGCGGGGACGCCGCGCCCCGAAGCCGCATCCGTCGAGGAAGGACGCATCGTCATCGCTTCGCTGGATCGTTTGGAACACGCCGCCGAGGGGGAGAAAGCACGTTGAGCGCGCGCAAAATCGTTATTACGTCGGGCAAGGGAGGCGTCGGCAAGACCACGACCACGGCTAACTTGGGCGCTGCGCTGGCGATGCGGGGCCGCCGCGTCATCCTCATCGATGCCGACATCGGTTTGCGCAACCTCGATCTGGTACTCGGTCTGGAGAAGCGCATCGTTTTCGATTTGATCGAAGTCGCCGACGGAAGGTGTCAACTCCGCCAGGCGCTCATCAAAGACAAGCGTTTCGAGTCGCTCTCGGTCTTGCCGGCGGCGCAGACGCGGGACAAGGATGCGATTACCGCCGAGCAGTTTGCGTCCATCGTCGATCAGGCTGCAGATCAAGCGGACTACGTCTTCATCGACTGTCCGGCCGGCATCGAAACGGGTTTCCGAAACGCGATCGCCGGCGCGGACGAAGCGATCGTGGTGACGACGCCGGAGGTCAGCGCTATCCGCGATGCGGATCGCGTGATCGGCAAAGCGACCGAACGCCGGATGCCGGTGCGATTGATCGTCAATCGGCTACGCCCCGAGATGGTTCGCTCCGGCGACATGCTTTCGGTCGACGACGTCTGTGAGGTCCTGTCGTCCGAGCTGTTGGGCGTCGTTCCGGACGACGAGGAGATCATCGACACGACCAACCGCGGCGAACCCATCGTGCTCGACCAGAACAACCGCCTGCGCGGGATTTACGACAAGATCGCGCGGCGTCTCGAGGGCGAGCTCGTTCCGTTCTCGACGTTCGACAATCAGAGCTTTCTTGGCCGGCTTTTCGGCGCACTCAAGGCGGGGTAGGCAGCATGCACGAGCTGAAGTCTCAAGAGACCGGCACCGCGAGCGATCCGAGTTCGACTGCGGCCGCGCCCGTGAAACTCGGCCGCGCGATCGTGATTACCTCGGGTAAGGGCGGCGTCGGCAAAACGACCACGACGGCGAATCTCGGAACGGCCCTCGCGCAGCGCCATGCGAAGGTCGCGCTGGTCGACGCCGACGTCGGTTTGCGCAACCTGGACATTTTGCTGGGACTCGAGAGCCGTATCAAGTTTCACCTGCTCGACGTGCTCGAGGAAAAGGCGTCGCTCGACGACGCGCTCGTGCACGACAAGCACAGCGAATCGCTCTTTCTGCTGGCGGCGGCCCAAACGCGCGAAAAAGACGAGGTGGATACCGAGCAGATGCGCGCGCTCGTCGAAAAGTTGCGCGAGCGTTTCGACTACGTGCTCATCGACTGTCCGGCCGGAATCGAGATGGGCTTTCGCAATGCCGTCGTCGGCGCCGACGAGGCGATCGTCGTGTGCACGCCGGAAGTTTCGGCGGTGCGCGACGTGGATCGCGTCGTCGGATTGCTGGGCAGCCGTTTCCGCCCGCAGCTGATCGTCAACCGCCTGCGTCCCCAACTGGTCAAGAAAGGCAAAATGCTGTCCGTCGAGGACGTGAACTCGATCTTGCACCTGCCGCTACTTGGCGTCATCGCGGACGAACCGCAAATCGTCGTCACGACCAATCGCGGCGAACCCATCGCCCTGCAGCGAGAAGGCCGCACCGCAGAAGCGTATCGCGCGATCGCCGCGCGCCTGGCGGGCGAGGACGTTCCGGCACCGACGGTGGAGCTCAAGGAGACGTTCCTTTCGAAAATCGGCTCGTTCTTGGGAGGGTCGCGTTGATGATCGACTTCTTCAAACGCCTCTTCGGTCAAGGCGGCTCGAGTTCGACCGCAAAGGAACGGTTGCGCCTCGTGCTCATGACCGATCACATTGCGCTCGCGCCGGAGATCGTCGACCAGATGAAGCGCGACCTCGTGGACGTGATCTCGCGTTACGTCGAGGTCGATCGCGACAAAGTCGAAGTCAGTTTCGAGCGCGAGGACAAGGCGCTCGCGATGATGGCGAACATCCCGATCCTGTCCGTCGCGAGGCCGAACGCGCCTTCGCCGCCCGCACCGGAGGCGCCGAAACCGCCCGAAGCTGCGCCCGTGGGCGCGCCTCCGGTTCGACGCCGCCGGCGCAGGAAGACGCGCGCCAATGCGGGTGCGAAACTCGCTCCACATCCCGCTCCGCCGGCCGTAGTAGCCGGGAACTAACAAACGCCCGGTGTCGGCTACGCTGCCGAGCGACGTAACGTACGAAGCCGGCGCGTTCGATCGGGCGGCCGCGGATCGTTACTTCCGGCTGTTGCGAGAGCGCATCGAGTGGAAGCAGGAGCACGTTACGATCTTCGGCCGCCGGCGCGCGATGCCGCGTTTGACGGCCTGGTACGGCGACCCCGGCGCAACGTACACGTATTCCGGCCTGGCGAACGATCCGTCGCCGTGGACGTGCGAGCTCGCGGATCTGCGCGAAGCGCTCTGCTCGCGCCTGCAACGCCGTTTCAACAGCGTCTTGCTCAATCGCTACCGCTCAGCCGGCGACAGCGTTTCGTGGCACTCCGACGACGAACCCGAGCTCGGTGAGGCTCCGGTCATCGCTTCAATCAGCTTCGGCGCGACGCGCCGTTTCTTGCTACGCGATCGCGGGACTCGCAATCTCGTCGCCTCGCTGGAATTGGAACACGGCAGCTTACTCGTCATGCGCGGACGGTCCCAGGCGCTCTTTCAGCACGCGATCTTAAAGGAATCTCGCGCGAGCGGCGAGCGCATCAATCTCACCTTCCGCACGATCGGTCCGCGACGCTAGTGGCCGGCTTCTTCAAGGATCCCGGTACGCGACGGTTCTTGCGTAACGTCAACTGGCCGCTTGCGATTTCGAGCATTCTCATCGCGGGCATCGGCATCGCGTGCATTCAATCGGCCGACCTGCACGCTCCCGAGGCGGCCGGCGAATTTCACAAGCAGATTCTCTACGCCGTACTCGGCATTCCGCTCATGATCGGCATCGCGCTGGTGGATTATCGGAATTGGCAGCGCTGGGCGCCGGCGCTTTACGTCGTCAATCTCGCGCTACTGCTTTTTATCTTGCGGGGCGGGCACAGCGCGATGGGCGCGCAGCGGTGGATCTCGCTCGGTCCGCTCGGTACGTTTCAGCCCTCCGAGCCGGCCAAATTGGTTCTCGCCATCGCCCTGGCGGCGGTGCTGTGCCGCGACTCGTACGAGCGTCTTCAAGATCTATGGAAGCCGCTGCTCACGGTCGCGATTCCCGCGCTGTTGATTCTCAAGCAGCCCGATTTGGGTACGTCGCTCGTGCTGCTCGCCATTCTGACAACGCAGCTCTTTTTCGCTCTGCCGAAGTTCGCGGACTTTGCGATCTACGCCATGGGCGTATTGCTCGTCGCCGCGGTGACCGTTGGGACCAATGCCGTCCTCAAGCCTTTTCAAAAGGCCAGGCTGCTGGTGTTTCTCGATCCAAAGGCCGACCCGCAGGGCGCCGGCTACAATCTCAACCAGTCGAAGATCGCCGTCGGCAACGGCCAGTGGTTCGGCCGCGGATTCCACCAAGGCACGCAGACCCAGATGAATTTCGTTCCCGAGCACTCGCGCGATTTCATCTTCACGGTGTTGGCCGAAGAGTTCGGCTTCGTCGGGACGCTCGCGCTGGTATCGCTCTACGGCGCGCTGCTGTTCGGCGGAATCCGGTCCGTGCTCGCCGCACGAGATCGCTTCGGCTTCCTGCTCGCGGGCGGCCTCGTGGCGATGCTGACGTTTCACGTCGTCGTCAACGTGGGCATGACGATCGGCATCATGCCCATTACCGGGATTCCGCTTCCGTTCATGTCGTACGGAGGCTCGGCGATACTGACGAACTTTGCGGCCGTCGGCATCTTGATGAACGTCTACTCGCAGCGCGATCGCGACGTCCTCGGCAACGCGTAGCGTGTCGTGCCTTTGCGTTCGCGATTTTCGCGGCGCCGTGAGCGAGGCCGGCTTGAGCCGGGTGCACGCCGACGCGCAAATACAGTGGGGCGAGCCGCTGGATCCGCGCTCGCTCGCCCGCGTCGCGGCGTGGATGGCCGCCCGGCCCGCGGCGACGCTCCGGCTGCACGGCAGCGCCGTGCTGCAGCTCCCTTTGCTGGGCGACGCGCTGCCGGAGACGGTTGCGCTGGAGGCGCGCATGCTCGGGCCAATGACGGCGGTCCGGGCGACCGGCGTGCGCCGCCTGGATCTGGAGGGCTTGCCGGGCGATCTGGCGGCCGTGCTCGACGCATTTCCGAACGTTAGCGGGCTGCGCTTGGCGGCGCGCGGCGAGATCTTAGCGCCGGACGCTCTCACCGGGCGACCGATTCGCGTGCTGGACCTCAGCCGGCTCGACATCGGCCCCGGCCCGCGGGCGTTCGAAGGCTTGGCCGGCCTTCGAGCCCTCAGGCTCTATCGTCTGACCGGTTTCAAGAGCCTCGCGGGAATAGAACGTCATGGCGAGTTGCGGGAGCTCGCGCTAAGCGGTCTCCTGGACGTCGACGACCTCGAACCCCTTTCGCGGTTGTCTGCGTTGTCCGCGCTCGAATTGACCGGCATGTGGCAGCTGGGGTTGCCGGCGGTCGAGGTCCTGAACCGGCTTTCCGGGCTGGAAGCGCTGCGCATCGACATAGGAGGCCGTCGGAAGAACGTGGAGGTCTACCGGCGGCTCCCGCTCCGCAAGCCCGGCCCGTTTGGCAGGTCCGGCTTCGAAGCGGCGTGAAGGGACCTCAAGCCGGGCCGTAGGGCCCGAAAAATTTTTCTCGAGCGGCCATGCGCCGCAGCCGAGCGTCGCCCGCTCGATGGCGATCCCGGGGTGGGCCCCGCCGGGTCGTCGTCGCGGAGGATCCGAAGACTCAGCTCGCGCGGCCTCAACTGGACTAAAGGACGAATTTGTCAACCGAGATTCTCATCTCGAGCGACCCGTGGGAAAACCGGGTCGCCATATTAGAGGATGGCGAGCTCGCCGAACTCTACATCGAACGCGACGAACGCGTAATCGGCTCGATCTACAAAGGAAAAGTTCACAACGTGCTGCCCGGAATGGGCGCCGCGTTCGTGGACATCGGCCTGGGCCGTAACGCCTTTCTGTACGTCGACGACATCAACAAGCAACCGCTGAACATCGGCGACGTTGAGATCACGCACGGACACAGCGGCTTCACCATAGGCGAAAAGGTCAAAAAGGGCGACGACGTTCTGGTGCAGATCGTCAAGGAGCCGCGCGGCCTCAAGGGCGCGCGCATCTCCACGAACATCTCGCTACCCGGACGCTACCTGATCTTGATGCCGACCGGAAAATACTCCGGCGTTTCGCGCAAGATCGAATCGGCCGACGAACGCAACCGGCTCAAGGGCGTGATGAAGCGCATCCGCCCCGAAGGCATGGCGACGGTGGTGCGGACCGCCGCGGCCGGGGTGAGCGAGGCCGAACTGATCGCCGACCTCGGCGTGCTCATTCGCATGTGGCACGGAATCCTCGAGATGTACAAGCGCGCGGCCTCGCCGTCGCTGTTGCACAAGGACATGAACCTGGTCTACAAAGCGGCGCGCGATTTTATCACGGCCGACGTGGACCGAGTGCTGATCGACGACGAGGACGAATACCGGAAGGTCCGCGAGTTCTTGCAACTCCTCGGCCCGCAGTATCTCGATCGCGTCGAACACTACAATTCGGGGCGCGACCTCTTCGAAGATTTCAAGGTAGACGACGAGCTGCAGAAGCTCATGAAGCCCAAAATCAATCTGCCGTCGGGCGGATCGATCGTCATCGAAACGACCGAAGCGCTTACGGTCATCGACGTGAACTCGGGAAAGTTCACGGGCGGAAAAAACCTCGAGGACACGATCGTCAAGACCAACGCCGAAGCCGCAGCGGAAATCGCGCGCCAGGTGCGCCTGCGCGACATCGGCGGCATCGTCGTGGTGGACTTCATCGACATGTCGTCGGAAGCGTCGCGGAACAAGATCGTCAAGGTGCTGGAGGACGGCTTGCGCCGCGACCGGACGCGGGCGACGATTCAATCGTTTTCTGCTCTCGGACTGCTCGAGTTTACGCGCAAACGCATCGGCAAGGATCTGGGAGCCCAACTGCGCGGGTCGTGTCCGACCTGCAGCGGCCTAGGTACGGTCATGTCGTCGCAATCGGTAGCGATCGAGACGTTCCGCCGGATCGGCGACGACCACCGCGATGGAAGCGGCGAAGTCGTCGTTCACGCCGCGCCGACCGTGGCCGCGCAAATGGAGTTCTGGTTCGACGAAGAGTGTTTGGCGCTCGCTAAGGAGATCGGAAGCGAGATCCACGTTCGCGTCGATCCGATGCTTCATCCGGAAAAGGCGCGCATCGACCGCGTCGTTGCGTTCAAGGAAGATCGTTCGCAAGTCGTGCGCGTCGGTGACGAACACGAAGTCGAGCTGCTTTCCGGACGGCTGCCCAACGTGACGTCCGCCGCCGCGGTGGTCAACGGCCACTTGATCGAGGTCGAGAACGCCGCCAACAACGCCGGAAATACGGCCCGCATCCGCGTCCTCGACGTGGACGACAAAGAGGATTACGTGCTTGCGGAGATGGTCTCGGCCGTCGACGCCGGGGCCAAGAAAAAGCGCCGCCGCGGCGGCAAGCGCAAAGTGGAACTCACCGCCGCCGAGCAGACCAAGGCGCTGCGCGAGCTGGCCGAGGAGGCTGCCAAGCAGGCGCAAGGCCGTCCGCCGATCGGCATCACGACGATCACCCCCGAAGAAGAGGCGGAAGACCGGTCCCTGGCGGCCGAAGTTCGCGGCGAGCGCCAGGCAGCCGCGATCATCATCGCCGAAGGCGCGGCCGTGGCGGCGGAAGCGGTTTCGGCCGCGCCGGCCGGCGACGCTGAAGCGCGGGGCGGACGCCGCCGGCGCCGCCGTCGCCGCGGTCGCGGCGGAAGCGGCGGCGCGAACGGCGTTCCGCAGGGAAACGGCCGGATATCTCCGGCGCCGCCGGCGCCGCCCGGCGCGCCGAACGTCGACGAAGAATACGATGACGAGCCCATTCCCACGTCGGTGCCGCCGCTGGGCGGAACCGGCGTGCGCTCGTCTGGAGCCGGTGCCCCGGACGGAGCCGGCACCGGCCGTCGCCGTCGCCGTCGCCGCCGCGGTCGCGGTGGCGCGGGCGCTGCCGGCGCGGGCGTGCCCCCAGTCTCGCAGGATGAAACCCGCAGCTCCGTGCCGGACCGCCATATCTTTCGCGTCGGCAGTTCCGGCGCCGCCGAGCCGACGGGAACCACCGCACCGCGCGAGCCGTCGCGCGCGATCGCTCCCCTGCGCCGGGCGAAGCCGCCCGCCGTGGACGCGCCGCCGCCCAGTCTGCGCGTAGCTGCGGAAGAGCCGAAGGCAGCGAAGCCGGCGCGCCGCCGGCGTGCGGCTGCGTCGCCACGCGCGTCCGGAGAGATTGGCGCAACGCAGATCGCTGCACTGCCGCCCGCCGAAGGTGCGGTTTCCTCGACACGGCGTCCGAGAAAGAAAGCCGCGGCCGATTCGGGCAGCGAAACGGCAGCCGAAAAACCCAAACGGACGACGCGTGTGAAGAAGACCGCTCCGCCGGACGACGGAACGGTCAAATCCGCAGCGCGAAAGCGATCGACGGCCGAGTCGAAGGACGGCACGGCCACACGTTCCCGCGCCAAGACGGGGACGGCCGCCAAGACGAAGGCGTGATCGCCGGGCGGCGGCTCGAGTGAGTATCTTTCTCACGTTTTATGCCGCCGCTCTCGCGCTCGTCTATCTCGAAATCCGCCAACCGCAATCGCCGCCCGCTCCGCGCACGCCGAGCTGGCCGGCGTGGGTTTGGTGCGCGATGCTTGCGATCACGTACGCCGCGCAGCTCGCGCTGGTCTGGTACGCGGCGACGGCGATCGTGACGCGGGAGCCGTGGCGCGCGCTTCTGCCGATCGGCGTCGCTAGCCACGACGCGCCGCATCTCAACCTAATCGCGGCGGCCATGCTCGCGCTTGCCGCCGTGCAATCCTTCGCGCTGCTCGCATTGTACCGGAGCGCACCGTCGCGCCGCTTGATCTTCGCGGGTGTGGCCGTGCTTGTCGTGCTTTCCTTCGTCGCGCCGGCGTTCATCAGTCCGGACCCGTACGCGTACGTCGGAGACGCGCTGCTTGGATCCGGTTCCTACGGGCCACCGCATCGCGACTTACCGGGTGAATTCGCGCTGGTCAACCGGTTTTTCGCCTCGCCGATGCTACCGGCGCCGTACGGTCCTCTCTGGATCGCGATCGCGCGGATCGTGGCCGATCCGTTCCCGTCGCTGCTCGGCAAGCTGCTCGCATTCCGAGCGCTCGGGGCGGTGTCGTTCGTCGCATTCCTGGCGGCCTTACGCGCGCTCGGCGCGCCGCGTCGAATCGTGGCCGTCGCTGCTCTCAACCCTGGACTTGCGATGCAGTACGTGTCGAACGCGCACAACGACTTGCTGGGAATTGCGGCGATCGTGCTGGCCGCCGCGCTGCTGCGCCGGAACGCCGTTGCGGCGTGCGGGCTGGTGGTCGTAGCGGCGCTGATCAAGCTGCCGTTTGCGATTCTCGGACTTCCGATTTTTGCGGCGGTTGAATCGCGTGTCGCGCGCTACGCCTGCGCCGGCGCGATCCTGGCCAGCGCGATAGCAATCTCGTGGTTCGGCGCCGGCGCGGGCTACTTTCAAGGCCTCGCCATTCACGTTCCGGAAGTCGGCGTCGTGCATCTGCTCAATGCGGCGGTCGGTATCGCGGCGCTGGCGGCGATCGCCGTCGCGTTCTTGGGCGGCCGCCGTCTATTCTCCGCGACGTATCTGATGCCGATGATGGGGTCGTACATCGCGTCGTGGTACGTCACGTACGGCGTGCCCTACGCTTTGGGGCGGCGCCGCATTCTCGGCGGGCTATTGGTAACGCTGCCGTTTGCCGCAATCCTTCTCGACGCCAAGTTCATGACGGTGTGGACGTACGCGATGGTCGTGCCCGGCGTCGTCGTGGTCGCCATCGCCGCGCGGCTGAGAAACGAACGCGTGCCGGCGTGATCTTCGCGTTCTTTTACCTCGCCGTTTTGCTGCTCGCGTACGTGGAGCTGCGCGTCGTGCCGGAGCCGCGCCGCTTTCCGACCGTCGCGCTTCCGGCGTGGGGGGCCGTCGCGTTTCTGGTCGCCGCCTACGCCGCGCAGATCGCGCTAGAATTTTGGGCGGCAACGCACGTGTGGGGACGGCCCCCGAGCTCGGTCCCGCTGCCGATTCCGGTGGTCACCCGAGGCATGGCACACCCCGCCGTTGTCGGCACGCTCACCATCGCGCTGGCCGCGGCCCAATCGTACGCGCTGCTCGCGCTCTATCGCTCGCGCGCGAAGGTCGCGCCCGTGGCGGCAGGTTTCGCCGTAATGCTGCTGCTGTCGCTCGCCGCGCCGGCCCTCACCAACGCGGATGCGTACGCGTACGTAGGCAACGCGCTGCTGGGAGCTGCGGCATACGCACCCCCGGCAACCGCTTTTCCGGAGGCCTACCGCGCCATCAACGCATTTTGGCACGTTCCGATGACGCCGACGACCTACGGACCGCTTTGGCTCGTAGTCGTGCGTGCCGCAACGTCGATCGCGCCCACGCTGGCGGGTAAGCTGTTTGCCCTGCGCGCCTACGGAGCGGTGCTGTTCGTAGCGATGGTGGCCGGGCTTCGAGTGTTGGGACTCCCGCTGCGCCTCATCGCGGTCGTCGCACTCAACCCCGCGATGCAGTTGGAGTTCGTTGCGAACGCCCATAACGACATGACGGCGATCGTACTCATCGTAGCCGCCGCGTGTTGCGCGCGCGCGCTGCCGCTCGCCTCGGCTGTATTGATCGTAGCGGCGGGGATGGTCAAGGTTCCGTACGTTCTCCTGGGCTTACCGGTGCTGGCCGCCGTACGCGACGTGCGCGTTCGCGCCGCCATGGCGCTGGGCGCAATCGCGTCCGTCGCCGCGCTGTCGTGGGCGACCGGCGGCGCGCCGTATCTGCACGCGCTCACGAGCCACGTGGCGGGCTCGCCGTCCCAAGACGCCATTCACGTCGTTGCGGCGCTCGCCGCTTTGGCCGCGCTGGTGGTCGCGCTGATGGGTGGGCGCCGGCTGCGCGCGGCGGTTTGGCTGATGCCCGCGCTCGGCGCCTACGTCGATTCTTGGTATCTCATGTGGGGATTCCCCTACGCGCTCGGCCGGCGTCGGGTGCTCGCGAGCTTCGCGATATGGTTTCCACTCGTTGCCGCGCTGGTCGACCTCACCATCGTGCAACTGTGGACGGCACCGCTCGTCGCGAGCGTCGTGGTAGGTTACTTGTTGTTGAACCGTCCGCGGCGTGCCGAGGCGCCGTAGCGCGTGCTGATCCTCGTCATTCCTTATCTCGCGGTATTCGCGCTCGCGATCTTCGAGCTTCGCGGCGCGCTCGCGAATCGCGCGATTCGAACGCCGGACATGCCGGCGTGGCTCTGGCTGATCGGCATCGTCGCGATGTACGTCGAGCAACTCGCATTGATTCGCTTCGGCGCGACCCACGCGACGCCGCTGCCGCCATGGCGGCTGACCATGCCGCTTCCCGTCCTTTACATCGGCACGTGGAATGCCGATTGGGTGTCGGCGTCGTTCCTCGCGGCCGGCGCTCTGCAATCGTACGCGTTACTCGCGCTGTACCGCGGCAACGTGTCGCGCCTGGTGACGGGCGCCGGGCTGGCGCTTCTGCTCGGCATCTCGCTGGCGGCGCCGGCGCTGAGTAGCTTCGATCTTTACGGTTACGTCCACAACGGCATCTTGGGCTTCGAGTCGTGGGCGCCACCGAACGTTCGGTTTCCCGGCGAGTTTCACGTGATCGATCTGTGGTTCGGACATCCGACCTACACGTTGTACGGGCCGCTGTGGCTGATCATCGTTCAACTCGTAACCGTCTTGCCCGCGACGCTGCTGGGAAAGATCATGGCGCTGCGCGTCTTCAACGCCTGCCTGTACCTCGCGCTCCTGGTAGCGATGCGCGCGCTCGGACTGCCGCGCCGGATCCTCGTCGTAACCGCGCTCAACCCGGGATTGATGCTGCAGTTCGTCGCCAACGGGCACAACGATCTGATCGCAATCGTGCTGATCGCGGTGGCCGCGGCCGTCATGCGGAGAAATCCAATAGCCGGCTTCGGGCTCATCGCCGTCGCCGGCGCCGTAAAGCTCCCGTACGTCGTGCTTGGCCTGCCCGTCGCCGCTATGATCGTGCCGCCTTGGCGCCGGTACTTTGGGTGTGCCGCCGCGATCGCCGCGGCCTTGGCGATCTCGTGGTTCGGCGGGGGCAAGCCGTATTGGCACGTCTTGACCTACCATGCGTTCATATCGCCGTTGCAAAACGCGCTACACGTGATTCCCGTTTTCTGCGCGCTGGTGGCGATCGCGGTGGCCGTAGCCGGAGGGCGACGCCTGATGTCGGCCGTCTGGCTCCTGCCGACGCTCGGGGCGTTCGGGCTGCCGCTGATCTTCCCGTGGTATCTGATTTGGGGGTTCCCGTACGCACTCGCACGGCATCGGATCCTCGGGGGCTTGCTGGTGGGATTTCCGTTCGTCGGGGCTCTCGTGCTGCCTGAGTTCACGCGCGTATGGACTTTGTTGCTGGTTTTTCCGATGATCGTAGTAATGGCATATCGCACGCCGCCGGAGTTCTTGCAAAAGTTCGATCGCGGCCCGCTGGGAGGTCGCCCTTCTTCTAGCCCGGAAGGCGCGTCCGCCTCGTGATCCTCACGCGGACGCCCTTTCGCGTCACGTTGGGAGGCGGAGGCACCGATCTACCAAGCTTCTATGAAAAGCACGGCGGCTACGTTCTGGCCGCTGCCATCGACAAATACATGTACGTCGGGCTGAACGTACCCGTGGCCGACCGTTTGGTCCGGCTTCACTACACGCAGAGCGAGACCGTCGAGCGCTCGGCGGACTTGCGCCACGAGCTCGCACGCGAGGCGCTGCTTCATCACGGCGTCAACGATCAAGTCGAGATCGCGTCCCTTGCCGACCTTCCCGCCGGTACGGGTCTGGGCTCGTCGAGCTGTTATTTGGTCGGATTGCTCGGTGCGGTTCGAACCTATCTCGAAAAGCCCGCGACCGCCGCGATTCTGGCCGAAGAAGCCTGCGAGATCGAGCTCGACGTGCTGCGAAAGCCGATCGGCAAGCAAGACCAGTACATGGCGGCGTTCGGCGGCCTCACCCAATTGCGCATCGCCCGGGACGGAAGCGTCGACGTCGAGCGCTTGCAGCTTCCGGCCCACGCCGTCGCCGAATTCGTTTCGCGTACGCATCTCTACTATACGAACGTGCGCCGCGACGCGATCGACATTCTCGCCGACCAGAACCGCGCCATGCGGACGCCGGGCGAACCAGGCCACGTCGAGTCGGGCCTGGTCGAGATCCGGCAGATCGGCGAGCGCATCGGAGCCGCGTTCCGTGCCGCCGACTTCGACCGGTTCGGCGAACTCATGCACGAGCATTGGCTTGCGAAGCGCTCGCTCTCCAAGAAGATCACCGTAGACGCTATGGAGGAGCTCTACGAGCTCTTGCGGGCCGAATACGGCGTTACGGGTGGGAAGGTAGCGGGCGCAGGCGGCGGCGGGTTTATCATGCTCTACACACCCGGCGACGGGAAGGCCCTCACCGAATTCATGAACGCGCGCGGTTTTACCAGGCTCGGCTGGACGGTGGACTTCGGCGGGAGCTGCGTGGTGAGCAATCTGCTCGCAACGCGCGGCATGAAACCACACCTTGCCCGCCTGGATCCCGTCTCGTGAAGACCTTTGTCGCGCAAGCCGTTTCGCATCGCGGATGGCAGTACCAGTTGTTGCGTTACTGCACGATCGGAGGACTGGTCTTCTGCGTGGACGTTGGCTTGTATACGTTGCTGCTGCGGACGGCGTTGCCGCTCTGGGCCGCGGTTACGATCGCGTACTGCGTCGCCGTGTGCATCCATTTTGCACTCAACAAGTATTGGAACTTTCGCAAGCACGACCGGCCGATTCAAGATCAGGCCTCGACGCACGTCGTCGTCGTCGGGTTCTGCCTGTTGACGACGATCGCGATCGTCGGCTCGCTCGTGACCTACTTCGGCGTCAATCCGGTCGTTGCTAAGATCGTTGCGGTCGCCGTTAACGTGCCGATCGGATTCTTAGGCGTCCGCTATCTGACGTTCGGCCGCGGCATCTTCGGCACCGTGCGCGAGATTCGCACGCGTCGTGCGCCCCGCTAGCGCGTTCGAATGCGGGACTTAACGATCGTCATCCCCGCCTATAAAGAGGCGGCTAAGATCGACCGGGACGTGGAAGCTGCCAACGCGTTCTTGCGCCAGCGGAAGATCGATGGAGAGATCATCGTCGTGGACGACGGATCGTCGGACGGTACGGCGGCGGCCGCTCGCGCGCTGCAGGCCAGGTACCCGGAGCTCCGGGTCGTGAGTTACGCGCGCAATCGCGGAAAGGGGCACGCGCTCGCGCAGGGCATCGCGCACGCGCAGGGTCGGCACGTAATGTTTGCCGATGCGGGGCTTTGCGTACCCTACGACGTCGCGAGCATCGGATTGATGATGCTCGAGCTTGGGATGTGCGACGTCGCGCACGGGTCGCGCCGGATGCGCGGCAGCGTCCTGCGCCGGCAACCGCTCTACCGGCGCGTCGGATCGGTGGTATATTCGTGGGTCGTGCATTTTCTAATGGGCGTACCGTGGTACGTATCCGACACGCAATGCGGATTTAAGATTTACCGCCACGATTTGGCCAAGGAACTCTATGGCGCGCTGGTGACCGACGGCTTCATGTTCGATATCGAGGTCATCCTTCGAGCGCTCGCGCGCAAGAGTCGCATTCTCGAGTTTCCGGTGCTGTGGAGCAACGATGCGGACACGCGCTACGATCCGATTTGGGGCACGGTTCGCAACTTCAGGGAATTGGTGCGCATCCGGTGGACGCTGCTCACGGAAAAGGACGCCACCACCGGTTCGCACGTCAGCCGCGCCGCGCTTCGCGAACCGGTCGATGTCACCTAAGACGATTGCGGTAACGGGCGTCGCCGGGTTTATCGGAAGTAACTTAGCCGACCGTCTCGTTGCCGGCGGCTACCGCGTGGTCGGGATCGACAACCTCGCCTATGGCGTTGCCGAGCAGGTTCCCGAGGGCGTGGAGTTTCACCGCGCCGACATTCGCGGACCGGAGATCTACGGCTTGCTCGAAGGCGTGGACGTGCTGTTTCACCTCGCCGCCAAGAACTGCATCGCCGACTGCCAGGTGGATCCGGTCGAAACCAGCGACGTCAACGTGACCGGGACCGTCAATACCTTCGAGGCGGCGCGGCGCGCCGGCGTTGCGAAGGTCGTCTATGCGGAATCGTCGGCCCTGTACGAGGGCTCGACGCACTTTCCGACCCCGGAGAGCGACGTGCGTCCGCAGAGCGTCTACGCGGTAAGCAAACTGGCCGGCATGGAGTTCGCCCAAACGTTCGCGCGCTTTCACGAGATGAACCTGACCGCCCTGCGGTATTTCTGCGTCTACGGGCCGCGCCAAGACTACCGGCGAACGATTCCGCCCGTGATGAGCGCGTTCGTCATCAAGCTCCTGCGCGGCGAACGTCCGGTCATCTACGGCACCGGAGACAAGCGGCGCGACTTCGTCTACGTCGACGACGTAAACGACTTTCACCTAAAGTGCATCGAAGACGATCGCACCAACGGGCGCGCGTTCAACATCGGAAGCGGAACCAACTACAGCGTTCGCGAGATCTACGACGCAATCGCGTCGCTACTGGGCAGCGACGTCGAGCCCGACCTGCGACCGGATCTGCCCGGCGAAGCGTCACGGAATCTCGCGGACATCTCGGCCGCGCGCGCGCTCGGCTGGGAACCGCGAACGGATCTGCGCGAGGGCCTGCGCCGGTCGATCGCTTATATAAAAGGCACGCTCGGGGTCTGACGCCGCTTCTATTGCCAGTCGAGGCCGCGTTCGCTTGGGAGAATTCGGCGAAGCGTGAACAGGTCGCTATCTGCAAGTTCGGCCAAATGCGCGGGCCATTGCGACCAGCCGTCGTAGGGAGCGGCGACGAATTTGCCGCTGATGCCGCGCGCGGCGTCGCTTACCAAGAACGCCGCGGCGCGCCCGGCGACCGACGCGGGAATCGCGCCGGTTTGCAGACGTTCGACCGTCGAATCGTAAAGCGCTTGGCTTCGTTCGCGGCCGGCTTTTAGGGTTTGTTCGTGCAGGCGCGTCGCGACGAACCCCGGGGCGAGCGCGTTGATCTCGATGCCGTATTCGGCCATTTCTCGAGCGACCGACTCGACCATACGCACGGTGGCGACTTTCGCGCACGCGTACGAAGTGTAGTTTGGAAGCGCCGCCGCGGCGCCGCCGCCCGAGAGCATGACGATGCGGCCCCCGTCCGCGCGCATCGCGCTACAGGCCGCACGCGCGACGAGAAACGAACCGAAAAGGTTGATCCGGATAGCGTCGAGCCACTGCGCCGGTTCGACGTCGGTGATCTTGCCGATGGGGCCGTAGATCCCGGCTGCGTGTACGACGCCATGCAGCGGCCCCCGCGTCGCGCATTCGGCGAATAGGCGGTCCACGTCGGCCTCCACGCTCGCATCTGTGCGGACGCAGGCGACGCGGCGATCGGGATGCGCGTCTCGAAGCGCTTCTCGAGCTTCGCTTAGCGCTGCCCCGGTGCGCGCGGAGATGACGACGTCGGCTCCGGCCGCGAGACACGCCTGCGCCGCGGCGTAGCCGATCCCCATGCTGCCGCCGGTCACGAGAACGTTCTTTCCCGCGAGATCGATTCGGATGCCATCGTTGCCGGTCAAGGAGTCACCTCGTTCGAGACGCAAGACCTTTCGAACTCACTATCTAGAGAGCGGCGTGGAATTCCCTTCGTGAAGATTTGCGTTTGCGGCCTTTGGCATCTCGGCTTGGTCACCGCGGCTTGCGTGGCGACCAAGTTCGACACGACCGCGTTCGATTTTGAAGAAGATGCCGTAGAGGCAGTTCGCGGCGGACGCCTGCCGATTTTCGAACCAGGCCTCGCGCAGCTGGTTGCGGACGGTGTGGCGCGCGGGAGGCTGCGGTTTTCCGCAGACCTGGAGGACGCGTTGCGCGACGCGGACGTCGTCTGGATCGCGTGGGACACGCCCGTCGACGACGAAGATCGCGCCGATAGCGCGTTCGTGGCGGAGCGAATCCGGCGGCTGTTCCCGCATCTGAAACCGGGGGCGCTATTGCTGATTTCTTCGCAGGTTCCGGTCGGTTTCTCGCGCCGGATTTTGGCGGAGTCCGCTGCGGCGACGGGCCGTCGCGACGTGAGCGTCGCGTATTCGCCCGAGAACCTGCGTTTGGGAACGGCGATCGACGCCTTCCTCGGCGCGCCGCGCGTCGTACTCGGGCAATCCGATCCGCGCGAACCGCGGGCGCGAGAACTCTTTTCTGCGTTCCCGGCCGACGTGCTCGAGATGTCGCTCGAATCGGCGGAAATGGCCAAACATGCGCTCAACGCGCTGCTGGCGACGGAACTTTCGTTCGTCAACGAGATCGGAACTTTGTGCGAAGCGGCCGGTGCCGACGTTGCCGACGTCGCGCGCGCGCTGAAAAGCGATCCACGCATCGGCCCGAATGCATACCTGTCGCCCGGACCCGGCTTCGCCGGCGGCACGTTGGCGCGCGACGTCGGGACGCTGGCGGACGTGGCGCGCGCGGCGGGAGTGTCGTTGCCGCTACTGGGTTCGATTCGCGCCAGCAACAAGCAAAACCAAGCGTGGCCGCTGCGAACGCTGCGCGAGATGCAAGAACCGGCCGGCGCGACGATCGCACTGCTCGGTCTGACGTATAAGCCCGGCACCGATACGCTGCGGCGTTCGAGCGCCGTCGAGCTGGCCCTAACGTTGCACCGTGCGGGCGCGCGCGTGCGCGCGTACGATCCGGCAATCGAGTACCTGCCCCCGGACTTGCTGGGCAAGATGGACCTTTGCGGCTCGGTGGACGACGCGCTAAAAAATGCCGATGCCGCCGTCGTGGCGACGGAATGGCCGCAGTTCGGCCGGATTCCGGCAACGCGGTTCGCTTCGCTCATGCGTTCGCCGCTCGTCATCGACGCACGTCGAATACTCGACGAAAGCGTGCGGGCGGATCCGCGCATTCGCTATTTCGCGATTGGCCTGGGAAAGTCTAAATCGTAACGGGGCGATCCTCGCGCGCCGACGCATACAAGGCGTCGAGCATGCGCATCGCGGCCAAACCGTCCGCAGGCGTCCCGTCGTACGGAGTACCGGACCGGATCGCTCGGACGAAGTCGTTCCATTCAAGTTCCCAGGAGCGGTCCGGCTCTTCAAACCGCGTCTCCGTGTAGTCGGGCGCTCCGCCCTCCATTCGGCGCTCCGTCTCGATAAGGCGCTCGACGCCGTAACTTCCGCCGAGCCCTTCGATCGCAATCGCCCCGGCCGTGCCGGCGATCTCGAACGAAAAAATGTTCTTCCACTGCGTCCAGCTGGTGTGCATGCTCGCAACGCAGCCGCCCGGAAAACGAAAGAGCGCGAACGCGCCGTCTTCCAGCGGTTCGATCGGCCACACCGCGGTTTGCAGATACGCGAACCCCTCACCGGGTAACCCGAGAAACCAGTGCAGCAAGTCGGCGACGTGCACCCCTTGGTCGGTGAGCTCGCCGCCGCCGGCGAGACGCGCGTTTCCGCGCCATTCGCGCTCGTATCCGGGACGGCCGCCGTGGCCGTAGCGGGCACGTACCGAGATGGGGGCGCCGATCGCTCCGCCGGCGACCAGTTCGTGCGCGCGGCGGATCGCGGGGTGGTAACGATGGTTGAAACCGACCTTCAACAGGCGGCCGGAGGCGGCGGCCGCATCGGCCATTAGCCGCGCTTCCTCGAGGTTTCGTCCCATCGGCTTCTCCACGAGGACGTGTTTGCCGGCCCCCAGCGCCGCCAGTGCGATTTCGCACAGAAACGCATTCGGCGTTGCGGCGACGACGACGTCCACATCGGGATCCGTCGCGATCGTCTTCCAGTCGGCGTGATGCGGGACGCCGTGCCGCGTGCCGGCTTCACGCGCGACCTCCTCGGATGCGTCGGCGACGGCTACCAAACGCGTGTCGCGATTCGATGCAGCCTGTTCCGCCCGGCGCGTACCGATGAGACCGCACCCGATAACCGCGCAGCGAAGGGGTCGAACCGGCATTACGGGGCGCGCCGTTCGAAGCGCGTTTTGACGTTTTCGTAATCGGGCACCGTGTCGATCCACCACAGATCGCCGGTCATGCGGTATCCGTACACCGGAACTCCTTCGACGATGAGTTGGGGCAGAACGTCGTGGCCGAGATCGCAGGGCGTCTTCGCGGGGATGTGACCCAGAAGAGCCGACGAGACGGCGAGGTATCCTGCGTTTACCCATTTGCTGAACACGCTGTCCCCGGCGGGCTTTTCCAAAAAGCGCGTAACGCGTCCGTGTGCGTCGATTTCGACGATGCCGCTAGCCCGCGGGTCTTCGCGATGGAAGAGCGCTATCGTAACGACCGCTTTTTTCGAACGATGAAACTCCGCGAGCTCGCGCAGATCCAGCCTCGCGATGTTGTCGCCGTAGACGACGAAGAAATCGTCGTCGCCCAGGAACGCCGCGGCGTTGCGGATCGTTCCGGCCGTCCCCAGAAGCTCGGCTTCGTACGCGTACGAAATCGAGACGCCGAACTCGGCGCCGTCGCCAAAGTGGGCGATTACGGCTTCGGGGCGATGGTGAAGGTTGATTAAGACGTCGCGAACCCCCGCGTCCCGGACCATCTCGACGTTGTATTGCAGCACGGGCTTCCCACCCACCACGAGCATCGGCTTGGGCGTATCGTCGGTGTGCGGACGCAGGCGTTCGCCGGCGCCGGCAGCCAGAATAAGCGCGCGCACGCGGCGGCTAGAGGCGCTTTTTGAGACGAAGCGCGATGCACAAGTTCATGGCGTCGATCGGAACGTTGAACGGAAATCGTTTCGTATGCACCGGCTCGAACTCCGCGAGCAGCAAGTAAAGGACTTCGTCGAGCGTGTTGACGTGCTCGTTGGCGATGATCGGATCGTACGACATGCCGAAGCGCCGCTCGAACATCCGCTTTGCGGAGATTCGCCGCGCGATGGAATAGGCGAAGCTTCCTTCGCACGGAAGGACGACGTCCAGCGTGCCGTCGTCGGCGAGCAGGCGCTTTATTTCCGCAATCGCCGCCGGGAGATCGCGCAAGTGCTCCAGGACGTGGATGGCGACGATGCGATCGAAGGATCCGTCCGGGAACGGCGTACGTCCCTCGATGCTGGCTTCGTGAACGTCCTCGACGCCGGGCAGGCCGCGCAACACGTCGCAAAACTCGTTGCGATACTCGAGGCAATGGTATTCTTGTTTGCTCAAGTCCTCGAACGGGAGATGCCCGCCGATTCCCGAGCCGATCTCCAACGTGCGCCAGCGATCGCGTTTCTCGGGAAGCCTCGAAAGCGCTCCGTGGTTGAATCGTTCGACGATCGAATATTTGGTCGGAAGCTCCTCGTGCCATAGCTTCATAAAGGCTTCGCGCGCAGCTTCTTGGTCCGGCGAAAGCTGAGGCGGGTGCTTCGGCCAGACGTATCGCGCCGCCTTAGGTGGAATCGTGCCGGTCGTCATGGTATATCCCCATCGTGAATGGTTCGTTCTTCTCTGAATACCTGGGAGAGGCCCGCCGCGTCATCGACGAGCTCGATGCCGGTGCTGCGGAACGCGTCGCCGATCGATTGGCCGATCTGCGCGAGCGCGGCGGCCGTCTTTTCGTTCTCGGCGTCGGCGGCAGCGCCGGCAACGCATCGCATGCGGTCAACGATTTTCGCAAACTGACCGGAATCGAAGCGTACGCGCCGACCGACAACGTTTCCGAATTGACCGCGAGGACCAACGACGAGGGGTGGGCGACGGTGTTCGAGGCCTGGTTGAAAGTGAGCCGCCTGTCGCGCGCCGACGCGGTTCTGGTCTTTTCGGTCGGCGGCGGCGATGCCGCCAACAACGTGAGCCCCAATCTCGTCCGCGCGCTGGACTATGCAAAATCTGTGGGAGCGACGATCCTGGGCGTCGTCGGCCGGGACGGCGGCCACACCGCAAAGATGGCCGATGCATGCGTCATCGTGCCGACGGTCAACGCCGCGCACGTCACCCCGCATTCCGAAGCGTTCCAGGCAGTGATTTGGCACGGATTGGTTTCGCATCCGAAACTCAAGTCCGCCCCGACGAAGTGGGAGTCTATTTGAGCGACGCGATGCGGGTAGCATGAAACGAGCCGTGTTCTTCGATCGCGACGGCGTCCTGAACGAAGCGGGCGTCGTCGATGGAACCCCACATCCGCCCGCCTCGCTCGCAGACCTGCGGTTCGTGCACGGCGCGCGCGAGGCGGTTCGCGCCGTGCGGCAGCTCGGTCTCGAGAGCATCGTCGTGACCAATCAACCCGACGTAGCGCGCGGCAAGCAGAGTCGCGCCGTGGCGGACGCCATCAACGACGAAATCGAGCGATCGCTCGCGATCGATGCGGTCTACGCGTGTTTTCACGACTCGGGCGACGGCTGCGATTGCCGCAAACCAAAGCCGGGCCTGATGTTGCGGGCCGCGGCCGATCGCGATATTTCGCTGGCCGGAAGCTACCTCGTCGGAGATCGTCATAGCGACATCGCGAGCGGACGGGCCGCCGGCTGCGTTACGGTGTTCCTAGACCGAGGATATGGCGAAACGCCCGCCAACGTCCAAGCTGACGTGCGCGTGGCTTCGCTCGGCGAAGCGATCGCGTACATCGTGGAACGAGAGGGGCGACGCGATGATTGATCCGCTCACGATTAAGATTTTTGCCGACGGCGCGGACAAAGCCGCGATGCTCGAGCTCTCCAAGAATCCCGTGATCAAAGGTTTCACGACGAACCCGACCCTGATGCGCAAGGCCGGAGTCCGCGACGTCGAAGCGTTCGCGCGCGACGTGTTGGCGGCGATCCCAGACCGGCCGATTTCGTTCGAGGTGTTTTCCGACGACTTTGCGGAGATGGAACGCCAAGCTAGAACCATCACCGCCTGGGGCGACAACGTCTACGTAAAGATTCCGGTCAGCGACACGAAGGGCACCAGCAGCGCACCGCTGGTTCGCAAACTTTCGGGCGAGGGCATTAAACTCAACGTCACGGCGCTCATGACCGTCGAACAGGTACGAGAGGTCGGCCGGGCGCTCGCCGACGGCCCCAGCTCCTACGTTTCGGTCTTTGCCGGCCGCATCGCCGATGCCGGCGTTGATCCGCTTCCGATCGTACTGGCGTCGCTGGCCGAGCTGCGGCCTTATCCGCAACTCGAGCTGATATGGGCCAGCCCGCGCGAGGTCTTCAACATCGTACAGGCCGACCAAGCCGGTTGCCATATCATCACCGTCACCGGCGATTTGCTTGCCAAGCTGCCGACGCTGGGGAAAGGTCTCGAGCAGTTTTCGCTCGAGACCGTCCAGATGTTCCACCGCGACGCGCAGGCCGCGGGCCTAGAGATTCCCGTCTAGCGCCTAGTTGTTGGCCGGTTGGGCGGATGCGTCGGAGTGCGCGAGCTTGTCGTTGACGAACTGCAACGCGCGCTGCAGCTGGGCGTCCCGGGCCGGTTCGCCGAAGCGCGGGGTCTTGTTTTCGACGACGACGACGTCCGGCGCTATGCCGAGATGGTTGATGTCGCGGTTGTGCGGCGTGAGGTACCGCGCCGTCGTGATTTTCACGGCCGAGCCGTCTCCGAGCGGAAAGACCGTCTGTACGACGCCCTTGCCGAACGTACGCGTTCCCATGATCGTCCCTACCGCGCTGTCTTGGATGGCGCCGGACGTGATTTCCGAAGCCGACGCGGTGTGTCCGTTGACGAGTACGACGAGCGGAACCGGGGTTATGGCGGTGTCGTCGGCCTCGCGCGTCGTGATGTTCGATGCCCGGGATTCGACCGACACGATCGGCCCGCTTGCGATGAATTCAGAACTGACCGCGACGGCCGCCTCGAGATAGCCTCCGCCGTTGTCGCGCAGATCCATGATGACCGCGCGCATGCCTTCTTGCTGTAAGCGCTGCAGCGCCGTCGCCAGCTCGTCGCCCGTGTCGCGGCCGAAGACGGTCAGCGCGACGTAGCCGATTTTGCCCGGCAGCATCTTGGAGAAAACGCTCAGCTGATGGATTTTCGCGCGCGTGATGACGATCGGCGCGAGCGTCGAGCCGGAGCGCGAAATCGTCAACGTCACGTTGGTGCCTTGCTTGCCGCGCAAGTGCGAGCTGGCTTTGTCGATCGACATTCCCTTGGTCGAAACGCCGTCGATCGCGGTGATGAGATCGTCTTGCTGGATGCCGGCCTTGTCGGCCGGCCCGTCGGGAACGACGTTGCTCACGCTGATATATTTGCTCGGGTCGTCGCTCTGAATGACGATGCCCGTGCCGCCGAAGTCCGCGCCGTCGAGATCTTGATTCAATCCGCTGTAATCGCTCGGCTTGAGGAACACCGTGTAACGGTCGTTGACCGAATTCATCATGCCCGATATAGCGCCGTAGCTCAGTTGCCGCTCGTCGACTTTTCCGCGAGCTTCCCGCTCGGCCGTCTCGACGGCGAGATCGATCGCGCTGAGATTAACGCGATCGGAGCTGTCCGCGTGCAATTTCGGCAACGAGGCGGACCTGACGCCGGCCGACGTCATCACGGCCAGGATCCCGGTCCGCGCGCCGTCGAGGACGGCTTGGTCGTCGACCTTACGATAGAAATCCTGGGTCAAGTGCTGGTAGCTGGCTTCGATCTCACCCATGTCGGACGGCGAGAGCGTGTTGCGAGCGGCCGCGTAGGACGGGCCGAGCAGCATGGGCGCGAACAGCGCGCCCGCGAGGACGAGAACGAATATACGCTTCATATAGCCTTACGAACGAATGAGTTGTTGCAAATGTGCCTTGGCGGCCGAGAGTTGTTTGTCGTTGGCCGATCCAGGCCAAATCAGAGGATCTTGTTCGATCACGACGTCGGGCGTGATGCCGCGGTGCTGGATGTCCCGCCCGAGCGGCGTGACGTAGCGGGCGGTCGTGATCTTGAGCGAGCCCTGGTCGGGCATGCGGTAGACGTTTTGGACGACCCCTTTGCCGAACGTCTTGGTTCCGATGATCGTAGCGGCGCGATAATCCTGGAGCGCGCCCGACGTGATCTCCGAGGCGCTGGCCGTGTACTTGTTCACGAGCACGACGATCGGGCCCAAGTTGGGGATTGCGTCGCCGTTCGCCGACTCGACGTCGCGATTTCCGGCGCGGTCGATGGTCGAGACGATCGTACCTTGCGGAATGATGAAGCTCGAGATGTCGACCGCCGCTCGCAGCAGGCCGCCGCCGTTGTCGCGCAGATCGAGGATGTATCCTTTTGCGCCGTTGGCCTTGCCTTGCAGCAGCGCCCGATGCACTTCGTCGGCCGACGTCGTTCCGAAATCGGCCAAGCGGATGTACTCGATGTCGCCTTCTTTCTTGGCCAGTACGGTGGGCACGTGAATGACGTCGCGAACGATGTCGTAGCGATGCGGGCTTCCGCCCGAGGCTCCGGAAGGTTCGTGCGCGACGAGAACCACTTTGGTCCCGGCCGGTCCGCGGATCAATCCCTCGACTGAGCTGAGCGGAACTCCCTTGGTGGCGTGGCCGTCAACGGAGTCCAGCACCTCTTGCGGTTTCATGCCGGCGCGCGCGGCGGGCGTGCCTTCGATCGGATAGATCGTGATGACGCCGTCTTTGGCCTCGTCGATGTACACGCCGATGCCGCCGAAATCGCCGCCCGAGAGCAGTTCTTCGAGGCTCTGCGCTTCGTGCGGAGACATGTATTCGGTGTAGGGGTCCTTTACCGACGCCATGATCCCGCGTAGCGCGGCTTGGGTCAGGTCGGCGTCGCCCTCGGAACCGAGGCGCTTGGCGTAACGATCCTTCGCGTCGGCCAATACCTTTTCGGCCATGACGGCGTCGTCGCTCTGCGTGCCCGTCGCGGTTTCTTGCGGAAGCGTGGCGTCGGGAACTTGGTGCCGTAAGACGGCGATAAGCGCTTTGCGCTCCCCGTCGATCGGCGTCTGCGGATCGATGGGCCGGTAATAGTTGGTTTCGAGCTTCTGCAAAGCGAGATCGACGAGCTGAGAATCCGAGCTCCCGCCTCAGCTGAGCGGACGGTCCCGAGAGATCGAAGGCTAAGCCGCCATCGGCCAAGTTGGACGCGTTGCGGTGCGCGATGTAAAACAAGCCCGTTGCGGCTAGGGCGACGACGACCAGCGCGGCCATAAAGGCGCGAAACCAAGCACTCATATTCACCTGTATCTACCCTGCCGGACGAGGCTGGGTTTCTCTTGGGTTGGTTCTAAAAACGGGGCGGCACGGCCCCCCGTTTCCCCCCGAGCCGCCACTCGGCGGCTCAAGGGGGCCGAGCCCCCTTTAACCCCCGCTAGCTTCTTGGCTACCTACTTTAAGTGTGCGGCGGGGTCGACGGGCTTTCCGTTGATACGGACTTCGAAGTGCAGATGGGGGCCGGTCGATTCGCCGGTCGAGCCGACGGCTCCGATCGCCTGGCCGCGCGCAACCTGCTGGCCGGACGAGACGTACATCGCCGAAAGGTGACCGTAGCCGGTCGAGTAGCCGCCCCCATGGTCGATCAAGATGTAGTTGCCGTACCCGCCGTACCACTGCGCCATGATGATGGTTCCGGAAGCGGCGGCGGTGACCGTCGTGCCGGATGGCGCCGCGATGTCGAGCCCTTGGTGGAATTCGGGCGCGCCGCCGAACGGATTTCGGCGCCAACCGAACGGCGAAGTGATCGTTCCGGAAACGGGCCACGAGAACTGGCCACCCGAGTTGTCGGAACCCGCCGAGCCGGTGGCGATGCCGGCCGCCCGGCGCTGATCTTCGAGCTCGCGCTGGCGTTCTTGAATGAGGCCTTCGAGCTCCGATTCCTCGGCGGCCGATAGGTCTTCCATCTCGGCGACCTGCGCCTGAACGTGTTGCCGCTGGGCGTCCGCGAGGTCCACGAGATTGCGTCGCTCCGAAGCGAGCGCGTCGAGCTGGCTCTGCGCCTGCCGCTGCGCTTCTTGCTGCTGCTGTAGCGCCATCTGCGTCTGCTCGAGCTCGGCTTGAACGACCGAGACGCGCTGCTCGGCCGCGCGGCGCGCGCGGACCGCGCGCTGATTCGCAGCGATCAGCAGGCGCAAGTCTTGCCAGCGTTCGACGAAATCGCTGAACGAGCTTGCAGACAGCAGTACGCTAAGGTACGTCAAGTCACCGTTTTCGTAAATATCCACGAGCCTGCGTTTGAGCGCGTCGTCGTGCAGTTTGAGCGAGGCTTGCGCGGCCTCGAGCTGCACGGTGTTCGAAGCGATGCGCCGCTGCGTCGACGCCTCTTGAGCGCCTAGCTCGTCGAGCTGGGCGCCGACGCTCGAGATCGCGGCGTTGGTTTGCTGCAATTGCCCCTGCAGATTGGTCACCCGCACCGTAGCCGCGTTCAGTTGGGTCTTCTTTTCGTGAAGCGCCGCTTGGATCTGCTGCTCCTTGGCGCGATGGGCTTCGATCCGTTCTTGGATCGAATCGGCCATGGCCAGGCCCGGAACGAACGCGAGCAGCAATACGGCCGCGATCGAGCTCCGCGTCATCGGCGCTTGTCCTCGACCCAAATCGAACCCGGCTGGGTCTTGGCGAAGCCTTTGAGCTCGGCGGCGATCTCGCCGACTTGGGCGTAGTTGGTCAAGGGCTGGCGGCTCGTAGAGACGATCGCGATCGAAAGCGAGACGATCGGAAAGCGGCGCACGGTGCCTCGGCGATCGTGCGTTTCGAGGTATCCGGCTTCAAGGTCCGCGGGCGAGTACAGCGTCCGGATCTCACGGTCGAACGTGGCGATGACGTCTTTTGCGATCGGGATTGCGATGTCGGGATCGGCGACGACGATGAAATCGTCGCCGCCGATGTGCCCGACGAAATCTTTCGAGGTTCCCAGCCGGCGGACGGCTTCGGTTGCGATTCGTGCCGTCAAGCGAATCGCTTCGTCGCCGTGCGTGAAGCCGTAGACGTCGTTGAAGGCCTTGAAATTGTCGAGGTCGAGATAGAGCACGGCGAAGGGCGAACCTTCGGCGATCCGGCGGCGCAACTCGTTCTCGATCGCTAAGTTTCCCGGCAGCCGCGTGAGCGGCGAGAGCGAAACGTCGAGCGCGACTCGCCGGATTTTTGCGGTCACGCGCGCCAGCAATTCGAGTGGACCGAACGGCTTGGTGATATAGTCGTCGACCCCGGTTTGGAAGGCCTTGACCTTGTCTCCCGTCTCGCCTTTCGCGGTCAGCATGATGATCGGCAGATTCGCGATCGCGGGGTTTGCGTGTGCGCGCACCCACGCCGCGACTTCGTAGCCGTCCATGTGCGGCATCATGACGTCGAGAACGACCAGATCGGGAACGACTTCCTCGAGGCGCGCGATCGCTTCGCGCCCGTCGGTCGCGGTGTCGACGACGTAACCGGCGATTTCGAGATTGGTGCAGGTGATCTTACGAATGTTGCGGTCGTCGTCGACGACGAGGATGCGCTCTTTATGGCGCTCGGTGCCGTTGTTGCCCGCGCCGAGCGGATACGTAGCCATCGACGGCAATTACGTGCGCAAGTGACGGCCGACAGAAATCCACGATGCCAGGATTCCGATCGCTCCGCCAACCGCGAGCAGCTCGAGGGCCAAACGTAGTGGGTCGACCGATGCCGAGTTCAACGGCATCCAGGGAAGCGCTTCGAGCATCCGCGGCCAAAGCGTCACGCGCGCGATCCACAGAATGCCGATCGCAACCAGGCCACCCAGAATTCCGCCCAGCGCGCCCTCGCAGATGAACGGCATCCGGATGTACATGTTGGTCGCGCCAACCAGCTGCATGATGGCGATCTCGCGCCGGCGTGCGAACACGGTGAGCCGGATCGTGTTCGATATGATGATCGAGGCGACGATTAGGAACACCAAGATCGCGCCCAGCCCGACGCGGCGCAGCACGGCGCCCAAGCTCAGCAAACGCTGTACGTAATCTTGTCCGTAAACGACGTTCCCGACCCCCGCGAACCCGCGCGCCCACACGGCGACGGCGGTCACGTTGTCGGGATCGCGCACCTTTACGCGGAACTTGTCGGGGAGCGGGTTTTCGGTAAGGAGCGCCGTGTCGATCTCGCCCTTGGTGCGCGCGCGCAGCTCCACCAAACCTTGTTTTTTCGGGACGTACTCTACCGACAAGATGCGCGGATCTTTGACGAGCGCGGAACGTATCGCGGCGGTTTGAGCCGCCGTTGCGTCGGGTTTGAGATAGATCGAGACCTCGATCTGGTCCAGCAGCTGTCCGCCTAGCCCGGCCAAAGCCGTGCGGACGAACAAGAAGGAACCTAGGAGGACGATCGTTATCGCGACCGTTCCGATCGCGGTCGCCTGCATGCCGGCGTTGCGCGTGAAATTGCGCAACACCTCACCCAGAAAGAACTTGACCTTGCCCCAGTCCAAGATAGTAGTAACCCCGTTCCTCGTCCGTAACGATTTTGCCGTTTTCCAGCCGCACGACGCGGCGCCGCATGCGGTCCACGACCGCCTGGTTATGCGTGGCGACGACGACCGTCGTGCCCTTCATGTTGATCCGGAGCAGAAGTTCCATGATTTCGGTGGTGTTGGCCGGGTCGAGGTTTCCCGTCGGCTCGTCGCAGAGCAACAGCTTGGGATTGTTGACCAGCGCGCGCGCGATCGCCGCGCGCTGCTGCTCGCCGCCGGACAGCTCGCCCGGATACATCCGGCTCTTGTGCGCGAGCCCCACGAGATCGAGCGTGCGCGGCACCTGCCGCATCACGTCGCGCGACGAAGCCCCGGTCACTTGCATCGCAAACGCGACGTTTTCCCACACCGTCTTGTCGGAGAGCAGCTTGTAATCTTGGAACACCACGCCGAGATGGCGGCGCAGCGCGGGCACGCGCGAACGCTTGAGCGCGTCTACGCGAATGCCGTCAACGCTGATCTCGCCGGCGGTCGGTCTGGCCTCTCGATACAGAAGTCGCAGTAGACTGGATTTCCCCGTTCCCGAGTGGCCGACGAGAAAGACGAAATCGCCTTTCCCGATCTCCAGGCTCACGTGGTCGAGGGCGTGTACTCCATTGGGATACACGAGGGAGACGCCGCGCAAAGAGATCATCGCTTGAGGAAAGGGTTTTTCCGACGACCGCGGCCTATACCTTCGGGCTATGAATTTCGATCTGACCGAGGAGCAGAGGGCCATCCAAGATCTCGCCCGCGAATTCGCGCAGCGCGAGGTCCGGCCGGCTGCCGAGGAAATGGATCGCGAAGCCGCGTTTCCGTACGGACTCGTCGCCAAGATGGCTGAACTGGGCTTTATGGGACTGCCCTTCCCCGAGGAGTACGGGGGAGCCGGTGCCGACACGGTGAGCTACGCGCTGGCCGTCATGGAAATCGCGCGCGCCGACGCATCGACGGGCATCACGCTGGCGGCCCACGTTTCGCTCGGCTCGTCGCCCTTCTACACGTTCGGAACCGAAGAGCAAAAGCGCAAGTTCCTCGTACCCCTCGCTCGCGGCGAGCGCCTGTGGGGATTCGGGCTGACCGAGCCTGAGGCCGGCAGCGACGCCGGTAACTGCCAGACCAAAGCCGTGCTGGACGGCGACGCCTGGGTCATCAACGGTACGAAGGCTTTCATCACGAACTCCGGCACCGATATCACCGCCGGCACGACGATCACGGCCGTAACCGGAACGCGCCCCGACGGCAAGCCCGAAATCTCCAACATCATCGTTCCGCAAGACACGCCCGGCTTCTCGCATGGAAAGAAATACCGGAAGATGGGCTGGCGCGCCTCGGATACGCGCGAGCTCTCCTTCGTTGACGCGCGGGTGCCGAAGGAAAACCTGCTCGGTCCGCGCGGAGCGGGTTACAAGCAGTTCCTCAAGACGCTCGACGGCGGCCGTATCTCGGTAGCGGCCCTATCCGTCGGGCTCGCGATGGGGGCTTACGACGAAGCGCTCGCTTACGCTAAGGAGCGTCGTGCGTTCGGCAAGCCGATCAGCTCGTTCCAGGCCATCCAGTTTAAGCTGGTGGATATGCTCAGCGAGATCGAGCACGCCAAGCTGATGATGCTCAAGGCGGCTTGGGAGAAAGACAATGGACGCGATTTCGAACGGACGGCGTCCTTTGCAAAGCTCTACGCCGCCGAGGTGTCGCGCCGCGTAGTCAACGAGGCGGTGCAGATTCACGGTGGATACGGATTCATGGACGAATACCCGGTTTCGCGCATGTACCGCGACCAGAAGATCAACGAGATCGGCGAAGGGACCAACGAAGTACAGCGTTTGGTGCTCGCACGCATGATGGGGCTGTAAAGGAGAATGCAAGGATGATCGGACGAACGCTGTTGGCACTCGCCCTGGCCGCGTCGCTTACGGCGCCGGCATACGCCGCGCTCAAGGACGGCTCGAAGGCGCCGGACTTTACCCTCCAGGCTTCGCAAGCCGGGAAAGTTTTTACGTTTAACCTGGATTCCGCGCTGAAAAAAGGCCCGGTCGTGCTGTACTTCTATCCGGCCGCGTTCACGACCGGCTGCACCATCGAAGCGCACGACTTCGCCGACGCGATCGATCAGTACAAAGCCTACGGAGCGACCGTGATCGGCGTCTCGCACGACCCCATCGACAAACTGCAGGCGTTCTCGACCTCAGAGTGCCGCGGTAAGTTCCCGGTCGCCGCCGACACCGACGAAAACGTCATCAAAGCGTACGATGCGGTCCTTACGATGGCGCCGCAGTATGCCAACCGCACGTCGTACGTGATCGCGCCCGACGGTACGATCCTGTATTCGTACACGGATCTCCATCCCGACAAACACGTGCAGAATACGTTGGACGCCCTCAAGGCGTGGAAAGCCGCTCAACCTAGCGCGAAACCGTAAGGCCGCAGCGCGCTGCGCCCTGCTAAGCGCTGCGCGCGTCGTTGGCCGAATCGAAGAGCGCGGGCGGAGCCGCGCCTTCGCGCGTCGTCGTTGCGTCGAGCGCGGTGATGGCCTTGGGTTGCATGTCGATTCCGCCGATTTCCGGCAGCTCGTCGTCGGTATCGAGCGCGGCCTCGTCTTTGAGTTTGCGGCCCTGCGGCAGCAGGCGCGATTCGTACGAGTTCACTGCGGAATTAAAAGCGTCGACCGATCCGGCCAAGCTCTTACGTAACGCTTGCAGGTGCCGCGAGAATATTTGCGCGCGCTCGTAGAGTTCGCGTCCGATCGCCGCGATGCGCTTGGCGTTTTCTTCCTGGCGAACCGCCTGCCAGCCGAGCGCGAACGAACGTAACAGGCTGATCAAAGCGAGGGGCCCCGTAACGAGCACGCTCTTGTCGAGCGCGTACTCCATGAGCAGCGGATTCTCGCTGCAGGCGGCGCTCAAGAACGATTCGCCCGGCACGAACAGGATGACGAAGTCGGCGGAGTTGCGCGCGCTGGGATAGTTGCGTCGCGCCAGCGCATCCACGTGATCTTGCAGCGCCTTCGCGTACTGTTTGAGCAAGATTCGGCGCTCGTTCTCGTCGGGCGCTTCGAGTGCGGCCTGCATGGCGTCGATCGGCGCCTTTGCGTCGACGAAAATGCAGCGGTCGCCCGGTAAATTGACGGTCATGTCCGGACGAATGCGTCCGTCGTCGAGCGACACGGTCTGCTGCTCGCTGAAATCGCAGTGCAGCGACATGCCGGCTTTTTCCACGACGTTGCGGCAGCTGCATCTCACCCCAGCGACCGCGGGTGGTCGGGTTGCGGAGCGCCGTGACGAGCGTGGACGTTTGCGTCGAGAGCTGCGAGGCGGCCAGTTCCAGATTTTGCGTACGGCTCATGAGGCCCGACATCGCCTCTTTCAGTTGGCCGCTGTCGAATTTGCGGTTCTTCTCGATGTCGGCGATCAGCCGGTTGAACTCGGTGAGCTGATCGTGCATCGGCTTGACCAGGTCCCCGACGCGCTCGCCCGCGCGCGCGGCCGTCGCGTCGCGCATTTCGTTCTTGGCCCGTTCGATGAGCGCTTCGATCGCCGACTCTTGCACGTGCGACCGTTCTTCCAAACGCGTCCGCAGCTCGGCGAGCCGGGTGCGCGCAAACAGCCACGTCACGAGACTCCCGGCCGCCAGGCCGGCTAAAAGAAATTCCAGCGAGGCGGCGTTCACGGCTGCGGTTGCCCGAGATGCGCGGCGACGAAAGCGAGCAGCCGCGCCCACGCGTCCGATGCGGCGGTCGCCACGTACGCCGAGCGCTGGTCGTCGAAGAACGCGTGGCCGGCCTCGGGATAGATTTTGATGTCGTTCGGAACACTCAGCGCCGCGGCAAATGCGCGCACGCCGTCGGGTGGAATGCTGGTGTCGCGGCCACCGTAACTCCCCCACACCGGCATGTGGATCTTGGCTGGGTCCACGCCTTCGACCGCGCCGTAGAACGCGCACGTCGCAGCGAACGCCGCCGCGTTATCGATCGCTTGTAAGAGCGCGATGTGCCCGCCCATGCAAAAACCCATCACGCCGATTTTGCTCTTCGAAAATTTTCCGGCGAGCCAGGTGCGTCCGGCGAGCAAGTCCGCCGCGTTCTGTTTGTGATCCAGCTGTTTGGCGTAGGGCCGAAAGACGCTCGAGTCGCTGATGCCGTCGCCGCTGGGAGCGCCGAGGCGTGCGTACAAGTTCGGAGCGATCGCTGCGATGCCGGCTTTCGCAAGACGGCGCGCGGTATCGCGTATCGAGGTGTCCACGCCCCAGATGTGCATCGTGACGACCAGCGCGGGGACCGTTGCGGCCGCGCCCTTCGGCCAAGCCGCATACGCGTCGATGGCGCCTCCCGGCGGCTCGAGGGTTACGTGCGCGGTCGAAATCGCCGGATCGTTCTCGGCAACGGACGGCGCGTGCGTTTGACCGAGTCCTTGCGCCATGACGGCGGCGGTCGAAGCGGCGCTCGCGGTGGCGACGGTCGTGAGACCCAGGAACGTGCCGCGCGCGACATCGGGGCCGACCGCGGCGCTCGGATCGACGTGCTCGCTCATCAAATCCCGGTATTTGACTTTTGACGTCCGGCGACCTAGCAAATGCCGTTCTCGACAACGTGAACGGCGGCGTATAGGAGCCGCGTAACGATCGCAATCATCGCGCACCCGGATGGCTCTCGCGCGGCCGCGCAACGACACGGACGACGCCCGTCATAGCGCAGTCGCTTCGCCGGCGCCGGCATGCCCGAGGTTCCGGTTGCTATCTCGCCGGGATTCCTCCGACTTCTCGGCCCACCCGGCGGCACGCGGATGCCCACGTTTGACCGTGGGTGGGAGATTCGAACCACTCGGCCCCGAACGGGAGCTTCTAGGCCGCACGAGCGGACGAGTATGGTCGTTGCCACCCGCAGGCGGGCGGGGATACACTGTTCAGACTTGTAAAATCTAGTAGATACCATCCTTTCTGGAACGGAGTAAAGCGAGTTGGCGGACACGATGGTCACGGTGACGCTGCCCGAGATGGGCGAGTCGGTCACCGAAGGCTCCATCGTCGAGTGGCGTAAGCACGTCGGCGACAGCGTCGCCGAGGGCGACCCGCTGGTCGAGGTTACCACCGACAAGGTCGACGTCGAGGTTCCGGCCACGGCGACCGGCGTAATCGCGCACATCCTGGCAGACGAAGGCGCCACCGTCGCGGTCGGCGCGGTGATCGCGCAAATCGACACGTCTGCCGTACTCGCGTCAGGCAACGGGGCGGCTGCTAAGGCCGTTCCACCTAACGGTGCCGTCGAACCGCATCCCGTAGCCGTCGTTCTTCCGGAGATGGGGGAATCGGTCACCGAAGGCACGGTCGTCGAATTCCGCAAGAAACCCGGCGACCGCGTGCGTGAAGGCGAAACGATCGTCGAGATCACCACCGACAAGGTGGACGTCGAAGTGCCCGCGCCGGCCGACGGCGTGGTCACGAAGATTTTGGTCAAAGAGGGCGACGTCGTTGCGGTCGGCGCGCAACTTGCCGAAATCGACGCGGCTGCCGGCGCGACTGCGCCCGCGCAAACCACGCCAAGGCCCGCACCGTCGTCCGTCCCGGCGACTGCGCCGGCGCGCACCGGCGGCGAAGAATCGCTCGCATCGCCGCAGGCGCGGCGTGCCGCGCGCACACTCGATCTCGACGTCGCTGCGATTCGCGGTTCGGGTCCGTCGGGATTGATCTTGCGTTCCGACGTGCTCGCGCAGGCCTCGACGGCGAAGCGCCGCGCTCCCGCAGCTGCTCCCCAAGCAAACGTCGCGCCGATTCCGGCGGGCGCGCGCGTCACGCAGCTCAAAGGACCGGCCGCGACGCTTGCGGCTTACATGGAGCAGAGCTTAACGATCCCGACCGCTACGAGTTTTCGCACGCTCGGCGTCGACGTACTCGACGCGCGGCGCGCGGAGCTCAACGCGGCCATCAAAGCGGCCGGACGCCCCGAAAAAATCTCGTTTACGCATCTGATCGCGTACGCGCTGGTTCGCGCGGCCGAAGAGATGCCCGCGATCGCGGCGAGCTTCAGGCGCGACGAGAACGGCGCTCCGCAGCGCATCGAGGCCGGCGTACATCTGGGTCTGGCGGTGGACACCGAGCGCAAGGACGGGACGCGCTTTTTGGTCGTGCCCGTCATCAAGGGCGCCGGTGCGCTCGACTTCGCCCACTTTCGCGCCGCCTACGAAGAGCTCGTCGGAAAAGCGCGCGACAACAAGCTGACGGCCGACGATCTCCAAGGCGCGACGCTCACGCTCACCAATCCCGGCGGCCTCGGCACGGTCGCCAGCGTTCCCCGCTTGACGGCCGGTGGAGCTATCGTCGCGACCGGCGCGATCGGCTATCCGCCCGGGTTTGCAAGCGCGGACGCGCAAGCGTTGAGGTCGCTCGGCGTTTCCAAGGTGATGCAGGTGACCAGCACTTACGATCACCGCGTCGTGCAAGGCGCGCAGTCCGGCGAATACCTGCGCCGCGTCGACGAATTGCTCCAGGGGCGGGCGGAATTTTACGAACAAGTCTTCACCTCGCTCGGTCTCGAAGCGGCGCCGTCGCCACAGCTCGACGGGGCGGCGGCTGCGCCGGTTTCTCGCCCTGCCGCGGCCGCATTTGCGGCGCCGGCCGACGAGATCTTGCGCGCCGTCGGCGCCGGCATGGCGCTGGTTTCGGCCTATCGCACGCACGGCCACCTGGCGGCCAATCTCGATCCGCTAGGGTCGCACGCGCCCAGCGACTCCAAGCTCGATCCGGCGACGTACGGCCTGACGCCGGCCCTGCAAAGCGCGATTCCGGCGTCGGTCCTCGACGTCAAAGTCGGCGGCAAAACGCTGGCCGACGTGTTGCCGAAACTGCGCGACATCTACAGTTCGACCATCGCCTACGAGGTCGAGCACATCTCCAACACCGAGCAGCGCCGCTGGCTGCGCGAGTACATCGAGACCGGCAAGCACAACGTCTCTCTTTCGCGAGAACGGCAGATCGACGTCCTACAGCGTCTTACTCGCGTCGAGGCGTTCGAACGTTATCTGCGCAAGGCGTTCCTCGGCCAGAAGACGTTCTCGGTCGAAGGCCTCGACGTTATGATTCCGATGCTCGAAGAAGTGCTGCGGATGTTGATCGCCGACGGCACGCCGAACGCCGTCATCGGCATGGCGCATCGCGGCCGCCTCAACGTCATCGCACACGTCGTGAACGCACCGTACGGCGAGATCCTCGAGGAGTTCGAAGCGGCGCACCGGCGCGGCGAAACCGGCGGTGACGACGACGTAACCGGCGACGTCAAGTACCATCACGGCGCGACCGGCGTCTATTCGGCGCCCAACGGTAAGTCGATCGCCGTCACGCTCGCGCACAACCCGAGCCACCTCGAGGCCGTCGACCCGGTCGTGGAAGGTCAGACCCGCGCGCTGCAGACCGATCGCGCGCGCAGCGTTCCGTCGGTCGACGCGCGCAAAGCCGCGCCCATCCTGATTCACGGCGACGCGGCCTTCACCGGTCAGGGCATCATCTCCGAAGTCTTCAACTTACAATCGCTCCCCGGCTATGCCACCGGTGGCACGCTTCATCTCATCGCAAACAACCAGGTCGGCTTTACGACCGACGTTCGCGACTCGCGCTCGACCCGTTACGCGTCCGACCTTGCCAAGGGCTTCGACGTGCCGATCGTGCACGTCAACGCCGACGACGTGGAGGCGTGCATCGCCGCCGTGCATCTGGCCGTGGATTTCCGCCGTCGTTTCGATCGCGACGTTCTTATCGACTTGGTCGGTTACCGGCGCTCGGGACACAACGAACAAGACGAGCCCGCGTACACGCAGCCGTTGATGTACGATAAAATCAAGGCGCATCCGACCGCGCGCGAGCTCTTTGCCAACAAGCTGGTCGCTCAAGGCGTCGTGACCGCGGACCAGGCCAACGCGATGGTCGAACAAGCCGCCGCGCGCCTTCAGGAAGAATACAAGCGCGTCAAGAGCCAGCGCGGTAGCGGCATGCTCGAGAAGATCGCGCTCGCGCCGGCGCCGCCGGCCGTCGCGCTCGCGCCGATCGATAAAGCACGACTGCTTGCGTGGAGCGAGGGGCTGGTCGGCGTTCCGGACGGATTCACCGTCAACCGGAAGCTGGTCACGCAGTTCGATCGCCGCAAGGCGACGATCGTCGAAAAGAATCTCGTCGATTGGGGAATGGCTGAAGGCCTCGCGTTCGCGTCGCTGCTGGCGTCCGGCGTGCCGGTTCGCCTCACCGGCCAAGACACCGAACGAGGGACGTTCAGTCACCGCCATGCCGTCCTACACGACCCGTCCAGCAACGCGACGTACGTACCGCTGCAGCACGTGGACGGAGCGCGTGCTTCGTTCGAGATTTTCAACAGCCCGCTGTCGGAATACGCGTGCGTCGGTTTTGAATACGGGTACGCCGCCGAAGTTCCGGCGGCGCTGGTTCTGTGGGAAGCCCAGTTCGGCGATTTCGTCAACGGAGCCCAGATCGTCATCGATCAGTTCATCGCCGCGGGTCAAGCGAAGTGGGGCCAGACCTCGCGCCTGACGCTGTTGTTGCCCCACGGATACGAAGGCCAGGGACCCGAGCACTCCAGCGCGCGTTTGGAACGCTTCTTGCAACTGGCGGCCGAGGGAAACTTGCGCGTCGCCTATCCGTCAACGGCCGGTAACTACTTCCACTTGCTGCGCTTGCAGGCCGGCATGCCGAATCCGGTGCCGCTGGTCGTCATGACGCCCAAGTCGCTGCTGCGCCTCGAAATCGCCTCCGGCAATCTCGACGACATGGCGACCGGTTCGTTCAAGCCGATCGTGGACGATCCGCGTCCGCTCGACAAGAATGCGATCGAGCGCATCCTGCTATGCACGGGAAAGATCTACTACGATCTCATCGCGTCCGAACGGTACGCGGCGCTGCAGAAAACGGCGATCGTGCGCATCGAACTGCTCTCGCCCATGCCCGGCGAAGCGATCAACGCCGTTCTCGACACGTATCCCAACGCGAAACGCCTGGTGTGGGTGCAAGAAGAGCCCAAGAACATGGGCGCGCGGGCCTACGTCCGCCGCCGCCTGATCGAACGCATGCGGCGTCCGCTCGACATCGACTACATCGGCCGTTCGTATCGTGCGAGCCCGTCCGAAGGCTACCCGGGAGCGCACGCCGTCGAGCAAGAGCGCGTTATCGAGGCCGCGCTGAACGAGTGACCTCGCTCGCGGGGATTATCGCGGCATCTCGCGGGGACGCCCATGGCCGATAGCACGCACGTTCCCGCGGACGAAGGATGCGATCGCCGCCGGTACGGCTGGCCCGCCACCCTCGCGTTCGGACTGGCGATGAACGGGCTCGCGCAAGTGCTCGGACCGGTGTCCGCAGCGAAGTCCGAATACGCGCGCAGCACGCGGCCTCCGTTCGCACCGCCGAGTTGGCTATTCGGCGTTGCGTGGCCGATCAACAACCTCTTGACCCTGTGGGCCAATCGCGAAGTTCTCAACGCACCGCCGTCGCCCGACCGCACGGCCTACTTGCAGTTGCAGTTCGCGACCTGGGTGCTGTTCGCAACCTACGGACTCGCGCGTTTCCGGCTCAGGAGCCCGATCTTAGGTTATGCGAACACCGTGATGTTCTTGGCGCTAGCCGTACCATCGGCGGTCCGAGCGGCGCGCATCGACCGCAAGCTGCTCGCCGCCTACGCGACGCTCGGGCCGTGGCTGGTTCTCGCGACGGTGCTCTCGGTCTACCAGCTGAGGAGATCCCGACCCGCTTTTCGGCGGCCGAAACGAAGCCGCTTAGATCTCGATAGGATCGACGCGCATGCGCGCGAGCAGATCGACGGGCGTAGTTGCCTCGACGAAAAGGGCGCGCGTGCGGTCGGCTACGAAGCCCTGGTTCTTCATCTCATCGAAGAGTTCGAGCAGCCGGTCGTAATAGCCGATGGCGTTGAGCAAACCGATCGGTTTCTCGTGCAGCCCGAGCTGCTTCCAAGTCAGGATCTCGCAAAACTCGTCCATCGTTCCGAAGCCGCCCGGCAGGGCGATGAATCCGACGCTGAGCTCGGCCATCATGGCTTTGCGCTGGTGCATGCTCGAAACGACGTGGAGCGCGGATAGGCCCGAATGCGCGACCTCCGTCACGGCCAGCGATTCGGGAATGACGCCGATAACCTCGCCGCCTGCGTCCAACGCCGCATCCGCTATGACGCCCATCAACCCGATTCGCCCGCCGCCGTATACCAGCCCATAGCCGGCGTTCACGATCGCCGCCGCCATATCTCGCGCGACCTGCGCGTAGTCGGGGTCGTGCCCGGTTTGGGCTCCGCAAAAGACGCAAAGTCGCCGGATCATGTCGCCATCGCGTTTATCCCGGCGGTTGCAAAACGCCTTTGCAACGCAAGCGGCGATTTCGCGACGGCGTTGAACAAGCGCCGGACGATGATGGGGCCGGGAGACGATCGCGAGCTGGTCTATTCCAGCGACGCGGGCTGGACCGATACCGGAAAAGGGGACGCCGCACCGCGCGCTTCGGCGGGGAAAGCGCGCGCACTTCCGGACGACGGCATCGTGCGCGTGTTGCGCGAGCGCCGGCGCGGCGGAATCGTGAGCGTCGTTACGGGACTGCGCGCCGACGAATTCGAGCAGACCGCCAAATCGCTGAGGCGCCTGTGCGGCGCGGGGGGCACGGCCAAAGGCGGGGGCGTTGAGATTCAAGGCGACCATCGCGACAAGATCGTCGCCTGGTTCGCCGAGCGCGGGCGCAAGGCAAAACGTGCGGGTGGTTAGCGCCCCGATTCCCGGCTTCTCGACTTGGACCACGATGCGCCGGCTGATGCCGACGCCGTTTCTCAAACTTCCGGATTTCCTACGGGAAGGCGCGGAGCGATACGGGACGCTGGTTTCGTTTGCGACATGGTGGCGGCGCTTCGTGCTGGTCAACGACCCGGCGTACGTCAGGGACGTCCTCGTCACGCATCAGCACGCGTTTCGCAAATCCATCGGCACCGCGTCGTTGGGTCTGCTGCTGGGCGACGGCCTGCTTACGAGCGAAGAACCGCTGCATCGGACGATGCGGCGGATCGTGCAGCCGGCCTTTCATCGCGAACGCATCGCATCGTACGTGGAAACGATGAACGAGTTTGCCGGAGCGTTCGTGGACCGGATCGAGCCGGGCGTCCCGTTCGATCTACATGCCGCCGCGACCGAATTGACCCTTCGTATCGCCAGTACGACGCTATTCGGCATGGACGCCGGCGACGACGCGCGCGACGTCTCGGCTGCGATGCACGACCTGATGGACATCTTTCCGTACGTTGCGGGGCCGATCGGCGAACTGCGCCGGAAATTCGGCATGGCCAAGAACGCGCGCTTCGACCGCGCGCGCGCCACGCTCGACCGGATCGTTTACCGCATCATTGCGGAGCGCCGTAAGAGCCCGTCCGATCGCGGCGACGTCCTGTCGATGCTGCTCGCCGCGAGCGACGCGGAGACCGGCGAGCCGCTGACGGACGAACAAGTTCGTGACGAGGCCCTAACGCTGTTCGTTGCCGGTCACGAAACGACGGCAACGGCACTGGTGTGGACGTTCTACTTACTTGCGCGCCACGCGGACGTCGACGCCCGGCTGGCGACTGCCGTCCGCGATGGCGATGCCGAGTTCGTGCGCCGCGTCTTCCAGGAGAGCATGCGGCTCTATCCGCCGGCTTGGATTTTCGCGCGCGAGGCGATGCGCGACGTCACGCTTTCGGACGGACGCACGATCGCGCGCGGGACGACGGTCTTCATCGCGCCCCTCGTACTGCATCACACGCAGGCGCTCTATCCCCAACCCGAACGATTCGATCCCGATCGCTGGCTTGACGGCGCACGGCGCGATCCGTTTGCGTACGTTCCGTTCGGCGGCGGCGCGCGACGGTGCATCGGGGAAGAGTTTGCGTGGGCCGAAGGCGTTGCGGTCATTTCGAAGGTTGCCGGCGCCTACCGGCTCGAGCTGGTTTCCGATCGGGAAATCGTACCGGCCGCGATGGTGACGTTGCGCCCGCGCGGGCCCGTTATGGTGCGCGCGTTGCGGCGTTAGGCCCGGAGTCGACCGGGCAGAAGCGAACTTCGTGCGGCTGCGCGGCTTGTTCGGCAAAGCCCTTGATCCAGCACCGTTGCGTTAGCGAACAATAGCAGATCGAAATGTCGAGGTGCGGGGCGGCGGCAACGACGCGCTCGACGAAAGGCGCGCCTTCGGCCATGAGAAGTTGAATCGAACGCCCCGCCGGAATGACGTCGCCGGCTGCGATCGTCGAATTCAGGTTACTCGAGCTTAGTGGGATGCGGCGCGTGCCTTTGCGACAGCACGGCATCGTGCATGAGAGGCGCTACCGCGGCGTCGACCGATGCGACCGGCTTTCCGTCCACGGTGACTACCGCCGAGCGTATCAGCGCGGGACCGAGCCCGTCGTTTCGAAGGTCCGCTTCCACGAACGACGCCTGCGCGGGGTCGCGCGACACGACGAAGCTCAGATACGGCCAGACGGCCGAGTCGTACTGCTGCCGGATAACGTACGACTGATAGACCGACGCCCCAGATGCGATCGCCGCGATCGCGACCGCACAGATCGTGATGAAGAGGTCGATCCGGAGGCGCCCGTCCTCGCCCATTCCTAGGCGCGCACGAGCTCTTCGCTGCCGACGCCGGCGTGGCGAACCGCTTCCGCGATCATCTGCTCTTGCATCTCGGGGACGATCCAGCGCGCTTGCGCGTTGGCCGAGAGCTTGTCGATGGGATCGAAGTAGAGGAAAGCTTTGCCCGGCTTCACGCTCGGAGCCGCGTAGACGGCGATGCCGTTTTCGCGATCGTAGTATTCGTACGAGTGAACGTCGCGCTTGCCGCCGCCGCCCGGTGCGTCGCACACGAACGTCGGCGTGTTGAACCCGGCGGTGCTGCCGCGAACGAACTTCTCGATGTCGGTCGCCGTGTGGATCGTCGTGCGCAACTCTTCGACGCCCTTTCACCATGTCGTGCATGTACACGTAGTACGCGTGCACGTTCATGTTGCCGAGGCGCTTGACGAGCAGTTGCATGCGTTCGCGGGTATCGTTGACGCCGCGAATGAGCACCGACTGGTTGCGCGTGAAGATGCCGCGCTCGAAGAGCATGGCCATCGCCTTTTCGGTGATCCACGTGACTTCTTCGGGTGCGTTGAAGTGCGTGTGAAGCACGACTTCCTTACCCATCTTGCGCCCGCGGTCGACGATGGAGGTGATAGCGTCGAGCCACTCTTTGTGGGTGATGATCTTCATCGGCATGATGGCCGGCCCTTTAGTCGCGAAGCGCATCCGGCGCACGTGCGGGATGTCGAGCAATGCGTTGCCGATGAGCTCGATGTTCTTGGGCGGCAATTGGTACGTGTCGCCGCCCGAGATGACGATGTCCTCGAGCTCCGGGCGCTCCGCGATGTACTTAAACGCGTCGTCCCACTGCTTGGGCGTCTTAGCCAGGCCGACTTTGTCCACGTTCTCGGTGTCGGGCCCGATGGCGTAGCTGCGCGTGCAGAAGCGGCAATAGACCGGGCACGTGTTGAGCGGTAGGAAGAGCGCCTTGTCTACATAGCGATGGACCAGGCCCGGCACCGGTGAGTCGTCCTGTTCGTGTAACGAGTCGAGCGTCAGGCGCGGGTGATCCGGCAACAGCGACGATGCGAGCGGAACGAACTGACGGCGGATCGGATCGTCGACCGGGTCGTTCCAGTCGATCAGCGAGATCGCGTACGGAGAAACGCGAACCGCCATAGGCGCTCGCGCAAAACCCGCCTCGGCATCGGCAAAGAATTCCGGCGAACAGACGTCCTTGATGGTCGCGAGCAATTCGGGCGCGCTCTTGACCGCGTTCTTCTGCTGCCACAAGTGGTCGAGGAACGTCGCCTCGTCTACGTCCTTATAGGCGGGAATGTGGCGCCAGAACTCGCCTTGCTTGACGTTTTTGTACTCGAACTGCTCGGGCGGCGCGGGCGGCTTGACGTGCCGGATATCGATCATGATCTCTCTCCGTCGGATGGGGAGTTAGTGTTTGGTCGCTGCATAGGTTGCGTGGAAGTGCTTGTGGATCTCCGGATGGTCGCGCAGCGTTTGCAACGCGGTGTCGGCGTGCCCCTTGGCATATCCGTTACCGACGATCATGGTGACGTCTTTGCCCACGCCCTCGGCGCCCAGCGCGGCGGCCGTGAACGACGTGGACATCGAAAAGAAGTAAACGATACCGTCGTCCTTCGTTGCTAGAATCGAACCGAGCTCGGTGCCGGGAACGTTCACGCAGTTGATCGTGATGTCGGCCAGGCCGGGGGCGGCCTCGCAGACTTTTTCGTAGACGTCGAGCGCGTCGCGCGCGTCGGCGACGATCAGCCGGTCCACGTAGCCGAGTTCGCGAATGAGCCGGGCCGCGACGGTGCCGTCGTTGGGAACGATGCCGACGACCGTGCCGCCGGGGCCGACGCGTCCCTTGGCTTGCGCGCACGACAGCATGCCGCTCTTGCCGTCGGCGCCGATGACGACCACCGTCTGCCCGGTCTTGCAGAGCCGCCGGACCTGAGCCGGCGCGCCCGCGACGTCGAGGACCGCCAGCGCGACGCTTTCGTCGATGTCGGCGGGCAACTTGGCCCAGAGGCCGCTGGCGAAAAGGATCGCTTTGCCGACGATCCAGACGCGCCCGGTCGCGACGTCGACGCGTTCGATCGTTTCGACGTGCAGGGGCGTTAGCGAGAGCGAAACGAGCGATGCGATGCGGTCGCCCGCCTCCAAATCGATCTTTCCGCGTAGCGCGGTGCCGATTTCCGCCACGCGGCCGATGAACATGCCGCCGCTGCCGGTCACCGGATTGTGCTGCTTGCCGCGTTCGCGAACGATGGCGCGGATGTGCTCGGAGATCTTGGCCGCGTCGCCGCCGCATTCGTCCGAAATCTGCTTGAACGAGGCGGAGTCGATGTTCAACGTCTCGACTTCGCACAGAATCTCGTTCTCGCGCGCGACCGGCGTGTTGTCGATTTTCCACGCGCTCTGCGGCGTCGAGCCGGGCGGGTGGATGACGCGATGCGTTCCGAAAGGGTGGCTCTGCCTGGTTGCGGTGCTCATGACGTTACGGCGATGCCTCCGCGCTCGAACGGGGTCGAAAGCACGATCGTCGTCTTCGTGCGCGCCATCCCGGGCAGCGACTTCAGCCGGCCGAGTAATTCGTCGAGATGCTGGGTGGAGCGCGTCATTACTTTGCAGACGAACGTTTCTTCGCCCGCCACCGAATGGACTTCGCACACCTCCGGCAGACCGGCGAGCGCGGCCACGAAAGAATCGTAATTACAATCGGGCGCCGTAAAGCAACTGATGAACGCGACTAGTTCGAGTCCGAGCCGTTTGCCGTCGAGCAAAGCCGAGTAGCCGCGAATGAGTCCGCGCTGTTCGAGCCGCTTGACGCGGTCGTGGACCGCGGGGGCCTTGAGTCCGACCAGAGAACCGAGCTCGGCAAACGTCGAGCGCGCGTTGCTCTGGAGCGCGTCGAGCAGTTGGAGGTCGAGGTCGTCAAGGTCGTCGGTTGCTATTACCATTATTCGCCAAAATTAAGATTTCACCGAGGTATTGTTCGGCAGACTGACTATACCACCACTGATTCGTTCGGCGCAAGTGGGCAAGGGCTAACTTGAGCCCTAGGTGGTCGCGGACGGCGGCCGGGCTGGTCCTGGCCTTGGGCGTTCTCGGCGGTTGCGGGCATCCGCCCCCGGCCCCCAACACGCTGCGCTTCGACGTAGCCGCCGACCCTACGACGCTCAACCCGTTGTTTCTCCATCCCGATGCGTCGTCGGTGGAGTTGCAGCTGGCCAGGCTCCTGTTCGAGCCCTTCGTCGATCTGGACGCCCGCGGCCGGCCGCAGCCGGCGCTGCTCGCCCGGATACCGAGCGTCGCGAACGGCGACCTCTCGGCCGATGGCCGGACGATCGTCTTTCGTCTCCGTCCCGGCGTGCGCTGGAGCGACGGAACGCCCGTTAGCAGCGACGACGTGCTGTTCACTTTGCACGCGATCCTCGATCCCGACAATCCGGTGCGATCGCATGCCGGCTACGACCTCATCGACCGGGCCGTCGCCGGTGACGCGCGCACGGTCGTCTTTCACTTAAGACGGGCGTGGGCGCCGGCGGCCGTCACGTATTTTTCTTACGGAGCCGTCCCGCAGTTCGTGCTTCCGGCGCACGTGCTACGGCACGAAGCACCCCTCGAGCGTGCCGCTTTTAACGCCGCGCCCGACGTGGGCGACGGTCCGTACCGGTTCGCGTGGTGGCACCGCGGTGACGGCTTGCGTTTCGTGGCGAACGCGCGCTACTGGCGCGGTGCGCCGAGGATTGGCGCGCTCGACGTTCGCATCGTGCCCGACCCTTCCACGAATCTGTTGATGCTGCGATCCGGCGCATTGGATTGGAATCTCATCGCGCCGGTGCAGCGCGCGTCGCTGCAGGCCCAGCCGGATCTGCAGTTCATCTCGGTCCCGACCGCCGTCGTCGCAGGACTTGCTCTCAACGCGGCGCGCGGTCCGCTTGCGGACGTTCGCGTGCGCCGCGCGCTCGCCATGAGCGTCGATCGCGCTGCAATCTCGTCGAAGATCACGCTGGGAGCCTATCCGGTGACCAACGTGATTCAGCCGCAATTTTCGTGGGCGTACGATCCGGCGATCCGTCAACCGGCGTTCGACCCGAAGGCCGCCGACGCGCTGCTCGACGCGGCGGGATGGACGCGCGGGCCGGACGGCACGCGCCGCAAGAACGGCATGCCGCTGCGCTTGGTGTACGTTGCGTTCCCCGAGTCCATGACGGGCGTGCGCGTGGCCGCGTTCGTTCAACGCGAACTCACCGACCGCGGAATCGAGGCCACGATCAAAAGCGTGAGCAACGCGCAGCTATTCCTCCCGCGCACGGGCGTGCTGGCAGCGGGCAATTTCGATCTGGCCTACGTCCCATGGACGATGGGCGCCGATCCCGACGACTCCGCGATCCTCGCGTGCGGCGGCTCCGAGAATTACATGCGCTGGTGCGATCCGGCAGTGGACGCGCTCGAGCGTCGAGCCCTGGCCTCTACCTCGCAGGCCGAACGCAGGACTCTTTACGGCCGTATCGGCCGCATCGCCGCGCGCGACGTCCCGGTCATGTACCTCTTCAACGCCGACTACGTCTACGCGTACGGGCGGCGCTTAGACGGTTTCTCGCCCAACGCATTTCTCCCGACCTGGAACGCGGGCGTCTGGTCGCTTCGCCGTTAACGCGCGACCGGCGAACCGTCTTTGACGACCGCGCTGACGTTGCGGAAAGCGCGAGGGTCTTTGCCGGCATCTGTGGTGAGCAGCAGCAGATCGGCCGGTTCGCCTTCTGCCAGAATGCCGCGCTGCAGGCCGAGAAGATCTGAGGCGACCGCCGTCGCGGCGTGCAGCGCTTGCTGGGGTGTCATCCCGACCAGCGTGTGCATCAGCTCCACTTCGTGCGCGTAGTCCTCGTGAAGGTTAAAAGGCGTGCCTGCGTCCGATCCGCCGGCGATCTTCACGCCCGCGTCGAACGCACGCTTGATATTGCGCAGGAGCGCCTCGTTCACGTGCGCGGCTTTCTCGCGTACGTAGGCCGGCATGCCGCCGTCGGCGGCGTGCTCGAGAATGCAGGCCGGCGCGGACAGCGTCGGCACGAGAAAGACGTCGCGCTTTTTGAAGAGTTCGATCGCTTCGTCGTCGAGCATGTGGCCGTGCTCGATCGAATCGATGCCGGCACGAAGCGCGTTCTTGATGCCTTCGGTCCCGATCGCGTGCGCGGCGACGCGAAGTCCGTGGCGGTGTGCTTCGGAAATTGCCGACTCGAGCTCGTCGGGCAGCAGCTGTGCGTTTCCGGGGACCGCGCCCTTGGTCAGCACGCCGCCGGTGGCGATCACTTTGATGCAGTCCGCGCCGTCGAAGAGCTGCTCGCGAACGGCTTTTCGCGCCTCGTACGGACTATCCACCATGCGGCCGGCAAACCAGCCGTGTCCGCCGGTCATGCAGATGACCGAGCCGGCCGCCCGCATTCGCGGGCCCGGAATGCGGCCGGCGGCGATCGCGTCGCGAACGTCCATGGCTACCGAATTCGTGCAGCCGACGTCGCGCACCGACGTCACGCCTGCCTGCAGCGTCTTGCGCGCGTTCTCGACCGCGTGGATCACGCGTTGATTCGGCGTGAGCGCCCGCACCGCGTTCATGGTATCGGTCTCGCCGGTCATCTCGAGATGAACGTGTGCGTTCACCAAACCCGGCGTGACGCACTCGGCGGCCAGATCGAAGTCGCCGCCTTCGGCTGCGTTACGGATCTCGCGAAGGCGCGTCCCTTCGATGACGAGGTCGACGTTGTGCCTTGGTTTATCGAGCGACCCATCGTAACAAATGCCTGCCCGGACGATCATGGGTGAAGCTCTCCTATAGCGCTTTGACGGCCGAGGTGAGTGCGTCGACCGAAGCCTTCGCGTCGCCGAACAGCATCGATGTGTTGGGCGTTTCGTAGAGCGGGTTTTCGATACCGGCGAAGCCCGAGCGCATCGAACGCTTGAGCACGACGACGTTGGCAGCTTTGTCGACGTCGAGAATCGGCATGCCGTAGATGGGCGAGCTCTTCACGCTTCGCGCCGCCGGATTCGTAACGTCGTTGGCGCCGATGACCAGCGCCACGTCCGTGGTGGGGAATTTGGGATTCACGTCGTCCATATCGAGCAGCTTTCGTACGGCACGTTCGCTTCGGCGAGCAGGACGTTCATGTGACCGGGCATGCGGCCGGCCACCGGATGAATGGCGTAGAGCGTCTGTACGCCGCGCTTTTCGAGTTGGTCGGCCAGCGCTTTGACGCTGTGCTGCGCTTGCGCGACGGCCATGCCGTAGCCCGGGACGAAGACGACCTTGTTCGCGTACGCCAGCATCACCGCGACGTCGTCGGGCGTGGCGCTGCGAATTTGCTGCGGACCGCCGCTTCCGGCCGCCGGTTCCGAGCCGCCCGCCGACCCGAACGCGCCGAAGAGCACGTTGGTGAGGGGACGGTTCATGGCTTTGCTCATCAACACCGTCAGGAGCGTGCCGCTCGCGCCGACCAGCGCGCCGCAGATGATGAGCAGGGTGCTGTTGAGTTCGAACCCGGTGATCGCGACCGCGAGGCCGGTGAACGAATTGAGCAGCGAGATGACCACGGGCATGTCGGCGCCGCCGATCGGCATCACGAACAAGACGCCGAGGGCGAGCGCTCCGGCCATCAGCGCGCCGAACGCCCACAACGGCAGCGTTCCGGCCGAGGCGACGAACCAGAACGCAATGCCGAACAGCGCGACTAGTAGGATCGCATTGACGAATTGCTGGCCGGGATACGTGACCGGGCGTCCCGTCATGAGCTCCTGCAACTTAAGGAACGCCACGATCGACCCGGCCAAACTCACGGCGCCGATGATGCCCGATAGGATCAGGGAAACCGAAACGACCGGATTGAGCGGGTCGCCGTACCGGACGGCAAATTCGATGGACGAGATTAGCGCGGCGGCGCCGCCGCCGGCGCCGTTGTAGAGGGCCACCATCTGCGGCATCGCCGTCATCTTGACTTTGAGCGCGGCCACGACGCCGATAGCGCCGCCGATCGCAACGCCGATCGCGATCGCCCACCAGCCGATTCCGGTCGTCTGCACGACGACGCCGATCAATGCGATCAGCATGCCGAGGGCGGCCAAACGATTACCCAGCCGAGCGGTCGGCGGGGAGTTGAGGAAGTGAAGCCCGAGAATGAATAGCGCGATCGCGACGAGATCGGCCAGCGCGATGGCGACGCTCACTTGCCCGGCCCTTCCTTGCGGCGGAACATCTGCAGCATTCGCTCGGTGACGGCAAACCCGCCGAAGACGTTGATCGCGCCGAACGTCACTGCCAAGATGCCGAGCACCGTGAGTACCGGCGAACCACTTTTCACGAAAACGTCGGCGACCACGATGATCGCGCCGACGAGAACGACACCGTGGATTGCGTTGGTGGCCGACATCAGCGGCGTGTGTAGCGTCGTCGGAACCTTCGAAACGACTTCGAATCCTACGAAGATCGCCAGCACGAAAACCGTCAGCAGGCTGAGAAGTTGGTCGACCTCCGTCACGGGGTGCTTCCTCCTAAGAGAACGTTGCCGTCGCGGACGATGCAGCTCCCGCGCACGACCTCGTCCTCGGGATCGAGCACGAGTACCCCATCCTTCACCATCGGCGAGAGCAACGCGAACAGGTTGCGCGAGTACAACTGGCTGGCGTGATATGGCATGGTTCCCGCGAGGTTCGTCGTTCCGACGATCGTGACGCCGTTCGGGGACACGATCGTTTCGCCCGGGACGGTCAGCGCGCAGTTCCCGCCCGCTTCCGCCGCGAGGTCCACGATCACGCTGCCCGGTTTCATCGCGGCCACGGCATCTTCGCTCACGAGCACCGGCGCGCGGCGTCCGGGCACGAGCGCGGTGGTGATCACGACGTCGTTCTTACCGATTTGCTCGACCATCCACACGCGCTGGCGCTCTTGCTGCTCGGGCGTCAACTCTTTTGCGTAGCCGCCGGCGGCTTCGGCATCCGCTCCAAGATCGAACTCGAGAAACGTAGCGCCCAGCGATTGCACTTGCTCCTTGACGACGGCCCGCACGTCGTATCCGCTGACGACGGCGCCGAGCCGGCGGGCCGTCGCGATCGCTTGTAACCCTGCCACGCCGGCGCCGAGAACGAGTGCTTTCGCCGGTGGGATCGTTCCGGCGGCGGTTGTGAGCATCGGAAAAAACTTCGGCAGCGCCGCTGCGGCGAGCAGCACCGCTTTGTATCCCGCGATATTGCTCTGCGATGAAAGCGCGTCCATCGACTGCGCGCGCGTGATGCGTGGAATCAACTCGACCGCCAGCGCGGTCACGCCGGCGCCCGCAAGCCGCTTCGCGTACTCGGGGTCGCCTAGCGGGTTGAGGAAGCCGACGACGACGGCACCCGGCCGCAGCGCCGAGAGCAGCGCGTCGCCCGGACGGCCGACGGTCGCCACCGCATCGGCGTCGCGCGCCAGTTCGGCGGAATCGGATACGAGCGTTGCGCCGGCCTTCTCGTAGAGCTCGTCGGGAAAGGCAGCTTGCGTTCCGGCGCCACGCTGAACGCGCACGGTAACGCCGCTTTTCGTAAGACGCGAAACGGTTTCCGGTACGAAGGCAACACGGCGCTCGTCAGAAGCGTCCTCGCGGGGAACGGCCAAAATCATGAAGGGCGGCGTTCCGCGCGGTTCGGGCGCCTCCTGTTATGAAATCGCGATTACGTTGCGCAGCCTGCCGATGCGTTCGATCTCGACTTCCACGACGTCGCCGTTTTGCAAGAAACGTGGGGGCGTCCGCGCGAAGCCGACGCCGTCGGGCGTTCCCGTCGCGATGACGTCACCTGGCTCCAGGGTCATGCCTTTGCTCAACTCCGCGATCAGCCTGGCGATCGGGAAGATCATCTGTGACGTGTTGCTGCTCTGCATCGCGACGCCGTTGAGACGCAGTCCGATTGCCAGCGACTGCGCGTCGTCGATTTCACGGCCGTCCGCTATCCATGGCCCGATCGGGCAGCTCTCGTCCAAGCTCTTTCCTTTGAACCACTGCAGGTGCGCGCGCTGGAGATCGCGCGCCGTGAGATCGTTCAAACACGTATAGCCGAAGACGACGCCGGCGGCGTCCCGCTCGCGGACGTCCTTGCAACGCGTTCCGATCACGACCGCGAGTTCGGCCTCGTAGTCGTACTCCCGGGAGACGCGGGAAGCAAAATGGACGGTTGCCTCGGGTCCGACGATTGCCTGCGGAGCCTTGGTGAAGAAGGTCGGCACGTCCGGCAGTTTGAGCTCGCGTCCGGACGCGCGAGCGCCTTCCTTTGCGTGTTCCAGGTAGTTGCGCCCGACGCAGAACACGTTGCGGGCCGGCCGGATCGGCGCGACGAGTTCGATCGACTCGAGCGCGAACCGTTCGCCGGTCGCGCGGCTCGCTCGAGCGCTCGGCTCCAGCGCGACGTAGGCGCGCAACGATTCGCAATCGATCGCGCGCACCGTCTTTCCTTCGAGCGTGCCGGGGCGCTCGCGCGCGTCGCCGGGAACGCGGAAACTAACGAATCGCACCGCTATCTCGTCGCCGGCGGATCGTCACCGATGGCTCCGCGCCGTCGCGTAAGGTGCCAGAGGTCGCAGTATTTGCAGGCGTATACGGAGAGGGTCATGCCGTTCATCGCCGCGACCGCCCGGGCGTGTGCCTCCGACTCGTAGCCGTCTTTCGACGTGCAGCTGCGCGAGCGGTCGGCGACTTCATCGTTAAACAAAACGCGCGGCAACGGTCGGTGACGGCGGCGCGCCACGGATTACCGCGGATGCTGCGAAGCGGACGCCGCGGGTGGGACGTTGATGATCTGGTTGAGGGCCGGCAGCTTCGGCGTCGGCGTTGCTGCCGGGGCGCCTTTCTTGGCCTCGCGCGTCGCGATGTCCATCATCTCGTTGGCGGCGCCTTCTTGGTTGGCCCAGTTGCCGCCGGCTTGAACCAGCGCGACCGAACGCATCACCTTGTGGCTGGACGGATCGTAGTCGTAGGTGACGCGATACATCCCAACTTCGGCGGTGCCGTCGGGATGGCGAATCCACATCTGCAAGACGTTACCGTAGGTCTGCGCGTTGAACATGAGATTGCTGCACGACTTGCCGGACTTCACGCGCACGACTTGGCCTTGCTTGTTTACCTCGACCAGAAATTCGGTGTGCAGCTTCGTGGTCGGGTACGGCGGCGTGGGGTGCGCGGGCCTAGGCGTCGCCGCGGCGAGCGCGGAGCCGGTGCCAAGTAAAAACATCGTCGCGAGCGCCGCGGCTCGAAGGCGTGGGTGGGCGTCGTTCATAGCGTCCTGTTAGAGTTCGGGGGTTCCTTAGTTGCGCGAGAGTGCCACGAAGGGGTGCCCGCACTTGCCGCAGGCAACGACGACCTGAAGGTGGCGCTTCTCGTCCGCCGCAGCGGCAGGGCCTCCGTCGTCGCAACCGCAGAAACGGCAAGGGGTAGCGGTAAAGTTCCCCTGCGAGTCGGTTTCGTCCACGCTCCCAGCTTACGCGAGGCCTTGAAAGTGCCCTGCCCGGCCGCGAGTCCGGCGACCGCAGGCCGCGCCCGCAATCTTCGTCGAAGCCCGTGCCACCCATGGATGTCCGACGATTCGTAGCAGTGGTGCTGCTTTGGTTTGCAATGTGTCCGGCAACGGCGTCGGCCGAGCGGCCGATCGTCGATCTCCACAAGCTCGACGCGTACTTTGCGCTCTTCGCCGGTGATTCGAGCGTCCCGTGGAAGCCGACCTCGATTCGCCTGGATACGTACTCCAGCGCTCCGGTTGCTCTGTCCGTCTATCAAGTCGATCCGGCCGAGGTGCTTTCCGCGGGATCCAACGAGCGCGCGCGCGCGATCGATACGCGCGGCCGGCGCGCCGTCGCGCGCTTTTCGTACGTACCGCCGGGCGGGTATCAATTTCAATCCAACACCATCGACGTGCGCCTGGGCAACCGCGAGGGATTTTTCGTGGTCGAGGCGCGACGGGGTAGCGTGGGCGAGCAAGTGTGGATCAATCGCACTCGCGTTGGCCTCTTTGCGAAAGGTACGGCATCGGAGCTGCTACTCTACGGGGCCGACCTGGGAACCGGCCGAGCGATTCCCGGTATGCGCGTGCAGCTGGTGGTCGGAGCGCATTTTGACGAGCGCACGACGGACCGCCGCGGGATCGTCGAATGGACCGAGCGTTCGCGCCCGGTCTTCGCGCTGGCGCAGTGGGGCCCAAGCTACGCGTTCTTGAGCCTGTTGCCGCAGGCGCCCGTCTCGAACGTGGTAGTCGGCGTCCGGACCGATTCGGCCGTCGTGCATGCCGGCGAAACGATCCGGGTCGTCGGGTTTGCGCGGGTTCGCAGCGGAAACGTGCTGCGTCCGGCGAGCGGAACGGCGAACGTAACGATGCGATTGGGGGCGGCCGCGATCGGCCAGCAAAACGTGCCCCTCGATCAAGCCGGCGCGTTCGTCGCGCAAATTCCGGTCCCGGACGGCGCGGCCGCCGGGGACTACGCCGTGCTCGCGCAAACCGGCGGCGGCATCGGCGGAGCCACCGTTCACGTCGATGCCAACGCGGGCGGTCTTTCGCTCTCGGTAGCGGCGCAGTGCGGCGGGTCGTGCGATCCGTATCGCGACGTGCAGCTCGAAATTCACTCTTCTCAAGGAAACCGCGACGTGCGCGTCACCGTCGTACGCTCGCCGCACGTTTACGTCAACGGCGCGCCCGACGGCGTCGCGTGGGCGACGGCCAAGTGGTTGGATACGACGGTGCGGACCGGTGACGACGGCCGCGCGGTTGTGGCGATCGCCCATCCCACCGACGACCTCGCGTCCACGTACGGCGTCGTCGTTTCTTCGGGGGGTGCCACCGCCAACACGCGAATCGTCGTGCCGACGGCGCGCGCGGCCGTGCTGGTGCGCGTGGATTCCGACGAGCAGACGGTCGGGACGCCACTAGGGTTCGACGTATACGCGAACTCGATGGAAGACGGAAAGCCGGTGGCGGGCGGTGCGGTGACGGTGCAGCTCGTCCACGGTCAATCGGTTCAGCAGCAGCAACTTAAGCTGGACGGATCCGGGCACGCGCGCGGTTCGTTTTCATCCGCACAACTCGGCACCAACTTGGTCTTCGCGCGGCTGACCACGGCGGACGGACAACGCGCAACCGACGCCGCACAGGTCTCGGTGATCGCACAAGCGGCCTTCGATCCGTCGGGTGCGGGCAGCCCGAACGTTCGCATCGCACTCGACCGCGGTACGTACCACAGCGGCGACGGAGCGCGCGTTGACGCGTCGCTCGATGGCGCGGAAGGCGATGCGTTGCTGACGCTGGATAGCGCGCTGGACGTTTCGGCCGGCGTCGCCCCTGTGGCGGGCGGTCGCGCAACCGCGAATCTGCGCGTCCGCAATTCGGTCGGCGCGCTGCGGGCGTCGGCGGCGTTCGTACGAGACGGTTCGATCGAATGGAATGCGTCGCCGCTGGTGCTCGACGCGCCCGGGCGGCCGGCGTTCGTGGCGCTCGCCTCGGTTCCGTCCTCGTTCTCGCCCGGCGAAGCCACGACGGTGACGCTTCGCGATCAGCAACCGGGTCCGGGAACCGCCGTCGTTCGTCTCTCGCGCGGAGATCCGTCGGGGAGCGCGCTCTTCGACTCGGCGCCCGGCCTGCTCGACGTCGGTCTGGCTACGACGCAGAATAGCGCTCCTGCGGGCGTAACGTGGCATCCGTGGGTGGACTCGACCGGAAATCACGCGCAGGTGATCGGGTTCGTCGCCCGGACTGCGGCGCCGCAGGATTTGGCCATCGCGCAAGCCGCAACCCAAGCCGTTTCGTGGAACGTCGCGCGCGTCACCGGAACCACCATCCCGGTTCAAATGCCGCAAGAACGCGGACGCTATACGCTATCGGTATTGAAGATCTCCGACGACGGTCGCGTCACCGCGTCTTCCGCGGTGATCGTGGTACAGTAAGCGTTATGCCGAAGCTGATGCTGCTCGACACGTACGGATTGGTTTATCGCGCGTTTTTTGCGCTTCCTCCGCTGACCACTCGCGCCGGCGTTCCGATCAATGCCGCGTACGGCTTCGCGATGATGCTGAACAAGTTGATCGCAGACGAGCGGCCGACGCACGCGATCGCCGCCTTCGATAAGGGAATGCCGGCCGAACGCGTGGCGCTGTATAAGGAATACAAAGCGCAACGAGAGGCCATGCCGGAGGATTTGCGCGGGCAGTTCGCGCTGGTGCGCCGGATTCTGGAGACGTACGGCATCCCCGTCGCCGAAATCGAGGGGCAGGAGGCCGACGACGTTATCGCCACGCTGGCGCATCAGGCCGCCGAGGCCGGGGCCGAGACGGTCGTCGTGACGGGCGATCTCGATTTGCTGCAAATCGCCGACGAGCACACGACGATACTGACCACGAAGCGCGGTATCACCGAATTGGGTCGCTACGATCCGGCGGCGGTCTACGAGCGTTTCGAGCTGCAACCCTCGCAACTTCCGGATTATCGGGGCCTTAAGGGCGACCCGTCCGACAATCTTCCCGGCATTCCGGGCGTGGGCGAAAAGACGGCCGTTAAATTGATCAAATCGGCCGGATCGCTCGACGCGTTGGTCGCCGATCCCACCCTCGCCGGATCGGAAAAGCTGCGCGGACTCATCGAACGGTACGGCCTGCAGGCCCAGGTTTGCCGCGACGTTTCCGTGGTTCGGCGCGACCTGAACGTGCCGCTCGATTGGGACGCGAGCCTTTATCACGCGCCGGGTAACGATGCGCTCTATGCGCTGTACGGCGATCTGGAATTCAAGACTCTGCTGGCCAAACTGTCCGCGCCCGTGGACGCACCGCTCTTCGAAGAAGCGCGCGCGCTCGCTGGCGACTACCGCTCCTTTTCGGCCGCGGTCGATCCGCCGGAGTTCGCGCGCCTGGGCACCGCGCTGGCGGAGCTCGCGGCTCGTGCCCCGCTCGGCCTGGCGTTGCGCGGCGACGAACTAGGCGTGAGCGGCGCGGCCGGCACCGGGATCTCGCTGCCGCTGGCCGCGCTGGCTCACGACCCCGTACGCGAGGGCTTGACGCGGGCGCTGGCGGATCGCCGGGACGTCGTCGCGTACGACGCAAAGAACGTGGCGCGCGCGCTCCACGCGCACGGCATCGCGGCCGGTCCGTTTTCGGACGATCCCATGATCGCGGCGCATCTCCTCGATACCGCCGCTCGCAATTTCGCGCGCGCCGGCGATGCGGCGTCGGCCTTTCTGGATGGGGCGCTCGCCGACGACGCGGCGGCGTACGCCGACGGCGCGCTGCGGATGATTCCGGAGATGCGCGCGAGATTGGAAGAGCGCGGCCAAATCTCCCTCTACTCCGGGGTGGAGGTTCCGCTCGCTCCGATCCTAGCGAAGATGGAGGCGGCGGGCGTGGCGATCGATCCGTCCGAGCTCGTCGTGCTATCGCGCGAAATCGACGAGGCGGCGGCGCGTTTGCAGCAACGCATCTACGATTTCTCGGGCGAAACGTTCAACATCGGTTCGCCTCAGCAACTGGGCGCGGTGCTGTTCGAGAAACTTCAGATTCCGGGGGGCAAGAAGAACAAAACGGGGTGGTCGACCGGGGCGGACGTCTTGCATGCGCTAGCCCGCGAATATCCGATTTGTTCGGTGGTGTTGGAATGGCGAGAGGTGACGAAGCTCAAGAATACATACGTGGACGTTATCCCGCAGCTGATCGACCCGGCCGACGGACGGCTGCGGACCGTGTTCAACCAGACGGCAACCGCCACGGGGCGCCTCTCGTCTACCAGTCCGAACCTGCAGAACGTGCCGGTGCGCGGCGAACTCGGCCGTCGCATTCGACGCGCGTTCGTAGCGAAGAGCGGCGACTACGCGTTGTTGGCCGCGGATTACAGCCAGATCGAGCTTCGCATCATGGCGCACATGTCCGGAGACGAGGCGATGCGGCGAGCGTTCCACGAGGGGCAAGACATACACGACTTTACCGCGCGGCAAATCTTCGCCGTTCCGTCCGGGACCGCCGTGGACGACAATCAGCGCCGCCTGGCCAAGAGCGTCAATTTCGGACTGCTCTACGGCATGTCGGATTTCGGCTTGGCGCAGCGGCTGGAGATCGACCGTTCCCAAGCCAAGGAAATTACGTCCGCGTATTTCGCACGTTTCCCGTCGATCCGCGAGTATATCGAGCGTACGCTCGAGCGGGGGCGCACCGACGGATACGTCTCGACGCTTCTGGGCCGGCGCCGTTACATGCCGTCGCTGGCGTCGTCCAATTACGCAATGCGCTCTGCTGCGGAACGCGAAGCGACCAACGCTCCGTTGCAAGGTAGTGCGGCGGACCTCATGAAGCTCGCGATGGTCGAAGTGGATCGCGCGCTCGGCAAAGCTGGGGTGGACGCGACGATGCTCCTGCAAATTCACGACGAGTTGATCTTCGAAGTCGCGGCATCCGATTTGGCGCAAACGGCCCGGATCGTGCGCGCGAGCATGGAGGGCGCCATCGAGATTTCCGTTCCACTCGAAGTCACGTTGAAGTCCGGCCGGAACTGGTACGACGTGGAGACGTTCGACGATGCCGATTGACTCGCCGCCGCCGCTGCCTCCGGCGCCTCCGGCCATCGTCGTGCGCGCGCCGCTCGCGACGCTGCATCTGGAAGTTGCAGTCACGCAGTCGCAACGCGAACGCGGATTGATGGATCGCAGCGTACTTCCGGCAAACACCGGCATGCTGTTCGTCTTCGATGCCGACGGGCCGGTGGATTTCTGGATGAAGGACACGCTCGTTCCGCTCGACATGATCTTTATCGCCGGCGACGGGACCGTACGTAAGGTATTCGCGCGCGTTCCGACGGTGGCGCCGTCGCTTCCGGATGGGCGGATCCCGCTCGAAGCCGGCAACGCGCGCTACGTCATCGAGCTGCCCGCCGGAGAGGCCGCAACCGACGGAATCGTGCCGGGGACCAAACTCCCCGACGTCACGTCGCAGCGCGGCTAGAGCCGAGAAGTTGCCCGAGCTGCCCGAAGTCGAGACCATCGCTCGCGGTCTGGCCAACACCATCGTCGGAAAGACCGTCGCTTCGGTACGCGTGGGCCTGCCCAAGATGGCGCAGGCGCCGCCTGGCGTGAACTTCGCCCGGGCACTGCGCGGCGAACGTATCGCCGGGGTGACGCGGCGCGGGAAGTATGCGGTCATCGCACTGGGCTCCGGCCGCAGCCTGGTTACCAGCCTGCGGATGACGGGGCGTTTGGTGGTCCAGCGGCCCCGCGAGCGCGACTACGCGGGGACCCACATCAGCCTCCGCTTTGACGATGGCGCGCGCCTCAGTTTCGCCGACGTACGGACCTTCGGGCGGATGCGCCTGGTCGAGCCCGGCGAGCCGTGGGACCGGGACCTCGGCGTCGAGCCCCTCTCCTCAGGCTTTACACAACAAGGCTTTGCGGCTATGCTGTCGGGGCGGACGACGCCGGTCAAGGCATTTCTCCTGGACCAGCGGCGCATTGCCGGCATCGGCAACATCTATGCCTGCGAGGCGCTATGGGAGGCTCGGATACGTCCCAGCCGGCCCGCGAAGGCGTTGAACGAAGCAGCGATCGGCCGGTTGTACGTCGCAATCGTGGACGTTCTGGAGCGCGCGACTCAGATGCGCGGGACGAGCGTTGACGATTACGTGGATGCCGCGGGCCTTGAGGGCGGATTTCAAAACGCGCTCTCGGTCTACGGAAGACTCGGCCTCCCCTGCGCGCGATGCGGCAAGCCGATCGTTCGGACCGTCCTCGCGCAACGCGGTACCTGGTGGTGCCGAACGTGCCAGCGGTAGCGTTCGCAAAAAAATCAAATATGTAAGGTAGGAACCATAACATCTCTACGACAGAAATCGCCCCCGTCCAATTCGAAGAAGAGGACCAACTCGCGCTCGAGCAGCGCCTCTACGAGGAATCGCTCAAAGTTCTCGACGAGGGCCAAGTCCTCACGGGCATGATCGTCCAGAAAGACAAGGACGAACTGCTCGTCGACGTCGGCGGCAAGTCCGAAGGCGTGCTCCCCTTCCGCGAGCTCTCGCTTGCAATCGACCACAAACTGCTCAAGGTGGGCGACACCCTCGAGGTGATGGTGCACCGCATCGACGAGCTCGACGGAACGCTGTTCTTGTCGGAACGCCGCGCGCGCGCGCTCAAGACCTGGGAAAAAGTCATCGAAGCGCACGAGCACGACGAAGTCATCGAGGCGACCGTCACGCAGGTCGTCAAAGGCGGCGTTCTCGTCGACCTCGGTATGCGCGGCTTCGTTCCGGCCTCGCAAATTCGTCGCCAACCGGTCGGCAATCTCGACGAGTTGGTGGGGCAGCACCTGCGTCTGAAGGTCATCGACCTCGATCACAAGCGCCATCGCGTGGTGCTGTCCCAGCGCCTCGTGCTCGAGGAAGAGCTGCAAGCCAAGAAGCAAGAGTTGCTCGACACGCTGGAGATCGGCCAGATTCGCGAAGGCGTCGTCGTTCGGTTGGCGGACTTCGGTGCGTTCGTCGACCTCGGCGGCATCGATGGGCTCATTCACAACAGCGAGTCTGTCGTACGCGCGCATCAAGCATCCGTCCGAAGTAGCCAAGATCGGCGACGTCGTCCAGGTCGAGATCATGAAGTTCGATCCGGAAGCCAAGAAGGTCAGCCTGTCCCTCAAGCACGCGCTGCCGGATCCGTGGGACGAGCACGTCGACAAACTGTTCGAAGCTAATAAGTTAAACGCGCAGATCGTCAAGATTACGCCCAACTACCTGCTCGTCGAAATCGTGCCGGGTATCTTGGCGATGGTTCCCAAGGGCGAGTTCGACGCCGCGGCTCAGTTTACGCCCGGTCAGGCCGTCGAAGTAACGCTGCTTACGATCAACAACGCGACGCGCCGCATCACCGCGTCCATCCAGCACGTCGCCGACGTTGCGCCAGAGGAAATCGAACGCTACGCCGAGCTCGAGCTGCCGGCCCCCGTGACGGCACCCGCTCCGGAGACGGGCGCGGACCAGCCGGCGCAAGCCGCACCCGAAGCCGCGCTCGCGGAAGAGCCGCCGGCGCCTCCGGCCGTGGAAGCCACGATCGAATAAGCGCGGGGATCCGTCTCGCACAGAGGGTCCTCGCTCCGCCGGAGTGGGGACTCTTTCTTTTTCGCAAGAAGGGCGGCGCAATGCGCGTAGGTTTAACCGGCGGCATCGGAAGCGGGAAAAGCGTCGCCGCCCAGGCGTTCGCCGACCTCGGCGCGCTCGTGATCGACACCGACTTGCTGGCCCGGGAAGCCGTCGCCCCAGGCGGCGACGCTTTCATGCAGATCGCGCGCGAGTGGCCCGCGGTGATCCGCGCCGGGACGCTGGATCGTGCGGCACTGGCGCGCATCGTATTCGACGACCCGGCCGCGCGGGCGCACCTTAACGCGATCGTGCATCCGCACGTGCGGCGGCTTGCGGTCGAGCACGAATCCCGTGCCGTCCCCGGCCAACTGATCGTCCACGTCGTACCGCTCTTGTTCGAAACGGGGTATGCCGACCTCGTCGACAAGACCGTCGTCGTCATCGCACCGGATCGCGAGCGCCTCGCGCGCGTGATGACTCGCGACCGCATCGACGAAGCCGCCGTGCGCGCGCGCATGGCGGCTCAGATTTCGCCCGGAGAGGCGCGCCGCCGAGCCGACTACGCGATCGAGAACGACGGGGATTTGGCACATCTGCGCGCGGCCGTGAAGGGCGTTTATGAAAATTTGATGATGGAGCGTTCGCCGGGCGTTTAGCCCGCCGCCGAACGGGTACCTTGCTCTCATGCCCCTCTAAGAAGTGTGCACTAGACTGAGGCGACATTCCACTCTTCCCCAGTTTCGGAGATTCGATGACAGACAAGAATACGAACGACAAAGGCGAGCGTCGCGAGATGTCGGTGCGAGAAGCAGGGAAAAAAGGTGGCGATGCCGTCCGCGAGCGCTACGGTTCCGAGTTTTTTGAGAAGATCGGCCGAAAGGGCGGCACCGCGACGCGCGATCGTCACGGCGTCGAATTTTACGAAACGATCGGGCAAAAGGGCGGTCGTGTCGTCAAGGAAAAATATGGCGCCGACTTCTACGAAGAGATCGGCCACAAGGGCGGCCAAAAAGTCAAGAGCCTGATCGCGGAAGCGACCAAGAGCCGCGAAGAGAAGCAGTCCTAAACGCACGATAGGATCCCGCAGGACGGGATCCTATTTCATGTGCTTGACTTCGATCTTTCCGCCGATCTTGCCGAGATGGATCTCGTCCGTGTTGAAGTCCACGACGATCTTGTCGATTCGTAACGTTCCACCGGCGGTGTGAATGTAGCTCGGATGGCTGAGCGTCAGCAGCTTGGTGGCGTTCGTCCAGGTCACGAGATCGGTGTCGAACGAGCGGCGGCCGGGGTCGTCGATTCGCTCGACGTGCACTTTGCCGATGGCCGTGAAGTCGAGCGAATCCGTATTCACGCTGATGTGCTCCGCGGAAATGGATAGGTAAGGCTTTCCGGCGCGAAACACGACGCCGTTCTTGACGTCTTCGATATCGCCCGTAGAACCGTCGGCCGAAAGCTCCGCGCGCCCGTAGTCGAACGACCAAGAGCGCGTCGTGATGCGATGCCCCAGGACGCGGCCGCCGTGAAGATCGACCGGCACCACCGATGGAGGAACCGGCGGCAGCCCGCGGCCGGCCAGGATGATGCCGATCGTGAGATAGATCCCGAGAGCGACCGCCAGAAGGATGACGATCCGTCTCCAGGTGCGCTTAGAGATCTTCACGCCGGCGCCCAAAAAACAAGCAGATCGCATAGATCGCTGCCAATACCGTCGCGACGAACGTCGGACCCAAGGTTGCGAACGGCGTGCGGACCGGCGGTCCGACGTTCGCAACGGCGACGGCTTGCCGGTCCAATCCGATTCGCGTGCTCCACGACCCGTCGGGCGCGATGATTCCGCTTATTCCGGTCGCGGCGGCCCGCACCACGTAGGTTCCGTACTCGATCGCGCGCAGCCGCGCGATTTCGGCATGTTGATAAGGTCCCGCGCTGGTTCCGAACCATCCGTCGTCGGTGCTCACGACGAAGAGTTGGGCGCCGCGCCGGACTTGCTGGAACGCGAGGTCGCTGAACGCGGATTCCCAACAAATGAGCGGCGCGACGCGCAGCGCCGTGGTCGTGTAGACCCCGTCCACGTCGCCGCTCGCGAAGCCGCCTCCGAGCGTGCCGACGTACGGGAGCCACCACAAAAACGTGCGTCCCGGAAACGATTCGGCGAACGGAACGAGCTGGCGCTTCCGGTAGATCGTCACGCCGCCGTCGGGAGCGAAAAAATAGAGTGCGTTGTAAAGAGCCCCGTTTTGCGAGTAGAGGCTGCCCGCGATGACGGTGCTGCGAGCGTCGCGCGCCGACGCAGAGATTCGCATCGCGAGAGCCGGGTCGCGCGAAAGATCCGTCGTGATGACGGTTTCCGGCCACACGATGAGATCCGGACGACCGGCTGCGGCTTCGTGCGTCATGGCGATGTAACGCTCGACCGCGAGCGCGAACGCCGCCGGGGACCATTTGAGGGATTGCGCGACGTTGCCTTGGATCGCCGCGACGGGAATCGTGGCGGGCGCGAGCGTTTTCGCAGGCCACCAAGCCCAACACGCGATCCACGCGGCGGCCAGCGCGCCGACGGTTACGGCCAAGGGCGCGACGCGCCGGCGCCGCACCGCGTCGGCGAGATACGCGCCGGTCAAGCAGATGACGAACGTGATGCCGTAGGTTCCGCCGTAGGCCGCGAAAATGCGCAGCGGCGTGTCGGCTTGCGTGTAACCGAGCTGCGCCAACGGCGCACCGATTAGCCCGACCGATCGAAACCATTCGCAAAACGCAAAGGCCGCCGCTGCCGCCAGCGGCGCGACCGCGGGTTTCAGGTTGCGATAAGCAAGCGACACGAGAACCCCCGCCAGGGCCCAGGCGGTGGCCTCGATCGCCGCCCCGGCCAGCACCGCGAGATAGGCCAAAACGCCGACGTAGTGGACGATCGTGGAGGACCACCATGCGAACGTAATCGCGAAAAAAATCTCGCCCGCGAACCAACCGAGCAGAACGGAGCGTTTCAAGGATGAGCCTTGCCACGCCCAGAACAGCGCGGCTGCTCCCAGCGGCGCGAGCCAGACGGCTCCGACCTTGGGGAATGTTGCTGCCAACGCCAAAGCGCCGATCGCAGATACCGTAAAGGCCTGGAGACGCGTGGTGGAATTCAACGGGAGTCCTCTTTGATCCGCAGACTTAGTCTCTTCGTGTTCGTGACCGCGCTGGTCGTGTCCGCATGCGGCCGCCAAGTCACGCCCAACCGGCCCGGTTTCGGGGGCGGCTCGCCGGGATACATGACGGTCAAGTTCAACGTGCAGAGCCCGTTCAACTTTGCGTCCTATCGCTACGTGTTCGTCTTCAACACGTCGGGCAGCGGGGTTACGCCTTACGGCAACGTCTTGCAAACCAATTATCAAGGATACAGCTTCGCGTTGATCGCGGGCTCGAACGGCGGCAATACGGCGGGCATTCAGGCGGTGCAATATATCCGCCAGGCCGGAACCAACGTTCCGATTCTGGCGAACCTCAACCCCTCACCCGTGCAGTTACAGTTTAACCCGAATAGCAACGGGCTGGGTACGCAGCTCTCGGTCACGTTCGCGCGTGCGCTCTTTTACGGATACGTGACGCCGAGCCCCGGCCCGGGCGGATCCTCGACGCCGTCCCCCACTCCGTCGCCGACGTCCACGCCCACGGGTGGCCCGTCGCCGACCGCCAGTCCGTCGGCGGCTCCCTACCCGACCACGCAGGCTCAAGTGAACTGGACGTTCAACGCCTTCGTCACGCAGCCCGGCGCTCCAAATGCGCTCGACTCGATGGGCAGCGGCGGCGGAACGGACACGACCTTTCAATCGCCGCAACTAGTGACCGACCAATCGTTCGACAACGTCGTCACCGCATCGATCGGCGTCGTCCCGTCGGATCCGGCCGCCGAAATCACCGGCGTCGAATTCATCAACAACCCGTAAGAACGGGGCGGCACGGCCCCCCGTTGGCCCCCTTTAAAAACGGGGCGGCACGGCCCCCCGTTCACCCCCCGAGCCGCGACTCCGCGGCTCAAGGGGGCAAAGCCCCCTTAATCCCGCAATCGTTAGTGTCGCGGTGCATCTGCCCGTCAAAAATTAAAGCTTTGGGGGACGATTGAGCCGCCTTGGCCTAGGGCGAAGGATGCGGTCTGCGATGGAAGCGCCAGCAGGTTGATCGAGAAGGTTACGAGTTGCTGCGACTGATTGTAGAGCGCCTGTAGCTGGTAACATTCGCCGATCGTCTTGGTGTAGTAGATCACTTTGTTCTGCAGTTGAAAGTGGGCTTTCCAGTTGACGTCGGTGGCCATCTGGAGCTGCGTTTCGTATCCGAACGGCGTTGCGAATTGCACGTTGGTTGAGTAGAAACCGGCACCCGGTCCGGGAACGAACGCACCGCTAAGCAAGACGACGGATCTTCGCGACGGACGCAGGGAAAGCTGGTAGCTCACGGGCTGCGCGAGCGCGTCGAAGTTCGTCGCGAAGCCGAGCGCGAGCGCATAGGTGTCGCCGTTGAAGAGCCGCACCAGATCTTGCGCGTTCTTGACGTTCTGCGTCGGCTGTTGGTCCATGAACTGAAACGGTACGAACGGTGGCCCGTTATAGTTGGCTTCGTTGTACGTAATCGCGTTGACGAAGTGGTCGCTGATCGGCGTCGTCAAACTCCAAACTTGCTGGATCGACGCCTTTAAGTCGCCCGTCCCGTACGCATATTGCTGCACGTTTGCCGAAGCTTGCAGGTCGCTGCCGAATACTTTCGCAAGCACGGGGCCGAGTACGAACGCCAGGTCGGCGCGCGACGTCGTAAGCCTGTTGCTCGGCTCGTTGTATTGTCCGATCGTGAATTGCGCGGACAGCGGAAAGATGAAGTGCTGAAAAAAATCGTATGGGCGAATTTGGAGTTCGGGAACGGTGTTGTCTCCGAACGGCGTCTGCGTGTACGTCTTATTGTAGACGAGCTGATAATCGGCGCCTTTGGTGGTGAAATGCGTCAGCGAGTTGATGTTCGACGAAATCGTCGATTCGTTGAAGCCGCCGAAGCTGGATTGGTTGCTCGAGAAGCTGAAGTTGAGCGCTTCGCTAAGAGCTTGATTAAACTGCTGCGTGTCGGAGAACGCAAAGGTCGTGGCACTGGACTGCGTGCCGACCGAGCTGTGCGAGAACGTGTAATTTTGCGACGATTTCTGCGTCTGATGAATGACCGTCGCGTTTAGGCTTTCGTTGGGAGGCACGTTGGTCAACGATCCGTAGTTGGACTGGTACGTGAACCCGAAATTCGACCGGAGGGTTTGCGAAAAATTTTCCTGTTCCGTTGCGGCAAAGTTGTAGGTCGTGGTGCTGGTCCGGCGGTCGCGAATGCCGTAAAAGTTCAGCGAAGCCGAACGTCGTCCGTTCTTCTTCGAATAGAAGCCGACGTACCCCAAGCCGAGGCCGACCTTCGTAAAATAGTTGACGATGTAGTAGCCGTAATAATATTGATCCTTGCCGAAGTTGATGTTCGTTTTTACCCAAAAGCCTTCGTACTGGTCGTAGCCTACGTCCGGGAAATAACTGGTCTTCGGGCGTTCGGCGGAAACGGTGCGTAGCGGAATGACGACTTTGGGCAAGTAGAAAACGGCGGCCGCGCCCAGCCACAGGATGGCTTTGTAGATAACGATCTTGTCGCCGGGGATAACGTCCATTTTCTTGCCGGTAATGTGGTATCCGGCCCGGGCGTTTTCGCAGGTCGTCAGATACGGGTCGATGCCGTGAGCGGTGCCGTCCGGATCGGTGTGCATGTCTGCCGATTTGTAGTGGATTAGGCCCTTCTCGATGCCTTGCGAGCTTACGCCCTTCGCGTTGACCATCTTGGCCGTCTGATCGATCACGTCGAACGTGATCGTATCGGCGGTGAGAACCGAATCTTGTGCGTGGTCTACGATGAACGGATGCCCCGTTACGGTGACCGTACGGATGCCGTCGTAATGTGCCCGGTCGCCGACGATTTCTTCTTGCTGGTAGAAGATGTGCACGTTTCCGATCGCGTCGCCCGGCTTGCCGTCGTTGGTGTTGCCTTGGACGGTGTCGGAAATGATGGCGACGTAATTCGGCGCGAGCGTCGCGACGCCGATCGGCTGCGGCGTCGGAGACGGCGGCAACGCTCCGGCGGGCGTGATCGGCGGCGGCGTGCTGCCGCCGCGAACCAGAAAGACGGGTGCGTTGGCTTGCTCGGGATTGGGCGTCGGCGTGGGCACCGGAGGCGGCGTACTCGACGGGCTTCCTTGCGGCCTCGGCGTCGCGACGAGCGTTTTTGCAAAGCCGGGCGGCGGAGGAAAAGTCGGCGTAGCGTACGGTCCGGGCGTCGTGGAAGCCGACGGGCTGGGCGCCGGCGTCGGCTCTTCGAATTGCGCGACGAGCGCCGGCGCGCTCTGCGAGCGCGCCGGCTGCGAACGCGCTGCCCGCGAACCGCAAGTATTATCGTTGAGGAGCGCGAGCGCTTGCTCTCCGTCGTCGCTCGAAGCTGCCGCTACCTGCGCCGCTACGATGCCGCAAACGAACGCAAGGAGGGTCCCAATCGCGACGGAGCCGCGACGCCAATTCCAACCCAACAACACGAGGTTAGCGGTCTTCCCGCCAAAGCAAGACGATACCCGTGATGCCCATGATGACGTTGGGCAGCCAAGCGGCGAGAACAGGATCTATTTGACCGTTGCGTCCGAATGCCGACGCGATCGACATTAAAATAAAATAAATAAAGAATGCGACGACCGCGAGCGTGATGCCGAGCGTCCTTCCGCGGCTTCCGAAACGGATCGCGAGCGGCAGCGCGATGATGACGCCGATGACGCAGGCAAACGGCCAAGCCAGCCGGTTCGCAAGATTGATTTGCAGACTTCCCAGCGCACTTCCGCCCAAGCCTTGAGCCTGCATGGCGCGCACTTGCGTAGACAAGGCCTTGCTGCTCATCGTCCACGGGTCGCTGTTTAGGCTGCTCATGAATTGTGCTGCCGTTTCCGCCAGCGGCAGCCCGATCGCGATGGTGTCCACGTGCTGCTGGCTCGACATAAAGCCTTCTTGGTTGTAGCGCGTGTCGATGACGTCGTGCAGGTCCAGCTGCGTGCCGTCCACGTTCGCCGTTTTGGCTTGCAGCGTTTCGACCCAAGGCCCTCCGTGGCCGGGTTTGAAGATCTCGACCCCTTCCATCGTCCGGTTGTCGGGCGCGACTTGCGTTACGTAGAAGACGTTGCCGGTGTCGGGATCCTTGCGAAAGAACTGCGATTCGACCGGAAGCGAATCGGTGTGGTAAATGATTTGGTAGAACGTGCGCGTCGAAAGATCGACCGACGTCGGCTCGATGTATTCGTTCATCGCATACGTGGCCGCAAACATGAAGATGCCGAATAACATCGGCGCCAGTGCGATGCGCCAAATCGAGATACCGGCGGTCCGCATGGCCGGGATCTCGTTGTCTCCCATGAGGCGGCCGGTCGCGAGCAGCGTCGCAAAAAGGCAGGCGAAGGGGAACGCCATCGGGATGGACTGCGGGATCCGGAAGATCACGAAACGCAGTGCCAAGAAGAACGGCGCGTGCTGGTTGATGATGTAGTCGGCGGCGAGAATGAAGATGTTCAGCGCCCAGAAGATCAGGAACGCCCCGAACGCAAAAAGGAACGGCCCGATCATCTCTCCCAGCAGATACTTGTCGAGGATATGGAGGCGCGGCACGAGGGCGCGCCGCTGCGGTAACGGCTGACGTTCGATCAGGGTCGCCATGGCCCGGAATCGGCTAGTAGCTGCGGTATGCCGAAATCACGCGCGCGACGTAGGCCTGCGTTTCGGCGAACGGCGGCACGCCGCCGTAACGGTCCACCGCGCCGGGGCCGGCATTGTACGCGGCGACGGCCAGCGTTGCGTTGCCGTGATATCGATCGAGCAGCGTCTTGAGATAGGACGAGCCGCAAGCTACGTTTTCGTTTGGATCGAAGGGATTGCTCACGCCGCACGAGCGCGCCGTCGCCGGCATGATCTGCATCAAACCTTGAGCGCCGGCGACGCTGAGCGCGGACGGGTCTCCGGCCGACTCGGCCATCAGCACGGCGCGAATCAATCCCGGCGGTACCTGGCTGCGAGCCGATGCGTCGTTGACCAGCGTGTGAATTTGCTGCGGGTCCAGGGCGTGCGGCGAATACGGCAGATAGCCCGCGCCTCCACATCCGTAGAGCAGGCCCAAGAGACCGAGAGCGGCGAGCAGCCTTTGCATAGCACCTAGCAGTATAGCGAACGGGCGTACCGGAGCCCGGGACCCCGCATCCTTTGGTCGAGCGATTTTCTCCGCCGCCTCGTCACGGCCTGTGGATGAGGCCCGGGCTGAGCGGCTTTTCATCTTCGAACGCCCGTTCGGGGCGTCAAAGCATGTTGAGCGCTCGCGCGGCGGCGATCACGACGGTCAGCAACGAGACGCCCGCTTCGGCCATCATTAACATGCGGGCCCGCGTGGTCAGGGGCGGCGTGTCGGTCGGACTGAACGCCGTCGCCGTGGTAAACGAGACGAACAGGTAGTCCGCAAACGTCGCCGGAGCGATCTCCGGCGCCGGGGCTCTTGCTGAACTGGAACTCTCCTTCGCCCAACAGATCGTAGATGATCGCGAACGAGATGACGTTTCCGATCCAGATGAACAGTGCGGTCTTTAGTAAACGGACGGCGTTGATGCTCGCGGGCTCATAAATGGCAAGGCCCGTGATCCGGAGGAGAGAAACGGCGGCCGAGAACGCAAAGAAGATCCCCCCGATGAATAAGATCGTCCGTCGCTGCTTCGCAGATCCGAAGGCCGTCGCCGCAATCGACAGCGCGCAAAGCGCGATCAGGAACCCGCCCAAAGCTCGCGTGAACGTCGGTCCCCCAAGCGTATAGCGCTCTTTCATGACTAGAAACAGAACGAGCCCCGCTACGAGTGCGAAGCTCGGCCCCCAGTCGCGTTTCGTGGCCGTGGACGTCATAGGGGCAGGATTCTCCGTCGGCGCGGTGTTGCGTTCCAATGTCTTTTGGGGCAAGCGGAGAAACGGTTCCTCCAATATGAATGCGGTCGAGACGCTGTTCTACGAAGTTTCCAACGGACTCGCGCTTTGCGTTGAGGCCGGCTCGGTCATCATCATCTTCATCGCGTCCGTTCAAGCGCTCTACCTTTCGGTGATGACGGCGTTTCAGACGCGAACGTTGCACAGCAAGCGGGAGATCTGGGCGCGGTACGCCGTCTGGCTGCTGCTCGGTCTCGAGTTTTTGCTCGCGTCGGACATCATCCGTACCGCGATCTCCCCAACCTGGAGCGACATCGGCCAGCTCGCGGCGGTGGCCGTCATCCGCACCTTCCTGAACTACTTCCTAACCAAAGATATCGAGACGATCGGCTCTTAGGAGTGCCGACGGACCGAAGCGGTCCCTCCCGCGCGGCTCTTCCACGAACATACGTTCGTTTGCCTGAGGCTTCCCTGGGGCGTATAGTGGTGTGAAGTGGTGCAAAGTGGTGCCAATGGGAGGGCTTTGTGCACGCGGATCTTCCGCGCTTTTTGGGTTCGGCCGAGCATGCTCTTGATGACAAGGGCCGGCTCATCGTGCCCGCACGGTTCCGCGAACGCCTCGGACCCGGCTTCGTGATCACCATCGCTCCGCCCGAGCCTTGCCTTGCCTTATACCCTACCGTTACGTGGGGGGAGTTTTGTGCGAGGCTGGAGTCCGCTCCGCGTAAGGACGAGCGCTTTCGCCGTTTGGTGCGCCACTTGTTTGCCAACACCGAAGAAGTTGCGTGCGACGCGCAAGGCCGTTTGCTCGTTCCCGCTTCGCTGCGCCAGTACGCCGGAATCGAGCGGGACGTCGTATCGGTCGGTTCGCTCACGCGAGTGGAGATCTGGGCGAAAGACCGCTATCCGGCGCACGCCGCGCCGGAAGGCGAGGTCGCGGAGTTCATCGCGGACCTCGGTCTGTTGTGATGTGGTGTTGCTTCCTTGAGTCACGTCTCGGTGCTGTTGAAGCCGGCGCTGGATTACTTGGCGATCCGCGCCGATGGGGTCTACGTCGATGCGACCTTTGGTGCGGGCGGTCACACGCAAGCGATCCTGGAGCGCATCTCGACGGCGGGTCGCGTCATCGCCCTGGATTCCGATCCGACGGCGGCGGATCGAGCGCGAGCGCTGGCGTCGCCGCAATTGACCTTCGTGAACGCCAACTTCCGTCAACTCGCGGAAGTACTCGACGAGCTCCGGGTGGCGCTGGTGGACGGCGTGCTCTTCGATTTGGGGGTATCTTCGATGCAATTCGATGAAGCGTATCGCGGCTTTTCGCTGTCGAAAGACGGCCCGCTCGACATGCGCATGAACCCCTACGTGGGAAAGAGTGCATACGAAGTCCTAGCGGGCGCCAGCGAGCGCGAGCTCGCCGACATCTTTTTTACGTTCGGCGAAGAACGCTCGGCGCGGCGCATCGCGCGGTCGATCGTCGAGCGCCGCTCGATCGGCGCCTTGCCCACGACGACGACGGACTTTGCCAAACTCGTAGCGGGCGCCGTGCATCGTCCCGGCTATCGCGAACGCATCCATCCGGCGACGCGGGTTTTTCAGGCGCTGCGAATTGCGGTGAACGACGAGCTCGACGCGCTGCGCGACGGTCTCGATTCTGCCGTCGGGCGGCTGTGCGGCGCGGGCCGCGTCGTCGCGATCAGCTTTCATTCGCTCGAAGATCGGATCGTGAAGCGGAAATTTCGCGAGGATTCGCGGCTGAACGTACTGACGAAGAAACCGGTCACGCCCGACGAAAACGAGTGCGACGAGAATCCCCGCGCCCGTAGCGCGAAAATGCGTGCTGCGGAACGGAAGACCGGATGATGGTCCAGCGAGAGTACGTCGAGCGCCGGCATCAGCGCATCGACAATCCGCGCCGCGCAAAGTCGGCGGCCCAGCGCCGGGTCGTTCGGAGCGTGCGCGGACGTTACGCCGGCATCGTTCAAGTATCGTGTACGCTCGCCATCGTTTCGGCGATGCTGCTCGGCTACGTCATGCTGACCTCGAACTTGACGGGGCTCACCTACGCCGTCACCCGCGCTCACGTTCAACGCGAAGCGCTATTGGAAGAAACGGCTCGACTCGACGACCGGCTCGAAGTACTCAGTTCGGACCGCCGGCTCGCGGCGATCGCCGCCAAACTCGGCATGAAGGATCCGCAGCGCTTCGTCGTGATCGCGCCGCCGGCCGCCGAGTCGATTACGCCCCATCTCGCACTCCTGACTTCGCACTAGCCCGGGCGGAGCGGGAGGAAGATGCATAACAGAACGTTCGCGCGCGTCGGTCCGATGCGCGCGAAGACGTTCTTCTACATCTGCGCTACCATCGCGCTGTTCTTGGTTTGGCGACTGTACTTCGTGCAGGTCGTGCGCGGCCCGGTGCTGGCGCGCGAAGCCCTGGCGCAACGCTCCGACACGGTCGAAGTATTCGCGCGGCGTGGCAGCATCTTGGATCGGGGGGGTGACGTGCTCGTCCGGTCGCTGCCTTCGCAGAGCGCGTTCGTCGTTCCGCACGACGTCGTGGATCCCGACGCCACCGTCGCGAAGCTCGAAACGATCTTCGGGAAGCTCGACCCGGCGCTGGTGGCGACCGTCCACGACCGTCACGTCTGGTTTGCGTGGATCGCGCGGAAGATTCCCAACGAAACGGCGACGCGCCTGGCGGCGCTGAACCTGGCCGGCGTCGAACTGGAACAGGAAGACAGCGGCAGGCGCGTGGACGCAGCCGGAACGACCGCGTCGACGGTTCTCGGTTTCGTCGGTACCGACGAGAACGGATTGGACGGGGCCGAGTATGCGTTCGACGACTTGTTACGCGGACGGTCGGGAAAGGTAACGCTGGAGGCCGACGAGTTCGGGCGCCCGATTCCTTTCGGCAAAGAGAGCGTCGTCGTTCCGGCCGACCCGGGCCTGGATTTGGTGCTGACGATCGATTCGTACCTGCAATTCGTAGCCGAGCAAGCGCTGCAGGAGCAGGTGTCGAAGTTTCACGCTCTCGACGGGACGGCCATCGTTATGGATCCGTGGACCGGCGAAATACTTGCGATGGCCAATGCTCCCGATTTCGATCCAAATCGTTTCTCCGCGTTCGACGACTCGCACCGGCGCGATCGCGCGGTGATGGATGCATACGAGCCCGGCTCGACCTATAAATTGCTCACGGTCGCAGCGGGTCTTGAGTCTGGGAAAATCACGGCTTCGTCGCGCTTCCCGGCGCGCGACGAAATACAAATCGGCGGCCGCACGATACATAACGCCGAAGACGGCTTCATGGCCAACCAAGGCGGCAGCGAAACGGTCGAGCAGATCGTCCAATACTCCCACAACGTCGGCGCCGCCGAGATCGGACTTTCGCTCGGCCCGAAAACGTTCTTCGATATGGAGCGCAAGGCCGGGTTCGGCGACCCGACCGAAGTTGGGCTGCCGGGCGAAAATCCGGGCATCGTCCCGCCGCCTGCGGAGTGGAGCGACTCGTCGCTCGCCACCATGTCGTTCGGGCAGGGCGTTTCGGTGACGCCGATCGCGATGGCGCGCTTCTACTGTGCGATCGCGAACGGTGGGATTTCCATGCGGCCGCGAATCTTGCACGCGATCCAGAGCCCCGACGGCCGCACGCTCTACACGTACGGTCCGGAGGTCGAGCGGCGCGTCTTCTCCGAGCGAACGGCAGCGACGTTACGCGGTTTCTTGCGTCAGGTCGTGCTCGCCGGCACCGGCGATCCCACCGCGCAGATCGCCGGCTATTCGACCGCCGGCAAGACCGGTACCGCGCAGATGGTGGTCGACGGCCAGTACCGGGCCGGATCGTATGCGGCGTCGTTTATCGGGATGGTGCCTTACGAACGTCCGCGCTACGTTATCTACGTGAAAGTCGAACGGCCGATCGGGTCCTACTACGGCAGCGTCGTCGCGGCGCCGGCATTTGCCAAGATCGCGCGCGCGGCGATGCTCTACGCGGGCGTGCTTCCCCAGTATACGCCGCCGCCGCGCACTCCGGGCGCGGCGCGGTGAACGACCGCGGCATCGCGCAACTGGTTGCGCGCCTGCCGGGCGAATCCGACGTCAGCGGTAACGCGCAACGAACCGTCACCGACGTAACGGCGGATTCGCGCGCCGTCCGGCAGGGCGCACTCTTCGTGGCGGTGCGCGGCGAGCATCACGACGGTCACGATTTTCTCCGGCAAGCGATCGAAAGAGGCGCCGCCGCGGTCGTCGTGGAGAGCGGCATCGTTTTCGAAGCACCTTCGAGCGTCGGCGTGATTCGCGTTTCGGATACGCGGCGCGCGCTCAGCTCGCTGGCAGCTTCGTTCTTCGGCGATCCGTCGCAACAGCTTCAGGTAGTCGGATTCACCGGCACCAACGGCAAGACGACCGGAGCGCGCATGTTGGCCGCGATGGCCGGCGCCGCCGGAATCGCCTGCGGCACGATTGGAACCACCGGCGCGGAATTCGGCGGCCGCAGATGGGACCTCGCGAACACGACGCCGCTCGCGCCTGCGCTTCAGGGGTTGCTTGCGAACATGCGCGATGCGGGAGCTCGGGCGGTGGCGATGGAGGTGAGCTCGCACGCACTCGCCCAGGATCGCGTCGCGGACGTGCGTTTCGCGGTAGGCGTGCTCACGAACGTCACGCGCGACCACTTGGATTATCACGGTTCTCTGGAGGCCTACGCGGCGGCGAAGCATCGTTTGTTCGAAAACGCGCAAGCCTGCGTCATCAATGTGGACGATGCGAACGGCGCAATATGGGCGGCCGAATTCGCGCAGCGCGTTCCCACGATCACTTACGCGATCGAACGCGAAGCGGATCTTCGCTGCCGGGGCGTGCGGCTGCGCCCGGACGGCAGTTCGTTCGTGCTCGACGGTACGGATTTCGAAGTCAATTTGCCGGGGCGCTTCAACGTTGCCAACGCGCTCGCAGCGGTCGGGGCGGCGCGGCTCCTGGGCGTCGACGACGCCACCGCCGCCAAAGGGCTCAAGACGCTCCGGCGCGTGGCGGGGCGCATGGAACACGTCGAAGGCGGCGACGTCGACGTGATCGTCGATTACGCGCACACGCCGGACGCGCTCGAGAACGCGCTGGCGACGCTTCGCGAAACGTCCGCCGGTGCGATCGGTTTGGTCTTCGGCTGCGGCGGAGAGCGCGACCGCGGTAAGCGCCCGCAGATGGGCGCCGTCGCAGCCGATCTGGCGGATCGCATCTACTTGACCAACGACAATCCACGCGGTGAGGATCCGGACGAGATCTTGAGCGAAATCGCCGCGGGCATCGGCGACCGGAGCCGGTACCAGACGATTCCGGATCGCCGCCTGGCGATCGAAACGGCAATTCGCGAGTCGCGGCGTGGAGACGTCGTTCTAGTGGCTGGAAAAGGTCACGAGCGCAATCAAATCGTCGGCAAGCGCGTCGTCGAATTCGACGACGTCGCGGTCGCACGCGAGGCGTTACGGCGCCGCGGATACTCGGCGTGAGGCTGCCGTTCGAAGACGCGGTCGAGAGGTTGCGCGCGACCGTGCTGCGCCCGGAGTTGGCTCCGGCTTTTTTGCGCGTCGTCACCGATACGCGCTCGTTGCAGTCCGGTGACGCATTTCTGGCCCTTCGCGGCGATCGTTTCGACGGCCATGCGTTTACGAGCGAGGCCGTCCGGCGGGGAGCCGTGGCGCTCGTCGTCGAGCGCGCCGAAGCGGCCGCCGGCGACGTTACGGCGCTGGTCGTACGCGATTCGCTGCAGGCCTACATGCAGCTCGCGGGCCTCGCCCGCTCGCGCTTTAGCGGAGAGGTGCTCGGCATTACGGGCAGCGCCGGCAAGACGACGACGAAAGCTTTCGCCGCGCAGCTGCTGCAGCCGCGCTTCGGCGACCGGGTACTCGCGGCGCCCGCCAACGAGAACAACGAAATCGGCGTCAGCAAGCTGTTGCTCGCGGCCGACGACGAGAACCACAGTGCGCTCGTCGTCGAGATGGGCGCGCGCAAGTACGGCGACGTCGCCGCTCTGGTGGAGATCGCTCGTCCGGACGTCGGCGTGCTGACGAACGTCGGTGACGCGCATCTCGAGATCGTGGGAACGCGCGAGCGCCTGGAAGAGACGAAATGGGCTCTGTTCGGACGAGGCGCGCGCGCGGTGCTGAACATCGACGATGCTGCGTCGGTGCGGCGTGCGCCGGAGTTGCCCGAGCCGCCGCACTGGTTCTTCGCCGGCGGTCCGGACGACGATCCGCCCGCGACCGGGAACGTCACCGCACTGCTCGGAACGCGTTTGCTCGTGGACGTTGCCGGCGGCGCATCGCAGCGGGCTGCGGTCGACGTTCGCGTGCCGGGCGCGCATAACCGTGCGAATGCCGCCGCAGCCGCGGCCGCCGCGCTCGAGCTCGGCGTACCGTTTGCCGCCGTGGCGCTCGCGCTTTCGGATTTGCAGATGCCCGAAGGCCGCTACGAGAAGACGACGCTTCCCTCCGGTGCCACGGCGATCTACGATGCGTACAACGCGAATGCGGCGGGCACGATCGCAGCGCTCGACGCGTTCGCGCAGGAGCCCGCGCGGCGGCGAATCGCCGTGCTAGCCAGCATGGCGGAACTCGGTTCCGAGGCCGCCGCGCTGCACGAACGCGTCGGCGCGCGCGTGGCGGAACGTTCGATCGACGTGCTGCTCGTCGGCGGAGATTTCGCCGAGCGGCTCGCGAGCGGGGCGCGCGAAGCCGGTCTGTCCTCAGAACGAATCGTGCACTTTGCAACGAACTCGGACGCCTCGTCGTGGTTGCGCGAAAACGGACGCGAAGGCGACGTCATTCTCCTCAAGGGATCGCGAAAATACAAACTCGAGGAAGTACTCGAAGGAATGCGGTCGTGAAAGGACGCCTAACCGTAACGCGCCCGGAGGTTCCGGCGGGTTTGGTCGCGATTCCGGTGCGGACGCGCCTGGTGCGCGGCGGCGATGATTTGCCCGCGGTCGTCGGCGAAGCGGTTCGCGGTATCGCAGGCCCCGGCGACGTCGTCGCAATCTCGGAAACGGCCGTTGCAATCGCTCAAGGCCAGTTCGTCGCGGCCGAGTTCGTGCGCCCGTCCAAACTCGCGTACGCGCTTTCGCGGCGCGCCGGCGCGCTCGCAACGGTGAGCCAGCCCGAGTCGCTCCAGCTGGTCATCGACGACGCGGGAGCGTTGAAGGTCGTCTACGCCGCGGCGATGCACGCGATCGGGCGTTTGAGCGGGAAGCGAGGCGCGTTCTACGAGATATTGGGGGAGTCCATCACCGCGATCGACGGATACACCGGAACGCTTCCACCGTACGAACGTGCCATCGTGCTCGCCCCGCGCGACCCCGACGCGTTCGCGCGGGCGGTTTTCGAGCGCACCGGCGTAGCCTGCGCGATCGTGGACGTCAACGATCTGGAGAAAGCCAAAGTACTCGGCGCGTCCGAGGGCGTCGCGCGCGCGTGCGTGGCCAACGCCCTGCTCGACAATCCGCACGGCAACGGCGACGAGCAGACACCGATCGTGGTGCTCAAATGGCGCGGGCGCGGCCGGAATCCGCTCTCGGAACCCGTCGCGTGACGGTCTGGTGGGCGTCGCTGCTGTTCGGTTTCGTTGCCGCGGCTGTGGCCGGCGCGCTTGCGTTGGCGGCGCTGCGGGGCCTGAAAATCGGTCAGCACGCCTACGAAGACGCTCCGCAAACGCACCAGAAGAAAACGGGAACGCCGACGATGGGCGGCGTCGTCTTCATCGTAGCGCTCTTGCCGCTGGCGTTTCGCCCGGACCTGCCGCTCGCGATGCAAACGTTTTTCGTGGTGGCTGCCTGCGGTGCGATCGGTTTTTGCGACGACTTCCTTTCGATCCGGCGCGGAAAGAACCAAGGCTTGCGCGCGCGCACGAAGTTTTTGGCGAGCGCGCTGGTGTCGGTTCTCTTCCTGCGTCTGTGTTCCGATTCGACGGCAATCTTTCCGCGCGACGTGCTCTTTCACGCCGGTACGATGACGGTCGTCGCACCGCACTGGCTTTGGTTGCTGCTCGGCATATGTGCGATCACCGGTACGATCCACGCCGTCAATCTTACCGACGGGCTCGACGGCCTGGCCACCGGCACGGCGATTCCGCCGCTCGCCGTGCTGGCGTACGCGGCTCGAAATTCGGGCGTCCCCGTTCCGGAGGAAGCGGCCCTGCTAGGTGTGGGCGCGTGCTTTGGATTCTTGATCTACAATCGTTACCCGGCCAAGATGTTCATGGGCGACACCGGCTCGCTCGCCCTCGGCGCGCTACTCGCGAGCGTCGCCATTCTATCGGGTCAAATGCTGTTGCTGATCCTCGTGGGCGGCGTCTTCGTCGCCGAAACGCTCTCGGTAATCCTTCAGGTCGCATACTTCAAGAGCAGCGGCGGCAAGCGGATCTTTCGCATGAGCCCTTTACACCACCACTTCGAGCTCGGCGGCTGGCCCGAGACGAAGGTGACGGGGGCGTTTTGGGCCGCATCGCTGGGCTGTTCGCTGCTCGGACTGGCGCTGGTGCGATGAGCGAGTCGATGCGCGGACAGACGTGGCTGGTGATCGGTTTGGGAAAGAGCGGCGTCGCCTGCTGCAACGTTCTCGCCGAGCTCGGGGCCCGCGTTATCGTCACCGACGAGAAGCCGGTCGCGGAATTAACCGCCCGGATCGCCGAAGCCGGCGCCCACGCCACGTTCGTTGCGCCCGCGTCGCTTGACGCCGCGCTCGCGCAAGTGACGTCGGCGGTGCTTTCGCCGGGTATTCCGCTGACTGCGGCCGTCGTCGCCCGCGTCCGTGCGGCCAACGTTCCCATCGTCGGCGAGATCGAGCTCGCCTATCGCCTGTGCCGCGCGCCGATCGTTGCCGTTACCGGCACCAAGGGAAAGTCGACGGTGACCGCGCTGACCGGGCACTTGTTAGCCGGCGCCGGCAAGAACGTTCGCGTCGGGGGAAACATCGGGAACCCGCTGGTGAGCGAAGTGCGCGGGCTCGGACCAAACGACTGGGCCGTCGCGGAAGTCTCGTCGTTCCAGCTCGAAACGGTCGATCGGTTCAAGCCGCGCGTCGCCGTTCTGCTCAACGTCGCGCCCGATCACCTGGACCGGTACGCCTCGATGGAGGAGTACGCCGCCGCCAAGTTTCGCATTTTCGCCCGCCAGGACGAATCGGATGCGTTCGTGGGAAATCTCGACGACGCGCGCGTCGCCGCTCTCCGTAACGAAACCGCCCGGCCGCTTCGGGCAAAGCAGTCCTGGTTTACGCTGGCAGCGAATCGTGACGGGGCCACGATGTATCTTGCAAACGGGACGATTTTTTATGCGCCGGCAACGCCGGCTGCCCCGCCCGTGGAGGTGGCGTCGCTGGCGGAGATTCCGATCGCCGGGCGCCACAACGTCGGCAACGCGATGGCGGCCCTCTCGGCCGCAATCGCCGCCGGATGCGAACCCCGCCGGCTGCGCGCTGCGCTTGCTTCGTTCCGTCCGATGCCGCACCGGCTCGAACCCATCGCGGAAATCGACGGCGTCCTTTACGTCGACGACTCGAAGTCCACCAATCCCGAGTCCACGATCGCGGCGCTGCGCGCTTACGACCGCCCGATCGTGCTGATCGCCGGAGGCCGCGCCAAGGGAACGCCGTTTGCGGCTATGGGCGCGGTCGTTCGCGAGCGCGTCAAACGCTTGATCGCGATCGGCGAAGCGGCCGGCGAGGTCGTCGCGTGCTCGGGAGATACGCCGTCGCAGCGCGCGAGCTCCATGGAAGAAGCCGTCCGCGCCGCGCGCGATGCCGCCGTAGCGGGCGACGTCGTGCTGCTGTCGCCTGCCTGCGCGTCGTTCGACATGTTCGCGTCGGCCGAGGATCGCGGGGAGCGTTTCGTCCGGGCCGTTTCGGCGCTGCGGGAGCGAGCCGGTGCATAGCCGCAAAGTAACGGCGCGGCCGATCGAACACGCGCCGCCGCGCTCCTACGTCGCGACCCCGCCCGACACGTGGTTGTTCGCCGCGGTTGCGGCGCTGGTCGCGTTCGGCCTGATTATGGTCTACAGCGCCTCGAGCGCGACCGCGTTCGCCGAACACGGCGATGCCGCCTACTATATGAAACGCCAGCTGGTGTGGCTCGTCGTTGGCTGCGTTCTGGCCGTCGCCGCTTTCCAAATGGACTACCAAAAGCTGCGAAAACCGGCGCCGTACCTCTTGCTCGGCGCGATCGTGCTGCTCGTTCTGGTGTTGGTCCCGCACGTCGGCCTGTCGGTCAACGGGGCGCGGCGTTGGATCGGCGCTTCCGCGGTTTCTCTACAGCCCTCCGAGTTCGCCAAACTCGCGCTGGTCGTGTACTTGGCCGCGATCCTCTCGACGCGCGGCGAGCGCATCACGCAGCTCGCGAGCGGTCTCGCACCGTTGTGCGTGCCGGTGTTCCTTCTGGCGCTGTTGGTTCTCAAGGAACCCGACATGGGTACGGCCAGCATTTTCGTCTTCGTCGCTTTTACGATGTTCTTCGCCGCCGGAGCGCGGGTGCCGCACCTGGCCGCCATCGCGGCGGCGACGCTTCCGATCGTTCTCTTTACGGTGATGTCGAGCTCCTACCGCCGGGCTCGGATCTTTGCGTTCCTCGATCCATGGAAGGATCCGCAGAACACCGGATTTCACATCGTGCAATCTCTGCTGGCACTGGGAAGCGGAGGCCTGTTCGGCGTCGGGCTCGGAGCGTCGCGTGCGAAGTTCTTTTATCTGCCCGAGCAGTACACCGACTTCATCTTCGCCGTTATCGGTGAAGAACTGGGCATGATCGGCGGTTTGTTCGTGCTCGCGGTCTTCGTCCTCATCGCGTACCGCGGCGTCAAGATCGCGCTCGCGGCAACCGACCGGTTCGGCTACTTTCTCGCCATCGGGTGCACGGCCATGATCGTGCTCCAAGCGTTCGTCAACATCGGCGTCGTCACGGCCTCGTGGCCCGTGACCGGCGTGCCGCTTCCGTTCATCTCGTTTGGCGGAAGTTCGCTGATCGTGAACCTGGTCGCGGTGGCGCTGGTGGCCAACGTCGGCCGCCGCCGCCGCGTCAACGCGCCCTAGTGGCGGCGGCGTTGAAGGTGCTCTTCGCCGGCGGCGGCACCGGCGGTCACGTTTATCCCGCCATCGCGCTCGCGGACGCGCTGGGAGCGCACGCCGATGCCGCGTTCGTGGGCACCGCCGGGCGCCTGGAATCCGATCTCGTTCCGGCTGCCGGCTATCCGCTGCACCTGGTTGCGAGCCGGCCCCTCGCGCGCAAAGCGCCGGTCGCATTGGCCGGCACGTTGGGCGCCAACGTCGCCGGCACGCTGGAGAGCTTGCGGCTCATCTCGGCGCTGCGACCCGACATCGTCATCGCAACGGGCGGTTACGTCTGCTTTCCGGTCGTCCTCGCTGCACGGATCTTACGCGCGACGGGACGCTTTCGCGGCAAGATCGCGCTGCTCGAGCCCAACGCCAAGCCCGGTCTCACGAACCGGTTGCTGGCGCCGATGGTTGACGAAATTTGGGGAGCATTTCCGCGCACGGATCCACGTTTTCGTGGAAAATACGTGCGAACCGGCGTTCCGGTCCGCGCCGCGTTGCGCACGCTGCCGCAACGCACCGGTGCGATCGAGCGTCTCGGGCTCTCGCCCGCAGACCACACCCTGCTCGCGCTGGGCGGGAGCCAGGGCGCGCGAACGATCAACGACGCGCTCGTCGCTCTCGTGTCGCAAGCGCGCTTCCCGCCCGGGTGGCAACTGGTGCTCGTCACGGGCGAGAGCGATTACGCCCGCGTAAACGCGGCGCTGGGCACGGAGAACGCGCGAGTCGCGGTATTCCCCTACGTACCCGATCCATCCGACGCGTACGCTTGCGCCGATCTGGTGCTCGCACGAGCGGGGGCTTCGACGCTGGGCGAACTCGCGGCAATCGGCCTGCCGGCGATATTGGTTCCCTACCCGTACGCTTCCGACGACCATCAGGCCGCGAACGCCGAGGCCGTACGGAGCCGCGGCGCTGCCGTTACGGTTACCGACGCGCAGGTCGCGGCCGGCTCGCTCGCGGCCGTCTTGGCGGAGGCGACCGCGCCTGCGCGTCTGTCCGCTATGGCGCAGGCCGCCTCGGACGGCCGCGCCGGGGATGCGGTTGCGTCGATTCTCGCGCGGATTGACGCCCTGACGGCGCGAAAGAGCTGACGTTGATGACTCGTGGAGATTGGCATTTCGTCGGAATCGGCGGCATAGGCATGAGCGCGATCGCGCGCATCTTACTCCAGCGCGGCGAGAGGGTCTCCGGCTCGGACGTGAGGGAATCCCCGCTGCTCGAGCGGTTGCGGGCCGAAGGCGCCCGCGTCGAGATCGGCCACGATGCGGCCAACATCAACGGTGCGAAGACGGTCGTCGTGAGCTCGGCCATCGACCAGCGTAACCCCGAGTACGTCGCCGCGCGGCGTGCCGGAATTCCGACGCTGCACCGCGGCGAGATACTTGCCAAGCTACTGCGCGCGGGGCGCGGCATCGCGATTTGCGGCACGCACGGCAAGACGACGACGACCGCGATGACGCACGCGGCCCTACGCGCCGGCGGGATCGACGCGACGCTGGTTCTGGGCGGCATCGATGCGGTGCTCGACACCAACGGCCACAGCGGCGCCTCGCCGTGGTTCGTGACCGAAGCCGACGAGTCCGACGGTTCGTTCGCACTGCTGGATCCCGAGGTCGCCGTCGTACTCAACGTCGAGAACGACCATCTGGCCAGCGACGACGAACTTCCCAATCTCGTCCGCTTGTTCGAAGAGTTCTTGCGCAAGGTTCCCGCCGAAGGCACGGTAATCGCCGGCGTCGACAACGCGCTTTCGGCTTCGCTTGCCGGCATCGCGCGCAACGCGCGCACGACGACCTTCGGCTTTTCGTCGAGCTCCGGCATTCGCGCGGTCAACCTTCACCACGACGGGTTGGGCACGCGCTTCGACGCGATCGCGGGCGGCGTGTGTTTGGGAACGGTCGAATTGACGGTTCCGGGCGCGATTAACGTCGAGAACGCGCTGGCGGCCATCGCCGTGGCGCGGCACTTGGAAATTCCGTTTGCGACGATCGCGCAAGCGCTTCACGATTTTCGCGGCGTGCGCCGGCGGTTCGACGTCCTGGCGCGCACGGAGAGCCTGACGGTCGTTGACGATTACGCGCATCACCCCACCGCCGTGCGGGCGACGATTCAAGCGGCGCGGCAGTGTCACGGCGGACCCATCGTCGTAGCCTTTCAGCCGCACCGTTATTCGCGCACGGCGTTTCTGGCTCACGATTTCGCGCATGCGCTCGGCGAGGCCGACGCGATCTATCTCGCGCCCGTCTATGCCGCATCCGAACCGCCGATTCCCGGCGTTAGCGAGCACTCGATCGGCGATCCGTTGGCGGCGGCCGGTGCCAACGTCGCTTACGTTGCGCACGTCGAAGACTTGGAATCGCGCATCCTGGCCGAAGCGCCGCACGGCGCGTTGGTGCTGATGCTCGGCGCCGGTAACATTACCGACGTAGCGCAGCGCCTGGCAGCGCGACTGCACGAAGCGGGCATTCGCACGTGAGCGTGACCGCGCGCCGCGCCTTGCGCAGCTTACTAGACGAAACCGATCGCGCGGCGCTCTCGGAGATCTTCGGCGAGCGCGCGCGTTTCGACGAGCCGCTCGCGCCGTACACGTCGTGGAAAGTCGGCGGCGCCGCCGACGCCTACATCGTTGCGGAAAACGAAGCCGAATTGGCTGCGCTGATGCGCTTTTGCTTCAAGGGCAAAGTTCCGTGGCTGGTTCTGGGCGGCGGCAGCAACCTGCTGGTCGGCGACGGAGGCATCCGCAGCGTCGTCTTGCGGCTAGGCGGCGCTTTTGCCGACGTCGGCGTCGAGGTCGAAGATGACCGCGTCGTGGTGCAAGCCGGCGCTTCGGCCGGCATGGCGGCGCTCACCGCCAAGGCCGCTTCGGCCGGCGCCGCCGGCATCGCATCGCTCGCGGGCATTCCGGGAACCGTCGGCGGATCGCTGCGAATGAACGCGGGGACCGACCGCGAGATCGGAGACTTCGCGCGGGAAGTCTGGGTGCAGTCGCCGGCCAAACCCGAAGCCGCCGCGATCACGATCCAGTATTTCTACCGGCACACGACGCTGGCGCGCGACGCCGTCGTCTCGCGCGTCGTGCTCGAATTCGGGCGCGCCGAGCCGGCTCGCATCCGCGCCGAGATGCAGGAGCGTCTGGTGCGGCGCAAGAGCACGCAACCGATCGCCCTGCCCAATGCGGGCTCCTGTTTCCGCAATCCCGAAGGCGACAAGGCCGCCCGCCTGATCGAAGCCGCCGGAGCCAAGGGCTGGCGCGAGGGCGGCGCCGAGGTTTCGCCCCTGCACGCGAACTTCATCAACAACGTCGACGCGGCCAGCGCTCGCGACATCGCGGTGCTTCTGGCACGCGTACGGCGCGCCGTGCAGGAACGGTTCGGCATCGAGCTCCAGTTAGAAGTTCACCTCGTGGGCGTATTCGTATGATGTCTTTACCCGTCATGGAGAAACGGCGATGAACCAGGGTGCCGCCGGTACGCGCGTCTCGCGCACCGCAAAAGTCGCGGTCGTTATGGGCGGGGGCAGCTTCGAGCGCGAGGTTTCCGTTCAAAGCGGCACGCGCGTCTTGAGTGCGTTGCAGAAACTCGGTTACGAAGCTCGTTCTCTCGACTACGACGCGCGGTTCATCGACGCGATTCGCGAGATCGAGCCGGACGTAGTCTTCAACGCACTGCACGGTCCGGGCGGCGAAAACGGCGAGATTCAAGGAATCTTCGAGCATTTGGGCATCGCGTACACGGGTAGCGGAATCGAAGCGTCGGCGCTGGCCATGGACAAGCACCTCACCAAGAAGCTGCTCGCCGCGGAAGGCCTCCCAACCGCGGTTTGGGATCTCTTCGATCTCTCCGGCGGCACGCTGCCGCTCTTACCGGGCTCGCTGGATTTGCCGCTCGTCGTCAAGCCGAGATTTGAGGGGTCCACGGTCGGCGTCTCCGTCGTGAAGACGCACGAACAGTGGACGAACGCGATGATCGCCGCGGCGAAGACGTACCCGCAAGTGTTGGCCGAGGAGTATTTGGACGGCCGCGAGTTTACGTGCGCCGTGCTCGGCGAGGAGGCGCTGCCGGTCGTCGAGATCGTCGCCAATCGCGACGATTTCTACACCTACGAGGCGAAATACGCGCCGGGCGGAAGCACGCACATCGCGCCGGCAAAGGTCGACGCGGACTTAGCCGCCCGCATGCAGATGCTCGCGCTCTCCACCCATCGTCTAATCGGGTTACGCGACTGTTCGCGAACGGATTTCATCGTGACGAACGAGGGAAGACCCTACGTTCTCGAAGTGAATTCGCTGCCCGGCCTGGCGCCGACGAGCCTCTTGCCGGACGCCTGCGCCGCCGCCGGCATCGGTTACGAAGCTCTGATCGAGCGGCTGCTCTCGTACGCACTGGCACGCAGCGCCTATCGCGATGCCGTAGCGTAGCCCCACCGCAGGAGCTACGGTTAGCGGCTACGCGTGGACCGCTTCGGGTTTCATGGCGGACGTAAGCATCTTCACCAATTCGTCGTTGTGCGGATGCCCGTGCGCTTCGACGGCATGTTTCGTCGCAACGGCAAGCACTTCGTCACGAGTGCCGGCAATGTACAGCGAACAGTTTTTCTCGCTGGGATAATCACGGCAGTCGACGTAGACGCGATCGCTCATCTCAAGCTCCTTTGCTGTGTTAAGGGCCTTCTGAGCCTACGCCGATACCGTCGCGCAGTCAATCCTCCGGCGCCACGAGCGCGCTACGCCTTGGCCAGCAGTTTGCTCGCGGCGTCGCGGAACTCGGCCGAGGCCAAACGCCGCGTGAAGGCGGCGGCCTCGTCGTTCATTTGGCTCTTCAGCGCCTCGGCCCAGGGTGCGCGCATCAGACGTTTGGTCTCGCGGACGGCTTCCGGCGCGCAGCTCGCGATGCGCGCTGCAATGCCTTCGGCCGTGGGCTCCACGGCCTCGTCGTCCGTTACCCGATTCACCAGACCGATGGCAAGTGCTTCCGCGGCGTCGACGACTTCGCCGGTAAGCAAGAGCGCCGAAGCCCGCGCGCGACCGATGGTCAGCGGCAGCAGCAGCGACGAACCCGCTTCGGGCACGATGCCGAGCTGCAGGAACGGGAGGCGAAATCGCGCCGACGTCCCGGCTACGACCGCGTCGCAATGAAGCAGCATGGTCGTGCCGATTCCGACCGCGTTGCCGCGTACGGCCGCGACGATCGGCTTGCGCAAGTCGCGCAGCCGGTCGAGAAACCGCAAGACCGGGAAGTCCGAGAATTGCACCCCCGCGAGCGAGGCGGCGATGAAGTCCTGGAGATCGTTGCCGGCGGTAAAGTCGTCGCCGCCCGCGATCGTTACCGCCAAAATGCGTTCGTCGCGGTCGAACGACTCGAGCGCTTCGGCCAGCGATGCGTACATCGCCGACGTGAGAGCGTTTTTTTTGGCGGGACGATTGATGCGTATTGAGGCGACACCCTCATGCGCCCCGATCAGAACGTCATCGCTCACCTTGCCGTTAGGATTTCGAGGCGAAGGCCGCGGCGTCGTCGAGCGGCAGCATGTCGATTAACGGCGTGTCGCCCGGCAGCGTTGGAAGCAACGGATATTTCTTGACGAACTCCGGGTCGTCGACACGATCCTTCACCAAGCGTTTTGGAATCGTGTCGTTGACGGCCGCGATTTGTTCGGGCGTGGACCGGCCGGCGATCCAGGCGGCCACGTCGGCGTCGCCGGCGGCCCGTTGTACGACCGCCCGCATTTCGTCTTCCGTGATGCCCAGCTTCTTTAAGAGGACTTCGCTAAATCCCGATATGTGATAGATTCCGAGGTTGCCGCCCGGCAGGGAGGCGCGAAGCTTGTCTACCGTGCGTGCGGCCATAATCAAATCGAGTCCCGCCAGCGGCTCGCGCGGAGGGCGGGGCGGGCGTTGGGTTAGGTCTAATGCGTCCATCCCCGGGCCTTCTGCGAACCTGCCCCGGACCATGCCGCCGTCCCCGCATGAAGGCGAGCCGCGTCCCGCTCGCCAAGCCTCATTCGCTTATCTTCGCGGGCGCCGCGCCCTCGCAAAACTGGAGGATTCCTTGTCTACCACGGGTTTGGTCGTCGATCGCGGCCTCGAAGGCGTCGTCGTCGGTTCGACGGAGCTCAGTAACGTCGAAGGCCGGCTCGGTCGGCTCACCTATCGCGGCTACGACATCGACGATCTAGCGCCGAACGCGTCGTTCGAAGAAGTCATCCACCTTCTCTTTTACGGGCATTTGCCGACGGCGACCGAGCTCGCAACGCTCAAGCGCGAATTGGGCGCGCGCCGCGTCCTGCCCGAAGCGCTGCTCGAAGCGATGCAGCGCGTCCCCAAGTCGGCGTGGCCGATGGACGTGTTGCGCACGGTCGTCAGCGGTCTAGCGCTATTTTCTCCGGTCAACGCGCGAGGCGAGCACGTCTCCGATGCGTATACGGCGCTCGAGCTCATCGCCAAGATGACGACGATTTTGGCCGCTTGGGATCGCATCCGCCGCGGACTCGAACCCATCGAGCCGCGCGCCGACCTCTCGCAGGCCGCAAACTTCCTCTATATGCGAAGCGGCAAAGTGCCCAGCGCCGTCGAGGAAGACGCGATCGATACGTACTTCGTGCTGCTGGCCGATCATTCGTACAACGCGTCCACATTCTCCGCGCGCGTGACCGCCTCGACGCGCGCCGACATCTACGCGGCGGTGACCGCCGCAATCGCAACCCTCGAAGGCGATCTGCACGGTGGCGCGGCCAGTGCTTCGTACAACATGATGGTGGAGGTCGGATCTCCGGCCCGGGCCGAGGCCTACGTGCGCGGCGTTCTCGAGCGCGGCGAGCGCGTGATGGGAATGGGGCATCGCGAGTACAAAGTGCGCGATCCACGCGCCAAACATCTCGAAGCGATGGCCAAGAAGCTTAGCGAAAACTCCGGCGACTCCCACTGGTACGCGATCGCGCGCGCGCTGGAAGATTCGGCCAACAAGGTGCTCCAAGAGCAGAAACCCGATCGCAAAATCTACGCGAACGTGGATTTTTACACGGCGCCGGTGCTGGCCGATTTGGGTATTCCCGGCGATGAGTTTACCTGTCTGTTCGCGTGCGGCCGAATTGCCGGGTGGAGCGCACACGTGCTCGAGCAGTTGCACGACAACCGTCTCATTCGCCCGCAGGCCACCTACTCGGGACCCGTCGACGCGCATTACGTCCCGGTCGAGGATCGCGATTCCGCCGCCGTAGCCCCCTAAGCTTCGACGTATTCGCGCGGCAGCTCGGCGGGCAGGCGCGCGACGATTTCGTAGTTGATCGTTTCGCACCACTGCGCCCATTCGTCGGCGACCACTTCCGCTTCGCCGTCGCGCCCGATCAGCGTCACCTGCGAACCGGCGTGAGCGCCCGGGGCGCCGGTAAGATCGACTTCCGTTACGTTCATCGCGACGCGTCCGACGATCGGGCAGCGCGCCCCGTCCACCAGAAACGCGCCGCGGTTCGAGAGCGCTCGCGGAACGCCGTCGGCGTATCCGCACGGCACCACGCCAACGCGCAGATCGCGCGGCGCGTGGAAGCTGTTGCCGTATCCGATCGGCTCCCCGGCGGGTACCGTTCGCACGACCGCGAGCGTCGAATGGTACGAAAGCGCCGGTCGCAGGTCGATGCCGTTCGAGTTCATCGCCTCGCGGGTTTGCGGCGAAGGCCACAGCCCGTACAGCGCGATGCCGAAGCGCGAAAGATCGAGCCGCGTTTGCGGCCAGAGCATCGCGGCAGCGGACGCGGCGAGATGGCGCAGCGGACGCAGACCTTTGGCAGCCAGAGTCGGAGCGGATTGCGCGTAAGCGCGTTCGAAGACGTCGAGCTGATGCATCGTGTACGGCGAGTCGAGCTCTTCGGCCGACGCCAGATGCGAGAAGATTCCGGCGATTTCGATCTCCGGAAACTGCATGACGTTTTCGAGCGCGTCGGAAAGATCGCCGGGATCCAGTCCAAGCCGGTTCAGCCCGGTGTTGATCTTGACGTGCACCGGAAACGGGCGGCGGCGCTTACGGCCGGCAACTTGGACCCGCCGCAGGAAAGCGTGCGTGTCCCACAGCGAGATCTCGACCTTGGCCGCGTGGGCTCGCTCGAGCGCTTCTGCCGGCACCGGACCCAGCGCGAGTATCGGCTTGGTGACGCCGCCGTCCCGCAGCGCGATCGCCTCTTCGACGTCGTACACGCACAAGCGGGAAGCGAACCCCTCGATCGCCAGCGCGGTCTCCACCAAACCGTGTCCGTAGGCATTGCTCTTGACGACGAACGCCGCCGCTTTCGGCCCGACCATCTCCGAAAGCGCGCTCGCGTTGTGGCGCAGCGCCGCAAGCGAAATCCGCAGCCCGCCGATCACGCGCGCTGCAACCGCGAGACGACGTACGCGACCGGCGGTCCGAAAAAGATCGCGTGCGCCGCAACACCGTTGAGAAATGCGTTGGGACTGGGCGGGAAGATCCACTTGTCGTCGACCAACAAGACGATTTGCATCAGCATGTAGACGATTAGCCCGTACGCTACGCCCGAGATTTGCCAGCGCTCGTTAACGGCCGGGCGGGTGGCCGCGACCCACGCGTACGCGACCGCCCATCCGACGCTGACCGCCAAGTGAACCGCCAGCCCGACGGTCGCGTAGCGCGGGTCGTTCAGAACGCCGTTGCCGAAGACGGCCGACGCGGTCCATTCCCAGACGGACGCCATGCTGCCGTGTGACGGTAGAACGGTCGTGAGCCAAAGGTAGAGGTCGAAGACGATCCCGCCGGCCAGCCCCGCGAGGATTCCGTCTAACAGGATCTTTCCGACCGGTCGTGGCGCGCTTGTGGACGGGACCATATTCGAGGCGTGCATTCGACCAGCTCGCGTCCTCGCCTGGACTCGCGCGGTAGGGTGCGCCCTTAGGGCGGCACGGCCGTTCAGACCCTTGCCGGCTCGGGCCGGCCGGGAATACGGCACTTTTCAAACCGGCTTGCACTCACCTCGGGAGTCTGCTAACATGACAGGGCTGGCGCTCTCAGGTTGGGAGTGCTAATCCAGCACGATTACACATTTTTGGAGGTTTCCAGTGAATCTCAAGCCTTTGGGCGATCGCGTGGTCATGGAGCACGTCGAACAAACAGACAAGAGTCAGGGCGGCATCTTCCTGCCCGACACCGCCAAGGAAAAGCCCCAAGAGGGTCACGTCCGCGCGGTGGGCACGGGCCGCGTCCTCGACAACGGCACCGTTCTTCCGATGAGCGTGAAGGTCGGCGATCGGGTCATCTACTCGAAGTACTCGGGTAGCGAGATCAAGATCGACGGTAAAGAATACCTCATCATTTCCGAAAAAGACGTCCTCGCGATCGTCGACAAAGTCCCGGCCGGCGTTTAAGGAGAATTAGGATTTATTATGGCTGCAAAGCAATTAGTATTTGACGAAAACGCGCGGCGCGCGCTCGAACGCGGTGCGAACGTTCTCGCCGACGCCGTTAAGGTGACGCTTGGACCCAAGGGTCGCAACGTGGTTCTCGACAAGAAGTTCGGTTCGCCGACCATCACGAACGACGGCGTGACCATCGCCAAAGAGATCGAGCTCCCCGACGCCTTCGAAAACATGGGCGCGCAGCTCGTTAAGGAAGTCGCGTCCAAGACCAACGACATCGCCGGCGACGGCACGACCACCGCGACGGTGCTCGCTCAAGCGATCATTCGCGAAGGTCTCCGCAACGTGACCGCGGGCAGCAACCCGCTGCTCATCAAGCGCGGCATCGAAAAAGCGGTCGAAGTGGCCGTCGAGACGATGGAATCGTTCAAGCAGAACGTCGACACCAAAGAAAAGATCGCGCAGGTCGCGTCCATTTCCGCTAACGACAAAGAGATCGGCGACTTCATCGCCGACGCGATGGAGAAAGTCGGCAAAGACGGCGTGATCACCGTTGAGGAATCGCGCACGCTCAAGACCGAGGTCGAAACCAAAGACGGCATGCAGTTCGACAAGGGCTACATCTCGCCGTACATGGTTACCGACAGCGAACGCATGGAAGCGGTGCTCGACGATCCGTACATCCTCGTGACGGAACGCAAGATTTCGGCCATCGCCGACATCCTGCCGCTGCTCGAGAAGGTCGTCCAGGTGCAAAAGCCGCTGCTGATCATTGCCGAAGACGTCGAAGGCGAGGCGCTCGCAACGCTCGTCGTCAACAAGCTGCGCGGCACGTTCACGTCGGTCGCGGTGAAAGCGCCGGGATTCGGCGACCGCCGCAAAGAGATGCTCAAGGACATCGCCACCCTGACGGGTGCGACCGTGATCTCGGAAGAGCTCGGCCTCAAGCTCGACAAAGCGACGACCGAGCAACTCGGCCGCGCCAAGCGCGTTAAGGTTACCAAGGAAGAGACCACGATCGTGGACGGTGCGGGTAAGCCCGAAGACATTAAGGGCCGCATCGAGATGATCAAGAAGCAGGTCGAAGATACCGACTCCGATTTCGATCGCGAGAAGCTGCAAGAGCGGCTTGCGAAGCTGTCGGGAGGCGTCGCCGTCATCCAAGTCGGCGCGGCAACCGAGACCGAACTCAAAGAGAAGAAGCATCGCATCGAAGACGCCCTTTCGGCGACGCGTGCGGCCGTCCAAGAAGGCATGATCCCCGGCGGCGGAAGCTCGCTGGTGCATGCGGTCAAGGCGATCGAAAAGTACGTCGAATCGGCGCCTAAGAGCAACGGCCACGCGGGAACGTGGGCCGACGAGAAGATCGGCATCGACATCATCCGCAAGGCGCTCGAGGAGCCGCTCCGTCAGATCGCGTTCAACGCGGGCTACGAGGGCTCCGTCGAAGTCAATAACGTCAAAGGGAAGAACTCGCCGTTAGGGTTCGACGCGATGACGGGCGAGATCGTCGACATGTTCAAGGCCGGCATCGTGGAGCCGTTCAAGGTCACTCGCTCGGCGCTGCAAAACGCGGCGTCCATCGGCGCGCTGATCCTGACGACGGAGACGCTGATCGCCGACAAGCCCGAGCCGAAGAAAGAGCCGGCGATGCCCGGCGGCGGAATGGGCGGCTACGGCGACATGATGTAGTTCCCGTTTGCGGGAATCCTCATCGGACGAAACGGCTCCCGCCTATGCGGGGGCCGTTTCTCATAGAGGGCTGCCGACCGCATCCGCTAAGTGAGTGTTCAATGCAACAACGGGCCACAAACGACTTCACCATCCGGGTCGCCACCATTAACGGGTCGGGCAGCCAATCGTCCAATTTAGTTCTCACCAACGCAATCTTCCGGCTCGGGATTCCGGTCGCGCCGAAAAACGTCTTTCCATCGAACATCGAAGGATTGCCCACTTGGTTCGACGTGCGCGTGACGCCCAAGGGCTACCAGTGCCGCGCCCGGGATTTTGACGTGCTGGTAGCACTCAATGCCTCCACTTGGCCCGCCGACGTTGCGGGCGTCAGGTCGGGCGGCGTCGTCTTGCACGAAGCGGCCTATCCGGTCGCCGGCGCGACGCTGCGCAAGGACCTGACCTACTACGCGGTTCCGTTTGGAGAGCTTGCCAAGAAGCACGTGCCGCAAGGCGATCTTCGCAAATACCTCACCAACATGATCTACGTCGGCGCGCTGGCCGAGCTGCTCGGCATCGACGTCGAGACGCTCGAGGCGGCCGTGACCGCACAGTTCAAAAGCAAACCGGCAGCCGTCCAGACCAACATGGCGGCGGTGCGCTTGGGCGTCGATTACGCGCGCGAACATTTCACCAAGACCGATTCGTTCCGGCTCGAACGGATGACCGGAGTCGTCGAGGGCCTGACGTTCATGGACGGCAATCGCGCGGCGGCGCTCGGTTGCATCATGGGCGGCTGCACGTTCGCGGCATGGTATCCGATCACGCCGTCGTCGTCGTTGTGCGAGTCGTTCATTCAGTTGTGCGATCGCTATCGCGTCGACCCGCAAACGGGTGAACGCCGCGCCGCCATCGTCCAGGCCGAGGACGAACTCGCCGCCGCGGGCATGGTATTCGGCGCCGGGTGGGCCGGCGCGCGCGCCATGACGTCGACGTCCGGACCCGGCCTCTCGCTCATGGCCGAATTTGCCGGCTACGCGTATTATGCGGAAGTTCCGGGCGTCATCTTCGACGTCCAGCGAGCGGGCCCGTCCACCGGACTTCCGACGCGGACCATGCAAGGCGACGTCGCGTTTGCCTACACCTTGTCGCACGGCGATACCAAACAGATCGTGTTGCTGCCGGCGACCGTTCGCGAAGCGTACGAGTTCGCGATGGTGGCGTTCGATCTCGCCGACCGCCTGCAGACGCCGATCTTCGTGCTCAGCGATCTCGACCTCGGCATGAATTCTTGGATCACGCCGCCGCTCGACTATCCGTCGCGGCCGTTCGACCGCGGAAAAGTCCTGACTGCCGACGATCTCAACAAGGTTCATTCGTGGGGGCGCTATCGCGACGTCGACCACGACGGGATCCCGTACCGCACGCTGCCGGGAACCAACCACCCCAATGCGGGATTCTTTACGCGCGGCACCGGACACGACGAAGAGGCGCGCTACTCCGAGCTGCCCGACGTTTGGAAGCGCAATCTCGACCGGCTGGTCCGCAAACACGAGACGGCCCGTTCGCACGTTCCGGCACCGGTCGTCGACGAAGACGGGCGCCCGGTCGCCATTCTCGCTTACGGCACGACGCATCACGCCGTCGTCGAAGCCCGCGAAGCGCTGCTCGAAGACGGCATCGACGTGGACTACATGCGCGTGCGCGCGCTGCCGTTCTCCCCGGAAGTCGCCACCTTCGTCCGCCGCCACGAACGCGTCTACGTCGTCGAGCAAAATCGCGACGGACAGCTCTACGGCCTGCTGCGCGCCGAACTACCCACCCATCTGGTGTCGCGACTGGAATCGATCCGTCATTACAACGGCGTGCCGATCGACGCCGACGCCATCGTCGATCCCATTCTGAGCGCCGAACGCGAACCCGCGGTCGTCGCCGAGTAAAAAAGGTAAGCATGACAGCCAGCAACGTCAACATCATCGGACTCACGCGCGAAGTCTACAAAGGCCTTCCGACGACGCTGTGCGCGGGGTGCGGGCACAACTCCATCACCAACCACTTGATCAAAGCGCTCTTCGACTACGGCGTCGAGCCGCATCTGCTGGCCAAGATGAGCGGCATCGGCTGCTCGTCGAAGACGCCCGCCTATTTCGTCGAACAAGCGCACGGCTTCAACGGCCTGCACGGACGCATGCCGTCCGCGGCGACCGGTGCGAAGCTCGCCAACCGCGACCTCTTCGTGCTCGGCATCAGCGGCGACGGCGACACGGCGAGCATCGGCTTGGGGCAGTACTGTCACATGATCCGGCGCAACGTCGACTGCACGTACGTCGTGGAGAACAACGGCTGTTACGGGTTGACCAAGGGGCAATTCTCGGCGACGGCCGACGTCGGATCGACGTCCAAGGCCGGACGCGCGAACGAATACGGAACCATCGACGTCTGCGGGATCGCCATCGAACTGGGCGCGACCTTCGTGGCGCGCTCTTTTTCGGGCGACGGAAAGCAACTGATTCCGCTCCTTCAAGCGGCTTTCGCGCACCGCGGCACCGCCGTGCTCGACATCGTGAGCCCTTGCGTTACGTTCAACGACCACGAAGGTTCGACGAAGAGTTACGCGTACGTCAAGGAGCACGATCTCCTTCTGCACGCTCCGGATTTCATTCGCGACGCGAAGGACATCGTGGTGGATTACGAGCCCGGAACCGTGCAAGACATCGAATTCGACGACGGCTCCCACGTGCTGTTGCGCAAGCTCGACCGCGAGTACGACGCGACCGACCGGCTGGGCGCCATCGCGGCGATTCACGGAGCGCGCGAGCGCGGCGAACTGGTCACGGGGCTGCTGTACGTAGATCCGAAAATTCCCGACTTGTGCGAACGCGAACGTTTGCCGGAACGTCCGCTCGCGCGCATGAACGAAGAGGAGCTTCGAATTTCCCGCAAAGACTGGGAAGAGTTGATGCGCGCGTGAGGCGGGCGGCGGCCCTTGGCGGAAATGGAGCGCCCTCTGCGTAAGTTTGCCGCATGATGGTATTTGCAGCGTTGCCGGCGCTCGTCGGCAGTCTCCTGGTAGCCCAGGTTCAGTCCGAACCCGTCGTTCTCAACAACGGCTCGTGCATGGATTCGCCGCGGCCCGTGCCGCAGGTACTGCAGCCGCCGGTCGTCCGCTCGACGCAAATCACGCGGATCGACAAGGTCACCTCGACGGCTACGATGCTGTACGGCGAGGTCATCGGGTTCCTCTACACGCTGGGCGACGGCTCGACGTGGCTGGGACAGCGGTCCAGCGATTACATGTCCGCGGCCAACGCGGCCGCGATCAACCGGGTGCTGGCCGCCACCCATATGCCGGACCAGCCGATCTCGGCCTTCCCGCCGGCCATGAAATACGGCGTCGCCACCAAGTACCAGGAGTATTTCCGCGTCCAGATTCCGCCTACGGCCATGACGGCGCTGCAGGTCCGCCTGGACCCGTGCGTGGCGTGGCCCGTGGGAGTGAGCCTGCCCGACCCGACGATGTAACCGGGGTCGAGACCAGGCTAGCAGACGGCGCATCCGAGTGCCAGAATCTTGGGTTAGGGGGCTTGCATGGATTTTGTGGTGCGGACGCGGCTGCGCAGCTTCGAGCCGAACGGCGACGTTTTCGTCGATGAGGAGCGCGGCCAAGCGATCGTCACGATCGAGATCGCCGGAGCCGATCCGGAAACGCTGCGCGCCGAATTAAACGATCAGCAGCTGATCATCTCCGGAGTGCGCTCGGACCGCGCGCGCTCGCGCTGCGGTTCGTTTTTGCAAAAAGAGATCGCCTACGGCGAGTTCTGTAAGAAAATTCATCTGCCGGTCGCCGTCGAGTACGAACGAGCGTCGGCGAGCTACGCCGACGGCATTTTAGTCGTCGCGCTACCGCTCGCGGCCACGGCCTACGTGCCGGCGACGCGCGCGGCGATACGCATGATCGTAAGAAGGACCCAGGTTTAGTGGCCACTATCAAGACCCCCAAGATCGTTCCCGCCGGGAGCATCGGCATTCTGCCGCTGCAAGAGGCGGTGCTCTTTCCGAATACCGTCATTCCGCTCGCCGTCGTCAAGAAGCCCGGCATTCAGCTGGTCGAGGAAGCGCTGCGCGAAGGCAAGCCGATCGGCCTTACCGTGCTCAAGGACAAGGACGTCGAAGATCCCGGTCCCGACGACGTTCATCGCGTCGGTACGATCGGCGTCATTCAGAAAATGCTCAAAGTTCCCGACGGTACGCTGCGTTGTATCGTCGCCGGCCAGCAGGTCTTTAGGATCGAGCGCTTCACGCAAACCGATCCGTACATGGTGGCGGCTTATACCGAACTCCCCGACGTGACGGTCGAGAACGAAGAGCTCGTAGCGATGCAGCGCAATCTTGCGGGCTTGTTCCAAAAACTGCTTTCGTATCTGCCGCAGGCGCCGCGCGAGATGGAGATGGAGGTCCAGAACATTACGGACCCCAACGTCCTCACGTACTTCGTTGCGTCCACGATGCGCCTCGATACGTCCGATCGCCAAGCCGTGCTCGAGGAGCGCGATACGGCTAAGCGTATGCGCAAGCTCACGATGCTGCTCACCAAAGAAATGGAAGTGGTCGAGCTCGGCGCCAAGATTCAGGGCGACATCCAGCGAGAGATGGAGAAGAATCAGCGCGAATTTTATCTGCGTCAGCAGCTGCGGGCGATTCAGGAGGAGCTCGGCGAAGTCGATCCACAGCAAGCCGAATCGAACGAGCTGCGGGCCAAGATCGACGAAGCCAAAATGTCGGAGGAGGCCAAGAAGGCGGCCGACCGCGAGCTCGACCGGCTCTCGAAAGTTCCCCAGGCGAGCCCGGAGTATAGCGTGATCAGATCGTACTTGGACTGGCTCGTCCAGCTTCCGTGGACGACGGAAACGACCGATCTGATCGAGCTCAAACGCGCGCGCCAGATCCTCGACGAAGACCACTACGATCTCGAGAAGATTAAAGAGCGAATCATCGAGTATCTCGCCGTCGGCAAGCTTAAGAACAAGCTGACCGGTCCGATCTTGTGTTTCGTCGGGCCGCCGGGCGTGGGCAAGACCTCGCTGGGCCACTCCATCGCTCGCGCGATGGGCCGGAAATTCGTACGTCTGTCGGTCGGCGGCGTTCGCGACGAGGCCGAGATTCGCGGTCACCGCCGCACCTATATCGGCGCGATGCCCGGCACGATCATCCGCGCTATGCGCGACGCCGGGACCAAGAACCCGGTCATGATGATCGACGAAATCGACAAGGTCGGCGCCGACTTCCGCGGCGATCCGCAGTCGGCGCTGCTCGAAGTGCTCGACCCCGAGCAAAACGTCGCGTTCCGCGATCACTATCTGGATCTGCCCTTCGATCTGTCGCAAGTGCTGTTCGTTTGCACCGCTAACAGCTTGGATTCGATCTCGCCGCCGTTGCGCGACCGGATGGAGATCATTCAACTTTCGGGCTACACCGAGCTCGAGAAGTTGCAGATCGCCAAACGCTATCTAGTCAAGAAACAACGCGCCGCCAACGGCTTGAAGGAGACCCAAGCGCAGCTTTCGGATTCGGCGATTCGCGCCATCGTGGGCGACTACACGCGCGAAGCCGGCGTCCGGAACGTCGAGCGCGAGATCTCGACGGTCTTTCGCAAAGTCGCTAGGAAAATTGCGGAAAATCCGCGCTTCAAGGCGCGTATCAAGCCGGAAAACCTCGTCGAATATTTGGGCAAGCCGCGATTCTTCAACGAAGCTAAGAAACGCGTAGCCTCGGTAGGCGTGGCGACCGGCATGGTGTGGACGTCCGTCGGCGGCGACATCGTGTTCATAGAAACGCAGTCGATGCCCGGTACGGGCAAGCTGATTCTGACCGGCCAGCTGGGCGACGTCATGAAAGAGAGCGCACAGGCCGCGGTATCGTTCTTGCGATCGCGCACCGGCGAGCTCGGCATTCCCGACGACTTCTTCTCCAAACACGACCTTCACATTCACGTGCCCGCCGGCGCGACGCCGAAAGACGGGCCGTCGGCAGGCATTACGATGGCGACCTCGATCGTGTCCATGCTGACCGGGATGAAAGTCGATCCGAACCTGGCCATGACCGGCGAGATCACCTTGACCGGCCAAGTGCTGCCGATCGGCGGCTTGAAAGAGAAAGTGCTCGGCGCGAAGCGCGCCGGCATTTCGAAGGTGCTGTTGCCCAAACGTAACGAGTTGGATCTCGACGACATTCCTAAGGAAGTTCGCGACACGATGGAGTTCGTTCCGGTCGAGGAGCTATCGGAAGTCTTCCATCACGCGCTCGGCAAGCGCATCATCTCGCCCGTACCGCTCGGAAGCGAAGGGCGCCGCGCGAACAACGTGGTCCCGATTCGCCGTAACGGCGCCGTCAAGCGGGTCGCCGAACGTAAGCGGCCCCGCGTTCGCCGCTAGCTGCGAACCGGGGCTGGTGCACCCGGGCCGTGCGTAGAACGTAGACCGGGTCATGAACAAGAACTTGTTGCTCCTGCCCGGCCCGGTTCAAGTTTCCGCTCCCGTTCTGGAAGCGATGGCTTGGCCGATGATCAACCATCGCGGCCCGGAGTTTGCCGAATTGCTCGCGCGCCTCGAACGCGGCATGCGGCCGCTGTTCGGAACGGAGAAGGCCGAGGTTGTGTTTCTCGGTTCTTCGGGAACCGGCGGCCTCGAGGCGGCGATCGCGAATTGTTTCTCTCCCGGGGACACGGTCTTGGCCTGCCCGATCGGCGTCTTCGGGCAGCGACTGATCGGGATCGCAAAGACGTTCGGCTGCAACGTCGAGGTTATCGAAACCGAGCCGGGATACGCGCTGGATCCGGTCGCGCTGGCCGAACGGCTCGAGGCCGATTCGGACCGGCGGTTTGCCGGCGTCTTGCTCACGCATAACGAGACCTCGACCGGCGTGCAGAACGATATGTCCGCCTACGCCCCAGCGTTGAGCGCGCACGGGGCGCTGGCGATCGTCGATTCCGTCAGCGGCTTGGGTGCATCGGACTTTCGCATGGACGATTGGGGTTACGACGTCGTGGTTACCGCATCGCAGAAGGCGCTCGCCGCGCCGCCGGGAGTCAGCGCCGTCGCCGTCGGCGAACGCGCGTGGGAGCGCATGGAACGCTCGCAGGCTTCGCGCTTCTATTTCGATTTGCGCAAAGCGCGCGAGTTCGCGCGCAAAGGTCAAACGCCGTGGACGCCGCCGATTTCGATATTTTACGCACTCGCGGTCGCGCTCGAGCGCTACCACGCCGAAGGCATGCAAGCGTCTTGGGAACGCCACGCGCGTTACGCCGCGGCGGTTCGTGCCGCATTCGAGGCGCTCGAGTTTCGCATCTTCTCGGCTCCCGGCGCGCATTCGGTGACGGTGGTCGCGGCCGTTCCGCCGGCCGGCGCCCAGGCCGGAAATTTGCTGGCCGCGCTTCGCGAACGATATCAAGTCGTGCTTTCCGGCGGCCAAGGCGATCTTTCCGGCAAGATCGTTCGATTCGGTACGATGGGCGACATCGGCGAGAACGACGTGCTCGGCGCGATCGCTTCGATCGAACGCGCGCTTACGGACGTCGGCGCGCCGGGCGCGCGCGGCGCGGGCGTCGCTGCCGCACAAGACTCGTTCGCCGGACTTACCGCGGCGAGCGTATAAGCGCCGCACCCATCGCCAGGATTCTACCGGGCGTTGCCTTCTGCGCCGTACTCGCGTGCGCGGCGGCGGCGCTCGGAGCGTGGCTTCCGGCCGTAGGGGCGCCCGTCTTCGCGATCGTTGCCGGCTTTTCGCTCGCTGCGCTGCGCTGGGTGCCGGGCGTCTGCCTCCCGGGATGTGCGTTCGCCGGCAAACTGCTCTTGCAGTTCTCCATCGTCTTGCTCGGAGCGCAATTGAGCCTCGGAGAGATCGCGGCCGGTGGACTTGCGTCGCTTCCGGTGATGCTCGGGACGTTCGCGGTCGTGCTCGCAACCGCGTATGCGGCCGGCCGCGTCCTGGGACTGGATCGCGATCTGCGCCGGCTTATCGGTATCGGCACCGCGATTTGCGGCGGTTCGGCGATTGCGGCCCTGTCGAGCGTCGTCGACGTGGACGCGTCCGAGGTCGCCTACGCGCTGGGCACGATATTTCTCTTCAACATCGTCGCGGTCCTGACGTTTCCGGCGCTTGGACGCGCGATGCATCTGGACCAGCACGCGTTCGGACTCTGGGCGGGGACCGCGATCAACGACACGTCGTCGGTGGTGGCGGCCGGATTTGCTTACGGGAGCGTTGCCGGCAATGCCGCGGTCATCGTGAAATTGACGCGAACGTTACTGATCGTTCCAACGGTCGGCTACTACGCGATCCGCCGCATCGCGGGGGCGCGGGCCGGGACCCATGAGGTCGATTGGGTCGCGGTCTTTCCGTGGTTCGTCCTCTGGTTTCTGATCGCCGCAACGCTCAACTCGGCCGGGTGGATTCCGCACGTCGCGCAGGCGCCGCTGGAACGCGCGGCACTCTTCACGATCGTGATCGCGCTGGCCGGCGTCGGGGCATCGGCGGATCTGGCGAAGATTCGCTCTGCGGGCTTGCGGCCGCTCGCGCTGGGCGGCATCTTGTGGGTAACGATTTCGTGTGCGAGTCTCGGGTTTGCGTGGCTGGCGCGCGCGCTCTAGTCGCCGCAAGTCACACGCGATGGCGCTTAAAATACGGGTTGAGGGCCGGCTTTGCGAACCACGGAAGCGCGGCCTGAATCGCGTCGTCGATGCCGGCGTTCGGCAGCGTGAAGTAGACCGGGAGCGTTGCGTTGTGAAGGTCTTGGCGAATATCGGGTGAGAGCGGAAAGTACAACGCGACGAAGAGCACCAGCCACACGAGCAGCGCGCCCTTGACCAAACCGACGGCGGCTCCGCCGATCGCGTTTCCGAGTCCCAGCAGCGGCAGTTTCAGGATCCGATTGAGAAACCAAGCAATCGCGAGCGTCGCGACGTAGGCCGCAAGACCGGTGAGGAACAAGCCGATCACGTGTGCCGAACCCGGCCCCAGTTTGAACGTGACCTGTAAAAACGTGTCGGCGAATCCGGAGTAGTACCACGGCACGATGAGCGCAGCCGCAAGGGCCACGGCGCCCGAGAGTTCGGAGACGAAGCCGTTCCGGTATCCCTTGACCGTTGCGATCCCGAGCACCGCGAGGATGATGAGGTCCGGCCATCCGAACGGAACGCTCACGTGCGGATGGCGGCTCCGAGATCCCGTCCTAAGGCCGCGAGCGCGCGCGTCACGGCTTCGTCGGCCTCGGCGTCGGTAATGGTAGCGTCGAAACGTTGCATCGTGACGCGAACGGCCAAACTCTTGTGCTCCGGGTCGACTTGCGGTCCGCGGTACTCGTCGAAGACGCGAACGCGCGTGCACAACGGTCCGATCGCGGCCGCGGCGGTCGTCTCGACCCGCTCGGCGCTGACGTCTCGGCCGACGACGAGCGCCAGATCCCGGTACGTCGACGGGAAGCGCGACGGCGGCCGGTAGCGCGGCGTGCGATACGGCGGGAGCCGGTCGAGCGCGACGTTGGCGATATAGACCGGCAGCGAGGTATCGAACGCGGCCGCGATGCGCGGATCGATCATGCCGAATCCACCGACTTCCGTTCCGTCCACGCTTAGCGCCGCGGATTTCCCGGGATGCATCGCGGGCTGCGCGGTTGCGCGAACGCTCACGGCTCCGCCGGTGATCGACGCCAACAAGGCTTCGCAGTCGCCTTTTAGGCGCAAGAAGGCGGAGTCGTGCCAAAACGGATCGCCGGACGGCTCGACGCTAAAGCCGAACGCAACCATCGCCGTTTCCTCGGGCGCGGGCCCGTCTTCGCCCGGCGCGAACGTGTGCCCGATTTCGAAGATGCGGGCGGGCGCGGCGACGCGCGCGCAGTACTCCACCAGACCGGGTCCAAGCGAATACCGCAAGAAGCGCTGATCTTCCGAGAGCGGATTTTTTACTTCGATCGAACGACGGCTGGGCGCAACGCCGCTGCGCTCCATGCGCTCGAAGAGCTTGGATCCGTGCAGCGAGTAGCTGAGTATTTCGTTGTATCCGAGGGCCTCGAGCCGCGCCGCAACGCGACGTTCGAGGCCGTATTCGGTGCTTTCGATCGCGTGCGCCGGAATGGAGGGCAGCTCGGACGCGACCTTGTCGTACCCTTCGAGCCGTGCGACCTCCTCGACGAGGTCGGCCGCGATAGCGAGGTCGCCGCGCCACGCCGGCGGCGTAACGTGCGCTACGTCCGCGGCCGCTTCCACCGAACATCCGAGCGCCTCGAGATGCGAGGCGATGCGCGCCTGGGGTATCGTTAGGCCGAGAATGCGATTCACGTATGCGAACGAGAGCGCGATCGGGCTCGGCGTTCGCGGCTCCGAGCCGAACTCGTGAGGGCGATAGGCTCGCGCTCCGAGTGCGACGAGGAGCTGGGCAGCGCGTGCGGCGCCCGTACCGGCGAGCACCGGCGGCAACGTCTTCTCATGACGGGCCGAGGCCTCGGTGCGAAAGCCCAGGCGCGCGCTCGTTCGCCGCACCGGGACCCCCGAGAAGTTTGCGCTCTCGAGCACGATCGCCGTCGTCGAAGCGTCGACCTCCGAAGATTTGCCGCCTTTGAGCCCGGCAAGGCCGAGCGGCCCGTCGTCACCGGCGATGACGAGCATCTCGGGTGCGAGCTCGTGCTCGACGTCGTCGAGCGTCGTAAGACGTTCGCCGCTACGCGCTTCGCGCACGATCAAGTGGTGGTCGCGTAACTTCGCATCGTCGTAGAAGTGTAACGGCTGGCCTGTTTCGAGCATCACGTAGTTTGAAACGTCGACCACGTTGTTGATCGGGCGCTGCCCGGCGAGCGCGAGGCGCACGCGCATCGCGACCGGCGCCGGGCCGACGCGGATCCCGTCGAAACGTTGCGCGACGAAGCGATTGCAGGCTTGCGAATCGATCGTGACGCGCGGTTCGGCGCCGGGGGGGTCGGGCGCTTCCCCGGGATTCCCGGGCGAGGGAAGGCGCAGCGGTTTACGATAGGCTGCGGCGAGTTCTCGCGCGATTCCGATCATGGACATCGCATCGACCCGGTTGCTGGTTATCTCGATTTCGAGGACGTCGTCGTTCAGACCGAACGCATCGACGAGGTCCGTGCCCGGCACGATCCCGTCGTCGAGTTGCATGATTCCCTCCTCGAACCACTCCGGCGGGAGGGCCAGCTCTTCGGCCGAGCACATCATCCCTTCCGACTCGACTCCGCGCATCTTGCGCCGCTCGATCCGCAGACCGGGAAGCTGCGCTCCGATGGTTGCGACGGGAATCATCTGTCCGACCGCGACGTTGGTGGCGGCCGTGGCGATCGCGAGCTCGCGGTCTCCGCCCGCGTCGATGCGCCCGACCTGAAGGCGGTCGGCATTGGGATGCTTTTCGAGCGCGACGATCCTGCCGGCGACGATCCCCGACAATCTCGGCCGGCGCACGATTTCTTCGACCGGAAAACCCAGCGTCGCGAGGCGTTGGGCGATGGCGTCGGGTTCGGCCGGCAGGCCGACGAATTCGCGAAGCCAGCTGATGGGCGCGCGCACTAGTGCTTCGTTCCCATCAGTATCGCAGCTGCTCGAGGAAGTCCGGGTCGCTTTCTACGAAGCGGCGGATGTCGTCGATCTCGTAACGAGCCAATCCGAGGCGCTCTACGCCGAAGCCGAACGCCCACCCCGAGACCAGGTCCGGGTCGTACCCGACCTCCCGCAGCACGTTAGGATGCACCATGCCGGCTCCGCCCAATTCGATCCATCCCGAACCTCCGCACATGCTGCAATCGTCGCCGTGCCCCTTGCATTTCGGACACGTCGTATCGACTTCGGCACTCGGTTCGGTGAACGGAAAAAACGACGGGCGAAAGCGCACGTCCTGGTCCGGTCCGAACAGTTCGCGGCATAAACCCGTCAAGGCACCTTTGAGGTGCCCGAAGTTCACGTTCTCGGCCACCAGCAGACCCTCGATCTGATGGAATTGGAAGAGGTGTCGCGCGTCCACGGCGTCGCGGCGGTAACACTTCCCCGGCGCGACCACCGCGACCGGCGGCCGGTGGCGTTGCATCGTTCGAATCTGCATGGGAGACGTGTGCGGGCGCAGCAGCCGCGTGTCCGTTACCCAAAACGAATCGAAGCCTTCGCGGGCGGGATGGTCGGCCGGTATGTTGAGCGCGTCGAAATTGTAGTAGTCCGGCTCGATTTCCGGACCGAGCACGACCGCAAAGCCGAGGCGCTCGAAGTACGCGCACGCATCCTGCGTGATACGGCGGATCGGATGGATCGAGCCGGTTTGCGGAACGATCGCCGGGAACGTGACGTCCATCGTTAACGCGAGGTCGGCCTCCAGGCGGCGTGCTCGCAGCGCGTCGTCTGCCGCGCGCAACTCGGCTTCCATGCGCTCGACCCGCTCGTTGATCGTTTTTCCGGCGGTTGGGCGCTCGGAGTCGGGAAGTTGTCCGATACCCCGTCGCAGCATCGTCACTTCGCCGCTGCGTCCGAGAAAGTCGACGCGGACGCTTTCGAGTCCGCGTTGGTCCGTGACTTCGCCGAGCGCCGCGGCGAAGCGGTGCTGCAAATCGTCGAGTTTCGTTGCCAACTCACTCATATCAAAAACATTTCGCTACAAAAGAAAAACGCCCGGACGTTTTTACTGTACCGGGCGCTTCTCGTAATCCTATGCGACTTTCGCACGTCGGGAGCCGCAACGCTGCGGCGAGGGGCACGCTACCCCGTTCGTTACCCCGGGCTGGGAGACGGCGGCACCCGCCGATAGGCCAAGTATGCGTTGATCGAGCCCGTCTGGGCGAAGAGTTTCCAGAAAAAGTCGGTTGTTGCCATGCTGCGTTCGGTCTCCTTGCTGAACCGTCGGCTCTGTCACTTCGGGCTGGAATGCCAGCAGTATACCATGCGACTTTTTCCACTGGTAGTCTTGACTTTTCGGGCTCCGGACACTGTATTGACAGCACCTTGAAGGTATCAACCACGGCAGCGCTTGCCTGCTTCGTAGAGGGCGATGGAGCCGGCCACGGCCGCGTTGAGGGATTCGGTGGGGCCCCGCATCGGAATGGCCAGGAGCCGGCCGCAGATCGACTCCCAGCGGCCCAGGCCGCGCCGCTCGTGTCCCACCAGCAAAAGGGTTGGCCGGGCCCACGATTCGTCAACGAGCGGCTCGCCCGACCGGTCCAGGCCGGCCACCGTAAGCCCGGCCGCCCGGGCGGCTCGTGCCAGCTGGGCGGGGTCCGCCACGGCGACCGGAAGGCGGAAAATGGTGCCCATCGCCGCCCTGACGACCTTCGGATGGTACGGGTCGACGCCGGCGTCGCCGAAGACGGCGGCCTGCGCCCCAAACGCCTCGGCCGCGCGGAGCAGCGTCCCGGCGTTTCCAGGGTCGTTCAGGTCGGCAAGAACGATCGCTAGCATTGCGTCCTTAAGCAGCGTCCCCAACGGGCGGTCGACGATCGGTGCGACCGCGACCAGGCCGGCCGGAGCCTCGAGATCCGAGAGCTTCGCCGCGGTCCGGTCGTCCACGAGGTAGACGGCGGTGCCCCGCCTCTCCATCTCGGCAACGTCGGCGTTGCCCTCCATAGCCTTCGTGAGGAAGATTTCTTGAACGGCAGTCCCGCTGCGCAGGGCCTCGGCCAGCAGCGTCGGCCCTTCGAACGCAAAGCGCTGCTGCTCGCGCCGCCCTTTCACCGCCAACAGGTCTCGCGCGGCACCGACGCGCGCGGCGTGGGCGCCCAAACTGGACGGCACGCTACGGATTGCGCGCGCGCATCGTCACGTAACCGCGAGTCGCAATCATCGCGACGGCAGCGATGACGGCGGCCAGCGCCACCGCGACCTTATCGTTGAAATGGTGCGGCACGACCCAAATATTGAACGCGTACACGAGCGCCACGAAGATCGCGAAGAAGAAGACGAGCCAGCCGACCTCGGCGAGGATCGAAGAGCGCTGTTGCACGATGCTACCGGGAATACGAGGCCGGAACGCCCCTTTCCGTTAAGTTTCGTCGCATGAGCGAACCCTTGGAAGTCGTCACCTCCACTCCGCGCTTTTCGGGTCGCGTCTTCGACGTTCGAAGCGATCGAGTTCGTTACGAAGACGGAACGATTCACACGCTGGACGTCGTCGGACATCCGGGCTCGTTCGCGGTGATCGCGACCACGCCCGACGATCGTCTGGTCTTGGTGCGACAGTACCGCCATCCGGCCGGCCGCCAACTTTGGGAGATTCCGGCCGGCACGGCCGAACCCGGCGAGAAGCCGATCGCCGGCGCCTTGCGCGAGCTTGCCGAAGAGAGCGGATACCGCGCCGCAAAAATACGCCCGCTCGGCGCCCTGTACGTTTCGCCCGGGTTTTGCAACGAAATCCTTCACTTTTTCCACGCATGGGATATGACGCCCGGCGAGCAGAGTACGGACGACGACGAGCGAATCGAAGTCGGCGCCCTAACGCTCGCCAACGCCAAGCGGTTCCTCGCTTCGGGCGAGATCGCCGACGTGAAGACGGCGCTTGCCATCGCGTGGCTCGACGGCCCGAGGACTGAAATATTGGGGCCTGGGGACCGATAAATACGGTAGACGCTTCACGCGTCGCTGGCTTATCTCTGTGTGGAGGCGCCGTGGAAGTTCCGCGTGACATCGATTCCGTTCTAAAGCGGCTTCTCGCTTCACGCGTGGCGGTCGAACCCGACGGTTGCGCGCTATCCCCGGAAGATGAGGCCTACCTGACCTCGATGATCGAAGCGATTCGTTCCGGCAGCCGCGGCGTGCTCGTCGTTGAGGATTCCGACGAGCGTTTGAAATTTATGTTCAGCAACGCATCGCGCGCCGAGGCGATCTCGATGCTCGGAAAAGTGATCGAAGCGACGGGCCGGCGCATCGCCGAAGGCGACGAGTAGACCGGCTTCAATAGGCGAGGTTCGCTTCGGCGACGACCTCGTTTCCGTCCATTAGCGCGAGTTTTTCCATGCGATGGCTTTGCGGGAGGTACAGCATCGCGACGTCGCCGAGCGATCGCGTCGTCCCGAGCATCGTCCTCTTACCGTCGTGCATCCACGCGATTTGCAGCGCCTTATCCGCTCCCTTCACCATTACGACGTACCACGAACCCGTCGGACCGTACATTACGCGCGCCGAATGGCCCGCGGGCATCGGGCCGAACTCTGCCGTTCGATGATCGTTCGATGCCAGGCGCGCGATCATCGAATCCTCTTGCGCTAGCTGCGCGTTCACGGCGGCATTCTGCCGGTACAGGATCGAAGCCGGCAGTAGCGCCAGGACGACCGCGGCCGCCAACGCCGGCCAAAAGACCGCGCGCGCTGGTGACGGCCGGGCGAACGTCCGCGGACGAACGGCCGCGACGCCGTCGGCTTCGACCATCGCGGTGACGTCGCCGCAGGCCCTTCCGAGCAGTGCCGCACACGCCGCGCACGCCGACGCATGCAGATCGCACGCCTCGCGCTGCGGTTCGTCGAGTGCGCCGAGGGCGTAAAGCGCCGCGTCGTCGCCGATATGCTCGATCATGGATTCTCGAGCGCCGCGCCGAGCTTGCGCAGGCCGTTTGCGATGCGGCTCTTTATCGTGCCGAGCGGCGTGTCGAGCGTGCGTGCGATTTCGACGTGCGTCAGCTGGTCGTAGTACGCGAGCTCGAGCGGCCGCCGCAGCTCGGCCGGTAGCGTTGTCAGCGCGCGGCGCAGACGATCGTCCTCAATCGGATCGCCGGCCCGCAACTCGTCGTGCTCGACGGGCTCGGCCGCCAGCCGCGAAGCCAGCCGCATTCGCCGATTCTGAGCTCGCGCTCGCGTAATCGCTTCGTTGCGCACGCAGACGGTGAGGAAGCTTTTTAGCGCGCCGCGTGCCGGCGTGTAGGCGCCCGGCGAACGCCAAACGCGAGCCAGGGCATCGTGTACGGCGTCGCGCGCGTCTTCGGCCTCGCCCAACACGTTGTATGCGGCCGCATAGAGCAAGCCGGCGTACCGCCGGTACGCCTCTTCGAACGCCCACCGGTCGCGTGCGGCAAACGCCGTCGAGAGGTCCCGGTCGTCATCGTCGCGGGCCGCCATGCGCCACCCGATTCGACGTGCGGGCTCCAACGCGCCTGGGAAGCGCTCCCGCGCGGCATAAGCGATCACGAAAGGAAAACGCCCGCCGGCCGCCCGCGGATGATTCAGGACCGGTCGTGCCACCCGGCTCTTAGGGAATGCGCAGCGTCCCCTCGGCAAAGGGCACGACGCTTCCGCCGACCTCGATGCCGTCGCATCCGTTCTGGCCGTGAACGAGCACGTGCAGCAAGCTGCGACGCCCCATCTTCGCGCCTTGCTCGCTTACCAGGGACGTGCCGTCGGAAGCGCCGGCGAGCCCGTAGCGCATCATGTATGCGGCGAGGGGCCCGGTCGCGCTTCCGGTGGCGGCGTCCTCGACGACGCCGTGTTCCGGCGCGAACATACGCGAATACGCTCCGGCCGGCGTCGGCGCGAACACGAACACGCAATCCGCGCTCTGCCTTCCGCCGTGCAGGGCGCGAACGCCCGCTAGATCGAGCCACGCGCGATCCACGCTCGCGGGCTCGCGCAACGCAACGTAGATGTTGGGATTACCGGCCGAGACCAGCTGCGGAGGCGCCTCGCCAATCTCCCTTTCGTCGAGCCCGAGCGCGTCGGCGCACGCGCGGCGGTCGAAGAGCGGGCCGAATTCTATCGGCGGCGTCGTCAGCCAAAGACGCGAGTGCGCGCCGCGTTCCACGCGCACCGGAACGGGTCCGACCAGTTCCTCGACGACGAAGCTTTCCGAATTGCCGTCCACGAGGCCGCGCCGCAGCGCCACGAACGCCCCGCCGACGGTCGGATGACCGGCGAAGCGCATCTCCATAGTAGGCGTAAAGATGCGAAAGCGTATCGCGCAGCCGGCGCGATTGCTCGCCGTGATGAAGACCGTTTCGGAGAGGTTGAATTCGCGCGCGACGCGTTGCATCGTCGAGTCGTCCAAGCCTTCGGCATCGGGCAAGACGGCGAGTGGATTTCCTTCCAGCGGCGTATCCGTGAAGACGTCGACGACGCAGTACGAGTAAGTTCGCATCGTACCGTTCCTAACACGCTCGGGCCGGCAGCCGGTTGCTCGAAGCGAGCGTTCCGGGGGTTACTTGCCGGCGGCCTGTTTGGCCATGTTCGCGAGCGTGCCGAACGCTTTTTGATCGGAGATCGCGAGCTCGGCGAGCGCCTTGCGATTCAGCGTCACGCCCGACTTCTTGAGGCCGTTCATGAAAACCGAGTACGAGAGGCCCTCGCGGCGTACTGCGGCGTTGATGCGGCTGATCCAGAGCGAACGAAAATCGCGTTTGCGAACGCGCCGGTCGCGGAACGAATAAGCCAGCGACTTGAGGAGCGCTTCGTTTGCGACGCGGTAGTTGCGGCGGCGCGAGGCCCGGAAGCCCTTGACCGCCTTCATTACCTTACGCCGGTGCTTGAGTCCGTGAACGCCGCGTTTGATACGTGCCATTGCGTTGGACCCTCCTTAAACCAGGTACGGGATCGTCGGCGCCAGGCGCTTGAGATCGCCCTTAAACGTCGGCTGATCCTTGCGGAACTTGCGCTTGCGTTTGCTGGTTTTCTTGCTGAGGATATGTCCGCAGCCGGAAAATTGATGGCGGTGCAGCACTTTGCCGGTCGCCGTCACTTTCACGCGTTTGGCTGTACCCCGGTGGGTTCGAATCTTAGGCACGGGTAGGCTCCTTCGTCTTGTCGGTCTCGTCCGCTGGATGCGGGTCTTTCTCGGTCTCTCGTTGCGAGGAGAACTTCGGCGGACCCGTCGGCGTCGCACGCGGCGCCAAAATCATGAACATGTTCTTTCCTTCGAGTCGCGGCTCGCGTTCGATCGTGGCCAGCGGAATCATGTCCTCCGCCATGCGATCGAGCAAACGGCGCCCGAATCCCTGATACGTTATTTCGCGACCGCGGAACATGATCGTCACCTTGATCTTGCTCCCGTCGAGCAACAGCCGCTCGGCCATTCGCGCCTTCGTCTCGTAATCGTGCGTCTCGATCTTCGGCCGCAGCTTCACCTCGCGTAGTTCGACGTGTCGCTGCTTCTTGCGGGTGTCTTTATCTTTTTTCGATTGTTCGTACTTGAGACGTCCGTAGTCGCCGATTTTGCAAACCGGCGGTTGCGCCGTAGGCGAGATTTCGATGAGGTCCATTCCGGCCGCGCGCGCGCGCGCTAGAGCGTCTTCGGTCGGCATAATGCCGAGTTGCTCGCCGTTTTCGTCGATGACGCGCACCGACCGAATTCGGATCTGATCGTTGACTCTGAGAGGTCGTGCTATGTCCGGTCTCCTGTTCCCTTACAAAATAAAAATGGCGCTGCCGAAGCAGCCCCACCGCGACGAAACCAGCCGCTGGCTCCTCGAGGAGAGACCGGATCGCCCGCAGGCATCCGGTGAGTGCCCTCCCGGGCACTACTTCGGCCCACGGAGCATACCACGCCATAGCGGGGAGGTGTCAACGTCCGGCGTAGCCGGGGGCCCCGGCCGGCCTTTGCGCCCGGCCCGGCGAGGTTGTCGAGCCGCCTGCAGCGCAATAGTTTGTGCCTAGGAGAGGAGAACGATGCCCAACAGCACCTCGGAACCCGCTAGAGACGAGGGCGGATCGGCCCTGAACCGGATCAGCGCCGCGCTGATCTCTTGGGAGCGGATCGTCTTCATTATCGTCGGCATTCTTCTGTTCGTAAGCGCGGTAGCGCTGGCTTGGCGGTCCATCGCCATGCTCGCGTTGCTTTTCGTCGGCCCGCAAGGCGACGTGATCGAAATCACCTCGCAGTTCCTCGACCTGATCCTCTTGATATTGATGATCGCCGAGATCGCCTATACGGTGACCGAGTCCGCGCGCGGCGAAGCGCTTTCACCGCGTCCGTTCTTGATCGTCGGACTGATCGCGGTAATCCGGCGGGTTCTAGTCATCACCGTGCAGGAAGTGCAGCCCACCGGCGTGCGCCCGATCGGACAGGTCTACAGCAGCAGCCTCGATCTCGCGCTGCTTACCGCGGTCGTGCTTGCGTTCGTCTTCTCGCTGTGGCTTCTCGGGCGCACCCCCAGGGAATCGGGCCAGGGAGAAGCGAGTGAGAGCGACCCGATCGCCTCCCGGTATGCCGACAGCAGCGTGCCGATCGCGGCGTCGTCGATGACGAGCGGCGGCGCGATGCGCAGCACGTTCTCCTGCGTATCTTTGGCCGCGACGCCGCGCGCGAGGAGCGCGCGCGAAAGGTCCTCGGCCGGTCGCGTCAGCTCGATGCCGATCATGAGTCCCCGTCCGCGAATCTCTTTAACGAAAGGCGAAGGCACGGATCGCACGCCTTGCATGATCGCGGCGCCCGCGTAACGCGCGCGCTCGGGCAGCTTCTCGTCGACGACGACGTCCATCGCGGCTTCCGCGATGGCCGCGGCCAGCGGGTTGCCGCCGAACGTGCTTCCGTGATCGCCGGGTTGGAACAGGTCCATGATCCCAGCGCCGGCCAAAGCGGCCGAGACCGGATAGAACCCGCCCCCGAGCGCCTTGCCGACCAGCAAGACGTCCGGCTTGATGCCGTCGTGATCGCAGGCAAACAGATCGCCCGTGCGCCCGAATCCGGTTTGGATTTCGTCGGCGATGAACAGAACGCGATGTTCGCGGCATATGGCCCAGGCGCGCTTCATGTATCCGTCCGGCGGAACGATCACGCCGCCTTCCCCTTGAATCGGTTCGATCAGAATAGCGCACGTGTTGGGCGTTATGGCGCGCTCCAGCGCGTCGGCGTCGCCATAGGGTACGAAAACGAACCCCGGCGTGAACGGCCCGAAATTCTTGCGATACTGCGGCGTTCCACTCGCGCTGATGGCGGTAGTCGTGCGTCCGTGAAAGTTGTTGGAAAAAACCACGATCTCCGCGCGATCCGGCTCGATGCCCTTGACTTCGTATCCCCAACGCCGCGCCAGCTTGATCCCGGTTTCGACGGCTTCGACGCCGGTGTTCATTGGAAGCGCCTTGTCGAAACCGCAAAGTGCCGTGAGCTTTTTAAGGAAGCCCGCCAGCCGGTCGTTGCGCATGGCGCGCGACGTTAGTGCTACGCGCTGCGACTGCTCCAGCATTGCCTGGCGAATGCGCGGATGGCAATGACCTTGATTGACCGCCGAATAGGCGCTGATGCAGTCGAGAAAACGATTCCCGTCGACGTCCCAAAGCCAGACGCCTTCGGCACGCTCCACCACCAAATCGATCGGGTGGTAGTTGTGAGCGCCGTAACGCTCCTCGGTGACAATGATATCGCGAGTCTTTTCCGAAAGTCCGTGTTGCATGACGACCGTGCGCGCCGCGTGTGTTTATCCCGCCGGGGAGCCCGCAGGGGCGCGTTACGCCTGCGTTCGAGGAACACTTGGCCGATAACTTACCGAAGCCGCAAGCCGGTACCTCTTCGGCTCTGGCCGCGCTGCTGGCGCGAGACGACGACCGCATCGCCGAAGATTGCCGGACGATCTTGCTGGTTCACGACGAGCCTCGAGCGCGAGCGGTTCTCCTCTTTCACGGCCTCACCGCCAGCCCCAAACAATTCGAACGCCTGGCGCGCGAATTGCACGGACGCGGGCACAACGTGCTGGTTCCGCGGCTGCCGCATCACGGGCGGCGAAACCGCTTGAGCGACGTCCTCGCGGGCCTTACGTCCGAAGAGTTGACCGCATTCGCGCAAAAGAGCTTGAGCGGGGCGCGCGAAATCGGGGGGGCGGTCACCGTTGCAGGTTTTTCGTTGGGCGGTTTGCTGACGCTCTGGCTCGCGCAGCGCGAACGCCTTTCCCGCGCCGTTGCGATCGCGCCGTTCCTCGGTATCGCGTGGATCCCCAATCGCTGGATGAGCGCGCTGGCCGATAAAATGCTTAGCTTGCCGAATCGCTTCTACTGGTGGGATCCCGTCAAACGCGAGCGGCAGATGCCGGCTCACGGTTATCCTCAGTATCCCACCCACGCACTCGGCAATGCCTACCGGCTGGCGCGCTCGGTCATGTCGGACGCGCAATCCGCGCCGCCGCTGGCCGACCGCGTCGTCTTCGTGACGAACCGTCGCGAAATCGGCGTCAACAATCGGGCCGTGCGCCGGCTCATGGCGCAGTGGAACCGCTTCGGCGCAACGACCGAGCACGTCGAATTGACCAACTTGTGGTTCTCGCACGACATCATCGATTCGCTCCACGACTCGACGCTGGCCGATCGCGCGTATCCCGCGATTCTCGCTGCGGTGGATCCGTGAAGCGCTGCACGTGGGCGACGTCGCCGCTCATGCAAGCCTATCACGACCAGGAGTGGGGCGTTCCGGTGCACGACGACGACCGGCTCTTCGAGTTTCTCACCCTCGAGGGCGCGCAGGCCGGCCTGAGCTGGGACACCGTCCTGCGCAAGCGCGATCGCTATCGCGAGCTCTTTGCGGGGTTCGAGATCGCGAAAGTGGCGCGATTCACGCCCGCGCGTATCGAGCGTATCCTCACGGACCCCGGAATCGTGCGCAATCGCGCGAAGGTCGAGTCCACCGTTTCCAATGCGAAGGCGGCGTTGCGCGTGCGGCGCGAGTTCGGCTCGCTCGATGCGTTCCTCTGGAGCTTTACAGGCGGAAAAACGATGCGAAAGGCCCGTCCCAAGTCCGCGTCGGCCGTGCCGGCGTTCACGCCGGAATCGTCGGCCATGAGCGAGGCGTTGCGGGATCGCGGCTTCCGTTTCGTCGGCCCGACGATCTGCTACGCGCTTATGCAGGCCGTCGGCATGGTGGACGACCACATCGCTGGATGCAGCGTTGCTCGCCGTTCCCGCTAGCCGCCCGAGCGCGACCTACGAGGACGCGTGCGAACGCGCCGCCGCGATCGTATCGCGCGACGACGATCGCGTACTTCCTCAAGCGCGGACGGCGCTGTTGACGGCCGGCGCGCGCGCGCCGTTGGCGGTCGTACTCTTTCACGGCTTTACCAATCATCCGGGGCAGTACGCGCAGTTCGCACCGCTGCTCGTCGAGCGCGGTGCGAACGTCTTCATACCGCGCATGTGGGGACACGGCTTCCGCGATCGCCTGACGCGCGACCTTGCGAACTTCGACATGTCGAAGGCGCTGCTCGGCGCCTACGAGGCGCTCGACGCGGCCTGCGGGCTAGGCGAGCGCGTAGCCGTACTCGGCATCTCGCTCGGCGGCGTGCTCTGCGCTCACATCGCCCAACATCGAGCCGACGTAGACGTTGCCGTTCCGATCGCGCCGGATATCGCGATTCTGAACTTCCCCTACGGCGTTTCGCGCGGCGCCGGCGCGCTCATGCGGCTGCTGCCGAACCGCTTTCAATGGTGGGATCCGCGCGTCAAGGAAGCGCAGCGCCCCGCAACGGCCTATCCGCAATTTTCGACGCGCGCTTTGGGACGGACGCTGATGTTGAGCGACGCCGTATACGCCGCCGCTCGTTCGTCCGCGCCGGCCGCGAACCGCGTAACGACCATTTCGAACCCGCGCGACCCGGCCGTCAATCACAAGGTTACCGAAAAGATGGTGGCGCTGTGGCAGGCGCGTCGCAACGACGGCGGTGTTTCGCTGGTCGATATCGAGGGGCTGCCGGCCAATCACGACATCGTCGACCCCGACAATCCGCACGCGCGCACCGGCCTGGTGTACCCGGTCCTCGTGGACGCGCTGTTTTCGCAAGGCGGAGCGCCGGCTTAAGTCTTTTTTCCGGCGCGTTACGCCGGATCGAAGGCTCCCGTTAAGATCATCCGTTCGGAGAGCTCCCGCGCCTTGCGGTAGCGGGCTCGCGTCTGCCCCGTGGCGCCGGCGGGGAGCTCGGCCAGAATCCGTTCGAGCTCTTCGTCGAACGTCTCGCCGAGCGATCGCGGCGTATACGGTCCCGGGAAGCGCATGCGCTGTGCGATCATGAGGCGGTAAATCCGGTCGGTGGCCAAGTCTTCCATGTAACCGTCCAAGAGACTGGCACCCTTACCTTCAAGCGCACCGTTGCGATAGCGGATAACCGTGCGAACCGCGGCTCGCGTGCCTTCGGCAGTCGTGGTCCCGACGCCGCGCGGCGTCGGACGCAGATCGGGATGCGAACTCGCGAGCTGCGGGCGCCTCTCGACTTGATTCGGCGCGGGAAACTGCGCGACCGCGATCGCGTTCTGGTCGGGGTGTCCGGTCCACGCCCCGTCCATCAAACACGACGACTCGTTCTTCTTGTCGCGTTCGAGCATAGCGAGCGCGCGTGCGTTGAGCTCGGGATCCTCGCGGCTCGGATAGAGCGCGGTCATTCCGCCAATCGCCAAAGCACCGTGTTTGTGACAGATTTCCGGTAGCAGGGTGCGCACGCTTTGAAAAAACGGCACGTCGATCGGGATCGTGTTGCGATCGGGGAGCAGCCAATTCGGGTCGTTCAGATTGAAGTGGATCAGGCTCGCCATGTAATCCCAACGGCCCAGGTTCAGTCCGAGCAGATAGTCGCGTAAGTTAAAGAAGAACTCTTCCATCCGATACGCGAGCGGGTGGGATTCGACCAGCGCCATGGCTTTGATCGAGCCCGGCTTCCAGGCTTTGGCTGCGACGACGGCGTCGAACAGCTCTTTCCACCACAGCGCTTCCTCAGCGGATTCGGACTTGGGAATGTAGATGCAAAGCGGATGCTTGAGTCGATCGAAATCGAGGCGGAATGCGAGGAGCGCTACGTCGAAAAGCGATGCGCTGGCTAGCGTTCCATCGGCGAAAATACCGGACTGGCTTAGATGCAAGCCGCGGACGCGATTCCAGACCACCGTCCGGCTAGGTTCGATGCCGACCACGCGTCCGCGTTTGGCGTCGTCGTACGTCAGCTCGCCGTAAAGCGCCGCGACCAAGTTGTCGTGGCCGGTCATGAGGTGGTCCCAGCGATTGAGCATCGAGTCTTCGAGATCGAGCATCACGCCCGGTGCGCCCGAATTGAGCATCTTCACGACCAGCTCGGCGTCGTCGGCCGGCCCCGTCATCTGGTTGCGCTGATCCGAGCACCACGGTGGAAGGTCGATGCGCCACGACGACGTCGTTGCCTCCGACGGCGGGAGATACGATGGGAGATCGCCCGCGTGTGCGCGCGCCAGTGCGTCCTTCCGGGCGGCTGCCAAGCGTTGCTGCTCCGGAGTGAAGCGCTCGTGCAGCGGTAAGAAGAAACCGGCAAACCCCTCGGGCAGATCTCGGTCGAGCGCGAATCCGGCTGGGGCGGCGTTCATCGGCGTTGCGCGACCACGCGTTCGACCGTTTCGTAGAACTGCTCGCTTTCGGTGGAACCCTTCAGCGCGGTCGTGGACGACCGTCCTTCGCTGATGGTCTGCGCGACGTCGTCGAAGTAGCCGGTTCCGACTTCGCGCTGATGACGCGTCGCCGTGTAACCGAACTCCTCGCTGCGGAACTCCCGCTGCTGGAATTCGGCGTACGCCGCCATGCCGCGCTCCTTGAAATCGTGCGCCAGCGTGAAGAAGCTGTGGTTGAGCGAGTGGAAGCCCGCTAGCGTGATGAACTGGAACTTGTAGCCCATCGCGTTGAGCTGGACGCGGAACGTCGCGATCGACTTCTCGTCCAACTTCTTTTTCCAGTTGAACGATGGCGAACAGTTGTAAGCCAGGAGCTTCCCCGGGAATCGCGCGTGGATCGCATCGGCGAATCGACGCGCCTCGTCGATGTTCGGTTCGGACGTTTCGACCCAAAGAAGGTCGGCATAGGGCGCGTACGCGAGACCGCGCGCGATCGCTGCGTCCAATCCCCCGCGCATCGCGTGGAATCCCTCGGGCGTACGCTCGCCGGTGAGAAAGGCTGCGTCGCGCGGGTCGATGTCGCTCGTAATGATGTGCGCGCCGTTCGCGTCGGTACGCGCGATGACGATCGTCGGTGCGTCGAGGACGTCGGCCGCTAACCGCGCGGCGACGAGGTGGCGGATTGCCTCTTGCGTCGGGATGAGTACCTTGCCGCCCAGATGGCCGCACTTCTTCTCCGAAGAGAGCTGGTCTTCAAAGTGCACGCCCGCGGCGCCGGCCTTGATCATCGCTTTCATCAGCTCGAAACAGTTCAGGTTGCCGCCGAAGCCGGCTTCCGCGTCGGCGACGATCGGCAAATACCAGTGAGCGCCGCCGCGCCCTTCGAGCGATTCGATTTGATCGAGGCGCGCCAGCGAGTTGTTGAGGCGCTCGACCAACTGCGGAACGCTGTTGACGGGATAGAGACTCTGGTCGGGATACATCTGTCCGGCGCCGTTGGCGTCGGCGGCGACTTGCCACCCGCTGCAGTAGATCGCTTTGAGTCCGGCCCGGGCGCCTTGCACTGCTTGGTTGCCGGTGAGCGTACCCAGCGCCGCGGTCGCGTCCTTTTCCCGAAGCAGATGCCAGAGCCGTTCGGCGCCCATCTTGGCCAGCGTTTGCTCGACCACGACGCTGCCCTGAAGCCGCACGACGTCGGCGGCGGAGTACGGCCGCGTCACGCCACGCCACCGCTGCTCGCCCTCCCACTTCGTCGTCAGTTCCCGGGCGCGTTCGTCGGCGGTGGCCATGGCGAGGCTTCTCCTTTAAATTGGATGGCGCTGGTAGCCTCATTGGACCGAGTCAATTGGATGGGCTGCCAACGTTCTTTGGATGGCTTCCCCTACCTATATCGCAACCTCAAACCCCCTGTCAATATGATTTGCCAAGAGCTCGCATAGTATTTTTGAAGTAGCGAGCGTCGCAGAGGCGCCCTTCGTCCTTCGTCCTTCGACTGCGGCTACGCCGCGCTCAGGATGACAAGATGCGTCTGCGCTCGGGATGACAAGGTTGCGGCTGTGCCGCGCTCGGGATGACAAGGTGCGTCTGCGCCGCGCTCGGGATGACAAGGTGCATCTGCGCCGCGCTTGGGATGACAAAACACCGAACATTGTCATCCTGAGCCTGTCGAAGGGGGGCTGTCCGGAGGTGAACGGGGCCGTGCCGCCCCGTTTTCAGACCCGGGCCTCGCGGGGGTCTAAGGGGCTATGCCCCCTTGAGCGGCCGAGTGGCCGCTCGGGGGTGAACGGGGGGCCGTGCCGCCCCGTTTTTTGAGTTTAGCCCAGTGACGGCAGTGGTAGCGACGGGCGGACGGTGAGGTCTGGGCGCTGGTCTTTGAAGTTTTCGATCGCGCGGTCCATGAGATCGATCGCGAAATCGAGCTGCGGGTCGGCGGCGTCGCGATAGTCTTGCGGTGCGATGTCGACTTCGTAGTCGGGATCCGTTCCGTAATTTTCGACCGCCCAGCCGACGTCTACGAACCAGAACGAATACTCCGGCTGCGTCGTCACCGTGCCGTCAACGAGGTGGTGGTACGGATTGATGCCGATCACGCCGCCCCACGTGCGTTTGCCGACCAGCGGTCCGAGCTTGTAGAGCTTGAAGCAATGGCTGAAGATGTCGCCGTCGGAGCCGGCAAATTGGTTGGTCAACGCGATCATCGGACCGGCCACCGACTCGGGCGGATACGGGACCAGCGCACCATAGCGCGGGGCGTCGTACCCGATTCGTTTGCGCGCGAGCTTTTCGAGCAGCAGCGGCGACACGTGCCCGCCGCGATTGTACCGGACGTCCACTAGTAGTCCGGCGCGATCGAACTCGCTCAAGAAGCCGCGGTGAAACTCGGCGAATCCCCACGGGCCCATGTCGGGAACGTGCACGTATCCGACGCGCCCACTCGTCTTTTCGTGGACGTAACGGCGGTTGGCCTCGACCCACGCACGATAGCGCAGCGCGCTTTCGCGCGCCAGCGCCTTTACCAAGACCGTGCGTTCGTCGTCGCGCCGCGTGCGCAGCGTCAGCGTGACCTCGCGACCCGCGCGATTGACGAGCAAACGGTCGATGGAATCGTCCGGCGAGACGCGCTTGCCGCCGACGGCCACGACGACGTCGCCCTCGCGCACGTCCAATCCGGGCTCGGCCAGCGGTGAATCGTGTTCGCGATCCCACGAATCGCCGCGGTAGATGCGTTCGATGCGATAGCCTTCGCGCGCGGCGTCCCAAACGAAATCCGCCCCGAGAAATCCGCGTTGATATTGCGGCGGAACGCGATAGTCGCCGCCCATCTCGTAGGCGTGCGAGGTTCCGAGCTCTCCGTGCATCTCCCAAATCAGGTCGGAGAGCTCGCCGCGCGTGCGCACGCGCGGAAGTACCGCTTTGTAGCGATCGTAAACGCGATCCCAGTCGATGTCGCTCATGTCTTCGACCCAAAAATGTTCGGTCTGCAGACGCCACGCCTCGCGATACATCTGAGCCCACTCGTCGCGCGGGACGATCTCGACGTGCGCTCGATCGAGATCGACCAGCCCGGTCTTGCGGCCCGGCTCGGCTCCCGGCTTCTGTTCTTCGGGTTCTTCCGGCAAGTCGCCGAGGGCGTCGTACGCGCGCAGACGGTCGTGCGCGCGATAGAGCAGCGTGTGATGGTCGGGCGCAAGCCGCATCTCGCCGGCATCCGACGCGATGGTCGCCAAGCGTTGTTGCTCGAAGTCGTACGCCAGCAGCGTGCCGGCATCGGGCTCCTCGTCGCCGTCGCGCCCGGTGCCTTTTATCCCGCGCACGGGGAATCGCGTGAAATACACGCGTCCCTTGACGGCCACGATGTCGTCGTATTCGCCTTCCTCGACGGGGAAGCCGAGAATGCGCCCCTCGATGCCGTCGAAGTCGATCGAGATCGACGGCGCCTTCTCGCCCTTCTTGGCGTCATCGCGCTCGTCGCGATCGTGATCGCGATGGATCGGTCTGGGCTTGGAAACGAACGGGCTGGGGACGTCGTTACGCAGCGTGACGACGAACGGACGCTGCGCCTGCGGAAAACTCAAGTCGAACTGCAGCGCGTCGTACACCGGGTGGAAGTCGCGGCTCGAAATAAAATAGAGATACTTGCCTTCGGGGTCCCAGGCCGGCGCCCGGTCGGCGCGCACCGGCGACGTCACGTCGTGCGTCTTTCCGGATTTGACGCGGACGACCCGTACGATCGAATTCTCGTTGCTCGGAGACCACGCGTACGCGATGAAGCGGCCGTCGGGCGAAAATGCGATGTCGGTTATGCGGCGCGCGGGACTCTTGTCCAGGACCCGTGGTTTGCCGTCGTCCAAGTCGACGACGCACAGCTCGTGGCGGTGGTTCGCAAAGGCGATAACGTCGTCCGCCGGCGACGCGATCAGCTCGGTGACGCGGCCGATGTCGCCGGTCGTAACGAATCGCGGGTCGGAACTCGCGTCCGCGCGATGTACCGCGATTTGCTCGAAGCCGTTGACGTCGGTAACCGCGGCGAACCGTTTGCCGCCTTTAAGCCATTCGGTCAGCCGGTAGCGCGCGCGGCTGCCGATGCCGTGATGGATCGGCGCGCCGTCGAAGAACGGCATCGTAAACGGCTGCCCGCGCGAAACGAATGCCAAGCCCGTGCCGTCGGGACTCGGTGCGAAGTGCTCGAGCGATTCCGACGCCGGCTCGAAACGGCGAACCGTTTGCGGCGCCGTCGAATGCGTATCGATCTCGAGCCGCCGCGTCGCGCCGGACGCAACGTCGTAGACCGAGAGTTCGCCTCCGGATCCGAAGACGACGCGCGCTCCGTCGGTCGACGGGAAGCGAACGTAGTATTCGCCTTCGTGACTTTGACGCGCGACCTCTTGGCCGGCGAGCGTGCACGAATACACGTTGCCGATGCCTTCGTGGTCGGCTAGGAAGAAGATGCGGTCGCCGATCCACATCGGCCAGGTCGGATTGCCGTCGGGAAGTTTGAGCCGCTGGAATTGTCCGGTACCGACGGCGTCGATCCAAATCTCGCCGGCCGTGCCGCCCCGGTAGCGCTTCCAGCGCGCCGGGTCGTCGGCGTTCCGCCCGATAACCATTGCCCCCGCGGGCCCGAACGAAAACGACTTTGCGTGTCCGAGCTGCAAGTCGCGCACCGGTCCGCCCGCTGCCGGAACCGCCATGGGGCGCGTTTCGCGTTCGTACCACGCGCTCGGATTGGCGACGAAGAAGATCTCGGAGCCGTCGGCACTCCATCCGGACGTCGAGACGACCGTACTTCCCAGGAAGGTCAACCGCTTCGGCGTTCCGCCGGACGCCGGCATGACGTAAATCTCGGGATTGCCTTCGTCGTTCGAGACGAACGCGATTTGCGTTCCGTCGGGCGAGAGGCGCGGCAGCGTGCACGATCCGAAGCTGGCGGTGAGACGGCGGGCGGTGCCGCCGCCGGCCGGGACGCTCCACAGATCGTCCTCGCATACGAAGACGACGAGGTCGCCGGCGATGGTCGGTTGGCGATAATAACCTTGGTTCACGAGGGCGGAGTGTTGGCGACAGGCCGTGCACGTTCCGCCTTCGTCGCCGCGGACCGGCCGGCGCTTGCGTCAGGGGCTCGGCAGCGCGTTTCCGCCGGTGCGCAAGAGGCCGCCCAGAGCGGCGTAGAGTCCGCCGGTGTTTTGAATCTGCGTCCAAAGCGGAACCAGCGTCGGCGTTTCGCTGCGAACCTGAAACGGTAGGATGGTTCCGCCTCGCACGAAGGGCGTCGCCGGAAACCCGGCGACCGCCCGGAAGAGCAGCTCGGCATACAGGGCGTTCGCCCAGCCGAACTCGGGTCGCGTGTAGCGCCAGTACCCATCCGGATAGAAACTCTCGTGGATCATTCCGTTCTCGGTGTCCGTCTGCGCGAGGGTCGTAATGCTCTCCGCCACTTCGGTGCTGCTGGTCGCGGTCAAAGCGCGGCCGATAATTCCCAGCGGCCAGACGTATCCGTACGGCGTATGCGGACTTCCCAGTCCGGTCGCGTACCGCCCCGAAAAGTACCACGGGTTGTCGGCGCTCAGCGCAAAATCGCGCGTCGCGAGATAGGTCGGGTCCTCCGCCGACGACCAGTTGATATATGGGGTGGTCGTCAAGTTCGGGATGTTGGCATCGTCCATCAAGTTGTATGCGTCGTAGCCGTCCGTTTCGAACGCGTACATCCACACGCGGCGCTGCGGATTGAAGAAACGGCCGTAGCGTTCGATGCCCGTTTGAACGCGCGCGGCCAGCTCGCTCGCACGATCAGCTAGCGCCGCGTCGCCCCAGCCTTCGCGCGCCAACGCCGCGAGCGCGCGCAAGGCCACCACGGCGAGCATATTCTGCGGAACGTTGAAGCGATACTGAACCGGGTCGTCGGACGGGCGAAACGCGCCCCAGATCATCCCTGTGTTGGGATTGTAGCGGTCGTCGGTCGGCTCGTGCTGGTCGAAACGGTACGAGCCGCGACACGCGGCGTGCCGCTCTTCGCAGAGGTAGACGCGAACGGTCGTCGTCAGCGCGTCGTGCAAGTGCTGCGTGAAGATGGTGCGGTCGCCCGTCTCTTGCCAGTAGATCCACGCGAGCAGAACGGGGAAGGCCAGCGAATCGATCTCCCATTTTCGCTCCCAAGTGCGATAGTCGGCCGAAAACGCGTTGGCATATGGATCGGACAGAACGTTACGCGCGTTGCGCTCGATGACGCCGGCAAAACGTGCGCGCAGGATCGGAAAGCCCAGCTGGAAGGGAATATACGGTATCGTCTGCGCCGACGAATCGCGCAGCCACATCGCGGGGATGTCGCCGGTCTGAACGTACGTCGTGCGGTCGTCTTCGAGAAAGAAGTCGCGAAATAGCGTCTGAAAGAGCGACTCCGGCTGGATTTCCCGCAGGCGGCTTCCCGTCATCGGGACCAGCAGCGGCTGAGCGCTTGCGGGAAGTGCGGTGACCAGGAGTGCGATCGAGAGCAGGGATGCGAGAACGGTTCGCCGCGCGTATTCGTTCAAGGCGCACTACGCTCCGGATGCGCTTCGTCTACCTCGAGGGCCGCCGCGATCAGGCTCTTTGCGAGCGGGACCAGGTCGACTTCGTCGGCGTTGCAGAGCGCGACCGCGACCAGCTTGCGGCTCGGAACGAACGCGAGGAGCGACGAAAACCCGTTGATGAATCCGCTTTGGAGGCCCGTGTCAAAGCCGAACGGCCGCGCGGTCGAGAGCCCCATGCCGTAGGGAACCAACGTGCCGTCCGGCAGAACCGTGGGCCGCATCATGGCCGCGAGAAGGCTCCAGCTACCGCCGCCATAGAGTGCGGCCGCGAACCGCTCCATGTCGGGAACGTTCGATTCCAAGTCGCCGGAAGCAAACGCCAGCGACGGCGTGCCCCACGGCACGTTGCCGGAGGCGCGGCCGGGTTCGAACGTTCCGGGACTCCACACGTTCGTCGAGCGCATGCCGAGCGGTGCAAACGCATCGCCGCCCAGCCATGCCGGCAGCGGACGGCGCGTCGCCGCCGAAACCGCCAAGCCCAGCGCGAGATAGTTGGTGTTGCTGTACGCCCAGTCGGTGCCGGGCGCGAAATCGACCGGAGCCGACAACGCGCGGGCGAGTAGCGTTTCGGGTGCTACCGGCTCCCGCGAAAAGCGATCGAAGTCCGCGCGCTGCGAATAGTCCGGCAAGCCGGCCGTTTGATTCAACAACTCGCGCACCGTCGTAGCGGCGCCGATTCCGCTTTGGGGCAGGTACGTGAGCGCCGGCGCATCGAGGTCGATTCCGCCGCCGCGAGCGAGGCGCAACGTCGCTGCAGCTAAAATGGTTTTCGAAAGCGATCCGATCGCGAATACGGTTTCGATCCGCACGGGGCGCGTATGTGACGGATCGGCAAATCCGTACGCTCGCTCGTAGTGCGCTCCGTCGTCGCCGCGCCGTACGCCGATCGCGCAGCCGGCGATGGCGCGATCCCGCATCACGTAACGCACGACGCGGTCCATGCGAGCGACGTCGTTGCTCGGGAACGCGCCGGCGGAGACGGCCGGAAGAAGCGCGAGGAGCAGAGCCGCCGCATGCATCGTGTCGTGCTTCGTCACCGCGAGGGCAGGTCCGCCGCGACGGCGGCCGCAATATTTTTGGGGCTTTGCCCCTCACATACGGATACGATCGTTTGGTCCGCGATTTCGACGCGCGAAAAATGCGCGCGCTCGCTCGCGCCATCTCGTGGGCCGAATCCGGGCGTGGCGCCGAGCTGATCGGCCACGTCTTCCCGCGCACCGGACGCGCGATGACGATCGGGCTCACCGGTCCGCCGGGGGTCGGTAAGTCGACGCTGTCCTCGGCAATCGTTCGCAAGGCGCGCTCGTTGGGCAAGACGGTAGGGGTGGTTTCCGTCGACCCCAGTTCGCCGTATTCGCACGGTGCGCTGCTGGGCGATCGCATCCGGTTAACCGAACATTTTACCGACCCCGACGTCTTCATTCGTTCGATGGCGAGCCGCGGCCATCTTGGCGGTCTGGCCGGAGCGACGGCCGACGCCGTATTGCTGATGGATGCGTTCGGCATCGACGTCGTGCTCGTCGAAACGGTCGGCGTCGGCCAGAGCGAAATCGAGATCGCCGAGCTCGCGCAGACGACGGTCGTCGCGCTGCAGCCGGGCAGCGGCGACTCCGTCCAGGTTCTCAAAGCCGGCATCATGGAGATCGCCGACGTGTTCGTCGTGAACAAAGCCGACCACCCGATGGCCAATCAGCTCAAGCGCGAGATCCGCTCCATGATGGAAATGCTCTCGTTCTCGGGTTGGGTTCCGGAACTGGTGGCGACGCAAGCGCTGATCGGCGAAGGGATCGACGATTTATGGCGCGCGGTCGAAGCGCACGTTGCATATCTCAAGGATTCGGGAGAGATCGAGGAGCGCCGGCGCGACGCGTTCGCGCATCAGGTGCGTCAGCTCGCACTCGGAAAGCTCGAACGCCGGCTCGAGCGCGCCGTGCGCCGCGAGGCGCGCGAGCCGGGCGTGGATCCGTATGCGGCGGCGGATCGCGTGCTCTCCACCTTCGGGACCGAAGTTTCCGGGAACGGCGGCGACGAGCCGGCGCTGCGACCGCGCGCCGTCGTTAAAGGGCTCACCTAAAAAAATAGCGCGGAGACGGTCCGTCTCCGCGCTTGGCTTTCGCGTTTTTTAATCGGTGCTAGAAGGCTCCGATTGAATGGGGCGTTCCCCATCCGGTCGGACCGTCGTAACCTACGCGCGCGTTGCAGATGTATTGCCATACCGCCGGGCACGAGCCGTTATTGCCGCTGGTTACGTCGTAGAACGACGAGCTGCCGCCCTTCGCCCAGAGCTGCGTTCCATACGTTTCCGTGGCCGCGTTTCCGGCCAGCGCGAAGAAGGACGCGATGATCGGCGACGCGGCGCTCGTGCCGCCGAACACCAACCAGCCCGGCGTGAGGCCGTAGGGGTTCGGGTAGCTGTCGTAGATATTGACGCCGGTGTTCGGGTCGGCAACCGCCGACACGTCGGCGATCTGGCGCGTCGGACAGACGTTCTCCGTCGACTGCCACGACGGCTTTGAGACGAACAGGCTGCACCCGCTTCCCGTGTCCGCCCAAGCCGTCTCCGTCCACGCGCGGCTGCCACTAGTCATGTGTTTGAGCGTCGTCCCTCCGACGCCGATAACGGTCGAGTAGGCCGCCGGAGCTTGCGGGTAATAACCGCCGTCACCCGCACTCGCGGTGAAAACGTGGCCGTAGTGGTGGAATGCCGGATCCAGCGGCGTGTACTCGTCTCCGCCGTAGGAATTGCTGATGACGTTCGCGCCGAGCGCCACGGCTTCGTTGACGGCGGCGTCGAGGTTGGCGTCACCGTTGTCGTTGGCTTCGACGAGCAAGATATGGCAGTTCGGGCACGTCGCGGAAACCATGTCGATGTCCAGCGAAATCTCCGCGGCCCAACCTTCGTCGGCGGCTGGGTACGTCGTCGTTCCCGTTTGGCTGACCTTTCTAAAACATTTGTTAGCGGTCGTGCACGCCGGCAACTTGTAATAGGAACGATAGACGCCGAGGTCGGCTTCGGCATTCGGGTCGTTGTACGCATCGATGAGCGCAACGGTCTGCGACTTGCCGTTCGTGACGGCCGCCCCGACGATGTCGTAGGCGTTTTGAAGATCGCTTGGCGCATAGCCGCCCGCCGGTGCGCTGTTGATCGTGCCCGCAAGGCGGTGAACGCCGCCTAAGGGCGTTTGCATTAACGCCATGCAGTGCATGGTGTATGGCGCGACCACGCCCGGGCACATACTCTTCGCCGTTCCGACGGTCTCCGGAACGACCATCGGACGCCGAGCGCGGATTAAGTCGAAGGCAGCGCCCTCGGCGGTCTTGAGATCCGTGGCCGCGGCGCTCTGGCCGGCGGCCCCTTGGGCGGCGGTCTGTCCTGGGGCCGCTGACGGCATCATGCCGTTCTGGCCGTTCCCGCCGCATGCCGCGAGCGCCAGGGCGGCGATCGCGGTTGCAAAGAGCAGCCGGTTTCGGTGCGTGAACATAAGCGACGTTCCTCGTAAGACGCGAGTGTTGGAGGGGCCGGGCCTTCCAAGCGTCCGGCCCATTTCTTGGAGCGCGGAGCCTGCACCCTTATTGTCGGCGGCTTAGGTCGCAATTGTTACGGGAGAATCGCGGCGTCGCAGCGTCGAACGACTCGCCCCATGGCGAAAATGATCGATCGGCCCCCGGTCCAGGCGGATCGCTCGGGATCGGGGCGGAGCGGTCCGGGCTCGGGCGCCGTCGACCGCACCATATCCGACGTTCCGCTCAAACCGCTCTACCGGCCCGAAGATACGTACGCCGGCGCGCTCCCCGACCCGGGGGTCTACCCGTACACGCGCGGGATTCACCCCAACGGCTATCGCGACCGGCTCTGGACGATGCGGCAGTTTGCGGGCTTCGGAACCGCCAGGCAAACCAACGAGCGCTATCATTTCTTGCTCTCGCAGGGCCAGATGGGACTCTCGGTCGCGTTCGACATGCCCACCCTGATGGGATACGATTCGGACGCCCCGCAGGCGCGCGGCGAGGTCGGAAAGTGCGGCGTTGCGATCGACTCGCTGGCCGACATGGAGGTGCTTTTCGACGGCATCGACATGGGCGCCATCACGAGCTCGATGACGATCAACGGTCCGGCCGCAATCGCCGTGGCGCAATACGTTGCGGCCGCCGAGAAGAAGGGGATTCCGCGATCGATGCTCGGCGGCACGATCCAAGCCGACATTCTCAAAGAGTATATCGCCCAGAAAGAATGGATCTTTCCGCCCCGCCCGCACATGCGCGTGATCGTCGACATGATTCGCTTCTGTACCGAAGAGATGCCGAAGTGGAATACGATTTCGATTAGCGGCTACCACATCCGCGAAGCCGGATCCACCGCCGCGCAAGAACTGGCGTTCACCTTGGCGGACGGCTTTGCATACGTGGAAGCCTGCATGGCCGAGGGCATGAACGTCGACTCGTTCGCGCCGCGCCTTTCGTTCTTCTTCAACTCGCACATCGATTTCTTCGAGGAAATCGCGAAGTTTCGCGCCGCCCGCCGGATCTACGCGCGCCACATGCGCGAGAAATACGGAGCCAAGGATCCACGTTCGTGGAAGATGCGCTTCCATACCCAGACGGCCGGCTGCAGCGCGACCGCGCAGCAGCCGGAAAACAACATCGTGCGCGTCGCCTACGAGGCGATGGCCGCGGTCCTGGGCGGCACGCAGTCGCTGCATACCAACTCGATGGATGAAGTGCTCGCACTGCCGACCGAAAAATCGGTCGAGATCGCACTGCGTACGCAGCAAGTACTCGCCTACGAAACCAACGTCACCAACGTAACCGATCCGCTCGGCGGTTCGTACTTCGTCGAGGCGTTGACCGACGAGATGGAACGCCAAGCCGAGGCCTATTTCGCGCAAATCGCCGAGTACGGCGGCGTCGTCGAGGCGATCGAAGCCGGCTTCTTTCAAAAGGAGATTGCCGAGGCTAGTTACCGTTACCAGCGCTCGATCGAAACGAAAGACCGCGTCATCGTCGGCGTCAACGCCTTCCAGAAGGACGAGACGGCGCCGGTGGATCTGCTCAAGATCACCGAGGCGACGCAGCGCGAACAGGCCGCGTCGGTTCGCGCCGTTCGCGAGCGCCGCGACGCGCGAGCGGTGTCGGCGACGCTCGACCGGCTACAGCGCGCGTGCCGCGATCCGAAGGACAATTTGATGCCGCACCTTATAGACTGCGTCAACGCGTATTGCACGGAGGGTGAAATCGTCGAAGCGATGGTTGCGGTCTACGGCCGCTATACCGAAAAGTCGGTGTTTTAGCGCATGAAGGTAAGAGACGAACTCGAACGCCGGCGCGTCCGGCGGACGCTGACGGCAGTTAAAGACAAGTTCGAGGAGGCGTTGCGATTGAGTTTGGGACGGCGAGGATCGCATTTGCAATTGATCGCGGGCGGAAAACGGTAGTGACGGAACCACGAACGGCGCGGCCCCTGCGCATCGTCGTAGCAAAAGCCGGCTTGGACGGCCACGATCGCGGCGCGAAGGTAATCGCGCGCGCGCTGCGCGACGCGGGGATGGAAGTGATCTACACGGGTTTGTTCCAGACGCCGGAGCAGATCGTCCAGACCGCGATCCAGGAAGACGCCGACGGGATCGGTCTTTCCATCTTGTCGGGTGCTCACATGACGTTGTTTCCCCTAGTTGTCGAACAGCTGCGAGCGCAGGGAGCCGAAGACATCGTCTTTTTCGGGGGAGGGACGATTCCGCCCGAAGATGCCGACGAACTCAAGCGCATCGGCGTACGGGCCGTCTTTACGCCGGGCGCGCCGCTGCAAGAGATCGTCGACTTCGTCAACGACGCTTGCGGCCGGCGGAGAGAGCTCGTCGGATAACGATTCAATTTTGAAGGTCAGGACGCGCATCGCCCCGTCGCCGACCGGCGACCCGCACGTCGGAACGGCGTACGTCGCGCTGGTGAACTACTGCCTCGCCAAACAAAACGGCGGTGAGTTCGTCTTGCGCATCGAGGATACCGATCTCGCGCGCAGCACGCCCGAATCCGAGCGCGCGATTCTCGACGCGCTGCGTTGGTGCGGCCTGTCGTGGGACGAAGGGCCGGACGTGGGCGGCGATCGCGGGCCGTACCGCCAGAGCGAGCGGACCGCCATCTACGCCGAGTACGTCGGCAAGCTGCTCGCGCAGGGACACGCCTTCAAGTGCTTCTGCACGTCGCAGCGTCTGGACGAGATGCGCGTCGCGCAACGCGCCGCGGGGCAACCCCCGCGTTACGACGGTCTCTGTCTCACGTATTCCGCCGCCGAAGTCGCTCGCCGCGAAGCCGCGGGCGAGCCCTACGTGGTTCGCCTAAAGGTACCGGACGAAGGCGTGTGCGTGGTACGCGACGAGCGGCGCGGTCCGATCGAGTTCGAGTGGAGCGGCGTGGATATGCAGGTGCTGGTGAAGTCGGACGGCTTGCCGACCTACCACCTCGCGAACGTCGTCGACGATCACCTCATGGAGATCACGCACGTCGCGCGCGGGGAAGAATGGGTCTCGAGCGCTCCCAAGCATTTGCTGCTGTACCGTTACTTCGGCTGGGAGCCGCCCAAGCTGATTCACTTGCCGTTGCTGCGCAACCCGGACAAGAGCAAATTGAGCAAACGGAAGAATCCGACCGGGATTCTTTTTTACCGGGCGTTCGGATACGTTCCCGAGGCTCTGATGAACTTTCTCGGCCTGCTGGCAAACTCGGCCCATCAGCGCGAAGACGAGATGATGAGTCTGGAGCAGATGGTGGAGCGCTTCTCGATCGAGCACGTACCCCTCGGGGGGCCGGTTTTCGACGTCGAAAAACTGGACTGGCTCAACGGACGTTATCTGCGCGAACGTTTCGACGCGCCGGCGTTCGCCGCGCGCGTCGCCGAGTGGGGCTTCCAGCCGGAACGCCTGGCGCGCATCGCCGCGCTGGCTCAGCCGCGCGTCGAGCGATTCTCGGACCTTGCGTATCTTACCGCATTCTTTTTTTCCGGCCGCGTTCCGGTGCGGGTCGAGGATCTGCGCTCGGGCAAGCTCGACGATCTGGAAATGCGGCAAGCGTTTCACTTGGCCGCGATCGAGCTCGACGCGTTGCGCGAATGGAACGTGGCCGGAATCGAGGACGTGATGACGCGCATCGCGGCCGCGTTAAAGAAGAAGGTCCGCGAGATCGCGCGGCCGTTCTACGTCGCCGTCACGGGAAGCCCGACCTCGGTGCCGCTCTATGACGCGATCGATATTTTGGGCCGGGAAGTCGTGCGGGAGCGGCTGCGAGTCGCACTCGAAGTGCTCGGCACGCCCACCAAACGTGAAATCGAAGACTGGAAGGAGCTCTTGGGATGACGGTCCGCGCCATCGTGCTCGCGGCGGGTAAGGGTACGCGCATGAAGAGCGACGTAACCAAGGTCTTGCACGAGCTCTGCGGACGACCGTTGCTCTGGTACGTCATTGCGGCGTTGCGTGGAGCCGGGATCGACGACGTTCTGGTGGTCACCAACCCCGAGCTGCAGAACCGGATCGACGAATTCGGCGTCCGCGGCGTCGTTCAGCGGGAGCAGCTGGGCACCGGCCACGCCGTTCAAGTCGCCCTCGCCGCGCTCGAGCCGCAACGGGCCGGCCGCATCGTGATCGCCTACGGCGACATGCCGCTGGCGGGTGCGGGGATCTATCGCGACATCGCGGCCGCGCTGGACGGCGACGTGCCAATGACGCTGGTTACGGCAAGAATGCCGGCCACGTCGAACTTCGGGCGCATCGTCCGGCGTGGCGACGACGTCGAGCGCATCGTGGAAGCCCGCGACGCCACGCCGGAACAGCTTCGGATCGAAGAGATGAATGCCGGAATCTACGCTTTTCATGAAGACCGCCTGCGCGAAGCCGTCGCCGACCTGCGCAACGACAACGCGCAGAAGGAATACTACCTGACCGATACCGTCGAAACGTTCGTCAACCGGGGCGAGCGGGTGCGCCCGGTGCCGGCCGCCCATGCCGCCGACGTCGCCGGAATCAACGATCGCGTCGAGCTCGCGCTGGCCCGTCGCGAGATGAACGCGCGGCTTTGCGCGGCCGCCATGCGGGACGGCGTAACCATCGTGGATCCCGCCACGACCTACCTCGAACCGGAACTGGAAATCGGGCGCGACACGGTCATCTATCCGAATACGAGTATTGCGCGTCTTTCGCAAACCGGAGCGCACTGCGTCATCGGCCCGAACGCGCGGCTGTCGAACGCTCGCCTCGGGGACCGGGTCACGGTGCGCGAAAGCGTGGTCGTGGACTCGACGCTCGGGGACGGCGTTCACGTCGGCCCGTACGCGCATCTGCGCGCCGAGGCGCGTCTCGCGGACGGCGTCCGCATCGGAAACTTCGTGGAGGTTAAGAATTCGGAACTCGGGGAGGGCGCGAAGGCGAACCACCTCGCGTACGTCGGGGATGCGACGATCGGTTCCGGCACCAACGTGGGCGCCGGAACGATCACGTGCAACTTCGACGGCCAGCGCAAGAACCGGACGACCATCGGTAAGAACGTCTCGATCGGTTCGAATACGTCGCTCGTCGCTCCGGTCGAAGTAGGCGACGGCGCACTTACCGGCGCCGGATCGGTCGTGGTCCGCGACGTCGCGCCGGGAGAGCGCGTCGCCGGCAATCCGGCTCGTCCGCTGCCGAAGAAAAAGGGAACTTAACGACCACGTAAAGATGCTGGACGTTCTCGACCGCATGGTGCGGGCGGCGCGCGATTCGAGCCACGCGGTCGTGACGGAAATCGCAGCCGCATTTTGCGCGCTGGACTCGCGCGCGGACGCCGTGCTCTTCTTCGACGTTTGCGGCGACGAGCTCCGCTGCCGCGCCGCGCTCGGGACGCGTGCGTCGAGCTACCACGATTTGGTGCTGCGACGCGACGGCGGGCGATGGCTCCCGGCGCTGGCCGCGCGAGCGGGTCACCACCTCGCGCTTCGCGATCGCGACTCGGCGCTTATCCCGACCGACCGGAGCGCGCTGGCGATTCCGATGTGCGACGGCGGCGAAGTCATCGCGGTGGCGTACGCCGGTTCGCACGTTGCCGGCGCGCTGGTGCCGGCGGGCGCCTTCGTCGAGGTGGCGCGTCACGCCGTGGCGCCGTATCTCCTCGCGCGCGAACGCGAGCGCGATCGCAACGAGGCGATGTACGACGGGCTCACCGGCCTGCTCGGCCCTCGCGCTTTCCGCACGTTGCTGAGTGCGGAGGTCGCGGGCTCGGTCCGCCGCTCCGTTGTCGCTCTGGTTCGTGGACACCGACGGCTTCAAGGCGATCAACGACGCGTTCGGTCATGCCCAAGGCGATCGCGTGCTGCAGCAGATGGCTGCGCTGCTGCGCCGCCACGCCGTGCCCGACGTGGACGTTCCCGCGCGCAACGGGGGCGACGAATTCTGCCTGCTCTTGCGCCGTGCGCCCAAGAGTGCCGCGATCGCTCGAGCCGGCGCGTTCGTGGCTGCGGTGCGCGATCACGATTTCGGCACGGCGCGGCGCGTTACGGCTAGCGTCGGAATCGCCTCGATTCCGTTCGACGCGCGTACCGCGAGCGAACTGCTCGAAAGCGCCGATGCCGCGATGTACCATAGCAAACGCGCGGGGCGAGACCGGGCGTCCTTCGCGATGGAAGCCGGACGGTTCGCGGAGTTCCTTTAAGCTTTCGCGAACGCAGCGATAATGGTCCGGTTCATCCCGCGCAACGTTCGGCTGCTTCTGGCGGCGGCGCTTTTATCGCTCGCCGTCGCCGGCGTCGCGCAGGCCGCAATATCGAGGCCGAACGGCATCGACCGCCGCGTGGACGCGATGTCCGACGCAGTCATGCTCTCGAAGCCGGCGACGGCACTTGTGGACGAGACCCGCCAAGAGGCGGCCGACCGCCTGGTCAATTGGACGATTCCCGGCGAGTTCGCATCGATACTCGCCTCGGCGGCCGCGCTCTTCTACTTTTGGAAATCGGGTTGGGCGGCTGCTTTACGCGATCGCCTGCGCCGGATGCTGCGTTCCGAGACGCTGGTCCGCTTTTCGTTCGGCTTTTCGCTCGCGCTCCTCGCGAAGCTGGCCGCGCTTGTCCCGGACTTTTATCTTTACCGCGTCAATCGCGTGCTCGGAATCTTTACCGAACTGACGCCCGGATGGCTCAACGAATGGCTCGTCACGACCGCGATCGCCGCCGTGGCCGCCGGCATCGCCGCGGCCGCGGTCCTCTGGCTGGTCGACCGAACGCATCAGTGGTACGTCTACACCGCGATGGCGATCGTGCTCGTCGCCGCCGGCGCCGCGTACTTCGCGCCGTCGCTCCCGCGTTTCTCGCATTACGCGCCGCTCGCTGGAAATACGAAGGCGCCGCTGGAGGCGCTGATGCGGCGCGCCGGCTTCGCGAACGTTCCGATCCTAGTGGAGGATCGATCGCTTCGCACCGGCGTCGAAACCGCCGCCGCGAGCGGCGTCGGCGCGTCGCGTGAGGTCGTGATTTCCGATACGCTGATCGCCGCCGATACCCCGGCCGAGATCGAGTTCGTCGTCGCACACCAGATCGCGCACTTCGTCCACGGCGACGTACTGCGCGTCTATTTGTGGCGGGCGTTTTTGCTCATGGCCGGCGCCGCCGTCGCGATCTCGATCGCCGACCGCGTGCGATTCCGGCGCGACGACGACCCGCTATCACGGCTCTCGCTCGTCGGTTCGCTGCTGGCGTGCGCCTATCTGGTGGCCGTGCCCGTCGACGCCGCGATTTTGCGGAACACCGAGCCACCGGCCGATGCGTACGCCTTGCAGATGACCAACGACCGCGCCGCCGCCGTTCGCGCGCTCGTGCGTTCCGCGGACCAGCAATTGATGGAAGTCTGCCCCGACGTCGTAGCGCGCGTGTTCTTCGACGTTACGCCACCGCTGGGCGCGCGCATCGCGACGATCAACGGCGTGCCCAACGCCTGCCCGTAGCCTCTAAACGTCAGGTCGCGAAAGCGATGGTGCCGGTGACTTGAGTTCCGAGATGATGCGCCGTGAGCATCTCGATGATGGCGGCGTGCGCTACGCGCCCGTCTAGGATCTGGGCGGCCGCGATGCCGCGCCGGACGCCGCGCGCGGCGGCCCGCACCGTGGCGCGCAACGCGAACGAGAGGCGCTCGTCGTCGGCCAGCGCGAGCGCTTCGGCCGGCGTGAGCTCGTCGATGATCGCATTGGTGTCGGGGTCGGCGACGCCGCCGCCGACGTAAAAGAAGAGCGCGCGAACGGCCTCGACCGCGGCAGCGATCGCGGACGCGACGTCGTCGGCGAGCGCGGCCGTCTCGCCGGTCGCGAACGGCGAAAACGTCGTCGGCTCGATGACCGGCACGTAGCCGGCATCGAGCAGCGTATTGAGGAGGTCGGTTTGAACGTTACCGATGCCGCCCGGCGCCTTGCGGCAACAGTGCGGCATCGGCCCCGCCCAGGCGCACGGCAACGTTGGCGCTTCGATTGATCGCGCGCACGACGCCGCGGGCGGCTTCCGTTCCCGGCGCTACGATGATCGGACGGATCTGCGATTCGACGAGAAATCGTATGTCTTGCACCAGCGTCGATTCGACCGCCGCGCCGGCGGTCGCGTCGTCTATGCGCATCACCAGCGTCTTGCCTACGAAGGCCGTGGTGTCAGCCATCCTCCGATTTTTCGGCAGGCGGCGCGGCCGTCCATGCATTGACGGACTGCATCGCCCGCTCGATGCCGGCATCGAGCCACGTCTGCACGCCGTCGGCGGCGGCGGCCACGATGCGGTCGAGCTCGTCCGTCTCGTCGTTTGCAAAGGGACTCAAGACGTGATCCACGCTGTCGAATGCTGGGCGTCCCACTCCGATGCGAAGGCGCGGAAACCCGTCCCCCATCGTGGCGATCACCGAGCGCAATCCGTTGTGTCCGCCATGACCGCCGCTCGCGCGCATTCGCAGCCGTCCGAACGGGAGATCCATGTCGTCGCTAACGACCAGAACGTGCTGCGGTTCGATCCGGTACCAGGACGCGGCCAGCCGCACGGGCGAGCCGCTCATGTTCATGTACGATGCCGGCTTGAGAAGCAGCACGCCGCGCGTTGCGTCGACGGCCTGGTAGGCGTTGTCCTTGCGCTTCCAGCCCGAAATGCCGAAGCGGCGCGCCAGTTCGTCGACTACCATGAAGCCGGCGTTGTGGCGCGTCGCCGCGTATTCTTTGCCCGGGTTCCCCAAGCCGACGACCAGTTGCAGAGCGGCTACTCGGGAGTGGCGGCCGTCTCGGTCTTCTCTCCGATGACCTCGGGCTCGCCTTGCGCGGGCGCTTCGAGGCCCAGCTCGGCTTCCTCGAGGAGTTTGGCGGTCTTCGACGCCTCGACCAGCACGACGGTGGTGTCGCCCGGCGTCACGAGTTTAAACCCTTCGGGCAGCGCAACGTCGGCCGCGTTGATGTGTTCGTGAATGCCGAGCGCGGTCACGTCGACTTCGAGATTGTCGGGAAGGCGGCTGGCCGGTCCTTCGACTTCGATTTCGTGCGTGATGACGTCCATGACGCCGCCGTGTTCCTTAACGCCGATCGCGGTGCCGACCGTCACCACCGGCAGCTTGGCACGAACGGCTTCGTTTGCCGAAACGCGCTGAAAATCGGCGTGCACGATGCGGTGCGAAACCTCGTTGCGCTGCACTTCGCGAATCAGCGCGGTTTCGGTTTTCGATCCGTCCACGAGCGTAATGAGCGTCGTCCGGCCGCCGTGATGCAGCAGATCGTCGAGCGCCTTCGCTTCGACCGCGATCGGTTGCGAGTCGCTGCCGTGGCCGTAGATTACGGCCGGAATCTTTCCGTGGGCTCGCACTTGCTGCGAACCGGTGGTTCCAACGCGCTCGCGGCGTTCGATAATAAGCCTGAATTCTCTGGTGGGCACGTTAATCTCCAAAAACAGTAAAAATTATGCGGATGCGACCGAGAGCGGCTCGGCCGGAGCCGGCGGCGTTTCGACGACCACGGAATCGCCCTCGGTGAACAGCTCTGAGATCGAGCGATTGGTCGTGATGCGGTTGATCGCATCGGCCAGCGTCTGAGCGATCGAGAGCTGGACGAACTTCGGATGATCCTCGAGATGGTCGAGCGGAATCGTGTTCGTGATGATCACGCGCTCGATGTCCGACCGTTCGAGAACGTCGATGGCTTCGCCCGCAAAGATGCCGTGCGTCGCGACCGTGTAGACTTTCGTCGCACCGCGGGCCAGAATGGCCTCGGCCGCTTTGGCCAGCGTACCGCCCGTCGAAATCATGTCGTCCACGATGACCGCAACCTTGCCCTTGACGTGGCCGACGATGTCGGTCACCTCGGAGACGTCGGGTTCGGGTCGGCGTTTGAAGACGATCGCCAGCGAGCTGTTCAGGCGCTTTGCGAAGAGTTCGGCTCGGTGAACGCCGCCGGCGTCGGGCGAAACCACGACGATCGCGTCGTCGCAGAGGCCTTCCTTCTTTAGATAGTTGCACAGCGTCGGCATTGCCATCAGGTTGTCGACCGGCATGTCGAAGAAGCCCTGAATCTGCGCCGCATGCAGGTCGAGCGTGACGATCCGTTCGGCCCCGGCCACCTGAAGCAAGTTGGCGACCACCTTAGCCGAGATCGGCTCGCGGCCTTTGCTCTTCTTGTCCTGCTTGGCGTAGCCGTAATACGGAATCACCGCGGTGATGCGGCCGGCGGACGCGCGGCGCAGCGCGTCGATCATCAGAATCAGTTCCATGAGCGAATCGTTGACGCCGTTGCCGTTGGGCGCTTTGCAGATGGACTGCACGACGAAGGCCTCGGAGCCCCGCACGTTCTCACCGATTTCGATCCGGGTCTCTTCGTTCCTAAACTGGTCGACAAGCGCTTTGCCGACGTGCAGTTTGAGACGCTTGGCGATCTCTTCGGCAAGCGCCGGATTCGAGTTCCCTCGGAAGATCAGGGGATTCTGGCTCAAGGGGGCTTTCTCCGGACTGCGGGGGGCGTCGAAAGCCTTGCTTTCCACCCCTTGGCTTGCTCTCCTCGGCGCAACCGAGTTTCGCTCGCCGTTGTCGAATAAGCGGTCATGGCCGGAACGTTCGAACTCATCGCGCCTTTTGCGTTGGCCGGGGACCAGCCGGCCGCGACGCAGGCCCTTGCCGCTGGCATCGCCGCCGGCGACCGGGCGCAAACGCTCTTGGGGGTCACCGGCAGCGGCAAGACGATGGCCATGGCGCGCGTCATGGAGCTGGTCCAGAAGCCCACGCTCGTCCTCTGTCACAACAAGACGCTCGCCGCGCAGCTCTGTGCCGAATTTCGTGAGTTCTTTCCCAAAAACGCGGTCGAATATTTCGTCTCGTACTTCGACTACTATCAGCCGGAGGCGTACGTTCCGTCCACCGATACGTATATCGAAAAAGACAGCTCGATCAACGAAGAGATCGAGCGGCTGCGCCACTCCGCGACCCAGTCGCTGCTCACCCGCCGTGACACGATCATCGTGGCGTCGGTATCGTGCATCTTCGGACTCGGCTCGCCGTCGGATTACATGGAGATGTCGGCGCGGTTGCATCTGGGCGAAGAGATGGACCGCGACGCGTTGCTTCGTAAGCTCGTGGACATGCAGTATCGCCGAAACGACCTCAATTTAGTCCGCGGAACGTTTCGCGTTCGCGGCGACGTGCTCGAGTTCATGGGCGTGGACGAAGACTTGGTACATCGCATCGAATTCTTCGGCGATACCGTCGAGGCCATCAACGTCGTGAATTTGATGACCGGCGAATACGTCGAGAGCAAAGACGAGCTGCTGATATTCCCGGCCAAGCATTTTATCACGCCCGACGAAAAGCTGCGCCGCGCGATCGTCGCCATCGAGACCGAACTCGAAGAGCGCTTGCGCTATTTCCGCAGCAACGGCAAGCTACTCGAAGCGCAGCGCCTCGAACAGCGCACGCGCTACGATCTCGAGATGTTGCGCGAAGTGGGCTACTGCAACGGTATCGAAAACTACTCGCGTCATCTCACCGGCCGCGAGCCCGGTTCGACGCCGTGGTGCTTGATCGACTTCTTCCCGAAAGACTGGCTGCTCTTCATCGACGAATCGCACGTGTCGCTACCGCAAGTGCACGCGATGTACGCCGGCGACCGGTCGCGCAAGTCCATCCTGGTGGAGCACGGATTCCGTTTACCCAGCGCGCTCGACAACCGCCCCCTGACCTACGACGAGTTCGACGAACACATCAATCAGGTCGTCTACGTCTCGGCGACGCCGGCCACGTACGAGATCGGGCGCAGCGCGCAAGTCGTAGAGATGATCATCCGTCCGACCGGGCTGGTGGATCCGGAGGTCGAGGTTAAGCCGACGCGCCACCAGGTGGACGACTTGATCGAGGAGATTCGCGTCCGCGCGGACCGCAAAGAGCGCGTGCTCGTGACGACGCTTACCAAGAAGATGGCCGAGGACCTTACCGACTTCTTGATCGAGTCCGGCTTAAAGGTGCGGTACCTTCACAGCGAGGTGGACACGCTCGAGCGTGTCGCAATCCTGCGCGACTTGCGGCTGGGCGTCTTCGACGTGCTGGTCGGCATAAATCTCCTCCGCGAAGGCCTGGACCTCCCCGAGGTATCGCTCGTTGGAATCCTCGACGCCGACAAAGAGGGCTACTTGCGTAGCGCCACGTCGCTGATTCAAACGATCGGGCGCGCCGCCCGCAACGTCGACGGCAAGGTCATCATGTACGCCGACGCCGTGACCGAATCCATGGCGCGCGCGCTGGGCGAAACCAAGCGCCGCCGCGAGCGGCAGGCTCGCCTTCAACTCCGAGCACGGCATCGAGCCGCGCTCGATTCGCCGGGAGATCCACAACATTCTCGCGGTGCTCGGCGATAACGAGGGGACTTCCGGAAGCCTCAAGCACGAGAAGATCCCCAAGGACGTCGCGCGCAAGATGGCGCGCGAAATCGAGGCCAAGATGAAAGAGTTCGCGGCCGCGCTCGAATTCGAAAAGGCCGCCGCGCTACGCGACGAGCTCATCGAGATTCGCAAGCACATCGGCGGCAACGAGTCGCTGCTCTTTCAGGGGAAAGCGCCCAAGGTCTTCGAACGAGCGCTGGAAGAGCTCGTCGGAGGATAGCGTTTGGGCAGCGTGGTTTGGGCGGTCGTTCTCGTCGTCGCAGCCGCGCTCGTAGCGGCCGGGATTCACTGGAACGTCCAACGGTCGTTCCATTATTCGCACCTCACCAAGCACAACGACGTTGCCGGCTTTCTCTTCTCGGCCATCTGCGTGATCTACGCCGTTGTGCTGGGCTTCGTGGTCGTCATCGTTTGGGAAAAATACGATGCGGCCGTCGCCAACACCGACGCCGAGGTCGCCGCGGTCGCCGATCTCTACCGCAGCGTTATCGGCTACGCGCCGCCGCAGCGTCTGCTGATCCGGCGCGAACTGCACCAATACATTCACGAGACCGTCTCGATCGATTGGCCGGTGATGCGGGCGGGCGGTGCGCCCTCGAACTCTTCCCCCATCCTCGAGAACGTGTCTTGGTTGGTGCAGAGTTATTCGCCGGCAAACCTTCGCGAGAGTAACGCGCAGTCGGCCTCCATCCAAAACCTGCAAAGCATCTTCGACACCAGGCGGCTGCGGCTGCTGCAGAACCAGCCGGCCGTCCCTGCGGTGCTGTGGTTCGCGCTGGTCGTCGGGGCGGTGACGATTATGACGTTCACGTTCCTGTTCGGCGTCGAGAACCGGCGAACGCAGCTCCTGATGACCGCGATGCTGGCCTCCGTCGTGACCATCCTGTTCATCGTCATCTACGATTTCGACCGTCCGTTCAGCCACGCCATCGGGATCTCGCCGGAAGGTTGGCTCGCGTTGCACGCGCGGCTGGAATTCGTTCGCTGAACGTCTAAGATGGCGCAAATGCTTCGCTTTTCGGCCGCGCTGGCGGTCCTTCTCGTATTCGGCGGTTCGCCGGCGCTCGCACAGAGCGCCGCGGCCTCGGTTTCGGCCACGCCTAACGGGCCCGTTATGGCGCGCGCTTTGGACTGGTATCACCGGTTGCAAACCGGTCAAATCGACCGCGCGCAGCTCGGCCCGAAGCTCAGCGAAACCCTCACGCCGGCGATGGTCGCCGCGGTTGGCGCCAAGCTTGCGGCCTACGGCGATCCGGTGTCGTTCGTGCAGAAGCAAGCGATCGATCGCGCGGGGGCGACGATGTACGTCTACGATCTGACCTACAAGAGTTCGCCGCCGCTGCTGTTCATGTTCACGTTTCTAGCGAACGGGACGATCGTCGGTCTTCAATTCGCGCCGGCGCAATAGGGAGACCGGCCATGGCGGACCCGCGAATCGTGTTGTTCGACTTGGACGACACCCTCCACGACGACACGTTTGCGTATCGCAGCGCGACCGAGGAGGTCGCGCGCGAGATCGAAACGGAGCACGGCGTCGACGCCCTGGCGCTAAAAGCCGCATACGAGGAAGAGGCTGAGGGCTTTTGGCACCGCCTCTCCGCCGAACAGCTGAAGGTGAAGCTGGCATGGGCTCGCGTTCAGATGTGGAGTGCCGCGCTCGACCGAGTCGGTTTGGGCGGCGCCGGTCTGGCCGAACGCAGCGCCGATCGCTACAACGCCTACCGCAAGAAATATTTCGTGCCGTTCCCGGGCGCCGTGGAGCTGCTGCGTGCGCTGCGCGCCGCCGGCAAGCGCTTGGGCCTAGTCACCAACGGCTTCTCGGAGACCCATCGCGAGAAGATCGCGCTCTTGCGCCTGGGCGAATACTTCGACGCGCTCTTTATCGCCGACGAAGTCGGCATGCTCAAGCCCGACCCGCTGCTCTTCGCGCACGCCTGCGCCGAGCTGGGCGGGACGCCGAAGGAGGCGGCGATGGTGGGCGACCGCTACGACCGCGACATCCGAGGCGCCCTCCAGGCCGGGATGTACACGATTTGGGTAAACGTGCGCGATGAGGAACTTCCGCCCGGCGAACACCCGCCCCACGCGACCGTCGCAACCATTGCGCAGGCCGGACCACTTCTAGGCGTGAGCGTATGACCACCGGCCTGGATTCGATCGTCGTCAAGGGAGCGCGAGAGCACAATCTCAAGAGCGTCGACCTCGTGCTGCCCCGGAATAAGCTGATCGTGGTGACCGGCCTCTCGGGGTCGGGCAAGTCGTCGCTGGCTTTCGATACGATCTATGCCGAAGGCCAGCGGCGTTACGTCGAGTCGCTTTCCTCGTACGCGCGGCAGTTTCTCGGGCAGATGGAAAAGCCCGACGTCGACTACATCGAAGGCCTGTCGCCGGCGATCTCGATCGACCAAAAGTCCACGTCCCGCAACCCGCGTTCGACGGTCGGCACCGTCACCGAGATCTACGATTACCTGCGCCTGCTTTTTGCGCGCGTCGGGACGCCTCACTGCTACAACTGCGGCCGCGAGATCAGCTCGCAGTCGAGCGAGCAGATCGTCGACTCGATCCTAGATCTTCCCGAAGGCTCGCGCATCCAATTGCTCGCCCCGCTGATTCGCGGACGCAAGGGCGAGTACGCCAAGCTCTTCGAGGAGATCGGCAAGGAGGGCTTTGCCCGCGTTCGCATCGACGGCGAGATGCGCGACCTCAAAGACAAGATCGCGATCGACAAGAAGCGCAAGCATACGATCGAGGTAATCGTGGACCGCCTCGTCCTCAAAGAGGGCGTGCGCAAGCGCCTGACCGATTCGATCGAAACCACGCTCAAGCTCTCGAGCGGCATCGTAACCGTTCTGCTGGACGATCGCGAGCTCACCTTTAGCGAAGCCTTCGCCTGCGTGTACTGCGGCCTCTCGTTCGAGGAGCTCGCACCGCGCTTGTTCTCGTTCAATTCGCCGTACGGCGCGTGTCCGGCGTGCGGCGGACTTGGCGAGAAGATCGAGATCGATCCGTGGAAGGTCATCCCCGACCGCAGCAAGTCCATCGAGAACGGTGCCATCGTGCCGTGGAGCAAGAGTTTGGGAAGCGGACGCTTCCCGTCGATGAACCCCTACTACATGCAGCAACTGGAAAAAGTGCTGCGGCGCTACCGGGTGAAACTGACCACGCCCGTCGAGAATCTTTCCGACGAAGTGCTCGACGTCGTCCTCTACGGGACCGAGCGCGAACAGGATTTTGCCTACACGACGCGCTCGGGCAAGACGTGGGAGTACCGTTCTTCGTTCGAAGGCGTGATCAACAACCTACAACGCCGCTACGGCGAGACCAGCAGCGATTACGTCAAGGAAGACATCGAGAAGTTCATGTCCTCCTCGACGTGCCCCACCTGCAAAGGCGCTCGTCTTAAGCCCGAGGCGCTGGCGGTCACCATCGGCGGCGCGAACGTCGACGCGGTCGTCCGGATGTCGATCGAGAACGTCGAATCGTTTTTCCGCGAGCTTTCCCTCACGCAGCGCCAGGAGCAGATCGCGCACCAGATCGTCAAGGAGATTCGCGCCCGCTTGGGCTTTTTGACCAACGTGGGACTCAACTATCTGACGCTGGGCCGCTCGGCCACGACGCTGTCGGGAGGCGAATCGCAGCGCATCCGGCTGGCCACGCAGATCGGCAGCGCGCTCGTCGGCGTTCTCTACATTCTCGACGAGCCGTCCATCGGTTTGCATCAGCGCGACAACGATCGCCTGCTCGCCACGCTCAAGACGCTGCGCGATCTCGGCAACACGCTCATCGTTATCGAACACGACGAAGATACGATGCGTAACGCCGACGTCGTGGTCGATATCGGGCCGGGCGCGGGCGCCGAAGGCGGAGAGATCCTCACCGTCGGCACGCTCGAACAAGTCGTTCGCAACCCGCGTTCGGAAACGGGCGCCTATCTCTCGGGCCGTAAGTTCATTCCGATTCCCAAGCGCCGCCGCGAACCGCGCGGCTGGCTCGAAGTGCGCAAAGCGACCGTCAACAATCTTCGCGAGGTCGACGTCGGATTTCCGATCGGCGTGCTCTGCGCGGTGACCGGCGTGAGTGGCAGCGGTAAGTCGACGCTCGTCAATCAGGTGCTGGTGCGCGCGCTCAACCAGCACTTGCACGGCCAGCCCGCCGGCGGAACGTACGGAACCGTCAAAGGTGCCGGCCAGCTCGACAAACTGGTGGTGATCGATCAATCCCCGATCGGGCGCACGCCCCGCAGCAATCCGGCGACGTACACCGGAGCGTTCGATCAGATCCGCGAGCTCTTCTCGATGGTTCCGGAAGCAAAGATTCGCGGCTACCTCCCCGGGCGGTTCTCCTTCAACGTCAAGGGCGGACGCTGCGAGTCGTGTCAGGGCGACGGCATCATCAAGATCGAAATGCACTTCCTGCCGGACGTTTACGTGCCGTGCGAGGTCTGCAAGGGCAAGCGCTACAACGCTCAGACGCTCGAAGTGAAATACAAGGGCAAGACGATCGCGGACGTACTGGAGATGCGCGTCGACGAAGCGAGCGAGTTCTTTTCGTCGATTCCCCGCATTCACAACAAGCTCAAAGTGATCTGCGACGTCGGGCTAGGATACATCAAGATGGGGCAGCCGGCCACGACGCTCTCGGGCGGCGAGGCGCAGCGCGTCAAACTCGCGACCGAACTCGCGCGACGCCAAACGGGACGTACGTTTTACGTGCTCGACGAGCCGACCACCGGGTTGCACTTCGCGGACATTCACAAATTACTCGAGGTGCTGCAGCGCCTGGTGCAGAGCGGCAACACCGTTCTGGTCATCGAGCACAACCTCGACGTGGTCAAATCCGCCGATTATTTGATCGACATGGGACCCGAAGGCGGCGATCGCGGCGGTACCATCGTCGCGACCGGGACGCCCGAAGCGGTCGTTCGCAATCCGAAGTCGTTCACCGGGGAGTACCTGGTGCCGGTGTTAGAAGACGATCGCGCGCTCGGGCGCCATCATCCCGACCCCGCCGAGCTCGAGCGTCTCGAAAGCGAGAACCTGCGCGCCATAGACGACCTCGCCAAGAGCGACCGGCTGGCGGTCGAAGTTTAGCAGGGCCATCGCGTGAAGCCCGAAGCTCGCGCGGCGCAGCTCCGCGCGCTCGTCGAAGAAGCGAACCGCCAGTATTACGTCGAGGACGCGCCCGCCATCACCGACGCGCAGTACGACGCGCTGTTTCGCGAACTCCTCGCGCTCGAGGAAGCCCATCCCGAGCTCCGCTCGCCGGATTCACCGACGCAGCGCGTCGGGGCGGTGCCGTCGGAGCGGTTTGCGCCCTACCGGCACGCGATTCCGATGCTCAGCCTCGCGAACGCCACGACCGAGGAAGAACTGCGCTCGTTCGACGAACGCGCGCGCAAGTTGACCGGCGCTACGCCCACCTACGTTTGCGAGCCGAAAATCGACGGTTTGGCTATCGCGCTCGATTACGACGGCGGCGTGTTACGGCGCGGCGGAACGCGCGGCGACGGCCGCATCGGCGAAGACATCACGCCGAATCTGCGCACCGTGCGGACGATTCCGTTGCGTTTGATCGAGCCGGCCGCGGAGTTTGCCGAGGTTCGCGGCGAAGTCTACTTGCGAAAGAGCGATTTCAAAGCGCTCAACGCGCGCCGCGAGCGGGCCGGCCTGCCCGTCTTTGCCAACCCGCGTAACGCGGCGTCGGGCGGCGTGCGCCAGCTCGATCCCAAACTCACTGCCGAACGCCGCCTCTCGTTCTTCGCCTACCAGATCGCGGCGATGCGCGGAACGCGCACACCGGAGACGCAGTACGAAGCGCTCGAGCTGCTGCGTTCGCTCGGGTTCGCGGTCAACCAACGCATTCGCCGTTGTGAAACGATCGACGAGGTCGTTGCCTACTGTCGCGACTGCGAACGCGATCGCGACGAGCTCGACTACGAGATCGACGGCGTCGTCGTCAAAGTGGACCAGCTCGGGCTCTACGAGCGCCTCGGGGCCGCCGGGCGGGATCCGCGCTGGGCCATCGCCTTTAAGTTCAAGCCGCGCGAGGCATTCACCAAACTCGACGATATCTTCGTGACCGTGACCCGGACCGGGACGCTCAATCCGTTTGCTTCGCTCGCGCCGGTGCAAATCGGCGGCGTGACGATTCGCAACGCGACCCTGCACAACGCGGCTTACATCGCCAACAACGACATCCGGATCGGCGACACCGTGCTCGTCACGCGCGCCGGCGACGTCATTCCGCGCGTCGTGGGACCGCTCGTCGAGTCCCGCACCGGCAAAGAGCGCGTCTTCGTGATGCCCGACCGTTGCCCGGTCTGCGGCTCGGCGGTAGACCATCCGGAAGGCGAAGCGATGTCGCGCTGCACCAACGCGTCGTGTCCGGCGCAGGTCACGGATCGGATCCGGCATTTCGCGTCGCGCGGCGCGATGGATATCGAGGGCCTCGGCGACGTGTTGGCCGAGCAGTTGACGTCAACGGGCATCGTGCACGACATCGCCGACCTGTACGCGCTCGATGCCGGCACGCTCGCGACGGTCCCGCGAATGGGCGAGAAGAGCGTGGTCAAGCTGCTCGACGCGCTCGGCGGTTCGAAGAAACGCGGTCTCGCGCGGTTGCTCAATGCTCTGGGAATCCGATTCGTCGGCGAACAGACCTCGCAGATCCTGGCCTCGGATTTTGGAACGATGGAAGCGCTGATGGGCGCCGGCGAAGAAGAACTGCGCCGGTGCGAAGGCATCGGACCGGAACTCGCCGCGAGCGTCACGCTATTCTTCGCTCAGCCCGAGAACCGGGCGATCGTCGAACGCCTGCGGTCGGCCGGGGTCGACATGACCGCCCCCAAACGGGTGCGCGCCGGCGACGGGCCTTTGCGCGGAAAAACGCTGGTGCTCACCGGGACGCTGGCGAATCTCACGCGCGAAGAAGCGACCGAATTGATCGTCGCCGCCGGCGGAAAAGTTACGGGCTCGGTCAGTAAGAAAACCGACTACGTCGTCGCCGGAACCGAAGCCGGGACCAAGCTAGCCAAGGCCGAGGGACTGGGCGTTCCGGTTCTCGACGAAGACGGCTTGCGCGATTTACTCAAGCGCGTCCGCTAACGCGTCGACTATATCGCCCGCGACGACCCCGACCGGGCGCCGCCGGCCGGCAACTTGCCCGGCGAGACCGTGCCAATATGCGGCCGCGCGTGCGGCATCAAACGGCGTGAGCCCCTGCGAGAGCAGCGTGGCGATCATTCCGGTGAGCACGTCGCCGCTGCCGGCAGTCGCCAACGCAGCGGTTCCGCTGGTATTGATGGCCACCGTTGCACCGCCGTAGACGAGAGTGTCGGGACCTTTGAGCAGCGTCGTCACGCCGGTTCGGTCCACAAACTCGCGTAAGCGCGCCACCCGCTCGCCCGCAGCGATCGTTCCGCGTCCCGACAGGCGCGCGAACTCGCCGGCGTGCGGCGTCACGACGATCGGCTTCCCGCGCACGACGTCGAGGTGCTTTGCGAAGTGAAAGAGCGCGCTTGCATCCGCGACCATGGGCAGGGCGGATCCGGCGGCAACCGCGCGGACGATCTCGCCGGTGTGCTCGTCAAGCCCGAGGCCGGGCCCCATCGCGATGGCCGAGTTGTGCGAGGACGTCTCTAAAATCGCATCGGCTACGGCGCGCGCTCCGGAACGAGCGTCGTAGGTGACGACGACTTGCTCGACGAGGTGGGCACGCAGTTGCGCCGCGACGTTTTCCGGCGCAACCAGCGTCACGTAGCCCGCGCCGGCCCGCGCGGCGGATTTCGCGCAGAGCACGGCCGCGCCCGGAAACTGCTGCGAACCGGCGATGATGAGCGGCGCGCCGGCTCCGCGTTTGTCGACGTACGCATCGCGATGCGGAAGTAGCGTGCGCAGCCCGCGATCGTCGAGCGCCGAGAACGTCCTGGCGTTTTCGGCAAGCTCCACGTCGTCGATGCCGATTTGGGCGCACCGGACGTCACCGCTGTGCGCGCGACCGGCGTCCAGAAGGGAACCAGCCTTAATCGCGCCCAGCGCGAGCGTTACGGTGGCGTAGACGCAGTCCGGCGCGACCGCGCCGTCGGAAGCGTCGATGCCGCTGGCGATGTCTACCGATAGAACGAAGCGCGTGCGTCCGTCCAGGCCGCGCGCGGCCGCGCGGAACGGCTTGGGCAGCGGCAGCCGGGAGCCGGTTCCGAACAGGGCGTCGACGGCAACGCCGCCGTCGCCGAGCGCCGTTCGCACGGCGGCGTCGTCCTCGGGAAACGCCTCGATCCGCACGCCGGCTTCGCGTGCGCGGCGTTCGGACTGCGAGCGCGCCGCCGACGGCGATTTCGCGAGGGCCGCGTAGATCGGTGCGATCGTAGCGGGCGCCGAGCTCGGCGAGCGCTGCGAACGCGTCGCCTCCGTTGTTGCCGGGACCGGCGAGCGCGACGACCCGCGCGCCATCCGGAAACGACTCGCGGATGGTGGCGGCGATGGCCGCTCCCGCGCGCTGCATCAGGTCCCCTTCGCCCAGGCGCGCTACCGCCGCGGCATCGGCCGCTTGCATTTCGCGTGCGGTGAGCACGTAGGTCATCGTTCGAGAATGACGACGGCTGCCGCCGTCGAGGCCGTGTGCGTGATGGTCAGGTGGATGGAGTGCACCTTGCGTTGTGCGAGCAAGCGCCGCGCTTTGCCGAAGAGCGCGATTGCCGGCTTGCCGCTTTGCTCGTGCGTGACGCCGACCCAGCGCCACGGGATGGCGTGACCGAAGGCCTTGCGCGTCGCTTCTTTTGCGGCGAAGAATCCGGCCAGCCGTTCGGGCCAGTTACGCTTGCTTTGCGCGTACCGCATCTCTTCTTCTGTGTATATCTTCCGCGAGAACCACGCGAGGGCGCGGTCGTCGAACCGGTAGCGCTCCACCTCGGCAAGATCGATCCCGATTCCAACGATCATGCCTCCGGCTTCGCAGGCACCGACAAGTTTTCCGGCAACCGGCGGCGAAGAACGCGCTCCGAGATGGAGTCGAAGATTCGCATAGTCCCGATCAACGTCATCGAGAGCGCGTTTCTTGATCGGCTGGGGCTCTGTCTCGAAGAGCGCTACCTCGCGACCGTCCGCGTCGAACGCGCGTTGGCCCTTCCGCGTAGCACGCTCAACGCGACGCGCGGCCAACTCTTCCTTTCGACCTTGTTCGCCCGGACGTTGCGCGGTTATCCGCAAGGCGAAGGCACGCTGCTGGCGATCACCACGTTCGATCTGTACAAGACGTCGCATCGTTTCATCTACGGCGATGCCGACGAGCAGCAAGGCATCGCCGCCATATCGCTGCATCGTCTGCAGCCCGAGTTTTATGGCGCGCAAGCCGACCCGAATCTGCTCTTTCAGCGGACGCTCACGGAATGCGTGCACGAGCTCGGGCACGCGTTCGGATTGAAGCATTGCTTTAACCCAAAATGCGCGATGTACTATTCCAACTCGATCTTCGAGGTGGACAGCAAGATGCCACACTACTGCGAAGTGTGCGACCGGCGCATTAGCCGCACGCGGCAGTAGGCGCAAGGCATATTCCGGCGTGCTGCGCGCGCTCTCGAACGCCAGGCGAGGATGGCCCGTCGGGCTGCAAATAGGCCTCATGCTGGCGGCCGTCGCGCTCGGGTGTGCGATCGCATGGTACGGAGCCGCTCTGCCGGTCGAAGTTCTGCTGGTCGCGATTGCGGCCATCGCGGCGGCTTGCTGGGGTTTCCGACCGGCCCGACGGTCGCGGTGGCTTCGGCGGCGGTGCTGCACTACGCGCGAATCGACCAGCACGCCGGCGATCCCGTGACCGGTCCGTTCTTTCTGTTGGTGGCCGGCGTTGCCGTGAGCGTGCTCTTCTACGGAACTCCAGGTTCGCTTAAGCCTGCCGGCGGCAGCGTTGAGGAGCCCGATCCGCGGCGCGCGTTAGCGCCGGGACGTGCGTCGCCCGAGGATCTCGAGCCGTCGGCGTACTTCCGCGGGCTTGCCGCGCTGACGGCGGGCGTTCGCGAGCTCTCGCACGGCGACTTTACCAAGCACGTCGATGCATCGGACCCCGGGTTGCGCGAACTTGCGATCGCCTTAAACGAGATGCTCTTTACGATGCGCGATTTTCTCACCGATCTCCGGCGGTCGGCGGGCCAACTGAGTGTCGCGGGAGCGGAGATCACCGCAGCTCGCATCGGGCGCGGTTGCGACGGCCGCCCAAGCCGCAGCCGGCACCGATCGTATTGCGGCCGAGTTGCACGAGCGCCTAAGCGCAATCGAGGGAGAGTTGTCGCCGGTTGCCGCGCCGGCGCTCGCCCCCGAAGTCGTCTTGCAGCGCGCCACCGTCGTACCGAGAGTCGCCGGACACATCGAGAATTCCGCGGCGCGCGTGCTTGGCGCCAGCGACGCGCTGTCGCGCGAGACCCTTCAAGCCGCGTTGAGCGCTACATCGGGCAGTACGATTTCGGAGGCGACCGTTGAGGAGGCGCGCGCTCTCGAACTTGCGGTCGCGGAATTCGAGCTCCGACCTCGAACGGCTGTGCAATCTCTCGGCCGAAATCGAGACCGCCACGCGGGTGCTCGAACGCGTCGGCGAGCGAACCAGTTTCATCGCGCTCAACGCTTCGATCCAGGCGGGCCGCGGCGGACGCGAAGCGGGCTGCGTTCGTCACGATCGTGGACGAAATCCGCACGCTCGCGGAGACCAACGTCATGACGAACCGCGAGATCGGGCGCGCCGAGCGAAAAGGCCCAGCGCATCGTAACCGGCGGCGGTTGCCGCCGCCGCCCGCCTCGCGCAGCGCGCGGCGGTCGTCTCGTCGAACGCGAGCGCCGCGAACGACGCGATGCGCGAGATCGCGGCGTCGTCGGATTCGGTTCAGCAGCGCGTCGCGGAGATGAGCGTGACCGCCCGCGTGCTGCGGGCGGCCTCGGAGCGAGCGGTCATCGGCGGCGCGGACGACGCGCCTGTCGTGGAGCGCAGCGCCGGCCGAGCGCCGGCGACGGCGACGCAAACGAGAGCGTCGTGGCATTGGCCGCAGCGCAAGCAAGGGCGTTCGCCGCCGTCGCGCAGAGCAACGAGACCTCTAGAAGAAGCGTCCCACCGCATATTCGAATCGGGTCGCCGCATCGAGGAGATGGCGGGCTATATCGGCGCGTTAGCCGCCCGCTTTACGGTCGACGAAGCGTCGCCGGATCATCGCAACGCGCGCGCATCCGCCAGCGAAATCGATTCCGCCGTTGCCGTCGTCGCGCCTTACGATCAGCGCACCGCCGTCGCAAGCGAGAGCGCGGAGCACTCGAACGAATCCGTCCTCTCCGTCTCTCTGAATGCGATAGCGGCGTCCGGGCAGCCGGCCGCGGTTTCCCATTCGCGCGCGACCGCCGGACGGGTCGTCGAGCAGCGGAAGTAACGCGTCGTACGCGCGTCAGCGTCGCGTGCAGAACCTGCGGACGAGTCACCGGCGCGAGATCGTCGCAGAAACTCGGCGGCGGCACGATCCCGGCATCGCCGCCCGGCGTTCGATGCACGTTGATGCCGACGCCGCAAGCCGCCCACGCGCGATCTCCGATGACCCGCGAGATACAAAGAATTCCGGCGACTTTGCGCTCGCCGATAAGCAAATCGTTAGGCCAGTGCAGGTCCGTATCGATCGCGAGGGTAGCGAGCCCGCGGCGTAACGCGAGCGCGCACCAGAACGTCGTCGCCCATAGGTCGCCGACCGGCACCTCGCGCGGCAGGATCGTCGTAAGAAGCAATGACGCGCCCGCCTGGCCGACCCACGTGCGCCCGCGCCGCCCGGCGCCGGCGGTCTGATACTCCGACACGAGCGTGGTACCGGCAAACGCCTGATCGCCCAGAAGCCGCGCGGCGTCCTCGTTGGTGCTGCCTGTGTTCTCCTTGTAAAGGATGTTGGCAAAAGCGCTTCCTTCCGAGAGCTGCAGAAACGCGCGCGTACGGGTGTTCGAGGTCTTTCATCGTCGTGAGAGGGCTTTGCCTTACGAGAGGCAATCGCCTCGGGCGGGCCGTATTGCGCGAAGGCTATGACTATTGAAACGACCCTGATCCTCTGTAAGCCCGATGCGGTCGCGCGCGGCTTGGTCGGCGAAATCGTCGGGCGTATCGAGCGCCGCGGGTACGTCGTTACCGCAATGAAACTCACGCAGATCGACGGCGATCAAGCGCGGGCGCACTATGCCGAGCACAAGGACAAGCCGTTCTTCGGCGACCTCGTAGGGTTCATCACGAGCGGTCCGCTCGTTGCGCTCGCGGTCGAAGGAATCAACGCGATCGGCGGATGCCGCCAAATCGTCGGCGCGACCGACCCGCTCGCCGCAGCGCCGGGCTCGATTCGGGGCGATCTCGCGCAGACGATCGGCCGCAACCTCGTTCACGGCAGCGATAGTCCGGAGAGCGCGAAGCGCGAGCTGAAGATATTCTTTAAGGAAGGCGACTTCGTGTCTCGCCGCCACGACCTGGATCGCTGGATCAAAGACTGATGCCGCTCGAATCGTTGCGCGGCGGTGGGCGCCCGCTCATCGAAGGCGTCTACGCGCGCGAGATCCTCGATTCGCGCGGCAACCCAACCGTTGCCGTGAGCGTCGCCACTAGTTTCGGCGCGCTCGAAGAAGCGATGGTTCCGTCTGGTGCATCCACCGGAGCGAACGAGGCGGTCGAGTTGCGCGACGGCGACGCCAAACGTTACAACGGCAAAGGCGTGCAGCGCGCCGTCTCGGCGGTCAACGATATCATCGGCCCCGCGATCGAGGGTCTCGACGCGACCGCGCAGCGCGAGATCGACGGGCGGCTGCTCGACCTCGACGGAACCGCAAACAAGGCGAATTTGGGCGCCAACGCGATTCTCGGCGTCTCGCTGGCCGTCGCGCGCGCCGCGGCCGCCAGCTTGGGCGTTCCGCTATTCCGCTACCTGGGCGGTCCGTCCGCCAGTATGCTTCCCGTACCGATGATGAACGTCATCAACGGCGGCAAACACGCCGAAGGAGCGTTACAGTTTCAGGAATGCATGATCGTGCCGCTTGGCGCGCAGAGCTTTCGCGAAGCCGTCCGTTACGGAGCCGAAGTCTTCCACGCCCTGGGCGCCTTGCTCCACGAGCGCAATTTGCCGACGCTGGTCGGCGACGAAGGCGGCTACGCGCCGCCACTGCGCACGCCGCACGAAGCCGTGGATTTGATCGTGTCGGCGATCGAGCGCGCGGGATACAAGCCCGGCGAAGACGTGGCGATCGCGCTCGATCCGGCTTCCAGCGAATTCTATAAGGACGGCGCGTACTACGCACTCGACAAAGACCGCGGTCTCAGTCTCGACGATACGATCGCATTGTACCGCGAACTTTGCGGTAAGTATCCGATCGTCTCGATCGAGGACGGATTGGCCGAGGACGATTGGAGCGGCTGGGTCAAGCTGACCGAGGCGCTCGGCAGCCGCGTGCAACTGGTGGGCGACGACATCTTCGTCACGAACGTCGCGTTTTTGGCTCGCGGAATTCGCGAACGCGCCGGCAACGCGATTTTAATCAAAGTGAACCAGATCGGGACGCTGAGCGAAACGTTCGACGCGATCGACATGGCGCACAAGGCGGGCTACGCAACGGTGATCTCGCACCGTTCCGGAGAAACCGAAGATACGACGATCGCGGATATCGCGGTCGCGACCGGATCGGGTCAAATCAAGACCGGCTCCCTCGCGCGCAGCGACCGCGTCGCCAAATACAATCGCTTGATGGCGATCGAAGAAGAGCTTGGACACGCATCGCGCTATCCGGGCGCGTCAGCGTTTCGATTGGAACGACGCGCCCTCTAGCGTGAATCTTGCGTCCGCGGGTGCCTTGGCGGTTGCCGCCGCGACCATTGCGGGCATTCTGTTGCGGCCGTGGCGTACGCCGGAATGGGTCTGGGCGCTCGCCGGAGCCGCGTGCGCGATTGCGATCGGAGCGGTTTCACCGCGCGACGCGTGGAGCGCGGCCGGACGTGGCCGCGAGGTGTATCTGTTCCTAGGCCGGGATTCTCGCGTTGGCGGAAGTCGCGCGCCGGCACGGCATTTTCGTCTGGCTCTCGGGTCTGGCGCTCACGATCGCTCGCGGCTCGCAAAGTAGGCTCTTCGCTACGATCTATCTGGTCGGCGTCGCCGTAACCGCGCTGCTGTCCAACGACACCACCGTCATCGTGCTGACGCCTGCCGCGATCGCGATTCTCGCGCGCACGAACGCCCGGCCGTTGCCATACTTGTATGGCTGCGCATTTGTGGCCAACGCGGCCTCGTACGTATTGCCGACCAGTAATCCGGCCAACTTGATCGTGTTCGCCGCCGGACTTCCATCGCTAAGACCATGGGTGGACGCATTCGCCATCTCGGCCGCGGTTGCGATCGTGGCGACGTTCGGCTTGCTCGTGTCGATTTTTCGGGTGTCGCTGCGCGCGCGATTTTCGGAAACCGGCGATGCGCCCTCGCTCTCGCGCGCCGGCGTCGTGGCGCTCGTTGCCATCGGCGTCAGTGCGGCCGCGCTGGTGATTGCCAACGCGGCGGGTTGGCCCGTCGGTATCGTCGCGTTCGTGTCGGCGCTTGCTTCGATCGCGATCGTCGCCGTCGCCGACCGCGGTACGCCCGCGTTCGTCGCTCGCTGCCTCCAATGGGAAGTCATTCCGTTGGTCGCCGGCCTATTCGTCGTTGTGGCGGCGCTGGAGCGGGCCGGCGCGATCGAATCGGCCCGCTCGGCACTCGATGCGGCGGCGCGCCTCCCGGATTGGGCGGCGTCGGTCGGGATCGGCTCGGTGACGGCGGTTGCGTGCAATCTATTTAACAATTTGCCCGTTGCGCTCTTTGCCGGCGCAGCGGTGCGAGACGCCTCGATTTCGGCACACGTCGCGAACGTCGCGCTCGTCGCGATCGACCTCGGGCCGAATCTCTCGGTAACGGGGTCGCTGGCGACGTTACTCTGGCTCATCGTTTTGCGCCGCGAGGGAATCGAAGTGACCGGCTGGCAGTTTCTGCGCCTGGGCGCCGTCGTGATGTTTCCAGCGCTGGTTCTCGCGGTATTGACGGTCCGGTAGCCGTTGAGCTGTGCCACCTCTGCGGCGGCGTTGACCAGGGACTGTCCGGTCCTCCGGGAAGGTTTTGCTGGGCTATGGGCCTGTAGCTCAGCGGTAGAGCGGCCGGCTCATAACTGGTTGCGCGTAGGTTCGAATCCTACCGGGCCCACGGGACTCGCCGAAGCGCCCTGCGAAGCGTTTGCGCGGTGAAACGCAGCGAGTTCAATGCGGCGCTGGGCGCGGCGGTCGCGACGCTGGGCGTCGCTGGATGCGCGGGACCCGCCAATCTGCCGACCGCACTCCCCGCGCCGCTCGCAAAGCCCGCTTACGACGAGGCGGTGCGCGGCATTCGCGCCACGATCGCCCAAGATGCGGCCGACCCCGTCCTCGCGGCCACCGCGCTGCCGCGTCTCTACGAGCACGGGCGGCGGACCGAGAACGCCGTGGTGATGTTCCACGGCTTCACCAACTCTCCGCAACAGTTCGATCTGCTCGCGAGACTGTTCCACGCGCGCGGCTGCAACGTATACGTGATGCGCATTCCGCGCCACGGGCATAAGGATCGCCTCACCCATGTGCTCGCCGATTTGACCGCGCACGAAGTCGCGGCCAGCGGCTTGGAAGCGTATCGTTTGGCGAGCGGCCTGGGCAACCGCATCACGGCGCTCGGGCTCTCGCTCGGGGGCTCGATGGCGCTGTGGCTCGCGCAGGCGCAGCCGCTCGACTTGGCCGTGCCGATCTCACCGTTTCTGATGCCGATCGGCCTTGGACGCAACATCGGGACGGTCGCGATGCGCACGATTTACACGCTCCCGAGTATTTACGTCTGGTGGGATCCGCGCCTGAAGGAGAAGTGCTTGCCGGATTACGCTTACCCCGGGTTTCCGTCGCATGCTCTCGCGGTGGTGACGTTCTTCGGCGACGGGATCTTCGCTTTCGCCGGATCGGTCAACCCGCTCGGGAAGCGCTGCGTCGTGGTGCTCAATCAGAACGAGAGCGCGGTGAACAACTCGATTACGCGCTCGCTCGTGGACGTATGGCGGAAGGGCGGGGCGCCGTACGAGATCGACGTGCTCACCGGCCTGGGCCCACCACGCCACGACATCATCGACCCGACGACATTCCCTCAAGGAGTTAAGCTCGTATATCCCAAGCTCGAGCAGATCGTGCTGGGCTAGTTTTTCCCGACGATTTCGAAGGCGCGCTCGCCCGCCGGCGCGATGGAAGGCAGCCTCCGGCGTTGACAGGACCGCGGGGCTCGGGTAGGGTAAGGGCTGGTCCCGCGGCGCCATCGTCTATCGGTTAGGACATCGCCCTTTCAAGGCGGAAAGACGGGTTCGATTCCCGTTGGCGCTACCACCGGAAGCCCATAACCACGGGCTTTTTCCTTTACTTGGGGTAGCGCGCTTGCAGAGCGTTTGCAGTAATCCTCATGAAGGGCCGCTGCGGAGCCGCCTACGGTGAGCGTAGCGACGAGCGCGAGGTCGCCCGCAATAAACGACCTTCGCCGAAGGCCACGATGGCCGCTACCTACCCCTCAGGCGCCCCCGCTCGTACACCACGCCCCGGGACACGAACAATAACGTGCAGGTACTAAGATTGTTACTATGCGTGCTGAGTAACCGATGAACATATTGGTTCCAGATGGATCCGGGCAGCGACGCTCTCGGTGATCCTCGGACCATGTCTTACGATATGCCGACAACCGAGGTTAGGCATGCTTGCAAAGCGGCGAGCGCGTAGCATGTTCGAGCATTGGACGCAGTTCGCCGCTAAATATGCGCCGCACATTGGACTCAAATCCGGTGTGGCGCTCCGCGCTCACGCCATGATTTGCACGACTCTCGGCTCTGACTGGATTGAAGAGCAAGAGCAACGCATCGGGCTGCCTGGCCGGACGATCGCGGATGGACATCCGCTGTACCGTGCTATGCGAGGCCGCACGGGATTCTGTGTAGTCGAAGTCTGCGAACTGGCCAGACTACCTACTCGCACTTCGGAACGATTCGGGATTGGAGGACGTAATCGTTGCGCTTCGCGACCGCAACAAATACGAATCTGCGGTGCAAGAGCTTGCCTTCGCCTGGAAGTTCAAGAACGCCGGGGCCGCAGTCCGCCTTGGCCCGCAAACCTCAACTGGTGTGGCCGATCTCGGTGCGACAATCGGAAACCGAGAGCATATCGTCGAGGTGAGCGGCTTCCCGAGCGATCCATTCAAGAGCGATCTGATGGCTTTCGCCAGCGCCGCACAAAACTCGTTGAAGTCGGCGCAACGAAAAACGCCCGCCGGTGCACCTATCGCGGTTGAGCTTGTAATCGAGAGCCTCGGCAAACATGCAGACTTGCGCAAGTTGCGTGCCCCTGTGCATGCCGCGATCGCCGAGGTTGTCCTTGAATCCACTCGTCACGGGTTGAGCGCGCAGCGTTTATTCGACTTTGGGCAGGTGCGCGTGCGCCCTGCCGGGCCCCATGAGGTTCCGGACCTTAAACAATGGACGATGGCAACATGTCTTACGATTGTGGAGCGCGACGAACTCAACTTAGTTGGAACCGGCATCGACTACCGCCAAGGAAAGGATACGGACTGGGTATATATTCGTGTCCCTGACGAGGTACGGGACCCATACGCAAAGATCCGGAGCAAATTGAAAATAGAGTCTCGGCAACTACGGGGATGCGCCGACGGTGTGATAGTGGTCGTTGTGACGTGTAAGGCATTTTCAGGCCACGGATAATTGTGAGGACTGGTTGATTTTGAATCGATGGAGGTGCCCCCGGCGTTACGCCAGCGGGCAATGTGACTTTGCGTTCTCACGTCGTCGCTTTTGCCGACGAGGCAAAGGCATGCGGCGTTTTGTTGGCCAGCGATCGGTGAGGGCGAACTTCGTTGTAGTCTGTTCGCCACGCCCGAGCCGCTCGACGGGCCGTTTCTAGGGTATCAAACCAAGACGTGTTGAGCAATTCCTTTCGAACGCTGGCGTTGAACGCCTCCGCGAAGGCGTTGTCAGTCGGCTTTCCAGGACGCGAGAAATCAAGCTCGATTCGGTTGTTATACGCCCACTGGTCGAGCGCTTCTGCAGTAAACTCCGTCCCTTGATCGCAGCGGATGGCGATGGGCGCCCCTCGCTTGCCGACGAGGCGGGAGAGAACGCCAACGACATCACGAGAACAAAAGCTTTTGGCAACTTCGAGCGCAAGGCACTCGCGCGTAAAGATATCGACAATCGTCAACAGACGAAAGGCTTTCCTCGCCTCCCCCATCAAGCGATCATGCATGAAATCCATGCTCCAAACGTGGTTCACTTCTGTTGCCGCGATTCGAACCCGTTGCACCGCGGATCTCCGACGTCGCTTCGGGCCCTTTGCGCGTAAACTCAGACCTTCTTGGCGATACAGGCGCGCAACTCGTTTAGGATTTACTTTCCAGCCTTCGCGGCTTAACAGAACGTGAATGCGCCGATATCCATACCGCACTCGCGTTTGAGCCAATTCCTTGATCCGAGCGCGTAGCACCTCGTTGAGGGCGCTGCGCTTGGGTTTGTATTGCATGGACTTGCGATTGAATCGCATCGTTGCACAGATGCGCCGCTGGCTGGCTCCGTAGCTCTCTTGGAGTTCGCCGACCAAGGCCCGTTGCTTCGCCGGCTTCAGAGTTTTTTTGAGAGCACGTCTTGAAGCATGACTTTATCGAGACTTAGGTCTGCCACCAGACGTTTGAGTCGCGTATTTTCATCACGTAATTCGTTCATCTCGCGGATCTCGGGCGTTCCGAGCGTTCCGTATTTCTTTTTCCAGAGATGGACCGTGTTCTCATGAACGCCGGCTTTGCGTGCGAGCTGAGCGATCGGGATGCCGGACTCGGCCTGTCGCAGTACTCGGGCGATGGATTCGGGGGAATGCCGTTTGCGAGCCATGGGGACCTCCGTAGATCGAGCCTCTTAGGCGGCTCGAAAATGTGGTCCCGCTGGCGTGAAAATCGGGGTGCCCTCCATCGATCGGCAAATGCCTTTGGCGTGAGATAGCCGAGGGCAGAGTGCGGCCGAAACTCGTTGTAGTCTTGCAGCCATTCTTCGGCGAGGCGACGCGCCTCGAAGATCGACACGAAGGTCCGAGCGTTGAGCAACTCGTCACGAATCCTCCCGTTGAGCGATTCGATGCTTGCGTTCTGGGTCGGTTTTCCAGGTTCGATAAAGTGAAGATCGACGCGGCGTTCAGCGCCCCAGCGCAACATCGCGTGGCTCGTAAATTCGCTCCCGTTATCAAATCGTACCGTTCCGGGAAGGCCGCGATCGAACGCGATGTCCTCAAACGCGCGAATCACGTCGGCGCTTCCAAACGAGTGCCCGATTCTCAAAGCCAAGCACTCTCGCGTGAAGTCGTCGACGATATTGAGCGTTCGAATCGTTCTGCCGCCCATAAGACGATCGTGCATGAAGTCAATCGACCAGCGTTCGTTCGGCCGCGTTACCGTCGGGACGACGTTGCCGCGAACATAGGCAACTTTGCGCTTGCGGCGCGGCCGTACCTGGAGCGCGTTAGCACGGTAGATCCGCAGGAAGCGATCGTAACCGGCGACGATGCCTTCGCGCTCAAAGAGAATCTTCAAACGCCGCCAGCCCCAGCGCGGCCGTTCTGCGGCCAGTTCGCGCATGCGCATCGCGATCGGTTCGTCGCTGGGCCGTATCGAACGATAGTGAACGGTTCTTCGCGTGCAGCCGACAAGCCGGCAGGCTTGCCGCTGCGTCATCCCGTCGGCTTGCAAGGCCCTCACCGCCTCTTTTCGCTGCGAAGGCCCCAGCCGTTTTTTGAGACCAAGTTTTTCATCGCGTCGATTTCGAGCGCTTGCCGAGCGATAATGCGCTGCATTTGCCCGTTCTCGGCTTCGAGTTGTTTAAGCCGAACGAGATCGCTGGTCTCTAACCCGCCGTATTTGTTGCGCCAGAGCCGAATCGTATTGCCGTGGACGCCGTGCTTGCGAGCGAGCTCCGCGACAGGCGTTCCGGCGTCGGCTTCCTTGAGAATCCCGACGATCTGCGCCTCGGTGAAGCGACTTTTCTTCAAGGTGAGTCTCCTTGCTGGGCTCTACGCCCGGAAACTCACAACTCCCGCTGGCCCGTCCTGGGCCTTACACGTCACAAAGCTGATCAGGCTGAAACCGATCTGGCGAGCCATTTATAAAAGAGCACAACACCGATTCGAGCGAAGCCTACCGATATTATGCTATTCGACCTTAACCACGATCTCGTGTCCGACTACGACTCTTTAGTTGTCTACGGGCACTGACCGCCCGCCCGTCGTCACTATTCACGTTAAGATCGATAGACCTGACCGCACGAAACGCCGTGCATTGTCCCGGTAGAGCAAGCATCTGAGGCGCTCATAGCAAAATGGCTTCCGGGAGTCCAACCAGAGGCGAAGACGAAAAGATCGTGTCTCAACCTTGCGGCTCGTGTAAGCCGGCGGAGAGCCGCGGAGGCGATAGGTCTTAGTTGGGGGGGCAAGATGACACGAGTGGAGTGACCCCACCAAAACTAGACACTAAGTGTGGTTATTCGTGCCTCGTCTCGTTCCCGCCAGGCGGCCGGCGTAAGGTAACCGAGGCTCGAGTGCGGACGTTCGTTGTTGTCGATCGATCCACCTGCCGATGACCGGCGTGGCCTCCTCGATCGTCGCGAAGCAGGCTGCCAAACGCATTCGCGCTTGAATGTCTTGTGATAGGCTTCGATCACGCCGTTCCGCTCCGGCGTGTGCGGGTGGATGAACTCTTGCTGGAGGCCGTACGATGAAAGAATGCGTCGGTAGAGCCGCGAGGCGAAAACCAACCCGTTGTCGCTGCGAACGACGACGCCGGCATCTCCGCGCGGCAGTACACCAAAACGTTTGATGCATGCATCCTCGAGAAGCCCAGACGGCCTCTTGGGCACGGCAGTTCTTGCTGATGCAGTAACCGACGACGCTGCGATCGGCGCAATCGATGATCTCGTTGACGTAGATCAGACCATCGAACTTGGTCCAGACGCAGGTGAAGTCGGTCGCCCATCGCAGGTTCGAGTGAGCGGCGATGCTCGAACTGACCTGGACGCGCGGATAGCGGCTCTTGTGGAGACGACGGTGGCATTGCCAGCGCTTGATCTGCATGACGCGTTGAACGGCCTTGCGATTTACCAGGACGCCCTCCGACCGCAACGTCGCCCACACCATCCGGTAGCCATCATACGGTTCCTCTTCGATGATGTGTTTGATGCGCTGCGCGAGGACATCGTCGACGTCCATCGCGCGCGATCGGGGCTTGTAGTACGAAGAACTTCGCGGCATGCTTAGGGGCCGACAGACTGTGACCCGGGAGAAACCTTTCCGAGCAGCGAGTCGATCGAACGCTGCTCGCTTTCGTCCAAAGGGATTATTCTCAGAGCCTCTTTGGCGATCTCGTTCTCCATCACGAGCTGACCGATCTTAGCCTGCAATCGCCGAACCCCGGCCCGGTGCTCGGCGTCGAGCCCCCTTCGATTGACCTTCAACGCATCGACTCCGCCGCGCAAGAACTCATCGGCCCACTTGCGGTACTCGCCTTGCGTGAACCCATACTTGCGGGCGGCTTCGGGAACGGAGATCTGGCCCTTAAGGACCTCGAGAATGATCGCGACCTTACGCTGAGCGGTCCAGCGCTCGAACTTCTCCGGCTCCGGAGCCGGCGGCCGTTGCGGCTTTCGCATGTGACACCTTCCTAGCGACAATTTCGCTTATTTGGTGTCCAGCTCCAGCGGGGGTCACTTCACGAAGGTCTTGTGAACTAGCCTCACTTTTCTCCAGGATTCGTTAGCCTTACACATCAGTTCCGAACCGACAAAGGGAACGAGCACCATGAACGAAACGACTGGCAGGAATCGCCGCAGGCGCGGTTGCAAAATTGAAGCGGTGCACGATCGCGTTGACGAAAAGTCCGAGCGCGCAGATCTTGTTCTTGTAAGCCTATTATCCCCCGGAAACTGAGGGAGCTCGCGAACTGTGCTTAACCGAGCTGGGTTTTTGGAAGACGGCGCGCAGGAGCGCAGAACCACGGTGGCCCCGACCGTGGGCGTCGTTTCGAAGGCATTTTGCATGCGACTACAGCTGTAAGACGTGCACCGATTATTGTTGTCGCCCTTGCTTGTTTGGGTTTTGGCTCACTGTACTTGTTTCTAGACTTAAATAAGCTTCACGCACTATACTACGGCCAGGACAGCGGCATCTTCTTGCAAATGCTTGCGCGCTTCGCTCACGATGGCAGCACGTTTAACTGGTATGAGCGGCGGCCTCATCTTTGGGTGCACGATTCCTGGATACTGCTCGTGCTCGCTCCATTGGTTCAGACCTTTCCCTATCAAGAGACGCTCATTGCAGTTCAGGTGCTCGTGGTCGCCGGATCCGCCGTGGTTCTCTATTATTTTGCCTGCGTTATTGGCGTTGCGCGGACGCCAGCGACACTACTGGCCGTGGCATATCTCATCAGCCCATCTGTACAGGCGTTTGCATACAACGATTTTTCCGAAGAGTATTTCGAGCCGATATTTATCTTCGCATTTTCTATCGCATTATATCGCCGATCATTTCCGCTAAGCCTTCTTCTGGCACAGGTACTCCTCGGAATCAAAGAGGACATCGCGCTCTTCATGATCTGGTTCGGCATAATTGGAGCGATATGGTGGGACCGTCCTCTGAGTATATGTATCGCTCTCCTCGCCATCATAAATGCCGCCGTGTGGTGGATCCTTCCGATAATCTACGGATATCATCGATGGGGGCCGACGTATCCGTCGCCACCGAATCTCACCGATCTTGCGTTCCTCATTGAAATCTTGGTGCCGTTTGCCTTTGCGCCGCTGTTCCTTGGCTGGCGAACGCTCATCGCACTTCCGCTGCTTGGAGAACTTTTTCTTGCCTATTACCCGGGAAACCCATTAGCAAGAGCTGGCGTACATGCGACCGCACCACTCATCTCGCTTCTCGCGATCGCGACGGCCTTCGCGTTGCGTGATCGGCCGCAGATCGCGCGTTGGGCTCTACTAGGTTCGTGCCTGATGGCGCTATTCTTCAATACAACCGTACTTCATATTGGCCGACACCTTTATCGGCCCGACCCTCGCTACGAAGCAACGCGGGAGGTCGGAACTACACACTTACCAATAGTGTATTCGCAAAATGACTTTTCGCTGTGGTCGGTAGCAGCCGCCGACATTAACGCCCGCATTATACGTGGAAAGCTGACCGAGGAGCGGCCTGCCTGGAACACAAAATAGTGTGATCGGCTGGTATCGGCCATCGGGTCGGCTTGGGTTTGACGTTGCCACGGTAGTGCCCTGGTCTAGGTCCCGCCATGCGGCCACGAATCTCTGTCGGGGTGGTGTAATTTCGTAGAGTGAGAGAGGGGCAATGTGACTTTGCGTTCTCACGTCGTCGTGGAGGTGCCCCCGGCGTTACGCCAGCGGGCAATGTGACTTTGCGTTCTCACGTCGTCGCGCGACGAAACTCCTCGGGGGTCTCATATTCGAGGGCTCCGTGCGAATAGGACGCGTTGTACCGATGCATGTAGGCGTTCGACTCGGCCTGCGCTTCAGGCAAGCGTCCGGAACCATTGAGCGTTGAGAAACTCACGTTCGAACGCACGCGTTGAACGATTCGATGAAGGCGTTCTGCGTCGGCTTGCCCGGCTGGATGAAGAGCAGTTCGACGCAGTGCTCCTCGGCCCACAGCTGCATGATCTTGGACGTCAGTTCGCTGCCGTTGTCTATCCGAAGGTACTTGGGATACCCGTAGATCGCCGCAACGTCGTCAAGCACTGCGACCACCGATCGGCTCGGGAACGAGAACGACATCTCGAGCGCAAGGCCCGTGCGGCTGAACTCATCCATCATGGAAAGGGTGCGGAATGCCCGCCCATGGAGCAGTCGATCGTGGATGAAATCGAGCGTCCAGCCTTCAAACGGTTTGGTTGCGCGACGCAGGCAGCGCCCGCGTACGATCTTCGCTCTGCCGCGCCGGCTACGCCGCCCGATCTGCAGGCCCGCTAAGCGATAAATGCGGCGAAAACGCTTGTAGTTCATGTACTCGTCGGTTTCGGGCTTCGCCTCGCGTTCATAGTCCCCGTAGAGCTGACGACAGCCGTGTTCGGCGTGCTTCTGCGCAAGTTCGGTCAAGCGCACCGACCAGCGCGCATCCTCACGCTCTTTTGCGCTGGGCAGCTCCCGCGAGCTACGCCGACGAGCGCGAACGCTTGTGCAAGCTTCGCGTTGACTCATGCCGAGGGTTTGCAGCGCCTTCACGGCTTCGGCTCGCCGGGAAGGCCCCAGGAGTTTTTTCGTAACAACTCCTCGATCGCGTCGATCTTCACCGTCTGGCGGGCGATGATCCGCTGCATCTGCGCGTTCTCGGCCTCAAGCTGCTTTAAGCGCGCTAGATCGCTCGACGTCATCCCCGCATACTTTGAACGCCACAGCCGGATGGTATTGGCGTGAATGCCGTTGCGGCGGGCGAGCTCCTCAGCCGGCGTCCCGGCATCGAACGCCCTGAGAATCTCGACGATCTGAGCCTCCGTAAAACGGCTCTTGCGCATGGGTGGATCTCCTTCGTAGCCCGTTTGGGCGGAGATCCACAGTAACTCCTGGCTCCCGATTAGGGACCTAGACGAGGAAGACTTCGGTATGGTGGTGCAAAAAATTCTACTGAAATATGGATAAGGCCATGAAAGCGGGTTTGATCGGGGGTGCGATGGCTGCGCTCGTAGCGCTGCCGGGCCTTGGCCTCGGCACGCTGTGGGACAACAGCGAGACAACGTACGGCGAGATCGCGAGAGAGATTCTTCTGACAGGCAACTGGATCGTCATGCATTTGAACGGCCGACCTTCGTTCGTCCAACCGCCTCTCTATTTTTGGATCGCCGCGGTTTTTTCGTCGGCCCTTGGGCCGACCGCGCTGGCGATGCGCCTCCCCTCGGCGCTCGCGACAACCCTGATGGGGTTCTTTACAGCCTATGCGGTGGCCCGACAGGTGGGAGAGCGCGTTGGGATTTACTCCGGCATCGTATTGTCATGTAGTCTTATGCAGGTCATCATTGGGCGGCTTGCCATCATGGATGCGCTTCTGGATGCGGCGGTTGCTATGACCATCTTTTGGTGGTTTCAAGCATTTTCAACGGGCCGCAACCGATACGTGATTTATGGAGCAATCGCTTCGGCCTGCGGCTTTCTCGCGAAGGGACCGGTGGCGCCCGTCGTCGCTGTCTTGGTTATTGCTCCATACGTGTTGTGGAGCCGACGCTTCGAGCGCTCGCAACTTCCCGCACCGTGGTCTTGGGTGATAGGAGGACTGGTGCTGGCGTTCGTCGTCGCGCCATGGTTCCTCGCAATCGCCTGGCAAGTGGATACCCACGCAGTTGGGATGCTGCTTGGGGAGAGCGACCATCATGCGTTATTCGGGCGTCATCGAAAATCAAAGCGGTCCTTTCTGGTACTACGTACCCGTCGTGATCCTGGGACTCTTTCCGTGGACGGCCTTCATACCCGCCACCGTTCCTTATTGCTTCGGGGCGCTTCGCGCGAGCAACGAGGATCCGGGCCAAGCGCGGTTGATGCGCCTCTGTGTCTGCTGGGCGATCGTGCCGTTCTTATTCTTTAGCGCGGCTCGTACCAGCTCCCCAATTACGTCGCACTGGAACTGCCTGCATTTGCGGTGTTAGTAGCGCTGTATTTCGATTCAGTCGTCCGAAGGAGCGGAACGCGAGCTGCGGCAATATCAGCCGCCACAGTTCCGGCAACAGTAGGCTTACTCGCTGTTGCCGTATGGATCTTTGCGCGGAACAACCGTCTTACCGTCGATCTTCATTCCGTTTCCACGGGGCTCATTGCGACGGCGTCGCCGATCTTTCTCGGCTCGCTCGTCGCCGCAGTGCTCTTCGCGGGACCTGCCGCGCGATTTGCACCTTACGCGCTCGGAACCGGCGTGGTCGTCGCATTCACGGCGCTTTCGCTCCTCGTCCTGCCGCAAGCGGAGCGTTACAAGCCGGTCCCGCGACTCGCGGCCGTCATCCAGCGAGACCGCGAACCCGGCGACGTCGTGGCGATCCAGAGCTTTTCCGGGAGCAATGCACTACTTTTTTATTCGGAGCCACCCGTGCACGTTCTCGCGCCGAACGAAGCCCTTTCCGGCGTGCAGGGCGAATCGCCGCGCGCGGTGCTTTGCGCGAGCCCGCGGGCTTGGCTTATAGCGCCTAGGGACCGCCAACCCGAGGCTGGACCCGAGCGCCGACACCACGTGGTTGCGACCGATGGACGAGCGGCGCTTATTCTCTACGACGGTACCACCTGTGGACCGTAACACGGCGGGTAAACGACCGCTGCTAAACGACGGCTTCGTCGCCGCCGCCCTCGGGTTCATCGGGCTTCTCTTCCGCCTGCCACTCATGACGCACGGCCTCTGGCGCGACGAAGGATGACAAAGCAGGCCTTAGACTTCGGAGTTCCATACAGGTTTAAATCCGGATGCGCGACGCGGCGGATGGGCGACGACGATACTGCCCCGCCTCAAAGCGATGCCAATGCGCGAGCTGGAGAGACTAAGTGGCCTGCCGCGCTCGACGCTACAGGCGATTCGGGCGGGACGTTTACCGAATCAAAAGAATATGGCCGTCCTAAGGCAAATCGCTCACACGTGTGACAGAGGAACACTTGGCGCCTCATTTACAGGAGGCACAACGTCCGTTAACCCGATGACAGGCAAGCCAAACAGACGCTAACTCAGAAACGCGATGTGGTGTTCGTGCGTTCTCGTTCTCGGTTCGCACTTCTTATCGAAATTAAGCTTCATGGAGGCACGGTGCCACTACAGCAGGGCGAGGTTTGGCTTGAAGTAACGGCTATGTTTGCTGGGCTCCGCGTGGCCGACACGATTGCGTTACCCGACGGTGTGGCCGTCCAGAAGATATTAGAAACAAACCTTATCGCACAGTCGGCAAAGACGGCGGCGGAGGTCGTTCTTCGCATCCCCTCTGCTCCAGCCATGCCGATTAGTCCAGTTTGCGGTTTGCGGTATAGAGTTACGGGGCGACACATTGTAGGCGCAGGCGACGGTCGCTTTAACACCGAGCAGATCGAAGAGCCAAAGGTAGCATTTCTAAGAGCCGTCGCGTTGATGCGTGGACTTGCATTGATAGACAGCGGCACGTTTGTATCTCAGGATGACGACCTTGGAAATCGCCGGTTCTACAGCTCCCAGTTCAACTACGGGACACTGAGCGTAGATTATGAGGCGGCGTCTTTTGGATCTCACGATGCCCCTGAGATGAATCGGTTGTTTACTGCTACGCGTAATCCTTACATTAGCGCCCGCGGATCCTCAATCGGCGTAGCGATTGACCGCCTAGGCTTTGCCTCTACTCGATCTACACCGATCGACGCAAGCCTGGATTTATGTATCGCGGCAGAGATTGTATTTCTATTTGGCATTCAAGATCGCATTGAGAACGACAGCATTACAGATAATATCCGAGAAAACGCTCGTGTGTTTTTTGGTAATAATGAGTTCTTCTGGGATGGCAACACGGTGTTCGAGATAGTCCGCGATTCTTATAGAGAACGCAGTCACACGATCCATGGGCGTCGTGGAGCGCAGACTGATCGATACGACGCGCTGCTTGGGCTTAACGCGCGCCTTCGTGAAGTGCTGAAGGCCTCGCTGCGCTGTTATGTCGAGCGTAGGCCAACCAAAAGCGTGGCGCGTCAAGCGTGGGCGGATAGGCGCGCCGCCCTTGCGTCAGGGGCTGCGCTTGGTCCAATCTTCACTTAAGTCGGATTGAGACGTCTGCGCCTGGAAACCCCTATGGAGATGAAACCTGCAAGCGGTTAGATCAGCCGCTAAATGGGCCTGGACAACGTGAATTCTCAATGGCTGCACTGAGAAGACGGGTCTCTCTCCGATGCACGTGAACTTCAGACGAAAAGCGCTGGGTCGAGGCTAGAACGTAACATCAAAGTCGCTAATTCGCTCGGCACAGGCGCGGAGTCGATCAAGGTAGAGTTGGGCCGGCGAATCGCTATACGCGGCTACCTTAGAAGCGATTAGCAGCGTTCCACGAACTGCGTTTCGCGCTTTAATAAATGGTTCTCTCGTCGCCGTTATGTCGGGTGATTCGCAAAGGTCAAGTCCAGTTTCAATTTCGTTTTCAAGGGCTGAGTTTGACGAGTTACCGACGCCCGCGAGTGCATGCGCGAGGCCGTATTGTCCCCATGACAGATATGTTGTTATCCAAACCTTAGACTCGTTGCATGTGGTCGCACCCGCCGGATCGCATCTTGATAGAGCGAAGAGACACTTATCAGCCAACTCAATGAGAGATCGCGAATTAGTGACTTCAGTTGCCCAATCTTCAGCATCCTCCTCACCGTAAATGCTCTGCGATAAAGATGCCATCGCTTTAAGGCTGTTCATGCCGCAGAGTATCTCGGCGCGGTAAACATACGGCGTTGGAAGCGGAGCGCTCTGGGCTAGGGCCGGACCGAGCTGAATTGCGCCGATAAACACTGTAGTCAGGCATATTAAGGACGCGATAGCTAGCATCGATCTGATTTTTGAGCCAAGTTGGAGCACGATGGCGGACCTCCAAGAGAGGCTTAAATAGCGTCTGAGTAGGGATAAGCCAGGAGTGCGCTCATCGCCTCCCGCCACTAACGATGAGGCTATGCCATCGCAACGCGCCCGGGGCCGCGAAAGGTGAGGCTACACGCGACGCGCGTGAACGCGGTAAGGACGCGATCGCCTCGCAGCCTCGCCAACGGGGGTCTCGTTTTGGTTAGACTTTCCCCCAACCCCATTGGCCGGAAGCGCCGCGGCAGCTCTTGTACTTCTCTACGAGTCCAAGAACGAAATATCACGCCGATTGGACGGGGAGATGGCGAGACGCGTGAAGTTTCAAAAAATTGAAAAATCTGTGTAAGGGACCGATCCCGTAAGCGTTGCCCGGAAGCGCCCCGGGGGGCTCGCCCGCACGGCGCTGACGCGATGGGTTTCCCGTGGCACCACTGTGGCACGGACTCCGCGCGGGGTCAGGTTTTGGCAAGTCTAGTGAAGCAAGAGGTGCGATGCAAAGCCTCATGGGGCAAGTCTCATCGTGATACACCGCGTGCTAGTACGTCTCGTCAGGATCCTCAGACTCAGATTCGATTCCCGTTGGCGCTACCATCCGCGCAGCATATTACGACGCGCGCGCGATCGGCTTGATCCGCACGACGGCTTTGCCGACACGGCCGTGTAGAGCATCGAACAAGTCAACCGTCATCTGCATCCGCATCCATGACTCGGCGCTAAATCCTAGGGCTCGCTCAAAGCGAAGCGCGGAGTCCATCGTCACGGGCCGCTTCCCATGAATGATCTCGGACAAACGCGCGTTCGTGACGCCGATGTGTTTGGCAAAAGCCGTCTGCGTCAGACCGAGCGGTTCAAGAAACTCGCGAAGGAGAATCTCGCCTGGGGGTGTTGGCCGGCGCCGGCTTGGGATTGTCAATGGGCGGTACATTTTATCTCCTAACGGTGGTAGTCGGCAATCTCGACATTGACCGCCCCCGCCTCCGTCCAGCGGAAACAAATGCGGTATTGGTCGTTAATGCGGATCGAGTGCTGACCCGCTCGATTCCCGTGCAGTGCTTCCAGTCGATTTCCCGGCGGGACTTGAAGCTGCTGCAGGCTCACTGCGGCGTCCAACAGGGTCAACTTGTCAATTGACTTCTGACGCAAAGCGGCTGGGACTATTCTGCGAGCCGCCTTGGAGGCGACGCCGTTGTAGAGGTCGCGCGTTCCACGATCCGCGAAGTCCATGGGTGATATTATCACATGGCGATAAAATCGTCAAGCGATTAAAGCAGACCGCAGTTTTTTGGTCTACCTGCGTATCTGCGGACGGAGTCCATAAGCCGCAGCAACAACGAGCGTTTTCGTCACTGCTCGGGATACGACTTGACAGCACGCGATGATTAACCATATGGTTATATATCAACGATTGTCACGTTAGACGGGGCCCCGGACAAGTGTCGGTTCTCCCGCTAAGAGCAACTGGTGTTAAGAGGGTCTCGTTGAAAAGTTGGAACTTTTCGCAGCGTTCGAGCCTCAACCGGCGTTCGCGGTTTTTGGAACACGAGGCCGGGCTGAGTTTTGGCGATCGAGCGTCGAGGCTTTGCCCGTTTCCGTGCGCTCGGCTATACGCGCTTCTTTCGGCCATAACGGTACATACGGGATGACCGCGCAAGCGCCCAAACGGTCGTACGCGGAAAATGCGTTTCATCTTCCGGTCGGCACGTTTCCTTTTGAGAGTCGATTCGCCGATGTTGCCGGCGCGCGCATTCATTACGTCGATGAGGGCGTCGGGCCCGCGCTCTTGATGGTGCATGGCAATCCGACCTGGAGTTTTCTCTTCCGTCACATGATCGCGCTGCTTCGCGACCGCTTTCGCTGCGTCGCGCCGGATCTGCCCGGGTTCGGTCTGTCGACGGCGCCGGCCGGATACGGTTTTCTTCCCGAAGAGCATGCGCAGACGATCGGCGCGTTCGTCGATGCCCTGGCTCTGCCGTCTTTTACGCCGATGGTTCAGGATTGGGGAGGACCGATCGGCCTGTACGTCGCTGCGCAAAATCCGTCGCGCGTGGAGCGCCTCGTCATCGGAAACACGTTTTTCTGGCCCGTCAACGGCGACCGCCATTTCGAGATGTTCTCCCGCGCGATGGGCGGCCCGATCGGCAAGTTCGCGATCCGCGAATTCAATGCGTTTGTCAATGTTTTTATTCCGGCGGGCATCAAGATGGAGCCGCTCACCTCCGGCATCATGGAAGCCTATCGCCGGCCGCTTCCAACGCCCGAACGGCGTATGCCCAGCTACATCTTTCCCCGCGTCATCCTGAAGTCGCGCGCCTTCATGGAACGATGCGAGGCGGCGTTGCCGGCGCTGCGGGATAAGCCGGCATTGATCGTGTGGGGCGACAAGGACATTGCGTTCCGCGCGCAAGAGCGCCAGCGGTTTGAAGCGGCTCTTCCGAATCACCGCACGATTCCGCTGCCCGGTGCGGGCCACTATATATGGGAGGGCGCTCCGATCGTCATTGCAACGGCTCTGCGCGAGTGGTGGGCGCAATAGGTTGTACCGTTGCTCCCGTTCATGAGGTCATAAACGGCCGTCGTCCGGATGCAAAGCGGGAAACGGTGCGGAACGATGCATATCGCTCATCTAGTCGTGTTGCGCGCCCTCCCGTTGGAATTCGTCCGGGCGCCTTGAATCATTTTTGTTAAGCCGAGTCCGAGAATGCAGGCCATCCAAGCGGCGCCTAGCAACCCGAGGTCGCCGGCGCGAAGAGCCTGAAATGAAAAGAGGCTGCGTAGCGGCGCGATGAACAGAGACAAACCCAAAAAGGCGATCGCACCCGACGTAATAAACCATAGAGCGCGATTCGGCGCGCGCACGGCGCGCGCGAAGCTCCCACCGGACGACCGATTGACGAACAACAACACAATGCTGGCCAATACCATCGTTGTAAATGCCATGGCCCGCGCTGCCTGTTCGTCCCGTCCTGCGTGCAGCGTTATGGAAAAGACCGCGATGACGATGCCTAAGACGATCGCGCCTTGAAGAACGGCGTGTCTTATAATCGACCTATCGAAGAGCGGCTCGTCTACCGGTCGCGGCGGCCGCCGCATGATGTCGGCTTCAGCCGGTTCCGCCTCGAAGGCGATGGAACATGCTGGATCGATTATCAACTGCAGGAAGAGAATGTGAACGGGCAGCAAGAGCAGCGGCATGCCTAGGAGCACCGGTATGACACTCATACCAACGATGGGGATATGCGCCGAGGTCACGAACGCAATCGCCTTGTGAAGATTGTCGAAAATACGGCGGCCAAGTCTTATCGCTTCGATGATCGAGCTGAAGTTGTCGTCCAGCAATATTAAAGCTGCAGCCTCACGTGCGACGTCGGTGCCGCGTGCGCCCATTGCAATGCCGGCATGAGCCGCCTTTAGCGCGGGCGCGTCGTTTACGCCGTCACCGGTCATCGCAACGATCTCACCATTGCGTTTGAGCGCCTCAACGATGCGCAGCTTTTGCTCCGGTACCACCCGACAGAAGATGTTCGTGGTCTTAAGGACCTCCGCGACGTCCGTATCGGTCATTGCGTCGAGCTGCGCGCCGGTACAGTAGATGTCGCTGCGCTCGAGGCCGATGTTGCGGGCCACGCTAAGCGCGGTTGCGGGGTAATCTCCGGTGACGATTACGATACGAATTCCAGCCGAGTACGCCTCACGGACCGACGAGGGAACCGTCCGCCGAATTGGGTCTGCAAGACCGATTAGACCGACGTATTGAAAGTCGAAATCGTGCTGGGCGCCTGGCAAGGTTTCGCCGTCATATCGGGCGCGAGCTACGCCGAGGACGCGCAGCCCGTCCGATGCGATCCGGGTTACCGTGGTTTCTAGCGAGGATCTCTCCGCCTCGGAGAGGTGGCAAAGATCCGCAATTGCCTCGGGGGCGCCTTTGGCCGCGATCGTCCACTGCCTCGCGTCCGCGCGCTTCCACGCGCGCGACATTGCAAGCATGTTTCGCGAAAGCGGATACTCGCCGGCCATTGTCCAGTCGCGGTGGATGTGCTCGCCGTGGGGCAGCCGCGTTTCCAACGCCTCAGCGATCGCACGTTCCGTCGCGTCGAACGGGTCGCGGTGGCTGGCGAGCACGCCGAACTCCAGTATTTCATGAACGGGTTCCGGCAAGGGTTCGTTGTCTTCGCAATGATACAGTGCGCCGCCGGCCGTGCTAAGCGCGACTACCGACATGCGGTTTTCCGTTAAGGTACCCGTCTTGTCCACGCAGAGCACGGTAGCGGAGCCGAGCATTTGGATCGCCGGCAGATAACGGGTGAGCACGTTCTTTTGGGCGATGCGCCATGCGCCGAGCCCGAGAAAGACGGAAAGCACCACGGGCAGCTCTTCGGGTAAAATGGCCATCGCGAGCGCGATCCCCACGAGCAGCGCGCGAAGCCAATCCCCGCGCCCAAAGCCGTAGGCGAGCGTGACGAGAACGCTGAGGATTGCCGCTGCGATAGCGAGGCGTCGGACTACGAGAGCGGTTTCCACTTGGACGCGTGCCGGCTCCGTTTTGGTGCTGGAAATCGCCTTACCGATCTTCCCGATTTGCGTGTCCTTGCCGGTAGCAAGTACGCGTGCGAAGCCCTTTCCCTGAACGATTACGGTTCCTGAGAACACGAAGGGAAGATCGTTTCCGCCCGGCCTCGCCATCGTCTCGGGCGTTGGAAATCTGACGGATTTTGTTACGGCCAAGGATTCGCCCGTCAATATAGATTCGTCGGCGCTAACGTTCGTAGCGGACAGAATCACCGCGTCGGCGGCAACGCGGTCTCCTTCCACGAGGACCATCACGTCGCCACAGACGAGCGCGCGGGCAGGAACCAGTCTTTTCCGCCCGTCGCGCAAGACCATCGTTTGCGCGGCGGAGAGCTCGCGCAGGGCATCGAGCGTTCGCTCCGCCTTTTGAGCCTGTGAAACGCTGATGCCAACGACCACGGCGACAAACGCGAGTAACATCGCCGCCTCGCCCTTGTCACCCAAAAGAACGTAAATTGCGCCGCAAGCCACGAGCAGGATGAACATCGGCTCTCTGACCACTTCGCCGAGCGTTCGTATCCAGCCGCGTCGCCGCGCCGAAGGAAGCTCGTTCGCTCCAAAGAGATCTAGCCGCCTGGCCGCTTCGGCGTCGGAAAGTTCGCCCCAACCCGTTTGCGCGGTCGACTCCAAGACATCCATCCCCGCCCCTCTACCGATAGCGGGAACCGCCTAAACCAGACGTCATGCCTTGCGCACGGTCAGCACCGGGACGTCGGAACGACGGATGAGACCTTCGCACGTGCTCCCCATCACGGCGCGTTGTATTCCCTTGCGTCCGTGCGTCCCGACAACGATGTACGAAGCCTCAACCCGGTGCGCTAGGTTGAGAACCTCGTCGACGACCGCTCCACGAAGCTCGTGAGGCGCGATCGATTGACGATGCGTTGATGCCAGCTCCTCGGCGACGGCGAGCGCCGTTTCCGCTTCCGTTGCGAGAATATCCGGTGCTGCCGCTGGGCTTTTTCCGAGGCCCGCGGGCGGAATAGAGTAATCCACGACTGCCGCCACGTGAATATCGACCGGGTTGCGCAGATGCCGTGCCAGATCAAGCGCCACAGAGAGCGCACGTAACGCGATCCTCGAGCCGTCGATTGCGACGACGATTTTGATTGTTTCTACCGGCTCGGCACTCATCGTTTTGCTACCCTCGCTTGATTTACGGCTTCGCCCGCTAGCACAGCGGCACGTGGCTCCGGAGCCGTCGCATCGTTCCCGGTGCTGCCACTATCCCAAAAAGGTTAGAACTTTGTGTGAGGAAGCCGAGAAGAAGACAGCCCGCGCTTTTCGCCGATCGGCGCTCGCCGTAATAAGGTGAGAAGAATTGATGAATTAGGCGCGGCTATTCACGCGTGCGTTAGCTCCTTTGACGTTGACGACCGCAAGCGCGGGGACTAAGATTAGATTGATGCACGATCCAACCTCGGAGCGGTCGCGGCTCGGACGTATCCTAGTCGTTGACGACGACCCAAATGTCGGCGAAATCTTATCTCAATATCTTGGCGATGAGGGTTACGATGTTGAGCGCGCGGCCGACGCGAGTGGCGCCTTGCGCGCGATCGCTGCCATGGAACCTACCTTGGTGATACTGGACGTGCGTCTTCCGGACCAGAGCGGATTAGAAGCACTCGCGGCAATGCGATCGCAAGGAAGCGCTGCCCCGGTAATCATGCTGACTGGGTTGACCGACGAGGTGGATCGGGTTCTCGGGCTGGAATTGGGCGCGGACGACTATATCGCGAAACCGTTCTCGGCACGAGAAGTTCTCGCGCGGATTCGAACGGTGCTGCGAAGAACGCGCAATGCCGCGTCCGGCGCCGACCATACGACTGCCGTCGGGGACATCGAAATCGATCCCGTGGCGCAGGAAGCGCGCTTTGCTGGTAACGTGCTGCCGCTAACGCGGACGGAGTTTCGGATTCTCGCAGTCCTCGCCCGCCAGCCTGGGCGCACGTTCGGCCGGAACCAATTGCTGGAATCTATCGGAGCCGATGTAGACGTGCTGGATCGCACTCTCGACAAACATGTAACGAACCTTCGCCGTAAACTACGCCTCCACGGGGCGTCCGACGAGAGTATCGTGACCGTGCACGGCGTGGGATACAAGTTAGCGAGGCTTCCTCAGCGCGCTGCGGCACGCGACCAATAGCCGGCGATCAGAGCGGGGAACGACCGGGAGTCGATCGGTTTTGTGACAAAATGGTCGCATCCCGAAAGAAGCGCGCGCTCCTCGTCTTCTTTCGTAGCGTGCGAAGTGACGGCTACGATGAAGATATCTTTCGTGTCATCGCCGGCTTTGAGGTAACGGGCGATCTTGAACCCGTCGCTGTCGGGTAATTCGATGTCGAGTACGACGACCAGCGGTTTAAACGTCTGGACGCACCGCAAGCACTCGGCGCCGTTGCGAGCGACTTCAACGGGAACGCCTTCGCCGTCGAGGAGGTCGCGAAACATGCGCAGGATCATCGGGTTATCGTCGACGATTAGAACTGGCCCAGACATTACGACGCACTGCCTCCTGGTGACGAGACGGGGATCTGACCTGGGAGAATCGCAAAAAACGTACTCCCGATGCCCTGCCGGCTGGTTGCGCCGACGGCCCCACCGAGCGCTTCGACCAACCGTTTGGTGAGCGCGAGTCCGAGGCCGGCGCCGCGCTCACCGCTATGCGGCGGTTGAATCTGGCTGAAGTCGACGAAGAGCTTCTCCATGTCGCTTTCGGCGATTCCCACGCCGGTATCGGAAACGTCTAGGCGATAGGAGTCGTTCGGCTGTCTCGTTAGGACCAGCGTGATCGTTCCGCCCGGCTTCGTGAACTTTATCGCATTCGACAAGTAGTTATAAAGGATCTGTTTTAATCGAGCGACGTCCGTCACGACACGCTCCGGGCCGTTCGTAACGTCCGTCCTTAGGTTGAGACCGCCGGCGGCTGCGAGTGACCGCATCGTTTCTGATACTTCGAGCGCGACGGCGCGTGGATCGCATTCCCGAGGCGCCATCGCGATCTTTCCGGCCTCGGCTTTCGCAAAGTCGAGCACCTCGTTGATAAGATCCAAGAGGTGGCGGCCGCTCGCCAAAATGTCCCTCGTATAAGCCTTCTGCCGCTCCGATAGCGGCCCCGCCTTTTCGTCGTAAAGCATCTCGCTAAAGCCGAGGATTGCGGTTAGCGGCGTGCGCAATTCGTGCGACATGTGAGCGACGAACTGACCCTTGACGCGAGAAGTCTCTTGTATCTCCCGGTTCCGCTCCTCGAGCTCGGCGCTGCGTGCCCGTGCCCTTTCGAGTGCTTGTGCTTCGTCCCAAAGCCGCCGCGTTTCACGCTGAGAGTCGACCACGGCGCGTAACACCGAATACAGTACGATTGCCCCAACGATTACCATGCCGACGATCGTGGCGAATACCGCAGCCTGAGCAGCGCTGTCGGTGGCCGCACTCGCGGTGAGGCGACGGCGCCGTTGCATCTGCAAGAATGCCTCCGCGCGCCCGTTTAGGTCCGCCGTCAAAACGAGGCGAAGATCGGAATCCGTATATCGCCGGGGTGCCGGGTGTCGCAATGTCTCCTGCAAAAGCATATTCGAACTCTGTAGCCATGCGTCGTATTGTTGCCGGATGGAGGCTAGATCCGAAATCTGATCCGAGCCGGTCACCAGTTCGCGCAGCTGCGCGAAGCGTTCAGCGACGACGTCTTCGAGCCGTGACCGTTGCGATCTTTGCGCTTCGCCCGTGAGGAGAACGGCGCGCTCGTCACTTTGTAGACGACTGATATCCGTGCGCAGACCGGCTGCGGCCACAACGAGCTGATCGGCTCGGTCTTCATTTTCGGATGCGGCGCTGAGAACGGAAACGCGCCAGAATAGAACCGCGATGAGCGCGGCGAGGGCGACCGCCGCCGGGATTCCCGCGCTTGCTAGGAAGCGCAGGCGTCCCGGCGGCTGTGCGTCGGTTGCCCTCAGTTCCTGCACTCCTAGCCCTTGATGATCGCCAGGACTTTGGCCGTACGTGCGTTGACCCACACTTCGTAGTCGCCCGTTCTATTGGTAATGTCGATCGACCAGTGAACCGGAAGGTCCGTGGTTTCGAGGACCGCCAAGGTCACGGTGCCGCCGTGAACTGCCTTCAGAGCGATCCGCTCCGCCTGAAGTTTGGATATGTATCGCGCCGCCGCGTCCACACCCGCCGGGCCGGCCTGCGCCTGAGCCGGAGATGCATTGACGGCTGCCGCCGGTTGGCTATTGGCTGCCGGCGAACTGACCGACGCCGCGCCGCTTCCCATTGGAGCAACCGCCGGAGTGAACGACGTTGCTCCGCCTCTGCCCGCGCCCCCGCAGCCGGTCAGCGTCAGAGTCGAAACCACGCCCACCGTTGCCACTAACCGCATTAGTCCTACATGTACCTTCATGACCGTCTACCTGCCTTTATTAAGCGTTGCGAGCCCCCTGATATGCACTGATGGTAGGCTACGGCCGTCTAGGAACCCGGAAAGATCTGTGAATTTTCTCAGAACTTCCCCAATGGTAGCCCCTCCCGCTTCGTCGAGCTCAGTGATCGGCTGATTGTGACGATCCGCTGACGAAAATCGATGTCTTGCCAACGCATGGCCATGATTTCGCCGAGACGGGCTCGTGTGTAGAGTGCAAATGCCACGGCAGGATAAAAGGCGCTCTGCGCCGTCAAGTAGTGCCGGGCCGTGCACCGATGGGTTGGGTATTTCGCCTCCTGTAGCAACTGCTGCGCCTCGGTTTCGGTGAGTACCGCCGATTCGGGTTTTACCGCCCTCGGCAGATCGTCCGCATCGAGCGATGCGGCCGGACTGCGAAGGATCACTTCCCATTTGACGGCGCGCCGTAGCACGTTACGCAGCAGTTCCGCAGCACGATGGACCGTACGTCCGCTCAGGGAAATCTCCGCGACCGATGAAGCCAGGCGAACTTGAACTTGATGCACGACCTGGTTTGCCGGTAGACGGATCGCGTAGTTGGTCCCTTCAGCTTCCAAGAACTCGTACATATTCGGCTGAGCAAACGTGGCATCACCGCAAAAGGCGATGCGTCTCACCGTTCCCCGGTAACGCGCAAATACCGGCTTGAGCACCTGCTCCCAGCCGTCGGCGCTATGCACGTTGCCTGGGCGAAGCGCGCAGCGTTCGAGGTCGCCGAACTGGTTGAACACGAAGAGCGGGTGATAGCACGTGCAGCCAAAATGGCCGTTCCACACGCTTTGCTCTTGCTCGCCGTGGGTTGGGCTCACGCTGGAGTCCATATCAAGGATAATCTCATCCGTCGAGCGGCATTCGCGAACTCGGTCGATCCAGCGACCGGATAGTTCAGAGAGGGCGCAGAGGTTTTCTGGCGCTGCGAGCCATCGCGTTTCGAACCGGCTCATCTGGCTGGGTGAGGCTGCGCGGCCTTTCGCTGTCCCCCCGACGATCCAGCGCATTGCGGGATCGTGACGCATGCGCTCGGCGTCGTTGACATCCTCGTAGCCAGCGAGACGACCGAACACGGACTAGCGCAGCATGCCGACCAACGCATGACGGCCAGGCGGCATCTGCGACAACCACAGTGACCAGGGCCCGGCTGGCTGGGACGGGAACGCCGCGCTATGTCCATCTCTTCGTGGCGTGCGATTCTGCTGACGCTGTGTTTTGGAACCTTCATCATCAACGCGGTCAGCTGATTTTAGCGACGGGATCGAAGCATCGTCCGCACTCGGATTCCAAGTCTCGCGTACCGCCGATCCAGCCATCGTTCGCGTAGATGCGGTCGACGCCGGCGGAGCCGCTGAGGCAAGCGGCTTCCGCAGGGGCGATTTGATCGACGCGCGCGAGCTCGCTCCCGAAGAGCGGTATCGTCTTCTTACCGGCGTCTACCCTCACGAAAAAATCGGGTTGACCGTTTCGCGCAATGGCAAAACCGTGCCAATCCACTACGTCGCGGGGGATCCACCGGTCTGGCGTTGGGACGTTGCCCTGTCGTGCATTGGTGCGTTTTGGATATTGGCGTTCGCCGCATTCATCGGCTGGCGCCGCGCCGACCTACCGGAGGCGCGCGTGCTTTGCGTGCTGCTGGCGCTCACACAGTTGTCGGCCGCACTCGTTCCCGGCAGTTGGATCGGTCCTTCGCCGCTCGTTGACGCAATCGCGGCGGGCGTCGGCGTCGTCACATTCTGGACCTTCGGAGCACTGCTTGCGACGTTTGCGTCGCTCGTTGCGCGACCGATGTCCCGCTGGCGAACCGCGCTGACTGCTCTCGCGTACGCTTCCGCGGCGATTCTCACGCTCTTCGAAATCGGGCGGCTTATCGCGTTATGGAACGGATCGCTCCCGTGGGTAGCGCAAAGCAGCGGCCCCGAGTGGAACATGCCATATGCCGCTAGTCCCTTCATACTCGCAGTTGCATGCGCGTGGACATCCGTTGCGGCGTCCCGTGGCGCGGAGCGCAGTCGTGCTGTTTGGATCGTGGCACCGCTTACGATCTTGTACGTCACGCAGGCGCTCGAGTACGTGCTTTTAGGTTTGTGGCCAGACGCGCAGCACGGCAACGCGCTCATTTTCGTCTATGCGCTCGCCAACGTCGGCGTTTTCTTAGCGCCGCTTGGCATGACCTACGCGCTGCTGAACCGCCGAGTGCTCGACATCGGCTTTGCACTCAATCGCGTCGCGATCTTCTCTGGAGTCTCCATCATCCTGGTGGGCGCGTTCATGCTATTCGAATGGGCGCTCGGGTCGTGGCTTCAAGAGCAGAGCCATACAACCAACCTCGTCATCGGGGCTGCAGTGGCGTTGATGCTCGGGTTCTCCATCCGGTTCGTGCACGATCGGGTCGAGCACGTGCTCGACCGCGTCTTCTTTAGAAAGCGGCATGAAGACGAAGAAGCGATCCGGCGTTTTGCCCGGGAAGCTGCGTTCATTACCGATCCCCGCCTCATTGTGAAGCGTACCGTCGACGTGTTGGAGCGCCACGCCGATGCATCGTTCGCTCGGCTGGCGCTCCGCAACGGCAATGGCAAGTACGCAGAGATTAGCGAGAACGATCCTGCTATCGTCTCGCTGCGCACGTGGCACCGCAAGCTCGATCTGCACGGCATCGATACGCAGCTTGACGGCGAGTTTGCCTACCCGATGGTCTCGCGGGGGCAGCTAGTCGGAGCGCTCGTGCTCGGGCCCAAACGGTCGCAGGAGTCGTACGCACCGGACGAGTCCGATTCCATCGAGGATTTGGCGCATCATATAGGCGGCGTGCTGGATCTGCTCGGTCACTCAACTCCTAACGACGAGTCGATACTAGCGGAGCTGAAAGCGATGCATCGGGCCATTGCCAACGGGTTTTCCGCACTGCAAGATAAACTCGAACGCGGGAGTGAGTAAACTCACGTCTCGGGAAGTACGATGAGCTCTTCCGCTTTGCGAGCGGTCCTCCTGGCCTTGAGTGCGCTGGCGGCATCTTGGCGTTGCTCGACCTCTGGTACAGGATTAGAGGTGCTACGTCTGCGGCCGGCCCTAGCGTTAGGAGCCAATTCTCGGGTGGCGTCGCGTCGCGGGTACGAAGCGTGAAAAACCAACCCGAGACCACCCGCTGCCTGAGGGCGTCTGGAGAGACCGACGCGAAGCGTCGCGCGGCCTCGCCGCGCTCGACGTCGTCGATGTCGAGCTGGTCGTGCGTATCGTTCAGGAAGTCTGCATTGGGGACGACCGAGTACGAATTCGTGCCGGCGCTGCAACGCGCGAGTGCACGTCTGCCACGTCGTACGAAGTAGCGGCATTCCCCCCGCCCGGGGGCAGTTTGAGCGGCGGCAAACTCGCGATGGCGTTGTGCACCTTATACACAATCAAGTTACGATCGGACACGAACGTATTGAAGTTCGCATTCGTCAATAGCACAACGTCGCTTCCATCGGGGAATGCCACATTCGGGCTCGCAAAGAGCAGCGTACCCCGGGTGCATCGAAGTTGCCGTAGCCCAGAGTAGGATTCGCAAAGACCTGCCGGACCGTACTGTTACCTGTCTTGACACCGACTATCCCGAATGTCACGTCGCCGTCCGGATCTTCATCATGGCCCTGCAGGCCGCCGCTCAGCATGCTCAACTCATGCAGCGTCATGCGGTTTCCATAGATGTATTGGGGCAGCAACACGCTGACTTTTTGGTCGATCGTCAGCAATCCGTCGCGCTGTAGCGCCAAGAGCGCACCCGCCGTCATTTGCCTCTCTATCGAGCCGATTCCAAGACGCGTCTGCGCTGTCATGGCAGCTCCGCTCGCCAAATCAGAGCACGCTGCAGGTCGGGTGAGCGGCGGGGAGCCAGGCGAGTCATGACGTTAGACGCTCCCAGGACGCATTGCGGGGAAAACCTCGCCGGCGATGGAACAATTTCCAGAACTACTCACCGGGAAACCGGAGGGGGACCTTGGTCAATTTTCTCATCAGCTGGCTGCTGAACGCTCTGTCGCTGTGGCTTCTCACCAAGTTCATCGCCCCGGCCTTTCACATCGGCGTGACGGTCGATACCACGACCGCGCTGTTGATCGCGGCCCTCGTATTCGGAATCGTGAACGCGATCGTGCGTCCGATAGCGCTCATCTTGTCGCTCCCCTTTATCATCTTGTCGCTCGGACTGTTTCTGTTCGTCGTCAATGCGCTGCTTTTTTGGCTCGTCGCCGCGGTCGTGCCCGGCTTCCACGTCGCGGGCTTCTGGGCGGCATTTTGGTGCGCGATCTGGATGGGATTCATCTCGTGGATAATCAGCGCCATCGGACTGCGAGTGCCCGATGGCAACGCCGCGGCGCGCTAGAGCGATCCGTCTCTCGTGCGCGACGCCGGCGATTGCCGCGTTGCGCCCGCTTCGGGGTCGCCCTCCGGCGCAGCCTTTTTGTGAGGAAGGCTTCGGGTCCCCTAGCGGCGGTCTTCTGCTTGGATCGCGTCCGGGGATGTCGGGGCCGGCGTGGCACCGTTGTGGCACGAACTCTGCGCTACAGGCCGATACTGGACGATACACGCCGAGACGAGAACGCGACGCAAAGCCTCCCAAGACGAGACTCCGCGCTACGCGACGGTACTAGTCGTCATCGCCGGATTCGGATTCGATTCCCGTTGGTGCTACCAGAATTTTCCTTATCCTGTCTGCCTCAATATTCTCGAATGCACGCTCGACGCAGCCGAGAGTCTTGTATTTGGGAATGCCGAGACCGGCGTTCAAGACGAGGGTGGGATGCTGTAGCTTCTCCTTAAACGCCGTGCGGTTCGCCTTGCCGTCATCAAGCAGGGCTTCATATAATGCTTAACCCGCCGCGCGTACCACCGGGCGCGGCGTACGTTTGCAAGAATTCGCGCTTGTCGTCTTCACATTTATTGCTCGCGCACCGAATCTCCAAGAACGGCGTCGATCGGGGTGTCGCCTCTGGGCGCAGGCTCTCGACCGCGTGCTCGGTCGTTCACCGAGCCAGCACGACATGGGTGGCGCGCTCGGTGGGCACGTGTTCGGTGGTGGAATATCCAAGGGAGCGAAGATCGATGCCATCAAACAGCGCTTCGCCCCGTCCAAGCACCACGGGTGCCACCGCGAGATGAATCTCGTCGACAAAGCCCGCGCGGATATATTCTCTCACGGTTTCGACGCCGCCGCCGATCTTGATGTCCTTTTGCCCCGCTGCTTCCCGCGCACGCTGCAACGCTGCGTCGATACCGTCGGTAATGAAATAGAAGGTCGTGCCGCCGTCCATTTCGATCGACGCGCGTGGATGGTGCGTGAGCACAAAGGTTGGCGCATGATAAGGTGGGTTGTTACCCCACCATCCTTTCCAATGCTCGTCCGGCCATTCGCCCCGGATTGGGCCGAACATATTTCGTCCCAGGATAAAGGCGCCGAAGTTGTCCATCGAGCGCCGCGCGAACTCGTCGTCGATGCCGGTATCGCCTCCGCTTTCGCCATTTTCGCCGTGCATTTCGCGGAAAGTGCGCGTGGAAAAGAACCATTGGAATAGTTCCGGGCCACGCTTGCCCAAAGGGTCATTCAAGCTCTGCTCTGTTCCCGCCGCGAATCCGTCGAGCGAAACCCCGAAGCCTGCCACTCGGATTCTTGCCACTACAACCTCCATCGAGTCTGAATTGCAATCGCAATTGTTTGCCAGCTCGACGGCTAGGCCCAAACGTTGCGCCGCTTCTCGAGCAAGATGCCATGTTTTCGAGTGACGGAGCGAACCCCTCGGCCGTCTTTTGTCTGAAAGCCTGACCGTGTTGCAGCCATTGGCGCCCGCTCGAGAAGCCGCGGGCACCGACGCCATTCCGTATTAAAGATAGAACTCTCAATTGGAACTCCGTCCCTTTTCCGATTGTGAACAACGCATTCCAATGCTGAGTACGCACCTGTGATCGGGTCCGTGAGGGGCCGACTAACGCAGTTAGCGCGCGCGAGCTCGTGCGGCTTTTGTAAGGCGCGCAAGGAGATCGGGGGCGTTGAACCGCTCGCACACGGCAGGTAATCCGGCCGTAGGCCCGCGCCACTCCAACTCGTCGACGTCCGCAAAGAGTTTCGCATCGGTTCGCAGGGTTGCTAGTACCTCGATGGCGATATCGATCATATCCCGAGATTTGTTGACGACAACAATCCCATCGGGGGAAGCGATCCTCGATTTGGGGCCTCTTTGCCTCTCGAGGATTGTCGTGCGCCAAGGGAACGTCTGCCTACATTCGAACGCTTGCGTTCATGCGCACTGTGGGCCTTTTCCTTGCCTTGGCAGTACTCGTTTCGACGAATCCCATCGCAGCGGCCGAAACATCCGATCCGAGCGCTCAAATCGACGCGTACGCCCGGGCGTTCGTCGGCACGGGAATTGCACCGAGCGTCTCGATCGCGATTACTCATGACGGACAGGTCGTTTATGCCAAGAGCTTTGGGGACCGCAGTATCGACCCGAAGCTGCCGGCTGGACCCAATACTGCCTACGACGGCGCATCACTGATGAAACAATTCACCGCAGCCGCACTAGCATTGCTCGCGACGCAAGGGAAGATCGACCTCCATGCGCCTCTCTCGCGCTACCTCCCGCAGATTCCGCACGCCAGCGAGGTCACGATCGCGCAGCTCTACGGCATGACTTCGGGTTATCAGGACACCGGCGAAGGCTCCGATGATGCCACCGTCCCTCTTGCCACGCGCATCACGCGCGATGCGGCGCGTCCGCTGCTCTTCCAGCCCGGCACACGATTCAACTACTCGAACACCAACTACGAGCTGCTCGGCCTGCTCGTCGAGCGCGTCAGCGGCATGCCGTACGCAACGTTCGTGCAAACGCACATCGTGGACCCGCTGCAACTGCGCAGTTGGACGCTCCTTGGCGTCGGCGCGCTGCCGGAGGATCGGGCGACGAGCTACTTCTTTCCGACACCGATTCGTGGTTATCCCCAGCCTAATGTCGAAAAACCAAGTTTGCTCGGCGCGTCCGGCGACATCTTGATCGACGTGCGCGACATGGCCGCGTGGGATGAGGCGCTGCTAGCCCACCGCGTCGTCTCCCCTGCGATGTGGCGTATTATGACGACCGGCGGTATCCTCCGCGACGGATCGCCGACCGGGTACGGCGCCGGCGAGTACGTAACGGCGTTTCGTGGCCATCGCCTGGTCTGGCATGGCGGCAACCACCTCGGCAGTACGAGCGAAAACTGGATGCTTCCGGACGACCGCATGTCGATCACGGTGCTCTGCAACGGCGGCCTCACCGCGGTGCCGCAGTTGATCCGCGCGATCGCCGCACTCTACATTCCCGAAAACGGTGCAGCAACCCCAACGCCCGCGCATTTACCGCATCCTCCGCCAGCAATGGTATCACAGGCGCTCGCGTGGCTACAGCGCGCGTTGAACGGCCGTGAAACGGCCGCAGATTTCGGCGGCGATTTCGCTACGATGGGGGGCAAGTATGGCCCGCCGCAACGCCTTACGCCACTCGCGTTGGACGACCGCGGCACGCTGCAACTGGCGGTTTTTTCCGTGGAGCTGATGGGCAAGCCTTACACCTACTATTACGAGGCCACGAAAAAAGCCGGCCTAGCGCTGCTCCCGGTCTGGAGTCCTTAGTCTACGACCGCGTTACCGGAGTTGAGGCCGGTGTACGTCTTCCAGTTCGCCACCGTCACTGGGACAATCGCAACGCTCAACACTTCTACTCTATACCGCGAGCAGAGCGGCGTCTAGGGCGTGCCGCTCTTGTTCCGTCAGTGCTTGGAGCGGCGGCATCGATCGTTCCCACTCGGCGTCGCCTCGCGCCTTCGCTGTAAGATAACGCACCGCGGCGATCAGCGGCACCCCGGCGAGCGCCTCTCGTCGCTCGCGGAGCTGCTGCATGAGTAGATCGTTGCCGGTTTGGAGAGCTTGCGCGGCGAGGCTTGGCCACAAGCACACGCTGCCCGAAATGCATCCGGCCGCGCCGTATGCCTTCGCCGCCAGTAGGTACGACTCCGACGCCGGGAAGACGACGAATTGCGGGTGGGCGGATAGCACCTCGGCCTGAAGCTTGCGATCGTTCGAACTGTCTTTCATCCCGGCGATGGCTTCGGGAAACTCGGTCATCAGCCGTTCCAGCAAAGCGGCATGGAACGTGATGCCGCTCATGTGCGGAAAATTGTACAAAAGAACGCGCGCTCCGGACGTCCACACGCGGGCGAGCACACGATCGAAAAAGGCGACGATTCCGTCGTCCGAGGCATCGCGATAGAAAAACGGCGGCATGATCAAAGCCGCGGCAAATCCCAATTCGAAAGCGGTTCGCGTCAGAGCCACGCAGTCGGCGAGGGACGCGGCACCCGTCCCTACCATGATCCGGCTCAACGGCAGTCCACTTTCAGCGATCGCGCTCATGAAGCGCTCGCGCTCGCCGGCGCTGAACGACATCGCCTCGCCCGTCGTTCCCAGCAGGTTAAGGCCGTCGCAGCCGTCGCGCAGAAGGTCCCGGTAGTAGCGAATGGCCCGCGGTGCATCCGGACGCAACGACCCATCGACCGGCGTTAGAGCGGCCGCCCAAATTCCCGCGAGCCCGGCAGCGGTTTTCATCCGCGCGAAAGGGTTTCTCTCAGGAAAAACGCCAGATTCGCGGGGCGCTCCGCTAAACGCCGCATCAGATACGGGAACCAATAGTCGCCAAACGGAATCGCGAGGCGCACGCGATGCCCGCGCTCGACCAGCTTCGCCGCAAGCGGCGTCGCGATGCCGTACAGCATCTGGAATTCGTACCGCCCGCGTTTTGGGAGTGCCCGCTCGGTGACAAGCGCTTCGACGCGTTCGATGATTCTGGGATCGTGAGTAGCGATGGCCGTGTACCCTTCGCCGGAAAGGGCCACGCCGGCGAGCCGCACGTAATTCTCGTCAACGTCGTGTTTCTTTGGGTAGGCAATGGCCGGCGGCTCGAGATAGGCGCCTTTCACGAAGCGAATGTTCGGCGCGAGCGGGAGTGCGGCCTGAAGATCGTTCCCACTACGGAAGAGATATGACTGCAGCGCGAAGCCAACACACGTAAAGCGCTCGCGCAAACGGCGATAGATTGCAAGCGTGGCATCGACGTACGTCGATTGTTCCATGTCGAGCCGCATCGTGTTCGCGGTATCGTGCGCGACTTGCGCAATCCGCCTGGCATTGTCGAATGCGAGCTCGGGGTCGATATCCAGGCCCACATGCGTGAGCTTGAATGCGACGTTCGCATCGATGCCTTGCTCCGCAAACGTGCGCAGCAGCGCGCAATACTGGTCCGCCGCCGCTATGGCCTCTTCGCTTCCGCGAACGCCTTCACCGAGGATTCCGCACGCCACCGCGAACCCTCGGGCATTTGCCGCTCGAGCGGCCGACAAGAAATCCTCGACCGTTTCGCCCGCGACAAACCGCTTTGCGCCCAGGCGCATCCCGTAGCGGCTGACGGCTCGCCGCACGAGCGAGTTATCGACCGCGGCCAGAATCGCTCCTCGAAGTGGCCGATCGAGAACGGATGTCATCGGTCTCCACTTCGGCCGGTGACGGAGGACCTCATCTCAGGGCGCGGTAACGATGAGGGACATGTGCGGAGCTGACGTTCGTATCGGAAAGGCGTCTCCGTGAATCTGTACGTGAGTTGCGACATGGAGGGCACGGCTGCGGTTTGCAGCTGGCACCAGTGCGATCCGTCCAATACCTACGAGTATCCGACGTACCGCCGGTACATGACGCGCGAGGTGTCCGCGGCGATCGCGGGCGCGCGCAGCGCCGGCGTCACCGGCGTCTTGATCAACGACTCGCATTGGGACGCACACAATCTGCTCTGGGACGAACTGCCGGACGACGTGCGCGTGATCTCGGGCGTACCCAAGCCGCTGTCGATGGCGCAGGGTCTCAACGCCGGCTTCGCCGGCGCGTTCTTTACCGGCTACCACGCGAAGATCGGCGATGAAAACGGGGTCCTCGCTCATACCTACTCGCCGGGGGCAGTCTACAACGTGCGGATAAACGGCGTGACGTGCAGCGAAGCGCTTATCAATGCGGCGATGGCGGGGTACTTTGGCGTTCCTGTTCTCTTGTTGAGCGGCGACCGGGTCATCGTCGAAGACGTCTCGCGGCACCTTCCGTGGATCGCCGGCGTCGTCGTTAAGGAAGGCGTCGGCCATTATGCCACCGAGTCGCTGACGCCCCATGCCGCCCGAGAGCTCCTGTACGAAAGCGCCGCGGATGCCATCCGCAACGCGTCCCGCGCCAAGCCGTTCACGTTCGATGGGCCGCTCACGCTCGAGATCGACACCGTAGCCGTGGAGCAGGCCGACTTCGTGGAACTCATGCCCGGTTTCCGGCGCATCGCGGGCCGGACGATTGCGTTTTCGCACGACGACTACCGTATGATCTTCCGCGCGTTCGTGGCGGCGTGCCGTCTGGCCGGCGCCGCCTCGGTGGTTGCATGAAGCTGTTCGTTTCGTGCGACATGGAGGGCACCGCCGGCGTCTCGAGCTGGCAACAAGTAGATGCCCGTGCCTACACGCCCGAGTATGTCATCTTCCAGAAATACATGACCGGTGAAGTCCGCGCGGCCATCGAGGGCGCGCGCAGCGCCGGCGCGACCGACGTGCTGATCAACGACTCGCACGGGCCGATGCGCAATCTGCTGCTCGATGAGCTGCCGCACGACGTGCGCGTTTTATTCGGCAACCGCAAACCGCTCTCGATGGTCCAAAACCTCAGCCGCGAATTCGCCGGCGCTTTTTTTACCGGGTATCACGGCTCCGCCGGCGATTTAAACGCCACGCTTTCCCATACGTTTACTCCGTCGGTCGTCTACGAGGTGCGCATCAACGGCATTGCGTGCAGCGAGGCGCTGCTCAATGCGGGTGTAGCCGGGCATTTCGGCGTGCCGGTGCTGCTCGTTACGGGCGATCGGACGACCGTCGAAGGGGCTCGCTCGCACATGCCCTGGATTACCGGCGTCATCGTTAAAGAGAGCATCGGCAACTTCGCGGTAGATTCGCTGTCCCCGGCCGCGGCGCGCGAGGCGATCCGCGCCGGAGCGGCGCAAGCGATGGCCGCCGCGCCGCTTGCCAAACCGTACGCGTTCGCATCGCCCGTGACGATGGAGATAGACTTGGTCGGCGTGCGACATGCCGACGTCGTCGAAGTGATTCCCGGATTCACGCGAACCGGCGGCCGGCAAGTCAGGCTCGTGCACGACGACTATCTCACCGTCTACCGGGCGTTCGTCGCCGCCTTTCGCACGGGAGCGGTTGTGGATTGAAACGCAACGGGAAGCGCAGCCTTCGCGACAACCGCCTCCCTGACTTTACTGCGCCTTCGTGCAGGTCTGCTTTCCGAGCGTGTATTGCGTGTCGCTGACCTTGGTGAAAGTCACCGGCGGCGACATGTTACTCGCCGGATAGGCCACCTTCGTGTTGAGCACGTTGTTGTTTGACATCGGCGACGTGCCCTCTAGTGCGGCATAGCTGCCGTCAGCGTTCGCAATAAGGACAACCCACTTCTGAAGTTTTGCGTCATACGTCCCCGTAGCGAGGTCGCCAAGTGAATCCGTGTCGCGCCACCAGTTCCCGTTCATGGTGTACGTGTCGTCCTCAGCAGGGCCACCGCCCGTGCAATGCCACGTCCCGGCAAGATACCCGAGCGAAGCCATCGCTTGCGCTGAAGTCTGCTGCGCTGTGGCCGGTTTCGTCATCGCGCCGATCAGTAGCCCCAAGGCTACGGCGACGATGACCGTTCTCGCTGTTAGTCGCATGGCGACGTCCCTTCACAGAGTGCTGGTTGGAGGTGGGCCTTGGCTTGGTCTAGCCAGCCCGTCTCTAATGCATTCTTAACCTCGCGAAAGGATACCCTCTCGCCATCCGCGCGGGCACCCGGCCCAAGACCGCTCGGGCTACCGATCCGCGGCGGGAAACACGAGGCGCACTTCCAGGCCATCCTCGGGATGATTGCGCAACGCGATCGTACCGCCCATATTCGCGGCCGCGTTGCGCGCGATCGTTAGGCCGAGCCCCGTGCCGCCGGTTTCGCGCGAGCGAGAGCCTTCGACGCGCACGAATGGATCGAAGACGCGCTCGAGGTGTTCCTCCGGAATGCCCGGGCCGCCGTCGCGCACGAGCACGACGGCGCGCCCGCCGCCGCTCTCGCCGCGCACGCGCGCGTAGCCGCCGTAGGCGACGGCGTTATCGACGAGGTTCGTCAGGCAACGTCGCAGCGCGCTGGGCCAGCCGAGGATTCGCCGGCCGGTGCGGCCCTGCAGCGTCACGTCGGCGCCGGCGTCAACCGCGTCGGCGACGACGCTCTCGAGCATCGAGTCGAGATCGATGCGCTGCGGCGCTTCGCGCGTATCGAGGCTGGTGGCGAGATCGAGGCCTTCGCGCACGGTCTCCCGCATCGCGTCCAAATCGGCAACGAGCTTCGCGCGCAGTGCTTCGTCGCCGACCTTCTCGAGCCGCAGGCGCAGGCGCGTAAGCGGCGTCTGCAGGTCGTGCGTGATCGCCGCCAGCAACGTCATGCGTTCGCGCACGTCGCGTGCGATGCGCGCCTGCATCGCGTTGAAGGCTGCCGCCGCTTGCCGCACCTCGGTCGGACCGCGCTCGGGCAGCGGCGGTGCGCTTTCGACGTCGTCGCCGAGGCGCGCCGCGGCCGAGGCGAGCGCGTCGAGCGGACGCGTGGTGAGGCGCGCGACGAGCAGCGAGAGGAGGAAGATCGTCGAGAAGAACGCCAGCGCCACGAACGGATGGTGGATGTGCCACGTCGCCAGGTAGATGCCGAGCGCGAAGGCCACGATGACGCCGGCCGCCACGGAGAAGAAGACCCGCCCCGCCATCGATCGCGCGAAGGCGATCACGATTCGTCGCGAACCGTCGTCGCAAGGACGTAACCTTCGCCGCGAATCGTTTTGATCAACTCCGGCGTGCGCGCGTCGTCGTCGAGTCGCTGGCGCAAGCGGCTGACTTGTAGGTCGACCGAACGGTCGAACGTCTCGGCGTCGCGACGCGTCAAATCCAGGAGGCGGCTGCGCGAGAGCACGACGTTCGGATTCGATACGAACACTTCGAGCAAACGAAACTCCGCGCCGGACAGGCCGGCGACGATGCCGTGCCTGTCGATGAGGCTGCGCGAGGTGAGATCCAAGACCCATTCGCCGAAGCGCAAACGGCGCGCGGGCGCGCCGGGGCGCTGCCCGGTGCTGCGGCGCAGCACGTTGCGAATGCGCGCCAGTAACTCGCGCGGCTCGAACGGTTTGGGAAGGTAGTCGTCGGCGCCGGTCTCGAGGCCGAGAATGCGGTCGGCCGGCCCGCCGCGCGCCGTAAGCATCACGATCGGCACTTCCGAACGCGCGCGCAGCTTGCGGCAGAGTTCCAAACCGTCTTCGCCCGGCAGCGAGAGATCGAGAATGATCGCGTCGCACGCGCCGTCTTGGAGGGCCCGCCACATCGCGGTGCCGCCGGCGGCCGTGCGCGCGGCGTAGCCGTGATCGTCGAGATACTCGGCGAGCAAGGTGCGAATCTCGCGGTCGTCGTCGACGATCAAGACGCGGTCGGGCGAATCCATGACCGTATCCTAGCACGGCGCGGCGAGCGACGCAGACACAGAACGACACAATACGACATATGCCGGACACGCGGCCGTCGCAGAATGGGTCGATGAAACATACGATACTTACGCTTATCCTTGCCGCTGGAGCCGGGCTGGCCTTCGCGCCCGCCCCGGCCGCCGCCGCGCCGCCGAACGCGGCAGAAATGTCGAAACTCGCGTTCTTCGCCGGAACGTGGGACTGCCGCTGGAGCGCCGGCGCCCAATCCGGCGCGCTCGTCGCCACGTTTACACCCGTCATGGACGGCGCGTGGCTCGAAGAGACCGAGGCCGTCACGATGGGCGACCGCAGCATCGTTCAAACGATGCACTTCACCGGCTTCGATCCGGCGACGAAGCATTGGATCCACGGAGGTCCCAATGCGGACGGAACCTACGAAGTAGCACAATCGGACGACTTGGCAACCTGGACGAATCTGTTTCCCAGCGGTGGCGGCGTCGGGAAACTCGTCCGACCTTCGGAGAGCGAATACGTGCTCAGCGAAGCATTTCAGCAAGACGGTAAAGCGCTGACGTACGTCGACGACTGCAAGAAGCGCTCATAGGCGCCCGCGAACTGGGCAGGCTTCGGCGCGAGGCTTCACGGAAATGCTTTACATGGAACGCCTCCGGCCGATAGCCGAGCCCATTGTCCTGAGTACGACGTTCGAGCGCGAACGCGATGGGTCGTATCCCGATGGGTTCGAATACGCCCGCGACGACAATCCGAACCGCCGGCATTTCGAGACGTCGCTCGCAGCGCTGGAAGGCGGCTCGGATGCAGGCTGCGTTTGCCAGCGGGTCTGCCGCCTCGATGACGCTTTTCCAAGCGCTGAGTCCCGGAGACCGGGTCGTCGTCAGCGACGACTGTTACGTCGGGGTCAGGTACATGCTCGATCAGGTTTTTTCGCGGTGGGGTCTGCGGGTACGTTACGTCGATACCGCCGACTCGATCGCTCTTCGGGAAGCACTTACAACGCCGGCCGCATTACTTTTCATCGAAACGCCGGGCAACCCGCGGATCAGCGTGACCGACATCCAACAAGCGGTCCAATATGCAAAAGACGCCGGGGCACTTGTCGCCTGCGACAATACGGTGGCGACGCCATGCCTTCAGCGCCCCCTCGATCTTGGGTGCGATTTCGTCGTCCACTCAACGACAAAATTTCTGTCCGGTGGGGATGATGCGATGGGCGGCGCAATCGTTACTGCGGCAAACAACGAAATTTGGGAGCGCATCCGCTTCGCGCAACGGGAGTGCGGTTGCATACCGTCCCCTTTCGCAAGCTGGCTCACGTCGCGTTCGTTGCCGACACTAGACCTTCGCGTGACGCGCCAAAGCGAGACGGCGCTGTCCCTTGCCCGCACGCTCGAATCGGACCGTAGAATTGAAACGGTACTGTATCCTTTCATCGAAACGCATTCAGGATATAAAGCAGCGAGAAAGCAAATGCGGGCCGGCGGCGCGCTAATGTCGATTCTCGTGAAGGGCTCAGCCGCCGACGCGATAGCCGTGAGCAGCAGGCTGAAGGTTTTTAAGCGTGCGACGAGCTTCGGCGGACCTACAAGCCTGGTGGAGCACCGCAAGTCGGTCGAGGGTCCAGCTTCGAAAACGCCGGAAAACCTGCTGCGAGTTTACGTTGGACTTGAGCCGATCGACGAACTAGCGAACGATTTCGATCAAGCGCTAGGAGAGTGACTCTTCGTATGGATCACGGGAGTAGACTGGTCTTTCCCGCCCGCACGGCGTCGACCACGTCGCGGATCGCGTCGATTACCACCTGCGGCTGATCGCTGTGGATATAATGCGTGCTGTTTGCGACCATGATGTGCTTGCCGTCGGGAAAAAGAGCGGCAAGATGGTCCTGGGCTTGCATCTGCGCCGCCCAGAGCGCATCGGCAAATGCCTGGGTCACCTCGGGCGGTAACCGTCCCGAAGCGATGAGGTCCGGAGTGAGTTGTGGCCGGCCTGCTGTGAGCACGACAACCGGCATTGGCCGTACGGGCGGTGCGGCTCGAACCTCCGCGAAGCTCCGAACGTTGTCGTAGTTTTCCGGCGCGCCGTTTAGTTTCTCGAACACCGCTCGCTGATCGGCCGTCAAGCCATTGTAGAGGTCTTCGGAGAGCGCATCCTCGAGGACGAGGCCGGCGACTTCGTCGCCGTGCTCGCCGGCAAAAAGCCTGGCGATCAGCCCGCCTATCGAATGCCCGACGAGGACGTAAGGGGCGGGAACCTTGGCCGCCGTCAAAAGGGCGTGTAGATCCGTCGCACCGGCGCCCACCGTGACGGGCAATGGCACGGGATCGCTTCGGCTATTGACGGTTCCCGGCCGGTCGTAGGCGCAGACCCTCGTAAACGATGCTATCGTCCCGAACACGGTCGGACCGGGCACATCCGGCGAAGGCGTGCTCCAGGTGTCCGCGCCATCGCCTTTGCCTGAGATGAGAACGACGGTCGGTGATCCCTTGCCGCTGCATTCGAGATAGATTTTACGACGGTCGCCAATGTCGACAAGGCCGGCAAAATCGCCGGGCGCGCGCAGCGGCGTCTGTGCGGAGAGTTCTTGCCAAGATGGTGCGTCCACCGCCCGAGCGGGCATCGCCAACGCCAAAGCGGCTTGGGATGCTATGAGTGCTACAATCCGAAACATGCTCTAGGTCTCCCGGTTTGTCCCGAGTCTGACGCTATCCCAACATGTTGATCGTGCGCGCCGCTACGATCGCGATCGTGACCAGCGAGATGCTGCTTTGGAGCATGACGAGCAGTTTGGCGCGTGGCGTCATCGGCATTGCCTCCGTCGGGCTGAATGCGGTGGACGTCGTAAAACCTAGGAAGAGATAGTCGATGATGCCCGGGTGCCAGTTGGGCCGTACCGGCGCGGACTCGTCCATGGCCGGAAAATCAAAGTCGGGGTAAGCGGTCTTGTGGTTCAGACGGGCGTCGGGTCCGCCGCTGTCGACAAGCCAATAAATCAAGCTGAAGATCAGGAGATTGCCCGTCCAAATTCCGAACGACGTATAGAATAAGGGAACCGGTTCCAGTTTACCAGGATTTTCCACGAGGTTGTAAGCGGTGACGAGAAGATTAGCCAAGTTCAAGACGAGCGCCGTTCCGACGGAGACGAACTCGGCGCTGCGTTCGAACCGTCGCCAGAGCGGGTGCCCTTGGGTTACCCAGACCAGAACCATCGGCAGCAGCATGAAAGTCGTCGCCGTATAGCCGAACCAACGCGGCGCGAGATGGTAACGCTGCGGCAAAAGCGCGATGAGCATGATAATTGCGAGGACGATAAGCACCGCCCCTAAGCGCGGTGCGGTTCGCTCGCGAGACTCAGATTGCAATGAAAAACGGCCGTCTACGCATCCAAGTCTCCCAGCCAGCGCAACGCGCTCAGACTTGGCAGGAAACAATACTCGCCGCCGCGAGTGACGACGAATCGCGGCAGCGCACCGAGAACCTTACGTATCGGCCGGCGTGGTATCGGAAAAATTCCACGGTCGTCGGCCGAACCGGCGATCGGATCTCGCTCCGACGCACCGCCAAAGAAGGCGCTATCGTTCATCCATTCCGACTGGACGAACTCGAATTGACGGCCGAGATTCGCACCGACGAAAGCGAACATCAGCCCTCGATCGACGCCATCATCCTCCAGAACGCCTTCCGGCAAGGGCGGTCCGTACGCCGTCCCGCGTCGAATCATTCGATGGATTCGCGGCACGCCGGCGACCTCGGCATCGCGCGGATTCATTCGCCGGATATGCGAACCCAGCGGCGTTTTGTATCCTAGCGGATCGTCCGCTTGGAACAGAAAGGCGTTATTCTTCGTCGAGTCGGCACCGATCGCGGGGTCGTCGTGTACGGGACACAGCGAGAGCGGAGCTCCGCTACGCCAGCGTCCCATCATCTTCGCCGCAAAGAACTCCTCTTCATCGGCGTTCGACGCGTTTGCCTTGAGATATCGCCGAAAGGCGGCAACGCGCTGGTGTAGCTTGCGAAACACGACGTAGCTACCGTTGCGGCCCAGGATCTCCGGTTGCGGGCCCGTTGGGATGCCACCGTACTCGTCGGTGTATCCGAGAACGAACTCGCCCGGTTTCAGTGGAACCTCCTGCGGGTTCGTCCCAGGGATACCGCTGTCTTCGATCGCCGGATGGCTGATGCCGTCCTTGAAGCCGAACGGTTCGGTCTCGCTGGGAAGAGCGTGGCAATCCTGCCGCCAGATCGGCGTGATCCCGAGGGCATCGTTATACGCCGCGCGAGCCCTGCCGATCGCCTCTTCCAGCCGGGCCGTATCTGGCGAAATGCCAGTCAACACGACATGCACGTCGTCCGTGCCGAGCGGCTTCTCCCAGTATTCCGGGGCGCTCTCGCCGACGTCGTGCAACTGTCGTGCACGTGCCGCCATACCCTGACGGAACTGCGGCGAAAAACTGTCGAGCGAAGCCTGCGAAACGCCGAGGCTCTTGAGCCCCGCAAAGGTGAGCGACGCGCTCACCCACGTATCGCGCGCGGGGCTCTCTGGATGGGCGGCCGAGGCGACGATCTCGCTCAAGCGGTGCATCAACGCCCGGCCCGCCGCGCGATCGTCGATTCGAAGAATGATGTAAGTGGCGGCAAACGGGCTTGGGCGCGGACGGAGCACGCCGCTCTGAATGTCATCGAGTTCGAGAAGTGCCATCGTCGTCTACTTCATCGCGAGGTTTTTCCAGAATCGCGTTAGACTTTCATCGCCGCCAAAGAGCGTCGTGAAGATCGTCGAGTCAGCGAACAGGATGTCACCCGCGCGTTTGCCGGCGGGCGGCATCCAGATAAACATGTTGATCTCCCTGTTCCCGGCTTCGGTGAAGGGATGGGGTTTCGAGAGATCCACCGGCTGACGCGCAAGCACGTGGACGCCTTTTGGGTTCTCTTCGGTAAGCGCGTAGTGCGGCAAGTGCATGTGGAACACGAACGACGAAACGCCGGTCAGCCAGCCGCGTTGGTCTAAATCGTTCGCGGCGACGATCGGGACGGTGCGCGTCGTGCCCGGATGCGTCGCCGGTCGCAGCCCGAACCGGTTTTCGATGGGCGTTCCGAGACCTTTCATCAGCCCGCGCACGTATTTCGCGAAGCGCTGCTGTCGCGGCACGAGCGCGTCGCCATGATGGTAGTATTCCATGTCGCGCACTTTCAAATCCGACGACGCGCCGACGTCGTGATGAGGCGCGAGCACGAGACACGTCCCTTCGCGGCTCAAAAAGTCCTCGAGCGCGGCGATTTCAGCCTGCGACGCTTCTTCTTCCGCGACCATGTGGTCGAGGCCGAATACCATGAGCGTGTCCGTATCGGCTAGGATGCGCTCGTCGATCGGCAACCTCTGACCGGCCTGATCGACGCGCTGGTACACGGCCACCGCGTTACCGGTAACTTCTTCCACTACATTTTGGAAGTTAACGAGCGAGAGATGGAACAGTTCGAGCGTTCCGGCTATTCCCTGCAAGAACATCCTCGCTGAATATTCGTTCGTTTCGTAGGCGGGCCACCCGACCCGCCGGACTTCGGTCATCGTCGAGAAACGATTGTCGAGCTGAGCGACGTCGCGGTTCGACTCAAAGGGATAGCTCCAGGTCCAGTAAACGCTGAATCTGCGCTTCCCGGGCGCGTACTTTCGCGGTACGTGGGGCTGATTGTACGTCCGGCCCAATGGTCGAGTCATCGTCATGTCTCATCTCCCCGCGCGGCGAGGCGCCGCAGTCCGTCGAGTGCCGCATATTTGTACGCATAGCTGTACGTCGGCGTGTTGAACGACATTGTAGCTAAGGTATTGAGCGTGCCGCCGCAGCGAATTGCCATTTGACCTATTCCGACGATTTCCGATGCGATCTCGCCGATGCAATGAGCGCCGACAAGTTTCCGGTCCTGCGTTCGGAAGATCAGCTTAAGCAGGCCTCCACGCCCCGCAATCGCGCCGCGCGGCGTAAGCGCGAGGTCGGCGCGGCCGACCTCATAGCCCAATCCGCGCTCGCGGCACGCTTCTTCGGTAAGACCCGTACCCGATAGCTCCGGCATGCCGTAGATGGCAGAAACGGGCGTCGGATCGACGTTTCCCTCAAATGGGATCCCGAAAGCCGCACAAACTGCCGCGCGTCCCTGCTCCATCGCGATCGACGCGAGCGTCGGTCTGAGGACGTCGCCGGCGGCGTAAATACTACCGGCGGACGTCCGAAAGTTATCGTCCACTTCGATCCGCCCGCGCGCGTCGACGTTCACGCCGGCCGCGTCGAGCCCTAGATTCTCGGTATTGGCGACGCGGCCGGCCGCAATCAGCACCGTATCCGCGTCGACGTGCTCTCGCGTCGAAAGCGTGACGTCGAGAGTCTCCCCTTTCGCCGCGACGTCTTCCGCGGTGCAGTCAAACTTCATGTCGACGCCGCATCTGCGAAAGAATTCCTCGATACGCGCCGAGATTTCGCCGTCCATCATCGTTGCCAAGCGCTTACCCCGATCGACTATCGTGACCTTGGCTCCCAGCGCTCGGCAGATCGTTGCGAACTCAATACCAACCGCGCCTCCCCCCACGATGACGATCGCTTTGGGCGCTCCGCGCTCGCGATACAGGATCGTATCGGTGTCGAAGACTCCGGGCAATTCGAACGCGCTACCTCTCGGCCGCTGCGGACGTGATCCGGTCGCAATCAGGATAAACTTCGCGCGCAGGGGTGCGAGTGCACGCCCGTCGCGCGAAACGCAAACGGCGCCGTCGCGATCGAGAGTAGCCTCGCCCTCGATGTAGTCGACGTTGCTGGCCAGGATACTTTTCTTGGTAAGTTCCTGGAGCTGCGAACAGACGTCCCAAGTTCGCGTGCGAATAACGCCCATTGCGAGATCGGGGGGAACGGTGACGCTCAGTCCGTAGACGTCGGCGTCCCGAAATCCCGAGACGAAGAGCGCAGCTTCGCGCAAGGTCTTCGTTGGTACGCCGCCGGTCGTGGTGACGGTCCCCCCGGCACGATTCCTTTCGATGACGGCGCAACGCAGGCCGAAAAAGGACGCCAGCTCGGTGGCACTTTCGCCGGCTGGTCCAGCACCGATCGCGATGAGATCGTACGTCTGGGTCACGGTCCTACTCTCGCCGCCCTATTGCATCTGATCGAGCATCTTTCCGAAGCTCATCTTGATCCGTAGTGCCTTCTTTATTTCATCCGCATTGACGTACGGGTACTCGCCGTACTCCAAGAAGCTAGGCCGATGGTGATCGCGGACGAACTTAATGAAGGCAGGCGTATTTGATTTCCAGTCTTCTGGAAAGCCTTCGAGATTTTCAAACGACGTCGATATACCTCCTTTCGTAAACAGCGCGACGGCATCGTCAGTGTATTTGTCGAAATCTGTATCGAAGATTCCCTGGTACATGAAGTACGTCTCGCCGCCGATGTCAAAAAGCACCCACTTCAAAAAGTGGAGCTTTAGGGGAGCGAGGAATTGCGGGTCGGCTTTCATCGCTTTTTCTATCGTATCCGCATACGCCCGCATCGCGGCCTCGCGCCCCGGTTTTAGCTTCGCGATGATCGTGAAGCCATAATTTGCCGGCGTCCGCGGGAAGATCGGGCCGTAGTTGCCTTTCACATGTTCGAAATAGCCCCCTTTGGGAATGGCCATCGCTTGCGGATTTTCCCAAGGGGCTTCGGGCGTACTCATAACAGCGTGCTTCCTCCGTTTGATGTGGTCGTGCGTTCAGCGCAGATGCAAGAAGATGCCTAGACGCCTTTTGCGAGCGCAGTCCGAATGGCGAAGAAAACGAATTGGATGCTCAGCGCCACCTGCAATATCGATAGCACGGCACCGAGCAGTCCCAGCGGGACCCCCATGACGCGCATGATAGGCTTGACAAGGAGCATCATGGTCAAGTTGATCAGCATGACCGCGAGCAGGGTGACGTAAATCGCCATCGCGTTCTCGGGCGCCAACGTCAAAAGAACGATCAGTGCGGCTATTCCATACGGCGTGGCGATATAAGGAAATACCAGTTGCGACGACGCGGTCAATTTACTCGGAGCCGCAAGGCCGGCGTCCGGCGCGGAGCCCCCATACAGGGCCAAGATCGACTTCATGCCGGCAACGAACAGCACGATCCCCCCAGTGAGGGCGATCGCCGGGACCGAAACTCGCCATTTCTCCAGCATGAAACTTCCGACAATCGCGGACAGCACGATGCCGATGGTCGCGATCGTGGCGCTCCTGACAGCGAGCACAGCGAGCGCCTTCGCATCCACGCCGGTCGTCATCTGGTAAAAGCGATCGATGTAATTTATCGGCCCAAAGGTTACGAAAAGAATAATGAAGACCTCGCTCGGCCCGAGAAACGCGCGGTCCGGTGCACCAACGAATATGTTCATCGCGCTTCGCGTACGTCGCGCCGTTTGCGTAAAAAGCGGGCCGAGATCTCGCTAGGCGTTTCCATCGTCCCGGTCGGCGCGCTGGGCTCGAAAGGTCCCCGCACAAATCCCTCCGCTAGGAGTCGAGCCGTAATCGTACTCGAGTAAATCAACACTGTCAAAGCGCCGCGTGCGAAGGGCGCACTCGCGAGCGCTCCGAGTGCGAGGGTTAAAGAAAGGTGACGTGGCACGACGTCCTGAGAGTGGATGAGCGTTACGCATCTAAGCTGCCGCCGGTCGGCCACGTCGAGAGCCTGCTAGGTGGACCAAGCGCTGCTGTAGGCTCCCGCGCACCTATACTGCTTTGCGACCATACCTCGTCGGGCTCTCGTCACTCGGTATATGCGTCGATCTTCCCGAGCTTGACCGCACGCCGTAACGCCGCATGATCGCGTTCGGCTTGATCGGCGTAGGCAACGCTAAAGGCGCCGATTGCGTCGTCAAACCGCTCGTCCTTCTCTAGATATGCTGCAATCGCACGCGAATCGCCGCTGCGAGCGTGACCTCGCGCCAGATTTTGGCCGCAGGCCTTTGAAAAAATCGAGAACATCCGGAGGTCGAAAAGTTCCACAAGCGGTTTGACCTTGACATCGCGCAGCTGACGCACGTAAAAGTCGCCGTTCGGACCGCTAGTCCAGCCGAGGAATACATCGGATGCCGCCTGCACCAGCCGCATTCCGACAACAATACGTTGCCCGCTGTGCCGGTAGGCGCTCTTGCCGGCGTACGGCTCTAAGACTGAAGCCGATGACTCTTTGAGCTGGAGGAAAAGGGGAGCGTTTTGCTCGGACATCAGGAGAACGATCCAACAACGCGTTCCGACGCTTCCGACGCCCACGACTTTGATGGCTGCGTCCACCAAGCGGTAGCGATCGAAGAGCACCCGGCGCTCGTCGGGGAGCGTCTCACGATAGCTCTGAAGAATCCGTTCTGCGTCGGCACGAAACGTCGGAGCCAGGGAGTGCGCCGGATGAAAAATCGTCGGCGGCGTGTCCTTGATCGTCGTTTGACCTGCGATCACGTGTGTCAGCTTTGGATAAACCATGTCCGACCCTCGCCTTGCGGCGCTTTTGTTGACGCGATGTCGAACGCGCTTCCGAATGTTGTCGTCTGAGATGCCTTCAAAGAACTCTTCCGCATCGTAGCGCCGGTACCATAGGTCGAGCGGATTCATTTCCGCAAACGTGCGTATGGCCTTGCGATAGTTGCGCGCACACGCGATCGCCACGTCGCGAGCGACATCGTTCTGGATTCCGTTCTCCCGCATCGCTATCACAAACGATGCCGCCAATCGTTTGAGGTCCCACTCCCACGGGCCCGGCAACGTCTCGTCGAAATCGTTGATTTCGAAACTAACGTTGCGCTCGGGCGTTGCAATACCACCGAAGTTTCCCACGTGCGCGTCACCGGAGAGCTGCACGCAGATCCCGGTGGACGGCGTATGCGCTAGGTCGGCGGCCATGACGGCGGCCGAACCGCGATAGAACGAGAAGGGCGATTGCATCATGCGTCCGTAGCGAAGCGGGACGAGCTCCGGAAGCCTTCCTGGGTCAGCCTCCGCGAGAATCTCTAACGGGTCCCGCTGCCGGCGTTCCGGCTTCCACTGCGCGTGGCTCGCTACCGGAATACGTTGGCGTAGTGACTGTCCGCGTGCAGTCGAGCCGTTCGGCGCGGTCGTCGTTGCCATACGGGCCTCCTTCCGTTCCAGGCGCGGAGCAGTGTCGGCGCCGCCGCGCCCGGTGCGTTACTGCGGCAAGAACCCTCGCTTGCCGTCCAAGAAAACTAAGCCACGGTTCGGTCACGCTTCAACCACGTGCGAAGGTTGCTTGCAAATGGCTCCTGCTAGACGCCACTCGTACAACCCTGGCTGCGCCAATCCAGGCTCCTGACCAGGGGCCGCCATCCCTATACGGATCGAACCATAGCGTCTTAGCGCCGCGAGCAAGAAATCGGCGCCTTCACGGGCAACTGCCAAAGCGTCACCGGACAGATGTGGAAGCCGGTACAAGTGTCCCACTGAGCGCGGAGGGCCCATGCGGATAATTTCGGGCTTTCTCGTCGCCTGCATTTCGCTTGCGGCGTGCAGCAATTCGTCGACGATGCCCTCGTCAGCGGTGCGGGTCAACGGCGCCGTGGTCGATTCCGCGGTGGCCCCGTATATCGGCACTCAGACGCCCGGCCTCTCGGTCGCAATCGGATATCACGGCCGGATCCTCTTCGCAAAAGGATATGGGAAGGCCGATCTGGCTGGCGGAGCGCCGATGACGGCGCAGACTCGCCTCGGCGTCGGATCGTTGCTCAAGCAAATGACGTCGGCCGCAATCTTGACCCTCGCACGCGACAAGAAGCTGTCGATCGACGACAACGTCAACGTTCTCTTGCCTCAATACGTCTACGGCAACCGCATGTCGTTGCGGGAAATGAGCACCATGAGCAGCGGCTTACAAGGTGCCACGCACGACGGCGACGCGCTTTTCGGAATCGTGGGTGCCTACACCGGCGGTAGCACCGTCGCGCAGGTCTACGCGAACTTGAACGCGCACGCGCCGCTTCCGGCCAACAAGGAGTGGGACTACGCGAACATTGGCTACTGGCTGCTCGGCCGCACGATCGAGGCAGCGACGAAACAGAAGTACGCCGACGCGATGGAGGCGCGGGTCTTCGGGCCGCTCGGAATGACCACGGCGTACATTCGCGGAGCGCAGCCGGACGTGGACCTCGCGACCGGTTATTCGCGCTTTGCCGATGGAACGTTCCACACATGCCCCGAACTCAATTTTTCGACGTCCGACGCCGCGGGAATGGGCGCCATGACGGCGAGCGACGTAATCCTTTGGGACGAGGGCGTACGTGCGCAGCGCCTCGTGCAAGGTCCCCTCGCGAAGGCGATGTTTACGACCAACGGCTTACCGCTCCCAAAGAACGTCGGACTCCCCGGCGACAGTTACGCGATGGGCTGGAACGTGCGGAACGACCCGGTTTTCGGCCGCGGCGTTTACGAGCACGAAGGCAATACCAACATCTACACCAGCAGCAACGTCCTCTTCCCCGACGGAAGCGACGTGGTCTTGCTTAGCAACGTGCAGCATGGCAAATTCGCGATCGACCGATACACGATCTCCTACGAAGTGCACAACGCCATCGCCGGCCTGCCGCCGGTCAAGCCGTTCACGATCACGGCGACAGACGGCATAACTAAGTGTCAGAACGAGTGAGCTGCTGGTGCGACCGGCGGTCCAGTCCTCGGTTCATCCGCTTTAGCAGCCGGCGAGCAACTCGATGGAGACGAGCCGGTTGCCCCGGAACGAGAAGCTCTGGAACTGCCCGCACGAATCGCCCTTTGAATCGGTCGGCGTCCCCTTCATCGTCGTATACGAGAGGGTCGTGACGCCCGGCCGGGCGTCGGGCGCGTGCGATTGCGTGGTTCCGTAGATCGCCGTAACCTGCGTTTGGGTCATGCCGAGCGACACGCCGCGCATCGTGCGAACGCCGCTCAAGTCCGCGCCGCTCACCGCCGAAGGAGGCTTCCCGAGATTTGCCGTCAGCGCAACGCCTCGCTCGGCGCAACATCCCTTGCTGTAGAGAACGATGTCGTGAGCCCGATCGTAGACGGCGCTGCCTTTGTTCGGACCGGCCGGGCCGTATGAGAACGGCGTACCGTTCGTTAATGCTTTGCAGGCGCTGCCCGCGTACGAGAGGCTTTGTTTTGCCTCGGTCGGCGCAGCCCCGGCACCGCACACGAAATAATCGAACTTATTTATTACCGCTGTTTGGCCTTTGCGCCACGCCTCAAAACCGGTGTTCGGGTCGGGCAGCCACGCGCCGAGCGCGGTATTGACGTCGGCCTGCGCAGCCGATGCCGTGAGGTGCGCCGGCCCAGTAAACGCGACAAGAAACGCGATCGCCCAAGCCGCAACGAAGCGAGAGATCTTCATCCCCAGGCCTGCGACGAGAAGACTGCGCTCGCCTGCGCCGTCTACGAGTTTGCTCGGCGCTTTTTATAGCCGTGGAACTCTAAGTCGCGCGCAACGTTTTAAAGCCGGCCCGAAGCTCTTCGGAGAAAATTCGGGGCTGCTCCCAAGCTGCGAAGTGGCCGCCGGCGCTCGCCACGTTGAAATAGATCAGCTTGTGGAACGCGAGCTCGGCCCAACTGCGCGGAGCTTCGTAGATCTCACTCGGAAAGATGGTTAGGGCCGCCGGGATGGAGACGTTTGCTGCATTGATCGGGCTCACTTTGTTTTCCCAATAGGAGCGAGCCGCGGACACGGCCGTGCCCGTCACCCAGTAAAGGGTGATGTTATCGAGGACGTCGTCGCGCGTGAGAGCGCCGGCGCTGTGGCCATCGACCGTGTGTCCGGCGACCGCGGAGACGACTGCGGCCGCCGGCTGGCCATCGCCGTCGCCGTGGTCCAAAAGCCATGCGGCCAAGCCGACGGGCGAATCCGCCAAACCGTACAGCGTCTGGGGTCGCTGGCGCATGAAGGCAGCGTAAGCAAAATGCTTCGCGTAAAGGACCTGTAGCTGTTCGTACGCGCGGATTTCGCCGGCCGAGAGACCGCTGGGCACGGGATCGCCACAGGTCAGCGCTTTGGCAATGTTGGTTGGAACGGTTGCCGGCAAGCTACTGTGAATGCCGAGCAGCCCCGGCGGAGCCTGTTCGCCCATCAACGTGGTAACGACGGAACCGAGGTCGCCGCCTTGCGCAACGTAGTGCGAATAGCCTAGACGATTCATCAACACGGCCCAAGCGCGTGCGGTATGCGCCGTATCCCAGCCCGTAACCCGCGGCTTTTCCGTGAAACCGTATCCGGGTATCGATGGAATGACGATATGGAAAGCATCCGCTGCGTTACCACCATGTGCGGTCGGGTCGGTCAGCGGTTCGATGATCTTGAGTTGCTCGACGATCGACCCGGGCCAGCCGTGCGTGACGATCAGCGGCAGCGCGCCCTCATGTTTCGACTGAACGTGGATGAAGTGGATGTCGAGCCCGTCGATCTGTGTTAGGAATTGCGGCAGCGCGTTCAACTTCGTCTCGCACTTTCGCCAGTCGTAGTCGGTCGCCCAGTAGCCCGCGAGGCCCCGCATCATCGCGAGCGGAACGCCTTGCGACGTATCGTCGACCGTTTCGCGGTCGGGCCAATTGGTTGCGCTGATGCGCCGGCGCATCTCCGTCAGCGTCGCTTCCGAAACGTTTACACTGAACGGACGAATGGTATTCAAGTCACCTTGCGCCTGTTGCGCTACTTCGGTCGCCGCCGACGCCTTTTCGGCGTCGCCAAGGAAACCGAGTTGCCCGGCGGTCACGGCTGCCGCAGCGGCCCCCACAAAGCGACGCCTATTAATGTTCATCGCGTTCTCCAACTTCCGGAACGTTCCGGGCGGTTAAAATTGAGGAACAGCGGCCGTACCCGCTGCCCGTCCACTGCGCAGCAGTGGTCGCGTAGGCCGATTGTAGCATGTCACTTTCGCGGACGCCGGGCACCCAGTCAAGACGATCGCATCGACAACGCTTGCCTGACTAGCGGGCCATTTACCGTCCGCCAGGTTTTTTTGCTGACGTGCGGGCGGCTTTTGAGGATCGACGCAGCCACGTCCGGCGCGTCGCTTCCAGCGGCCTGAGATTCAATCGGATACCTTCGTCAAGGCAGACCCCTTGTGCATCGCGATGTGATCCGTTTTGTCGCTCTTGATCTCATACTGAGGGTCCCGCTCGCTGGCGTGCACCGTGTATCCCTTGAACGTTATCTCGGACTTTACCACTGCGATGATCGTACCGCTAACGCGCCCCGCCTCGGACGCCCACGTTACGCGGTCGCCTTTCTTAAAGCGCCTCTTCTTCATCTTCGCGGCCTTTCTCCAAGAGGGGCGCACGAAGCGTCGCGCGAGCCTCGCCTTCAGCGGTCCGGGTCGGGTCGGCATCGGATAGCTTGTCGTAGCGAAGCGTTCCCTCGGCGGTTACGCGAACGCCCGGAGTCGGAACGTGCGGGCGCAGCGTACCGTCGTGCATGAGATGCCGGACTTCGGTGCCGTGGACGAGCATTGCTGCATCCGAAATAAGGCGGCGGTGGCATCGCCACCAGAGTGTCTCGGAGCACATGATCGCAACGTTCGAAAATGCAGCCTCTTCGAGAACCTCCCCGAGCGCGACTCGGAAGAACCCGGTTTCCATGTAGTCGGCGTACGCGCGAAATGAAGGATGGCGCAGCGCGACGTTGAGGCTATCGGAACGCCCTTTACGAAAGCCGCCGAGAGCTGGTTCCCATCGATACGCGCCCCCGCTGAGATCGGGGACCCATCGTTCCATCTCTTCGCGCCGAAATTGCGGATGACGACGACTCCCCGGAAACGCTCGGACGTCGATGAGCGATTTGATTGCGACTCCGCCAATGAGTTGTGCCAGCTCCTCTGCAGTCGCGGTTCCGTGACCCACGGTTATCAAAGGACGCATTGTCAGAAGGCATCGGATCGGCCGCCGACCTGATCTTTGGTGAACGCAGCGGCCGTCTCCAGCGATCTCTTATCGATCGCCATACGCCGCATGCCGCGTGGATACCGATCGCCCTGATTCTTCGCGAGTGATTCCTCGCAAATCACCGCTAAGTACTCAAAGCCGGTCCAGACGCCCGGCGTACTCACCTTACGTCGTATCATGACGACGGGTTCCATCTGTCTCCACAACGTGAACACGACGCCGTCCCACAAATCGGATTCACATATGGGTACTCTGCGCCTTCGGGCCCTGGGTCCTTCAGATAACATGGAAAACGGGGCCGTGCGCCAGGAACTGCATCTGGATCGCCAAATCGCACTTTGCAGACTTACATCTTAAATCGGCGGTATGAACAAAACGACGGCAAAAAGCAACAACGACGGTGGCCCGTCGGTCTTTCGCTTCAAGGCACGGCTCGTACGGCTTCCGACGACGGCGAAGGCCGATGCCACGATGCAGCTCGACGTTCCGAAAGCGATCGGTACGAAGCTGCGCGGCATGACCAAGGTCGAGGGCATCATCAACGGCCATCCATTCCGATCGACGCTGGAACCCACCACGTCCGGAGGGCACTCGCTGCGCGTAAATCGTGCAATGCACAAGGGTGCCGGCGCCGACGCAGGCGACACCGTGACGCTGGCTATTTTGGGACCGGAACCCGAACCGACGGTCCCCGCAGATCTTCGGAACGCCTTTAAATCTTCGCACTCCGCGAAGGCGTTGTGGAAGGATCTTACGACTGAGGGCCGCCGCGATTGGATTCGGTGGATCGATTCGACCGCGAACCCCCAGACGCGGGCCCGCCGGGTAAGGCGGACCGTCGAACAACTCTCCGAGGGAAAGCGGCGCCCTTGTTGCGTGAATGTGTACGAATACATGTTGCAGCGCGTTCAGCGGTAGAAGCGCGCTCGGTTTTTAGGCTATAGCGCCCGGTACTGATCGTCGGTGACCTTCTCGAGCCAGTCCACGTTTCTTCCGTCGAGTGATTCCTGGATGGCAATATGCTGCATCGCCGTGGCCGGCGCGGCGCCATGCCAGTGCTTTTCGCCTGGGGCGGTCAGAACGATATCGCCGGGGCGAATTTCTTCGATCGGCCCGCCCCAACGCTGGACGCGCCCGCAGCCGAAGGTCGCGATCCGCGTTTGACCGAGCGGATGCGTGTGCCAATCCGATCGAGCACACGGTTCGAACGTGACGAAGGCAGCCGACGTGCGGGCAGGTTCTTTCGGTTGAAATTGCGGGTCGATTCGCACGACGCCGGTGAAGTGTTCCGGCGGCGCTTTGGCGGAGGGCTGCGAGCCGGCACGTTTGATTTCCATTATCGTTCAACTCCTGCTCGTATATAGAGCTTGCGACGCCGAACAACGTTCGCTCGCAACGCTAAAGCGTCAGCGCAATCGCCTCGCGGATAAGCGCCTTCAGAGCTTTCTCGTCGACCTTCTCGCCTTCGTGGATGTCGATGGCACGCCTGACGTTTCCGTCGAGGCTGGAGTTGAAGAGGTGTGCAGGGTCCGCCAGGGCGGCCCCTTTCGCGAACGTCATCTTCACGACACTCTTGTAGGTCTCACCGGTGCAGACGATTTTTCCGTTGTGATACCATACCGGAACGCCCCGCCACTTCCACTCCTCGACCACCTCGGGATCGACTTGTTTGATCAACCCGCGGATCCTGGAGAGCGTCTTGCCCCGCCAGTCTCCTAGTTCTTCAATCCTCTCGTCGATCAGCCGGGATGGAGACTTTGCTTTGGGAGAAGCACTCATGACGCTCGCTACCTTCCGTTCGGGAATTGACGAAAACCGATGGCCGTTCCGCTTGCATCTTTCACGCTCGCGACCAACAACCCGTTCGCAACGTCGGTGATTTCTTGCACCGTCTGCGCTCCGGCCGCGAGGAGGGTCGCCACCGCTCCCTTGATGTCGTCGACCGTAACGAACGCGAGGGGACCCGCCGTGCGATGCATCGCCGCAGGAACGATTCCGATCTCCATTTCTCCGGTCTTGAAGCCGGTGTAGTAGGCACTCTCGACGTACGGCTCGCCGCCGAGAGCGGTCGCGAAGAACTTGGTCGTCTTCGGCACGTCCGATGCGGGGTAGATGATGAGACTGATCGTGTTCACTTGCTCTCCTCTTCGGAAGGGGGTTAAAGACCGAGTAGATGTACCACGCGTTCCCGGTTGGAGATCACGTATATCTCGCCAATCCGTTCGCGCGCGATGACGAAGGCGGCAAGGTGCGTTCGATTCCGCTTGATTCAACTGCGCCCATCGCGCTTGTGTAGGGGCTTCAGGACACGAACGGGATCAGCATCTTCGTGTGGTCCATGTACGCTGCGTACTCGCCGGGAAACTGGCCGAGCATGGTCCTCTCCTCCACCTTGGCGGCGTAGACGAAGTAAGCGAGGAAGATAGCGAACAGGACGATCCACGAAAACCCCACTGCGAGCGCCGTCCCCGCGACGGCGAAGAGGATGCCGGTGTAAATCGGATGGCGTACGACGGCATACGGACCGGTCGTCACGAGTTCGTGCCCTTCACGCAAAGACATGGGAACGCCCCAATTTCGCCCCAGATGCACGCGTGCCCAAAATGCAAGGCCGATGCCGAGCGCGCAAAGCGCAACGCCCAGGTTTGCGACGACGACGCCGTTCATCGATACGGGCCGCCATGCGTGCTGCAAGAACGGCCCGCGAAACGATTCCCGAACTAACAGCACGATGGCTGCCACGAGGATCACGCGAAAGATCGCTCCGCGCCACCACGCGCTCCCGACGGTCGGCTTGGCGCCAACCCCCGAGGCAAGCCAAAATGCGAAAAAGGTGATCCAAAGCCCCAGAATTACGGTACCGACGGCGGCCATGCGCTAGCCCTCTTCACCGGACGATGCAGATACGCACGATCTACCTCGATGCGATTGCCGAGGTTTCGAAAAGCGCCTTGTGCCAAACTCCGACGGAGCCGTCGCGGGAATGCGGTCGCCGCACGGTGCATTATCTAACGTCTTTTTGGATATCGGAGGATCTGGTTTTATGATCGCTCGGGGTCTCCCACGCATTTTCTCGATTTCCGCGGCCGTGCTCTTGTTTTCCGCGTGTTCGGGCGGCGGCGCCGCTCCCACGTCCCAGCAGTACGGCGGGGGTGCGCAAAGCGCTTTCGTTCCCCAATCCGCGGGCATCGCGGCGTCTGCAAGCGGTGCGCCCGGATCCATCCCCGGACCGCTGCCCGAGCCGCTCGTTGCTCTGGGTAAGGCGAACCTTTCGCCGAACCTCACGGCCCCGATCATCAACGACTCAGGGTCCTATACCAACGGCGTCATCATCGCCGGCACCAATACGGTAAACGGATACGGCGTCGAAGGCATCACCGACGGCAGCGGCTCCGGCTTGTACGGCCACTCCGGTTCCACCAGCGCTACGTCTTACGGCGTCTACGGATTTTCGCCGGGGGGCGCCGGCGTCTACGGCTACAACAGCAGAAGCGGCTCCGGCGTACTCGGCGTGTCGACCACGGGTCCCGGCGTCCGTGGAGCATCGCCGAATGCAGACGGCGTCCTCGGGACGACGACGTTCGCAAGCGGCGAAGGCGGCGCCGCGAACGGCGTCGAGGGCGACGACAACTCAACCGACAAGGGCAACGCGAACGCGGGCGTGCTGGGAAATTCGACCTACGGAATCGGCGTTTACGGCAACTCTAGTAACGGCTGGGGCGTCGAGGGGTATTCCTCAAGCGCGGTGGGGCTGTTCGGTGAAACGCAAAGTGCCGTTGCGTGCACCAACACGAGCGAATGGGCATTCTGCCCCGCAGCCTCTCCCGCGCTGTCACTATCGGCGCCGGGCCAGAGTGCGTCGCCCCGCGGAATGGAAATCATCGCCACGAACGGTTCTCAGCCCGTGATGTCGCTGGACGCGTACGGTAACATGGTTCTCTTGGGAAGTTTGGTGGTTGACGGTGACATCAGCTATGGTTCTCTCGATGGGCAATCGTGCGACCAGCTTCCCGGCACGTGCGTTACGCCGCAACTGAGCAGCGGCCGTTCCGCGCCGGCTCGGTCGGTCGAGCGCGTCGGCGAGGCGCAGCTCGTGGAGGGCCGGGCGTTCGTGGCGCTCGACGCATCACTTGCCAAAGCGATGGATCCATCGCAATCCTATCACGTGTTCGTCACGCCCGAAGGCGATTGTAACGGACTCTACGTGACCGGAAAGACCGGTACGGGATTCACGGTGCGCGAGCTGCATCGCGGAACGGCAACGTTGGCATTCGATTATCGCATCGTCGCCACCGCGCGCCAAGTCGCGCTGCCTCGTCCGGCCCAGATTCGCGCGCCTATGCCGCGCCGGCACTATCCCGCCGTTCGCGGAAGGTAGGCGCCTAGACGTTGGGTACCGACACGCGGCCGTTTGCGAGCGAGGGTAGGGAGCAACGGCCGTCTACGTCGGCCGTCATGACGCCGTCGCGCCGTTCGATGTGAGTAATCGCGCAACCGCGATAATGGAGCGGCGCGCTCGGGCTTATCATGGCGATCGATCCATTGCCGTAGACGACCATCGTGCCTGGCGACAGCGGCGATCCGAAGACGCGCAGCGTGGAAGGCCGGGCGCCGATCGTAAAGGTGAAGTACGCGTCGCTGCCGCGGGCGTCGGTGCCCTCGTACCACGTCTGGCCGTAACGGCGATACGGTTCTGCGAGCTCGCAGCCAAGGAAATCCGCTTGGATGTCGACGTAGCCGCGGCACGGGACGCCCCGGATCGTGGTTGGGCGGACAAGGCGGCAATTGGAGAGCTGCCCGCCGCCGAACGAGACGCCGCCGTCGGCCGCGCACGGTAAACCGTCGATCGTAGCATCGCGTTCCAACGTCTCGCTTCCATCGAGCTTCGCGTTTTGCAACGTTACCGTGCCCGACAGCGGGACGCCGAAAAGCACGGTCGGTTTGGGGAGCTCCAGCGAGGAGAGGTGGAAGGCGTCGTCCGTTACGACGACCGTCCCCGCCGGAAGATGCATCCCGTCCACGATGGTATCGCTCGCGAGTACGCGCCGATGCGCGCTGTCGTACGCGACGCCGGCCGCATGGGAGCGCGCCTCGCTAATCCGAAAATAGAGGTTCGCCCCGGCGCTAAGAGTCCACGGGATGGCGATCGCCATCCCGACGATCCAGGCCACTCGCGACGTCCGCGCGACCCACACCCAGAACGCTGCGCCGGCTATGGCGATCGTCAGCGGCCAGAACGCGTAGATGAGGACGATAAGAACGTCGGCCCACCACGGGAACTGGATGTCGATATCGGACAGGGGCGCCTCCCTTCGTGCCTCTCACCGATTCGGCTTATCCGTGCTCAAACGATGCTTGCGATCGGAAGCCGCGCCCTATCCCCGTGGGCGCGAGCGTTCTTGCCCGTTTTCGGAGACCCTTATGCCGGCTGCGGGTTCTGAAGCCACCGCCAGTGCCAGCGGAAGAGCGCCGCGGCGATGGCGAGTAGGACCAAGCTGACGACGAGCCCGCGTATCGCCTGCAGGCGAGCGCGTGCGACCATCGACGCTCGCCGGTCCCCGAAATTCCCAGGCATAGAGCCAATGCCGGGCATCGGTAAAGTGCCTTGCGCGATCCCGCCGCGATTGCCGCGGATGAAGAAAGACGAATTAACGCTCTTTTGTCCCGAACGGGCGTCGCCCCAACCCCGCATCCCCATCATCGGCCCGCGTTGGTGGAACGTCTCCGGACTTGCGATACCGAAAACGCCGTTCACGATGCCGACCGCGCTATGGATGGCGATGACGATGGCGAGCAGGCAAACGATGTAACCGTAGATATTCCCGACGACGGAACGCTGCATCATAGAAACTCCTATTCCAAAGTACGTCTCCAGGTTACGCCGCCAGCCTTAGAACGTGCTTAAATTAGAGCGCGCTTAAAGCCGCGTCACACGGTGCTCGAGCGTAGCGTTATGCAGGCACCATGATCACGAGTCGCTATCAGCCGCCTATGCTGACCACGGGAGAGCGCGTTCGCAACCTGCTCTGGTGTGCGCTGGCGCTATCGCTCGTTTTGCACGCGCTGGCGACGCCGATCTTTCCAAATCAAGCAAGAATCAGAGAGGACGACTCGCCGGTGCCGATAACGTTCGATCGTCCGCGGCCGCCGGTCCGGATCGTAACGCCGGCTCCGCCGAAGCCGCAGGCTCGCCACCTGACGCAGCAAAACGTTGCGTCGCATTCTTTGCCGGTTCGCGTGCCGCGCACGGTCGCTCCCAACGTCGGACCGCCGGATCGCGTGCCCTCAAATGTATCCCCGCATGCAGGTACCGGTGTGGTCACGACCGTTCCGAATACCGAGGTTTCGAATCCGACCCAGACGCCGTCTTGTCCGGACCCGAACCGCGATGCCGTGGCATCCAACGTCGTCTCTCCGGAATATCCCGACTCCGTCGGCGGCATCGGCCTCGGCAAGGTAGCGGTTCTGGTGGCCGTCACGATCGATGCGTCCGGCAGCGTGTCGGACGCACGCATCTCGCAGAGCTCCGGAAATGGCCTCGTAGACCAAGCCGCGCTACGAGCGGCACGCGACTCATCGTACAAACCGCAACTCGTGAATTGTGTGCCGTCGCCAGGTACGTACATCTTCCGCGCCGAGTTCGCTCCCGATAACTAGCGAAAAAACAACGATGACTTCTAGCCGTGGTACGGAATATCGCGGCAGTGATAGGCAGCCAAAGAGCCGTTGCGTTCGCTTGCGCTCTCTTCTTGAGCGGATTCGGCTCGGCGCCGGCCGCGGTAGGTAGCGCACAAGGTAAGGCGCCACCGGCGGCCACGAACCCGTGGGCTTACTCGGTTACGCTCGACGGCTATTTCGCCGCCGACGAGACGAACTACGCGACGCCGATATTCACGGCGGACCGCTCCTGGCTACACCTCGAAGGCCGCTACAACTACGAGAACCTCGACACGGCCTCGGTGTGGGCGGGTTATAATTTCAGCGCCGGCAAGAAACTGCTGTTGAACGTCACGCCGATGATCGGCGGCGTCTTTGGCCGAACGACCGGGATTGCACCGGGCTGTGAGGCCTCGCTTGCGTACAAGAAGATCGACCTCTCGATATCGAACGAGTACGTGTACAACCCGTCGCACAAGTCCGAGAACTTTTATTACAGCTGGCTTCAACTCACGTACTCGCCGGCGAATTGGCTCGACTTTGGAGCCGTAACGCAGCACACGAAGGCGTTCGGCAGCAGCCTTTACGTACAGCCGGGTGCCTTCCTCGGCGTCTCCCACAAGCAGTGGCAGTTCACGACGTACGTCTTCAGCGGGAGCTTCACTAACCCCACGGTCATTTTGGAGGCCGGTTACGCATTTCCAGGCGCGGCTCCTTAGAGCGGGACGGGCGACGGCGAAGCACCTTACATCCCACCTCCGTGATTCCACCGTATCGCGCCGTCGTCGATCGGCGTTAACAGAACCCACGGTCCGCTCGCCTCTCGCGCAACGATGTCGCCGGCATCGTCGAGGCCGATTGCGTTGACGAGTGAAGGAGAGCCGGCTCCCGTAAGGTCCGCAAGTTCTGTAAATTTGCCATGTTCGTAAACGTAGGCGGTCTCGGGGTCCGACGGGCCCACGAACTCGACCACCCCGTTTACTTCATCGACCGCGCTGGGGTTATCGTCAACGCCTTGCGGCGTCGGGATCACGGTGACGGCACCGCGATGAAGCAGCGCGATCGCCGGGAACGGCTCGTTGTATCCCGTGGTTCCGACGACGTCGCCGGCTTCGTCGATCCAAGGAGCCGAATAGAACGTTTGGCCCGAAAGCGCCGGAATGTTCGTGCAGACGCCACCGCCGCCGCCTTGCGCGACGTACTCACCAGCGTTGTTGATAACCGGTGGTGAACAGTCGGCGCCATTCGGAGCTTGAACGGCCTCTCGACCGAGGATAAAAAATTCGAGTACGTTGCTGTCGGCGCCGATCAGCTCGCTGCCGACGATCGTTCCCGAATCGTTGATGCTGTTGGCTCGGTTTTCTTCGTGTACGAAAAGCGGCCCGTAGTTGTGCCCCTTTAAGTCGATCACCTTCCCGCCGGAAAACTCAAGCGCTCGCAGATCCTTGAAGGGATCGTTGGTCGCATAACCCACGGCAACACCCGAGGCGTTTACGCTGGTTGCGACCGAAGCCGAGTATCCCGGAAGCATGCCTAACAGCTTCACGGCGTCGGGTCGCATCGCGGTTACGATGGCGGCTTCGTTTCCGCGGTAGCCGGGAATCTGTCCGTCTTTCATCACCGCCATGGGCGTAAAGCCGGCCGGTAGCAGGCGCGTGTCGTAGCGCCGCTTGGGCGATCGCCCAATCAGCGGCGCCTGTGCGGTTCGCGCGTCGCTTTGCGGCGCCGCAGTCGATCCGGCGGGAATGACGCCGCCCTGAGCGCAGCCAGTGAAGAGCGCGGCCCCCAAGAGCAGAACGACCAGAAATCGCATGCGGCCCCTAGCTAAAAGCAAATCGCGGGATCGTCGAACGATGCACGCGATCGGCTAGTACCGCTATGAGAACATATCCACGTTAGGATTGGCGTGAATCCAAGCGCTCCGATTTCTTACCTAATTGCCCCGGCAGAGGGACCTTAGTCCGCCGCCTAACGCTCGCGGCCGAGATGCGGCGGTCGCGTGCCCGGACCGTACTCCCGCCTTTGCGGACGTTCCGTGGGCTTCGAATGCGGCGTATGCCTTGGATGCGGCGTATATCTCGGATGTGGAACGACCTTGGCCTTCGCGTGCGGCGTCGGCTTGGCTCTCGGATGAGCCGTGGACGTGGGATGCGGCGTTTCTTTCGCATGGGGCGACGCCTTTGGACGTGGCGTCGCTTTCGGATGTAGCGTTTCTTTTGCATGTGGCGAGGACTTTGGATGCGGCGTCGTCTTCGGGTGAGGCGTGGACTTGGAATGCGGTTCCGATTTGTCGTGCGGTGACGGTTTCGGATGCGGCGATGGCCTCGGATGCAGATGTTCGTGTTCCGGCGGCTTGGGATGCTGCGGAGGTTTGGTCTCGAAGTGGCGCGGCTTACCTTCAGGCGTGACGCCGCGCGGTTGTCCGAACTGGCGGTTAAACCGCGTCATCGCCATTCGGGAGAGATCGTGGACCTCGACGACGGGACGCCCGCGCTCGACGTGCGTTGCGAGCGTTTTGCCGGGGGTAACCGCATACTTTTTTCCGCTCTTGAGCGTCACGGTTACGGGCAGCGCCGGGTCGGTGAGCTCGTATACGTTGACCTGCATCCGGTCGTGCTCGACCGCAATGTCGCCCTCGGTGCCGCGCACGGCGATGGTCCCGGTTGGAGTTTCGAAGCGATAGTTCGCCGTCGCGCCCTGCGGATGGTGAATGGAAAAGCGCGTGGCGCCATTATCCAACACGAACGTTGCGGACGTGCCCTGCACTTGATTGAAGGAGGCAAGTTGGATCGTCGTGTCCTCACCGATCGATATCACCGACGAATCGGGCAGCGTTATCGCGCCCGTCGATGAAGCGCCGGTAATCGCGTAGTCGCCATCGTCCAGCGAAATCATCGCGTGGAGCGCAAGAGCGCTTTGCGCGCGATCCGGCGGCTTGTACGACACGCTGCCCTTTTCGTTCGCGAGGACTTTGTCGTGACGCCCGCTCTCAACGGAGCTCGACGGCGCGGTTCGCGGCGCGTTCGGAACCGGAGTTGCGCAAGCGGCGAGCGCCAACGTTACAACGCTCGAGGAGAGAAAGCGAGTGAAGGGCCCGGACGTCATGAAGACGGACATTCGCGCCGCCCGCTCGTGGGAACCTAGATGGCCGCGAATAACGGCGGGGAGGGGCGCCGCGTGAGCGAATGGCGTTCCATGAGCGCGATGCCTCCTCAAGCGCCCCGAGGCGTGCTCCCGACCGGGACCGTAACCTTCGTCTTTACCGATATAGAGGGCAGCACGGAGCGGTGGGAACGGAACCGTCCTTCGATGGAACGGGCGGTCCGGCGGCACGACGACATCGTGCGCTCCGCCTTCGTTTCGCATCGCGGCCATGTCTTCAAAACCATCGGCGATGCATTCTGCGCGGCGTTCGGCCGCCCCGAGGACGCCGTGAATGCAACGCTTGCCGCCCAGCGGGAACTTGCGCTCGACGATGAGACCAGCGGGCTGAGGGTACGCGCGGCGGTACACACGGGCACCGCCGACGAGCGGAACGGCGATTACTTCGGAGCCGCGGTGAACCGCGTGGCGCGTTTGCTCGCGATCGGGCACGGCGGGCAAGTCCTGGTCTCGAGCGCGACGACGGACTTGGTGTTGGGCGACCTTCCTCCGGAAGCGAGTCTGCGCGACCTGGGCGAACATCGTTTGCGGGACCTCGCTCGCCCCGAGCGCGTCTACCAACTCGTTGCGCCCGGTCTGGCGCTCGATTTCCCGCCGTTGCGTTCGCTCGATTCGCTGCCGAACAACTTGCCGCACGTGCTGACGCCGTTTGTCGGCCTCGATTCGGAAATCGCCGAGATAACGGCGTTGATCCGGAAACATAGGCTCGTAACGCTCATCGGCTCGGGTGGAATCGGCAAGACTCGCGCGTCGTTGCAAGTCGCCGCGAGCATGCTCGAGGGGTCGGGCGACGGCGTGTGGTTCGTGGAACTTGCGCCCCTGTCCAGCGGCGACTACGTCGTTCCCGCCGTCGCGCAGGCGCTTAGGATCGCGCTGCCGGGCGAGGGCGATCCGGCAAAGAATTTGGTGCGGGCGTTACAAGCGAAACGCGCGCTGCTCGTCTTCGACAACTGCGAACAAGTAGTCGAGGCCGCGGCGCGGTTGATCGCGGCGATCTTGCGCGGATGCCCCGGCGTTAAGATCGTCGCATCGAGCCGCCAGGCACTCAAGATCGCGGGTGAGGCCACCTTTCGCGTGCCCTCCCTTTCCTTCCCGAACGCGGCCAGCTCGCAGCACCTGGGGGCGATCGAAGCCGAGCGCTTTGCCGCGATCGGACTCTTCGTCGAGCGCGCCCGTGCCGCCGACAATCGATTCCAACTGACGGATGAAAACGCTCCGGTCGTCGCAGACATCTGCCGGCGGCTCGATGGAATTCCCCTTGCGATCGAGCTGGCCGCTTCCCGCGTAAAGTTGCTAAGTCCGCGCCAGCTCAGCAAGCTTCTCGACGAACGCTTCCGCGTGCTCACGGGCGGTAGTCGCGACGTTCTACCGCGCCACCAGACCTTGCGCGCCCTGTTCGACTGGAGTCACGACCTTCTCGACCAGCGCGAGCGCGCGCTCTTTCGCAGGCTAGGGATTTTCATGAACGGCTTTGCGATGGAGGGAGCCCTTGCGGTCGGGCGCGGCGACGATCTGGACGAGGTCGACGTCTTCGACGTGCTCGCCTCGCTCGTGGACAAATCCCTTGTGCAAGCCGAACCGAAGGGCGACTCGTTGCGTTACGGCCTGCTGGAGTCGACGCGCGCCTATGCCCTGGAAAAACTCGAAGAAGCGGGCGAGGCCGAGTCCGCGGCGCAGCGCCATCTATATTACCTGCGATCCTACTTCGCAGAGTTGCACGCGCGCGCCGAGCGCACCGCTCGGCGATCCGAAATCTACGAAGCATTTGGAGTCGAACTGGAAGACGCGCGGGCGGCGCTCGACGGGGCGCTGATGCGGGGGGACGTGCGGGACGGCGCCGCGCTGCTCGCGGCAATCGGCGACGCGTGGACCAGCGTCGGACTAGACGCCGAAGGAATTGCGCGAATCGAGGGATATCTCGCGGCGCTTCCCGAGACCGAGTCGTTGCTGCTCGCCCGGCTCTCGACGACGTTGCCGCGGCTGCTCGACTATGCGCTGCTGCGCGATCGCGGGCTCGAGGTCGCGATTCGCGCGGTCGCACATGCGCGGGAAAGCGGCGACGGTGCGACGCTCGGCTGGGCGTTGGAGATCTACGCGTCGACGAGCATGCTGCCTCACCGCTTCGACGACGCGGAAAAGGCATTGGCCGAAGCTGAGGCGATCTCGGATGCTCCGACCGCGCTTCGTTTGGATCTCCTTCAGGCGCGTGCACGACTGAGCTTCTTGGGCGGGGACCCAGACGGCGCGGCACGGATGTACGAAGAATTGCTCGCCGAGCATCGCGCACACGGTAATTCCCACGCCGAACTCTCGATGGCCGCGAGTCTCGCCGAATCCGAACATGCGCGGCGTGAGACGCCGCGCGCGATCGACATTACGCGTCGCGCGCTTTCGGCGGCGCGCGCCGGCGCCGGTAAGGCCATGCTCGCGACGATGCTCGATAATCTGGCCGGCTATCTGGTCGCGGAAGGGGACCTTGCCGGCGCCGAAGCGGCGGCGCGCGAAGCGATCGAAATCCACGCCGGGTCCGAGCCGAACCGCGCCTACACCGCCGTCGGCATCGAGCACGTCGCACTCGTCGTTGCCTTGCGCGGAGATCTTTCGCGCGCGGCTACACTCGAGGGCTACGCCGACGCCACGCTTCGGCGGCACGGCTATAAGCGCGAATTCACCGAACGGACGACGTACGATCGCCTGCGAGCGATTCTAAACACGGAATTGTTGCCGGGAAACCTCGCCGCGCGCACGAAGGAGGGGGCGCGGCTAAAGCCGCGCGACGCCATCGCACTTGCCGTCGGCGACCTCACTTGTGAATGATTTTCGCTTCCACGGCAACGTGTATTATCGATGTCGGGGTGGTGCCGCCGGCTTCCTCGAGTTGCTTCTTGACCAGCGCCGCGAATGATTTGCTCTTGATAACGAGCTTACCGTCCTCGATTGCAAAATCGTGAGCGGAAAGCCCCTCGGTGATGCGGACTCGGACTTCGTGCTGGCTCATGGCTCCCTCCAATGTTTCGATCGTTAGCGCGCCTGGGACGTAAATTCTCGTAAGGGTATCGCTAGTTCGCCTTCCTTACGTTCCTCCCCATTCTTCTCGAAATACTCGAGAAGCCGCGTGAGGGCTTCGGCGCTTGGGGAGTACCCATCGGCCCTTACCGCCAGGCTAAGATAGCGGCCTTGCGAGGCGATCAGCGCTCCCTCCCGCACCAGACGTTCCAAGTCGTCGCGAACGGTCGTCCCGGACATGCCGGGCGCAGCAAAGGCCGCGGCAATTTGATCGGCGCTCTTCGCCGAGTCGCAGAAGCGATAGATTGCCGAACGCACCGGATCGAGCGCTAAGATGCGCGGCTCGGTCTGCCGCAAGTCGAACAAGACGATGCGTTCGCCCTTTTCTATGAAGAAAAAGGCGTATTCCCGGCGTTTATGCTGCCAATCTTCGAGGGCCTCGCGCAACGCTCCGGTATATCCTTCGACGTCCTGAGGCGAGCCATACCGGAAGTCGAAGTAGTAGGCGAGGTTGCGTCGCGCGTTCTCGCTCAGAGAATCGTAGACGATATCGTAGGATTCGTATGGCTTCACGTCTCGAAGTCCGAAGGCGCCGGGCTCGTTAAAATTCGGGCTGAAACGGTCGAGACGCATGGCCGAATACGTGCTCGGAGGTTCGAGATGCCGTATCTGCGGAATCAGTTGCGCCATTTCGGCGTACGCGTCGGGGTCCTCACCGGGAAAGCCGAAGATGAGATTCCAGTGCGGGCGAACGCCGAGCTCGCAACACCACTTCAAGAGCTGCAGGTTCTGCAAAGCCGAGACGCCTTTTCTCATGAGGCGAAGCACCGAATCGTGCAAGCTCTCGATTCCCGGCTGTATTTCCAAGACGTTAGCCTCGCGTAGCGCGCGGACGTGCGCTTTCGTTAGGTTGGCTTTCACCTCGTAGAACAGTGCGACCGGCTTCTCCAGCGCGGCCAGCGATGGGATAAAGTCACTAAAGTAGTGCATGTCGAGGATGTTGTCCACGACCGATACGGGAAGATCGGGGTAGGACGCGGTGAGGGACTTCAGCTCGTCCATGGCGCGGCTTGCGGATTTGCTGCGAAACGCCATCGTCGTGCCGTTGAGCCCGCAAAACGTGCAGTGGTGCTTTGCGCCCCACCAGCAACCGCGCGACGTTTCGAAGGGTATGCACTGGCCTTGCGTGCGCGGAAACGCGGCCGCCCATTGGGCAAAGTAGTCGCCGTACGCGGGAACCGGCAAAGCGTCCAAACTCACGACCGGCGCCGGTGCCTCGGCGGCATCCGGGCCGGCGCGACACAAGACGCCCGGGATGATGGCCGTTTCGCCCGAGCGGATCGCTCGGACGAGAGCCGGGAACGCTACGTCGCCCTCGCCCGAGACGACGAAGTCGACCTGCGGAAACTGATTGAGGAGCTCGCGCCCCATGATGTCCTCGCAGTTGGCGCCGCCGAAAACGATGACGGTATCCGGTGCTGCGGCTTTCACCCGCTTTGCGAGAGCAAGAGACGCCACGTGCTGCTGAAAGACGCTGGTGAAGCCGAGGATCGCGGGCTTAAAACGCAGCACTTCCGAGGTCGCTTCGTGCAAGAACGGTTCGACGTGAACGCGAATCGCCTCGGCCTCCCGGATAAACTCTTCGACGGTACGCCAAGTTCTCGACGCACCGTCCACGGAGGAATCGAAGCATCGATGCGTTTCCAAGAGACGGTAGTAGGCATCGTCCCGTTGCGCGTCCGGCGTTCCGAATAACGCTTCACGAAACAGCCACTCTCCAAAGAGCAAATGGCTCGCGGGCTTTCCCTCGGAAACGGTTGCATAGCGATCGACTCCGATGCGCTTCGCGAAATCGATCGTAAAGTAGCGCGCGCGGTTGCTTATGCCGTCGCGCGTTAGTGCGGCAGATAGGAGCCCCAGCGCTATGGACGGAGAGAGGAGCGGGCCAAACGGCATGCTCGCCAAGAGCACGCGGAAGCGGCGGCTCATTAGCCGGTGCGTTCCGGCGGCCGGCGACTCGTTCGAAACGGCGGGTCGTCGTTGTCGTACCAATCCATCGCGGCATCGTAGAGATACTCGAAGTTCTCCATGGAGTAAGGGTTGTTCTTTCGGCGTAAGGCAAAGTATCCGCATGCTTCCAGTTTTTGCCACATCTCGCGAATCAAAGGCCCGCAATAATCGGCAATGAGAACCGTATCGAGGAGTCCGTGCCGGGCATAGGTCCCGATTTTCTCAAACGTTTGGGAGACGAGAAGTTCCTTGTGTTCGGTTTCGTCGAGCCCGTGAAACGGCAGCAGTAATTCTTCTCGGAAGCGCGCGTCCTGCATGCGCGCCGCCAGATCGTTCTCGACGAATAGGCGCGCCGCACGAAACTCGGGCGTTTCGAGCTCGGCGAACACTTGCATCGTGCCGTCGAGCTGCGTCGCTTGGCGAAGGTTTTGGAGTTGGTCGCCCGCGAGACGAATTTGCCGGTATCCGACCAGGACGGTCGCGGCTATCACGATTGCGGATGCCGCCGTCGAGATCGCCGTGAGCGCGTCCCAGGAAAGCACCAGCTGAAACGCGCGGCAAGGGCTGGTCGGCGACCGCGTGGATGGCGACGGCACCTTCGCGTTTGGCTACGTTCTTGGTGATGAAGTAGCCGATGAGGCAGATCCCGCTAAGAATCAGGGACGCGACCACGATGAACGCCATGATCGTACCGCTTTCGGCGGTGGCGCCCGACGCTATGCCGGCGTACCCTCCATATTTGCCCGACTCGAGCCGCGCGTTGGACTGCACGACCATCAGATAGCCGGCAAAAATCACGACCAGCCATTCGATCGCGCCGGTTAGGAAAGCGCGCGACGCGACGCGGGCCGGGGTCGGCGCCTTTCGCATGAAAAGGAAGACCGAGAGCGGCCATCCGACGAGAAAGCCGAGAATTGCCAGGCCCGACGCGGCGTCGCCCTTACCTCCGAACGTCATTCCCCCGATGAGAGCGATGATGAGTGCCGAGATAAAACCCATCGATATGCCGAGAAACCAGCGCATGGTGCACACTCCAAGAGAGAGCGATTTTCGGGGCCGGTTAGCAGGTCCGTCGGATTCGGAACGCCTTCCGGCCTTCCGAGGGCTTGCCCTGCGCCGGCGGCGCTCAACGTCTCTGGCGCGGCTCGATCGTCTCGCGTAGCGCGACGGCGACGATGCGTGCCGCGAGGTCCGCGCAGCGGGGGCCCTCACGTGCTAGCCACAACGCCTGTCGCCAGTTCCGCGGGCGAAGAAGCGCGCGCGCCGGATCGAGCCATTCGGGCGAGAGCTCTCTGTCCGGCGTATCGAGGACGACGCGCACGGCCGCCAGTCGATCCGTGGCAATCCACGCCGTCTCCATGTCAGCGCCCGCGAATCCCTTGCGCGCCCACACGCTGCGTTCGTTTCCCGTGATCAGCGTATCGCTCGTCAACAGCGGGGCGGCGACGCACTCGTGACCTAGCGCGCGGGCGGCGTCGCGCAGGCGCCCGGTCCATTCGCGGTCGCACGTGCGCCACGCGCCTTGCGCCGTGCACGCGTCATCGGGTATAAGAATCGTTCCGGTCGGAAGATCGCCGAGGCCGCCGGCGAGACCGCAGCTCGATGGCAACGCGGAACGATTCGCCCGGCTGCAGTAGCGCTAGCCCGATGCCCGATTCAACGACGCGCACGCCGCGAACGTGCCGTCGAACCGCCCGTGCCTCCAGACTCGTGGCAGCGACCACGGCGATTTCGTCAGGCGGCGTATCCACGCTCGCGATACCATGCCACCGAACGCGCCAGCGCGTCGCGCACGTCCCGCGGTGCTACGCCGAGCTCGTGCTGCGATTTCGCCGCATCGACGTACATGCGCTCGCGCGACATCTTGACGCCCTCGAGCGGAACGAACGGCGTCGCGCCGGTCAGGCGGCACCGCGCATCGTCCAGCCATGCCGCGGCAAACATCAGCGGCACCGGCGCGCGTGCGCTCGGCGCTTTGCGACCGGTGAGACTCGCTAGGAGATCCCAAATCGCGTCGAACGAGCGGTTCTCGCCGGCGACCAGGTAGCGCGCGCCGGGTCGCCCGTGCCGCAGGGCCGCAACGTGCGCCTCGGCGACTTGCTCCACGTCGACCAGGTTCATGCCGCCGTCCGCAGGCGGACGCGCGATCATCTTGCCGCGCATGAAGTCCACGATCATCGCGCCGGTCGGCGTCGGTTTCCAGTCGTTCTCCCCGACGGGAGCCGTGGGCAAGACTGCGATCGCCGGTACGCGGCTTGCGAATGCGGCGCGCTCCTGCAGCAATTTCGAGTCGTGATATCCGGCGCGAGCCGGGTCGATCGGGTGGTACGCCGGGTAGTCCTGCTCGTCAGGCGCGCGGCCGTCGCGTTCGTGACCGACCGCGGCGGAGCTCGACGTTACGACAGCGCGTTCGACTCCCGCGAGATGTGCCGCGGCGAGTAACCCTTCGGTCCCGGTTACGTTCACGCGCACGATATCTTCGCGATCGCGCGGGGCGAACGAATAGAGAGCGGCGCAATGCACGAGATAGCGGCATCCGTCCAGAGATCGCGCGAGCGTACCCGGCCGCCGTAAGTCGCCGGTAACGATCTCGCACTCGTCGGATGCCTCAAGCGGCGAGCGGGCCAGCGCGCGCACGGAATATCCCGATGCGAGTAGGGCGCGCAACACGTGATGCCCGACGAAGCCGGACGCTCCGGTGAGGAAGACCCGGTCAGCTCGTTCCAAGCGCCGCGCGAATCGACTCGTGGACGGACCCGGTCGTTCGAATGACCGCCGTCGGCTCGTATCCGCAGTGCGCCATGCAATTGTTACAGCTCGGATGCTTGCCGCGGCCGTATTTCTCCCAGTCGGTTTCTTCGATGAGTTCCTTATACGTCTTGGCGTACGGTGCGTCGCTCATGAGATAGCACGGACGCTGCCAGCCGAATACCGTGTAACACGGTATCCCCCACGGCGTGCACTCGAAGTCCACTTTGCCTTCAAGGAAGTCGAGGTAGAGCGGGCTGTGATTGAGGCGCCATTCCTTGCGCTTGCCGCCCGCGAACGCTTTTCGGAAAATTTCCCGGGTACGCTTAACGCCGAGAAAGTTCTCTTGATCGGGAGCCTTTTCGTAAGCGTAGCCCGGCGAGATTTGCATCATATCGACTTTTAAATCGTTGTTGAGATAGTCGAGGACCGCGCGGATCGATTCGGCGTCGTCCTTGCCGAAGAACGTCGTGTTGGTGTTTACCGTGAAGCCCTTTGCCTTGGCGACCTTAATCGCGGAGATGGCTTTGTCGAAGACGCCTTCCCGGCAAACCGAGGCGTCGTGTCCGGCTTTGAGGCCGTCGAGATGAATCATCCAAGCAAAATACGGCGACGGCGAGAACAGGTCGATTTTCTTCTCGAGCAAGAGTGCGTTCGTGCAGAGGAATACAAACTTCTTACGCTTGACCAACTCGGCCACGATCTGCGGCATTTCGTCGTGGATCAGCGGCTCGCCGCCTGCGATCGAAACGCACGGAGCGCCGCATTCCTCGACGGCCGCGATGCATTCCTCGAGACTCAATCGCTTGCGGAGTACGTCGGTCGGATGCTGGATTTTTCCGCAGCCCGCACAGGCCAGGTTACACTGCAAGAGCGGCTCCAACTCCAGGACGAGCGGATATTTCCGCTCTCCCTTGAGCTTCTTGGTAAAGATGTAGCCGCCGACGGTCAATTTTTCTTTTAACGAACTCAGGGTAATCTCACTTTTTCGGAGGTGGACGATTCGTCGCGGTTATCGCTTTCCAATTGTCGCGCCTTCGCCAAGGCCATCATCGGAAAGACATGCCGGTACAAATGATAGTTAATGTAGAAGTGACGCGGGAACCCGGTTCCCGTGAAATGCGGTTCCGTCCATGTTCCATCCGGACGTTGGCTATCCTTGAGATACGCGACGCCGCGCCGCGTGGCCGGGTGTTCTCCGAGGCCGGCGATCTGCAGCGCGTTGACCGCCCAGGCGGTCTGCGAGGGCGTGCTCGCGCCGATCCCGGCAAACGACTCGTCCACGTAGGAATGGCACGTTTCGCCCCAGCCGCCGTCCTGGTTTTGTTTGGCGATCAGCCAACCCGCGCCGCGGTCGATCATATCGCGGCCGGCGCCCAGGGCGCCTAATGCGGAAATCGCGCACCACGTGCCGTACACGAAGTTGACGCCCCAGCGGCCCCACCACGATCCGTCGGCCCGCTGCGTTTCGCGCAGGTAGGACAGCCCGGCGGCGACCAGCGGATCGGGCGCGCCGCGTCCAAGCGCGCTCAGCATCTCGAGCACGTGCGCCGTCACGTCCTCCGACGGCGGGTCGATCAAGGCCCCGAAGTCGGCAAACGGCATGCGGTAGAGCAATTCCCGCGTGTTGTCGCGGTCGAACGCCGCCCACGCGCCGTTTTGCGAACGCATCGCAAGCGTCCAATCGGTCCCGGCCCGTATCGCATCGCCGGCAACGTCCGTCCGCGCGGCTTCGAGCAGCGATAACACCACGACGGCGGTGTCGTCGATGTCCGGATATGCATCGTTGTCGAACTCAAACGCCCAACCGTTTCCGTCGCGAAAATCCGAGCGCACGCGCCAATCGCCCGGCGCGTCCGCGGAAATCTGTTCGCGCAGCAACCAATCGACCGCGCTGCGCATGGCCGGGTGCTCCCGCTCGAAACCGGCAAGCGCGAGCGCGCGCAACGCCCAGGCCGTATCCCATACCGGCGACATGCACGCTTGCAGTCGCCAGCCTCGCTCGTCCTTGATGACGAATCGATCGAATCCGTCGACGGCTTTGCGTACGACCGGATGATCGGGACCGTAACCCATCAGATCGAGGGCCAACAGCGAGTACACCCACGGCGGCTGGATGCCGCCCCAACTTCCGTCGGCTTCCTGCCGCGCCACGATCCAGTCGGTTACCTTGCGGCGAGCCTTCGTCCGAAGTGGATTGGGCTCGAGGCGATCGTAGATCTTCAGGATCTTATCGAGCCACCACATCCAGCCGGACCCCGGGACGCGGCGCATTGCCGCGTGGGTTCCGTCGTTGACGATCTCGCCTACGTCCACGCCGAGCTCGCGGACCGGGCGCATCGAAACGACGATGGTTAGCGGCGCTACCGTGCCGCGCGCCCAGCACGCGAAGTCGTAAAGATTGAACGGCATCCACGTCGGGAAGTAGACGATCTCGGGAGGCAGCGAAGGGATGCCGTCCCAAGGATAGATGCCGAAGAGCGCGAGCCAGATCTTGGTAAAGACGCGCGCCTCGACCAGGCCGCCCATCCGCCGAACGACGTCCAGCGAGCGCCGCATCTCCGGCCGATCCGCGCTTACGCCGAGCACTCTAAGCGCGACGTACGCTTCGATAGTCGTGCTCAAGTCGGCCGGCCCGTCGTAGTACAGCGCCCACGATCCGTCTTCGCGCCGATCGTCGAACATTTGCGCGATCGCGGCGTCTCGTATGGCACCGATGTCGATGCCGAGGAACCGGTAAAGCAAGATCTGCTCCGCGGTCATGGTGACGTTGGTTTCGAGCTCGCCGCTCCACCAGCCGTCCGGCGATTGCTCGGCCAGAAGCCACGCGATGCTGCGATCGAGCGCGTCAGGCACCGGCGATCAACTCGGCGGCTTTCATTCCGCTGCGTACCGCCGACTCCATCGTATCGGGCCAGCCGGTGTCGGTCCACGAGCCCGCGATCGCGAGTTTGGGACTCGAGGTTCGCTGCGCGGTTCTCGGCGCGCCGACTCGCGGCACGAACGTAGCCTCCGGGTTTCGCGTCGCCGCCGCCTGCAACACGCGTCCGCCGCGCAGCGCCGGCACGTAAGCGCACATCTCGTTCCAAGCGACTCGCTCCAACTCGCTCGTCGGGACGGTCAGATAGTCGCCGGCCGCGCTGATGCTGCAACACACGTAGCCGGGTTCCTTTTCGAAAATCCACTGCAGCGGCGAATCGATCGCCGCGGCAAAATCGAACCCGAGCGATCCGCGGTCGTGCCACAGATGGACGTCGACGATGGGATACGGGTCGTACGCGTCCAGGCCGCGCACGTCGAAGCGTTCCGGAGACCCCAGCAGTTTCGCGGTCGTTCGTGGCGGAACCGCGAGCACGACGGCGTCAAAATCCACGCGCCGGTCTTCGGTTAGACGCAGATGGACGGCCTCGCGTTCTACTTCGACGGCGAGTACGGCGGTTGAACGATGCACCGTCGAAACGCGGCCCGCCGCCGCCGCTGCGACGCGTTCGAGGGGTACCGTCGAGAAGCCGAACCGCGCGGCGCCCGCATCGCTTAGAAAAGCGGTCGAGAGGACGAAGAGCGCGTCGGCCGCGCCGACTTTGTCGAACGGCGCGTTAAGCGCCGGAATGAAGAACGGATCCCAAAACGCGCGGCGCGTCCGTTCGTTCTGGCCGTTTTTGTCCAGCCACTGCGCGAACGTCAGGTTCGGATCGGCGTGGCGGGTAGACGCAGCGGAGGCCAGCGCGCGAGCGACGCTCACCCGTTCCGCCACACCGAGGTGCCGGTAGCCCGCGAACGACAGCAAGTGAAAAGGCGCGGGCAGGCCCGACGCGCGCAGCCGGCTCATCGCGCCGCCGCGCGCCAACACCAACGCCTCGAAGCGCGGCTGCTCGTGAAGCGCCCAGCCCATGCCCAAACGTTCGACGAACGCAATAAATCGATCGCAGCAATGAAGAAAGACGTGCTGGCCGTTGTCGATCTCGCGGCCGGCAACTTCGAACGACGTCGCGCGTCCGCCCAGCAAGCGGGTACGTTCGAAGACGTCGACGCAAAAACCGAGTTCTTGAAGTTCGACCGCCGCCGCGAGGCCGGCAAGGCCCGCGCCGACGACGGCTACCCGGGCAGCCACGCCTTCAGCATCACGCCGACCTTTTCAGCACGCGAGAGCGCGGCCCGCCGGTGAAGCGGCAATTCGGGCTCGCGCTCGATCTTGCCCAGAATCCGTTCGTAGATCCCCGCCATCGTTTGCACGCAAGCCGCGGGACGGCGATCGATATACCGCAGCACTTCGTACCCGCGTCCGAAGTATTCGCGTGCACGCCGCACTTCGAACGCGACCAGCTCGTCCCACCCCGGGCCCGGTTTGCTTGAGAGGAGCGATTCTTGCGAGACGCCGAAACGGCGCAGGTCTTCGAGCGGCAGATAGATGCGCCCCATTTCGGCGTCTTCGCGGACGTCGCGCAGAATGTTGGTTAGTTGTAACGCGATCCCGAGATCGTCGGCACGTTCCAGGGCGCGCTCGTCTTCGAAGCCGAAAATCCGAACGCACATCCGCCCGACGATCGAGGCCACGAGGTTGCAATACGACGCCAGCTCGTCCCACGTTTCGTAGCGGACCTTTGTGAAATCCATTTCGACGCCGTCGATGAGCATTTGCAGTTCGGCCTCGGGGATTGCGTAGCGCTTCACGGTCGTCGCCAGTACTTGCATCACGGGATCGTCGTCGTAGTTTCCGCGTTCGCAGCTCGATACGCGCTCTCGGTGGCGGCGCAGGCGTCCCGGAAGGTCCGGGAGGTGCCCGGCCGCGTCGGCCTCGTCGTCAACCTGCCGTGCAAAATCGTACAGAGCGTAGATGGCCACGCGGCGATCGTAGGGTAACGAGATGAATCCCCAATAGAAGTTCTTTGCGTCGCGGCGCGCCATGTCGCGACAGTACCGCTCGGCGTCGCTGAGGCTAAGCGTTGCCGGCATACGCTGTCTTCCCGGGCACCCGAAGAGCCCCGAAGAGTCCACGCACCAGGATCGCGGCTTTTTCGCGATCGCTCACGGTCGGACGCGACAAGTCGGTACGATAATCGAGGCGTTCGACCGCATCGCAGATCGCAAGGCCGCCCATGCGATAGAACGAGAGCTGCATTCGCAACGCGACGTGAACCAGCGGCTCCAGCATCCGGCCGGCGGCCAGCAACGCACGCGCGCGCTGCACCATCGCGCGCACGGCGCCCGGAACGCCTCCCGTCGCCAGGTCCTCCTCGAGCAAATAGCGCCGGCCGATTTCAGCGTCGCGTTTGACGTCCTGGGCGTGATTGGCCAGCTGCAGGCCGATGCAAACGTCGTCGGAGAGTCCGGGAGCGCGCCGGTCGGTTACGCCGAACACGGCCAGCACCATGCGTCCGACCGGAGCGGCGGAAAGCATGCAGTAGGCTTCGAGCTCTCGCCACGTCGCGTAACGAAACGTGCTCTGGTCTTGCCGGTTCGCTTCGATCAGGTCCAGAAACAGCTGCGCCGGCATGGGAACGCGCGCGAGCGTCTCGCGCAGGGCGAAGAGGACGGGATGCACCGGCGTCGCGCCGGCAAACGTGGCGCGAACTTCGCCTTCCCAGCGATCGAGGCGCGCGAGTGCGGCGTCGCGCGATTCGCTCTCGTCACCCAAATCGTCGGTCGTCCGGCAGTAGGCGTATATGCGAGAAAGGTCGCGCTTAATGACGCGGTTGAGGAGGCCCGAAGCCACGACGAAGTTCTCGTAGTGGCCCTTGGTCAACGCGCGGCAGAACGTGTCGGCTGCTGCTAGGGCAGGATCGGTCAAACGGGCACCAAGCGATCGATGTAGGTAGTCTCCGCGCTAAATCGTAGACGGCGGCAGGCGAGGATACGGGGGTTCTGCCAGGGTAATTTACGGCCCTCCAATGTCTAAGCTCCTGATCGTTTCCGCCGACGATTACGGTTTGTCGACGGAAGTCAACGAAGCGGTCGAGCGCGCTCATCGCGAAGGAATATTGCAGGCGGCGAGTCTGATGGTATCGGCGCCGGCCAGCGGCGACGCGGTACGGCGCGCCCGCGAATTGCCGGCGCTGCGCGTCGGATTGCACCTCGTGCTGGTCAACGGGCGTTCGACCCTGCCTCCACGCGAGATTCCGACGATCGTCGACCGGGAGGGGAATTTCTCAACCGATCTGGTGGGAGCGGGCGTGCAATTTTTCTTTCGTCCGGGAGCGCGCCGCGATCTTGAGGCCGAGATCCGCGCGCAGTTCGAGGCCTACGCGCGAACCGGTCTCGCGCTCGACCACGTCAACGCGCAAAACCACATGCACGTGCACCCGACCGTTCTGGGCATCGTGATCAAGGTGGGCCGGGAACACGGAATGCGCGCCGTGCGGGTGCCGCAGGAACGCAACGATGCGGCATTCCTGGCGCCATGGCTCGCGTTCATGCGCGGCCGGCTCCGTCGCGAGCGCATAATAACCAACGACGCCGTCTTCGGCATAAGGTATTCGGGCCACATGACGCGCGAACGCGTTTTGGATCTGATCGACGAGATTCCATCAGGTCTCTCGGAAATGTATTTCCATCCGGCGACCGGACCGTGGGAGGGCATCGATCCGCAGATCCTGGACTACGATTTTGCCGGCGAGCTCCAAGCGCTAACGAGCGAAGACGTGCGCGCGAAGATTGCCGCCTCGGGAATCCGGACGCTCGCGTACTCGGACTGTAGCTGATGCTCGTCCTCTGCATTTGCGGAATCGTTTACCTGACGCTGGCTCTCTACGGCGTCGTCCGCTTCGACCGGCGAGTGGTCCCTCCCGCGAACTCGTGGCCGGGCGTGACGATTCTCAAACCGGTGCACGGTTTGGAAGCCGAGCTGTTCGAAAACCTGAGCTCGTTTTGCAATCAGGACTATCCGCGTTTTCAGGTCATATTCGGCGTGCAGCGGCACGACGATCCGGCACTTGGAATCGTCCGGAGCGTCATCGATCGGTTTCCCGATCGCGACCTGCTGCTGGTTCTGGGCGATAGCTCGTTTTCGGGAAACCCGAAGGTTGCCAACCTTGCGGCCATGATGTCGAAGGCCAAGCACGATCTCGTCTTCGTCGCCGATGCCGACATGCGTGTGGACCGCCGCTACCTGGCGTCGGTGACGGCCGAATTCTCCGACGAACGCGTCGGGGCCGTCACGTGCCTGTATGCAGGCGTCTCGCAAGGCGGCTTTGCCTCGGACTTAGCGGCGCTGCAATTGAACGATCAGTTTGCGCCCTCGGTCCTCGTCGCCACCCTTACTCGCGACCCGCAGTTTTGCTTCGGATCGACGATGGCGGTGCGCCGCGAGGCGCTCGAAGCGATCGGCGGTTTCGCCGCGCTCGCGCAGCACCTAGCGGACGACTACATGTTGGGCTCTCTGGTCGAAGCACTTGGGTACCGCGTGGTCTTGTCGCGGTACGTGGTTCGCGACGTGGTTAACGAGGCGAGTCTTGCGGCGCTGGCGGAGCACGAGCTGCGATGGGCGCGAACCATCCGTTCCGTGCGACCGCTCGGGTACGCGTTTTCCTTTATAGCGTTCCCGCTCCCGTTCGCGCTCGTCTTTCTCGCCGGTTCTCGCGGATCGGCGACGGCGTGGGCGATGGTTGCCGCGATCGGGGCGCTGCGAATCGCGATTCATTACGCCGTGCGGCGCGCGTTCGACCGGCCCAGGGTGCCCCCGGTCTGGCTCATCCCGATACGCGATTGCCTCGGCCTCGCGGTTTGGGGCGCCGGATTGTTCGGAAGCACGGTTCGCTGGCAGCGGCATGCCATCGGGATCGACGAGCACGGCCGAATTTCCGATTCGGCGTCGAGGTTCCGGGCGGGCTAACGTTGCCGGAGGTCTCGCGGCCGGTCTCACCAACCCTAGCGCGCATGAGCGATACTTTAGCGATTCTGGTCGGCGGCGGCCCGGCCCCGGGTATCAACGGCGTCATCGCGTCGGCGACGATCGAGGCGATCAACAGCGGGTTGCGCGTGATCGGCATCTTCGATGGGTATCGCGATCTCGCCGCCGGCACGGATCCGAAGACCGTCGAGTTGACGATCGAGGACGTTTCTCGCATCCATACCTATGGCGGATCGATGCTGCGCACGTCGCGCACCAATCCGGCGAAAGACGAAGCGTCGCTCGACAATTGCGTGAGGGCGCTCGAGAAGTTGGGCGTCCGGTACTTGGTCGCGATCGGCGGCGACGATACGACGTACGGCGCGGCCAAGATCTCGGCGCGCGGCGCCGGGCGCATCGGCATCGCGACCGTCCCGAAAACGATCGACAACGACCTGCCGCTTCCCGACAACGCGCCGTCGTTCGGCTTCGAAACCGCGCGATCGGTCGGCGCCGGCATCATCGAAAGCCTGATGGAAGATGCGCGCACGACGACGCGCTGGTACGTGGTTATCAGCATGGGGCGCAAGTCCGGCGCACTGGCTTTAGGAATGTGCAAAGCTGCCGGGGCGACGCTGGCCGTCATTCCCGAGGAGTTTCCCGGCTCGGTTCTGGACATCGGTCTGGTGATCGATACGATCGTCGGCGCGATCGTAAAGCGGCGCGCGGCCGGAAGCGATCACGGCGTCGCGGTGGTCGCCGAAGGCATCGTCGAGCGCGTTCCGGTCGATGCGCTCGCCGCGCTGGAAAATACGGCGCGCGACGCGTACGGACACGTTCGCCTCGCCGACGTCCCTATCGGCACGCTGGTTCGCGACGGCGTCCGTAAATCGCTGACCGATTTGGGCATCGAGGCGACCATCGTTGCCAAGGACATCGGCTACGAACTGCGCTGCGCCAAGCCGGTCGCCTTCGACGTGGACTACACGCGAACGCTGGGTTACGGCGCGGTTCGCTATCTGCTCGACGGCGGAAGCGGAGCGCTCATCGCGCTCTCGGGGGGGCACGTGCATCCGGTTGCCCTCGAAGAGTTGCTCGATCCCGTAACGGGCCGGATTAGAACCCGCCTGGTGGACGTAACGAGCGAAGCGTACCGCGTCGCCCGCGACTACATGGTGCGCTTGGAGCCCTCCGATTTCGAACCGCCGCAGCTCCAGCGCCTCGCGGCGCAGACGAACCTTTCTCCGGCCGCCTTCGCCGGCCGATTCGCACGCGCCGGCTTGGAATGACTGCCCTGGAATAAAGGCGCTCGAACGGGGGCGTAGTAAGGTTCCGGCCCGGCCTTACGTGAGGAGCGGGGTTTTGCGGTTCGATCGGGGAGACGAAAAAGCCATGCGACGTTTCAGCGCTTTCGCTTTTGTCTGCGGGTTGGTGATTTCGGGCTGCGGCGGCGGCGGGGGGAGCTCCACCGTGCCCGCAACGGCGGCGGGATCGTCCACCGCGGCGTTCGTCATTCGCGTCCCTTCGAGTTCGAGTTCGAGCTCGCCGGCGCGGACGGCGGGCCCGCAATACATCTCTCCGGCGACCCAGTCGGTGGCGATCTCGGTCAGCGGCGAATCGGCCCGCACCGTCGCCAACCTCACGCCGGCTTCCCCGAATTGTAAGCCGGCTTCCGGTCCGACGCCGCTGACGTGCACGGTGACGGTGACGGCGCCGGTCGGAACCGACACGTTTACGGTGACGATGTACTCGCAACCCAACGCGGCCGGCACCGCGCTCAGCCAGGGCTCCGTGACGGCAACCGTCAGCGCAAACCAAACCACGCCGGTCAACATCGTGACCGGGGGCGTCGCGGCTTCCATTGCGTTGACGCTCGCGAACGCGACGCCCGCGCTGGGGACGCCGGTGAAGATTCCGCTAACCGTCACCGTCAAGGATGCGGCGAATAACACGATCATCGCGCCCGGCAACTTCAATCCGGCCATCGCGCTTACCGACAGCGACTCAAAATACACGACGCTGTCGACGAACACCCTGACGTCGCCGGGCACGGCCGTCACCGTGAATTATAACGGCGGCGCGCTCGCGACGGCCACGATCTCGGCGTCGGCGACCGGCGTGCCGCCGGCCAGCGTCACCAACGCGGTCCTGACGCCCAAAGGCTACTTGACGTACGCGATACCCACGGCGAACAGTCAGCCGATCATCATCGTGGCCGGCTCCGACGGTAATCTGTGGTTCGGCGAACGCAGCGGCAATAAGATCGGACGCATCACGACTGCCGGCGTCATCACCGAGTTTCCCGTACCGACCGCCAACAGCGCCATCGGTGGAATCGGAAGCGGTCCCGACGGAAACCTGTGGTTTACCGAGCAAAATTCGAATAAGATCGGGCGGATTACGACCGCCGGCGTGATTACCGAGTTCACCATTCCAACGGCCGGCAGTCAGCCGCTCTACATTTCCGGAGGACCCGACGGAAACGTCTGGTTTACCGAAGGATCCGCCAACCAGATCGGCCGGATCACGCCGGCCGGCGCGTTTACCGAATTCCCGGTCCCGACGGCGGCCAGCCAGCCGCAGGGAATCGGAACCGGTCCCGACGGCGCCGTCTGGTTCACCGAATCGATCGGCAATAAAATCGGTCGCATCACGACCGCCGGGCAGATTACGGAATACGCGGTCCCGACGGCAAACTGCTATCCTCTGCAAATCGTCACGGGCGCCGACGGCAACCTCTGGTTCACCGAAATAAACGGCAACAACGTCGCCAGAATCACGCCGGCCGGAGCGATCACCGAGTTTGCGACGCCGACGGCAAACAGCGCTCCCGCGCTGCTCACGGCGGGCCCCGGCGGCGACGTATGGTTCACCGAACTCAATGCGAACAATCTGGCCAAGATCACGCCGGCCGGAGCGATAACCGAGATCCCGATTACGACGGCCAATACCGGCCCGAGCGGCATCGCGCTCGGTTCGGACGGTTACCTCTGGTTCTTGGAAGCGACCACCAACGCGGTCTCAAAATACGTACCGTAGGTATTCGGCCGGCCGCTTGGGGAGGGGCAGAAAAACCCCTCGATGGGGCAGCCGAGCAAGGACTCCCTTTGCCGATGGGCCGAAAGACCCGAGTCCCCTCACACGGAGGTTGGAAAGCATGCGACGTTTTGGCGCTCTTGCATTTGTGTCTGCCCTAATGCTCTCGGGTTGCGGAGGGGGCGGCGGCGGCTCGCCGCTGCCGTCGGCCCGCGGAGCGTCTTCGAACGCCGCCTTCGTCATCCGCATCCCGGGGGGAGGGGCGTCAACCTCTTCAGCCCGGCCTAACCGCCCGCAATACATCTCACCTGCGACGCAGTCGGCTTCGATTTCCGTGAGCGGCGAGGCTTCTCCGACGATCGCCAACCTCACGCAGAATTCCCCGAATTGCGTTCCTGCTTCGGGTTCGGCGCCGTTGACTTGCACCGTGATGGTTGCCGCCCCCGTGGGAAGCGACACGTTCACGGTCACGCTATACGGGCAGCAAAATGCGACCGGCAGCCAGCTGAGCACGGGCTCGGTGACCGCGACGATATCGGCAAATCAAACGACGCCGGTCAACGTCGTAACCAACGGCGTCATCGCCGCCATCCAGGTCTATCTCGCGAATCCCGCACCTCCGCTCGGGGCGCCTGTAAAGATTCCGGTGACGGTCGATGCAAAAGACGCCGCCGGCAACGTGATCATCGGACCGGGCGGATACAACACCCCGGTTACGCTTAGCGACAGCGACTCCACGTATACGACGCTCTCGACGACTTCGCTGACGGCACCCAGTTCGGCAGTGACGCTGAACTACACCGGGGGTCCGCTCGCGAGCGCAACGATCTCGGCGACGGCTTCCGGCGTCCCGGCGAATCGAAGTTACGGCGCGATCCTGCGACCCGGCGCGGCGGGAACCTTCCACGAGTACGCCATTCCGACCGCGGGCAGCTTTCCTACGTTGATGACGACGGGTTCCGACGGCAATTTGTGGTTCGCCGAATCGGTCGGCAACAAAGTCGGGCGGGTGACGACGACCGGTGCGTTCACCGAGTTTCCCGTTCCGACGGCGTCGAGTGGAGTTTTCGGCATAACCGGCGCACCCGACGGGAATCTCTGGGCGACCGAAGCCGGTGCGGCCAAGATCCTGAAGATCACGACGGCCGGAGCGATGACCGAGTATCCCGTTCCGACGCCCAACAGCGACCCGACGGGAATCATCGCCGGGCCGGACGGCAATATCTGGTATGCGGAGACCCAAGCCGACAGGATCGGGCGGATCACGACGGCGGGTGTGTCGACCGAGTTCGTGATCCCGACCGCCAACAGCGCGCCCGACGACGTCGCGTACGGCTCCGACGGCAACGTATGGTTTACCGAACAGTTCGGAAACAAAGTTGGGAAGATCACGTCCGGCGGAGCGATCACGGAGTATCCGGTTCCGACCCCCGCTTGTCAGCCGCAAGGCATCGCGTCGGGCCCGGACGGCAACATCTGGTTCACCGAACAAAGCGGCAGCAAGATCGGCCGCGTTACGACCGGCGGGGTGGTTACCGAGTTTACGATCCCGACGGCCAACAGCGGGCCGCGCGTGATTGCCGCGGGTTCCGACGGCAACCTGTGGTTTGCCGAAGATGCCGGAAATAAAATCGGCCGCATCACGCCGGGCGGGACGATTACCGAGTATACTGTGCCGACGCCGGCCGCCGGCCCGTTTGGCCTCGTGCTCGGGCCCGATAGTAACATCTGGTTCACCGAATACAATGCAAATCAAGTTGGTGTCTACGTACCGTAACGAGAGGAGCCTTCGATGCGCCGTGCGCTAGTAGCATTCCTGAGCCTCAGCTTCGCCGTCGCCACGCTGCCCGCGGGGGCCGCCGCCGACAAGACGCTGGAGAATCTCAAAGGGAACGTTTCGTACCAAATTACGGCCACCGCGGCCTCGCAGCCGATCGCGCCGCAAGCGACGATATCTCTGGCCGACAATGCGTTTGCGGTTACCGGACCCAACTCGATGGGCGCGATCGGATTGCCGGACAGCTCGCGCGTGCTCGTCGGGCAGTCTTCGAGGGTCCAACTCGTCTCGTTCACGCAGACGAACACCAATAACGCGAGTTTCGTTCTCGTGCCGCCGAGCCGCACGCGGTTCGTGGTCCAGCACCCCAGCGGCGCGCACGCGAACTACACGTTCCAGACGCCGCTCGGACAGATCGCCGTGCGCGGCACGGTCGGCGACATCTACGGTTCGACGAACGAACTTCAGGTCAACGTCTACGACGTGAGCGATCCGACGCTCCCCGTCGTCGTGACGATGAACGACGGAAAGGTCTACATCCTGGGCAAGGGCGACGTGCTGGATGCTACCTTAGGAGCCGCCGGCGTCATTCAGGTGCAGCAAGAACACGTCAACAATCCGACCTTCCAGCAGTTCCAGGAATTCGGCATGCCTCAAAACGCGCAAGAACTGGGGCTGATCACGAACGCCGCGGCGGGTGCGGGCGCCGGCGCCGGAACGGTGGCTGCGGTCAACCCGATTTGGGCGCTGGCGCTTCCGATCATTGCCGCACCGATTCTGGTTACCGCGAACCACGCAACGTCGGGGACGCAGCAGCAGAGCAGCCAGACCAAGGTTCCGATCACGACGTCGGGCGGAAACCATCACCGCGCGCGTCTTCAGATTCGATTCTTCTTCCCGATCCCGATACCGTAGAGCGCCCCGGCCGCGACGATGGCGGCCATCACGAGCAGCGTTATCCAACCGTAATTGAACACGGCCCGGCCGCCCGAGAGCGGCCCGGGCCATACGATGTTGAGCAGCATGAGCAGCAAGTACAGCGCGCCGGCGCTCGTCACGGGCACGCCCCACCTGCCCAGCGTGAAGGATCCGCTCGGCTTCCAGCCGCGTGCGCGCGCGACGAGCGCACCGAAAACCGTGAGGAAAAAGGCCAGATAGATTCCCGAAGTCGAGAACGAGACCAGCGCGTAGAGCGCGCTGACGTTGGCCGGATACTCGAACCACAAGATGTGCACGGGCTTGCTCGGGTTTACAAGCACCAGCAGCAAGAACGCGAACGGAACGACGGTGCCGATGACGATTGCGTTGACCGGGGTGTGATGGCGCGGTGAGATCGCTTTGATCTTGTCGCTGAACGGCAGCCCGCCGTCACGCGCGAGCGCGAAGGCCACGCGCGCGCCCGCGCCTTGCACGGCTGTTCCGCAACTAAAGAACGCGACGATGACCATCAGGAGAAAAAAATCTTGCAGCCAAACCGGCAGCGTCGCGAGAATCGTGGGAACCCCGCCGGTCACGACGCCGGCGATTCCGGCAGCGGGCGTCGCGAGAATGAGACCCAACACGAGCACGAACGACGCGATACCGCCGTACAGCAGCGCGTTGCGCATGGCTTTGGGAACTTGGCGCTGCGCGTCGACCGTCTCTTCCGAGATGTCGCCGGCTGACTCGAATCCGAAAAAGATATAGACGTTGGCGAGCACCGCGACGATCGCGGCCCCCGTCCACCAGTTGCCGCCCAAATCCAAGCCGAGCGGATTGCTCTTGAGATGTTCCACGTTCTGCGTTGAGAACGTATATGCGAAACCGTGATGAAAGCCCACCATCGCCAGTGCGATGAAGACGCCGAACGTTCCGATCGTTTCCACGTAGACGCCGAACCGCGAGACGCGGCCCATGATCTTGGCGCCAACCGAATTCAGAAAGGCCGACGACACGATGATGGCGCCGGTAATTGCGAAGATCGTAACGTGATTTGCCGCGTCCAGGCGGGCTGCGAACAACGCGTTCGCGAGCGACGTAACGTATCCGACCGCGCCCGAATCGACCGACGCGACCGTCGCCAGCAGCGCGAATCCGTAGATCCATCCGACGAACCAGCCGTAGCGCGGCGAGACGTTGAACTTGCCGTACTGGTAGAGCGCTCCCGAGAGCGGATATTCACTCGCCAACTCGCCGAAGACGAGCGCGACCAGCAACATGAAGCCGACGACCACCGGCATCGTCCAGATGTAGCGAGGGCCGCCGGTTCCAAGGCCGAGGGTGTACAGCGAATAGATCCCGACGACCGGACTGAGGTAGCTGAACGCGACGGAGAAGTTATCGAAGAGCGATAGAACTCGCGACAGCTCCTGCTTGTAACCGAGGGCCGCTAATCGGTCGTCGTCGCTCGGTCGAGGGCCCCCCTCGCTATCTAGCGCCGGGACCACGCCCAGCCGGTAATGAGCCAACCGCCGGCGGTCTTGTGCAAAGCGACCGTCAGGAGATTGCCGGTCTCGGTGACGGGCTTACCGTGAACCTTGTATGCGTACGTCGCCGGAACCACGGCGTACGCTCGATCTCCTTCGACGTCTACGCGCCACGGCGTCAGCAGCGTGACGATCCCGTCGGTTATGCCGCGCGCCTTCGCGTCGGCGGCATAGGCGTTCGCCCAGTCCAGGCAGGCCGTGGGGCCTTGCCATTCGTGCGGCGGAAAGTCGTCGACGACGGATACCGGCGACGCGCACGCCGCGAGGGCCGATTTGACGTCGCCCGTGTTGAAACCATCGATGAATTGGTGCACCGACCCCATCGGCGTTCCCATCTGCGACGCGACGGCCGGCGTTGCGGCGCCGAATACGAACGCGAGAGCGAGGATCGTGTTACGCATACGTCCTCCCGGGCTTTCGGAACTATCGTGCGTTTCGCGTTTTCCGGGAGAAAGGTGCGTCCCTGCAAAGCGTGGTAGGCGGACGCATGTGCTTCCAGTGCGTCCCGTTCGGAGAATCGATGACGCGCGGCGATGCGATGCTCGCGATGGCCGCGCTCGCAACGGCGCCGGTGTTGCCGGTGACGGCCGCGCCGCCTCACGTCCGAGCGACGAACGACGGGCGCGATTTTACCGCCATCATGGGGACGACGGCGTTAACCGGAAACGATCTTACGCCGCTGGACGATGCGACGATCTTGTTGCGGGGCAATCGCATCGAATCCGTCGGCGCGCGCGAAGACGTTGACGTTCCGGCGAATGCGTTTCGCATCGACGCGACCGGAACGTACGCGATCCCCGGACTGATCGACAGCCACGTCCACTTCTTCCAATCCGGCGGTCTTTACACGCGGCCGGATGTCGTGGATTTGCGCGCGGTACGTCCGTACGCCGAAGAGCTCGCGTGGATCAAGGCCAACCTGCGCGCGACGTTCGCGCGTTACCTGGCCGCCGGGGTTACGTCGGTCGTCGACGCCGGCGGCCCGTTCTGGAATTTCGACGTCCGGGAAAGCTCGGTGCGAACGGCGGTCGCACCCCGGGTCATGGTTGCCGGTCCGCTCATATCGAGCGTCGAGCGCGAGATTCTCGATCCGGACGGCGATCCGCCTATCGTCAAAATCGACAGCGTAGCCGCCGCGCGCAAATTGATCGACCGCCAGATTGCGCGGCGGACCGATTTCGTGAAGTTCTGGTGGATCGTTCCGCCCGGCCGGCCGCCGGCTGCGTTCCGGCCGATCGTCGAGCCGGCGATTGCCTACGCGCACCAGCGTGGCGCCCGCGTCGTCGTGCATGCAACGGAACTCGAGACGGCGCGCCTTGCAGTCGAGAGTGGAACCGACGTGCTCGCCCACAGCGTCTTCGACACCGATGTGGACGACGCGTTCGTGGCGTTGCTGCAGCAGCGGAACGTCATCTATATTCCGACGCTCGTCGTGCTTGGAAATTACGGATACACGTTCCACGGATCGCCGAACCTCACGAGCACCGACCTCCGCCTCGCGGATCCCGACACGGTCGGTACGCTTTACCAATTCCCGGATGTGGCGCCCGTATTGTCTCCGCAAGCCATTGCGCGTCTCAAGCAAATGCGGGCTCCCGAACCGCCCCATGCCGCCATGCGAAATCTCAAACGCATTCACGATGCCGGCGTTCGCGTGGCGGCCGGTACCGATGCGGGCAACATCGGCACGCAGCACGCCTCGTCGCTGTACGACGAAGCGCTGGCGATGATCGCGTCGGGCCTCTCGACCAAAGACGTCCTGCTCGCCGCGACCGCAGGCGGTTCGGCGGTGATGGGACGCTCGGATCTCGGGGCGATCGCGCCGGGCAAGCTCGCCGATTTGGTGATCCTGCGCCAAAATCCACTCGACGACGTTCGCGCGATCGGTTCGCCGGCGATCGTGGTAAAGGACGGCCGGACGTACGACGCCGGCGCGATCGTATCGGAGTCACCCGAGCAAATCGTACAGCGTCAAGTCAACGCATATAACGCGCACGACGTTGGCGTCCTGGCTGAGACGTTCGCGCCGGACGCGCGCTTGACGCGCGACGGGAACCGAATCGCCGAATCGCGGGACCAGATTGCCGGAACGTTCCAGCAACTGTTCGCGGCGTCGCCGAACGTACGCAGCCAGATCCTTTCGCGCAAAACCGTGAACGGCCGCATCGTCGACCGGGAGCTTTTGGTGGGCTTGGCGGACGGAATTCCGGTAACGCTAGAGGTAGCGCGCTCGGTTCGAGACGGCCTAGTCGCGAACGTAACGATCGCGACCGTTAAGCCGGACCAAGAGACGGATTGACCGCGTCAGGCGCCGGTCCCGGGCGCCTCGATGCCGTTTGCACGGCGGATGGCCGGGGCGACGATGCGCACGACGAGTACTTGGATCACGGCTGCCGCGGGAACCGCCAGGAATGCGCCGCCGATGCCGAGCAGCGTCCCGCCCACCACGGTGGCCATGATGATCAGGAGGAAACTGAGCTGAACGCGCTGCCCGAAGATGATCGGCGATAGCACGTTCTGGTCGATCACTTGCACCACGGCGAAAATGCCCAGTGCGATCAGCATCTTCGTCCAGCCCATCGTCGCCAGCACGACCGCCAGAATTATCGGGCCCGAAATAACGGCCCCGACCATCGGAATAGCCTGAAAGATCGCGGCGATAAAGCCCAGCAATACGGCGTAGGGGACGCCCAGGAGCGCCAGCGACGCGCCCATCGCCACGCCCACGACCGCACCGTTGAGCACGACGCCCTGCACGTAAGCGCTGAGGCGGGCGCCGATGTCCTCGAACGCACCGCGCCAATTGGTGCGCATCGCCGGCGGCATGAGACTGAGCACGAACTGCTCGAGTTCGTCGCTCGAAAGCATCCATCCGACCGCGAGAAGCACGATCAAGACCGCGTTTCCGATCAGCGTGGCCGCGATCATCGGGCCGCCCAGCACGTGCTGGCCGATCGCGCTCACGGCGCCGCCGGCGCCGCTCGCGGCCGCCGATGCGATCTGGCGAGCCATCTGGTCGTTCTCGAAGTGACGCTGGACCACCGTCAGCCTGTATCTGAAGGGAGTTCACGTAGTCGGGCACGGCTTGCACCAACTTGACCAGCTCCGCACCGACGGGCTGAATCAGGACGAATCCGATTACGGCCGTGGCAACGAGTATGCCGCCGAACGCAATTCCCACCGCCGCTCCGAACGGCACGCGTTTGCTCATTCGGTTGACCAGCGGACGCACGCCGGCGGAAAGCAGGATCCCGGTAAAGAGCAGCAACAGTGCCGACAGCGCTCCCGCGAGGACGCTCCAAACCAGAAGCGCTACAGCGAGAACGCTCGCCCCGATTATCCAGGGGCGCACGCCGGTCATGCGCGGGGCTCCGCGCCGGGAAGAATGCTCGCCATGAACCTCGGAGTTCGGACCTTTAATCCGATTCCCCGGTTAAGGCACGTTCGACTGCGAATCGGCCCCGGTTTGGGAAGGTCCCGAGAAGCTGCCTTCGCGTTGCCTTCTCGTTCCAGCGATAGAATTGTGGCAGAGGAACTTTATTATGGCACTCTTTCTCAATCGAATCGATGCCGGACGGCAACTCGCCTCCGCGCTCGCTCGCTACCCCTTCGAAGGTGATGGCATCGTCCTCGCGCTTCCGCGCGGCGGCCTCCCGGTAGCGTTCGAGATCGCGAGGCGTCTCCACGCGCCGTTGGATATTTACATGGTCCGCAAGCTCGGCGTTCCCGGACACCCCGAGCTCGCGATGGGTGCGGTGGCATCCGATGCAAGCTACGTCGTGGACGAAGCGCTGATCGAGCAGGCCGGCGTGACGCCGCAGCAGTTTCGCGACGTGATGGCGCGGGAGCTCGCCGAACTGCGTCGGCGTGAGAAGGCGTATCGCTCCGGCGATCTCGAGATTGAAGGCAAGACGGTCGTGCTGGTGGACGATGGGCTGGCGACCGGGGCTACGATGTACGCTGCCGTGCGGGCGGTACGCACGTGCAAACCGGCTCGCGTCATCGTTGCCGTGCCGGTGGCGTCGCGTTCGGCCTGCGAGTTGGTGGAAACGATTGCCGATGCAGTCGTTTGTCCGTACACGCCCGAGCCGTTTTTCGCCGTCGCATATTACTATGACGATTTCTCGCAAGTCGGCGACGACGAAGTGCGCCGCTTGCTGGAGCTCGCGCGCGGTGGCGGCCGATGGCAGGTGGCCTGACCGCCACGCGTCTGCGTGACGAAATCGTTCCGCTAGACGCCGACGCCGAGCCGGATGCGATATTCTCGCTGCTCGGCGAAGCCCCGCTCGTGTTACTCGGGGAAGCCACGCATGGGACGCACGAGTTCTACACAAAACGCGCGGATCTTACGAAGAGGTTGATTGCGGAAAAGGGCTTTACTGCGGTTTGCGTCGAGGGAGACTGGCCGGACGCATATCGAGTCAATCGATACGTTCGCGGCGTGTCCGGCGACGCGCTGGCGCAAGATGCGTTGGGCGGATTCAGGCGCTTCCCGACCTGGATGTGGCGCAATGCCGAAGTCGTGAACTTCGTCGCGTGGTTGCGCGCGTACAACGACACATGTTCGTCGAGAAAACAGCCCAAGGCGGGCTTCTACGGCCTCGATCTTTACAGCATGTACGCGTCGATCGACGCGGTCCTCGCGTATCTGGACCGCGTCGACCCGCCGGCCGCGGCTCGGGCTCGTCGCCAGTACGCCTGTCTAGAAATCTTCGAACGCCACCCCGAGAGCTACGGCTATGCGATTTTAGCGGGGCTACATCCCTCGTGCCGTCCGGAGGTGCTCGGTGCGCTCAACGCGATTCTGACGCGAGCGTCCGACTATTCGCGGCGCGACGGTGTAGTAGCCGAAGACGAGTATTTCTTTGCAGAGCAGAACGCACGAATCGTGGCCAATGCCGAACGCTACTACGGAGCGATGCTCGACGACATGGCATCGACGTGGAACCTGCGAGACGGGCATATGTTCGACACGCTGGGTCGCCTGATGCTGCACTTGTCGCGTGGGAAGGAGCGCACCAAGGCCGTAGTCTGGGCGCATAATTCGCACGTCGGCGATGCGCGTGCTACCTCGATGTCGGCCCGCGGAGAGACGAACATCGGAGCGCTGGCCCGTGGACGGTACGGCTCAAACTGCATATCCGTCGGCTTTACGACGTACGAGGGCACGGTCGCGGCGGCGGCCGACTGGCATGCTCCCGAAGAGCGCAAGACGGTGCTGCCGGCGAGAGACGACAGCTACGAAAGCGTGTTTCACGCACTGGGTTCGGCGGGCTTTTTCTTAGCCTTGAAGCCGCACCGTCCGCATCTCGAAGGCCTGCCGGACGTGGCTCGAGAGCGCGCGATCGGCGTCGTGTACCGCCCCGAAACCGAGCTCCAGAGCCACTACTTCAACGCTCGGCTGCTCGACCAATTCGACGCCATTTATCATTTCGATCGCACGCACGCCGTTCGTCCGCTCGAGCGTAGCGCGCTCTGGGTCGAAGGTGAGCCGCCTGAATCCTATCCCAGTGGCGAGTGAGGAATCAATGTTTAAGAGTGTGATCGTTCCGCTCGACGGTTCCGAATGCGCGAAAAAGGCATTCGCCGTTGCCGTCGATCTCGCGAAGCAGCACGGCGCAGACGTCGCGATCTGTTCGATCGTCGATCCGTTGATGGTCGTGGGTTCGGCGCCGCCGAGCCCAGCTATGGACGTGGTCTTGACGGACATGCAAAACGAAGCGCGACGCAACGTTGAGGACGCGGTGGAACGTGCCCGCCAAGCCGGCGTCGCGGCACGCGGCGAGGTCATCACGGGGCTCGCGTTCGAGCGGATTCTCGACTTTGCGAAAAGAAACGCGGCGGACGTGATCGTGATGGGAACCCACGGACGCCAGGGACTGCCGCGCTTCTTCATGGGCAGCGTCGCCGAGATGGTGTTACGGAAATCCACATGCCCGGTGTTGATCGTTCGCGAGGGCGCCGAGGCATAGGGCTTACGGCGTCGCCGACGGCGCCGACTCAGCGGCTCCCAGCTGCACCGCGCAGGCCGCCGCTGCAAAGACCCGAAGCGCGTCGCTAAAAGGTCGCACGAAAGGACCGGTGTATGGCTGACGACTCGGGTAACGGCTCGCACGCGGGGGTAATCCTGCGCACCGCGCGGCGCGACGAGCTCGCAACGCTCGAAGGCTTTCCACACGCTTCGCATTACGAGCACTATATGGACTTCATCCGTCACGCCCTGGGGAGCAAAGAATGTCTGGTCGCCGAGATCGGCGGCGACCTGGCCGGATTCGTCGTGTGGGACCGAGGGTTTTACGCGCGGCCGTTCGTCTGGATGCTGGGCGTCTACGAGCGTTTTCGCGGACGCGGCGCCGCCGGCGCGCTCATCGCTCGCGTAGAGGAGCTCAACGCGCGTCGCGGCCTATATACGTCGACCAACGAATCGAACGTGCCGATGCAGCGACTGCTCGAGAAGCGCGGCTTCGCGCGCACGGGACGGCTCGAAGGCCTGGACGCAGGCGATCCCGAGATCTTCTATTTCAAGCCCGTGTAAGGAAGGCACGGGCTACGTGATGACGATGGTTCCGTTGGACTGACAGACTCACGCTGAGAATATTGGTGACCGGGTTGGGGTTGTTTCCGTTGTGGTAGTTCGGATTTCCCGCGACCTTGTCGCCGGCCGGGAGAACCCCCGCTGCGGGATACGTGCCCGCCGGGTACGTGAACCCCGTAACCGGCGCCGTTGGAGCGCTTTGCGCGATCTGCAGGCCGAGCGTAGCCTGTCCGACCGAATTGCATTGCACGTTGAAGCCCTGTCCGTACGTAAAGATTCCCGGAACGTAATAACCACCGCTGGGACCCGTAATCGTGCTTCCGGGATCGCCGTACGGTCCGGCGTTGGTAACCGTCAGGATCGGGGTCGCCGTCGTTTCCACGACCGTGAACGATCCGTTGTCGAACGGTACGTTGCCGGGCCCGTAGGGATTGGACTGTTGCACGATGGGAAAACCGTCCGCATCGGCGGCGACCGCCGTGAACGTATACAGTCCCGTCACCGGATTGAAGTTCGCGTAGTCGTTGCAATTGTTGCCCGCGACGTTCTGCGCCGCGGTCGCACATTCGACGTAGGCCGTACCCATGGCGCCGTTTAGCGCGAGCGTCGCCAAATTTGCGTTCGGCCCGGGAGCCAGGTTATAGACGCGCTGGCCTTCCGATAGCACCCACGCCGGTACGTTGCCTTGAATGACGGCACCGATAAGATGCTCTCCCGGCGTGGTCGTGACGTTGAGCGTAATCGTGTAGACGCTGCCGGACGACTCACCGCTAAAGACGATCGTCGAGCCGTTGGAGGTGGGCGTGGAGACCGTCTGGTTGGTGGTTTGGTTGACGTACAGCGCCTTCTGGCCGTCGATCAAGAACGTGAACGTGTTTTGCGCGGGCGAGACGAAATCGGGACGCACGTGGCCGAAACCGCCGCTCTTCGCTACGGCCGCGGCGGTGGTGGCGTCCGCGTCGTGCGCGGGGAGCGTCAACTTGATCGTGGCGGTCGATTTGCTCGACGGGGCCACCGGTGCGGGCGTAGGGTTCGCGCCGGCGTTGAAGGGCGTGTATCCGCCGCCGCTTCCGCCGCATGCCGTCAGGGCAAACGCAAACACTAGAGATAGAGAAAGGCGTCTATTCATGCGCGCGGCTTCGCGGTAGCATTAGCAGGCGCCTCCTTGTGCAGGCGCGTCCGAACCGGCTTCGCCTCGCGCGCAGGCCTACATTTATCGCACTCGAACGTCCCACGCCCCATCAACTGGAGGATGCGAAAATGACGGCAACCCTCGCGGGCCACGAGCTCTTCGATTTGAGCCGGCTCGGCATCGAAAGCCCGTTCAAAAAACGGTACGACAACTACATCGGCGGCAAGTTCGTGCCGCCCACCAAGGGGCAATATTTCCCCAACATCAGTCCCGTCGTCGGTGCGCCGTTTACCGAAGTCGCCCGGTCGACCGTCGAAGACGTCGAACTCGCGCTCGACGCCGCACACCACGCGCGTGCGTCGTGGGGCCAGACGTCGGCTGCGGAGCGCGCGCTGATCCTCAATCGCATCGCCGACCGGATGGAATCGAACTTAGCGAAGCTCGCGCTGGCCGAGACCGTGGACAACGGCAAGCCGATTCGCGAGACGACCGCGGCGGATATCCCGCTCGCCATCGATCACTTCCGCTACTTTGCAGCCGCCCTGCGCGCGCAAGAGGGCAGCATCAGCGAAGTCGATCGCGACATGGTCGCGTATCATTTTCACGAGCCGCTGGGCGTCGTCGGCCAGATCATTCCGTGGAACTTCCCGATCCTGATGGCTACGTGGAAGCTCGCTCCCGCCCTGGCCGCCGGAAATTGCGTCGTCCTCAAACCGGCCGAACAGACGCCGGCCTCGATCATGGTGTGGCTGGAGCTCGTCGCCGACTTGCTTCCGCCGGGAGTCCTCAACATCGTCAACGGCTTTGGATTGGAAGCCGGCAAGCCGCTCGCGTCGAGCAAGCGCATCGCGAAAATCGCGTTCACCGGTGAAACGACGACCGGCCGTCTGATCATGCAGTACGCAGCGCAGAACTTGATTCCGGTAACGTTGGAACTGGGCGGCAAGTCGCCGAATATTTTCTTCGCGGACGTCCTGGACCAGGACGACGCTTTCTTCGACAAAGCGCTCGAGGGATTTACGATGTTCGCTCTCAATCAGGGCGAAGTTTGTACGTGTCCGTCGCGCGCCCTGATTCAAGAGTCGATCTACGATCGTTTTATCGAACGCGCGCTCGAACGCGTCCGAGCGATCGTTCAGGGAAATCCGCTCGAGCCGGGCACGATGCTCGGCGCGCAAGCTTCCGGCGAGCAGCTCGAGAAGATCCTCTCCTACTTCGACATCGGACGGCAAGAAGGCGCAGAAGTCCTGACCGGCGGCAAGCGTGCGAGCATTAACGGACAGCTGAAAGACGGCTACTACGTCGAGCCGACGGTGTTCAAAGGGCACAACAAAATGCGCGTCTTCCAAGAAGAGATCTTCGGGCCCGTCGTATCGGTTACCACGTTTAAGGACGAAGCCGAGGCGCTCGAAATGGCCAACGACACGCTGTACGGACTGGGCGCCGGTCTCTGGACCCGCGATCTCAACACGGCGTACCGCATGGGCCGCGGAATACAAGCCGGCCGCGTTTGGACCAACTGCTACCATGCCTATCCCGCGCACGCGGCCTTCGGCGGCTACAAGCAGTCCGGCTTCGGGCGAGAGACGCACAAGATGATGCTCGACCACTACCAGCAGACCAAGAACCTGCTGGTGAGCTATAGCCCGAACAAGCTCGGCTTCTTCTAGAACCGATGGAGCGCGTAACCCGCGTGGACGCTACGCCCGCGGCGCTCGAATTGATCGAGCGCCTGCGGGCCAAGCACGGCGCGCTCATGTTCCATCAATCGGGAGGTTGCTGCGATGGAAGCAGTCCGATGTGCTTTCCGCTCGGCGACTTCATCGTAGGCACGGCGGACGTCAAACTCGGTGAGATCGGCGGCGCGCCGTTCTACATGAGCGAGTCGCAGTTTGAATACTGGAAGCACACGAAGCTAATCATCGACGTCGTTCCCGGTCACGGCGGCATGTTTTCGCTGGAAAACCCCGAGGGCGTACGCTTTCTGACGCGTTCCCGCATCTACGCAGAAAACGAGATCGCGTTGCTCACGCCCGTCGAAGCGGTCCCCGCGAGCTAGCCGGACGCGCCGGCGCTTCAGCTCGGCGTAGCTACGGAGCGACGGCGCTTCGCGTCGCGGGTCGCGGAATGGCAGCAGCGTCCACCAGCCCCATGCGTTGGTTGGCGTGGCCGAGCTGCGTTGCGTAGATGTGATAGTCGAAGGCGATCGAACTGCGACCGCCTTGAACTTCGCGCACGACGAATCCGGCCGGCGACTTGCTTTCGACGTAAAGACCGCGCGTGTCGCCGTCCGGCGTCAGCATGACGTGGTACGTCTTGCCGGGATCGATGGCTTGCGCGAACGTCGCGTCGAGCGGTACGCGCGCCGTGCCGTTGACGAGTTGCCCGGAGCCGTCGTCTTCGATGGTGGGCGACGTCGATTTGGTTCCGTAAGCGGATGCCTGACGTCCGCCGGTCGTCGCGACGAACGTTTTTACCACGCCTTTCGTCCACATGTTGCCTGCTTGGTCCACGTAGAATACGATGTTGCTGCCGGCTTGCGCGAGGATCGGGAAACCGCTGCTCCCGTTGATGGCGCCGTAAACGCCGTAGCTCTGACCGCGAATGAGGGCGCCGCCCGGGCTGCCGGATCCGCCCTCGGCGTCAACCGCAAAGTAGCCGTTGCTGCTCGCGTAAAGCCCCGCGCCGGCACTTCCAATCGCTTCGACTGCATCGCCGCTCACCGAGCCGCCTCGAACGCCGGCGCCGTTCGTCGCGGCGCCGTAAACGCCGTTTCCGGTCGTGCTTGCATATCCGTAGACGCCGTTACCGGCAGACGAGAATCCGTAAACGCCGTTCGAACCGCTGCTCGTCGAGGCGGCGTGGCCGTAGACGCCGGCCCCTTGGCCGTCGGTGATGCCTTCTATCCCGTAGCCGGTTGCCGCCGTGTTCGCGCCAAGGATGATTTGCCCGTTCGTGTACGAGCCCGAATCGTTGATGATCGGACCGGTGAGGTTCGGCGTGACGGCCGGCTTGCCCAAGCCGATCAGCGGCTCGGCCAATGGCCCGATCGCCGCGGAACCGCCCGTCGAAAGTGCCGCCGAAGTCGCCGGAACGTAGCTTTGCGTCGCCGGCCCGTCGGTTTGCGGGCTCACCGAGCCGGTTCCGGCGCCGGCGCATCCTGCAGCCAAAAGGGCGGCGCCCGCGGCAAAACAGAGGCGGTACAGTCGAGCGGTCATGCGGCGTGGTCTCCTTGACGTTCGGGAAGTACCCGTTCCTAAGGAGCGGGCGGCATGGGCGATGGGAATTTGCCCTGTTGCTTCGCTGCGCGCTCGTGGATGCACTCTCGCCAACACGGCTAGAAGGCTGAACCAAGCGAGCGGCGGTTCGTTACTCCGCGTGCAGGGCCGCGATCGGATCCAGCAACGAGGCCTTGCGCGCCGGGTAGTACCCGAATCCGATGCCGATGGCGGCCGAGAAACCCAGCGAGATCAGAATCGTCGGGACGGAGACGGTGAACGGGAAATGCCCCAGTGCGGCGGCGATTGCGGAGAACCCGACGCCGAAGATAATTCCCAGGCCACCGCCGAGCATCGCGAGGACCGCGGCCTCGACGAGGAATTGCAGGAGAATTGCGGCGTTGCGCGCGCCGACCGCCATCCGCAAGCCGATTTCGCGCGTGCGTTCCGTCACCGAAACCAGCATGATGTTCATGATTCCGATGCCTCCGACGACGAGCGACACTGCCGCCACCGAAGCGAGCAGTACCTGCAGCATCACTCCGGTCGAGCTGGCGACTTGCGCGATGTCCGCGAGATCGCGGACCTGGAAATCGTCGGTCTGCGGCGGAACGATCCGGTGGCGCGTGCGCAACGTCCGTGAAACGTCGCCGATGGTTGAGGCGATGTTCTTGGGATCGTCTATCGAAATCATCAACGCGCCCACGACGTTCGGCCCGTTTGCGGAGGTCGAAAGACGCTGCATCAACGAGCTGTATGGGATCACGACCGTGTCGTCTTGATCCATGCCGAAGGCGTTATGTCCGCGTGAAACGAGCAGTCCGATAACGCGGAATGGCACGTTGCTGATGCGGATCGTCTGGCCGATCACGTTGACCTGACCCGGAAAGAGCTGGCTTGCGACGGTCGTGCCGATGACGGCCACCTTAGCGCTGGTGGCAACGTCGGTATCGCTGAAGAACGATCCGGATTGAACGTTCCAACTGCGGACGTACGGCCACGCGGGAGATGCGCCGGACACGGTCGTTTGCCAGTTGCTGTATTGCGAGATGACCTGAGTCCTGAGATTCACTACCGGAGTCACCGCCGCGGCGTGCGGCACTTGCTGGACGATCGCGAGCCCGTCGGCAAGCGTGAGCGTCGAAGCCGCGCCGATTCCGGCGTTGACGCCACCCGCGTTGGTGCTTCCCGGAAGGATCACGATGACGTTGCTTCCGAGGTTGGCGATGGATGCTTCGATGGAAGCCTTTGCCCCGGCTCCGATCGCCACGGTAACGATCACGGCGGCGACGCCGATGATGATGCCGAGCACCGTCAGCAGCGAGCGCTCGCGGTTGCGCATGAGTGCCCGAAAGGCGATCGTAATCGCGAGCGACATGTTCATGCGGTCGAACGGGCGACGTCGTGTGCGACGGGCTCGTCCTTAACGATATGCCCGTCCAGGAACGAAACGATCCGGTTGGCATAGCGCGCCACCTCGAGCTCGTGGGTCACCATCAGGATCGTCATGCCGCGCTCGCGATTGAGGCGGAGAAAGAGCTCCATGAGGCTTTGCGACGTTTTGGAATCCAACGCTCCGGTCGGTTCGTCGGCAAGAATCAGCGTCGGGTCGTTGGCCAGGGCTCGTGCGATGGCGACGCGTTGCTGCTGCCCTCCCGAGAGTTCGTTCGGCATGGATCGGTGATGACGCTCGTCCAAACCGACGGCGTCGAGGGCTTTGCGGGCGGCCTCGCGACGCTGCCGAGCGGGCACCGAGGCGTAAACCATCGGCAACTCGGCATTTTCAAGGGCCGAGGTGCGCGGCAGCAGATTGTACTGCTGAAAGACGAATCCGAGCTTCAGCTCGGCGGATGTCCGCCAGCTCGTTGGAGCTTAACGCGGAAACGTCGGTTCCGTCGAGCCAATACTTCCCCGAGGTTGCGTGGTCGAGGCAGCCGACGACGTTCATAAACGTCGACTTGCCGGAACCCGACGGGCCCATGATCGCGGTGAATTCTCCGGGCTGCAGAACGAACGTCACGTCGTCGACGGCGGCAAACATCGTTTGTCCCGTAGGAAACAGGCGCGTGATCCCGCGCGTCTGAACGGTGGGCGTCATGGACGCGCGGTCTCGCCCGTCCCTGCTTCCCCGACGACGACCGCATCGTCGACCGCGAGGGATCCGGCTACCGGTTGGACGCCAACTCGCGTTCCGTCGATCGCGAGGACGTTGACGCCGACCTCGCGCAGTTCGTTTCCGTCCAAGACGTAGACGCGACCCTGGCTGCCGATCGAAACGGCGGCGCCGGCGAGCATTCCCGTCTTTCCCCACATCGAGCGCGCGGCCGTGGCCGGCGCGACGGCCGCATCGGGCGTTACGATTTTGTAGGCTTTCTTGACCGCCGCGCCTGGACTCCACTGGAGTGCCGCCTGCGGCACGACCAACGCGTCGGGAAAGCTCGCTACGGTGATTTGCACGTTCGCCGTCATCCCGGGACGCAGGGCTCCATCGAGGTTATGCGGGTACGCGACCGTGTCGTACGTGGTGACGTTGTTGACGATCGTTGGGTTTTGCCGCACCTCGTTGACGGCTGACCGGAACGTTCGGCCGGGGTAGGCAAGCACGGAGAAGGCGACCTCTTGGCCCGCGCGCACCGCACCGACGTCGGGTTCGCCGACGGCGATGTCGAGTTCCATCTTGCCGAGATCCTTGGCTATGGTGAACAGCGTCGGCGCTTGCAAAGCGGCGGCGACCGTTTGTCCGACCGATACGTTCCTTTCGATCACGGTACCGTCGACCGGGGAGGTAATCGTGGCGTGGTCCAAATTTATCTGTGCCGAACGCACCGACGCTTGTGCGGCGCGAACGGCCGCGGCGCTAGCGCGTTGCGATGCCGACGCCCCCGCCGCCTGCGACGCCGCGCTCCCGGCTTGATTGAAGCTGGCCGCGCTGGCCAACCGCCCGCTGCGTGCGTTTGACTGGGCCGCGACCAGCGCGGATCGCGCCGCCGCCACGTTCGTCTGGTCGGAGTCGACGACGTTTCGCGCGACGTAGCCTTGCGCGAGCAGCGTCCGATCGCGCCCGGCCGTAACCGCCGCTAGGTTCAAAGCGCTCTGCGCCTTAAGCACGGCTTCGTCGTTCGCTGCGATTTGCGCGTTCTGCGATTGCGCAGTTTCCCCGGCGGCCGAATTTGCATAGACGGCGCTCGACTCGGAGGCGGCGGCCACGGCTCGCTCCGCCTCGAGTTGCGCCAACGTGGCGGTAGCCTGATCGAGCGCCGCGCGGAAGGTGCTTGGATCGAGTCGCGCCAGAATCTCGCCCTTACGGACCCGGCTGTTGTAATCCACGTATAAGTTCGCAATCGTTCCCGAAACCTGGGAACCGACCAAGATCGTGTCCTGGGCGCCCAGGGTGCCCGACGCGGTAACGGTACGCGAGATCGGCGCCTGCACGACCGGTGCAGTCTGTAAGTCGCCGCCGCGCCCGCACCCCTGGAGGGCGAGAGCAAGGGTCAACCAGCCGGCGCTCCAACGTAGATCCATATGGTCCATGGTAGTGCGCGGCCGTTACGCGATTAAGAAGGGGACCACCGCCCCTTCCCGAGTTCTTCGCCGGACCTTCCCTAAGGGTTTCTATGATAGGGTTGTTGGGCGGAGGGCCAAGAGCGAGAGGCTATGGATATGAGACCGATCGAAGTCGACCCGCTGGAGCATGCCCGCAGGATCGTTTACGATTACGTTCTGCGCCGGGTCGATCGAACGGATGAATTGAGGCCGCGTACCAGCGCGCTGCTTAGATACTCATCCGCGCGCCGGCGCCTCCAACCGGTTTCCGGCATCGCCCTCTATGCGGTGGCAGCGACGATCGCCGCGGCGCTCGTGGTGTTGGGCGCCGTCGTTTGGTTCTTTTCTGCGTAGCGCCCCAACCCAGCGCGTTTTCGAGCGCATGTTCGAATCTTGCAAGGAATTCGAGCCGCTGGTCACCGCCGTCGTGCATCCGTGCGACGGCCCGGCGCTCGAGGGCGCGATCGCGGCGGCTCGCGCAAATCTGATCGTACCCATCCTCGTCGGCAACCAAGGTAAAATCCGGGCAGCGGCGGCCGCGGCGCACGTCGACCTCGCAAACGTTGAGATCGTGGATGCGCCGCATAGTAACGCCGCCGCCGCGGAGGGCGTCGCGCTGGTGCGCGCGGGCCGCGCGCGGGCCCTCATGAAGGGATCGCTCCATTCCGACGAGCTGATGCACGAAGTGACGGCCGCCGACTCGGGACTGCGAACCGACCGCCGCATGAGTCACGCATTTGCGATGGACGTCCCCGGTTACCCGCATGCCGTTCTCGTGACCGATGGTGTCGTCAACATTCACCCGACCCTCGAAGAGAAGCGCGACATCGTACAAAACGCCATCGACTTAGCGGTCGCACTCGGCATAGCAGCGCCGAGGGTCGCGATTCTTTCGGCGGTTGAGACGGTTAACGGCAAGATCCCCTCGACGGTGGATGCTGCAGCGCTCTGTAAGATGGCCGATCGCGGCCAGATCACCGGTGGATCGGTGGACGGACCGCTAGCGCTCGACGATGCAATCGACGAGGCCAGCGCGCGGGAGAAGGGAATTCGGTCGCCGGTCGCCGGGCACGCCGATATCCTCGTGGTCCCCGACCTCGAATCGGGCAATATCTTAGCTAAAGGGTTGATGCTGCTCGCGCGGGCTGAGGCAGCGGGCTTGGTCCTCGGCGCGCGCGTTCCCGTCATTCTCACCAGCAGGTCCGACTCCACGCGCGATCGCGTCGCATCGGCGGCGATGGCGCTGCTTTACGCGCATCGCCGAGCATTTGCATGAATCCGTCCCCGGAAGGTGAAGCGGCTCGCCGATGGGCATCGCGGATTTCTCGAAAGGACTGCCGCTCGTCGTCGGCGTGACCGGCCATCGCGACGTGGCGCCGGAAGCCGAGGGCCCGTTGCGCGAGCGCTTCGCGGAGGTGCTCGCGAGAATCGCGCAGGGACGTTCCGACACGGCGCTTTGCCTGCTGACGTCGCTAGCCGCCGGTGCCGACGTCCTGGCCGCGGAAGTTGCTTTTGAGAAAGGCATTCCGGTCGTAGCGGCGCTGCCGATGCCTCCGCAAGAGTTTCGCGCCGATTTTTCGCCGGAGGAAACCGGGCGCTTCGACCGGGCCCTGGCGCGCTGCGCCTGCGTGCGCGTCGTCGGGCGGTCTGCGACTCGCGAAGCGAAGTACGTCGAGGCATCGATGTACGTTGCATATTATTCGTACGCCGTGGTCGCTTTTTGGGACGGCGCGCAGTCGCGCGGTCCGGGCGGCACCGCGGATTTAGTGCGGGCGCGGCTGACCGGCGTTGCGGGCTCAGGCTACGCCGCGGCGTCGTCCCGGCAACCGGATGCCGGGTCGGTCTTTCAGATCGTAACGCCCCACGCCGCGCTTGCCGAACCGCCGGGCTGCTATGCGATAAACGAAATCCATCCAAAACGATTTGAGGGCGATGCTTCTAGCGCGGCCGATTTCGAGCAGGCCGCGCGAAGTCTCGATCGCTTCAATCGCGATCTGAAGACCGGGGAATGGCCGAGCACGCTCGATGGATTGATGGGGCGCGCCGACGGCATCGCCAACGAACTTCGGCGAAAGAGTTCGCTCGACGTGGACGTGATGTTCGCGCTCGCGTTCGTCGCCGGACTCGCGCAACTGGCGCCGCTGGGTCCCTACACGATCGCCTTGCGGGTCGGCGCTTTACTGGCGGCCTTCCTTGCCTTTCAATTCGCCCGGCGCAACGACTATCAAAACCGCTACCAGGATTATCGGGCCATAGCCGAAGCGCTGCGCGTGCGGATCGCGTGGTGCGCGGCCGGCCTTTGCGAAGAGCCGGTCGAGGCGTACTACTTGAGCATGCAGCAGAGCGAGTTGCAGTGGATCCGGCTCGCGCTGCGCACCGCAGATCTCGTCCTCCACACTTCTCATCCGGGGACGAGCGGCGAAGCGCCGGCGGCGCGCGACTGGGTCGAGGGCCAGCGCGCTTTCTACGCGCGCGCCGCACGGCGCGACGCAAAAAAGCTGGAGATCGTCGAGCGCACGACGACGATCTCGCTCGCCGCCGGCATGACGTGTTTGGTCGTCGGAGGCGGCTTGCTTTTTCTGCACGCGGGCGATGCTTCGGTGCGAGGCTGGCTTGCGTTCGTCACCACCGTTCCCGTAACGCTCGCTGGCCTCTTAGCGCTCTTACTCGGCGCGTTCTCGCAGCAGCAAGGCTATCTCGAGAATTCGCGTCGCTACGATCGAATGTTCGCGGTCTTCGACGCGGCGCTCAAACGTCTCGACGAGATTCACGATAACCCGGCGGAAGCGCAGTCCATCGTGCGGCGTCTAGGACAAGAAGCGCTCGCCGAGCACGCGTATTGGCTGTCGCTTCGACGCGAACGCCCGCTACGCGTCATTCAGTGATAAAGGTTGCCGGAGCGCTCGTGCGGAACGCCGGGCCGGAATATACCGGTTTACTTTCTCGACAAAATCCATAAAGCGAGGATCAGTGCGCGACATCCGCATTTCCGTTCTTGGAGTCTTGGCTGCCGCGGCGCTGAGCGTTACACTCGCGCAATGCAGCGGGTCTGGCGGGAGCGCATCGTCCACGCCTCCGACGCCGGCGACGAACGCGGGCGGTCAATACAGCATTGCGTCGGCCACCGATTCGCTTTATGGATCGTCGACCACGTGCGCGAACGAGACGTGCCCGACCCTGGTGCAGAACGGGACGGCGGTCACCGGCTCGGTCGGCATCGCCTTTGCCACCGCGAACGTCGTGTTCGGCCCGTTCACCTGGACGCTGACCGGCGCGAACAGCCAGTTCAGCGGAACGATGCCCGGAGCCGTGACGTCCGGCACGGTTACCGCAAACTGTACGTTCGACGTTAGCGGGAACTTCAACCAAGAGGCGGCCAACGTCAATTCGGAGTTCTCGGTCAACTATACCAGCGTTCAGGGCTGTTCGGGCCAGTCGGGAACGTTCGTACTGCAGCAACAATGTACGACCAACAACGTCGCGGGGAGCGCGGTCCGCGCCCGCCGGCGGATTCAGCCCGACCACGTCGTGCTGCCGTGTTAACAGCGAGCTCCGAGAGCGAGCGCGACGGCGCGGTCTTCATTCAACGACGCGCCTTCGGCTAGCAGCCCGTTCATCCGGTCCTGGGTGAACTTAGCGCGCAACGGCGTTTGAAGTTTTGCGTGAGTCTTGGTTTCGCTGGGCGTAAACGTCCACTCGAGTGCAGCCAGACGCGACTCCGCGTATCCGATCAAACGCGCGCCCAATTCGGGGTCGCCGTTCGTCAGCAGGACGGCTATGTAGGAAAGGGCTATCGGGACGATCATCGGGTTGCGGGCCTGTGCGGCAAGTTCGAGCGCTTCGTACGCATTAGAACGGGCGTCGTTCTCGTCGCCGAGGACGAGCGAGAAGAACGCAACGTTGCTCTTGAGATACATTGCTGAATCGCTCGTACCGACGTGCCCCAGCGCCTGAAGCGACAGATCGCGCGCCTGCGTGTAGCATTCCGCTTCGGCCTCGGCTCCGGACCACCAAATGAGGGCTCGCGCGATGTCGTCGTCGCTGCCGAGCGATCGAAAAATGCTCAAACACTCAAAAAATTGGGCGCGCGCTAGGTCGATGTCTTTCGGCTCGAAGGTGATCGCGCAGCGCTGCAGGACGGCAGCCAGCAACCGCCGGTCGCCGAGCGTTCGCGCGCGGCGAACGGCCTCCTCCGCGACCGCGCGGGCCTCCTCACCACGCGAAACTCGCTGATAAAGTTGGGCCAGCTGCGAGAGCGCCCGCGTCGTCCCTCGCTCGTCCTGCGTTTTCTCGAAGAAGCGCGCGGCGCGCTCGGCCGCCTCGAGCGCGGTTTTCATTTCGCCCCGGTTATAATGAAGCATCGAGAGCAAATATTCCGCGCGTGCCCGAACTTCGGCGGGCGCCTCCGGCGCGGCGGCCAAGGCGCGGTCGCACCACTCGACGCCTTCGCGCAGGAGCGACATGCGCATAAAAACCGGACCGAGATCGGCGGCCATCTGGGCGCCCAGTACGCGATCTCCGTCTTCGTCGATTGCGAACGAGAGGGCCGCTCGAAAATTGTCGATATCCGGCGAGAGCCGCGATAGCCAGTCGGGTCCGGGGGCCGTGTCCCACTCCTCGTACGCCGCACGAGCCGTTGCGGCGAAGACCTCCGAATGTCGTTGCGCGGTCGCCTGCAATTCGCCGTCTTCGCGCATTTTGTCGCGAGCGTACTCGCGAATCGATTCGAGTTGCCCGTAGCGCTTTTGTGCGTCGCCGCTTTCGACCACGAGCAGCGATTTGTCGGCCAACGAAGCTAGTACGTCGAGCATCTGCCACTCGTCGGCGCCATCGCCGTCGCAGACGGCGGTTGCTGACGCAAGCGAACAGCCGCCGCGAAAGATCCCGATGCGTCTCAAGAGCGCGCGCTCGCCCTCGTCGAGTAGGTCGTACGCTCCATCCGATGAGCGCACTCAACGTCTGCTGCCGCGGCTGCGAGCTCCGGCTGCCCCTGGTGAGAAGCTTGAAGCGCTGGTCGACCGACGCCGCGATTTGCTCGAACGAGAGCACGTTGGTTCGAGCTGCAGCCAGTTCGAGCGCGAGCGGCAGGCCGTCCAGCCGGCGGCAAATCGTCGCTACCGCAGCGCGCGATGCGCCGGTCTCGAGCGAGAAAGGCGCAATCGCGGCGGCGCGGTCGAGAAACAGGCTCGCGGCGGTGGACGCGGTGAGTTCGGCGGCGGACGGCGCGGCCTGCGTAGCTACCGGTAGCGCCAGCGGGCTTATTCGCACCACGAGCCTCTTCGGCGACGCCTAAAGGTTCGCGCGTCGTGCAAAGGACGCGCACGCCGGGGCAGCCGCGAACGATGCGCGCCACGATGGCCGTGCACGCATCGAGGATCTGTTCGCAGTTGTCCAGGACGAGTAGAAGACGTTTGGCGGCAAGGTTCGTCACCAGCGCTTCCGCGCGATCCTCCGCGACGGTCTCCGAGATTCCGAGCGCGTCCATAATGGAAGACGGGACGAGATCCGAATCGACGATGGCCGAGAGGTCGGCTATCCAGGCTCCGTCCGCGAACTCGCCCATCGTTTCGCGTGCGACCTGTAGCGACAGACGCGTCTTTCCAACGCCGCCGGTGCCGACCAGGGACACGACCGCGTGGCCGGCGATCGCCGTCTTGATGTCGTCGAGTTCGCGGTCGCGACCGACGAAGGCATTCGTCTCGGCGGGAACGTTGTTCGGGGCCACGATGCGGGGCGTTGCTCGCCGTTCGGCCGGTTGCGTGGACGGTTCGAGAGAGGCGCGCACGGTCTCGAAGAGTTCGCCGATCTTTTCGCGGCGGCTCGACCCCGTTGCGTCGAGCCAGTGCAGACCCGCGAGCAGATATCGCAGCGGCCCTTTCGGTTCGGTCGCATCCACGCGAAACGGAATGACGAGCTTGCGCGGTCCCGCCTGCGCGATGTGCACTTCGCGCGCGACTTGAACCGATTCGTTCGAAGAATCGGAGAAGATGAGGACGAAGACCCGGCACGCGTCGATTGCCGGCGGTATTGCTTCCGACCAGTCGCGCCCGGGCTCGATGTCGCGCGGTGCAATCCAGCAGCGAACGCCGCCGCTCTCCAGCCGCGCAACGACGGCGTCGGCAATGTCACGATCGATCGTCGAATAGCTGACGAACGCGTCACGCGTCGCGGCGCCGGTCTCGTCCACCATGAGCGTTGAAGTTAGCCGATACGCCGCAGAAAGCCCGTCGGACCGGACGGATGCGAAAAGGCCCGCGGACGCATCCGCGGGCCTTTCGATCGCAGCGACCTTGCGTCGTCTACGGCAAGCAGGTCGCGATGGCGACGTTCTCGGTCACGCTCGTTCCGTGACTATCCTTTACCGTGATCGTCGTGCTCAGTCCGCCGTTGGTCGTAGTTACGGCGTTGACGGTAAACGTTCCGGACGTCGTGGCCTGCGCCAAGGTTACGATGGACGTGTTGGCCACGGTTCCCGTAAAGTTGCCCGAATAGCCCGGTTCGGAGGCGGCAAACGTTGCGCTGGTCGAGCAACCGGTGCCGACGGCGGACACGACGACCGGATTGGGCTCGACGCTGATCGTGCCCGGCGTTGGGGTCGGAGTTGGGACGGGCGTCGGCGTCGGCGTCGGCGTCGGAACCGGCGTCGGGGTCGGAACCGGTGTTGGCGTCGGCGTCGGCCGCGGAGTCGGCGTTGGCGTCGGCCTCGGTGTAGGCGTCGGCGCAGTCGTCGGCGTTACCGTCGGTGCGACCGTCGGGCTCGTGGTCGGATGCGCGGTCGGCGGCGTCGACGACGCGTTGCCTCCCGAACCGCTGCACTGAGCCAGGACGACGGCGAACCCGGCTATGGCGATCAACGATGACGTGCGAAGAATGCGCATGAAGAACCCTCAAAGCATTTAGCAGTGTGCTCGGGCAGTCCGGGTCGCGTTCCGCCGGTCACGTGCGAGCCCCTTTTCCCTTTGGTCCCCCGTTTGCGGCCGTTGGGCCCCCACGCGAAAGGAGCTATTTGTCTCCTATGGGCATGTCGAACTCCGGCGTAAATTTCTGCCACCCGGCCCGGCCGTCTTGGTATCCGCGATCGTAGTTCGCGGTGAGATTATTTTGGTCGTCGAAATCGACGAACGTCCCGGCGAGCTTTTCGGCCGGCCGGATGATCGTCGGCACGAACGGCAATATCGTCGTCGATTCGGCGAACGCGAGCAACACCTGGTATTCCAGAATCCGGCGTTGCATCGTGCCGAACACGCCGAGCGAGATATCCAGCAGGCCGGTGTAAACCGTACCTTCGTCCGACGGCGGCGGGTCGACCAGCACGGCGTGAAGGTTCTCCACGCAGTGACGGGCGACGCCGATCGGGATGTTCTGCGTTACGCCGCCGTCCACATACTGATCCGCGTGCGTTCCCGTTTCGTTGTGGATGCGCCCGGGATCGAACGCAATCGGAATGGCCGCCGTCGAATACAGAACTTCGCGCAGAATGTCGTCTTCGGCGATGCGCAGCTCGGTGACGTCCCGGCGAAATCCGGAGAGCAGTTGATCGTTGATTTCCTGCTTCTGCAAACCCGCCGGCGTCGTGGCGCGGCGCTCGAAGACGCGGCCTTCTTGCTTCGTAAGATCCGTGGTGGCGACGTACAGCGGGAGGTGTACCGGCTGAGAAGGATCCACGTACTCTTTTAGGACGTTGTGAAATCCCGCATTGTCCAGAATTCCCTCGAGGCCGTTCGTGGCGCCCAATCCCAGCGAGATGGCGGCGGCGAAGCGCGTCACGACGCCGGCGTTGGCGTCGGGAATCTTGTTGTACGGTGCTTTGATGTCGGCCACGTGCAGCGTCGCGATCTTCTCGCGCCATAGCGATCGCAGCGCGGAATATTGTGCCGTCGCCACCAGATAGCCGCCCAGACCGCCGATCGACGTCCCGGTCACCATATCGAAATCGAGCGGCTGGCCGTCGCGGACGCCCTGTTGCTCCACCAGCGCCTGGACTACGCCGGCCTGATACGCGCCAAACGAGCCGCCGCCGCTCAGAACCAGAGCTTTCCGACCGATTCGGGCAGACGTTGGGGTCTGGCCGGCCGCCGGTGCCTGTGCGATCGCTGCGCCCGCGGTGCCGGCCAAGGCCAAAGAACCGGCCCCGGCTGCAATAAATGATTTGCGCTTCATAGCCGTTCTTTCGCCCAACCGGCCGGGCGCTTCCCCTTAGTGCGGCTAGACGTCTCGCAAGATCGGGATCTTCGGCGCCAGCACGTAGTTCATCTGAACCAAGATAATGAAGCCGATGCTCCAATACGTGTTAAACACGCAGAGCAGCGCTCCGAATGCGTAAAGCGCCTGTGCCACCAGCACGCGTTTGGCGAAAAGCCGCTTGAGGTCTTCGGTCAGCCCGTCCTTTGTGATGCCGGCCCGGATCGCGTAGCGCATGCCGACGAACAGCATTGCGCCCAAAAGAAAGATATTGAGCCAGTAGACGACCAGAGCGAGCCGGTACGTGATGAATTCGGAGAGCAGTGCGGTAGAAAAAGGCACGACGGCGACGACGGCCAGGAATCCGATTTGCAACCACGTGTAATTTCGATCCACCCGCTGGTAGAAACTGAGTTGGGTCTGCTGCCCAACCCAGAAGATGCCCAGCGTCATGAAGCTCATGAGATACGTTACGAGCCGTGGCCAGATCGCCACCATTGCGATCCAAAGGTCGCGTTCGCTATGGATCCGTTCGACGCTCGGAACGTGCAGATCCAGGACGAGCAGCGTCATCGCGAAGGCGAACACGCCGTCGCTCAGAGCAGCTAGGCGCTCGAGGCTGCTACCGGCAACTTCGTTGTAGACGGTGCCGGGACGCCCGAGTTTAGTCTTCGACGTAGTCGCGCTCGCCGGTTTGGGGATTGTAGCGAACGCTCATGCGCTTTCCGCTGCTCGGATCCACGAAACGTTCGCCGGTCGGCTCCCAGCCGCCGCCGGTTGCATTCCCGGCCCTGCGATAACGGCGCGCTTCGAAGAGCACCGCAAGCACGACGAAGAGGCCCCCGACGACGAATGCGGTGCCGCGTGGTATTGCGAACGGAAGTACCGGTACGCCGAGCACGCCGAACAAGATGAGCGCGATGCCGAAGAGGAACAGGAGCCCGCGCAGCACGGTCAGCTTCCCGATTCCAACTTCACGGCCGTTCCGTAGGCGACGACCTCGCTCATGGACTGGCCGAGCTCCGAGGAATCGAAGCGCATCATCACGACCGCGTCGGCGCCCATCGTTTGCGCGTTGGCCACCATTCGATCGATCGCGTGGCGTCGTGCGTCCTCGAGCATTTCGGTGTATTCGGTAATCTCGCCGCCGACGATCGACCGCAATCCGGCCGTAATGTCGCCGGCGAGTCCGCGGCTGCGGACGACCAGACCAAAGACCTGCCCCAGCGTCTGTTTGACGCGTTGACCCGCGATGTTTTCCGTGGTGGCTATGAGCACGTCGGCCTCCTGGCGGGCGAGTGGATGCTCGGACCGTTCGACGCACGGTCCGCATCATCTAGCCGCTAGGCGTCCTTCTTAAAACCGAGCGAGAGAGAGTTGATGCAGTAGCGCGTTCCCTCGGGTCCGGGACCGTCGTCGAAGACGTGGCCCAAGTGCGAATCGCAGCGCTTGCAGCGAACCTCGACGCGGCGCATGCCTAGACTGTCGTCGTCGAGTAGCCGGACGTTCTGCTGCTGTTCGGGTTTGGTGAAGCTTGGCCAGCCGCAATGCGAATCGAATTTCGCGTCCGACGTGAAGAGCTCGGCGCCGCAGGCGCCGCACGTGTACGTGCCCCGATCGTCAACGTACAGCAGCTTGCCGGTTCCGGGCCGCTCCGTCCCCGCTTCGCGCAGGATATGGTAGCGTTCCGGGCCGAGTTCGGCCAGCCATTCGGCTTCGGTCTTGACCATTTCGGGCGTAACGTCGTGTTTCATCATCTCTTATAACGCTTTCGGTTGCGGAACGGATGAGGCGCCCTCGGCGAGGAAGCGCCACCGGGAATGCTTACCCCCGCGACCCACGAGGCCGTCAATCAGGCCGCTGCGTTACTGCGCGAGGGCGGCGTCGTCGCATTTCCCACCGAGACGGTCTATGGATTGGGGGCGGACGCGCTAAACGCAGCGGCGGTGGCGCGCATCTTCGAGATCAAGCGGCGCCCGACGTTCGATCCGCTTATCGTCCACATTGCGGACGAATCGATGCTTTCGCGCGTGGCCGCCCAAGTGTCGGAACGAGCCCGGCGGGCGATGGAACTCTTCTGGCCGGGCCCTTTGACGCTGATCCTGCCCAAGAGCGCGGCCGTTCCCGAACTCGTGACCGCGGGGCTTCCGACCGTTGCGGTCCGGATGCCGGCCCATCCCGTCGCCCTCGAGTTGATCGTCCGCGCCGGGACGCCGCTCGCAGCCCCGAGCGCGAATCCGTTTGGGTACGTTAGCCCGACGCGGGCGGAACACGTGGAACGAACGCTCGGCGAACGCGTCGACCGCATCCTCGACGCCGGGCCCAGCGGACACGGGCTCGAATCCACCATCGTCCTGCTCGACCCGCATCCGACCGTCTTGCGCTACGGGGCGCTGCCGCTGGAGGAGCTGGAGTCCGCTTTCGGCCCGTTCGCGCGCGACCTTTTTGAAAGCCCGGCGCCGGTGGCTCCCGGGCGTCTCCCGCGGCACTATTCGCCGCGGACGCCGGTGCGACTCATCGACCCAACTCGCGTTCCCGCGGCGGCGCGGTCGCATGCCGCCGCGCTGTGCTTCTCGCGACTCGACGATGACGCCACCCAGGGGTACGCTTGCGTACGAGTGCTCAGCGAAGGCGGCGATCTGCGCGAGGCCGCCGCGCGATTGTTCGAAACGTTGCACGAGCTCGACGCTGCCGGCGTCGAGCGCATCGATGCCCAGCCGGTTCCCGATCGCGATCTCGGCAGGGCGATCCTCGACCGCCTCCGCCGTGCCAGCGCGCGATAGCGGCTCGATGCTAGAATATACGGGCATGTCTCCCGATGAGAGCCGCGCGTGAGCACGGCTGCGAAGTCGTTGCGCCGCGCGATCTCGCGCACGGCGCTGGCCGATTGGAAGCCGTCTCCGGCTCGTCCCGATCCGCTCGACGTCTTGCGCGCGCAGGAGGCGGGGCGCATTCCCGAGCTCCTACCCGTTCGGCACGAGCGAATGGCGGCATCACCGTTTGGGTTCTTTCGCGGAGCCGCCGCCATCATGGCCGCCGACCTATCCACGGTTCCGGTTACGGGGATGCGCGTCCAGCTGTGCGGCGACGCGCACCTCGTAAACTTCGGCGGCTACGGCACGCCCGAACGCAACCTCATCTTCGACGTAAACGACTTTGACGAAACGCTTCCGGGGCCGTGGGAATGGGACGTCCTGCGTTTGGCGGCCAGCATCGAGATCGCCGGCCAGGAACACGGAATCCGCCGCGACCGGCGCGAGGACGCGATCGTAGCCGCGATGAGGACGTATCGGACGCAGATGCGGCGTTTCGCCGCGATGTCGCCGCTCGCGGTGTGGTATTCTCGCATCGACGTCACGACCATCGGCGCCCTAGCCGACGTGCGCATGAAAAACCAAGCCGAAGACGCGGTGCACCTCACCGGCAACAAGGGCGGGTCGTTACGATTCGTCGAGAAGGCGCATCTGGTCGAGCATTTCGACGACGGCGACGACCGGGCCGTCCGGTTGCGCGAAGTCATGCGCCGCTATCGCGAATCGCTGTTGCCGCACATTGCCGTGCTTCTGGATCGGTATCATCCGGTCGATATGGCGATTAAAGTCGTCGGCGTGGGGAGCGTCGGAACGCGCTGCTTCGTGACGTTGGCGCTGGCCGACGACGACGAACCGCTGGTGCTGCAGATCAAAGAGGCCGACGCGTCGTGTCTAGCAGCCTATCTCCCCGCCAGCGTGTTTCCCAATCACGGCGCCCGAGTGGTGGCGGGCCAGCGTTTGATGCAGGCGGCAAGCGATCTGTTTTTGGGGTGGACGAGCTTTGAGAATCACGACTTTTACGTCCGGCAGCTGCACGACATGAAGGTGTCGGTAGATCTGGCGGCGCTGGGCGCAGCACAATATATCGACTACGTCGCCCACTGCGGTGCGGCGCTGGCGCGCGCACACGCGCGCTCCGGCGAGCCATCCTCGATCGGCGGATATCTCGGGCGCTCGCCGGTCTTCGAAGAGACGATGGTTCGCTTCGCGCGCACGTACGCCAAACGCAACGCTGCCGACTACAAGGAGTTCCGTAAGGCGATGCGTCCGCAGGCGAAATGATTCACGCGCTGGGCCAATCCTTGCTGCTCACCGCCGGCATGCTGTGGCAGGTCGCGTGGAGCTTGATTCTGGGGTTCGTGCTCTCGGGGCTCGTCCAAGCGCTCGTTTCGAAGGAGCGAATGCAGGCGCAGCTCGGCCGCAACGGCGTGCGCGAAATCTCGCTGGCGACCGCCTACGGTGCGGCCAGCTCGAGTTGTTCTTACGCAGCCGCTGCGATGAGCAAGACGCTGTTCAAGAAAGGCGCCGGTTTCATTCCGTCGCTCGCCTTCCTGTTCGCTTCGACCAACCTCGTCTTGGAGCTGGGCATCATTTTATTCGTACTGATGGGCTGGCAATTTACCGTGGCGGAGTGGCTCGGGGGTCTCGTGCTGGTCGCGATCATGTCGATGTTGGTGAAAATTACCTACCCGAAGGAACTGGTCGAGGAAGCGCGCCGTCACGTGGACGAGGCCTCGGGACACGAACACGGCGACAACGTCGTCGCGGGGGTCACGATCTGGGAGAAGCTGCGCCAGCCGGAGCTGCGCGTGCTCGTTGCACAAAACGTGGCGATGGACTGGTCGATGCTGCGCAACGACTTGTTGCTGGGCTTCGTTTTCGCGGGACTGATCGGAACGCTCGTTCCCGTCGCGGCTTGGAAGGCGCTATTTCTTACGCACGCGCCGGCCTGGATTCAACTGCCCGCCAACGCGCTCGTGGGGCCGGTCATCGCGATATTCTCGTTCGTCTGCTCGATCGGCAACGTTCCGCTGGCCGCGATCCTCTGGGGAAGCGGCATCAGCTTCGGAGGCGTCTTGAGCTTCCTGTATGCCGACCTCATCGTACTCCCGCTGCTCGATGTCTACCGCAGGTATTACGGCCTGAGGATGGCGATCTACATCGGCGTCGTGTTCTTCGTAACCATGGTCGCGACCGGCATATTGATGGATTTGCTCTTTAGAATCTTTCACGCCGTGCCGGTGCACGATCCGAACGTTCGCGCCGACCTCACGATGTTCCAATTCAACTACACGTTCTATCTCAACGTCATTTTCGGGGCTCTGGCCATCTATTTATGGAGCGTCAACCGGCGCAACCCGATGGAGCACGCCTGCCATCATGCCGACGAACCGGGCGCCTCGACCGCCCCAGGCCGCTAGCGCGAGGTAGCCCAGGCGGCACGGAGCGGAGAAAAACTCCTGGAACCCCAGGCTGGTTCTAAGGTACGGACGTTTATGATATAAGAACCTAGGGCGTTCGATTCACGGCTCGCTTGCTTGTATTGGTCAACCGGTTGGATGGGACCGATTTTTGAGCGAAAATTGACTCGGATGGCACCGCCTCGGGCCTATCCCTTTTGCCGCTGCCGATGACACAATAGGAATGATGAAATTTTCTGACCTCGCTCGACGCGCCGTCGCACTCATCCCGGTTCTCGCCCTCGCAATCGCCGCTCCGCCCGTTCGCGCGGAAAGCATGCCGCCGGCCGTGGCAGCGGACGTAAGCGACAGCTTCCACTTGCTTTCGACCAAGTCGTACAAGCACGTAGACCCGCAGACGCTTGCCGACGCCGCGCGTCAGGGGATCGTGGACGAAGCCCGCAAGTCCGGATCGAAGTTAGACGTGCCCGCGCTGCCGGCCGGCGGCGACGAGACGGCGACGGTGCAGCGCATCAACAATGCGATTCTGGCAGCCGCGCAAGCCGCGCACGGAACTCCGACCGAGTACGCCTACGCGGCGATCGACGCGATGGCGCGTTCGGTGGATGACAAGTACACGCAGTTCTTTACGCCCGAGGAGTTAAAGGCGTTCGACGACGCGCTGGACCCCGAGCGCATTTCGGGCATCGGCGTGATCATCGCTCAGGATCCGCAAACGCAGGAAATCGAAGCGTCGTACGTTCTGCCGGGAGCTCCGGCAGACAACGCCGGAATTCACGTCGGCGACGTGTTCACGACGATCGACGGCACGCCGACGAAGGGCCTAGCGGTCGAGGCGGTCAGCAAGATGCTGCGCGGCAAGGCGGGATCGACGGTTCACCTCGATATGGCCCGCACGGGAACGCCCGGCCGTTCGTTAGCGCTCGTTCGGAGCGAGGTCCAACCTCCGACGGTGTTGTTCAAGATGCTCCCCCAGGACATCGGATACATCAACGTGGCCGCGTTCGGCCGCGCCACGCCGGATCAATTCGACGTAGCGCTTTCCCGCTTGAAACAGCAGGGCGCCAAGGCTCTGGTAATCGACCTGCGCAACGACGGCGGCGGCTACGTGGACTCGGCCCTCAACATCACGTCGCGCTTCGTGGCCAACCGTCCGCTGGTCACCGTCGAGGAACGCGATTCTAAGGTCACGACGATCGAGGCGGACAACGATCCCACGACGTCGCTGCCGATGACGATCTTGGTGAATCAGTTCACCGCCTCGGCCTCGGAGATTACGGCAGGCGCTTTGCAAGACGACGGCATCGGGTTGCTGATCGGCACGAAGACGTACGGAAAAGGCGTCATGCAGACCCTTACGCCGCTGCCCGACGGGGCCGCCATTAAAATCACGACCGCGCACTATCTCACGCCAAGCAACCGCGACATCAACTTGCGGGGGATCGATCCGGACGTCCGCGTCGACGAAAACCGCGACGCACGATTCGGCGAAGTGGACAAGGACGCTCAATTGCGTGCCGCGATCGCCGTCCTCGAGAAGAAGATGGGCAATCCGTAGCCGAATGACGGCGGAGAGCGATTCGTGGATGCGTTAACCGAGTACGCGATAGCCTACGCGCTGACGACCAGCGCCGGCATTCGCGGTATCTTGACGCTCGCGCTCGCATCGCTCGCGTTACATTTTGGGTGGCTTCATTCGCTGCCCGGCTTTACGTGGCTGGGCTCGACGCCGGTGACGATCGCGTTGTTCGTGGTCGCGGGCTTCGATTTTCTCGGCGACAAGGTTCCGGCCGTGGATCACGTCTTGCACGCGTTGCAGATCGTCGTCAAACCGGCGTGTGCTGCGATTTTGGTCGGGGGCATCTTCCACGGGCAATCCAACGCGACGATCGCGACGCTGATGACGCTCGGTGCGCTCAACGCGCTCGGCGTTCACGTCGCGTCGGCGGGCCTGCGCGGCGTCTCCACCGCAACGACGGCCGGCACGGCCAATCCGTTCGTGAGCACCGCTGAAGACTGGGGAACGCTGCTCCTGACCGGCCTTGCGATCCTCGCACCGTTCCTTGCCGTCGCGATGGCGCTGCTCGTCTCGATTGGGGCGGCCGCGTTACTCATCATGATGTGGCGGCACTTGCGGTCGCGTTCGGCGCAATCGCCGTGACAGGCAGTAACCCGGGCGATTAGCTCAGCTGGGAGAGCGCCTCCTTTACACGGAGGATGTCGGCGGTTCGAGCCCGTCATCGCCCACCATTTTCTCCTGCTTGCTTCGATGTAGTGCGTCGCGCCGTCGAAAGCGGGTATGAGACAGACATAGCGCCTTTCACTCGCGAGGACGAACGGCTGTGAAGACGATGACGTGCAAAGATCTCGGCGGAAAGTGCGACGAGCGGTTGTCGGCGCAGTCCTGGGACGAAATGGTGATGACGATGACGAAGCACGTCATGGAGAAGCATCCGGACGTCGCGAAGCAGATGGAAGCGATGCACGATGCGGATCCGAAGAAATGGAGCAGAGAAACGAAGCCCAAATGGGATGCGGCTCCTGAAGGCTGACCCGTCCTAAAGATGCGGAGGTTTTAAAATGCACGCGCTCCCGCTTCCCGACGGCGTTCACAGCGTGAACCCGTATCTGGTCGTCGAAAGCCCGGACGAACTGATCGAATTCCTTACCCGTGCGTTCGACGCCCGCGAGGTGGAACGCATGGCGTTCGACGGACGCACCGTTCACGCGGAGGTGCGGATCGGTCACTCCCTCGTGACGATCGGCAGGGCGCGCAATTCAAAAGCCACGCCGGGATCGCGCGAAGACGTATCGCCGGAGGATTTGGCTCGCCGGCACGAAGCGGAGTTTCGTCGCCGGGCGTCTGCGGCGCGTTAGACGCCGGGCACGCGGTGGCGGTACAGCACGTGCCGTCGTAGCGCGTGGCCTTCGGGTACGCGCGGGTTGTCAAAGTCGTCGCCCGGATCGCGCGTCATCCCAATCTTTTCCATCACGCGCCTCGAGCGTTCGTTGACGACGCTCGTCATCGACACGACTTCGACCCAGCCGAGCTCGTCGTGCGCGAACGCCAGGGCCGCGAGAGCGCCTTCCGTCGCTAAACCGCGTCCCCAAGCTGCGCGCGCGAGCCGCCAACCGATCTCGACCGCGGGCGTGAAGTGCGACTCGAACGGCACGTGTTGCAATCCGATAAATCCGGCAAAGTCCATCTCTCCCGGTATCTCGACGGCCCAGAGGCCGTAACCGTCGCGTACCAAACGAGCCTGAATGATCGCGGCCATTTCGTCGCTCGCTCCGCGTTCGATCGTCTTGGGAAAAAATTCCATGACCAGCGGGTCCGCGTTGAGATCCGCGAAAGGCGCGTAATCGCCGTCGCTCCAAGGCCGCAAGACGAGACGCTGTGTGCGTAACGTGGCCGGTGTGGATTCGCGCATCCACCTGCCTTCGACGCGGCCTAATCCCGTACCGCGCGCGTGATATACTCGGACCGATGAACGTCCGTCCCCTCGAGAAGCGCGACGTCGAGGCGTGGTCCCAGATGCGCTCGCGCCTGTGGCCGGATGCCGACGGCGACGGCCTCTATCGCGAAACGATCGCGTTCGTGGCGGGCGACTACCCGGTTCTCTCAGCCGTCATCGTCGCCGAGGACGAGGGCGGAGCGCTGCGCGGTTTCGTCGAGATTTTTATACGCCCGTTCTCCGATGGCTGTGACTCGATGCCGGTTCCTCACGTCGAAGGCTGGTACGTCGAGCCGTCTCACCGTGGCGCCGGGCTCGGACGGCGACTCGTCCGGGCGGCAGAGAATTGGGCCGGCAGCCGCGGGTTCTCGGAACTCGCTTCCGACACGGAAATTCAAAACGAAGGCTCGCGGCGAGCGCACGAGGCCTGCGGATTTCAGGAGGTGGCACGGATCATAAAATTCCGAAAGCCGCTGGGCAGCACCCCGGAGGCTCGTTCGAACAGAGTCGCGGGAAGCTGCGTCGAACCCGCCTCCGAGGCATGAGGCTGCAATCTACGTCGGACCATTCGACCATCAACGACACGTCTCGGGTCGAGGACCTGAGCGACGGCGTCTTCGCCGTAGCGTTAACGTTGCTCGTTCTCGACATTCAAATCCCGCACGGAGTCCCGCCGGCCCAGCTGCCGGCGCACGTCTTCGCCTTGTGGCCGCGCTTAATCTCGTTTCTCCTGAGCTTTTTCGTGGTCGGATACTACTGGGTGGGACACACCATCATGTTCGTTTCCATTCGACGCACCGACCGAGTGCTGCAGTGGCTGAATCTGGCCTTTCTGACGTTCGTCGTCATCGTGCCGTTGTCGGCCGATCTGCTGGCCTCGTACCCGGATTCGCGCTTTGCCGTCTGCGTTTACGGAGCGAACATCATTCTTATCGGGCTGGCGCAGTTCGCGACGTGGCAGTACGCGGTCGGCTACCGGCGCTTGACGTCGCCGGAGCTCGATCCCAAGTACATACGGCTGCTGAGAATCCGCTTGATCGCGATGCCGGTAACCTGCGTTCTTTCGATCGCGCTTTCGGCGGTGAGTATCCTCGCGAGCGTCGCACTCTACGTGCTCGTGCCCGTTCTCTTTACGCTGCCGAGCCGCTACACGCCGTATTATTCTCACGTAAAACGCGAAATCTCCGGTTAGAGACGCGGTTAAGGAACCTCGGCCTCCATTTCTGCGGGCTCTTCGCCGGGCTTAAACAAAATTTGTGCGATCGCGGTGGGAACGATCGCCGTTAAGATGACGACCGTAACGAGCGCGGTGTACTGCGCTTGGTCGATATAGTGATGGGTGAGCCCGTAGAGGCTGGAGATGGTGCCGAACGTCAATCCGGTCGCCATCATGAGCGTCAGGTAGTTGGCATTGTCATGCGAGTAGCGAAAAGCGAAACGTGCGAGTGGAAAAACGCCGACAAGTTTGGCGGCGACCTTCACGAAAAAGAGCGCCACGATTAGACCGAAACCGGAACCTGCGGCCGAGAGCGAAACGAACGTACCGGCCTTGATGAAGTAAAATGGCGCGAGGAGCGTCATCGTCATCGTCTGAAGCCTTCGCTTCAGGTCGGGGTTCGAAATCATCACGCCGGCGCAAGCGATTCCGAGAAAGTAAGCGGGAAGCACGCCTTCGCTCTTCGCGTACGTGGCCAGCGCCGCCAACAGAAAAATCGTTGCGAACAGGACGCGGAGCGCCGGTTCGCTTACGTAGCGGCCGCCGCGCTCGATGAGAACCGGGAGCCCTTTCGGAACGAGCGCCATCGCGACGAGGATCGCGGCGGTCAAAGCGACCAGCCACACGTTGTAGCTGGCGAAAAGTAAGCCGAGCGCGACGACCGTGCCGAGATCGGTGAAGAAGCACGCCGCAAGAATCAGCTGTCCGAACTCCTTGCCCGCCAAGCCCGACTCGACCATGACCGCATATACGACCGCGACGGACGTAGTCGACATGGCGATTCCGGCGATTTTCGACGCGTTCGGGGACCAGTGGGCGAAGAAATGCGCGTATGCCGTCGCGGCAAGAAAGGGAGCCAGGAACGAGGCGGCTCCCAGGACGGTCGACGGTACGAGTTGCTTGCGCAAGACGGCGGGGTCGATCTCGGCGCCGGCCAGGAACGTGAGCAGAACGCTTCCGAAACCGGCCAGAAAATCGATCCACGTGTTCGTGCGCAGCGCGATGAGATTGCCGGCAAAGATGCCCAGTACGATCTCCACTAAAGCGGCCGGCATCTTAACGCGAATGGCGATGAACGCGGCGGCGGCGGCGAGCAGCATCCATACGCCCGCGACCAGCCACATATTGGTGCCGTCGATCATAACGAAAAAGCCCCCGTCAAAGCATAGTGCGTGCCGACAGGAGCCATCAGCCGTTTCCGGCGGTTATGCGGGAGCTCCATCCCGATAAAGAGCGCTTTTCCTCCGTACCGTTGAAGTTCCTCCCGTCGAGCGGGGGCTTTGCGGATGATGGATAAGGCGAACGAGCGGGCGTCGTACGTAACGCGCGAAAAGGCCGGCGACGGCGTCGCCGTCGTCACCATGAATCGCCCCGAAAAACGCAACGCCCTGTCGCTGGAGTTCATGCGCGAGCTCGACGCGACGTTTCGCGGGATCGGCGGCGATGCGTCGACGCGCGCCGTCGTTCTGTGCGGAACAGGCGCCGCTTTCTCGGCCGGTCACGATCTGACCGAGCTCGTCGGCGGCGATATCGAACGCTACCGTACGATCTTCGACGCGTGCGTCCGCTTGATGACCACGATCTCGTCGATTCCGCAGCCGGTGATCGCGGAAGTCGCGCGCGTCGCCACGGCGGCCGGCTGCCAACTGGCGGCGACGTGCGACCTGGTAGTCGCGTCAACCGAAGCGACCTTCGCCACCCCGGGGGTGCGCATCGGCCTCTTCTGCAGTACGCCGATGGTCGCGCTAAGTCGCGCGATCGGAAGCAAGCGCGCGATGGAGATGCTGCTCACGGGAGATCCGATCGACGCGCGGCAAGCGCTCGACTGGGGGCTCGTGAACCGCGTGGTCGCTCCGGAAGCGCTGCGCCAAGAGAGCCTTCGCCTCGCCGGCAAGATCGCGGAATCCAGCCGGGCGGTCGTCGCCATCGGCAAGAGCGCGTTCTATTCCCAGATCGACCTCGACCGTGCGCGGGCGTACGCCTATACGAAAGAAGTGATGGCGGCCAACGCGTTGGAGGACGACGCGCGTGAAGGCATCGGCGCGTTTCTCGAAAGGCGCGTTCCAAAGTGGCGGCCGTAAGATTCTAAAAAGGACCCGGCACCGGTTGGAGAAAGAACGGGCATCGTGATCGAAATCCAACCGCGAGCGCGCTATGCCGCGATCCTCTTGCTTGTGGCGCTTCTGGCCGCTTGCGTCGTCGGCGCGTTCCGCGCGAGAACCGAGGCGCACGCCAACCGGGTGGAAATCGCGATGGACTACACGGATTTCCTTGCGCTCGCGCGCGCCTACAATTACAATCCGTCAGCTTTCCTTATCGCGCTTCGCCGCGCCGGCCTTACGTCGCTGTCGCTCACGGAAGAGCTCGGCTCCGACGTAGGCAACGACGGTAACGCTTATGCGACCACCGGCGCCGCCTTGCTCAATCAGGCCAGAATCTCTCCGATAACGGATCCCGTGTTGTCCGAGCTCGTCCGTAGCGGACGCGTCGCGCGCGACGCCGTCTACATTCTGGTCTACGACCGGGCGACGTACGAGCGTTACAAATCGCAACTCGCGCTGCATTTCGAACCCAAGACCGTGCGCGTCCTTCGAGATCGCGAGCCCTGGGTAATCGAGCTGCGCACGCAGATCGACTACTTCAACAACACGGCGCTCGGCATTCCGGCGGCACAGATCGCACTGTCCAAGAAACTCGGATTGCTGGTCGTGCCGCGGTTCCAAAACGACGAGCGCTTCACGCAGCCGCAGATGGCTTCGCTGATCGACGACGTGTTGAAGATCGATCCGAAGATTTCGACGGTCATCTTCTTCGGTCTTCGAAATCAAGTGCTCGGCTATCCCGATCATCTTCCCGAGGCGGCCGCCGTCTTCAAGCAACACGACGCTGCGTCGCCGCATCCGTTCAACTTTGGGTCCATCGAGACGTACGACGACAGCCAGATCCAGAAGGGCAACGACACGCTGGCGCAGCTCGTTCCGGGTCAAACCGTGCGGGTGCAGGCCATCGCCAAGACCGAACTCGACAAGATCGACCTCGACGAGCTCGTGGCGCGGTACGAGTTGGGCGCCCGCGAACGCAACATTCGCGTCGTCTATCTTCGCCCGTGGGGCCATCAAGACGGAGACCTTTCCATCGAGGCCACGAACGTCGAGATGGTCAAGCAGATTGCCGCCGATCTAAAGTCGCACGGTTTTCGGCTCGGCCGCGCGACGCCGGTTCCGCTGTACCGCGGCAACAATGCCGTGCTGGTCGGATTGAGCGCTCTGGCGGTGCCGTCGATCTTCGTTCTGCTGCTGGGCGCGTTTGGAGCGTACCGGACCGGCTGGGCGGTTGCCGCGTACGGGTTGACGATCCTCGTCTATTGCGGCGGCCTCGCGACGCACCACGACATGTTCGCCCGGTCCGTCATCGCGCTGGCCGGCGCACTGCTTTTTTCCGCTGCGGCATTTCTTGCGTTCGCCCCGGCCTTTCGAGCCGTGCCGGAAGCGAATCTCGGCGCGCAGCTGCGCGTTTCGTTCCGGTGGATGCTGGTCGCCGCCGCCGTCGCGCTTGCCGGAGCGCTGGTCGTCGTCGGCATCATGAGCTCGCCGCTCGCGATGGAAGAGATCGAGCGTTTCCGGGGCGTGAAACTCGTGCTGGCGCTTCCGCCGCTGATCGCGCTCGCGCTCTACATCTTCGATCCGCGGTACGATTCGGGTACCGAAAAACCAAGCGAGGTTTTTCTGACGCCGGTGCGATTTTACCAGCTGTTGGCCGGTATCGCGGTCATTGCCGGCGGCGCGCTGCTCGTTATGCGCAGCGGCAACCAGAGCGAGATCGAGCCCTCGAAGATCGAGCTGGCGCTACGCCACGGCCTAACGTCGGTGCTTAGCGTGAGGCCGCGCTTCAAGTCGTTCCTGGTCGGGTTTCCGGTCATGCTGCTCGTTCCCGCGCTCTTGCGATCGCACCGTCGCGCGGCCGGCTGGATTCTGGCAATCTGCGCGGGCGTCGGTATCGGCGACGTCATCGATACGTTTTCGCATCTGCACACCCCGCTTGCCATCTCGCTGTGGCGCGTTTTTAACGGGCTTTGGGTCGGAGCGCTCATCGGTATCGTCGCTATCGTGATCTACCGCGCTTTCGTGCGGCGGCGAACCGATTCTCAGGCGGCCTAGAGCCCGCACGAGTGCGCGCGTTGATCTCGGGCTACTACGGGTTCGGTAACCTCGGCGACGAGGCGCTGCTCGAAGTCATCGTGCGGCGCGTCCGGGACCGCTTTCCGTCGCTCGAACTGGAGGTGCTGTCGGCGACGCCGGTGCAGACCGCCTCGCGCTTGGGCGTTTCGGCGACGCCGCGGTGGGATTCGAGCGCCGTGCGAGCCGCGGTGCGCCGGAGCGACGTCGTGATCTCGGGAGGAGGCGGCTTGCTGCAAAACGCGACCAGCATTCGTAGCCTCCTGTATTACGCCGCCATCCTTCGCTCCGGCGTTCGCGCACGCAAGAAGACGATGATTTTTGCACAGTCGGTCGGCCCGCTCGACGCGCTCGGGAAATTAGCGGTTCGCTATCTATGCAAGGGCGTCGACCGCGCGACGGTGCGCGACGCGCGTTCGTACGAACTGTTGCGATCGCTGCTCCCGGATACGCCGGTCGAGCACGTCGCCGACCCGGTGTTCCTCTACGACGCCGCAGACGAGGAAGCCGATCTGTCCCAGGACGGATTAGGGCCCGAAAGCGGTCCGTATGCAGTCGCGAGCGTGCGTAAGATCGCCGGACTGAAAGACGGCGTCGCGACGATCGCGCGAGCGATCGATCGCCTGGCCGACGTTCACGGGATTCGCACGGCGCTGGTCGCGCTGGGCGGAGCTCCCGACGCCGAGGCGGCTACGCTCGTGATCCGGTCGTGCTCGACCGCACCGATGCTGCTGCCTAGCTCCGACCTTGCCAAGACGGCCGCCGTGATTCGCGGCGCCCGCGTGGCGATCGGCATGAGATTGCATGCGTTGATCTTGGCGGCCCGGTTTGCGGTGCCGTTTCTCGCTATTCCGTACGATCCTAAAGTGGCCGCGCTGTGCGAAGATCTCGACTACCCGCTCGAGCCGCTGTGGGTTCCGGGCGCGCGTGCGCCTTTGCCGGACGCCGTCGACGCGCGCGTCGATCGACTTGTGTCGGAGCGAGACGGTTTGGCCTCGCATCTTTCCGGGCGGATGGCGGCGATACGCGCCGCGGCTGAACGAAATTTCGACGTACTCGGCGAACTCATCGACGAACCATGAGCCAGACCGCCGAACGCAATTATCGCGACACGTTAAATCTGCCGAAGACCGGCTTCCCGATGAAAGCCGAGCTGCCGCGCCGCGAACCCGGTCGCGTCCGTTGGTGGCGCGAAAACGGCGCCTACGACCGCCGCCTCGAGGCCAACGCGGGTGCCGATCCCTGGATACTTCACGACGGTCCGCCGTACGCAAACGGCGAGTTGCACATGGGCCATTTCCTGAACATGGTGCTCAAAGACACGTTCGTGAAAATCGCCCTGCTGGAAGGCAAATGGGCGAACTTCGTACCCGGATGGGATATGCACGGGCTCCCGATCGAAATCGAGACGCTCAAGCACTTGGGCATCGCGGACTTCCACGCAATCGATCCGCTCGAGTTGAGGGCGCGCTGTAAGGAACGCGCGCTCTACTGGCTGGATCGGCAACGCGAGGTGCGCACGCGCATGGGCTGCTTCGGCACCTTCGATCGTCCCTACCGCACCATCGACCCCGCCTACGAAGCGACCGTGGTTTCGACCCTGGCCGACCTAGCGGAGAGAAGTCAAATCTATAAGGGCTTGCGCACGACGATTTGGTGCGTGCACGACGAAACCGCGCTGGCCGAAGCCGAGATCGAATACGAGCAGAAAACGTCGCCGTCGATTTTCGTTCGCTTCACCGCGTCACCCGAGCAGGCGGCGCGATTCTCGGAACGCTTCGGCGTCGCGGATTCCGGAGTTCCACTCTCGGTGCTGGTCTGGACGACGACGCCGTGGACCCTGCCCGCCAACGTCGCGATCGCCCTGCGTCCCGATGCCGCCTACGGACTCTACGATCTCGGTTCGGAGCGAATGATCGCGGCGACCGCGTTGGCCGCCTCGTCGCTCGGCGACCGCTTCGCCGGCGCGACGTTGTCCGCAACCGCGCGCGGCGAAACGCTGGACGGCCTTTCGGTGCGCCACCCGTTCATGGATCGGGATTCGGCGGTCGTGCCGGCGGACTACGTCGATCTCGAAACCGGGACGGGCGCCGTGCACACCGCTCCCGGGCACGGCGCCGACGACTTCGACACCGGCATGAAGTACGGTCTGCCGATCCTCAATCCGGTCGACGCGAGCGGGCATTTCACGGCCGAGGCCGGCCCGTACGCGGGCCGGCAGATTTTCGAAGCCAACGCGACCATCGTTGCCGACCTGCGCGCGTCGGGCGCGCTGTTGCGCGAGGAAAAATACGAGCACTCGTATCCGCATTGCTGGCGTTGCCACAATCCCGTCATCTTCCGCGCGACCGCGCAATGGTTCATCGCGATGGACCAGAACAGGCTCCGCGCGCAAACGCTCGACGCGATCGACGAGGTCGCCTACGTTCCCGAATGGGGCCGCAGCCGGCAGCGCCAGATGATCGAGAACCATCCGGAATGGTGTATCTCACGCCAGCGCACGTGGGGAACGCCGATTCCCGCCGTCATCTGCCGCGATTGCAATACGTCCACGCTCGACCCGCACGTCGCGCGCACGACGGCCGCGATCTTCGCGCAGCGCGGAGCGGACGCATGGTGGAGCGAGCCGGTCGAGGCGTTTCTTCCCGAACGATTCGCGTGCCCGAACTGCGGGGGCAAGCGGTTCGACAAAGAGTTCAACATCGTGGATATCTGGTTCGAATCGGGCGTTTCGCATTTAGCCGTCCTGGGCCGCGACGGAATGCCGTGGCCCGGCGACGCCGTGCTCGAAGGCGGCGATCAATATCGCGGCTGGTTCCGCAGCTCGCTCGTCACCGGCGCGGCCGTGAAAGGCGCGGCGCCGTACCGGCGCGTCGTCAAGAACGGTTGGGTAAACGACGAGCAAGGGCGCCCGATGAGCAAGTCTCGCGGTACCGGCATCGACGCGAGCGAAGCCATGGACAAGTGGGGAGCCGACGTCTTGCGGCTGTGGTCGGCGTCGGTCGAATTCGTGGACGACGTTCGCTTCGGACCGTCCGTCGTCGAGCAGGTCGGGCGCGTCTACCGCAACGTCCGCAACCGGATTCGGTTCATGCTCTCCAACATCGAAGATCTCGCCCCGGCGGACGTAGTACCTCGCGATCGTATGCAGCCGCTCGACCGCCTCGCCTGCGAGGTCGTAGACCGCTTCGTCCTGGACGTCAAGGCGTTTTACGACGCGTTCGAAATCCACGACGCTTATTTACGAATCGTGGAGATCGAAAGCTCGCTCTCCAGTCTCTATTTCGACGCGATGAAAGATCCGCTGTACTCGCTGGCGCGCAACGACCCGCGCCGTCGCAGCGCACAGTCGGCCTTGCTTTACGCGCTCGAACGCATCCTCACGGCCGTCGCTCCGATTCTCTCGTTCACCGCGGAGGAAGCCTGGCAAGAGCTTCCCGAAGCGCTCAAGCGCGGGCGCGCGAGCATCTTCGACACGTCGTTTCCCGCCGGCGACGACGTTATTGCGGCCTCAGACCAAGCCGCCGCACTGTGGAGCGTCTTGCTCGACCTCCGCGCAACGGTCGCCGCCTCGGCGAGTCCGCGCGACTACGAAGCGAGCTTGACGGTGTACGCTTCGCCGGATCTCTACGCGCCGCTGCACGCGCTCGGCGAGAACCTTCGCGAAGCCATGGTCGTATCGCAGCTGACGCTAGAAAGGATCGAAGGCAACGATCAGGTTCGCGCCGCGATCGCTCCCGCCGCGGGTCGGAAGTGCAAACGCTGCTGGAAATTCCGCGAACTCGGAACGGACGCAAACCACCCGGATATCTGCGCCGACTGCGCGCGCGTCGTGAACGAGTTGCCGGGACGCCCTTAGCCGGCCAAGCCCGCCGAGACTTGCTCTCGGAACCCGTCCCAGGCCCCGGCTTCGATGGCCGCACGCGCGTCGCGCATCAGCGCGTTGAGCAGATAGACGTTGTGATACGAAAGCAGGCGCGGCCCGAGCATCTCGTTGGAGCGGAAGAGATGCGCGAGGTAGGCGCGCGTGAACGTCGTGCAGACGTAGCAGTCGCAGGTCGCGTCGACCGGCGCGAAGTCCGTCGTGTAGGCGGCGTTGCGAATCGCAAACTCGCCGGTTCGCGTCATCGCCCGGCCGTTCCGGCCGCAGCGCGTCGGATAGACGCAATCGAACATGTCGATTCCACAGTCCACCGCGGCGAGCAGGTCGCGAACGGTTCCCACGCCCATCAAATAGCGAGGTTTGCCGGCGGGCAGAAGAGCCGCCGTACGCCGTGCGGTACGTTCCATCTCCGCGCGCGTCTCGCCCACGGAAAGTCCGCCGATCGCGTAGCCGGGAAAGTCCATGTCCACGAGTTCGGTCGCACTGCGCTCGCGCAGCTCGTCGTCTAAACCACCCTGCACGATGGCGAAGACGGCGGTCGCGCTCGCCGACCGGGCGTCGAGCGAGCGCCGCGCCCACGCGCTGGTGAGGCGAACGGCTTTCGCGATTGCCTCATTCGTAGCCGGCAGCTTGACGCAAACGTCCAGCACCATCGCGACGTCCACGCCGAGCGCCTCCTGGAACGCGATCACGTTCTCCGGCGTGAAGCGGTGCGTGCTGCCGTCGAGGTGCGAACGGAAGGTGACGCCGTCGTCGTCGAGCGTGCGGCGATCTTGCAAGCTGAAGACTTGGAAACCGCCCGAGTCGGTGAGGATCGGTCCGTCCCATCCCATGAAGCCGTGCAGACCGCCGGCTCGTGCGATGACCTCCGCTCCCGGGCGAAGCCAAAGGTGATACGTGTTGGCCAGGACGATTTGCGTATGCGATTCGAGCAGGTCGCGGGGCGTCAATCCCTTGACCGTTGCGGCGGTGCCGACCGGCATAAATGCGGGCGTTTGGACCTGGCCGTGCGCGAGGTGCAGCGATCCCCGGCGAGCGCCTCCGGAGTTCGCGTGCAATCTGAAAATCGCCCGGCTCACCGGTCGCCGCCGCGTAGCAGATCCTTCGCGCGCTCGTACTCGAGCGGTGGATCCATCTCGAAGTGCAGTTCCTGGCCGGTCCGTGGGTGCGCGAACGCGAGCCGCCACGCGTGAAGCGCTTGCCCGGGCAAGCCGAATCGCGGTTCTTCTCGTCCGTAGACCGGGTCGTTGACGATGGCGTGCTTCATCGCCGCCATGTGAACGCGAATCTGATGCGTGCGCCCGGTCTCGAGCCGAAAAACGAGTTCGCAGTGGCGCGGAAAGCGCTCGCGCACTTCGTAATGCGTGATCGCGGGCTTGCCTCCGGCGACGACCGCGAACTTGAGGCGATTGTGCGGATCGCGGCCGATCGCGCCTTCGACGGTACCGCGCACGTGCTCGGGCACGCCGTGCACCAGGCCGAGGTATTCCCGGCTGATGCGACGAGCTTTCATGGCGATGCCCAGTTTCGAAAGCGCCTCGCCGGTCTTCGCCACGACGATAAGGCCGGAGGTGTCGCGGTCGAGCCGATGCACCAAGCCCGGCCGTACGGAATCGCCCGGCAAGTTCACGTGCGAGAGCAAGGCATTCACCAGAGTGCCGGCCGGCGAACCGTGGGCGGGATGCGTGACCATTCCGGCCGGTTTGTCCACGACGACGACGTCGTCGTCTTCGTACACGATCGAAAGCGCGATGTCTTCGGGCAACGCGGTGAGCGGCTTGCGCTCTCGAATCTCGTAATCGATGGCGTCGCCCGCTTCCAGCGCGCGGCCAGCGCGCGCGGGCTCTCCGTTGACCAGCACCGCGCCGCGTTTGATCGCGTCGGCGACCAGCGTCCGCGACGCGCGCGACAGTCGCGCGACCGTGACGTCGACGCGCTTGCCGGCTTCGTCAGGCGTTACGTCGTGTCGCAAAGCTGGAAATCAACAGCAGTCCGACGCCGACCGTCACGCACGCGTCGGCGACGTTGAAAATATTGGGCCAGATGCGGTAGAAGTCGATGAAGTCGATAACGTAGCCGTGCCGCAGCCTATCCACGACGTTGCCGATGGCACCGCCCAGAATCAACCCGAAGGCGATGCGAACGAGGAGCGAGTGCCGCGCCGCAGTGCGAAAGTTGAGCCAGAACACGACCAAGACGATCAGCGCCATGCCGATGAGCAGCACGCTGTTGCTCCCGAACATGCCGAACGCACCGTGATAGTTTTGCGTTAAGTTCCAGCGTAAGAGGTGCGGCACGACCATCACCACGTACGAGCCGTCGTGCGCCTTCGACGAGACCAGGCCCTTAGTGACCTGATCGAGCCAGAGCACGACGACCGCGACGAGCGCGATGAAGAGTTCGTTAAATCGTTGGCTGCGGAACAAACTGATAGAACCATCCTGCGACCGTGAGGAACGCATCGTTTACGAGTACGAGCCCGACGACGACCAAAAAAGCGCCGGCGGCGAACTCGATCTTGGGAAGGAACGGCCGTACGCGTACCAACGCGGGAAGCATCGCTTCGAACGCGACGGCAACCAGGAGAAACGGAACGGCGAGACCCAGCGAGTAGCATAGCAGGAAAAACGCCGCTTCGGTATTCCGCTCTTGCGAGGCGATCGCCAAGATTGCGGCCAGGATCGGGCCTATGCAGGGCGACCAACCCGCGGCGAACGCCACGCCCACCAGCGCCGACGTCCAGTACGTCCGGCGTTCGTGAACGACGTGCGCTCGTGCGTCGCGCATCAAGAACGGCAGCCGGATCAAACCCATCATGTGCAGACCCAGAACGACGACCGCCAAGCCGCCGATTTGTGCTATGAGGACCCGGTGCGCGTGCAGCGCGCCGCCGAGAGCGCTCGCGCTCACGCCCAGCGTTACGAAGACGATCGTGAAACCCGAGACGAACGCCAGGGCGTGCCAGATCGTGCTCGCGCGTGCGGCCGCCGTTGCTTCGCCGGCCTGCAATTCGTCCAGGCTCGACCCCGTGAGCAAAGAGAGATATGCCGGAACGAGCGGAAGTACGCAAGGCGAAACGAAGGAGACGAGGCCCGCCAGGAACGCGATGCCGACGGTTACGTGAGGCGTCGTGGTCACAGTCGGAAATCCTTAGACGGAGCGAGTTAAGAGCCTGTAGTTTATGCAGCATTGGTTTACGTATCCGACAAATGTCGACCCGGTCGCATTACATCTCGGACCGATCAGCGTCCATTGGTACGCCATTTCGTACCTGATCGGATTCGTGTGCGTCTTTCTTTGGATGAACCGGCCGGCCGGGCGCCGCCGGCTCGGCCTGACGACCGAGCAGATCCAGGACTTCTTGTTTTACGCGCTCGTCGGCGTGCTGATCGGTGGACGCACGTTCTTCGTCATCAACGACATCATCAGCAAGCACGACGCGTCGTTTTACTTTCAGCAGCCGCTCAATTTCATCGCGATCTGGAACGGAGGGATGGCATTTCACGGCGGACTGATAGGCGTCATCGTCGCTATCTGGCTGTTCGTGCGAAAGCATCCGGGGCTCAAGTTCGCCGTGCTGGGCGACGAGGTGGTCGTTCTACTGCCAATCGGTATCACGCTCACGCGCATCGCCAACTATATCAACGACGAACTGTGGGGCGACGTCTGCTCCCCGGACCACCCGTGGTGCCTCGTCCCCGGGAACGTTGCGGCATGGGGCTCTTCTTACCGTCACCCGGCTCAGCTCTACGAGGCGGCTCTCGACCTTCTGACGTTGCCGGTTCTCCTTTGGCTGAGCGGCCGTAAACCCAAAGACGGCGTCGTTGCGTGGACCTGGTTCACGATGTACGGCATCACGCGATCCGTTGCCGAGCACTGGCGCCAGGCCGATTTTACGTGGCACGGCATCACCGGCGGCCAACTCTACGCACTCCCGATGATCGCGATCGGTATCGCAATGATCGTGTGGTGCAATCGGCACAGCGGACGAACCGACGCCGCACCCAAACCCAGCGTAGCCGGGTGAGCGGCATCGCCGCGCGCTTAGAGCGGCTGCGCGCGGACGTCGACGCCGAGCTGCTGGCCTGCGGACGCGAGCCGGGCAGCGTGACGATCGTAGGCGTGAGTAAGAAGCAGCCGGTCGAGTCGATGCTTGCCGCTCTCGACGCCGGCCTGACGGACTTGGGCGAGAACTACGTTCAGGAGGCGCAGCACAAGTTCGAGGCGGTCGCGCAGGCGCTCGGTCGCCGGCCGGTCGCGCATTTCATCGGCCACGTCCAGACCAACAAGGCCAAGGCAATCGTCCGCACGTTCGACGTCGTACAGAGCGTCGACAGCGCGGCCGTCGCTCGCGCGCTCGGGCGCGCCACCGCCTATGCAGGCAAGCCGCTGCGGGTGCTGCTGCAGGTCAATATTTCGCCTTCGGAGCGGTTTGGATGCCCGCCGCAAGAGGCCGAGGCCCTTGCCGGCGTCATACGGGAAGAGCCTCTCCTGGAGCTCGAGGGCGTGATGGCGATCGGCCCCCTCGCCGGCCCCGGCGATCGGCCGCGCGCGCTGGAGAAAGCGTTTGCTTTGGCAGCCATGACGTTGAGCCGTGTAGGTGGAAGTACGCTCTCAATCGGAATGTCGGGCGATTGGCGCGAAGCGGTTCGCGCGGGCTCGACGATGATCCGAATCGGGGCCGCCATCTTCGGAGATCGCCGCTACGAGTAATTTGAGCCGCCAAATGGCGAGTGGCGGCTCGGGGGTGAACGGGGGGCTGTGCTGCCCCGTTGTAAGCGAAGCGTGAGCCGCCGAGTGGCGGCTCGGGGGTGAACGGGGGGCCGTGCCGCCCCGTTGTAAGCGAAGCGTGAGCCGCCGAGTGGCGGCTCGGGGGTGAACGGGGGGCTGTGCCGCCCCGTTGTCAGAGGGGGTTTGTATGGGCATGTTCAGTCGGATCGGATCGTTTTTTTCGCTGCAGGAAGAAGACGACGGCGACGAGCTGTACGAAGACGCGCCGTCCGGTTCTCCGTCGCGCGTCGTTCCGTTTTCACAGAATTCGTCCAAACGTAGCGGAACCGAGGTGAGCGTATACTCGCCGCGCGGATTCCAGGACGTAGTCGAGATTGCGGACGCGCTGCGACGGCGGCAGGTCGTCATCGTCAACCTTCAGACGGCCGATCGCGCCACGCTTCAGCGCGTCGTAGATTTTACCTCGGGCGTCGCGTACACGTTGGACGGAAAGATCCAGAAGCTCGCCGACGCGATCTACCTGGTCGTCCCGGCCGGCATCGTGGTAAACGCCGCGGGCCTGCGCGATTCCATGACGGCCGACGGTTCGCTCGATTTCATGACGAATAGGGGATAGTCAATGCAGAGAATTACGCCGGTAGACATCCAGCATCGCGAGTTCAAGCGAGCGTTGCAGGGCTACGACCGGGCGGACGTCGATCAGTTCCTCGACGAAGTGATCGAAACGCTGGAGGACGACGCGCAGCAGCACGCCGCGCTCGAAGCGGAGATCTCCGATCTGAAAGAGCGCATCAGTCATTTCAAAGCGATGGAAGAATCGCTGCAAAATACGTTGGTACTCGCTCAGCGAACGGCCGACGAAGTCAAAGCGTCGGCGCACAAAGAGGCCGATTTGATTCGCGAACAGGCCCGGCTTGCCGCCGAGCGCGAGGTCGCTTCGTATAACGACGCGATCGCCGACGTGCGGCGCGAGCATCAAGCGGCGTTTGAGGCCGCGGAGCGCGCGAAGGGCGAGCTCCGGCATCTCCTGACGACGCAGCTCGCGCTGCTCGACAAAGCTTCGCTGGAGCGGCCGCGCGAGTCGGTTCCCGCTTCGGTTACGAGTGCGCCGCCCGCCGCACCGGCTGTGGAAGAAGGCAAGCACAAGGCAAAAAACGGCCACCAAGCGGCGCAACGCTCGCACAAGGACGATCAGCCTCCAACCGAAGACACGACGCACATCGTCGTCCAATGATCGTCGCCGCGCTTCCGGGCGACGGCATCGGACCGGAGATCACGCGCGCAGGCGTCGCCGTCTTACGCGCCGTGCGGCCCGACCTGGATTGCGTGGAGGCGCCGGTCGGCGGCGCCGCGCTCGCGAACGGTCTGCCCGCTCTTCCCGACGCGACGCGCGAACTGTGCGATAGCGCCGAAGCGATTCTGTTCGGCAGCGTAGGACTGCCGGAATACGACGGAAAGCCTTTGCAAGAGCGCCCGGAGTTTGCGCTCTTTCTGTTGCGCCGCGACTACGAACTGTTTGCCAACATTCGCCCGGTGCGCGTGTTTCCCGGGCTCGAAGACGCCTCGACGCTCAAACCGGAGCTGGTGCGAGGACTGGATCTGGTCGTCGTGCGCGAGCTGACCGGCGGCATCTATTTCGGAAAGCCGAAAGAGCAGCGAGTCGTGGACGGGATCGAAGAGGCGGTAGATACGATGATCTATCGCGCGCCGGAAATCGAGCGTATCGCGCGCGTCGCTTTCGACATCGCGCGCGGCCGTAGCCGGCGCGTTACCTCGGTGGACAAACAGAACATTCTCGAAACGTCGCGTCTGTGGCGGCGCGTGGTGACGAGGGTTGCGGCTGATTATGCCGACGTCGAACTGGTTCATTTGCTGGTGGACAACGCGGCCATGCAACTGGTGAGACGCCCGCGGGACTTCTGCGTCATCGTTACCGAGAACATGTTCGGCGACATCCTCTCCGACGAGGCGGCGATCCTTACCGGGTCGATCGGAACGCTGCCGAGCGCGAGTTTGGGGACGCGCCGGAACGGAAAGTTCGGCCTCTTCGAGCCGATCGGAGGCAGCGCGCCGGACATTGCGGGTCGCGGCGTTGCCAATCCCACGGCATCGATTCTGTCGGCGGCGCTGTTGCTGCGATATTCGCTCGAAGACGAGGAAAGCGCGCGCCGTGTCGAGCGGGCCGTCGAGCGCGTTTACGCCGCCGGGACGCGGACGGCGGAACTCGCCGCCCGCGACGAGAAGCCCGTTACGACGGCCGCGTTCACCGACGCGGTACTTTCTCAACTGGAGTAATCGTGCAACCCATCGTTTCCGCACCCGCGCACATCGCCGCCGTCGGAATGTACGTTCCGCAGCGCGTTCTCTCGAACGCCGATTTCGAGAAGATGATGGATACCAACGACGAGTGGATCGTCCAGCGGACCGGAATACGGAACCGTCACGTCGTGGACGAAGGAGAGTACGCCAGTCACATGGCGTTCGGCGCAATCGACGACTTGCTGCGGAATTACCCGAGCGTCCGGCTGGAAGACGTGGGGTACATCATCGTGGCTTCGAGCACGACCGATTATTTTTACCCAAGTCTTTCGGCGATGGTGCAGGCTCACTACCGGTTGCCGAAGACCGTTGGCGCCATCGACATCAGCACCGCATGCGCCGGCTTCGCCTACGGCATCAATCTGGCGAGCGCGCTGGTCGGTACGCGCCAAACCGGGAGCGTGCTCATCGTCGCGGCCGACGCGCTTACGCGCTCGGTCAATTACGAAGATCGTTCGACGGCGGTGCTCTTCGGCGACGGCGGCGGCGCGGCGATCGTCGAATACAGCGAGCAACCGAAGATCTTCGGCATGGACGCGGGCAGCGACGGGACCGGCGGACGCTTCCTGTACCGCGTCAACATGCGCCGGGAAATCAACGGCAAAGAAGCCGACCCGCGCTTCTTGCACCAGGACGGACGCGACGTCTATCGCTGGGTCATGGAGAACATTCCGGCGACCGTTCGCCGCATTCTCAGCCGCGCGGGCATGACGCTCGACGACGTCGACTGGTTCGCGCCGCACAGCGCCAACCTGCGCATGATCGAAGCGCTCGACAAGCGCTTGGATTTTCCCATGGACCGCACGCTGCTGAGCATCGAGGAGTACGGGAACACGTCGGCGGTCAGCATACCGCTCGCGCTGGTTACGGCCGTACGCGACGGGCGCGTGAAACCCGGCGACAAGATTCTGGTCGTGGGCTTCGGCGGCGGCCTCGTGACCGCCGGAAGCGTCGTCGTCTGGGGCTGACGCCCGGAATTCCGGCTCGCTCGCGGTTGGAAAGAGCTATCGAACCGTCGCGCCGAAGAAGTCGACCGCAGAACTCGACGCCGGTCTCCGGCTCGTTTTTGAATCTGACGATTTACTAGAATATGAGGAAATACATGACGGTATCCCTTCGATTGTCTCTCGCCGCGATGGCGTGGCTTCTTCCCGCGTTCGCGGTGCCGGCGATCGCGCAGGCTCAAACGACCGCCCCGATGGCCTCCATGGCGCCGGCCGCTTCGTCGGCGCCGATGCTGATGACGGCTCCGGCACCGGCGGTCAAGCATCCGCTGCGCGTCACCACCTGCCACCCGCAGCAGGGCCAAGTCTACGCACCCACCTACGTCGGTTACGCGCCGGGCTTCTATCCGAGGTATCCCTACTACTGGGGCGACGTCTACGGAGCGAGATTCTACCAGCCGCCGGTAGCGACGAATCCCACGTTGAGCATCGACTATAGCAACGCGACTCAAAAGGACATGTCTTCGATCGAATTCGGACTGATCGCTCGCGGCCAACTCGTCGCTGAGGTTCGCGATGTCGGGACGTTCTCGCCCGGCGCGGAAATCAAGCATCGTTTCGGGCTCAGCCCGAACGTGTTCCCGCTCCAGACCTCGATCGTCGAGTGCGTTCCGCTGCGCATCCATTTTGCGGACGGCACGCATTGGGTGAACCCGGCCTTCCACCAGATCCACCGCGACATCCACTAAGCGCGCACGATCCGAAAGTCATAGCACGTGTAGGACGCGTGGCGCACGTGGACTTGCGCGACGCGGTCGTCTGTGAGAAACGCCGATGCGACGGCCGGAGCCAAACCCGGCTCCGCGACCGTCGCATCGAAGATCGCTCCCGCGCGATCGTAAGCGCGCAAGACGAGCCGCCGATCGAGAAAATCCGGCGGGAAGGTAGCGCCGTCGCGATAACGCCGGCACGCTCCGGCGTGAATGAAGATCGGCCCGACCTCCGCGTAGGGTCCGGTGTCGTCCAGGGGGCGGTACGAAAACAAAATCATCGGCTCCGGCTCGCGCGAAACGCGCAGGCACGAACGGCACGGCGCTTCCGTGGTAACGATTGAAAGCACGTGGCCGAAGGCGTCGCGCAACGTTTCGTGCGCCTCCCAAGCGACTTCGTCCGGTATCGCTTCGTAACGCAGGCTCGTCGCAATCGCAGCGGTTTTCATGAATCGAACGTACCGTATCGGCAGCACCCGTTCTATCGGAATCTTGCGATCGCTTCGACTGCCGGGGGGTTAGCCGCTGGAATTGCCCGGCAGAAACGTATTGATCATCATCCACACACCCAGTCCAACGATCACGACCGAGAGCCCGATGGCGACGACGTTATTCAGAGGCTTGTTCCGGCGCTCTCCAAGTATGCGGCGGTCGTTCACGAGCACCAGCAGGAAGCCCAAGACGATCGGCAGGACGAAGCCGTTGAACGCTTCGACGTAGATCGTCATTTTGATGAGCGGCAATCCTGGAATCAGAACGACCGCCGCAGCTACGGCGACGCAGGCGAGGTAGAGTGCGACGAAGCGCGGAGCGCGGAGGCCGTCGTTGAGCGAGCACCGCCAGCCGAACGCCTCGCCGAAGGCCCACGCCGTGGCCAGCGCGACGACGAAGGCGCCGAGCATGGACGCTCCGATCAGTCCCGCCCCGAACGCGACGCCGGCGAAGCGACCTGCTAGCGGCTGCAAAGCGAGTGCGGCTTCGGCGGCGCTGTTCACCTGGACGTGGTGCACGTAGAGCGTGGCGCCCGTCGTGATGACGATTGCAATCATGATGATCTGCGTGAGCACCGAGCCGATGCCCGTGTCCAAGCGTGCGTAACCGATGTCGTTCTCGGTGAGCCCTTTGTCCACGACCGCGCTCTGCTGATAGAAAATCATCCACGGCATGATGACGGCGCCGATGTTCGACGCGATTAGCAGCAGGTACGCTTGATCGCCCAGCGGCTGGTGTCCGAAAATTCCCTGGCTGATGACGCCGTGCATGGACGGATGCGCGGCGAAAGCCGCCGGAATGAAGAGAAGCACGAGCAGGCAGAGTGCCAGCGCGAATCGCTCCGCCCGCTTATACGATGCCGTGCAGATCACCAGTCCGAGCAGCGCGGCCGCGGCGACGACCAGCGGAGTCGAAGGCAAACCGAAAATTTGGGCGGCGCCGGAGACGCCGGCGAATTCGGTGACGAGGGCGGCGATGTTGGTGACCAGCATGGTGCCGAGCGAGACCCACGCCCAGCCCATGCCGTAGTTCTCGCGAATCAGCCGGGCGTGGCCTTTGCCGGTTACGGTTCCCAGGCGTACCGTCATCTCTTGCACTACGAAGAGCGGAACGATCAAAAGCAGCTGCAGAAGGACCAATTTGAAGCCGAACTGTGCCCCCGACGTTGCTGCGGTCGTGATGCTCCCGGCTTCGGTGTCTGCGAACATGACGACCATGCCGGGTCCGAGCACGGCCAGAAAGCGTATCAGCCGCCGCCGGAAGGCGTCGGTTCGCGGGGCGGCCTCCGCAGCGGTCGTCGGGCGTTCGAGTAGGGCCATGTGGGGCTTAGGCTATCCTAAATAGGGGGTTAGCTCCTCCTAGAAAAGACGCTTTCTGCCCGTCGCTTCGATCGGCGGCCGCCGCTCGATTTAGCCGCCGACACTCGCCCTCAATCCGGCGGACACGGTCCGGCCACGCGGTCGCGCTATCGTCGCTGGCATGGACGGAATCGCTTGGGCGTCGAGCGCGATGGTTGCGGCGCGCGTGCGTTTGGAGATCGCAACCGGCAACCTTGCCAACGTGGCGACCGACGGCTTCCGCAAACGGCTCGCGCGCGGCAGGCTGACCGCTGCGGGGGTCGACATCGAGCCCTCGGTGGACGCGGCGCAGGGCGCGCTCCGCAGAACCGGGCGTGATTTCGATCTGGCCATCGCCGGCGCCGGCGCGTTTAGCGTACGCCGCGGATCGTCGATTTCGACGACGCGTAGCGGCGCTTTCGTGCGCGAACGGGACGGCCGCCTGCGCGACGACGCCGGACGCGCGCTGCAAGGGTTGCGGGGCGATTTGATCGTTCCGGAAGGCGCGAGCATAGACGAGCGCGGCGCAGTCGTCTCGGGCGGACGCATCGTGGATCGTATTGCGTTGCCCCGCGGCAGCGCTTTGCGATGCGGATTTCTGGAAACGGCAAACACCGACGCGGTCTCCGAGATGGTGGACGTCATGGCGGCGCAGCGCGGTTTCGAATCGGCGGAAAAGGTCGTCGCGACGATCGATGCGACGTCCCGCAAAGCCTCCGGCGACGTCGCATTGCTGAAGTAAAGAAAGGATTCACGTGAATCGCGCACTCTACGCAGCCGCGACGGGCATGGCTGCAGCTCAAACGCAGTTGGACGTCGTATCCAACAACTTAGCAAACGCGGACGTCGCCGGATTTAAGGGGGCGGCCGCAACGTTCGCCGAGATCGGCGGCGGCGGTACGGGGCTGGGGACGGTATCGCTCGGCGAGCACCCCGTGTTCACCCAAGGCAAATTAATGAAAAGCGGCGGTCCGTTCGATATCGCGATCGACGGTCCCGGCTTCTTCGCCCTCGACGACGGTCGTGGCGGGCGGGCATACACGCGCGACGGCTCGTTTTCTCGCTCCGTCGACGGAACGTTGCGAAACGCTCACGGCTGGCGTCTGTCGGGCGTGCGGCTGCCCGCCGACGCGCTCTCCGCGAGCGTTGGTCCCGACGGCAGCGTGTCGGTAACGTCGCCGGGCGGAACGCACGTGGTCGCGCGCCTTCGGCTAGCCGAATTTCCCGCCCCGGAACGGCTGCGTTCGATCGGCGACGCATCGTTTGCGCAGACGCCGCAGTCGGGAGCTCCGCGTCTCGTCGCGCCGGACGAAGAAAACGGTCCGCACGTTCGCTTCGGCCAGATAGAACAGTCCAACGTTTCGATCGTCGAAGCGATGATGGAGATCCTCACCGCACAGCGCGCCTACGAAGCCAACGCCAAGGGCGTGCAGGCTGCCGACGAGATGCTGCGCATCGCGGACAACCTCAGCCGTGCTTAACGCGCAGTTCGAGGCACTGTTACTGGCTCCGATCCTCGCGCCGGCCTTCGGCGGAGAGGCGTCGCCGCTAGGCAATTACGGTACGTTCGTGCTTGCCGAACGCGTCGCGGCTTCCGATCCGCTCGGTTTCGGGCATCTTCTCGCGGAGCGTCTCGATGTGCGGTGACGGCGACCGCGAGGCGACCGTGCGGCGCCTGCTGCCGCTAGTTAAGAAGATCGCGCGCCGCGTCAAGCGCGTCGTCCCCAGCGCGGATTACGACGATTTAGTCGGCGACGGCAGCGTCGGCCTCATTCGCGCGGTCGACTCGTTCGATCCGTCGCGCGGTCCGACGATCGAAACGTACGCACGTCACTTGATCTCCGGCGCGATCCTAAACGGGATGCGACGGATGGACCCGGTTCCCGAACGTGCCCGGCGCGCGGTTCGCGAGATGCAAAACCGGCGTTACGCGATCGCGATGGAAACCGGTGAGACGCCGACGTTGACGCGAACGCTCGCTGGCAATCCGTCCGCCGCGCGAGCGGCCGTCGCCGTCTATCGTGGCCAGCCGCTCTCGCTCGACGCGACGCTGCCGCCCGGCGAAAGCCTGAGGCTCGATTGGGGCGGCGATCCCGCCGCGATCGTTGCCGAGAACGGGGAGCGCGATGCCCTGCGTGCGGAGATCGGCCGTCTGCCGGGGCGTCAGCGCGACCTCGTTCGTCTGCACTACTTTGCGGAACGGCCGCTGCGCGAAATCGGCGAACGCATGATGGTCTCCGCCCAGCGCGCGTCGCAACTCCATCTAGCCGCGCTAAAACGGCTGCGAAAGAACGTCGTTGCGCCGTCTTGATCCGCTTGAAGAGCGACGCGACGTTTGGATTGGCGCGCCGGGCGAAAATCGCGCGGAGGCCGTCACAATTCCGGCCGTCGCCGACGCGGGATTCGACGCGCCGACGCTGCCGCACGGGCATCCCGAATGGGTAAGGGACGCGCTCTCGGTCTCGCAGCGTGCGCGCTCGCTGATGGCGCGGCTCAGGCCGGCCGTCATCCGCGCGTTCACGTTTTGGGATCATCGCCTGCGCTGTATTCTCGTGGGGTCGCGGCGCGTTAGCGTGGACGCCAGCGGAAGTTACCGGGTCGAGTGAGGCGTGACCGCGGGAGTTCGCGCGGTCGCCCTTCGCCAACTATCCAGATCGCGCGAAGGCGCGGGGAAGAACCTGCCCCCGGACTCGCTCAAGATGTTCTCGACGCTTTGTTATGGTGACGTCACCCCAAACCTCATCATAGGAAGGCTACTATGTCAACCACGATTCAACCGCTGGTCGGGAAAGCCGGATCGCTCCCCAAGACGATGAAAGCCGCCGTCGCGCGCGAATTCGGCAAACCGCTGAAGATCGAGGAGCGCGCCGTTCCGGTGCCCGGACCCGGCGAGATCTTGGTCGAGGTGGTCGCGTGCGGTGTTTGCCACACCGACCTCCATGCCGTTGACGGCGACTGGCCGGTGAAGCCGCAGCCGCCGTTCGTCCCCGGTCATGAAACGGTCGGGCGCGTCGCGCTGATCGGCCCCGGCGTTGACGGATTTGCGCTCGGCGATCCGGTCGGTATCGCTTGGCTCCACGACGCGTGCGGCGCGTGCGAGTACTGCATTACCGGTTGGGAGACGCTGTGCCCAAATCAGCACAATAGCGGGTACGGCGTGGACGGCGGGTTCGCTCAGTACGCAATCGCTTCGGCCGCGTTCGCCGCGCGCTTGCCGCGCGACGTCGACTTCGTCAAGATCGCGCCGATCGTTTGCGCCGGCGTGACGACGTACAAAGGCATCAAGGAAACGGAAGTGCGTCCCGGTCAGTGGATCGCGATTTCCGGCATCGGTGGTCTCGGCCACCTTGCCGTGCAGTACGCCAAGGCGATGGGCCTGAACGTCGTGGCTCTCGACGTCACGCGCGAGAAACTCGCTCTAGCGCGTTCGGTCGGCGCCGATGCGGCCGTTAACGCGCTCGAGCCGGACGCGGTCGCGCTAGTCGCGGAGGCGACGCACGGCGGAGCGCACGGCGTTCTGGTCACGGCGGTTTCGCCGGCCGCATTCGCGCAAGCGATCGGAATGCTTCGCAGCCGTGGAACCGTGGCGCTGGTCGGTTTACCTCCGGGCAGCTTCCCGACGCCGATTTTCGACGTCGTGCTCAAGCGGCTTACGATTCGCGGCTCCATCGTCGGGACGCGCCAAGATCTGGCCGAAGCCCTCGCGTTTGCCGCCACCGGAAAAGTGCACGCGGACGTTCATGCGGTGAAGCTCGACGACGTCAATCGCGTCTTTGCCGACCTCAAAGCGGGCAACGTCGACGGGCGGATGGTGCTCGAGATCGGCTGACGCGAAGGCGGCGCGCGGCGTCTAGGATGCGAGGCGGTCGACGAGTATCGAAACGATCTCCGTCACGCGATCCGCAGCGCCGCTCGCCGCGGCCGTCACGGCCTCGTGACCGGTCTGCGCGCCGGCGGCGTTGGTGATAACGCTTAGGCCTAGCACGTCCATGCCCAAAGCGCGCGCCTGAATCGTTTCCAGAACGGTGGACATGCCCACGGCGTCGCCGCCGATCGTTCGCAGGTAACGCGCTTCCGCGGCGGTTTCGTAGCTTGGGCCGCTGAGCCCCACGTACGTCCCCTCGCGAAGGCCCGGCCCCGCAAGGGTCGCGCGCACGATTTCGCGCAGGTGCGGGGCGTACGCCCCGCTCATGTCGACGAATCGTCCTTCGCCCGCACCGGCTAGCGGGTTGCAGCCGGTGAGATTGATATGGTCGGCGATCGTCATGAGGTCGCCGGGTTCGTAATCGGGATTCAGCGAACCGGCGGCGTTGGTCAGGACGATGGTGCGCGCGCCCGCTGCCTGCGCCAGCCGCACGCCCGCGCACACGTCGTAGGCGGAAAAGCCCTGGTACAGGTGGACGCGCCCCGCAAGCGCCAGCACGCGCGCTCCGTGCACGTTGCCGGTCAGAGCGCGTCCCGGATGCCCGGCCAGCGGCGCAGACGGCAGCGTCTTGAACGTCGCGTACGGTGCCGCTTCGCTCTCGAACGCTCGCTCGAAGGATCCGGCAAGACCGCTGCCCAGCACGATCGCAAGGTCGATCGCGCCACCCGCCATTTTTGCCAGCCGCGCCGCATCTTTTTCGATCTTACTCATACAGATCGCGGCCCGTCATCCGCTCCGGAACTTCCAAGTCCATGATGCGCAGCAGCGTCGGCGCCACGTCGCCCAGACGGCCTCCCGGCGAGAGTTTCCCGGAAAGGCCTTTCGCGATAAACAGCAGCGGTACGGGATTGGTCGTATGTGCGGTCAGAGGCCCACCGTCTTTGTCGATTTTCTCCTCGGCGTTCCCATGGTCCGCGGTGATGGCGAGCAGTCCGCCCGCCGACAGGACCGCCTCGGCGAGTCTTTGCATGCACGCGTCGAGCACTTCGACGCTCGCGATCGTAGGCTCCCATTTTCCGGTATGTCCGACCATGTCCGCGTTGGCGTAGTTCATGACGATGACGTCGTAGCTTCCCGAGGCGATCGCCTGCACGGCGAAGTCCGTAATCTCGCTCGCGCGCATCTCCGGTGCGAGATCGTAGGTAGCGACGCTGCGGTCCGACGGGATCAATTCGCGGTCCTCGCCGGCAAAGACGTCCTCGCGGCCCCCGTTAAAAAAATACGTAACGTGGGCATACTTTTCGGTTTCGGCCAGCCGCAACTGGCGCATCCCGGCCCGAGCGACCACCTCGCCGAACGTATCGGATTGCGGGCGCGGCCCAAACAGGACCGCGTTGGGATAGGTTTCGTCGTATCGGGTCATCGTCGCAAAAAGCCCATCGCGCCACGCGTCTACGGCAAAACCGGCCGCGGCCGGCTTCGCGTCTCCGCGCGCGACGTTGAACGCGGTGGTCAGTTGGCGAGCGCGATCCGGGCGGAAGTTAAAGAAGATGCAGGCGTCGCCGTCGCGCACGGGACGCGCGTCTCCCACGATGGTAGGGAGAACGAATTCGTCGTCCTCACCGCGCGCGTACGCGGCGCGGACGGCTTCGTCCGCACCGCCGGCGCGACGCGGCGCTTCCCCCCGCGCGAGCATCCGGTACGCAGCCTCCGTCCGTTCCCAGCGCTTGTCGCGATCCATGGCGTAGAAGCGGCCCACGACCGAGGATATCGCACCGGTGCGGCCGGCCGCGGCGAGCTTGTTCTCGAGCGCTTCAACGTAGGCTAAAGCCGAGCGCGGCGGCGTGTCCCGGCCGTCCAAGAAACAATCGACGGCCAGCGGAACGCCCGCGCGAACGCCGGCATCGATCAATGCGAAAAGATGTTCGATCGAGCTGTGTACTTGGCCGTCCGACAGCAGCCCCATGAGGTGCAGCGTTCCGCCCGTCCCGCGAACGTGGTCGAAGCAGAGCGCCAGTGCCTGATTTGCGGGAAAGGCGCCGGCGGCGATGTCTGCGTCGATGACGACGACGCCTTGCTCGACGACGCGGCCGCTGCCCAAATTCATGTGACCGACTTCGCTGTTCCCCATGATGCCTTTAGGCAGGCCGACGTCTTGGCCCGAGGCCGATAAGGTAGTCCACGGGTACGCTCCAAAGAACGCGTTCCAATGCGGAAGCTTCGCGGCCGCGATCGCATTTCCGTACGCGCTATCGCTGCATCCCCAACCGTCGAGGACCGCGAGGACGAGCGGCCGGTACTTCATCCGGCTCGAGCTTCGACCGCCAGGCGCACGAGCTCGACGAACGCATTGGCATCCAGCGAAGCGCCGCCGATCAGGCCGCCGTCGACGTTCGGACGCGCTAGATACGAAGCGAAATTATCCGGCTTTACGCTCCCGCCGTAAAGGATCGGCACGTTGCGTAACGCGTCGTGACAACCGCGGATGGACGCCATAACGCCGTCCGCCTCGGCCGCGTTGCAATTCTTTCCGGTGCCGATCGCCCAAATCGGTTCGTACGCGAGCACGAGCCGCGCGACGTCGCCGCCGCTCAAACCGTCCAGCGCCGCGCGCGTCTGCGCGACGACGCGCTGGCTCGTGCGCCCGGCCTCACGTTCTCCCAGCGTTTCGCCAACGGCGACGATTGGATGCAGCCCTTGCGCGACGGCGGTCTTGACCTTGCGATTGACCGCTTCGTCCGTTTCGCCGAAATACTGCCGCCGCTCCGAATGCCCTAGGATCACGTACGTGACGCCGAGGTCGAGCAACATCGGTGCGGAGATCTCGCCGGTAAACGCGCCGGACAGATCCCAATGCATGTCCTGCGCGCCGAGCGCGACGGTACCGTCGGGGCCGAGCGCGGGCCCGACTGCCGCCAGCGCGGTAAACGGCGGGGCCACGACCACGTCGACGCCGGTATCGCGGCCGGCCAGCATTTCGCGCACGAGCGGAACGAACGAGGCCGCGAGTTCGCGGGCCTGCGTCGCGGTCTCGTTCATTTTCCAGTTCCCGGCGACGATGGTGCGCATCAACCGGCCTGGGTCAACGCAGCGACTCCCGGTAGGACTTTGCCCTCCAGGAATTCCAGCGTCGCGCCACCGCCGGTCGATACGTGCGTCATCCGCCCGGCAAATCCCAGCGCGTGCGCGGCGGCGGCCGCGTCCCCGCCGCCGACCACGCTAACGGCGCCCTTGGACGTGGCGTTCGCAATGGCTTCGCCGACCACGCGCGTCCCGCGCTGGTAGGCCGGCTTTTCGTACACGCCCATCGGCCCGTTGAAAACGATCGTTCGCGCCCGTTCGATCGCCGCCGCGTACGCGGCCGCGGTCTTGGGCCCGATGTCGAGGATCATCTCCGTCCCGACGGCGTCGATTGGAACGGTGTGCGCCTCGGAGTCGGCATTGAACGAGATCGAAACGACTGCGTCCACCGGAAGGTGCAACGTGACGCCGCGGGCCTTCGCCTGCTCGACGATCGCGGCGGCCGGAGCGAGGTCGTCGTCGCGCAGCGAGTTTCCGACGTTGACGCCCTTGGCCGCGAGAAACGTGTTAGCCATGCCGCCGCCGATGCAGAATTCGTCGACGCGCTCGATCAGGTGCGTGAAGACGCCGACTTTGTCTTTTACTTTGGCACCGCCGATCGCGCACACGAACGGGTGCTCGGGATCGTCGGTCAGACGCGCGAGCGCGGCGAGCTCTTCCTCCATGAGGTAGCCTGCCGCGTTGGGCAGCAACCGTGCGACGCCGACGGTCGAGGCGTGCGCGCGATGCGCGGTTCCGAAGGCGTCGTTGACGTAGAGGTCGGCGAGCGCGGCGAGTTTCGCCGCGAACGCCGGATCGTTCGTCTCCTCGCCCGGATCGAAACGCACGTTCTCCAGCAGTAGGACGTCGCCGTCCTTCAGTGCGGCGACCGCAGCTTCGGCCGCGGGCCCGACGGTCTCTTCGCAAAACGCGACCGTCGTGCCGAGGCGCTCGGAAAGCGCTTCGGCCAGCGGACGAAGCGAGTATTTTGGATTCGGCGCGCCGTCCGGACGCCCCAAATGCGAAATCACGACGACGCGTGCGCCGCGCCGGCGCAGATCGGCCAACGTCTCGATGGCGGCATCGACGCGCGTGTAGTCGGCGATGGAGCCGTCCTTCATCGGGACGTTGAGATCCTCGCGAACGAGGACGCGCTTTCCGCGCACCTCAAGATCGCCGATTCTGCGGAAATTCACGCGTGGTTTTCCGGCGTCGCGTTCGTTCAGGACGCCGCGGGCATCGTCTCGAGAACCATCGCGGTCAAGTCGGCGAGACGGCACGAGTAACCCCACTCGTTATCGTACCAAGCCGCAATCTGGATGAGATCGCCGTTTGCGTTGGTAAGATTGCCGTCCACGATCGAGCTGTGGGAGTCTTGTTTGAAGTCGCTCGAGACGAGCTCCTCGTCGGTGAACCGGACGTACTCCTTCATGCGGCCGTTCGCCGCCTTGCGCAAAATCTCGTTGATCTCTTCTTTGGTCGTCGACTTCTTGACTTGCGCCACCAGATACACCATGGAGACGGTCGGCGTCGGAACGCGAAGCGCGAAGCCGTCGAACGTTCCCTCGACCTCAGGGATGGTGAGATACAGCGCCTTCGCGGCGCCGGTCGACGTCGGGACGATGTTGGTTGCCGCGTTGCGGCCTCGGCGCAGATCCTTATGCGGAGCGTCGAGCACGACCTGGTCGTTGGTGTACGAATGGATCGTACACATGAATCCTTTGACCCAGCCGAGACTTTCGACGATCGGCGCGACCGCGGTGGCCAAGCAGTTGGTGGTGCAGGAGGCGTTCGAGATGACGTGATGCTTGGCGGGATCGTAGCGGTCCTCGTTAACGCCGAGCACGAGCGTTATGTCCTCGCCTTTGGCCGGTGCCGAAATCAACACTTTTTTCGCTCCGCCGCCGTCGATATGGGCGCGCGCCTTGGCAGCATCCGTAAAAAGTCCGGTCGACTCGATGACGAGATCGACTCCGAGGTTCTTCCACGGGAGTTTGGCCGGGTCGCGTTCGGCTAGGATCTTGATGTTACGTCCGTCGATCGTGAGCGTGTCGCCGCCCGCGGAGACTTCGCCTTGGTACGGTCCGTAGTTGCTGTCGTATTTGAACAGGTGGGCGCACTGCGACGCACTCGTCAAGTCGTTGACCGCCGCTATCCGTATTTGTGGATGACGCAGCGCCAGCGCCTTAGCGAAATTCCGCCCGATGCGGCCGAAGCCGTTTATTCCGATCAGCATGCCGAGGTGTTACCGGGCGCGCTTGCCTTGACCCTGCTGCAATCTGGCGGCGAGCCTGCTTAGCGCGGCAAGGCGGCTGCCCGCCGTGGGCTTTGCGATCGGCGGGCTGCAGCGGCGCCCCAGTTCGGCAAGCGATTCATCCGGATGCTGCAAGCGCAATTCCGCGATCTCGCGTAATGCGGGCGAAAGTTGTGCGAGCCCGTACGCGCTCGCGACGTACTCGATGAGCCGGCGCTGCAAAGCCGCCGCCTCCGCGACCCGCTCGAGATTGGCGGCTTCCGTGTTGACCAGGCGATGAATGCGATTCTTGGTCTCGCGCAGCGCGCGCACGTCCTCCAAATGCAGCACCGCGCTGAACGCCCCGATCAAGGTGAGCACGTCTACGATGGAGTCGAAGTCTTTATAATAAAGAACGCTGCGGCGCTTGCGCGTCGTCGACTTCGGTGCGCGCCCGGTGCTGCGCAGCATCCACTCGAGGCGGACGGCCGCCTCGTCGCCGGCCGGCACGAATTCGAGGTGGTATCCGTGCGTACCGGCTGCGACCGAGCCGCACGCCAGAAACGCCGCCCGGATTTCGAGCAGCCGATCGCATTTGCGTACGGGTTTTCGCGGTGCCGCGCGCAGCGACTCCGGAAGTTCGATGGCGAAGGTCGGCAGGCGGCGAAGCCGCGTCGCCGCGCGCGGCTCGATGGGATGCCGCTTGCGGTCGTCCAGCAGGGTCCAGAATAGCCGGGCGACGGTATTGCGATGCGTGATGAAGTGGGTCGCGCGCGCGTTTGCCCCGTAGAGCGCCAAACCGGACCGCAGCGCACTTCGGCAATGCTCCGTGCCGGGAACGTCGCGCGCGAGCGCGTCTTTCGTGTCGGCCGAAATCGAAGCCGCGCTCACGTCAGATCCAGTCCGACGGCTCGTCGCGCCGCCGGTTCAGCACTTCGTAGAGTTGCGCCGGCTTTACGGCCGGCGTCACGCGCAGCGGTACCTCGAGCACGCGCACGATTACGAACGTGGTTGCGTAGTGAATCTCGAGCACGTCGCCCGACTTGACTTGATATCCTGGCTTGAGCTGCTTTCCGTCCTTGGTCACGCGTCCGCGATCCAGGGCTTCGCGCGCTTCGTTTCGTCGCTTGGAGAGCCGGGCCACTTTCATGAATTTGTCGAGGCGCACTCACCCGAGTTTACACCGCCGGGTCTCGCAGTCCCCGCGGGAGATGGACGTTTGCGCGGCGCACGATAGGGCGCATGGCCCGGGAGTCACCAGCCCCCGCCGCGCGGGTGCCGCGGGGGTTCGACATGTTTACGACTTCGCGCCCGCTGTGGCAGACGATGCTGATCTTCCTCGTTCCGTTGATGCTCAGCAACTTGCTGCAGTCGGCGTCGGGCACGTTCAACAGCATCTTTCTAGGGCGCTTCATCGGCGTGCACGCGCTCGCCGCGGTGTCGTCGATCTTTCCGATCGTATTCTTTCTCATCTCGTTCATGATCGGAATATCCAGCGGCAGCACCGTTCTCGTGGGTCAGGCTTACGGTGCCAAAGACGAGCATAAGCTCAAGCGCATTGCCGGGACGACCATCGGCGTCGGTCTGTATTTCAGCATCGCAGTCTGCGTTCTCGGCGTGGTGTTCGCGCGCGAGCTCCTGGAAATCATTCGGACCCCATCCGATATTCTCGCCGATGCCACCGCGTACTCGCGGGTCATCTGGCTGTCGCTTCCCATACTGTTTCCGTACCTGGTCTACACGACGGTAATTCGGGGAACGGGCGACTCCCGTACGCCCTTCTATTTTCTCGTCGTTAGCACCGCGCTTTCGGCGTTCCTGACGCCGGCCTTGATTTTCGGCTGGTTGGGGCTGCCGAAGATCGGGATCCTCTCGGCCGCATTCGCGAACTTCATCGCCAGTATGGTCGCGTTCGCCGGAATGTTGATCTACTTGCAAGTCCGAAAGAGTCCGCTGCGCGTCGATCGCGAGCTGATTGCCGACATCGTCAACGTGGATTGGGGAATTTTCGGCAAGGTAGTGCGGATCGGAATCCCGACGGGCATTCAGGTCGTCATGGTGTCGCTGTCGGAGATCGCCGTCATTACGTTCGTCAACCGGTTCGGTTCGCACGCGACCGCGGCGTACGGCGCCGTCAACCAAGTCGTCTCGTACGTGCAATTCCCGGCGATTTCGATCGGCATCACCGCCTCGATATTCGGAGCCCAATCCATCGGCGCGCGCCGCGAAGACATGCTCGGTGCGGTCGTCCGGTCGGCGGTTGGACTCAACTACGCCATCGGCGCCATCCTCATCGGGCTCGTATACGTCTTTTCGAACGACGTGCTGGGCTGGTTCATCACGGACCCGCCCACGCTCGCGGTGGCACACCAACTCGTGATGATTACCATGTGGTCGTACCTGCTCTTCGGCAACAGTGCCGTGATCAGTGGGATCATGCGCGCGAGCGGTGACGTCATCGTACCGACGCTGAACGGAGTCGGCGCGATTTGGCTCGTAGAGGTCCCCGCGGCCTACATTCTCATGCAGCACTTCGGGCTGCCGGGCGTGTGGATGGGGTATCCGATCGCATTTGCCGCAGCGCTGACCGCACAGCTCACCTACTATACGCTGGTCTGGAAAAAGAAAACGCACGAACGCCTGGTCTAACGTCTACTGGGGTACGTTTGCGGACCGCGCTCGGTTACGTGCGCTTCTTTTCTTTGGGCGTGACGCACGTGCCGCTTGCGCGGCAGACGACTTGCGGCGGTACGAGCACGTCGGCGGCACTGTCGCTTACGCCGGGGCGGGCTGCGATGACCTTACGAGCCTCGAAAGTCATGCGGCGCGAGGTGTTACCGACGCTTGCGATGCTACCCTCCGCTTCGATGTAGTCGCCCGCGTAAACCGGAGCGAGGAACTCGACCGAATCGTACGCGACGAACAGCCCTTCGTCGCCATCCATGCGAATCAGCAGCTCGGTAGCTACGTCGCCGAAGAGCGCCAGCATGCGCGCGCCGTCGACCAAATTTCCGCCGTAGTGCGCGTCGTGCGCGCTCATCCGCAGCCGGATTAGGCTGCTTGCGTCTTCGCGAGTTGCCACAATACCTCAAGTTCGTCCAGCGTAAGGTCGGCAAGCGCTTTGCCGTCGGCGGCGGCGCGCTCCTCCATGAAGTGAAAGCGCCGGTAGAATTTTTCGTTCGCTTCGCGCACCGCCGTCTCCGCGTCGATCCCGAGCGACCGCGAGAGATTAACCATGGTGAAGAAGACGTCGCCGAGCTCTTCGCGCACGTGCGGGTCGTCGTGCTTGTCCCGGCGCGCTTGCGCGAGCTCCTCGAGCTCCTCGACCAGTTTCTCCAGAATTCCGTCCACCCCGGGCCAGTCGAACCCGACGCGCGAGGCCTTCTCCTGCATGCGCTGTCCGCGCTGCAACGCACCGAGATGTTTGGGAATCCCGTCGAGCCGGCTCTTGCGGGCGATACCGGTCTTTTCTTGCGCCTTGAGTTTCTCCCAGCTCCTCCACTGCGAGTCGACGTCTTCGATCACGGCGTCGCTGAAGACGTGCGGATGGCGCCGGACCATCTTGTTGGCGAGCGCATCCACGACGTCGGCTACCGTGAAGCGCCCGGTTTCGGTCGCGAGTTGCGCGTGGAAGACGATCTGCAGGAGCAAGTCGCCCAGCTCCTCACAAAGCGCGTCCAGATCCCGCGCTTCGACCGCCTCCACGACTTCGAAGGTCTCTTCGATAAGGTACGGGACCAGGGTGCGATGCGTTTGTTCGCGGTCCCACGGGCAGCCCAGGCGCAAACGGGCCATGATTTCGATGAGATCCGCCCAGGAATAGTGCGCCGACTGCGGCGGCAACGGGACGAGCGGAACCGAAATCGGTGCCGACAGCGCCGACCGCGGCATCCCCGGCACGATGCCGGCGGCGATTCCGCGCGATTCGAGTTCGCGCAGCAACATGGGCAGGCCGGGGAAGTCGCCCAGCGGCGTGCCGAGCACGCCGAGCGCGAGGTCGCCGCCGTTTGCGTCTAAGCGTTCCAGGAAGTACGCCAGCTCGTCGGACCCGCCGCGCACGAACAGTGCGGCGTCGCGCACCGCGTCGCGCGCGACCTCGATGCCTTGCGCTTCCAAATATGCCGTGAGCTCGGGCGGCGCCAGAAGAGCGACGGTGCGTCCCGCCGACTTGAGCGCTTCGAGGCTCCCCAGCGTTAGCAGCGACGGGTCTCCGGGGCCAAGACCGACGATCCTCACGAGCATACTGCCGCGCTGATTCTCTGACGGTCCGTCAAGCCCCGCGATACAACGACGAGGGCCCCGGACGGCGTCCGGAGCCCTCGCAGGCGGCCGATTTTTGGGGAGCCGTTATTGCGGCGGGACGCCGGGCTGGCCCGCGGTAGCGAAGAGTCCCGCGAACTGCGGATCGTGCGTCTCGATCTTGGCGCTCTGCATCAAGCTCTGCAGGAAGGGCTGAACGAGCGGGCCCTCTTGCTGTTGACGCAGCTCGTCGGCGATTTTCGCGTGCGCGCTCGCGAGCGTCGCCTTTTGTGCGGGCGTGCGGCTCTCGACTTGAATGACGTGGTAGCCGTACGGTGATTTCACCGGCGCGCTGATTTGGCCGGTCGGAAGCGCGAACGCCGCTTGATCGAATGCGGGCACCATCTGTCCGTGCCCGAAGCAGCCGAGCTCGCCGCCCTTCGCCTTACTGCCGGGGTCGATCGAATACTGCGCCGCCACGGCGTCGAATTTCTGACCGGACTTGAGTGCGGCTTCGACCTTCTGCGCGGTCGCGAGATTCGCAACGAGAATATGACGCGCGCAGATCTTAGCGGGTACGTCGAAGCCCGCGTGGTTCTTGTTATAGAAATCGTCGATCTGTGCTTCGGTGACGTTCACGTTCTTACCGACGGCCTTGTCGATGATGATCTGCGTGCGTAACGCCGATTGGACGTCGCTCTCGGTCAGACCGCGCGCTTTGAGCATTTGGTCCCACGAGCCGGCGGGGAAGTTCGCTTTGATCGTGTCTTCTTTAGCCTGAATGTCGGCGTCGGTGACGACGATGTTGTTCTTTTGCGCGTACTGCTCGATCAACTTCTCTTGCACCATCTGCTGCAGCACTTGGCGCGCCATCGGGCTGCTTTGGAGTTTGGCGTTGAAGTCGGCTTGGCTGATGGCATCGCCGTTGACGGTGACCACGGCTCCGCCGCCGGCACCGGAGCATGCGGCGAGCGACGCGCCGAGTACCAGGGTAAAGATGCCCGCAACCAGGCGGTGGGATTTGGACATGTCGGCTCCACTAGGGATGAGGGTAAAAAGCGTGATAAAAGCGGAGCGCAAGGCCCCGCATCGCCTGCCAGTTTCGCGCCCCAGGCCCGTTAAGCCCTTTAAGAACGGCCCTTCGACAGCCCTTCGACAGGCTCGTCCTTCGACAACTCAGGATGACAACGGTTCGGAGCGTGTCATCTGAGCGCGCAGCCGCAGTCGAGGGCTGAGCGCGGCGTAGCAGTCGAAGGACCCCGAGCCGCCACTCGGCGGCGCAATGGGCCCAAGCCCCTTGCACCCGGGATCACGGTGTTTTGCCGGGTTGGGCTACATGGCTTCGAGCAGGTTCCTTAAGAGCGGCATCCAGGTCGTCTCGGCGGGTTCCTCGGCCCGGGCGGGGGGAAGGTCTACCAAAATCTTTCCGTCCGAGAAGCGAAAGCGGTTTTTGGTGAGGGCTTGAAATTTCGGCAGCATGGCCGGGTCGAGTGAGAAGCCGCTGCCGACCCCGAGCGTCAGACGGTTCTCGTCCACGACCACGCGGGTAATGCGCTTGCGTAGCGCGATGGCGCGCAATTTCGTGAGCGCGACCAAGTTCTCGAGCGGCGCCGGGAACGGGCCGAAGCGGTCGCGCACGCCGTTGGCGACGTCGTCGACGTCCGCCTCGCTGCGCGCTCGCGCCAGCTGCTGGTACACGGCGATCTTCTGCGAGACTTGCGGAATGTAGTCGTTTGGAATGAACGCGCTGATCTTGACGTCGATCACCGCCTCTGCGCGCTCTTCCAAGGTCGCGCTTATGCCGCGGCGTTCGGCGATGGCTTCGGCCAGCAGCTCGACAGTACGTGTCGAACCCGACCGATGCGATAAAACCCGACTGCGCGGCGCCCAGCAGATTTCCGGCCCCGCGGATCTCGAGATCGCGCATCGCGATCTGCAGACCCGATCCCAGATGGGTGAATTCGCGTATCGCTTCCAGCCGCGCCTTGGCGTCTTCTCCGAGCGCCTTATGTCCCTGGTACAAGAGGTAACAATAGGCTTGGTGATTGGAGCGCCCGACGCGGCCACGCAACTGGTACAGCTGCGCCAAACCGAACTTGTCGGCGTCGTTGACGATCATCGTGTTGACGTTCGGGATGTCGATGCCGTTTTCGATGATCGTCGTCGCGACCAGAACGTCGGTCTGCCCTTCGATGAAGCGCTGCATGATCGGCTCGATCTCCGCCTCGCTCATCTGGCCGTGACCCACTTCGATGCGCGCGTTGGGGACGAGCTTCTCGAGCGCGTTGCGCACCGCGAATATGGACTCGATGCGATTGTGGAGGTAGTACACTTGTCCGCCGCGGTCGAGTTCGGCCGCGATCGCGTGCTGCACGACGGCATCGGCCACCGGCACGACCACCGTCTTGATCGACATGCGGTTCTTGGGTGCGGTCTGAATCAGCGAGAGATCGCGCACGCCGAGCAGCGACATGTGCAGCGTGCGCGGGATGGGCGTAGCCGAGAGCGTTAGGACGTCCACGCTCGCGCGATATTCTTTGAGCCGCTCCTTGTGCATGACGCCGAAGCGCTGTTCTTCGTCGACCACGATGAGGCCGAGGTCCGCGAAGGCGACGTCCTTTTGCAGCAGGCGATGCGTGCCGATGACGACGTCGACGCGCCCTTCGGCCAAGTCTTTGAGGATCCGCCGCTGCTCGGCTTTCGTTTTGTAACGCGAGAGCTGCTCGATCAGCACCGGGAAGCCGGCGAAGCGTGCCTCGAACGTGCGCGCGTGCTGTGCGGCGAGCAGCGTCGTGGGCACGAGTACGGCGACTTGCTTCTTGTCGGCGATGGCTTTGAAGGCGGCCCGCATCGCGACTTCGGTCTTCCCGTAGCCGACGTCTCCGCAGACCAGGCGATCCATCGGACGCGGGCGTTCCATATCGGCCTTGGTCGCGACGATGGCGGAACGCTGGTCCACGGTCGGTTCGTACGGGAAGGCCTCTTCCATCTCGGCTTGCCACGTGGAATCGGGCGAGAAAGCAAATCCCTTGGCGAGTTCGCGCTCGGCGTACAGTTTGACCAGTCCGTCGGCGATTTTCGCGAGCGATTCCGAGACGCGCGATTTGGTACGCGCCCAGTCGGCGCCGCCCATTTTGGAAAGACGTGCCGATTGCCCCTCCGCGGCCGAATACTTGGTGACCTGATGCATCTGCGTCACCGGGACGAGCATCCGGTCGTTGCCCGCGTACTTCAGGTCCAAATAGTCTTGCGTCGATCCGAGCACCGTTTCGGTGCGCAATCCAAGGTACTGACCGATTCCGTGCACGGCGTGAACGATGAAATCTCCGACCTTTAAGTCGCCGAGCGTGACCGGCACGCCCTCTTTGATCGCGCGCAGTTTGACGCGTTTGGGCGGCTGGCCGAAAATTTCGCCGTCGCCGAGTACGCGTAGCCGCAGCGCAGGAAGCGTAAAACCCGATTCGACGTTCCCGTGGTCGACGAGAACGCGCCCGCGATCGAGGTCCACGCCGGCGGCGCGCAGCAGATCGGTCGTTCGTCCGACTGCGGAGCTGACGATGCCGACCGTTTCGCCGGCGGCGACCCAGTCGCGAACGCTCTGCGAAAAGAGGCTCGATTTGGCGGTTAAAACGCTCGGCCGGACGGCAATCGAAAACGAACGATTCCTTGACGGCAGGGAGCCACGGCAGCGCGGCCGCGTGTTCGATCGCACCGGGCAGAAGGATGGAGCGGCGTTCGCGTAACCCGCGCCCGAGGTCTTCGAGCCGGGGACGCAGCGCGGCCGCTTCGGCGAGGAGCGCCTCTTCGACGTCGTCGTCGCGCACGGTAAGTTGGCCGGACGAGGCGTCGGCGAGGAGCAGTTCGGTCTCGCGCGCTCGCTCCTGCGAAAGCGCGTGCTCTACGGTAGCGATCATGGCCGGCTCGTCCAGCACGACGATGCCGCGCGGATCGAGATAGTCCAGAAACGTGCTGCGCTCGTCGAAAGCGAGCCCGAGCCACGAATCCGGAACGTCGCGGCCGGCGTCGAGATGCGCGATCAGCGCGGCGCGTGCGCCGGCCTCTCCGGAAAATTCGCGCGCTACCCGTTCGCGAATCGACGCGTCGCGAGGAATCTCCGACCACGGCACGACGTCGAGCTCGGCCAGCTGTTCCACGCTACGCTGCGACTCGAGTGCGAAGCCACGGATGCTTTCGATCGTGTCTCCGAAGAACTCGACGCGCGCCGGCCGCTCCGCGCTGGCCGGGAACAGATCCAGGATGCCGCCGCGCACCGCGTACTCGCCGGCGGCGCCGACCACGTCGGCGCGCCGGTATCCCAGGCGGTGAAGCCGCGCCAGCGTCTCTTCCCATCCGGCTTCGTCACCCGGTCGCAATCTAAAACGCAGCTCGCGCAGGACGGCGGGCGGCATCGCGTACTGAGCGATGGCGGAAACCGACGCGAGGACGATGCGCGACTTTCCGTCGGCGATCTCCGCGAGCAGCGTCATGCGCGCGCTGCGCTCGGACGGGCTTTCCAACGCGCCGATGGCTTCGTCCCGCGGGCGAAGCAGCGCGACCGTGCGCGGCTCGGGTTCGCCGAGGTAGTAGAGCAGGTCTCCGAAAATGCGCTCGGCGACGTCGGGCGTCGGTACGGCCACGAGAATTTGGCCGCCCAACGTGCGATGGATCGCCGCGACGAGCGCCGGCCGTGCGGCGGGAATCGTTTCGTGGAGCGCATACGCTGCGCCCGGGCCCGCTGCGCGGACGCGATCGAGCAGCGTCGCCAAGGCGCCTTCGGGCGCTTTCAGACGTTCGAAGAGAAGGTCGCGTAGCCCCGAAGGAGCGGCTCGCATTGCTGTCACGGTCATGGGGCGCTGATTATAGCAGACTGTGCACCGGCCGCGCGCGGTCGAAACAACGCAACGAGCGGCAGGCTGGCGAGAACGCCGGCGGCCGCCGACCCGACCGGCCCCAGAGCGGCCGCCGCGTCCGGCAAGTAGCGCAGCGGCGTCGTCAGCGCGAGGAGCATGAGCACGAGCGAGAAACGGCCGTGCGGCGCGAGCAACGCGATCGCGACGATCCACAGACCGTACCACGGATACGGATTTGGAATCAGAAGCCAGGCACCGAGCGCGATCGCGCACCACCCGTCCGGTTGGTTCTTCACTAGCGCTGCGATGCCGTAAGCCGCGCACGCGGCCGCGAGCGTTACCGCCAGCGCTACGGCTAGCCGAGGGGACGCTGCGAAAATCGCTTGAAACGATGCTTGCGGATCGTAGCGTCCGCGGCCCGCGATCTGATGCACGATTGCGTCCGCCCACGGGCGCAGCAGAACCGCTGCGAGCGCGAGCCCGGCGAGCGCACCGAGCCAAGCGAGCAGCGCCTGCGCTCGTCCGCTCCGGCTCGCCGCGACCGCGATGCCGATTGCGGCGATCGATCCGGGAACTTTTACGAGCGCCGCCAGGGCAGCCACGAACGCGCCGGCCGGCGGTCCGAAACGCCGTAACGCGACGAAACCGGCCAGCACGATCGCCATCATCAGCGTATCGTTGTGGCCTTCCGCCGACGACCAGATCGCGACCGGATTGAGCCCGATCGCGATGGCGGCCGCGACCGATCGCCGGCCGCCCGCACCGGCGGCGGCGTACGCGAGCGCGGCGCACGCGATCAGCGAAGCAGACGACAGGAGCCGGAAGGCGTCGAGCTGGGCGCGCACTCCGAACGGAGCGGCGACGCTCACCAAAACTCGCGCGATCTCGACGAACAGCGGCCCGTAGACGCAGACCGGCGGCGGGTTTCCCCACTGCGGGAACGCGGCTTCGAAGATCGCGTTACCGTGCGGCAAAAGGTGATGCGCGTACGGATCGGCGCCGATTCGCGCAGGCTCGCCGTAAACGGCGTACGCATAGACGTCGCTCGAGAACCAGACCGGAAACAGCCACGCCGCACACAGAGCCGCCGCGCTCGCCATAAGAACGGCCGGTAGCGACAGCCTGGACGACGATCGCAGTGCGGCCGCGTAACCTGCCGCCCCGGCCGTTATCGTGAGCGCGAGCACCAGCCACAGCGCCGCACCGGCTGCGTTCCAAGCCGTCGCGACGGGGAGCGGTTGGGAAAGCGCATCGGCGCGAATCGCCGCAGGCGCGAGCGACATCGCGACGCGCATCGCAATCGCGCCGACCGCAAACGCTAGCGGCGTTAGGACGAGGGCGCGCAAGCGGCGGCGGTTTCGTCGGGTGCAGAGAGCGTCGCGAGCGCGATTCCGAGGAGGATGAACCACGGTCCCGCGACCTTTGGATAGAAGAAAAGGTAGTCCACGATTTGATGTAGTCCGAGCGCGATGGAAGCGGCCAGCGCGGCCAAGATCCAAGGCGATCCCGCGCGTGCGTTCTTCCACAACGTCGCGCATGCGGAAACGACGAATCCGATCGTTGCGGCCAGCAGAAGCGGACCGCCTTCGACCAAGGCTTGCAGGTACCAATTGTTTGCGTGGGTGCGAACGCCCTCAAGCCCCGCTTCGCTCAGTTCCAGTTCGAAGTTTCCGGCGCCGACGCCGAAAACCGGGTGACGGCGCCAGAGCGTCCACGCCGCGCGCCACAGCTCGCCGCGCGTCCCGACGCCGCCCGCGTAGTCCGTCCCGGCGAGCGTGAAGCGGAAGATTCCCACCGAGTGCGCGATCGCGACCGCGGCCGCGCCTCCGGCGACTCCAGCGGCGAGCATGGGCGCGAGCGCCGCGAACGCCGCGCGGCCGCGAAATACCAGCAAGACGGCGCCGACGACCGCAAGTGAAAAGATTCCGGCGCGCGAGATCGTCAGCATCGTGGCGAAGGTGCACAGTGCGAGCACGGCCGCTTTCCAACGTGACGGCCGCGCCACCATCCACGCGCCTACGATCGCCACGGCCGTCTCGAAATACGCGGCCAATTGGTTTGGCCCCTCGAGCGCACCGGAGATGCGCGGAACCACCGCCGTACCGACGTGCATTCCCGACGGCGTTCCGACGAAGAGCTGCGCTAACGCGCCGACGGCTACGACGCACGCGGACGACGCGGCGGCCGCCAAGAGAACGCCGTCGTCGGGGTCGAGGCGGAACGCGACGAGCGCGGCTACGAATAACACCGCATATTCGGCGTACTTGAGGGTTTCGGTCAACGTCGCTACGCGGTGCTGTGCGTTCGCGGCAGAAAGGGCGGTGGCCGCGACGAGCAGTAGCACCGCGATCGTGACGCCGCGCCACGCTCCGGGTCTCGGAAGCCGGCCGCGGCCACGCCAGGCGGTAAGCCCGAGTATCACTCCAAGCAGCGCCATCTTAGGAAGCGTAATCGCGGTCGAAAAAACCTCGCGAGACGCCGCGAAGGGCTGTATCGCAAGCAGTATCGCAAGCCCGAACGCCGGACGGCGCACCGTCACGAGGGCGCATACCGCAAAGAACGCGGTGAAGACCGTCGCCATCAGCGGATCGATCGGGATCGGCACTGGAAAAGCGTCTACGACCTGAAAGCGCACCCGGCGGGCTTCGCTTCCGACGGCACGAAATCCAGGCGGACATGCAAAAACACGACATGCGCCGGGCGATCGAGCGTAAACGCGACGGCAAGCCGCTCTCGGCTCGTGAGTGGGAGTGGATCGTCGCGGGGTACATGAACGGCGACGTTGACGACGCACAGATGGCGTCGCTCGCAATGGCGTGCGTTTGGCGCGGATTAACCGTCGACGAAACCGCGGCGCTGGCCGCTGCGATGGTCGAGAGCGGGCGCACGTTGCATTACGGCGGCGAAGCGATCGTGTTGGACAAACATTCCAGTGGTGGCGTCGGCGACGTCGTCACGCTGATTGCCGTACCCATCGTCGCGGCGTGCGGCGTCCGCGTGGCCAAGCTTTCCGGCCGTGCGCTCGGACACACGGGCGGCACGATCGACAAGCTCGAGACGCTGGAGGGCTTCAACGCGACGCCGTCGCCCGAGGCATTTGCCGCGTGCGTGGAGCGCGTCGGGTGCGCCATCGCGGCACAGAGCGACGACTTGGTTCCCGCCGATCGCCGCATTTACGAGCTGCGCGATCGTACGGGGACCGTCCCGAGCGTCGGACTGATCGCCGCATCGATCGTTTCAAAAAAAATTGCGGGTGGCGCGAACGCGTTCGCGTTCGACGTGAAGTGCGGCAGCGCCGCGTTTATGAAAGAGCCGCGCGGTGCAACCGAACTCGCGCGAACGCTCGTCGAGATCGCCGGCCGCTTCGGCCGGAACGCCCGGGCGATCGTCTCGCGCATGGACGAGCCGCTGGGACGCTCCATCGGAACCGGCATCGAGGTCATCGAAGCGCGCGATATTCTGACCGGGGCCGAAGCCGGCGGACGCGCCGGCGAGCTTTCGCTCGTAGTAGCCGGCGCGATGCTCGAGCTCGCCGGCGTCCCGGAACCGCGCATTGCGGCATCTCGGGCGCTCGCATCGGGCGCGGCGTTCGAAAAGTTCGTCGAGATGATCGCGGCGCAGGGTTCGAGCGCGGACGCGCTCGCCCGAATGCGGCCGCCCGCGCTGCGGCGCGAACACGTCGCCGAACGCTCCGGTTTTCTCGGCGCGGTGGACGCGGCCGGCATGGGCGACATCGCCCGGATCTGGACCGCTAGCGAGCCGGACGCCGGCATTCGCGTACTGGCACGGATCGGAGATCGATTGGAGCGCGGGGACGTGCTGGCCGAAACGTTCGGTTCGCGCGCGGACGACGTACGCCTAAGCGAGTTCTTTCATCTAGTAGACGCGCCGGTCGAGACGCGGCCGCTGGTTCTCGCGACGGTCTGAGCGTCGGCGGAGCGTTCGATGTCGCTTACCAGGTAGAGCGGGCGTCCTTTGACCTCGTCGTAGATACGCCCGATGTATTCGCCCAGAATTCCTAGGCCGATCAACTGTACGCCGCCCAGGAAGAGCACCGCCACGATCGTCGAGGCCCATCCGCGCGTGTATCCGGGGGGATTGAGGCTGAATAGTTTGTACCCGACCACGACCGCCGCGTACACGAACGCCACCAGACTCGACGCGAAGCCCAGGTATGAGACGAAGCGCAGCGGCACGTCGGAGAACGACGTGATGCCGTCTATCGCAAAGCGCATCATTTTGGTCAGCGGATACTTCGTTTCGCCGCTCAGGCGTTCGTCGCGATCGTAGAACACGCCGGTCTGATTGAACCCAACCCAGGATACCATTCCACGCAGGAAGCGATGCCGCTCGCGCGAGCGCTTGAGCGCGTCCACGACGCGGCGGCTCATCAAACGGAAGTCGCCGGTGTCCACGGGTATCGCGACGCGCGTCAGGCGTTTGATCGTGCGATAGAAGAATCTTGCGGTGACGAGTTTGAACGCGCTCTCGCCTTTGCGGGAACGGCGCACGGCGTAGACGACGTCGTAGCCTTCGCGCCACTTGGCCACGAACTGGACGATCAGCTCGGGAGGGTCTTGCAAGTCCCCGTCCATGAGGACGACGGCATCGCCGCTCGCTATGTCCATGCCCGCCGTTGCCGCGAGTTGGTGGCCGAAGTTGCGCGAAAGGTTGACGAGTACGACGTCCGGAACGCGCCGCATGATTTCCCGGATCGCCGCCAGCGTCGCGTCGGTGCTGCCGTCGTTGACCAAAATGATTTCGTGCGTTATCGGCGCGAGCGATCTGGCGACCGCTTCGATGCGATCCACCAGCGGAGCGACGCTACCCTCCTCGTTGAAGAGTGGGACGACGATGCTGAGAACGGGTGCGGTTGCTTCGCTCACCGCACGCGATTTCGACGTACCGGGTTACCGCGCTTCTTGTTAAGGCAGAGAATGGCGCCGGCGGCATCGAAATTCGGGCGCGAATGATTCCCAGGTTGCCTGCGATCGCTGCCGTCCTGTCGTCCCTCGCGCTGCTCGTCGCGAGCGCCTGCTCGGCCCAGTCGCCTTCGAGCTCCGCTCCTAGCGCCTCTCCGTCCCCGCGGGCCGTGGCGAACGCGCCCCAGAGCGGGCATGCATCGCCCGCGCCGTTGGCGGTGCTCTCAGCCTCCGCAGCGCCGTCCGCGACCGCCGCGCCGACCGCGCCGCCCAGCTCCGCGCCTTCCGCCTCGCCGCGCCCGGCATCGGCGCCGGTTGCGACGCCGTTACCGCAATCGCCGATCGCGTCGCCGGACGCGCCGCCGGCAATCGTCGCGATGAACATCGCGCCGGGGACGATGCTGACCGGCGGAGAGATGGCGTCGGGCACGGTGCTCACGAGCTCGAACGTAGCGGCCGTGCAAGTTCGCGTTGGGAACTTTGGAGTGTCGATGCAAAAGACCGGCGTTGGCCGGTTTGAGGTGTCGTATCGCGTGCCGACGCTGCCGTTCATGTTACGGGGCGCGTACACGCTGCACGTGATCGCGAGCAATTCGCGAGGCGATACGACCGAACGCGATCTCGGCATCACGATCCAATAACGCGCTTCGCCTTAGGGGTGCGGCGTCGGAAACCCCGGCGGCAAGTTCGGGAACGGAGCGGGATTGTACGGCGTCGGCAGCGTGAACGGCTGCGAGATTTGGTTGCCCGAGGATTGGTCCGTCCACAAATACACCGTGTCGCTGACCGAGCGGACGTCGGCGTCGCTAATCACGATCTCCCGCGGCGGCCTGCTGAGCCCGTTTTCGCCGCGCTCCTGGTTCTGTGCGGAACCGCGCGTATAAAGGTAGAGGAAGGTCGTTCCCGAGTTTAGCCGGCGCGTCACGCGGAAGTGCAGAGCGTCCACCCGGTCCATGGCGATGGCCTGCGGGTTCCATCCGCTGGCGTCGGTCATGATGTACACGCTTGCGTTGAGCGGCGTTCCCGGTGGGACCTGAACCGTAAATTGAACCAGAACCGGACGGCCGCTGTATCGGATAGGGACGTGGTTGGCCGTCTCGGGTTGTTGCCCGAGGTCGGGATTGGGAATCGGACTCGATAACGCGACTGCATATTTGCGGGCGAGGTTGTAATCGTCTTCGGGCGGCAGCGGCGCGCGCGACAGATCGAGTTCGGTAACGTTGCCGTCGGCATCGAAGACCGCCCGGGCCCATAGGCGCGGCCGCGGCTGGAGCTGCGCCGTTCCGGTTCCCGCGGCGTTGTGGATCGTTACGCCCGGCGAGACACGGAACCCGTCGCCGGTGGTGAAGAAGACGAAGCCGTCTTGATAGGAGAGCAGCTGCCCGGTGACGTGAACCGCGCCCGAAGCGCCGACGAAAGCAAGTGCCAGCGCCGTCGCGGCTGCCGCGATCGCGCGCGAAAGCCGTGCCGTCATTGCGTCACCTGGAGAATAAAATTTGGGCTCCAGCGCAGGTTCCCGAAATTGAAGTAGTACGTGCGCTGCAGGTCCACGACGACGTGCGGAGCGACGCGGGCGCGCACTTCGCCGGTGATGTTGTAGGGCGGCATCCCGAGGAACGGCGTGTACGTGTATTGTCCCAGTACGTTGAGCGGCGGCAGCGGGAAGAGCCCGGGCACCGCGATTGGGAAATCGCGACGCTGCTGCGCGGTAACGACGAACAGCAAGTCGGGGTCCGGCACGTAGTTCAAGCCCAGCGTGTACGCGCGGTACGTCGCGGTTCCGCGAAACGCGCTGAAACTGGAAAACGGCGAGTTGGGCTGCGACGGGACGAACGCGGAATAGCCGCCGTGAATGTACAGGTCCGCCACGTTCGTGTTGGTGTACGCGAAGTACGAATTGAACTTGCGGGAAAACGTGCGGCTGAGGCTGGCGCTGACCTGCGTTAGGTCCTGGTAGTGCGGTACCGTAAACCATTGGCGCTGTTTGTCGAGCGATGCGTTGAAGTAGAGCGTCTTGTACGGGTTGTAGTGGTCGCCCAGTTTGATGCCGGGGGTCGAGAGGTTGAAGCCGACCAGGTGGTTCCAAATCGTCGTATAGAGCGTGCCGCCGTATTCTTGCAGGCCGCCGGGAACCTGGCTTCCGACCGTGTCGTGGTTGAGGCCGAAACCGGCGCGGATTTGAAAGGTGAGCGGCAGGTGCCCGATGCGGTGCGGGAACGACACTGCGTTGATCTGCAGCGAGGTCGGATGGTTGAGCGATCCGGTGCCACGTCCGGGCCCCAGCATGTTGTAGTTCGTGAAGTTGCCGGTCGCGGTTAAGTAGGATTGCCCGAGCGCCTGCGTTGCGGTGATCCACGTCGTCTGTGCGGATTCGGTCGGTAGCGAGAGCCCGGACTGGTACGTATAGAGCTGGGAGAACGCCTGGACCTGAAAGTGCGAATTGGCTTGCTGCGAGGTCATGAGGTTCCACCACTTCGCTTTGGTCGTGAACGGATTGACCGAAAAAACGGCGTAGCCACGATCCCATGCAACGTGCTGCTCGAACGACAGATACGCTTTATTGATCGTATCGTAGCGTGCGTGGAGCGCGGAGATCGCGTTGTCGCTTCCCGCAAAGTTCCAAGTGAGGTCCGCCGTCGCGCCGGTGAGCGAGTTGATGCCCAGGTTCGGGTTCGGCGAGAAATTGATGTAGAAGGTCGGCAGCGGCAGCTTGACGCCGAACGTATCGATGAGCGGTCCCGAAAACTTCACGAAGGATTTGGAACTCACGGTCGCGTTCCGCGCGACGACGTTCGGACGGTCGTTGCCGGTATCGGGAAAGAAGAAGACGTCGCCGGGCATCTCGCGTCCCTTGACGGGATGCGCGAAGTCGGTCCCCAAGTACGTCCAGCGATCCGGAGCCGTCGTCACGGGCAACACGTATTCGCGGTCGAAATCGAGATAGTCGGAGAACGCGGCGGCGCTTAGCGATCCGGTCGGACCGGCGACGTGCACGTGCCCTGCGATGAGAAACCGATTAAGTTTTAGGTCCATGGAAAAAGCGTCGCCGTCGATGGTGAGACCGTCGCTAGTGGTTATGCGCACGCCGCCATCGGCTTCGAGCAGGAAGCGATCGTAATAAAATTCGACGCGGTCCGCGTGCAGCCGTAGGAGCGTGCGGGCGGCGGCGGGCACGGGAATCAGTAGAGCGAGGAAGACGATCGCAAGCGCAAGTGCGGCGTTCGAGACGCGCATAATCCGAGACGTTTAACGCCGGATTAACGTGCTTTTCCTGCGTTTAAGCGCGCTGAAGGCCGCACTGCGCGAAAGCAGAAACGCGACCAACAAGATTATGTCACGCTTTGTAACCATCGTGCTCGATTCGGGCGGCGTCGGCGCGCTGGAGGATTTCGCGGACTTCGGCGACGCGCCCGGAGCGAATACTATCGCCAACGTCGCGCGCAGCGTCGGCGGGCTGGCGCTACCGAATTTCGCAAGTTTGGGGCTAGGGACACTTACCGGAATAGCGGGCGTGGAAGCGGCCGCTCGCCCCCGTGCCCGCGTCGCGCGACTGCACGAACGCAGCCGCGGGAAAGACACGATTACGGGCCACTGGGAGATGATGAACGTCATTACCGAGACTCCGTTCCCGACCTATCCGAGCGGCTTTCCAGGCGAAGTCGTCGAGGAGTTCACCCGCATTACGAGCCGCCGGCCGCTCGGGAACCGCCCCGCCTCCGGGACCGAGATCATCGAGGAACTCGGGGCCGAGCATATGGCTAGCGGCCGGCCCATCCTCTATACGTCGGCCGATTCGGTCTTTCAAGTTGCCGCCCACGAGAAGGTAGTCCCTTTGGCAACCTTGTACGACTGGTGCGAGAGGGCGCGAGCGATGCTCGTCCCCCCGCACAACGTCAACCGGGTCATTGCCAGACCTTTCGAAGGCGAGCCGGGGAGCTTTGCCCGGACGCCGAACCGTCGCGACTACGCGATTCCCCCGCCGCCCAGCGTTTTAGACGAACTTGCGGCTGCGGGTTTACCGGTTCACGCAGTTGGGAAAATCTGCGATATTTACTGCGGGCACGGGATCGCTTCGTCGGTTCGGGCCGTCGACAACCAGGATGCGATGGAGAGGACGTTCGATCTGTTGGAACGCGTGGAGGGCGGATTCATCTTCACGAACCTGAACGACTTCGACTCGAAGTACGGGCATCGCCGCGACGTTCGCGGCTATGCCGGCGCGCTCGAGCGGCTCGATGCGTTGCTTCCGCGTCTCGAAGCGGCGCTGCGTCCCGGGGATCATCTCGTTTTCACGGCCGACCACGGGTGCGATCCGACGGCTCCCGGCAGCGATCACACCCGCGAGTTCGTTCCCTTCGTGCACCTTCGCCCCGGGCAGCCCGGCGCCGACCTCGGGATTGCCGCCGGCTTGGATCTCGTCGGCCGCACCGTCAAGGAAGCATTTGCAATCTGATGCAGCTCGCAATCGCGCACCCCGCCGAACGAGCGGTGCCGGCCTCGTGGCGGGCGGCTAAACGGGCGATCGACGTCGGACTCGGTTCGGTATTTTTTGTGCTGGCCGCTCCCATCATCGCCGTGGCGGCCGTCGGGATCGTGTGCGTGACCGGCGGATCGCCGTGGTTTGCGCAGGAGCGCGTCGGACTGCACGGGCGCCGTTTTAAGATGTACAAGCTGCGGACGATGATTCGCGGCGCGGAAGAGATGCGCGAGGATCTCCTTCACTTGAACGAACTTGCCGGACCGGTATTCAAGATTCGTAACGATCCGCGCTTGCATCCCCTGGGCGGCATTTTGCGCAGCACGAGCATCGACGAATTGCCGAATCTCATCAACGTCCTGCTCGGGGATATGTCGCTCGTCGGACCGCGGCCGGCCCTCCCTTGCGAGGTCGAGACCTACGACTCGTTTGCCAGACGCCGCCTTACCGTACCTCAGGGCGTGACGTGCACGTGGCAGATCAACGGACGCAGCCGCGTGTCGTTCGGCGAATGGATGAATTTGGACAACGACTACGTCGACACGTGGACGCCGCTGGGCGATCTCGCGATCGTCGCCAAAACCATTCCCGCGGTGCTTAGAAGGCGGGGGGCCCATTAGACCGCATCTGCGGGTCGTACCAAGCGAACCTTCGTCACGGCCCCGCGTCTCTCTGGCTTCTTCGACGCTCTTCGTCATGGCGGCGACGCTTGCGTCCGCGCTGCTCGGCTTCGCTCGCGAAGTCGTCAACGCGCGCTTTTACGGCACGCAGTGGGAGATGGATACCTTTCTCGCCGCGGCGACGGTGCCGACCATCCTGTTCGGCGTTTTTAACGGCGCGCTCGTAAGCGCGCTCGTACCGACCTTCACTCATTACATCGCCAAGGGGCGCGAAGACGAGGCGTGGCTGCTCGGCAACACCGTCGTGAACTTGCTCGCGATCGTGCTGACGGTTTGCGCGGTGGTCGGCTTCGTGACGGCCGGATGGTACGTGCCGCTCATCGCGCACGGATTCCCCGCTCCGCAGATGAGCGTAGCCGTTCGTATGACGCGGTGGATGATGCCGACGATCCTCGCGGTGAGCCTTAGCGGCGTGTTCTCGGCGATGCTCAACGCATACCATCGCTTCCGGGTCGCGTCGCTGGTGGGTGTGGTCTTGAACGTGGTCACGATCGCGACCGTCGTAATTCTCAACCATAAGATCGGCATCTACGCGCTCGTACTCGGAACCACGCTCGGACTCGTCGCCCAGATGGCCGTCCAGTTGCCGTCGTTCCTGTCGATCGGCAAGTATCGCCTGGTGATGGATTTACACCATCCCGGCTTGCGCAAGATTTGGCAGTTGCTCGGACCGATCATCGTGGGTTCGGCCGCCGGACAGATCGCACTGTTCTTCGACCGCTTCTTTGCGTCCACGCTCTCGCCGGGTTACATGGCCGGCATGAACTATGCCACCAAGCTCGTGTATTTTCCGCAACAGGTGTTCGGAGCCGCCATCGCAACCGTGATATTCCCGCTGCTGGCGGCCCAGTTCGCGCGCGACAACCGCCGCGGAGTTGCGTCGACGCTGGTGACGGGACTGCGTCTGGTCAACTTCATTACGATTCCCGCGATGTGCGTGCTCATCGTCCTCGCACACCCGATGGTCGAGACGCTCTTCCAGCGCGGCGAGTTCCAGGCCAGCGCGACCGATTTAACCGCCGGACTGATGCCGTACGCGGCCTTCGGTTTGGTCGCGCTGGCGGCCAACATCGTGCTGACGCGCTGTTGCTTCGCGTGCCACGAGACGGCCGCGCCCGTCGCCATATCCGTCATCACCGTCTTGCTCAACGTCACGCTGTCGATGGCGTGGCTCTCGACGCTCGGCGCGCGCGGCTTGCTGCTTGCCAATTCGGTCAGCCAAACGCTGCAGGCGCTTCTGCTCCTGGGCCTGGTCGCCAAGCTGGTGACGGGAATCGACTGGCGCGCGCTCGGAACCTCGACCCTCAAGATCGTGCTGTCGTCGGCAGCCATGGTCTTGGCGCTCAATTGGATTCAGGCGCTCGGCGTACATCCCGAGCCGACGCTCGCGTCGCGTGCCTGGTTTCTGTTCGGCCAGATGACGATCGGCGCTTTGGTGTTCGTAGCGGTCGCGCGCGCCCTCGACGTCGAGGAGTTGACGCTGGCGTGGCAGACCATACTTGCCAAGTTCGAACGCAATTTGATCGTTCCGCCGGAGAATCGCGATGCCCCAATCGCTTAAAGCGCTTCGCATCGTCGTGCCCGCGCACAACGAGGCGTCGCGCATCGAGGCGACGCTGCGCGACTATTGTTCGACGTTCGCCGGCCGCGCGACGATCGTCGTCGTTGCGAACGGTTGCGACGACGACACGGCCGGCGTGGTGCGTCGCCTGCGCTCCTCGTTTTCGAATCTCGAATGTTTGGAAATACACGCGAGAATCGGCAAAGGCGGCGCGGTTCGCGCCGGCTTTTCCACCGCCGTCGAGGAGTTTCTCGCGTTCGTCGATGCGGACGGGTCGACCAGCGCCGCCGAGTTCGACCGCTTGTTCGCGATCCTGGCGGCGTCGGACGCGGACGCGCTCATCGGGTCGCGCTGGCTCAAGGGATCGCGCGTCGAGCCGCGCCAGTCGCTCGTCCGGCGCGTTGCGAGCCGCAGCTTCAACGGCGTGGTGCGCGTCACGCTGGGGCTTCACTTCAGCGACACGCAGTGCGGCGCAAAAATCTTCCGGCGATCGGCCTTGCAACCGATTTGGTCGGCGCTCGAAATTGCGGACTTTTCGTTCGATATCGAGGTGCTGGCGCTGCTCCAGCGCGCGGGCCGGCGGATTATCGAAGTGCCGACCGTCTGGCGCGACCGCGCCGAAGGCACGAAGGTTCGACTCGTCGGAACGTCCTGGAAGATGCTTCGTTCGGTGATCCGGCTCCGACTGCGCTCGTCGGCTTTGTGGCGCGTGCCGTTCGTGGATTACTTTGCGCGCGATACGACGATGCCGGTCAAGCCCTGTCATCGCATGCTGCTTCTCGGAGCGACCCTGCACGATGCGTTTGAAGATCCGTCGTTGGGGCCGTTCCTGGCACACCTGCAAGGGCGTGGCGTCGTCCTCGTGGACACTGCGGGCGAACTCGATTTAGGTTCCGCAGGCTGGAACGGGTTCGCGATTGCGCTTTCTTTCGTGGTATCTGTTCGGCAGCAAACGCGACTACGACGCGATCGTCGAGGTGCGCGGGCACCGGGCGTGGTGGCTCCCGGCGTTCTCGGCAAAACCGGCGTTCGTCGTTTCGAACCCGCGGCGGTTCCTGCCCGATTCGCGAGCGTACGACAAGTGGTATAAACGCTGCGTGCGGGTGGACGTCGAGCCGCACACGGCCGAGTCGGCCGCCGACGAAATCTTGGCGGCGACGCTCGGGCGCATTCCCTACGCCGCCGTCTTCGTGGCCGATTCGAGCGGCTTTGCAATCCACTCGCGCCCGCAGCCGGAGCGCGACGAGGAGAAAATCGTGCGATGACCTCGCGCGACCCGCAATCGCAACGATTCCTGGTGATCGCCCCGCAGGGGCTCGGAGATTCACTCGAAGCAACGCCGATGCTGCGCGCGCTGCGGTCGGCGCAGCCCGGCGCGCGGATCGACGTTGCGGTCATGCGTGCCGGCCCGAAGCTCTTGTTCGAAGCCTTGGCGCCGACGGTGGACGAGGTCGTCTACCTGCCATTCTGGGAGCGCGGAAAGCTGGCGTTTCTCCGCGAGCTGGCGCGCGAGCGTTCGCGTCCGCCGTACGACTGCACGTTTCTGGCCTACCCGGCAGCGCGCGCCGAGTACTACTTGCTCGCCTACGCTTTTCCGGCGCGGCGGCGCTTCGCGCACCGCTATTGGGATCCGTCGCCGACGAACTTTCTCTGGCTTTTTACCGACCTCGTTCCCGTCGAGCAAAAGCACAACGTGCTTCGCAATATGGATCTGCTCGCCGCCGCGGGCATCCCGTTCGAAACGCCGGCGAATTACGCTGCGCCGGCTGCGTGGATCGCGCCGGCTCAAGGGCGCCGCCCGGGGACGATCGCCGTGCACGTCGGCTCGATCGCGCACGACGGCTTGGACAACAAGCGTTGGCCGCTGCCGTATTTCGTCGAAGTAGCGGCGCACTTCGTCGCTCGAGGCTTCCGCGTCGAGGCCGTCATGGGCGCCGACGAGCGCGCGGAGACGCTGGATCTGGTCGGGCGCGTCCCCGGCGTATCGATCGTCGAGGGCCGGCTGCCCGACGTCGCGCGCCATCTTTCGACCGTTGACGTCGTTGTGTGCAACGATAGCGGCATCGGCCACCTCGCGGCCGCCGTCGGCACGCGCGTCGTCGCGCTCTTCGGACCAACGCCCGTGGAATTTGCGCCGTTCGGCGCAAACGCGACCGTGCTGCGGCCGTCGGACTGTCCGCCTTGTTTCGATCCGCGCTTGCTCAACACGAACTGCGCGCGAAACATCGATTACCGCTGCCTGCGAAAAGACCTCACGCCGGCCTACGTCATCGAGACGGTCGAGAGGGTGTGCGGAGGCGGTTCCGTACCGGTTTCGTCCGCCGTTTAGAAGACGCGCACGTTCCTGAGGCCGGCTGCCTTAAACGAGCTTTCCAAACCGGCAGCCTCGTCGTCCCCGCCTTGCACGATGACTACGGCCCGGCCGTCCTCGATCGCATCGTTGTAGTTATCCACCTCGTCGTCGGCGATCGCGAACCCGGCAAGATAGTTGTCGCCGCCGTGCATCTCGGACTCCAAACCGCGCGGGGGCGCGTCGTCGATGCCGGGAACGTTGGTGCCCCCCGAATCGGTGAGGATGCCGACGCCGTGCGTTAAGTCGTCCGAGAAGTCGTTGGATTCCATTTCTTCGGCGACGACGACGAAAGCGATCGGAGTCTCGTCTTGGCGTTCTTGCGACGGAGCAGAGCGGGTGACGACCTTTACGCGACTCGCGTCGATCTTTTGCGACGCCAACGCGGCCTCGAGCTGTTTCGGGTCGGACGTTGCGCCGGCATAGATGCCGACGATTAGACGCTGTGCCAAACGTTACTCCTTCTTTGACTGCTCGGGGGTAAACGTGGGGCGCGGCGCCCCGCTTTCGAAAGACCTGATGGCGAGGCCGAGTCGTTCGATGCCGACCTCGATCATCTCTTCCGAGGCATTCGAAAAGTTCAGGCGCATGCCGTCGTGCACGTCGTGTGCCGGATAGAAGCTCGCGCCGGGCACGAAGACGACCTTACGTTCCGCGGAGACGCGCAGCAGCTCGGCCGTGTCGATGCCGGGCGTCCGAACCCAGAGAAACATCCCGCCCTCCGGCCGGACGAAGTGCGCATCGCGTGGCAGCGCCGCGCGAAGCGCTCGCGCCATCACGTCGCGCCGGCGCCGGTACGTTTGGACGATTCGTCCAACGTGTTCGGCGAACGCCTCGGTCCGCGAAGCGTACCGGTGGAAAATATATTGCGCGAGCGAACCGCTGTGGAGATCCGCGCCCTGTTTGGCAAGCACGATCTTTTCGCGCACGTCCTCGTGGCCGATGAGCAGCCATGCGACCCGCAGGCCGGGGGCCATGATTTTGCTTCCCGTCCCCAGGTACAGAATCGTGGCGGTCGACGAAAACGAGACCAGCGGCGGAAGGTCGTGGCCGTCAAAGCGCAGTTCGCCGTAGGGATCGTCCTCGACGATCGGCAGATCGAACCGCTCGCAAATGCGCACGATCGCTTCGCGGCGCTGCGCGGCCAGCGTTCGTCCGGTCGGATTCTGAAAATTGGGAACCAGGTAAAGGAACTTGGGGAAAGGATCGGCTGCCGCCAGCACGCGCTCCAGCGACTCGGGAATCATGCCGCCGTCGTCGGTCTCCACGGTAAGATAGCGCGCTTGATAGGCATCGAACGCCTGGATGGCGCCGAGGTATGACGGGTTCTCGAGCACGACGTGGTCGCCCGGATCCACGTAGATCTTTCCGATCAGGTCGAGGCCTTGCTGCGACCCGTTGACGATGACGACGTCGTCGGCGCTGAAGGAGCGATCGAAGCGTCGCGAGAGCCGGTCGGCGACCCACTCCCGCATCTCGGAGATCCCTTCGGTGACGCTATATTGCAGCGCCGCGGCCCCGTACTCGTTCATCACGTCGCGCGTGGCGTCGGCGATCTCGGTGGTGGGAAAGAGCTCGGGAGCCGGTAAGCCGCCGCCAAACGAAATGACGTCGGGCTGCTGCGTCACCTTGAGCATTTCGCGTATCGTCGAGGCGCGCAGCCTTGCGGTGCGCTCCGCGAAGCGGACGGCGCGGGAAATGGTGGTCATACCACCGGCGAGTATTAGCCGGTGGGCATTGGGGGTCCGCTGATGGGCGGATGCGGGATGCTCCAGCCGGGGTTCTTACCGGATCCGAGCGGGCCGAGCGGTCCTTGGTCGGCAACGAAGGTAAGGAGCACGGCGCCAAGTCCGACCAGCGCCACGAGCACCGTAACGAGACCGCCCAGCACCGGCACGAGTTCGGCGGCCGTCAGCAGTGCGAGTCCCAATACGAGTGCTCCCAGCGGCGAAGGCGTGGTCGCGGGACTGAGCATCTCGAAGAGCCGCCGTCCGACTAGGAGCGCGAGCGCCGCCTTTCCTATGAAGATCGCGACGACCAGCGCCACGAACTGCACCGGGATGAGCGGGATCAGCACGATGGTTACCGCGAGCATGATCGCCAGCGGAATGACCGCGACCCAGCCGGCCAAGCCGACCGCGACGCTGAGGCCGGGATGCGCTTCCAGACGTCCGAGCGCCATCCGCGTGCGCAGCGGAAAGATCAGAAAGACCAGCAGCACGATGACGTCCCAAGCGATGCGCCAGAGGATGCGAAAATCGGAACCGAATGCGTTGCGCGGCTGCACGTCGCTGGGCGCCCACGGGACGATCGAGCTGGCGACGTCGCCGCCGAGTTGGTTGACGTGGCCGGTGATTTCGGAACCCGGGCGTGCGATGACGCTGCCGCCGACGACGTTGACGTCGCCGTCCACCGTACCTTCGATGGTCGCGTCTCCGCCGACGACGTTCAAATCTCCGTCGACGGTCTGGCCCGGCTCCACGACGACCGAGCCGAAGTACGAACCGCCGTGATCGATAGCACGCGCGTCGGCGAACGCCGGCGCCGAATTCAAGAAGGCAATTGCGGCGACGAGCAGTGCGAGCGCGGCGACGAATCCGGCGCGGCGATTGATGGTCATGAAGCCTCCGAGCGGGCGAGGTGGGCAGCCAAGCGCGGCCGCACGTTTCGGTAGAAGATGACGATGCAGGTCAAAAATGCGGCGTCCACGATCAGCAGGCCGGCGACCGCGGTGAGGATTGCCGGCATGGCCGGCGCGATCGGTGCGCCCGCCCCGGCGACGGCACGGAGCGCCTGCAGCACACCTTGCCATTCCGTACTCTGAAAAGCGGCGAGAGCCGGCAGCCGGCCGGCGAACGCGACGGCAACGGCCGAAAGGAGAAGCCAGGCGGCCAACACGTATCCGCCAAGGATCGCCGCCAGCGGCGCGCCGGTACGGCGTGGCGCGGGCAACGATCGCACCTCGGCCATGACGGCGAAGGTGAAGTTCGGCGCCAGCTGCGCCGGCCGCGCCGTCGCGAGCAGCGCGTCGACGACGCGGATCTCGGCCAGCAAAGCGGCGCACGACTCGCAATCCCGCACGTGGGCCTCGACCGCGCGCACGTCTTTGGGCGCGAGCGATCCTTCGACGTACAGGTCGAGCAACGATTCACACGAGGAGCAGCGCATGCGTACCTCCCGCCTTCGAAGCGGCCGGAAGTCCGGCGTTCTGGCGTTCCTCTTCACGTTGACGCATGCGTTTAGCCAGCGCGATCTTGCCGCGATGGATCAACGTCTTGACGTTGCCGAGCGACAATCCGAGCGTGCTCGCAATCGTATGGTATTCCAAGTTGTCGTAGTAACGCAGAGCCAACACCGTCCTCGTTCGTTCCGGGAGTTCTGCGAGCGCCGCGCGCAGCTCGCGCTCGGCTTCCTCGCGGAGGAGCCCTCCGGCGGGGTCCGATTCGGTGGACGTGTCGGGCAACGTGTTTTCGAGCGTCTGGGCCTCGGAAAGATCCTGCGCTTGCGGGCGCCGGAGCGACTTACCGAGATAGGTGCGGACTACGTTCCGCGCGATCTGATAGATCCAGGTCGAAAACTTGCCGAGCGTCGGATTGAACGTTCCCAGGTGGGCGTAGGCTCGCAGAAACGTTTCTTGCGAGAGGTCCGCCGCATCCGCATTCCGGCGGACGCTCGCTCCGATGAAGTTCGCGATGCCGGCCTTGTAACGGTCGACCAGAACGGCAAACAAGTCCGTCTCGCCCCCGCATATTCGCCCCACCAGAACTTCGTCGCTCTGATTGCCGATCGTCATCCCTTGTCCGATTCGGTTCCTCTGGCCCGTCCTACCCTGCCCCGCGGGCTTTGTTACGAGGGGCGCCGTCCCAGGAAGCCCTGCCGGGGCACCGGCGTGCTCCCGTCGTAGAGAGGCTGGGTGACTCCCCCCGACACCGCAGTCCAAGGACCGGCGACGCGCCAGCCGGCATCGCGCGACATCTTCCGCCACGGCGCGGTCGTTTTCGCCGGGTCGATCGTCTTGGGCGCGTGCGGCTTCCTCTTTCACGCGATCGCGAGCCGCCGGCTCGGCGTGGAAGCCTACGGCGTGCTGTACGCGGTGCTGGCGGCGTCGACGATCGCCTCGATACCGGGCGCGGTTCTGCAGCCGGTCATCGCCCGGTTCGCGGCCGAATTTCGCGCGCTGCACGACGACGGCCATTTGGCGGGGTTAACGCGCGGCGTCGCCCAGGGATTCGGCGCCATCGGCCTAGGCTACGTCTTGATTGCCGCGCTATTCGCGTATCCGATTTCCGCGTTCTTACGCGTTCCACCGTGGACGATTCCGATAATGGGGATGACGTCGGCGATCGTTCTCGCGTGCGCGGCGCTGCGCGCCGTGGTGCAGGGAACGCAGAACTTTTTCGGACTCTCCGTTTCGAACTCGCTCGAAGGTTTCGGGAAGGTTGCGGCGATCGCGCTGCTCTCCGCGCTCGGTCTGAAGCTCGCCGGTGGCTTGTTTGGATTTCTAGCCGGCACGGTGCTCGCTCTTGGTTACGTGTTGTTCGTTTTGTACAAGCGTTACGGCACCGCGGAGCCGCAGGTCGTGCGTTACGACTGGCCGCGGATATTTGCCGTGGTCGGTGGTTCCGCGGTCGGCGCGCTGACGATCGGCGTCGTGGGTTATGCCGACGTCGTTTTAGTAAAACACTTCTTCGAGCCGTCGCAAGCCGGAATTTATTCCGCGGCGTCGCTCGGCGGGAAGATGCTATTCTTTTTGGTGGGATTCATTCCGACGGTGCTGCTGCCGCAGGCGGCGCACCGTCACGCGCGCGGTGAGACGTCGCTCTCTCCGCTCTTCGCCAGCCTCCTGGGCATCGTCGTGATCTCTGCGTGCGGCCTGGTCGCATTCCATTTTTTGGGCGTTCAGATCTTGCGCGCGCTGGTCGGAACGGAATTCGATGCGGCGGCCGCGCTCCTGGTGCCGTACGGACTGGCGATGGCGCTGCTGGCGTTCGTCAACGCGCTCGTGACCTACGGGCTCGCTACGCACCGCTTGACGTTCGCACTGCCGCTGCTGCTCAGCACCGCGGGAACGGTCGGGGCCATCGCGCTCGTCCACCCATCGCTCTATACCGTGGTCGCGGTCATGGTGGCCGGGACCGCCGCGATGACCGTCGTTACCGCACTGGCACTGCTGTGGGACGCGAGCCGCGGCCACGGACTGGCTTCGCGACCCGCTCACTCCGCTCAGTCGTAGAAGGCGTTTATCCCCTTCTGCTAAGATAAGGACTCCATGGAACTACGGATCGACCGGTCCGCCGTCGCGCGCTGCCGCGACTTGGCGGCGGCCATCGCTGCGCCGGTTAGCGCGTTCATCGACGCCCACTCGACGGTTGCCGTCGAGCGCTCGGTGTTGCGCCTGTTGGGCGTGGACGGGGTCGGCGCCGACGAGATCCCCGTCCCCAACGTCGTGGTGGACGCGCTCGGCGACGCCGTCGCCGGCGGGATCGCTTTGGCTTTCGGGCGGGGCCTGGCCGAGACGGGTCTCGATCCGGAAGCCCTCGGTCGCGCCATCGCGTCCGGCACGCACGCGTTGTCCGATTTTACGGCGGTCCCGGAAGTTGCCGCGCGGGCTTCGCTGCTCCCGTACGTCGATGCCGGCTTGGCGCGCGTTCGCTCGCGCCGGCGCGAGCGCGAAGAACTACTCGGCCGCCTGCCGCAGACGGCTCCGCCGCTGCTGTACGTTATCGTCGCGAGCGGAAATATCTACGAAGACCGCACCGCCGCCGTGGCCGCGGCGGAGGCGGGCGCGCAGATCATCGCCGTCATCCGTTCGACCGGGCAATCGTTGCTCGATTTCGTTCCTTACGGTCCGACGACCGAAGGCTTCGGCGGAACGTACGCGACGCAGGCCAATTTCAAGATCATGCGGGAGGCGCTCGACGAGGTTTCCGAGCGTCTGGGCCGTTACGTGATGCTGACCAACTACGCGAGCGGCCTGTGCATGCCGGAAATCGCGACGACGGCGGCGTTGGAACGCCTCGACATGCTGTTGAACGATTCGATGTACGGAATTCTGTTCCGCGACATCAACATGAAGCGCACGTTCGTCGATCAGCATTTCAGCCGGATGCTCAACGCGTTTTCGGGCATCGTCATCAACACCGGCGAAGACAACTATCTGACGACGGCCGACGCCGTCGAGCAAGCTCACGCGGTGCTGGCGTCGCAGTTCATCAACGAGGAGTTCGCGCACCTGGCCGGCATGCCGGACCGTCAGATCGGCTTGGGCGACGCGTACGAGATCAGTCCCGATCTCGAGGACGGATTTCTGTATCAGGTCGCGCAGGCACAGCTCGCGCGCCAAGTCTTCCCGGACGCGCCCTTGAAGTACATGCCGCCCACCAAACACATGACCGGCGACATCTTCAAGGGCCATCTTATCGACGCGCTCTTCAATTTGACGTCGGTGATGACGGGGCAAACGATTCATCTGTGCGGCATGCTCACGGAGGCGATCCATACGCCGTTTCTGGGCGACCGTGCGCTGGCGATCGAAAACGCGCAGTACATCATGAACACCGCGCGACACTTCGGTAACGAGATCTCTTTCAAAGAGGGCGGACGCATCGAGCGGCGCGCGCAGGAGGTTCTGGCCGACTGCGAACGCCTGCTCTCGCGCGTCGCCGAGGCCGGTATGATGGAATCCATCGAAGGCAAGGCGTTCGCGGACGTTTCCCGTCCGCCCGACGGCGGCCGCGGCTTCGACGGCGTCTTCGCGCGCGGCGACGGCTACTGGAATCCGTTCGAGGACGCGCTGCGCGCCGAACTGGGATTAAAAGGCGAGGCGGCAGCGGTCCGGTGAGTTTCACGATCAAGCCCTACGGCGACACGATGAACGATGGGAAAGTCCAACTATCGTTCACGCTGCCGATCGAGTGGAGCGAGGCGGCCGACGAAGCCGCCCGCCAGCTCGTCGCAAAAATGGGGTTCTCCGACGTACAGGTTGCCGAAGGCCGTAAAATCGCGGCCGGTTTTTCTTTCTTCGTGGTGTATGCGGCCACGCCGCAATCGATCGACTTTTCAACGATCAAGGCGCCGTCCGCGAAGGCGCACGCGATGTCGATGGAAGAAGTCGACGCGTTCGTTACGCAGCGGATCGGGCGCAAGCTCCGGGTGGCCGGCGCGTGTATCGGCACCGACGCCCACACCGTCGGAATCGACGCCATTCTCAACATGAAGGGCTACAAAGGCGACTACGGGCTCGAGCGCTATCACGCGTTCGAGACGTTCAACCTGGGGAGCCAAGTGGCGGTCGAGGATCTCGTTCGCTTTGCGAAGGAGAAAAGCATCGACGCCATTCTCGCTTCGCAAGTCGTCACGCAAAAAGGCAGCGACGTTCGCAACTTTACGGCCTTGGTCGAGCTGTTGGAAGCCGAGGGCCTGCGCGACCGCGTCGTGACGATCTGCGGCGGTCCCCGCGTCACGAATCTGATGGCCAGCGAGCTCGGATACGACGCGGGCTTCGGCCGCGGAACGCTCCCCAGCGAAGTCGCCGCATTCATCGCGCTGCGTTCGGCCGAGCGACCCGCGCTTTCGAAATCGTGAAGACCGCCCTCATTACCGGGATAACGGGTCAAGACGGCTCGTTTTTGGCCGAACTGCTGCTCGAAAAAGGCTACCGCGTCGTCGGGATGACGCGGCGAACGAGCACCGACGTGCACGAACGCATCGCGCATTTGGTGGACGACGTCGAGTTCGTTTCCGGCGACTTGCTGGACCAGATGTCGGTCGCTTCCATCGTCGAGGAGGTCGCGCCGGACGAAGTTTACAATCTGGCGGCTCAATCGTTCGTCCCGGCGTCGTGGCGCCAGCCGGTTCTGACCGGCGAGTTCACCGCGCTCGGCGTTACCCGGGTGCTCGAGGCGATCCGTTCCGCTCACCCGTCGGCCCGGTTCTATCAAGCGTCGAGTTCCGAAATGTTCGGGAAAGTGACCGAAGTTCCGCAGACGGAACGGACGGCGTTTTATCCGCGCAGCCCGTACGGCGTCGCGAAGGTGTACGGCCACTGGATCACCGTGAACTATCGCGAGTCGTACGACCTGTTCGCCGTGAGCGGCATTCTCTTCAATCACGAGAGCCAGCGGCGCGGAAAGGAATTCGTTACGCGCAAGATCTCCGACGGCGTGGCGCGCATCAAGTACGGCTTGACCGAAACGCTGGCGCTTGGAAATTTAGATGCCAAACGCGACTGGGGCTTTGCGGGCGACTACGTCCGTGCGATGTGGTCGATGCTTCAACGCGACCATCCCGAAGACTACGTCATCGCCACCGGGCGCACGCACAGCGTGCGCGATTTCGTGCGCATCGCGTTCGAGACGGCCGGGCTAGGCTCGTACGAGCCGTACGTCACGCTCGATCCGCGCTTCGTACGGCCGGCGGAAGTCGACTTGCTCGTCGGCGACGCCTCGAAGGCCAAGCGCGAGCTCGGGTGGGAGCCGGAAGTATCCTTCGAACAATTGGTGGAGCTCATGGTGCGCGCGGATTGCGACCGCGTCGCGTCGGAACTCGCCCGCGTCTAAGTGCGCGCGCTCGTCACCGGCGCGAGCGGTTTCGTCGGGCGCTACTTAACGCGGGCGCTCGCGAGCGGCGGCTGGGACGTGTTGCCGTGTGGGGGCCCCGGCGAGGGAGGCGCGTTCGTTCCGCTGGACCTTGCCGACGAGGACGCCGTCGCCGCCGTCTTGGATCTCGCGCGCCCGGACGTGGTCTTTCACTTGGCCGCGCGCACCTTCGTTCCCGATGCGCTCGCCAACCCGATGGCGACTTACGAAACCAACGCGATGGGTACGGTGCGCCTGGCGCATGGCATCGTCGCGTACGCAGGCCGCAGCCGGTGCGCGATGCCGCGGTTGCTGTTTACCAGCTCGGCGGAGGTCTACGGCGCCCGCGTGCCTTCCGACTATCCGCTGGTCGAATCGCTGGCGCCGCGTCCGGCCAATCCCTACGCCGCGAGCAAAGCCGCCGCCGAAGCGCTGCTCGCCGGCGTCGCGAACGCCGGCGGACTCGACGTCGTGATCGCACGTTCGTTCAACCACATCGGGCCCGGACAGAGCGAACGTTTTGCGATCGCGGGTTTCGCGGCGCAGCTTGCGCGCCTGTCGCGCGGCTCCGGGAACCGCGAGCTGTTCGTCGGCAACCTGTCGGCCGAGCGGGACTTCCTGGACGTGCGGGACGTCGTCGCGGCCTACCTGGCGCTCGCGCGCGACGGAAGTTCGGGCGAAATCTACAACGTCTGCAGCGGCGTTCCAACGCCCATTCGCGACATGCTGCGAACGCTGATTCTGACGGCGCACGTTCCGGTGGAGGTCCGCGAAGATCCGTCGCGCATGCGAACGTCGGACGTGCCGGTGGCATTCGGCGACAACCGGAAGTTGCGCGATGCGACCGGGTGGTCGCCGCAAATTTCGCTCGAGCGTTCCCTGCGCGACGTTTACGCCGCCGCGCTGGAAGGTGCCGCGCCGTGAGGGGCGCGCCGCCGAAAGCGCGAAGGAACGTTGCGTGAACGATAAACGGAAAGAGCTGTTCGAAACGGCCGTCTTCAAAAATCGCGGCGCCCTCTTGTCGCTGCCTGCGGCGGCCCTGGCGTTCTTGGGAAAGCCGAGCGCCACGTCGATCGCGGCCGGACTTCCCATCGCGGTAGCCGGCGAACTCTTGCGTTGCTGGGCGGTAGGATATTCGGGCGTTACCACTCGAGGCGACAAAGTGACGGCCCCACACCTCGTATCGGCCGGTCCGTACGCGTACGTGCGCAATCCGCTTTACGTCGGCAATTTCACCACCGCGCTCGGATTTGCCGTCGCGTTCACCGGGAAGAACGAACCGGCCGCGCGCTTCGCTCTGGTTGCCGGATCGCTGGCGGCCATGGCGGCCGTATATTCGATCATCGTTCCCCACGAAGAGAAATTCTTACGATCGGAATTCGGCAAAGAGTTCGAAACGTATTGCCTGCGCGTGCCGCCGGTGATTCCCCGCGCGACCGCCGCGCCGGAGGGCCGCGGAACGTGGAACCCCGAGGTAATCGGCCAGGCCGAAACGCGGACCTTCGCCACCTTCGGAGCGATGCTCGGCCTTCTCGTCCTCAAAGCGCTGCGTTCGTGACGGCGTGTCCACGCGCAATCGCCTCCTCGTAGCAATCGTTCTAAGCGCCGGCGTTGCCGGGCTCGAATTTTGGGGCGGCCTGCGTGCGAACAGTTTGGCGTTGCTGAGCGACGCCGCGCACGTCTGCATGGACGTTTTTGCGCTGCTCCTTGCGTTGGCGGCGCTGGTCGGCTCGCAGCGCCCGGCCGACCGCCGGCGAACGTTCGGCTACGGTCGCGTCGAAGTGTTGGGCGCGCTCGCAAACGGAACGCTCCTGCTGGGCGCGACGATCTTCATCGTGATCGAAGCTCTACGCCGCTTCGGCGCGCCGGTGGAATCCGACGGCCAAACGATGATCGCCATCGCGAGCGTCGGATTGGTCGTTAACGCGGCGGCGGGCTTGTTGCTCGCGGCCCCCGACCGTCACGGTCATTCGCGCAGCAAGGACCTCAACGTTCGCGCCGTGCTGTTTCACATCTTCGGCGACGCGCTGGGAGCCGTCGCGGTCATCGCGGGCGGTATTGCGATCGCGATCACGCATCGGCAATGGATCGACCCGCTGCTCTCGCTGTTCGTTGCCGGGGTGATCGTGGCCGGCGTTTTGCGCGTCTTGCGGGACGCCTCGGACGTACTTCTGGAAGGGGCGCCGCGCGACGTAGACACCGAGAAGCTGGGGAGCGAGATCGAACGCATCGGCGGCGTGGCGGCGCTTCACGACCTGCACGTTTGGGCGATCGGTAGCGACTCGTACGCGCTCTCCGCGCACGTGATGCTCGACGATCTGCGGATTAGCGAGGCGGCTTCGATCCTAAACTCGCTACGCGAATTGGCGCGCGACCGCTACCGCATCGCGCACGTGACCGTACAATTCGAGTGCGAACATTGCGACCCGAAGGGCGCGATCGTGTGCGTGCCGGCCGAGACCAATTTGGGCGCTACTTGACCGCGCTTTGCGGCCGCCGCGCGACCGGGAAGGGACCGTAGCCGGGCAAGATTGCGGAAAAAACGGACGCGGCAAATCGCGTCAGCGGCAACCCGAGGCCACCGAGGCGCGATCCGCCGGCACGCCACGCGACCCACGTGCGGTTGAACGCACCCGCAGTTTGCAAACCGGTAACGGAAAAGTACTTGGCCAGCGTAGTCGGCGTGAAATAGTAGATGTGCCCCTCGGGCATCACGTACGGCGTCCCGCGAATGTGGCGAACGAGATTCCAGTTTCCGGTCGTCAGGAACAGCAAGCCACCCGGCCGCACCAGTTTCTTCGTTTCGAGAAGGAACGCTTTAGGCGAAAGCGCGTGTTCGATGACCTCCATCGCCACGACGATGTCGAACGTCTCGCCATCTTCCAGCATTCGTTCGAGGGATGGAAGCGTAGGCGTGCCGTTCTCGGCACACGCCTGCATCGCGGCCGGCGACGAGTCGACCCCAAAGGCTTGCGCTCCCGCGGTACGCAGCGTCCGCACGAGGCCGCCGGTACCGCAGCCGACGTCGAGGACCTTAGCGCCATCGAGCGATCCGTACGCGCTTGCGAGCGTGTCGACGACGTCGCGGTATTCGGCGGCGAGATCTTCGGGCGAACGGCGGTCGTTACCCTTGTAGCAGGTCGTGCGATCGAATCCCCGGCCGTAGTAGTAGTCTTCGTCGTATAGCGCGCCGATCTCGTCGTCGGGCAACCGCGGGTTGACGAACACGAGGCCGCAGCCGTTGCAGCGAACGACGTCGAAGACGCGATCGTAAATCACCGCGCGCTTCTGCATGACGACGCGGTAGCTGTCCGAACCGCACAAGTCGCACGCTACGCGCACGAGCGGGCTTTTGAGCGTGCGAAACGGGCTCGCCTGAGCGGATTGATCGGACGTTTGCATGGGCGGTGCGTTCCATCCGGGCGGCCCGCTAACCCGCCGGAGCGCCGCCGTCGCGCGTGCCCGGCCGGCCGCCGGAACGTACGGAACGGCGAGAAAAGTCGGGTCGCCCGCGCCGGCGGCACGCGTTGCTAGGGGCGCATCCGGCTACGGCGAAGCCCCGCTGGCTATGACTTCGACTGCCTCCTCCGCGGTTGTTCTCTCGACCGCTCGCACGCCGTTTGGAAAGCTCGGCGGCGCGCTCTCCTCGCTCGACGCGCCGACGCTCGGCGCCATCGTGCTGGCCGAAGCGATTCGGCGCGCCGGAATCGATCCGTCCGACGTCGATCACGTGATTCTCGGCGAGGTGCTCCAAGCGGGCGTCGGCCAGAATCCGGCCCGCCAAGCGCTCTTCAAGGCCGGTCTGGCAAAGACGGTCACGGGGGAGACGGTAAACAAAGTTTGTGCGTCGGGCATGCTGGCGCTGGTCGGCGCGATGCGTGCCATCTGCGCTGGAGCGCACGACGTCGTGGCGGCCGGCGGTATGGAGTCCATGTCGAATGCGCCGTATCTTCTTAAGGAGGCGCGTTCGGGCTACCGCTTCGGTGACGGGACCCTGATCGACGCGATGGTTAACGACGGTCTCTGGGACCAGTATTTTCCGATGACGATGGCGTCGCAAGGCAGCCGCGTCGCAAACGAGCTCGGCACCACGCGCGAAGAACAGGACGCCTTCGCACTCGAAAGCCATCTGCGGGCTCATGCCGCGCATCAGAGCGGACACTTTGCCGACGAGATCGTGCCGGTCAACGTTGCGACCAAAGCGCGTGGAAAGGTCGTCGTGGACCAGCTGCCGCGCCGGGGGGCGACGCGCGTTCCGGCGACGGTCGGCGCGGCCGGGTCGATCTGGAACCACGAACCGTCCGAGCAGTTCACGTTCGATTGGGAATCCTACACGCCGTTCGTGACGGGCGACGTTCCGCACGCGGTCGTGGATCGCGACGAAGCGGTTCGTGGCGAAGCCAGCGCCGAAGCGATGGCGAAGCTCAAACCGATCGAAAAAGGTGGAACCATTACGCCGGGTAACGCGCCCGGCGTCAACGACGGCGCCGCGGCGCTCATCGTCGCTAGTGCCGAGTACGCGAAGCGTCAAGGCGCTGAAATTCTCGCCACGATCGTCGATCACGCGACCGCCGGCTGGGATCCGCCGTATCTCTGTTACACGCCCGCGATGGCGGCCCAGAAGCTGCTCGACAAAAACGGGTTGTCGGTTCGCGACATCGCCGTTTGGGAAGTCAACGAGGCGTTCTCGGCGGTCGCGATCGCGTCGGCTCGCGCGCTCGGATTCGACCCGGAGGAGCTCAACAAGTTCGGCGGAGCGGTTGCGATGGGACATCCGATCGGCGCTTCCGGCGCTCGCATCGTCGCGACCACGATCAATCAGCTGCGCAAGCGCGGCGGCGGTCTGGGAATCGCGTCGTTGTGTTCGGGCGGCGGTCAGGGCGACGCAATGCTCGTTCGCGTAGACGTTTAGCGATAGTGCCGTATCGCATCGCGGTCGCCGGCGCGGGCCAAATGGGCTCGGGCATCGCTCAAGTCGCGGCCGCGTCGGGCCACGACGTTCTCTTGATCGATCGAAGTGACGAACTCATCGCTCGCGGCGTATCGGGAATCGACAAGAACCTCGCACGCGCCGTTGAGAAGGGGCGTATCTCGGAAGACGATCGCACCGCGACGCTGGGGCGCATTCGCGCGACGCCGCGAATCGAGAACCTGGACGTAGATCTCGCGATCGAGGCGGCCACCGAAAATTTGGAAACCAAACTCGAGCTCTTTCGCGCGCTCGACGCCGCGACGCCCGAACGCGCGATTCTGGCCAGCAACACCTCGTCGATTTCCATCACCCTGCTCGGCGCCGCAACCTCGCGGCCCGAACGGACCATCGGCATGCACTTCATGAACCCGGTGCCCGTGATGAAACTGGTCGAGATCATTCGCGGCATCGCGACGTCGCAGGCGACCTACGAGTTTACTCGTTCGTTGGCCGAGCAGTTGGGCAAGACGCCGGTCGGCGTGCGCGACTTTCCCGGATTCGTTTCGAACCGCGTTTTGATGCCGATGATCAACGAAGCGATCTATGCGCTCTACGAAGGCGTCGGCTCGGTCGAGTCGATCGACACGGTCATGAAGCTTGGGATGAACCATCCGATGGGCCCGTTGCAGCTGGCCGATTTCATCGGCCTCGATACGTGCCTGGCGATCATGAACGTCTTGTACGACGGGTTCGCCGACTCGAAATACCGGCCGTGTCCGCTGCTCAAACAGTACGTTGCGGCCGGTTGGTTCGGTAAGAAAACCGGCCGCGGTTTCTACACCTACGCATGAATCCCCACCAGTTCGAGCTCACGGCCGAGCAACGCCACGTAGCGGATCTCGCCCGCGACATCGCGCGCGGCGAGATCGCTCCGTTCGTCGCGCAGTGGGACCGCGACCGTACGTTTCCGCGCGATCTCTACGCGAAACTGACGGACGCGGGGATCATGGGCATCCTGATTCCGGAGGAGTTCGGAGGCGCGGGCGCCGGTTACGTCGCGTACGCGTTGGCGATCGAGGAGCTGGCCCGCGTGGATGCCGGCGCGGCGGTAACGCTCTCGGTGCATTCGATGATCTGTTCGGCGATAGAACGGATGGGGAACGGCGCCCAGCGCCGGCATTGGCTGCCGATGCTTGCGACCGGCAACTGCATCGCCGGCTTTGCTCTGACCGAGTCCGACGCCGGATCCGACGCCGCGAGTTTGCGCGCGACGGCGCGCCGTGAAGGCGACGGCTACGTCTTGAACGGACGCAAGCAATGGTGCACGAACGGTAGCTACGCGGGCGTCGTGATGAGCATGTTCCGGACCGGCGGGCCCGGGGCGCACGGCATCAGTGCGTTCTTAGTCGAGAGCGGCACGCCCGGCATGTCGGTCGAGCGCGTGACCGAGAAGCTCGGCATTCACACCAGCAACACGTGCGACTTGGCCTTCGACGGCGCCCGCGTTCCCGCCGATGCGCTGCTCGGCGAGGAAGGCGCGGGCTTCGTCAACGCGCTCACCGCGCTCACCGGCGGCCGTATCGGGATCGCGGCGCAGGCGACCGGTATTCTAGCGGCGTGCCTCGACGAATCGGTCGCGTTCGCGCGCGAGCGCACGGCCTTCGGCAAACCGATCGGCGGCTTCGAGGGCGTCTCGTTCAAGATCGCACGGATGGCCACCGATCTCGACGCGGCGCGGCTGCTGGTCTATCGCGCCGCGGCGCTCGCCGACGCCGGCAAGCCGTTTGCGGTCGAAGCCAGCAAAGCGAAACTCTTCGCATCGACCGCCGCGCGCAAACACGCTTCCGAAGCGCTCCAAATTCACGGCGGCTACGGATACACCACCGAATTTCCGGTCGAACGCCACTACCGCGACGCCAAAATCACCGAGATCTACGAAGGCACCTCCGAAATCCAGCAAGTCGTCATCGCACGATCGCTACTCGGCAAAATCGTCCTTCGACAAGCTCAGGATGACAAGTGATCGTCCTTCGACAAGCTCAGGATGACAAGTGATCGTCCTTCGGCAATCTCAGGATGACAAGTGATCGTCCTTCGACAAGCTCAGGATGACAAGTGATCGTCCTTCGACAAGCTCAGGATGACAAGTGATCGTCCTTCGGCAAGCTCAGGATGACAAGTGATCGTCCTTCGACAAGCTCAGGATGACAAGTGATCGTCCTTCGGCAATCTCAGGATGACAAGTGATCGTCCTTCGACAAGCTCAGGATGACAATTGATCGTCCTTCGACAAGCTCAGGATGACAAGCACTTGGCGCCCGCCGTTTCAGAGCAGCGCCGCCTCTCCCAAATTGTCATCCTGAGCCTGTCGAAGGGCTCGAGCCTGTCGAAGGACAGTCGCAGGACGCGTTTTTAAAAGGAGCAAGACCACCTCGTGAACCTCATGGAGTATCAGGGGAAAGAGCTTTTCCGGCGGTGCGGGATTCCGGTGCCTCGTTCGCATTTGTGCAAGACGGCGGACGACGTGGCGGCGTTCATCGAGCAGAATCCGGGCAAGTGGGTGATCAAGGCGCAAGTCTTGATGGGCGGCCGCGGGAAGGCCGGCAAGATCAAGTTTGCGACGACTCCCGCCGAGGGGAAGTCGGCCGCCGCCGAAATTATGGCGACGCCGATGCCGCCTAACCGTCAGAACCCCAGTGGCGAACCCATCCATGCGGTCCTGGTCGAAGAGACGCTCGACATTTCGAAGGAAGCGTACTGCGCGATCGCCATCGATCGGACGAGCAAACGGCCCGTCGTGATGGTCAGCCGTTTCGGCGGGATGGACATCGAAGAAGTTTCTGAGACGCACCCGGAGTCCATCGCGAAGTTTTTCGTGGATACGGCCATCGGGTACTCGCCGTTCGTCGGACGCGAGCTGGCGTTCGCGTCGGATCTCGATCCGGGATACCGAAAACAATTTCCCGCTATCGTGGCCGGGCTCTACGACCTGTTCTTTCGCTATGGCGCAAAGCTGGTCGAGATAAATCCGCTGGCCCTGACGTCGGACGGAAAGGTCGTCGCGTCGGACGCGAAAGTGGAATTGGACGACGACGCGTTGTTTCGCCACCCCGAATTCGCGGAGTGGCAGAAGGCGCTGCCGCTCGACGAAGACGAAACGCTGGCGACGGCGTCGGGTCTTGGGATCCGCAACTTCCGCCGCTTTCCCGGCACGGTCGGCACGATGGCCAACGGCGCCGGGCTTGCGATGGCGACGATGGACGCGGTGAAAAATGCGGGCGGAGAGATCGCCAACTTCCTGGACGTCGGCGGCGGTGCGAACGCCGAGCGCGTTCGCAAATGCTACGAGCTCGTCGTGAATCACACCGGAGCCAAGGTGTTCTTCGTGAACATTTTCGGCGGCATCACGCGCGGCGACGAAGTTGCGCGCGGCATCGTGCAAGCGCTCGCGGAAACGACCTCCCGGAAAATTCCGCTGGTTATCCGCTTGACGGGAACTAACGAAAAGGAAGGCCGGAAGATTCTGGCCGACGCCGGCATGACGCCGGTCGAAACCATGGACGAAGGCGCACAGCGAGCCGTCGAGCTCGCGGCCGGTTAACGGGAAGAACGATGTCGATTTTTTTGGATAAGAACAGCAAAGTGATCGTGCAGGGCATCACCGGCGCGGAGGGCTCGTATCACACCGGGCGCATGGTCGCGTACGGGACGAACGTCGTCGGCGGCGTCACGCCCGGCAAAGGCGGCCAAAAAACCGAACAGGGCCTGCCCGTCTTCGATACCGTCAAGCAGGCCGTCGACGCAACCGGCGCGACCCACACCTGCATCTTCGTGCCGCCGCCGTTCGCGGCCGACGCGCTCTACGAAGCCTACGAGGCCGGGGTCCCCTTCGCGGTCTGCATCACCGAGGGCGTTCCGGTCCACGACGTGCTCAAGGTCGTCGGCGCTACGCCGGGGATGCGGATCATCGGCCCCAACTGCCCCGGGCTGATCTCGCCGGGCAAGTCGTCGATCGGGATTATGCCCGGCCACGTCTTTAAAGAGGGCAACGTCGGTTTAATCTCTCGCTCGGGCACGCTGACCTACGAAGTAGTCGACCTGCTCACGCGGGCCGGCCTGGGGCAGTCGACGTGCGTGGGCATCGGCGGAGATCCGGTCATCGGGACGACCTTCGTGGACTGCCTGCGCGAGTTCAAGAACGACCCGCAGACCAGCGCGGTGGTCGTATGCGGTGAAATCGGCGGGTCCGACGAGGAGGATGCGGCCGCGTTTATTCGCGAGCACATGGCCGGGATGCCGATCGTGGCCTTCATCGGCGGCCGCAACGCTCCGGCCGGGAAGTCGCTGGGACACGCCGGGGCGATCATCTCCGGCAACTTCGGCACGCCCGAATCCAAGATTAAGGCCTTCGCGGAGGCCGGCGTGCCGGTTGCGGACCGGCCGTCGGCCATTCCGGCGCTCCTGGCGCAGCGAATGGCCGCCGCCGTCTAGGTTCCGGCGCTTTCCCAGCCTCTCAGCCGCCCTTCATAAATTTAAACCCTCGTTAAAGGAGGCGACCTTTGACGGGAGAAGGGGTCGCTACGCTGCCCTGGGATTTGGCTGGGGTTCTGAGACGTTTGGCCTAGCCTTGGGACGCGCTACGTCACTTTGAAAATTTAATGAGGGTAAACATGAGAGAATTGTTGTCCCTCCGTCGCGTTGCGGTAGCGCTGCTTCTCCTCGTAGCATTCCTTAGCCAGGGAACATGGGCACTGGCCGGGACCACGGGCGGACTCAGCGGAACCGTTACTGACGACAAAGGCGCTCCCGTTGCCGGAGCGGCCGTCAAGGCCGTTTCGCCATCGGAGACCGTGTCGCAGACGACGGATGCATCAGGTCGTTTCAGCTTCCTGTCGCTTTCTCCCGACACGTATACCGTGTCGATCCAAAAAGATGGTTTCAACCCCAATTCCTACACGGGCGTGACGGTCTTTGCCGACCAGCAACTCGCGCTCTCGTTTAGGCTTACTCCGAGTCTCAAAGTCATCGCCAACACGACCAGCAAGACGTCCTCGAGCTTGGTCAGCTCGGGCAGAACGTCCGACGTGTATGCGGTCAGCGCGGCGCAACAGAACGCCGTGCGGGGCATGGGCGGCGGCTACAACTTAGATAGCGCCTATTCCGGCATCTATTCGCAGCCGGGCGTTCAAGGTCAAGTCGGCGTTTACGGCTTCGGCCAAGTCTTCTACATTCGCGGTTCGGCGTATAGCCAAGTCGGATACGAATTCGACGGCGTGCCGGTAAACCGCGCGTTCGACAATTACAACGCCAACTCGCTCTCCGACACCGGCACCCAGCAGACGGAAGTCTACACCGGCGGCTCGCCTGCCGGCGCGACCTCCCCGACGCTGGCCGGTTACATCAACCAGGTCATCAAGACCGGAACGTATCCGGGAACCGCGAGCGTGGTCGGCGGGATCGGCTCGCCGAACTTCTACCACAAGCTCGACTTCGAGGCCGGCGGCGCGACGCCCGACCGGCTCTTTTCGTGGTACGCGGGCATCCGCGGCGTCAACACGACCTATCCGTTCATCAACAGTCAGAACGGCGGTAACCTCTCTTCCGACGGCAGCAACCAGTACGGTATCTCGGGCATCCAATTGAACTCGACGGTTGCGCTGTTCGGCACTTACGCTAACGGGCCGTGGTCGACGTGCACGAACACCGGCGCTGCGCCGGCGGGAGGCCAAACGTTCAACATCGGAATTCCGGTGCCCGTTTGCCAGTACTACGCGCCGGTTAGTTCGGGGCAACTCTCGTTCCCGATCTACACGGCGGACCGCGAGAACGTCCTCAACTTCCACTTCGGCATTCCGCATCATCACGATGGCGGCAAAGACGACGTTCAACTGCTCTACGACAACTTCGGATATCTCTCGACCTACAACGACTCGATCAACGCCTCGGGCGGCCTTGCCAATATCAACAAGGCGTTCTATTACTGGGGCGGACCCACCGGCATTGCGTCGCTCTTAGGCGTGACCAGTTATCCGGGACAAGGCGGTCCGTACGACGGGCTGTGTGCCTACAACGGAGCGTTTGCCGCGTTCGGAATCATCAACGGACCCGGTTGTGCGAGCTCCGGACCGTCGACGCTTCCATACAACGACAAGCAGATCTTCGCTCCGAACACGATCTTCGGCCAGAATGCGGCGACGGCGACCGCCGTTACCTATTACTCGCCGAACACGGGAACCAATCGCGCCGTGTTTCAGGGCATCAATCCTAACGCCGATTCGGGCATCTGGAACAACGGCTCGATCGTCAAACTGCAGTACCAGAAGAACATCGGGTCCAGCGCGTTCGTACGCTTGATGGGCTACACGTTCTACTCGAGCTGGCTGCAGACCAATCCAAACTCGGCCGCCGAAGTCCTTAGCGGCTACGGCTACCTGGGAACGGGCGGTGGATATCCCGCTCCGAACTACGAACTCAGCACGCATACGCGCGGTCTTCAGCTCGACGCCGAAGATCAAATCAACCCGCAAAACTTGCTGAGCCTTACCGGCAACTACACGACGGCGAGCGTGACGCGCTGGAACAACCAGTACTACGCTGCGCCTAGCCATCCAACTAACCTCACAGACTCGGCCGGCAACTGCTACGCCGTGGCAACCGGCGCATTGAGCTCGTGCCTGCTCGGCGCGACCGGCGGTACGTACAACGCTCCGACGGCGGGCTGGACCACGAATTCCGCGTGCGCGAACTTGCCGGGTACTCCGGCTTGTACGGCGGGCGCCGCTTTCGCAGTGACGGTACCGGGCGGTTACGGCACGATCAACCAGGTCGTTCCGAAGTTCAGCTCGGTTGCTCTGACCGACGAAATCCGGCCGAACGACAAGATCGACCTCAACGTGGGTCTCCGTTACGAAAACTACCTCTACGATTTCCCGAGCACGGTGAACTCCGAGTACAATTACTGGTTCGCCTCGGCTCAGAACTCGTATTGCTACGACCCGGCGACCGGACAGCCGGTCCTAACTCCGGTTACGCCTACGACTCCGGCCTCGTTGACCGGACCGATCATCGCGCCGAACCTGCTCGCGGGTCAGAACCCCGGGATGTGCTACGCTCCCACCGCGACGAACCCGTTGAATCCGTTAACGGCGAACTCGGGCGAGCAAGCGGTTCATCCCAACGGCGTGAACGGCAATCGCCTGTTCACGAACGTCGGCGTGAACTCGGTCAATCACGCGCTATGGTCGCCGCGCATCGGCGGCACCTACACGTTCGATCCGGATACGGTTCTGCGCGTTTCCTACGGCCGCTACACGCAGCCGACCGAAACCGCGTTCGAACAGTACGAGAACGCCTCGGGTCTGGGCGCGGCGAAGTTCGACTTCACGCACTTCTTCGGCCTGGGCTTCAACACGCCGGTGCACAACAATCCGGTGCAGGTCTCGAACAATTACGACCTGTCGGTCGAGCACCACTTCGCAAATACCGACTGGTCGGCGAAACTCTCGCCGTTCTACCGGTATACGACCAACCAAATCGTGACCGTTTCGCTGGGCAACAACTTCGCGTCCGGCATCAACGCCGGCACGCAGAAGACCACCGGCGTCGAGCTCTCGGTCCAAAAGGGCGACCCGAGCCGCAACGGGCTCTCGGGACAACTCGCCTACACGTATACGTATGCGGTCATGAAGTACAGCACGTTGCCGGGCGGATCGAACACGATCCAAACGCTCAACAGTTTCATCCGTTCGTATAACGGCCTGACGTCGTATTGCGCGACGCATTCCGGCGCGGCCGCGTGTCCCGCGGGCGCATCGGCCGATGCGTTCCCGTTCTACTGCGCCGGCGTAGGCACCGGACCCAACGGAAGCAACCAGGGAGCCGCGACCGCGGCTGCTTGCACGACTCTGGGCGGCACGGCCATCCAGAATCCATACTACAACCTGCCGGTTCAGGGACTGCTCGATCCGAACGGTTACTATCCGGTCTACGCGAACAACCCGCCCTATACGGCACCGGACGGCGTTTACGCTACGGCGATCGCGCCGAACGAATTCACCGGGTTCCTGCAGTACCGTCACGACCGCTGGACGGCAACGGTCCAAGGCGTGCTGCTCCAGGGACAGTCCTACGGGTCGCCGACGACGGTGATCGGCCTGGATCCGCGAAACTGCAACGCTAACCAAGTGGGAATACCCGGCGTCGGTACCCAGTACCAACTCTACGGGAACTACCAGGCATGCGGTTCGTCGGAATTCACGGCCTCCGGAAGTCTGGCGATTCCCAATCCCGTCTCGGGCAGGTTCGATACGCTCTCGCAGTATCGCGAGCCGTGGAACCTGAATCTCGGACTGCAATTCGGCTACGACATCTCGTCGCAGATCCACGCGCAGCTTACGTTGGCGAACGTCGTCAACACCTGCTTCGGTGGTACATCGGAGCCGTGGACGAGTGCCTATCCCGCAAACGGCTACGTGTGCGGATGGGGTCCGAACGGCAGCAACTACATCGGGTCGCAGCCGGGCGCCGGCTTCTTCTACGGAGCCTCGGGCCGGGACGCGGCCAACGGCACCGCGCCGTATCCCAACTGGATGAACCAGCCGTACAGTCCGGCTGAGAACGGTCTGCCCCTTCAGGCGTACCTGAACGTCAGCGTGAAGCTCTAAACGATCCGCGTTTAGAGCAGTCGAGGGCACGCCCCCGCTCGCACAAGCGAGCGGGGGCTTTCTTTTTCCCAAAAAAGTTTGCGGCGCGACTGTCACTTGAGAAAACCCTGAGGCGTTGTCATGGGCGAGCTTCTTGCTCGAAGTGGAGGACTCTAAAAACTTCATCGAGGGCAAACAACATGAGCGTATCGTGGACCCCGCGTCGCGGCGCGGTGGCCCTGATGCTGCTGGTGACGATGCTCTGCCAGGGAACGTGGGCACTGGCGGGCACGACCGGCGGACTCAGCGGCACCGTAACCGACGACAAGGGCGCTCCGATCGCCGGTGCCGCCGTCAAGGCCGCATCGCCGTCGGAGACCGTCTCGCAGACGACGGATGCCACCGGGCATTTCCGTTTCCTATCTCTCGCGGCGGATACCTATACCGTCTCGATCTCAAAAGACGCGTTTAATCCCAGCTCGTACACCGGCGTGACCGTCTTTGCAGACCAAAACCTCGCGCTGTCGTTCCGGCTCACCCCGACCCTTCACGTTATCGCAAATACGAGTAGCCGCAGCGCGGGTAACTTGGTCAGCTCGCGCACGAGCGACGTCTACGCCGTGTCGGCCGCCCAGCAAAACACGGTGTCGGGCATCGGCGGCGGCTACAATCTCGACAGCGCTTACTCTGGGATTTACGCCCAGCCTGGCGTACAGGGCCAGATCGGCGTGTACGGCTTCGGACAAGTATTTTACATTCGCGGTTCCTCGTATAGCCAGGTGGGTTACGAGTTCGACGGCGTCCCCGTCAACCGCGCCTTCGACCAATACAATGGAAACTCGGTTTCGAACATCGGCACCCAGCAAACCGAGGTTTATACCGGCGGCTCACCGGCCGGCGGAACGGCCTCGACGCTGGGCGGCTACCTCAACCAGGTCATCAAGACCGGAACGTATCCGGGAACGGCCGACGTCGTCGGCGGTATCGGAACGCCGACCTTCTACCACAAGCTCGACTTCGAAGGCGGCGGCTCGACGCCCGACCGGCTGTTCAGCTGGTACGTCGGGTTGCGCGGAGCAAACAACGACTATCCGATCGTCAATTCGCAAAACGGCGCAAACCTCGCTAACGACGGCAGCAATCAGTGGGGGATAGCCGGCATCCAACAAAACTCGACCGTCCTAGCGTTCAGCCCGTTTGTAGGCAACACCGGCCCGTGGTCGACGTGTCAAAAGAGCGGTGCTGCGCCCGCCGGCGGACAAACGTACAACCTCCAGTATGCGCTCGGCGCGCCGACCGCAATCGACGTCCCCGTGTGCTCGTATTACTCGTCGATCGCAGCCGGCGCGGTGTCGTTTCCACAATACACGGCCGATCGCGAGAACGTCGTCAACCTGCACTTCGGCATTCCGCATCATCACGACGGCGGAAAGGACGACGTCCAGGTCCTGTACGACAATTTTGGCTATCTATCGCGGTATTTCGACAGCATCAACGCCAACGGCGGTCAAGCCGCCGCAAATGCCGCAACCTATTACTACGGCGGCCCGACGGGCATTACGCAGGGCATCTTCGGCATTACCGGCTATCCGGGTCAGGGCGGCCCCAACGACAATATCTGCGCCTTCAACGCTCTATTCGGATTTGGCTGCGCTACCAGCGGCGGGTCGTCGATGCCGTATATCGACTCGCACATATTCGCTGCAGGGACCTCGTTCGGCCAGGACGCAAGCACGGCCAACGTCGTTCCCTATCTCGCCCCTAGCACCGGACTGCAACGGCCACCAGGCCAGGGCGTCGATCCGAACCAGGCATCCGGAATTTGGAACAACGGCACGATCTTCAAGTTGCAATACCAGAAAAACATCGGCTCCAACGCGTTCGTACGCCTGTTCGGATATACGTTCTATTCGGATTGGCTCCAAAACAATGCAAATAAAGGAAGCGCTTACTTTGTAGGTAGCGCGGGATACCTAGGTACCGGCTTCAGCTATGCATCGCCCGACTACGAGCTGAGCACGCACTCGCGCGGCCTTCAGCTCGATGCGGAAGATCAAATCAATCCGCAAAACCTCATTGGCCTTACGGGCAACTACACCACGGCAAATGCCACTCGCTGGAACAACGAGTTCTGGGGCGCGCCCGGAACTCCGACGAACCTGACGAACGGTACGACCTGCTTCGATGCCGCGACGGGCGACGCGTCGTCATGCCTCCTGGGGGCAACGCAAGGAACCTACGCCGCTCCCACCGGCGGCTGGGCCACAAACAACGCCTGTGCGAACCTTCCGTCGACCAGTGCAGCGTGTCTGGCGCGGGCGTCGTTCCAGGTCACCTTACCCGGCAGCTACGGCCCACTCAATCAGGTTATTCCGAAATTCTCGTCGGTCGCGTTGACCGACGAATTCCGGCCTAACGACAAGCTCAACGTCAACGTTGGCGTGAGGTACGAGAACTACACGTACGATTTCCCGAGCACGGTGAACTCCGAGTTCAACTTCTGGTTTAACACCGCGCAGAATTCGTATTGTTACGATCCCGCCACGGGACAGCCGTTGCTCCAACCGGTTACGGCCACCACCCCGGCAAACCGGGTAGGCCCGCTGATACTGCCAAACACCGTTACGGGACAGAACCCGGCACTGTGCTACCAGCCGGGCACGACCACCGCATTCGCGGCGCCCTCCGGCCGGACCGCCGTGCATCCCAACGGCGTCGACGGAAACATGCTGTTCAGCAACGACGGCCTGAGCTCGGTCTCTCACCCGATTTGGTCGCCGCGCATCGGCGCCACCTACGCGTTCACTCCGGATACCGTGCTCCGCGTTTCCGGCGGCCGCTACACCCAGCCGACGGCGACGGCGTACGAGCAGTACTCCAACGCATCGGGCCGCGGCGCGGCAACGTTCGACTTCACGAACTTCTGGGGACTTGGCTTCAACACGCCGGTGCACAACAATCCGGTGCAAACCTCGAACAACTACGACCTTTCACTGGAGCACCATTTCAAGAATACCGATTGGTCGGCGAAGCTCTCGCCGTTCTACCGGTATACGACCAACCAACTCGTAACCGTGTCGCTCGGGAACAACTTCGCGTCGGCGATCAACGCCGGTACGCAAGAAACGACCGGCGTCGAACTCGCAATCCAGAAGGGCGATCCCAGCCGGGACGGATTGTCCGGTCAGCTCGCCTACACGTTCACGCACGCGGTCATGCGTTACAACACGCTGGCAAATGGTTCGAGTACGATCGACAACCTGAACGGATTCATCCGCTCGTATAACGGGCTCACTTCGTATTGCGCGACGCATACCAGTTCAAGCCAATGTCCGAGCGCTTCGGATGCTTTCCCGTTCTATTGCGCGGGAACCAACGGCGGCCCGAACGGCACCAGCACCGGTTCGGCCACGGCGGCCGGCTGCACGGGCACGGGCATTACGGCGATCGCCAATCCGTACTACAACCTGCCCGTACAAAGCCTGCTCGATCCCAACGGGTTCTATCCAACCTACGCCAACAACCCGCCGTATACGGCTCCCGACGGTGTGGGCGATACGGCGATCTCACCCAACGAGTTCACCGGCTTCGTGAACTACAAGCACCAGCGCTGGTCCGCGACGCTGCAAGGTGCGTTGTTGCAAGGCCAATCCTACGGGTCACCGGTGGCCGTCGTCGGCTTGGATCCGCGCAATTGCGCCGCCAATCAAAGTGGGGTTCCGGGCGTGGGATCGGCCTACGCGCTGCTCCCGAACTACCAGTCCTGTACGTCGTCGTCGTTCACGACCTCGGGAGCGTTGGCGATTCCGAACCCGCTCACCGGCCGGTTCGACACGCTCTCGCAATACCGCGAGCCGTGGCAACTGAACATGGGAATGCAGTTCGGCTACGACATCTCGTCGCAAATCCACGCCCAACTGACGCTGGCGAACATCGTCAACGCCTGCTTCGGCGGTTCGTCGGAACCGTGGACCAGCGCGTATCCGGCCAGCTCCAACTGTTACGTCGCCGCCTATTTCCCCAGCGGCGGCGCCTACATCGGAGCGCAACCGGGCGCGGGCTTCTTCTACGGCGCATCGGGCAAGGATGCGGCCAACGGAACGGCCGGTTACCCCAACTGGATGAATCAGCCATACGTCCCCGTCCAGAACGGCCTGCCGCTTCAAGCGTACCTGAACGTCAGCGTGAAACTCTAGACGACTACCCTCCGTCGTAGAGTCTCGCTCGGACGAAGCCCCCGTGAGCGAAAGCGAGCGGGGGCTTTTCTTTGCCCCTGCGAAATTGCGGCCTCCGATGCAATACGGCTATCAGTGCGAGGATTGCGAGGTCGCGATCTTCCCGACCACGACGCGAAGCGAACTGGCATGGCTGCGCGATCGCGTGCACGTCGTACGCGAGATGCTCAAACACACGAGCACCGGCCTGGACCAGTGGATGATGGACGGCTTCGAGTTTCTGGACGGCCACGCGGGGCACAGCATCGTCCTCGTGAGCCGCCGCAAATAGCGGCCGTTGGTTCGCCCTTCTGGCGGTTGACGGCCGAACCGGCTTCGTTATACCATTGTTAGACCGTGAAAGCCGCAATACGCCGCATTGGCAACTCGCAGGGTGTCATCTTGCCCAAACCGGTATTGGCCCAAGTCGGCTTGAGCGGTAACGAGGTCGAGATGACGGTTGAACGCGGGGCCATCGTTCTGCGGCGTCCAAGAGACCGCGTGCGCGGTGGGTGGGCGGAGGCGGCCCGGCAGATTGCGGACGCGCAAGACGATGCGCCGATCTGGCCCGAATTTTCCAACGAAGGCGACGCGACGCTCACGTGGTGAAGCGCGGCGAGATCTGGCTCGTTGGTCTCGACCCGACGGTAGGAAGCGAGATCAGAAAGGCTCGACCCTGCGTCGTCGTCTCACCTTCCGATTTGCACGATCATCTTCGCACCGTCATCGTCGCTCCCATGACGACGGGGAGCAGCCCGGCGCCTTTTCGAGTAGCCGTTTCTTTCCAAGGGAAACGTGGATTGATTCTCTTGGATCAGGTTCGCGCCGTCGACAAGGTCCGTCTTGTGAGAAGGCTTGGCGCAGGTTCCGGCAAGCAGATTGCTTCGGCTCTGCAGGTCCTCCGCGAAATGTTCACGGCGTAGCGCCGGAACGTCGTGGCCAAAAAAAACGCCGCGAGGAGCAGCGCGGCGTTTGCACGATCTTTGCCCATCGCTGGGCGAGGAGGCTACTGCGGGATGCGGAGGTGTTCTCCAGGCTGAATGTCGGAGGCTTGGAGATGGTTGACTTCGCTGATACGGTCGATGGTGTCTTGGACGTCGGCGTCGCCGGCATGCGAAGCTGCAATCGACCATAACGTGTCGCCGGGTCTCACGGTAACGATCGCATAGCGGTGCGCGCTCGCGGCGTAAAGATTGGTGCTCGAGAGCAACGGCAGGCTCACCATTAGGCTGAGGCCGGCCAAGGCGATCATCGGCATCAGGGTGATTCGTTTGCGCCTATACACGTTCATACTCCCCAGCGTTACTCTTGTGCCAAACGTTCGTTCGGATACTAGTGCCTCTATATCTTGGGCCGAACGCCCGTTCGTCCCCTAGATTCTACCACGCCCCTCGGAGCGGGTGTCAAGGTGGTCGAACGTACGTTTGCGTTTTCCGGCCTCAATATGTTAAGGTGTATCCGAAGTTCGTGCCATACGCATGGCATTGTGGCCTGACGGCCTGGAGGGGATATGCCGGAGAAACCCACGACCGAGCGCCAGCAGAGCATTCTGGACGTGATCCACGCCTACACCCACGAGCGCGGCTACCCACCCTCGGTGCGCGAGATCGGCGAGCGGGTCGGCCTCTCGTCGTCCTCGACCATTCACGCCCACCTCAAGGCCCTGGAACGCCGCGGGCTCATCTCCCGCGATCCCACCAAGCCGCGGGCCCTGCGCTCCGAAGCCCCCGGCAGCGCCTTCGGGTCGGGCCCGGACACCGTGGTGATGCCGATCGTCGGCAAGGTTGCCGCCGGCACGCCGATCACGGCGGCGGAGAACCGCGAAGGCGAGTTCGTGCTGCCGGCCTCGTTCGTGCCCCGCGGTTCCGAGGCGTTCATGCTGCGCGTGCAGGGCGATTCGATGATCGACGCTGCGATTCTCGACGGCGACCTCATCATGGTTCGTCCGCAAAAAGACGCCGACAACGGCGAGATCGTGGTCGCGATGGTGGAGGGCGAGGCTACGGTCAAGCGTTTCTTCAAAGAGCGCGACCGCGTCCGCTTGCAGCCGGAGAATCCGGCAATGGCGCCAATCTACGCGAGCGATGTCGAGATCATCGGCCGCGTCGAGGCCGTCGTCCGCCGCCTCTAAACCGGCTCGTCTCGTCCATGCCTTTGCGGAGCTGCCGTTCGTGGCGGCCGTTCGCGAGGCGTTGCCGTGGAGTTTGATCGGCTTAGCCGTCGCCGCGGGGATTCTATTCTTTCTGATCCCGGTTCCGGGCCCGTGGCTGGGCATCGCGCTGGCGCGGCGCGTCTCCGGCGCGTTGGTCCCCGGGTTCTCGGTGATGGCCGCGGTCCTCGTGCCGATTCTGGCGTGGTGCCTAGCAAAACGCGCGAACTACGATCGTGCCGCACTGCTCGTGGCTTCCGTTGCCGGCTTCGCGCTGGCGTTACCGCGCCCGGTCTTTGCCCCGGACGCGCTGACGTATCTGCACGCGCTCGGCGCGATCGGTCTCTTTCTCGCGATGGTGGTTTGCGGCGCGACCGGACTGTGCTTCGCGCTCGTGCGGCGCGCGATACCGTCCGCAACCATTGCCGGCTGGATCGGCGCGGCGCTGGCGGTCGCGCTTTTTTCCGCGCTGCCGTTTTGGCACGTGTCGATCGCGGCCGACGTGACGCGATTGATCGAACCGATGGCCCGGCTCGGCGACAGCTACCCCGCGCTGATGGCGATCGTCGTGGTCGAAACGCTGCTGTGGACCGCCGGAATTCATGGCCCGGCGTCGCTAGCCGCCATCGTGACGCCGGTTTACCTTACGCTGCAAGTGCAAAATACCAACGCTTACGCGGCGCACTTACCCCTGCCGCATATCGTCGTGGTCTCGCTCTTTCTCTTCGTCTTTCCCGGCGGTGCCGGCGCGACGCTGCCGCTGGCCGGGCTGCTCGCGATCTCACGCGTCGCCCGATTGCGGCGCATCGGGAGGCTCACGCTCCTCCCCTCGCTCGTCAATATCAACGAGCCCTTGATCTTCGGAATCCCAATCGTCTTCAATCCGTATCTCGCGGTTCCGTTCGTACTCGCTCCGGTCGTGCTCGCGACCGTGACGTATCTTGCCGTCGCGTGGGGCTGGGTGTCGCGCGCCGCATTCTACGTGCCGTCCGTGCTGCCGGCTCCCGTCTCCACGTATCTGGCGACGCTCGATCCGCGCGCACCGCTGCTCGTGGTCGCCAACCTGGTGCTGGCGACCGCGATTTACTTTCCGTTCGTGCGGGCGTACGAACGTCACGTCGAGACCCTGGCCGCGTGAACGCCGGGACGCTCGGCGTAGCGCAAGCGTGCGAGCGGTTTGCGATCGGCGGCCGCGTTCGCGAAGCGGCGCTCGAAGCCGAAGCGCGCATCCACGATTTTGAATATCCGGCCCAGCGGGACGTCAAACTCGCCGTCCTAGCGGCTTTCGTTGAGGAGGGCGTGAGCGAGAGCGACCTCGCGGGCTCGACCGGCTACGGCTACGACGACGCCGCACGCGCTCGCTACGAGTCGCTGCTGGCGCGCGTGCTCGGAGCGGAACGGGCGCTGGCGCGACTTTCGCTCGTCAGCGGCACGCACGCCATCGTCACCGCGGTAGCCGCCTGCGTTCCGCACGGTAAGGCGCTGCTTTCGGCGACCGGCCGCCCGTACGACACGCTGCGCAACGCGATCTGCGACGCACCCCACGCGCTGGTCGAAAGCGCCGGCATCGGTTATCGCGAGATCGCACTGCGCGAAGACGGCACGACCGACGACGCCGCGATTGGCGCGGCGCTGGAAGACGGCGACGTGGCCGCCATCTTCGTGCAGCGCTCGCGTGGCTACGCGCCGCGCCCATCGCTCGATGTAGCCGGCTGCGCGCGCGTTGTGGAATTGGCACGTGCGTCGCGCCATCGTCCGCTCGTGCTGGTGGATAACTGCTACGGCGAACTGGTGGAGGCGCGCGAGCCGTGCCATGCCGGCGCCGATCTCGTGATGGGGTCCCTGATTAAGAATTTGGGCGGCGGTCTTGCGCCCGGCGGCGGCTACGTCGCCGGACGCGCCGAGGTCGTCGAACGCGTCGCCGCGCGGCTTTACGCTCCCGGCCTGGGCGCCGCGCTCGGACCGACGTTCGGTTTCGGACGCGCCTTCATTCAAGGGCTGTTCGTCGCGCCGCTGGTGGTCGAGCAGACGTTGCGAGGCTTGGATTTCGTTGCGGCGCTGTTTTCGGAATTGGGCTATCGCGTCGACCCGGCGCCCGGCGCGACGCGCACCGACATCGTGCAGGCGATCCGCCTGGGCGATCGCGATGCGCTGATTCGCTTCGCGGAGGGGCTGCAAAAGGCGATGCCGGTGAACGCGCGCTATCGCCCGGAGCCGGGGCCGGTGCCCGGCTACGTGGACCCGGTGATCATGTCGAGCGGTGCGTTCGTGGGCGGCGCGACGATCGAACTTTCGTGCGACGCGCCGCTACGCGAACCGTACGAAGTCTACGTCCAAGGTGGAATCGTTACCGAACACGCGATCGTTGGAGGGCTGATGGCGGCGCGAGCCCTCTGGGAGGGGCGGCGCTAGGCGTCTTGCCGGCCTAGGAATCCGTAGAAGAAGTAGCGCGAGCCGTCGGAGGTCGTCAGGACGACCCGGGTGCTTTCGAGCTCGGCGCTTGCGACGGTCTTGCCGGCCAGGTTTTCGAGAATGGTGGCGGCCTGGAAGAACTCCGCCTCGCGCAATGCGTCAGGGGGTTCCTCCTCCATCAGGTGGAGCAACTCGTCAATGCGGTTATTCATATGTATATCGTAGAGTAATCGGCCGCCAATCCGAATTGTTGAGGGGGCGGAACGGGTCGCCCTTGAAAACGTCGCGGCCATGTTCCAGCTGGAGGTTTTGAGCGGTCCCTTGGACGGGAAGACCTGGACGTTCGACCGCGAGATTTCGATCGGGCGCGACGATGCCATGGTCGAGGCCTGCATTCCGCTCGACCGCTACGTTTCGCGCCGGCACGCTCGCCTTCGAGCCGAAGGCGACGGCCTGACCCTCACCGACCTGGAGAGCCGCAATGGAACCAAATTGGATGGTCAGGCCGTCAGCGGCGACGCGCGGCTCGGCGTCGGCGTTCCCTTCATGGTAGGGCGCACCGTCTTACGGGTGACGCGCGCTTAGCGCGGAGACGAAATCGTGCAAGTCGTGGATGCCATTCTTCCGGCCCGTGCCGTGCTCGGAGCCGCCGCGCGGCCGCTCGGCTTCGTGCCGACCATGGGCGCGCTGCACGAAGGGCACCTCGGCCTGGTTCGTGCCGCGCGCCGTTCGTGCCGCACGGTGGCCGTCTCGCTCTTCGTCAATCCTACGCAGTTTGGCCCCGGCGAAGATTACGATCGCTACCCGCGCGACGTCGAAGGCGATCGCCGCAAGATGGAAGAGGCCGGCGTCGACGTCCTGTTCGCGCCGGGCCGCGAGGCGATGTATCCGCCCGGCTTTTCGACCTGGGTTGACGTCGGCGAGATCGGCGCGCGCTACGAAGGCGCGGTGCGGCCGGGCCATTTTCGCGGCGTCTCGACCATCGTGCTCAAACTGCTGAACGTGATCGCGCCGGACGCTCTTTTTCTCGGGCAGAAGGACGCACAGCAGACGTCGGTGTTGCGCCGGATGATTCGCGATCTCGACCTCGACGTGCGCGTCGAGATCGTCCCGACGGTTCGCGAAGCCGACGGGCTCGCGCTCTCGAGCCGCAACGTCTTTCTCTCGCAAGAGCAACGTCAAGCCGCGCCAACGCTGCAGCGGGCGCTGGGCGAACTGCGCGACGCCCTCGAACGCGGCGACGGGAAAGAGGCCGCGCTGGGCGCGGCTCGCGGCGTCCTGGATCGCCAAGCGACGCTCGACTACCTGGACGTCGTCGACGCCGATACGTTCGAGCCGCTCGACGCCTTGCGCGCGCCCGCCTTCGTCATCGGCGCTGGGCGCTTCGGTCGGACGCGGTTGCTCGACAATATCTGGTTGCCCGCATGACCGGCGCGCGCGTTCTGCTCGGCGTCACCGGCGGCATCGCCGCGTACAAGGCGGCGTCGTTGACCAGCGCGCTCGTGCAGCGAGGCGCGATCGTGGACGTGATCGTGACCGCGGAAGCGGAGCGCTTCGTGACGCCGCTCACGTTTTCGTCGCTGACCGCGCGTCCGGTCTATACGTCCCTGTGGGACGCGCCCGAGAAGATCCCGCACATCCGGCTGGTACGAGAAGCGCAAGTCGTTCTCGTCGCGCCGGCTACCGCCAACGTCATCGCGAAACTCGCGCACGGCATCGCGGACGATTTGCTCACCACGGCGCTGCTGGCCGCGCGCGTTCCGGTCTTGATCGCGCCGGCCATGAATTCTGCGATGTACGAAAGCGACGCCACGCGCGAGAACGTAGCCGCCTTGCGCGCGCGCGGCTACGAAATCGTCGATCCCGAGTCCGGCTTTCTGGCCGAACGCGAGACCGGCGTCGGCCGCCTCGCAACCGAAGAGCGTCTTCTGGATGCGATCGACCGCGTGTTGGCGCGGGCGAATTCGCTGGCGGGCGTTCGCGTCGCCATCACGGCCGGTCCGACGCGCGAGGCGTTCGATCCCGTGCGCTTCGTCAGCAATGCATCCACCGGCGCGACCGGCATCGCGCTCGCGCACGAAGCCGCGGCGCGCGGCGCTAACGTGACGCTGCTCCTCGGGCCGACGCTGCTCGATCCGCCGCCGTTCGTGAACGTGGTGCGGTTCGAAACCGCCGCCGAACTGCGCGACGCGGCTCTCAAACACGCCGCCGGTGCGGACGTCGTCATCGCGGCCGCCGCCGTTTCGGATTGGCGTCCGGCGCACGCTTCGCCGCAGAAGATAAAGAAAACCGCCGCAAATCTGACGGTATCGATGGTGCGCACCCCCGACGTTCTAGCAACGCTAGGCGCGAAGAAAGGCAAGTCGTTCCTGGTGGGCTTTGCGGCCGAGACCGACGATCACGAAGCGAACGCGCGCAAAAAGCTCAAACGAAAACATCTCGATGCGATCGCCGTCAACGACGTGGGCTCCGGACGCGGGTTCGGGACCGGCGAGAACGCACTGGTCGTGCTCTGGGGCAAAGACGGCCGCCGCGATTTGGGTTCGGCTGACAAGGCGGCGTTGGCCGCGCGGCTATGGGATGCGATAGAGGAGCTGCGATGTTCTTAGCGATCGACGTGGGCAACACGGAGACCAAACTCGGATGCTTTGCCGACGGTCCGGACGCGTTGACCGACAACTGGCGCGTTACGACCGACCGTCATCGCACGCCCGACGAATACGGCATTTTCTTCACGCAGCTGTTCGCGACCGGCGGCATCGACGCGTCGGCGATCGACGGCATCGCAATCGCGAGCGTCGTCCCGCAACTCGACGCGACGCTGGAGAAGGCGTGCCTGCGCTACTTCAAGGTAAGACCGGTGTTTCTCCACGCTCACGAGCAATCGCTGATTCCGGTCGTGACGTCGCGACCCAGCGAGGTCGGCGCCGACTTGATCGCCACCGCAATCGGCGGACGTTTCCGGCACGGGGCGCCGCTCATCATCGTGAGCTACGGAACCGCTACCGTGTTCGCGGCGATCTCACCGGCGGGCGAATACGCGGGCGTCGCGATCGCACCGGGCATCAGTATTTCCATCGACGCGCTGGTGGGTCGTACCGCGAAGCTGCCGCAGGTCGCGCTGGACGATCCCGGGCGCGCGATGGGCCGCGACACGGTGGAAGCGCTGCAAGCCGGAATCGTCTACGGGTTCGTCGGTCAAACCGACGCGCTGGTTGGAAGAATGCGCGCGGAGCTCGGCGTGGACGCAAAGGTGGTAGCCACCGGCGGCCTGGCCGACGTCGTCGCCCGCCACAGCTCGACGATCGGCGCGGTGGATCCGCACCTGAGCCTGGTCGGGCTGCGCCTGTTCTTCGATAGCCGCGCAAGCGGCCGCGTGCTATAGTAGGGGACGCCATGGCCCCTTCCGTTCCCGCGCTCAAAATTGGCGAACTCGAAATCTGGCCGCCGCTGGTACTCGCGCCGATGTCCGGCGTAACGAATCGCACGATGCGCGCGCTCTACAAGCCGTTTGGGCTCGGACTGACCGTGACCGAGTTCGTCTCGTCCAACGCGCTCAAGTACGGCAGCAAACGGACGATGGAGATGATCGACCAGCACGGCGTCGAGCAGCCGGTTTCGACCCAGCTCTGGGGCGACGATCCGGCTACGATGGCGATGGCCGCGAAGGTGGTGCGCGAATGCGGCGCCGATATCGTCGACATCAACTTCGGCTGCCCGGCGCCGAAAGTTACCAAGACCAACGGCGGATCGGCGTGCCTGCGCGATCCCGAACTGTGCGAAGCGATCATGACCGCGGTCGTCGCTGCGGTGGACTGCCCCGTGACGATGAAGATGCGCCTAGGCTGGAGCGAGAACGACCTCGCCTACCTGGACGTCGCGCGACGCGCGCAGCGCGCCGGCGTGCAAGCCGTCACGTTGCACGCGCGCACGGCCAAGCAATTTTATCGCGGTAGCGCGGACTGGGAGCACATCGCGCGCTTAAAGGCCGCCATCGACATCCCGGTCATCGGTAACGGCGATCTCGACGACGCGCGCGTCGCAATGCAGCGCATGCGCGAGAGCGCCGTCGATGCCGTAATGCTCGGGCGCGCGACGCTGGGTAACCCGTGGCTCATCTCGCAGATCCGCGACCTCATGGAAGGCCGCGAGGCACGCCCGATGCCGTCGCAGGCGGACCGGCTGCGTTTTGCGATCGAGCACTACCGTGCGATGCTGCGCGACTTGGGCGAGGCGCGCGCCGTTCCGCAGATGCGCAAGCACGTCGCGCTCTACCTCAAGGGAATGGCGGGCGCGGCGGTGCTGCGCGAGCGCATCATGCACCTGGATAGCTCGGAGGATGCGATCGGCGTCATCGAAACGGCTATCGCGAAGCTGGATTCTACCGCGACGGTTGCGGCCTAGCCGTGATCGAGTCACGGGACGATCTTTACGGCGCGGCCTCGCCGGAAGCGCTGGCGCAAGAGGTTGCCGAGAACTACCGCGAGTTCGTGAATCCGCCGCTGGCGCGCGTGATGAAGATTTCCGGCTCGCCCATCGAAGTGCGTGCGCGCGGCTGTACCATCTGGGACAGCACCGGCAGGAAATATTTGGACTTTGCGGGCGGTTACGGCGTCTTTACGCTCGGCCACAGCCATCCACGCGTCGTCGCGGCGGTGAAGGCACAGCTCGATCTCATGCCGCTGTCGGGCAAAACGATGTTCAACGTTCTGCTCGGCCGCGCGTCGCGGCGCCTCGCCGAGCTTACCCCCGGCGATCTGCGCATCTCGTTTTGGTGCAATAGCGGGACCGAGGCGATCGAAGGCGCGATCAAGCTCGCGCGTGCGGCGACGGGGCGCGCGAAGATCGTATCGACGAACGACGCGTTTCACGGCAAGACCCTCGGCGCGCTCAGCATCTCCGGGCGCGAATCGTTCCGCGAGCCGTTTCGCCCGCTGCTCGGCGACGTCGAACGCGTACCGTTCGGTAACGCCGGCGCGCTCGACGCCGTCCTGGACGATGCGGCCGCCTTCGTCGTCGAGCCCGTACAGGGGGAAGGCGGCGTCAACGTTCCGCCACCCGGTTATCTGACGGCCGTGCGCGAAGCGTGCGACCGTTCCGGCGCGCTGTTTATCGCCGACGAAGTGCAGACGGGTTTCGGGCGTTGCGGGTTCCGTTTCGGTTGCGATCGCGACGGAGTCGTTCCCGACGTGATGACGCTTGCCAAAGGACTCTCCGGCGGCGTCGTGCCGGTGGGCGCCTTCATCGCGCGGCCGGACGTTTGGAATCGCGGGTATCGGAAAGCGCCCTTGCTGCACACGTCCACGTTCGGCGGCAACGAGCTGGCGTGCGCGGCCGCACTCGCGGCGATGGAGGTGCTCGAAGCCGACGATTTGGTAACCAACGCGCGCGAGCGCGGCGAGCAGCTGCTGGACGGAGCGCGTGCCGTCGCCGCCGATTTTCCCGGCGTCGTGGCGAACGTGCGCGGCCTGGGGTTACTGGTGGGCGTCGAACTCACGAGCGAAGGGTACGGCGGATCGATCATTCCGGAGATGCTCAAAGCCGGCGTCACCGCGGCTTGGACGCTCAATCAGCAGCGCGTCATCCGGCTCGAGCCGCCGTTGGTCGTAACCGAGAGCGAGGTGGCACACGCCCTGCGGGCGCTGCGGGCAGGGGTGGCAACCGCCTACCAGAACCTCGGCGCTCTTTAGGAATTTATAGGATTGCCCTACGTTGAAACCTCCATCGTCGTTGCCGCGCCGGCGCGCACCGTTTACGAGCTGGCCAAAGACCAGGAGCGCTTTCCGCAATACATGCCCGACGTCGAGACGGTGCGCGTTATCGAGCGGCGCGCCGACGGCGCGATCTCGCGTTGGAAGACGCTGGTGGAAGAAGCGCCGATCGAATGGACCGAAGAGGATCTCTTCGACGACGGCGCGATGCGGATCGACTACAAATTACTCGAAGGCGATTTGGACAAATTCGAGGGTGCGTGGACGTTCGAAGAGCGTGACGGGGAGACGCACGTCGTGCTCGGCGTCGACTACGACTTCGGCGTGCCGACGTTGGCCGAGCTCATCGGTCCCACCCTGGAGCGCAAGGTGCGCGAGAACAGCGAGATGATGCTCGCCGCGCTCAAAGCGGAGGCGGAGAAATCGTGACCGAGGCGATTCCAAAGTTCTGCTTCGTCATCCACCCCGTCTCGCTCGAAGACGTGGCGCGCTACGAACCCGGCGCCAAGGGCAAAGGCGAACCGATCATTCGTAAAATCCTCGAATGGATGCCGCCGTGGGCAGCCGTTCACGTGACCGGCGTGCGCACGCCGGACGGTCGCGAGACGGAAGGCTGGTTTATCGGCGCGCCGCTCATGCCCGAACAGATGCTCGAGCTTCCGCGCGAAGAGGTGTACGGGCGCATCTTGCGCGCCATCGAAATCGGCGCCGGTTTGGGAGCGCAAGTCGCCGGGCTGGGCGCGTTTACCGGCGTCGTCGGGGACGCGGGCGTTACGATCAACGAGCGTTCGCCGATTCCCGTAACGACCGGCAACTCGTTGACCATCGTCGCCGGCCTCCAGAGTTTGTTCCGCGGCGCGCACGAGATGGGCGTCGATCCGGCCGGTGCGACGGCCGTGGTCATCGGCGCGACCGGATCGATCGGGAGCGCGTGCGTGAGGCTCATCGCGCCGAAGGTTAAACGCGTCATCCTAGTGGCACGCAACGAAACCCGCCTACGCAAGTTTCACGAACAAATTGCGGGCGATCTTCCGTGTGAATCGTCCTACACGACCGACCTGAGCGCCGCGGTGCGCCAAGCCGATCTCGTTCTCACCGCGACGTCGTCCACCCAAGACGTCATCCAGCCCGAAGATCTGCGCCCCGGCGCGATCGTCTGCGAGCTGTCGCTGCCGCACGACGTCAGCCGTCGCGTCGCATCGGAACGGCCCGACGTGCTCGTGATCGAAGGCGGCAACATGCTGGTTCCCGGAACGCCGCGCTTCGCGCGCGTGCGCGAGCCCGATCAGGAGTTCGACTTGGGACTGCCGCCGCAAACGGCGCTCGCGTGCATGAGCGAAACGATGGTGCTGGCGTTGGAACGCCGCTTCGAGCCGTTCACGCTGGGGCGCGGCATCGACCTCGCCCGCGTCGTCGAGATGGAACGGATGGCCGCGCGCTGCGGATTCACGCTGGCCGGCATGCGCGCGTTCGATGCTGCGATCGCGCCCGAGCAAATCGCCGCCACGCGTCAAGCCGCGATGAGGATGCGTTCGCAGGCCGCCCACGGCGGCGAGAGGGTATCGACGTGAAGAAGATCGTCTCGGTATCCCTGGGCTCGAACACGCGCGACCATCGCGCCGTCGTCGATTTGCTTGGCGAGCGGTTCGACATCTCGCGCGTCGGCGTGGACGGAAAGCTCGATGCGGCCATCGAGATGGTTCGCGAGCTCGACGGCAACGTCGACGCGATCGGCCTGGGCGGCATCGACGTCTATCTCTACGCCGGCGAGCATCGCTACGCCATGCGCGACGGCCTGCGGCTGCTCGAAGCGGCCAAGACTACGCCGGTCGTCGACGGCAGCGGGCTGAAGAACACGCTCGAGCGCGAGGCCGTTCGCTTCATGCAGGCGGACCTCGGCATCGATTTGCGCGGCAAGCACGTGCTCATGGTCAGCGCGCTGGATCGCTTCGGCATGGCGCAAGCGTTCGTCCGGGCCGGCGCCGACGTGCTGTTCGGGGATTTCATCTTTGCCTTGGATCTGGACAAGCCGGTTCGCGGCCTGGCGGAATTCGAAGAGCTGGCCGAGCGCTATCTGCCCGATGCCTGCAAACTTCCGTTTCAGTTTTTTTACCCGACCGGCAAGAAGCAAGAGAAGCCGCCCCAGCCTAAATATCCGCAGTACTACGAGCAGGCCGACATCGTCGCGGGCGACTTTCACTTCATGCGCCAGTTCATGCCCGAACGTCTGGACGGTAAGATCGTATTGACGAATACCGTCACGCCTGAGAATATCGAGGAGCTGCGGAGCAGGGGTGTGAGGATGCTGATTACGACAACGCCCGATTTCGATGGGCGCTCGTTCGGGACCAACGTCATCGAGGCGGCACTTCTCGCCCTGTTGGGCAAGACGTGGAGCCAGGTTACGCCAGCCGATTACGAGCGGGTCATGCACGAGCTCGACCTCAAGCCGCGCGTCGTCGACCTGCGCGCAAGCGCGCCCGGCTGAAGCGAAATTGATGGACGAGCAGCCGTCGCAGCACCATCTGCCGCGCGTACTGCGTTTCTTCGACATCTCGGTGCTATCGTCGGCATCGATGGGTCCGGCGTACTCGCTTGCGTCTACGATGGGCCTGCTGGTCGTAGCGGTCGGAGCGGCGGCTCCGCTCACGCTGATCGTGCTTTCGGCGATCATGCTCTGCATCGCGATCTCGTTTTCGATGATGGCGCGCGTCGAGCCCAGCGCCGGTTCTTCGTACACGTGGATCCGTTCGATGTTCGGCGACGGCGTCGGCGCTTACGGCGCATGGCTGTTGATCCTGTCGAATTTTTTCGCGACGATGGCGATCGCGGTACCGGCGGGAATCTACACGCTCGATTTGATCGCACCGGCGCGCGCGCAGGATCCGGCCTGGGCCGCCGTCGTCGGCGCGGTATGGATCGTCGCGAGCTCGGTGTTGCTCTACGTCGGCATCCGTCCTACCGCCATCGTTACGCTGATCGCCCTGCTATTCGAGATGACCGTACTGGCCGCCGCGGCGGTCGCCTCGTACGTTTTTCCGCCGACGCACTTCGCGCTGGCGGCAAAAGCGGCCGCAGCGCACGCGGGGCCCCACGCCCTGATCCCCGTGACGTTCGCCGGCTTCGTCACCGCGATGACGCTCGGCATTTGGATGAGCGACGGTTGGGAAGTCTCGGCCTCGACCGGCGAAGAAGTGGACGACGATGCGAGCGCGACGGGACGCGGCGGCATCACCGGTTTGATCATCACGACCGTCGTGTTGGTCGCGTGCATGATTGCGTTCTTGCACTTAGGCACGGCTAAGGGTTTTGCCGACAACTCGGCCGATTCGCTGGCCTACGTGAGCGAATTGCTGGGCGGCGGCGTGTGGACCACGTTGATCGTTTCTGCGGTCATGATCTCGACGCTCTCGACGCTGTGGACGACGATTCTCTACCTTTCGCGCTCGATCTTTGCGATGGGCCGCGACCGCGTGCTGCCGCGCGTCCTAGGCTCGCTCGACCATCGTAACGAGCCCTTTTGGTCGCTGGTCGTCGTCGCCGTGCTCACGACCGCGTGCGAGCTCGCTACCGGTTTTTCCAAAACGGCCGCCGATCAACTCGGCCTGGTCGTAAATGCAAGCTCGGTGTTCTTGGGACTGTTGTTCGTCTTTAGCGCTGCGGCGACGGTGAAGCGCTTCTACGGCGACCGCCAATCGCTTTGGGCCGGGGTGATCGTGCCGACGGCCGGAGCGCTGGCACTGCTCGGCGTTATAGCGGCGACCGTGGCGTTTGAAAACCCGCAGCTGCAACTCTACGCGTTAGGGGGCGTCCTCTTGGGTATACCCTTCACGTTTTGGCGCGCGCCGCGTTCGAAGCTCGCCCGGGAGGAGGCGGCCGAGGCGAGTCCGGCCGCACCGACCGTTTAGCTCGCTAACATCCCTGCAGGGGAAGGACCCGAACCCCCGAACACAGCGCGCCAGCGCCTGGGCGGGGGACACTACGGGAGGCACGACCGCCCGTACTTTTGCCGGCGCTTAGATACTTTACGGGACACCGAGCCGCTACGGCGCTCTTGCCCCGTTCGTGAGGTTCTTACTTGAACGACAACAAAGATATCGTCCTGACTGCCGAAGGCTTGACGAAGCTGCAGAACGAGCTCGACGAGCTCAAGACGGTTCACCGGCGCGACGTCAACGATCGCATTCGCCAAGCCAAAGAGTACGGCGACTTGAGCGAAAACGCGGAATACGAAGATGCCAAGCAAGAGCAAGCCTTCATCGAGGGCCGCATACTCAAACTCGAAGCGATGATTCGCAACGCGCGGTTGATCGACGAGTCGGAGTTCGTGGCGGACGAAGTTCACCTCGGCGCGATCGTCAAGGTCAAGGACCTCAAGAACAGCGGCGGCTACGAATTTTCGATCGTCGGTTCGGCCGAAGCCGATCCCGGCAACCACCGAATCTCGAACGAATCGCCGCTCGGCCAAGCGTTAATGGGTCACAAGAAGGGCGAGACCGTCGACGTCGTGACGCCGCGCGGCGTCGTCAAGTACAAGATCGAACAGATCAAAAACTCCAACTTCGGAAAGAAATCCGCGAAGAAAGCCTCGTAATGTGCACGAGGATCTAGGTAAGACCGAAGCGGCGCTCGTTGCGGCCAGGCGCGATCATTTGGCCGCTTTGCGCTCGCGCGGTCGCGATCCGTTCGCGCAGACGCGCTACGACGTGGACGCGACCGCGTCCGAACTGAGCGAGCGCTACGGATTCCTCGTGAACGGCCAGAGCGCCGACGCCGAGAGTTGGCGCGTCGCCGGGCGCATCATGACCAAGCGCACCATGGGCAAGACGATCTTCGCGGACCTGCACGATCGCACCGGGCGCTTGCAGATTTACATCCGGCGCGACGACGTCGGCGAAGAGGCCTTCGAGGATTGGGAGCACGTCGAACGCGGCGACCTGGTAGGGGTTAAAGGCTACATGTTCCGCTCCAAGAAGGGCGAGCCGACCCTGCACGTGACGTCGTTCGCGATCCTAAGCAAAGCGCTCGCGCCGCTGCCCGACAAATGGTCGGGACTGCAGGACGTAGAGAAACGCTACCGGCAACGCTACGTGGATCTCATCGTCAACCAGGACGTTCGCGATGCGATGATGCAGCGCAGCAAGATCGTCGCCGAAGCGCGCCGTTTCATCGACGGCCACGGATTTTACGAGGTGGAGACGCCCACGCTGTTGCACGTGGCCGGCGGCGCGGCGGCGCGGCCGTTCGTCACCAAAGTCAACGCCCTCGATCAAGAGATGCAGCTGCGCATAGCGACCGAGCTCAATCTCAAGCGGCTCATCGTGGGCGGCTTCGAACGCGTCTACGAGATCGGACGGATTTTTCGCAACGAAGGCATCGACACGACGCACAATCCCGAGTTCACCATGCTCGAGCTCTACGCCGCGTATTGGGACGTCAACGACATGCGCGAGTTCAACGAGGCGTTGATCGAACGCCTGGTGAGCGTCGTGACCGACGGCGGTAGCGAGATCGCTATCGGCGCGCGCACGATCTCGTTCGCGCGCCCGTTCGCGCGGATGACGTACCTCGAGGGGCTGGCCAAGTACGGCGAGGGCAAATGCACGCGCGAACGGCTGCTCGATCCGGCCGGAGCCGCGGCGATCTTGCGCGAGCTCGGCCTTCCCGAGTCGCCCACGCACGGACACGCGCTGGATAAGATATTCGAGCGCGTGCTCGAGCCGCATCTGGAGCAGCCCACCTTCGTAACGGACTATCCGGTCGCGATTTCGCCGCTCTCCAAGCGCAAGGACGGCGATCCGGATCTCGTCGATCGCTACGAACTGTTCTGCGCCAACATGGAGATTTCGAACGCGTTCACCGAGCTCAACGATCCCGACGACCAGCGGAGCCGCTTCGAGGCTCAGGTAGCGGATCGCGCGAAGGGTGACGAAGAAATTCCCGAACCGGATTGGGACTACGTGCACGCGCTCGAATACGGCATGCCGCCCACCGCCGGAATCGGAATCGGCATCGACCGCTTAGTCATGCTCCTAACCAACTCCGAATCCATCCGCGACGTAATTCTCTTCCCGCTCCAACGCCAACACGGCTAACAAACAAGAAACGCAAAGGAGGTAAGGGGCAAGCCCATCTCGCCGTTCCCCCCGTCCACCGCGTCAGCGGCAGTTTCCGCCGGGCCGGCCCACCGCATCAGCGGGGGTTTACGGGGGCTTGGCCCCCGTGAGCGGCCGAGTGGCCGCTCGGGGGGCAACGGGGGGCCGTGCCGCCCCGTTCTCAATGGACGGACAAAAGTGCGAACATCCCCAGTGCAGCTGCTACGTGGACCTCGGGCAGATGTATTGTAACGACCGCTGTGCTGAGAACGACAAGCGGGACGGCGACGCGCCCGCGCACGACCGCTGCGGCTGCCGCCATCAAGGTTGCCAGGGTTCCGATTAAGCGCCGGCTGCGAATCGCGCAACTCACGGAGGCCGTACACGGTCTTGGAAGCGCGCCGGATAACCCGGCCAGCCTAGACCTGAAGGAGCTTCCCTATCGTGGACCTCACAAAAGAATATCCTCGCAGCGTGCGAGAGAAAATGTACGGCGTCGTCCAATTGCCTCGCACCGTCGACAAGGGCAAAGCCGTTGCCCACGGCAACGTCGGCGATTATCACTATAATTGCGGCATGGACCAGGCCGTCTTCGCGTTCCTCGGAATCGATCACGAGCAGCTGCTCGACGTGATTAAGAAGGCGAAAACCGATCCGGAGATCGAGGCGTTCGTCAAGCCGTTCATCGATAAGAAGTCGCCGGCCGAAATCGAAGCCTGGAACCGGCAGTGGTTGACCAAGAAGCCGGAAGGAGAGTCGCGCGAATACTTCCTCAAACTGCGCGAAGAGATCGCGCCGGATCGGACGGACGTGAGCTCGTGGCCGGATCTGCTGGACCTGGACGAGAAGCGCCCGGTCCCGAAACGGGAGACGGCAGCGGTCTAAACCGAACCACGGTACGCCTTACCGTCGAGTACGACGGTTCGGCGTTTTGCGGGTTTCAATATCAGCCGACGATGCGAACCGTCGGCGGAGACTTAGCGGCGACGCTGTCGCGGCTGTTCGAAGAGCCGGTAAAGCTCTCGGCGGCCGGACGAACGGACACCGGAGTTCATGCGAGCGGGCAGGTCGTGTCGTTCACGACGGCTCGCTCGTTTCCGTTCGATCGCCTGGCGATCGCGCTCAACAGTGCGCTGCCCGCCGACATCAGCATTCGTGAGGCGGTCGTGGCGGACGCGGATTTTTCGGCGCGGTTCTCGGCGCGGCAACGGCGCTACGTATTTGCGATCCTGCGGCGGCGCGAGGCCTCGGCCTTGCTGGCGCGCTACGCCTATCACGTATGGCGGGAACTCGACATCGAGCGGATGCGCGAGGCCGCGCGCCACTTGCTCGGCGAGCACGACTTCGCATCGTTTTGCGGCGTGGCGCCCGAGAGCGGCAATACCGTCCGGACGGTCGCGCACCTGGAGATCGAAGAGCGGGGCGACCTGTTGCGGATCGACGTTGCGGCCGACGGATTTCTGCACCGGATGGTGCGCACGATAGCTGGGACGCTGGTCGAGTGTGGGATCGGCCGCCGCGAACCGGCGTCGTTGGCGGCCGTTCTCGCCGCGCGAACGCGAACGGCCGCCGGGCATACCGCGCCGCCGCAGGGGCTTTACCTGGCGGGCGTGCGCTACCCGGACGGCTACGATTCCTTTGCGGAGCCGCCCCTGTTCGCACCGCCCGGTGGAATATCGCCAAGGAGCCGTTGAAGCTGGCGCGTCTGTCCAAGGCTTAGACGCCGCAACAGACGCTGCGCAGTGTGAGCCGCGGTCGCTTCGGCCTCGGCCAGTAACTCGGCGCCCGACGGGGTCAAACTCACCAGCGATGCGCGTCCGTCGCGACCGTCCGGCGTCCGCGCGACGATGTGGCGCTTTTCGAGCGGAAGGATGGCACGGGTGACCCCCGAGGCCGTCACACAGAGCTCGGCGGCGAGATCTCCGGGGCGGGTACGGCCTTCGGCCGCGGCGGCGACGGCACGCAGCAGCCGGAGTTCGGAGAAACTCAGGCCGTGGCCGTCCAGCTCGCGGGACGTTGCCGCCGCCGCCCGGGAGAGTTCGAGGAGCGCTTCCAGAGGTGCCGTTTCCATAGGGTTCGATAATAGTTGACGGTTCAATGAGTTGTCAAGCATATTCGGATCGCAGAAATCGCTTGACGGAACTCCGGCGCCCCGGGTAAGATGCTCGAGTTGCTCTCAAAAACGGGACGGCATGGCGCCGTTCACCCAGAGTCGCGACTTCGCTCAATTAAGGATCGCAGTGCGTACGTATCAGCAGAAGACGGAAGAAACTCAGCACGATTGGTACATCGTCGACGCGTCTGGGCAACGGCTCGGCACGCTGGCGGTGCGTATCGCACGCGCGCTCTCGGGCAAGCACAAGCCGACGTGGACGCCCCATATCGACGACGGCGATCACGTGATCGTGATCAACGCCGACAAGATCGAACTGGGCGGAAACAAGTGGCAAGACAAAATCTACCGGCGCCACAGCGGATATCCGGGCGGCCTTAAAGAGAAGACCGCGCAAGAGGTGCACGCCAAGCACCCGACTCGCCTCGTCGAAGAGGCAGTGCGCGGCATGCTTGCCGGCAACCGCATGCGCGGCGAACGGTTGAATCGCCTTAAAGTTTACGCCGGCGAGCAGCATCCGCACGATGCGCAAAAGCCGCAGCCGCTGTTCTAGGAGATAGTTTGAGCGACGTCATTCAAGCCACCGGCCGCCGTAAGCGTGCCATCGCCCGCGTGAAGCTCACCTTGGGCCAGGGCGTCATTACGATCAACAAGAAGCCGATCGACGATTATTTCCCGCGTCCGCAGTTGCGCCAGATCGTGCGTCAGCCGCTCGAAGCGACGCAGACCACGGGCCGCGTCGACATCAACGTGAAGGCCGAAGGCGGCGGCGTGACCGGTCAAGCCGGCGCGGTCCGTCACGGCATCGCGCGCGCGCTGGTCGAGATGGACGAGCAGTTCAAAGCGGTGCTCCGCAAGGAAGGCTTCCTCACCCGCGATCCGCGCGAAAAGGAATCGAAGAAGTACGGCCGCAAGCGCGCCCGCAAACGCTTCCAGTTTAGCAAGCGCTAATCGACCGCATAGTCAACCCGCGGTCCGGTGTCGAAAGGAGTCGCCTTATGGGCGGCTCCTTTTGGATTATCTCGCGCTTAGCCGCGATCGTGCTGGGTGCGGCGGCCGTGCTGCTCGCTCCGCCGCCGGCGTGGGTTGACGGTACGTACGCAAACGGCATCTATCCCGTTTGGCAGCGTGCCGTCGCTCCGGTTTCGGGAGCGCTCCCATGGTCGCTGGGCGATTTGGCCGGGCTGCTCGCCGTGGGTCTCATCGTATGGCGGATCGTCGCGCTGCGCGACTGGCGCGCTTTGGTGGACGCGCTCGCCATCCTCGCGCTGTTTGCGGTGTGGTTCGAGGTCTCGTGGGGGTGGAACTACCAACGCTCGCCGGTCGAAACGCGGCTGGCATACGACGCACGTCGCGTGGAACCTCAGGCCGCGGACGCGCTACGAACGCGAGCCATGGCCGAGATGAACGCGCTCGCGCCCGCCGCACACGCGCGCGCCGCCGAACCGCTCGATCTCGATGCCCTCGCCGCTGCTTGGTATCCCGTCGTCGGTCGCGCCGGGAACGATTGGGCGCCGCTGGTCGGTCCGGCCAAGCCTACGATCGCCAATCCGTTCATGAACGCCACCGGCACGAGCGGTTTCATCAATCCGTTCTTCCTGACGGTCCAACTTGCGTCGGATTTGCTTTGGTTCGAGCGGCCGTTTTCGCTCTCGCACGAATGGAGCCACGTCGGCGCTTATGCGCGAGAGGACGAAGCCAACTATCTGGCGATCGTCACGTGTTTGCGTTCCAAGGATCCCGCGGTGCGCTACTCCGGCTGGTTCGAACTCTTCACATACCTGCCGCCGAAGGCACACTACGCGCGAACCGATTTCGTGCCATTGGTTTGGGAAGATTTCCGCGCGCTTCGGGAGCGGAACGCACGCAACGTTAACAACCGCCTCGCGCACATTTCCTGGGGTGCGTACAGCCAGTACTTGAAGACGAACCGCATCGCAGCCGGCATCGCGAATTACGACGAAGTCACGCGCCTGATGCTCGGCATCCCGCTCGACGCGGAGGGCCTGCCCCGGGCGCGATCGCTTACACCCCGGTAACCTCGCCGACTCCTCGCGTTCATCGCAGCGTCTTACAGTCGCTGCATGTTTGACGTCGCCGATTCTCTCCAAGGTGGGCTCGATGCAGCGCGCGACCGGGTCTTCGACGCGCAAGCGCTCGTCGCCAGAGCAAATGCCGGTGCCGGCGGGCGGGCGGCCGATGCCGCGATGGCCTCAGCCGCGCAAGCCGTGCTCTTTAGCGAAGCGCTGCTCGCGGCGGTGCACGCCCGCCTAGCCGAGATCAAGCAGGTCGCGAAATGACCGTGGGTCGTTTCGATTTGCTCGACGCGTCCGCCAGCGCGATGGACGCGCAGCGCGCTGCGCTCGACGTCGTCGCCCGCAACGTGGCTGCCGCCGAAGCGGCGGGCCCGAATGGGAATTACGCCCGGGCCGTGCCCGAGTTCGCGTTGCTCGACGACGGCGACGGCGAACCCGTCGTTTCGTTCACCGGCGAACGGATCGAGCGCGGAACCAACGTGGACGTCATCACGGAAATGATTGCGGCGATGAACGCGTCGCGCTCGTACGAGTCGGACGCATCGCTCTTCGATCTCGGCAAGCAGCTCGCCGAGAAGACCGTGGACCTGGAGCGCCTATGAGAGTGGACTTACTGGTCCCGGATACCGGTAACGCTTTTCCGGCCGGCGCGCCGGCGAACGCGGGCGAATTTGCCCAGGCACTCGACGCACTGGGCGATGCCCTCGGGGACGCCCAGGACGCCGAAGACGCCTTTGCGTCGGGGCGCGGGAGCCTGCAGGCAGCCGTCTACGGGCGGGCGCGCGCCGACGTAGCGCTCGCCGTGGCAAGCGCGACGGCGCAGCGCAGCGTGCAGGCGGCGCAATCGATCCTCAACATGCAAGTATGAACGCGCAGGTCGCGGCGCAAATATTCGCGCGCTGGAACGTGCTCGCGCGTCCGCTGCGCGTTGCGATCCTCGCGGCCGTCTCTCTCGCGATCGCGGGCTCGATCGTCGCAGCTGCGATCGCGCATGCTCCGCGCGTCGCGCTCTTTTCGGCATCGCTGCGACCCGAGCAACTCGACGAAGTCGAGGAGCGGCTAGCGGAGTGGAACGTGCCCTTCGCGCCGGCGCCCGATAACGTTATCGTAGATGCATCCCGGCACAGCGAACTGCTGCTGAGGCTCTCGCTCTCGGGCGTCCCGCACGCGCACGTCGAGGGCAGCGCCGAGGCGTTGGCCGGAGTCGGCGTGCTAACGCCTCCCGAGGTGATCGACGAGCGTACGCGCGCGGGTCTCGCCGGCGACATCGAGCTCGCGTTGCGATCGGTTGACGGCGTCGAAGACGCCCGCGTCATCATCGCGCCGTCCAAACCGGCCGAGTTTGCCGGCGACGCGGCGCGCGACGCGCGCGCGAGCGTTCGCCTATGGCTCCGGCCCGGCGACCGGCTGTCTCCGGAAGCGATCTCCGGCATCCGGGCGTTCGTCGCATCCGGCGTCGCCGGTCTAGACCTCAGCCGCGTTACGATCCTGGACGATCGGGGGGTGGCGCTGGGCGACGAAGGCGGCGAAAAAGGCGCCGACGCGGTGCAACTGCAGGCGTCGCTACAATCGGCGCTCGACGCCGCGTTCGGTAGCGGCGCGACGATCGTGCGCGTGCGTGCCGACCTCGATCGGAATGCGACGTCGCAGCACGAAGTCGTTCGATCGCCAGTCGGAACTACCGCGATCGCTCAGGATGGGTTCACGGAAACGTACTCCGGCGACGGTAAGCGCTACGAAAAGCGGGGCGATCGCGCCGACCGCGGGAGCGACGTGCGCGAAACGACATCGACGACGGCCGCCGGAGGCGTTTCGCGCGTTTCGACCGCGGTGTTCGTCGACGCCGCGCGATCGATTGACCTTACGAAGGTGCGCGAGCTGGCTTCAGCCGTCGTGGGCTACGACGCTCGCCGCGGCGACGATCTCTCGGTGCAAGCGGTCGCATTCGACCGGCCGCCGGTGCATTCGAATAGTAGCGGCAGGTGGTTGATGTACGGCGCGTTCGTCTCGCTGGTACCGGCCTTAATGGTGGCGATATCGATCGTCGCGGCGGCCCGCTATCTGGTGCGTCCGATTGCGCGCGCGCTGCGGCATCTCAGCCGGCGTGGCGAGATCGCGCGGCGCTCGGTCGCGCTGACGGGGATCGAGCCGGCGCGCGTGCACGGCGCGTTGGTCAACGAACCGGCCCACGCAGCCGCTGCGATTATCAGCGCGTTGCCAGCCGCCACTGCTGCTGCCGTGCTCGAGCTCTATCCCGCTCACGAACGCGAGGCGATCGTTCGCCGCATGCAACGCCGCGTCGGGCCGCTCGTGCCCACCGCCGCCGACGTCCTGGGTCCTTATGGCTGACGCGACCGAAGGGTTCGTACCGATCGCGCGGCTGCTCGGAGCGCAACCGGGTGACGCTGCGCCGGGGGCATCCGGCGCGGCCGTCGTCGAAACCGAAAGTGCGGACGCGTGCGCGCCCGCTGCGGCGGAATCGTTGAAAGATGCCTTGCGCGACGCGCGCCTTTTCCGCGCCGCTCTTGCGGACGCGCTCGACGCGGAGTTGGCGCACGTTCTGCGCGACGTCGCGACGGCGATTGTCGCGCGGGAGCTCGAGCTCGCCCCCGTTGACGTGCGCGCGATCGTCATTCGTGCGCTCGAACGCGCGGAGGCTCAGGAGGTCGTAACGATTCGCGTCCACCCGTCGGAGGTTCGTACCTTGACGCAATGCGATCTGCCCGTTCGGGGGGATCCGGCCTTGCGGCGCGGGGACGCAGCCATCGACGTCGCGAGCGGAACGATCGACGCTACGTTGGGCGCTCGATTGGCGGAGGTAATTTCCGGCTGGGAGTCGGCGTGATCTCGCGTGGGCGCGTTCTCGAGGTCCGCAACGGTTACGTTCGTGCCGCGTTGCCTTCGGCTCGTATCGGCCAGAGCGTCCGCATCGCGCTACGCGGCGGCTCGTCGGCGATCGGAACCGCAAGGGCCTTCGACTCGGGAGGCGTCGTCGTCGCGCTGCACGGCGGCAGCGACGAAATAGTCGGCGGCGCGGAAGTTTGGGTTGACGCCGGCGCGCGGCGTTTGCCGCTTGGGACGTGCGCGCTGGGAAGAACCATCGACGGCTGCGGCCGTCCGCTGGACGGTGGCGCGCTCTTGGCGGGGCCGCTGCGTTCCGTCGAGAATGCGGCCCCGTCGCTCGCGCGTCGCATAAACGGAATCGTACCGTTTTGGACGGGAATTCGCGCGATCGACGGCCTGTTGCCGATGGCCAGAGGCGCGCGCATCGGCATCTTCGGCAGTGCCGGTTTGGGCAAGACGACGTTGTTGCGCCTCTTGCTGGAGGGAGCGCACGCCGACGCGACCGTCGTGGCATTGGTTGGCGAGCGCGGGCGCGAAGCACGCGCCGCCGTCGAGGCTGCGAATCCGCGCACGACCATCGTGTGCGCGACCGGGGACCGAACCGCGGCCGAGCGCTGGCGCGCCGCGCGCGTCGCGATGGCTCAGGCGCAAGCGTTATGCCGCCGGGGTTTGGACGTCTTACTGGTTCTCGACAGCCTAGCGCGGGCCGCCGGCGCGCTGCGCGAACTCGGCGTCGGAGCGGGCGAAAGCGTCGGGAGAGGCGGATTTCCACCGAGCGTATTTGCCGAACTCGCGCGCTTGGTCGAGTGCGCGGGTTCGTTTGAGTGCGGCACGATCACGCTGGTGGTGACGGTTCTGGCCGACGGGGACGACCGCGACCCGGTCTGCGAAGCCGCGCGCTCGCTACTGGACGGCCACGTGCAACTCGCGACCGCGCGCGCGGTGGCCGGCAAATTTCCAGCAATCGACGTGCCGGCCAGCGCCAGCCGCACCGCGCGGGACGTGCTTTCCCCCGCGCATGCCTCCGACGCTCGAACGGTGCGGACGGCCATCGCTCTGCTCGACCGCACGGCGGACGCGCGGCTGCTCGGAGTTGCGAGCGCCGGCGACGAGCTCGCGCGCGCTTTGTCCGCCGAGGAGGGCATCGAAGCGTTTCTCTGCCAAGACGGGGCAACCGTCGAACCGGAGGTAACGCTCGCCCAGCTCCAAAGCCTCGCTTCTGCTCTGAGAGCGGACCTTGGAACTCCCTAGCGACGTCGCCGCGGTCGAACGGCGGATGGCCGTCATCGAAGGGGCGGCCCCGGCATCGCCCGCGGCGACGTCGCCGTCGCATTCCGGCCCGGATCCCGCCGCATTCCGGGCGCTCATTCAGAGGGACGCGGCCGCCTGGAAGGTGGATCCGAACCTGCTCGAGGCGATCGCGTCGGAAGAGTCCGGATTCGACCCGCAGGCGACCTCGGCCGCCGGAGCCGCCGGAATCATGCAGCTGATGCCGGCGACGGCGGCTTCGCTGGGCGTGACCGACCGGTACGACCCCGGGCAGAGTATTTTTGGAGGTGCCCGTTACGTTCGGGGGCTTCTCGACCGTTTTCATAATAACGTACGCCTGGCGGTCGCGGCCTACAATGCAGGTCCCGGTGCCGTCGAGAAGTACGACGACGTCCCGCCCTACGGAGAAACGCAAGCCTACGTTCGAAACGTCCTCGCGGCCTACAAGAAATACGGAGAGCGCGGCGCGCCCTAGCCACCTCCTTGCGCTTGCAGCCGTCCTGCTGACGGCGCAAACACCCGTCGCGCCGTCCGCGATGGCGACCGCGACGCTGACGGCTGCCGAAATCATTCGCGCGCACGACGCCGCGATCGGGGCGCGGCACGTTCACGACCCACAAACGCTGGTGGTTAACGGAACGCTCTCGGGCTTGGGCCTGAACGGGACGTTTAGGACGTGGCAAGAGGGCGATCGCGAGCGTCGTGACGACATGCTTGGGTCGCGCGTGCAACGCGATTTGCGGATCGGTGGTCGCGAATACGTTCAAAATGCCGACGGCGACGTGCGCGAGCTGCGCGGACTTCTGATGCGCGACGCGCACACCGAAGACCTGATCGATTCCAACATGCTGGCAAGCAACCTACAGTTCGTGACGGTCGCCGGCCGCACGAAACTCGACACCGGACGCGACGTCTGGCAGCTGCGCGTCGCGCCTCCCGGCGGCGAACCGTTCCTCGTTTCGTTTGATGCGACGACCTGGATGATCGACGAGGAGGCTTACATCGAAGGCGATTCGGCGCAAAAGATCGACTACGACGACTATCGCGTGGTTGACGGAGCGCTCGTTCCGTACGTCGTTTCCGAGTCGTCCGGCGACAGGCAATACGACGTCGTGTCGCGCGTCACGGGCGTCTCCGTCGACCACCCGATCGATCCGGCCATATTCGCGCCACTGCAAGGTCCCACGGTTGACCTCGCGACGCCGGTAACCGTCAAGCTGCGGGAACACGCCGGGCTGCTGTTCGTCCCGGTCTCGATTCACGGCCATCAATTCATGTTCTTGATCGATACGGGCTCGCAAAGCGTGGTACTGGATCCGAAGACGGCCGACACGCTCGGAATCGTTCCGCAAGGCAAGCTCGAGGTTCGCGGAGCGAGGCGAGTCGAAGCTCTGGGCGTCGTCGATCTCGACGGGATCGACGTCGGTGCCGCGCATCTTCCGTTGAGGGTCGCGACGGTAGTCAGCCTAGGCGGCATCGCCGACAGCGAAATCCCGATGGACGGGATTCTCGGCTATCCTTTCTTCGCGGCCGCCGAAGTGCGTATCGACCCGGACAAACTCGAGATGACCATCGCCAAGCCGGGGTCGCTTCCGCCCGTCGGCAAAGCGTTGCCGGTAGAGACCGATCGTTCGTTACCCGAGGTCGAGGGGCAGCTCAACGGCGTCAGCGGCCGCTTTGTGGTCGACACCGGGAACGCATACGACCTCTTGGTGTTCGGCCCGTTCTCCGATGCGCATCCGGGCCTGGTTCAGTACGCGGGCGGTGGCGAGGTCAATAATCGCGGCGTCGGCGGATCGAATTCGGCGGTGAGCGCGATCGTGTCGGAGCTCGACATCGGACCGTTCAAGATGTTCAATCGCTACACGAACGTCATCCTGGAGAGCGCGGGAGCGTTCGCCGACCGCAACGATGCCGGAAACATCGGCCACGGCGTGCTCGACAATTTCGTCATGACGTTGGATCTTTCCAACGCGCAGATTTACCTGGACCGCGCGCGCGACTTCGACGACGGGCGCTATCGTCCGATCTACGAGTCCATACCCAAGCCGTAAGGCGGACACCGGGCGTTCACCTCGCGCGCTTAGCATCGTCGCATGACGACCACGATGCAGAGGCTCGCGACGAGCATTCTGAGCGCACCGATTGCAGCGATCGACCGGCGCGCGCTTTCCCAGGCCTGGTATTCGGCGCTGCACGCCCAGGCCGGCGTGCGGGCCGGCGCGGGCGGCGCGCCCTCGCCGCAGAGGCCCGCCGTGCGAAGGCGCGCGAACGAATGCATCGCGCGTTTTCGTTCCGTCGAGAAGCGGGACGGCTCGAGCGCTTCGCGCCCGCGAGAGGCCGCGCAGAAGGCGCGCGCCGGCGTGCCCGCGGTAGAGCGGCGCGCACCGCGTTGCGATCTCGCACGCCGCATCGAGGCCGCGTTCCTGAATCCGCGCGCGGCCGCGCGCAGGACGACGTTTGACGTTGGGGGCTCGGACGGCGGGCGCGTTCACGTGATGCTGCAGAGCGTGGGCGGCCGCGTCCGGCTCGTGGCGCTGTGCGTTCCGGCAGCGCGCGCGACGGTCGCCCGAGCCTTGGCTCAAGCGCGCTATGCCCTTGCTTTACAAGGCGTCGCCGTCGAAGCGAGCGAGATAGGAGAAGCACCGTGCTGATCAATCCTGCAATTTCCGACGCGCTGGATCGGATCGCGCAACGCGGTGCGGACGTAATGCGCGCCTACACGCCGGGAGCCGTGCCGGCTTTCGACGACGTTGCTACGCCGGGTCCGACTTCGCGCGCCGTGCTCGACCCGCTGTCAGTCGCGGCCCCGGAAGACGCGTATTTTGTCGTCTCCGACGCCTCGGGCGAACGGCGTTACACGCGCGACGGCACTTTCTCCGTTCGCGGCGACGTGCTCGTTTCCGGGAACGATATCCCGGTTCTCGGTTTTGCGTCGGAAACGGGCGTGCTCGCCCCGCTACGCGTGAACGAAGTCGACGCCGCGCTCGGGCGCGTTCGCGAAGTGCGCGTCGAGGCCGACGGGACGCTCGCGTACGTTCGCGTCGCGATCGACCCGCTTTCGGGCGCGAGCGAACGGCAGCGAGTTGCGGTGGGCCGGATCGCTCTGGCGCGCTTTCCGGCCGCCACGCGCTTAACGCCGGCGGGTCCGACGACGCTGTCGGCGCCGGGCGCCGTGCTTCCGCACGTGGGACGCCCCGGCGACGGAACGTTTCGTCCGGTGCAAGCGATGCGCCGCGAACGGAGCCGCGTCGATCTCGACGCGAGCCTCACGCACCTCCAAGACGCGTATCTCGCCTTCGATGCGTTACAGGCGGCGCAGCGCGCGCAGGGCTCGCTAAAGAAGACGACGATGGATTTGCTGAAGTGAAATATCTCACGTTCGGCGACGAAAGCGTTCGCGCGAACGGCCGGCGGCTGCGCCCAGCGCGATTTGATTCACGGTCCGCTCTGCCGCTGGCGGCGGCGTGTGTGGTCGCAAGCGGCGTTCGCGAAACGTTGGGCGCATTGCTCGCGACGCCGGTGACGCTGCGCCTTTTCGAGCCGTGCTTACCGTCGGGCGACGCATGGACCGCCATCACGCGCGCCGCTTTTGCATGGCGCGTGCGGGGCGGCACGAGCGATGGAGCGATCGTTTTGCGCAGCGGGGACGCGCGCGCTCTCGCGTGGGCCGCGTTCGGGGAGGGCGAGCGTTGCGAAAGCGATGCGGCCGATCCACCGCTTTCACCGATCGAAGCCGAGGTGTTGCGACGGGTCGTGGCCGCGATCGCGGGCAATCTTCAGAGCGTCTGCGGGACGCTGGACCGCCAGGGCGCCAGTCCCGAGCCGATAGCAACGATCGCCGGCTTCGCGACGTATTTTGAAATCCAACTCGAGCGTCCCGCGCAGGCGCGTATTGGAATCGCGCTTGCGCGCGAACCGGATCCACCGCCCTCGATACACATACGGGCGCAAGACCTCCTTGGCGTTGCGGTAGCGGCGCGCGTGGTCGGTGGAGCCGCTTGCGTCGACGCGCGGCGCCTGGCGGACCTGCGGCCCGGAGACGATGTGGTGATAGGACGGGGGACACTGCGCGCGCGCTTGTTGGTGGGATCCCGTCGCTTGGCGGCGGGGGAAATCGGCGCTCGCGACGGCCGGTTCGCTTTGCGCGTAGAAATGGGGCGGTGCGTCGCGTGACGGCCGGCAACGGATCGGCAGAGACGGCCGGCTTGGGAATTCTGATGGATCTTCCGCTCGAGCTGCGCGCCGAGCTTGGTTCTTGTACGATGCTGATCAAACAGATTCTCGAGCTCGGGGAAGGGTCGGTCGTCGAACTTTCGAGGGCGGTGAACGAGCCGGTAGACGTGCTGGTCAACGATACCGTCGTGGCACGCGGCGAGATCGTCGCCGTCGACGAAAACCTCGCGATACGAATCGTCGAAATCGTGCGCGGGACCGGTTAGCGGAGTGGACGGATTGCTTGCCGTGGCCACCAGCCATGGCCGGGCTGGTCTTCCGCTCGAAGTACTCGCCGGACTCACAGTGCTCGGCCTCGTACCGTTCCTACTGGTCATGTGCACGTCGTTCGTGCGAATAGCGGTCGTCTTGTCGCTCGTGCGGTCCGCCATCGGCGCCTCTGCGCTTCCGCCCAACACCGTCATCACGGGCATCGCGCTGGTACTAACGTTCGTCGTCATGTCCCCGACGCTGCAGAGGATTGACGCCGAGGCCCTCCAGCCGTATTCGGAAGGAAAGCTGACGCCGTCCCAAGCCGTGAATCGTGCCGGCGCGCCGCTCCGTGCGTTCATGCTGAGGCAGACGCGAGCCAGCGACGTCGCGCTGTTCGAACGAGTCGCGCACGAAAGTCCCGCGGTACCCCGGAACGTTTCTTTTCAAGTACTGGTGCCGGCGTTCGTCGTCGGCGAGCTCCGCAATGCGTTTGCGATCGGATTCGCGCTTTACTTGCCGTTCGTCGCGATCGACCTTTCCGTGGCGGCGATGCTGATGGGCTTGGGGATGGTCATGTTGAGCCCGCCGGTCGTCTCGTTGCCGGTGAAGCTACTGCTCTTCGTCATGGTCGACGGTTGGGCGCTCGTCTGCGGAGGCGTGGCGGGCAGCTTTCGATAACATCCGTCCGATGCGTATAGCCGAAGCGCTTGCAACCCAGCGGCCGTTCTTTTCCTTCGAATTCTTTCCGCCCAAAGATGAAGCGGGCTCGCAGCGCCTTTTCGATACGATCGAGGCGCTGGTGCCGCTCCGTCCGGCCTTCGTCTCCATCACGTACGGGGCCGGGGGATCCACGCGAACGCGAACCGTCGAGCTGGCTAAGCAGATTCAGCAGGAGATCGGTCTCACGGTCATGGCGCACGCGACGTGCATGGGCGCGAACCGGGCGCAGCTGCGCGACCTGTTCGACGAGCTCTCGCGGGCCGGGGTCGAGAACGTGCTCGCATTGCGGGGCGATCCCCCGCAGGACGGCTCGCCGCCGCTCGCGCCGGGCGGCTTCGCATACGCCGACGAGCTGATTGCGATGATTTCGAATAACTACGATTTCAGCATCGGTGCCGCGTGCCACCCCGAAAAACATCTGGAGGCTTCTTCCAAAGAAGCCGACGTCGAGAACTGCAAACGAAAGGTCGACGCCGGCGCCGAATTTCTCGTCAGTCAGACTTTTTTCGACAACGATGCCTTCTTCGATTTCGTGGATCGCGCGCGCCGGGTGGGCATCCGGGTCCCGATCCTTCCCGGCATCATGCCGATCACCAACTACGAGCAGATCGAACGCTTTACGGCAATGTGCGGGGCGACGATCCCGCCCAAACTTCGCGTCGAGCTGGAAGCGCGCCGCGGCGATCTGATGGCGATCGAAAACCTCGGCGTTGCCTACGCTTCGATGCAGTCGATCGACCTGCTGCGGCGTGGCGCACCCGGAATTCACTTTTACACGCTCAACAAGTCCCCCGCGACGCGTGCGATCGTATCGTCGCTGCTGGCGTCGAGCGCGTGGCAACCAATTACGGCGGCTTCGGCGGGGTAATCTCGTTCGGGTAGAAGCGGTCGCCCAAGGCGAAGCACGGGGCCGCCAGCAAGTGCGCGTCCAAGTCGCCGGGCCCGATCCCCATCGGCAACGCAGCCGGCCCGATGGCCCGTGGTACGCCGAAAGAACGGGCGATGATGTCGCGCAACGGCGATCCGCCTAACGAGAGATCGAGCGGAGCGTCCGTCACTTTCTGAAACCAAAAGTTGTGCTGGTCGTCGCGATACACCCAACCGATCGTAACGAGCCCTGCCGTGCCGGCGACCGCTCCGTTCGTCGTTGCGACGATCGCGTTCATGTCAAGCACCGTACGCGAGTGCGGGACGCCGTCGACTTCGCTGGTTCCAAGAACGGCGCCGACCCGGAGCGAGGTCGTCGCGGCCGGTTGACCGCAGGCCGAGCCCGCCATGGGAGCGCCGGCTTGCTGCGAACGCGCGGCGGCCGGAACGAGCGTCAAGGAGAGGCAGGCCGCGAGCGATGCGCAGCGTGAGAATCCCAGCATCACGGGCCCGTATTCGTCAAACGGCTGCGCCGACCGCTTCGCGCCGCGATAGCCCGGCGGTCATGCTGCGGCAAAGCGGCGCGTCTACAGTCGCGAGATGGAAGCCTTCGACGGACTGCTTCGCGAAACGTTGATCGTAGCGGCGCTGCTCGCGCTGCCGGTCCTCGCACTCGCGGCTGCGGTCGGAACGATCGTTGCCATCGTGCAAGCCGCGACGCAGGTCCAGGAACAGACGCTCACGTTGCTTCCCAAACTGCTGGCCGTCGCGTTCGTGGCCGCCATACTCGGTAGTAGCGCGATGCACGCCTGCGCGCGGCTCTTCGCCGATGCGGTGAACGCGATCCCGGCTCTCGTTTCGACGCCTTGATCGCGGTGACGCTGCTGGTCCTGGCGCGTTGCGCCGGGTTTGCGTTTCGAGCGCCCGGCTTCGCGCACCCGAGCGTTCCCGCGCCGGTCCGCGCGGGGCTCGCGCTCTTCCTCGCGCTCGCCATCGCGCCCGGCGTCCACGCGTCGTTCGCGGACGTCTCCGGCCTGCGCTTCGTCGCGGCCTTAGTGCGGGAGCTCGTTTTGGGAAGCGCGATCGGAATCGCCGCCGCGGCGATCTACGACGGCGCGTATGCGGGCGGCCGCGCCATCGACGACTACGTCGGGGTTCGTGCCGTCGCTCCCAACGTCCAGCTCGTCGCTCCCAGCGGCTATGGGCGTCTGTGGTCTCTGGCGTTCACCGGTGGGTTCTTTCTGCTGGGCGCCTATCGTTACACGCTCCTCGGCTTCGCGCGATCGTTCGACGTAATACCCGTTGGTAGTGGCGTCGACGCTCACGCATGGCTTCCGTTTGCGATGCGATACGCCGATGCGGTCGTCGCCACGGGCGCGGCGATTGCGGCGCCCTCAATTGCGCTGGCCTTCGTCGTTCAAGTCGCTTTGGGTGCGCTCGGGCGAACGATTCCGCGTTTCGCCAGCTTCACGCTCTCGTTTCCCCTCGTGTTCGGCGCCGCGCTGATCGCTACCGCCATCGTAATTTCCGGAATTGCGTCGCGCGCGCAGTACCCGGTCGTTTTTCTGCCCGCCGCACCGTGAACGATAGCGGCGACAAGGGCTTCGAGCCGACGCCTGCGCGAATCGAAAAGGCGAAGCGTGACGGCGATTCGCCTCGTGCGGGCGAGCTGCCGGCGAACGTCGGATTTCTGGCGGCCGTAGCCTGCACGATCGCGATCGTTCCGTGGTTCGGTGCGTGCGCAAGCGATGCCGTGACCGCAGCTGCCCGCGGCGCCGGCGATCGAGCCGCGTTGCTCGGCCTACTCGGGATGGCCGCCGCGCCGTGCGCGTGCGCGGCGGCGAGCGGCACCGCCGCAAGCTTGTTGCAAACCGGCGGTTTTCGCCTGGTACCGATCTCGATCAAATTCGAACGGCTCGGTGCGATCGAAGGCGCTAAGCGTACGTTTTCGCGAGAGAGCGTCGCGCACGGGCTGAGGGCGATTGCCGCGTTCGTCTTCGGCGGTCTGGCGATGTGGCCGGCGGTGGGCGGCGTGCTGGCGGCGATCGGCGCGAACGGAAGCGGCGCGGTGGCCGCAGCGGCCTGGTCCGGCGCGCAACACGCTTGCTTGAGCGCGTGCGCCGTCGGAGCGGCGTTCTCGTTGGTTGAGTTCGCCCAAGCCAGACGGTCGTGGTTACGGCGCCTGCGCATGAGTTTCGCCGAACTTAAGCGCGAAAGCAAAGAGCAAGACGGCGACCCGCACGCGCGCGGGCGGCGCCGCACCATGCACCGGGATTTCGTGCGCGGCTCGATCGCCAACGTAAAGCGAGCCGCCTTCGTCGTCGTCAATCCTACGCACGTGGCGGTCGCCTTGGAGTACCGCCCTCCGGTCGTGCCCGTACCGTTCGTTCTCGTTCGTGCCCAGGGAACGGGAGCGCTGCGCGTACGCGAGCTGGCCGCGCGCTACGATATTCCGGTCATCGAAGACGCCGCTCTCGCGCGAGCGCTCTATCGCGAAGCGCGGCCGGGCGATCCGATCCCGCACGCGCACTACGTTGCGGTAGCGGCCGTCGTATCGGCGTTGATTCGCGCGGGCGAACTACTCGAGGCTCCTTGATGCGGCGCGCACAAGTTTACGTTTTCGCCGCGCTGCTGCTGGCCGTCGTCGCAATTCTCATCGTTCCCCTGCCCCCATGGCTGCTGGACGTCCTGCTGGCGGTCAACATCTTTGGCTCGGCGCTCGTCCTATTGCTGTCGGTAACCGTAGAAGATCCGCTCGAGTTTTCGGCGTTCGCTCCCGCGCTGCTGCTGGCAACGCTGTTCCGGCTGTCGCTGGACGTATCGGCAACCCGGCTGATCCTGACGCAAGGATCGACCCCCGGCGCCGTCGGCGCCCTCATTCCCGCTTTCGGCGAATTCGTCGTACACGGAAATCTGATCGTCGGCATTATCGTGTTCGTCATCCTCGTAACGATCCAGTTCGTCGTCATCGCGAGCGGATCGCAGCGGGTCGCGGAAGTCGCCGCGCGCTTCACCCTCGACGCGATGCCCGGAAAGCAAATGGCGATCGACGCCGACGTCCATGCAGGTGCGCTCGACGTCGAGGGAGCCCGTATCAAACGCGAAAACGTCCAACGCGAAGCCGACTTTTATGGAGCGATGGACGGCGCAGGCAAATTCGTTAAAGGCGACGCCGTCGCCGCGTTGGTGATCGTCGCTCTCAACCTCGCGGGCGGCGTGGCGGTCGGCGCGATCTACGACGGAATGTCGCCGCTCGAGGCCGTCGACACGTTCGCGCTGCTGTCGATCGGGAACGCCCTCGTAACGACGCTACCGGCATTCCTCATCTCGATCGCGATGGGCATGATGGTCACGCGCGTCGCGAGCGACGGGGCGCTGGGAACCGATTTAGCCGCCCAGCTCTTCAGCCGTCCGGACGTTCTGCGAAGCGCCGGCGGCCTGTTGGTCGCGCTGGCATTCGTGCCGGCGCTACCGATGCCGGTCTTTCTATCGCTGGCCGCATGCGCGTTTGCGCTCGGTCAAGCCGCACAGAGAAGACGCACGCAGTACGCGGCGGAGCAGCGCGCGCAAGCGGCTCGCGCCAAGCGACAGGCGATGCGCCGCCCGGAGTTAGCCCTGGGCCTGGTGGGCGTGGACCCCGTCTCGGTGGACGTAGGGTTGGAGTTGGCGCCGTTGCTCGCGGCGCCCGCGGCAGACGCGCTGCTCGATCGCGTCGGCGAAGTTCGCCGCGCGCTGGCCGGCGACATCGGCATCGTGTTGCCCGGCGTGAGGCTGCGCGACGACCTGAGCCGCGACCCGCAGACCTACGCCATCCGGATCCGCGATCGCATCGTCGGCGAGGGACGTCTGGATCTCGAGCGCCTCTGTGCCGTCGCCGACGAACGCGTTCTACGAACGCTCGACGGAGCCTTAGCTCGCGAACCGGTTTACGGACTGCCGGCGGTTTGGATCGAGCCCTCGCGCCGCGACCGTGCGACGGAAGCCGGCGCGCTGGTCTTCGATCCGATCTCGATCGTCGGATCGCACCTGGCCGAAATCGCACGCGCCCATGCCGCCGACTTAGTCGGACGCCAAGAAGTGCAAACGCTGCTCGAGCATTTGCGCACGCGGTTCCCCTCGCTCGTTAAAGACGTCGGAAGCGACGGATTGCCGATCGGCGCGGTTCATCGCGCGATCCAAACGATGCTGCGCGAGCGCGTTTGGCCGCGCGATCCGGTAGCCGTTCTCGAGGCGATGTTGGAAACGGGGTCGCGGGATCCGCGCGATCTTGCCGAAGCGGGACGTCGCGCGGCCGTTTGCGATCAGTTGCGGCGTAGCGGGATCACGCGTTTGGAGCCGCTGGTGTTCGATGCCGATCTCGAACGCGCGGGCGAGTCGCTCGATCCCGTGTTGGCGCTCGCAATTCGCGATCGCATCGCCGCTTTCGCGGGCGCGGTAACGCAAGGCCGCCGATCCGTCGTTTGCGGCGCGGCGCTGCGTCCGGTTCTCGCCGAGTTGCTCCAGCGCTCGGGCGTCGACGTGGACGTCTACGCCTATCACGAGCTTCCGCCCGAACTAGCGCTACGGCCGGTCGAAATCCTTAGCCGCGCCCTGTTGGCCACGCCGGCGGTTGCCTAGGCGAAAAAGGGCGGACCTCGCGACGCCTCTTCTCGTTGACAGTGCGGGGCAGGCTTGATACCGTTGCAAGGTTAATCTCGACGGCCCGGCAGTTCTGCCAGGGCCGCTCGTGTGCGCTAGGCCCCCCGGACGTAGATGAACTGGAATAACCTCAAGACGCCGCTGAAGGCGCTCGTTCTCATCGCTGTGGTCGCGCTGTCGGCCTGGGCTGTGTTTCCGATTTCGGAGAAGATCCATCTGGGTCTCGATTTGCAAGGCGGCTCTCGCTTGCTATTGCAGCTCTATCCGACCGAGGACGTACCCACGATCACCTCGCAGGTCCAGGAGCAGACGATCGAAGTCATCCAACGCCGCATCAACGGTCTGGGCGTCGCGGAGCCGACGATCAGCAAGATCGGTACCGACCGCATTCTCGTCGAGCTGCCAAACGTTCGCGACCCGGAGCAAGCCGAAGCGGTCCTCAAACAAGTTGCCGTTCTCGCCTTTAAGATCGTGCCGCCCGAAGTTGCGCAAAAGGCCGAAGGCGCGCTCGCCGTTCTGAGCGCTCCCAACGCCACCGCCAAGCAGAAGGCCGATGCGGAAGCGTACGTGTCGAAGACGGCCTACGATGCCAGCGGTCCGGTCGTCTATTCGGGCAAGGACCTCAAGAGCGCGCAGTCCGCGATTCAGCAGACCGGCGGCGGGTCGGTCGTCGAATTTACCACCAAGGATCCGGCTAAGTTCGGCAAGATCACGACGGCCAACGTCGGGAATCTGCTCGGGATCTTCCTGGACAAGCGTTACATCTCGGCGCCGCGCATCAATAGCGCGATTTACGACAGCGGTCAAATCGAAGGCAACTTCACGCAAGAGCAGACGATCACGCTCGCCAACGAACTCGACGCCGGTGCGCTGCCCGCTCAAATCAAGATCGTCGAAAACGAAACGATCGGCCCCACGCTTGGCAAGATCGATCTCGTGCAATCGCTCAAAGCTTCGATGCTCGGACTGGGCCTGGTCCTGATCTTCATGGCGCTGGTGTACCGTTTGCCCGGTATCCTCGCCGACGTCGCCTTGGTTATTTACGTGCTCGTCATGCTCGCGATTCTGGCGATCTCCCACGCCACGCTGACGCTGCCGGGCATCGCGGGCTTCGTGCTTTCGATCGGTATGGCGGTCGATGCGAACGTTTTGATCTTCGAGCGCATTAAAGAAGAACTGTGGAACGGCAAGACGTTGCGCGCTGCGGTGCGGACCGGGTTTACGCGGGCGTTTTCCGCCGTCTTCGACAGCCACTTCACGACGATCGTGGGCGCGGGCGTCCTGTTCATGCTCGGCACGGGAACCGTGCAGGGCTTTGCGTTCACGTTGTTCTGGGGAACCGTCGTCTCGCTGGCGACCGCCGTGTTCGTCACGCGCTTCTTCGTCGATCTGTTCGTCGACAACAACCTCCTGACCGCACCCGAATTCTACGGCGTCAAGACCGACGACGTCGGCGTCTTTGCGAAGACGGGGGCGTAACGCGTTATGTGGTTTCGCAAATTAGACTGGAATATCGTCGGATGGTTCCGTACCGTCTCGATGATCTCGTACCTCGTCATCGCCTTGGGCCTGGGCGCGATGATCTATCACGGGTTCCAGGGCGGCCAAGGTTTCCAGCCCAAGCAGATGCTGCGCCTCGGGCTCTCGTTTACCGGCGGCACCGACATCAGCGTTCAATTCCAGCAGCCCGCCACGACCGACCAAGTCAAGAACGCGATCGCCACGGCCGGCGTCACCGATGCACGCATCACCACCATCGGGAATACGGGCAAAGGCTTCGACATCCAAACCCAGACGCCGTTCGCCAACGAGTCGGCGCAGATTTGGAACGCGCTCGGCAAGGTCGGCCCCGTCGATCGCGCCGCGTCGCAGATCACTTCGGTTGGGCCGTCGCTCGGCGGTGAGTACCTGCGCAACGCGCTGCTCGCGCTCATCATCGCGCTCGGGATTCAGTTTCTCTACATCGCATTCCGATTCGGCTGGAACTACATCTTCGGACTGGTAACGGTCATCGCGCTCGTGCGCGACGCCGCCATGATGATCGGCATCTACGCGTTGGCCGACCGCCGCGCCGACGATGCGTTCCTGGCCGCGGTACTGACGGTCATCGGTTATTCGGTCATGGATACGATCGTCATTCTCGATCGAATCCGCGAAAATACTAAGCTGATGGCGGGCCAGCCGTACGAGACGATCGTCAACGAGTCCATCAAACAGACGATGACGCGCTCGTTCAATACGCTCGCGACCGTCGTAATAACGCTCGTCGCGCTCTTGGCGCTGGGCGGTGCGAGCCTGAAAAACTTTGCGTTCGCGTTGTTGGTCGGCATCTGTTCGGGCGGCTATCATTCGATTTTCTATTCGGCGCCGCTGGTGGTCGTGTTCCGCAAGCGCCAAATGGAGGCTGCCGCGAAGCGCCGGCGCTCGGCGGTCGCGGCGGTCGAAAGCAATACCGGTTCGCGCGTTCGACAAGATGCGAAATCGCAAACGGGCGTACCGCGCGAAGACATCGTGGCCGCGCGCCGCGAGCGCCGGCAAAAGGCCAAAGAGGTTCGCCCGCCGCAGACCGCGCCGGCTCGCTACCGCCGTAAACGCGACGACGCCGCGACGGCCGTCGCCGAACCGGAAAGCCACGTTACCGGCGAGGCGGAGATCGATCCGCTCGACGCGCAAACGTCGGGCTTGCACGAGGCCGCGTACGAACAAGGCCACGAAGAGATCTCGCTCAATTTGGAAGGCTTCGAGCCGGAAGAGACGCAAGCGCCCGAGCATGGGCGGCCGGACTCCGTCGAGCAGCACTAAGAAGCCGCTGCCGCCTCCGACGAAATCGGAGGCGGCCTTCGAGCGCGCGCTGGCGGCACTGAGCGCGCGCGAGGCCCAGCCCGTCTCCGCACCGTCGGCAGGGCCGCCCGAAACTGCCGGGAGTCGCGACGCGTTCGTGGACCGGGCGTTCGCCGAGCGCGAGCGCTTTCTCGAGCGCGATCCGTACGCGACGATCGGCCGCGCAACGCAGTTCTTTACCAAAGTCGTCGGCGTTACGTTCGAGGGACGTCAGGATACGATCGCCGGACTGCGCGACGGCAGCGAACTCGAACTCGCGCGCGAGCCGGCGAACCCGTACGACCCCAACGCGATCGCGGTACGGTTCGGCAACTTGCAGCTCGGCTACATCAAGAAGGAAATCGCCAAGCATCTCGCGCCGCTCATGGACGACGGCGCGCGTTACCGCGCGCGCGTCTCGACGCTCACCGGAGGCCCGACCGCGGGCGATGCTTCCCGTAGTCGCGGCGTCAATCTCGACATAGCGCTGGATTCGGCGGCCTCGGTCGCGGCGCGCGGTCGCGAGGCGGGTGCCCTGCGCGCCGAGTGGACGGGAGATGCCGATCGCGTGCGAGCGGCGCTCATCGGCGAGCACCAGCCGCACGAAGCCCAGCGCAGGGTGCTCGAACGTATCGAAGCCGGGCACAATACGCTGGCGGTGCTCGCGACCGGTCGCGGCAAGTCGTTCTGCTTTCAATACCCGGCCGCGTTGCGGGCGCTGGCAGGTTCCGGCAAGACGCTGGTCATCTATCCGTTACGCGCCCTGACGAACGACCAATACGAAGGGCTCTCGAGGCGCCTCGAAACGTTCGGGCTGCGGATCTATCGCGCGAACGGTTCGATTCCGCCCGACGAACGCGCCGAATTGTTCCAAGCGCTTTCGGAAGGGGCGTGGGACGTGATCCTGGCGACGCCCGAGTTTCTCGCATTTCATCGCGAGCATTTTTCCGGTATCAGCGCGCCCGCGATGGTCGTGGTCGACGAGGCGCACCACGTGCACGGGTCGACGCATCGCACGGCGTACGGTTCGCTCGGTGCGACGATTGCGTCGCTCGGCGCTCCGCAGATTCTCGCGCTGACCGCGACGGCCGGCGAAGCCGCCTTCGATGCGATCGTAAAGGATCTGGTCATCGACGCGTGGGTCATCGACCCGACGATCCGCGAAAACCTGTCGGTGGTGGACGCGCGCGGCACCAGCGACCGCACCGGCTACCTCGCGAACCTCTTCGCCGATCGGCAAGCCAAAGGCATCGTCTACACGATGTCGCGCAGCGAGGCCACGAAGGTTGCCGAGAAGCTGCGCGCGGTTTACGGCAACGAGGTGATGTTCTATCACGCCGGCATGCCGACGGTCGACCGGCACGAAGTCGAACGCCTGTTTCGCGAAGGCGGTTTACGGATCGTGGTTGCGACGTCGGCGTTCGGCGAAGGTATCGACCTGCCGGACGTGCGCTACGTCGTCCTCTACCATCTCAACTTCAACTTTACCGAGTTCAATCAGCAGGCGGGGCGCGCCGGGCGCGACGGCGCGCCCGCCGAGATCCATCTGTTGTACGGCGACGGGGACCGGCGCATCAACGAGTTCCTGATCGATCGCGGCACGCCATCGATCGAGGTGCTGCGCGAGCTCTATCGCGAGATCCGCAAGATGGCGCGCGGGGGACCGCTGCGCATGACGTTTGCCGAGATCGCGCGAACGCTCGAGCTCGACAAGGCCGACGAACGAACCGTGGCGGTTGCGCTGCGGATGTTCGAAGACGAGGGGCTGATCGAAATCGCGCAAGACGATGACGGCCGCTTCGTACGCTTCCTCGAATCGTCCGGAAAAATCGACCTGACGAAGAACGAGCGATACGCCGAGGGGCAAGCCGAACGCGAGAATTTCAAGGCGTTCTGCGACTTGGCGCTCGCGGCGCGGGCCGAAGATCTCGAGCGCATTATCAACCGCCCCATCTATCCCGACGGACGGCCGCTCGTCAAATAGCCTTTAGACCATATAGGTCTTGGGCGGTTCTTCCAGTTGTAATATCGGCCGGTCGATGGTAAACGCGTCGATCGGACTTTGCGTGGAGCCGTCGAGCGCGAGATCGCTCAGGATCCGTCCGATGACCGACGCGAACTTGAACGCATGCCCGGCGCCGATCGCGACGTGGACGTTGGGATGCTCGGGGAGCGTGTCGATCACGAAGTCGCGATCCGGCGTAAGCGTGTACAGGCACGTCTTGACGATGCGTTCGGGGCCCAGCGCCGCCGGCAGATACTTCGAGATGAAGCCGCGTACGCGCGCCGTGATGGCGGGATCGGGTTCGAAACCGCGCGTGTCCGGATCGACCGGCTGGCCCCCGGCGTCCTGGGTGATCTTGACGGCGCCCGATTCGCCGAACACCGGGAAACCGTAGAACGACGGGTCGTCCATCCAAATCCAGACCGGGAACTCGCGGAAGGCAAACGCCGTCGTGTCGGGCGGCGCGAAATACATGGCTTGCTCCTTGGTCACTTCGAGCGGCAGGCGAACGCCGAATCGCTGCAGCGCCGGCGCGCTCCACGGCCCGGCCGCCACGATCAACTGGCGTGCGTGATAGCGCCGTCCGCCGGCCTCCACGTCGATCGCGCCGCCGCTAGTGTCGATCGCCGTAACGGGCGTGTTCTCCAGCAACACTGCGCCGCGTGCGCGCGCCATGCGCTGATGCGCGGCGGTGGCGCGTTCGGCCGCGACGATGCCGCCGTCGGCCTGGTAGAGCGCGTGAATCGAGTCGTCAACTTTCCAGGCGGGAACCCGACGCCGGATTTCGGCCGCGTCGAGAATCTCGTACGGCACGCCGGCCGCGCCGAGCGCGTCGGCATAGCCCTGAATCGGAATCGCGCCGTCGCGCGGGCCGATGTCGAGACCGCCGGTTCGGAATACCAGTCGCTCCCCGGAGTCGGCCTCGACGACGCTCCAGGCTTCGTAAGCCTCCTTCGCGAGTTGGACGTAGTTCGGTGCGACGTACGAGAGCCGGATGATACGCGAGTGGTCGTGCGACTCACCACGCGCGTGTCCGAGTTCGAATTGCTCGATGCCAAGAACGCGAGCGCCGCGCTCCGCCAGCCAAAACGCGGCTCCGCTTCCGATTCCGCCCAAGCCTAGAACGATTGCGTCGTATTCGCGGTTCACTCCGCGTCGCTCGCGGCGGCATCGTCGCCCAATCGTGCGGCGATATAGCGCCGGATGTCCAAGCTGGCGTCCTCCATCGGTGCGTAGTATCCGTAACGGAAGGCGCGCGAGTGCATGCCGAGCTGGACTTTTTCGCAGATGGCCCAGTCTTGCCGGTTGACGAGATCCCAGAAATCGATCGCGTCGGACGGATCGAAGCCGGCTTTGGCCATTTCGCCCGGGTGAAAGAGAAAGGTGTTGACCACCGTCGTCCGGCCGGGGCCTTGGGGCCAGAGCGTATAGAAACTTACGTGATCCATCGCGAGGCTGAGCATGACGTTGGGATAAATCAGTTCGCCCTTGTGGCGGACCTTCTCGTCGTCGCTTAGTCCCGGAAACGGATCGCGGACCGTCGTGCCGGTCGCCGTGAACGTCACGGCCCCTTCGCGATGCGGAATGCCGCGTTCCCAGTCGAGTTCCGAGCCGCCTTTGTGCTTGAACGCCGGGACGATGCGGCACAGTTCGGGATGGACGCCCGCGCAATGGTAGCATTCGTTGTAATTTTCTAAGAGGACTTTCCAGTTCGCGGCGACGTCGTAACGAAGCGTTTTTGCGACGCGCAAGTCGGCCAAGGGATAACGCTTCACGCGCTCGGCCGCACCGCCCAGCTGTTCCACCAGCTCGTGACCGCCGCCCGGCGTGAGATTCACGAAGACGAAACCGCCCCACGAATCCACGCCGACCGGGTGCAAGCGTTTGGACGATTCGGGGACGTCGGCCGGCTCGACGAACGGCGAAGCGATCAGCTTCCCGTCGAGGTCGTACGCCCACGCGTGATACGGGCAGCGGATTGCGCCGCGCAAGACGCCTTCGCCGCACAACAGCTGCGAACCGCGGTGACGGCACAGGTTGATGTGGCCGTACAGCGCGCCGTCCTCGCCACGCACGACGATGACGCTTTCGCCCGCAACATCCAAGACCCGAAAGCTGCCCGGGGCCGCCCAATCCTCGGCGCGGCCGGCGCAAAACCACTGATCCCCGAAGATCGCCGCTTGCTCGCGACGATAGAACGACTCGCCTAAATAGGCGGATCGCGAGAGGGACGTTTCCAGGTGAGGTTCCACGCCGGCTTCCATTCGGTTAAATCGGGCCCTAGCCGAACAAATGCGGCTGACGGCGCGGGTTCGTTCGAAGGAATAACGAATCCTCGGGTACTTTTTGCGGCCTTTGGAATGGGAGGGATGCGATGCCGGTTCGGTCTGGGCGCTTCGGTCGAGCGCTGACGATTCTTGCGATCGTCGCCTGCTGCGCGGTGCCGGGCCGGGCCCTTGCGGGAACCACCGGTTCGCTGCGCGGCGTCATCGTGGACACCAGCGGCGCTCCGGTGGCCGGCGTCGTCGTGACCGTGACGAGCCCGTCGCAAACGGCGTCGGCCGTCACCGATCCAGGCGGCCATTTCACGTTCGCTTCGCTCGCGCCCGACGATTACGCGGTGGCGGCGCAAAAAGACGGATACGACACCGCGTCGTACTCGGGCGCCGTCGTCTTTGCCGACGTATCGCAAGTCCTGACGGTAACGATGCACAAGACGCTGCGCACGATCGCAACCACGTCCTCGCGCTCCTCGTCGTCGCTGGTGCGTTCCGGAACGACCGCGGACGTCTACTCGATTAACGCCGCACAACAGGCGCGCACCAGCGTACTCGGCGGCGGCGGAACGCTCAACAGCGCCTACTCCGCGATCTCGGCCGTTCCGGGCGCCTACGTGCCGACCAACCAGTCGGGCTACAATCTCGCCATTCACATCCGCGGCGGCGATTCCAGCGAAGTCGGTTACGAGCTTGACGGAATTCCGATGAATCGCGGGATCGACGGCTATACGTCGAGCTCGGTCTCGTCGCTAGGTCAGCTCGAATTGCAAGTTTATACGGGAGCATCGCCGGCCGATAGCGAGGGGCAAGGCCTGGCCGGTTTCATCAATCAGGTTATCAAGAGCGGAACGTTCCCGGGTTACGGCATCGCCGACGCGACCATCGGCGGCCCGACGTACTATCACAGCTCTGAACGTGGAAGCGGGCGGCGCAACGCCGGACCGGCTCTTCAGCTATTACATCGGCGTCGGCGGTTTCAATCAAGATCATCGCTTCGTGGATCAATGGAACGGCCAGAGCTACGCCAACGAGTTCGGCTCGGTCCTCGATAGACTGTCCGGCGCCGCCGCTGGCCGCGACCGCGCCGCCGTCGTGCTTTACCGGCGGGCAGCCGAACGTCGGCCAGGCGGGCGCGCCCGGCTACATCTTGGGCCCGATTCCGTTCGGTCTCGAAAATGCCAGCGTCATCGATCGTTCGACGGTTCTCAACTTTCATATCGGTATCAAACACCATCACGATAGCGGCCGCGACGACGTGCAGCTTCTCTACAATAACGACTCGATCTTCACGCCGCTCTGGGTGTCTGCCTACGACGAAGGGCTGAACAACTTCCAAGGTACGACCTATGGGCCTGCCGCCGGCTTGCCGCCGCCATACCCGCAATGCAAAACGGCGGCGGTCTATCCGCCGCAGCAGTGCGCGCTTCCCTACTATCTGGACTGGTACCAGTACAACGGCCCGCTCGGGGCAGTGCTGCCGTCGCCGGCACAAGCCACGGCGCTGACCTCGCCGTACTACTTTCCGAACTCGCCCTCGAACCGCTCGATGTTCGCGTCGCTTCCTCTCGACACGCGCGACGTTCAGTACAATCAGAGCGCGATCACCAAGGTCCAGTACCAAAAGAACTTCTCGTCGGATGCATACCTGCGGATCTACGGCTACACGTACTTTTCGACGTACGCGTCGGCCGGGGCGATGTCGTCGTGGCAGCCTTACACCGGCTACTACTCGGGCGACTACGAACTCAACGCGCACACGCGCGGCCTCAGCGGCATCTTTGCCAAACAGTTCGGCTCGAAACACCTCGTGAATCTGCAGGCAAGTTACACCACCGCGACGTCGATGGATTACAACAACTCGCAGATGTTCGGGTCGGCCGACAACTTTGCCGTGCTCGTGAACCCGCACGACCTCAAGAGCGGCACGTGCTACGCCGCGCCTTCGGGAGCGTCGGGTGCGGCCAGCCCCACCACCTGTAATCCGGGTGCTTGGGCCGGCGGCTTAAGCCCGAACGCGTCGGCGCCGACGTTCGCCTCTATGGGCGCCTTCGGCTACTGCGCGCAAACCGCCGGCTGCGATCCCACGACGGTGAATCCGGTCGCGGCGAATTATACGTGCGGCGGAGCCCCGTGCGCGTTCTACGTGGTGGAGAACGGCCCGTACGGACAAGTCGAACGCGTTACGCCGACGTTCTACGGCTACTCGATTACCGACGAATACCGGCCGACCGATCGCATCGTCATCAATGCCGGCCTTCGCCTGGACAGCTATAATTTCATCGGCGAGAACACGACGGGGACCCCCGCGCGCGCGTTTTGGGTCAACGCGTTCAACCAAGACACGTGCTACAACACGCAAAACCTCACGCTTTACGACAAGACGACGCTTACCGACAAGAGCGGCAACCCGCTCATCGGTGGCCCCGGCGGCGTCGAGCCCTGCGCGAGCGCGGGTTCTGCCTACCAGAACGTCAACATGGTCAACGCACCCACGAACTATTTCTACAACGTATGGCAGCCGCGGGTCGGAGCGACCTACGCGATAAACCCGAACACGGTGATACGCGCGAGCTGGGGAAAATACAACGAGCAGCCGAGCTCCAGCTACGAGCAATACAACGCGCTCCAGCAGAATCTGCCGACCGAGCTCCAACAGTACTACTCGCAAGGGTTCAATACGCCCGGCCACGAGGTGCGGCCGGCAATTTCGTTCAACAGCGACCTCTCGCTCGAACACCGCTTCAACGGCACGGACCTGTCGTTCAAACTGACGCCGTTCCTGCGGCAGACGCACGACGAGATCGAAAACTTTTACATCAACATCAAAGAGGGCATCATCGCCGGTCTCAATGCCGGGAACGAAACGTCCACCGGGTTCGAGCTTGCGGTCGACAAAGGGGATTTCGATCGCGACGGTTTTGCCGGTTCGCTCTCGTTTGCTTACACGAACGTGTACGTGAAGTTTAGCGCGCTGCCGAACGGTTCGACGGTGCTCTCGCCGATCAATGCCGACATCGCAAACTATAACGCCTACACGTCGGCTTGCGCGCGCGGCGGGCGCGACTTCGGCCGCAAGCAGTACGGAACGGCGTTCTGCGGATCGACGAGCAGCGGCCTTGCGGGCGCGGCGTGCTACACGCAAAGCGGAGCGCCCGACCCCGCGTGTGCGGCGGGCGACGTAGCGAACCCGTACTGGAACGCGCCGCCGCAGCCGCTCTTGGATCCGAACGGGAAGTACCTCCCGTATTCGATCATACCCGGTGGCATCGGCACGGGCGTGAACGCTTACAACTATCCCTACGTCGCGACGCTTATCCTGAATTACAAGCATCGCAAGTTCGCGATAACGCCTTCGGTGCAGTTCGTCGCGGGCAACCGCTACGGCGCGCCCGAGACCATGACCGGGATCGATCCGGCGTCCGGCTGCGGCGTGCTGTCGAGTAGCGTGAAAGGTGACCCGCGTTATCCGTACGGCGCGCCGGCGGGGTCCCCGTACGACGCGACGACGTGCGCGGGCCAGTTGAATGCGATTCCGGACTCGTACACCGGGCAGTTCGACGGCCTGGGAGCCTACCGCGAGCCGGCGCAGATCATCGGCCACGTGCAGCTCTCGTACGACCTCACGCCAAAAATTGGGCTCACCCTGACGCTCGCGAACTTGGTGTCCACCTGCTTCGGCGGTCAGCGGACGGCGTTCACGTACTACTACAACGGTACGATCTGCAACTACGGCGGGCTGGCCGACGCGCTGCCGCCCGTCGGCAACGTCTACAACCCGGGCGACAACGTCCAGACTTTTCAGCGCTATCCGTACGAGCCGTCGTTCGGGACGTTCAACGATCTGAACAGCTCGACGGTCGAACCGTTCTCGGCCTACTTAAACGTGAAGTTTAAGATTTAGATCGGCGTACGGATCGCCCAGGCAGGCGACGATGGCCTCGATGACGCGCTTGGACTCTTCCGGGTCGCGCACTTGAATGCAGTCCACGCCCGTTCCGCGCGCCGGGTAGTCGTTGCCGCCCGGGAACAGTGCATCGCCAACGTAGATCATTTCCTCGACCGTAATGTGCAGAATGTCGCGTAACTTGCGGATGCCGTAGGCTTTGTCGATGCCCGGTTTGGTAATGTCGATGGACGTCGTACCGCCCAAGTTGACCGAGAAGTCCGGCAGCATCTTGTCGAGTATCGCCTTGATCGCCTTGCGCTTGGAAAAGTCGGGGTCCCACTTTTCCTTTTCGGCGAGCGGCGCTTCCTGACCGAGCGCCGAGTAGGTGATCTGGCTGCCGCGGTCTTCGATCGCTTCGCCCCACAAATGCGTGGCTGCAAAGCCGGAGTCGTCGACCGCTTTCTGCAGCGATGCGATGATCTTGGCCTTCTGATCCGCGGTGAAGTCCTCGGCGTACAGCAGCGTCCAGTCGCCGTTTTCGTAACGGTAGAATCGCGTCCCGCACGTCGGCAGAAGCGAGAGTCCGCTCAAGCGCTCGTCTTGCGGAAGATTCGCGACGAGTTGCGTCTTGAATTGCGGAAAGCCGCCGCCGGAGATGATCGCAACTTTGCTTACGCCCAGAAGCGCGGTCAGCAGCGACGCCATCTCCGCGTCGATCGAGGACTTGCTCGGGGCCAGCGTGCCGTCGAGGTCGAAGACGATGAGTTTCTTCATGGCTGGGGCTCTACGCCCGCAATCTCGCAACTCCCGCTTCTCCGGCCTCGACGCGGCGAGATTGTGCGCTACGCTACCACGTGCGTGAACTTCGCTTCGTCCACGTTCTTGTAGAAGGCGTTGTCGGTTTCGCTCATGCTGGGAGCCCACGGGTCGATTTGGGAGTGCTTGACCGGGACGTGAACGGTCGGGCCGGCGGCATCGGAGTAGTCCGATCCCCCGAACGGTTCGAAGCCGGTGCTCTCGCCGTGTGCCAGGACCAGGTCGCTTACGCGTGCGCCCGCGGCTCGCGCGTCGGAGCGAACGGCGTCGCCTAGCCGCGCGTCGCTCGCGATCGTTCCGTACAAGGCGATTGCCGGCCGGTCTGCGTGCCACGGCAAACCGCTCGAACCGGGAAACCGTACCATGCCGTCGACCGCGCGAGCATCCTCTCGAAGTGCATCTCGCGAGGCCGGATCCTTGGATGCAGCGGCGGCTGCGTCGTCGTTGAAGCGCTTGATCGCGTCCTCGGCGCGCACGATCTTGTCCGGATCGAGATCGAGCACGTCGAACGCAGCGGCCGGACCGAAGCGGTCGTCGCCCACGCCGTATTTGGTTCGCATCACGTCGCGCACCATGCTCTGCGCGATCGCTTTCGGGTCGCCGGCGTGGCCCGCGATGTCGTGCGCGACGGTCGAAGGCACGCCGGGCGCCAGCATCGTTTCGGGTGACGCCGCCAGATACTTCACGCCCGCGTGCGAAAGCGCGTCGGCGAAGCCCATCGTGTCCATGAGGCATTGATTCGCGACCACGCCGTCAACGCCGCGTCCGGCATCTTCGGGATGCTCCTTTGCGTGCAGTGCGATGCCGGCGGCCACGGCGCCGGCAATGTCCGGCATGTTCATAACCGATCCGTCGCGCGTTTCGAGGCCGCCGCCGTCGCCCCCGCCGTGATCCACCAGGTCGATCCACGTCTCCTTCGCGCCGCCGGCCTGCGCATCGTCGAGCGTGTGCGCGACGAATGCAGCGAGGTTCCCGCGATCGCTCATGTCGTGGGCTTTACCGATCGTCGCATCGTGCACGTCGCCGTCCGAGATGGTGTATTCGTTGGTGTGCAGCGATCCGCGCTTTACGCCGCCGTCACCGGCGTGCATCGAGGTCGTATCTTGGACGGTAAATTCGATGCGCGAGTCTTTGGCGCTTACCGCTCGTGCTTGCGCCAGCGTGACCTCTTGGATCGCATCGAGGTTATTATCGCCGTCGCGATAGATGCCGAACTCCAGCGCACGGCGCGAGGGCGGCAGAGAGACGTTTTGCAGCATGGGTCCTCCTGAGTTGTTAAGTCAGGAGCCATACTGCGACGACGGATGCCGTCGCCAAGAGCCGCAGGCGGGACGGCCGTTCGTTACTGAGAAGTACGAGGCATGGCCGACACCGCGTATTCGCGGGATTCGTCTAGCACTCGAACTGGAGGGAATATGCCGGAGCCCACGATTTGGTGGATTCTCATCGTGTCTGGAATCGTGACCGCACTCGCCGGCCTACCGGCGGCGCTAGCACCATCGCTTCTGCTACCGTTTGCCTTCGGAGACGACCGGCCGAGTCCGGCGACGGTTTTTTTCTGCAGGCACTGGGGATTGCTGATCTTTCTCGTCGGCGCGCTGGTGTTCCAGAGCGCCTACGTGCCCGCAACGCGCGGCCCAATTCTGCTGGCGGCTGCGATAGAGAAACTCGCCATCGGCGCGTTGGTGTTTTTTGGACCGCTAAAGCGCACCATGCCGATGACGGTAATCGCGATCGGCGACGGGATCTTCGCAATCCTCTACATCGTCTATCTCGCAGGGTGGTAGCTGCACCTAGCCTCGGGGGCTTACTTTGCGGCCGGACAGTCCTGTAGAACCGTCCCGCCGTCCGGCGCGGTATGGGCGATGACGTATTGGACGACGGGCGGTTCGGACGCGCGCAACGCCGCCGGCGGAAACTGAAAGATCATCGGTGCGTCGAGGTGCGTGAACGGATCCGCATCTTCCGACCGGTATCGCCATGGCCAGTCGAGCACCGTTTCTTGAATCGTGCCGTCGGGCATGTGCACGGTCATCTTGATGCTGTCGAACTGGAAAAAGCCGGTCGTCGCGACGAAGCGCGGATTCGGGTTCGTCGCCGGCTGAAAGTAGACCGCGCCGCAGGGCGGCGCCGACGAACCGCCGCCGTTTCCCGCTCCCTGCAGTCCGGTTCCGGTTCCGAGGTTACCCTGGCCGGCGCTTCCCGCGTCCGCCACCGAGCCCGCCCCCGCGCCTTGCCCGCCCATGGGAACGTCCCATTCAGGCCGTGCGTGGGCGGCCGCACGCGGCTGGGGACGCGACGCGCCGCGCTGCACGGTGGATTCTCGCGGCGAGGACGCGCCCGCCATCCGGTGCGCGAGCGGTCGCACTTGCGCCGGCCCGATCGCGGTTGCAGAAACGCGGGCGGGCGGTGCCGGCGGTGGCGTAGGGCGATGCTCGATAGTTGCGACCGCGGTGCGGTCGACGCGTTCGCTTGCGTTGGGTTGCATGCGAGGCGCGGGCACGAGCGCGGCAAGTATTTCGTGGAGCGCGATCGCGATTGCGGCGGCGATGACGATGCGGCGTGGATACGACGAGCCGAAGAAAAAGCCGAGCCATCCGTGCGCGGACGACTCGGCTCGGGATCGATGGGACCGTCTACTCAGGATTCGTGCCGTACGTTTGATAGTACCACTGCTTGAACTGATCTTCGGTCGGATAGTAACCGTACTTGTGATAGAACCAATCGCGGTAGGCGTCTTGACGGCGGTCCGCAACTGCTAACTGTTCGCGTTTCACTCGATTCTTGCGCACGATGTTGGCGCCGACGACGATCGCCGCGCCGCTGATGATGATGATGTTGCGCGTGCTTGCCGCACCATCGGCGAGTGCGGGCGCGACGCTGCCGGCGGCAAGAGCCACGGTAAAAGCGGCCGCTAAGATACGTTGTGTCATGTTTTCCCCCCGGTCCGTCCGTCCATCCGGCACGGAAGAGGCGCGCTGCGGCGCCCCTCGAACACCCGTCCCTCGTGGACATCGAACGGCTAATACGCGATATCCCTGATTTTCCGATTCCAGGGATCCTTTTCCGTGACATTACTCCCTTGCTCAAAGATAAGCAAGGGTTTCGTCACACGATCGACCTCTTTGCCGACCATTTTCGGGACAAGCGCATCGACCACGTCGTCGGAATCGAAGCTCGTGGATACATGTTCGGAGCGCCGCTTGCTTACGCGCTCGGCGCCGGTTTCGTACCGGTTAGAAAGCCGGGTAAGCTGCCGTTCTCAACCCTGTCCGAGGACTACGCCCTGGAGTATGGCACCAACTCGCTCGAGATTCACGCGGACGCGCTGGCCGAGCACGATCGCGTGGTCATCGTGGACGACCTGCTTGCGACCGGAGGCACCGCCGCCGCCACGCGCAAGCTCTTGGAACGTTTGGGGGCCGACGTGGTCTCGCTGGCCGTCCTGGTGGAACTGAAGGCGTTGAAAGGTCGCGCCCTTCTGCCGAACCTCGACGTCGTTTCGTTCGTTACTTACTAAGTTATGCGTTTTCTTTCGGCGGCGCCGGCCTTCGGTATCCTCGGCTTCGTCCTCGTTCTGGCGTTGGCCGGTCCTGCGGCCCCGGTTTCGGCGCGGCCGCACGCGACCGCGACGCCGGTCCCGACCCCCGTTCCCGCCGAAGATCCGGCCGTGACGGCGATCGCGCACCGCGAATTCGTCTCCTGGCAAATCGGCGTCGTCAACAAGTCGCGCTACACGGCGGATTTGGCCGCCCAGATAACGGACGACAAGGTCAAGCAAAGTTCCGCGGCCCTCGCGGCGCTGGGAACCTTCGAGCGTTCGGAGTATCTCGGCCCGGCAATGGTCGCCGACGCGCAGCCCGGCGAGGACGTGCACGGCTACGTCTACCGGATGGTGTGTTCCGAGGGCGCCGTTTACATGAACCTGGCCCTGAGCGGCCCGGACAACAAGGTGGCCTTCATCGGCTTCCGCGACAAGCTCCACGACGAGACCGAGGCGACCCCGGTTCCCACGCCCCACTAGGCCCGGCCCGGGCTTCGGAACCCGAATGCGCTCCGAGCCGTTTCCTCCGATAGCGGTATGTGGCATTATAGACGGATAGCCTTATGACTATCGCAGAACTGGTTGCATCGGTCCAAGCCTACGACCCGACGGTCGACGGCGCGTGGCTGACGCGCGTTTACGAAACCGCCGATCGCGCTCACGAAGGGCAGTTGCGCGCCTCGGGCGAGTCCTACATCGAGCATCCGCTAGCCGTAGCCGGGATTTTAGCGGAGCTGGAGATGGACCGTCAGACGATCGCCGCCGCGCTGCTGCACGACGTCGTCGAGGACACATCGGTTACCCGCGAGCAAGTCGCCGCCGAATTCGGGGAAGAAGTCTCGAACCTAGTGGACGGGGTCACCAAACTCACGCGTATCCCGTATCAATCGAAAGAAGACGCGCAGGTCGAGAACCTGCGCAAGATGTTCATGGCGATGGCGCGCGACATTCGCGTGGTCATCATCAAGCTCGCCGACCGCCTCCACAACATGCGAACGCTGGCGAGCCTGCCTGCCGACAAGCAGCAGCGGATCGCGCGCGAAACGATCGACATATACGCGCCGATCGCCCACCGGCTCGGCATATGGAAGATCAAGTGGGAGATCGAGGATCTCTGCTTGCGCTATCTAGATCCCGACGCCTACCGGGAAATCGTCGAGCACGTTGCAAAGACGCGCGCCGAGCGCGAGAGCGAAGTCGAGCAGGCCATCAAGAGTTTGCGCAGCGAGTTCAAGGCGATGGGCGTCAACGCGGAGATTCAAGGACGTCCGAAACACTTTTATTCGATCTACTCAAAGATCAAGCGCGGCCGGGACTTCTCGACGCTCTACGATCTGATCGCGATCCGTATCATCGTGGACTCGGTCAAGGACTGCTACGCGGCGCTGGGTTCCGTTCACGCGATGTGGACGCCGCTGCCGGGGCGCTTCAAAGACTACATCGCGATGCCGAAGCCCAACATGTACCAATCGCTGCATACCACCGTGATCGGACCGCAGGGCGAACCGCTCGAAATTCAGATTCGCACGTGGGAGATGCACCGGACGGGCGAGTACGGCATCGCCGCGCATTGGCGTTATAAGGAAGGCGGCAAGGCCGACCAGTTCGAGAACAAGCTCTCCTGGCTTCGGGCGCTGCTCGAGTGGCAAAAAGACATGCGCGACTCGCGCGTCTTCATGGAGAATCTGAAACTCGATCTCTTCGATAGCCAAGTGTTCGTGTTCTCGCCGCGCGGCGACGTCTATTCGATGCCGGCCGGCGGCACGCCGCTGGACTTTGGATACTCGGTCCACACCGACGTCGGCAACCACTGCATCGGCGCCAAGGTCAACGGCCGCATCGTCCCGCTCGACTATCAGTTGCAGAACGGCGACATCTGCGAGATCTTGGTCAACAAGTCGAGCGGACATCCGTCGCTCGACTGGCTCTCCATCGCGAAGACGTCCGGCGCCAAGCACAAGATCAAACAGTGGTTCCGCAAAGAGCGGCGCGAGGAGAACGTGCTTGCCGGTCAGGAAGCGCTCGAATCCGAGCTGGTTCGAGCGCATCTGCGCCCGGATCTGGCACGCGGAGACGTCATCGAACGCATTGCGGCGAAGCTGAATTACGCCACGCCAACCGACCTGTTCGCGGCGATCGGCTTCGGCGACGCGTCGGCGCAAGCCGTCGCCAATCGCATGCGCGAAGAGGTCAAGAGCGACAACGTCGTCGATTTTCCGAAATTCGCGCGCCGGCCGGCGTCGCGCGCAACCGCGCGCAAGTCCAGCGGCGTGATGGTGGCGGGGGTGGACGACGTCCTCGTGCGGCTATCCAAGTGCTGCTCGCCGGTTCCCGGGGACCCCATTATCGGCTACGTCACGATCGGACGCGGCGTGAGCGTGCACCGCGCCGACTGCCCGAACGTCGCGTACATGAGCGCCGTTCCCGACCGCATCTTGCAAGCCGAGTGGTCCAGCGCGGCCGGTTTGACGCACGCGGTTGACATCGAAATCGAGGCGGCGGACCGGCCGGCATTGCTTGGCGATATTATGGGCGTCTTTGCGGAGCTCAAGACGCAGGTCGGTTCGGTTAGCGCGCGCGTGCGTCGCGACGGCAACGCGATCTCGAGCTTGACGATTCAGATCCGCGATCTCGACCACCTACACAAAATTTTGACCAAGCTGGAATCGATCAAAGACGTTCGCCGGGTTTATCGCGTCACCAAGCGCGATCGCACCGTCTCGGCCGGATCGTAACGTCAGCTTCGCCCGTCGCGTATTTCGCGCTCCCCGTCGTCGCCGCGGTAGCCGGCGGCGCTATGAACAGTATTGCGGGCGGCGGGAGTTTCCTGACGTTCCCGGCCTTGATCTTCATCGGCGTCGGACCGATCGTAGCCAACGCGACCAACAACGCGGCCATGTGGGTCGGAACGATCGGAAGCGTCCGCGGCTATCGCGAGGAGATCGCCGCGCACCGCCACCTTCTCGGCACGCTGGCACTGGTCAGCGCGGTGGGCGCCTTCTGCGGCGCGTTGCTCTTGCTCGCGACGCCGCCGAGGCTGTTCGAGCGCTTGATTCCGTGGCTGCTCTTGTTCGCTACCGCGGTGTTCGCGGCCAGGCCTTGGCCGTCAAAACGGCCGCCGGGCGTCCCTCGACACGCGGCGTGGCAGTTCGCCGTGCAGTTCCTGGTTGCGATCTACGGCGGCTACTTCGGTGCGGGAATGGGCATCATGATGCTGGCCGTGCTGGCGTTCTCGGGCTTGCCGAGTCTCAACGCGGCCAACGGGATCAAGAACTCGCTCGGCGCCGTCATCAACGGCGTAGCGCTGGTTCCGTTTCTCTTCGCGCACGTCGTGGACTTTCGCATTGCGGTTCCGCTTGCGATCGCGGCGCTGGCGGGCGGCTACTTTGGGGCGCGAATCGCGCGACGCGTGCCGCCGAAGATCGGTCGCGCCGTCGTCATAACGATCGGCGCCGTGATGTCGGCAATCTTTTTCGCGCGTCAGTTCGGCTAGTCGCGCAGCCGGCTTATAGCGTTGCCGGCATTTCGGGAAGCGCGGGTTCGAGCGACGTGCCCGCCGCGCCGTCGCGAAGCGCCTCGCCGCGGTGGAATCCGCCCATGCGCGGCTCGAGGTGTTTGGTAGCCCACACGTAGAGCGTCGGAACCACGATGAGCGACAGCATCGTTGAGACCAGAAGACCGCCGATAACAACCGTGCCGAGCGGCGCTTGCGTCTGGCTTCCGGTCTCCAGGCCGAGTGCGATCGGCAACATGCCGCCGATGGTGGCCAGCGTGGTCATGAGGATCGGCCGCAAGCGAAGCGGAGCTGCATGCAGGACCGCTTCGCGCGGTGCGTAGCCGCGTTCGCGCAATTGGTTCGTAAATTCGACCACCAGGATCGCGTTCTTCACCACGATGCCGACGAGCATCAGCACGCCGATGAACGCCGTAAGGCCGAAGGAGCGCTGGGTGACGATCAGCGAGAGCACGATGCCGGCCAGCGCCAACGGCACCGACATCATGATGACCAACGGATGCAAGAACGACTCGAACTGCGCCGCGAGCAGCATATAAATCAACAGGATGGCGAGCACGACGATAATGCCCAGGCTCGAAAACGTTTGGTTCTGCTGCGTGACCGCCTGCCCGAACTGCCAGTAGTACCCGGGCGGCAACACGATCGAATTCATCACTTTCGTTGCCTGCGTTACAGCGGCTCCGAGCGGAATATTCAAGCCGGCGTTGATGTCGATTTCGCGCTGCTTGTCCTGCCGCGTGATCTGCGACGGACCGTTGCCGAACGTGAGAGCCGCAAGGCCGTTCAATGGAACCGTCGCGAGTTGGAAACCGGTGGACGGAACGGAGGAGAGGATTGCCGAGCCTGCCGTCGTGGTGACCGATCCGTTGCTGGATGCAAGCTGTCCGCTGGCCGTGGTGTTGACGACCATGCCGGTGGGCGTCGAGGCGATCGGAACCTGAAGGCCCTGCATGGCCTGCAAGCCGCGGCGCTGATCCGGCGGCAGCTGGACGGTAATAGGATACTCGGTTCCGTTGATCTGCATGTACGATGCGATCGTGCCGGCGGTCGCGGTGTCGATGACGTTTGCGATCGTGTTCGTATCGATTCCGAGTTGCGCGGCTTTCGCGCGATCGACGGCGACGTCGAGCTCCGGCTGCGAGTTGGTGATGCCGGCCTGCGGTGGCTGCAGGCCGGGGATCAGCTGCAGCTGCGGGATGGCGGTGTTCGTTGCGAGGTTGTAGAGCGTGTTGACGTCCGGACCGTAGATCTGGATCGTCAGAGCGTCCTGGCCGCGTGCGATGATGTTCTGAACGATGTCGATGGTTCGCCCGTACGCTTTCAGCCCGGGCACCGGCGGACCGAAGCGTTGACGGATGGCCGCCAATTGTTCGGGCGTCAGGACTCTGCCGCCGCGCCCGCGACCGCTCGAGCGCGAACCGGTCAGCGCCGACTGCCACTGGTTAACGAATTGCGCGGCCTGGTCGCTGGAGATGCCCGGCTTGAGCGTAATCGAAAGGTTGGCTTGATTCGTAACGGCCGTTCCGCCGACGAAGCCGCTTTGGCCGACCTGTGCACCGACGTTCACGACGCGCGGGTCCTTCATCATGCGCTGCTCGATGTTCTTGGCGGTGTCGTTGGTAATGGAAACGGCGGTCCCGGTCGGCATCTGCAAGTTGAACCGGGCGAACCGCGAGTTCGTGGCTGGGAAGAGCTCCGACTGGACGAAGTTGAGTTTGATCGCCAGCAGCGTCAGCACCAAGACCACGCCTGCGATGGCGAATACCAGGTTGGGCCGGTCGACGGCGCTGGTTAGGACGCGCGTATACCAGCGCGCGAACCGATCGTATATCGCATCGAATCGCGCCGCAAATCGCGCCGACCACGTCTTCGGCGCGCCGTTGCGCTGCTGGGCGAGCGTGGGGCGATTGCCGATGATCACGGTGGCGAGCATCGGAACCGTCGTCACCGCGACGACGAACGAGAGCGCGACGGCGACCATGACCATGACCGCGAACGGGGTGAACAGCAGGCCTTGAAGTCCGGGGATGAGGACCAGCGGGATAAAGACCGTCACCACCGTGACCGAGGACGCCAGCACCGCGGAGAAGATTTCCGCCGTCGCGCTTTCGGCCGCGGCGACGACGTTTTGCCCGCGCGCCATGTGGCGGTAAATATTCTCGATGACGACGATGGCGTCGTCGACGATCAGGCCCACAGCGAGCGCGAGGCCGCCCAGCGTCATGATGTTGAGCGTGTAGCCGCAGACGTATGCCGCGAAGAGCGTCCCGAGGACCGAAATCGGCAACGACATCGCTACGATGATGGTCGATCGCCACGAATGAAGGAAGAAGAAGATAATGATGACGGCGAGCACCGCGCCGTAGATCGCGGTGTGCTCGAGCGCGGTGATCGCATCTTGAATGAAGCCGCGCTGGTCGAACACGACGCCGATCTTCATCCCCGGATAGCGCTGCTCGAGCTTAGCGATCTCGGCGTAAACGCCGCGGGCGGTCGACACGATGTTCGCGTTCGGCTGCGCGTTTATCACGACGCCCACGGCGGGCACGCCGTTAAGGCGCTGGTACGTGCGCTGCTCGGCGATCGAGTCGGTGACGTGGGCGACGTCGCTCAGGCGGATCGGCGATCCGTTCTTGGTGGAGACCACGATGTCGGCAACTTGCGCCGCCGATGTAAACAGCGCGCTGGCACGAACTTGGTACTCGTTCGGCCCAACTTGAATGATGCCGGCGGGCAAGTTGATGTTTTCGTTCGCGATGCGCTGCGAGATTTGCGGGAGCGTAAGTCCGTTGGCGGCCAGCGCCGTCGAGTCCGGTTCCACCATAATTGCCCGGGCCTGGTCGTTACTGACCGTCACGGCGGCGACGCCGTCGATAGCCGAGAACTCGTCGCCGAGCGTGTTGGTATATAAATCACCGAGATCGCGCAGCGACATGTTCGGATCGGTGACGAAGAGCCGGACGACCGGCAGCGAGTTGGAGTCGAATTTCGTGATCACCGGACGCTGCAGATTGGGGTCGTTCGGCAAGTTGCCCCAGATGCGGTCGACCTGCTCCTGAACGTCCACCGCGGCCGTGTCGATGTTGGTGCCGAAGAAAAACTGCGCGGTGACCGTGCTGGCGCCTTCCGAGCTCGATGAATTGATCTGCTGGATGCCGTTGACCCGGCTGACCGCGTTTTCGATCGGACGCGTGATGAGCGTCTCCATTTGCTCGGGGCCGACGTTAGGGTAGGTCACCGAAACCGTGACGACCGGCTGCGTGAAATTCGGGAGCAGCGCGATCGGCAGGCGCGGGATAGCAAAGATGCCCAGCACGATGATCGCCAGGGCGATCATCGATACGGCCACTCGGCGATTGACGGCGAATTTTGCTATCGGCATGCTTGGTGTCTATTCAATACCGTCCGGCTCGATGAATCCTGAGAAGCCCAGCACCCGGGCCTACCGGCGAGGTTGCCCGGGGCGCACCGGGTGTGGTAGGATTCCCAGGCTTTCCGGCGCTTTCCGCGCCGCACCCGCTGCTCGCCGCGTGAGGCGAGCCGCCCTGGGGATAACCCCCGAGGAGCGTCCGAAGAGGGTATACCCCGTGAACGACTACGAGATCACATACATCCTGCGCCCGTCGCTGGAAGAGAACGACGTGGACGAGCGCGCCAACGCGATCGCCGACATCATCAAGAATCAGGGCGGCGCGATCGTTGCCATCGAGAAGCTCGGCAAGAAACGCCTGGCCTACGAGATTGCCGATCTGCGCGAAGGCCACTACGTGGCGATGCAGTTTCAGAGCGGCGCGGCTGCCTCCAAGGAGCTCGAACGTCTCCTCAAGCTCCACGAGGACGTGCTGCGGGCTCTCGTCATCCGGCTGGACAAGCAGGCTCTCGAAGGACTGGCCCAAATGCGCGCGGCGATCGCCGCGGCGCCGCCGCCCTTCGTTCCCCAGGCCTAGCCCGGGACTTCTTCGAAAAAGTGCCATGGTGGTGGCACGCGTCCGCGGTAAGGTATCGGGCGTACACCGATTTTTCGATTGAAAGAGAGTAGTAGAGATGGCAGGTTCGTACAACCGCGTAATCCTGGTCGGCAACTTGACGCGCGATCCCGAGGTCCGTTACACGCAGTCGGGCAAAGGCGTCGCGAAGTTCACGCTGGCCGTGAACAACCCGCGCAACAAGGAAGAGACGACCTACGTGGACATCGTTGCGTGGGATCGGTTGGGAGAAACCTGCAACTCCTTTCTCAAGAAGGGCTCGAGCGCTCTCGTCGAGGGACGCCTGGTCATCCGCTCTTATGAAGACAAAGAAGGCGTCAAGCGCAAAGCGACCGAGGTCGTGATCGACAACATGCAGATGCTGGGATCGCGCCGCGACGCCGAAGGCGGTGGCGGCGATTTCGGAGCCGCAAACGGTTCGCGCGCGGCCGCACCCGCGCCGGCAGCCGGCGCCGACGCATTCGCAGACGAACTAGAAGACGAAATCCCCTTCTAGCCCCCGCGCCGTCATCCTGAGCGAAGGCGCAAAGCGCCGTAGTCGAAGGACAGAGCGAAGGCGCGCAGCGCCGTAGTCGAAGGACGGCCGGCGATGTAAGAGGCAGTGTGTCATCCTGAGCGAAGGCGCAGCGCCGCAGTCGAAGGACAGAGCGAAGGCGCGCAGCGCCGTAGTCGAAGGACAGAGCGAAGGCGCGCAGCGCCGTAGTCGAAGGACGGCTGCCACAAATGAAGAGCCCGACGAAATCTCGCCGGGCTCTAGCTTTGTCATGGGCGGAGCGTAGGAAACGCGAAGAGTTCCCGAGCATGCCGAGGGCCGCTCGATGAGCGGCCCCGGTGACGCATGGCTACGTAATTGCGGCGGGTGGAGAGTGCGAGAAGCGAACTCGCGGCGTGCTGGTGTATCGAGCCATACGTCGACACCATGGAGACTCCCCGCCGCGTATCTATCCCGCGAGGTCCCGGTAGAACAAGCGTACCGTCGCGCGCCCCTAATTCTCGACGGCGGACTTCAGCCGGATCAACGCGTCGTCCCACTGTTCCGAAATCTGGGCTAGATATCGGCGCACTTCTTGAATTCGCATGGGCTCGAGCGTCCAGATATGCTCGCGCCCCTCCCGCCGGCTGCGCACGACGCCCGCCTGGTGCAGCGCGTGCAGATGCTTCGTGATTCCTTGTCGCGACATGTCGGCGCCGCGCGTCGAGCTGCGTGATGGACAACGGGCCCGCTCTGCTGAGCTTTCTGACGATCTGCAAGCGCGACTCGTCGCCGAGCGCGGCAAGGACCGGCGCTACGTTCACGACTGGGGCAGCAGAAGGTACTTCTCGATGCGCTCCATCTGCATGTCCCATCCTTCCTCGTTGGCTTCGAAGGCGTCCGCCCGCCGCCCGATCGGGATCGAATCGAAGCCCGTCTCGACCACGGTAAGCATCGTGCCGCCCTCGGCCGGAACGAGATTGAACGTCACCAGCGTCATCGGCTCCCTGGAATAGTCGACTGCTGGGTTCAGAGCGAAGGGGTGCCAGCGAAACGAGAACGTGGTCGTTGGGTCGACGCTGTCGATGTAGAACGCCACGGCCACGCCATCGTGCGCGCCGTGTGACTTGACGCGGCCGGTCACGTGCGCGCCGGCGGCGAACGGCCCGTCCAGCTCCATACCAAACCAGCTGCCGAACTCTCCGGCATCGCTGAGAGCGCGCCAGACGCGCTCCTGCGGGGCTCGCAGGAAGAGGCGTTTCTCGATCCGGTCTGTGGACGATGTCATAATACGCAACCTCCTAGTTGCGTATGATGCTAACACGGATCCGGCTGACGCGCAACCCTTGGGTTGCATGTGCTCCGGTGTGACATAAGGCGCGCCGCGGCCGAGCGGCGTCCGGCTACTCGACGCGGATGACGCCCATCATGCCGCCGTCTTCATGAAACAGCATGTGACAGTGAAAGAGGAACGTTCCGCGAGGCACGTGCCGGAAGTCGAGCAGCACGCGCGTCCGTGACGGCTTGATCAACGGGTAACCTGGGTTCTTGGCGTTAGGCAGCATGGTCCCGAACGGCACCAGCGCGGTGTCGACGGTGCTCGGGCTCTCGGCGCCGTCCTCCGCGACGAACGACATCTGGTGAATGTGGAACGTGTGGATCTCCATGGTCGCGTTGAAAAGATACCATTCCTCGATCGTTCCTCGCTTGACCACGATGTCGGGATGCGGAGCTCGCGCGCCGTTTGCGTAGTGCGGCCAGTACTGGTGCTCGTGGAAGTTTGGATTGCTCGTTTCGGTAAGGAAATAGGCGCCGTCGTAGCCGTGGCCTTGCGGATCCGGCAGGCCGTATTCGGTATACGTTAGGGCGCGGCGACGAATGAGTCGAGGGTGGGCGCGCGCGTACCTCACGAGTTGCATCGCGGGCGTCTGATCGATGGCGAGCGGAGTCGAATCGAGCTCTACCGGCTGCGGGACCGGTGCGCCGGCTCGGATGACGAGCAGGTCGCGTGATATTTGGTATTCATCGAAGGGCGCGGTGCAATGGTGCGCACCGATGACGGTCAAGACGTCACTAGGCTGTAACGTAACGAGCAAATCGACACGGCCGGACGGCACGAGCGGCGCTTCGTCTCGCGAAACGTACTGTGCGAGCGGATGCGCGTCGTCGCCGCCGACGGGGATGCCGTCGTGGGCCACGATGCGCAATGGAACTGCGCGGCCGGTGGCGTCGTGCATCCGGAGATACGTGACGGTATCCGACGTTGCGTTGAGCAAGCGGAGCCGCTGCGGCTCGCCGGCGGGAACGGTCAGTTCTCCGGGAGCGTCGACGCCGTCCACCGCAATCGCAACGCCCGGGCGGCTTCCGCAAAGACCCTCGAGGTGCTGGCCCGCGGTTGTCATCGGGATCGTGCTGGGCCACGGCGGGGGGTTGAACGGATCGAACGAAACGGGTGCGGCCGGCGCCAGGGAGCGCTCTCGTTCGTTGCCAGCGTTCTCGAGCAGGGCCGTGCGCGGGTGGAACTTATTGTTGACTACAAATGGGATGCGGTACTTGAGGATGATCGCATGATCGTCGCTCGCCGGAAGCTCCGGACTTCTCGCTTCGACGATCCACATTCCCGAGAGGCCACCGGCGACTTCGTCGTCGGCCATTCCGTGTGCGTGGGGATGATAGAAATACGTTCCCGGCGGCTGCGTGATCGGAACCGTGAGTTGGTATTCGCATGCGTGCGCCGGCGTGCTGAGGGCCGACAGAAAAACGTCGTCCTGATCGGGGGAACCCTCGAACCCGTGAAAATGGACGTTCACGTCAACGTCCTGCATCGCCATCATCCGCGATTCGATGACGTGGTTCAAGTAACCGACGTATTCGTGCGCCGTCATATCCGGCATCGACTGGGGCTTGCACGGCGGGAGCGCGCTCGCCGCCATCGTCGCGCCGGGCGCAGGTCCGTGGAGTTCGTCGACGATGCGCACCGCGAAGGTTTCGCCCGGATGCACGCGCAGGATCGGCGCGGTCGACTGCTCCACGCCGTCGAGCGTGTAGCGATAGCAAAAACGATCGCCGGCTCGCGTGACGTTGAGAATCAGCTCGTGGCTGCCGCGATCGTTTAGCGGTTGCGACGACATCTCGATTTGCGGCGGCTCGACGATAGGTCCGGGCGGAAGCGCACTGCCGCACGTGGCGGGCGGCGATTGCGCCGGGACTCCCGCGCCGGCCGGCCGAGCGGATGGGACGAGCACGCACAAAAATGCGGCGACGACGCCAAGAGCGCACCTTCTCAAAGGAAACATCCGCCGCAATGATGAGCCGGCATACGTATCGGCGGCTTACACCGCGGTCGCTCGTTCCCTTCGCTTTCGAGCGCGCGAACGGCAGCGGGGGACCAAAGTCCCTAGGAGTCGCGGGCTTCGTTTGCTCGAGTCCCCCATGAGGCGTTCAAGGGTCTCCCCCGCGGGACGGAGGGAATCCTTGCTAAGTGTCCGTTCGGTCGGATTGCGGTTGGTTGAGCATAATTTTACGAACCCCGCATACTGAAGGGCGCTGGCGCCGCTTCCCCTTCGAATAATAGAATCCTAAGCAATCTTCAGCTACCACGTCGCACCTGCGGTGGGTGGCGCGGCAGAATATTTCGCGACGCCCCTGCGTGCGAACAATTACGGTCGGCATCGCACTCGCCGAAGGCGACAACCGACGAGCGGCAACCTCCACGGCTACTACGTATCGTCAAAGGCTTGACAGAAGAGCTCGGAACATTCGCTAAGACCGACCTTCGCGCGCCTGGGATTCCGTGATTCGATCTCGGCGATAACGCTCACGGTAAAAGTGCGGGATCGGTTGACGCTGGCATTGCACGAGGTTGCCGATCCGTTAAGCAGGACCATCGCCATAACGAAGGTGCTGGCTGCAGCCTTAGTGCGTAGCTTTTCCAGCTGAGAAGGAGGCCCCGGCCCGCAAAGCTTGCTCTTCAGTTGCAGCCGCCTGGTCCCAGGAAAACCCTCCCGCAAACGAACGGGCGTTGTGGGCTAGCGACTCCCACAAATGGGAATTAGTCAGCAATCGCTCTAAGGCTGCGGCGAAGCCCACAATATCCCCCGATGCTACCGCAATGCGACCGAAGGGGAAGACTTCTCGAAAAATCTCAAGGTCATAAGTGATGCAAGGCAGTCCACTGGCCATCGCCTCCGCGATTGCGATTCCCCAGCCCTCCTCTTTGCTCGCAAAGGCAAATGCTCGCGAACGCTGGAGCAAGCGGTATTTCTGTTCCTCGGGAATAGCGCCCAAAAAGTAAATACTCCGCGCGGCTCTCGCCGTCGATGCGCGTTTTATTAACGCTTTCGTATAGGCGTCTGCGCCGCCTCCGGCAATAAATAGTCGATGCGACGGTACAGCCGGATGGGCGATGGACCACGCGTCAATGAGATCTTCGAGACCCTTGGACGGATGCAGGCGACCAATGTATGCGACGTCGCTGCGCTGTTCGAAAGTACTTGAGGTGCCAAATGCCAAGGGTGACACTCCGTTTGTCGTTACGAACGTCTTCTTCTGCCCAGTCGGATCAAACCTGCGTCGCGCCAGGGTGCTTCCAGCAATCAGGACCGGAATAAATCCACGAATTAATGCTAAGCCAAGCCGCTCGTTCACAAACGCGAGGGTGTTATTCAGCAGGTTGCCCGGACGATCCCAAGGGCTGTCCTGGAGGTGCCAGGCGTAGGCGACCGAGCAACGACCGGATAACAACGCTGGAAAAACGTCAACGAAGAAGTGCGACATTGGTAAAAGTACATCGCAGGTCCGCATTATCGGCAAGAGCCCGATAGACGCTATCGATCGTTGCGCAAAGAGAACCGCGCGCTTTGACGCCATCATTTCCCACGATGGAATACTAACGAACTCCGCGCCACGTATCTTTTGAACAACGTGCGAGCGAGCGCTCTCGGGTCCAAAGAAAATAAGGTTAAAATCTCTCCAGCGATCGGCGACTTCGAACAGGTGGACAAGCCCACCGCCCACCGCCCCGTAGCCAAGATCGAATGTGTTCAAGAGAATGCCTATTCGAAGCGCCACAGATCCCACCCCGAAAGATGCGCTAAGCCGCGCATTTCCGTTGGTTTACGAGTCGTCCCTTCAAAGCGTCCTCGAAAAATCGCGTGCACACGGGAATGGCCTTACGGAACTCAACGGAGAGTCCAACGCATCATTTGAGACCAGTGTTTCATCAAACATCAATTGGTTTGACTGATCCTGTCTAGCAATTATCTCGAAAGTTGACACAGTGTTGAACAAATCGAATCGCTAACCTCAGCCCACGGATCAAGGATTCGCATGCACACCCTCTCGTGTACGACGGCATCCTTTGCATGCGAGAGGTTAAGGACTGCTAAAAAGGCGATAATCTCGGCGGCAGGAGTTTATTGGGTGGGATTGCCTCGGCAAGGGCTACGCCTATCGCCTTCGCCAAAACTGCGAATACCGCAGACCGAACCGTTGTTCGAGCCCGCTTAAAACAAATTGCTGCGATTCGGTCAATTTCGCCCCACGCCCATACAGATCGGCATCAAGGAGTACGTCATGTGGAATGTTAAGGACTTCGGCGCCTGTGGTAACGGCACCAACGATGACACGTCGAGCATAAACGCGGCGATCGCTACAGCGTTTAGCAATGGCGGTGGTGAGGTCTTCTTTCCTGCCGGGAATTACAAGATATCCAGCGCGATCGCGGTCACAAATAAGGTATTTCTGGTCGGTTCGGGCTACCAGGCTACGCAAATCACAAATTCGACGTCGACTGCCGCGACATTTACGTTCGATTCCCTCGTTGTCGATGGTGGAGGAATATCAAATATGGGCATTCAGTACTCTCCGACTAAGGCGGCAGCGGGTGGTGTGGCGATACTTATCGGTCCATCGGCATATATCAAGGTGTCTGATAGCAGTGGCGCCGGTTTCTTGAACGCCGAATCGGCGCTCGGTATGTGATGGCTCCGCAGGTTATGCCGCCTTCTCGGTCGGCTGGTTGAAGTATACCGCGTCCGGCGTTCGGCCGTCGAGCGACGAGTGCGGCCGTTGCTCGTTGTAGAACGTGACGTAGCGCCCAACGAAGTGCTTGGCTTCGCTCGTCGAGTCGTAGGCGCGCAGATAAACCTCTTCGTACTTGAGCGATTTCCAGAAACGCTCGATAAAGACGTTGTCGCGCCAGGCGCCCTTCCCGTCCATGCTGATCGCGATCCCGTTAGCTTTGAGCATCTCGACGAAATCGATCGCGGTGAATTGGCAACCTTGGTCCGTGTTGAAGATCTGCGGGCAGCCGTACTTGGCGATCGCCGCCTCGACGGCGTCGATGCAGAAGTCGGTCGTCAGGCTGTTCGAGAGCCGCCACTCCAGAACTCTGCGCGTCGCCCAATCGAGAATGGCGAACAAGTAAACAAACCCGTGACGCATCGGGATGTACGTGATATCGGCGCACCAGACTTGATTCGGGCGATCGATGACAAGGTTTCTCAAAAGGTAGGGATAGATGGGATGGGCCGGATTACGCTTGGTTCCGCGCTTCTTGCGGGAGAGGGCTTCGATGCCCATCAAGCCCATCAATCGGCCGACGTGCCGGCGGCCGACGTGATACCCGCGCATCTTGAGCATGTCGCGCAGCATCCGAGCCCCGAGGAACGGGTAGTCCAGATGCAGCTTGTCGATCTCGCGCATCAGATCCAGGTCGGCTTGCGATATTGGAACGGGAACGTAGTAGAGCGAGCCTCGGGAGAGCTCGAGCAGCTGCGCTTGATGCGCGAGCGGCAAAGCGTGGTCGCGATCGATCATCGCTTTGCGCTCGACCCGTCGATACGCCCGAGCGCGTGTTCTAAAAAATCGTTCTCCAGCGCCAACTGGCCAATCTTGGCGTGGAGTTCTTTGATGTCCGGCCCGCCTGGTTTGGGAGCATCGCCATCGAAGGCCTCCGCCGCTCGCTCAAGCAGTTGCGACTTCCACTGCACGATCGAGTTGGGATGCACGTCGAAGCGCTTGGCGAGCTCCGCGGCGGTCTGATCGCCCTTGAGTGCAGCGATGGCCACCTTGGCCTTGAAGGCCGGCGTGTGGTTGCGACGCGAACGTTTCAAGATGACTGCTCCTTTTCGCAGGTCTTTTCGACCGGCAGCGGGCGAAGTCATCACATATCAGGCTGTCCGACTAACCGGGGCCACCGCTGATGTCGGCGTTCTATACGCTTGGAATGTTATTAACATTGATGGCAACGCCCTTGGCTGCTTCTTTGCCAGAGTGAATTCAACAACCGCGCTGAATCAGAGCGACGCCGTCGTTATCACAGGTACGACCGCCGGCGGGGCTCAAGAGATCCACTTCCTCCAATGCGTTTTTGGAGGGGAGGGAGGTGCGTCGGCCGGAAATGGAATGAACCTTGTGAACTGCAGCGGCGTTAACGTGATCGATTGCGATGTTCTTCAGTTTAACGTCTGCCTTAATATCTGCCCCGGAACTAGTACCCAATCTGTGTACAACTGCTATTTCGTTAACACTGCGTTTGATCAAGGGAATGACGTGGTGATAAATATGGCGCCGACGTCCTCGGGGCAAGTGTATTTGCTGCACTTTTCTAACTGTTGGGCCGACGGAAGCTACGGAGGCAACGGTATCACGATCGCTCCTTCAGCTGGGGGGTCGGTAAATTCCATTCAATTTACCGGGCAGCACACATTAAACAATGGCGGTAACGGGATTTCAATTAGCGGAGCATCGAACATCCATATGGTTGGCTGCATCTTCGCTGCAAACAGCGTTAGGGTAACGTCAACCGCGGGAGTCTACATCTCGGCTAGCGCCTCTCACATCCAGCTCATAGGATGTTCGTGCCAAGGAGGGGAGGCGGAATATCCTGTGACGCAAATCACCGGCGTTACGATTGTAGCCGGTGCGACAGACTGCGTTGTTACCGGTAATGATTGCACCGGAAATACAACAAACTCGATTCTGAACGGCAGCAACGTCGCGACCAATTTTATCAGCGATAATCTAGGTCATAACCCGGTCGGGCAGATTACCAACCCAACGCTCGCAACTGGCACGGCGGTATCAAATATCTACGGATCGACTGCCGCGGTTTACGTCGCGGGCGGCACGGTAACGTCGATCCAAATTGCGGGGGCCTCGGGCTCATTTTCTAGTACAGGCGCAACCTCCGGCCTCGTCATCGTTCCGGCCGGGGGACAGATAAAGATAAACTACACAGGGGCAGCAACCTGGAACTGGCAGCTTTTGTAGGGGGTTTGGCGTGCCTCAGCAGTTAGGGAATTGGCCATGGTTGACTTGGGATGCTCGCAGGGGCGGACGGTAAGGAACCTGTGCCTACTTGGTTGCTAGATCAATGACGCGGAGGCTAGAGTTCCATGACCTGTCGCGGTCTGGTGCTCTTTGGGATCCGCGCATTTCCCGGCGTGGTTGCGTCCGTAAAGTTTGTCGCCGATACAACTCGCATGATTTCACCGAGCATCGTGGTCGACGTCGCCTCCCAGGAGAACGTTCGCGACCGTTCCAACGCCGCGCGTTCGAGCCGACGTCGCAACCGCGTGTCAGTGAGCACGGCGAGTATCGCTGCCGCCAAGTCCTCACCATCGGGAACTAATAACCCGCTAACGCCGTCGTCGATAGACTCGCGCAGGCCCGGAACGTCAAACGCGATCGCCGCCGTCTCGCAAGCGTTTGCTTCGATTACGGAAATGCCCCAACCCTCCATCTCTGAGGGTGTTACGAACACCCACGCTTCCTGAAGGAGCGTTCGCTTACGCGCTTCATCGACGAAGCCCTCGAAAACGATGTAGTCCGCGAGTCCTAACCGCTGTACTTGTTCCTCCAGCGCAGGGCGCGCATCGCCATCACCGGCCACTCGTAGGACAGCGTCGGGGAGCAGGTCGTGGACGCGCGCAAACGCCGCTATAAGCAGGTCGATGCGTTTGTAAGTTTTGAGACGCCCCAAATATACAATGCACGGTGTCGATGATTTAATGCCTGGGATAAGGCTCGTATCGACCCCGCAGCGCACCAGTCTGATCAAGCGCCTGCTGAGAGCGAGGCGTATCATTTCGGTACGCGTATCATCTGAAATTGTTACGAAATCCACATCACGGTACAGGAACGGGACAAGCTTCCCTTCACACCATATCAAGGGCACGGCTAGCCAGGTCGGAAGGTGCTTTCTAAAAATCTCCCGGTGCACATGATAGACTATGCAGATCTTGGGCTTTGTCGAAAAAAGCGGCGAGAAGAACGGTAGCCCGTTGGAGGAGTCTAACACGATGTCGAAACGATCGCGAAACTCTCGCAAGTATGCCCATGGTACCGCTGCGTAAACGGTCAACGCATTCCCAACACGACGGACGTTAACGCCATCGATCGCATCGTGCGACCTGCCTCCGCGAAACCCAGCGGTCAACCACTCGACGCAGCACCCTGATTTTACCCAGCGCCTAGCTTGCTCAAAGAGAAAGACCTCGGCGCCGCCAGCCGCCGGATGCCTTGGATCCCGCCAGTTGAGAATCAGGATCCGCAAAGCATCCCCGTGTTCCAGATCGGTTCGCAATTCCAAGCCGGTTGCGCAGTATCTTCCATTGCAACCGCGGACATCGACGGCGCCGCTCATCCCTAAGTCGCGAACTCCCATCTGATTTAGGTCCCATAGCCCCGAATCCACCCGCCGCGGTGACACTTTTCTAACCAGCCCAACGCCTCCTACAGCCAATCGTGACGTGAACTGCAATTCGGGGGGTTCTACTGACCAGCACGCGTCTGATCACCCGAATCAAGGCTCAGCGTCTTCCAGTGCCGTTTGTGCGGCACCGTGCGTCCAATACGCACCTTCGCGTGAGAACCCGGACACGGCCATCGCCCCGACAATCAGGCGCACGGGTAGCCTCTGGAGTTTTGGCCAGATTGTCGCGTTAAAATCGACGTGATCGAGCGATCCGTCGCCGCGCCAGGAGACGTTCGCTCGGCGCTGTGTCGACACGGCGAGGCGCCGGTGACGCTAGTCTTCCGAGAAACGCTCAGGTCGCAGCCCGTGGCGCGCATCTCTGCAAGCCTCGCACGCCCAGCGCTTTGAAACAGTTCCTGGGCGCCGTCGAGTACACGCGCCTTGCGTTCGCTAGGCCTTTGTGTTACAAAGTATATACTTTGCGCGGCAAAGTGAAGGAGTCCGATGGAACTCGAGCGCGCGCTATCCGACCTTGAAGAGGTCCGCGATCGTTTAGCCCACGTTCAGCGCTTCGAAGGATATTCGGCTCCCGCCGCCGCCGTCAGCGGCATCTGTGCGCTCGCAGCCGGGATCGCGCAATGGCGGCTCGCGCCGCATCCGGCGTCATCCGCGGCGCTCCACGACTACGTCGTTATCTGGCTCTCGTGTTTGGCAGTCGGACTTGCGCTCAATTACGGTGCCGTGGCCGCGTGGGTCATGAAACGGCGCGGCTCCGCGAGCAGCCGCTTCCGGTCGGCGGCGCGTTCGATCGCACCCAGCATCGTACTGGGCGGTGCGCTCAGCTTTGCGCTCGTCGACCGTTCCGCTTTCATCCTGCTGCCGGGCACGTGGTTCGCATTTTACGCGCTCGGTTTGTTCGCCTCGCGCGGCGTCATTCCGCAACATGCCGTCGGTGCCGCGTTTGCGTTTGCCGCGCTGGCCGTACTTTTTCTCATCACGCCTCTCGCACCGCTGGCACTCTCGTGGTGGGTGATGCCGCTCGGCTTCGGCCTGGGGCAAATCGCCATCGGTTATCTCATCTGGAAGGACGCAACGCTTTGAGCGACTCTCTCGACGCACCGTTCGCCTATCCCGGGCTGGAACGGATCTTTCACGAACGGGGACGCCTTGCGATCTGCACGTGTCTGATCGCGCATCCCGGCGGGTTGAGTTTCACCGAGCTGCAGGCGGCGTGCGATCTGACCGACGGCAATCTCAACCGGCACGTGCAGGCGCTCGCGGATCTCGGCATCGTCACGACCGAAAAGCAGCGCGGCTCCGGACGCCCGTCCACCATCTACCGCATCACCAAGCGCGGCCGCCAGCGGTTTCTCGCCTACGTGGACGAGCTCGAGTCGGTCGTCCGCGACGTTCACGAGCGTGCAAGAGCCGCCGCGTCGGGAAAGTTGGCGACGACATGATCCCCAAACACGTAGCGATCATCATGGACGGTAACCGGCGTTGGGCCACCGAGCGAGGTCTACCCATCGCGTACGGCTACCAGTGCGGCGTGACGGCGCTGCGCAGAACGCTGCGCGCCGCACACCGCCTCGGAGTCAAGGTGGTAACCGCGTACGCGTTTTCGGAGGAAAATTGGAACCGGCCCGTCGACCAAGTGGATCTCTTGATGAGTTTGTGCGCGCGCGCCGCGCAGCGCGAATTGCGGGCCTTAGCCAAAGAAGGCGTTCGCATTCGATTGTGCGGGCGAAACGAACGCCTTCCGTCGGTGACGCGCGCCGCGCTCGAAGAGATGGTCGCACGAACCGCCGCGAATACCGGCGTTACGCTCAACCTCGCCATCGACTACGGCGGCCGGCGCGAGATCGGCGACGCGGTTCGCGCGCTGGCGGTCGAAGTCAGTGCGGGCTTGCGTAAAGCCGAATCGATCGACGAGCACGCGATTCAAAGCCGGCTCTACACCGCCGGCCTACCCGACCCCGATCTCGTCATCCGAACCGGCGGCGAGCAGCGAATTTCCAACTTCCTCTTGTTCCAAGCCGCCTACGCGGAGTTTTGGGCGACCGACACGCACTGGCCGGATTTCGGCGAGCAACACCTGCGCGCCGCGCTCGACGCGTTTGCCCTCCGCCAGCGCCGCTACGGGACCTAATTCACCGTTTCGAAGTATGCAAATCAAGACCGCATGAGCGAGGAAGAGAGAGTATTGCCTTGAGCAAAAATCGCAAAAACGTCGTCCGCACGGGAGACGACGTGGCCGACGCGTTCAAAGAGGACATCGTGGAAGAGATCAAGTCCGCTCACGACCCGGGGATCGAATCCGACGAGGAGATCGACGGCGAGGTGGACGCGGAAGGTGGAAAGGCTTTAAAGCGCCGCAGCAATTGATTGCGGTCTATGCGTTTCGATCCAAGCGTGCCGTATCGCGCAGCGTCAGCGCGATGCCGTCGTCGTAACTCGTCTTCGGCAAGTCGCCCAGCAGCTCGCGCAGCGCTCCGTCGTCCAAGAGAATAGGATCGGAGAACAGGTACTGCATCTCGGCTACCTCACGCATCATCGGGTTGAATGCCCCAAGGAATTTGAGCGTCCATAGGGGCACGGCCGAAATCTTGACCGGTCGACCCGCGTGCGCGAAGACTTTCGCGGCGAACTCACGTTGCGTGATTGCGCCCGGCCCTGCGTAGTGCCATACGCGGCCGAACGCCCGCGGTTCGTCGAGCAGACGCAGCACGATCGGACCGGCGTCGGGAACGAAGACGTATTCGTGCGGTTTGTCGATCGGCGCGATCATCTGCGCCGATCCGCCTTTTTCGGCGGCGTCGAAGAGCGCGGCGGCATAGCTCTTGGTGACGCCCGGCCCGTAGAAGTCGGGAAGACGCAAGACCGCTCCTTGGATCTCTCCGCGTGCGTGCGCGTCGAGCAAAAGGTCCTCTTGCTCCTTGCGCATGGCGCCCTTAAACGTGTTCGGGTTGCGCGGATGGTCCTCGCGCACCGGACTGGTCTGCGGCAAGCCGTACGGATAGACGGTCCCGACGAGCAGAATCCGCTTCACACCGGCCGCCCCGGCGCCTTCGAGCGTCGCACGCATCAGCTTCGGATGCAGGGCGAACTGCGTGTAGTCCACGCCGACGCAATACACGGCGGCGTCCACGCCCTCGAACGCGGCGCGCACCGAGGCGGGGTCGCCGGTATTCCAAGTCCGCAGTTGTGCGTTGGAATCGGAGCCGAAATCCCGTTCGAGCGCAACCTTGTCGCGCGCGATCGCAACGTACGGGCGGCCCGCCTTCTGTAAAGCCGCCGCGATCGATTTCCCGATAACCCCGGTAGCGCCAACGATTGCAACGAGATCCATCGCTCGCCTATTTCGACGGCGCGGCGGCGTTTTCGTGCGAGGCTAGCCGGATGTCGATGGCTTCGTCCGGCACGTGGAGGTCGTCGAGGACGAACGTTTGCGGATCGTACCAGAACGTCTCGTCCAGCCCGGCGACGTTGACCTTGGTGCCCGTATCGCCGGCGGGCACCGTGCTGGGACGCGATGCCGGATCCGCCGCGCTCACGGTCGCGACCACCGGCTTGGCCCCTTGCAAGGCGGCCAGCGTGAACGACTTGGCTCCGGTCGCGTGAAGAATGGCGGGCGTGAGCGCCAGCGTGGCGACGAGGTTGTCGCCGACGATCATGAGCGGTGCCGACGGATCGGCTTTGATGTCGGCGGTCCGTCCCGGAACCGTCACGGTCATCACGCCGGGTCGGATCGCCAGCGCGGTATGTTGCGCGCCGCTCGGCACCGTCATGTCGGCCGAATACGACGCGAGCGCGAGACCGGGCGTCGAGTACCGCGCGCTCGACGTCGCCGTGACGGGCCCTTGTTGCAAGTTCTCCCGCACGGTTATCGCGTTCGCGGCCGATGCGATCTCAACGTCGCTATGTCCGCTCACGGCGCCGCTTGCGACGATGTCGTAATGGTAGGTGCCGTCGGGCGGCCACGGGTTGGTTGCCGCGCCGGCATTACCGGCCGGCACTACGAGCGTCAGCGCGGCAACGACGACGAGCGCACGTTTGCGGCCAACGAATCTACGCACCTGCGATACGAACGAAACCATCCTCGCTCCATCGATCGGACCCGGCCCCATGGTGGACGAAAAACAGGCCGGCTGGGTCGTATTTTTGCTTGATGGCGGCAAGCCTTGGGTAGTTCGGTCCCCAGAACGCGTTCTTCCAATCCACGTTGAAATAGTTGCTTTCGGAAACGTACGAACCGGTCGCTCCGATCTTCCGCAGCTCGCTCGTGGCCGCGGCTACCGCCGCCGCTTGCCGCCGCGCGAGCGCGCGATCCGGGCCGGCTCCCGGCATCCCCGGATAGGCCGGGTCGCCGGCATCCGCGATGATGGCCAGAGCGAAGGCATCGAGCACCGCCGGATTCGTTGCGGTTTGCTTTGCCGCAGCGATCGCCGATGCGGGAGCTCCGGCGAGACCCTTATTGAAGTGCAGCGCGACGTTCCAGTGCCGGCTGGCGCCAAACAGCGCGCCCGCGAACTTTCCTTGCGAGCTCGCACGTAACAGCGAAGCCGGCAGCCATGCGGAATCGTATCCGTAGAGGAAGAAGCCGACCTGGCCACCGTCACCCGACCACCAGGCGTGCGTCGGCGGCGCGCCCGGCCTCGAGTCGGGCGTCATGATTCCCGGCGCCGCCTTGGCCCAGAATTCGGCGTTCCAGAGTTGCTGCGCGGGAACCGCCCCAAGGATCGGCGGTGACTCGGGCGTGTAATCGGACGGCGAGGCCGCCATCCAATCGAAGAACGGCTGCCACGTGTCGCTCGCTTGCTGCTTGTCGAGCCCCTGAAAGACCATCGAGATCGACAGCGTGTTGTCGCGTCCGAATTCGACGCTTTCGCCCCAGTGGGCGTTGAACAGACTCTCGCCATAGAACGCGATGAAGCGCGCGATGAGTCTGCGGAACGCCGCGTCGGAACTTGCCGTGACCTTAGCGCGTGCGCCGCCGAAATAATCGGGCAGATCGCGGGTGCGCAGCGTCAGCTTGGTGACGACGCCGAGGGTGCCGCCGCCTCCGCCCTTCAGCCCCCAAAACAAGTCGCTATTCGTGCAGGCGTTGGCGATGCGCACGACCCCGTCCGCGGTGACGATTTCCGCCTCGAGTAGTCCGGCGGCCGCGGTGCCGTAGTTTTTCGAAAAGCTTCCGAATCCGCCGCTTTGGACCAGTCCCGCGACGCCGACCGTCGCACATCCGCCACCCTGGACGTAGCGGCCGCCTTGGGTCGTGACGGCGTCGTATGCGTCGATCCACATCGCGCCTGACTGGATCGTAACGGCCGGCTGCGGCTTCTGTACGGCGGCGCAGCCTTGCGCCACGAACGCGTCGTCGAGTTCGATCGCGTTCATCTTTCGCGTCCAAACCAGCAGCGAGTCACCCGAGTCCGACGTGCCCTGGTAACTGTGACCTCCGCCTTTCACGACCAGACGCAAATTCTTTTCGCGCGCGAAATTGACGGCGGCGACGACGTCGGCCGCGCTTTCGGCTGCAACGGCATAGTTGCTGGGAGTGGAGATCCACGCGTCGACCCAGCCGGATGTCTGCGTCAGCCCCGCTTGATCGCCGACGTAGAACGGGTTGCGGATGTTCTCGATCGCATCCGCGCACGCAGCCGTTTCCGGAGCCGACGCGCATCCTTGCAGCGGCGACGTCACCTTGAGGAGCCGGCCGCCGACTTGCGCGTTCAGGCGTTCCCAAGCCGCCGCGTCGGGCCAAGCGGGATCGGACGGACGGACGCGTCGTAAGCCCGACAGACCGCTCGCGGCGGACGCCCACCCGGGAAGCGCGGACGCGAGCAGCGGGGCCAAGGGCAGAGCTCCCAGCCGTTTGAGTAACGCTCGTCGATTCACAAAACTCCACCTGCGGCGCAATCCCGGCCGTCCACTGCAACTATAGGCGCGCGCCGCAATTTTGCCTGCAACCCCTACCGGGCTGGGAGCCGGCCGGCGACGCCGCGGACGCGTTTTTGGGAAGCAATTCGCGCGACCTTATCGAATCGACTCCGCGTGAAAAAAGTCAACCTCGGCGACGTTCCCGACGTGACGTGGAACTCGCCACGCGGCAAATTCTCCGGCTCGGGCAAGCAAGTCTCTGAAGCGCTCGGCCGCAAACGCGACTCCCTCGATCTGGGCGAGCGTCATCCGTTCGACGTCGAAATCGCGCGCTTCGCTCCGGACGCGATTCCATATCCGTACCATTCGCACAGCGCGCAGTGGGAGTTCTACCACGTGATTTCCGGGCGCGGCGTCGTACGTCACGACGAAGGCACGACGACGATCGAAGCGGGCGATGCCTTCATCTTCAAACCCGGGGAAGCGCACCAACTCCTCAATCCGGGCGGAACCGAAGACCTGGTGCTGTACGTCGTGGCCGACAATCCGATCGGCGAGTCGTGCCATTATCCCGACAGCGGGAAGTGGGCGGTCCGCTCGCCGGAACGGCGGCTGCTCCGCTCCGAGCCGCTCGACTATTTCGACGGCGAGGAATAAGCCGCCGAACGGCTCGGTTTTCGTGAACTTCTACATCGGCGCGACGTCGCTGCAGACGTGGGATTCCAGCGCGCTCTGCGCCTCGTACACGTACTCGATCGCGCGCTAGCCGGATGGCCGGCAAGGGCGCCGATCTGTGGATAAAGGTTTTACCAAAAGTCGAAAGGCGCGCTCCGCAGATTGTGTAACCGGCCATGTAACTCGCCAGCGAAGGAGTGCCACGGCTATGGTCACCGGACTGCGTGATTTCCTCGAGCTTCCGTATAACGAACTCGAGGACTTGAATTTACAAGCCAAGCAGGAACGCAAGGATCGGATCGCTCCGGGAGTCGTCCAGGAGCAACGCCTCAGATACCTCAACGACACGCCCCAGATCAAGGCCGTCACCGTGCTCTTCAGCGATCTCGAAGGCCGGTTGCACATGCTCGACTACGACAAGAAGTTCTTGCTGTCGTCGTACGACAATCTGACGTTTGACGGCTCGTCGATTCGCGGCTTTACCGCACAGCGCGAGAGCGATCTGCGTTTGTATTTAGACTGGAGCTCGTTCTACTGGGCACCGTCCGACGTGTTCGGCCCGGGCAAGGTGCTCGTCTTTGCCGACGTCATTAGCCGCACCGGCTCCCCATACGTGGGCGACATTCGCGGTAGCCTCAAGCAGCTTTCGTCTCGCCTTTTCGTCAAGGACGGCTACACGCTCAACGCCGCCAACGAGATCGAGGGGTTCCTTTTCCAAGGACTGGACGCCGAACGCCGCTATCACGAAACCGGCAAGTTCGAATACGTCAATACGGGGGGCTACTACCACTCGTTGCCGGGCGATCCGCTGCGCACGTTTATCGACTCCGTCGCGGAAGTGCAGCGCGCCATGGGTTTTCAGAACGAAAAAGATCACCCCGAAGTCGCGCCCTCGCAGTTCGAGATCAACTATGGTTACGGCGAAGTCGTCGCCGCCGCGGATCAGATCCAGCTCTACAAACTGATCTGCCGTCAAGTCGCCACGCGGCTCGGCATGACCGCCAGCTTCCTTCCCAAGCCGGTCGTCGGCGTCAACGGCAGCGGCATGCACACCAACGTCTCGGTCAGCAAAGGCGGGAAAAATCTTTTCTGGGATCCCAGAGGTGAAGAGAGCCTGAGCAAATTTGCTTGGGGTTTCGCGGATCGGATTCTCACCCACGGCCGCGACGTCTGCTTGATGCTCAACGCCAGCGTCAACGCATATCGACGGCTCGATCCGCACTTCGAAGCGCCCAACCAGATCAAAGCGTCGGCCGTGGATCGCGGCTCGATGATTCGCATTCCGATCGGCAACGAGCGCAGTTCCCGCGTCGAGGTTCGCTCCGTCTCGCCCGACGCGAACCCGTACATGGTGATGCTCGCGGTGTTCCAAACCGGCCTCGAGGGCTCGATCAGCAAGGAGCGCAACCTGCGCCAAGCCGAGCGCTATTTGCCGGACAACATCTACGACGCGATCGCGGATTTCCGCGAATCGGCTTGGACGACCAAAATGCTTGGCCCGGACGTCAAGGAGCGTTACGCCGACATCAAACAAGCCGGAGCGGACCGCTGCGCCCGTCTACTCGGCACGTTCGTCAAAGCCCAAGAAGTCCAGTACCACCACGAAGTCTACAACCAGTATCTCTGGAACTTGTTCTAGGGCGAGGGCGAGGGCGACGGTAACGGCGACGGTGACGGCGACGCAGCGGCCTCGACGCACGGCGCGTTCGTCGTTTGGACTTTGATCTTCTTTTGCGCGGAGGCCGTCGGGAGTTTGGGACTCGGCGTCGGCGTCGCTCCCGGCACGGACTCGCACGGACCGCCGGCGATTAGAACGTGCTTGGTGAAGCCTTTGGCCAGATCGGCCTTGGCCGTCTTGCCGAAGAACGTACCAGGATAGTTGTCGCGGATCTGAATCAGATAATTTCCCGCCTTGTCCTGCGCTTCGGCCGTCCAGATTTTCAGATAGATCTGCGCGAGCAAGAACATCGTGCGCGGAATTTGTTTGTCTTTGGGATACTTGCTCTTCCAATCGAGAAACGCGTTTTCGGCGAACGAGACTTTGTTGATGATGTCGAGGTCTACCGTGTATTGACCCGCGCGCGTCTTCGCATCGGTAAGCGTGTTGTTGATACCGATGTAACTGAGTTTTAGCTGACCGAAGTATTGGTCGGCGGGCGCCTGAAGGGAGGCTGCGTTCCCCGCGCCGATGGCCACGGCCAGCGCCAAAAACCCGGCGCATACGGCGCGTTTCGTTGAGCGAGATCGCATCGGGCGTTCGAGCCTCCTTAATCCATCTTTCATATTCCGCGCTTAGGGCGAGCCTGAGGGATTACTGAAAAGTATCGCGCGCGCTTTGGTACAATGGGTAGGTTATGCCCCTTACCCGTCGCCACGACGGCGACGAGAGTCGCCGCCGTCTTTCTTTTGCGCTCGTCGTTTCAACCGTGCTGCACCTGGTGGCGCTCGCGTTGGTCTTGCGCTGGGTGGCGACCATGACGATCGTGCCGAAGGGCCTCGCGCAGCGGCCCGCGCTGCAAACTACGCTTACCCTCGAACAGCGCATTCAACCGCGCCAGGAGTCGCAGCCCAAACCGGCGGCCGCGGCCCCGGCGCCGGCCCGGCCCGAGCCGCATCCGGTCCCGGTCCCGCAAGCGCCTCCCCACCACGAACTCGCCAGGGTCTCGCCGACCGCGGCCCCCCAACCGCCGCCTGCCCCCCGCTCGGCCCTGGAGCAGCGCCTCGCCGCCGACCAGTCGCGATTCGGGAACGAGGTCGCTTCGCTCAACAAAGGCGACGACGTTCGCATTTCCCCGACGATCGCGCCCGGGGGAGCCGGAACGATGAAATCCTACGCCTTCCAGCCGCCCGGCGGCGGGGCCGGGTCGCGCTTCGGCAACGGCGTCATCACGCCGACGCGGCACTGGGTCGACGGCGGAAACAACTGCTATTACGGCCACTACGAGCTCGAGTATTCGGACGGCGCCTCGGAAGACGGCGATATTCCCTGGCCGTTCTGCTACGCGCCGGAAGAAGACCCGTTTCTCAAGCCGCCGCACCCGATTCCGTTCCCGCTGCCGCTGCCCGGCTTCGTCCTTCCGACCGGTACCCCACTCACGCCGATCGAGCGGGAGGTCTACGATCAATGGTCCCGCCACGGCTGAGCCTTGCGCCGCGAACGTACGTTCGTGTAAAATAGGGTAGCGCGGGCCTTCCCGGCCCCTGTATACTACGGACTCGCTTAACAAATCCGGCGCGAGCCGGTCGTCCAGCTTTACGCTGCGACGTGGCTAGGGTTGTGAGCCGTCGCAGCTACGCAACCGCCATCCACCTAGTCGTTGGAAAGGACCCGCGAAGATCATGGCAACCAAGACGAAGCGCTCGGTCAAAGACCGGCGCCCCAAACGCAAACCCTGCTCGTTCTGTGGCGAGAAAGCGGTCGACATCGTGTATCGCGACGTCAACCGCCTCAAGAAGTACGTTTCCGAACGCGGCAAGATCGTTCCGCGTCGCATCTCCGGGAATTGCGCCAAGCACCAGCGGATGCTGACCGTTGCCGTCAAGCGCGCGCGGATCATCGCGTTCCTGCCGTTCGTTTCGGAGTAGGCGAACGCATGAAAGTCATTCTCCTCAACGACGTCAAGGCTCTCGGGAAAAAGGGCGACGTCGTAGAAGTCGCCGAGGGATACGCGCGCAATTTCTTGCTGCCGCGAAACCATGCGACCGAAGCCAGCAAAGGCGCGATCGCGTCGCTCGATTCGCAAAAGAAGGCTCAAGCCAAGCGCGACGCCCTAGCGCTGGCCGACGCCAAAGAGCTGGCGGTCCGCATCGAGGCGATGCGCATCGCGGTGAAGGCTAAGGCGGGCGGCAACGGTAAGCTCTTCGGCGCGGTCACCAACGCCGACGTGGCGGACGCGATTACGGAATCGCTGGCGGTTCCCATCGACAAACACAAAGTCGAAATCAAGAGCCAGATCAAAGCGCTGGGTTCGTATCCGGTTGAGATCAAGCTCACCAAAGGCGTCGTCGCCAAGACGACGATCAACGTGATCGCGGCGTAGACCGCGGTCGAGGAGAACGGTTCTTGCCGAGCGCGAAGGGCGGCTACGTCACGCGGCTCCGACGAAAATTCGGCGTCGAAGACGAGCTCGGACGCTACGTGTCCGCATTGTACGACATGCTGGCGAGCGTGATCGGGCCCGAGAAGCTCGTGTTGCGCGCCGGTAAAGTCAGCGCGCTCAAGATGATGCGCTCGGCGAACCTCCCCGACCGGCTGTGCGCGCTCGCCCGCCTCGTTCACGAGGATCCCACCCTCGAGCGCGTCACTTCCCGCACCGAACAGCGCAAGGTCATCGCCGACATCGAAGAAGCGATGGCGGATCTCATGGCGCACAAGACCGTCGAAGACGCCATCGAACGCAAAATCGGCGCGAAGATGAACGAGCGCCATCAGGAGTACCTCAAAGACCTCAAGATGGAGGCGTTGCGCGAGGACGCCGGCCCCGAGACGACCGGGACGCAGGCCAAGCTCGAAGAGCTCGAAGCCCTTTCCCAACGGTCGCTCGCGGCGACCGCGCTGCAGCAGCTTCGTCCCAGGGCGCTACGCGACGTGGTCGGGCAAGAAGCCGCGATTTCCGCGCTGATCGCCAAGATCTCGTCGCCGTATCCGCAGCACGTAATCCTGTACGGTCCGCCCGGCGTCGGGAAGACGACGGTCGCACGCATCGTGCTCGAACTTGCAAAATCGCGACCGTACACGCCGTTCGCCGCCGACGCCCCGTTCGTCGAAGCCAGCGGTACGACGCTGCGCTGGGATCCGCGCGAAACCACCAACCCGCTCTTGGGTAGCGTCCACGATCCGATCTATCAGGGCACGCGCCGCGAGTTCGCCGACGCCGGCATCCCCGAACCAAAACTGGGCTTGGTTTCGCGCGCCCACGGCGGCGTGCTCTTCATCGACGAGATCGGGGAGCTCGACCCGATGCTGCAGACACGCTTGCTCAAAGTGCTCGAAGACAAGCGCATAACGTTCGAATCATCGTATTACGACGAAAACGCGCCCAACGTGCCCGAATACGTCAAACGGCTCTTCCGCGAGGGCGCGCCGGCCGATTTCGTGCTGATCGGCGCGACCACGCGCGAGCCGGACGACATCGACCCGGCGGTGCGCTCGCGCTGTGCCGAAATCTACTTCGAACCGCTCACGCAGTCGCAGGTCGTCAAGATCGCGCAAGGCGCCATCAAGCGCTTGGGCGCGAGCGCCGAGCGCGGAATCCCACGACTGATCGCCTCGTACACGATCGAAGGACGCAAGGCCGTGCAGATCGTCGCCGACGCGTTCGGCCAAGCGCTCTCGCGCCGCCACGAAGCGGCTCAGGCGCGCGCCGCGCGCCGCAAGGGCAACGGCAGAGCCGCCGTCCCACGCAAGCAGCGGACGCGCATGCAACCGGTCACGATTTCCCAGGCCGACGTGCGGTCGGTGATTCAGACCAGCCGCCTCGTGCAGCATTCCCCGGTTCGGGCGCGGGCCGCTCGCGAGATCGGAAAAGCCTACGGTCTAGGCGTCTTGCATTATCTCGGCAGCATCATCGAGATCGAGGCGGTCGCCTTCCCCGCCTCGCAAGCCGGACGCGGCGTCGTGCGCTTCAACGAGACGGCCGGGTCCATGGCGAAGGATTCGGTCTTCAACGCCACCAGCGTAGTCCGCGCGACGACCGGTTTGGACGTCGCCAATTTCGACCTGCACATCAACGTCGTCGGCGGCGGAAATATCGACGGTCCCTCGGCCGGCCTAGCCATCTTTTTGGCGATCTACTCGGCGATCGTGCGCGCGCCGCTGCCGCAAGACGTCGCCATCACCGGCGAGCTTTCCATCGGCGGGAAAGTTCGCGCCGTGGGCGGCGTCGTCGAAAAACTCTACGCCGCGCGACAGGCCGGGATGCGTTCGATCGTCATTCCGAAGGAAAACGCCCAAGACGTCAGCGACGCTCCCGACGGCATTGCCGTGGTTCCGGTGACGAGCGTCGAGCAGGCCCTGCGGGAACTCGGTCTCCACAGGCCATCCACAAGGCGCTCCACCGGACCCCGGCGCAAGGCACAAGCCGTATGAGCCTCGCGCACAAGTTCGGACCCAACCCCGGGCCGTTCGACCGAATCCCGCCGAACAACGTCGAAGCCGAGATGGCGTTGATCGGCTCGATCTTGGTGGATCGCGAGCTGATGGGAACGGTCGGCGAGATCGTGCGGCCCTCCGATTTTTACGCGCACGTTCACGAAACGATCTTTACCGCGCTAGCGCATTTGTTCGACCGCGGAGAGCCGCTCGACAAGATTACCGTGGCCGAAGAGCTACGCCGGCGCGAAGTTCTCGATCGCGTGGGCGGCGTTCCATATCTGAGCGCGCTGATGGACACCGTCCAGACGGCCGCTTCGGCGACGTACTACGCGCGGATCGTTCGCGAAAAGTCGATTCTGCGCTCGCTCATCCACGCCGGCACGCAAATCACGCAGCTCGGCTACGAAGCCGAAGAAGACGTCGACAAAGCGCTCGACGCGTCCGAGCAACTGGTGTTCCAAATCGGCGAGCAGCAAGGGTCGGGCGAGTTCATGCCGGTCAATCGGCTGATGAAAGACGCTTTCGACCGCATCGACCAGCTCTTCCATCTACGCGGCGACCGGACGGGGCTGACGTCGGGCTACAGCGACATCGACGAGATGACGACCGGCTTCCAGCCCGGCAACTTCGTGATCGTCGCGGCGCGGCCGGGCATGGGCAAGACCTCGTTCGCGCTCAACATGACCGTCGCGGCCGCGCGCGAGTCGCAAAAACCGATCGCATTCTTTTCGCTCGAGATGTCCAACGACGAGCTGTTGCAGCGGCTCATCTGTTCGGAGTCGCGTATCTCGATGCACGACCTGCGGCGCGGCAACATCAAGCAGCATCAGTGGGAAGGCATATCGCGGGCCATGAGCGCGCTCAACGAGCTGCCGATCTACCTCGACGACACGGGCGCGCTCACGGTGACCGAGGTGCGCAGCCGCGCGCGCCGCCTCAAAGCCACGTCGGGGCTCGCCGCAATTTTCATCGACTACCTGCAGCTGCTACGCCCGGGCGTTCTCTCGCGCAACGCCAACCGCAACGAAGAACTCTCGGAGATTTGCCGCACGCTCAAGGTCACCGCCAAGGATTTGGGCGTGCCGATCTTCGCGCTCGCGCAGCTCAATCGCGCGGTGGAAACGCGCCAGGAGAAGCGTCCGATGCTGGCCGACTTGCGCGACTCGGGATCGCTGGAACAGGAGTCGGATCTCGTCGCGTTTTTGTACCGCGAAGGCTACTACAATCGCGAGGCGCCGGATCCCGAGGTCACCGAGTTTATCATCGCCAAGCATCGCAACGGGCGCACCGGAACCCTCAAGCTGCGCTTCCAGCAAGAGTACACGCTCTTCGTTCCGTACGCGGACGAAACGCACTACCCGAGCCCCTAGCCTTTACGCGGCCGGCCGGTCGTCCCCCGAGCCGAGCGAGGTGAAGAACTCGCCGGCGGTGTCGCGCAGCACGTCGAGTAGGCGCCCGAAGTGCGGGCGAATCTCTTCGGCCGTCGTCACGCACAACTCCACCGTAAAGAGCACGTCGCGCTCTTCCTCCCAAATGGCGGTCTTGACGAATTTCTTGCGCACGTTCAGGCCGTTGGCGATTTCCATGGGCTGCTCCAACGCGACGCCGTCGGGGAGCGACCATCCCGAACCGAGCATCACGAACGTTGGGTCGTCGCGGTACGACACCACGAAGTAGCGGTCGCCCTCGCACCGGAACGCGATCCGCATGGCATCTTCGTCGTCTTCGCGCGTAAAGAGCAAGCCTTCGTCTTCGAGCGCCGATTCGACCGGCTCGAGAACGTCGATCTCCGCGTCGTCTTCGTCGCTCACGCGTGCTACCGTTCGCCTTTCGTGAACTCGTTGATAAATTTTTCGGCCGCCGCTTTCGTGACGTTCGAATCGAGGATCCGCTCGAGCGCCGTCGTTCCGGCTTCACGTACGATGCCGACGATGCGCCAGAGGATCTTCTCGAACTCCTCGGCCGAGCTGGAAAACTGCTCGATCGCCGCCACGAACGCGCTTCCGTCTTCGATGTAGAAGAATTTTACCGCCTTGAGCGACGCCTGCAGCTCCAGAAAAGTTTCGGCGTTCTTGGCGCGGTCGTGCGCCCAGGGCGGCAGCTCGAACGCGGTCGACACGCTGAAATACGAGGCGTCGCGTTCGCTTACCGTGACGGCTACGTCGTTACCGCGCGTGCGAAAGTGAATCGTCGCGGCCGCGCCGGCGTCGTCGAGCAGCGTCGTCTCGGTCCGATGGCCTTGGCTTTCGATGAAACGTGCGATCGACTCGCGGACCGGCGGCGGGTTAATCGAACGTCTCCTGCAGGGCCGGCGCCCCGATGTTTTCCGCGAGATACGCACGCGAGAGGTTGACGTACTCCTCGGCCGCGATCGCGATCCACGTTGCGGCCGGCCCTTCGATGTGTTTCTTCACTTTGGCCGGCGCGCCGGCCGCCAGCACGTGCGCCGGAATTTGCGCGTTTTCTCCGACGACGCTTCCCGCCGCGACCAGCGAGCCTTCGCCGATGACGCAACCGCCTAGGAGCGTGGCGTTGCTGCCGATGAGCGCGCGCGCGCGGATGTCGCAATCCTCCATCACGGCGCAATGGCCGACGGTCACGTCGTCGCCGACGATGGTGGCGCCGTGCTCGCTCACGTGGAGCACGCTGTTGTCTTGAATCGAGGTCCGCGCGCCGACGCGGATCGGTCCGTTGTCGCCGCGCAAAACGGCGCCGAACCAGATACTGGATTGGGGTCCGACTTCGACGTCTCCGATCAGCACCGCCGTTGGGGCGACGAACGCCGTCGGGTCCACCCGGGGCTTCTTACCGCGGTATTCGATGAGCATGCTTCCTCCGTGTGGAAGTCTTTCACATGCACCGCCATAAGACCCCGCTGCGCGGCGTGAAGGCCGTGCCGCATCCCAAGCCCGGCGATCCCAATTATACGGCCGTCAACTACGCCTACTCAGGCAAGACGGGGCACGTGCACGAGGTCGTCGAGATCGGCGGCCGCGAGCTCGTCAAGGTCGGTTTCGACGACCGCAAGATCGTCTACTATTTCATGGACGACCTCGATCTCGATACCGAGGCCAAGCGCGGGACCTTCCACGACCGCGACCTAGAAAAGCACAAGCAGACGTAAAAGGGGCAGTCATGACGCCGATCGACGCGTATTTCAAGAACGTGGAGCCATCCAAGCGGCGGGAGCTGAAGCGGATACGCGACCTGGCCAAAGAGATCGTTCCGGACGCCGAAGAAGCCATCGTCTACGCGATGCCGACGTTGAAGTACCGGGGCAAGCCGTTTCTTGGTTTCGCCGCTCGGGCTAATCACATCGGCATCTATCCGTACTCCGGCGCCGCGATCGCCACGCTGGAAAAAGATCTTCGCGGATTCGATTGTTCGAAAGGTGCGTTGCGCGTACCGCTCGATGCTCCAATTCCCAAGGGGGTCCTTCGCAAGATCGTCCAGGTCAGGTTGCGTGAGATACGGGCCGAGACGCCGGTTATTGCTGATTCCAGTAAACGAACATCAAAATCGCGACCAGCCCCATCATCGCGACGGTGAACCATCCCCACGCGTTGGCGAGCGGCGAACTCTTCCAGCGCCCCATGATGGATTTGTTGTTTGCGATGAGAACCACGGCGACGAGAAGCGGTACGGCCGAAACGCCGTTGAGTACGGCCGACCAGAAGAGCGCTTTGATCGGATTCACGTGCAGCAGGTTCATGGCGATGCCGATCAGCATGCTCGCGGTCAGCACGCCGTAAAAGCGCGGGGCCTTGCGAAGCGGTTGGTCGAGGCCGCCGTGACGGAACGGAAACGTTTCCGATGCAACGTACGCCGACGACGCGGCCAGCGCGGGGATTGCGAGCAGGCCCGTTCCAACCATGCCCAGAGCGAACAGCAAGTACGCGAAATTGCCGGCGAGCGGGCGCAGCGCTTCGGCCGCATCCTGCGCGCTTTGAATATTGTGATTGCCGTTCGCTCCCAACGTGGACGCGGTCGTCACGATGATGAAGAACATGACCCCGTTGGAGAACAGCATGCCGCTGTTGACGTCCACGTGCGCGTCCTCAACCTCTCGTTTGGTGGTCCCGCGCCGGTCCGCCAACGTTTCCTTGCCGGCGGCTTTGTCTTCCTCGACCATCAACGAGGCTTGCCAAAAGAACAGGTAGGGCGTGATCGTCGTTCCCAGCACGCCCATCACCGTCGTAATCCAGTGCCCGTTGAGATGGACTTCGGGTATCACGGCGTGACGCAGTACAAGCCACCAATTTGGATGGACGACGAATGCCGTCACGACGTACGCGAAGAGCGACAACGTCAGATACTTGATCACGGCGGCGATGGCGCGGTACGAGAGAAACACTTGCCCGAAAATCAAGCCCAGGCCGAAAACGAGCACCCACACGATTGCCGGAAGCCGCAGCACGAGATTGGCCGAACCGGCCATTCCGGCGATGTCGGCGCCGATGTTGAACGTATTGGCCACGACCACGATGGCGGCGAGCGCGTACGCGAGCCACAGCGGACAGGTCTTGCGGATGACGGCCGCGAGGCCCAAGCCGGTCACCATACCGATACGTGCGCACATGCCCTGTACGACCGCCATCATCGGCGTCGTGATCAGCGCCAGCCACAGCGTCGACAGCCCCGTCGTCGCGCCGGCGACGGAGTACGTGGATATCCCGGACGGATCGTCGTCCGCCGCACCGGTGATGAGGCCGGGACCGAGCTTTTTAAAATAGTCGACGACCGGGTTGCCGGTCGCAGCTTTGCTGGAAGCCATTGCGGCCCTATACCCAGGTTTAGCGTCGCCCTCTCGCTGGTATTGTATATTGGACAAGTCACGGTTAAGGAGGCAGCATGGCAGCCCGGAAAAAGAGCGCGGTGAAAAAGACCGCCGGACGCAAGAAGACCGCGACGCGGAAGAAGCCGGTCGCGAAGAACGCGTCGCGTAAGAAATCGGCGCGCAAGTACGGCTCGAAGGCGAGCGAAGACGTCGAGGAGGCGATGCGCGAAATGAAACAGGGCAAGTTGCGCTCGGGCCGCTCCGGCAAGAAGGTCACGAGCCGTAAGCAAGCCATCGCGATCGGCCTATCCGAAGCCCGCAGAGAAGGCGGTAAGGTTCCGAAAAAAAAGTGACGGGCCGCTTGCTGCCGGCTAGCGGCGATGCAACGGTGCGCGTCGTTGACGAGGCGACGGTCGCGCGTCTGCTAACGGTGGCAGTCGTCCGCGACCTCATGCACGACGTGCTTCTCGCCGAGGCGCAAGGCCGTACGAGCAACCCGGTGCGTTCGATGGCCGCGGCGCCGCGGGGCTGGCTCGGCGCGATGCCGGCGTATGTGGACGCGGGCTCCCTACGCGGTCTGGGCGCAAAGATCGTCGCGTTCTTTCCCGGCAACGCAACGCTGGGCGAGCCGACGCATCGCGCCACCATCGCCATGTTCGACCCGGACCGCGGCGAGCTGATGGCGTTGGTCGCCGGCGAAACGATCACCGAGCGTCGCACGGCCGCGGTCAGCGTCGTCGCGACGCAGCGTCTGGCAGCGCGGCCGAACGGCCGCCACGCGATCCTCGGCGCCGGTCTGCAAGGCCACGCGCATCTGCGAGCCTTTGCAGATGCGGGAATGGTCGAGTCCCTATCGGTCTGGTCGCGCAACCCCGCGAGCGCTCGCGCGCTCGCGGACTACGCGCAGACCATCGGCGTCGCCGACGCGACCGTTGCGGCCGCGCCGGCGGAAGCCGTGCGGGATGCCGACGTCGTAACGACCGTGACGAGTACGGTCGACCCGCTGTTGAGCGGTGCCGATTTAGCGCAGGGCGCGCATATCAACGCCGTTGGATCGTGCACGCCGGAGCGGCGCGAGCTCGCTTCCGACGTCGTGGCGAGCGCCGCCGTCTACGTGGACTCGCGCGATGCCGCGTTGCGAGAGTCGGGCGACGTCATCATCGCGATGCGCGAGTTGGGCCGCAACAACCTTATCACCGCGCAACTCGGCGAGATGATCGCGGATCCAACCCGGCGCGCGCAGAACGGCGCGATCACGATCTTCAAATCCCTCGGTCTGGGAATCGAAGACGTAATCTGCGCAGCCTACGTCCTAGCGCACGCCGATGGGCTAATGGACCGGGGTGATGGATGCCGGCCCGACGCCGGTGACCTGTAAGACTGTGTCTCCCTTGGCCATGGCGTAATGGGGCAGACCGGCCGGGATCGAAACGTACGATCCGGGGGTTAGCGCCATCATGGACGCGGGGTTCATCGTCGTGCCAACGCCGACCATCAGCGTCCCACTTAAAACGGTGACGTTTTCGGTGTCGCCGTGAGTGTGCGGCGCGATCGTCGCTTGATCCGGGAGCTTGAGGCGAACGGTGTATTGGGAGCCGGCTTGAGACGGATCTCCGGACAAGACCGCCATCATCGCGCCCGACGGATAGGGCGCCGGCGCGGGGGCGTACTTGGCTTGATCGGCCATGACGATCGTGGGAGCGTCCGCTGCCGCCGCGGCAAGGCCGGCGAAGGCGCAGAGGCACACGAGTGCCGTCAACGTCCTGGCAATGTGTTTCATGATGCCCTCCAATCTGCGTATGAAACCTGTGGAGCAAGGGCTTCGGTGCTTCCGGGAGTCGTTATCGGCTGCCTTCGTTCGACCGGTGGAAGGCCGCCAAAGCCTTGGAGGGGGCGCGCCGGACGCGCAGAACCTGCCTCCCCGGCCCCGCCGTCGCAGGCCGACGTAGCTCAGTTGGTAGAGCAGCTGATTCGTAATCAGCAGGTCAGCGGTTCGAGTCCGCTCGTCGGCTCCAGATCTCCGCGTCGCGAAGCGATTGCTCCAAAACTTCACGGCGGCCGTGGTTCTCATCACGCAGGAGCGCCAGGCTGAAGTATCTGTGCGCGAAACCCGCGCTTGCCGTTCGCTAGACGAGCATCGCCTCGGCGCAGGCTTGATCTTCGTTCCAGCCGGCGCCCTCCTGCACGAGCTTTTCAAACTCTCCGGCGCCAAGCACTTGCCCTAGGGCAAGCGTCATCTTGTCGTACTCTTGTTGCTCGGTGTATTCACGTATGACGTCGAGCTCGGCGAGGCGCTTGTCAACGTAGCCCAGCAAGCGCGCCGCGCGCCGCCAAGCCTCTTCCGCCGGCGAATCACTCGCCGATTCCAGCGCCGCGACGGCCGCGAGATGCTGGAGCACAAACGCCGTCCATACGCCGGCTTGCGCGTCGCGGCTAACCGTGAGTCCTTCACGCGCGCGCGCCCGTGCCTCGCCGTAGCGTTCCAGCGCTACGAAATATGCGGCGAGATTGCTCAGCACGACCGCCATGTGTCTCGGCGCTTTGAGCTCGCGGTACGTCTCGAGCATATCGGCGGCGAGGCGAACGGCGGTTAACGGGTCGCCGGCTTTGAACTCATCCTCGGCAAGGTTCCCTGCCTGGACCGCCGCACTGCGCTCGTCTCCAGCGGATCGCGCCAGGGCCAATGCGTCTGCGTATCGGGCACGTATCGCGACGATGTCATTGCTGTTCATGCCCTCCCAGCTCGCCAATTGGCCGAGAATGCCGGCCCTCAGTTTTGGCAGGCCGAGCGTCTGGGCTTGGGCGAGCGCCTCGCGCAGGAACGGGCCCGCCTCGTCGGATCGCTCGGGGTCAAAGATGAGCGCGCTTCCGCAGGTCGACTGGGCCTCGGTAATCCCGAAGGTGTCGCCGATTGCTCGAAAGAGATTCAAGGCGCGTTCTGCAGCAACGTAACTGGCCTTACGCTGTGTCAAAACGCCGTTGAGCATCGCTTCCGCAAGTGCTATCCGGGCTACGGTGAGATCCGGGGTGGAGGCGCCCGTGAGTTCCCCGGCTGCACGAAGCCACCGCAAGCCTTCCGCCGGGGCAAAGAACGACCACATGCGGCGCATCGCCGCAGCCAGCTGCTGCCCGAGAGCGACGTCGCCTCGTGCCGCGAGCGACCACTCGAGCGCGGCACGCCAGTTTTCCATCTCCGGCTCGGCTTGCAGCACCCACGCGCGATTGGGAACCGTCTCGTACAACGCGGCGAGCTCCTCGGCGAGCGCCAGAAACGCCGACGCGTGCCTCTGCGCTGTAATCGGGTATTCGCCCTGCTCGGTGAGCCGCTCGCGGGTGTATTGCCGCATGGATTCCAAGAGACGGTAGCGCGTGCCGTTGCCGGCGGCATCGGCGTGAACGAGCGACTTATCCAGCAGCGACGAAAGCAAGTCCAGGACGGCAATTTCGTCAATGGTGTCGTCGCTGCAGACCGCGCACGCGCTCTCGAGCGTGAAGCCGCCGGCAAAGACGGCGAGCTTGCGGAAAAGCGTGCGCTCCTCGGCGGAGAGCAGATCGTAGCTCCAGTCCACGAGCGCGCGCATGGTCTGCTGACGCGGCAGCGCGCGCCGGTTTCCACCGGTGAGGAGTCGAAAGCGCTCGTCGAGCTTCTGCGCCAGTTGCTGAGGCGAGAGCACCTTGACGCGCGCGGCCGCAAGTTCGATCGCGAGGGGAATGCCGTCGAGTCGCCGGCAGATCTCGGCGACGTGCGGCGCGTTCTCGTCGGTGAAGGCGAACCGGCCGTCCGAGGCGATCGCACGATCCACGAAGAGCGCGATCGCGCCGTACTCCAATTCCGCGCCGGAACGGACGCTGTCGCCCGCGGCGGGTACCGGCAGTGACGGCATGCGATAGACGCGCTCGCCCGCGATGTTCAATCCCTCGCGGCTCGTCGCGAGGACGCGCACGTCGGCGCAGCCGATCAGGATCGCATCGATGACGTTGCGTGCTTCGTCAATGACGTGCTCGCAGTTGTCGAATATCAGCAGCAGATCTTTTCGCTTCAGAAACGTAAGCACCGTATCGAGCACCGGGCGGTTCGCCTCGCCTTGCACGTTGAGCGCCTGCGCGACGGTGCTCGCGACGAGCGACGGGTCCGTGATCGGCGCCAGCTCGACGAGCCAGACGCCGTCACCGGCACCGTCGAGGAGATCGCCCCCGACCTGGATGGCGCAGCGCGTCTTGCCGGCGCCGCCCGTGCCGACGAGGGTTACGAAGCGATGGTGCCGGAGCAGCTCGACGATTTCCGCGACTTCGTTGTCGCGCCCGACGAACGACGTCAATTGCGGCGGCAAATTGTTCGGCAGCTGGTCCAGCGAACGCAGCGCGGGGAACTCCTGCGGTAGGTCGGCGGCGACGAGCTGGTAGACCTGTTCGGGCTGCGCCAGATCTTTGAGGCGGTGCGTTCCGAGATCGCGCAGACTGCTCTGCGCCGGCATGGTGCCTTGCAGCAAGTCCGTCGCGGTGCCGGAAACGAGCACCTGGCCACCGTGACCGATCGCGAGCAGCCGCGCAATGCGATTGACGGCGGGCCCGAAATAGTCGCCGTCGCGCTCGCTCGCGCTGCCGGTGTGCAGCGCCATGCGCACGCGGATTTCCCCGACGCGCGAAAAATCTTCACCCGCGAGATTTCGCTGCGCCTCGAGCGCCGCGGCAATTGCCTCTTCGGGGAGCGCGAAGGCCGCGTAGAACGCGTCGCCCACGGTCTTGAAGACGTACGCGCCGTGCTGTTCGAGAGCGTCGCGCACGATCGCGTCGTGGCGCGCCACCGCCGCGGCCATCGCCGCGCGATCGCGTTCCCACCGCTCGGTACTGCCCTCCACATCGGAGAACAGGAAGGTCACGGTGCCCGTAGGCCGTGCGGATGGCGCCGGCCCGGGTCCGACTGTGGTTTCCATGGCCGGAACTGTTCTCTCGGCCGCCTATCTTCCCCGGCATGGGCCCAGCGGCGCCGCCTTGCCGGAAGAGCGCGCGATCGAAGAGGCATTGAAGGCGTAGGCGAAGAGCAACTCATGGCCGCTATCTTGATCTGCCTGGTTGCGATCATCGTGTTGGTCGCGCTTGCGAACCGCATCGACGCCGCATATCCGATCGTCCTGGTCCTGGGCGGAATGGCGATCGGCTTTATCCCCCATATGCCGCCCGTTCCGTTTCCGCCGGATCTCGTGCTGCTGATCTTCCTGCCGCCCTTGCTGTATTGGGAGAGCATCACCGCGCCCACAAGTGAGTTCCGCTCGAACGCGCTGTGGATTTTCCAATTGGCTTTTGGGCTGGTCGTCGTTACGATGTTGGCGGTCGCCGTCGTCGCGCACGCCATTATTCCAGGCTTTGGCTGGGGCGTCGCGTTCGTACTGGGAGCGATCGTTTCATCGACCGACGAGCTCGCGTTTGCCACCATTGCCGACCGGCTCAACGTTCCGCGGCACGTCATCGGCACGATCGAGGGCGAAAGCCTCATCAACGATGCAACGTCGCTGATCTTGTATGCGATCGGGATCGGTGCGGTCGTGGGCGCTTCCTTCTCGCTCGCGCACGCGACCCTAACCCTCATCCTATCCGTCATTGCGGCAATCGTCATCGGGCTCGCGGCTGGAGGCTTAGCGGTCCTCGCCTGGCGCGTGGTAAAGGACGACAACCTGCAAGGCGCGATCTCCATCGTCGTTCCGTTCGTCTCCTACCTCCCTGCGTATTACATCGGTGCGTCCGCCGTCTTGGCCGTCGTCACGACCGGCATCTTCATAAGCCACTATACGCCGATGGTGGTGCGGCCGCGGGCTCGCGAGATCATCACGGGCTTTTGGGTAACCGTCGTCTTTATCGTGAACGCGTTTATCTTCGTCGCGGTTGGGATCAACTTTCACGGCATTCTCTTGCACATACGAGAGTTCTCCGCCGTCCAACTGTTGCTATACTCGCTCGCCATCGCAGGGACGTGTATCGTCGCGCGCCTGGTGTGGGTTTTTGCTCAGGGTTTGATTCCGGCGACCAACGAACCCGAGCACGTCGACGGTAAAGCCGACTGGTCTCACGTCGCGATTCTTTCTTGGACCGGGATGCGCGGCGGGGTTTCGCTCGCTGCCGCGAGCGCCATTCCGCTGGCCACCGTGGCGGGTCCGTTCCCACACCGCGATCTCGTGATCTTTCTAACCTTCGGCGTACTGCTCGCCACGCTGGTAGGGCAGGGGGGCACGCTGCCGGCTCTCATCCGCGCGCTGCACGTCAAGGATGACGGGGCGGACGAAGAGGAGGAGCGCGTTGCGTTGAGGGCGACCGCGCGAGTCGCGCTCGAATACCTCGACGACTTGCAAAGCACCGGCGCCGTGCCGGAAGACGTTCTGAACCTCTTGCGCAAGCGGTTTGCCACGCAAGGCCAAGAGTTCGGCGCGGGCGGCGACGATGCCGCGCGCTCGATGGCCCTCTACCGTCAAACGTTGTGCAAGGTGCTGGAGGCTCAGCGGCACGAGATCATAAAGCTCCGGACCGACGGCCGGATCGATAACACCGTCTTCCGGTCATTTCAGCGGCTGCTCGACCTGGAAACCGCCCGGATCGAATTGATGGGGGTAGCCGGCCACTCCGACATCGAGGGTTAGCGAGTCCCGGAGCTTCGCGTTGCTCTAGGGCGGGCAGCCTTGTTCGTGCCAGCGCTTAAACACGTCGCACATCTCGCTCGTCCACCGCGGCTCGCCTGCGGGCGGCGGCGGCATGCTGCCGGTGCTGACCGTCTGATAGATTGCGTCGGCGTTCCGTTTGACGGCATCGCGATCGCTCAGGTCCATGCCTGCGCCCTTCATGTGTGCGACGTCCATCTCGGTGAACATTGGTCGAATGTCTTTTGCGAAGCTGAGGCTTTGCGAATCGGTCATTCAGCACTCCAATCGCGGAAATCGGGTTATGAGTTGGAGTTCGACGCCTTTGGCGCCCGCCTTTCCAGGCGCGGACGTCATTCTACGGCCAACGACGGCTGCGCGACCGGTGCTTTGGAACGAGCCGGCAGAAGCAGCAGCACGAGCGGCGTGAGCGCGAGCGTCACGTAGCCGAGGAAGGTGAACGCGTCGGCGAACGCCATCGTCGTCGCTTGCACGCTAACGAGCTGTGCGAGGTTCGCGTGCGAAACGTTGTTCTGGACCGCCTGTGCGACGGGATGGCGCCCGAGCGTAATGCTCCCTGCCAGGATGTCTGAGTGGAACGCGGCCCGCCGGTCGAGCAGCGTTACCAGGGAGGCCGTGGAAATCGATCCCCCGAGCTGTTGGCAGAGGCTCAGCAGCGAGGTCGCCTTCTGCGTATCGGCTCCGTGGACGGTCGTGAGCAGCGAGACCGAAAGCGGAACGAAGAGCATTCCAAATCCAACGCCGCCGATCACGAGCGCCGGAACGAAACTTCCAAAGTCGCTGGTCGTCGTGACGACCGAGGCGGTCATAACGTTCGCGTAGGCCACGATGATGAAGCCGATTGCGAGCAGTAGCGGTGGACGCATCTTGAAGCGGTTGAGGAGGAACAGCGTAACGAACGTCATGACCATGATGGCCAACGCTCGCGTGAGAATCGACAGGCCCGAAAGGGTCGCGGTAAAATCGAGAACGCCCTGCTGAAACTGGGGTGTGAGGATGACGCCGCCGAACAGCGAGAACGCGAGATTCATCGCCAACAAGCAGCAAACCCACACGGTGCGGTTCTTTACGAGAATACGCAGGTCCACGATGGGATTCTCAACGACGCGCAGCTCCCAATAGACGAAGAATGCCAGTGCGGCAACCGCCACGCAGGCCGTAGCTAAGATGTTCCCGTCGTTGAACCAGTCGTACCGCTCGCCTTCGTCAAGAACGTACTGCAAGGATCCCAAGCCCACGGCCAAGAGACCCAGCCCCACGCCGTCGAGAGACAGTTTGCCCTGACGTTCGGGATCGCGCAACAGCATCGCGCACAAAATCGCCGCAGCGATTCCGGGCACGATGTTAATGTAAAAGATCCAGTTCCACGATAGGGTGTCGGTTAGAACGCCGCCGAGCGTGGGGCCGATCGAAGGCCCGACGATCGCTCCAAGCGACGTAAGCGCCTGGCTTAGGCCCAATTGGCGCGCGGGGAACGTGTCGCGCATGATGGCCTGCCCCGTAGCGATCAAGCCGCCTCCGCACAAGCCTTGCAAGATGCGGTAGAACACGAGCTGCTCCAGCGATCCGGCGGTACCGCATAGTGCGGACGTGACCGTGAAGCCCACGATAGCTCCGACGTAGTAGTTGCGCCGGCCCATCAGGCGCTGAAGCCACGGCGTCAGGGGAATGACGATAACCGCGGCGATGATGTAACCTGTCACGATCCACGCGCCCTCGTCAAAATTCGCGCCGAGGTTCCCTTGGATGGTCGGCAGCGCGACGTTGACGATGGTGGCGTCCAGCACTTGCAGCACCGTGGCCGACATCACTCCGACGACGATGAGCCAGCGACGCATTCCGTACTCGACCAGGGGCCCGTCGGCTGCGGCGGGATTGTGCATCATCCCTAGAATACGTGCGTCGCCGATGCGGTTGCGCGATTTCGGCGAAGGCAAGGGCAGGTAGTGGGTCCGGCGAACTGCGGCTAGTGCGCCGGTCGCGTCCGGCCGGCGGAACCAAGCGCGGGGCCCGGAGGCGTAAGCGATTGTTTCATCTCGAACAGTTCACGGATTACGGGCTGCTGTTTTTGCGGCTGATGGCCGGCGCGATCTACGCCGACAGCGGATACAACGATCTCAAGGACCCCGCCGCGCGCAGCAAGAGCCTTGGAATCCCCATGGGACTTGCGATCTTCATTGGCTTGGCCGAACTTCTCGGCGGCCTTGCCGTAATTTTCGGCTTCCTCACGCAACTAGCCGCAATCGGACTGATTCTGATCATGCTGGGCGCGATTCAGAAGAAGATCTTCGTGTGGAAGACCGGCTTCTGGGGCAAAGACGGCCTGGGCTGGAGCGTACGATCTTACGCTCGTCTCCATGTTGGTCGTCATCATCGTCACGAACGGCGGTAGATTCACCATAACCCACTAGGAAGCGACCGCGGGCTGCCGGCGATGGAAGAACGCGGCTTTCATAAACTCGACGATCGCGACGTACCCGAGCGCGACCGGAGCGAGGAAGCCGAAATAGGCCGGTGGCAACGGTGCGAATCCGAAGAAGCCTGCGACCGGAGTAAATGGAAGGCTCGCGCCCACGAGTGCGACCGCGATCGTCGTCAACGCCAATGGCGCGCTCGGACGGCTCTTGAAGAAGGGTACGCGCCGGGTTCGGATGACGAAGATGATCAGCGTTTGCGTGACGAACGATTCGACGAAATAACCCGATCGAAACGCCGTCGGCCCGGCGTGAAACACGAACAGCATCACGGCGAAGATGGAAAAATCGGCCATCGCGTTGATCGGCCCGAAAGCCAGCATGAATCGCCGGATCAACCCCATGTCCCAATGCGCCGGACGGCGCAGCTGCTCTTCGTCGACGTTGTCCGTGGGGATCGTCATTTCGCTCACGTCGTAGAGCAGGTTGTTCAGCAAGATTTGCGACGGAAGCATCGGCAAGAACGGGAGCAGGATCGAGCCGATGGCGGTGCTGATGGTATTGCCGAAATTCGACGACGTCGCCATCAACACGTACTTGACGGTGTTGGCAAATATACGCCGTCCCTCGGCGACGCCGTCGGCCAGGATGCCGAGATCCTTGGTGACCAGCACGATGTCGGCCGCATCCTTGGCCACGTCGGTCGCCGACTCCACCGAGATTCCGACGTCCGCATCGTGAAGCGCGATCGCGTCGTTGACGCCGTCCCCGAGAAAACCGACCGTATCGCCGGCCGCCAGCGCAAGCTTGATGAGGCGCGCTTTCTGGCCGGGCGCGATGCGCGCGAAGATGGTCGTCGTTGCCATTGCGGCCGTCGCGGCTGCGTCGTCCAATGACTCGAGGCCGGCGCCCGTCATCGTAGCGCCGGCCGGCATGGCCAGGTCGGAGCAGATTTTCCTCGCCACGAGTTCGTTGTCGCCGGTAATGATTTTGACCGTGATACCGAGCTGCTCGAGCCGCGCGATCGATGCTGCCGCGTCGGGCTTGGCCGGGTCGTTGAAGATCAGAAGGCCGGCCAGCGTGAGATCGCGCTCGTCGTCGGGACTGAGGTGCGTGGCTCCCGGCGCCTCGCGCGACGCGACGCCGATGACGCGCGCGCCGGCGGCAAACTGCGCGGCGAGGACCGCATCGAATCCGGGAGGGACGGCCGAGCATGCCGCGACCACCGACTCCGGCGCACCTTTCACGACGATCGTGCGATGCGCGCCGTCGTCGACGAGCACGCAGCTTCGGCGGCGATCGTAATCGAAAGGCAGTCGATCCAAGGCTTTCCAGCGCGACGTGTCGACTGCCTGAGCCCGCGGCGCCGCGAGCAGCGCATCGTCGAGTGCGCTCGTGACGTTGCCGCCGCCCGAGGCGGATGCAGTTGCCGAGCCTTCAATCGCCGCCGCCGTAGCAATGGTTGCGAGTTCGAGAACGCCGGCATCGCTGCGGCCTTGTGCGTCGAGCGCATCGCCAAACGTCATCCGGCCTTCGGTCAACGTTCCGGTCTTGTCGGTGAAGAGCACGGTCATGTTGCCGAGATCTTCGATACTCACCAGGCGCTTTACGAGAACTTGGCGTCTTGCCATGCGAAGCGCTCCGGTCGCAAGGCTTACCGTCACGATCGCCGGTAACAACTGCGGCGTCAGGCTAACGGCGATCGCAAGCGCAAACAACAGCGACTCAAAGAACGAGTGGTGTACGAAGGCGAGAATGGGAAACACGACGGCTAAGACGATGCCCGTGATCCAAACGAGCAGCGTAGAAAACTGACGAAGCCCTTTTTGAAAGGTGGTCTCGGGCAGGCGTTTGCCCAGGCTAGCGGCGATTCGGCCCAGCGCGGTGGAGCGCCCCGTAGCGACGACGATCCCGTGGCCGCTACCGGCGCGCACGATCGTTCCCATGAGCGCGCAGGAAGCGAGATCGGCGCTCGCCGTAACCGGCGCGATCGTCTTTTCGGCGGGCAGCGATTCGCCGGTGACGATGGCCTCGTCACACGTTAACCCGTGCGATTGGAGCAGCCGAACGTCGGCCGGAACGATGTCGCCGGCGTCGAGTTCGACGATATCGCCCACGACCAGCGCGGTCGCGTCGACCGATTCGAGTTTCCCGTCGCGGAAGGCCCGCGCGGTCTGATGAATTTGGGCGTGCAAGTCGGCTATGGCGCGCTGCGCGCGGTATTCGTTGAAAAAGCCGAGGCCGACGCTCAGAACGATGATGGCCAGAATGATCGAAGCGTCGGTCGCGTCTTGCAAAACGATCGAGATGACCGCCGTCGCCGCGAGAAGCAAGAGCAGCGGGTTCTTGATCTGTCCGAGCAGCACGTCGAGCGGGCCCATGACGTGCGATGGAAGCGCGTTCGGCCCCGCTGCGACCAGACGCGCGGCAGCTTCGTTCGCGCTCAGGCCCAGTGAAGAACTTGCCAGTCGAGCGACGAGGTCGTCACGCGAAAGCCGCGCTGCTGCGACGACGTCGATCGCAGGCGCCGCAATGCCGCTTCCAGCAGACTGCTTGTTTCCGGCTGCCATCCGGCTTTATTGTACGCCAAGCGCATCCCGCGTTCGCTGACTTTAATGAAGGTTAAGACGGCGTCCTGGAGTAGAGGTCCGTCCCGCCCTCTGGAGGTCTCATGAGCATCACGAGCGTTCACGCGATCCTCTACGCGCACGCAGATCGCGTGCGCGCACTGACGCGTTCGTGAAACCGGCATTGCGAGTCCTCGCCGTGGCGGCCGGCGCTGCTGCCGTCGGAGCGGTTGCCGTTGGAGCGCTGGCAATTGGGGCCGTGGCCATCGGCAAGCTCGCGTTGCGCCAGGGACGCGTGCAAACCTTACGCATCGAGGATCTCAGCGTCGGCGAATTGCGCGTCGAACGTCTCGTCGTCGCCGAACGCATCGAATCTTAGCGAGTCAGGCTTCTCCCGCGAAGTTTCGATCCGGCAGCACGTAGAGAATCGGGATGATGACGAAGATCGCGTACGCGGAAATGGGCCACACGAACGAAAGCGGTATCGCGAACAGGTAAAGCGCTGCTACGGTGAGCCCTTTCTTGAGAAACGGTTTGAAGCGCACGCGCCCCTCCGCCGCGTCGGCGTTTTGGTTTGCTACGACGAATCCAAGGCAAACGAAGGCCGCACTCGCGAGCGCCATCGTCAGTGCGTAGCAGGATAGCGGTAAGGGCTGGCCTTGAGCGCTAGCAACGTATGCGGTCACAAACGGTACCACCGACAGCACGAAGAGTAGCCCGAGATTGCTCCAGAGGAGCTGCGCATCGGCGCGTACCGCGGTGTGCAGCAGATGGTGGTGATTGATCCAGAAGATGCCGATCACCACGAAGCTGAGCGCGTAAATCGCAAACCCCGGCGCCGACGCGAGCAGCGCCGCCGGCGTCGCGTCGTGCGGAACCCTCAGATCGAGCACCATGATCGTGATGATAACGGCGATAACGCCGTCGCTAAAGGCTTCGACACGTCCCGTTCCCACAGCCGGCAGGTTGCACGCGTGGGCCTCTATGTCATTTTACGCGCGCCAGCGCGCCATCTCCGCCGGCTCGTCGACGTCGAGATACGGCGCGTCGCTTTCGATCGCGAGGCTTCGGCGGATGAGACCGGGAGACTCGCGCAATGCGCGCAGGGTATCGCCTTCGGGCAGCGCGCTCACGTGCTTGCGTGCCTCGGGCGAAAAGACCACCGGATGCCCGGGCGTTCCGTCGCCGCGTCGCGGGAAGCAGACGTCGGCGCCGGGCGACGCTTCGACCACGAGCCGCACGGTGGCCGCGTCCAGCAGCGGCAGGTCCGCCGGAAGGACCGCGATCGCGCGGGATTCCGGAACGCGCGCGTTCGCGAGCCGCAGCGAATGCGTCATGCCGCGCTCGGGCTCGTCGTTGACCACGACCGTGACGTTCGCCGCGGGCGCGACCGTCGCCGCGATCGCCGGCGACGTGACGAGGACCGTGGAGTACGCCGCGCACGCACGCAGCGCGCGCTCCAACAGCGTGCTGCCGTCCGCCAGGCGCTCCGACAATTTGTCGACGCCCATGCGGCGTGATGCCCCGGCCGCCAGCACGACGCAGGTGACTTCCACGCTTAGACGGCGCCGATCGCGCGCAGGTCGCCCGTGCCGAGCAGCGCGCTCAGATGCGGCAGCGCGGCCTTCATGCCGGCGGCGCTGGGAGTGTAGCCGTCGGTGCCGGCATGCGCGTTGAGCCAGACGACTTTTCCGGCACGCCGTCGCAGCTCGCGCATCGCGCGCTCGAGCTCGGCCACGTTGCCGACGTCGAGACCGTCGCTCACGATGATGACGAACGTATCTTTGCTCAAGTGCCGGCTGCCGTACCGTTTGATGAATTCGCGCAGGTTTGCTCCGATGCGCGTGCCGCCGCCCCAGGCCTCGCCGACGTCGCCGAGCTCTTTACCCTCGCGCGTCATGGGCGAACGGAGTTGGCGCGTCACATCGGCCAGTTCGGTGCTGAATAGGAAGACGCCGGTGCGATACGAGCTGCGCGCGAGCGCGTACGCGAATTGGAGCATGCGCGCGGATTCCGCCGGCGTCATCGACCGGCTTCCGTCGATCAGCACGGCGAATCGCGGTCTGCGCGCCGGATGTCCCAGGCGGCGCAGCTCGACGACGTCGCCCCCGGTACGAATGGAGGCGCGCAGGGACCGCCGCAGGTCGAACCGGGAACCGCGCGGCTGGGGCCTCCAGCGCAGCGATTGGCCGAGCCGCACGCGGGCGACGACACTGCGCGCAGCAGCCATCGCTTCGCCCAGGCCGTCGAACGAAATCGCCGGTGGTTGTGCCGACGACGCTTCGGGACTATAGCGAGCGCGCAGGATGCGCGAGACGGCCTCGTTCGGGTCGAACGGGGCTTCGCGCAACTCGCTTCCCGCGCCGCCGCCTTCGCGCTCGCCGGGGGCGATTTCGGCGGGCTCGCGCCGCCGTTCGTCGCCGTGCGCGCGCTGCGTTCCGGGACCGGTTCTCTCGCGCGTGTGGCGCGGACGGTACGACGGTTGCGCCACGCCCAGGCCGGGATTGGCAAAGAAGGCTTCGAATGCGCGCTCGAAGATTTCGATCTGTTCGGGCGACGTGCAGCAGACCAGACGCAGCGCGCAGCGAACGCGCGCGCGATCGGTCACGCCCACCACCTCGACGGCACGTAACGCGTCGGTGATCTCGCCGGCGCCCAGTGCGAAGCCATATTCGCGGCGTAACTGCGCGCAGAAGTCCGCGATATTCGCGCTGAGGACGTTCACGCTATCCGCGACGCGCGCGAACGGTCCCGACGCCGTAGTCCGGCTCCGGCAGCGCCGCTTCGTAGCGCGATTTCTGCGCGCGCAGCAGCTCCCAGTCTTCTTGAACTTTCAGAATGCATCCCATGGTTTGCTCGATCGTCTCGGCATCCAGCGCGTCGCGATGCAGCGTAACCAGTGCGGCGGCCCAATCCAAGCTCTCGGCGACGCCCGGCACTTTCTGGAACGGCTGTTCGCGCAGAAACTCCATGAAGCGGGCGATCTCCTCGGCGAGGCGCTGGTCGATGCCGGGCAAGCGCGAGCGTAGGATCGCGATCTCTTGTTCGCGCGTCGGATAGCCGATCCACGCGTACAGGCAGCGGCGGCGCAATGCGTCGGAGAGATCGCGCGAGCGGTTCGAGGTCACGATGACCGCCGGCCGTTGGGTGGCGCGTATCGTTCCGATCTCCGGGATGGTGATTTGAAACTCGCCCAGCAGTTCGAGCAGCAGCGCTTCGAGCGCCTCGTCCGCCCGGTCGATCTCGTCGATGAGCAGCACGGGCGCACGTTCCTGGACGATCGCTTCGAGCAGCGGGCGCTTGACGAGGTACGGTTCGCTGAAGATCTGCGCCTCGCGCGTTTCTACCGAAGCCGTCGAGTCCTCGGTCAGTTTCACGTGCAGCAACTGTTTGGGATAGTTCCATTCGTACAGCGCGCTCGCCGCGTCGATGCCCTCGTAGCACTGCAGCCGGATCAGCCGCGTCTCGAGCACCTCGGCCAGCACTTTCGCGCTCTCGGTCTTGCCGACGCCGGCCGGTCCCTCGACCAGCAGCGGCTTTTCGAGCGCGAGCATGAGATCCAGAGCGGTCGCAAAGTCTTCGCTCGCCACGTAGCCGCGCGCGGCAAAGCGCTCGCGAATGGATTCGGGTTTCACGGTGCGGCCGCGATCGTGTAGCGTCCCGGCGTCGCGACGAACGTGGCGCGGCAGTGCGCGGAGCAGAAGAAATAGGTGCGCCCGTCGTGCTCGCTGCGATGCTGCGTTTCTACGGCGTCAACCGTCATGCCGCAGACCGGATCGAGCGCGTCGCCCTCCGATGCGACGGCGGCGGGCGGGCTTTCGGGCGGCGGCATCGCGACGATCTCGGCAAGAATGGACACGGCGACGTCGCCGGGCGTGCGTGCGCCGATGTCGAGGCCGACCGGACTGCGCAACGCGGCAATCCGTTCTGCCGTCACGCCTTGTTGTGCGAGCACGCCTTTCACGCTCGCCGCGCGCTTGCGGCTGGCGACCAGGCCGACGAACGCGAGTTGCGCCGCGAGCAGCCGTTCGAGCGCGATTTCGTCGTAATGGCCCTGCGAGGCGACGACCGCGACCGTGCGCGAACGCGCGGCCGGATCCATCGCGTCGAGAAAGATCGGCAATGCGCCGATCTCATGAGCGTCGACGCCTTCGACGTCGGGCACGTCGCCGAGCTCCTCGTGCGAAACGAAGCGTTCGACGACGTAGTCGAGCGTGGCGGCCACGCGCGCAAGCGTGTCCGCCACGGGAGTGAACCCGGCTATCAAGAAATGCGGCCGCGGCACGTGCGGCTCGACGAAAATATCCACCGCGCCCTCCGAAGTGCAGCCCATCGGGACGTCTACGACGTCGTCGCTCGATTCCGCCGCTTCGCTCGCGCCGCTCGCGGGTCGCACGCGCAGCAGCAGCGGCTTGTGCGAGTGCAGCGCTGCGCGGGCGTGACGGCGCACGATGTCGCGCGAGCAGGCACCGCCGACGAAGCCTTCCATCCGCCCGTCGGCAAACACGATCGCCCGGTCGCCGAGGTGCGAACTGACCGGTGCGAGGCGAGCGACGACGGTCGCGACGGCGAACGGCTCGCGTTCGCGTTCGAGCTCGGCGATGCGCTCGGTAAAGGTCATCCGGCCGGCGCTTGCGCCGCGCTCTCCCCGACCAGCCGGCTCTTGACGTTCGCGAACGTCTGGGTGATGACGCGGTTGGCCTGCGCGTCGAGCGCGCGTCCGCCGACGGTTGCGACTGGCCCGCGCATCGTCGCGTCGCCTTTCCAATCGAGCACGGTGACGTCGCCGTCGCTGGAGATGTCGGCTCCGGCGATCAGATCCACGACGCTGCCGAAGCCGCCGCCGGTGATGTGCATGCCGACGTGATTGCCGTCGGGGCTGGGCTGCAATTCGATTTTGAACTTGAAGTTGCCGCGCACCGGCCCGACCGCGACTTTCACGGTCGCATCGACGTTACGGTCGTCAACGGCCTGATAGTCCGTAACGTCGGGAAGGCACGATCCCACGCTTTTCGGGTCGTTGATGAAGGCCCAGACTTTGTCGCGCGGCACCGGGATGCGCTCGGTTCCGCTGTAGTGTAGATCCATTACTTTGCTTCGGCGTCGCGAATCGCGCGCCAAACTTTCTCGCGCGTCAGCGGCATGTCGATGTTCTTGATCCCCAGCGGCGAAAGCGCGTCCATCACCGCGTTAACGAACGCCGCCGGCGAACCGACGTTGGGGCTCTCGCCCACGCCTTTGGCGCCGATGGGATGGTGCGGACTGGGCGTGACCGTCTTGTCGGTCTCCCATTCCGGCGTTTCGAGCGCCGTCGGAACGAGGTAGTCGGTGAAGTTGGTGTTGAGGTTGTTGCCCTCGGCGTCGTACGCGATCTCTTGCATGAACGCGATCGCGAAGCCCTCGGTCAAGCCGCCGTGGATTTGCCCCTCGACGATCATCGGATTGATGATCGTGCCGCAGTCGTCGAGCGCGACGAAGCGGCGGACTTTGGTTTCGCCGGTATCGCGGTCCACGTCCACGACGGCGACGTACGCGCCGAATGGGAACGTGAGGTTGGGCGGATCGTAGTAGTAGGTGGCTTCGAGCCCGGGCTCGTTGCCGGGACCCGGATTGGTGTAAGCCGCGAACGCGACTTCTTGCATCGTCACGCTCTTGCCGGGTACGCCCTTGACGCCGAACTTGTAGTCCTTCCATTCGACGTCGGCTTCGGAGGCCTCGAGCAAGTGTGCCGCAACTTTGCGGCCGCGTTCCCGAACGCGGCGCGCGGCCATCGCTAGCGCCGCGCCGGCGACCGGCGTGCTGCGGCTCGCGTACGTACCTAAGCCGTAAGGCGCCGTGTCCGTGTCGCCTTCCTCGACCAGCAGGTTTTGCGGATCGAGACCGAGCTCTTCGGCGACGATCTGCGCCCAAGTCGTTTCGTGTCCTTGGCCCTGGTGGCGCGTGCCGGCGCGCACGATGCCCGAGCCGGTGGGATGGATCCTCACCTCGGCGCTGTCGAACATCTTGATGCCCATGATGTCGAAGTGTTTGCTCGGGCCGGCGCCGACGACTTCGGTAAACGTCGAGATGCCGATGCCCATCAGCTCGCCGCGCTTGCGCTTCTCGGCCTGCTCCTTGCGCAGGTCGTCGTAGTTTAACGTCTTGAGCACGCGGTTCAGCGCGGTGTGATAGTCGCCGCTGTCGTAAACGAAGCCGAGCGGCGAGGGATACGGGAACTGCTCTTTCTTCACGAAGTTCTTGAGGCGCAGCTGCGCGGGATCCATGCCGAGCTCGCCGGCCAGTAGATCCATTCCCCGCTCGATGGCGAACGAGGCTTCGGTGACGCGGAACGAACAGCGATACGCGATCCCGCCCGGCGCCTTGTTCGTAAAGTAAGCGTCGAGTTCGGTGAACGCCGTGGGAAAATCGTACGAGCCCGTACAGATACCGAACAATCCGGCCGGATATTTCGTCGGGTCGGCGGCGGCGTCGAACGCGCCGTGGTCCGCGACCGTCGTTACCTTGAGCGCGTTGACCTTACCATCTTTCGTTGCGCCGATTTCCACGTCCATGTGGTAGTCGCGCGCGAAACCGGTGGTCGTGAGGTTTTCGGTACGCGTCTCGATCCACTTAACGGGAACGCCCAGAATGACCGACGCCGCCGTCGCTACGACGTAACCGGGATAGACGGGCACCTTGTTGCCGAATCCGCCGCCGATGTCGGGCGAGATGACGTGGATTTTGTCCTCGGGGATGCCGGTCACCAGCGAAACCACCGTGCGGTGCGCGTGCGGGGCCTGCGACGTTAAGTACATCGTCAGGCGCCCGGTCGCTTTGTTCATGTCGGCGACGATGCCGCACGGTTCCAGCGGCGCCGGGTGGCAGCGCTGGAACCAGAGCCGCTCTTTGATCTTGACGTCGGATTTCGCGATCGCGCCGTTGGCCTTGTCGCGATCGCCGACTTCCCAGTGATAGATATGGTTGGTCTTGTTCTCGCGATCGTTACGCAGGATGACCTTGTCTTCTTTAGCATCGAACGGATTCGCCACGACCGGCAGCTCTTCGTAGTCCACCTGCACGAGCTGGGCACCGTCGTGCGCGGCCTCGCGCGTTTCGGCGATGACGCCGGCGACTTCCTGAAACTGGAAGAGCACTTTGCCGACTGCAAGCACCATCTGCTTGTCGTAGCCGTGGAACGTCGGGATCCAGGCAAGATTGGCGCCCTCGAGATCTTTGCCGGTGATGACGGCTTTGACGCCGGGAACCGCGAGCGCGGCGCTCGAGTCGATGTTCTTGATGAGCGCGTGCGGGTAGGGGCTGTGCACCAGCGCCATCCACAGCATGTTCGGAAGAACGATGTCGTCGACGTACCGGCCGCGGCCTCGAATGAAGCGCGGATCTTCCTTGCGCTTCATCGGCAGGCCGAGTGCGTGGCGCGGCGTTTCTTGCGTGGTCGACATCTTACTTCACCCCCGCGGGCTCGGGCGTTTTCGCGAGCTCGGCGGCCGCTTGTTCCGCGGCTTTGACGATGTTTTGATAACCGGTGCAGCGGCAGAGATTGCCGGAGATCGCCTCGCGGATCTCGTGCTTGCCGGGTTTGGGATTTTGTTTGAGAAAGGCCACCAGCGTCATCATCATGCCGGGCGTACAGTATCCGCACTGCAAGCCGTGACAATCCCAGAACGCCTGCTGGAGCGGATGCAGCACGCCGTTCTGTTCGAGCCCTTCGACCGTCGCGATCTCGTGGCCGTCTGCCGCGACGGCGAACATCGTGCACGATTTCACCGCGCGATCGCCGTCGAGCACGACGACGCAGCAGCCGCAGCTCGACGTGTCGCAGCCGACGTGAGTTCCGGTCAGGCCAAGGTCTTCGCGCAGGAAGTAAGCCAGCAGCGTGCGCGGCTCGACGTCGCGTTCGTACTTGCGCCCGTTGACGGTAACGTTCACTTTCATGCTTCCACCTTTACGCCCAGACGTCCGAGCGATGCAACGAGGGCGCGCGCCACCAGAACGGCGGCCATCTCGCGCTTGTATTCCGCGGAGCCGCGCTGGTCGGGCGACGGATCGGCCACTTTCTTGGCCTCCTCGCTCGCGGCCCGAATCAGATCGCGCGTCGGCTTCTGACCTTTGAGCATCGCCTCCGCGGCGGCAACGCGCGTCGCCTTCGGTCCGACCGCGCCGACCGCGATGCCGGCATTCTGAATCGTGCCGTCCGGTGCGAGCGTCGAGCTGCACGGCCGCGGATGCCGTTGCGAAGTCGCCGACTTTACGTTCGATTTTTTGATACGATCCGGACGTGCGCTCGGGCGGTGTGGGGAAGCGGACCGCGAGCGCCATCTCGCCGTCGGCGACGGCCGTCGCGAACGAGTCGACGAAGAAATCGTCGGCGGCCACCGTGCGCGTTCCCTTAGCGCTGCGAACGGTCAGCTGCGCGCGGCTTGCGAGGGCGACGGCCGGCCAGTCTCCGGCCGGATCGTTGTGGCAGAGACTTCCGACGACCGTGCCGCTCTGCCGGACCACCGGGTCGGCGACGAGCTTCGAAGCGTCGGCAATCAGATGGTAGCGCGATGCGATCGTGGGTGACGTTTCGAGCGCCGCATCGCGCTCGCACGCGCCGATTTCCAGAAACCCGTCGCTCTCGCGCATGTAGGCGAGTTCCGCAATCGGATTGATATCCACCAAGACCGCGGGCTGAGCCAGGCGAAACCGCATCGCGGGAATCAAACTCTGTCCTCCCGCCAGCACGCGGGCATCGCCGCCGTACTTTGCGAGCGATGCGAGCGCTTCGTCCGGCGATCGCGCTTGAAGATAGTCGAACGCTGCGGGAAACACGGTTGCCTCCTTTAATCCTGTTGCGGGGCGGCTACGGACTGTCGAGGAACGTACGAAACGGATAGGTGGAATTATACGGCGGACCGTTCAAACATTCTCGCGAGAAACTCTTAAGTAAACCAAGCGAAGGCCTGCACCCTATGCGTGAGATCTACGCCCACATCGCGGAACGGATGCGCGACCGCCGCCGGTTCGCCGTCGCGACGCTGGTCGCCATGCGCGGTGCCGCCCCGGCTCCGGCGGGTACCTCGCTGGTCGTCGACGAGGACGGCTCGTTCGTCGGGAACATCGGCGCCGGCTGCCATGAGGCCGACATCATCGAGCGGGCGCAGGGCGTGATTCGCGATCGCAGGGCTTTGGTCGTCGAGTACGCGCTGGACGACGACGTGCTGGACGGCTCGATCTGCGGCGCTTCGCTCGAGGTCGCGCTGTGGGTGCCGCCGGAGCGTTTCGTCCAGGACGCGGATGCAATTGTCCTCGGCCGCGAACCGGTGAGGTTCTCGATCGAAGCCACGGGCGCATCCGGGGTTCCGCAATCGTTCGCGGTCGAAATTCCGCGCAAACGCATACTCGCGATCGTCGGCGCCACCGACTTGGCGGCGTACCTGGCCGAGATCGGCCGGCGGCTCGACTTCGAGGTAACCGTGATCGACCCGCGCCCGCCGTTTGCGACGAAGGTGCGGCATCCGGCCGCCGATTGCATCGTGGTGGCGTGGCCGGAGCGCGCCTTGCCCGACTTGCTCCACGCCGGCAGCGCCTTGGTCGTCGTCGCACACGACGTAAAGATCGACACGGACGCATTGCGCGCGGGATTGCATTCGCAGGCTTCGTATATCGGCGTGCTGGGCAGCCGGCGCGCGCAGCGCGCGCGCTTTGCGAGCTTGCGGGAGGAAGGTTTCGACGACGCCGCGATCGCGCGAATTCACGGACCGGCCGGCCTCGATCTGGGCGGCCACACGCCGGCCCAAACGGCCGTCTCGATCCTTGCCGACGTGCTCGCCACCCTCAACGGAAGCAGCGGAAGGCCGCTCCATGAAATCGACGGGCCGATTCACCGTACCGTAATGCTGCGTTGAAACGATTATTCGCGATCCTCGCGGCGTTCGGCGCGATCGCTCTGCTCGCGCGCGGTCCGATTACGTCTGCGTTTGCGGGGCAGTCGCCCGTCGTGTTGCCGAACGGCTGGATCCTCAACCCCGCACCCGGAGCGGAGGCCGAGACGGGAACGATGCCGCAGGGCATGGCTCCGTCGCCGGACCGCTCGACGCTGGCGGTCGTGGAAGCGGGCTTCAACCCGCCGTCGCTAGGGCTCTACCGCGTTCCCAGTCTTGCAGCGCATCGCGACGATTCCGTTGGCGGGCGCGTTCGGGCGCCCGGTTTGGACGGATGCCTCGCACGTGCTCGTTGCGGGCGCAGGCGCGGACGCGTTGTTCGTTGTTGACGTGGACGCGCGATCGGTCCGCCGCATCGCCTTTCCCAAGGGCTCGTATCCGTCGTTCGTTGCCGCGGCACCGGACGGCAAAACGTTCGCCGCCGCGGATGACGGCGACGACGTGGTTCGCATCGGAACGCTCGACGCAATCGCGCAGGGCAGCCCGACTCCAATCGGCGGACATCCCGGCGGACTGGCCTTTTCCTCCGACGGCACGCAGCTGTTCGCGACCGTGCAATCCAAGAGCGCGATCGCCGACGTCGACGTCGCCACCGGCCGGCCCACGTTTTTTCCTACGGGCCTTCACCCCGCCGCCGTTGCCGTTAGCGCCGATAAAATGTACGTCGCGGAAAGCGATGCGGACGACCTCGCGATCTACGATTCGCGCGACGTGCACCTCCTGGCGCGAATCCCGTTAGGCGATACGACGGCACCCGACGGTGTTTCCGGCGTGTCACCCAACGCGCTGGCGCTCGACGGCGACACGGTTTACGTCACGCTCGGCGCGGCAAACTCGGTCGCCGTCGTTCGCGGCGGCCAACTTGCGGGCCGTATGGAGGCGGGCTGGTATCCGACCGACGCGGTTCCCCTCGGCGCGCATCTCTACGTGCTCGACGGTAAAGGCGAAGGCGCGCGGCCGAATCCCGGATATCACTACGGAACGCACGATCCGACCGATTACGTCGCTGCAATCGAATTCGGATCGCTGCGCGCATACGACCTTCCCGGCGACGGCGATCTCGCGGGGAGTCCGCAAGGTTCGCAGGGATGGAACGGCGCCGCACCCGGAACGGTCGTGCGCCCGGGCGGTCCGATCCGTCACGTATTCTTCGTGCTAAAAGAGAATCGCACGTACGACCAAGTCTTGGGCGACATGCCCGCGGGCAACGGCGACGCGCAGCTCGCGTGGTTTGGCGCCCGCGTGACACCCAACGAGCACGCGATCAGCACGCGCTTCGGCTTGTTCGATAACGCGTACGCAAACGGCGAAGTCAGTTCGCCGGGCCACATGTGGGCCGACGCGGCCTTTGCCAACGATTACCTCGAGCGCCTCTGGCCGGCCATTTACGCCGGACGCCGCGACCCCGACCGTCTCGACGTCGGAGACGGGCCGTTCTTGCCGTCCGGCGGATATATTTGGGACGCCGCGCGCCGAGCCAACGTTTCGTTCCTCGACTACGGCGAGCTCGTCAATCCCGGTCCGAAGCTCGGCAGCCCGGGTGTAGCCGCAACGCCGACGCTCGCCGGACGGTTCGATCCGCAGTACGTGGGTTGGAACCTGGACTACAGCGACCTCGACCGCGTCAAGGAATGGCGCCGCGACTTCGAAGCGCGCGTCGAGGCGGGGACGCTGCCGCAATTTGAGTTCATCTGGCTGCCCAACGATCACACCTACGGGAGTAAGGCCGGGAAGCTTGCGCCGTCGTCGTACGTTGCCATCAACGACTACGCGCTGGCTCAAATGATCGAAACGCTGTCGCATTCGAGCGTTTGGTCGAGTTCGGCAATGTTCGTGACCGAGGACGACGCGCAAGACGGCGCCGATCACGTGAGCGACCAGCGCACGACGCTCTACGTGATATCGCCGTACGCGACCGGCGGCGTGCATCACGAACACTACTCGACGGTCGGCGTGCTGCGAACGATCGAAACGATCCTGGGGATGCGCCCCGTCTCAACCTACGACGCGATGGCCGTACCGCTATTCGCCGCGTTCGGCACCACGCCGGATCTGCGTCCGTACGATGCGATCGCTCCGCAAATCGACGTCACGCACCGCAATAGCGCTAAGGCCTACGGTGCGAAAACGAGCGCGCATCTCGATTTCACGCGCCCCGATGCCGTCCCGCCGGGAGTCCTAGAGAACATCATCGCCCACAACCACTAGGAGTTCGAGCGCGGGCACTCTCTGCGTCACGTAGTTCGATAGACGCCCGTCACCCGATATGGTTGACGCTGGACCATCCGGGATCTTATACTTGGGGTGGAGGGGAAGCATGTCCGGGAGTTGGTCGCCGCTCGTCGTCGAGCTCGAGCCGTCGCGCAACGCCGGCGCGCTGACCGACGTGCGGGCGCTGCTCGTGCGCCTGGTCGACGCGTACGATCAGGCTACGGTTGCCGGCCTCCTCGGCGTGGACAAATCGTCGGTAAGTAACTGGGTGCGCGGAAGGCGCGCGATGAGCGCCGCGTTTCGCATGCGCGTGCTTGAAGTTCACGACGTGCTGACGCGCGCACACGAAGTTTTCAATCCGACCCTCGCCGCGCGATGGCTGGTCGGCCACGAACCGCTTCTGGGAGGCGCTCGCCCGCTCGACGTTATCGGTCTGCGTGGCGCTGCTCCCGTCATCGAGGCGTTGGACGCAATCGCCTCGGGAGGCTTCGCATGAGGCTTTACCGCGTCTTTCCCTACGTGCCCGGCGCCACCGCGGACGAACCCGGTGGCGCTTTCTTTCGGCCTCGTGGCGGATATAATCGCGCCGACTCACCGATTCCCGGCGCGTACCGTTGCCTGTACGCCGGCGATACGCCGGAAGGATCGATCGCCGAAGCGTTCGGCCGGTTCGATACGTGGGATCGGGCATTGATCGAAGCGGAGCCCGCCTTGCCGCAACTGCCGGGATCGAAATTCGCACTGGCCGCATACGAGCTGGCCGCGAACGCGCCCCTTCGGAACTTGGATGACCCGCGCGTCTTGATGGAAGAAGCGCTGAGGCCGTCCGATGTGGTCACGCGCGACCGCGCCATATCGCAGACGTGGGCCGCGCGCGTTGAGGCGACGCACCGCTACGCCGGCGTCTCCTGGTGGTCCTACTACGATTCGCGCTGGTCCAGTACGGCGCTCTGGGACGTTGCTCGCTTGACGCTGCTCGGCGATCCCGAGCCGTTGCGCTTTGGCGCGGCAGAGATCTCGAAAGCGGCGACTACGATCGTGCGCCGGCTTCTATAGATGCACTAGGCGGATTGGGCACCGAGCGCGGCTTCGATGGCGCCGCGCCGGAACGCGAAGATACTCCGCACGTCGGATTCGACGAGCCCCGTTGCCAGAGAACCGAACGGCGCGAACGGCAGCACGTACGACACGCGATCGCGTACCATCGTGCCGCCGGGGACGGTTTCAAAAGTGTGCTCGTGATTCCAGCACGCGTACGGTCCGCGCAGCTGGGCGTCCATGAAGAGGTTCGGTACTTGCCGGCGCGCGATCAGCGTCTTCCAGCGGAAGGGCACGCCGTGCACGCGCAATTTGTAGTCGATTTCCGCGCCGGCTTTGAGGTCGTCCGGCGCGGAGACGACTTCGAAACGCAGCGCCGGCGGCGTGATGCGTTCGAGGTTGCGTGCGTCGGAGAAGAAGGCGAAGACCGTCTCGACCGGCTGCGGTATGAACTGCTCGGACTCGAAGGTCCGCACGCCGCTGCTGCGATTGGATCCTGGAGCGATCGCGGCGATCATCGCCGCTTCGAGGTTCGGATGCTTCCACGCAAAGCCGGCGTCTTGCGCGGCGGCCGGGAGCACGAGCTGACTGGCCGTGAGCGTTTCGGCAAACTCACCGAGCACGATCTTTAGCGCAAAGCCGGGCGCGGGCAGCAGCGCCGGACGTCCAAGTGCGTTGCCGAGCGCTTGCGCGAAGCGCGCGCTGGTCGCGTAATCCGGCGTAACCGCGTTGACGGGGCCGCGCAGCGCGGCGTTCTCCAACGCAAGGATGTAGAGCGCCACGACGTCGTCGAGGTGGATCCACGGCACGAATTGACGTCCCGATCCGAACGGGCCGCCGGCACCGAGTTTGAAGGGCGGCAGCATCGCGCGCAGCGCGCCGCCGTCGCCCAAGACGATGCCGGTGCGAAGGCTCACCGTTCGGATGCCCAGCGACTCGGCGGCGTGTGCCGCGCGCTCCCACTGCGTACATACCGACGCGAGAAAATCGTCTCCGGGAGCGGCATCTTCGAAGAGCGCCTCGTCGCCGCGCGATCCGTAGAAGCCGACGGCGGATGCGGTGACGAGAACTGCGGGCTTGGCGGTGGCCGTCGCCAGCGAAGCCACGAGTGCCTCGGTGCCGCGTACGCGCGAATCACGAATGCGCCGTTTTTTCTCGGGCGTCCAGCGGCCGCTAACCGTCTCACCGGCGAGATGCACGACGCCGTCGACGCCGGCGAACGCGCCGGCATTGGGCACGGCCGGTCCCGTTTCGCGGGCTAAAGCGACAACGTCGTAGCCCTTTTCGATTAGAGCCGCTACGAGGGGCCGGCCGATAAATCCGCTCGCTCCGGTCACCGCGATCCGTCGTAACATGTCCGGAACGTACGCCTTTTCCCCCAGGCCTGTCAAAGACTTGTCCAGCGCCGACTAATGTCGAATTGAATCGAAGCGTCATACAAACCGCTCCACCTCTTCCCGATTTCTTCTCCGGTGATCTTTACGATAAGTGTGACTAGCAGCGTACGCATCTGGGCGCACGCGTCCCATATCGGAGAGGTTCTGGCATCATGTTCAAGTCGATCGGTTTCGCCCTCGCGACCGCCTTTTTAGCGTTCGGCCTCGGGTCGTCGGCCATCACCCCGGCGTCGGCGCATCCGGCTCAAGACATCGTCGCTTCCAATTGGAAGTTTACGCCCGGCACAATCACGGTTCACCTCAACGAGGAAACGACCCTGAACTTCACGTCGAGCGAAGGCGTTCATGGCGTCGAGTCGGCGGATCTCGGCATTCCCATGACGACGATCATGCCCAACAAAACCGTAACGGTCACGTTCACACCAAAAAAACTCGGCACGTATAAAGTGCATTGCGCGGTGGTCTGCGGTGCCGGTCACGACGACATGGTCTTGACCGTCAACGTCGTCCAATGATTGGGCGAGCATGGCGCAGGGCGATCGTAGCGGTCGCCCTCCTACTGACGTGTTTCGTCACGGTCCGTTCCCAAGACGCGAGCGCCATGCCCATCTTCGCTCAGGCGTACGGCATTAAGTGCAGCGTCTGTCACACGATCGTTCCGGCGCTCAATGCCTACGGGCGCTACGTCCAGCGTACCGGCTACGCCTCGCTCAACCGCGACGTTCTCAAGACCGTCCTGCCCGTCTGGCTCGGCGTTCAGGATAACGGCGATGCGGTCGGCGGCGTGAGCAACAATTCGCCGACCTACACCAACTCGTTCGGCAACGTCGCGTTGCACGCGGCCGGTTATCTGGCCCCCGACTGGACCTATCACGTTCAGCAGTGGCTGCTCGAAAACGACTCAACCGGCGGCGATCTCGACACCGCCTGGGTCACCTACAACAACCTGTTCCACCGGGACGGCCATCTGTTTCTCGGCAAAGTCGAAGCGCCGGGACCCTCACCGTTTAGCCAGTGGATGGACATCTCGGCGTTCCAGCCGCCCGAAATCGTGGTCGGCGAGCACGCCTACCAACTCGACGCCAACCGCTGGGGCGCGAACCTTGCGTACGTGCACGGGTCGTTGACCGCCGAAGCCGCATGGCTCGGAACCAGCGGCAACCTGATATCGGGCGCGGATTTCGAAACGACACCCGGCACCGACAAGACGTTCCAATACCGCGTCGCGTCGGCGCGCGCGGATCAGCCGCTCGAATACGGCGCGTACGGTAGCGATGGAAGTTACATCGTCTCGAGCGGCGCCGTCGATCACTACACGTCGATCGCGCCTTACGTCCAGCGCGATCCAAACAAAGGCATTCCGGGCTTCTTAGGAATCTACCAGGTTGCCAACGATTCCAACCCGGGCTTGGATGCAAGCGGCAATCAGCTGGGCTTCGCACACAGCACGGCGTGGAGCGCCGAGATCTACGAACCGTTCTTCAACAACAACGCCGTGCTATCGTACCGCGACGAGTTCACCAACGACGGGCTGGGAGATCTCTCGCACTACGGCAACATCGATCTCTCGGTGACGCCGCTTCCCCGTTATCAATACCTCCACGCGTACGTCGAAGCCGGACTCGGCGCAAACTCGGCGGTGCCGACGGGCGGTCCGAATTGGCGCTGGCTCATCTGGTGGACGACGCCGCTGGGTAGCCCGTAAACCTTAGACTCGGGGTTAAGACGCGGAATCTGCCAAGCGCGTGAGCGCGAGGCGGATTTCGTCTTGTATCTGCGATCCGCTCAGACGCGACTCGGCCACCATATAGGCGGCGCCGCCGAGCAGCAGCAGCGTGCCGGCGATAGCCAAGGTCAGCGGGAGCCACTCGATCGTTTCCCGGGTCGCGCGATCCACCGCGATGGCCAGGCACGTCGCAACGAATAGCGCCACGGCCGCGTACAGCATGATGACGGCCCGTTCTACGTATCGCGCGCGTCGCGCGTGGTTCTGGAGCCAGCGCGCGAGTTGCGCGTGCGTTGCCCCCTGTTGCATCCACTCGGCCTGATTCGCCGGCGAGGCGAGCGCTCGCGCGCGGTCCACGATGCGCCCGATTCGTACCAGCACCGACGACACGAGCGAAGCGGAGCCGACGATGAGGAGCGCCGGCGTGACCATCGCCGCGATCGTCGCGATACCGGGTGACAGGCCCGGCGGCGGACCGTTGAGCACGCCCTTAGTTAGCCTCGTCGCGGAACTGGATCCACCAGTGCGTTCCGTCGCAGAAAGGCTTGTTTTTGGATTGTCCGCACCGGCACAGCACGTAATGCTCGTGCGATGCGCCCTTATTGAAGATCTCGCCTTCGAGCTCGATGCCGCCCGTGATGTAATAGCTCGCGTTTTCCGCGACGTAGATGGCGGGCTCGCGTTCCTCGCCTTCGTAGACGACGCCGTCGCGGGCGTAGCCGAGCGCGCCCGACGGGCACGCTTTGACGATATCGACGATCTCGTTCGCGCCGGCGCCATCGGGCGTGACGAAGACGTCGCCTTCCTCGTGAAAGACCTGCGGCAAACAATTTGTACAATTGCCGAAATGGCAGCACGTGCCGCGGTTGTCGCGCACGACGATGCCGTCGCCCTCGTAGCGATCCAGCCGATCCGGTTTGCGATCGGGCGATTTCGCGCTGGAAAACCCGTTACGGGCATGGGTTCCGTCGCAGTACGGCTTGATGTTCGAACCGCCGCATCGACAGAGCGCGACCAGCGGCCGCACGGCGAGATCCTCTCCCTTGGAGTTGGTGAACTTGCGCAAGTTCCGAACGATGTACGGTCCGTCGAGCTCGGGGCGTATCGTCGTGCGCCGCGAGCGTTCGTCGGCGGCGGCCCGGATCGGTTCGGCGAATTCCTCGGGAATGAACGGGGTGAGATGTTCTGCGACCGATTCCAACGCTGCAGCGGCTTCTTGGACCTCGTCGGGGACGACCGTTTGATCGGAGAGGCGCGTGAGGCGCATCGCCAGGTCGTAGAGACGTTCCAAAAAGAAAATCCAAGCCGATCGCTTGTGCGCAAGCAGATGCACGACGCCGCCGGCCAGGCCGAAATTCGGTCCGGCGGTCTTGCCGGGATATTGCGTTCCCGCCGGCGTCTTGGCCAGCGCTTCGCCGAGCGGCCGCAGGACCGATGCCATGATGCGAAGCGTCCCGCGCGCGAGCAAACGATACTCGTCCTCGCTTTCCTCGCCGTGTGCGAAGAACCGGACCAACATGTGCAACATCAGGTCGTAACAACTGTTGAACAGTTCGGCCAGCTCTCGGGCGACCGGATCGGTAATGCGATTGACGTCGCCGTCAACGTGGCATCCACGCGTGGTCGGATTCTCGATCATCGGGCGGACGGGATCGAAGAGCCGGCCCTCGTCGAGCGCGGCGTTCGACAGCTGCTCGTATTCGGTGCGGATCTTATCGAAGACGAAGAAGTGCGCGTCGGGATGTTCGGAGGTCGGCGATTCGCCCTGTTCGATGATCATTTCGATAGCGCGTCGCGCCGAAGCGGCATCGGTGACCTTTATGAGTTCCTTTCTTAAATCCAGATACGCTGGATTAGCCTGCGATTCGGGCGGCCCAATGAAGAGCCGGTGTTCGGGGATGCTTGAAAACGCCGATTCGATTTTCTTGTAAAACTCTCCGACGGTCCGGAACGCGACGTCGAACGGCTCGGTCGCGTTTTGCACGCACGCCTCGCGGTGGTCGAACTCGATGCAGACTCGATTGCGAACCCCTTCGTAGTACGCGGCACGATCGCCGGTCAAGATGCCCTCCTCGGGCATCTCGTAGCACACCAGCCGGTCGATCAGTTCCGTCGAGAACGGCTTTAAGTCGAGCGCGATGCCGAACGGATACGTCGTCGCGGGCAGCGGGAAATTCGAGCGCCCGAAGTGCGGTGCGCCCCCGACCGCGGTCAGAATATTGGCAACTTGCGCGAGATGCAGCATCTCTTCGACCGCGACGTGCGCCAGCTTGCGTTTCCAGTCGCGCACCTTCTCGAGTTCGTCTTCGGTGACGCCGCCTTCGTCAACGTCGCTCTTGAGCGAATAGCCCGCATAGAGGTAGACACACGCGAGGTTGTGTTCGAGTTCGGATGCCCGCGTGAGCAGGTAGAGCAGCTCTTGCCGGGTCACGACCGGCGCCCCCGGGGCCGCCGTACGGGTGCTAAGTGTCGACACGAGTCCTCCGCGGCAGGTAGGAGGCGATGGTTTGCGCCCGCGCGGCCCGCGGGCCTGCCGCCGCGCTCGGCAAGATGGGCAAGGCGATTGCCGTGGCGAACATGCGCGCATGCGCACAGACCCGGAATTCGATCGCGTTGCGCTGGCGTGGGAGCGCTGGTTTCCGCAGATGCAGGCCGCGACGCGCCCCGTCAGCGAGCGGCTCGTCGCGCTGGCGCGCATCGGCCCGGGTGCGCACGTCCTCGACGTCGGCACGGGCCTGGGCGACCCGGCTATCTTGGCGGCAGAGGCCGTCGCCCCGAACGGCAACGTCATCGGCGTGGACATATCGGCGGCGATGCTCGACTTGGCGCGCAAACGTGCGCGTAAAGACGGCATTCGGAACGTCGAATTCCGGCTGGTCGGTGAGGACGATGAAATTCCGGCCGGACCGTACGACGCGATTCTGAGCCGCTGGGGCCTGATGTTCGTACCGGACCTCGATCGGGCGCTCGCGCACTATCGCGCGCAACTTCGCCGCAGTGGTCGCCTGGCCGCGGCGACGTGGGCTGCGGCGCCTGAGGTTCCGCAGATATCGCTCCCGATGATGGTGGCCGTCCAGCTCGGCTTCGTGCGGCAAGAACCGCCTCCGCCTACCGGGAGCCCGTTTTCACTCTGCGACGCGGCCGATCTGGCTCGCCGAATCGAAAAGGCCGGCTTCGCCGAGGCGAGCGTCGAGCAGCTGGATATTACGTTTCGCGTGGATTCTCCGGCGGCGTATTACGCACACGTCTCCGACGTGAGCCCGTCGGTCCGCGAGCTGCTGGCCGGTCTGGACCAGACGTTGCGCGCGGAGTTTAAGGAACACGTCGAGCGAGCGGCAGCGGCACGTTTCGGCGGCCCCGACGGCAGCGTGAGCATGACGAACCGCGCGCTCATCGCCTCGGCAACCAACCCTTAGCCATGCACGACTTCCGGCGAATCCGGCAGGACGAAGTCGAATTCGACGCGCCCGGCGAGTTGGCGGACATGTACAAGCTCAGCCCGTGCGTTTGGAATGACGACGGACGCTACGAACTGCTGCTGCGCGTTGTGAACCGCTCCGAGGACGCATCGAAGAAAGTTGCCCGCATTCACTACGGCACGTCCGAAACCGGTCTGCGCTTCTCGCTGGATGAGCGACCGGCGATCGGCCCCACGCCCGAACCCGACGCTCCCGACAACGGCGGCTGCGAGGACCCGACGATCGCGCGCGAGGACGGCGTGTACTACGTCTATTACAGCGGATGGAACGAGCACTTGAAGCGCGGCGAGATGCTGCTGGCGAGCGGATCGAACATTCACGACCTGCGCAAGCGCGGAATCGCGCTGGCGTCTTCCGAGCGCGCCGCCAATCCAAAAGAGGCCACGATCGCGCGCGCTCCGGACGGATCGTGGCGCTTGTTCTTCGAGTACGCGCACGACAACAGGTCGAAGATCGGGCTCGCGCAATCCTCAAGCGTTGCGGGACCATGGGAGGTGCTGCCCCCGCTGTTCGAACGGCGCGAGAGCAGCTGGGACTCCTGGCACCTGAGCACCGGGCCGATTCTCGACTCGGATCCCGACTATCCGGTCATGTTCTATAATGGATCGGACTCGCGAGCCCAGTGGCGGATCGGCTGGGTCGTCTTCGACCGGAATTACGAACGCGTCGTCGGCCGCTCGGTCGATCCCATCGTGTTACCGCACATCAAACGCAACGAGGACGACACCGACATCGCCTTCGCCGCCTCAAGCATCGAAGTCGACGGCGAGATCCAACTATATTATTCCGTCGCCGATCAGTACGTGTGTCGGGCTATAATCAAGCGCGGCTAGTGCTTAGGACTCCATGGCCTTTTTGGGCTATTGCAGACGCGGGCTCAGCACCTGTGCTTCGTGCGAAAAGCGGTGCCTTGGGATTAGACCCGAATCCGCCTGACGTATGGCGAAGAGCACCTTCAAGCACTTTTTTGATAAATCCGCGGCATGCCTCCGAGTAAGGACGAACGGACAAGGTGACATCAGCCTTGCTGTCGTCGGCCCTACCCTGGCATCTGGCCTCGTCGTGTGGATTTGGGCCGGGGCCGACGCATGGCGGCCCGCAGCGCATGACTTCCCTTCGCAGAGGAAGCCCTACGTTTCAGAAGACAAAGCGCGGCTAGACGCCGATAGGATCTATCCGACCAGGGCCGAGTTTGACCGCTTCCTCGAATGCGGAGTCAATGGATATACCGTCACCGAGGCGGAGGAAGCGCGCTTCGGGGTTGGCTTCCTGCCTACGTGCTGGACCGCTGACGGCTATGAGCCAGACTAACTTCCAAGACCTCCCGATCACCGGCGTTGCGTTCCAAATCCGCTTTTTGACGAGCCGGTAAATGTCGCGGGGTTGGTCGCTACGCGTTGGCGTTGGGTTGGAGTGCGCGTGCTCTTCGCGTTTTCTCGGCATCCGCCCACATTAGACGGCAAGGCTCGCAGTCGGCCGTCGGGCGTCGAATAGCCTGGTATTTCGGATGCTTGTTGCAATGCAACTTTGTGTCCACAGTTGTCCCTCTTGAATCGAAGCAGGTTTTCCAGGAACGAATCACGGATCTTGTAATCGTCTAAGGTCCCTGGTTGTTGCTAAACCGCCAAAGCCTTCTTTGTCCCGGGCCACTGGCAGGAACGCCAAAAAAATCGCCTTTGAATCGGCAAACTTTAATGCCTAAGAAAATTCGAAAAGCATCTAGCTCGAAGGTCCGTTGGAAATCATCGGATAACCAATCTCGCCTGGTTGCGGGCGACGCGTTTGCATTCCTCGATTCGCTAGAAGAGAACAGCGTTGATTGCATCTGGACGGACCCTCCCTATTTGCTTTCAAACGACGGTGTCACGTGCGTTTCGGGTAAAATGGTTCGCGTGAACAAAGGCAATTGGGACCGCAGCCGTGGAATTGATCTCGATCATGCCTTTAATCGGGGATGGATTTCCAAGTGCTATCGGGCTCTTAAGCCAAGTGGGACCATCTGGATTAGTGGTACCGTACACGTCTATTTAAGTGTGGGCATGGCTTTGTTACAGGAAGGCTTTAGGATTCTGAACGACGTCACTTGGGAGAAGCCGAGCCCGCCCCCAAACCTGGGGCGTCGTTGCTTCACACACTCAACGGAGTCTGTTATTGTGGGCAACGAAAGCAGCGAAGGGAAGTAAACACCGCTATACGTTTAATTACGATGCGATGCGCGCAGAGCGCGATAAGCACGAAGCGCGTCGAACGCCCGGGAAACAGCTGAAAAACCGTCTGGACAATCGCGCCACCGGGTAGAGAGGAAAAAGCCAACGGAAGGCACCCTACTCAGAAGCCCGTAGTCCTGGTGTCACGATGCCTAAGAGCCTCTACAAACCCCGGCGACCTCGTCGTGGATCCATTTGTCGGTTCAGGTACTACTGGCGTAGCGGCATTGTTGTTGGGCCGGCATTTCATAGGCTGCGAGTTGGAAGATCAATTTCTGTCGGTCGCCGCGAAACGACTCGGGGAGGCCGTCTGGCAACGCTCCCAGCCGCGACTGTTCGACGCTGGCGTCCACACAAAGAAACTGCGGTGCGTCGCGGAAAGAAGTGATGCCATTGCCAGCCTTGCCAGCCTAGTAGGCAAGGACTTGCGACAAATGGCTACAGCCTATGGTATTACCGTGTTTAAGGACGGAAAGAAAAATAAAGGCTGGGCCGGGCACGTGATCGAGCGATACCTCGGGTTGCCCATGAATTCTTCGCGAGCGCCTAACTTTGGATCGTGGGAGCTGAGCTCTGCTCGCTGAGGGACCGCCGCGGCATTATTTGCGTAAAGGAAACCGTAGCCATAACCATGCTAGACCCAACCGAAGTGTTGGCAAAGCCTTTCCGCGATAGTCATCTTTTTAACGAGCTTCAAAAACTGCTAATATTGGGACGGATTTGGGAAGCGGTTTCGGAACCGCGTTCAGTTGTCTACTCGCTGGGTGCATTTGATCTCGTTGGAAACGCGGTACAGGCGCAGGTAGAGGAAGACTATGAGGTCATCCGAGAGACCATCCGCGACCGTGGCTTCTCCGCGCTCTCAGGAACCATGGGCCAGCTAATCCAGCCGCGCACTAAGGGTCCGGGGCACGGCAGCACGAGCAGAGCATTTTATGCTCGCTCAGCACTCGTCGCGCTCATGCTAGGCCTCGTACAGCCGCCAGCGTCCTGGCTTCGATCGGACGAAGGTACGTGGGATCACGTGGGAAACACGTAGGCGCTTTTCGCGAGGGCTACTTCAGAGCTACTTTGCGGGCGGCAATTTCAAAGGCGCCATCCTTACGTAGGTCGCGCATACATGTAGTTCTCGGGGTCTTGCGGTGTTCACTCGGCGTCGTCAACCCTGGATGATGCTTGCACAGGCCGTTCCAAAGTTCATCCGTGCTCACGGATTTACCATGCGCGTTCGATCTGAGCCACTCTTCCGCTACTTCAGCAAATTTTGCCCGTCGAGCCATTTGTAGAAATCTCGCTTTCCCGACAATGTTAATCAAGGACAGTTGCGGGTTGCTCCTCAGAGCCCCTTAGTCGCCAACATCTCAAGCGCATCTTCTCTATTTCCGTCGCAGCTTATCCTTCGAGGCGCGTGAATTTTGCGCACCTTGAATCCAAGGCTTTCGTATAATTCGCAGACTCGGGGCGTGGCTTGATTGGAGGCGACGACGGGTCCTCTTCGCGACGCCAACCATGACGCTAACCGTTGCTGGTCGTCCCAATTGAATCCGCCGGGCGAGTAAGAAGTGAATTGTACGTCGTATGGCGGATCAGCGTAAACAAAGTCGTCCGTTCCGGTCTCGATTTGCTCGAAAAGGCCGTGTACGAACGTGTAGCGCTCTAGGGCTGTCTTGTATTCACTAAAATCCGTCTTGTACCGGATGTGTCCATACTTGCCGAACGGGACATTGAAAAAGCCCCTTGCGTTGAATCGGCAGAGCCCATTAAAGCAGGTTCGGTTTAGATAGTAAAAGAGGCCAGCTGCTTCCGGAGACGATGCATGGCCCTCCTTCACTAGCCGGTTAAAGCGGTCACGATTTTGGTAGAACACGCCGCGATCGTGAGTGAGGTCAATTGACAGACCACCCAGATCCAAGCCAGCCTGGAGGCACTTGTAAAGGCGATCAGGTGCTCGTTCGCATCGTTGAGGAGCGCGCGTTTTGGGCGCAAGCCCAACACGATGGCTAATCCCCCGGCAAAGGGCTCCACTAAACGCTTGTCCTGGTGGACGCGCCAAAGAGCATATAAGCGTGAGACGAGCCAGCGCTTGCCGCCAGCCCACTTCAACGGGGGCGCCAGACCTTCGTGCGTCTCGACTAACCCAGGCAGCATCATGCTAATCGACAATTCTGAGTTGAATCCTTCCCTTCTCGTGACCGCGCGTTTTCATTACTTAATACCCAGCAAACCCTAAAGCCGCTGCATTTCCCGGCTGCAGGAAGGGGATCGCGCTGGGCGGCTGCCTTATCGTAACCACATTAAGGCTGCCGTGGAACCATTGCACGAGGCCTAGGGATGCCAACTATGAGCTCAGCCCGAGACCTCCGCCTTCATCGCTCGTCGCGCTAACCCACCCGGTCATTCCCCTGATCGATATCGACTTAGGTGGTTGAAGCTTGCGGGACGACTGTTCGCAATGCGAGTCGAGAGGGCACCCCGGTGCCTTCTTGCATTTGGCAGTCTTGGTACAGAATGTCTTCCCAATTCCTCGGTACACCATATAGTCGATTGACGCCGGAGTCTTAGGCTGTGTCTTCGGGTTCGCGGCTCCCCAAGCTTTCCACACTTCGCGCCACGCGGTCTGAGTAAGCTGGTCAACGAGCTCGTACTGGTAGCAATAAATATCGAGTAGTGACGAGACTAGCGGAAAGCGTCCGGTGATTAATCCGGCGCGGATCGCCACTCTCATCGTATTCGTGTCGCTGGCCACATTGATGTGCTCGATGCCACTTTTGTATTCCCATACGCCGATCTCGGTCATGTCTCTGAGGAACATATCTGATTTCTTATCTCTGAAACCCATTCCGGGCTCGCTCATTAAGCCTAATTTTATGCTGGCCGCGTCAAAATTGTGTGATTGCCCCATATTGTAGGCGTCACCATTGTATCGATCTAGAAGAAATCTCGACTGGTTCCTCATCCACTCCACGCGTTTTTCGGTTTGCGACCCTTGAGCGCCCAAGTAAGTTAAAATCGTATATGGGAGCAATGGATCCGCGGCAATTCTGGCGGCATCGAACAGCGCGGATTCCACATCCTTGTAATGATTCAGGGGCGCTTTATGAATATTGACCTTAAAATCCTGTACTGTGGTGAAGAAGCGCACGTTAGCAATGCGCCTTGGGCTAACACCGACAACGTCTACCCGGTCTTTCAAATGTGTGAACCGACCTGCCGCCCATTCATGTTCCAGAATCGTAGCGACGCGCTTACACGCGTCGCGATCGATCGCTAATGAGAGAACTTGTTCGTGCCAATTTTCCCAGAAGGCGGAAAATTCAGAGAACGATTCCGAGTTGCGGGAGTTTTTTTGATAGAAATATGAATTTATGGCGTGAAGGACGTCAGCAGCCAACTCCGGGCCTGTGGATCGTATGCTTCGTATGTGATTAACAAAATCGTCAAATGATGTAGGATCCGCCCCCATACAGAGTTCCTCCCTGGTGAAGTTCGCCTAGCCCCTCTTGCCGACGAATGCAAAATCGAGATGCCGATCGCGAATCGTTGCGACGGGGGTGACCTTCTCCGTTATAGGGTCCGGGTCCGGCATAAGAGGACGCTCTTCGCTACCTCGTGGTCCGAGCGAAGATGTAACTGGATATCGCGAAGGTGATGATTCCGTAGGCGAAGAGCGGTACCACTGAGGGCCAGATCTCCGCAAGGCCGGCGCCGCGGAGGATGATGCCTCGCAGGATGTCCACGTAATAAGTCATGGGGATGAGGTACGATATCGCCTGCATTGGCGCGGGCATGAGCGAGCGTTCGAAGATCGCGCCGGAGAGTAGCGTCGAGGGCAGGATGATGAAGACCGCCATTTGCGTGGCCTGAATCTGGTTCTGCGCAAACGACGAGATGAACAGTCCCAGCGCGAGCGCCGTGAAGAGAAACGCCGTGGACAACGCGGCGAGCAAGAATACGTTGCCCACGACCTCTACGCCGAAGACGAATCTCATCGTGAGCAAGACGGTCACGAAGATCACGCACCCGACGAGGGCATAAGGCACGAGCTTGCCCAGCATGAGCCCGGCGGAACCGATCGGGGTGACCAGCAGTTGATCGATCGTACCGCGCTCGCGTTCGCCGACGATCGCCAGGGCGGTCAAGATCACGGTGATGTTCTGGAGCACGAGCCCGATCAACCCGGGAACGAAGAAGTCGGCGCTGCGCATCGCCGGATTGAACAGCACGAACGGTCGTACCTCGAACGCGGGGATCACGGGCGTCGTAACGTCGCGTAAGGGAACCCCGGAAAACGCCGTCGCCGATCCGTAGGCAACCTGCGCGATGGCAGAGTCCGAGCCGTCGATAAGCACGCCGACTGCCGGCCGGCGCCCGGCCAAGATGTCCGCCGTGAAGTTCTCGGGGACGTCGAAAGCGACGCGCACCTTCCCCGCTACGATCGATTTGCGCAGGTCGGCCCGGCTGTTTACGTATCCCGCGATGTCGAACGTTTGCGAGCCGGCTAGCGCGTCCACCAAAGCGCGAGCCGCGCGCCCGCGGTCGCCTTCGTAGACGACTGCCGGAATATGCTGGACCGTCGTATTGATAGCGTAGCCGAGCATCAGGAGCTGCAAGACCGGGATGAGCAGCACGAAGCGCAGCGTCACCGGATCGCGGAGAATGTGCAGGATTTCCTTATAGAAGACCGCCCCGAAGCCGCGCAGGCTCCAAAAACTCCTCAAGGCTCGCGGGTCCGCGTGAGCGCTACGAACGCGTCTTCAAGCGAGGGCCGGATCGGCGACACGAGTTTCGGATCCACCTTTAGATCACCGGCGAGTTCGCCGGCCGAGACGGACGCATCCACGACGACGTGAATGTCGCGTCCGAAAATCGTAGCGTCGCGCAGCCCGGCAACCTCGCGCACGCGCCGGAAGATTGCCATCACGTCCTCGGTCGCGATCGTGTAGCGAACCGTACCCGCCGGCGTCACCTCGCGCAGCGAGCGAATCGCATCGGGCGAACCGGCCGCCAGCACTTTCCCTTCGTAAATGTACGCCAGCGACGAGCAGCGTTCGGCCTCGTCCATGTAGTGCGTCGTCACGAAAAACGTCTTGCCCGCCGATGCGAGTTGGAAAAGCAAGTCCCATAAATCGCGGCGGGCGACGGGATCGATGCCCGACGTCGGTTCGTCGAGAAACACCACCGATGGATCGTGGATGAGCGCGGCGGCCAGCGCGAGGCGGCGTTGCCAGCCGCCGGAAAGCGCCGCGCCGCGATACGTGCGGTACTGCTCGATGCCGACGATCCCGATGACCTCGGCTTTGCGTTTCTCCCGGTCTTTACCCAAGCCGTACGCCCGCGCGTAGAACTCGAGGTTCTCGTCTACCGTGAGGTCGCCGTACAGAGCGAAGCCTTGCGCCATATAGCCGATGGATTGGCGTACATCGTCACCTTGCGTTTCGACGTCGAAGCCGTTGACGCTGGCACTTCCCCCGTTGGGTCTCACCAGCCCGCAGAGCATCTTGATGGTCGTCGACTTGCCGCTGCCGTTGGGACCGAGAAATCCGAAGATGCTACCCGCGGCGACGTTGAGCGAGAGATCGTCGACGACCGTATGCGTGCCGTAACGTTTGGTTAGATTGTCGATGACGATCGCATCGCCGCTCACTTCGGATGGACCGTGACGGTCGTGCCGGAGAGCAGCTGATGCTGCGGGTCGTGGATGCGTATCTTGACGCCGTACACGAGGTCCGCGCGCTGGTCGGCGGTCTCGACGTTCTGCGGCGTGAATTGTGCGGTCCGGTCGAAGGCTTCAACGGTGCCGTCGAACGTCGCGCCGCCCGCATCGGAAACGACGCGCACGTGCGATCCGCCCGTCAAAGCGGCCAGGTCGCGTTGCGAGGCGTAGATGTACGCGTACGGATCGGCGAAGGTATCGATGATCGCGGCCTGTTGGTTGGGGCCGAGCAGGTCGCCGGGATGTAAGTTGAAGCTCGCGACCACACCGGAAGCGGGCGAGACGATCACCGCCTCGTCGAGGCGTTGCCGATCGTACGCGGCCGAAGCCTGCGCTGCGTTTAGCGCGGCCTTGGCTTGCGCGATCTCCTCGGCGCGCGGCCCGTTGACGACGTTCTGGTAGTTGGCCGACTGCGCCAGCGCGTTGGCCTGCGAGCCCGCGACCGCGCCGGGCAGTTGCGCGCTTACGGTGTTGGCGTAGGCGGCTTGCGCCTGCTCGACGCGCGCCTGCGCTTGCCTGTAGTCGGAGCTGGCCTGATCCAGCGCTTGCCGCGAAACGTCGCCGGTCGCGGCCAAACTTTGCGTGCGCGTCAGATTGCTTCGAGCTAGGACCAGCGCCGCTTGCGCCTCGTTTACGTCAGCGGCCGCGGCGGTCGATTGCGGCGCGGACTGCGCGACGGCTTGGCGGTATTGCGCGGCCGCTTGCGCGCTCTGCGCGCGCGCCTTCGCGACGTCGGCGGGGACGTTGCCGTTTTGCAACTCGGTCAGATGTTCGGCGGCTTGCTGGACTTGCGCGAGCGCCTGATCGTATTGTGCGCCCAGCATGCTCGGGTCGATGCGAAGAATGACGGATCCGCGCTGCACGGGCGAGCCGGCCGAGACCTTCACCTCGGAAACGCGGCCGCCGATTTGACTGCCGACCGCGACCGATTCGGTCTGGACCGTTCCACTATAGGCGGGCCCCTGCGGCGCGCAAGAACTCGCCGCGACCAGGAGTGCCAAACCGGCCGCGGTTTTTATTTCACTGATCCTCGCGTTTGGCGTTCGGCGGGGTCGGTATCGCAATCGAGGGATCGTCGTACTGAGCGTACGTCAGCGTCAGCTCCTCGCCGGTACACGTCTGCGGCCGGAACGTTTGCGGGTCGTAGGTGCACAGTAACGTCTGCTTGTTGGGGCCTTCGTGCGGATAGCGCATAACGAAGTTGGTTCCGTCGACCGACGTGACGTCTACCAGAAAGACGTCGCTCTCGAATCCCGCGACGAGAGCGTTGGTCCAGGTCTGCACGTCCCACCCCGCGCCTTTATGTCCGTAGATCTGGTTTCCGATGAGAATCGTATCGTCGGCGCCGAGCGTCGGACTCGAAACCTGTCGATAACGATTCGGAGCGACGACCGTATAGACGACGCTGCCGCCCGCCGGCGCGCCCGGCGTGCCCGCTTTGACGGTAGCCGTCATTACGAAACTCTTTGCCGAACGCAGCGCGGCACGAATTTTGTCTTGCAGGGCGGACGCATCGCTCGCGTTTGCGGGCGACGCTTGCGAGGCGAGCACGAGCATCGCGGCGGCGAGCGCCACCAAGCGTGCCGGCCTTGTGACTCTCATATCGAAACCTTCGCAAACGGCGCGACCGGGGCCTGGCGCGCTACGTGGTCGCGAAGTCCAGGATTGCCGAAACGAAGATCTCGCCGTAGCGCTCGAGTTTGACGTCGCCGACGCCGCCGACCGCCCGAAACGCACTCTGCGTCGCCGGCTTTTTCGCTGCGAGCTCGCGCAACGTGGCGTCGGAGAAGACCGTGTACGGCGGAACGCCCTGTTCGTCCGCGAGGCGCTTTCTGAGCACGCGCAGCGCCTCGAAAAGTTCGTTCTCGTAGGCGGGAACGCCGCCCGGGGCCGTTTTGCTCTTGCGGCTCTTCTTTGCGGCGTGCAGGATGCGCGGCTTGGCGAATTCGAACGTGCGGTTTTCCTTGAGCGCGTTCAGGCCTTCGGCCGTTAGGCGCACCGTTCGGTGCTCGGGCTCTTGCTCGATACAACCCGCGCGCAACAACTCGGAACCGATGGCCATCCAGCCGGCCTTGGAAACGTCCTTACCGATTCCGAACGTCGAGATCCCGTCGTGGCCCCAGCGAGCGATTTTCTCCGTCTCGCTTCCCGTCAACACGTCGACGACGTGATGGATCCCGGTCGAAAAGCCGCCCGCGGCACGGATCCGATGCACGCACGAGAGGAACTTGCGCGCCGCTTCGGTGCCGTCGAAGCGCTCCGTTGGCGTCACGCAGTTATCGCAATTCCCACAGTTCGCCACGTCCCACGTTTCGCCGAAATAGCGAAGGAGATACGCGCGGCGGCATTGGGCCGTTCCCGCGAAATCAAGCATGCTCTGTAGCAGGCGGCCGGCTTGCGCGCGCTCGGCGGCATCTTCGATCTGGCGAATGAAGTGGCGCTGCTTGGCGGCGTCGCTCCCGCTGAAGAAGAGCGCGCAATCGCTGGCCAACCCGTCGCGCCCGGCCCGTCCGGTCTCCTGGTAGTAGCCCTCGATCGTCTTGGGAACGTCGTAATGCACGACGTAGCGGACGTTGGGCTTGTCGATACCCATCCCGAATGCGATCGTCGCGCAGATCACGCGAATCTCGTCGCGAATGAAGGCCTCTTGGTTGCGGCTGCGCTCGCGCGGCATCAGTCCGGCATGATAAGGACGCGCCGCGATGCCGTTCGCCGACAGCCGTGCCGCTAGATCTTCGGCGGAGTTGCGGCTCTGCACGTACACGATGCCGCTCTCCCGCTCCCGCTGAGTGCACCACGCCAGCAACTGTTTGAACGGGTCGTGTTTCTCGAAGACGTTGTACCGCAGATTCGGCCGGTTGAAGCTGGCCACGAACCGCTGCGGATCGCGCAACGCGAGATATCGCTCGATGTCGTTGCGCACGCGGCCGGTAGCGGTGGCCGTCAGCGCCAGCACCGGCACGTCCGGGTAACGAGCACGCAGCGAGGAGATGCGCCGGTACTCGGGCCGGAAATCGTGGCCCCATTCGCTCACGCAGTGCGCTTCGTCGACGGCGATCCGCTGCAAGTTCCACCGGCCGAGCGCGGCGAGGAACCCGGAGAGCACGATCCGTTCCGGTGCAACGTAGAGCAGGCGGTACTCTCCGTCGTCCAGTCCGCGCATGCGTGCTGCGACGGTCCGCTCGTCCAGCGAGCTGTTGAGGAAGGTTGCCGCCACGCCGTTGGCCGAGAGCGCGTCGACTTGATCTTTCATCAACGCGATGAGCGGCGAGATGACCAGCGTCAGCCCGTCTTCGAGCAGTGCGGGCAACTGATAGCAGAGCGACTTCCCTCCGCCCGTCGGAAGCAACGCCAAGACGTCCTCGCCCGAAAGCGATGCTTCGGCGATTTCACGTTGGAGCGGACGAAAGAAGTCGAATCCGAATTGATGTTTGAGAACGCCGTCGAGGGAACGAGAATCCACGCCCGTGCATTCACGCCCCAGCTGCGTTCGACCTAGGCGTTTGACCGGACGGCTGCAACGGTACTCTCGACCCCGTTATCGAAAGAAAAGTTTTTGCGAGGAGTGCGTTTGATCGAACCTCTTGGAACCTGGACTCCCCTAGCGGTCGTCGCCGGCGCGGTCGCGATCGGCGCCGTTCTCGAATGGCTCGTTCTGCCGGCGCTCTACCGGCGCGCCAAACGCCGCGACTGGAACGTGCCGGCGGTCGTTCTGGAATCCATCCGCGGCGTCGTGGTCCTGTGGTGCGCGGCGGCCGGCCTGTACCTGGCGCTGTTGTTCTTCCCGCTGCGCGGCGACGAGGAATTCGCCGCTAACCGCGCGCTGGTCGTCATCCTGATTTGGTCGGTCACGGTCGTCGTAGGGCGCGTCGCCGTCCTGCTCGTCAAGCGGTACAACGAGGCGCACCGCAGCGTTGCCAAGACGGCGTCGCTTTTTGCCACGCTAACCGGCATCGCCGTCTACGCCATCGGCCTTCTCGTCGTTCTGCAGTATCTGGGAATCAGCATTACGCCGATCTTGACGGCGCTCGGCGTCGGCGGTCTGGCCGTTGCGTTGGCGCTGCGCGATACGCTGACCAACTTTTTCTCCGGCCTGCAGATCATCGCGTCCGACCACCTGCACGTCGGCGACTTCGTGCGATTGGAAAGCGGCCGCGAAGGTTTCGTGACCGACATCACCTGGCTGCACACGACCATCCGCGACACGACCAACGCGCTGATCGTCGTGCCGAACGAAGAGATCTCGTCCGACGCGTTCACGAACCTGAGCTTGCCGACCGAGCAGAAACAGGTGAGCGCCATCGTCAACGTTGCGTATGGGAACGACCTCGATCGCGTGGAAGCCGTCACGCTTGAAGTGGCCGACACCATGAAAGACGAGTTTTCGCCGACGGCGCCTTCGCCCATCGTGCGGTTCACCAACGCCAAAGACACCGGCCTCGAGCTCGCTTTGCTGTTTTACGTGCGCCGCTACGGCGATCAAGGCCGCTTGCGCCACGAGCTTTACAAGAGGCTTTTCGCGCGCTACGAAAAAGAGGGCATCACGTTGGCACACACGCCGTGGGCCGCCGCCGAGATGCCGGACGAAGGGCCGAAGACATGACGAACGCCAATTCGCCTCCGCCCGACGCTACGACGGCGAAACTAACGCGCATACTCCTCGCCCTGGGCATCATCGCGCTCTCCATCGCGCTCCTGACCTACGTTCTGCGGATTCTTGGAGCGACGCCCGGGCTGGTCCTGATCGTCGTCTTTGCGGTGTTGCTGGTCTACTTGATCGCGCCCGTCGTCGGCTTCCTCAAGCGCTTCATGCCAAAGCCCTTTGCGGTGCTGATCACGTTCGTCGTTCTGATCGCGCTGATCTTCGGCTTTGGGGCAGTCGTGCTGCCGCCGCTGGTCAGTCAGGCCCAAGGGTTCATCGCGTCGATTCCGGGCGCGACCGTGAAGGCGCAGACGGCGATCAACGATCCGAACAACCAACTCTTCCGCGGTTTGCCGCAGTCCATCCGGGACGAGCTGGCGGCCGCGCCGCAACGCTTCTTCGACGTGATGCGCAAGTACGCGCTCGTCATCGGTCAGCAGGGCCTGGCCGCGATCTTCTCGGCATTTAGCCTGTTCCTAACGATCATCATCATACCCGTGCTCGCTCTCTACCTGATCTTCGACTACCGGGAACTCGAGCGCGGGATTATCGGTTTCTTCCCGCCGCACGAGCGCGAGCGCGCGGTCGCCATCATTCACGATTTGAGCAACGTGATGGGTGCGTTCGTCCGCGGCCAGATGCTCGACGGGCTCTGCGTCGGTTTCATGATCTGGCTGCTGCTTGCGATCTTGCACGTTCCGTTCGCGCTGGTCATCGCGGTTGCCGCCGGCGTTCTCAACCTCATCCCGTACGCCGGAGCGATCGTCGGCTTCATTCCCTCCGTGTTGGTCGCGCTGGCGTATAACGGGTGGGAGAACGCCCTGATCGTTGCCATCGGGTTTATCGTCATCCAGCAGATCGACGGCGATTTCATCGTTCCGCGCATCATGAACGCCAGCGTGAAGCTCTCGCCGGTCGTCATCATCATCGCGATCGTCGGCTTCGGGTCGCTGTTCGGACTCTTGGGAGCGCTGATGGCGGTACCAGTCGCGGCCATGCTGCGCGTCTTCAAGCTGCACTTCTCACCCAGTCCTTCGGATGAGGAGTTCGAGCAACTCCAGCTCGCGGCCCAGGGTCAGGAGAAATTCAAATGAGCACGGGCGAATCCATCCGCGAACGTAAGACCCTCTTACAGCGGCTTCTCGACGGGATCGAAATCGTCGGGAACAAGGTGCCGCATCCGGCCGTCATCTTCCTGATTCTCTGCGGGCTGGTCATCGTGCTCTCGCACGTGTTCTACTTGCTGGGCACGAGCGTCACGTATCAAGCGATCGATCCCGATACCCATAAGGTCGTAACGCAGACGACGACGGCCAACAGCCTGCTCACCGCCGACGGTATTCGCTTTCTGTTCACCTCGACGGTGCGCAATTTTATGAGCTTCACCGCGGTCGGCGTGATTTTGGTCGCGATGGTCGGCGTCGGCTTGGCGGAGGAAGCAGGACTCATCGGAGCGCTGATTCGCATGGTCGTGCGCGTCGCGCCGCCGAGCACCATCACGTTCATCATCGTCCTGTCGGGAATCTTGTCGAGCATCGCTTCCGACGCCGGCTATTTGGTGCTCATTCCGCTCGGCGCGGTCGCGTTCTACAGTTTGGGACGCCATCCGCTGGCCGGCATCGCGGCCGCGTTCGCCGGCGTATCTGCCGTTTTCGGCGTGAATTTGCTGATTACGCCGACCGACGGCATTCTGACCGAAATCACCAACGACGCCATCCACATGGTCAATCCGGCGATGTCGATCGACCTGACGGCCAACCTGTATTTTTCCGCCGCGTCGACGTTGTTGATGTGCGTGGTGTGTACGATCGTGAACGACCGGATCGTCGAACCGCGCCTGGGCAAGTACGAAGGAACGCCGGAGCTCATGCCGACCGAGGATGCGCCCGCCGGTGAGGCTCGCGGCTTGAAGTTCGCCGCTTACGGCTTGCTGGGTTTTCTGATCGTGGTCGGCCTGCTGGCGCTGCCGCCGGGCGCGCCGCTGCGCAACCCCGACACCGGCGCGCTCATCGGCGTGTCGCCGTTCATGGACAGCCTCATCGTCTTGATCATGCTGGCGTTCCTCGTAACCGGCGCGGCGTTCGGAGCCGGCGCGGGAACGATCACGAGCATGAAAGACGGCATCGCCGCTATTACCAAGACGTTTGCGGGACTGGGCGGATTGCTGTTCCTGTTCTTGATCATCAGCCAATTCGTCGCGTACTTCAACTACTCGAACATGTCCACCATCGCCGGCGTGAACATGGCGGACTTGCTCGAAAAACTGAGCGTCGGTCCGGTATGGTTGTTGCTTGGTTTCGTAGGCATCGTCGCGACCCTGAACTTGCTGATCCCGGGCGGCATCCCGAAGTGGGCGATTTTCGCACCGATCTTCGTGCCGCTGTTCATGCACCTGCACGTGTCGCCGGGGATGCTGCTCGCCGCTTACCGCGTCGGCGACTCGCCGGGCAACGTCATCACGCCGCTGATGGCCTACTTCGGCCTGATCGTGGTCTTCGCGCAGCGCTGGGAGAAGAGCGCGGGCGTTGGAACGATCGTGGCGCTGATGCTTCCCTACACCGTCATCCTGTACGTCGCGTGGACGCTCGTCGTGCTTGCCTGGTATCTGCTGGGCATTCCGCTAGGACCCGGTTCCGGCGTTCACGTTTAGATGATCGAAACGGTCGCCACGCCGAAGTCGCCTGTTCAGCGGCTGCTCGACGGCATCGAAGTTGTCGGCAACAAAGTGCCCCATCCTGCGGTCATCTTCGCGCTGCTTTGCGCCGCGGTCGTCGTACTCTCGCAGATCTTTCACATGCTCGGAACGAGCGTCACCTTTCTGGAAATCGATCCGGTCACGCATCGCGCGCACGAAGAAACGGCCGTCATCAACAGCCTGCTCGATGCCGACGGCATCCGCTATCTGTTTACGTCGGTGGTCCGGAACTTCATGGCCTTCGGCCCCGTCGGCATCATTTTGGTTGTGATGGTCGGCGTCGGCATCGCCGAAGAGGCGGGGTTGATCAAGGCACTCGTGCGCAAGGTCGTGCAGATTGCGCCGCGCTACGCGATCACCTTCATCATTATCTTCCTCGGCATCCTCTCGAGCGTTGCGCAAGATGCCGGCTATCTGGTCCTGCTTCCGCTGGGAGCGGCGGCGTTTTACAGCATCGGACGCCATCCGCTGGCGGGCCTTGCGGCGGCGTTCGTGGGCGTCGCCGGCCTGTTCGGCGTGAATTTGCTCGTCACGCCGACCGACGCCATCTTGACCGAAATCACCAACGACGCCATCCACCTCGTGCAGCCCGCACACTCCATCACGCTCACCGCGAACCTGTGGTTTTCGATCGGATCGACGCTGATCATGTGCCTGGTGTGCACGTTCATCACGGATCGTATCGTGGAGCCGCGCCTGGGCAAGTACGAAGGCGCGCCCGTCGCCGACGGCGATACCGGCGAAGGTCCGGCGCCCGGCGAAGCGCGCGGGCTCAGATTTGCCGGCCTCGCGTTGCTCGGTTTCGTCGCCGCGATCGCGCTCCTAACGCTCCCGCCGGGCGCGCCGCTGCGCGACCCGCAGACCGGTGCGATCGTCGGCGACTCGCCCTTCATGGCCAGCCTGATCGTGCTGGTCATGCTGCTCTTTCTCGCGACGGGCATCGCGTACGGTGCGGGCGCGCGCACGCTGACCGGTACCAAGGCCTACATCGGCGCCATCACCAGGACGTACGCGGGTTTGGGCGATTTGCTGTTTCTCTTCTTGATCATCAGCCAGTTCATCGCGTACTTCACCTACTCGAACATGGCAACGATCGCCGCCGTCAAGCTCGGCGACGTGCTCGAACACGCGAACGTGGGATCCATCTGGCTGCTGCTGGCGTTCATCGTCGTGGTTGCGATCGTCAGCCTCGTGCTGGCGAGCATCATTCCGAAGTGGGCGATCTTCGCGCCGATCTTCATCCCGCTGTTCATGCGGCTGCACGTCGCTCCGGAAATCGTGCTGGCCGCCTACCGGGTCGGCGATTCGCCCGCCAACGTCGTCACGCCGCTGATGCCGTATCTCGCGCTGGTCGTGGTCTTCGCGCGGCGTTATCAGCCCCAAGCCGGAATGGGAACCATCGTCGCGCTGATGTTGCCGTTCTACGTCGCGCTCTACGTCTTTTGGACCCTGATCTTCGTGGCGTGGTATCTACTCGGCTTGCCGTTCGGTCTCCACCCTTAGCGCTTGGGCCGCGTGAAGTTCGCGGCCAGTTCGGCCAGCAGGCGTGCGCCGAATCCGGTCGCGCCGGTCGAACGCCACAAGTCGTCGCCGCTCGAGCGCATCGTGCCCGCGATGTCGAGGTGCGCCCACGGCGTGCCGTCCACGAACTCTTCCAAGAACAGTGCCGCGGTGACGCCCGCGGGAGCGACGTCGCCGACGTTGCGCATGTAGGCGATCTCGGAATCCAGCTGCTTGCGATAGCGCCGGTCGAGCGGGAGCTCCCAAACCGGCTCGTCGGCGAGCTTCGATGCGTCGCGCACCTGGTCGAGCAGGTCGTCGTTGTTGCCGAACAGGCCCGCGATCTTGTCGCCGAGCGCGCGCATGACCGCGCCGGTGAGGGTCGCGATGTCCACGATCGCGTCGGCTTTGTCTTCGACCGCGAGTACCAGTGCGTCGGCCATCACCAGCCGGCCTTCGGCATCGGTGTTGTTGATTTCGATGGCTTTGCCGCCGCGAATGATGAGCACGTCGCCCATCTTCATCGCCGAACCCGACGGCATGTTGTCGGTGCACATGAGGTAGCCGGTGACGGTCGCTTTGCAGCCGAGATCGGAGAGCGACGACATCGCCGCCAGCACGGCGGCCGCGCCGGACATGTCCATCTTCATCGCAAGGTGCATGTCGTCCGTCGGCTTGAGATTGATGCCGCCCGAATCGTACATGATGCCTTTGCCGACGAGGCTCAAGTGGGGCGTGCTGCGCGACGCGCCCTTGGGACGGTACGTGAGCTTGATCATGCGCGGAGGCTCGACGCTGCCGGCGTTCACGCCCAGCATCCCGCCGCAACCGAGTCGTTTGAGCGCGTCCTTGTCGAAGATCTCGATGCTCAGCCCGTTGCGTCCGGCGATTTTCGATGCGACTTCGGCCATCCGCGTCGCGGTAAGGATCCCGGCCGGAGAATTGGCGAGGTCGCGAGCTAGGGTGCCGACGGCGGCCATGACGCGTCCGCGCTCCGCGCCGGCCTTGACGGCCGAGAAATGTTTGGGCGCCGCGACGACGACGAGTTCCTTAACGTCGCCCGGAGCTTTGGGCTTAAACGCGTCGTAGCGATAGCGCGCGAGCAGCACGCCCTCCACGACCGCTTGGGCTGCCGCTCTCGCGGGCACCCCCGTTACGTCGGCGATGGAGATGGTGATGCGCTCGTGCTTTCCGACGGCGCGCGCGAAAGCCGCGGCCGCATCGCGTAACTCCGGGACGTCGAGCGACGCCGGGTCGCCGATGCCGACCGCGACCAGCGTCGGGGCGCCTTGCCGCGGAACGAGCAGCGTCTCGCCCAGGGCGCCGCCGAATCCGGCGGCGGCGAGCGCGCTCCGATCGAGCCCGAGCACCCGCGGAACCGCGCCCGAGGACCCAACGGGAACCGCGAATGCGCCGTCGGCAGGCGGTTTTGCGGAGCCGACGACGCTAACGGTGGGGCCGGGGGACGAATGGATGGGCGAGACGGCGTGGGAGTTTCGCGCTGCTGCCGGCACTGGAAACCTCGTTTCAAAGCTGGGGGCCGATTGCGATTTGCAATCGCCGCTAGGGTCCACGATACTACGGAATGGTTAAGAAGGCGTCAATCCCGGCCGAAACCGTGCGCCGACGAGGCCTCCCGGCGCGCCGAAAAGAAGCACCGGAAAATGCGATCGTCGATAGTTTTGCGCGTCACGCGCGGCGCGTTTCTGGCCGCGGCACTGGCCGCCGGCGTCTTCGCGCTTGCCAACGTCGTCCGCGCGGACGAGCGGGCTTCGGTGGTCATCGATGGGCGGTTCGTGCCGATGAATCCGCCGGCGATTCTCCGCGAGGGCAGCGTCTTCGTGCCGGTTCGCGGCGTCTTCGAGAATCTCGGGGCGAGCGTCGTTTTCTCGAACGGACGGATAACCGCGCACGGCAAGAACGGCGAGACCGTCGTCATGACCGTCGGACAGCGTTCCGCCTCGGTCAACGGCCATCACGTCATGCTCGACAACCCGCCGTTCATCGTCGGCGCGTCCACGTTCGTGCCGCTGCGCTTCGTTTCCGAAGCGCTGGGCGCGTCGGTCAGCTTCGACAACCGCAGCAAGACGGTCCACATTTATTCCAACGCGACGGCGCCGCAACCGACGCCGCCCTACCAAACGCAGCCGCCCACGTACACCGTGCAACTGCAAGACCACCAGCCGCGTCCGGGAACGACGGTTCGATCGGTCAACCCGCCGATTTCCGCAAACTTCAACCAGAGCGTGGATCCGAATTCGATTCGCATCTCGGTAGACGGCCGCGCCGTCACGCAGCAGGCCTCGATCGGCAACAACGGCTTCTCGGTTACCCCGCCGTTCGATCTGCGCGCCGGAACGCGCGGCGTATCGGTCTCCGGCACCTCGAGCACCGGTCAGCAGTTCACGCAAAATTGGTCGTTCAACGTCACGCCCGAACTCGGGTTGACGCGCAACTACGTGCAGATCCGCAGCCCGGGACCGGGCTCGACTGTCACGGCTTCGTCGTTCCAGGTGGCCGGCCGAACGCTGCCGCTCGCGCAGGTGACGGTCGGCGCCTCGACCGCTTCGCAGTTCCCCAACTACCCGGGAATCATCGGCCCGGGCTTCACGCGTCAAGTGCGTGCAGACCCGCTCGGCAATTTCTCGACCAACGTCTCGATTCCGAACTCGAGCGGATTCGTGCGCGTCTTCGTGCAGTCGGTGGCGCCCGACGGTTCGTCCGCCGAGGCGACCGTCACCGTTCCCAGCACGTAAGGCGAGCGCGCTGGGCGCATGGCGTTTGCCGACGTCGCCGTAACGTTCGCGAGCTGGATCCTGTCGGCGGCGTTGCTGGCGATGCCGTTCGCCGCGTCGAAGCGGGTTCCGATTTACTCCACGCGCACGACGCTGCCGGCCGGCCCGAGTTCGACGTCCACGCCGATTCCAACCGCGCAGTGGTTCCGTCTGCAGAATCAGAAACCGGCTTCGAACGCGATCGCCGCGTCGGCGAATCCCGCGATTTCTGCAACGTTCAGCGACAAGGTCAATGCGAGTTCGGTTGCGGTAAGCGTGGACGGACGCGACGTCACCAAAGACGCGCGCGTCTCGACCGACGCGTTTGCGGTGACGCTGCCGTCCGATCTTCCCAGCGGACGGCACACGGTCTCGGTGGCCGGCATGACGATCGGCGGCCAGCAGTTTTCGCAGAGCTGGTCGTTCTTCGTGCGCGACGGGCCCGTGTCGGGCCGGTAAGGCGTTAGCCGAGCAGTTTGGCTTTGGCCTGCGCGAACTCTTGCTCGTTGAGCACGCCCGATGCGTGCAGTTCGCCGAGCTGTTTGAGTTTCGAGAGCGTTTCTTCGGTAAGACCGCCGGCGGCCGCCGCGGGGGGCGGAGCGGCTTGCGGTTGCGGCGCGCGTCCCGCACCGCCTACGGCATTCATCGTCGCGGTCGCCGTTCCGGCGATGACGGCAGTGCGTGCGGCGGTTCCGAGCAAGCTGGGGCGTCCGATTCGTCTACGCATGATGGTTCTTTCTATGCAGTGATCGTGTCGAGTGCTTCGACGGCGTTCTCGGTGAGGATGCCGTGCTGGATCAAATGGCCGCGCGCGCGAATCGTGGCTTCGCGCAATTCGGCAGCCCAAACGTGCTCGACCAGAATCAGTGCGGCAGACGAGTCGTTGTCGATTGCTTTGCCGATCTCTTCGACGTCCTCGCCGGAGAACAGCCCTTCGCCGTTCTTGTCGATCCGCGAAAACGCGAGCGCGACTTCGTCGTCGAAATGTTCGTATTCGATGGTGCTGATGCGACCCGACCGGTCTTTGGTTACGAAGACGAGATCGAGAATGCGGATGGCGCCCGAGTCGGCAGCCTTCTTTAGTGCGGGCGCGATATCGCCCGTGAACTTGTGTCCCTCAAAACCGATGATGTAGTACTCAAGTGGCCCGTACGCCATGGATTGCGCTCCTGTTGATAAGAATGGGCCGTCCGCGCCCCTTGCTTGGGGGGTCGGTCCTTTTCCATTGTGCGCGATAATCCGGCCGGCCGCAAGGCAAAAGACGCTTCGGGCCCCAATCGTTTCCAGGATTAACCTCGTCATAAGGAATCGAATGAAAAAGCTGATCGCCCTGGCCTTGGCCGTCTTACCCTTTGTCGCGCCCCTTGCCGTCCGTGCCGCCGATACGACGTCACCGGCGCAAAAGCTCGATGAGCAAGCTGAAGTGGCGGAACATCGGTCCCTTCATCGGGGGACGCGCCGTCGCCATTGCGGGCGTCCCCGGCCAGCCGAACCTGTTTTATTTCGGCGGCGTCGAGGGCGGCATTTGGAAGAGCACCGACTACGGCCAGGAGTGGACGAACATCAGCGACGGCAAGCTTCCGCTTACCGCCGATTCGATCGGAGCGCTTGCGGTCGCGCCTTCGAATTCCCGCGTGATATATGCCGGGACCGGCGAGAGCGATATTCGCAGCGACTTCTACACCGGCGCCGGGATTTACAAGACGACCGACGCCGGCGAGACGTGGCATTATGCCGGCCTCCGCGAAACGCACACGACCAGCGCGCTGGCAATCGATCCCAAGAATCCCGATATCGTGTACGCCTCGTCCTTAGGGCACGTGTTTAAGTCCAACCCCGAGCGCGGCGTCTTCAAAACGACCGACGGCGGCAAGACCTGGAAGAAGATCCTGTTCGTGGACGACAACACCGGCGCGGGCGACCTCGTCATGGACCCCCACGATTCGCGCACGCTGTACGCGGCGATGTGGCAAGCGCAGCGCGTGCCGTGGAAACTCACCAGCGGCGGTCCGGGCAGCGGCCTGTACAAAACGACCGACGGCGGCGCGCATTGGACCAAGATATCGAGTCATCCGGGGTTTGCGACGGGACTGCTCGGGCATATGGGCGTCTCGGTTTCGGCCACCAACCCGCGTAGCGTCTACGCGATCGTGCAAGCGCACGACGGCGGCGTGTTTCGCTCGATGGACGGCGGTGCAACGTGGAAGCGCGTGAACAGCGAGATGAAGCTGCGCCAGCGCGCCTTCTACTACATGGCAATCTTCGCCGACCCGACGAATCAAAACGTTGCGTACGTGCCCGAAGTGGATGGCGTCTTTAAGACGACCGACGGCGGGCACACGTGGCGAACGATCTCGCCCGGCGGCGACCATCACATCGTCTGGGTCAATCCGCACAATCCGAAGATCGTGCTGGTCGGAAACGACGGCGGCGGCATGGTGTCGACCGACGGTGGCGACAGCTGGAGTTCGGAAAACAATCAGCCGACCGGACAGTTTTATCACATCGCGCTCGACGATCAGTTTCCGTTCCACGTGTACGGCGCGCAGCAAGACGAAGGCGCGTACGAGGGGCCCAGCGCGTCGCCGGGCGGCGGCATCCCGCTAGGCGATTGGCACGCGGTCGCGGCGGGCGAGAGCACGTTCGTTGCGCCGCAACCGGGCGATCCGAACGTCACGTACGGGAGCGGTTACTACAGCACGATGCTGCGCTGGGATAACGGCACCGGGCAGACGCAAAACGTATCGCCGTGGCCCAAGTATATGTCGGGAGCGTCGCCGTCCGAGCTCAAAGAGCGCTTCGGCTGGACGCATCCGATCATGTTCTCGCCGGCTAATCCTAAAGAATTGTTTGCCGTCGGGCAGCACGTGTTCTCGAGCACGGACGACGGCCAGACCTGGAAAGTCCTCAGCCCCGACCTGACGCGCGACGACAAGAGCACCGAAGGTCCGAGCGGCGGACCGATCGACTACGATCAAACCAGCGCCGAGACGTTCCCCGACATCGCGTCGCTGGCGGTGTCGCCGCTCAACGGCGACGTCATTTGGGCGGGCTCGGCCGACGGCCTCGTTCACGTCACCAAGGACCACGGCGCGAACTGGACGCTGGTGACGCCGCCGCAGTTGCCGCAGTGGGCGCAAATCAGTTCGATCGAGGCTTCGCACGTCGCGCCGGGAACGGCCTATCTCTCGGCCAACCGGTATCAGTGGGACGACTTCCATCCGTATATCTACAAGACGACCGACTACGGCGCGACCTGGACGCCGCTGACGAACGGCTTACCGGACGATCAGTACGTGCACGTCGTGCGCGAGAATCCGCGCGAACCGCGGGTTCTGTTCGCGGGCACGCGTGCGACCGTGTACGTGAGCTTCAACGGCGGTGGGAATTGGGAGCCGCTCACGCTCAATCTTCCCGGCGTTCAGGTACGCGACATTGCGATCAACGCGCGCCAGGGCCAAGTCGCGATCGCCACGCACGGGCGCTCGTTCTGGGTGCTCGATAATCTCGCGATGCTGGAAGCAATCGCTCGCGATCCCGCACCTAGCGTAGCGCAGGTGCAGCTGTTCCCGCCCGAAACCGCGTGGCTGACCCACGCCTACGGCGGCGACGCGGGCGACAACGAAGGTGAGAATCCCCGGTTCGGCGCGTCTGTTTTCTTCAACGTGCCGGCCGGTTACAACGGGAAAACGCCCATCACGCTCTCGTTCCAAGACGCAAGCGGCGCCACCATTCGCACGTTTACGCTGCACCTGAAAGACAAACACGAAACGAAGGTTGACGACGATCTCGTGCAATGGGAAGACGCCATTCACGAGCACGCACGCGAGCTGCGTGACCTGACCGCCATCCAGCCCGGCATGAACCTCTTCCAGTGGGATATGCGCTACCCGCCGGTGACGGACGTGCCGGGCGTGACGGTCGAGACGACCGACGACTTCCCCAACACGGTCGTCGGACCGACGGTCGTGCCGGGGGCGTACACCGTCGTGCTGCAGTACGGCGACCAAAAGATGACGCAGCCGCTCACCATCAAGCTCGATCCGCGTCTGCATCCGACGGCAGCCGATCTCCAGGCGCGCTTGGCGTTCGGCCTTTCGATCAACGCGACGCTGGACAGCCTCGACCGAAGCATCGACGCCGCTTTGACGGCGCGCGCCAACGCCTCGCCGGCCAAGCGCGCACAGATCGACGCGGCGCTCGAAAGCTTAGTACAGCTCGACATCACGTCGAGCGAAGGCGACGTCCTTAAGGAGACGAAGCTGCGCGATCACATCGCGTTCCTCGCCGGCGAAGTCGAACTCGCTTACGAGAGACCGACGGCCGCACAGTACGCGGTGTACGACGAACTCAAAGCCGACGCGGCGGCGGGCCAGGCTCGTCTGCAAAGCGTCTTAGGAGCGCAATAACATGAAATCGCTCGCGGCGGCCCCGTTCGCAGCGCTGGCATTGCTCGCTCTCTCCGCCTGCGGCGGGAGCGGCGCGACCGCCAACCTGCCGCAGACCTCGCCGTCGGCGACGCCCGCGCCTCCGGGCATGGGCGACGACTGGGTCACGATGGGCCACGACTTTACGCGCTCGGGCTATCAAGGGCAATCCACGGGAATCACGCCCGCGAACGTCGCGACGCTGGTGACGAAGTGGAAGGTCACGCTGCCCGTGAGCCAAGGCGGCATCGTCGCCAGCCCGTTGGTGTTCGACGGCGTCGTGATCGTCGCGACGCGCGGCGTTCCCATCACGAGCAATCAGCCCGGCGTGGTCTACGCGCTCAGCGCAACGACCGGACAGGTTCTGTGGTCGCGGCCGCTCGCCGGAGAAATTCGCGCGACGCCGACCATCGCGGACAACCACGTGTTCGTCGGCGACCGGCTGTTCGGCGCGAACGCAAACGACATCTTAGCGTCGCATATCTATTCGATCGATCTGACGACCGGCGCCATCGCGTGGGAGCAATCCATCGTCGGCCAATCGCGCAGTTCACCGCTGGTAACCGGCGGCGTGGTCTATACCGGCGTTTCGGGCGGCGACCCGCCGGATTGCTTACAGGGCGGACTCGTTGCGGCCAACGAGACGACCGGCACGACGCTCTGGAAATACAACATCGAGCCGGTGACCGGCAAAGGCGGCTCGGTGTGGTCGCCGATTACGCTTTCCAACGGTTTCGTCGTGTTCGGAACCGGCAACACGTGCGGCCAGGCTTCGCCGATCGGCAACGCCGTCATCGAGCTCGACTCCACCGGCGCGACGAAGATGGTCTTTCAACCGCGTCTTCCCGGCGACAATTCCATTGACGACGACGACCAGGGCGGCGGAATACTCTCGGCCGGCGGCAATCTGTTCTTCATCAACAAGAACGGATCGTACTACGGACTGAACGCGAACGGTGCGGAGCTCTTCAATCACGCGCTCGGCGCGACCGACGGCAACGGCGAGATCTCGACGCCGTCCACGGACGGCACCACGGTCGTGGTCGGTGCCGGAACGCTCAACGCGCCCGCGGCAAACTTCGCGCTGCGCGCCAGCGCGATACCGTTCCCGGGCATCACCGACGCTCGCGGGCACGTGCTGGCGGCGACGACGCAAGGCAAAGTCGTGGCGTTCGATCTGAACGGAAACCAGAAATGGTCCGTGACGATGAACAACGCGCTGTACGGGCAAGTCGCGATCAATAACGGCATCGCCTACGCCGGGCTCGATAGCAATCTCGAAGGTCTGGACATCAATACCGGAAAGGTGCTGTGGAAGTTTGCCGGTCCGGCATACTTCGGGCCCTCAGCGGCCGTCGTCCCGAGCGGCGTCTACGCAGCCGACGCGGGCGGTAACGTCTACCGGTTCACGCTTCCCTAGTTTGCACGCCGCCAGAACCAATCCCGAGCCCGTTTCGTTAAGAACACGGGCACCCGGGGAAAGATACCCATTGCAATCGCCGTTCAGGAGCATCGTATGAAGTTACTCGACCGTTGGGTGCGGCTCGCCGCCGCGGGGCTGACGCTCTCATTGCTTTCTAATTTTTCAATCCCGGCTCAAGCCGCCTCGGCACCTACCGTGAGTGAATGGACCGTGCTGCAGCGCATGAGCCCCGGCTTCATCGCCAACCTCTCGCACAACATGCGCGCCAATCCCGACGGTTCCGAAAGCATGAACCACTACGGCTGGCTGCAAGTCGGAATGCAGCGTAGCTCGATGTACGGCGTTCCGGCCGCCGTCCTCGCACAGAACGCTAGCGCGCTCGACAAGTCGTTCGCGGCCATCGAGTACGCGTTCGCGCACCAGCACCCCGACGGCAGTTTCGATTATTCCGAAGGCAGTTCGGGCATGCATGCGACCCCGACCGCCGAAGCGCTCAGCGTCGCGTTCTTCCTCGGCGACCTCGGTCACACGATCTTGCTGCTGCAGTCGTCGCCGTGGTTTATGACGAGCCCGCAAACGGCATCTCAACGCGCGCAGCTCGCGCGAATCAAGAGTCAGGCGGTACCAACCCTGAACTGGTACATGTCGCGGCAAAGCGTCGTCGCTCGCGATACGGGCACGACCAATCGCATCATCGCGTACGGACTCGCGTACTATCTCATGGGCCGCGCGCTGGACCGTCCGGATGCGATGGCGGTCGGGCGCTCGTTCATGAATCGCGCGTTGGCCGGCCAGATGTCCGACGGCACGTTTCCGGAAGGCGGCGGTTTCGACAGCAGCTATCAGAACGTGTCGCTCTACCAACTGATGGTGTACTATCTCAACCTCGGACCGGACGACACGTACATGCGCTCGCAGTTGTGGACGGCGATCGCCAACGGGATGAACCGCGAGCTGAAGAACGTCGGCACGAACGGCCAGATCTCAACTGAGGGCAACTCGCGCGTCGGCGGCAACAGCACCGAGACGTATTTCGGCCACGCCAAGACCGTCGACGCTCCGGATGCGTCGCTCTCGTTCGAGTACTACGCGAACATCACCAACGATCCGGGCCTGCGGACCCTGGCGGACAACGTCGAGCAAACCTATCTGAAGTAGGCCCCTCGGGCCCCGGCGCCTAATCCAAAGCCCCCTGAAACTTAAGATCTCGGGGGGCTTTCTGGTGTTCGAACGAGTGCTACGCTCACGCTTTACGCAGGCCGCCGGAGCAATCGGTATCGCGGCGATCCTGCTGGCAGGCTGCGGGGGCGGTGGGGGCGCCGCCGGATCGGGGATGGGTCCGGGAGTGCTCAGCCCGGGCGTGGGCATGGGCGCAAACGCCGGTCCGGCCAACCCCGCCTACAACGTGAACAACTACGACGACTGGGCGACGATGGGCCACGACTTCTCGCGCACCGGTTATCAGGCGCAAAACACCGGCACGTCCAAGACCAACGTCAAGACGCTCGGCATGAGTTGGAGATACACGCTTCCGTCCATCCAGGGTGGCATCATCGCCAGCCCGCTGGTGTATCACGGCTACGTGATCGTCGTTTCGCGCGGCATCCCCGGCGACCCGACGCATCCGGGAACCGTCTACGCGCTTAAGACGGCCACCGGCCAATTTCTCTGGATGCGCCCGCTCGGCGGCGAAGTCCGCGGCACGCCGACCATCGCCGACGGAAACGTCTTCGTCGGAGACCGGCTCTTCAGCGCGGATACGACGGTCATCTATCCGTCGTACATCTATTCGATCAACCTGGCCACCGGCGCGCTCAACTGGCGCACGCAGATCCTCGGCGCGTCGCGCAGCTCCCCGCTCGTCACGGGCGGCGTCGTTTACACCGGCGTGTCGGGCGGAGATCCGCCGCAGTGCCTGCAAGGCGGCCTGATCGCCCTCAACGAGGCGACCGGGGCAAAGCTTTGGTATTATGCGGTGGATCCGGCATCCGGCGACGGCGGATCCGTCTGGTCACCGATTTCGCTCGTCAACGGGCTCATCGTCTTCGGAACGGGCAACACGTGTCACGTCGCGTCGCCGACCGGCAACGCGGTCGTCGCGCTCGACTCGTCGGGCACGCAGCACTACGTCTACCTGCCGCGCCTGGGCACCGACAACTCGCAAAACCGGGACGACGATCAGGCGGGCGGCATACTGTCCAGCGCCGGTAACTTGTTCTTCATCAACAAGAACGGTTCGTATTACGGACTCAACTCGTCGTGGACGCCGCTCTTCAACAAGCCGCTGGGCGCGGCCGAAGAATACGGCATGTTCTCCACGCCGTCGACCGACGGGACGACCTACGTCGTCGGCGCCGGGCAGCTCAACGCGACCACCGGCGCGCAGGCGTTGTTCAGGCCGGGCGTGCGCGCGGCGTTCCCCGGAATCACCGATGCCAACGGGCGCGTTCCGGCGGCGAGCCTCCCGCAGGGCAAAATCGTCGCCTTCGATATGATGGGCGATCAAAAATGGTCGGTGACGATGAACGCGCCCTTGTACGGGCAGGTCGCCATCAACAACGGCGTCGTTTACGCGGGCATGGACGACAATCTCGAGGCGCTCGACTCGAGCACCGGCGCGGTTCTCTGGAAGTTCGCGGGAACGTCGTACTTTGCGCCGTCGCCGGCGATCGTTCCCAGCGGTCTGTTTGCGGCGGACGCGGCAGGCCACGTTTACCGCTTCCATCACGTTCCGTGGTAGCGGTTTAAGTCAACCACCCCGGGAGGTGCTTGTAGTTCGTCTCCAGCGTTCGTCCGTTTCTCGCCAGCACGATGAGGTCGCTGGCGAGATTCGGAATTTTCGCTAGGATGCGATCGATCGGCGCCATCGGCGACGGCTGCGGGAACGGCGCTCCGACGACTCGTTCGACCGTGTAACCGTTCGCCTCCAGCATCTCCTTGAGCGCGGCATAGACGAAGAGTTTCAAGTGACCCATCGTCGGCTTCCACTGTCCCAGCGCGGGATGCATGCGCCCGAGATTGACGTGCAAACTCGTTTCGGTCGAGATCGGTTGGACGCCGCAGAGCAACAACAGCCGGTTATACCAACTCGCCAAGTTCGGCGTCGTCACGACCAGCGCTCCGCCTTTCGTCAGCACGCGCGATAAGTTCAGCAGCGCTTGGTCGGGATCCACGAGATGCTCGATGACTTCACCGAAGACGACGCAGTCGAAGGCTTCGTCCTCGAACGGAAGCGGCTGCTGCACGTCGGCGGCGACGACGTTGGGTAGGCCGTTCGCGCGCGCGTGCTCGACCGAATCCTCCGAGATATCGCAGCCCGTCACTTCGAGTTCGGGATGGCGCGTTTTGGCATCGAGCAGCAGCGCTCCGCGGCCACACGCGACGTCGAGTAATCGCTTGGGCGCGACTTGGTCGATCAAACCGGACACGATCTTCAGCCGCGCGTCAAACTCTTTGAGGTCGGTCTTGCGGCCCTCGTAAAAATCGTGCATGGGTTGCTCGGTTCCCGTCATGGGGTGGTAACCGGTGCGTTGGCTACTGCCGGTTTGGTGCGAACCTCGCTGCTGCGGCGCAAGCTCCAGGGCACCGCTAGCGAGAGCAGCGCGATGAGAATCGCGAGGCTCGAGAGCAGGAAGCCCAGGCGCGTCGGCGCCGGGAGCGTTCGCGTAACGAGCGCGTCGCCCGTCGAGGTCACGTCGAAACAGGTGTTGAGCAGGTCGCATGGATATCCGGCATACCTCGCGTTGCCGACTTGCGCGAACCAGTTGCCGTCGTAGACTTGCGCGAGTTCCAGCGTCGCCGGCCGGTCGACGCGCGTCGACCACGCAATCGGGCTGACTTGCGAAACCGGGTGCTGCGCAGGGGGCACCGGCAACGCGAACGTCTGGTTGGTGAACGCGATCGCGCCGAACCGGGAGTCTCCGGTTAGCACGAGGTGGTGGTATCCGGGCGCGATCGCCAGCGGACGGTTCTGTGGATACGCACGACCGTCGATCGTCAGGCTTGCGATGTTGCCGCCGGCCACTCGCCAGCGATAGGTGCCGCTCGGGAAAAATTGGTCGGCGCCCCAGCCGGTCATGTGCGTGCCGGCGGCGCTGACGGAGATGGTATTGATGGCGAAGCGCGCGGTATCGTAGCGGATCGAGAGATCGCACGGCTGCGCGGCGTCGCGCCAGACGGCGACGCTTTCTTGGGGCGTCGTAACGGTTTTGCTCGCCGATGCCGAACCGCAGCGCAACGTCATCGTGCCTTGCCCGGTGGCCGGCGACGTCACGTCGGCGATGACATCACCGGTCTGCACGGTAGGCGCGACGTGCATCGTGACGATGGTTCCGGCCGGTGCGGTCATGCCGCCGGCTCGAACGGCAAAACCTGGCGCGCCGCTTGCGTTCGCCGCGTCGCGCTGGCCCTCCAGCGACGCGATGAGGGTGTTGAGCGACTTCAGGCGTGTCGACAGATCCTTAGGCGTCAGCGTGCCGTCCGCGAGCTCTTTCCATGCGGCGGCCTTCCCGCGCTGCGCCGCGACGATTTCGGATTGGAGCGCGGCGAGTGCCGGATTGGAACGTATCGGCGCGATCGAATGCAATGCGGCGTAGGCCGACAGCGGATAGCGTGCGTCAACCGACCACGTTTCGGATCCCGGCGCCGATGTCGTCGGGCTCAGCGCGGAGTCGATCGGCGCGATACCGGCGAGCACCAGCAGCGTGCCGGCAGTCTGGCCGGTCTGTTCGGGCGCCGTCGTGCGGATTTGGATCGCGCCGCCGCGGGCCACGTCGATTTTGGCGAACAGATCCGTCGGGGCGACGCCCGCATTCGGATCGAACGTTGCAACCGCGTTCTGATGCGCGGTGCTCACGCCGAGCGTCGAGCCGGAGCCGGGCAGCCACGCGGCGACGTGGATCTGATACCGTCCGGGCGCGTCGTACCAGGGAATGGTGACGACCATGCGCGGAAAATCGCTGTTGACCGCGGGCGAACCTTGATAGTATCCGACGCCGGAATGTGCGTCGAGGACGACGCCTTGTCCCGTCGGCGTTAGCGTGCCGGCTTGCGGCCGCGGGAAGAGAAACAGCGGCAGATTCCAGTTGCCGCGTAACTGCGCGGCCGTCGTGTCGCCGGGTGCGAATACCGCCGGACTCAGCACGATCGGGCCGTTGCTCATTTGAGCTCGCTGCACGCTGCCGCTGGGTGCGACGTAGATCCCGTCCACGGCGAACGGTCCTTGCCGGGCGCCCTCGCGCTGGAAGTGAAAGTCCACCGAATGCGTTTGCGACGTCAGCGGTCCCAGCGGAAACTCCAGCCACCGGAACGACTGCGGCGAATGCTGCGCGACGGCTTGCGCGACGCCGTAGGCGTCGACGCGTTGGATCGTGCCGATTCCCAGTACGTGAACGTAGGCCGAGTACCGTCCCGCGCGTTTGACGTCGAACGTCAGGTGCTTCGACGTGCTGCCGTCGCCGTTGGTGACGAACGGCGTTTTTTCAACCGGCGTGTTGCCCAAGATCGAATCGCGGTACCACGGCGCGGTCAGGAAGAACCGTCCGACTTCGAACGCGTGCGAGGGTGCGCTCGCGTCGGAATCACCGAACGCTTGCGTTCCGGTCCAACGCGCAATCGCAGCCGCCGGCACCGACGCGTCGCGCGGATCGTAGTTGCCGTATGCGGTGCCCGCACAGCCGGGGTGTGCGCCGTGAACCAATGCGACGCGCTCGAAGTCGGGCAGGCCGGCCATGCGATCGAAGACGCCCGGCCCGGCTTGCACGCACAGCGGCACCACGACGGAAACCATGTCGCGCGGATCGCGCACCGCAAAGACGCTGATGCCGTCTTTGGTCTGCAGCACGCGGCTCGCGATGGCCGTCTGTCCGACCGGCAGCGCGAAATCGGTCGTCATCGAAGGCGGCCGATCGTAGACCCAGGCCGGCGACGTGATCACGGTGCGTACGTTCGAGCGGCGTAGCAGCGCCAAGCCGAGATCACCGTCGGCGTAGCTGCCGGCCAAATCCCACGACGCGGCAATCGTCGGGGCGGGCAATCCGTACAGAGCCGAATCCGACGTGTCGATGATGGATCCGTTGCGCACGAACGCGTACGAAACGGTGCGCCCGCCGCGCTGCAGAACCGCCTGGCTGACGTCGTGCAGGCCGGGCATCTCTTGGTCGGGATCCTGCAGCGACAAGACGTGCTCGCGAACGTCGGCGATACCGTAGCCGAGGACGGCGATGCCGACCGCGACGAGCGCGGCCGCGCGCAGGCGCCGCGACCCGCCGTCGAACAGATAGGCGACGGCCCAAACGGCGCCGAGCACGGCGATCATCGCGGGCAGAAGAATGAAGCGATCCGGCGTGCGGAGCGCGTCTAATACCGGGACGCGCGTGATGGCGGTCCAGATCAGCGAACCGAGCAGCGGCAGATTCGGTCCGAGCGAGAGCACGATCAGGACGAAACCGGTAACGATCGCGAAGAGCACGCCGGCGCGGCGCCAATTGCGCCAAGCGGCGTAGATCGCGAGTGCCCAAACCGCGAGCCCGGCGGGAACCATGAACCACAAGCTGCCGGACGCATTGAATTCCGAGCGTGCCTGGGTGAGAACGTTCTCCTGATGGATCCACGCAATTACCGAGCCCGGAGTTTGGCTGAACAACCCGAGCACGGCGCCGCTTTGCAATTCGAATTCGCGCGAGTTCGGCCATCCGTAAACGGCGGCGAAATACGTCGGGAGAATGACGTAGGCCATCATGAGCGCGAGCGGCACCAGCCCGAGTACGCCCCACGCGGCGGTCCGCCCCGAGCGGAAGCACCCCGCCAGCGCGCACAGGATCAGATAGAGCGGGAACGCGACCAGCAGTACGTACACGGTCGCAAATAGACCCGTGGCGACCGTTGCCATGAGCGCGCAAAGCGGCAACGCACTCGCCCCGAAGCGGCGCAGCAGCAGGATCGAACTCGCGGTCGAGACCGGCAGCAGCGAGACGACCCAGCCGAAATCGTTGTTGGTGCGGATCATGATCGCCGTCGTCGGAATCAGCGTGTAGAGCAGCGCCGCGAGCCACTGCCAGTGCGAGCGGCCGAACAGCGTGCGGTAACACCAGGCGGTGCCCGCAAACGCGAGCGTGAACTGAAGCACCTGAATGAATTTGACCGTACGAATCGCGTCGCGGAAGAGGACGTTGAGCAGCCACGCGATCGCGTAGTTCAGCATCGGCGTGTAGGTGAACGCCGCGTTGTCGTGCCATGGCTGCCAGCTCGCGAGGCTCGCGGTATCGGCCAGCGACGGCGTAACGTGCGCGATCATCGCCGTGGTGGCGATGTTGATTCCGATGTCGGTGTAGAACCCGAACGGATACCCGGGCGCGAACACGTAAAATGCGCAAAAGGCGACCCACAGCAGCACCAGGCCCGGGCCGAGCCATTTTCCGATTTCGCGTTCGTGTTTATCGTTCATAAACGGAGCCTAATTAACGGATCCTAATTTGAAAGCGCGTAGCCCGGCAAAAACGAGCCACAAACAGCATGCCAACAGCGGCAGGTTGCCGAGGACGTTTGCGACGGTGTCGAGGTGCTGCAACCCGAAGAATATCGCGAACGTTTGCGGCTTCGACGACGGGCCGACCTCCCAGCCGTTGAAGATGCCGTGCGTCCGTTGCGCGCTCTGATCCGCGCCCCCGTCCACGGTCATCTTCCAGTTAGGTGAAAAGTTTTGCCTCAGCACCACGCGCTGCCTGCCCGCCAGCGCCGGCAGAGTGCCCGAGATCTCCCACCACGTGCTTCTTATGTCTAAGGGAATGACCGGCGGCTGCTGCGCCGGACGCACCGGTAAGTGCCAATCGCCGTCGCTCGAAGGGATGGCAAGCGCGACGGCTCCGCCGGCCGGGAGCGCGATCGAAGCAGCGCGATCGCCATCCGGCGTGCGCCAGCGGAGCCAGCGATAAGGAGAATCCGGCCACGATCCGGCCGCCATCCCGGCGGTCCCGTTCAGCAGCGGATTCCGGCCGGCGGCGAGCAGATACGTCCATGCCGGATGGCCCTCCGGAAGGGCGATCTCTAGCGGAGACGACGATTGCGTTACGACGGGCGCTCCCGCGACGAACGCTAGGCGCGGATCGAGCCATCCCCAATTCGCAAGACTGACCCACGACTTTCGAATGTCGTTATCGTCAAAGGACGACGACAGCGGCACCGGGATTCCGGACGGCCGCGTGCTCCCAGGCAGCGTCGCGTCGAGCAGGCTCGCGCCTTGTGACTCCAGCGCGACCAGCGGCCGTGCGTTTGCTACCGTGCGAGGCGATGCGTACGTCGTCGCGAGCTCCTGCTCGCGCGCGGTGAACGCATCGAAGTTCGCGCCGGTGTTGCGTTCGAACATTTGCGGAACCCCCGAGCTTACGCGTTGCCTCCATGCGACGCAGCCGATGCCGAGATCGGCCAGAAGGGCGGGCGAGACTTGCGGCGTGTCGAGTGCCGCGCGCACCGGCAGCGGAACGTCGGGCCCGTTAAACGATGCGGCGTCTAAGGTCGCGGGGTCGAGCCCGACGCGGCCTGGCACTGAGGCGTCGCCGATCGGTTCCCACTGCGGAAGCCACGCCGCGAGTCCGCCCCCTGCCGGACATGTCGGCGAAACAAAATCGGCTGAACGAATCGAGGGAACCAGACGCGGTAAACCTCCGGTTGCAAACGGCAGCGCAACGAGCGCGGCGAGCGCCGCGATCGCAAGCCGCCCCGTAAGCATCGCGCGTTGCAACGCCAGAGCCGCCAGCACGACGAGTGCGAGCGCGTACAGCGCCATCGCATGATACAGCTCGCGAATCAAGGTGAACAGCGGCGTCGCGGTCATCAGGAAGTCGAGCGGTGTCGCGAACGGTCCGTACCAGCCCGATGCCAAGAACGACGCCAGTAATCCGATCGTTCCGAACGCGAGCGCGACGCGCCGAAAGCCCGGCCGGGATAGCGCGAGAATCAAACCGGCCAAGGCCGCACACGCGAGCGTGGCGCGCGCCACCGCATAAGGCGTGAGGAGCGGCGCCGCGAGCGCTTGGCGGTCGTAGCCCTGATAACCGCCCAAGACCAGCACGTCGAACCAGCGCGTGCTCAAATCGTATTCCCACTGGCGCGTTGCGTGAACTTGCGCCAGCAGCGGTGCGCCGATATTGGTTGCGCCGAGAACGGGCGTGATTTGGTGCAGCACGCCAATGCCCAGCACGGCCGCTACCGAGAGCGCGCTCGTGAGGTTCGGGCGGTTCGCGAGCAGTACGACGGCAGCGACGAACGCACAGAAGAGCAAGAATTGGATCTGCGTGGACGCGATCGCGCACGCGACGGCCGCCAAGGCAACGTTGGTCGCGCTCCAGCGCCGTTCGCGGCAGATGCGCCAGATGGACGCCGCGAACAGCGGCAGCACCGCGTAAGCGGCGATGTAGTAGAGATGCCCGGCCACGAACTTCTGGAAAGCGACCGGTCCGTACGCATACGCAGCCGCTAGCAGCCACGCGGTGACCGGATCCAACTCGGCACCTACGGCGCGAAAGAGATCGATGCAGAAGAGTTGCGCTGCAACGATCGTCAGCGCGACGAATGCGAACAAAACGAATTGCGAACTCGCGCCGGCCGACGCCAACAGCGCGAAAAAACCGAGAACCGGGTTGATCGCCGGCGACGGGTTCGCGGCACCGTAGCCTTGTAGCGCCCACGCCGAGATGCCGCCCAGAAACCATGCGACGAAGTCCGGAGCGCTCGCCGGCCAGATCCAGTCGTGGCGAAGTCCCGGCTCGCCGGGGCGAAAAGCAAAACCGGCGGCGACCAGCGCCGCCGGGATGCATGCAAGAATCGTCTGGAGGATCCACGAGCTGCTCGAAGTGCGCCGCACGGACTACGCGCATTCTCGCCGCCAAACGCCATCCCTTGCCCGGCTTAGGATACCGAGCAAGGGAGGGCGGGAAAGCCGCCTCTAGATGATCTGAGGGCCGTACGTGATGCTGTTGAGCATGATGGTTCCGGCTCCGCCGGTGTAGCCGATTCCGATGAACAAGTGACTGATGCGCCGCGTTTGCGCGATGTTCATCGTTACCGTCGCCCCGCCGAACGACGACGTTGCGGACCCGGTATAGACGTTGCTGTTGCCGGCGTCGTACGCTTGCACGACGATGAGATCGCCGTCGGGCAGGCCGGTGAACGAGAAATTCAACTGCGCGTTGGGCGTCAGCGCGGTTTGCGTCGTCGTCGTCAGATCGCCGCTGCCGGCACCGGTAAAGACGATGTTGTATCCGCCGGACCCCTGCGTAATGGACGTAGCCTTTCCGCTTGCGGTCCAATTGAAGTAACTCAGTTTGGTGCCGCCGTCCGCGAACGGACGTACGATCGTGAGCGTTCCGGTGGACGCCTGCGTGTAGCAGCTGATGCCGGCGCACAGAATCATGTCGGCCGGCGGAACGTTCCACGCATTAAAGGTGTCCACTTCGATTTGGTTGTGTGGCGACGTGGGGCCATACGGCGGACTCTTCGGTATGATGCGCGGTGGAATGTCTACGCCGTTCGGTTCGTAGAGTCCGTAGATCGTGTTCGACTGCAGGTTCGACCCGTAGTTGGGGTGGGTGACGAAGAAGCCGCCGTTCTCAACCAGATCGGTTTCGGTCCCGGAAAAGAACGTCGTACCGAACGCGAAGCCGGCCGGATCGTTGACGGTGAAGGTTGCGGCCGTCATGCCGACGGGGATCGTGTAGGTCTTTGCACCCGGCGCTTCGCCGGACACGGTGTAGTGGCCGCTCTCGAACGGCGGCACCGCGGCTGCGCCGGTGTTGTTGGTGGCGCCCAGCAGTAGGCTGCCGCCGTACACGTTTCTAAACGTCTGCGAGCCGCGTATATTGGAGAGCACGCACGCGTCGGCGGTGAGCGCCTTGGCGGTGCTTCCCGGCGGAGTATTCGGGGGATTCTGCGCGGACAACGCGCAGTTTGGGCCCGAGCCCCACGCTGCCGAAACGGTCGGCGGGTTTTGCGTCGCCAGCGAGACGTAGAGCGGGAACAACACATCGAACGCATAGTAGTCCAGCGCGAGATCGATCTCGGGTTGATAAGCCCAGTTACGCATGAGCGTTACCGAGCCGCCCGTATTCGGACTGGTGGCAATCGTGAGGTCGCGTTCGAATTTCGGCTCGATCGAATTGACGATCGTCGTCAGGCCGCCGATCGAGAAGAGATGCGTCGTCGGGTCCACCGCGACGCCGCTGGCGGCGATGTCCGTGTTGAGCGTCGAGTTTAGGCCGGCGTTGTTGTCGAGATCGTAGGTGCTCAGGTCGCCTTCCGCGAGCAGCGTTTGCGCGACTTGGAAGATTTGGGTCGAGGATTCGGAGAGGCCGGCGCTGTTCTTGGGCGACGCGGTCACGTTAACCAGACCCGCTAGCTCGCCTAGCGCGATCGTGCTTCCGTCGCTGGCGTTGCCGGTAAACTCGAGCACGACCCACTGATTGTTGTGAACCGGAACGTTCGAGAACGAAACGCTCGCGGAATACGTGCCCGACGGCGTCGGAATCACGATGCTGTTCTGGACGGGCTCGGTCCCGGCATCGCCCGGGAAGAACGTGCCGGTTACCGTGACGTTCTTGAGGGAGAGCGCCGGACGAGCGTGTCCGACGGCTTGGGCGATGCGGCGCTTGTGTGCGAGCAGATACGGGCCCGTCCCGGATATCGTTCCGCTCACGACGATCGAACTGGTTGCCTGGCCTGGGTTCACCGCACCCGGAGGAAGGGCGCCGCTGCCGCCCATGCCGCTCGACGATCCGCTCCCGCCTCCGCACGCCGTGATCGAAAATGCGATGATAGCGCCGCACGCAATCGCGCGCGTCCAAGTCGTTCTCATAAACAGAGCCTCCGGGGTGACGAGCGAGCCGCTGCGCGGAAATGTACGAGAGTAAGGTTAGTATGCCACGCGCTAAGCGGGCTGAACAAGGGGCATCACCGATTGCAGCGCGTCCATCTCGACGTGCGCGGCTTTGTCCCACGTGAACTCGGCGCCGAGCGTTCGCGCCTCGCGCGCCAGCCGGTCCAACTCGCCGGGATCTTGCAGCAGCAACGCGCAAGCCTGCGCGAGTGCGCCAATGTTACCGAGCGCTACCTCGATTCGACCCCGTGCGAACAGATCGTGATAGACGGGGAGATCGTAGGTGATGCAGGGCAGCCCCGCGCTCATCGCCTCGGCGATAGCGATGCCCCAACCTTCCTCGGCGCTGGGGAAGACGAAAAATTGGGACGCTCGCAGCAATTCCCATTTGCGTTCTTCGGTCACGCTTCCGTAGAAGGTGACGCGGTCCGCGATGCCCAGGCGTTCGGCTGCGGCGCGCAATTGGTCGACGTAGGCATCTTCACCGCCGCCCACGATGCGTAGCGGAACCGGCCCGAGCGACGCGGGTAAACGCGCCCACGCTTCGATCGCGTCCTCGACGCGCTTGCTGGGATGGAGACGCCCCAAGTAGACCCCGCCGGAACGGGGCGGCGCGCCGTCCGCCGGCGGCGGAATCGCCCTAACGCCGTTCGTGCTCAAAAAAACACGCTTCCCGTTCGACACCCGCGCGCACTCGTGCATGATGTACGGCGAGACGAAGACGACGCTGCGAACGAACGTCTTGATCAGCTGCAGGCAGGCCGCCTGTACCGCCCAATTCGCGAGCGCCGGCCGGGCGAATGCTTCCGTTCGCCCACGGCGAGGGGAACAAGTGGTGGATGATGACGACGGTGCGGTCCGGCATCGCCAAGAGCGCCGGCACGATATCGCCCGGCAACATGGACGTTGCCAGCAGCGCATCCATCTCGCGCAGTTCGTCGCGCTTGAAGACTCCCGCCGGCGCGCGCGAGAGCTGGTCGATCTGCCACGGCAGATAGCCGTACGACGGCATCGAGACGAAGCGCACGTCGGGCAACGCCCGGCAAAAACCCTCGCGCGCGCTCTCCGGTGCGAAGATCGTGACCTCAACGTCTTGCCAGCAGCGAATCACCTCGATGAGATGAATGTGGCCGCCGGCTAACACGCCGACGCGCTCTTGATAAGTATTCGCGAGCACGCCGATGCGCCTGGGTCTGGAAGCCATGCGGCCCATTTCGTCGCCAGCTACGCGAACCCGGTCGCTATGCAGCGAAAGCAAGGAGGCGTGCCTTTTTGCCCTACCCCTTCCGGGTAGTTACGACGGCGCGCGCTGCGTACGTATACTCGGCTCACTCGGATCGGCGCACCGCGCCGCGCAAAAGCGCTTTTGGTTACGCATGAGGAGCCCGCCATGCCGGTTTCCCTCCTTGGTCTTCAAGCCGGTATCGCCGGCGGATCCGAGCCGACGTACGACGGACAAGCGATGCGGGCGGGGACGCATTTGCGGTGGGCGGCAACGCCCGAACTCGGATTCCCGCCCGGCGGCTATTGGCTGCTGCGGCGCGTCGCGACCAAAGGCGAGAAGCAGATCGAACCACCGCGCGCGGTCGTGGACGCGATTCGCGCGGCGTCCAATGCAAGCGCGCCGTCGCCGTCCGCATATGAGCCTCGATGCCGGTGTGATTGCGTACCGCCGCCGTATTGCTGCTGCAACCGGACGTGCGATCATCCGTGCAAGTGCGGTGGCGGCAACGGCAACGGGAACGGCGGGGGCACGACGTCGGGGCCCGGCTGGCCGGTCGGCGGCAAGCCCGTTTGGGGCGACCCCGGCGACGGCGGATGGAGTTTGTGGTCGCAGCCGTTCACGCTTCCGGTGACCGCGATCAACTGGCCGGCTCGCTATGCGGGCGCGCTGGACCCGGCGACGCATTCGGCGGCGTTGGTTCGAGCGCGCGACGTCGCGGAGTGCCACGTGCGCTTACACGGGCTCGCGTTCGTCAACGGCATGAGTGCCGCCGCAACGCATGCTAATTTTGAAAAACTGCGGGCCGAGTGTTTCCGCCTCGTGCATGGATGGCCGTCCGTCAAACTCTTCGACGTCGGCCTTGCGCCGTCGCAAGACGGCGCACACGCTCCGTCGCTGACCATGGGCGTGGTCGAACAACTGTACTTGACGGCGCTTAGCCCGTACGCGGCGCGAGTGCTCGGGCTGTACTTCGTGGACGAAGAAGCGGCGGCTGGCACGACCTACGACTACTGCATCGTCGGCGTGTGGGGCGGCGTCCCGGTGGCGCCACGCACCTATACGCCGGGCCTCGCTCCATCCGGCGCGTTGTCTCGCGGAAACGCCAAGGCGGCGGGACTTACGATCTCGGTGGCGCCCGGCGTCGCGCAGTTCTACACGTGGATGCGCGACGACGCGAACGGCGCGTATATTGGCAAGACCGATCCGTCGGCGCCGCCCGACGTTGCCGCGGCGTGCGCGGCGGCCGTCGCGTTCGTCCCGCAGAGCGCGCAGCCGCCCGCGATGCTCGCCGCGCGCACGCCCGGCTTCGCGTTTCCGTTTTCGTTCCCGCCCATAAACGCGCTGGTGTGCGACATCGCATTGTCCAATCCGGCGGCGACGATCGACGTGAACGTCGCCGGCAACGGAACGGTGACCGCGCTCGCCGGCGGCACCGTGGTTGCGACCGCGACGTTCGGAACGTCCTCGATGCAGACGCTCACGTTGGCCGCGACCGATCCGTCCGGCGCGCCGCTGGACGAGTTGCGGTTTACGACCAGCGGTTATGCGTCCACGGTCGTCGTCGGCAACCTGGTCGCGCACGCCGTGCCGAACGACGTGGCCGGCGTTCTGTATGCGCTGGTCCAGGCCACGCACGCGATGCAGGCGCCGCCCGTACCGCCCAAACCGGTCGCGCTCTTCCGTAAACGCGAAGCCAACGTGGAACTGCCCGGACCGAGCATCGTGACGCGCTCGTTCTTCAACGTGCAATTCGCGGTGCAGCCCCTCACCGCGGCCGACTACACCGGCAATCCGACCGACGGTGCGACCCTGCTGCCGCCGCCGACGCGCGCGATCGGTTACGTCGCGCGCCGCGCCGACGGCGACGTGACCCACAACACGCTGATCGAACGCATCCTCGCGGCCGCGCCGCAGGCGACGCCGCCCGGATCGCCGCTGCTGCCCGCGCCGTACGTGATCGCGTTTTCCGACAGTGGTTTGCCGGACCCGGCCAGCGGCTATGCCTATTGCGTCGCGAGCTTCGGCATCTTCGGCGAGCGCAGCGCGTTCGGTCCGTGGAGTGCATCCGCCGGCGTGGAGCGCATCGCCGCCGCACCGACGTCGCTTTCGCTGGCCGCGTTTCGCAACTCGGCTTCGGACGGCGGCACGGCGCAACCGGCCGTGAATCCGGCGGCGTGGGTCGGCGGCACGCTCGACGTCACCGCCGCGTGGTCGGGCGGAGCGTTACTGATGTACCCCGACGTCAAGAGCGCGCGCCTGAGCGTGTGGCAGCTCGAAGCGAACGACGTCGTGCCGGCTAATACGCTCGCGACCAAGGACTTTGCGGTGCCTGCTCCGGCCGTGTCGTCGTACACGCTCCAGAATCTCATTCCGGACCCGAATTTCAACGTCGTCTATGCCGTTGCGTCGCCGCCGTTCCCGCAGATCGACGCGGACGGTCCGGCGGCATCGCTCACGCTCACCGGCGTGCTCGCGGACGGCACGCCCGGTTTCCGAGCGTTTCACCGTGCGGCCCAATACGGTGCCGGCGAACTACGACGTGCGCCCGCCGGGCATCGTCGCGATCCTGCCCGCCGGGCCGGCGTCGCGCGTTGCGACCAATCCGTCTGCATTCGTCAACAACCCGTGCTATCTGGTGAGCCGGCGTTTCGGTCGCGCTCACGTTGCCCGTGCCGCTGGCCGTTCCGGTCGGCACGTCGACCGCGCGCGGCCGCTGCTCGGTGCAGAGCTCGCGAGCCACCGCGTTCGATCCGTCGGAACAGATCGTGGATCCCAACGGCTTGCTCCCGGCGCGACCCGAGCCGTCGTCGAATCCGCTCACGTTTACCGGCGCACAGTATCTCGTGCCGCCCGCGCCGCCGACGCCGGTGCATTCGGTCCATCACGACTACTACGACCTGCCCGATTACGACGGAAACGCATCGAAGCAACTCGCGTTCGACACGTCGGCCGGTATGCCGGCGATATCCGGCTATCTGCTGCGTCGCGCGCCCGCGCACGGGCTCTTCATCGCCGACATCGTGCGGCGTAACGGAAACTTGACCGATCCGAACCCCGCGATCGCGGGGCGGCCGGACCTGGCCGCGTGGATCGCGGCGCTGCCGCAGTGGCTGGCCGCGTACGACGCGCGCGAATCGCGGTCGGTGAGCGCGGGCGGCGCGTTGCAAGACGCCGACGCCCAACGTTCGTTCATCGATCATTTTTACGGCGGGCTCCTCGACGACGAGCTGCGCGCGCTGGCCGATCTCGACGGCAACGCGAAAGCCTTCACGCAGACCGGCGGATCGCAGATCGCACCTGGTACCACGGTCGACGACACGGTCGACGGCAGCGGTTACGGGCGATCGCTTTACAAGCTCGTCGCGCTCAACGGCGCCGGGACGCGCGGCGCGAGCACGGGTTCGATCGGCCCGATCTATACGCGCGCGGCCACGGCGTCGCCGCCGCCGATACTCGCCAACGTCGCTACGAACGCCGCTTCGCTCGCTCCCACGTGGGTGCTCGACGAGAATCCGAACGTTGCGGGGTATCTGGTGTATCGCGCGACCGGCGTTGCCGGACAACTCGACGACGTGCGGTATTTTGGTACCGATCCCGTCCACCCGAGCGACCCGTCAACGCTAGCGCAAACGTCGTTCGATTCGGCCGTCTGGCAAGGGCTCGCGCTGACGGCCGGAACCATCGATCCGCGCCTGATCGCGCTCGTCAACGATCCGCGCGTCTTTGCGCGCGATTACGACGGCAGCGACATGGGCGAGGTTCCGCTGCCGCCGGGCAACGCGCCCGACGAACTTCTCGGCGTCTTCCGCCTCAGCGACTTCGATGCGGGCGCGGCATCGCCTCAGACGCAGCCGGGCGCTTTCAATTACTGGACGCCGCCGTCGAGTGGCGGCATCGCGCAAATCGTGAGCGCCGGAGGCAAGTCGCGCTTGAAAGGCCTGCGCATCGGACTCGGACGCGGCGTCGCCGTCGTGGTCGTCGCCAAGTTCGGCGCCACCGTGAAAGTGCTGGGTTCGGTGCCGTCGCGTCGCGCAACGTTCACCGACGGCGCGACGACGGGCGGTACGCCGCTCGATCCCAACGCGCTGACGACGTGGACCAAACCCGATCTCACCAAACCGTATTACTACGCCGTCGTGAGCGTCGACATCGCCGGAAATCGTTCCAACCCTTCGGCGCCGTTCGGCGCACCCGTCCTGGTCACGGCCTAAGAGGAAACACATCGTGGCAGATCCGATCGCAACGCTCGAATCCGACCTAACGATCTTCGCGACACCCGTTTCTCAAGGAAGCACGGGAACGCCGGCCGATTGGGAAGCGACGTCGTCGGGCACGCCGGCCACGCAGGCGACGCTCTTGCAAATCGCCCAGACGGCGATCGGCATTCTCAAGAACGTCGGCTCGGTCGGACAAACCGTCGGTTCGATCGGCTCGAGCCTATCCACCGCGCTCGGCACGGCGGCCGACGTCATGAATCTGGTAGGCGATGCGATCGTTCACGTCGCGACCGTACCGCAGCCGGCGAAGCCGAGCGACATCACCGATGCGTTGAACACGCTGCAAAGCAGTCTCGCGACCGTGCAGGCAAGTCTACCCGGAGGGACGCCGATCTTCACGCAGGCCGATGCGTTCTTCACCTCGCTCACGACGTACCTCAATACCGCGCTGACGCAGGCGACCAGCGAACTCGACGCGACGGCGACGGACGTCTATAAACTTTCGCAGCAATTGCGCGCCGTCGGCGTGGCGCTGGGAGGCTGATCGTGGCGACGGATTTCCTCTCCGAGATGGAATCGGTGGCGACCGGATGGGTCGTCCAGCAAGTCAACGACGCGTTCCCGGGCGTGCTCACGCTCTCGGCGGATCCCGTCGCCGGACTCTCGATGTCCGTCACCGTCAGCGGCGCGCCGTCGGTCGCGCTCAAGGACCTGCTGTGGACCGGCGGTTCGCCGACCGGCGATCTCAGTGTGACCGTGGGAACGGGTCAAGATGCATCGCTCGATCTCTTCGGCGGTCTCAACGTCGCGCTCAAATCGTTCGACATCTCGCTCGCCACGGGCGGAATGACGACGACCATTGCCGCCAAGCTCGACATCCCGTTCTTTACCAACAGCGACGGTAGTTCGGAGAGCGTCAACGTCGACGTCACCGTCAAGGGCGACGGTTCGCTCTCGATCACGCTCTCGGCGGTGCAAGATTCATCCACGCCCGACGGCCAGCCGCTGCTGAGCTACGACCTGGGCGTGGCACAGCTCGCCATCTCGATGTCGTCGCTTCAAGTCACCGAGCAGTCCGGCAAATGGTCGGTCTCGTTCGCCGGGTCGCTCGACATCACGACCGCGGACATCCAATGGCCGACGTTCGATCTCAAGGGACTCTCGATCGATTCACAAGGCCACGTCACGCTCGACGGCGGCTGGATCAATTTGCCCAGCCAGACGGCGATCTCGTTCTACGGATTCACCATTGCGTTGCACCAGCTCGGATTCGGCAACGATTCGTCGGGACGCTGGATCGGCTTCAACGGCGACATTCAATTAGTCGAAGGCATCTCGCTGGGCGGCTCGGTGCAGGGGATGAAACTCAATCTCGGCGACGGGAGCGTCTCGTTTACCGGCGTCGGCATCGACATGGAGATTCCGGACGTCATCAAGTTCGACGGCGAGGTGGAGCACATCCAGCTCAAGTCCGGCGATGATCCGACGACCATCGGACTTCCGGCCGGTTTCCCGGTCCCCGCCAACGTCTTTGCCGGCCATGTGGACGTCACGATCGAAGCCGCGGGCGATCTCGAGATCGACGGTTCGTTCGTCGTCGCGCAGGTGACGATGCGCGACGGCAGCGTGCAGACCGGATTCTTCCTGGCACTCGATGCGGAACTGCCGGTCGGCATCCCGCTGTTCCTCGACGTCGATCTCTACGGGCTCGACGGGCTCTTCGCCACCAACCTCGCGCCCGTGGATCCGACGCTGACCGGCGACACGTGGTGGGATTGGTACAAGTACAAGAACACCAACGGCGCCATCGACAAGTCGGGAACCGAATACAGCGCGACCGACGAGCAGAAGTGGCTCAACTTCGTGCCCGGAGCGTTCGCGCTGGGTGCCGGCGCGACCATCGGGACGCAAGACGACGGGTTTACTGCCTCGGCGGCGATCGCGTTCATGCTGATTCTACCGGGGCCGATCATCGCGTTCGTCGGCAAGGCCAACATCCTGTCCGAGCGTATCTCGGGCGCCAATGCCGACGCCAACTTCCAAGCGATGGCGACGTACGACGGCACGACCGAAACGTTCGACATGGTCGTGCAGGCGCAGTACTCGATCCCCGTCGTGCTCGACATCGAGGCCACCGCCGAGTTATACGCCGACGGGACCGGCGTGTGGTTCCTGGCCCTTGGAAAGCCGCCCCACGAACAGCGCGTGAAGGCGCGCATTTTCGACCTGTTCGAGACCGACGCGTACTTCGTGGTGAGCAACACCGGCCTGATTACCGGAACGTGGACCGGCTATAAGAACTCGTGGAGTTTCGGACCGCTCAGCGCCAGCCTCGACGCGTACCTCGCAACGTTGGCGGCAATACAGTGGAAGCCGTTGCAGATTGCGGGCGGAATCGAATTGCACGGCGAGGTGCAACTCTCCGCCTTCGGCATCGGCGTCGGCATCACGGCCGATGCGTTGCTGGAGGGAACCGCGCCCAATCCGTTCTGGGTCTACGGGTCGCTGCAAGTCGAGCTCGATTTGCCGTGGCCGCTTCCCAACGTCGGCGCGACCATCAGCCTGTCGTGGGGCGGAAACGACGGATCGGTGCCGCCGGTTCCGCTCGCGCTGAGCACCGTCAACGCGACGATGATCGATCACGGCACCAGCGACAAGTACGAACTGCTCGCCCATCGCGCCGGCACGCCGTCGTACGCGCAAAATCCGAGCGACACCGTCGATTACGATTCCGTCACGCCGGGCCTTCTGTCGGCCTTGCCCACCGGATACTGGCTGGGAAAGGACCCCAACGTTGCAACGGACTTCGCGAGCATACTGCCGGACCTCGACCCGGCGACGTTGTCGCGTGCCACGGTCATCCCGCAAGACGGTCACTTCACGCTGAACTTCGCGCATCAAACGACCGACAACATCGGTTTCGTCAACGAAACCTCGCCCGTGCCCCCGGATTCCGCGCAGGTGAAGGCGCCCTCCATCGTTGGGCCGGACGATCTATCGAATTTGAATCCGAATCCGCCGGCCGTGCAGTGGCTGATCGAACACGCGCTGCTCGAGGTAGCGTTGTTCGGTTACGATCCATCGTCGAACGCATGGGAGGCGGTCGCGGCCGCCCCGCAAGGTTCGGCGCAGTTCGATTTGCCCGGCGTCTGGCTCGCGACGGATGCCTCGAAGCCGAGCGCGCGCAAACCCAACACGGTCTTGAAAATCGTTCCGTACGTGCTCGAACGGGGGGCTGCGGCCTGGGCGTCGTGGGGCGACACGGTCGAGACGTTCGGCACGCAATTCTCCGACCAGAATATCGCGTTCGACTGTGCCGCGGGCTTCCAGCCGGCTTCGATCGCGTCGCCGGCGACCGCGACGCAGCCCGGTCTGCGCTTTACGACGCGCAGCGCCGGTGCTGCCGTCACGATCTCGTTCCCGACCGCGGTGCGCCTGGACACGATTCAAGCCCTCGCCTACGATGGCTCGTCGTACACGGCACCGGCGTTTTCGTCGAGCGGCACGGCGATCGCCCCGGCGAGCTCGTCGCAAGATCCGTCCTCGAATATCTTCACGCTTACGTTCGACGGGTCGGCGCCGGCCGTTTCGCAGATCGAAATGCCCGTGCAATTCGAAACGTATCTATTCGCGATGTCCTACCTAACGCCCGACGTGAAGATGCCGATTCTTCCGCGCGCGCCGGCGTTCTACGCGCTCAAGGTAGTGACGCAAATTCAAGCCGGACGCGTGGACTCATCGGGTAACGCGGCTTATCAGCCCGTCATCGATGCTAATCCCGTCATCGAATTCGCGTATTTTCAAACGGCGTGCGGCCCGGGCGTCGGAACCATCGACGCGCCGGCTTCACCGCAGTCGCCGTTCGTGCAGCCGCCGGATCCAACGCTGGGCGATCAGGCATCGCCGCCGCCCAAGGCGTTCCCGCTGGGCGGACGCTTGAACGACCTCAAGACGTACTTTCAATGGTCGTGGCCGACCGACGGCGATCTGCACGCGTACTACGGGTACGACTTCGGCGCGGAATTCGACGAAACGTATGCGGTTGCGCTGTACGACGCGCTCGGTGGAACTTCGCCCGCGGTCGCCCTGAGCGTACGCGAATCCATTCCCTTGCATTTCCGGTGCGTGGATCGCAACAACGCGCACACGATATCGCTGCCAATTGCCACGCGCGTTCCTTCGATCCCGCAGCAAAGCGCGCTGGTCGCAGAGGTGGACGCCGCTCCGCCGTTCCCGCAGAACATCGAGCCGCCTAACCCCTGGCTGGCCGGCGCCGTACGCATAAATGCCTTTGCGGGAGCGGCCGAATTGGTGGAAGGCGCCGTTTCGGGGCGCCGGCTGATGTTGCGCACGGTGGATGCGACGACTCGCAATCTCGTTGAAGCCGCCGCGAACGAGGTTTCGGGGCCGGAAAAGGCCGGCTCGATCGGCGGAGCGATCGGGCTGAATCCAGGCTACGGTATCGGCATTCTCCATGAGATCGAGGAACTGCAGGCGGCCGCAGCGGCGCGCGCGGCATGGTTCCAGCCGCTGCTTCCGCGCACGCGATACCGATTGGACGTGGTCCCGGGCCCCGCGTTGGCGGGCCTGCGCGAGCAGTCTTACGGCTACACGTATCCGTCGTATTCGGCAATCGCCGACGCACCGGACGCGATCGGTGCGTATAACGCGCTGCTGGCGTATCTGGCAGGCGAGGACGCGCTCGTGAGCCTTAGGCGCATCGAGTTTGCAACCTCGCGCTATGCGACGTTCGCCGCGCACGCGGCCAACGCGATCGCGCAATCGCAATCGGCAACCGGCACCGCGCCGATTCGGCGCTACGCCGCCAAGGTGGATCCGCAAACGTGGCTTACATCGAACGACGGTTCGCGGCCGGCCGATCAAACCTCGTATGAAACTGCGCGCGCATCGCTTCAGCAAGTCGTAGCCAACTTCGATTCGCTGTACGATGCGCTGCTGTCGGGCGCGGCTGCGCCGGCGGCGAACTCCACCGGCCAGACGGCGCTACGTCTGCAGCGGGCGGCGACGACGGCGGCATGGCAACAATTCGCCGCATCGACGTCGGCGAGCTTCGACGGGTTGGTCGCCGCGCTGGGACGTCCGGAGTTCGCGAGCGCCAAGCATGCGCCGCTGCCGCCCGACACCGAGCTGAGTTTCTTCACGGCCGATAACGACGTCGATGTCGTCGCGTTGCTTGTCGAATCGCCCGAGCCGTTGCAATGGCGCCGTTTGTGGGCGTGGATTTCACTGGAGGCATACGGATTCTTCAGCCGGCGGCTGCAGGGCGTGACGGTGCTCTGGAACCTCGACGGCACGCGCGCGCTCATCGTACCGCAAGGCGACGCGATCGGACGTTACGTGCTGACCATGCAATTTCAGGGCGACATCGGCGCCGAAGCGCCGTGCATCACGTTACAGGGCGAAGGCGTGAACGACGGCGTGGCCTTCGCGCCGATCGAATTCGCGCCGGTCCGCATAATCCGGCCGGGCGGCCCCGGCGGAGGGGTCGTCCGCTAACGACCCTCTATTGCTGCGGCGGAGGCGGCGGCGGTATGTCCTGGCCCTGCGAGACGATCGTGAGCGTCGTCGGATCCAGTTGATAATTACCGGCCGAGACGATGGCGTTCGGGTACGCGCAGATGACGCTGTTGTTCGGTCCCCAGATCACGACCAGTCCCGGCGGTCCGCACGGCGTTTGCTGCAACTCGTCAGCTCATCAGGAGCTGCGCGCCGGGGCTGTTGGGTTGCACTTGGTACGACGGGTAGTAGTACTGACTGCTATTGTCGACGATCGCGCCGTAGACGATGGCCGATGCAATTGCGGCAAACGCGAAGCCGCCCCAGAAGCCGCCGCCCCAATAGTTGTACGAAGGCGTCCAGGGATAGCCGTTGTTCCAGCCCCATTGACCGCCGTTCCAATAGCGCGGATTGCGAATCACCGGCCCGTGGAATCCGCCGCGATACGGCCCGTAGTAGCCGGGATTGGGCGGCGCGGGACGATAGTGGCTCGGCGGCGACCATCCGCCGGACGGTGGATGGTAGGTGGTCGGATAGGTGGTAATCGGCGCGTGATACGTCGTCGGCGGCTGCCGGTTCGTCGTCGGATACGTCGTCACCGGCGGATGATAGGGCGCGATCGGCGGCTTCGAAACGGTTGGCGGCGGGCGATTCGTCGTCGGGTACGTCGTCACCGGAGGATGATACGGCGCGACCGGTCTGTTGTGAATGTCGGGGTTGAGGTTGAACGTGCCCGGATACGTCGGCGCCGCGGGACGCGACGGAGCGGACGGCGGGGGAGCGTGATAGACCGGCGCGGACGGCGGCGCGTGATAGACCGGCGCCGCCGGCGCGGGACGGCTTGCGCCGCTGTTGCCCGATGGATGGCCGCCGCCGCTGTTACCGCTGTGCTGCTGCGCGATCGTCGCGACCGGCATGGCGACGATCAGCGCGACCGCGAAGAACGAGCGCATGATGGTGCGTCATTGCGTCACCTGATCGATCGTGCCGTGCACCGAGATATACGTTCCGCGTTCCGTGCGCACCAAAACCATGAGGCTCTGCGCGGGAATCTGTTTCGACGAAAGCGGAAGTTGCTGCGACGCGTTGGTGAGGTTGATGTAGACCGTACCCCATGCGACCGAGATCGGATGCGTGCCGTCTTGACGGTGGAGCGAGAACGTGGACGGGAAGCAGCGTTTGATCTTTCCGTCGAACGAACACGACGCCGTCTTGATCTCCAGCATCGCCTTGTGGTTGGCGCTCTGAATCCACAGCGTCGGGCCGTTCAGCCGCATGGTGACGTCTTGATAGATTTGGACCGATCCGTCGGTCTGCTCGACTCGCGTCGTGCCCGCCGCACTTACCGAAGCGGCGAGGGTTGCGACGAGGAGCGCCGTCAGGACCGCACCCGACATGGCGGCGCGGAATGGAAATCGCATAGGGGATCCCTCGCAGAACTTGCTCTTATGAAACTAACGTTCCCCGGTAGTAAGACGTTCCCCCATTGGGGGCAGGCTAGTGCTTGATAATACTGGTGCAGGTGCCTTTGATCGTGTCGGCGGCGTCGACGTCGCCGCCGGACATCCCCGCGCTGCCGGTCAAGCTGCAATCGAGCGTTTCGTGGCAACCGTTGTTGAGCGTTACGACGTTGGCGCCCGTTCCGGTCTTGATTAAGACGGGCGCGGGCGAGCACGCCGTTGCGGGGTGGCTCGCAACGTCGGGAATTCCGATCTGGCCACCGTTCTTGAGATAGATCGTTACGGCGGTTACGCCGCTTGCGTCGCACTCGGCGGCCGACGGCGTATAAGCGTTGCCCATTTGCGACTGGCAGCCCGACGCATCGATCGGCATGCCCACCATGCCTTGGCCCGCGTGGAAGACGTAGCACGGCGCGTTACCGAATTGCGCGCATTGCAGGTCGTACTCGAACCCGTAGTTGCCGCCTTCGGCCAGTCCGGTGATTTCGAGCGAGTGATTCGGGCCGAGCGTGATTTGGGCGCCGGGCGAATCCGCCAGCGTGCGTCCCGCCAGCGCGAACGCGCAGAACAGGGCGAGCGCGCTAAGGATGAGACGCGTCGAAAAGCGGTGCATCGTGTTTCTCCTCTGCGGTGCAGAATGCGACCTACGTCGATACGGAAGCGCGTCCCTCCACGCGCGGAAGGTGCCGGCGGTTTTGGCCCGCATCCTTTAGAGATGCTGCACGTCGACATTCCCACGCCCGGCGAGCTCAAGGCGCTCATCACGCACCGGGGCGACATCTGCGTTTCGATCTATTTGCCGACCACGCCGCTCACCACCGGCGCGGATCGCGACCGCATCGAACTCAAAGACGCCCACAAGCGCGCAATCGAAGAACTCGAAGAAGCCGGTGCCGACAAGCGCCGCGTCGCCATGCTCTCCGAACATCTCGACGATCTGATAGAGCGACGAAGAGTTCTGGCGCTTCCAGGCGCACAGCCTGGCGGTGCTGGCGACGCCCGACAACGTGCAGACCTTCCGTTTGCCCAGCGCGCTCGAGTCAGTCGTCGAAGTCGCGGACCGTTTCTTTCTCAAACCGCTGATGCGCTCGGTGGCGTTTCCCAACGCCTGTTACGTGCTGGCGCTCGACCAGGGACCGCCGCGCTTGATCGAAGTCTCGGCGGGTTTGCCGGCGGAAGAAGTGAAGCTGAGCGAATTGCCGCGCGATGCCGCGAGCAGCGTCGGCAAGGGAAGCATCAGCAAACGCGCTCCGATCGGGCGCATTCAAGGATCCGAAGGGCAGAAGGTTCGTCTGCGTCAGTTCGCGCGTGCGGTGGATACCGCGCTGCGCGCATTTCTACACGGCAAGGACGTGCCGCTCATCCTCGCCGCGACCGAACCGATCGAGCCGATCTACCGCTCGGTCAACACGTATCCGCATTTGGCAAAGCAGTTCATCGCGGGCAGTCCGGTCGACGCGACCGATGCGCAGCTCGCCGAGCGGGCGCGTCCGATTTTGGACGGCATCTACGCCGAGCAGCTCGCCGACTGGGCCGCGCGTTACGATGCGCTCGAAAGCGACGGCCGCACGACGTCCGACATCGCACAAGCGGCGCGTGCCGCGACCGCCGGCGCGGTCGAATCCATTCTGGTGGACATCGACGAGATCGTGCACGGAACCGTTGCGGCCGACGGCGCCGTCACGTTCGCGAACGGCCCCGGCCCGGGAACGTACGGTGTCGTGGACGAGATCGCGGACCGCGTCATCTTAAACGGCGGCCAAGTGCTCGCCGTTCGCAAAGCCGATATTCCGGCCGGCAAATCGCTGGCTGCAATCTTGCGTTACGCGATATAGGGGCTATTTTGCCGAGACGGTCATCGACGTGAACGTGACCGACTGCGATTCGAGGTTTGATTGCTGGCTGGCGGGTTGGCCGGCTTTCCAATCCCATTCGTAGATGCCGAAATTCCACCACGGCGCATGCACGTTCGGGTTCACGGTCGGCCCGGTACACGATCCGACCACCGCGCCGTTGAGTTTGTAGACCGCCGAACCGCTCGCGTCAGAAGCGATCTTCACCGTGACGTCCCAATTGTCGCTTGCGCCTCGCACGTAGGGGGCCGTGAACGCCGGTGCTTTGCCGCACGAATTGCCGTACCACACGCTGCCTCGACCGTCGAGGTTCTGCACGCCGAGCGTCGTGGCCGGTGAACTTGCGCTGATGTAGTCGTGGATTTGCCAGATCAAATTCTGCGACCCTTGCACGTCTTGTCCGAGATTGTTGAGGGTCTGGAATTGAAACTCGAACGTGGACCCAAACGGTAGAAAGACGAGCGTGCCCGGCGCGGACAGCGGGTTGAGTTGATTGCGGTAGTTGTTCGTTCCGTTGTAGTTGCGCGTCAGGTTGAAGGTGACGGCGCCGCCGTTAAACACGGGCGCCTGATATTGCCCGTCGTCTTGGTCGGGCAGTACGTAGAGTCCGCCGATGCTCCACAACGCGTGCGTTTGAGCCGAACAGGCCGCGCCCAGCAATCCGGCTGCGACCAGCGCCGCCGCCGCGACGATCCACTTCATGGAAGCCACGATTCGCCACGGTGCCGGCGTAAGCCTCAGGCCTGGCTGAAGCGACCGAAGATGGGGTAAAGTGCGGGATATGGCCATGCATCCTCTCGCCGGCAGCGAACGCACGCCGTTCCGAAGCGCAACGGTTATGGCGGAATGCGATCCTAACGAATCGCTCCAGGTGACCGTTCTCTTACGTGGGCGCAAGTTCGAGCGCCTTGGTGCGCTGGCCGGTGAGATCGCGGCGGGCAAGAAACCCGAGACGCCGCTCTCGCGCGAGCAGTTCGCACGAGAGTTTGGAGCCGATCCCAAGGATGCCGCCGCGGTTGCGAAGTTTGCGGCCGCCAACGGCCTCACGGTCGTGTCGCAAGATCTCGCGCGGCGAACGTTGCTGCTGTCGGGAACGGTCGCGCAATTCAATCGCGCCTTCGGCGTTAAGATGCAGCGGTACCAATACGAAGGCGGAACGTATCGCGGGCGCACGGGGCCGGTCTACGTCCCAGAGGAAATGAGCGGCGTTATCGAGGGCGTGTTCGGCCTCGACAACCGGCCGCAGGCATCCACGCATTTTCGGACCGCGCCGGCGGTGCGCGCGGCTGCGGCTTCGGGGTCGTTTACGCCGCCGCAAGTCGCACGGCTCTACGCTTTCCCTAGCGGTGCGAGTGCGGCGGGGCAGTGTATCGGCATCGTCGAGCTCGGCGGCGGCTATAAAGCCGCCGACATCACGCAATACTTTGCCGGGTTGAAGATCGCGGCGCCGAGCGTAACGGACGTCCCGGTTGACGGCGCAACGAACGCGCCGAGCGGCCCGAACGGCCCGGACGTCGAGGTAATGCTGGATATCGAAGTCGCGGGCGCGGTCGCGCCCGGTTCGAGCCTGGCCGTCTACTTCGCGCCGAACACCGATGCCGGGTTCCTCGACGCGATAACCGCCGCCGTGCACGACGCGGTCAATAAGCCGTCGGTGATATCGATCAGTTGGGGCGGTCCGGAGTCTACCTGGACGCAACAGGCGCTAACGGCGATCGACCAAGCGCTGCAGGCCGCGGCGACGATGGGCGTTACCGTCTGCATCGCGTGCGGCGACAACGGATCGAGCGACGGCGTAACCGACGGCGCCGATCACGTCGATTTTCCGGCGTCGAGCTCGTTCGCGCTGGCGTGCGGCGGCACCACGCTCAAGGCCGGCAACGGCAGCATTTCCAGCGAGGTCGTCTGGAACGACGGAACGGCGGGCGGGGCGACCGGCGGCGGCGTCAGCGCGGTATTCGCGCTGCCGTCGTACCAGCAACATCTGCAAACAGCCAGCGCGCAAGGCCAGGCGAGCCCCCTGCAAAAGCGGGGCGTTCCCGACGTCTCCGGCGACGCCGATCCGCAGAGCGGCTACGACGTCCGCGTCGACGGCGAGACGGCCGTCATCGGCGGAACGAGCGCGGTCGCTCCGTTATGGGCCGGGACTGGTCGCGCTCATTAACGCAAGCAAAGGTAAGCCGGCCGGCTTCATCAACGCGCAGCTCTACGCCAACCCCGCGTCCCTCAACGACATCACTCAGGGCAACAACGGCGGCTTTTCCGCAACCACCGGCTGGGACGCCTGTACCGGCCTCGGCACGCCGGACGGCGCAAAAGTAGTCGCCGTTCTTTGATCGAAACCGGAGGGCGCCCTTCGACTACGCGCCTTCGGCGCTCCGCTCAGGATGACAATAACTTGCTGTCGCGCGATTGCAGCGTGCTCGACCCGAACGGCAACGAGACCGCCTGCCCTCCCGTTTGTCATCCTGAGCGAAGGCGCGCAGCGCCGTAGTCGAAGGGCGCCCCTCGACTGCGCCTTGACAAAACTTGCCGTCGCGAGATGCAGCGTAATAGACCCGTGCGCCGCACTGGCGCCCCCCGTTGTCATCCTGAGCGAAGGCGCGCAGCGCCGTAGTCGAAGGGCGCCCCTCGACTGCGCCTTGACAAAACTTGCCGTCGCGAGATGCAGCGTGGTAGACCCGTGCGCCGCACTGGCGCCCCCGTTGTCATCCTGAGCGAAGGCGCGCAGCGCCGTAGTCGAAGGGCGCTCAGGTCTGGCTGAAGCGGGTGCCTTTGAACCAGGTGGCGAGGACGGGGATTTGCGCGATGGTCGAGGGATCGACGGCGAGCGGATCTTGCCCGAGTTCGACGAGGTCGGCTTCTTTGCCGACTTCGATCGAGCCGATGCGATCGTCGAGCTGACACGCGATCGCGCCATTGATGGTCATGGCTTGGAGCGCGCGCTGTACCGAAACGCGCAGGTGCGGTCCGAGCGGCTGCGTCGCGCCGATCGGCATGCGCGTGACCGCGGTTTGGATGTAACGGAGCGGTTCGATGTCGGTGGTCGCGTAATCGGAATTCATGGTCCAGACGATGCCGCGGTCGGTCGCTTCAAATCCGTTGTCGATGCCGCTCGCGCGCTCCGGACCGAGAATGCGCGAATAGAACGGCATGCCCCATTCGTAGATGTGGCCTTCGGTAAAGGAGACCGCGAGATCCATGCGCTCGATCGCGGCCCACTGCTCGGGGCGCGTGACCGTGCAGTGCTCGACGCGATTGCGATAGCCGCCGGCTCGAGTTGCGCCGTAGACGTTTTGGAACACGGCCAGCGCCTGATCGACGGCAGCGTCGCCGTTGGCGTGCATGGCGACGCTCCAGCCGCTCGATTTCGCCAGCGCGACCAGCGTCTGCAACGCGTCGGGCGTCCAGTTCAAATCGCCTTTGTTATCGGTCGTCCCCAAATACGGCTGGGTCAGCGCGCCGGTGTAGCCTTGCAGCGAGCCGTCGGTCCAGAATTTTACGCACGGCACCGAGAGCTTGCCGCCGGCTAAAAAGATCGGCTTCCCCGGTTCGCGCGTCACGCCGGCTACGTACGTGTCGAACGTCTTGTGTTCTTGGAAGTCCGGCATCGTGCTGATGCGCACGTTGGCGTTGGGGCGGTTGACCAGCGCGGTGTAGATCGCCCAGTCGTCCATCACGTTGCCGGTCGGTCCGATGCCGGCGTCGTGTACGGTCGTCACGCCCGCTTTCGCGGCTTTGTCGAGCAAGCCGGCGTACCAGGCCGTGATTTTTGCCGGCGTCGGGCCGATCGACTTCAGGCTCGGTTCGATGAACGCTTGCATCGCCGGCGGTTCGAAGATCACACCGGTAAGTTTGCCGCTGGAATCCTTGCCGTAGCGACCGCCGCCGGCGACGTCGGGCGTGGACGCGGTAACGCCAACCATCGCGAACGCCTTGCTGTTGGCGTAGCCGATGTGGCCGGACGGATTGACCACGAAGATCGGGACGTCGGTCGAAACGCCGTCAAGATCTTGCATCGAAAGCTGGCGGAACGGCGCCATGACGGAGTTGTCGAACCCGAAGGCCGTATACCAGGAGCCGGCCGGGACTTTGGAGAGTCCGGCCTTCATCGCGGCGACGAAGGCATCGAGCGATGTGATCTGCGGATAGCGGGCCACCAGCACGTTGGCGATGATGATCTCGTAGATGAAGTGCATGTGCGGCTCGATGAAGCCCGGCAGCACGGTCGCGCCCTTCATATCCACAACTTGCGTCTTGGGGCCGCGCGAGGACATCAGCTCGGACTTGGTGCCGACCGCGCTGAACAAGCCGTTGGTGATCGCGACCGCGTCGGCCGTGCGCTGATTGGATGCCATCGTTCGGAAGCGGCCGTTGATGAGCAGGAAGTCGGCCGGACCGTTTGCCGCCGGTGCGGCGGCGCGTACCGGCATGGCGGTGGCGGCGACGAGACCGCCGACCATCGCGACGAATTCGCCGCGCTTGACCCCCATAGCCGAACGCAGTGCTCCGAGATACGGCGGGCGGCATTCGCAGTCCATGGCAACTCCCTTCGGTCGTGTCCGTCGCCTTCGCGCACGGAACAGCCGGACCTCGAATCGCCTCCGCTAATGGGCCGTAAGGCACGCGCAACGGCGGCAGCGTTAACGGCCCGATTTAGCAAAGTTTGATGCGTTCTTGAAACGCCGTTAAGGCGGGCCCGTATATACTGCGGGCGTGGGGGCTCGACGCGCCCGCGGACCCCCTGAAAAATATCAACTAAGAATTTAATTGACATCCGCCTCGCGCCCGGCTATAGTACCACTAACGAATTAGTAGACGTCCGGAGGATGCATGGCGCGTAAACCTTCTCTGACCCTCACCGAGGCCGAACTTCGCCTGATGGAAGTCCTGTGGGAAAAGCGCCGGGCAACCGTCGCCGAGGTGACGGAATCGCTCGCGCCGCCCGCCCTGGCGTACAACTCGGTGCTCACGACCCTGCGGATCCTGGAGCAGAAGGGCTACGTCTCGCATGAGGAAGACGGGCGCGCCTACGTTTATGCGCCGGTGCTCGAGCGGGATGAAGCGGCTCGCTCGGCGGTCGGCCATTTGGTGCGCCGCTATTTCGGCAGCAACGCCGGCGCGCTGGCGCTGCGGTTGGTCGCCGACGAGCGCCCGTCCGACGAAGAGTTGGAACGGCTCAAAGCGCTGATCGAGCAATACGAGGACAAGCGATGAACCCGCATTTCGAGCCGGTCGGCCGCGCGATCGTCGCGGTCTTGCTCAACAGCCTGTGGGAAGCCGCCGTCCTGGCATTCGCCGTGTGGCTGGTTTTGCGCGTCGTGAAGAACCTCAACGCGGCGACGCGTTGCGTGGTGCTGTCGTGCGCGCTGGCCGCCGCCGTCGTGCTGCCGATCGTGACGACGCTCCCGCTAGTCACTACGGCGAGTGCGACCGCGATCTCCGCGCCGGTTCGCGCGCCGTCAACGCAAACGGCGGCAGCCCGTACGGCGAGCGCGCCCGCGACATATGCGGCGGCCTCGCACGCGGTTGCGCAGGAACCGGCCGCGCGTCCGCAGATCGGCGTGCGTCTGCCCGCGCGACTGCATCTCGCCTTCCCGACGCTGCTGGCGGCGATTCTGCTCGCGCTCTGGGGACTGGGCGTCGTCGTGCTGCTCGTCCCGCTGATCGTGAGCCTGTTCGCGCTCGAACGGCTCAAACACGACGCGCTGCCGCTGCCGGTTGCGTACCGCGAAGCGATGCAGCGCTGGAACGCGGCGCAGAAGGGTTCGCGCGACGTGCGCATCTGCGTCTTGGACGAGATCGAGGTGCCGATCGCGATCGGGCTCTTCGACTCGATGATCTTGCTTCCCAAGCGCGTCCTCGATACGATGCCGCAGAGCGACGTCGACCAAATCGCGCTGCACGAACTCGCGCATTTGCGCCGCGCCGACGATTACATCAACGGGCTGCAGCGCATCGTGAAGGCCGTCTTTTTCTTCAACCCGGCGATGCTGTGGCTCTCGCACCAGCTCGATCTCGAACGCGAAGTCGCGTGCGACGACTGGGTGCTCTCGCAAACCGGCGACGTCCGGCCGTACGCGTTCTGCCTCACGAAACTTGCGGAAATGACGGCGTGGCCGCACCGCCCGCTGGCCGCGCCGGGCGCCTTCGTGACGCGCAAGTCCATCTCGGTACGGGTCGAGCGGTTGCTGCGCGCCGGGCGCGACGTGCGCACCGGAATCTCGCTGTCGGCGGCCGGCGCCATGACCGCGGCCCTGATCGCCGTGTTCTTCGTCCTGCAGTCGGTCGCGCCGTCGATCGCGTTCACCGTCCCGGCTCTCCCGCAGCCGCCCATATCGCCGGCGCGGCCCATAACGGTTATCGCTCCGATGCCGGGCGCGCGGCCGCCGGCGCGCCTAGCGACGAAGTTTGAAGAGCGTCTGGTGATGTTCGATTCGTCCACGCCGGCGCCGCGCCCGGCGGCATCCCCGCGGTCGCACGTCCCGCGACCGAAGCGGCGCCCGCGGTTCACCGCGAGGCGGCACCCAGCGCACCACAGGCGCCACGCGCATCGCAGGCCGCACGTGCCCCCAGCCCCCGACGCCGCGACGGTAGCGAAGGTAACGCGTTCGGTGGTGAGCGCGTCCTCCGCGGCTTCGGTCGCGAGCGCCATCTCGGCAGCCGCATCGGACGCAGGTGACGAGATCGGCGACGAGATCGACAAATCGCTCAACTTTAAAATCGTCAAACTCGACATCGAGAAACATGTCCCGGAACAGCTCGCTCAGGCTATGCCCCCTGCCTTCGGACAACAGCGGGGGATGCCGCGCGTGCGATCTCAGCCGGGTCAGTTGGGCCGGTAAGGACTTGCACGGTCGCAGCTTTACCGGCACCAACTTCAGCGGCGCCGATCTGCACGGTTCGAACTTCAGCGGCGCGCGCCTTGCCGGCGTCAACTTCAGCGGAGCGAACTTGCGCGACGTGGACTTCACCGGCGCGAACATGTCCGGCTGCAACTTGTCGGGAGCCGACATCTCCGGCGCGCGTTTCGACGGAGCCAGGATCCGGGGATGCGACCTGGGCGACGTCTCGCGCTTCGCACCGGCGCAGGCGCGCGTGTTCCTGAGCGCGTGTACCGGCTGCGACCTCGCGGGGGTGAACCTGTCGGGCGCGGATCTGTCGAAGATCCACGTCGCCGGTGACAACCTCGAGCGCGCCAACCTGAGCGGAAGCGACCTGTCCGGCGCAACCCTGAGCGGCGTAAATTTGAGCGACGCCAATCTGCGCGGTGCGAAGCTCTACGGGGCGACGCTCACGGGCGTCAACGTCGCGGGCGCCGATTTGCGCGGCGTCGACCTCTCGCAGACGCACTTGATCGACGTCAACGTGAGTAACGCAATCGTGCGGTAACAACTCGGCCCGTCGTTCGTTAGGAAAGATATGCCAAGCCCAGGCCTAGCTTCGTGCTGCCAAAATCCTGGGGAGAAACGCTTGAACACGAGTTATCAAAAACATATCAAAATCGAAACGCTCACGAAACCCGGCGCGCGCCCCAACGTACATGCGCCACGAACGTGCCACCACAACGCCACTCCCGATCCTTACGAGGTAAGACCATCATGAAGCCGACCCTCCTTAAGGCCTCCATCCTTGCCCTCGCCGGAACGTTGTTCGCGGCGACGGCCGCGCCCGTGTTTGCGGCATCGTCGCTCACCGTTCCGATGAGCGCACACGCACCTTCGATCGATCCCAACGACGACGGAACGAGCTTCGATCCCGCCGCCGTCGCGCATCTTTCGTGGAACTCCAGCACATCGCGCGACGCCAGCGAAGAAACGACCGCGCGTTTCAGCACCGACGGCCGCTATCTCTACGTCCGCTTCGACGCAACGCAAAACAAAGAGCGCATCGTCTCCGCCAAGCCGCTGAGCAACGGCGACTCGGTTTGGGTCGAAGTGCAGGGAAATAACGGATCCTATCGCTTCGCGGCGAGCCCCGACGGAACGAGCGAAGCCACCGGACCGAGCGGCGCTGCCGCGCCGGCTTTCGACGCCCACGGCGCCGTGAACGACGGCGGATACACCGTCACCATGAAGATCCCGCTAACGAGTTTGCCGCCGGCCGGCGCCGGTACGCCCCTCAAAGCACAAGTCGGGCGCACCATCCACGCCAGCAACGAGCAGCTCGTATGGTCCCACGACGGCGACGTCGCCAGCGCGGGCACGATGACGCTTCCGGCATCGGTCGGCTCGCTCTAACGCGTAGCAGTGCCTTGACTAGCGCAGAAAAGATGCGGACCGTCGCAGCACGCCTTGGGGCGATGCATGCGACGGTCCGCACGGGACGGCGAGACTAAGCTACGTCGAACCGGTCCAGGTTCATCACCTTGTTCCACGCCGCTACGAAGTCGCGCACGAACTTCTCTTGCGAGCCGTCGCACGCATAGACTTCCGCGAGCGCCCGCAGCTGCGAGTTCGATCCGAAGATGAGGTCGATGCGGCTGCCCGTCCACTTCGGCTCGCCCGTCACGCGATCGCGTCCTTCGAACACGTCGTCCGAGACTTTCTTCCAATTCGTGCCCATATCGAGCAGGTTGACGAAGAAGTCGTTGGTGAGCGTGCCGGGGCGCTTGGTGAAGACGCCGTGCTTCGACCGTCCGGCGTTCGCATCGAGCACGCGCATACCGCCGACGAGCGCCGTCATCTCCGGTGCGGTTAGCGTCAAGAGTTGGGCGCGATCGACCAGCAGCGCTTCGGACGGAATCGACACGCCGGCTTTGAGATAGTTGCGGAAGCCGTCCGCCTGTGGTTCGAGTACCGCGAAGGACTCGACGTCGGTTTGCTCCTGCGATGCATCCGCGCGGCCGGGTTTGAACGGAACCCGTACGTCGTGGCCCGCGTTCTTGGCCGCTTTTTCGACTGCCGCGCAGCCGCCCAGAACGATCAGGTCGGCGAGCGAAACTCTTTTCCCGCCCGATTGAGCGCCGTTGAATTCCTTGCGGACGCCTTCGAGCGCGTTGAGCACCGTTGCGAGTTGGGCAGGCTGGTTGACCTCCCAGTTTTTCTGCGGTTCGAGGCGAACGCGCGCGCCGTTCGCGCCGCCGCGTTTATCCGAGCCGCGGAAGGTTGACGCCGAGGCCCAAGCCGCCGAGACGAGTTCGGAGACCGACGGTCCCGATGCGAGAATCTTGCTCTTGAGTGCGGCTATGTCGGCATCGTTGATCAGCTCGTGCGTAACCGCTGGGACGGGATCTTGCCAGATCAGTTCCTCGGCCGGAACGAGCGGGCCGAGATAGCGCGAGCGCGGCCCCATGTCGCGGTGCGTGAGCTTGTACCACGCTTTGGCGAAGGCGTCCGCGAATTCGGCCGGATTCTCTTGGAAGCGCTTGGCGATCGGCGCGTAGACCGGATCCATCCGCAGCGCGAGGTCGGTCGTGAGCATCATCGGCGCGATGTTTCTTGGACGGATCGTGCGCGTCCGGGACGGTGGCGACCGCGGAACCATTCTTCGGAGCCCACTGCTGCGCGCCGCCCGGCGCTGCGCGTCAGCACCCACTCGTATTTGAACAAGTTGTCGAGGTAGTTGTTGTCCCACTTCGCCGGGTTGACCGTCCACGCACCTTCGAGTCCGGTCGTGATCGTCGCATCGCCGTTGCCCGTTCCAAAACTGTTTTTCCAGCCGAGGCCTTGTTCTTCGATGCCGGCAGCCTCGGGTTCGGGTCCGACATATTTGGACGGATCGGCGGCGCCGTGCACCTTGCCGAACGTGTGGCCGCCGGCAATGAGCGCGACGGTCTCTTCGTCGTTCATGGCCATGCGAGAAAACGTCTCGCGAATGTCTTTGGCCGAAGCGATCGGATCCGGATTGCCGTCCGGCCCTTCCGGATTCACGTAGATCAAGCCCATCTGAACGGCCGCGAGCGGCTTCTCGAGATCCCGATCGCCGGAGTAGCGCTTGTTGGACAGCCACGTACCCTCGTTGCCCCAGTAAATTTCTTCGTCGGGCTCCCAGACGTCGACGCGACCGCCGGCAAAGCCGAACGTTTTGAATCCCATGGATTCCAGCGCGCAGTTGCCGGCAAAGACCATGAGGTCGGCCCACGAGATTTTGTCGCCGTATTTCTGCTTGATGGGCCAGAGCAGCCGGCGCGCTTTGTCGAGGTTGGTATTGTCGGGCCAGCTGTTGAGCGGCGCGAAGCGTTGCGTGCCGTGACCGGCGCCGCCGCGACCGTCGCCGATGCGATACGTGCCCGCGCTGTGCCACGCCATACGAATGAAGAGCGGTCCGTAGTGACCGTAGTCGGCCGGCCACCAATCCTGCGACCGCGTCATCAACGCGAAGACGTCCTTTTTCAGGGCCTCGATGTCGAGTTTCTTAAATTCTTTCGCATAGTCAAACGCCTCGCCCATCGGATTGGACAAGGCGGAATTCTGGTGGAGCACCTTAAGGTTCAACTGGTTCGGCCACCAGTCTTGATTCGTCATCATCCCGGCCGGCATGTGCGTGCCTAGCGGGGTTCCGTGCACGACCGGGCACTCGCCGTTCTTTTCGGTCGCCGTTGCGGTGGGGTTCTGCTCGCTCATATGATCCCTACTCTTATGCTGTGGGAGCCGCTGCTTGGTCAGCAGGGCAGGAAGTGAACTTCATTTTCACTTTCACAATGGTAGACAAAGACGAGTCCTAGAGTCAAGGCCCGATTCGGCGGGCGCCGGCAGTATGCTGATGCGAGATTTGATTCCGCCTTGAGTGCAATGCCCGGCGCATCGCTCTATCGTGAGCGGTGATGAGCAGGAAACGAATCGTGGGCTACACGCTCGTCGCCGGTCTCGTCGCCGCGCTGGCCGGGCCGGGCGCGCTCGCAGCGCTCGCCCAGCCGCAGGATGCGGCGATGTTCCGCGGTGATGCGGCCCATCTCGGCGTCTACGCGTCAACAGCGCCGACGCTCACGCACGTAAAGTGGCGCTTTGCGACGCGCGGAAAAATATTCTCCTCGCCGGCAGTGCTCGGCGGCGTCGTGTACGTCGGCAGCACGGATGGAAATCTATACGCCGTACGCGCGGCTGACGGATCGCTCGCCTGGCGCTTCCCAACGCACGGCCCCGTGAATTCATCGCCGGCGGTGGCGGACGGCCTCGTTTTCTTTTCAAGCCTCGACGGCAACGTCTACGCGGTCGATGCGAACGACGGCCGCGAACGCTGGCATTTCACGACGGGCGGCGAGCGGCGCTTCACGGCGCCCGGCATCCACGGCATCCAGCCCAAGAACGAAATGATGGCGGATCCGTTCGACCTCTTCTTGTCGTCGCCGGCCGTCTCAAACGGCGTCGTTTACATCGGCAGCGGCGATCATAACGTCTACGCGCTCGACGCGGCGAGCGGGCGATTGCGCTGGCAGTTTTCCACCGGGAACGTCGTTCACGCATCGCCGGCTGATCGCGGACGGCATGGTCTTCATCGGCAGTTGGGATCGCAACTTCTATGCGCTCGACGCCAATACGGGCACGTTGCGGTGGAAGTTCCTCACGGGCGACGATCGCAAGATCTACAATCAAGTCGGCATCGCGGGATCGGCCGCGGTCGATCGCGGCATCGTCTTCTTTGGCTGTCGCGACAGTTTCTTGTACGCTCTCGACGAACGCACGGGGCGCCTGCGATGGAAGCACGACGAACATGGGAGCTGGGTGGTCGCGTCACCGGCTGTAGCCAACGGCACCGTTTTCTACACGACATCCGACGAGCGGACGTTCTTCGCCCTCGACGCAGAGACGGGAGCAAAACGATTCAGCCTCGGTTACGGCGCGTACACGTTCTCGTCGCCGTCGCTCGCAGCGCGGCGTCGCCTACTTTGGAACGGCCGACGGGCGCCTGTACGGTGTCGATGCCTCCACCGGGGCCATCGTCGCACGCTTTCAAACCGACGCTTCACAGCGGAACCTGGCAGCGCATCTGGACGCGAACGGCAATCTCGACGTCAACGGCTTTTTTGCCGAACCGACTCTCGGTGGGGTTTACGTCGGCCTAAACAACCTCTTCACCAGCGTAGGATCAATCTTCGGCTCACCCGCGATCTCCGACGGCACGCTTTACATCGGAACGACCGACGGGGTAATATACGCAATCTCCTAGGCGCTCCGGGAATCGAAGCCGATGATGTTGAGGACGGTTGGGCACCTTGACCTTCCGACGCCACCGCGACGGATCATAATCAGCAGCCGGCGCCATCCCCAAAGCTCATCGAAAAATTCTCCTAGCGTTGAGCGGTTCTTTGCCCCTCACGAGTGAGGCGGCCCTACGATGCCCTTAGCGATCAGAAACATCTTCGTGTTGATGACGATGAATCGCCAGGCTTGAAACGGCCAAAATTGTCTCCAGAAGCGTCCCATATCCAGCTCCTATTCCGGGATCAGCTGCCAGCCGGGTTTGGCTTGCAGCTTCCAGAGAAATGCCGAGTGAAGTGCACGCTTTGTCCATGCCCCAGCCAGCCCGACGTCGAGATCGCAGAGTGCGAGATCGCGTCCGTGCTCGGGGTATCGTTCGTAGTCGCGCGCGACCGGCGTCATGATGATCGAAGCGGCGGATCCGTTCCAGATGGACTTTCCCATCGACGCGATACACGCCGCCGGCATCTCGGACATGCGCGCGTGGTGCGTGGGCGCCTCGCCGGTCACTTGCTGCGCGATGTTCTCGGCGACGGTGCGGCCCATGATTCCCGAGGCCATCCCGGTTCGAGGCGGCATCGCCGTGATCGCGAGGCCGCTTGCGGCTTTCTTGCTTTTCGACATGGGGTGGGGAGGCGCGAACGCGATGCCGGCCGCGTAAAGGTTGTCGTAGTGCGGTGAGAGATACTTTGCGGGCCAGTCCGCGCCGCGATACTCCGAAAACGATTTCGGGGCGTAGTCCGCGTCGACGCGCATGAACCCGCTGGGAACCGTCATTTTTTCGGAAATGTCGCTTCCATCGGATGCCACGTACTTGATCGGAATGCCCCGGAACTGCGGAATCAGCATGGCCAAGTCGTATTCGATCGTTCCGGGATCTTCGCCGATTTGTTCGTAGTGAAGCAGGCCGGGATCCACTTTTGTAACGCCGGCCGCGATCTTGGGAACGATCCGAGCTTCGTCGAGGATCATTCGCACGAGGCTCGCACCGGTTACGAGGACGCCGCGTTTGAGCGCTTCGATTCCGTCCACGCCGAAATCGCCGGCTTCTGGTTCGTTGGTGACCCACACCAGTTCGGCTGCGTCGCGTAGGCCGCGCGCGCGTAAATCGGCGTCCACGTTCATCAAGTATTCGAACGCGGCTCCCTCGCAAGTCGCGCCTGCGTGCCCGACGCCGACGACGATGCGCCGGCGCTTACCTGCCTTGAGTTCGCGCACGACGTTGAGATAGCGGTCGCAGGCCTCGATCGCGTGTTCCACGGAACACACGCTGGTCGTGTTTCCCGTCGAAGGCCCGAGACCGGGCGTAGCTTCGAAGTTGAGGTACGGACCGGTCGCGTTGAGAAGAAAGTCGTACGCGATTGTGCGCTCCTCGCCCGACGCGGTTTGCACGACGACTTCGCGATCGTCGGGCTTGATAGTGGTAGCGCGCCCGTCCACGTACGTCACGCCGATCTTCTCGTAGACCGGTGCCAGCTCGAAGTGCACGTCGTCGGGAGACATGGTTCCGGTGCCCACCCAGATCAAACTTGGAAACCAGGTGAAGCGGTTGCGCGGTGCTACGACCGTTACGTCCGCCTCTGTGCGGACGAGACGTGACAGGTGGAGCGCGGCGGTGTGTCCCGCGAACCCGGCGCCCAGGATGACGACCTGCGGCTTCACGACGAGACCTCGCCCATTCGTGAAAGAACAGGGCCGAGTGCGGCGGTTGCTTCGTCGGCCACCGGCGCGAGGTTTTCGTTACCGACCATCGTCATCATCGACTTTAGGATTGGCATTGATGGCATGAGGTTTCTCCTTTTCCGCTCGAAGCGAAACGTAACCAGCTACAGCAGACCCGCTGCGAACCGAAGCGATACGACGCTTTCCATGAGAGATCGCTCCGCGTCGACGACGCCCTGCCGTGCCGCGTCGTCGCGCAGCTCCGCGTCGCGCAGTTCCAGAGCGGTGCCGACTCCGCCGCGATAACGAATCTCGGCCAGCCGGCGGTTTTCGCCGGCCAGCACGACGAGTTGCTTTGCGGCCGCGACCTGTTGCCGTGCGGCGTCGAGGGCGAGATAGGCTTGGCGCACCTCGAGCTCGGCCTGCACCTGGAGCCGCTCGACTTCCAACTGCGCTTGCGAAACGGCGGCTTGTGCCTCCGCAACGCGCCCGTCCGTGTATCCGTCGTCGAAGAGCCTCCAGACGGCGTTGAGTCCAACCGTAAACTGGGAATGGTAACCGGTTGTAACGACGGGCTGGACGTTACCCTCGCTCGCCGAGAGGGCGACGCTCGGCGAGTGCTGGGCGCGTGCAGCGCTGACGGCGCGTTCGGCGGCCTCGACCGCGAGACGCGCGGCTGCGAGGTCGCCTCGCTCGGTTTTTGCCGTCGCGATAAGGCGTTGGAGTCGACCTCGGGGATCTCGCCGCCGAAGCCGTCGGTCGGCGCGAAGACCGTTCCGAGCGGAACGTCCATAGCCGCGTCGAGACGATTTTGATTGAGCGCCAGGCCGTTGTGCGCCTCTATGGCCCCGACGCGCCGGTCGGCGAGATCGGTTTGCGCTTGAAGTAGTTCGGCGCGCGGAATCTGCCCGGCTCGCAGCCGCTGCCTCGCCAGCTCGACGTGCGCTTGCGCGACTTCAACGCCCTGGTCGGCGACGGCGGAGTATTGCATAGCGGCAACCAGGTCGTAGTAGGCGGACGATGTCTGCGAGATGAGGCCGGATCTGGCTTGTCGCGCCGAAGCCTGAGTCGAGGAAAGCGAGGCCGACGCGGCGGCCAATCGCGCCGCGCCGGCGCCTCCGTCGAAGAGCGTGTAGGAGGCGCCGAGGAGCGGAACGTTCGTGGAGTTGGGCGAGAAGGGCAGGGGTCCGAACGGCGTTGGAAGTTTCGCCACCGTGTCCTGATATTGATACGCGTCCGATAGCGTTACCGACGGCCCGAGCGAAGAGCGAGCCGCCAGGACGCGCCCTACGCCGGCATCGACGGCGGCGAGCGATTCGCGATACGACGGATTTTGGGCTATGGCCGTCGCGATGGCTTGGTCGAGCGACAAACTCTGCGCCGCCGGTTCTTGCGCGCACAGCGGAGCCACACATGCGAGCGCGAGGATCGCGGCTAGAAACGCGTTACGCATTCGATGGCTCCGCCCATGAGGCAGCAGGTTTCTTCGGCTCACCTTCCGCGACCGCATCGTTCGCCGGTGCCATCGCGAGATAGAGCAGCGGCACGGCGAGCACCGAGAGAACCGCGGACGACGTCATCCCGAAAACCAGCGCCCACGCGAGCCCGCTCCAGACCGGATCCGAGGCGATGACGATGGACGAGAGTACGCCGGCCGCGGCGGTGAGGAATATCGGGCGCGTTCGGGCGGCGGCCGATTCGACCAGCGCATCGCGCACGGCCATGCCTTCGGCGCGTTTGCTTTCGATGAACTCGATCAGGATGATCGAATTGCGCACGACGATCCCGACGAGCGCGATCATGCCGATCATCGCGGTTGCGGAAAAATAGACGCCGAAGGGTGCGAGCAGCGCGAAGCCGGGCATAATGCCGATGAACGCCAGCGGAACCGCCGCGAGCACGACCAGCGGGATACGGAACGACTTGAAGCGCGCCACGAGCACGAAATAGATCAGGATGAAGGCGACGAGCATCGCGCGCCCGAGGTCGGCGAACACGGTAAGCGTCAGGTCCCATTCGCCGTCCCAATCGATGCGATAACCCGGCGGCAGAGGATGATGTGCCAGATAAACGAGAGCATCGATGACGGCGTAAGTCGAACTGCGGCCCGCCATCTCCGCGCCGACGTACGTGGCTTCTTCGAGATCGTTGCGATAGACCGGTTGCGAGACCGGATTTGCGACGAGCGTCGTTACGGCGGACAGGGCCACGGAGCCGCCGCCGGCCGCCGGCAGTTGGATCGCGCCGAGCGAGTTCACGTCGCGGCGATCCTTAGGCCCGAATCGTACGAAGATGCCAACCGGGCGTGAATCGTCGGCGACGTGCAGCGTCGATACGGACGCCCCGTGAAGAGCCATGCCGAGCGTCTGGGCGACATCGGCGACGTCGACGCCGGCCAACGCGGCTTTGCGCTGATCGATTTCGAGCTGGATTCCCAGCGGAAGGGGCTTGTCGCTCGAATCCACGTCGACGACGCCTCGCTCCGATTGCAAGAAATCGATCAAATTCGACGCGATGGAGCGCCGCACGTCGGGATCCGGACCGAAGATCTTCGCAAATATCGTGTTTCGAACCGGAGGCCCGGGTGGCACCTGCAGTATTCGCAGCCTCGCGCCGTAGTGAGCCGCAACGTCTTGCAGGCGCGTTCGTAACCGGCGAACGAGGATCGAGGACTGCGTGGCTCGATCACCTTTGGGGACGAGATTCACGCGAACGTCCGCGAGGTTCGGGGAATTGCGAAAAACCGTGCCTTGCAGAAGGCTCGAGAGGTCGGGCACCGAGTTGGTTCCGGCAAAGATCTCGTAGTCGCGGACTTCGTGATACGTCGCGAGTTCGGCGCCGACTGCGTCGGCGATTCTTGTGGTTTGCGCGACGGTGCTTGCCGGCGGGGCGTCTATGCTGATCAAGAACGACGTTTCGTTGGCACGCGGGAGCATACGGAATTGCACGAGCGCGAGAGCCGGGAGCGCCAGGCTGATCGCAAAAGCGGCCAAGAGCGCTAGGAGAAAGAGCCGTCCCCGCTTCGGTTGGTCGAGCATCCCGGCGAGGGCGTTGCGAAACGGCAATACCCACCGCGGCGTCGCATGTTTAGCGCTCAGCTTGTGGTTGCGCAGCAGATTGTACGTCGCCCAGGGCGTTATGGCGAACGCGATCAGCAACGAAGCGATCATCGCGACGGGCACGTTGAGCGGGATCGGCCGCATGTACGGGCCCATCATTCCCGTAACGAACAACATCGGCAAAAACGACAGGACGACCGTGAGCGTCGCGAGCGCCGTCGGGCTGCCGATCTCGCCGACGGCTCGAACGGTGACTTCGCTCTTGTCTCCGTCGGGTTCCGATGCGTAGTGGCGGTGAATGTTTTCCACCAGCACGATCGCGTCGTCGACGAGCAGTCCCAGCGACAAAATCAAGGCGAACAGCGTGATCCGATTGATGGTTTGGTGCGCGAGCATCCCGACTCCGAGCGTCACGAAGAGCGTGAGCGGGATGGCGGTTGCGACAACGAGAGCTTGACGCCATCCCAGGACCAGGAGAAGGGCCACGACGATGACGATCGCTTCACCCAAACGCTCGATGAGCTCGTTCACCGCAAGGTTAGCTTTTTCGCCGTCGTTTCGCGTCGTCGTGACCGTGATTCCGGGAGGCATTTCCGTTGCGGCGACGCGTTCCAGGACGTCGTTCGCAATGCGCACGGCGTTCGTTCCCGGCTTCTTGGCGATGGCGACGCTCACGGCGGGCTCGCTTGCGCCGCTCGCTTCCGACGAGGCGCCCCCGTATCCGAAGCGTGTTTGATCCTCCTCGGGAGTCCAGCCCATTTCGACGGACGCGACCTCTTCCAACGCGACCGGTTGGCCGTCGCTCACGCCGACGATTTGCGCCGCCACCTGATCCGCGCTTTGGAACGGCGTACCGACGTGGATCGGCGTTTCGACCGCACCGTCGCGCAGCGTTCCCGCACTTTGAATCACGTTCGTCGCACCCAGGGCGCGCGCGATCGCGGGCGGCGAGAGTCCGTACGCCGAGAGCTTGACCGGGTCGAGCGTTACGTTCACTTCGCGCGGGCGCCCGCCGTACGTTGCGATCGCGGCGACGCCGTCGAGCGGCTTAACCGCGTCGATCAGGCGCTGCGCTGCGAGGTCGAGCTGACCGCGATCGTAGTTCGCGCCGTGCAGCGTCAGAACGACGATCGGAATGTCGTCCACCGAGAGCGGCGTGATCTTCGGCTGCGCCGCACCGGGCGGAAGATCGGTCAAGTGAGCGTTGACGTGGTCGTACAGATCGACGAACGATTTCGTCGGGTCGTCCCCGACGTGAAAGAGAACCGTGATGATCGAGGCGTTCTGCGTCGACATCGTGTAGACGTGTTCGATTCCCGGAACTTCGGCGAGGACGCGCTCCCCGCGCTGGGTGACGATCCGGTCGACTTCCTTTGCGGAGGCACCCGGATACTCCGTAACGATCGTGGCCGCCGGCATCGTGATCTGCGGATTTTCTTGCCGTGGCGTTTGCCAGATCGCAAGCAGCCCCCACACGACGATCGCGATCGCGAGCGCTGGGGTGAGCTTGGAATGAAGAAAGTAGCGCGCGATGCGCGCCGCGAGGTTCTCGCCCTTCATAGGGAGGGCGCCGCTACGGCGGCGCCTTGGGTGACGCGCTCGAGGTCGGACGTGATGACCGAGTCGCCCGGACGCACGGAGCCCGTAATTGCGATGGAACCGTTCTGTACCTGGCCAGTCTGAACCGGAACGAAATCGGCGCGGCGGCTGCGGATTGCAAATACGCCGGTCTGTCCGGCGCGCGTAACCAGCGCCGATACGGGGACGGCCGCGAGCATCGTTCGGGTGCCCGGGACGACGATGCGTGCGTACATGCCCGGCATTAAGCCGTGCGCATCGGGAAGCGAGATCTTCAGAACCGCGGAGCGCAAGGCAGGGTTCTCGTTTGGAACCAGCGCGCGTACCCTTCCGCGAATCCGCGCGTCGCCAAGCTCGTCGACGCGGACGTCCACCGGCGCTTCGATCTCGATGCCGCCGACGGCGCCGAGCGGAGCGGTGACGTCGAGTTCGAGTTCGCTCTGGTTTTGAAGCGTAGCGATTTGCCCGCCGGCTCCTACGACCGCACCAGGTTCGACGAATCGCGCGGTTATGACGCCGTCGAACGGCGCGCGGATTTCGGTCTCCTGGAGCGGCACGCCGGCGGCTTCCATTCCGGCACCGGCGGCCGCGGCGATGTTTTGTGACGCTAGCACTCCCGCCGCCGCTTGATCGGCTGCCGCGCGTGCCGCAGCCAGATCGGCGCGCGTCCGATCGTTGTCTTGCACCGATATCGCGCCCTGAGCGTACAGAAAGTTCATTCGCGCGGCCGTGAGCGACGCAAGACTCAGCCGGCTGCGAGCCGCGCTGAGCTGCGCTCGCGCGCCGGCACCGTCGGCTTGGGCTGCGGCAGCGTTGCTGCGGGCTTGATCGTATTGCGCCCGGTATTGCGAGGCATCCACCTCAGCGATCGGCTCGCCGGCGCGAACGCGGTCGCCGACGCGAACGTCGACGGCGACGACGGGACCGGACAGGGCCGACCCGATCGTTACGCTGCGCGCGGCCACGACGTCTCCCGACAGTTCTTGCCGAGGCTCGAACGGCATCAGCCGCACCGGCGCCTCGCTTACCGACAGCGCGTCGACTCGGCTTTGCGTGGCGCCGGTGCAGGCGGCGAGCGATAGTGCCAGCGCGGGAATCCAGAGGCGGCCTGTCATGCGGTGAGTATACTATACCCCCTAGGGTATTGCAAACGGGATACCCCGTGGAGTATAGTGATCGAAATGGCACGAAAAGCGACGTCCGCCGTTGCCGTCGTCGAGCAACCATTACGGATCGACGACGAGACGGTCCGCGAGATTCTAGCACGGTTGCGCCGCGTCGAGGGCCAGGTCCGGGCCGTTCAGCGCATGATTACCGAACGTCGCGACTGCCACGCGATCGCGCAACAGATGTCTGCGGCGCGGTCGGCCCTCGAACGGGCCACGGTGCAGCTCATGGCCACTAGCATGGCGCAGTGCTTGCGCCCGAACGGCGACCGCGCTCTGGTGGACGAACGCGGGCTCCGTCGTCTGACGGAAACGTTCGTTAAGCTTCTCTCGTAGATTCTTGAATCCGGACCCGGGCACGGCAAACAGCCCGTTGCTGCCGTGCCGGGTTTCCATCGGCTAAGTCTGGAGGGATCGAGAGCGGCGCGCGCTCCATGGCCGTTCGCGTAGACACATTCAACGGCGAGGTTTTCGTAAGATACCTGACCTGCTCTCCGAAGACGGCGGAGACTCATACGCTCTCCGCAACGAGCCAGTCTAATTCGCCACGGAATACCGCCGGCCGAGCCATAACACACGAGTCTGACGGGCCTGAATTAAAGAGGAGTCAGCCGGCGCCCTCGTCGCACCAGCATGGCGCTATGATAAAGCACGCCTTGTCGCAACGATGTCGTGTTGCCGCAACTCTGCGTCAAATGATCTACGAGCGATATACCACTTCGGTCATCATGCCGTCCATCATGTGAATGTCGTTGTGGCAGTGGAGCAGCCAGCGGCCGGCGGGCGAGTTTGCGGTGAAGCGCCAGGTCAGCGTGCCGCCGTTGGCGGACACCAGCGACGTGTCTTTGGCCAGCGGCCGTGCGAGGGCGGTGCCGTCAATTGCGATGATCTCGAAGACGTGACCGTGCAAGTGCATCGGATGGTCCATGTCGGTTTTGTTGGTGAAGCGCACGGTCACCACGTCGTTGCGATTGACAACGATCTTCGGCGTGTTGGGATAGACGGCTCCGTTAATCGTCCACTGCGAGCTCCCGTACGCGCCTCCGCCGAGGGTGAAATCGTACGCGGGGATGGGTGGTGTCGTGGTTGCCGTTCCGGATGCCTTCTCGTACGTAAAGTAGTCGACGCCGGCCAGACTTTGCGGGCTGCCGAGCGGCGGAGCGTTTTCCATGCCGGCCGTGTGCACGACGACGGCTTGCTGATACGCGAGTGGATCGCTGGAAAGTCCCTGCAGCAGCCACGCTCCGGGTTGCGTCACCTCGAACCAGGCGTCGTACCGTTCGCCGACGCCGACGCGCAAGGCGTCGACGTCCAGCGGCTGGCTCATTGGGTTTCCGTCCGCGTGCGTTACGGTGAGCTTATGCCCGGCTAACCGGATATAGCGCGTTTGCGTTTGGTTGGCGTTGAGGATTCGCAAGCGAACGCGCTGACCGACCGCGACCGCCAGCGGTTTGGTAGCCGGATAGCTGGCGCCGTTGATGCAGTGAGCGACGTACGCGACTTCGTCCCCCATCTTGTCGCCCGGCGCCATGTCGCGCAGTTCGGGCGAGTCGAACGGATCGACCATCGGCGCGTTGCTGGTTCCACGCATGGCGGCGCCGATCGTCGCGAGTTGCGGGACGTCGTGAAAGACGAGCGCAAACTCGGCGTCCGGCCGTGGCTCGCTCGGATCGTCTACGATGAAAAGACCGAATAACCCGAGCATTAGCCCGGAGCCGATATGGTCGTGATACCAGCGCGTGCCGGGCGGACCGGGAGCGAAGTCGTAGAGAAACGAACCGCCGTTGGGGACCGCGGCTTGCGTAACGCCTTCGACGCCGTCCATGGCGTTGGGCAAAATCATGCCGTGCCAGTGGATGGTCGCCGGAGTACCGCTCTGATTGACGAACGTAGCGCGTACGCGCTGTCCGTGCATCACGCGGAGGACCGGTCCCGGAATCGATCCGTTGAATGCAAGGCCGGCGTAACTCGCGCCCGGACTCGGCGAAAAGGTCAACGGCGCAGCGGTCAGCGTGTACGCAACGGTGTCGTCGGCTAGCGCTTTTTGCGGCAGCATCGGCAGTGCTGCGGCGGTCATCGCGCCGGCTCCGGCTGCTAGAAATCGCGAACGGCGCATCACGAGCCGACGTTCAACGGCACGTCGATGGTCTGCCCGTCGTACTCGACGTGCACGATCCACGGACCGCCCATCGAGAAGTTGACTCTCCCCGTAAAGACGTGCGGATCTTGCGGCGACGCTTGGAGTACGGTCGCTTGCGTGTGCATGGTCGAATTCCCCATCTGCATTTCCGGAAAGGCGCTGACGGTGCGTGGCGGCGTTCCCCCAAAGCGCACGCTGATCGTCGCTTCGGTGGTCGGCGTTTGCGGTTCGAAGGTGACGACCGGTGCGTTACCGCTCGTGCCGCCGTCGAGCCCCCGCAGGTACGCGACGATGTCGTCGATCTGCGCGTTGGTAAAGCCGAAATTGGGCATTGGCGCCGCCGGCGTTCGTATGTGCTCGGCAATGGCGGCGTCTGACATTTTATGTTCGATCCCGTAGAGGACCGGGCCTAGACCGCCTTGCCAGGTCGCACCGTGACAGCCGCTGCATCCGTTGCCTTGCACCGAGCTTAGCGCCGGCATTGGCATCGCCGACGTAAACCGCGTTCGGCGCCGATGACGGTGGTGCGGCAGCGCCCGTGGGCACGACGCTGACGCCGAGCGGGGGCTTCCAGAGGAAGCGCTTTCCAAGCTCGTACGGACCCGCGTAGGCGATCTGAAAGCCCACTTGCGGCCGCATGTCCGGACCGGCGAGATATTGTCCGATCAGCGCCAGATTCGGGACCAGGTTGTGCGACACGTCCAGCAGATATTGCCGGTTGAGCGTATCGCTCGACGCGACGTCGTAGCGCACGACGACATGGTTACGCCATCCGAAGTCGCGCTCGACTTCGAAGAAATAGCCATCGAGCGGAATATTGAACGCATCGATATCGGGATGGGCATCGAAGCCATGATAGTACATCGTCTGTAGATGCCAAGCTGAGGTCTGATAGCCTAAGTAAAGGCCTTCGCGCGAGAACGGGTCGCCGCCGGCATAACGATTGGTGGCCGCATCGTGGAGCGGCGCTTGCCCCGAAATACCGACCACACCGACCGAGAACGGCGTCGCCATTCCACCGTACGAGACGTTGAGATCCAACGTGCGGGGGTTTTTCGTCGAATTGTAGTCGAGAGCGTCACCGGTCGGGCCGCTGCCGGTCAGATATGACAGGTTGTACATGAACTCGTTCGACATGCCGTTGAACGCGATGCCCCAGCGTGCGTCGTCCGGATTAAAATTGTTTTGCCCCGTAATCTGTGTTGCAAGCAGGTAGTCGCCTAACGTCCAGGCATGCGCCGGCATAAACGGAAACGGCGTGTGGAATTTTCCGACTTGGAACGAGTTTGTTCCGTGGAAGAGCCCGTTCCACGAGATCCAGAGTTGCTCGGTTTGTCCGATTTGGCCCGTATCGATGATGTGCTGTTCGGCGTAGTACGTAAAGTTACGTCCGGCAAAGCCGCCGGCCAGCAGCGAGAGGTCGGAAACGGTCGTCGACGCAGGGTGATCGCCGTTTGCTATATACGACGTGATGTACATGCGAACCGCGATCGGCAGTGCTTGGTCCTGAAGATGGCGTTGCAAAATTTGGAAGTTCGTCATCATGACCATCATGCCGTAGCGCGTCATGCCCGGAAACGTGGTGTGGCACGTTTCGCACGACACGCCTTGCCCGTTGGCGAAGACCGGAACGGCTTGCGCTCGACCCGAGCACCCGATAAGAACGAGAACCGCGGTGAAGATGACGCGCGCGCCGGCAACGGAGCCTCGTTGCAAAAAATGGCACCTCCCGAAGACGCGCTCGAGGGAACGACGCAACGAGCGAGCCCTCGAAAGGCCGGTACGATCCAGACGTTAGTGGCCGCCCGTTATGTTTCGCGCCGTGAGCCTAGGTCATGCCGTGTGAAAACGCTTCGTCGGTAGCGGGCATTATCGTGGGCGCCATAAACGGCCTGGGCGGCGTGGCGAAGCCGTTGGTTCGATTCGTCTGACCGCCATACGGCGGCGGGCGGCCTCCGGCCGGACTGCGCGCGCCGGTAGTGAACGTGCCGGAATGGAATTCACGCGTGCGATCGTGCGCCCCCCGGGTCCCACGTTCGCGCAAGGAATCACGACGGCGGCGCTAGGAGCCCCCGATCTCGACCTCGCGCTCGAACAACACGCTCGCTATTGCGACGCACTGCGCCGGTGCGGTCTTGACGTCACGGTGCTGGAGCCGGAGGCGGCGTTTCCCGACGCGCCGTTCGTGGAAGATTGCGCCGTCATCGCCGGTTCGCACGCGATCGTCACGCGCCCCGGCGCGCCGAGCCGGGCTGGAGAAGTCGCAGCGACCGAGCGCGCTCTACGTCCGATGGTCGCGTCGTTCTCGCGCATCGAGGCGCCGGGAACGCTCGACGGCGGCGACGTTTGCGATGCGGGCGACCGCTTCTACGTCGGCATCTCGCAGCGCACCAACTCGGAGGGCGCGCGGCAGTTCGGCGAGATCGTGGAAGCGCTCGGATACCGCGCGGTGACGTTGGACGTACGCGACGTGGACGGCGCGCTGCATCTCAAGAGCGCGATGTCGTACTTGGGCGACGGTACGTTTGCCGCCGCGGGCGAGGTTGTTTCGCGACTCGGCGCCGACGCCGGCCGCATCTTGCCGGTCGATCGCGAGGAAGCGTATGCCGCGAATTGCGTGCGGGTGAACGGCTACGTGTTGTTCGCGGCGGGTTATCCCCGGCTGGAGGCGCGGGTCGCCGAGGCCGGCCTAACGCCGTTGCGCCTGGACGTGTCCGAGTACCGTAAGATGGACGGCGGCTTGAGCTGTCTGTCCATTCGGTTGTAGGGCGTCGCCGTGCACGATCGTGCGGTCTTGATGTGCTCGCCCGAGTACTTCACGGTGCGCGACGTCAAGAACCCGTTTATGGCTGGGTCGGTCGTCGATCGCGACCAAGCCGTGCGCCAATGGGAGGCGCTGCGATCGGCGTTCGTGGATGCGGGACTGCGCGTCGAGGTGATGGATGCGGTCGACGATCTCGAAGACATGGTCTTTGCGGCAAATCAGGTTTTCGTGGGCGAGACGCGCGGCAGGCCGTTCGTTGTGCCCAGCTCCATGCGGCATGCATCGCGCCGGCGCGAGGTTCCGCACTACGTCGCGTGGTTCGAGCGGCGCGGCTACGAGATCGTGGACGCCGGCTTGGAAGGCGAATACCTCGAAGGGCACGGCGACCTGATTTGGCATCCGGGGCGCGATCGCGTCTGGGCCGGTTACGGCTTTCGCTCTTCGCGAGGCGGCGTCGAGCGGTTTGCCGGTCTGATGCGCGAGCGAGACGTCGAGGTTAAGCCGTTGCAACTCGCCGACGAGACGTTCTATCACCTCGACACGTGCTTCGCTCCGCTCAACGAAGAAGCGGCCTTGGTCTTTGCGCCCGCGCTCGACGATCGAGCCATGACTGCACTATCTGCATCGTGGCCTCGCCTCTATCGTGTGGAGCGAACGGACGCGCTAGGCTTTGCGTGCAACGGCGTGGTCGCCGGGCGCCGTTACGTATCGTCGCCGGTGTCACCAGCGCTCGCCGGCATCCTACGGCGCGAGGGGCTGGAGCCGCTCGAAGTCGATCTGTCGGAGTTCGAGAAGGCGGGCGGTAGCGCGTTTTGCCTTAAGAGCTTCGTAGCGTAGCGAGGTCCGTAGCCGGGACTTGGCTGCCGACGGCAATTTAGGATTATATGCCTTGACAGTTATATTCCTACATGAGAATATAAGCGCGTGAGCCTCTTCGCTGCCATCGCCGACCCCAGCCGCCGCCGGATTCTCGACCTGCTTCGCACGGGAGAGCGTCCGGCCGGTGAGTTGGTGCAACTCACGGGACTGAGCCAACCGGGCGTCTCCAAACATCTTAAGACGTTACGAAAAGCGGGCCTCGTGAACGTGCGCGTGGACGGCCAGCGCCGGCTCTACCGGCTCGAGGCCGGTAACCTCGCCGCGTTGGATGCGTGGCTTAACCCCTTCCGGAGCTTCTGGTCCGAACGGCTCGACGCTCTCGGAGATCACTTGGAGAAAGAGCAATGACGATCGACGCTTATCAACACCTCGGCGAGACCGGCCTTGGCGAAGTCACTACGACCGGCGACGCGCTGCAAGTCGCCTTCCACCGGCACTATCCCCACCCGATCGAAAAAGTTTGGGCCGCCTTCACGACGCCCGAGCGCCTGGCCGACTGGTTGGCCGTCGCCGAGATCGACATGAAGACCCGGCGGGACGATCCGGCTCACTTGGAACGGACAATACAGAATGGTGGGTCGCGTCACGGAATGCGAACCGCCCAACGTCTTCGCGTGGACGTGGGAACTCGACGGACGCGAGACGGTCGTTCGCTTCGAACTGAAAGAAGAGCGCGACGGGTGCGGCTTGACGTTGACGCATTCGGGTCTGAGCCCGCGCGACGGAGACGGCGCCGGCGTCCGAGCCGGCTGGCACGCGCATCTCGAAGGACTGCCCGACGCGATCGAAGGCCGTCGCACGCCGTGGGCGACGAAGACGGCACGCGAAGACGCGCTGGAAAAGCGCTATCCCGATCTCCCGGCGTAAGCGCTGCAATTTGCACCCGCCCCGTGGGCGCACATTGCGCAGGGGCGGGTGTTAATCTGCTCTACTGGCCACCGAAGAGGTTGTTGATAACCGCGCCGGCGACGCCGCCGACTCGACGTTCTGCGGCGCCGCTTCCTTGCCGAGATACGGCGCGAGCGCGTGCGCGAAATTGGGCATCGTGAGCGATTGCAGCCAGATCTTGCCCGGTCCGGTCAATCGCGCGACGAAGAGTCCGTCGCCGCCGAAGAACATGTTCTTCACGCCGCTGAGCAGCTGCGTGTCGAACTGCACGCTCTCTTCGAACATGCCGACGTGCCCGGGTGCGCTTGGATCACCTGGCCGGGGGCCAGATCGTAGGTGATGATCTCACCGCCGAGCTCGACCCACGCGCGTCCGAGCACGCCGAAGAGGCCTTTCGCGCCGGCGGTTTGCGTGGTCGTGTTGAGTTGCACGTTGCCGGACATCCACGAAAACTCGCCCGGCTCGGCAACGATCTTGTCGCCGGGTTGCAGCGCCATCTCCAAAACGGGAAGCGTCGCGCCGGTAATCTTGGAGCGCTGCAACACTGGCAGCCGCCTCCCTCAGCTTCACCGCGTTCGTCGATCGTAAGCGCGCACGCCTTGGGGATTCCGAGGCGTTCGCGCAGTCCGCGCGGCGGGTCAGCAGGCGATTAGCAAGCAGCGGCATAATCCCCCGAGCGCGTCACGACACAAGACGGCAGACTCGACACACAGTCCAGGAGCCCGCAGATGAAGGACCCGTTGCGGATAACGCGTCGCACGTTCGCCAAAGGCGTCGGCATGGCCGCCGCGGGGGCGGTGATCCCAGCCCTGGCCACGGCCCAGAGCCGTGTGCCCGATAAACAAAAGGCGCTCGATCACATCGTCGTGATCATGTTTGAGAATCGTTCGTTCGACAACGTGCTTGGCCGGCTTTACGGTCCTGGTGAAGTCGCGTCATTTGAAGGCGTCTTAGGGAAGAGCCTACGGAATAGCATCCCGGATTGGGCGGACTTTTTGAAAAGCGTCTTTTTGAAGGCGTCTTAGGGAAGAGTGGGAGTGACCCCCGCCGGAGCTGGACACCAAATAAGCGAAATTGTCGCTAGGAAGGTGTCACATGCGAAAGCCGCAACAGCCGCCGGCTCCGGAGCCGGAGAAGTTCGAGCGCTGGACCGCTCAGCGTAAGGTCGCGATCATTCTCGAGGTCCTTAAGGGCCAGATCTCCGTTCCCGAAGCCGCCCGCAAGTATGGGTTCACGCAAGGCGAGTACCGCAAGTGGGCCGATGAGTTCTTGCGCGGCGGAGTCGATGCGTTGAAGGTCAATCGAAGGGGGCTCGACGCCGAGCACCGGGCCGAGGTTCGGCGATTGCAGGCTAAGATCGGTCAGCTCGTGATGGAGAACGAGATCGCCAAAGAGGCTCTGAGAATAATCCCTTTGGACGAAAGCGAGCAGCGTTCGATCGACTCGCTGCTCGGAAAGGTTTCTCCCGGGTCACAGTCTGTCGGCTCCTAAGCATGCCGCGAAGTTCTTCGTACTACAAGCCCCGATCGCGCGCGATGCACGTCGACGATGTCCTCGCGCAGCGCATCAAACACATCATCGAAGAGGAACCGTATCTCGGCTACCGGATGGTGTGGGCGACGTTGCGGTCGGAGGGCGTCCTGGTAAATCGCAAGGCCGTTCAACGCGTCATGCAGATCAAGCGCTGGCAATGCCACTGTCGTCTCCACAAGAGCTGCTATCCGCGCGTCCAGGTCAGTTCGAGCATCGCCGCTCACTCGAACCTGCGATGGGCGACCGACTTCACCTGCGTCTGGACCAAGTTCGATGGTCTGATCTACGTCAACGAGATCATCGATTGCGCCGATCGCAGCGTCGTCGGTTACTGCATCAGCAAGAACTGCCGTGCCCAAGAGGCCGTCTGGGCTCTCGAGGATGCATGCATCAAACGTTTTGGTGTACTGCCGCGCGGAGATGCCGGCGTCGTCGTTCGCAGCGACAACGGGTTGGTTTTCGCCTCGCGGCTCTACCGACGCATTCTTTCATCGTACGGCCTCCAGCAAGAGTTCATCCACCCGCACACGCCGGAGCAGAACGGCGTGATCGAAGCCTATCACAAGACATTCAAGCGCGAATGCGTTTGGCAGCACCGCTTCGCGACGATCGAGGAGGCCACGCCGGTCATCGGCAGGTGGATCGATCGGTACAACAACGAACGTCCGCACTCGAGCCTCGGTTACCTCACGCCGGCCGCCTGGCGGGAACGAGACGAGGCACGAATAACCTCACTAAGTGTCTAGTTTTGGCGGGGTCACTCCACTGTTACGTTGCCTGACCATCGGGCCTAGCCGTCAGTTGACGGCTAATGTTCCAGAGATGACGGGTCGGGGCCCAGCGGAACCGCCAGCGGTCCGCGGATCCTATACTTGCGAAAGCGCGCTAGTGCTTTTGCGTTTGCTGGCTCGTCTAAATCGCCGCCAAGAAGGAACGTATTCCCAAGCCATAGAGTGGGTCTTTACGAGGCGGTGTCATTGCAAACAGGGCGCGTTCTTGCATGAGGGCGAAGCGCGCAGCGTGCATGCTGCCACCGAGAAGTGGAACTTTGAATCAACAGCGTCGCGACCGAAAATCAATCCATAAAGGCGATCCCTGCGCCACGAGCGCTTTACGGCGAACACCGGTGCCGATAGGAACCTCCGATACGAGGCACCCGCCCTGATCCAAAATTAGTTCGGCGAGTCGCATGTTTGACTTTGGGTATATTGTGTCGAGGCCGTTTCCAAGAACGGCGACGGTTGGTGCGCCAGCGTTTCATGGCTGCGCAATAAAATATCACTGTCAATGCCTACTGCTAACCCAGAAACGATTATCCTCGGAGAAATATGCGCAAGAGTCCGAACCAGGAGTTTGGTATAGTCAAGCGCCTCGACGTCGGGGCTCCGCGTGCCAATGATCGCTACCGCGCCGTTCCAATCCGTGGGTACTTGGCCCCGCGTGAAGAGGAATAGTGGAGGGCCGGGCATCGAGCGCAGGGGCTCGGGGTAGAGCGGATCATCGAACGGCAGGATCATAATGCGGGCCTCAGCGGACCCCTCAACGATGCGCGTTGTAGATTCGATGGCCGCTGGATAACTTTCGTTTGGTCCCGCGATTGCAGTCATGATCGTAACGACATCGCTTGTTGGGGTGGCTACAGAGAACGATTGGTGCACGGTTGCCGCGGTTACACCGCGGACTTGAAGAAGCGCCAATCTAGCAAATCTTCCAGGAGTTAGCAACTCTGCGCCCTTTGAAGCATCAGCGAGCGCCCCCTTTGTGCCCTTTCGCGGATCGTGACTCTCCAGGGGCGAATTTGAGGATGGGCGACAAACGGGTCCTATGCCTGGGGCCATGGTTTCGACTTTCCCTTCTCCCCAAGTCGCGAATAGTGCTGGGTTGAGGAGTTTTTGATTCTTGGTGAACTTCATAACAACCACGGCTCCAACCAATAGGCCACCCTGGCTTGCGATCGCCGAGGCATAGGCTTCGATCGTTGATCCATACGTGAACACATCGTCAATAAGAAGTACCTTTGTCTTGCGGGCAACTTCACCGCAGCGAAGGCTCTCGGAAACCATCGCCTTACGTTGTGCATACGAACTGTGAAAACGGTGCAGCGCTTGTCGAGGTTTCTGGGTAAAGAAGTCAAGTGCCGGCGCGAGGCCGGTTTGACTACTGATGTCTGAGGCAAACGACCATTCGCGTGATCCAGGCGTTACAATGCTACTCGTACTTGACAGCACCGGAGCGATGTGGGTGGGCCGCGCCGTAGCGAGGCCTAGAGAAAGGCCGCGTTCGTAATTCGCGTGATCAGCGGGAGAAAGCGCGCAGTGGCGCTTGCATCACCCTCTTTAAAATCGATCAGTGCCTTGTGGGCGCGATACCGAGGGTCGTTGACGTGCCGAGCTTATCGAATAATAGTAGTCGAGAAAGCTACCGGCAATTCACCATTATTCGTCCGGCATACTCCGAACGTGAGATCCTTTATCTTGTGGGTAACAACCATCGTGCACCAAATCCGCGGAATTCCCACGCGCCAAGCCTCTCTTAGTACGGCGCCAAACGCCGGTCCTCCTTACACAGTAGTGCGAAAGGATCGTGCAAGCGGTAGGCAGACGAGATAGGAACGAAAATCCTATCGCGGATGATGGGGATATCGGGCCTTCGTCAAACTGCCTTGCTGATTCACGCTCGCGCAAAGCCGCGAAGGCCGGGTATATTCAGAGGTTAACGTTTGTAATCGCGGCTTGAACGTTGCGCTGTTTCTGTATTATGCATCTTCCAAAGATTGACTCCTGTCCGGAATGCGCGGCCACGCTCGGCCGGATCATGCTCCATTTGCATCACGCGGGAAAATCAAAACACATCGCCAGCCTACCATCGAGCAGCCACTGGTGGCCCTTTCTGACGATCATTATATTTCGTGTCACGCAGGGCACGCGAGAGCACCGGCCAGAAATCATGCTTGTCCTTGCGTGGATGTTTGGTGCTTGGCGAGCCATACCCGGATTGCCTCACTTGCCTCGCGCTACGCGGTATCTGGATTCGTATTTGTGCGTGCACTTGGGCTTTGTGCAGCGAGGTTCCAACGGCCTCCATATTTTCCAATGCGTTTGACCGCGTTAGCGCCGAGCCTATGACGAAGCATTCGCGGAGTAGATCTAGGTGCTTTTCCAGATACCGATCGGCGCAGAAGGTTGTAACGCCTTCAGGGGATCGGCCGCCGTGTAACTCCGCCGAGCACAGCATTGCCGGCGTGATCCAGTCCTTGTGCAGCTGGCGCTTCGTAAGTATTCCCGGCCAACAATAGTCTAGTATTCGCCGCAGATTCTTGGAATGGGACGGGCCTCCTCACGCCGGAACGGGAGCGTCTCGACAGCTGTCATGCCGGAAGTGACCCCTGGCCGGGAGCCCACCTTGCAAGGCCTTTGCACGTGTCGGAAAAGCCGACGCACGGCGACAGAGATGGCGAGGGAACCGTCTGCAACTCGGGCGCCTTGGAGCTGTCATGCATCCGGGTCTTTAGTGGGTGGCTCTCCAACGCCCGTATTCGACCGGCATGCAACGCGAGCAAGGGCGATAGCCGGCAGAGATCGCCGTTGACTCGTCGGCAAAGAAGACACGCCATTTTATGAATGTGCCGGCGGCGACGAAGCGAGCCGCCGACGCGCAGTCAAGGCGACCGTAGAGTCGAAGCTTTCTGTGGCCTCCGAGCGCCCCTTTCGTCGTGCTCGAGTACGGCTTCCCATCGGATCCGATCAGCTGGTACGTCTTCGTCATGGAATCTCCGTTCATGAGACGCGATGTTGTCCTCCGTCCGCGTCGGTGCTCACGTTGCGAGGCCTTTCTTAAGTCGTTTTACCTTTTCCGAGATTAATGTCATCGCAATCGCGCCGATCTCCGCATACAATTCTTCAGCCACGCTTGTGAGCTTGGTCAGATCTGGCTCATACTGTACTGAGCGATAAAAGCGGTAACGCGCTTGTATCGTTCGCTGGCGTCGCTTCCAGCGTTAGGGACGAGATGTTCATGCCATCCTTTGCCTTGCTTCCTCGCATTACAATCCTGACACGCTGGAACGATGTTGCCCCAGGCATGCAGGCCGAGGCTCGTCTTGTTCATTGGTACTAGGTGGTCTTGGGCGGTCCGATTTGACATGAGTTCGTCGCCGCAATAGCAGCAGCGCTCTCCAAAGAACTCTCGGATCGAGAGAAAATGCTTCCCTCCGGCATAAGGGGGTAACCCTCGTTCCTCGTCATACGCAGCGCCCATTTGTTGCAGAAAAACGCGAACCGCAGTATTGGCAATATCCGCTTGGGTTCGAGCCACCTTTTTGCCCTCCAGTCGGTGTGTGGCGCGAGTTTTTTCCGATTGCAAGAAGTGTCGCCGTCGCAGAGATAGCGTGTGACCCTAACTGAGCTGCGCGAGGTCGATTTGAAGCGCCTTGGCTATCTTTGCTAAAGAACTGTTTGAGGGTGGGTGCTTGCCGCGCTCGGCCTCAGCAATTAGCGCTTGCGATAGTCCCGCGGCTGCGGCTAATCCTCGCTGCGTTAGTCCCAGTTCCTTTCTCCTCAATACCATCTTTGCTGGGACAAAACCAACCGTATGTTCACTCATCTTCAACCCTTCCACAGAACCTTCGAAGGCCCCCGGGAGGGCCTATATTCGCCGTGGAATTTGGGTGACTGGGACCAAAGCCTGGCACATCGAAACCTCGCGCTCGAGAGGGCCCCAGATCACTGCGCGCGACAGGCGCCTATTAGCGAAAATTGGCGGATGCGCGGAAGATTACTATAATCGTTCGGGACGACAGTTCGAGTGGCGTGGCGAACTTGATCCTTTTCAGCTGGCAATCGCGGAAATTCTGTTGCAGAAGACGAGAGCATCTAGCATCGTTGACATCTATCATCTGCTAATTACCCGATTTCCAGAAGCACGCGATATGGCCGTCGCCGATGTAACGGAATTAGCGCGCGTACTGTCGCCTCTCGGGCTTGCGAACAAGCGCGCAGCGAACCTTGTAAGAATGGCCCAATTCGTAGAGATGCATGGTAGCCAGACGTTTGCTAATTGGAAGGGCGTCGTAGGCGATGTTCCGGGGATCCGTGTTACGGCGCAAGCATCGCCTGTTTCTCGTTTGGGGCCCGAGTGGGAATTGTCGATGCAAATGTCGTTCGATATTGCGGCGCGTCTTGAATATTCGTGCACGGGATGTCCGTGCTCGTGTCTTTCAAGCATGCGCGGATTTGGTTGTAGCGGGCGCATCCAGTGCACGATCCGCAAACCTTGGTCTCCTTGACATCGGCGCTGATGTTTGCGCGCCACGTCCGCGATGCGGAATTGTCCCCTATCGTCCATCTGCGCATATCGGAAGTTACACGCTCCGCGAGGCAGGGAGTCTACCGCTGCAACCCAAATCGTCTGCGCCTAAGCCCTTCCATCCAGCGCTGACGCATTGGGGGCAGTCGACTTGGCAACGCGGCCCTTGCTGTCATCTCACCAGCTTCTCAGCTGCGGTCTCGCGCGGAAGCGCGGTTCTATCAACTGTGTGATACGGAACTGACGAAGCATATCTCGTGCTGCATGCTGAGGAGTGGATTTCACGCGACCCGGAATCTGGGGCCCGTGAAGGCGAGACCGATTTTATTATTTGCAATCGCAACGGCGGACTTCTGGTTATCGAGGTGAAGGGCGGCGGGATCTCCATCGAAGAGGGCGGCGAATGGCGATCTCTAGACCGTTACGGAGTACGCCACGAAATCAAGAACCCGTTTCACCAGGCCCGACTGCAGAAGGCGGAATTGAAAGCTTCGCTATCTGCTACTAGTGCGTGGACACTGGGTGGTCTTAATCGCGTGACCATCGGATACGCTGTATTCGCCGGATGTTGAAGATATTCGGCCGCTTGAAGGTCCTCATAGCCCTATCGCGCTCATAGGCTGTTCGCGAGACAGTAACCGGCTTGAACAGTGGATCAAGGGCGCCGTCGGGTACTTGGCCAGAAGGCGCCCCGGGGCGCCACTGGGTTCAAAGGGAATTTCGATTGTTGAGAGTTTGTATTCTAAGGTCATTGAAATACGACCGGTCCTTGCGACGAGCCTACGCGAAGAAGAAGAAGAGCGAGTTACACTGACCTGGCAGCAATCTTTAGTATTGCAGTTTCTGGGCAACAGAACTCGAGCAAAGATCAGAGGGGGTGCGGGAACCGGCAAGACGCTGTTGGCAATAGAAAAAGCGCAACGTCTCGCGGACAGCGGACAAAGGACGCTTTTCTATGCTATAACCATTTGCTTGCTGAGCATGTGCGAAGATCTGTCGCGGCAGTGCCGAATCTGACAGTTCAGGACTTCCATCAGATGGCAAATGGGGTATCGATACCGCCAAGAACATTGGCACTGACGTGCTCTCGAATGTAGAGCGAAAATTCCCGGGCGCCGACAAATTCGAGAAAATTTTCCCCGAGTCGCTAGTCGAAGCGTCAGAAGTCGTTCGCACTCGATACAACGCCAGTGTGGTCGACGAGGGTCAGGATTTCGCGAAACTCTTGCATGGTTTGCTCTGGAACTGTACTTGCGAGACAGCAGCGGCGGGACGCTGTACGTCTTTTATGACGAAAACCAAGCATCTACGCTCAAAACTGCTGTCCCATTCAGGATGCCCCGTTCTCTCTAACCGTAAATTGTCGAAATACGCGCTTTATCCACGACGCGGCCTACCGATACTATTTAGGTGATCCTGTATCCTCGCCGAGCATTGTTGGGGAACCCATAAATCTCTTGGCTTCCGGCACTTTAGAAAGCCAAGCCGTGGCGCTGGGGGCGACAGTTGCTAGGCTTATTAATAGTGAGGCGATCGAATCGAAGCAAATCAGGTCCTGATTGCAGGTACGCCCAAAGCATCCTATTATCGGGCGCTGGCATTAGACGTCAGCGGCTTGAATTGGGAAATTGAAGGTAGCGGTCATCGCCGGCGAGGCGTTGCGGTTGATACGGTCTCGCGCTTTAAGGGACTCGAAGCTGACATCGTGTTCCTTCGGGGCGCTGAAAGTCTATCCGCGGCGGATGGCCGCAAAGTCTATACGTTGGCCTTTCTCGAGCGAAAGCGCGGCTGTATCTAGTAGGAGGCAGCGCGATTAGCAATCTCTTGGTGGATCGGGGGCCCGTAGGACTGGAAGATTTGGAGGCGCTGGAAGGTGCAAGCCAATGGCCGATCTATCTGAATTTAGCAGACTTCAGGTCCGCTCTGCTCGACGCAGTGCGACTGGAAATCCTCGGCCCGAAAACCGAAGAAGAAGAACTCGCCGATATTGCGCCGCATCGCAGATATGTCGTAGGTCAACTGTTCCCAGCCGGCCAGGCCGGCGATCTTCTCATGTCTGAAGCAACGATTCCGGAGAAGGAGCAGATAGACATTGATCCTTCTGGCGAGAACAGTCGAGGCGATGACTCTGGTGGCATCAGCGATGCCAATATCGAGCACCGCACGCCAGTCTCCAGTATTGGCGCATCCTTCGTTGTGGCGTTCGATACGTCGCTCGTCGCTGAAATACGATGGGGCGAGTACTATCCTTGCAGCCGCGATGCCATTGAAACGTCCGAGGGGGGCGACGCTGCACGGCGTTTTGCAAGCAGGAAGTTCTGGAAGCGAAAGCCACAATTCCATCGGATCACTTTGCCCCTAATAACTCAAGAGCCGTTAATCGACGGATAAAGCCATCCGACCGCGCTTCATTGCACGTTATTAGTCGGTCCGAAGGGCATTTTGCGGTGGCTTCAGTGTTCTTAATAAATGAGTCACCTAAGCGCGCTGGCGTTGACGCTGAGACTGTTTCAACCGCTGGTGAGGTTAGCTTAGTACCGACACGTCATTGCGCCCATTTCTAAGTCGTGACTGGTACAGCGAAATAGTGAGGTGCCCGATGCGGAAGGCTGCAGCTAATTCGTTGCTATTTCGCGGGCGAAAGGAATACGGCGTCGGTCGTCATGTGGCCGTTAGGCCGATCGACATTGCGGAGGATCTTTCTGCAGTGAGAGCCTGAGAGACGGATGTCCTGCCAGCATTTGAGATATCGCCGACCGTCGCTCGCTTGTCCTTGGGGAAGTCAAACGTTCTCGATATGACCACCTTGGCGGACTCTACTGAGCAGCGGGACCTGGCCTCGAAGTTGACTGAAGCATTTCCGGAGTATGCCGCGTGGATAGAGAATTCGCAAGGCGAAGTGTCAGCGCTGCCGCAGCCGTTCCGCGAAACTGCGCTACTAAGACTGGGCGAGTGCAAGGTACGCCTTGAACGAATTAGCAGGGGCATCGAGATACTTCAGCAGGATCATAATGCTTTCGAAGCCTTTAAACTCGCAAACGAAGCGATGGCGCGCTCTCGGTTTCGCGACGGGCTACTCGGACCTAAGGCTGACAGGACTGTCGAAGAGAACTTTAATCCGCGCGGACGATCGGGCCAATGGCGCCCATTTCAATTGGCATTTGTACTGTCGGTACTCCCAGAGCGCGTTTCCGGATGATCCCAAATGCGGGGCGAATCGTGAAACTGTCGATGTGCTGTTTTTCCCAACTGGTGGCGGCAAGACAGAGGCTTATCTTGGGGCGATGGCGTCTCGGCTGCCTATCGCCGCCTTCTTGGACACGGAGCCGGCGTATCATCGGTTCTGCGATACACTGACCGGCTGCTTTCCACGCAACAGTTTCCGCGCGCTGCGACTCTTATTTGCGCGCTGGAGACTATTCGTCGCGAAATCAAGACGCACGGGAGGATCGATTTGGATGGCTCGCTGACAAAGCGGCTTTCGGTGTGGGCCTTTGGATTGGTCGAGATCAAACACCAAATAATTACGATACTGCGAAAAAGGCCGTTGTTCAACATAAGGCCGCCCACGATGACTGTGTAAAGGGGCAATGTTCAGTCGCTAATCAAGCCCATGGAGCGCCTCTCTTACAGAAAAATGGTTCATTCTTCGAGGACGAGTTTGGGACGCCGAGTTCGCCTCTCGTGCTCGCTGCATGTCCATGGTGTGGCGCCCAACTTTGGATAGCCGACGTCCATCTGAACGACGTGACGAAGCGTACCTCGTTTATTTGCCCCGAATTGCGATGTGAATTCCATCACTCGTCAGAAGAGAAGGAAGAGCGCTTTGACGCCCGCGTGGGTCTTCCAATTGCCACGGTTGACGAAGAAATTTTCAAGAGCCTGTCCAACGGTGTTGATTGGGACAGCCGACAAGTTCGCTACCTTGTGGTATCGGCCTGAGGCTCGCGCTCTTTTTGGTAAAGTCTCCGGATTCTGCAGTCAACATGGGTATCTTACGCCTGCTGACGGCACCCACAAGCATCGCGGGGTCAGCGGCAATCAGTATATACAGGACCATGAGCCGATCGATCTCTTCATTCAGGACGAAGCTGCACCTCATCAATGAGGCCCTTGGCAGTGCCTACGGGATCGTTGAATGCGCCGTCGACGAGCTCTCGATGCGTGGGACTAGGATGCCCAAAAAGATCGGTGCCACGGCGACGATCCGGAGGTCGGAATTTCAGATCTACCAATTGTATAATCGGCGGTCCAGTATTTTTCCTTTGGCTCCAATTAATGCGGGAGATTCGTTCTTCGCAAGCGAGCACGCACCAAGCGCCTCTGTCCGGGCGCCTATACGTCGCGTCTACGCACCAAGCCAGAGCCGCCTGTATGCACTAAATCAGCCAATCGCCGCGTTTATGGATGCGGCGTTCCAATGGATCCAACCGCGACTTCCCCGATTGCGGATCCCTACCAAACCGTCGTCCTTTATTTCAATACGCTAAGGGATTTGGGTCAGGTTCAGGGTCTACTGGTTGATGACATTCCTAAGCACCTTAGAATGATTGCGCAGTTTCGCGGAGGTGAGGCCCGCGTCTTGCATGATGTCAAACGAGAGTTAACGAGTAAAACACATCAGGTGTGATCTGCAGGAGACGATGCGCAAGCTTGCGACAACGATGGCAGAGGAGCAGAAGGACGGACGCTTCGGGTGCGATGCCGTCTGCGCAACCAGCATGCTATCGGTGGGAATTGATATCCCGCGACTAGGTGCCATGATTGTGGACGGTCAGCCGGAGTCGACGGCCGGATATATCGAGGCTACGAGCCGCATTGGTAGAGAGGCGCCTGGGATCGTTTTCACTTCGTATAATCCGGCTCGGCCACGGGATCTCTCCCACTACGAACACTTTTACTCGTATCATTCCGCGCTCTATCGGGACGTCAGACGCCTACTGTTACGCCGTTAGCCTTTCGGTACCAATTGACAAGTATCTTGCAAGCGTAGTTGTCACATTGTACCGTCTGGGATTGGGCTATCGCTCTAGTGACCGACCTTATCCATTCGCTGAACATGATGCGGCCGTGAGAGCAATTTTTGACGCCGTGCTCGATCGCGTCCATAGCCTTGGGCGCGACCAAGAGCAATCTTACGCGTCAGCTGCTCTTGAGGAAATCATTCATGCGTGGGAGACGGTCGCCGCTCGTGGCAATCTGAAGTATTGCTATCCAGGCTTTACCTTCCGCGGCCAGAAACCCGATACGAGCGGATATGTCGTTCGCATCGCCGATGCCAAGAGAGACAAACCCGAAAACGTTTTGTTTGATGCGCCCATGTCCCTCAGAAACGTTGAACCCGAGTTGAACATGGTATTGGAATCTTGAAACGGGAAATTGAGGTTGGTAAGGCAAGGGCACCGTACCTCCTGTCATCATACGGTCCCGGATCAATCGTAAATCTCGGAGCCTACGCAGTAATGCCCCTAAGCCCTGATTCCTGGGGCCCGCTCAGGAAAATGTGCCCCGCTATTTACTAGAAGTCATAACATAGCAAAGTCGATCGACCTAACATCAATGGCGAGCGCCGGCAGGAACGTTAAGACGATATTGTTTCCTGACGATTTTTACTGCTCAAAATGCGGTTTAATTCAGGAAGCCTCTCTGTCGAATGTCGAACGGATTCGCGACATAGAATGCGTTGATACAGCATGTCGCGGCGAACTGGTGGTTTCGCGGTACGTACAATATTGCCACCGGGGCCACATTGATCGATTTGACTACCGTCATTTTGTGCACCCTGGAAATTCGAATTGCAATCGCCCCATCAGAGTTGATGTTCGGGATGCGGCGATCGCTTCAATTATTCGATGTGACTGCGGGGCGGAACGACAATAGAGTTCGGAAAACAAGCTGGATCCGCCAAATGCCGTGGTCGGATGCCTTGGCTTTTTGCCGCCGAAGAGTGCGGAGAGGTAACGCGTGGATCCATGCGCTCCTCGTCGGACATATATTATGCGGCAACGCGATCGAGTATCGCGGTTGAGCCGGAGGCCGATCCGAGAAGCGTCTGGTGTTGCGATTTCTGGGTGACTACCTTGAAGTGTTGCACGAGGAATGGATAGTCCCCGCATTGCAAAAGAATGAGTCGCTTCGCGGCATATCCGCTGAAAAAAAACGCGCTGCCTTGGAATACTTAGTCAACGCCCAACAGATCGACGTTGGGGGCATCGAAACGCATTGTTTATGACGAATATCAAGCGTTTTCCGAACGTAGTGGGCAACGAGGTAGCGATTTGTGGGTCGAGCCGCTGGATCCGAGCCACGCATGCGAACGCGAGGTATTGATTTAGTCTCGGCGGTGAAAAAGCTGCGCGAGGTTCGCGCAATTGTAGGATTTAATCGGGGCGGCCAAGCGCCTGATCCGGCATTTGACGTCGTTCCTGGCGACGCCGCACCCGTGGCGATTTCCAAATACCGCATGGCGTTGGGCTACGAGAATCGTGGCGAAGGCATTTTTCTGCGCTTCGATTCATCTCGCTTAGCCGAGTGGTTAAGCGCGATTCTACAAAAATTCGATCTGAGCAATTCTACCGCGCCGAGGAGGCATGGCGTGAGGCTTTCAGGCGGCCGCCGGGTGCGAGCCGGCGTATGGTCTATATACTTGCGCACACGTTCGCTCATCTGCTCATTCGGTCAATTTCGCTCCATTGCGGCTATTCTCAGGCATCGCTTAGGGAGCGAGTCTTGACGTCGTCGGATTCTGCGGAAGAGTCTTGGGCCGGAATCCTGATCTACACGTCAACTAGCGACGCGGACGGCAGTCTTGGTGGCTTGGTGAGTATATCACTCGAAGCTGATTTCCTGGACGGATTGTGTCCCACGCCCTGACATCGACGGCCATCTGCTCCTCAGATCCCATATGCGCCCTCGATGCACCCGGAGAATTTGGAAAGGTAAATGGAGCGGCATGCCATGCATGTTGCATTGGTCCGGAGCCGAGTTGCGAACGTGGCAATCGTTTTCTGGACAGAAACCTGGTCACGCCGAAGACGCTGAACCCAAACACCGAGGAACTCTGCTATTTCGCTAACTAGGGCGTCTGACGACCTCACTCACTTCCGCAGGATCATACGTTTCATAGACACGCGCGCTGTTATTCGTGTACTCGAGAGCGAGCCCGCCAACAGCCCGGCAGGACCGGCCGTTGCTTGCGGGGTGAAGAATGCCAGGTCCCTCGCAGCCTGGTTAGCGGACCGCGAATTCACGGCCCGACAAGCGCTGCCGTTGCTTAGGATTGCGCATAGCGAATACATCCTGAGCGAGAGCAAAGCCCAATTAGTTTGGACCGGCCCAGAAGAGATGGTGCCCGCCGAGCCTGGCGCGTTGACGACTGCTCGCGTCGTTGACGAAATTATCAACCAAACAAAGCGACAGTTAATAGTGGCTGGCTACTATGTGTCCGAGACGACGCTTCGCCGATACGGGTTAGAGAAGATGAGCGATTCCATTCAGATCGTGGTGATTGTGGACGCGGCACGGTCGAGCGCGCGATGTCGTAGATCTTCGGCGTATGGGAGTTACGGTGGTCCAGGTGGCAAATATCGGGGCGGCTGCGGCCAAGTTTCATGTTAAAGCGCTCGTCAGCGATGCGGAAACCGCGCTGATAACGTCGGCAAATTTCACGGAGTCGAGGGCAGTGAAAAAAACATCGAAGTTGCAGTACTCCTACCCGGATAAATCTGCTACGCAGGCAGCGTCGCACTTCACGCACATCGCTCGCATCCGCCGATGTCCTGACACGAAGTCAGTTCGTGAGGTCGATTCTTAAGGTACGGTGTTTCGACTTAACGGTAATGGAAGCCTCCTTGGCCCCTGATTGCTTCGGGCTGTGCTCAAGGGCTCAGCATCCGGCGAAGAAGGTCCTTGCTTGCCCCGAGTCTTGGGTCGATCCTTGCACTCAGATGAAGCATGAACGTTCCATCCCGCGAAGCACACCCGGTCTGCGTTGGTCAGTGGGCGATGGCAGTGGGCTTAAATGGAGACGATATGGAATGATTTCCAGCAGGCGACGTGCCTCAAGAGCGGAGCCAGCGAGGACGGAATCTGCCGACCTGGGGGATGTCCAACTGAGTTCTGCGACTCTTGAGCGTGATTCCGCCGCCCTGGTGACCTCAGCGAACCAATTACACAGAATAAGTAGGAGAATCTGGTCTGCCTCGAAGACTGGCGAATCCAAGCAAATCGCCAAATGTGTCGATCCAGGAGAAGCTCCGACTGACCTAGAAATAATGCTAGGGAATGTCATGTCCTTCAATGACCTTCATTTAAGGCAATGCTTCAATTCTGATGTATATCTCTCAGAAATAGAACAGCAAGCCGTAAGACTGGGCATTTCGGGCATGCGCAGGGCAAACGGAATGCTACTCGCGCAGCCATACTGCCTCACAGGTCTGGCGAGGCCATAAAAATTGGGAGCGACTGTTGAAAGGCATAAGACCAAGCGTCATAGCGATGCATCTGAAAACACCGATTCACGGACAAGACCACGACCCCCGCGAAGAACATGCGATCGCGAAGCAAGTCCATCGGAAACAAGTGGCTCGCATTTTTGGAACGACTAGAAAAGGCCTACGACCTTCTGGCCACGAGCCGCCATGGCGACACCGAGAATTTGGAGAAGGTGTATGAGGTGCTTACCATCTTGCCGGAAGCGAGGAAGTTGTATTCTATTGATGATTTTATGGCCGACGTGCACGAGCCGGATTTACACGGGCCGTATATCACGACATCGAAGCGCGAAGTGTCTTTCCCAGCCAGCACGTCGACCAAGGGGAGTAAAGGCTTCTGCGTTGTCGGGATGAGCGGTGAAACAAAGGTCTACATCGGTCTCCGGTTTTCGGCCGTCGTTTAGATGGGCGCAGACGCTGCCGAACTTCTTAGAACATGGAAGACCGAATATGTCGATCACTTCGTTAGCGAGGGCGGGGCGGCGGCCAAGGTCGTGGTCGCCGACGCAGGGGATCGTTCCTCATTTATAAATGATCTGCAGCAAGTTTCGCTCGATGCTAACTTCCGTTTCGCCCATGTCTCTGGGTATAACGTACGGATTCATTTAATTCAGCAGTTGTTTTTTGCGCTATCTCGCCAAATTAGTGGGGATACTGAGGCGCGCGGCTTCGTGAGGCGTCTTCTGCCGAAATACGGTCTTCGCACGCCGGATGAAGATCTTTCCCTGGAGGCTATTGCCGAGGCCAACGAAATCGGGCGTACGCTGATGGAGAACCGCATTCAGCAAATACTTAGTCGAGACGTCCTGCGGAGACACGGATTCTCACCTGAATTTACAGACCTTTCTGCAGCTGGTCATTGCGATATTCAGCCGAAAAAAGTGTCTTCGCGATTAACGCGCGTTATGTCATAGAATGGCTCAACGGGACGATGGAACAGATGCCGCTATTGCGCTCGAGTAATATTTTTCGGAAAATCTCCCGAAAAAACGCTCGTCATTTGCTGGTAGGAACAGCGGGGTTCCTGAGGGACGCTGGGGCCGCGGGCCTTACGCTCGCCGTCGATTTGAGCCGCTATGCCGAGAATATTCGTCTCGACAACGGATTACAGAACTATTCACCGACAGCCAGCCTCGACGCATACGAGTTGGTTCGCGAGTTTATTGACGGCACCGAAGACACGGAGGGCTGCTTTTTTGTCTTCGTGCAGGCCCCTGAATTTTGAATGGCTGGGAAACGCGGAATCGAGGCCTATGCGGCATTGAAGATGCGCCTTATGGATGATGTTTTTGACCGTGATCGCCCGAATTTGCTCGCACCGATGGTTAGAATCGGAGGACCGACTTGACGCACGATGCAGGAATCTGACGAGTGCGAGAAGAGTGATCGATGCCCTTCGCAGTGGTGTACCAAATCGTATGATCCCCCTAGCCGTAGCAACTCTAGGCTGCAATCAAAGCCACATAACCAATCGTTTCGAACAATGCCTTCAGCATCTTGTTTTGCCCGGGGCATCTGAGGAGCGACATGGTTTCCTAATCGAGGGTGGGTTCGGAAGTGGCAAGTCCCACATACTGAAATGGCTGGAGCATTACGCCTTGAGTCAGAATTTCGCTTGGGGGTGGTGGTCAACAGCAAAGAGAATGCGCTCAGTGATCTTGGCACATTGTTTAGGAATTGCATCAAGGAGCTGAGATTACCTGGCAACTCGACCGGGAATAGCGTGGCCGATACGATTGAAAACATCGATACCAACGATCCTAGGTACGCCGCACTATTTGCGCATCTTGGCAACGCCGAGGCGTTCAACCCAGTGTTTCACTGTCGTTGACTATTTTTGAGGCTTATAGATCTGATCAAAAGATTGTCGACTACCTTGTTGATTTCTGGGACGGGTCTCCGCCGCGTGTCGCGGACTTTCGAAAGTGGCTTCGAAGCGCTGGAGACAAAGCAGAAGGGTTAAAGGCCGTGGCGGAGACACGCATCGCGCTTCAACGATTTTCATTTGTTGGCGAGTTGCTTTACTCTGCTGGGTACGCAGGCTGGATCATTTTAATTGATGAGGGCGAATTGCTGGCCAAATTATGGATGCTTGCGCGTGCTCGAGCATACGTTAATCTATGTTCCCTTATCAATGCGCCAGGCTTCATTTGCCCTGACCACACACTTGCTTTTGGCGCGATTACGGATGATCTTTTCTTCGAATTGCTCGAAAACCGCGACGAGCTGGGCAAAATAAAACAACAACTGACGGGAAAAGATGAGGATTTGGGCGGCGCCGCTACTGAAGCTCTAAGATTCTTGCAATCTTCTTCGGTGAGGTACCCGTCTACCCGGCCAACGAGACTATTCTGACGGCGGTTCATGAAAAGCTGTGACTCTCTATTCGTCGGTTTATGGCAACGAAGCGACAGGAAGCCATAACGGCTCACCCAGGCTTTTCGAACGATCGCGAAGCATGCGACAGTACGTCCGCGAGTGGATCACGAGTGGGATATGCAACGGTTGTATCCGGGGCATATGCCTCGGATTGGTTTGAGCGAAGAACGCGTAAATTTATCTGAAGGCAAAGAGTACGCTGATGGAACTGCTGACTTGCGAAAAATGCGGGATTATTTCAGCGTCGGATCAACCTGGTATCAGAAATGCGACCATGCCATCATCGCGGAGGATCTGTAGTTGCTGACGAACCTTTTCACCGATGAATGCATTGCGAGACTGCTTTATTGCGAGCATTTCGGAGTAAAATGGCTTTAGATCATCGATGGAAAAGTAGTGACCTGGATCTGAGCAACTCGCCGACGTAGGACGCGACGATGGCTTTCCATCCTTGTACCTGATCCGTCAAATCGGGACCGCCCTTTTGAAAAATGATAGACTAATCTCGTAGACTTGTTCTCGGGCGTCGGCGGCCTTTCCTTAGGCTTTCAGGCTGGCAGGTGTTAACTGCATAGCGGGAGTCGAACTGGAACAACACATCTCCGCATATTTAGCGAGAATCACCCTCACGCGACAAGCCTTTATAGTGATATTTCCAGCGTAACTCCCGACAACATCATGACCGATACAGGGCTTAGTCAGGAGACCTGGATTTTTTGGTCGGGGGACCGCCATGCCAGCCGTTTAGTATGGCGGGGAAGCGCCTTGGTAGGCGCGACAGTCGCGGAAACTTGGTCCTGCGCTTTGCGGATTTTGTAGCCGGCCTAAAGCCGCGAGCCTTTGTATCGGAAATGTTCCTGGCCTCGCTAGCATTCATCAGGGTCGATACCTAGAGATTCTGCTTCGAAGGCTGGCTGGCTCCGGATATCGACTATTTGGGCCGGCGATACTGGATGCGGCCAACTACGGCGTTCCGCAGCACCGCAAGAGGCTCTTTATTGTTGGGCTAAGGGTCATTCTCTGGAGTATGAGTTCCCCCGGCCAACTCACGGAGATCATCGACTGTCGTTCTGTATCCAAAGATAGTGACTCATGTAACGGTTGGGGAAGCCATAAATGATCTTCCTCTTGTTGACGTTTCGGCCGCTGCGACCGTGTCAGATGAAATGGCTTTGCCTTACGGAACGCCGGCGTCGACGGCCTATCAAAGGCTGATGCGATCCAGAAAGCGCAAGGTTAGTGGGAATGGAATATCCCTACACGTGCCACATATTTTGAAAGCAATCTCTCTGGAAACGCTACCGAAAGGCGCAACCAAACCAAGTACACGCTATAGGCGGCTATATCAGGACAAGCCGGCCTTCACGCTGCGCGCCGGAAGTGGATCATTCACGGCCTTGAGACCAATTCATCCGCGTCTCCCGCGCGTGATAACAATACGCGAAACTGCACGCATCCGATCATTTCCAGATTTTGTAGATTTTTCACCTATAAAGAAGTTCGCTTATCAGCAGATAGGAAATTCCGTTCCACCTCTGCTGGGTCGTGCGATCGCGATATCGCTTTTGGAGGCCTTACGAAGGCATTGATCACTCAAGAAGTACTCCATGTATGCCAAGATCACGAGCGAAAGATCGTATCTGGCGTATCTGTTCGCCCGTCGCCGCACTACGCTCGAAGAGAAGAGCATATATTTGTCGAGATCGATTGGCTGCTGAGGAGGCGAAATGGTGGCTGCTGAGGGGGCGAAAATGGTGGCTGCTGAGGGGGCGAAAATGGTGGCTGCTAAGGGGGCGACATTGGTGGCTGCTGAAGGGGCGACATTGGTGGCTGCGGCGGCGGCGATATTGGTGGCTGCGGCGGCGGCGACACTGGTGGCTGCGGCGGCGGAGGGGGGAGCAACTGGTTGAGAGTTGCTTTAAACAAATCGATATTGCCCCGCTTATCTCTTGGGATGGGCGCGCCAGCCTGACACCTTCCCTAGATCGATCACTGGCTGGTCGAGCAGTCTCTGCGGCGTATGGATTGGCGGCCGTGTACTTAGAAACCAGGCCAATGCCAGCGAGCTTCGATATTGGACTGATCGTTTCGAGATAAGGGCGTATCAACTTCTCGAGGACTGTCCCAGTAACTTTGAGCGTATCGTTTGGTCGAATGTCATCCTTGTTCGCGTTTATTGGGATTTGATCGACTGGTCCATCAAACGAAATCTCAGCTCTAAAGTGCGTTACCAATTTATGCTGTTGAATTTTTCCAAGAATCATCTGCGCTCGAGGATCCGACCAAGGGATATGTAGGAACAGGCGACCCTGCGCGTAAAGGTAGAGACCAGACAAGAAAGGTGTATGCGTGAACATAAAAATATGCGCTTTCACGCGGACCGGCCCCACTTCAAACGAGTAATGTCGTGGATAGAACTCAAATGGGTAGAGGTACTCTAAGTGGTGACCTTCCGTTATCGGATCACCGTTCAGACGCAGCGTAAGCAGCCCGTCGTCAGAAGCCGTTCGTAGGCTTCAAAAAGAATCTTCCTTATGGCATCGAGATTGAACTCGAAGATCTCCAGCGAGCCGACTTGTATTAATGTTTCGCCTGGCGTGAGACTATCGAGCTCCATCGATTTCGATATCCCACGAATCGATACTACAGCCATGAAGCTGGGACAACGGTTCGAGGCCGGCGCCTGCGACTTCTCGCGAGTCAATGACCACTTCCTTGCCGAAATGATAAATTGCTTCCTTGGCCCCCACTCCGTAGCGACCAATGATACCCGCCTTGGTGGCTGGGTTCGTTCCGCATGCCTCCTAACTGCATGCCGAGCGTTTCATGTCATCGAGGTTCATCCCGCCCGCATCGTCGTGAATACGGACTTCGCCCACGTCAATGTCGAAGTCAATCGAAACGTTAATCGGTTCGTTAGCACGCTTTATCTTTCCGCAATCAACAGCATTGTCTACAAGCTCTTCAAGTGCTCCGACATTAGTGCATTCCGCGCGCCAAGTTGCGCAGCGTAGCCTTCAATCGGCTAACATTTTGTAGACCAACACGAACTGCGCGAGTGTTATCGCCCTTAAAGCGAACAAGGTCGTCAATTTACTTTGCACTGAGGTGGAATCGCTTTTTTACATCGAGAAGAGTCGACTTGTTTAATTACTCTATGCGATCTTCATTTGACATGCGCCGCCACAACGAATTGCTTCGGACCCCTTCATCATCGAAACTCATGCCGTGGAGAGAGCACCACCATGGTCGCCATCTCGCTCAAGTCGTTAAAGCCGAGCGGGCATTCTCGATCTCTTCTTGATTCATCAAAGGCCCCGCTGATTGAGAAAACGCTTATAGCCAAGCGGCTCGATAGAGTGTTTGTTCACAAAGCCATCTTTCACCCAAATGATGTTACACCATTCAGTGCCCCCATTTGCAGGTCCACGTATGCCTCTACCAAGCATCTGCTCGAGCAACACTTCACTCGCTGCGGGTCGCGCCATCAGGAGGTATTCAATTTTTAGTGGTGCGTCAAAGCCGGTCGTGAGCACGCCAAAATTGAACAAGAACTGAATTTGTCCACTCTTGAAGTCTGAGATAATATTGTTTCGCTGCCGGCGTGGGGTCTCAGCATCGATTACAGATGCAGATCTCCCTGCTAGCGTGATCACGTTGCGAGCGCCCTGGCGCTGCTAACGGAACTCATGAAGCAGAGCGTTCGGGCGCTCCAGTGGTACCTCGAGCAACCAGTGGAAGATTTGAGTATTCCGATTGATGCTTTTCCCGATCTCTACGAGTGCGCTCCTGGAAAAATCCCCCCCGTCGTCGTCTGACCCAAACGAGAACTCGCACAGTGAATCTAGCTCAGGACCCTAACGTTGGAGATCGCTTTCATTTCCGCGTGGCTTATCCAACGGTGCGCTTCCCAGTGATGGGGCAAGGAGTAAACGCTTTGCAAAGCGTTCGCGCGACGCGCGTGTTTGCGCATTGTTCGATGAAGCGGGTGTCGCCGTTAGACCGATAGACGTTCCCGCTTGACACCTTGAAAATCTCTTTGTATACAGGCTCGACCGAGTGATGAGCTTCGTCTATGACGGTGGTCTTAAGCCGTTCCTTATCGGGATCATCGCTCGATTCCAGGCGAGGGGAAAGCGATTCAGGAATCCCGACGATGACGTCCGCGGTCCAGTCAATTTCGTCGGATTGACTTCCCCAGACGCGTTTGAATTGTCGAGTCATCGATCCCTTGGCTGACGCCTCGAAGCCCATACTTCACGGAAACATCGGACTGCTTGTTCGCACAGCCCTTGCCATGTTGCGCGACCCACATTATGCACGAATCGCCGTTGGCGATCTCGGGCCAAAGAAGGATGGTATCCACGAGCAGTCGAGTCTTCCCGGCTCCGGTCGGAAGGGCGACCATCGCCTGGCGCCGTTGCCCACGCAAGGACTTCTTCGAGTTGCTTCTTGAGTTCAATTTGGTATTGGTGGAGGGGCTTCAGCTCCACGAACAGCGCGATCCACTCGTAGGGAGATGTCCCCTCAGCGCCCTTGCTTCCGGCGCAGTCGGGCGAGCTGCAACGTCCTGCATAGATATCTTGACCAACGGCTTCCTGGCTGCATTTGTGGGTCGCGCATAGCGCCCTCCGCGCTTCAGATGAGGCCTGGGCGAGATATCCAGATATTCGTTTTCTTCGAGGAAATTAGAAGGTCTTCGATTGTCGAGTACCTGCAGTGTCTCCAGGATCGATCGACGGATGGCGGCAGACGCCAGAAATATTTGCACCATCGAGCGCAACAAGCGCCTTACAGGCCGCCTCGTGCGCAATCTGCTTGAGCCGTAAATCGACGCAATGAATGACTTTTCCATCCCAACCCTCTGCGCAGGAGGTTAGCCGACTGGCCCGGGGAGAGCAGGTACGTGAGTGCGCGCGCTACAGAACTCTGAATCATTCCCATTGACCTTGCCCCAGATAAGCGATATAGCGTCGTCCCGGAGTCGTAAAGGCGTGGAGATAGACGACAGGGGTGGCCAGGCTCAAAGGCGCCCAAAACGGCCACGATTCCTAAGAATATGCGCGCCTCGTGTTGCTTTGCTTCGCTGGGACCAGCCGAAGCCATTTGGGCTCATTCCCAATCGACAGTTCCTAGGGCTAGACGTCCCGATTTCAGAAGCGCGTCCAGCGGTCCAAGGCAGGACTCCATCAGCTACATTTTGAGCTGGATTCCTAAGCCTGATGCGCGACGCAACAAGAAGAGCCCGCGTTGCCGATAACGACGCGGGTTTTGACTTGGTGGAGATGAGGAGACTCGAACTCCTGACCCCTTACATGCGAAGTCGCGGAGGCCGCGCTGGGCCGCTTGGCGCGTGGCTCGGCGCCATAGGTGGCGTTGCTCTGGGTGGCCGCCGGCTCGCGCTCTCCATCAAGATTGTCGTGGCCGCTGTCGTGCGGCCGCGGTCGGTCGCGTCAGGGCTCCAACAGCCCCTCGCCGGCGGCAGCGGCGGCTAGCCTAGCATCGAAGGAGAAAAACGCGAGGTCGGGGCGATCGGCTTGGAGCGTCTTTGCCGTTGCAAGATGCCAGAGGTCGGCGCCGCGCAGAGCCCAAGTTCGTGCCAATGCGTCTGTCAGTTTCCAATCCGGACCGACGTTTACGCGCCGCCACCGAGCATCGACAAATGCCTCCCGCGCTGAGGCTGCTAAGGCCGTCGCGACGAGGCGTTCGCGTTCGAGGCGCGCGATGACGGCGTGGGTCTCCGCCCATGTGAGCGACGAGAGCAAATGGACGCGATCGGAAAGAGCGACGGGCATGGCGCGGTCGCTGTGCTCCTCGCGAAACAGCGTTGCGAGAACCGCCGACGTGTCCCAATAAATGACGGGCGACGTTGGGCTCACCGTCCGCGGTCTTCCTCGAGCAGGCGCCGCGCCAGGCCCGGGTCGATCGGCAGCGGCGGCGGCAATTGGCGCGCGTTTGGCGACGCTGGTTCCAGGAGCCCGGTGGCCTCCATACTCAAAAGCCACTCCTCGAGTGGTCGCGCCTTTCGCGAAATGGGAACTAGGCGGGCGATGGGCGTTCCGCGCTCGGTAATGATCCATTCTCGCCCGGCGCGAACGTCGGCGAGCATGCGGCTCAGGTGCGTCTTCGCGTCCCGGACTCCGGCCGATCTTGCCGATGTAGTTTTCATGACCACATTCTAACGTGACCACGATGGTTGCGTCAACTGCATCGCTCTTCTTCGCATTTTCCTTTAGCGCCAAGCACGAACCGCCCGGTCTGCGGTAGAAATCTGGCTTGAAATTGGTAGTTTTGTGGTAAACTCAGGAGCGAGGAGCACCAACAAAAATGACGACTGCCACTTTGGAGCGTGTCCACAGCGCGACCGGGCGTATCGATGCGAGGCTCGTGGCGGAGCTTTACGGGATCAAGCTCGCTGCCCTCGCCGATGTCCTTGGGGAGAAATATGAGACGCTTCGAAAGCAGCCGGCGCGCGACGCCGCGCAGGTCGATCTTTCCAGGCTCGTCTTCGCGTGGAATGAGCTTCAAGGAGTTCTCGCTGACGATGACCACATCCGACGCTGGCTTCATCACCCTCTGCCTAGGGACGGGCGGAGACCACTCGACATCCTCCTTTCCGATCACGGTGTGGAATCGTACCTAGCGTTGGTTGGCCAACTAGCCAACAATCTCTACGAATGATTGAAGATGTAGAACCAAGTCAGTTCGCGGCGGCGCTCAAGGAGACGCCGCCGTTTCGATTTGGAGCAACCGCGACCCGGTTTGCTTGGGAAATTCATCGCGCGTCGACCACGTCGACCGTCGGTGCGGCAAGGTATGGCGGGCGTTGGAATCACGCAGGGGTACGCGCACTTTACACGAGTCTCGATCGCGAAACGGCGCTGGCGGAGCTGACGGGAAGATTTGCCCCAACGGAGCCTTTGAAACCGGCGTCGATGGTTAGTCTGGTCGTTACGCTGGACGCCGTAGCTCGATTTCACGACTCCAGAACTGACGACACGCTTCGGCATCGACGTTGGAGACCTCGTCGCCCCACCGAATGTCGGCGGATACCGGCTCCCGCAACACCTCGGGGCGCTCGCTCTCGGCCTTGGTCTCGACGGGCTCGTCGTACCGAGTGCCGCCCGCCCCGGCGGGAGCAACCTCGTCGTTTACGTCGGCAACTGCCGCACCACGCCCCCGTTCGTCGTCGTCCGGAACACACGCCTTAAGGTCTGATCCGGGCGGTACGCGGAGAACTAGCGCCACAGTCCTCGTCCGCGAGTGGCTTCGGTCAAGAAAGCTTCACCATGAAGCTATTCTGCCGTAGCGATTGGCAGAAAGGCTTCACGAGGCAGCGTTGGACACTTTCGCGCGCGCCGTGCGGCGTGAAGGTGGTCTCATGTGAAGCCCCGTCAATCTCATGGCCCGAAACGCCAGGCGCAAGCGTGAAAATTCGGGCTCGCGGTGAAGGCACGATCTACCGCCGCAAGGACGGCATGTTCGAGGGCAAGCTCTCGTTGCGGGCGCCCGACGGATCTCCGGTCCGCAAATCGTTCTACGGCAGATCGCGCAGCGAGGTCGCGGCGCGCATGCGACAGTACGGCGTCCAGCACGGCAACGCCGCCGAGCCGCCCCGCGTCACGCTGGCGGCCTACCTGGAATCGTATCTTGAGGCCTCGGACGTCCGGCCGAACACCTTTCGCTTGCGCGCGCATTTCATTCGAAGGCACATCGTCCCGCACATCGGGTCGCGTCTCCTTGGCGCCCTGACCTCCGACGACGTGCGGCTTCTATTGCGTCGCTGGGAGGAGGAGAACGTCGGCGCGGTTACGCGTCGCAGCGCTTTCGTCACCTTGTCCAGCGCGTTAAACATTGCGCTGCGCGAGGAGAAGATCTTGCGCAATCCGTGCGGGACGGTGCGAACGCCGAAAATCAAGCGAGCCGAGGTGGACATTCTCGACGGATCGCAAGCGATGCAGTTACTCGCCGCCGCGCGCGACCTGCACGAGCGCGCGCTGCTCTCGCTCGCAATCACGACGGGCATGCGACAGGGTGAGATTTTCGCCCTCTGGTGGGAGGACGTCGATCTCGACGCCGGCAGATTGTCGGTGAAGAAGACGCTAACGGAGGATCTGCAAGGCCGGCTCATCCGCTCCGATCCAAAAACGACCAAGTCTCGCCGGATCATTCATCTCCCGAACCTTGCGCTCCACTCGCTGCGCGATCTGAAATCCGCGCGCGATGCGAACGCCGGGTTCGTCTTTACGTCCAACGACGGCGGTGCGTTTCACCGGAGCAATTTCACCAAGCGCGTCTTCAAGCCGTTGCTAGAACGGGCGGGACTGCCGGACGTTACGTTCCACAGCCTGCGCCATACCGCGAACTCGCTGCTCATCGAAGCGGGCGAAGATCCGCTGGCGATCGCCGGGAGCCTGGGTCACGCCGACACGCGCATGATGTTCGAGCGCTACGGCCATCTCTTCGACCACACCGCCCGTCGCGTCGCCGACACCGCCAACCGCATCTTCGACCGCCTCGAAGCCGACCGTCGCAAGACCGGTCACTGAGGATGCGATGATTGCCGCGCTTCGCCCGACCTGATATAGTGGTCATATGACCACTCAAAGCAGGTCGTATGACCCTAAAAAGAGGTCGGGAGCGGGCGGGCCGGCTTTGCGGACGCCGAGCCTGTTCGGGACATCCCTCCGCGCGGAAGTGCTCGCGCTCGTTGCCGGTCTCGAGCGGAGCTATCCACGCGAGCTGGCGCGCCTCGTGGATCGGCCGATTTCGATGGTCCAACGCGCCATCGCCGACCTCGAACGGGCCGGCGTGCTGTCGACGCGATTGAACGGAAAGCAGCGCGACGTGTACTTGAACCCGGATTACGTTGCAGCGAAAGAACTCGCTGCTTTACTCCAGGCACTTGCCGAGCGCGACCCGCGCTACCGGAACCAGCTCGCCGCAGCTGCCCGGCGTCGCCCGCGGCGCACCGGAAAACCCCTATGATTTTGCGCTCGACGTCATTGAAGGACGTCGCGGGCGCCGTCGCTGCAGCCCTCCGAGCGATCGGCTACGAACCCGTCGTCGTCGGCGGCAGCGCCGCGACGATCCATGCCCCCGAGGTGTATCGCTCGTCCGATGTGGACATGATCGTGCAAGCCGGCATTAGCGATCCTCGTGCGGTCGTCGCTGCGATGGCGGCGCTCGGCTTTTCGCTTAGAAGCAGCATGTTCTTTCACGAGAGCAATCCGTATACGATCGAGTTCGTCCCGTCGCCGGTTTCGGTTGCGAACGACATCATCGAGGACTTCGCTCGTATCGATACGGCTTTTGGGCCGGTTCTCGTCTTGCACGCGGAGGACGCCGTCTGCGATCGCCTCAACAAGTTCGTCGCGTGGAACGATCTGGACTCGCTTGACGTCGCCGTGGCGCTGGCGCGCAAGTGCGACGTTGACCTCGCTAAGATCGCGGCGTTCATCGAACGCAACGGCGTCGGGATTGACAGAGATGCCTATGTAGCGGGCCACGAGCGTTTCTTGCGAGAGTTGGCTCGCACGCAACGGACGATTCCGCCATTTGGCTTCACGACGGCCGTTCGCGTCCGGTTCGTGAAGGCGCCCACGTGGGATGCGGCATACGACGTCATGACTCGAATCCAAGCGTGGCTCGACGAGGATCGCGCTGCAATCGCCGGCCTGGGCGCCGTCGACGTCGGCGGGGTTCCCGCCATCGAGACCGAGTTGGTTTTTTTTCCGCTCTCTCTTCGGACGGCGCAAAACGTGTCATCCCTCGATCGGATGCGGATCGCGATGGACTCCATTGCGCATCTGCAAGCGCAACTCGAGCGCTTCCCCGAACTGCTAGAGGTCGTTGACGAGGGAGCCCCACCGATCGCCACCACGGGTCTCCGTTGATCTAGAATCAGGCGGCGCGTTTCATGAGCATCGAAACGACGAGCGGCTATTTCAGCGGATCCTAGCGCGGAGGATGGCGGGCGAGCGCGAAGTTACGCGCTGTGAAAAGCAGATTTTCGACCGAGGCGGGCCGGGTCGAAGCCTTTAGCGATGGGGTCATCGCCGTGATCATCACGGTCATGGTCCTGGAACTCAAGCCGCCGAGCGGAACGGACCTGCATCTGCTGCGGGAGATCCTTCCGACCTTCGCGGCGTACGTCCTGAGCTTTGTCTTCGTCGGCATCTACTGGAACAACCACCACCACATGTTGCGTGCGAGCGACGGCGTGGATGGCCGGGCCATGTGGGCGAATTTGCACCTGCTCTTCTGGCTCTCGCTCGTGCCGTTCACGACTCGGTGGATGGGCGAGAATCCCGCGGCCGCCGGTCCGACCGCTTTGTACGGCTTCGTCCTGCTCATGTGCGGGATCGCCTACACGCTGCTGCAGAATGCGCTACAAGCGGTAAACGGTCCCGATTCGGCGTTCACAAAAGCCGTCCAAGGCGACGTCAAAGGCAAGGTGTCGCTCGCGCTCTACGCGTCCGCGATCGGACTGGCCTTCGTTTCGACCGCACTCTCCGACGTGCTGTACGTCGTCGTCGCCATCACCTGGTTCATCCCAGACCGCCGGTTTGAATCCGTGATCTCGGGACGCGGGTGAGAGTCGGGTGGCCGCGCAATACGAGCCGTGAGACGATGAACCAATACGTGCGATACGGATTAGCCGGAAGCGCCGTCGGGATGCGTGCGTCGGCCGGGCCCTTTCTAGCCGCGTGGAGCTCCGACGGAAAGCCGTCGCTGCGACCCGGCCTTGCGTTTCTGGGGGAGCTTGTCGCCGACAAAATGCCCTTCGTCGGATCGCGAGTGCGTCCGGGACCGTTGCTGGCGCGCGTCACTGCCGGCGCTTTTGCGGCGACGAAACTTAGCGATGGGGAGGAGCGCAGTATCGCTCTTCCGGCCGCGATCGCGATCGTCAGCGCAATCGGCGTTGCGATCCTCGCAAATCGCTTGCGGACGGCGATCGCAGACCGCACCGGCGTCCCCGATGTGATCCTCGGCCTGGTCGAAGATGGCATCTGTCTCGCCACGATCGCGGCGGTCGCGAACGGATAGCGCAAAATCTGGTCTCCGCCGGGTGAAGCGGACCGGGCGAACCACCGTGGGGAGGGTTCAACGAGCGCGCGCACCAAGCGTGGGCCATGACAAAGCGCACGCTCATGATGGCTCTTGCAACGATCATACTTGTCGGCTTTTGCGCGTTTGGAATGACGGATGCCGCGCAGTCCGACCCGGGCGAATCCGGCCTTAACGGCGGAGGCGTCAGCGCGGCGGATGCGGGCGCCCCAGTCTACCCCGGTGGACACCCGATCAACGGCGGATTAGTTCACCTGACCCAATACTCGAAACCAAGCGGCACGGTCGTGACGTTCTCGACGCCGGCTTCTTTCAGCGACGTGTACGCCTACTACAAACATGCGCTTCCCTCAAACGCCGAGGCGAGCGAGACGACCGACGACCCCACGAGCCGCATCGGAACCTTCACGTACGTCAAGGGCGACGGCTCGCAGATCGACATCGAAATCCAATCGTATCCGGCGCAATCCGGCGCTCCCGCACATACCAATTACACGATCACGGACACGTATAAAACGTAGCCGGGCGAGCAAGATCGTTCAGGCAGCGTCGTAAATCTGTCGTAACCGCTTCAACCTGGGCGAAGCCCGTCCGCAAACAAAACCCCGCATCGCTAATAACGACGCGGGTGCGGACTTGGTGGAGATGAGGAGACTCGAACTCCTGACCCCTTACATGCGAAGCAAGTGCTCTACCAGCTGAGCTACATCCCCAAGGGCGACGAGGGGGATTGTACATGGGGGGCTGCGCCCCTGTCAAAGACTTCCGGTTCCCGCGAACGAAGGGCTGGGCGTGCTGTCTCAACGGATTTTCGGCGCCGGCGCGCTGGCCACGATGCTGCTCGTTCCGCTCGTGGCTCCCGCCGCTTCCGGCTCGCCCGGCACGGTCGTCGTGGCCGCCAACAAACAGGGCATCGCCTGTAACGAGATCGTCGCCAACCAGATTACCGACAAGGTGCGCGACTACGACAAGCACCCGCCGTCGGCCACCGATCGCGCAGCCCTGACCGCCCGCTACGACGCCCTCGACGACGTCATCAGCGAGTTCCAGCGCGAGGACATGGTTGTTCGCGGCGTCGTCTGCCGGACCGACAACGGACGCGGCCCGATCGAAGCGAAGATCGCGGCCGGCGCCGCCTGGGCGATGGCGCTCCAGGCCGACATCCTGGCCCAGCTCTGGTCCGCGTCCTGCCCCGATGCCGCGCACGACCTTCCCGCGTCGGTCCTCGCCGATGCTTGGGTTTCGCTGGCCGAAGCGATGCCCGGCTCGCCAGGCAGCGACTATCCGACCCCATCGCCCGGTCCGGCCGGCGCGGCTCCGACGCCAGAGCCGACGCCCCAATCCATCGTCGAGGTCATTCCGAAGATCCAGAGCCGCGCGACCGCGCTCAACCTCGACCTGCCGGATTTCCCGGACGCCACCGATTACTGGGCTCGCGGAATCCGTCAGAAAGCCGACGCGTCCGTCGCCACCTGCCCGGTCGCGGCACCCTCGCCCATGCCCACGAAATGATTTCGGGAACGGTTCGCAAATAGTCGCTGAATGCGAGCGGACTACGTCACGCGGCCGCGCGAGCGGATCGCCGAGATCATGCGCGCCGGCCAGCGCTTTCTCACGGCCGCCGAGATCCACGCCCAAGTCCAGGACGGCGAGACCAAGACTGCGCTCTCGACAGTCTACCGCACTTTGGAGCACTGGCTGAGCAAGGGCGAGGTCACCTCGCGGGTCGAGCCGGACGGCGAGGCCAGCTATATGCTCTGCGAACCCGACCGCCATCACCATCACGCGATTTGCCGCAACTGCGGGCGCGTCGAAGACGTCGACTGCACCGCGATCGACGGCGTCGCCGACTCGCTGCGCGCGACGCACGGCTTCGTGCTCGACGGCCACGCGATGGAATTCCAAGGACGGTGCCGCGAATGCGCCTGACGCGCTCCGCCGCGCTCGTCCTGTTCGCGAGTTTCGCGCTCGCCGCGTGCGCGTCCAATTCGTCGTCCGCGGTGAAGATGACGCCGACGCCCAACGACGGGCGCATTCCGGTCGTCACCACCTTCTCGACGCTCAACTCGTTCGTCGAAGGCGTCGGCGGCAAACACGTGCGCGTCACCAACCTCGTGCCGATCGGCGCGTCGCCCGAGACCTATCAGCCGACGCCGCAGGACGTCGCGCAACTCTCGCAAGCGCGCATTCTCGTCGAGAACGGCGCCGGCATCGAGGCCTGGCTCGACCGCACGCTGCACGACGCGGCCGCCAAGAACGTGCTCGTCGTGATCGGCAGCGACGATCTGCCGGTCAAGAACATGAACCCGCATCTGTGGATGGACCCCGAGTACGCGCAGGTCTACGTCGAGAAGATTCGCGACGCGCTGGTCACCGCGGACCCGGCGCACGCCGGTGAGTATCGCGATAACGCGGCCGCCTATAACGCCAAACTGGCAGCATTGGAGACCTCGATCCGCAAGCAGATCGCGACGATTCCGCCGCAGCGGCGCGTGATGATCGTGCAGCACAACGCCTGGCAGTACTACAACGACCGCTTCGGCATCAAGACGCTGGGCATCATCGAAGTCAATCCCGGCCAAGAACCCAACCCGCAAGATCTCGCGCATCTCGTGGATCTCGCCAACCAGTACCACGTGCGCGCCATCTTCAGCGAGCCCGAATACAGCCCCAAGCTCGCACAAGCGCTTGCCAGCAGCGCCAACATCAGCATCGTGGACAATCTCTACGACGACTCGATCGGCACCGATCCGAAGGTGCACGACTACATCTCGATGCTGCAATACGACACCGGCGAGATCGTCAAGGCGCTCAAGTGACCGGCGCCTCCTCGCACGCGCCGTTTTGCGGCGGCGAGGCCGTCAGCGCCGAGGAGCTGGTCGTGCGCTACGACGATTTCGTCGCCCTCGAGCGCGTCACGTTTTCCGTGCACGAAGGCGAAGCGCTCGGCATCGTCGGCCCGAACGGTTCGGGCAAATCCACGCTGCTCAAGACGATCGCGGGACTGTTGCTCCCGTCGTCGGGCGACTTGTGCGTCTTAGGCGCGAAGCCGCGCGCGCTCGAGCCGGGCTCGATCGCGTACGTGCCGCAGATCGAGGCGGTAGACTGGTCGTTTCCCGCGACCGTCTGGGACGTCGTCTCGATGGGACGTTTTCCGCGCATCCGCTTCTGGAAGCGCTTTAGCGATGCCGACCGCGTTGCGGTGAAAGCCGCGATCGAGGCGGTCGGCATGACGCCGATGAGCGACCGGCCGATCGCGAATCTCTCGGGCGGACAGCAGCAGCGCGCGTTTCTCGCGCGCGCCATCGCGCAAGAACCGCAACTCTTGCTGCTCGACGAACCGACCACCGGCGTGGACGCCGCGACCGAAGAAGCGGTGCGCGTGGTCGTGCGCGGCCTCGTCGCCGGCGGCATGCCGGTGCTGATGAGCACGCACGATCTCGACCGCGTGGACGACTGGTTCGACCGGCTGATGGTGCTCGACAAACGGGTTCTGGCACTCGGCACGCCCGACGAAGTCGTTGCCTCCGGCACGTACTCGGCGATTCGCGAGCACACGCACACCCACGGCCACCTGCGCACCGATCACGCTCCGCACGCCGATCACGCCCAGCACCCGGAGATCCACGTCTAGCGTGGACGCGCTGCTCGAGCCGTTTCGCTACGATTTCATGCAGCGGGCCTTCATCGCGGCGCTGGCGGTCGGGTTGCTCTGCTCGACGATGGGTACGTACGTGGTGCTGCGCAAACTTGCGTTCATCGGCGACGGCATCGCGCACGCCTCGTTTGCCGGCATCGTCATCGCGTACTTGCGCGGCGCGAATTTCTATATCGGCGCGGCCATCGTCGCGGTCGTCACCGCGCTGGGCATCGGCTTCGTCCACCGGCGCGGGCGCATCTCGCTCGACACCACCATCGGCGTGCTCTTTACCGGCGCGTTCGCGCTGGGCGTCTTTCTCATGAGCCAGCAGCGCAACTACGCGATCGACTTGCAGAGCTTTCTCTTCGGCGACATCCTGTCGGTCGGACCCAACGACGTGTGGCTCATCGGCATCCTCGGTTGCATCGTCGGCATCCTGACCATCGTGCTTTTTCGCGGGCTGCTCTACACGTCGTTCGACCCGATCGTCGCGCAGGCCGGCGGCATCCGCGCCGGCACGTACGAATATATTCTGCTGGTGATGCTGGCGCTCACGATCATCGTGGCGCTGCAATCGGTCGGCATCGTGCTGGTCGCGGCGCTCTTGGTCACGCCGGCGGCCGCAGCTTATCAGCTCACGCGGCGCTTTTCGACGATGATGGCGCTGGCGGCGGTGTTAGGAACGATCTCGTCGGTCGGTGGGCTGTATCTTTCGTATTATCTGCGCAGCTCGAGCGGCGCCACGATCGTGCTGGTCGCGACCGTGCTGTTTTTCGTCTCGCTCGGCATCAAGTATCTGCGTCAGTCGGCGGCGCGCAGCACGCGCCACGTCTCGCTTCCCGAAGCCGCCAAGTAACCCGCGCCCGCGAGCGCGTCGAGGGCCTCGCGCAACACCGCGCGCTCGTTCTTGTTCGGCATTCCCGCCCATCGCATTGCCAGTTCGCCTAGTTCGATTTCGTTGAACGGGACCAGGGTCTCGCGCAAAAAGTCCGGCGGCAACTTCACGCGCTCCATGCGCCGCGCGACCGGCGCCAGAGCCGTATCGAAGGCGTCGAGCGGCATCGCCGCCGCCTCGGGCTCGACCGCTGTGGGTGCCTGCGCCAACACCGGCTGTTGGCGCGTCGCCTGAATCGTGCGCTCGACCGGCGGCGCGGGCGCGTCGACAATATTCTTCATGGCGGCGTCGGCGACGCCGGGGAACCATTCGCCGACCACGACCGCCGCGGTTTGCCAGGGCGTCGCGTTGATGCGATGCGCACGTCGTGCGATGCCGCGCAGAATCGTGCGGGCAACGCGATCCGGCGCGACGGCCATGCCGCCCTTTTCCTTGGCGCGCGCCATCCCCGACGCTTGCGAAAACTCCGTGTCGACCGCGCCCGGGTCCACGTACGTCACCGCGATACCGTCGCGTGCCAGTTCGCGCCGCAGCTGAATCGCGGCCGCTCGAACGGCCGCTTTGGCTGCGCAATACGCGCCGAAGCCCGGCGCGGGTACGCGCGCCAACCCCGATCCGACGAACAGCAACTGTCCGCCGGTCGCGCGCAAGTCGCGCAAAGCCATGCGCGAGAGCCGCAGCGGCGCGGCCACGTGCAACTGCCACTGGTATTCGATCGCGTCGTCGCTCTGCTCCAGCAGCGTGCCCGGCGCGCCGACGCCGGCGTTGTTGACGATTACGTCGATGCGTCCGAACGCTTTTCGCGTCGCGTCCACGATACGCGACGGCGCGTTCGTATCGGTAACGTCGGCGACGAGCAGCGCGCATTCGCCGCCGGCCGAGCCGATCTCGGCCGCAACTTCCTCTAAGCGCGCCTGCCGCCGCGCGACCAGCATCACCCGATAGCCGGCCTTCGCGGCCGCGAGCGCGAGCGCGCGCCCGATGCCGGAACTGGCACCGGTGACGACGATGACTTTCTTTGCGGAATTAGGCGTAAGCGGTGCAGTAGGCTCGATACTCAATCAGGATCCCTTCGGGCAGGCTTGCATAATAAGCGTCTTCCGTAACGAGCGGCGGCTGCGCTCCGACGATCTGCCGGTCTTCCTTGGCAAAGCTCGACAGCGCGTGACGCGACTTGCTTATAGCCGCCGTCCGCGCGGACGATGCCGAACCGGAGCTCGTGCGGGGCCAAATCGAACGGCGGCCGGTCGGCCAGCTCGATCGCATAATCGGCCCAGCACCACCAGAACGCGCCCAGGGCGCCGCGGGTTTGCAGACAGTCGAGCACGGCGTGGGCGTATTGCGCCATCTCTTCCTCCTGCAAACACGCAAACGAGGCCGCATCGGGAGGAATCGCGCGCGGATCGAGCGGCGCCTCGCCCGGCAGCGGCAGCCGGTCGTAGGGCGAGACGGTTCCCGGCGGGCACGACGGATTGCCGAATTCCGAAAAGAGCACCGGCTTGCCGCTGCACGACTGCATGATCTGGGCGAGAAACGGGACGACCTCGGGATCGAAGCGGCTGCGCGCGAAGGCGCTGTAGACCGGATAGCCGTGCATGGTTGCGAACGTCCACGGTTTGGCGATGCTCGACGGCCGGATGTGCCGGTCGCGTTCGAGATCTTCGCCGTGCGTGCCGCCGGTGCACGGCGCACCCGAGCTTTCGGTCAACGCGCTGGTGAGGCGGGCGCTCCAATCGGCCGCATCTTGCGGCGTACGCGGTTCGCGCAGGTTGGAAAACTCGTTGCCGAGATCCCACACGTACATGGCCGGATGGTCGCGCGCGCGTTCGCCGACCGCTCGCGCGAACAACTCTTGCGCGCGCAGTAATTTTTCGTCGGCGTAAAAGTCGCCGATGCCGTAGGGCGATGTCGTGCCGTTCGTAACCGTACGAAAGCGGCCGTGCGGCGTACCGGGATCGAGCGTCCAATCCGGCAGCCAGTTGACGCCGCTCATGTGACCGCAGAACAGCGTCGGCATGGCGCGCAGCCCGGCGTCGTCGATCATCTGCATCATCAGATCGAAGCGGCGCAACGCGGCGGGGTCCATCTTGTCCGCGCTAGGCTGAAAGGTTTCCCACGTCAGGAAAAAGCGAACCACGCTCAGCCCGAGCTCGCTGATGCGCGCCATGTCTTCGCGGATCGCACCGACGTCGAAGTGCTCCCATGCGTACATGGCGGACTGCCGGGGCCAATAGTTGATGCCGAGCAGAAAGCGGTCCACATTGCTGCCTTTCGCCGCGCGTCTGCCGAAGCCCAGGGGGCAAGCGTTTGGACTCGAATCGGCCACTTATGTCTGATGCGGATAAACCCGTGGTCGGGATCATCATGGGCAGCAGTTCCGACGGCGACACCATGGCGCCGGCCAAAGAGACGCTCGACGCACTTGAGATCCCGTGCGAGATGCGCGTCGTCTCGGCGCATCGCATGCCGGACGAAATGTTCGCCTACGCCGCGTCGGCGCGCGAGCGCGGGATTGCGGTCATCATCGCCGGCGCCGGCGGGGCGGCCCATCTGCCGGGCATGACCGCCGCCAAGACCCTGGTGCCGGTCATCGGCGTGCCGGTGCAAACCAAAGCCCTCAAGGGCATGGACTCGCTGCTCTCGATCGTGCAGATGCCGGCCGGCGTGCCGGTCGCCGCGATGGCCATCGGCGGTGCGGTCAACGCGGCGCTCTTTGCCGCCCGCATCGTCGCCTTGACCGATCCCGCGGTCGAAAAACGCCTGCAGCAATTCGTCGAGCGCATGCACGAAGTCGCCGCCGCGAGCACGCCCCGCAAGAAGAAGTGATCCACACCATCGGCGTCATCGGCGGCGGCCAGCTCGGGCGCATGTTCGCGCTCGACGCAAAACGCATGGGTTACGACGTCATCGAACTCGATCCCCAAGAGCGCTCGCCGGCCGGCCAAGTCGCGGACGACCAAATCGTCGCCGCTTACGACGACATCGTAGCCGTCGACGAGCTCGGCCGGCGCACCGACGTCGTCACCTACGAATTCGAAAACATCGCGATCGACTCGGTGCGCCATCTCGAAAAGCTCGGCTACCACGTTACCCCGTCGAGCGAGGTGCTGCGCGTGACGCAAAACCGGCTGCTCGAAAAGCGCTTCGTGCGCGACTGCGCCATTCCGACGACGGGCTTCGCGCCGATCAACACCGAGGCGGATTTGGAGCGGGCCGCCGACGAGCTCGGTTTCCCCGGCGTGCTCAAGACGTCCGAAGGCGGTTACGACGGCAAAGGCCAGTGGCGGGTCTACGATCTCTCGGAGGCGCGTGCGGTGCTGGCCGAAGCCGGGGCTGCGCCGCTGATTTACGAACGGCTGGTGATGTTCGAACGCGAGCTGAGCGTGATCGCGACGCGCGATGAAAAAAATGCCATCGTCACCTATCCGGTCTGTGAAAACGAACACCGTGGTGGCATTCTGTACATGACCATCGTTCCGGCGCGCGTCCCCAGCGAAACGGCCGCGCGGGCGCAGATGATGGCGGCCAAGCTCGGCGAGCGCCTGAGCATCGTCGGCACCTACTGCGTCGAATTCTTTCTCACGGCGGCCAACGAACTGCTGGTCAACGAGATCGCGCCGCGGCCGCACAACAGTGGGCACTACACGATCGACGCGACGCGCTGCTCGCAGTACGAGCAGCACCTGCGCGCGATCTGCGGGCTGCCGCTCGCGCCGCCGCACCTGTTCTCCAACGCGATCATGATGAACGTGCTCGGAACCGGAACCGGCGACCGCCTCAGCGGCATTCCCGAACTGCTGGCCGACCCGTCCATCGTCTTGCATCTCTACGGAAAGAAGCATGCGGTCGCCGGACGCAAGATGGGCCACTTCACGATGTTGCTGGACGGTCCGGTGGAGGACGCCGCCATCGAGCACGCCAAGTCCGCGCACGCGCTACTGCGCTGGACGAAATAAGGGAGAGACGCGTGCAGAAAATCCGGCCATTCCTCTGGTACGACGACCGCGCCGAAGAAGCGGCCACGTTCTACGTCGGAATCTTCGGCGAGGATTCCAGCGTCGGCGACGTTTCACGCGGCGAGGACGGCAGCGCGCGCGGCGTGCCGTTCGTGCTGCGCGGCATGGAGTTCGTCGCGTTCAACGGCGGTCCGCACTTTAAATTCACGCCGGCGGCGTCGCTGTTCGTGAGCTGCGATTCGCAGGCCGAGGTGGACTATTTTTGGGCGAAGCTCTCCGAGGGCGGCGAAGAGAGCCGCTGCGGCTGGCTGACGGACAAATTCGGGCTGTCGTGGCAAATCATTCCGACGGTGCTGCCCGAGATGCTCGACGATCCGGACGACGAAAAATCGGACCGCGTCATGCAGGCGATGCTGCAGATGAGCAAGATCGACGTCGCCGCGCTCAAGGCAGCCTACGACGGCGCCTAACATTTCTGCGGCAACGTTCGTACGAAAAGCCGCCGTAGCGTTCGCGTGCGCGTCGGCGCTCGCATCGTGCGCGCCGCAAACCGCCAAGACACCGGTTGCAGCGGGCAGCCCCGCGCCGTTCGATAGCGAGCGTCGCTGGGGCCAAGCGCAACAGTATACGTGGGAGCCGGCCGTGGCCGCGGATCCGAATTCGCGACGCGTCTACCAGATGACGACCGAGCAGCTGCCGGACGACTACCTGCTCTTGCGCGCATCCGGCGACGGCGGCGTGACCTGGAGCGCGCCGCAGCATCTCTGTCTCAACGTCGCCAAGAAGCCCAACTTCCAATACGACCCCGAGCTGCAAGTCGCGGCCGGTACGATCTACGCTATTTGTTTGAACAACTTCGATCCCGGCGTCGTCTTCACGCGCTCGCGCGACCTTGGCCGCACGTGGAGCGCGCCGGTGCGCCTCGACCGCGCCCTCAAGTACAGCGACAAGCCGATTCTGCTGGTGTCGCCGTCGGGCAAAGACGTCTACGTCGGATTCAGCACCGGATACGCGCTGCACGTTGCGGCTTCGCACGACGGCGGCATGACGTGGGCTGCGCCGGTGCGCGCGACCACCCGGCATCTCTGGTACTATCCGTACGGCGGCGCGCTGGCGCCTAACGGTTCGGTCTGGTTTTCGGTTGACGCCGAAACCGGCAAGAACCAAACCGGCGACGGACAGATCGGCCTGGTGTCTTCGGCCGACGGCGGCAAGACGTGGGTCACGAAGAATCTGGCGTCCACGCACGAAGGCGAGCCGTGTCCGTATAAGGAGTGCTACCCCGATTTCTTCACCGGACAAGCCGCGGTCGGCATCGATCGCGCCGGCAGCATGGTCTTCGCGTACGCGCAGAACGCCGCGCGCCGCGGCCCCAACGCGCTCTACGTGAAGCGCAGTCACGACGGCTCGTCGTGGAGCGCTCCCATGCTCGTGAGCTCGGGAGGAAACAATACGAGTCCGGCTTTGGCGGCCGGTCCGGCGGCCGGCGATTTCCGGCTCGTTTGGCAAGACAACCGCAACGGCCACCATGCTTGGAACACCTGGTACGCGCGCAGCACGGACGCGGGCGCGAGTTGGACCGCACCGGTTCGTCTCTCCGATCGCGGCGACGGCGCGGCTTACAAGCACGCCGACGGATTCGACTTTCCGGGCGGCGATTATCTCGGACTTCCGTTGACGGCAACGGCGTCAACCACGTGATCTGGGGAGAAGGCTCAGGCGTCTACACGCCGGCCGGCACCTGGTGGACGCGCGGCGGACCGTAATGGAAAAGAGAGAGTACGTCCAGGGCCGGCGGGTTCTGTCCCATGTTGATTTGCGGGTGCGCGATCGAGAGCGGTCGCGCGCGTTTTACGATGCGATTTGCAAACCGCTCGGCCTCGGGCGCAGCGACGGCGAGGGCGAATGGATCAGCTACGACGCGATACCCGGCGTCATGGCGTACGCGACGGAATGGATCGGCTTTACCGAAGATCCGAAGATGACCGCGTCGCAGACGAGGATCGCTCTGCATGCGGCGACCAGAGAAGAAGTTGATGCGGTCGCCGTGGCGGCTCGCGCGGCCGGCGCGAGAGACGTCGAAGGTCCGGAAGAGATCTACGGCTATTACGCCGTGTTCTTCGCGGACCCCGACGGAAACAAACTCGAGGTGACCTTTCTGCCGTAGCGCCTAGACGCGCGCGTCAGAAGTAGATGAAGATTCCGCCCGACCAGCGGCGGTGGTGGTACCAGCCGCCATTCCAATAGTAACCGGCCCAGCCGTACGGCGTGTATCCGTACCAGCCGTTGTAGTAAGCGTAGGGCGCGCCATACGACGCGTAATAAACCGGCGCGCCGTAGTAACCCCCGTAATACGGGCGCGGATACCAGCGTGCGTAGCCGGGATGCGAATAGTAACCGCCGCGCCAGCCGTAATTGCCATGCCAGCCGTAGTTACCGTGCCAGCCGCTGTTACCGTGCCAGCCGTTGTTGCCGTGCCAGCCACTATTGCCGTGCCAGCCGGCGGCGGCGTGATAGCCGCCGCCGTGCCCGTAACCTTGAGCGCTCGCCGGCGCCGCGGTCGCCAGGAGCGAGAGCCCCAGCGCGGCTGCCAGTACCGATCCGATCAGGATTTTCATCGTTCCCTCGATTCGAAGTCCTACACCATCATTACGCATCTCGGCCGTAAATCGTGCTGCCCTATGCCAATTCTAATGCCTGCCCGGAGCTCGGTTGACCGTCCCGGGAGCGAAGGGTTATGAAAAGGGAGGGCGCCCATGTACGCGAAGGGAGCCGTCCCTCTCTCGTCTCTGCCAGGAGTCGAGCTATGTACGTCTCTATCGTTACCGTGCGCGTAAAGGACGTCGACCGCGCGATCGATTTCTACACGAACAAACTCGGTTGGGAAAAGACCATGGACGTTCCCATGGGTGAAAATCGCTGGGTGACGGTCGCGCCAAAGGGCGCGCAAACGTCGTTTACGCTCAGCACCTACAGCCCCGACGGTTCCGAACACAAGGGCGGCCTTAGCGGCGTCGTTCTCGAGGTCGACAACGTGTACGACGAGCAGAAGCTGCTGGAACAACGCGGAGTCAAATTTACCGAAACGGCGCGAACCGAACCGTGGGGCGGCTGGGCGGTGTTCGCGGATTCCGAGGGCAACGAACACGGACTGCATTCGAACGTTCCCGCCGCGGTCGGCAGCAACGGAGCCCCTTAAAAGCTCCGCGGCTTTGCGGGGAGATCCGTAAAGGCCATCGGGCGGTCCCACCAGTCGTGGGCTCGCGCACGCAACTCCTCGGGCGACGGCGGCCCGGGGAGTTTTTCTTCGAGCGCGCGTGCGTAGACCGCGAGGTAGCGATCGATCATGCGATCGATGGTGAACTCGGCTTCGACCCGTGCCCGGCACGCGCGGCGATCGAGGTGCGCGAGACGCGGCATGGCCGCCACCGCCGCGTCGACGTCCGCGCAAACGTATCCAGTCTTGCCGTCCACGACGATCTCCGGGATCGAGCCCATCGCCGCGCCGAGCACCGGCGTGCCGCAGGCCATCGCTTCGATCATCGTAAGACCGAAGCGCTCGGGGCGCGTCGTCATGTGCACGAGCGCCAGCGCGTTGCTCAACAATTCGTTGCGCGCGTCGCCCTCGATCGCGCCGAGGAATTGCACGCGGTCGCCGTCCACGTGCGGCTCGATCCGCTCGCGAAAGTACGCTTCGTCTTGTGGAATCGCCGCGATCTTCAAGCGCACGCCGGCTCGTTTGGCGATCTCGATTGCCAGATGGATGCCTTTTTCCGGATGAAAACGCCCGAGCGCGGCCAGATACTCACCGGGCTTGTCCTTAAACGTGAATTGCGCGGGGTCGATGCCGTTGTACGTCGTCGCGAGATACGAAAGGCCCGGGTCGCGGTCGGCGTTGCTGATGGACGTGTAGAAGCTGCGCCAGGCGCATGCATAGTACGCGGCCAGAATCTGCGGTGAAGAGAAGCCGTGAATCGTCGTGAGCAGCGGCGGCGCGGTGCCTGCCAGCGCGTACGTCATCGGCTTCCAATCCAGATTGTTGTGAATCAGGTCGAAGTCGCCCGCCCGCCGGAACAACTCGCCGATATGCAGCGCCGTGTACACCTCGCCGTTAAGCGCCGGGTCTTCGTTGAGCCCGGCCGGAACGACCGACGCGAGCGCGCCGCCGAAGCGCGAGTTTCCGGTTGCAAAGAGCGTGACGTCGAGGCCGCGCTTGCGCATGCCGTCGGCGATGTTGAACGCGATCTGTTCCCAGGGGCCATAGCCTTTGGGCGGGCACGGCCACGAAATCGGCGCCAGCACCGCCAGCCGGAGTCCCGCCGGAACGGTCATGCGGTCGCGCGTGCGTCGGCCGCTTCGAGCGCCTTCCAGGCCTTTGAGGTCAGCTCGTGATCGATGGCGCCCGCGATGAAGCGCGACGCCGCGCGCACTTTGTCTAGATCGACGCCGGTTTGGATTCCCATCGAATGCAGCAGGTAGAGCACGTCTTCGGTGCCGACGTTGCCGGTCGCGCCGGGCGCGTACGGGCATCCGCCCAACCCGCCGGCGCTGGAATCGAAGATCGCGATGCCGTTTTGCAGCGAGGCATAGACGTTGGCGAGCGCGGTACCGCGCGTGTCGTGAAAGTGCATCGCGATGCGGTCGAGCGGAATCTGCTTGGCGAGCAGCGGCACGAGTTCGTCCACTTGGCTCGGCACGCCGACGCCGATGGTGTCGCCGATCGAAAGTTCGTCGCAACCGATCTCGAGGAGCTTCAGGCTCACGTCGACGACGCTCCGCGGCGAAACCGTATCGCCGAACGGCGAACCGAATGCGGTCGACACGTACCCGCGCACGAACGCGCCGTCGGCCTTGGCCGCACGCACCACGTCGCGGAAGGTCTCGATGGACTCATCGACCGTCATGTTGATGTTACGCTTGGTAAAGCGATCGGATGCCGCGGTGAAGACCGCGACGCTGTCGGCGCCGGCCGCTTTGGCGCGCTCGTAGCCTTTGACGTTGGGCACCAGCACGGGATACCGCACGCCCGGCGCCTTCTCGATGCGCGCAAAGACCTCGGCTGCGTCGGCGAGCTGCGGGATCGCTTTTGGGCTCACGAACGAGGTGGCTTCGATCCAGCGCAGCCCGGTTTGCGAGAGCAGATCGATGAAGCGGACTTTGTCGTCCGTCGCGATAACGGCGCGCTCGTTTTGCAGCCCGTCGCGCGCGCCCATTTCCCAGAGAGTGACCGAAGCCGGAAGTTTGCTCATCGTTGTCTGCTACACGGCCGCGTGGGCCAAAGGTTGCGCGATGCCGGCCAGCCGGGCGATCGCGCGCACCGTGTGCGGCCAGACGCGGTTGTTGACGACGAACTGTTTGAGCGCGAAGACCAGCGGGTCGAAGTTGCCGATCACGTTCATGTGATTGCAGTGCCGCCCGATGATGAACTGTGCCGGAATCCGGCTTCCCAGCGTGGACGAGTCGCCCCAAACCAGCCCATCGTTGTCGCCGCCGCGCGCCGGAATGAGCCCTTGGATCGTGAGCAGCTTGGCGCCGGGCGGCCCGATCCACGGCTCGGCATCGAGCACCCACGTGCCTTTGTTCCAGTGGCCGCCCGTGCCGTTGAGCCAGCGCATGAAGTCGCAATCGAGATCGAGATCGTCCATTGCCTTGTCGGGTACGGCCAGCACCTGCGCGAGTTGTTTGCCGCCCAGCGTCGTGAGGCCCCAGTTGGGCGTGCCGATCATCGCGGTGCAATGGATCTCGTTCGCGCGTTCGGGGAACGCGCGCAAAAAGCCGCGCACGACCAGTCCGCCCAGCGAATACCCGACCAGCACGAACGGACCCGAGTCGGAGCGCTCGCTGCGCAAGATCGTGAGGAACTCGGCGAAGCGATCGATCCGGTCGCGCAAGCGCGTCACTTCGCGGTCGAACGTGATGCACTCGAAACCGTAGCCGTTTAAACCCGGGATGCCGTCGCGGCCTTGAAACAGGTGATCGCAATCGCTGGGCGGCTGGTTGAAGCCGGCCACCATGACCAGCGTGCGTTTCTGGCCGGCGCCGTTCACGACAGCTCGACCAGCGGCGTGCCGGCGGTTACGATCTGGCCCTTCTCGACCAGGATGGCTTTGACCGCACCGGCCGCCGACGCTTCGATACGGTGTTCCATCTTCATCGCTTCGAGTACCACCAGCAGCGCGTGCGGTGCAACGGTGTCGCCCGCAGCGACCGCGACGTTGACGATCTTGCCCGGCATCGGCGCGGTGATGCGGCCGGATGTTGTGCTTGCGGCGGCCATGCCCGTTTCGCCGGCCGACGGCGGCGATGCAAACGTGAAGCGGTACCTGCCGCCGCCCCACCCAACCTCGATACCGCCGGCGTCGACGTGCACCGTACTTTCTATGGGAACGCCGCCTTCGGGATGCACGCTCACGCTGTCGCCGCGGCGTTTGACGATGGCGAAGCCCTTTACGTCGCCGTCGAGGGCCCACACGTTGCGCGCCGTTTGCGAGGCGATGACGCGCGTTTGCGTTCCGTCGCAATCCAGCGCGATCGGGATCCCGACGTTTCCGAGGCGCCACGGTGCGCGGCCCGAGCTTAGCAGCGCACCGATCGCGAGGGAAATCGCTTCGGGCGGCGGAGCGGCGGCGGCGAAGGCCGCTTCGTCGAGATGCTGCGCGAGAAAACTCGTCGTCGTTTCGCCGGCTCGAAACGCCTTATTGCGCGCGATCCACAGCAGCAGCGGAACGTTCGTCCGAATGCCGGCAACGTGGAAATTCGCTAGCGCGCCTTCGAGGCGGGCGATGGCGCCCGCGCGATCGCTACCCGATGCGATGAGCTTGGCGAGCATCGGATCGTAGTAGAGCCCGACCGTGCTGCCGGCCGTCACGCCGGAATCGAGCCGGATGCCGGGGCCTTCCGGCGGCGCCCACAGCGCGATCGTTCCGGTCGAAGGAAGCATGTTGTTGGCGGGATCCTCGGCATAGATGCGGGCCTCGATGGCCCAGCCGCGCGGACGCACGTCGTCTTGTGCGATCGTCAGGCGTTCGCCGTTTGCAATGCGCAGTTGCCATTGCACGAGGTCGAGGCCGTAGACCAGTTCGGTCACCGGGTGCTCGACTTGCAGGCGCGCGTTCATCTCGAGAAAGTAGTAACTGCCGTCCCGGTCGAGCATGAACTCGACGGTTCCGGCGTTGACGTAGCCGACCGACTGCGCCGCGCGCACCGCGGCGGCGCCCATCTCGGCGCGCAGCACGGGATCGAGGGCCACCGACGGCGCCTCTTCGACGATCTTCTGATGACGCCGCTGAATCGAACACTCGCGTTCGCCTAGATGGATCGTGTTGCCGTGCGCGTCGGCCAAGATTTGAAATTCGATGTGACGCGGGCCGGTGAGGTAGCGCTCGAGCAGCACGCGATCGTCGCCGAAGGCCGCCAGCGCTTCGCGCTGCGCCGCCGCCAGAGCTTCCTCAAATGCGGCGTCCGACTCGACGACGCGCATGCCGCGGCCGCCGCCACCCGCACTGGCTTTGATGAGCAGCGGAAAGCCGACCAGCTCGGCCTCCGCGCGCAGGGCTTGGACGGAGCGTGCTTCGCCGTCGTATCCGGGGACGACCGGGACGTCGAACGCGCGCACGCGCTGCTTGGCCTCGATCTTGCTGCCCATCGCGTCCATCGCGTCGGGCGAGGGTCCGACGAAAATCATCCCGGCGTCGTGCACGGCGCGCGCGAAGATCGCGCGCTCGGAGAGAAATCCGTAACCGGGATGCACGGCGTCGGCGCGCATCGCGATCCCGGCCGAGACGACCGCGGCCACGTTTAGATACGAATCGGCCGCCGGCGCCGGACCGACGCAGACGGCTTCGTGCATGAAGCGAACGTGATACGCTTCCTCGTCGGCCTCGGAATAGATGCCGAGCGGAACGATCCCCATCTCGCGGGCCGCGCGCGCGACGCGCACGGCGATTTCGCCGCGATTGGCGATCAGCAGGCGGCCGATCACTCGGCGAAGTTCGCCTTGCGGCGTTCGAGAAACGCGCGAAGGCCTTCTTGTCCCTCGGGGCTCACCCGCTGACGCGCGATCGCGTTGCTCGTAAGCGAAAGCGTCGCATCGTAGTCGGCGTCGCTTACGTCCACGACGAGCTGCTTGGCCGCGGCGACGGCCGTCGGCGCCGAGGCGAGCAATTCGGCGACGACGCTGTCGACTTCGACGTCGAGCTGCGCGATCGGAACGACGCGATGCACCAAGCCGATTTCGCGCGCCCGCTCCGCATCGAAGCGCTCTCCGGTCAGAAAGTAGGCGCGCGCCTGCGAACGCCCGATCTTGGCAAGCACGAACGGCGAGATGACCGCCGGGATGATCCCAAGCTTGGTTTCGGTGAAGCCGAAGACGGCGTCGTCGCTCGCGACCGCGACGTCGCACACGGCGGCGAGTCCGGCGCCGCCGCCCAGCGCCGCACCCTGAATTCGCGCGACGACCGGATGCGGGCAGCGATCGATGGCGCGGAACATCGAGCTCATGCGTTCGGCATCGCCGACGTTTTGATCGAACGAGAGCGCCAGCGAGTCGCGCATCCAATTGACGTCGGCACCGCCGCAAAAGACGTTTCCCTCACCGGCCAGGACGATCGCGCGAACGGTCTCGTGCTTGGCGAGCTGCTCGAAGATCTCGCGCAGCTCGCCGATCACCTCGGCGTTAAAGGCGTTTCGGACCTCCGGCCTGGCCAGCGTGACGCGCGCGACCGAGCGCTCTACGGATAGATTGACGGCTGCCATGGTCTGGGGCGGTTTCTTGGCATCATCCAGGTGTGCCTGGGGAGCGTTATCGCCTATGATGAGGGCCGGATGATTCAAGGGGAGCGCAAAGTCTACCGTTACGCCGCGCTGACGCGCCTGAGCCACTGGGTGTGGGTGGTGGCCTTCGGCGTGCTGATTTCGTCGGGGCTGCAGATCTTCAACGCCGCGCCGTACCTGGACGCGTCCGACAAAAGCGACCCGGCGCGCCGCGTCCTCTCGATCGGTTCGCCGCAAGAAGGCGCCGGCGCGACGACGCTGCTCGGACGCACGTTCACGACGACCGGGTGGCTCGGCTGGGTGGACGACGGCATGGGCGGCAAGAGCGCGCGCGCGTTTCCCGGCTGGATCACGATCCCGTCGCCGCAAGATCTGGCGAGCGGCCGGCGCTGGCATCTGTTTTTTGCATGGGTCGGCATCGTGTGCTGGCTAGCGTGGCTGCTGTCGGCCGCGATCAAAGGCAGCTTGCGCGAAATGGTCCTGCGGCCCAGCGACCTTCCGAAGCTCTGGCCGATGCAAGCGTATTATTTGAAGCTGCGCAAAGCGCCGCCGCCGCACGGTACGTACAACCCGCTGCAGAAAGCCGCGTACACGACGATCCTCTTCGTGCTGGCGCCGCTGGTGGTGCTGACCGGACTCGCGCTCTCGCCCGGGATCGACGCCATCGCCAATCCGCTTACGGTCGCATTCGGCGGGCGGCAATTCGCACGGCTCTGGCATTTCGTCGGGATGGTGCTGCTGGTCGGCTTTTTCGCGGTGCACACGTTCCAGGTCGCGACGCAAGGCGTCGTGAACCAGATGCGCTCGATGATCACCGGCTGGTATCGCTTGAAACCCGGCGAGGAGACGGGCGTATGAAGCGCCGGATCTTCTTGGCGTCGTCGGTTGCCGCCGCGCTCACCGGCTGCGCGCCGATCGGAACGGCGCTCAACGACAACACGAGCGTGCAGCGCATTTTAGCATCGGCGGAAGGCCTCGACCACGCGCTCATCGGTACGCGCGGCCTGGCGCGCGAATACAAACCCGGCGACGTCGACCGGAACTTTCGCACCAACGGCTTTCCGACGCCGAACACGTCGAACTACGCGAGCCTCGTGCGCGACCACTTCCGCTCGTACCGCCTGGTCGTCGACGGTTCGGTCGAGCACCGCCGCATAGTTACGCTCGCCGAGCTGCAGGCGATGCCGCAGGTGACGCAGATCACGCGGCACGATTGCGTCGAGGGCTGGAGCGCGATCGGGCAGTGGAGCGGCGTTCGCGTGAGCGATCTACTTGCGAAGGTGGCGCCGCGCGCGGACGCGCGCTACGTCGTCTTTCATTGCATGGACAGCGACGAGAGCGGGACGCCGTACTACGAAAGCCTGGACATGCATCAGGCCGGCCACCCGCAAGCGCTGCTCGCGATGGCGCTCAACGGCGCGCCGCTCGATCCCGATCACGGCGCGCCGGTGCGGCTGCGCGTTCCCACCCAGCTCGGGTATAAGAGCGCCAAGTGGGTCGGGCGCATCGAGGTCGTCGGCAGCTTTGCCAACATTTATTCCGGTCGCGGCGGCTACTGGGAAGACCAAGGCTACGAATGGTACGCGGGCATTTAGGGAACTAGCCGAGTTCCGGTCGAATAGCGTCCCCCCTGACATCCTCACGCACTTATCGTAAGGGGAGAATCGTCTGATGCGGATTCGCGCGTTCCTGGCCGTCCTGGCCTTGGCGTCCCTCACCGCGCTGGCTTCGCTCGCGCATCCGGCGCGTGCCGACGAGCCGGCCAACGTCACGTATTCACCGCTGCCGCCCGGCACGGTCGTTCAAAACCTCCTGGTCTATATCGCGGGCGAAGCGATGCACAGCCAGTGGCACGCCGTCACCAGTAAGAAGCAGGTCGGCACGTACGCGGACAAGCCGTTCTATCAGTGGTATCTCTCGATCTACGAGATCAACGGCTCGACGTACGAGCTCAAGTACCAGTCGCCCAAGAACGGGCCGCCGCTCTCGGCCGTCTCGCATTCCAGCGACGGCAAGATGTGGTTTCCGACGCAATCCATTTCGATCGCCGGTCAAGCCGAGTTGATGCAGTCCGGGGTGCAGCAACTCGTCGTGCAATCGCACGAAACCGGTGCGGACTGCGGTACCGCCTTGGTGACGATTCTGGGAACGAATCGAGCCGGCTCGATCTTCCCGGAAGTCTCGGTCCAAAACGCCTGCGACCTGGACGCCAAGATCGTCCGGCCGGCATCGGGCGGTTTGGCTTCCATCCAGCTAACCGGCCCCTACTACGCGGCCAACGCCGCGCTGTGCTGCCCCACCAAGACGAGCGCCACGGCGACGCTGACTTATGCGAACGGAAAGTGGACGCAGAACCCCCACTACTTCACCGTCTACCCCGGCAAATTTCCGCCGCAGTAGTTCGCCTAGTGTAGGCAACTTGAAGGCTCCTACGAACCTTGGTATACTGGCCCCATGAGGGCCGCGATAAGCAAGACCAGGCCGCGCGACAAGAACGCCGGCGCGATGCTGGACGCAATCCGCCAGATTCTCGGACTGAGCGAGTCCGATCTGGCGGATTTGTTCCACGTGCGGGCGCCGTCGATCTACGGGTGGCGCGAGGCGGGGATTCCCGATGCGCGCCGGGCCAGCGTCGAACGCATTTTGGACCTGGCGACGGTGCTGCGCCGGGAGCTCAAGGCCACCCGGATCGCGCAGATCGTGCGCACGCCCGACGATTGGCTGGGCGGCAAGACGATCCTCGAAACCATCCGCGACGAGGGCCCGGAGGCGGTCTACGCCTATCTGCATCGCCTTTTTTCGTATACTGGTACGTGAGGGGCCGCGAAGAGAGCCACCCAGGTGGCACAGCCGCGCGGTTAGATGAGGCTCCAAAGGAGCCTTCATCATGGTCGACTGCATTCTGGAAGCCCGCCCGCTGCCTAACGGATCGCACGTCTTGGTCCCGCGAATCCGCCTTCCTCGCACCTGCCGCCGTTTGGACGGCGTGGTGAAGGTGGCGTTCGACTCGCATGCCGAGGCGCGCCGCGCATGCCCTAAGCATCAACACGCTTACCGCTGCCCGAATTGCGCGCACTTCCACCTGGCCACCGACCGCCGGCGCATGATTCGTCCCCCAGAGAGGAACGAACGAGCCGGGCGAAACGCGCGTTGAAATCCATCCGGCGATCGGGCGCCTACTACCGCGTCTTCAAACCCGGGTGGAGCGATCCGCTCGATACGAGCTACGCGAAGCGATTCGGAGCGCGCTGGAACGCGCCCGGTGCGTTCGGCGCGCTCTATCTCAACAAGACGCTCGACGTCGCGGCGGCGAACGCGCGTAAGCAGCATGCGGGGCGCGCGATCGGGCTCTTCGATCTGCTGCCGTCGCGCCGCCCGAGCCTCCTCGAAGTCAACGTTCCGCGCAGCACGCTCCTCGACGCCGTCACCGAAGAAGGCATCGCGGACCTCGGATTGCCCGCATCTTATCCGTTCGGCGTGCCGCACGCGCGCTGTCAACCGATCGGCAAGCGCGCCTACGATTCGGGCGAGTTTCGCGGCATTGCCTATCGCTCCGCCGCCGAATCCACCGCGACGTACTGGGTTGGCGAAGAACTCGCCTGGTTCGATTCCGCTCCACCGCTGCAAGAAAGCACATCACGCCGCGCGTTCAAAGACTGGTACCCCCACCCGTTCCCGCGCTAGGGGACTTCGCGCTCGGCTTCGGCCATCTCCGAGGCAACCGTTTTGCTCGACGTGAGCGCGACCGTCATACCGATGACGACGAGCAGCGAGCCGCCAAGCTCGCGCGTGGTGAACGTCTCGCCGCCGAAGACGATCCCGACCGCGACGGCGATGACCGGAATGATGAGCGCGGTCAGGCCGACGATCCACGCTTCGAGGTGCTTGAGCACCCAGAGGTTGAGGAAAAAGGCTAGGCAGCTGCCCACCAGCGCGAGATACAGCACCGCATAGATCGAGTGCGGCTCGACGGCGCGCGTCCAGTTCACCGATTCGGCGGCTAGCCCAATTGCGAGCATCGCGACGCCGCCCAGCAGCATCGCGGGCGGCAACGTGAGCAGCGGGTCGTGGTGGGCGTGGCGCCGCGCGTACAGGCTTGCGACCGCCGACGACGCGGCGGCACAGATCGCGGCCAGCGCGAACAGCGGCGCGCCGCGGACTTGTCCGGCCAGCGAGATGACCGCAACGCCCGCGAACGCGACGAACGTTCCGAACCAAATGCGCGGCGTGGCTTTCTCGCCGGCGAGTCCGCCGAACGCGAACATAAAAAAAGGCAGCGTTCCGAACAGCACGGCGACCAGGCCGGAGCTCAGACGCGTCTCGGCCGTGTACGTCAGCACGTAGTTCAGTCCGAACATCAGTCCGGCCAGCACCAAGACGAGCTTCCAGGGGACCTCACGCGGCGGCCGCACCTGGCCTTGCGTCGCGGCGACCGCGTACAATGCCAACCCGGCGATGACGAAGCGGACGCCCGCGCCCGCGATCGGCGGCATGTACTGCAGGGCGATCTTGATGCCCAGCCAGGTCGTTCCCCAAATCAGGCACATGCCGGCGTACGCGAGCACGACCGCGACCCGCGTGCTCACATGCGAAAGATGCCGAAATGCGTTCGTTCCTGCGGAGCGGTGGCGGCCGCTTCGAGTCCGATGGCCAGAACGCGGCGCGTGTCGAGCGGATCGATGACGCCGTCGTCCCACAGCCGCGCGGTGGAATGGTACGGGCTTCCTTCGCGCTCGTACTTTTCCAGAATCGGCGCTTCGAACTCGGCCTTGGCTTCGGGCGACATCTCGCCTTTGACCGTCGAGAGCACGCTCGCGGCTTGCGGTCCGCCCATCACCGAGATGCGCGCGTTGGGCCACATCCACAGCTGGCGCGGCGAGTACGCGCGGCCGCACATGCCGTAGTTGCCCGCGCCAAAACTTCCGCCGATGACCACGGTGAACTTCGGAACCTCGGCGCACGCCACCGCCATCACCAGCTTGGCGCCGTCTTTAGCGATGCCGCCGTTCTCGTATTCTCTGCCAACCATGAACCCGGTGATGTTCTGCAAGAAGACTAGCGGCGTGCCGCGCTGGGTGCAAAGCTCGATGAAGTGCGCGCCTTTGAGCGCGCTTTCGCTAAAGAGAATGCCGTTGTTGGCCAAAATGCCGACCGGATGGCCTTCGATGTGGGCGAAGCCGCAGACCAGCGTAGCGCCGTAGCGCGCTTTGAATTCGTGAAACTCCGAAGCGTCCACCAGGCGCGCGATCACCTCGCGCACGTCGTAACTCGTCCGGCTGTCGGCCGGAACGATGCCGTACAGTTCGCGCGCGGGGTAGTTCGGCTGGACCGGTTCGATCCGGTCCCACTGCAGCGGCAGTTCGCGATGCAGGTTACTCACGATTTCGCGAACGATGCCGAGCGCGTGCGGATCGTCGTTGGCCAAATGATCGGCGACGCCCGAGATGCGCGTGTGAACGTCGGCTCCTCCCAGATCTTCGGCGGTGACTTCCTCGCCGGTGGCGGCCTTGACCAGCGGCGGCCCGCCGAGAAAGATCGTGCCGTTGCCTTTGACGATCACCGTCTCGTCGCTCATCGCCGGCACGTACGCGCCGCCGGCCGTGCACGAGCCCATCACCGCGGCGATCTGCGGAATGCGCTTGCCCGACATGCGCGCTTGATTGTAGAAGATGCGCCCGAAGTGATCGCGGTCGGGAAAGACCTGGTCTTGCAGCGGCAGAAACGCGCCGCCGGAATCGACCAGATAGATGCACGGAAGATGGTTCTGTTCGGCGATTTCCTGCGCGCGCAGATGTTTCTTGACCGTCATCGGATAGTAGGTGCCGCCCTTGACGGTTGCGTCGTTGGCCACGATGACGCAGTGCCGGCCTTCGACGATGCCGATGCCGGTAACGATGCCGGCCGCGGGGCAAGCGTCGTGGTACATGCCGTTTGCCGCGAGCGCCGAGAACTCGAGAAAATCCGATCCCGGGTCGACCAAACGGTCGATCCGCTCGCGCGCCGGAAGTTTGTTGCGCTTGCGGTGCTTCGCGGTTGCGTCGGGGCCGCCGCCTTCGCGCACGGCCGTCAGGCGTTCGCGCAGCTCCGCGGCGAGCGCTTCCATGCGCGCTTCGTTCCGTGCGAAACCTTCGCCGTTCGTATCGAGGTACGACTGGATCAAACTCATCGCCCTCGCGATTCGGCGATGGCCGTCCGGGTTCCGGTCCGTTCGTGAGAGGCCGATGAAAGATGGGCCGGCCCGCGATACAAGCGGCCTCGAAACCGTTACACTACCGATATGGCAGCAGCAGCAGTTGCGGGGCTCAATCGCCCGGCCGGTACGCTCGATGCGTCGCAGGCGCTCGCGCCCTACCGCGGCCCCTGGAATCAGCGTTTGGCGGCCCACTTGCTGCGCCGCGCCGGCTTCGGTGGATCGCCCGGGCAGCAGCGCGCGCTCGCGGCGATGAGCCCGCACGCGGCGGTCGAATCGCTGATCCACTTTTCCGGCAGCGCCGGCGCCCCCGACGATATCTTGAGCCCCTGGCAGCAAGTCGTCGCCCTGCGCGCCGCCGGCGACATGGCGCGCCGCGCGGCAATGGCCGATATCCGCAAGCAAGAGCGCGCGTCGATCCGCTCGATGCAGGAGTGGTGGCTCAACCAAATGCTGACCACCGCGTCGCCGCTGCAAGAGAAGATGACGCTGTACTTCCACGGCCATTTCACGACCGCGGCGATCGAAAAGGGCGTCTATCCGGACATCGTGTGGCAGCAAAATCAACTGTTCCGTTCGAACGCGCTGGGCAACCTGCGGCAGCTGACGCTGGCCGTGAGCCAAGATCCGGCGATGCTGCTGTACCTCGACAACGCGCGGAACAACCAATCTCACCCCAACGAGAACTACGCGCGCGAGCTGATGGAACTGTTTACGCTCGGGCGCGGCAATTACACCGAACAGGACGTGCGCGAATCGGCACGCGCGTTCACCGGGTGGAGCATCGACTACAAAACCGGCCAATTCGTCGTGCGGCCCCGTCAGCACGATGCCGGCGAGAAGAATTTCCTGGGACGGACCGGCTATTTCGACGGCTCCGACATCGTTAACATCATTTACCGGCAGCCGGCCGCGTCGCGTTTCTGGGCGCAGTCGCTGCTCGGATTCTTCGTCTACAACGATCCGGAACCCGAACTGATCGAAGCCGTCGCCGCGCAGATTCGCAAGAACGACTTCAACCTGGCGCCGGTCATGTCGGTGCTCTTGCAGAGCAACGTATTTTTCTCCGAGCGCACCTACCGCGCGCTGATCAAGAGCCCGGTCGAGTTCGTGGTCGGTTCGCATCAGGCGTTCGGATTGCAACAGATCCAACCCAACGCGCCGCGCGCGCTCGCCGCCATGGGACAGGTGCTCTTCTATCCCCCCAACGTGGCCGGGTGGCCGGGTGGAGAGAACTGGATCACCTCGCAGACGATCATCGCACGACAAAACTTTGCGGCCGCGCTGGTCAACGCACCGATGATGCAGCAGTCGGGATGGCTGAACGAAACGCCGGCCGACGCTGCCCGCGCGGCCGAAACGCTGCTCGCGAACATCCTGCAGTCCGACGCGCCGCCGCAAGCCACGTCCCAACTCGTCGGTTACCTCAACGGCGCGGGAACGTCGGCGCTCGGCACGTTTTCGGGCGAGAACTACCAAGAGCGCGTGCGCGGCGCGGCCTACCTCGCGATGGCGATGCCCGCCTACCAGTTGAATTGAGCGAAAACGATATGACGTGCAACATGAAACGCGGCCGATTTATTTTAGGAGCGCTCTCCGGCATCACCGTCGTAGCGAACGCCGACCACGTCTTCGCGCGCGCGCTCGCCGACACGCCGTTGCCGGGGCTGCCCGCAGCGCAAGATCGCGTTTTGGTGCTGGTCAACCTGCAAGGCGGGAACGACGGGCTCAACTGCATCGTCCCGTTCGGCAATCCGAACTACTACCGGCTGCGCCCGACCATCGGCGTCCCGCAGAGCGACGTGCTCGCGCTCGACAACCAACTCGGTTTCAACCCGAACATGAAATCGCTCAAGGGCATGTACGACAAGGGCATGGTCGCCGTCGTGCAGGGCGTCGGTTATCCGGACCCGGACCACTCGCACTTCCGCTCGACCGAGATCTGGCAGACGGCGGTACCCGAGAAGTACGAACACACCGGCTGGCTCGGGCGCTACCTCGATTCGGCCGGCCTGCCCAAAGACAATCTGTTCAACGGCGTCGCCATCGCGCAGGTGCTGCCCGAAGCCATGATCGGCAATAAAGTCGACGTTCCCGCGATCGCTCAGCTCGGCGGCTACGGGCTGACCAGCGACCGCAACGTCGATTCGCGCCACACCTTTACGCAGCTCGTCAACGACAATCGCTTTCCGTTTTCGTCGCCGTATCTGAGCCACGTCGCGGAGATCGAAGATCACGCGCAGCGCGGTTCGGAGGAGTTGCCCAAGCTGGTCGCCGGCTACAAGACCGACGCTAGCCTATCCCGCGACGCCGCTGGGGCGCAGCCTCGCGCTGGCCGCGCAGATCGCCGGCAGCAACATCGGTACGCGCGTGCTCTACGTTCAGCACGGCTCGTTCGATACGCACGTCAGCCAGAAGGCGACGCAGGACCGGCTGCTCGGAGAATTCTCCGACGCGGTCGCGGCATTCTACGACGATCTTTCCGCTCACGGCAACGCCGGCCGCGTCCTCACGATGACGTTCAGCGAATTCGGACGCCGCATCGAAGAGAACGGCAGCCGCGGAACCGACCACGGCGAGGCATCGCCGCTCTTCCTGATCGGCGGCGGCGTTAAAGGCGGACTCTACGGAGCCCATCCCGATCTCGGGCAGGCCAACATGGGTAACTTGGCGTTCACCACCGATTTTCGCAGCGTTTATGCAACGGTGCTGGAGCGCTGGCTCGGCCGGCCCTCGCAAGTGGTTTTAAACGGGAGCTTCCCGACCATCACCGCGCTGGGCTAAGCAACGCAGGGCGCCCAATCCGCGCCGTGCAAGTTTGCGCCCTTGACCACCATACGTTTCTTAGGTACCGGCGGCGCTCGTTTCGTCGTCGCACGGCAGATTCGCGCGTCGGGCGGCATGTGGATGCGTTTCGGCCGGACGCAGGTTCACGTCGATCCCGGTCCGGGCGCGCTGGTGCGCGCGCTCTCGCAGGTGCCGCCCTGCAATCCGCGCGAGCTCGATGCCATCGTGCTATCGCACAAGCATCTCGACCATTCGTGCGACGTCAACGTGATGATCGAGGCGATGACCGCCGGGGGATTTCGCCGCCGCGGGGCGATCGTTGCGCCGGCCGACGCGTTCGACGACGGTGCGGTCGTGTTGCCGTACGCGGCCCGCTTCGCGGACCGCGTCGTTCGGTTGCAGGCGGAAAGCGGGCCGTATCCGATCGGCGACGAGGTCGCGCTGAAGACGTCGATCGCGCACGTGCACGCGGCTCAAACCTACGGCCTACACTTTTCCTACGGCGAAACGCGCGTTTCGTATCTGCCGTGCGGCCGCTGGTTCGAAGGCTTAGCCGAGGATTACGCCCGGCATCGGCCGCAAGTGCTGATCGTCAACGTCCTGCGCTACGGCGACGGTTTGGACGTGGATCACCTTACTTGGGATCAGGCACGCCGCGTCGTCGAAACGGTGCGTCCGCCGGTCGCCGTCTTTCAGCACTTCGGCACCAAGATGCTCGAAATCGGACCGGCAGCGCTCGCGCAGCGGCTGGAAGACGACCTCGGCATTCGCGCCATCGCCGCGTACGACGGCATGGTGCTCGACGTCGAGACGGAGGTCGCGGCCGTTGCCGGTTGAGATCGTCGGCGTGCAGCCCGAAGCCAACGCAGCCTTCGTGCGCGCGCACGATCGCGAAGCACTCAAGACGCTCTACGGTTTCACGGTCGTTTGGCACGAACAGCGGCACCATTTCGGCGCGGTCGAAGACGGCACGACGCTGGGCGTCGCGACCATCACGATCGCCGCGTCGCTCGCGACCGTAGAAGGCCTCATCGTCGCGCCCCAAGCGCGCCGGCGGGGAATCGGGCGCGCGCTGTTGGCGCGCGCGGCCGACGTCGCCAACTACTACAACTGCCATAAGATGACGGCGCAAGCGCCGCACGGCAGCGGGGCGCAACGGTTCTTAGAAGCCTGCGACTACCACGTCGAGGCGGTGCTTCCGCAGCATGCCTTCAAGCTCGACATGGCGGTACTGCGCAAGTTCTTGTTATAACCGCGGCGGACGCGGCGGAGCGTGCGGACCGCCATGGCGCACCGCGGCCGGCGCCGCTCGTTCCACCGGCGGCCGGGTTGCGGGCGGCTGCGTCCGTTCGGGCGGGGGCGTTCGAGCGTCGGGCGTGCGTTCGACCGGCGCCCGGTAGAATGGCGACTGGTTGGCGGACGGCTCCGTAACTTGCTGCGGCGCGCCACGCGGCACCGGTATCGGCGCGTTCGTTTGCGCGCGAAAGAGAATGCCGCGGCTCTGCGGCCATTGCTGCATCATCTGCAGGTTGTCGCGTGCGGATCCGCGGTAGAGCAAGACGTTGCCCGTCTGGCTCGTCGCGGTGACGACCGGAGCGGACGCGTCCGCGCCGCGCCCGTCGTAAGCGTTGACGACGCGGCCCTGCGCGCTGTGCGCGCCGAAACTTGCCGTACCGCTGCCGACGCCCAGCGCGACGTTTCCACGCTGCGACTCGAAGCGCGCCAGACCGGGCTGAAACGAACCGTTGTCGTACAGGATGTTGCCGTTCACGCTGGTGGCTTGAATCTGGCGCGCGTCGCAATTGCTGAAGACCAAGTTGGCGGTCAGGCTGCGCACGCGCACGCGTTCGAAGGACGAGTTCTGCGCGGTCATCCGGCCGTGAAGCACCTGCACGAAGCCGGTTCCGGCGACGTTGTCGAGCCGGATTTGGCCCTTGCGCAAAATCGTGACGAACGTTCCGTTGCGATAGCCGTCCATCGCAATCGATCCGCGCCCGACGCGCGCGATGACGAACGCGGTGTCTTGCGGAATCGTGATGGTCGTCGCGCCGTCGCCGCGCACGGTAACCGCATCGTGGCTGCCTTGCGGCAGCGCCGGCAGCACGAACGTCTCGGGCGGCAACGACATGTCGCCTCTTGGGCTTTCGCCCGATTCGGCCCAGATCGGAATCTTGGAGGGCAGATGCGAGGCGACGACGGCTGCGGGCACGTAGCGTGCGACGGCGCCGCCGTCGCCGTCGACTTGGATTTGCGGCCGATTCCAAGTGTGGACCGTGATCGCGGCATCGCCGCCTTGCACGACGAGTACCGGACTGCCGCCGACCGTAAACGTCTGCGGGTCGGCCGAAGCTACGCAAGGGCGTGCGAGAAAGAACGGCAGCGCAAGCGCTGCCGCGGATACCCGCCGCAATCCGGTCCGCTTCATTACTTTAGTCTACGTCCGGGGGAAGCGGCCATCATGAGGAATCCGTGAGCGGACCCGCCATTGCCGGAAAGGTCGCTCGAAATACCGTGCCGCCGCCGGGACGGCGCACGGCCGCCACGCTGCCGCCGTGCACGCGCGCGATCGAGCGTACGATGGCCAGCCCCAGACCAGTGCCGGCGACGCTGCGCGAGCGCGCCTTGTCGGCGCGATAGAAGCGATCGAAGACCAGCGCGAGCTCGTCTTCGGGAATCCCGCTGCCGGTGTCGGAAACTTCGATCCACGCCTGGCCGCCGGACGAACCGGCGCGCACCGCAACGCCGCCTCGCTCGGTAAACTTAATCGCGTTGTCGACGAGATTTGCCACCAGTTGATGCATGAGCTGCGAATCGCCCATCACGCGCCCGTCGCCGTCGCCGAGTTCGAGCGTGAGGTTCTTGTCCTTCGCGCGCGACGCGGCGCTTTGAACCACGTCGGCCGCAACCTCGTGCAACGAAAGCGGCGCGGTCGGAATGGCGTCCCCGCGATCGGCCTTCGCCAGCGTCAGCATGCCGTTGACCATGCCGGCCAGCGACGAGCTTTCGCCCACGATCGTGTTCAAGCTTTCGACGCGCGTCCGCTCGTCGCGATCGCCCCAGCGCAGCAGCATTTGCGCGTTGGCGTTGATCGAGGTCAGCGGGGTTTTGAGCTCGTGCGAAGCGTCGGAGATGAACTGGCGTTCGCGGGCGAACGCCTCTTCGAGCCGTGCGAGCAGGTCGTCGAAGCTTTCGGCCAGCTGGCCGATCTCGTCGCTGCGATGCGGCCACGCCAAGCGCCGGTCGAGGCGATCGGACCCGATCTCCCGCATCGCGTGGGAGAGTTGTTCGATCGGCCGCGTCGCTTGCGAGGCAAGAAGATACGAAAGGACCGTCACGGCCAGCATCGCGATGAGGATGATGGCGATCGTTGCGCTGCGGGTTTGCGCGAAGGCGCGGTTGAGCGCGTCGAGGGGCTCGGCGACGTGCAGGATCGCGGCGGAATCGCCGAACTGCAGGTAGCGGTCCTCGACCATGAAGGGCTCGCCGTGCAACCTCACTTGCCGGAAGTCGCGAGGATGGCCGGCCGAGAGATTGGGATTGCTCGGGATGGTGCGGCCGCCCAGATTGGAGGTCTTGGCCAGCGGATAGCCTTGCGAATTGTCCACTTGCACGAAGGTCGTCGGCGACTCCCAGTCCGCTAGGTTGTTGGTGTTGAGGAGCAGTTGCCACGACTGCGCGGAGCGGTCGTCGATGCCGAGCGGCCCCGATACCGGCGTCACCGTCGATACGATATCGCGCATCGTCGAATCGATACGCAAGTGGGCCTCATCGGAAAGAATCTGCTGAAAGCGCCACGCGATCAGGCCGCTGGTGACGGCCAAGACCAGGATTAAGAGCGCGGCATACCACGCCGCGATGCGCCAGGTGAGGGAGGGCACCTTCGGCCCTAGTCCTTGATCGTATAGCCGACGCCGCGGACCGTGCCGATCAGCTTGTCCTCGAAGTCGTCGTCGATCTTGCCGCGCAGATAGCGGATGTAGACGTCGATGAGATTCGAATCGCCCAGGAAATCGCTTCCCCACACGCCGTTGAACAGCTCGTCGCGCGTGTGCACTTTGTTGCGGTGCAGCAGAAGATATTCGAGCAAGGCGTACTCTTTGGCGGTCAGCGAAATTTCTTTGTCGCCGCGCCGCACTTCGCGGCGGTCGCGGTCCATGACCACGTCGCGATAGGCGATGACGTTGCTCTGCGGCGTGCGCTCGCGCAGCCGCGCGCGCACGCGCGCCAGCAGCTCTTCGGTCGCGAACGGCTTGGTGAGGTAGTCGTCGGCCCCGAGGTCGAGGCCGGCGACGCGATCGGGCACGCGATCCTTGGCGGTGAGCATGATGATCGGCACGCGGCTCTTGGCGCGTACGCGCCTGCACACTTCCGAACCGTCCATGCGCGGAAGCATTAAATCCAGAATCACCAGGTCGGGCTCTTTGAGCGCCTTCTCGAGGCCTTGGAGGCCGTCGCGCGCCACGTCGACCTCGTAGCCTTCGTGCTCGAGCTCGAGTTGCAGGACGCGGGCGATTGCGGCGTCGTCTTCGACGACGAGGACCTTAGGGGTGCGCGAATGCTCCATGCATTCGTCTTATCGGTTCGAGCGGGTCTGAGCCTTCCGCGGAACCCGAGCGAAGGATGAGGTTCCGGTGAAAAACTGCATCCATACCGCGGTCGCGCCGCCCAGCGCCAGCCACCACAGGATCGAAAAATCGGACAGCGTGCGGCCGAGGGTGAAGCCGATGCTTTGAACGGATTCCTGGAACAAATGGCCGCCGCCGGAGATGACGGTGATCGCCAGCCAGGCCATCATCGCGAGGATCGCGCCGAGACCGGCGACTTCCCAGGGTGCGAACGCGGGCGCGGGAGCGTAGACGGTGGAGCTCAGAATCGAAGCTCGCAGACCGGCCGGCGGTTCCGCCAGCGGGAGCGCGAAGATGGCCCGGTCCAGGGCATCGTCGTCGTAATTGTTCATGATTCCGTTACCTCCGCCGCGCCGAGCATCTTGCGAAGCTGTTCTTTAGCGCGGAATAAATGCGTCTTCACCGTTCCCATCGGTAATCCCAGGACCCCTGCGATTTCTTCGTACTGCTTACCCTGTAGATGATACAGGGTGATGACCGTCCGATACTTTTCCGGGAGGGCCTCGATTGCGGCTCGCAGTCGCGAGGCCTCGTCCAGAGCGATGACTTGCCCCTCCGGGCCGGCCCCGGGGTCGGCGCGATCGGGCAACTCTTCATTACTATAACGCTTGCGGCGGCTCAAACGGTCGCAGCTCGCATGATAGGCGATCGCAAAGATCCAGGTCGAGAACCTGGCCTCCGGTTTAAACGTCCGCAGGCTCCGGAAGGCTTTGAAAAACGCCTCCTGAGCGACGTCGCGCGCCTCTTCGACGTCGTGCAAGGTGCGGTAGGCCAGGTGGTAAACCGCCCGATCGTACCGTTCCACGAGCGTCGAAAAGGCCTCGGAGTTGCCGCCGAGGGTCATGGCCACGAGATCGGAGTCGGCCGGACCGGCGGCTAGCTGGTCGATGCGCGGGGCCTCCGCGAGTGCTGCGGACACGTCTTGCGTACGGACCAGGCCCCCCCAGTGTTTCGCTCCCGGCCCTGAAACAAGGCGCGAGCCGGGTCGTATCTGGGACAGGAAACGAACTGGAGGCAACCACCCAACATGATCATCCTACCTAGAAAATCACTACCGTCCGGAGGCCGGACCTCGCTGCCCTCGCACGACGAGCCGAACTCGTCACTCGCCCAGCGTCCAACTTTTGAAGGGTGGGGTCCGCGCATCTAATGCGCACCCCACTCATCGCCATGCTCATCGCCGCCGAGGTGTTCCTCGTCGGCCTGATGATCTACGCGGTAAAAGGCGGACATGCAGGGTGGGTCTCGGCCGACGCGGCCGGATTCCCCTGGCACGAAGCCAACTTTAAAGCCGCTCCGATCGCTCCGCTGGCCGCGGGCCTTTCCCCCGACGTTTCGATCGACGACCGGGAATCTCACGTAACGGTAGACGTCTCGAACGACGGACTCGTCCACATACAAGATCTCACCAGCGCGAGCGGCATGATGTGGGGATCGGCTACGATTTCGCCGCTGCACGTCGAGCGCACGGCGAGCGGGGTAAGCATCACGCGACCGGGCAACAATAGTTTGAACATGTCGATCGGCGACGTAGAACAAGAGATTCGCGTTGACGTGCCGGCCGGCTCGCACGTCACGATCGGGCACGCTTCGGGAGCCGAGGTAACCGGAATCGCGGGCGGGGCGAACGTGACCTCGCAAGACGGCCGCATCGTACTGCAAGGCCTGCGCGGCGACGTGACGGCGCATAGCGACGACGGGCGCATCGAGGCTACCGACGTCAACGGCGGCAACGTCGCACTCTCAACCGACGACGGACGCCTGCGTTTGTCGAACGTCGCCGCGACCTCGCTCGACGCGAGCACGGAAGACGGGTCCATCCAGGCCGATCGTCTGGCGGTCTCCGGTTCGGGCTCGCACGCCGTCGTGCATACCGACGACGGCTCGATCACGGCCGTCCTGCAGACGGGAAGCAACGCAACGGTCGTGGCCTCGACCAACGACGGAGCGGTCACGATCGACGGTAGTACCTCGTCCGGCGACAGCAACGCCGAACAAACGGTCAAAGTCGGCGACGGCAGCGCGCAGATGCGCCTCTCGAGCGACGACGGATCCATCCATCTCACCACGAACGGGGCTCAATAACCATGGACAGCGATACGGTCGCTCTCGCGGCCATCTTCTTCATCTTCGGACTGCCGGTGACGGCGTTTATCGTCTCGCGCGTGCTCAAACACAACGAGCGCATGGCGATGATCCGCGCGGGCATAATTCCGCCGAACGGCGGGAGCGGTTCGCCGCCGAAGGGATGGCAGCAGGCCGGCTACGCTCAGCCGTCGGCGACGGCGCGAGACGGCTGCCAGAGTTCGAACTTGTTTCCGGGAGATTACGCGCAACAGCAACTCGCGAAAGGCATCCGGCTCACGATGGTCGGAGTCGCGCTGCTGATCGGGCTCTCGTTCATCGGTCACGGATACTTCGGTCCGTGGATGCTCGGCGGCTTGATACCGATGTTCGTCGGCATCGCGCAGATCATCACCGCAATTCTGGCCGGAGCCCGCTTCATGCCGCAAGAGCAGGTCAACGGAGCGCATCCGCAGCAAGGTTTCTACGCCGGGCCGCCGCCGGGAGCCGCCGCTCCGCCGCCGGGTCCGCCGTACGGCTGGCGTCCGGGGTCGACGCCGGAGATCCAGAAGCCGGCTGGGCCTCCCGACATCAACTAGGACAAGCGAAAAGCCGCCGGTCGAATCGACCGGCGGCTTTTGCTATAAGTATGGAAGAAAACGCCGACACGTACCGTCGGAGAAGCCTGTTTACTTACAGGTGACGATTGCCATGGCCCAGCCCGCTGCGGTTCGCGTGCGCACCAGGTATCCGTCTGGAGTACGGTCATAAACCTGGTACCCTGCGCGAAGTGCGTCCGCTAGCGTTTTGAAGACCGTTACACCGCCTGCCATTTTGCGGACCCTCCTTCCCGAGATTCTTGTCTCTACATACCGAATAACGGCCGACAACGCAAGAAGATTCACTCGTTTCGCGGATATTTGTGAAAATTAGGCGAAAAACGTGGCCGTGACCGCTTCCCTTGCCGCTTTCGCGCGGGTGTACCAGACGCGCGTTCTCGACCGCACGCCGCTCGCCGGCGGGGTCGTGCTGCTCGGTTTGCGGGCGCCGGAAATCGCGAAAGCAAGCGTCCCCGGTCAATTCGCGATGGCGATTCCGCCGCGCGGCGAATCCGCCGCGGTCGCTTTAGGGATATACGAAGCCGCGGGCGATCGAATTAGCCTTCTGTTTTTCGTTATCGGCAAACGCACGGCCGAGCTTGCAAACCTGCGGCCGGGCGACGAGCTGGGCGTGACCGGCCCGCTCGGCAACGGATTTTTCCTGGACGACGCGCCGGCCGACGTCGCGATCGTCGCGGGCGGCGTCGGCATCGCGTCGGTCTTGCTGCCCGCGCAGCGCCTGATCCGCGCCGGAAAGCGCGTGCGGCTCTACTACGGTGCGCGCACGCGCGACTTGCTGGTCGAAGCGCAGCGTTTTGCCGGCGAAGGGTGCGAGGTCGAACTGGCGACCGACGACGGCAGCGCCGGCTTGCACGGCTACGTCACGCAACTGCTCGCCAAAACGAAGCGGAAGCCCGGCTTGATCCTCGCTTGCGGGCCGTCCCCGATGCTGCGAGCGACCGCCGGCGTCGCGCGCGACCTGGGCGTGCGCGCGCAGCTCTCGCTGGAAGAAACCTTCGCGTGCGGCCTGGGCGGATGCTGGGGGTGCACGGTTCCGCTTTCGCGCGACAGCGCCCAAGCGCCGAACTTTCCCCCGATCCGCGGCACCGATGCCGTCAACGCGCGCGTTTGTAAGGAAGGCCCCGTCTTTTGGGCGCACGAGCTGCGATGGTAACGGCCAAAACCGGCGTGGATCTCTCGGTGCGTCTGGGCAAGCTCGATCTGGCCTATCCGACGCTGATGGGCAGCGGCTGCTACGGTTCGGGCGAAGAATTCGCGCAGTTCGCCGACTTGGGCCGGATCGGCGCGGTCGTGCTCAAGAGCGTCACGCGCGAGCCCCGGCTAGGCAACGCAACCCCGCGTCTGGTGCACACGCCGGCCGGCATGCTCAACGCGATCGGCCTGCAGAACCCCGGGATCGACTGGTATCTCGAGCACGAGGTCGAGAAGTTCGGGCGGCGTCCGTGGACGGTAATCGGCAGCGTGGCGGGGTTTTCGATCGACGACTACGCCTACGTCTGCGAGCACCTGGCGGCGCGCCCCGAGATCGCGGCCCTCGAGATCAACATTTCGTGTCCGAACGTCGCCAGCGAAGGCGAGACGTTCGCTTGCGATCCAACCCTGACGGCCAAGGTCGTACGCGCGGCGCGCGCGACGACCGACAAGACGCTCATCGTCAAACTCTCACCAAACGTCACCGACATCGCCGCGATCGCACGCGAAGCCGAAGCGGCCGGAGCCGACGCGCTGGCCGTCATCAACACGGTCCGCGGCATGGCGATCGACGTCGAGACCTGGAAGCCGCGATTGGGCAACGTAACCGGCGGCCTGTCGGGGCCGGCGATCCGGCCGATCGCCGTGCTGGCGGTCTACGAGACCGCACGCGCCGTCAAGATTCCGATCGTCGGACAAGGCGGCATCGAGACGGTGAGCGATGCGCTTGAATTCTTTCTGGCGGGCGCCAGCGCCGTCTCGATCGGCACCGGAAATTTCACCGATCCGCGGATTCCCGAGCGTATCGTTGACGGGCTCGCCGAGTATCTCACCCGGCGAAACCTGCGCGCGATCGGCGAGATCGTCGGCAAAGGCAACGTCGGATTTGCAACCCCCGATCAATACGAAGGAGACGCAGGATAGTGTTTGCGGTGATAAGCTAGTGGCGCAACTGGTCGTCGCGCTCGACGTGCCCGGCCCCGACGAGGCCGAGCGGTTGATCGACCAACTTTACGATCTCGACGTGATCTTCAAGATCGGCCTCGAGTCGCTGTACGGATACGCCGACCGCATCTTCGCGTATTGCGAAGCGCGCGACGTGCGTTACTTCATCGACGCCAAGCTCCACGACATCCCGCGCACCGTCGCGGCGGCGATGCATCAGCTGGTGCGGCCCGGCGCGCACATCGTCAACGTGCACGCGCTGGGGGGGCACGAAATGATGCGCGCGGCGGTCGAAAGCGCCGAAACGCGCGCCGGCGAGCTCGGCATGAAGCCGCCGATGATCTTCGCGGTGACCGTTCTCACGAGCATCGCCGCGGAGGACTTGGCCGAACTCGGGCTGCACGGCGGTCTCGGCGAGAACGCCACGCGTCTGGCGGCTCTGGCGCGCGATGCCGGCTGCTCCGGCGTCGTATGCAGCGCGCACGAGACGCGCGACATGAAGCGCTTCTTCGGCGAGGACTTCTTGACGCTCACGCCCGGAATCCGCCCGGTCGGCGAAGCCCACGGCGACCAGCGGCGGGTTACGACGCCGGCGCAAGCCGTCGAGGCCGGCTCGGATTACATCGTGGTCGGCAGGCCGATCGCGACGGCCGCCGATCCGCTGGCGGCCGCCAAAGCCGTGCTGGGTGAGATGCACGTGGCGGTGAGCTGATGAACCCGACCCGCGGCGCCGATCTGCAGGAAACGCTGGCCGAGCGCGGCGCGTTACTGAGCGGACACTTCCGTTTGAGCTCGGGCCGCCACAGCGATCGCTTCATCCAGAAGTTTCGCATCCTCGAAGATCCCGCGCTGCTCGAACCGCTCGCGGCCCGCATAGCGGACCGTTTTCGCAGCGCCGGGCCGACCGTCGTCGTCAGCGCCGCCGTCGGCGGCATCGTACTCGGCTACGAAGTGGCGCGGCAGCTGCACACCAAAGCCGTCTTCGTCGAGAAGGAAGAAGGCGTCGCTAAGCTTCGCCGCGGATTCGACGTGCGCGACGGCGATCGCGCGCTCGTGGTGGAGGACGTCATCACCACCGGTTTATCGGTGCGCGAAGTGATCGAGGTCGTGCGTTCGAAGGGCGCCGCGATCGTGGGAGCCGGCGCGATCGTCAAGCGCGGCGAAGCCGATCTCGGCGTTCCCACCTTCGCGCTGCTGGACTTGCCGATCGAATCGTTCGACCCGCAGGTTTGTCCGCAATGTGCGTCCGGCGTGCCGATCTCCGATCCCGGCTCGCGCCGCATCTAGCGCGTCCGCCGGCCGTGCGCGTTCGCCCGGCGGTCCCCGCCGATCGCCGATTCATCGAAGATCTTGGAGCGCGTACGTCGATGTCCAGCGCCGCGGCGTTCCGAAGTGCGCGCCAAGCGGCGGTTGCCGAAAAATATGCCGGGCTGGTGGATTTCGCCTACGATCGTTCGCACGTCGCGCTCGTTGCCGAAGAAGACGGAAAGCAAGCCGGCTTCGTGCTGATGCTCGACGATCTCCCCGACGACGTCACCGGCCAGCCGCAGGCGTTCGTTGCCTACATGGCCGTCGAGCCCGAAATGCGCGAGCTCGGTATCGGCACGGCGTTGCTGGCGGCGGCCGAAGATGAGGCCCGCAAGCGCGGGCTGTCGTATATTGCGCTGATGGTGACCGAGGAGAACCGCACCGCCCGCGGCCTGTACGAACGGGCCGGATACGTGACGGAGCGGCGACTGCTGTGCAAAATCCTATAACCCTCAAGCCGGCCTGGCGCCGGATGATCGCGGTCGTTGCCGTCGCCGTCGCCATGGGGCTGGTCCTCTGGTGGGTCGGCGAGCACATTCCGCGCACGATGGCAATCTTCTTGATCGCCGCGTTCATCGCGTTCGGCGTGCGGCCGATCGTACTCATTCTCGAGAAGCGTAAAATACCCAAGGCGCTCGCGATCACGATCGTTTACGTCGCGCTGTTCCTGGTCGCGGCCGTCGGGCTCATCATCGTGGTGCCGCTTACCGTCGAGCAGGCGCAAGCGCTGCTGGTGCGTTTCCCCGACTACTCGAACGCGCTTACCAGTTGGGTCACGTCGCTGGAAGACTACATCCACCAGCATTTCCCGTCAATTCTGCTGCCGCCGCCGAGCATCAACCTGGCGGCATTACGCGGCAGCCAAGAGACGCAGCTGGCTACCGGGACGCTGGCGTCGCTCGCGAGCATCGCGCTGACCACGTTCACCGGGCTGTTCGTCGCGTTTTCGTCGATCGTGCTCTCGTTTTTCTTCCTCGTGAACGACGATCAGATCGGCGAAGGCTTCGCGCAGATCTTCCCGCAGCGGCGGCGCGCCACCGCGCGCAAGGTCGCGACCGAAGTGAGTCAATCGTTCGGCAGCTACGTCGCGGGCCAGATCGTCGTGAGCGGCATTACGGCCGCCGTCGTCGCCGGCCTGAGCGCGCTGATCGGATTCCGGTTTTCGCTGATCCTCGGAATCATCACGTTTATCGGCTACTCGGTTCCGGTCATCGGCATGCTGGTAGCCGAAGTGATCGCGGTTGCACTGTGCCTGCCGCAGGGGCTCTGGATGGTGATTTGGATTCAGGTCATCATGTTCGGCATGGCCCGCGTCAGCGACAACGTATTGGTTCCCAAGATCATGGGCGAGTCGGTGGGCGTTTCGCCGATCGTCGTCATGCTTGCCGTTTTCGCCGGCGGCGAGCTGTTCGGGTTGCCCGGCTTGTTGCTCGGCATCCCGGCGGCAGCGCTCATCAAGATCTTGTGGCGATATTTCGTCAGTCCGTGGCTTCGTCTGCAGCTGGACGGACCCGACGCTACCGCGGGGCCGAACGCGCTATAACGTTACGCGCGCCCGAAAGCTAAACACCGAGAGCGTCGTTTGCCGCGGGCTGAGCGACGGATGGTAGAGCAATTGGTAGTCGGGCGTAAAGGCGACGTTCGGCGTCATTTGGATGCGATAGAAGGCCTCGCCGGTAAACTGGCTTCGGAGCTGAGGCAACGGGATCGGGATCGGGATGGTGCTGGGTATCGGCGGGTGCGGGTTGGTCCATCCCAGCGCTATCCCGCCCAAATCGCCGCGCGAGTTCGGCGGACGCCATCCGATGCCGCCGGCAATGGCGCCGGTGCCGAAATTGCTTCCGGTACCGATGCCGGCTCGCAGGAACCACATGAGGTCTTCGCCGGCGCGGTAGTTTGCGCTACCCGCGACGCCGTAAGCCTCGGGGCTGGGCCGCAGCAAGTCGCCGGGGCCGCGCGACGCGAGCGCATCGCGATACCAAAACGTCACGTGCACGTTGTTGCTGTCGAGCGGGCCGCGCGCGTTGATCGGTACGCCGGCTCGCGCGAAGCTCGTTTCGCCGGCTTCAAAAAAATAGAAATGTTCGTTGCGCGAAAAGAAATCGCCGATCGTCGAACCGGTGTCGCTGCTGTTCGCCGTAAACATGCCGCCCGTAAGGTACAGGTTGCCGTTTCCCGGAAAGCCGGCGAGCACCGCACCGAAGCCGCGCAGCGGCGACGCAATCGTCGAGTTCGTCGAGAAAGCCAGGTTGAGAAATTGGCGATTGTCGTCGAAGAACGGATAGGCGTCCGGCGGCGGAGCGCTGGTCCCGGCATTTCCGCCGACGCTGGTGCTCAACGACTACATCGCCGGCTACTTGGGAGCTGCCGGCGTGATCGCCGCGCTGCGGCGCAGAGCTCGCGAAGGCGGCAGCTACCACGTGCGCGTCAGCCTATCGCGAGCCGCGATGTGGTATCAGACGCTCGGGCGTTTTGCGACGACGGAATTCGATGCAACGGATCCGCAGCACCGCATGATCCCGCCGGGCGTCGTGACCGGGATGACTCCCTACGGCGCGCTGTCGCGTCTGGCGCCGCTGGCGAAGCTTTCGAAAACGCCCAGCCGCTGGAACGACCCGCTGCTCGTCGTTCGCGGCAGCGACTTGCCGGTTTGGGCCTGAGCGCGGTTTCTTAAGGCGCGACCGCCGTTGCGAGACCGTCGCGATAGACGACGGCTCCGCATGCACGCGTTCGCGCCATACGTTGTGCCGCTTCCTGTGCGCTTCGCGTCGGTTCGGTCATCGCGACCAGCACGGCACCGGCGCTGCGCGCCGTGTCGCACGCGTCCGCATCGGTCGTCTCCACGAACCACGAGTCCGGCGAGAGCGTTGCGATGGTCCCCGGCGGAAAACCGAGCACGGCGACGCGCGGCGGCTTGGTCCGCGCGATCCACGCAAAGACGCCCGAACCGGTTCCGTTCACGGAGAGCGCGTCGGCGTAGTATTGCGCCGGCGGCAAGCCGGCGTGCCACGTCGCGAAAAGCAGACCGAGCGTGGCGACGGCGCCGAGCGCCCACGGGAACCGCCGCGTTACGTAGGCGGCCGCGCCGCACAGCAGCGCTACGGCGATCGCGAGGCGCGTCGTTTGGTCGTTCCAGAAGATCGCCGCGATTTGAAAGCAACCGTAGACGATACAGAGGGCCAGCGCGGTGAGGCTTGCAATCTCGAACCGGCGCGCGTAGGGCGCGACGACCAAAACGCCTGCGGCAATCGCCGGATCCGCATACCGCAACGACGCCCCGGTTGCAAGCTGCGGATGCGCGTCGGCAAACCCCCATGGCGTGAGAAAGAAGATAGTCGCCGATCCCAAGGCCGTCCAGCCTAGGGCGCGATCGTCGCGCGCCAGCAGTGGTCCAAGTACCGCCGCGGCGAGTGCGACCGCCGCGAGCGGCGCCGCACGTCCCATGGATTCGAAAGCGAACGCGAATGCGGGGATGCCGTGTCCGAGGATCGTGGTTTCGAATCCCGGCGACTGCGTGGCCGCGATCGGAAAGAGCGCGCCGGACGACATCGCGAGCGGACGAACGGCGAGAAACGCGCAGGCTGCCGCCCATGCGGTCCAGGACGAGAGGCGGGCGCGCGATGCGGCTAGGGCGACGAGCGCGAACGCCCAGCCGTCGGGCTTGATGAGGGCGCACACGATCGTCGACGCGATCGCGGACGCGTTTGTTTCACCGGCGCTCCACAAGATCTCGAGTACGAACGCGGCTTGCCAGACGTCGTTCTGCATGGTTCCGGCTTGCAGCGCAAGCGGCAGCGATGCGATGGTTGCAGCGCCAAGAAAGTCGGCGAGTAGCGGCGAGCATCCGCACCGCTCGCGCGCCCACGTAACGATTCTCGCGGCCAGCAGCGTTATCGCAGCTAGGCCGCTGATCCCGACCGCAGCGCCGCCGCCGAGCGAGTACAGACCCGACGCGAAGAGCTCCGACGCGGGCGGATACCACCAGTAGTGCGTGTTGGTAATCCAAATGCCGTGTGCGTGCGCCCACGACGCGGCGTTGGGAAGGTGGTACCAAACCGTGTCGCCGTCGAGCGGCGGGCGCGTGAGCGCGGGCCATGCGAGAAAGGCGAGCGTCGCGATCGAAACGATCGGCAGCGGCTCGTTCGCGCTCTGAACGCTGGCACGGCGCGCCAGCACGATGAGGGCGGCGAGACCGATCGCCAGCGTTGCCGGCCAGAGAACGTTGAACGCACCGAAGATCAACGGGAGCGCGATGCCGACGACGATGGCGTCGCGCAAGCGATCGGCGTACGCGTAAGGGCCGGCCGGAGCACGCAGGCGCATCACCGGGGCGGCGAACCAGAGGCCCAGCGCCCAGAGAACGCCGATCACATCGAATCGGGAGCCGTGACGCCCAGCAGCGCGAGCGCGCTCTTAAGCACGATTTCGGTCGCGGAGCAGAGCGCGAGGCGGGGCAGCCGCACGTCACGTTCTTCGACCAAGATCTTGCATTCGGTATAGAACTGATGGAAGTCGGACGCGACGTCGCGCGCGTAGCGTGCCAGGCGATGCGGCGCCAGATTCGCGGCTACGCCTTCGACGACCAGCGGAAATTCAGCCAATCGCCGCGCCAGCGCGAGCTCGGCAGGGTGAATCAGCGCGGAAAGATCCGCGTCGCCGCGCGCCGCTTCGACGTCGGCCGGATCCGCGTTGCGCAACACCGACGCGATGCGCGCGTGGCCGTACTGCACGTAGTAGACCGGGTTTTCGTGGCTCTGTTCGACCGCCAGCTTCAGATCGAAGGCCACCGGCGATTCGGGCGCCGCCATGACGAAGAAAAAGCGCGCGGCGTCGGTTCCGACCTCGTCGAGGATCTCGTCGAGCGTCACGATGTTGCCGGCGCGTTTGCTCATCACGACGGCCTCGCCGCCGCGCACCAGCGTGACTTGCTGGGCGATGAGCACTTCGAGCTGTCCGGGATACCCCAGGGCAGCGGCCAGCCCTTTGAGGCGCGTGATGTAGCCGTGATGGTCGGGTCCAAGGATGTCGATGACGTGATCGGCGCGCTGCAATTTTTCGTAGTGGTAGGCAACGTCGGGTGCAAGATACGTGGGGCGCCCGTCGCCGCGCACGATGACGCGGTCTTTGTCGTCGCCGAAGTCGGTGGAGCGAAAGAACACCGCACCGTCTTTCTCGTACGTGAGTCCGAGCTCGGCGAGCCGGTCCACGCCGGCTTTGACGCGCCCCTGCTCGTGCATTTCGCGCTCGCTCTGCCATTTGTCGAAGTGGACGCCGAAGCGTTCGACGGTGCGCAGTTGCTGCGCGGTCAGTTCGTCGCGGCCGAAGGTCCCGAAGTAAGGCAGCCACCGGCTTTCGGCGGCGTCCGTCCACTCGGCACCGTCGCGGTCGCGAATCGCTTGCGCGATCGGCAAGAGGTACTCGCCCGGGTAGCCGTCTTCGGGGAAGGGAAAGTCCGGCTCGGCGATCTGGCGGTAGCGCGCGTACAGCGAGCGGGCCAGCAGGTCGAGTTGGCCGCCCGCGTCGTTGGAGATCCACTCGACGTACACGTCGTAGCCGCGAAAGCGCATCGCATTGGCCAGCGTGCCGCCGATCGACAGCGCGCGGCCTTGCACGACGACCAGCGGTCCGGTCGGGTTGGCGCTGCCGAACTCGAGCGAGATCCGTTTGCCGCGTGCGCCGGCGCGGCCGAAGTCGGCGCGCTCCCGCAGCACCGTCGCGACGATGCTTTGCCAAACGGGGGGAGCGAGGCGCACGTTGATGAAGCCGGCGACGGCTTCGATCGAGCTAAACAGGCGGTCGAGGCGCGGCTCGCGCCCGCGGGCTTCGGCGATTAACGCGGTCGCAACGTCGTTCGGCGAACGGCGCGCGATACGCGCCAGCGAAAACGCGACGTTGGTCGCAAAGTCTCCGAATTCGGGTCGCCGCGGCGCCTCGAAGGCCACTTCGGCGGGCGGCGCGTCCGGATAGAGCCCCGCGACCGCCGATCGTACCGCGGTTGCGAACGTTTCCAGCGCCTGCGCGGGCGTCAGGTTCGTCTCGCTGCTTTCAGTGGTGATAGGGCTCATTGCGCGCGATCTTCGCCACGCGGTAGAGCTGTTCCAGCACGAGCATGCGCGCCCACTCGTGCAAGAACGTGAGGCGCGAGAGACTCAAGCGAAAGTCGGCGCGGCTCAGGAGCGCGTCGCCCGCACCGAAGGTTCCGCCGACGACCAGCGTGAGGCGGCTCGTACCGCCGTGCGTCACGTCTTGAACGCGCCGGCGGAGATCTTCGGTGGAGAGCTCGTCGCCGGTGCGTTCCAGGAGCCAAACGAGATCGTCGGGGCGCACCAGTTTGAGGATGCGTTCGGCTTCCTCGCGCATCGCTTGCCGCGGGTCGCTTCCGTCGGCGGCCTTTACTTCGATTTCTTCGTACGGAAAATACGCACGGAGCCGGCGCCTGAAATCGTCGCAGGCGCGCGCGACGTACGGCTCGCGAATCCGTCCCACCGCGATCAAGCGAACGTTCACGAGCCCTCTCTTCGCTGCCGCGCGAGCGCATACCGATTGCCCGGCCGCGATTCGACGGCGCCGTCGAACTCGAGCACCGCGAGCGCGGCCAGAATCGCGCCCGCAGGCGCCGACGTTGCCGACGCCAACGCATCGAGCGTCGTTTCGCCGGCGTCCAACGTGCGCAGGACCGTTCGCTGGAGCGGATCGCCGCGCGCCGGCAGCGCGGCCTCACGGCCCCGCGGAGGCTTGCCGGTTCGAAGCATCCCCATGGCTTCGAGGACGTCCGAAGCGCTGCGCGCGAGCGTGGCGCCGTCGCGAATCAGCGCGTGGCAGCCCTCCACGCTGCGGCGATCGAGGTCGCCGGGAACCGCAAGCACGGGAATACGTCCGGCCGCGTGACCCGCGGTGTTGAGCGCGCCGCTGCGAGCCGGCGCTTCGACGACCACTACTGCATCGGAAAGCCCCGCAACGACCGCGTTGCGTGCAAGAAACTGCGCGGGCAACGCGTGCTGGTCGGGCGCGTACGGTGAAGCGACCGCGCCGCCGGCGGCGCAAATGCGTTCGGCCAGCTCGCGATTTCGCCGCGGGAAGAAACGAAGGTGACCGCCGCCGAGAACGCCGATCGTCGGTGCGCCGGCGTCGATTGCGCCCTCGTGTGCCGCCGCGTCGATGCCCAAGGCCAGCCCCGACACGATACAGCAGCCGGCCGCCCCCAGTTCCCGGGCGAGGGCTCGTGCGATCCCGCGCCCGTACGCCGTGGCGGCGCGCGTCCCGACCACCGCGACGCTCGGTCGGGCTAGCCCATCGAGGTCTTCCGGCCGACCAGAGCCCCGGGAGGGAGGCTTCGAAGCCCCGCTCTCCTCGCAGGGCCAGGATCTCGGACCTGGGGACGAAGGCCGGCTCCATCGCGGGACCTCATCCCGCGCCCTCGTGGCCGCCGCTAGGTTTTACCAGGGGGAATCCCCCTCGTGCGAGGGAATATCGCCGCCGCAATGCAGCGGGCTTGCCTACGGGGCGGCCCCAAAAGAGTCGGAGGAATTCTCGTGGCAGCAGAAGCCTATTGCGTGAAATGCAAGACCAAGCGCGAGATCAAAGACGCGGTCCAAATTACGATGAAAAACGGCCGCCCCGCTACCGAAGGCAAGTGCCCGGTCTGCGGCACCAAGATGTTCAAAATCGGCGCGTCCACCTGACGGCGCCCTAACAAAATCACCAAAGGGCCGCTTGCTTGCGGCCCTTTTTTGCCCCCCAGAGCGCTAGTATCGTATAATAGGTCGACCCACAATATGTGGGACATTACTGCGGGCTCACGATTGGGGGAACCGCCCTGACCTGTCCCACTTGTCGCAAGAGCGAGACGCGCGTGGTGGATTCGCGCGACGACGAGACGGTCGTCAGGCGCCGCCGCGAGTGCCTCGATCCCCATTGCAAGCATCGTTTCACGACCTACGAGCGGATGGAATCCCCTCGGCTTTTCGTCGTGAAGAAGGACGGCCGGCGCGAGCAGTATAGCCGCGAGAAGATCCTGAGCGGGCTGCGCAAGGCCTGCGAGAAACGGCCGATTTCGGAGAATCAAATGGAGGCCGCGGCCGCCGACCTGGAGCGCGAACTCTTCGCGCGCGGTGAAAGCGAGGTGCCGGCAACGATGATCGGCGAGAAGCTGATGGAGTTGCTGCGTACGCTCGACCCGGTCGCCTACATCCGGTTCGCGAGCGTCTACCGCTCGTTTCGCGACATTGAGAGTTTTCGAGAAGAGTTGGCAGCGCTGCTTGCCAAGTCATGAGCACGATGTCGCACGATACCGTCCGCGTGGCCGTGTGCCGCTTACCGGAAGGTGAGGACCTGCCGCTCCCTGCCTACATGAGCGCGCACGCGGCGGGCGCCGACGTGTGTGCCGCGATCGCCGACGAGTTGACGCTGCTGCCGGGCGCGCGCGCACTCGTTCCGACCGGATTCTCGATCGCCGTGCCGCCGGGATTCGAAGCGCAGATCCGTCCACGCAGCGGACTCGCGTTGCGCAGCGGCGTCACGTGCTTGAATACGCCGGGGACCATCGATGCGGATTATCGCGGCCAGGTTCACGTGCTGCTGGCGAACTTGGGAGCCGATCCGGTCGTGATCCGTCGCGGCGATCGCATCGCGCAGATGATCGTGGCTCCGGTTTCGCGCGCGGCCTTCGAAGTCGTGGACGAATTACCGGGCACGGAGCGCGGCGCGGGCGGGTTCGGTTCGACCGGAATCGGGGCGACGCGCGGGGCGGCGACGTGAACGTCTATATCGTCGGAAAAGGTGCGGTCGGAACGTTCTTAGGCGATCGCCTGCGCGGCGTCGGCGTCGACGTCGAATACGCGCCGCGCGAGCTCGCGCAGGTCAAACCGTACGACGCCGACGTCGCCATCGTCGCCACCAAGTCGTTCGATACCGATAGCGCCATCGAAACGCTGCGCAAGGCCATTCCCTATCCGGAGAAATGCGTCTTCGTCACGCCGCAGAACGGCGTCGGTAACGAAGAGAAGCTGGCCGCGGCGTTCGGTGCGGACCGGGTGGTGGCCGCCGCGCTCACCGTGCCGATCGACCGCGACCGCGACGGCCACGCGAGCGCCTCGAGTGAGGGTGGGATCGCGTTTGCACCGGTCGGCGCGAGCGCCTACAGCTGGCTCGTCGCGACCTTCGCCGCCACCGGGTTGCACGTTAAGGTCGTGGAGGACTGGCGCTCGCTCAAGTGGAGCAAGCTGGCGCTTAACGTCGTTGCAAATGCGAGCTGCGCGATCCTCAACGTTCTGCCCAACCGCCTGGTGCACTACGATGCGATGTTTACGCTGGAGATTCGCATGATTCGCGAAGTGCGCGACGTCATGAAAGCGATGGGCATCGCCCAGACCGACTTGCCGCGCTACCCGGTCCGAGCGCTGTTCGGCACCGTAACGCTGCCGAGCCCGATCGCACGGCCGCTTCTGGCCGACCGCATCGCGGGCGCGCGCGGAACCAAGGTGCCCTCGCTCCTCACGGATTTGCGACAGGCGAAGCAGCATACCGAGGTCGACGTGTTGAATGGCGCGGTGGTCGCCGCCGGGCTGCAATACGGCGTGCCGACGCCGGTCAACGCGGTGTACGCACGCGTGTTGGCCGACATCGCGCACATGCCGCAGTTGTGGGCCAAGTATCGGGAGAACCCGGACACGCTTGAAGCCGAAGTTGCGGCCGAAATGAAGCGCGCGAAAACGCTCGCGCGCGGACGTTAGACACCGATCACAGAGGAGAACGTTACGTGCGGGACCCCAACGTACCGGAATCGCTGGAAGGCTGGTGGATTCTCCACCGGATGTTTGGCTTTCGGCGCCGGGCATGGGACGACCACACCGAAAAGCGCCGAAGCAAGATCGTCAAGAGCACGGTCGACCTCTTCGATCATCTGAGGTCGGGCGACGACGGCGACGTTGCGCTGGCGCAGTTGATCGGGCACAAGGGCGATCTGATGATCACGCACTACGCGCGGACGTTCGACGGCCTGGCGTACGCGCAGACGCTGGTGGACAAGCTCGAGCTGCGCGAGTTTCTCGACGCGCGGGGCTCGTACGTATCGGTCTTAGAGCTCGGCATGTACGACGCCACGGTGAAGATCCACGCGGAACTGGCCGAACGCGGCCTTAACCCGCAATCGCCCGAATGGATTCGCGGGTTCGACGAGCTGGTCGAGCAACAAGCCGCCAACCCGTACGTGGCGCCGCGTTTGTGGGCCAAAATTCCGCGCCGCCGCTACGCGGCGTTCTACCCAACGAGCAAGCGCCGCGGCGAGCAGCACAACTGGTACGCGCTCCCTTACGAAGAGCGCGCGAAATTGATGAACGAGCACGGCAAAATCGCGCGGTCGTACCGCGGACAGGTCGCGCAAGTGATTTCGGGCTCGATCGGCTACGACGATTTCGAATGGGGCGTGGACTTGTACGGCGACGATCCGGTCGTGTTCAAGAAATTGCTTACCGAGATGCGTTTCGAAGCCGCCGGCTCGATCTACAACCAGTACGGACCGTTTTGGAGCGGCCTGCAGTTCTCACCTAGCCAAATACCCGCGTTCTTAGACGGCGACGCGGTACCGCAGCTCATCCTTTCCAAGAAAGAAGAAGCCGCCGACGCCACGGTTTCGTAGCGAGCCTCTCGAAGCGCTCGGAGAAACGATCGAGGCCTCGGCTCCGGGCCGCAACGAGCCGCCGCTGCCCGGACGATTCCGTTGGAGTGAAGGGGAGCTCGTCGTCGGCAGCGTGCTGCGGAGCTGGACCTCGGCAAAAGAAGATCGCGGTGACGCGTACTTGGCGCGCTACTGGTTCGAAGTCCGCCTCGAAGACGGCGGCACCGCGGTCGTTTATTTCGACCGGAAAGCAAAGGCCGCACAGCCGCGCTGGTGGCTCTATACGATCTCTACTTAAGGGCGATGTCGAGCGTCACGTCGACGGGGTTGCCGATCACCGGGTCGAGCCGCGTCGTCGCCATGCCGAAAGCGTGGCGGTCGATCTGGCCGGTCGCGTGATACGTGGGACGTCCGGGGCTCCCGCCGATCGAGACGGCAAGCCGCTCGCTCTGCGTTACGCCGTGCATCGTCAATAGCCCGTCCATCGTAAACGCATTCGGACCGGCCGGCGAGATTTTGGTGCTCGCGAACGTCCACGCCGGGTATTTCTTGGTATCGAACCAGTCGGGCGTTTGCAGCACGCCGTCGCGGTCATCGTCGCCGGTTTTGATTTGCGTTGCATCGAGAACGGCGTCGACGCGCACCGGAACGGCGGACCCCGCCTGCAGCACGACCGAACCGCTCGCGATCGGAACCGTCCCGACGACGTGCTCGACGTAGATGTGCTGCACCGAGAATTGCGCCTTGGACTTTTGCGCGTCGATCGCAAAGGGCATGGGCGCGGGTGCTGCGGCGACGCACAGCAGCACGAGCGCGGTAAGGATCGGGCTGTGGCCTCGCATCAGATTCCGATCGTCAGCTGAGCGTTCATCGTATTGGTCGTTTGCGGCACGTGCTCGACGACGTCTTCGATGGTGAAGCCGGAGTTGTGCGACGGGCGATAGCCCATCAGCAGGACGCCGTCGCGCGTGAAAACGCCGGTCGTGTCGCTGATGCCTTCGTACCGCGCAAGCGCGTAGAGCCGCGGGCTAATCGCATACCGCAACTGGCTAAATCCGCCGCTCGAAGCGCAGCCGACGCCGGGGTAACAGCTCGAATCCCATCCGGTTTGCAAGCGTCGACTCGCTCGTCCAGCGCCCCTGGTTGAAGACCGCCGCGAAGCCCGTGCGATCGAAACGATCCAGCAAATCGGGTCCGGACGGCCGTTGACCCTCGTAGTGATAGCCGCTTAGCGTAAACGGCCCGAGCACTTGCTGCGCGTACGTCATCGTATCCGTACCGACCGTCGGCAAGCTGCTCCCTTGATCGTGTCCGGGACCGGCGAAGAACTGCAGGCTCGCGCCGTGAAGCGTGTCGCCCACCGTGACCTTGCCGCCGTCCTTGTCGTCGAAAAAATTGAACGGGTTGTTGCCGACGGTCTGATCGTAGAGCGCATAGTGCTGATAGCTTTCGCGAAACGTTTCGGGATCGACGGGAATAGGCAGCGTAAACTGTCCGGCTTGCAGCGAGACCGGGATGCGCGCGTCCCACGGATTGATGCGTTGCCCGACCCATGCGTCGCGCAACGACCCGTGTTCTCCGCCGTCTATCACGTATTGCTCGACGAAGTAGTTGGCGCGGCTGCCGATCAGGCCCGCCGTAAAGAGCTCGACCTCGTCCACGATCGCCTTGGGCAAGCCCGCGCCGTCGGGACCCGAGCCCTGGTAGGCGCTCGAGTCCACCAGATTAAGTCGCGCCGCGACCGGGAACGCCGGGCCCGGCGTAACCCCGCGAATCCGGTACCCGTTGACCATGAAGGCCGTCCCGAACGCATTGAGCCGCGGCACGATCGAATGGCATTTCTGGCACGTGACGGCATATTGGTCGGAAAAGAGCGGAATTGCCGGGGCTCGCTCGGGGATAAGGCTAAGCAAGGCAAGCGTGACCATCACGGCCCGCAGTCTCCGACGCAATATAGGCATGCCTGATGACGATATTAGGCAAACCTAATTATGTCAAGGCCTGAGGTAGCGCAGGAAACAAAGCGGCGCCTGGTCCGTAGCTACGTCATGAACGCACATCGTACGGTCCTCGCCGCGCTGTTTTCCGCGGCGCTCTTCTCGTCGGCCGTTGGGGCCTCGCTCGCGGCCGCTCCCGACAGCCAATCCGTCCAACTCATCGGCCAGGCGCGCGCCGCGCTCGGCGGCGATGCGATCGGCGGCATCAAGGTCTTGCAGCAGAACGTAAAAACCACCGCTGCCGGTTTGCCGGGTACCGGCACCTCATGGTCGGAGATCGGCGGCGTGCGTTTTGCCGAAGTGGGATCGAATCCGCCGATCGTCGGCGGCGACGGCTACGACGGTACCGACGTCTGGAACAGCGATGGGTCGGGACTCGTCTGGGTTGACGGCGGCCAGTCGGGTCGGGCGAACGAGATAACGTCGGCCTACCTGAGCAATTACGCGCTCTTCACGCCTAACGCCGGCGGAGCGACGGTAACGTGGGGCGGAACGCAGAGCTCCGGCGGAAAGGCTTACGACGTTCTCAACGTCACCGCGCCCGGCTCGGCCGTGCCGTTTGCGATCTGGTTCGATCAAACCACGCATCTGCCGGCCCGCGTGACGATGTCGATCGGTCCGACGACGTTCACGACGACGGTGTCGGACTATCGCCCGGTTCACGGGTTGATGGTGCCGTACGCCGTCCACAACGAATCCTCCGACGGCAACAGCAGCGACAGCACCGTCGTCAGCGCGATCGTAAATCCGCCGGACGGCGCGTCGCATCTGGTCAAGCCGGCTTCGAACGTGCACGATTTCTCGATCGCCGGCGGTGCGTCGCAGACGAGCATCCCCTTCGATCTGATTGAAAACCACGTCTATCTCAACGTCATGCTCAACGGCAAAGGTCCGTTCCGTTTCATCTTCGATACCGGCGGAGCGAACATTATCGACCCGTCGGTCGCGGTGGCCATCGGTGCCGCCGGGAAAGGCTCCATTCAGGGAGGCGGCGTCGGTTCGCAAACGCAGGCTTTCAGTTTCGCCAACGTCGCGAACATGCAAATCGGCAGAGCGACCGTCAAGAATCAGCTATTCGGCGTCGTCCCGACGCGCGTGGGCTTCGGAACGACCGGCGGCGAGCCAATCGACGGCCTCATCGGCTTCGAAGTGCTCTCGCGCTTCGTGACGACGTTCGACTACGGTAGCAATCGCGTCGTTCTGCAGATGCCGGGCGCAGCGCCGCCCGCCGGTGCGGACATCGTGCCGATCGTCCAAGACGGGCGGCAGCCGCAATTCGCGTGCAAGATCAACGCCGTGCCCGGCGACTGCACGCTCGATACGGGATCGCGCGCCGCGATCTCGCTCTTCGCGCCGTTTATGGCAGCGCACCCGGAAGTGATTCCGGCGCAACTGAGCGCCGTCGGCGTGAACGGCTTCGGGATCGGCGGTCCGGCGATGGGGCGGCTCGGACGCTTGCAGTCGGTTGCCTTCGGCACGTTCTCGATCCCGAACGTGATCACGGATTTTACGACGCAGGACAAGGGCGCGTTCGCAGTACCCTTCATCGCGGGCAACGTCGGAGGCGATATACTCAAACGCTTCAACATGACGCTCGACTACACGAAACTGACGATGGCCCTAGCGCCCAATGCCGCATTCGGTGTGCCCGACTCTTACGACCGCTCGGGAATGTTCCTCCTCAATCGATCGGGAACGATCGTCGTCTACGAAGCACGTCCCGGAACGCCGGCCGCGCAAGCCGGCATCGTCAAAGGCGATACGATCACTTCGATCGACGGAAAGCCGGTTGCCGGTATGACCTTGGGTGCAATTCGGCAGACGTTCTTCCAGCCTGTGGGCACCGTCGTTCAGCTCGGCGTTACTGCGAAGGACGGAACGAGCCGGACGGTCGCATTGACGCTGAACGATTACGTGTAGCGATTCGGCCTCGGGCCGCGGGGTAGAAAGGCTCTATGAGCGAGACTACGATCGATCCGAAGACGGCGCTGGTTCTGATTGACTTGCAGAAGGGCATCGCGGGAATGCAAACGGTGCATCCCGCGGCCGGCGTCATCGCGAACGCCGCCAAGCTGGCGCGCGCGTTCCGTGAGCGCGGCTTGCCGGTCGTGTTGGTGAACGTGGCGTTTGCGCCGGACTTCGCCGACGCGGTGAAGGTCCGGACCGACGCCCCGCCGCCGCCCCGGCCGCGCGATGACGACTTCTCGGAATTCGTCGCCGAGCTCGACGCGCAGCCCTCGGATATCCGCATCACCAAGCATCAGTGGGGCGCGTTTTACGGAACCGAGCTCGATTTGCAGCTACGGCGTCGCGGCGTCACGCAAATCGTGCTCGGCGGGATCGCGACGAGCATCGGCGTCGAATCCACCGCGCGTGCGGCCAACGAGCGCGGCTACCAGATCGCGTTTGCCCGCGACGCGATGACCGATCGCAACGCGGCCTCGCACGACCACAGCATCGACCACATCTTCCCGCGCATCGGCCAAGTCCGGACCACCGCCGAGGTCCTTGCTGCCGTAAAGGGATAGCGCGACGCGGGAATCGGCTCGAGGATGCGTAACGCCTTCGGCAATACGCCCTTGCGGAGGTAGCCTTGCGTGAACCCTTCCATGCCGGTCAATCTCGCCAACACCTCATTCATGCTCATCTGTGCGAGCCTGGTCATGCTGATGACCCCCGGGCTCGCGTTTTTTTACGGAGGGTTGGTAGGCAGCCGAAACGTCCTGACGATCATGATCCAGAGCTTCGTCTCCCTGGGTTGGACGACGGTCTTGTGGTTTGCATTCGGCTACTCGCTGTGCTTCGGACCGACCTGGCACGGTATCGTCGGAAATCCGACGACCTACATGTTCTTGCGCGGCGTGACGCTGCACACGATGTTCACCGGCAACGACGCCGGCATCCCGCTGATCGTGCACATCGCCTACCAGATGATGTTCGCGATCATCACGCCGGCGTTGATCACCGGTGCGTTCGCGAACCGCGTAACGTTCAAAGCTTATTTCCTGTTTCTGACGGCGTGGTTGATCTTCGTGTACTTCCCGTTCGTACACATGATCTGGAGCCCGCAAGGCATTCTCGCACAGTGGGGCGTGCTCGACTTCGCCGGCGGCCTGGTCGTGCACGCGTCGGCGGGCTTTGCGGCGTTGGCCTCGGTGATGTACGTCGGGCGGCGAGCGGTCATCGAAAACAAGCCGCATAACGTTCCGTTGATCGCGCTGGGAACCGGGTTGCTGTGGTTCGGCTGGTACGGATTCAACGCCGGATCCGAACTGCGCGTCGATGCGGTGACGGCGTCGGCGTTTCTCAACACCGACCTGGCGGCGTCGTTCGCGGCCGTAGCATGGCTCTTGATCGAATGGGCCAACGGCAGACAGCCGAAGTTCGTCGGCTTGCTCACCGGCGCGGTCGCGGGGCTCGCGACGATTACGCCGGCTGCCGGTTACGTCTCTCCGGTAACCGCGGTGATCATCGGCATCGCGGCCGGCGTGGTCTGTTATTACGCGGTCGCGATGAAGAACCGGCTGGGCTGGGACGACGCGCTCGACGTCTGGGGCGTGCACGGCGTCGGCGGTTGTCTGGGTATCATCCTGCTCGGCGTCTTTGCGTCGAAGGCATGGAATCCCAACGGCGCGGACGGCCTCTTGCTGGGCGGAACCGGCTTCTTCATGAAGCAAGTCGTCGCCGTCGTCGTCTGCAGCACGTGGGCGTTCGTTTTCACCTACGGGATGCTCTGGCTCATCAATCTCGTGACGCCGGCCAAGGTTGGGCCCGAAGCCGAGGAGGGTGGACTCGACATCGCACTTCACGGCGAAGAAGCCTATCCAACCGGTGCGTAGCCGCCTCTAACGGCCGCTCTGCGGCCAAGTATCCGCCCGCCTTTTCTACTGTCCGGCTTGCCGCGGCCCGCCGGGTATAAGCGCCGGTATGAACAAGGAGGGCAATCGAATGTTACGCACGATTTTCGCAACCGCGCTGCTGGTACTCGCGCAAACCGCCGGTGGCTTCGCGGCGCCCGCGTGCAGCGGAGCCGACCCCGCCATCGTATCGGCTGCAGTGCGCGGCGTCAGCGCCGCCGACGGTGTGAACCACTACGATATCAACGGGACGGTGATCAATTCGGGCTCCGCGCCGCAGTCGCCCGACGTCTTGCAGTTCGTGGATATCTACCAAGCCGGCGTCAAGGTGGACGACAAGGGCATTCCGCCGCTCAAACCGGGACAGGCGTACACGTTTTCCTACGTGGCGGCGCGCTCCAGCGACGCGGGCTTCGGAACGACCAATCTAACGTTCAAACTCGACGTAAGGCAGCCGTCACCGGCCCGATGGGAAGACTGCAATCCCGCGAACGGCCAGTATACGCTGAGCTTCTAAGCGTCAGTGGATCAGATGCTTGGCAAGATCCGTGGTTGCGAAGAGTTCGGTTACGCCCGAGACGAGAAACTGCATGGACAGCGAGACGAGAATGATGCCCGAGACGCGCGTCAAGACGTCCGCAGATCCCGGTTTCAGCTTCGCTTCCACGCCTCCGGCGAGCATCACGGTCAGCCACACGCTCACCGCGACCACGGCGCTCAAACCCGTCAGGATGAAAAGATCGATTAAGGTGGAGTAACGGCCGCTAAGCGCGATTCCAAAAGCGACCGTTGCTCCGCCGATCGTGAGTGGAAACGTCAGCGGTACGAACGCGAGGGCGTCCCAATCGTCGCTTCCTTCAACCGCTGCGACGTGGTGCTCGCCCTCGGATTTGTTTCCGTGCGACATGAGCGGAAGGCCGGAGATGAGCAGAGCGATGCCGCCGGTCGCCGTCAGCGCACCGGGTTGGATGCCGAGCAGCTGCAGCACGTAGTGCCCCGTCCACAGCGACGCCGCCATGATGACGAGATAGAGCAGGGCCACGCGGATCGCGATCCGCCGGCGCTGCGCCTGCGACGCGGCAGCGGTAACGGTCGCGATCGGACCGATGGCCGCCGTCGGGCTGAACAGCGAGAGAAGGCTGAGCAAGATAACGATCGCCTCCGAAAAGTCGATCGTTACGGTCATCGGGCTAAGTGTCGGCAGCGGAGCCTCCCGTCGCGTGCGTTCGCGACCTACATCATCGGGTGGATTTCGTAGACCTCGACCGACCCGCCGGACGTGAGTATCGGGCAGCCTTTGGCCATTTCGGACGCCGCCGTGAGATCCGGCGCCGACACGATCGAGTATCCGGAAAGGTCGGAGGTCCCGCCGTCGCTGACGGCTCCGTTCGTCGCGACCGTCTTCGAGCCGTCGAACGGATTGCCGGCATCGACGATCGCCGGCCCTATCTTTCCGAACCAGGCCATCCAGGCGCCCATGACGGCCTTGCCCTCCTCTTCCGTCCCTGGTTCCGCGCCGCCCTTGTATGCGAAAACGAAGTTTGCCATCGTGAGCCTCCCGAGTGCGAGCCGTGCATGCGTCGCCGACCCTTCGTCGTGGAACCGCGATTCACTCCCGGGGACGGCGTTCGCGGTTGTCCAACACTCACTTGACTATTGGAGGTTTGCGCATGTTACGGTACCTGTTCGCCGCGTCTATGGCTCAACTGCTTCTGGTCCTGGCACCGGTGGTCGCAACGGCTCAGTCATCCGCCCCGATCACGGCCCTTCCAGACTGCCAGGGCGTTCCGCACTCACGTCCGGCCAGCGTGATTTTTGCGTGCGGTGACGGCGGCGTCTATGCATCGAACCTACGTTGGAACAGGTGGGGCGAACAGTTTGCGACCGGTGTGGGAACGTTGTCAAAAAATGATTGCACTCCCAACTGCGCACAAGGGCACTTTCATACGATGCCGGTGGTGGTCGTCGCCGTGGGCCGCCAGCGGTGCCCGAACGGGGAAATGGCGTACCAGCGCGCTGCCTACGTCCCGTTGGTATCGGGAATTCCAAACGTCGGCGACAGCACCGATTGGTTCGATTTCAAGTGCTCTCCCCAACCCTAATGGCCTAACGATCGTTCGACCGTAGCGCGCTACGCGGCTCTTCCGTCGAGGCGTTCGAGGCTGCGGTATTGGATTGCTTCGGCGACGTGTTCGGGAGCGATGGCCGCGCATGTCCCGATGTCGGCGATGGTGCGGGCGACGCGTGCGATACGGTCGAGAGCCCGCGCCGAGAACTGGCGCCGGGCGCTTGCGTGCGCGAGCAACCGTAGTGCCGGTTCGTCGAGGACGCACCAGCGGCGGATGGCGCTAGCGGGGATCTCGGCGTTGCACGTGACGGCGGTGCCGGCGAAGCGCGCGCGTTGGAGGTCGCGGGCCGCGACCACACGGCGGCGGATAAGCGACGATCGTTCCGCGTCGTCGCGCCGCACCATGTCGTCGAACGGAACGCGCGCCACTTCGATCTGGATGTCGATGCGGTCGAGGAGCGGTCCCGACAGCTTGCCGACGTATTTTGCGACGGCGGCGTCGTCGCAGCGACAGTCGGCGTTACGCGTTCCGCGATACCCGCACGGACACGGATTCATCGACGCGACCAGTTGAAAGCGGGCCGGATAGGTAAACGTTCCGGCGGCTCGCGCGATGGTCACGGCGCCTTCTTCGAGCGGCTGTCGCAGAACTTCGATCGCACTGCGCGAAAACTCGGGCAGTTCGTCTAGGAAGAGCACGCCGTTGTGCGCGAGCGATATTTCGCCCGGCTTTGCAAGCGGGCCGCCGCCGACCAGCGCGGGCTGGCTGATGGTGTGGTGCGGAAAGCGAAACGGACGCGCTTGCACGATGCCGATCTCGCCGCCGAGCAGGCCGGCGACGCTATAGATCTTCGTGACGTCGAGCGCTTCGGCAAGCGACATCGGCGGAAGAATCGACGGCAGGCGGCGCGCGAGCATCGTTTTCCCGCAGCCCGGTGAACCGACGAGTAGAAGGTTGTGTCCGCCTGCGGCCGCGATTTCGAGGGCGCGTTTGGCCGCGAGCTGCCCGCGCACGTCGGCCAGGTCGCCGTGAATGAGATCCTCGCGCGGAACCAGGTCGGGCGCGGTCGTGCGCCGGCGCCATTTGGCGCCGTTTCCGTCGATCACGGCGACCGCCGATTGCAGCGAATCGACGGCGTAGAGTTCGATTCCGTCCACGAGTGCGGCTTCGTGCGCGTTGGCGGCCGGAACGATGAGCCGCGCAAATCCCGCGTTGCGCGCGCCCAGCACCATCGGCAGGATGCCGCTGACCGCGCGCAGCGAACCGTCGAGGGCGAGTTCGCCCAGTGCGAGGAAACTCTGCAGCGCGTCGCGGTCCATCGGCTGGTCGATTGCCATGAGCGCGAGTGCGATCGCAAGATCGAACGCCGGCCCTTCCTTACGGACGTCGGCCGGCGATAAATTGACCAGCAAGCGCCCCGCCGGGTACGAAAATCCGGAGTTTGCAATCGCGGCCCGCACGCGCTCGCGAGCGTCGGTCAGCGCGCGATCCGGCAGTCCGATGATGGCGAGGTTCGGCGAGCCCGCCGAACTGTTGGCCTCGACGCGCACGACGTAGCCCTCGATGCCGAGCATGCCGGCCGAGAACGACAAAGATAGCATTCAGGCCGCTATTGCGCCGGACGCAGCGGGCCGAAAGAGTTAAGCCGCGTTAAGATGCGCCTCAAAAGAGTTCGGTTGGCCGTCGCGAACCCCAGGGGAGCAGGCCAAGGCACGTTTGGCCGCCGGCATAACAACCCAAATTTGGCGCAGTGACATTGAACCGAAAGGACCTCCACCCTCAATGACTTTCAAGAGCAAGTTTCGCGGTCTTCCGATCGTGACGGCCATCGCGGCAGCGGCGATGCTGTTCGCTCCGCAAGCGGCGCTGGCGGCGAACCCGATCAGCATCGTGCATTGCTTCGTGATCGTTCCCAGGCCGATGAGCCGGCTCGCGGGCGGCACGCAGATCGTGTACATGAACAACGGACCCAAAACGGCGCGGAGCATCACGTTTGTCGTGGGCTATCGTAATGCCTCGCAGCATTTCATCCGTCGCGTGATCGACAAGGGAACGTTCTCGCCGGGCCAGACGATCGACCATCGTTTCGACCTCTACAACGACGTGACGTTTGCCGGCAAGGAAACCTCGTCGTGCTTCGCTTCAACGGTGACCTGGATGGACGGCACGACCTGGACCGCTCAGTAGCGCGCCCGCGCGTCTAGCGCCCCGGTGACTCCAAAGCCGGCCTGCAACCCAGCAGGCCGGCTTTGAGTATTAAGAAGGCATCAGATGAGCCTTCAATTTCAAAACGTCCTCGACCAAGCACCGGTTCTCGACCCGTACTCCCAGGCGGTGACCCGCGCCGCCGAACTGGTGAGCCCGGCCGTCGTCGCCATCGAAGCCCGCCAAGGGCGTCAGCGAGGCAGCGGTTCGGGCTTCGTGTTCGCCGCCGACGGGTTCGTGATGACCAACAGCCACGTCGTGCACGATGCCGACGCGGTCATGGTCTCTTTGCTTGACGGGCGCGAGTTCGAGGCCAAAGCGATCGGCGACGATCCGCATACCGACGTCGCGGTGCTGCGCGTCGACGCGCGCGATTTGCACGCGGCGACGCTCGGCGACTCCGCGTCGCTGCGTCCCGGTCAACTCGTCGTCGCGGTGGGAAACCCGTTCGGCTTGAATTACACGGTCACCGCCGGCGTGGTGAGCGCGGTCGGACGGACGTTGCGTTCGCAATCGGGGCGCCTGATCGACAACGTCGTGCAGACCGACGCCGCGCTCAATCCGGGAAATTCGGGCGGCCCGCTGGTCACCGCGGACGGCGCCGTCATCGGCGTCAACACGGCGGTGTTGCCGGGCCAGGGCTTGTGCTTCGCGATCGCCATCAACCTGGCAACGTTCGTCGCGGGACTGCTCGTTCGCGACGGCAAGGTGCGGCGCGGGTATCTCGGCATCGCCGGACAAGACGTCGTGCTACCGCCGGCGCTGGCTCGCGCGCACGATCTCGACGATCCGCGCGGTGTGCTGATCTCGTCGGTAGAGCCCGGCAGTCCCGCGCATACGTCGAGCCTGCAGGCCGGCGACGTCATCATTTCGTTCGAGCAGAAACGCCTGCACGGGATCGACGATCTGCATCGTTTGCTTACGACCGTCAACCTGCGGCGCGCCTACAAGCTCGACGTCGTTCGCAAACGCGAGCGGCTGGCGCCCATCGTGCTTCCCGTAGAGGCGCGCTAAACCTCGACTCCTAACCACCGGAGATGACGACGCCCGAAGAACGGTCTTAGCGTTGGCGCAACTGCTGCGACGCCTGGGCGCCAGAGACGCCGCGCTCATCGTCATAGGCAGCGTCATCGCCTCGGGAATATTTCGCGTGCCCTCGGTGGTCGCAAAAGTCTTGCCGAACGGCGTTCTGATGCTGGTGACGTGGGCGATCGGCGGCGTCATCGCGTTGACCGGTGGCGCGATCTTCGCCGAGCTCGCGGCGCGCCGTCCGCGCGACGGCGGGTTTTACGCCTACTTGCGCGAGGCGTTCCACCCGGCGTTCGCATTCATGTTCGGCTGGGGCGTGCTGCTCGTCACCGGCAGCGGAGGTCTCGCTACCGCGGCCGTCACGTTCGGCGGTTACGTCGCGCCGTGGATCGCGATCGGACTACCGGAGCATCAGATGGAGAAGCTGCTGGCAGCCGGCTCGATCGCCTTCTTTACCGCGGTTAACGCACTGGGCGTCCGGCAGGGCGCCAACACGCAAAATGTATTGACGATTTTGAAGATCGTCGCGATCGGCGGATTCATTGCGGTCGGATTCCTCGCTCCGCACGCGCCCTCCGCGCTCGGCGCGTTGCCGGCCTTTCGCGGCGGAAGCGTGTTCGCCGCGATGAGCTTCGCGCTCGTTCCGGTGCTCTTTGCCTATACGGGCTGGCAAGCTCCAGCTATCTTTCCGGTGAGATGAAGGATCCGCAGACGACCCTGCCGCGCGGGTTGCTCGTCGGCATGATCGCCGTCGTCGGTCTGTATCTCGCCGTAAACGCCGCGTGCATCTACGCTCTGGGCGTCCGGGGGCTGGCGGCATCCGACGCGCCGGCGTCGGCCATCGCACGGGCGGCGTTCGGCGCGCCGGGCGCCTGGGTCATGACCGCAGTCGTCGCCATCTCGACGCTCGGGTTCCTGAGCAATCGCATGCTGTCGCAACCGCGCATCTATTTTCAAATGGCCGCCGACGGTACGTTCTTCAAGCAGCTGGCGTGGGTTCATCCGCGCACGCACGCGCCGGTCGTGGCCATCGTCGCGCAAGGAATCGCGGCTGCGATCGTCGCGCTTTCGGGAACCTACGACCAGATTATCAACTACGGCGTCAGCGTCACGTTCTTTTTTTACGGATTTTCCTCGCTCGCACTGGTCGTCTTTCGAAATCGTGACGCGCACGATCCGGCCGCGTCCAAGCCGTTCTTTACGATGCCGCTGCATCCGTGGAGCACGTGGTTGTTTCTGGCGATTTCTTGGGGTGTCGTCGTGGACGTCTTCGTCCAATCGCCGGTCGCGACGGTTATCGCGTTCGGGATTCTGGCAAGCGGGCTCCCCGTCTATGCGATATTCGAGCGGCGGCGCGTCAAACCGGCCGCGGCGTAGCGTTACGCGGGTTCGAAGCGGCGGGGCGACAGGAACGCGATGTCGTGCCGGGTTCCGCCTTCGGCCAGCAGATCGCTGACGATTTCGCCGACGACGCTGGCAAACTTAAAACCGTGCCCGGAGAACCCGCCCGCGATCGCGATTCGCGAATCGCGCGGATGTAAGCCGATGACGAAATGCTCGTCGGGCGTATTGGAGTACATGCAGGCTTTTCCGTGGAGCGGTTCGCCTCCGGCGCCCGGCATCCAATCCTCCAGCGCCGTCTGCAACGGGACGACGTCGTCATCGGAGATCGAGCGCTCGAGCTCCTCGGGATTGGTTGCGACGCCGTGCGAGTGGAACGCAGCTTTCACGCCGGCGCCGAAATCGGGAAAGCCGTAAAGCGGTCCGGGCAGGCTCGGCCGGCTCACCAGAAATGCCGGCATGCGTCCGGGGACGAAGTCCGGCCGGCTGGGCTTGAACCAGCACTGTACGTTGCGTTGAACGACCAGCGGAACGCCGAGCTGCGCGAACAGCGGTTGAAGCCACGGGCCTTGGCACAGCGCGACGCGTTTGGTTTCGACTTCCTCGCCACCGGGGAGCATGACGGCAAGGTTGCCGCTGCGCTCGGCGATGCCGTCCACCGCGACGCCGAAGCGCAGCTGCGCGCCGGCGGATTCGGCTAGCTGGAGATGAGCGTCGATGGCGACTTCGGGGAAGACCGCGCCGGCTTCGCGTTCGAAAACGCCGACTTCGTCCGGCCGCGGCCGCATCATCGGAAAGCGCCGGACGATCTCCCGTGCGGTCAGGGCTTCCACCGCCAATCCGTGCAGTCGCGCGCTCTCCAGCGACCCGCGAACGACCTGGCCGCGCTCGTCGCCGACCAGCAGCACGCCCATCAAGTGCATCACCTCGAGCTGCGTGCGCGTCGCGACGTCGTGCCAGAGATCGTATGCCCGCAGCAGCAGCGGCACGTAGGCGGAATCTTCGAAATAGGCTTGGCGAATGATGCGCGACTTGCCGCTCGAGGCGCCGAACTCGTGCCCTCGCGCGAAGCGCTCCAAACCGAGCACGCGGAGGCCGCGCTCGGCGGATCTCGCCAGCGTCGCACTTCCCATGCCGCCGAGGCCGACGACAACGGCGTCGTAGGGTTGTGTCACCTGCGCCGGATTCGAATCGCCAAGCAAGGCGACCTGGTAAGTGCGGCGAACGCGCGCTAACCATGCACTTGACGCAGCTGGACTGGATCATCGTCGTACTCTCGCTGGCGGTGACCTTCGTTCCGGCGATCGTTCTGGCGCGGCGCGCCGGCAAGAATACGGCCGAATTCTTTGCTGCCGGACGGGCCGCGCCGTGGTGGTTGATCGGCATCTCGCTCGTTGCGACGACCTTCTCGACCGACACGCCGAATCTCGTGACCAACCTCGTCCGCGAAGGCAGCGTTGCCGAGAACTGGGTGTGGTGGTCGTTTCTCCTGACCGGCATGGCGACGGTCTTTTTTTTCGCACGCTTGTGGCGGCGTAGCGGCGTCCTGACCGACTTGGAGTTCTACGAACTGCGCTACTCCGGACCGGCGGCATCCTTCGTCCGCGGATTTCGAGCGGTCTACCTGGGCCTATTCTTCAATTGCTGCATCATCGCGACGGTCAATCTCGCGGCCGTGAAGATCGCGGGGGTGCTCTTCGGCTGGTCGCGCATCGAAACGCTGGCGTTCTGTATCTTCGTCCCCATCATTTTCGCTGCGGTCGCAGGGCTGTGGGGCGTGATGGTCACCGACATGATCCAGTTTTGCATTACCATGACGTCGGCGTTCGCCGCGGCTTACTTTGCGATCCACGCGCCCGGCGTCGGCGGCCTATCGGGGCTGGTGGCGCACTTGCACGCGACGCATCCGGCGCTCTTGCACATGTTGCCGGACTTTACCGGCGATTGGAAAGTCGCGCTGGGCATCTTCGTCATCCCGCTTACGGTGCAGTGGTGGTCGGTATGGTACCCGGGCGCGGAGCCGGGCGGGGGCAGTTACGTCGCGCAGCGCATGCTCGCGGCTAAAACCGAGAAAGACGCGCTCTTCGGCACGCTCATGTTCCAAGTGATGCATTACGCGCTACGGCCGTGGCCGTGGATCGTCGTGGCGCTCGCGTCTACGATCGTCTATCCGAACCTGCACGCCATTCAAGTGCGGTTTCCGTATCTCTCGCCGCAGCTGCTCGGCGACGACATCGCGTATCCGGCGATGCTCGTTTACCTGCCCGCCGGTTTCGCGGGATTCATGGTTGCCGGAATTTTCGCTGCATACCGGTCGACGATCGAGACGCATCTCAACTGGGGAACGTCGTATCTCGTGCACGACTTCTACCGCCGCTTCATCACCAAGGGCGCGTCCGAGCGGCATTACGTATCGACCGGACGCATCGTGACGGTGCTCCTGATGTTCGTCGGCGTCGGGTTCACGTTCGCGCTCGACAACGCAAAGCAAGGCTTCGACTTGCTGCTCTCGATCGGTGCCGGCACGGGACTGATCTATCTGCTGCGGTGGTTCTGGTGGCGCATCAACGCGTGGAGCGAAGTTGCCGCGATGGCGGCGTCGTTCGTCGTGTCGCTGGGATTCTTCGTGGCGCAAAAGCTCGGTCACGACGCCGGCAGCACGACGATTTTGCTGTGCACGGTGGGCGTGACGACGGTGGTATGGCTGACGGTCACCTACGTGACGCGGCCCGACGATGAAGCAACGCTGGCCGCCTTTTACGCCAAAGTCCGGCCGGCCGGCCCGGGCTGGAAGCGCGTCCGTCAGGCTGCGGGGCTGGGTCCCTCGCCCGATTCGCCCGCCCGGTCGCTGCTCGGCTGGGTCCTGGGAGTGACCGGCGTGTATGCCGCGCTCTTCGCCACGGGCTCGTACCTCTACGGACAGGTGGTTCCGGGGGTGGTGTGGACCACCGTGACGTTGGCGGCGGCCGGCGGCCTAATAGCGGTCGGAAGCCGTCTTTGGAGCGCTTCTGAGACCTAATTGATATGCTTCTCCACACGATGCACATGCGAAAGTCTCACATTGTGGACAACGAAGGCCCGCGTCCGAGTTTAGCCAACCCCACGGCAGCCGTTTTTTTAACGAGGAGATAATGTTGATCCAGCCCCGCATGTTGCCGTATGCCGCCACCACACTTTGCATCGCGTTAGCCGCTTGCTCGAATGGTTCGAGCGGCTCGCAATCCACCGCTGCAAGCGGATCTCCGGCCTCGGGCGCTTCCGGCAAGACCATCGGCGTCTCCATCCAGGACCGCGAGGCCCAGTTCTATCAGGACATGGAAAGCGGGCTCAAGTCGCAGGCGGCTAAGTACGGTTATACGGTCATCGTGGTGGACGCGAACCGCGACAACGCCAAACAGCAGAGCCAAGTCGAGGATTTCATCTCCAAGAAAGTCGACGCGATCGTTCTCACGCCGTACGATTCGCAAGCCATCGGCAGCGCCATCGCCGAGGCCAACAACGCGAACATTCCGGTATTTACCGCGGACATCGCCAGTGCGAGCAACATCGGCAAGGTCGTCTCGCATATCGCCAGCGACAACGTGCAAGGTGGCGCCGAAGCGGGTACGCTGATGTGCAAAGCCGTCGGTGCGACCGGCAAAGTTGCGATCATCGACGAGCCCGAAGTAACCAGCGTGCAGGATCGCGTTAAGGGATTTAAGCAGGCGCTGGTGCTGCATTGTCCGGGCGTGGCCGTCGTCGCGGACGTGGACGCCGGCGGCCAGCGCGACAAAGCCGCGAGCGACACCGGCGACATCATTCAATCGCACCACGACCTCAGCGGGATCTTCGGCATCAACGACGACTCCGCGCTCGGGGCGTTGACGGCGGTTAAAGCTGCAGGTCTCACCGGCAAGATCGCGATCGTCGGCTACGACGCGACGCCGGAAGCGCGCACGGCCATCGCCGACGGCCAGATGTACGGCGACGCGGTGCAGTTTCCGCAGCAAATCGGCAGCATGACGATCGATTCGATCCATGACTTTTTTGCCGGCAAGCAACCCCCGGCGGTCGTCAAAGTCAAGGTCGGTACGTTCACCAAAGCCGACGCAACCGCGAGCCACTAACCTGAGCGAAACGGCTGCCGCGCATCTGCTGGAGATGCGCGGGATCGGGAAGTCCTTTCCCGGCGTGCGCGCACTCGACGACGTGTCCTTGACGCTCGACGCCGGCGAAGTTCTGGCCCTGGTCGGCGAGAACGGTGCCGGAAAGTCAACGTTGGTGAAGATCCTGGCGGGCGCGCAAGCGGCCGACAACGGGCAAATCCTGGTGGACGGACGCGAGGTCGCGATCGGGTCGCCGCGCGCGGCCGAAGATCTCGGGATCGGGATGATCTACCAGGAGTTCAACTTAGTCCCCGCCCTAACGGTCCCCGAAAACGTAGCGCTCGGCGACGAACCGCTTACGGCCGGCTTTCTGCTGGACCGCGCCGCGGCGCGCGACCGCGCCAAACGCACGCTCGACGATCTCGGCATCGAGTTGCCGCTCGACGCGCCGACCTCGTCGCTTTCGGTCGGGCAGCAGCAGATCGTCGAGATCGCTAAAGTGCTTTCGAAACGCGCGCGCGTGATCGTGATGGACGAGCCGACCGCGGCGCTGAGCGAACGCGAGATCGACCGGCTCTTCGGCATCGTCAAGAAACTCAAAGAAGGCGGAGCCGGCATCATTTACATCTCGCACCGCATGGAAGAGCTGCCGCGCATCGCCGACCGCATCGCGGTGCTGCGTGACGGGCGCAGCGTCGAGACGCGCAACGCTTCCGAGTTTCCACCCGACGACATCATCCGGGCGATGGTCGGCCGAACGCTCGACGCGCACTTTCCGCAACTACCGGCCGTCCCTGCGGACGCGCCGAAGGTGCTTGAAGTCCGCGACCTCGCGCGGCCACCCGCAGTCAACGGCGTGAGCTTTTCGGTGCGCGCGGGCGAGATCGTCGGCCTGGCAGGGTTGGTCGGTGCCGGCCGTACGGAAATCTTGCGCTCGATCGCGGGCGCCGACGTTCCGCAGAGCGGCGCCGTCATCATCGACGGGTCGCCGGCACGGATCCGCTCGCCGCAAGACGGCATTGCCGCCGGAATCGCGTTCGTTACCGAAGACCGCAAGGGCCAAGGTCTGGTGCTCGGCATGACGGTCCGCGAAAACACGACGCTCGCACACTTGGCCGACTTCGTCGGCCGCGACTTGCTGGTCAACGAAATGCGCGAACGCACGGCGACGACTCAAATGATCGACGAACTCCACACGCGCGCTACCGGAACCGAACAAGTCGTCGGCACGCTCTCCGGCGGCAACCAGCAGAAGGTGGTCTTAGGGAAATGGCTGCTGGGAAAGGCGCGAGTGATTTTGTTCGACGAGCCGACGCGCGGCATCGACGTAGGCGCGAAGTCCGAAATCTACCAACTCATGGTCAAACTGGCCGAGAACGGAGCCGCCATCGTGATGGTCTCGAGCGAATTGCCCGAGGTCTTGGGTATGGCCCATCGGATCTTTGCCGTAAGCGGCGGCCGGCTCGTTCGTGAATTCGCGCGTTCCGAGGCCACGCCCGACGCGATCATCGCCGCCGCGACCGGAGTCCAGGCGGCATGATGAATCTCGGCGCGCGCGGCTACATCTGGCGCATCGTTGCGGCCCTCGCCGTGCTCGCAGTCTTCGTCGCGATCGTCAACCACGCCGCGCACGGTGCCTTTCTGGAGCCCTCCAACGTCGTTCGCGTGTTGCGCCAGATTACGTACAACTGCATCTTGGGGCTGGGGCAGACGTTCGTCATCATCACGGCGGGCATCGACCTTTCGGTCGGATCGCTGGTCTCGCTCAGCGGCGTCGTCGGCGCGCTCTTTGCCAACAGCATCCATCTGACCGGATTTCCGCTGGTCCTCACGACGCTGCTGGTGATGCTCGCGGTCGGCGCGGCCGCCGGGTACGTCAACGCGCTGCCGGTCGTTAAACTCAATCTGCCGCCGTTCATCACGACGCTCGCGATGCTCGACATGGCGCTCGGTCTGTCGTTCATTCTCTCGCACGGGCGCCCGGTCGCGCTCAATAGCCCGGATTTCCAAAACACCGGCATCGGGAATCTGTTCCAGCCGCTCACGAACGCGCTGCACCTGCCGAGCATTCCGATTCCGGTCGTCTGGATGATCGCGCTCATCGCGCTGACGTCGATGCTGCTCACGCGGACGCGCTTCGGGCGCTACGTCTTCGCCATCGGTGGAAACGAAGAAGCGGCCCGTCTGGCCGGCGTGAACGTCGGCGGCGTCAAGACGATGGTCTACGTCATCAGCGGCACGTGCGCCGCCATCGTCGGCTTCCTGTACATGGCGCTGTTCTCGTCGGGTTCGCCGCAGACGGGCACCGGCGACGAACTGCTCGAGTCCATCGCCGCCGTCGTGGTCGGTGGAACCAGCCTCACCGGCGGCCGCGGCAGCATCATCGGCACGTTCTTCGGCGCCCTGCTGATCGGCCTACTCTACAACGCCATGAACCTGCTCAACGTCGACTCGTACCTGCAGAAAGTCGTACTCGGCGCCGTAATTCTGCTAGCCGTCACACTCGATCAGCTACGGAAGCGCTATCTCCCAAAGACGTAAACGCCGAACATGTCATCCTGAGCGCGGCGCAGCCGCAGTCGAAGGGCGACAAGCTCCGTCCTTCGACAAGCTCCGTCCTTCGACAAGCTCAGGATGACAAATGGGGGAGCGGCGGTGGGGCGTTTGGCTAGAAGGGGAAGTCGTTTTGCGTTAGGCCCGTATTGACTTTCGGGTCCGAGATGGAATGGTCGAGGACGACTTGGTCGCCGAAAACGCTATCTACCAAAGACGTAACGCCGAACAAATGGGGGAGCGGCGGTGGGGCTTTTGGCTAGAACGGGAAGTCGTTTTGCGTTAGGCCCGTATTGACTTTGAGGTCCGAGATGGATTGGTCGAGGACGACTTGGTCGCCGAAAACGCGATCTACCAAAGACGTAACGCCGAACATGTCATCCTGAGCGCGGCGCAGCCGCAGTCGAAGGGCGACAGGCTCCGTCCTTCGGCAGGCTCCGTCCTTCGACAGGCTCAGGATGACAATGGGGTGGCGGAGGGCGTTTGGCTAGAACGGGAAGTCGTTTTGCGTTAGGCCGGTGTTTACTTTGAGGTCCGAGATGGATTGGTCGAGGACGACTTGGTCGCCGACGAACATGATCTCGCGGACCGGCCAGTGCGAGGCTTGCGACAGATACATGATTTGGCGCGTGATGCCCGAGTTTGCGGCCGGATCGCCGACCTTGAGCTCGAGCCGTTCGGTCGGCACCCCGTTGACGACGCCGCCCGGCACTTCGGTCAGCGTTCCGGGAATGTCGGCATACGTCGCGACTTCGTTCTGCAGCAGCCCGTCGGGAATCGTGTAGCCGCGCAGAGAGACCGCTCGATGATCGTGCAGGTCGACTTTGAGATGGATGCCCGAGAGGAACCCGCCCTGATGGCCGCTCACCTGGGTTCCGCCGGTCCAAACGCCGCCCGAACCGGCACCGTCGCCCGATTCGATCAGCGTCTTCGCGTTGTGGGGCTTCATGAATGAATAGATGTAGACGCGATTTTGACTGTCGCTTCCCAGCACTTCGTGCGAGTGGAGCTTGTACGTGTAGTCGTGGACCGTTGCAAACATCGTGTTGAACGCATCGATCGCAGGGGCGCTGTTCGCGGCTCGAGCCGGTGTAGAGTGCATCGTGCTTGCCAGCAACGCGACGATCGCGGCCAGTAGAAAGGTCGCCGGGCGTTTGAACATGGTTCCTCCTTGGCTGGTGGTTGCGTTACCCGTTGCCGGCAGGTGCCGAACCAGGCTCTTCGCCGAGGGTGCTCCCGTGCTTTCCTTCGACGCCGATGAGAACGTCGCATTTGGCTTCCGCGGCGATCTCCTCGATGGTCCGGCCGAGCGGAGCGCCGCTGTATTTGCCTTCCCGGAAAGATCCCAGGATGATGAGATGCACTTTCTCGAGCTTGGCGATGTCCAGGACGGCCTGCTTGGTCGAGCGGGCTTTGACCGTGTCGGTCCTCATCGTAACGTTCGTGTTGTTGGCTAACGTTTCGGCGGCGCCCAAGGCGTCGAGCGCGGCGCGCTGCTCCAGGGGCATTTCGGCGTCGGGCGGCAACGTGTAGGGGACTTCGATCACGTAGATCGCCAGCAGCTCCGAACGTTCGCCGCGCGCGAGCTTGGCGGCCAGCGCCATCATATGCGCGGAGTCGATTTCCTGGGAGAAGACGACCAGGATGCGGTCGACCATGTCGACCAGCGATTTCTCGGCTTGCTTCGCGATCTTCTGAACGAGCGACGCCGGCGGATGCAGCATCCAGTACAAGACGGCGCTTACCGACGAGCCGACCAGCAGCGCGGCCACGATGCCCGCGATCGAAACGTGAATGGCGGAAATCGGTTCGGTGCTCACCGTTTCTCCCCCACGCGCCGCAGCAGCGAGATGCGGTGCAGCCCCAGGCCGACCATCGCTCCGCCTAAGACCAGCCCGGTCAACTCTTCGAAGTGCAGACCCATCGCCAGCGTGCGCACGACGACCGTGAATCCGACGACGACCATAAGGGCGGAGAGCACGTACCGAAGCGCGATCATTCTACACCGGCTTCTCGCGCGCGACGCTCGTTGGCGGCCTTGTTGTTGGCGATGCACTCGTCCATGAGCTCGAGCTCGCCGGCGTGACGCAGGATCTCGACTTGCGCCTTGCGCCAGTCGCGTTTCTGGGAGCGGAATACGGGCAAACCGCGATGCCGCCGGTAGAAGAAATAGATCACGATGCCGGTTACGACCCACAGCGGGCCGGCGATGCGGCCGATCGGATGGGTGAGCAACGTGAAGATCAAGATCGCGAAGATGCCGATGAAGCCGATGGCGCCGACGACCGGGAACTCCACGGCTTCGCCACGGAACCGCATCGGCAGGTTGAGCGGAATTTTAAACTTGCGCGGACTAAACGGGTCGTTGAGGCGAAGCGCGATGAGCGCCAAGAATACGAACGAATAGCTCGTCGCGGCTCCAAAGGCGTAGAGGTCCGCCAGGAAACTGAGCCCGCCTTCCCCGCGGAAAAGCCACGCATACGTATGCTGCGCTTCGGGAAACAGCGATGGCAACGCCGCGAAGACCAGCTCCAGGACGGCGATCGAGCAGAACGTCACGATCGAGTTGACGGGCGTGCGGAAGGTGGGGTGGACGCGCTTGAAGAGCGACGGAAGCAGGTCGGCGTTGCTCATCGCGTAGGCGATTCGCGAACTGCCGAAGACGCCGGAATTCGACGAGATCAGCAACAGCACGGCGCCGAGAATCGGCACGTAGAGCGCCGCGATCGCACCGAAGTACGGGATCTGCGCCGCCAGCAGCGCGACGGCCTTACCCTGGTTGTCGCCGTTGTTGGGGAAGATCTGCCAGAACTGCAGCGGGTGGCCGTGATCGTCGAAGATCGGATGCCAAGGGCGCATGCCCAGCGCGAGATGCGAATACGCGAGGGCGAAGATGAGAATGGTCAGGATCAACGCCACCGACGTTCTCGGGATGATCGAGGCCGGACGCTGCGTTTCTTCGGCTGCCTGCGAAATCGATTCGAGCCCGACGAACGAAATGATCGCGTACGAAATGCCCAGCATCAGTTGGTAGGTGGTCGGCCAATGATGCGTCATGTTGGTGACCAGGATGTGGGGTGAGAATGCGAACAGGAACCCGAGCATCAGGATCGAGAGCTCGCTCACGACGTCCAGGCCCGATACGAATCCGTTGAATGCGGTGCTTTCGCGAACGCCGATGATGTTGAGCACCGCAAGCCCTACGATGAGCAAGAGCACGACGGTGAAGTGCGTCCACGGGTGCGTCGAACCGACGAAGATCGGGATGAGCTGGCTCAAGTAATCCACGCAAGTCCACGCAAAGAGCGTGACGTCGATCGTGAAATCCAGCAACACGGCCCAGCCGGCGACGAAGCCGAAGAAATCGCCCAGCCCGCGCATTACGAAGTACTGGCCGCCGCCCGCGACCGGATAGGTCGCGGCGAGTTCGGTGTAGGCTAGGCCGATGCAGACGTAGACGAGGCCCGCGAACAGAAAGGCGACGTTCGAGGCGCCGGCTGCGGCGGCCAGCACGAGGCCCAGGCCGACGAAGATGTCGGCGCCGACGTCGGAGTAGCCCCACGAAAACGATCCCCACGGCGTTACCGACCGCCGAAGTTCGGGTGCTTTCGAGACGACGGTCGCAGAGGCCACTAAAATGCGTTTCGATGGAGCGTGATGCGATTACCGTCTATGGCAACGACGTCAAACCGGATCGGCGAATTCGGCGCGACCACTTGAGCGTAGTCCTCTGCGACCGTTCGCAGGCGCGAGCGTTTCCGGTAGTCGACGCCCGCGATGGCCGGTCCGAATGCGCCCGTGTCGCGTCGCTTGACTTCGACGAACACCAGAACGCCGCCGTCCAGGCAGATCGCGTCCACCTCGCCGCCCGGCAGACGCGCGTTACGAGCAACGACGCGATAACCGCTTCGCTCCAAAAACTCCACTGCCGCCCCTTCGCCCTCGCGTCCTTTTTGACTGTTGCTCGCGGACTTAGAACGCATCGGCGCTCCCGGCCTGCAAGGCCAGCGCCAATTGCAGGTCGCGGACGCGCGTGAACCCGGAGCGGTGATGGACGCTGGGTCCGTGCGCTCGGAGCGCCTCGATATGCTGCGCGGTGGCGTACCCTTTGTGCACGCCGAACCCGTAGCGCGGGTCTACCCGGTCGAGCTCGTCGAGCATCGCGTCGCGGTGAACCTTGGCCACGATCGACGCTGCCGAAACCACGGCGCAACGCGCGTCGCCTTTTATCAGCGGCTCCTGCGGACCGCCGAACGAGCGGATGCGGACGGCATCGGTAAACAAGAAATCCGGTTGCCGCGCGAGCGCGGCGATGGCCCGTTCCATGGCGAGCACGCTCGCCCAGTAGATGTTGAGGCGATCGATTTCGGCAACGTCGGCGACGCCGATCGCCCAGGCGTACGCGCGTTCGCAAACTTCGGCCGCGATGCGAACGCGGTGCGCGGACGTAACTTGCTTGGAGTCGTTGAGGCCGCGTATGAGCAACGGTTCCCGCACCACGACGCACGCCGCCACGACCGGGCCCGCCAGCGGGCCGCGTCCGACCTCATCGATTCCGCCCACGAACTCGAAGCCACGCGCGCGAGCGCCCTCCTCAAAACGGTGCAAGCGGTGAAGCCGGCGCCGTTCGCGTTCGTACGCGTTCTTGGCCTTACGCGACTTCGGCGTCATCGGGAGCCTCGAGCGAGATGCGGCCGAACGCGCCTTCGTTGAAAGCGGTGATGTACGAGCGCGCGGCGTTGTGCAGATCGTATCCGCCGCCCGCGCGCACGGCGCCGCGCGACTTAGCGAAGGTTTCGAGATCGGGTGCGGGATCGCGCCGCGACGCGACCGTCCACCGGTAGAAGGCGCCGACGATCTCCTCGGCGTCGTACCGTTCGCGCGGAACGGCACCGACCATGGCGAGTTTCCATTGAGCTTCCCCACCGCCGATTTTGGGCACGAGGATACCCGGCGTGTCCATGAGCTCCAGCGCCGGCGACAGTTTGAACCACTGCAGTTGACGCGTCACGCCGGCACGGTCTTCCGTCTTGGCGGCGGCGCGGCGGATCAATCCGTTGATGATCGACGACTTCCCCGAATTCGGTAAGCCGACGACGATCGCGCGCGACGTTCCGCGGCGAGCTTTCACGAGCCGCTGCAGCGCCGCTCCCAGCCGCGATACGCTGCCCTGATCGCGGCCGACGGTCGGAACGACCTCGAAGCCGCGGCGCAGATCGTAGTCCACCCAGCGGCGCGTCACGTGCGGATCGGCGAGATCTTCGCGGTTGAGCACGATCAGCCGGTCGCGGCTGCCGGCAAGTTTGTCGAGCATCGGGTTGCGTCCGCTGCGCGGTACGCGTGCGTCCACGACTTCGACGACGACGTCGATCGACTTGAGATATTCGCCGATGCGCCGCATGGCCTTGACCATGTGCCCGGGATACCATTGGACGGCGCGTTCGAGATCGGATGCCATCGCCGTTATAATGCGCCGAAGCGTCCGGCCGGCCAGATGCCCGCGACCGCTTTCCCGCTTATCGAGTCGTACGGAACCGGGCCGAAGAAGCGCGAGTCCTCGCTGTTGGCCCGATTGTCGCCCAGAACGTAGAAGCTTCCGGGCGGGACGGTCACCTCCGGGAAGCTCCGGTCGTCGCGAAAGCGAACGTACGGTTCGTCTAGTGGCCGGCCGTTCAGCGATACGGTTCCGCGATCGACGCGAACGCGATCGCCGGGCAGCCCGACGATGCGCTTGATGAAAACCTCCGGCGTGCCTTCGTCGTGCCGGAAGATGACGATGTCGCCGCGTTTTGGGTTCGCGAGGCGAAATGCGGCCGTATTAATCAGTACGAATTCGCCCGAGGCGATCTCCGGTTCCATGGAAAGACCGGACACCGGTTGCGTCCGCAAAAAGAATGCAGCGAGGAGGGCGGCCAAAACCGTCAGTTGCAAGGTGAGGCTCGCGAGCGAGCGCCAAGGCAGAGCGCGAGACACGACGCCATGGCTTTCGACGTGCGCCTCCGGGGCCTTGCCTATCACCGCTGCAGTGCGCGAGCCTCCGTGACCGGCCAAAATACCACGACGGCGCGGCCGGTAAAGCCGGCGCGTTGTCCGGCGCGAGGCCCGGTGGCGAACGTTCCGGCATCTTGAGCGAATCCCCAGATGTGCGAATCTTCCGAATCGTTGCGGTTGTCTCCGAGCATTAGGTAACAATTGGGCGGAATGCGGTCGGGGGCGGTCCACATCGCCTTGGGCGGCACGTTGCCGAAATGCGGATCGATCGGCTGAAATCCGCCGCCGTTGTCCACGTAGATGCCGTAGTCGCGAATCTCGAGTTTGTAGTCCGGCTGTGCCGCAATGTAGGGTTCCTGGAGCGCGTCGCCGTTGCGGTAAACGACCCCGCCGTGGATGCTGATCTTGTCCCCGGGAACGCCGATCACGCGCTTGATGAAGTCGTCGTCCTCGGGCAGCGGGGGCGGGAACACGACGATGTCGCCGTGCTGCGGCTGGTGGAAGCGGTATTCGAATTTATTGACCAGCAGTACGTCGTGAATCTGCAGCGTCGGAAGCATCGAGCCGGACGGAATGTAGTAGGTTCGCGCGACGAACGTGATGAGCAGCCATGCCGCGACGCCCGCGACGATGAACGGATCGAGGTACTCTCGCGCGAACGCCGTGCCCTTGTTGTCGGCGCCGGCCGGAACCGGCCGCAGGGTGACGACCGCACGCACGACCACGATGATCGCGACGAGAATGAGAAGTTGCGTGGGCGTCATCGTTCTCCGTTATCGTAGGATCGTAAAGCGAGAGAAAGGCCAAAGAACCAAGAGCGCGCGCCCCGTAAAGCCCGGACCCTTGGCGAATCCCCAGACGTGCGAGTCGTCGGAGTAATTCCGGTTGTCGCCCAACATGAAGTAGAAGCCCTGCGGCACGCGATCGGGCGCTTGCCACAGCGCGCGCGGCGGAACGTCGGCCCGCCTTGCATCGAGGCGGCGTCCGTCAACGTAGATTCCGTAATTCGCGACCTCCAAGTCGTATTTCGGCGGCTGGTTTTCGTACGGCTCGCGCAGCGGCACGGCGTTCCGGTAAACCATACCGTCGGAAATGCGAATGGTGTCACCGGGGACGCCGATCACGCGCTTGATGAATTCGGCAGGTTGGGACTGGACCGGCGGCGTGAAGATCGCGACGTCGCCGTCGCGTGGAGGGCGCAAGCGATAGGTGAACTCGTCGGCCAGCACGACGTCGCGCACTTGCAACGTCGGTATCATCGAGATCGACGGAATGTAGAACGTCCGGACCACGAAGGTCGTGAGGAAGAGCGCGAAGAGAACGACGGCGACGAGCGCGTAAAGATATTCGCGCACCGCCGTTGACGCCGGCGCCTTGCGATCGCCGGCAGATTTTCCATGCCGAAGCTGCGACGGACTCAGCGCCGATTACTTGGCCGGTTTCTTCTCTTTGATGCGCGCCGCCTTACCGATCTTCTCGCTGAGGTAGTACAGGCGGCTGCGGCGGACGATGCCGCGCTTGCTCACTTCGATTTTCTCGACGCGCGGGCTGTGAACCAGAAACGTCTTTTCCACGCCGACGCCGTGGGCGACGCGGCGGACCGTCAGCGACTCGGCCGTGCCGCCGCCCTTGCGAACGGTGACCACGCCCTCGAACATCTGGGTGCGCTCTTTGCCGCCTTCGATGACTTTCGAATACACTTTCACGGTGTCGCCGGAACGGAACTCCGGGACGTTGCTTTTGAGCTGGTCGCGATTAAGGACATCGATGACGTTCATGGCTGCTTTTCTTTTGGGCGGCGAGAGCGAATATGAAGCGGCAGAGCCGTGAGGGCTCCGGCAGAACCACGGAATGATACCACGCGGCTTTGCAGGCGTGCAAGGACAAGGCCCGGGGGCTAGTCCCCGTCGCGCAAGTCGCTCAAGAGGTCGCTGCGGCGCTCGGCGGTGCGCCGCCGGGACTCGCCCCGCCGCCACTCGGCGATCTTGGCGTGGTTGCCCGAAAGGAGGACCTCCGGCACGGCGACCCCGCGAAAGACCGGCGGGCGCGTGAAACTCGGATAGTCCAGGAGGCCGGCGGCGAACGATTCCTCTTCCAAGGACTCTTTCCGCAGGGTCCCGGCGAGGGTGCGGACCGTGGCGTCCATGAAGGCCAGGGCCGGAATCTCCCCGCCCGTGAGCACGAAGTCGCCCAACGACAGCTCCTCGAGCGGATAGAGAGCGGCCAGGCGCTCGTCGATGCCTTCGTAGTGTCCGCAGACGATGACCAGCCGGTCCATCTCCCCCAAGCGCCGCGCATCGTCGTGGGTGAACGGACGCCCCGCCGGGGAGGGCACCACGATGGAGCGCCGCTCCTGCGCGGGGGCCGTGCCGATGATGCCGTCTAGGACGCGAGCTACCGGCTCGATTCGCAGAACCATGCCGGCGCCTCCGCCGTACGGCACGTCGTCGGCGCGTTCGCTTCCGATCAGCGCGTCCAGAAGATGGTGGTAGCGAACCGCCACGACGCCGCCTTCGACGGCGCGGCCGACGATCGAAAGCCCGACGAACGGAGCGAAGACCTCGGGAAAGAGCGTGACGACGTCGATCGTGAACACGGCCGCGCGCGCCTAACGGCCGCGCGCGTACGGCGTGGACTCGACCTTGGTGATTTCGTGCAGGTACTCGAAGAGCTGCGGCAACGTGATCGCTTCGAGCTCGGCGCGCTCCTTGATGGAGCCGTCCTCCTCACCCTCGTCGCGGATGTAGCAGCGCGTTTCGCTTTCGTCGTTCTCGCTGATGAACGAGACCGCGAACCCGCGGCCGGGCGTCTCGTCGTAGATGCGCATCGTCTGCGGGTTGAGAATCTCGATCGAGTGGGCCTGATGGTTCGCGTCGAAAAGCAATATCTTGAGGTGCTCGTAGTTCGTCACCTCGATGCGGCCGACCACAAACACGTTTTTTGCCGAAAAGAACTCATGGCCGCGCTTGCTGCGGCTCGAGATCTCGTAAAAGACGCGATGCGCCAAAAAGCGGCCCAGGATCTTGCGGAGGGTCGCTAGGGAGGCGAGCGTCTCCGTTCGATTGCCACGCGTATAGATGATCTTCACGGGCGGCTGGGGACCTTGCACGGGTCCGCAGGCGGCCCCTGCCGAAAGACGGCTCGCCATGTTCTCCGTGCCCGATATTGCCGTCGTTTCCATCCTCGCACTCTTGCTCTTCGGACCCGACCGCCTGCCCTCGCTCATGCGCCAAGCCGGCCGGGTAATGCGCGACGTTCAGAACACTTCCGCCTCGTTCGTGAGCGAAATGGAGCGGGCCGCCGACCTCAACGAGCGTCCGGCCCCCCCTTCGCCGGCCCCGCTTGCGTCCGTCGCGGCCGTGGCTGCCGAGACGGCCCCGCCGATGCCGGAGGCGCCGGCCGAACCTCACCTGCCCGGCATCTCGTAACCGCACAGGCGGCGCCACAGCGCCATGACCCGGCGGACGTAGCGCTGCGTTTCGGCGTAGGGCGGAATGCCGCCGTACCGCGCAACCGCGCCGGCGCCCGCATTATACGCAGCTCAGCGCCAGCGCGTACCGCTGCGGTCCCGGGACGTCCCAATATCGATCCAGCAGCGCGCGCAGATGCCGTGCTACGCCGTGCAGATTTTGCTCCGGATCGATCGGGTCGACGCCGAGTCCGGCTGCGGTGCCCGGCATGAGCTGCCCAAGGCCGAGCGCGCCGGCCGGCGATACGCTGTCCGGCCGCCAGCTCGATTCCGTCGCGACGAGCGCCACCACGAGCCGGGCATCGAGCCCGCTGGCATCGGCTTCGTCGATCGTGCGCCGCGCGAGCAGCGCGCTCTGCGCGCCGTCGAGTTGCGGGTTGAACGCTTCTAAAGCGCGCGCGTATAGCGTAACCGCATCGCTCGCCCGAGCCGGTACCGCAAACGACAACAACGCCGCGACGGTGAAAAAGCAAAACGCGCGCATCGGGCCATCAAGTGCCCAGCACACGCGTTCGTCGCGCCGTCCTCTGACAATCCTTCGACAAGCTCATCCTTCGACGGGCTCATCCTTCGACAAGCTCATCCTTCGACAAGCTCAGGATGACAGGGTGCGATGCGTTCGACGAGCTCGATCCTTCGACAGGCTCATCCTTCGACAGGCTCATCCTTCGACAGGCTCAGGATGACAGGGTGCTGCGTTCGACGCGCTCGTCCTTCGACAGGCTCATTCTTCGACAGGCTCATCCTTCGACGGGCTCAGGATGACAGGGTGCGATGCGTTCGACGAGGCCGCATCTGTCATCCTGAGCTTGTCGAAGGATTGTCGAAGGAACGAAAGGGGGTTTGCTAGATGTTGAAGTTTTGGCGTAGTTCGTTGATGCGTTGCTGCACCATCGAACGTACTTGGGTGTTGAGGCGATCCTTTTGCTCGTCGGGCAGGCGCTTGTAGATCAAATAGCCGGCCGCCGAAACCAGTCCGCCCAGGACCGCGACCATGACCGCTCTCCCGAGTTCTCCTTCGCCCTCGCCCGGTTCGCTCTCGTAGCTCGAGCCGGCATTAGGGGCATAGGGTCCCTGATATCCGTTGCCGTTATCCGGCCCGCGCTGCTCGCGTGGTGTGGTCCAACTGTCAGACATGCGTCGCTCCTTTACTGATTCGATCCATCTTACCCGTTCCGGTAGCGGGTTGTTACCCCTCGTCGCGCGCCCGGCTGAATTTTACGTGGTCGGGGTATTGCGAGGCGATGCTCTCGACGGCGAGTTCCGCCGAACCCGCGATCGCCGCGACCGCTTCGTTGTCGCGCGTCGATTCGGGCCAGTGTAGCCGCATGGTTCCCGACTCCTGCCGCACGTCGAGCGGAATGCGGGCGTACGATTCGAGCCCGAGACGGACGGACTGCAGAATCGCCGAGACGGCAGCACAGACGATGTCCTCGCCGTGTTCGGCAAACTCGGCATGACCGGTAGCAAAAATAGAGGACAGCCGGTCGCGGCTGTCCCGATAAAACGTAACGTCGAGCATCGGTGGCGGAACGCCGCTCTTAGGCGACGTTGATCTTGGTGATCTTGACTTCGGCGAAGCGCTGGCGGTGGCCGGTCAGCTTACGAACGCGCTTCTTGGGCTTGTAGCGGAAGACGAGAATCTTCTTGTCCTTGGACTGGCGCAGGACCGTACCCGTGACCGAGGCGCCTGAGACGGTCGGCGAGCCGACCTTGAGGTCGTCGCCGGATCCGGCTAGGATGACGTTTTCGAACGTCACGTCGGAGCCGACCTCGGACTCGAGGAGGTCGGTGCGAATGACGTCGCCCTCGGAAACTTTATACTGCTTTCCGCCCGTTTCAATTATCGCGAACATAACCGGGTTAGGTTACCAGGACCCCCTGCCGCTGTCAACGACAGGAGGCCGCCGAGAGGCCTAACCTTCCAGGGTCGCTTTCATGAGCGCCGCGACTTCGCGAGCGCCCGGGTCTTTGAATCGCTCGAGCATCCCGACGACGCTGCGGCGGTCGGTCTCGGAGCGGTTTTGCGAGAGTTTGTACTTGCCTTCGAGTTTGGCCACCGGGATCTCGAAAGCGACGATCGCGCGCAGCATCGCGTCGCGGTAGTCGGGATCGAGCACGTCGGTCTGCCAAAGCGGCATCGGCTGCGGCGGGAGCATCCCCTCGTGCAGAGCGCTCAGACGCCGCCCCAGTTCCAGCGTTTCACCCAGATCTTCGACGATATGCGGGCGCCCGGTGGCATGCACCGCCGTGTAGTTCCACGTTGGGACGTCGGGCTTTTCGTACCACGATGCCGAGATATAGGCGTGCGGTCCGGTAAAGATCGTGAGCGCGTCGCCGTTACCGAAGCTCCGCCACTGCGGATTCGCGCGCGCCATATGCGCCTTCAGGACGAACTCGCCGTTCGTTTCGTCTACCATGAAGGGCAGATGCGTGGCAAACGGGGATCCTTCGTGGTTGGTGACCAGCGTTGCGAACGAGTAGCGCCGCATGAAGGCGAGCAACTGGCCGCGATCGGTGACGCGGTTGTGAGACGGAACGTACATGAACGGTACCTATGGTGTGAGCGTTAAGCGATCGGTGGCCGCGGCTCGTACGGCGGCATCCGAGAACGGCAGCGCTAAGAGTTTTCCGCCGGCCCAGTCCGCCGCCTGGTCCGTGTAGTGCGGCGATCCCGGCTGGCCCGATTCGCCCTGCGGAATCGTAATGCCGCCGGCGTCCCAGTTCCCGACGTCCCAGACCGCGCGGAAACTCTGCGAAAAGCCGCTGCTCTGAACGTGAACCGTGTAGGAATCGCCGTTCCCCGCAAACGTCGTGCCGTTCAGGAAACTCATGCCCAGGGCGGCGAGCGGGTGTTTGACGGTGACGGCGCCGGCATCGCTCCAGGTTTGCCGCAACGCGGCCGTTTGTTCCGGCGTCGCGGTGACGGAATCGAGAGCGGCTTGAATCTTGTCGCCGACCGGCGAGCGCAGGTAGAACGACGTGGTCATCATGTTTTGGTTCTTTCGCCCGTTCATCGCTTTGCGCAGCGCGGCCGCGACCGTCGCCCCTGGTGAGTCGGGCGCGAAGCGTCCATCCCAGGCGGCAAGCAACGCCACCAGTTCGCGTTGCGCCGTGGTGAGCGCGGTCCCGCTCCGCTCCTTGGCAACGAACGCGCGTGCCAGATCGCGCTCTGCGAGCGAGAGCGTATCCATTTGCATCGCGGTGAAATAGGCGACGTCGTAGGTCTTGCGCGCCGCGAGCAGCTGCGCGACGCGATACGCGCGATAGGGCGGCGCGAACTCGGGGCTCAGGCGCAGCGGATAGCCGGGGCCGTACATTTTGTTGTTCGACGTCCAAACGATCGCGTCGCGCGACGGCGCGACCTGCGGCAATGCATCGAACGCCACCAGCGGATACGGATGCGCGAGGTCTTTGGCCGGATGAACGTAGCGCGACCAGGCCGGATCGTTCGGAATCGCGCCGGCGAGATGGTAAGCGGCGCGTCCGGTAACGTCGGCGAGGGCGAAGTTTTGGGTCGGTCCGGGGTACGTTCGCAGCGCTTGCAGAGCCGCCTCGATCGAGCCGGCGCGGTCGAGCGCGTCGAACGTGGCTAGCGACGATCGTGGATCGGCATACGCATCCCAGCGGACCAGCACGAAGCGGCCGTCGTCGAGGGTGGTTCCGAACGCATCTGCAGTGCGGTAGTAGCGCTGTTGCACGTCGCTGCGGAAGCGGACGTGGAACGTTTCGGTTTGCCAGGCGCGCGCGTCGAGGGGCGGCGCCGCGTACACCGAGAGCGATGCCGTGGTGCCGTTGGTGGCGGCCCAAGCGATGCGCTCGTTGTGCCCGAGAATGACGCCGGGCGTTCCGGCGAGCGTCGCCCCGGCCGCGTGATAACCCGGGAACGCGAGATCGACGAGATACCACACGCCGGGAATGCCCAAGCGCAGGTGCGGATCGTTGGCGAGTAGCGCGCGGCCGGTTGCGGTGTGAGCGGCGCCCGCGGCCCACTGATTCGAGCCTACCGGAGCGCGCTGGTCGAGCAGCGTGGCGACGCGCGGCGTGCAATTCGAAGTTTGGCGCACGTGCGCGAGGCCTTCCATCACCGGCGCGTCGTAGCACGGGTCGGTGATCGGGTTGGTCTGGTCGTACGTACCGGCGCGCCAGGACGGATCGCGGCCGGCTACTTCGTTCCAATCGTCGGTAAGATCCAGCACGGTCGCGAACCCGACCGCTAGCGAATCTTGCGGACGCCAGGGCTGCGGCCGGTAAAGCAGCGCGCGGAATTCTACCGGTGCCGGTTGCGTGCGCATCGCCGCGTTGACGCCGTCGGCGAATGCCTGCAAGTCCGAGCGGCCGCGCGAGTCCAAGCGCGACCACTGCGTCATCGCAATCGCGCGTACCGGCACGATGCGCGCGTCGCGGTCGGCGCTCAGGGCGGGCTTGCCGAGGACCTCGGCCAGATCGCCGTATACGAAGCGCCGCAGCAAATCGAGTTGGAACAGCCGGTCCGAGCCTTCGACGAACCCCTGGGCAAAGAACGCATCGCGCTCGTTGCGTGCGCGAATGTGCGGCACGCCGCGAGCGTCGCGCACGATCTCGACGGGCTCTCGCACCCCCAAGCCGGCAAGGGTTCCGGTGGTGCGCGCGGCCACGTGCATGCCGCCGACGACGCTGGTGGTGTAGCTGACGACGACGATAAGGAGGAGAGCGATGACGACGGCGGCGATGCGTAGCGCGATCCGCGCGCTACGCATCAACGAGGATGTCCTCCCCTTCGAGCCGCACCGCGAACGTGCGCAGCGGCATCACGGCCGGCAGCGTCAACGCCGCGCCCGTGACGACGTCGAACGTGGCGCCGTGACGCGGACAGACGATGCAGCGTCCGTCGAGCGTGCCCTGGTCGAGCGGAGCGCCGTCGTGCGTACAGACGTCCTCGATCGCGGTGATTTGGCCGGCGGCGTTGCAAATTAAAATCTCTTGGCCGTCCGTTTGGACGGCCAGAGTTGTTTCGGGTGGGACCTCTGAAAGATGGGCGACGCGGCGGAAAGCCAGGTCAGGGCTCCTTGTTAGCCGACGGCGCCTTCCATCTCCATTTTAACGAGACGGTTCAGCTCGACGGCGTATTCCATCGGGAGTTCTTTTACGAAGAAGTCGAAGAACCCGTTTACGATCATGGCGGTCGCGTCGGCCTCGGACAACCCGCGGCTCATCGCGTAGAAGAGCTGGTCCTCGCCGATCTTACTGACGCTGGCTTCGTGTTCCACCGTCGAACGCTGCTCGTGGATGCGCATCGTCGGTTTGGTATCGCTGGCCGACTCGTCGTCCATGATCAGTGCGTCGCACTTCACGCGCGTCTTGGCTCCAACCGCGCCCGGGAATATCTCCACCAGGCCGCGATAGGTTGTTTTTCCGCCGTGTGCCGTCACGCTCTTGTTCGTGACCACCGACGTGGTGTTGGGTGCGGCATGGATGACTTTCGCGCCGGCATCCTGGTGCTGGCCTTCGCCGGCAAATGCCATCGAAAGGATCTCGCCGCGCGCGCCCTCGCCCATCAGATAGATGGCCGGATATTTCATCGTCAAACGCGAGCCGATGTTTCCGTCGACCCACTCCACGGTCGCGTTCTTGTGGGCGACCGCGCGCTTGGTAACGAGGTTGAAGATGTTGCGATACCAGTTCTGGATCGTGGTGTAGCGGATCGAGGCGCCGTCGTGCGCGATCAGTTCGACCACGGCGCTGTGCAGCGACGACGTCGAGAACTTGGGCGCGGTGCAGCCCTCGATGTAATGAATCTTGGCGCCCTCGTCGGCGATGATCAGCGTGCGCTCGAACTGGCCCATGTTCTCGGCGTTGATGCGGAAGTAGGCCTGCAGCGGCATCTTGACTTCGACGCCTTTGGGCACGTAGATGAACGATCCGCCCGACCATACGGCCGAGTTGAGCGCGGCGAACTTGTTGTCGGCGGCCGGAATGACGGTCGCGAAATACTTGCGGACGATGTCCGGATACTGCTTGACGGCGGTGTCCATGTCGCAGAACAGCACGCCGCTCTCTTCGAGCTCTTTGCTGACGTTGTGATAGACGACTTCCGATTCGTACTGAGCGGAGACGCCGGCTAGAAACTTGCGCTCGGCTTCGGGGATGCCGAGGCGGTCGAACGTTTTCTTGATGTCGTCGGGGACGTCGTCCCACGAACGCTCCGCGCGGTCGGTCGAACGAACGAAATAGTGGATGTTCCCGAAGTCGATCTCGGACAAGAGCTTGGTGTCGCCCCACGCCGGCATCGGCTTGGACAGAAAGATATCGAGCGCTTTGAGGCGGAAGTCGCGCATCCACTGCGGCTCGTCCTTCATGGCGCTGATGCGCTCGACGATCTCGCGCGTCAGCCCCTTGTCGGACTTGAAGACGTAGTTTTCCGTATCGTGGAAGCCGTGCCGGTAGTCTTCCACCGGGGGCGCGACCGCTGCCGCGGCCGGTCTCATTTCGGTAGCCATTGCCTCCTGAGCGTACCCAGCCGTGAGGGAATCGTCAAGATAATGAAGCGTTTTCTTCGTTATTTATTTGGAGGACGCTGAGGCCGGACCGACTATGCGCTCGCTTGCCTTGCAGTTCGGCCCGCGCATTGTCGACATTTGCCCCGGGCTCACCCTTAGTGCTTTACATCCGTGAGGGCAGGCTGTATTATTCTCGCCGGACCTGCGACAGCCGCAGTTCCACGGGATATAGGAGGCGCACCTTTTCGCGCCATAGCGGCGAGCCGCCCGCGCACCGTATAAGCGCCGGCAAGAGCCCGTCGAAAGGTCGGGGACGTGACTGCACTGCAGACGCCAGCCGACGTAGTCCGGAGGTGGGATTCCCCCAATAAGGGCCCAGAGAAAAAGAAATGAAGGCACTCGGTACGCACATCGTGTGCGAGTTGTCTGGATGCGATCCGGTAACGCTGACCGACGTAGACGCGGTCCGCGAAATGATGATCGGAGCTGCAAAGGCATCGCGAGCGACCGTTATGGAGGTCGCGTTTCATAGGTTTCAGCCACAGGGCGTCTCGGGCGTCGTCGTGCTTGCTGAGTCGCATATTTCCATCCATACGTGGCCCGAAAAGGGGTACGCCGCCATGGATTTCTACACGTGCGGCGACCACACGGATCCCTGGCTGGCCTGCGAACACGCGGCCAAGCTGCTCTCTGCCGACCACATGATCACGAGCGAAGTCAAACGCGGCGTGCTCGAATCGCGCGGCAAGAACCAGTTCACGCACGTCGTGACGACCGATCACGACACGCGGAGTTTGTCGGCCGCCTAAGCGGCGAAACACAGGCGTCAAACGGGCTTCGCACTGCGAGGTCCGTTTTTGCGCGCTTGGCGGGGAGCCGTCGGCCGGGCGCCAATGTAGCGCGAGCAATGCCTAAGACCGAGCACTGGCAGTGGTACGTCGAAGAATTTTTTCCGACGGAATTCCACCATCACGCCGTCGAGCGCGTCTATTATGCCGGACGCTCGCCGTTTCAACAGATCGCCGTCATCGAAACGCCGGTTTTCGGCAAGATGCTGGTGCTGGACGGCGATACGCAGAGCTCTTTGCGCGACGAAAAGATCTATCACGAGTCGCTGGTGCATCCCGCGATGGCGGGAGCGCGGGATCGCGACGATGTTTTGATTCTGGGCGGCGGCGAAGGCGCCACGCTGCGCGAGGTTCTGCGCTTCCCGGGCGTGCGGCGCTGCACGATGGTGGACATCGACGGCGACGTCGTCGAACTGTGCAAGAAGTACCTGCCCGAATGGTCGGACGGCGCATTTGAGAATCCGCGCGCTCGCGTCATCGTCGGCGACGCGCTGCGTTTTCTCAAGGAAGACGGCGGACGTTACGGCGTGATCGTCTCGGACCTGACCGAGCCGCTCGCGGATTCGCCCAGCAATCCACTGTTTTGCGACGAGGTCTTTCGCGACATCAAAGCGCGCCTGACCGATGGCGGAATCTACGTGCTGCAAGCCAGCACGGCAGGCTTTCACAACATGGCGCTGCACTGCAAGATGGTACGTACGCTACGCGCGTACTACCGGCACGCCGTTTCGTTTTACACGCACGTTCCCGCGTTCGACAACGATTGGGCGTTCATCGCCTGCAGCGACGCGGTGGACTTGGCGGCGCTGGACGCGCCGGCGATCGAAGCGTATTGCGGCCAGCTATCCGGCGAGAATTATTTCTACGACGCGCAGACCCACCGGCGGTTGTTTTCGCTGCCGCTCTACTTGCGGCGCGAACTCGCTAAGGCCGGAGATACCTTCTGATGCGCTACGAAGGGAAGACCGTCCTGATCACGGGCGGCGGTTCGGGACTCGGCCGCGCGATGGCTCTGGCGTTCGCCAAAGAAGGCGGCACGGTCGCGACGATCGGCCGGCGTCAGGAGGCGCTCGACGAAACGTCGCGCCTTATCGAAGAGGCGGGGGGTAAGGCTTTCGGTATTTCCTGCGACGTGCGCGACGCCGCGCGCGTCGGCGAAACCATCGCACAGATCGTCGAGCGCACCGGGCGGATCGACGTGTTGGTCAACAACGCGGCCGGCAATTTCATTTCGCCGTCGGAGCAGCTCTCGCCCAACGGCTTCAAAGCCGTCGTCGACATCGTCCTGATCGGTACGTTCAACTGTTCGCGCCTGGCCTTCGATGCGCTCAAGGCCAGCCGCGGTGCGATCCTCAACATCATCGCGACCTATGCGTGGACCGGCGAGCCTGGCGCGATCCATTCGGCGGCGGCCAAGGCCGGCGTGCTGAACGTGACGCAAACGCTGGCGGGCGAGTGGGGGCGCTACGGCATCCGGGCTAACGCCATCGCGCCCGGGCCGATCCACACCGAGGGGACCGACAAAAATCTATGGAGCGTCGGCGACGTCGAGAAGATGCTGGTGCGGAACATCCCGCTCGGCCGGCTGGGCGAGCCGGGCGACGTCGCGCGCGCGGCGCTCTGGTTGTGCGGGCCGGAGGCCGACTGGGTGAGCGGCGCCTGCCTAACCGTGGACGGCGGGGCGTCGGTGCACGGCGGCAGCCTGAACTTCCGGCGCGCCTTCGACGCGATGAGCGGGGCCGGGGAAAAGCGATAGACGTAGGCTCCGTCCTCCGCTATCTTTAGAAACGCATGTCCATCGACGAAGAACTGGCAAAACGGGACTGGGAACGCGAGCGCGGCGATTTCGTCGGGCTCATCGGCGTAAAGCTCGAGAGCGTTCACAAGGGCAAAGCGGTGATGCGCATGCCGTTCCGCCGGGAGATCACCAACGGCACCGGCGCGGTTCACGGCGGTGCGATCCTCAGCCTCTGCGACACGACGTTCTACGTCGCGCTGGCGTCCATTTACGGCCGCGAGCAAGAGACGACCACGGCTTCGCTGACGTGCAGCTTCTTGCGCCGGCACTGCCGCCACACGACCTCATCGCGGAAGCCAACGTACTCAAGGCCGGCCGTCGCATCGTATACGGCGAGGTGTACGTTCGCAGCGGCGACAAGATCGTCGCGCATTCGACCTTGAACTTCCTTAATACGTATCCCGAGGAGCGCCCCAAGGGCGGCGTGTCGCGTTGGCACACGATCAAGCCATGAAGCGGACCGCGCTCCACGGCGAACACGCCGCCGCCGGCGCGCGTCTCGTGCCGTTCGGCGGATTCGAGATGCCCGTGCAGTACGCCGGCATTCTCAAAGAGCACGACGCCGTGCGGCGGCGTGCCGGCCTGTTCGATCTCTCGCATATGGGACAGTTCGTGCTCGAAGGCGACGCCGTGCCGGATTGGGCCGACGAGCTGACCATGAACGCGGTCGCGACCATGAAGCCGATGCAGGCTCGCTATAACGTCTTTTGCAATCCGGCCGGGGGCGCGCACGACGACGTCATCTTTTACCGGCTGCCGGATCGCTGGCTGCTGGTGGTCAACGCGAGCAATGCCGACAAGATGTGGGCGCACCTCAACGCGCGCCTCAAGCCGGGCGTGAAGCTGACGAACTTGCACGGCGCCGCCGCGCTGATCGCGATCCAAGGGCCGAGGTCCGTCGAGATGCTGCAGCCGCACGTCGATTCCGACATCGCCGCAATGAAATACTATTTCTGCACGGAAGCCCGCGTTTTCGGTACGCCGGTCGTGCTGGCGCGCACCGGCTACACCGGCGAAGACGGCTTTGAGATCTTCGTCGACGGCGAGCACGCACCGCGGATTTGGAGCGAGCTGCTCAAACGTCACGGTGCCGAGGGGCTCGAGCCCTGCGGTCTGGGCGCGCGCGACGTACTGCGCCTCGAGGCCGGAATGCCGCTCTACGGTCACGAGCTCACCGAGGAGATCACGCCCGTGCAAGCCGGTATGCGCTGGGCGCTCAAGTTGAACAAACCGGCATTTATCGGCAAGGACGCGCTGGCGAAACAAATCGAACGCGACGACTATTCCCGCATCGCCGGGCTCGTGATGTCGGGCCGCGTGCCCGCACGCGAAGGCTACCCCGTCTATGCCGGCGGTGCGTTTGCCGGCGAGATACGCAGCGGATCGCTCGCGCCCTCGGTTGGAAACCAAAACATCGCGACCGCGCTGCTGGCAAAAGGCGCTGCAACCATCGGCACCGGCGTCGAGGTCGAAATCCGCGGTGCCCGTCATCCGGCGACGGTGGTGGCCACGCCGTTCTACAAGCGACCCGCCTAAACTACAGTAAGGAGAACCTGTTTCGTGGCGCAGCCAGAGAATCTGCTCTATAGCAAGGAGCACGAGTGGGTGAAGATCGACGGCGATACCGGCACGGTCGGTATCACCGACTACGCGCAGAATTCGCTCGGCGACATCGTCTACGTAGAATTGCCCAAAGTCGGCGTGCAGGTTTCTCAAGCCGGTAACGTCGGCGTCGTGGAGTCCGTTAAGGCGGTTTCGGATCTGTTCACGCCCGTCTCGGGCGAAGTGACCGAGGTCAACGCGGCGCTCGAGAACGACGCGGCCGCCGTCAACCGCGACCCTTACGGCGAAGGCTGGCTTTTCAAGATCAGAATCAAAGACGGCGGCGAGGCGGCGGCGCTGCTCTCGGCGGCCGACTACGAAAAGATCAGCGCGGAAGGATAGCCCGTGTACGCACCCCACACGCAAGCCGATATCGACGAGATGCTCGCCGTGATCGGCGTCGCGTCGCTCGACGACCTGCAGGCCGTTCCCGACGACGTCAAGCTGCGCGAGAGCCTGGACGTCGTGCCGGCGCTTCCGGAGTACCAGATCGAGCGGCGGTTCGAGCACTTCGCTGCCAAGAATCCGGGCGCTTCGTACGCCTCGTTCCTCGGTGCGGGCGCTTACCATCATTACGCGCCGCCCGCGATCGCGGCGCTGGCGATGCGCGGTGAATTCCTGACCGCCTACACGCCCTATCAGGCCGAAGTCTCGCAAGGCTACCTGCAAGCAATCTACGAGTGGCAGACGTACATCTGTCTGTTGACCGGGATGGACATTGCGAACGCGTCGGTTTACGACGGCGCGACGGCACTGGCCGAAGGCGCGATCATGGCGATCAACGCCAACGGCCGCAAGAACGTGCTGGTCTCGCGGGCGGTGCATCCGAACTACCGCGCCGTTCTCAAGACTTACTGCGATGGACTCGACGTCGCGATCGACGAGATTCCGCTGCTGGCGGACGGAACCACCGATCTCGCGGCGCTGCGCGCCGCGGTCGCCGGCAAAGAGTACGCCGCGGTCGCGTTGCAGTCCCCAAATTTCTTCGGCTGCATAGACGCGCTGGACGCGTCTTCACAAGAAGCCGTGCGCGCCTCGGAAACGATCGCGATCGCGGTCGTGGCCGAAGCGATCTCGATGGCCGCCCTCGCACCGCCGGCGTCGTGGGGCGCGGAGATCGTCGTCGGCGAGGCGCAGAGTTTCGGCGTACCCGTCGCGTACGGCGGCCCGTATGCCGGCTTTATTGCCGCGACCAACGCGCACGTGCGCCGGATCCCCGGCCGCTTGGCCGGCCGGACCGTGGACGTGCGCGGGAACACCGCGTACGTGCTGACGCTGCAAGCGCGCGAGCAGCATATTCGCCGCGAACGCGCGACCTCGAACATATGCACCAACCAGGCGCACTGCGCGCTGATCGCGACGATGTATCTGGCGTTGCTGGGTAAGACCGGTCTGCGCGACGTCGCGGCGCTCAATCTTGCGCGCTCGCGCGAATTGGCGACGGCGCTTTCCAGCATTCCGGGCGTGGATCTGAAGTTCGACGCGCCGTTCTTCAACGAATTCGTCGTCGACGTGCATCAGCCGGCCGGGCGCGTGCTAGCGGCGTTGCAGCGGCGCAAGATCCTCGGCGGAGTGGACGTCGCCCGGTTCTATCCCGAATATACCGGGTGCATCCTGACGACCGCCACCGAGCTAACGACCACGGGTCAAATCAACGAGTATGCCAAGGCTCTGAGCGAGGTGAGCGATGTCCACGCAAACGCCTAGCCTCGTGTTCGACATGGGCCAGGAGGGCCGCGCGAACCGTTACGTCGAGCGCGGCCGCCCGCTTGGGGATTTTCTACCGGCCACCGCGCTGCGCGACGAGTTGCCGCTGCCCGACAACAGCGAGCTCGACGTCGTCCGGCATTTTACCAATCTTTCGCGCCGCACGTTCGGCATCGATCTCGGGTTCTACCCGCTGGGCTCGTGCACGATGAAGTACAATCCGCGCATCAACGATGCCCTCGCGGCTAAGCCGGGCTTCGCACAACTCCATCCTTTCGCGCCCGACGAGCTGGCTCAGGGCGCACTGCAAGTGATGTACGAACTCGAGCGCAGCTCGAGCTCGCTCTTCGGCATGGCGGCGTTTTCGCTCAATCCATCGGCCGGCGCGCACGCCGAACTGGGCGCGCTGTTGATCGCCAAGAAGTACTTCCACGAACTCGGGCAAGTCCGGCGCGACAAGGTCATCGTGCCGGATACCGCCCACGGGACCAATCCCGCGTCGGCGGCGATGTGCGGTTTCACGGTCATCTCGATCCCGAGCGATGCGCGCGGGCGCGTCGGGGTCGAGGAGATCAAGAAGGTGTTGGGGCCCGATACGGCCGTCTGCATGATGACCAACCCCAACACGCTCGGGCTTTTCGAGGATCATATAAAGGAAATCGCCGACGCCGTGCACGCGGCGGGCGGCTTGATGTACTACGACGGGGCCAATGCCAACGCGATCATGGGCAACGTGCGTCCCGGCGACATGGGCTTCGATCTCATGCATCTCAACACGCACAAAACGTTCACGATTCCGCACGGTGGCGGCGGGGCCGGGCACGGCCCGCTCGGCGTGGCGCCGCATCTGGTGGACTACCTTCCGACGCCGGTCGTCCGGGCCACGCCGTCCTCGAACGGCGACGCGTCGGTTGCTCCGAGCGACCGGATGACGTTCGCTTTGGATTTCGACCGGCCCAAATCGATCGGGCCGATGCGGTCGTTTTGGTCCAACTTCGCGCACGCCGTTCGCGCGCTCGCGTACATCTACGCAAACGGCGAAGAAGGGCTCACGCGCGTCTCGCAGCTCGCCGTGCTCAACGCGAACTACTTGCGCGTCAAAGTGGCCGAGTACTTGAACACGCCCTATCCCGAGATCTGCCGCCACGAATTCGTGGCCTCGGCCCAGCAGATCAAGAAAGAGACCGGCATTCGCGCGCTCGACATCGCCAAAGCGCTGCTCGATCGGGGCTACATGGCCCCGACCGTTTACTTCCCGCTCATCGTTCCCGAATGCTTGATGATCGAGCCGACCGAGACCGAGTCGAAGGAGACCATCGACGCGTTTGCGGATGCGCTGGCGGACATCGTGGCCCGCGCATACACCGATCCCGTCTCGCTGCAGGAAGCCCCGGCGAACACCGTAGTAGGGCGCGTGGACGAGACGCGCGCCGCGCGCCAGCCCGACCTGCGCTGGAAACCCGCGTAATTCCAGGAGGACGGCTTGCAGACGATCGCGCTCAACGCCCTGATACGCGAGTTTCAATCCCGTTCGCCGCGCCGGCGCCACGCGAACGAAATCTCGCAGTTGCTACGCGCCATCGGCGAGCTCGGACCGCTCGCGATCGAACGGCCGGCGCCGGAAGGGCGCTACACGCGTACGTGTTTACACCAATGCGATGCGTTCGAGATTGCAGTTCTCGATTGGGCGCCCGGATCGGTCGCGCAGGTTCACGATCACGGCGGCGAAAGCTGCTGGTTCGTGCTTTTGGACGGTGCGCTTCAGGTTGACGACTATCGGCGGCTGGACGCCGGCGACGTACCGGGCCTCGCTCGGGTCGAGCAGGTCGGCGCGCAGACGCTCCACCGGAGCGACGTGGACGTTCGCATCGAATCGGTCGCCGTCTCGGACTTGCATCGCGTGGAAGCAGCGGCAACGACCGGTGCCCAAAGCCTCCACGTGTACGCAAATCCGATTCGCGAATACTACCGGTACGATGCCGGCGCCGGGACGTGTGCGCGGACGCGTTCGGTCTACGACGCGTTCAGGCTGGTAGTCGCTTCTCCGTAGCCGCTAACGGTTCGCGAGAGCGCCGATCACGGCCGAGTAGGCAGTCGTGAACCGTTCTTCGTCCACGGCCTTAGACGCGTCGTTTAGCGTGGCCGAGAAACAAAACGTCGTTCCGCGCTTGGTCGTCACCTCGGTAGTGAGATTGATGACGCCCGTATCCGAACCGCCTTTGAACGCGACGTGCCGGAACGACGTGCCGTCGGCTACGCCCGGATTGATCGACATGAGCGGCAGGCCGGCCACGCGGTGGATGAGCGCGCACAACTCCCGCACGCTGTAATGCCACTCGACGCCCAGCGTCGGAGCGACCGCAAGTGAATTCGTGGCCGGCAACGGCAGCTTGTCGACGGAGCGGAGCACGGCGGCGCGCTTGGCGGCCGTCCCGGCGGCTAGGTAGGCGGCGCGCAACCCAGTGCCCTCGTCGGACTTGAGGGTGAAGGCCTGGCGCGTCGTCAGGAACGGAACGTTGCCCATTGCGTAAGGGGCCAGCCAAGCCGGACCCGCGAGATCTACGAGCGCGTCGGCAGCGGTATTGTCGCTAATGGAGATCATCTGCGTCGCATACGTCGCGATCGTCAGCGGTGTCCCGTCCGGCCAGGTCCCGATCACGCCGCTCGGCAGGCTTTTCCACGCGGCCGCGAGCGGAACGACGTCGGTCCAACGCATGCGTCCGCGTTCGATGCGGTCGCGCAGCGCCGCGAGTACGGCGAGCTTAAATGCCGAGCCCACCGCCAGCGGTTCGGACGCGTTGAGGGCCGCTCGATCCGAGCGGCCCTCGATGAGAACGTAGGAGAGCGTTCCGCCGGACGCTCTCAATGCGGAGAGCCCGTCGTCAAGCGACGACGTCTGGAACTTGGCCGGCCGGAAGAGCATGGCGTCGATCAGGTTTGCGGAATCGAGATGCACCAGCACCTCGTCGCTGCCTTTTTGAAAGTGGGCGGTGTAGTCGCCGTGCGTCCCGTCGATGCTTTGGTAGGTGCCGAGAATGGTGTTGAACTGCGCGATGATGTCGTCGACTTTTGAGATCGGGACTTGTGAGAGAAACGCGTCGCTGAACCAGGCCGCCTCGGCGTGTCCGGTGCGCAGCATGGTGTCGACGCGGCTGCGCGCCAAATCGTCGAGTGCTCCGGGGGCCGGTGAGGGCGTCGCGCTCGCCGGCGCCGCGGTCGACGGAGCGGGGGAAGGCGCGGCGGCCGGCGTCTGGGCGCCGGCGGGCGCGGCCAAGAAGGCAAATAGGACGAGGGCGGCGCTGAGAAGACGCATACCGGGGCCTAGTTGGCTCGCCCCGGTCCGGCTCCCCTCCGGCCCGCGAAAAGGCCTATCCTTGTGGCAGGTTTGCTCTTGGTGGCTGAGCCTATAATGGAAGTAATCGGGGGCGCCAACTGGCCCCCCTTCCTCATCTTCGCACGGGTACAGACGACATGCGGATCAAGTACGAAGTGTCGGCAGGCGGTTTAGTCCTGCGTCGGCGCGAGTCCACGTACGACGCGTTGCTGATCGGCCGCGGAACGCCGCGGGTCTGGACCCTGCCGAAAGGCCACGTCGAAGCGCGCGAATCCAACGAGCAAGCCGCCTTGCGCGAAGTGCGTGAGGAGACGGGTTGCTGGGCCGAGATCGTGACGCGGCTCAACGAGATCGCCTACTGGTTTTACGTGGGCAAAGCCAAGCACCGCAAGGCCGTGACGTTCTTCCTGATGCGGTATCTTTCGGGCGATACCGCCAATCACGACCACGAGGTAGACGAGGCCCGCTGGTTCGACGTGCTGGCGGCCCGCCGCGCCCTGAAGTACGTGAGCGAAAAGCGCCTGGTGGACATCGGCTTAGAGTTCCTCGAAGCTAACCCCGACGCGCTAGGCGACCGTCCGGAAACCATCGTCGCCGGACAGCAGAGCTCTTGACCGAAGGCGCACTCTCCGAGGTTCTGCCGGCGCAGCCGGATCAGGGCCAGCAGCCGCATGCAGGCTGCGTCGTTCGGCTCGGCGTCTTCGACGGGCCGCTCGACCTCTTGCTGAGCCTAGTGCGCGAGCAACAGCTCGACATCGCTACCGTTCCGCTCGCGAGCCTGGCCGAGCAGTACTTTTCTTACGTCTCGATGATGGATTCGATCGACGTAGAGACCGCGGGCGAGTACCTGGTCATCGCGGCGACGCTGCTGTTTCTCAAATCCAAAGCGCTGCTGCCGCCGATTCCGCAAGAATGGTTGGACGACGACGCCGAGTCGCCGGAGGAAGTCGAAGAGCGCCTGCGCCGCCGGCTCATCGCGTACTCGAAGTATCGCGAGCTCGGCGAAGAACTGCGCGCGCGGCAGTACGAAGCGAGCGGATTTTTCTTCCGCGACGCGGGCGATCCCATCGGCGATTTGGTTCAACGCTACCAAATCGCTCCCGAGCGGCTGTCGCGCGCCTTCGTGGCGCTGCTGTCTCAGGCCAGGCCCGAAAAGCGTTCGATCGTCCGCGAGCGCATCTCGTTGCTCGCGCAAATGGACTACATCGCACGCCGGATCAAGGAGCGCGGCGAGGTCCTGTTCTCGGAACTGTGCCACGAGCTGGGCATGACGCGGGACGTCATCGTCGTGACCTTTCTCGCCATCCTCGAACTCGTGCGGCGCCATCGCGTCTCGTACGAGCAACCGGAGATGTTCGACGACATTCGCCTCCTGCCGTTCGTAGCAGCGCATGAGTAACGCCGCCGAAAATGGCGAGCTCAACGAGGAGTCGTTTGCGATCGACGAGGCCGTGGAAAGCCTGCGCCGCCCGGTCGAAGCCGTACTTTTCGTCGCCAGCGAAGCGCTCTCGATCAAACAGCTCGCCAAGCTCGTGCGCGGCGGCGAAATCGAGGTTGCGGCGACCGTGCAGCGGATCGAATCGGAGTACGCCGACCGCGGCATCGTGTTGCGCGAAGTCGCCGGCGGTTATCGTTTCGCCACGTCGCCGCTCGCCCGCGAAGCGGTAGAAGCGTATCTCCTGCCGCCCAAGCATACGCTCTCGGTTCCCGCGCTCGAAGCCCTCGCCATCGTCGCGCATTTGCAGCCGGTGACCAAGAGCGAAATCGAATCCATCCGCGGCGTCAATTCCGACAGCGTCGTTAGTACGCTGCAGGACCGCAACCTCATCGAAGAGAGTGGGCGCAAAGACGTGGTCGGCCGGCCGATGACGTATAAGACGACCAAGGTATTCTTGGAATCGTTCGGTCTCAATTCGACCGACGATCTGCCGCCGCTCGAACTCGAGCCCGGACAACCGCTCGAACTGAACTTACTGAACCTTCAGGCGGCGGCCGCCGCATCGCCGGAAGAACCCGCGCTCGACGACTCCGCTGAAGGCGCGGGCGGCGAGCGAAATCCGGCGCCGGAAGATTTCAAGTACGAAGCGATCGCCGCCGAAGAGACCGCGTTCGATGATCTGGTGGATTGAGAGCGCGCGGGCGTGCGCGTAGGGCTACACGTGCGCGTCGCGGACGGTTATCCCGCCGCCGTCGCGTACGCGAAATCGGTCGGCTGCAATGCCATCCAAATTTTCTCGAGTAACCCGCGCAGCTATCGCAGGACGGCGATCGACGTGCCGGCGATGAAGTCGTTTGCTTCGGCGCGCATTGAGGCCGGCATCGATCCGTGCGTCATCCACACCCCTTACCTCATCAACCTGGCCAGCGACGATCCCAAGATCCGCCACGGTTCGCTCGGACTGCTCGAACACGATCTCGAAGCCGCGGCGCACGGCGGCATCGCCTACGTCAACACGCATTTAGGCTCGTATGGAAAACGCGACCGCGAGGAAGGCTTCATCACGATCTGCCGTTACCTGGAGAAGGCGCTAGCGGACGTCAAGCCCGGCGTGCACCTCGTGATCGAGAATTCGGCCGGCGCCGGAAGTCTGGCCGGAGGAACGCTCGAAGAGCTCGGGCGTTTCGTGAAAGCGCTCGATCACCCGCAGCTCGGGATCTGCTTGGATACCGCGCACGCGTGGGCGGCCGGATACCAGATCGATTCCCGAGACGGCGTCGAGCGTTTCGTCGATCGGGCCGAAGAACTCATCGGACTGGACCGGATCAGGATGTTTCACTTCAACGATACCGAGGTCGAACTCGGTGCGAACCGCGACCGGCACTGGCACATCGGGCAGGGCAAGATCGGTCTCGAAGGCTTCCGCGCGCTGCTCGCGCGTCCGGAACTTCGCGACAAGACCGCGATTCTCGAAACGCCCGGCGAGGAAGCAGAAGACCGTCGCAACCTGCAGACGATCCTCGATCTCGAGCGGGCCGTCGCGGCCGCATAGCCGTAACCCTGGCCGTGTTCGTCGCGCATTTCGATATCGACGCCTTCTACGCCAGCGTTGCGATTCGCGACGATCCGGCGCTACGCGGACTACCCGTTGCCGTGGCGGGGTCGAGCCGCCGCGCGGTCGTGTTGACGGCTTCCTACGAAGCGCGGCCTTTCGGCGTGCGTTCGGCGGTGCCGCTCTATCGCGCCCGGCAAGCCTGCCCGGATTTGGTCGTCGTTCCGCCCGACATGCCGAAATACAAGGCCATCTCCCGCGAGATCTTCGCGATCTTCGAGCGCCGCGGAAACGCCGTCGAAGGCCTTTCGCTCGACGAAGCGTTCATCGACCTCGGCGACGTGCCGTTCGAGACGGCCCGCGAGTTTGCAGCGGCGATTCGCGCGGAAGTCCTAATCGAAACCCGCTTAACCGTTAGCGCGGGCGTTGCCAGCGGAAAGATGGTCGCTAAGATTGCCTCGGATTATTGCAAGCCGAACGGCCTTCTGGCGATCGCGCCGGGCGACGAGGCGTCGTTTCTCGCACCGCTGCCGGTCGGCCGGTTGTGGGGTATCGGCCCCAAAACGCAAGCGCGTCTCGATGCCGTCGGCATCCGCACGATCGGCGACGTCGCGCGCCTCGACGAATCCGAAGCGCGCGGCCTCTTCGGTTCGTGGGGGCCGGAGGTCCGCGAGTTGGCACTAGGGATCGACCACCGGCGCGTGGAGTCCGAACGCGAAACCAAATCGATCTCGACCGAAGAAACGTTCGAGTACGACGTGACCGACGATCGCAAATTGCTCGAGGTCTTGCGCGAGCAGGCGCAGGAGATCGCCGAGAAGCTGGAACGCGAGCATCTGTCCGCGCGTTCGATCGGTGTGAAGATCAAGCGTCGAGATTTCTCGACGATCTCGCGTCAGACGCATTTGACCGAGCCCACGCGCGATGCGCGCCGCATCTACGCCGCTTCCCGTCAGTGCCTGCGCCGCGCAACGCTCGGCGGCGAGCCGGTACGATTGCTCGGAACGCGCGCGGCAATGTTCGTCGAGGGCGACACCCCGCAACCCTCGCTGTTCGATGGTCTGGCCGGTCCGTGACCCGCCGGTTGTTCGCGCTCGCGTTCGCAGTCGTGGCCGCGGGGATCGCGCTCTCGGCCCGGGGCCAGGACATCCAGATGGAATTTCCGAGTCCGGCTCCGCTTCCGTCGGGGCCGCTCGTCACGCTGCACTTGGAGATCGAACAAACGCAGCTACACGCCGGCGACTTCCTGGCGCTGCGCGTGACGGCGCTTAACATGACGCCACACGGAATGTTCGGATTCGAGCCGGTCACGACCATTCGCATTTCGACGTGGCCGCGAGGCTGGCGCGATCAGACCATCGTGGATAGCGATTTCATCGGATCGCAGGTGTTGCTGCTGCCGGCCGGCAGCCGCTACGTCTGGGGCTCGGCCGAGAAGTACTGGTCCGCGCACGCCCTCCAGGTGACCTGGGATCCCGGCGACTACCACCTGCGCTACTGCACGCCGATCGCCGGCAAGCTCGTCTGCACGAATACGGTCGAAATCACGGTCCTGCAGTAGCGCCCCTCCCCGCAGCATTCTTAACGGCGCGTTAGATACGCGGCCGGCCCATGCGGAGCGCCCGAATTCTCCACGTCCTATCCAGATCCGGGACTACGGTGGGGGCGGAGGATTCAAGTATGTCTGCTATTTCGGTTCCAATGCCCGTCCGCTGGGGCGCTCTCGGCAAAGCCGTGTTCGCGAAGCCTAAGTGGCTGGCCGCCGGTGCGGCCGTGTTGCTCGCGATCGCGCTGCTTGCCGGTACGGCCATCGTGCGCGCCCGGGGTGCCGTGCAATACGTCACGCAGCCCGTCGTGCGGCAAACGCTGGTCGACAGCGTCACCGCGTCCGGCACCGTTAACCCGCAGAACACGATCAACGTCGGCACGCAAAGCTCGGGTACGATTTCGCAGATCTACGTAGACTACAACAGCGTCGTGAAGAAGGGCCAGATCCTCGCGCGGATCGATCCGACCACGTTCCAAGCCCAGCTGAATCAGGCGCAAGCCGGCTTGGCGCAGGCCCAGGCCCAGGCCTCGGCCGCGTCCTTCAATGCGAGCGGCGCTTCGTCGGGAATCACGGTTGCCGCGGCCAACAGCATGTCGGCGAAAGCCGCGATCGCGTCGGCTCAGGCCGGCGTCGTCAAGGCGCAGAGCGCGCTGCAACTCTCCAACGTCACCGTCCAGCGTGACGATACGCTGCTCAAGCAGGGCTACATCGCGCAGAACGCCGTCGATGCCGATCGCGCGACCGCGGCCCAGAACGACAGCGCGCTTGCCGTCGCCCAGGCCGCCGTTGCTCAGGCGCAGGCGACCTACGACGCGCAGTCCGCGCAGGTCGGCGCATCCGGTTCGACGGCGGCGAGCAGCGCCGCTACCGCGCAGGCCGCCCAGGCGGCCGTCGCGTCGGCGGAAGCCACCGTTGCGCAAGACCGCTACAGCCTCGCGCACACGATCATTACTTCGCCGGTCAACGGTACGGTGGTCGCGCGCGACATCTCGGTGGGACAGACCGTCGCCGCGTCGTTGCAGACGCCGACGCTATTCTCGATCGCCCAGGACCTGCGCAAGATGGAAGTGGACATCAACGTCGGCGAGCCCGACATCGGCAACGTCAAGACCGGCGACGCGGTGAACTTCTCGGTGCTGGCATACCCGAATCAGACGTTTGACGGCAAAGTCGAGCAGGTGCGCATCAATCCGCAAACGATCAACAACGTCGTCACCTACGACGTCGTCGTGGACGTCGACAACGCAAGCGGCAAACTGCTGCCGGGCATGACGGCGAACGCGACCGTCGACGTGGCGAGCGCGCCGAACGCGCTGATCGTGCCGGCCGCAGCTCTGCAGTGGAAGCCGTACGGCGGCCAAGGTGCGACGGCGCAATCGCCGTGGGGTAGCGTGAACGGCGCCGCCGCTTCGCCGGCCATTACGGCCGGAGCGACCGGAACGGTCTTCGTGAAAAACGGCGCGGGCCGTCCGCAGGCGGTACCGGTACAAGTTACGCTCTCTACGGCAGCGTTTGCGGCGGTCGTTCCGGCCGCGCCCGCGACGCTGAACGCAGGCGATGCGATCGTCGTGGGCTCGACCGGCGGCCACGCGCACGCCGCTGCGGCCGGGGCCGCTCGATCGCCGCTGAGCGGCGGTTCGCCGATGGGCGGCGCCGGCGGGTCCTATCGCGGAGCGACGCACTAATGGAACCGGTCGTACGCGTCGAGCAACTGCGCAAGATCTACACGCTGGGCGACGAGCAAGTCGTCGCTCTAGCCGGGGTGGACCTAACCATCGGCGCCGGCGAATTCGTCGCCGTCATGGGACCGTCGGGTTCGGGCAAATCCACGTTCATGCAGATCGTCGGTTTGCTCGACGAACCCACGGCGGGCAGATACCGCTTCGAAGATCGCGACGCCGCGCATCTGACGGCCGACGAGCGCGCCGACATCCGCAGCCGCCGTCTCGGCTTCGTCTTCCAATCGTACAACTTGCTTTCGCGAACCAGCGCACTGGAAAACGTCGAGCTTCCGATGGTGTACGCGGGCGTCCCCGAAGGCGAGCGCAAGCGGATCGCTCTGGAAAAAATGGAGATCGTCGGGGTCGCGCATCTGGCCAGCCACAATCCCAATCAGATGTCGGGCGGCCAACAGCAGCGCGTGGCCATCGCTCGCGCTTTGGTCAACTCGCCGGCACTGATTTTGGCCGACGAGCCGACCGGCGCGCTCGACACCAAGACGTCGGAAGACGTGATGCGCATCTTCCGTGAACTCAACGACCAGCAGGGTATCACGATTATGCTGGTCACGCACGAGCCCGACGTCGCCGGCCACGCGAGGCGCATCGTCACCTTCCGCGACGGCAACGTCGTTTCCGACCGCATTAACGAAAAGGACGCCGCATGAACGCCAAAGCCGTCATCCGCCTCGCGCTCGTTGCGCTGGTGCGCAACAAGGCACGTTCGCTGCTCACGATGCTGGGCATCGTCATCGGCGTCGCGGCGGTCATCGTCACCGTAGCCATCGGCGTCGGCGCTCGTACCTCCGTTCAGCAGAGCATCGCAAGCCTAGGTTCGAATCTGATCGTGGTGCAGCCCGGCAGCGCCACGCAGTTCGGCGCGCGAACCGGCTTCGGCGGCGCGTCCACGCTCACGCCCGCCGACGGTCTGGCGATCGCGCAGCAGCCCGGCGTAGCCGCGGTCTCGCCGGTCGTCACCGTCCGCACGCAAGTGGTTGCGGGCGAAAACAACTGGCAGACGACGGTCTCGGGCGTCGCGCCGACGTACACGTTCATCAAGTCGTGGCCGCTCGCGCAAGGCTCGTTCTTTACGCAGAGCGACGTCCTTACGTCGGCCAAGGTCGCCGTGCTCGGGCAAACCGTCGTGCAACAGCTTTTCCCCAACGCGGCCGACCCGGTCGGTCAAACCGTGATCGTTAAGGGCGTTCCGTTTACGGTAATCGGTACGCTCTCGGCTTTGGGGCAGAGCGCGACGGGTCAGGACCAGGACGACACGATTCTCATCCCTTATACGTCGGCCATGGAGCGGCTCGCGGGAGTGACGACGGTCAGCCAGTTGATGGTTTCGGCAAAAACGGCCGACGACGTGGACCCCGTCCAGGCAGAAGTGACCGCGCTTCTCGAGCAGCGCCATCGCATCGTGCCCCCCGCACAAGACGACTTTCAAGTTCGCAACCTGCAGTCGATCGCATCGGCGGCTTCGCAAACCGGCGCCGTCATGGAATTTCTCTTGGCCGGCGTCGCCGCGGTTTCGCTGGTCGTCGGCGGGATCGGCATCATGAACATCATGATGGTATCGGTCACCGAGCGAACCCGGGAAATCGGTCTGCGCATGTCGGTCGGCGCGCGCGGGGGGACCATCTTGCGCCAGTTCTTGACCGAAGCGATCGTGCTGTCGACCATCGGCGGGATCGTGGGGGTCGTGCTGGGCAGCCTCGCGACCGTGCTCGTCGCTCTGGTCGCGCAGTGGCCCACGGTGATTCCACCGGTGTGGGTCGCGCTTTCGGTGGCCTTCTCGGCGCTGGTCGGCATTTTCTTCGGATACTATCCCGCTAAGAAGGCTGCCAATCTCAATCCGATCGAAGCGCTGCGATTCGAGTGAACGCGCGCATCGCCATCGTCGACGACGAACCGCACATCCGCGAACTGCTCGAACTCGCGCTCGCTCATCACGGATACTCGGTCCGCTGCGCGGCCGACGGCCAAGCCGGGCTCGCGCTCGTCAAAGCGTTCGAGCCGGATCTGGTGATTCTCGACGTCATGATGCCCAAGATCGACGGCATCGCGCTGTTGCCGATGTTGCGTCGCGTGACGGAAGCGCCGGTCATTATGCTCAGCGCGCGCGGCGAGCTCGAGGACCGGGTTGGGGGCCTCACGCACGGTGCGGACGACTACTTGAGCAAGCCGTTCGAAATTGCCGAGCTGCTCGCTCACGTCGAAGCCAAGTTGCGACGCCCACGCCTGGAAACGCGCGCGGTCCTGGCATACGAGGATCTCAGCGTCGATATTGTCGAGCGCAGCGTAACGCGCGCCGGGACGAAACTCGACCTCTCGCCGCGCGAGTACGATCTGCTGGTGACTCTGATGCGGCGTCCCAAGCGCGTCTTCACGCGTGAGGAATTGCTCGAGTTGGTGTGGGGCGGCGAAAGCGAGGCCGATACCCACGTCGTGGAGCGCTACGTTTCGTACCTGCGAGCGAAGGTGGACGACGGCTTCACGCGTCCGCTAATCCAAACGGTACGCGGTGCGGGGTACACGCTTCGTGCCGGCTGAGCGGCGCTTCGCCGGGTTCGCGCGACGGCTCACGCGCAGCTACGTTCTCCTCGCCCTGCTGCTGATCGTTGCCGTCGGAGGCGCCACGACGACGGTCGCGTTCGTGGAGTTCGCCTCGTCGCTCGACGCTCTCGTGGCCTCGTCCGCGCAGCGCGCCTCGGACTTTGCCGCCGCCGCCGGCGCGCGACACGAGTCCATCGCACAATTCGCGCCGCAACTCGTTAAGGAAACCTCCCGGCCGCGGATTCGCGTCGTCGTCCGCGACGCAGGCGGGACCGTTCTCGCCGGCAGCACCGTGTCGCAGAGCCGCGCCGTGGAGGCGATCGCGGCGTTGCTTGGGATTCATGCGGCGGTAACGCACGTGGACGGCGGCGTGGTCGTCGTGGCGCCGGACATCGGCGGCTTCGCGCGATTCCTGGCGTACTACTGGGCGATCATTCTGCCCGTTGGGCTCCTCGCTATGCTGGTCGCGTGGGCGGTGGGTCGCCGCATAACCAGCCGCGCGATCTCCCCGCTGGGGGACGTTACGCAAGCGCTCCGCAACATCGCGGCCGGCGACTTCACGCCAAAGCCGCTGCTGTCGCGCGACACCGAGTTGCGCGAGCTGACGAGCGCGTATGACGAGGTCGCGTACCGTCTCAGCGCGGCGACCGCAGAGCGTCTTCGCAACGAGACCGAGATGCGGCAGTTCATCGCCGATGCCGGCCACGAACTGCGCACGCCGCTCACGGTCGTCATGGGCTATATCGAGGCGCTGCGCGGCGGCGTCGTAACCGACCCCGACGGCGTGGAACGCGTCTACGACACGATGCTGTCCGAGAGCCGGCGCATGCGAACCGTCATCGAGAAACTGATATTCCTCGCGCGGCTCGAGCGTCAGGCGCCGCCTCGCAACGAGCGAGTCGATTTGGACGACGTCGCGAAGCGCGCGATCGCCGCCGTGGGCCCGAGCGCCGCGGGCCGCATCGAGTACGCCGGCAGCGCGGCGGAGATTGCCGGCGACGCGGACGAGCTCGCGGAGGCGGTCAAGAACGTGATCGAAAACGCGCTTAAATACGCCCCGGAATCCCGGGTAACCGTCGACGTAAGCGCGGACGGCGGACGCGCGCGCTTGATGGTTCGCGATCTCGGCCCCGGGATGGATGCGCAAGACGTAGAACGCGCCTTCGACCGTTTTTACCGCGGAGACGCGCGCGCGTCGGCGGAAGGATCGGGCCTCGGGCTCGCGATCGCAAAGCGTGCACTGGAGCGCGCGGGTGGAACGATCGCTCTCGGAAGCGAGCTCGGACGAGGGACGACGGTGACGATGACGTTTCCGATCGCGAGATAAAGGGAAGGATGATTGCTCGTGGATGACAATAGCGGCTCATGCGTTTACGTGTAGCCGGAGCAGCTTGCGCGCTCTCGATCGGACTTTTCATCACCGCGCCCGCGTCGCCGGTCCGCGCGACGGCGTATCACGCGCCATGGGCGGACGCGACCGAAGAGCCGACGCCGGAGACGACGTCCGAACCCGCGACGATCGAGCATTCGGGATCGTCTCATGAGGAGAGCTCGTCGGAAAGCACCACGCTCTCGATCGGAACGCCGACGCCGGGCCCGTCGCCGACCGCATCCCCGAAGCCGACGCCTACGCCCAATCCCTGGCGCCAGATTACGGTTGCGACGAAAAGTCTCTCCCCGGCAAACGAAGGCTCCATTCAGGTACTGAACAGTTTTGCGGCGGCGCGGCGCGACGGAACCAGTGCGGCGGCCTGCGTTTCCTTTAAGAACACCGACACGCGAACGGCGACGCGCGTGGTGTTCGCCTTCGATCTCGTGGACGGAAACGGCGCGCAAGTCGGTACACTGACGCTGGATCGGCGCGGCACGTTCTCCCCCGGTATCGACATCAACGGCTATAGCGGGCTTTCCGATTGGGCGTCGGGCGGCGGCAATCGCGGCTACGCCGACAACTGTACGACGCTGAGCCGGCAGATGGCGGCGCTGCCGATCCTGTCGGCGCGCTTCGCGACGTACTCAATTAAACGCGTCGAGTACGCCGACGGGACGAGTTGGAGCGCGCCCTAGAGACGGGAAGGATGCCGCCCGCCGCCCCTTAATTGCCGCCTATGCGGCAGAGCATTTCAAGCGTACTGTCAGTCGGCGTGGTAGCTGCCCTGTTGGCTATTCCTCAGCTTGACGAGGGACGGCGCGTTCGGGGCTCGCGCCCAAGCGCAGACGCCCGCGGCTGCTACGCCCACTCCCGCACCGACGCCCGCACCCACGCCCAAACCGACCCCGGTGCCTACGCCTCAACCAACTCCGCCGCCAACCCCTAAGCCAACGCCCGTGCCTACCCCGGCGCCGCCACCGCCCCCGCCCAAGCCTACACCGGCTCCGGCCGTGGCCACGCCAGCGCCCCCGCAGCCGACGCCGGCTCCGGCCGTGGCCACGCCTCCGCCCGCGCCCAAGCCGACGCCGGCTCCGGCCGTAGCACCGCCACTGCCGACGCCGGCGCCGGCTCCGGCTGTAACACCGCCGTCGACGCCGGCTCAACCGCGCACGCCGAAACCCGTTCCACCCCCGAGCGCGACGGCGGCGCCGACGACTGCGCCTCAAACCGCGCCGCTTGCGACGATGAGACCGATCGCTGCGCCGACCGCTCGACCGCTGCAGCCCACCGCACCGCCGACGGCGTTGCCGCTTGCGACGTTGCAGCCGGCCGCGCCCGCGACGCCGTTGCCGCTTGCGACGTTGAAGGCGGCGCCGCCCGCGACGCTCGCGCCCGCGTCAACCTATCAGTCCTCGACGTCTTCGCACTCTTCGAGTTCGTCGCAAACCCAGAGTTCGTCGCAGACCACCACGGTGACCATCGGAACGCCGGCCCCCGCTCTCCAGCCGGTCGTGCCGACACCCAGCCCGACGCCGTTCCCGTGGCGCGAAATCGTGATGGCGACGCGCGGACTAGGGCCCACGAACGATGGAACGATTCAAGTACTTGGAAGTTTCGCGGCCGCGCGACGCGATGGAACCAGCGCGATGGCCTGTCTTTCGTTCAGAAACGCGGGGTCGCGCACCGCGACGCGGGTCGTGTTCCACTTTACGCTCGTGGACGCTCAAGGTGCCAACGTCGGACGACTCGTGCTCGATCGCCGCGGTACGTTTTCGCCCGGCATCGACATCATCGGGTACGGTAGACTTCGGTGCGTGGAATTCGGCTTTCACCAACAGCGCGTACGGCAACAACTGCACGACCCTGAGCCGCAATATGGCCGCTCTTCCGATACTATCGGCGCGCTACGCGACGTTGTCCGTTTCGCACGTCGAGTACGAGGGTGGGCCGAGTTGGAACTCGCCGGCGGGCGGCAATTCGTCTAGCGGAGCGCAGCGCGGCTGGCTGTCGCTGGGAGGCACGCTGACGTCGAATCCCGCGGTCGCGCTCGATGCGGACGGCCGTCTCGAAGTCTTTGCGCGGGGCGCCGACCGTGCGTTGTGGTACATCGTTCAGACGGCCCCGCAGTCGTCGTCGTGGTCGGCGTGGAGTTCGCTGGGCGGAACCCTGACGTCCGGCGCCGTCGTCGCCGTCAACTCCGACGGACGTCTCGAGGTCTTTGCACGTGGCGCGGACGGCGCGGTCTGGCACGTCTACCAGACGGCTCCGAACGCCGGTGCGTGGTCGGGTTGGGAATCGCTCGGCGGTTCGATCGGCGACGATCCCGCGGTGGTCAGCAACGCCGACGGGCGGCTGGAAGTTTTCGCGCGCGGCAGCGACAACGCGTTGTGGCATACGTATCAATCGGTGCCGCACGGCGGACCGTGGTCGACTTGGGAATCGCTTGGCGGCGGAATCGTCGGCGATCCGTCGGCGGTTGCGAACGCCGATGGACGGCTGGAAGTCTTCGCGCGCGGCGGGGATCGCGCGCTCTGGTACGTCGTTCAGACGGTTCCGGGCGGAGGGCCGTGGTCGGCCTGGTCGTCGCTGGGTGGCGCGTTCACGAGCGACCTGTCGGCGGCCGTCCATTCCGACGGTCGTCTCGACGTGTTCGGCCGCGGCGCGGACCAAGCACTTTGGCATGCGTATCAGCCGGCGCCGAACGCCTCATCGTGGGCGTTGGCGTCGCTCGGTGGAGCCATTACGTGGGATCCGCTCGCGGCCAGCAACGCGGGACGTTTGCAGGTCTACGCTCCCGGCAGCGGCAGCAGCCTGTGGCGGATCGAGCAGGCGCCGGGGGACTCTGCAGCGTGGTCGCCGTGGCTCTCGCTCGGCGGCTCGATGAACGGCGGCGCGGCAGCGGCCGCCAATGCCGGCGGCCGGTTAGAAATCTTCGTGCGCGGCGGAGACAACGCGCTGTGGCGCATCTGACGTTGCAATCGTCCTAGAGATCCTCGGCATACCGGGCCAGCGATCGATTGTAGCGAGGCAGATATTCCGAGAGAGCGGTGAGCGCTACCGAAAGGGCTTTGCGTTCGCGGCCGGTGTCGGCAAGTGCGAGTGCCAAGAACGCGCGAACGGCACCGTCGAGCTCGTCGCTTCCTTCATCGAGTTCCGCCGTCAGCAGAGCGACCGCTTCGGCCGAACGTCCGAGATTTCGAAGCGAACTGGCCATCTGAATGGTCGCGCGGCGCCGGCGCGTTCCGGATAGGCCGGCAGCAATTGCCGCTTCGTACAGGGGCACCGCAAGGTCGGAACGGCCGGTTGAATCTCGCGCCGACGCGCGTTCGAAAAGTCCGACGGCATCTCCGGGCGCCAGCTCGGCCGCGTGTGCGTCGACGCGGGCGACGAAATCTTGCTCGTCGCCCTCGGCTAACGCAGCCCATAACGAGGCCATGCGCTTTTCCCAATCGCTGCTTGCATTCGTCATCGTTCCTCGATCCCTAGATGTGGTCGGTCGCCCAGACGCCGTCGGCCGGGGACGGCACCGCGGCGAGATCGACCAGACGCCGCCCGGCAGCGCTTAGCGGAGCGGCCATGAAGATCGCGTCCTTGCGTTGGCGGACGGATCCCCGCGGGAGCAACTCGCGCGTACCGTCGGGCGGTAACCATCCGGTGACGCGGCGCAGATCGCCGGCCGCGCCGCGAACCAGTGCGGGAACCATCGCGGCGGCTTCGTCGTCGGCGTAGCCGATTTCGTCGAGAACGAAAGCGTCGCGTTCGGTCGCGCGAACGCCGAGCACGTAGGCCGCTATACCGCGCCCGCGCCGCACGACCAGATTGGCCGGCGTGCCGGCCGGATGTTCCGATCCATGGCGGGCGCGCATGCGGATCCAATCCCACACGAGCGGCGTACGTGCAAATCCCCAGGCGCGCCGGCGCGCGCACAAGTCGAAGCAACGGCGCACCGCGGTCCAATCGCTCTCTTCGAGACGTTCGACGGCGACGCGGGCCTTCGAGAGCTGGTCGGTGCGCGCGGAGTACGCGCGCGACGGCAGCGTTCGGAAGCCGATGTCGGTGTAGAATTGCGGACGGATGTCCGAGAAAAGGTACGCCAAGTCGAAGCCATCGGCGCGCGAGCGGTCCAGCAGCATTCCGAGCATGGTGCTCGCGTAGCCGCGCCCGCGCCATTCTTCGGGCGTATAGACGGCGCCGATTCCGACGGCGCGCAGCCGGGTACCGTTCAAATGCAACGTGCGTTCGTAGCGTTTGAAGGTTGCGACCATCTCACGACCGTCGTAGAGCCCGAGCGTGCGAAAGTGGCGGCGTCCGTAGGCTCCCTGCGCGATTTCGAGCGTCTGCGTGACGTAGGTGTCGAAGTCGCGGCGCCCCGCCCACAGATGAGCCGTCCTGGGAAGCACGTCCGCGACGTATTCGCCGGGATCTATCTCATCTAAGCGCACGGGTGAGTTCCTCGAGCAGTTCCGGCGTTCCGATACCGCGCGTCGCCCGGCCGCTCGCCGTCACGAGGACGGTTTCGCGGCCCCGCGTCATGGCGTAGTCGAACGCCCGCCGTTCGTGCGCGTTGTAGCTTTCTCGCGTTTTCGATCTGTACATGTAGTACGTGAATTTTGCGGTGCGCGAAGAGCGGGCGTCGCCGACGTTGTCTTTCGGAATAACGCCCAGCGTTGGGCTGAAGAGGAAGGCGTCGGGAACGTAGTAGCGCGGAAACGCTCCGGCCTGCACGCCGGCGACGATTGCGTGCGCGAACGACCGCCCACGTGCCGCGTCGATGGAGAGAATCGATACGAAGTTTGGGTCTGCAACGGGCTCGACGCGTTCGTAGTCGCTCTCGGTGCGGCGTTCGACTTCTTCGAGCATCGCGCCCAAGCCGGCGCCCGGGTGTGCGCTCCGGTACGCCTCGAACCATTGCGCGAGGCGGCGCAGCGCGAGCTGTTGCGATCGTGCTCGCGCCGAGCCGTGCGGGCCGGCCGCAGCGACGCCCTGCGACCAAACGAGATACACGAACGCTTCGAACGGCTTGGTGCGATACGCTTCGACCCAGCTCTCGCGCCGTTTTCGGAACGTCTCGACGCGAGCGCGCGCCTCGTCCGAAAGTGCCGCATCCCGGCTCGCGCGCAGCACGTTCCACCCGAGGCGCAAGTCCCGGCGCGAATCCCATCGCGACGGCCGCGCCGGATTTTGGGCGTCGTCCGCGAGCGCGAAGAGCGCGTCCTGCGCGTCCTCGACGGGCTCGCACAGGGTTGCGAGCGACGCGTCGGACAAGCCGACCGTCGGACCCGAAAGCGTTCGCAAAAGCCAGTCGTGGCGAAACGGATCGTAGACGTTCCAGAGCGGTGCGACCGCGTCGAGCACGCGCCGGTCGGCAAAGATATTGTAGTCGCCCGCGATCTGCACCGCGACGTTTCGATCGAGAAGCGCGGCTTCGACGTCGGCGACGGTGCGAACGGAGCGAAAGAGCACCGCGATCTCGCCCGGCGGCGTTCCGGCCGCGACCGAGTCCGCGACGTGTGCGGCGATAGCCTTGGCTTCTTGTGCGGGCGTGTCGGCGCGCAGCGTTTCCACGCGCGCGGCGGGGAAGCCGGCCGGCTTACTGAGTTCGACCCGTTCCGCTATGCCTTCGAAGACGGCGGCACCGCGTGCGGTCGCGAACGCGGATAGGCACGACGACGGATCTCCCGCCAGCGTTACGCCACGCAAGTCCTCACCGAAGATGATGCGGAGCAAGCGCAGTTCGGCCGCCGTAAGATGCTGTGCGTCGTCGATGAAGGCCGTTCGGTAGCGAGAACGCAGGCGCTCCGCTCCGGACGGATCGCGTTCGATCGCGGCGATCGCGTCGGCGACGACGTCGTGCCGCGTTCCGACGCCGCGCTCGCGAATCGCAGCGAGGTACGACTCGTAGATGCGCGCCACGATCTTTGCGAGGTCGACCTCGTGACGGTACTGGCGCACGAGCTCCTCCGCGTCGACGTCGAGCGAGTCGCGATAGCCATCCTTGGTGTAGGCGATGAGCGCGGCGTCGGCCAGGTTCGGCGGCTTGGCGTAAAACGCGGTCGCGCCCGCGAGCGAGGTCTTCAAGAACTCCTCGGGCGTTACGAGCGCCGCCCGCAGTTTGCAAATTAAACGAAACGCCGAGGAAAGAAAGCGCCTGCGCATCCGGACTCCCCCGACCTCGGGGTCGATCTGAGCCTCTTCGAATTCGTCCCATTCCAATTGATAGAGCGGCTCGGCGGCTTCGTAGAGCAGCGCTTCTGCTTCGATCGCGTCGATCGCGCGCGGCGCCGCGATGCCGAGCACCTCGTGGACTTCGCGCGCGAGCCCGGCGAAGTCGGGCGAGATCAGGGCCGTCGCCGGATCCGCCCGCCGCGCTCGCTCGAATAATGCGGTCGTCTTGCCGCTGCGGGCCGGGCCCGCGATCACCAGCGGCGTCTCGAGCGGGACGTGTAGCGTGCGGTCGCCGCTTTCGGGGGCCTTCATCGTCCGAATTTCTCGACTGCCGGATTCGGCCGCCGCGCGCACGCGTTGACGTAGACGCAGTACCGGCAGGCCTCGGGATCGGTCGCGACCGCGAACGTCTCGATGGCTCCCGCCGCAACCTCACGGCATATCTCGATCATGCGCGAACGCGCGCGCTCTAATTCGCCGATGGTGATGATGCCGGTCGCCGCGTAATCGCGCGAGCCCGGACGCGCCGGCGCGACGTTCGGCATGGGGACGACTTCCAGGGACACCGGCCGCACGTCCAGCAGCGCATCTTTGAGCGGAAGCAGCGCCAGGCGCGTAACGCGGTCGCCCTCCGCCGTGCGCGCCCAGTAATAGAACGGCAGCTGGAAATCCCTAAATGCCAGGACGTCGCTGCGGTATTCTTCCGCCGAGAGTGCGATCACGCCGGTCTTGTAGTCGACCACGCTGGTCGCGCCGGTCGCGTCGTCGCGGTCCAGGCGGTCGATGAATCCGACGAAGGCGAAGCCTTCCATTTCGAGGCGCGCTTCGAGCTCGCGTCCGATGACGGTAAACGGCGCGCGCTGGGACTCGGCGACGAGCCAGTCGACGTACCGTTGAGCGGTCCGGCGCGCGCGCCGCTTCTGCAATTCCATCTCGAGCCGATTGTCGAAGAGGTTCGCGTACTTCTCGAACGCCGTGTTGATGTAGATCGGAATCTTGGCGCGCATCGCGTCGGCGTTGCCGGCATTGGGGGAGTCGAACTCGGCGTGAAAATCTTCGAGCGCGAGATGGAACGCAGTACCGTAGGTGGCCGCGCCCGAGCTGACGTCCTCGACCGCGGCGCACACGTAGCGGTAGTACCACTTGCGCGGACATTCGGCGTACGCGTTAAGTGCCGACGCGCTGAAGTGCCCTTTCCAGCCACGGACGCCGCCGGGCGCTTCGGGTGCGACGGCTTCCGCCAACTCGAACGCCTCGGTTGTAGAAAACGCCGAGCCGTTGCGACGGTCCGGTTCGGTGGCGATCCCGAAAGCCGCGGCGGCCGCCGCCGCGATCGCATCGTCGCCGGCATGCTGCTCGGCTAGCTCGTGCAGCGACCTCACCGTCTTGGAGAAAGCCAGCACGGCGTCGCGATCCGCCGGGGAAAGCGCCAGCCGCTCCGCACCGATCGCGTCGACCAAATCGCCCGAACGGCGAGCGACGACGGCGTACGCGGCGGCAACATCGTGAGGAACGCCGGAAAACCGCGAGCGGAATGCGCGAAGCAGATGCGCTTGCGATCCCGTCCGGCACCATGCCGTCACGTCGGCGAGAAAAGCGCGAACTTCTTGCGAGGGTTGGGTCACGTCGCTGATGAGTTTTCGACGATACGAGAAAAACCTGTGCTGTAGATGCCCCCGGCGCGGCGCGTTGCCGCGTGCGGCGCTCCGATGCGAGTCCCCGCGGGGGGATTCGAAGGGCCGCATGCTAATCCGAAAACGATGCGGCGAATCATCATCGGTATCAGCGGCGCGAGCGGCAGCGCTTACGGCTACGCGGCTCTGAAGGCGCTACGCGAAATCGGCACGGTCGAGACGCACCTCATCATCAGCTCCGCGGCTCGCCGTACGATCGAACTCGAGACGTCGCTGGCCTTCGAGAGCTTCGAAGCGCTCGCCGACGTCGTCTACCGCGACGACGACCTGGCCGCTTCGATTTCCAGCGGCTCTTTCGTTACGGACGGGATGCTCGTCATCCCGTGTTCGATGAAGAGCGCTTCGGCGATCGCCTATTCGATGAACCAGAACCTGCTCGTGCGGGCTGCCGACGTCTGTTTAAAGGAAAAGCGCCGCGTGGTGCTGGTCGTACGCGAGACGCCGTTGCACCTTGGGCACCTACGGACGCTTTGTCAACTCGCCGAAATCGGCGCGACGATTTTGCCGCCGATTCCCGCGATGTACGCAAGGCCGAAGACCGTCGACGATATCGTCGCGCACACCGTCGGGAAAGCGCTGGATCAGTTCGGAATCGCGAACGAGCTCTTCAAACGCTGGCATTCGCCGGAGTAGCGACGAGGCGCTCGGCAAGAGCGACGTCCGAGACGCGGTCGACGTTAACGGCTGTTTCCGCGTACGGCGACACGATCGCGCGGGCGATCGCGCCGAGCATCTCGGAAGCGCGGGTTTCGGCATCCGCGATCGAAAGGCGCCCCAGGGCGAAGCGCAGGGCGACCCGCCAGCCGAGCAGCGACGCCAGCTTCAGGGGGTTCTTCCGCGCGGCGCCCAGCCGCTCGATGAAGCGTTCCAAACTCGGGTAGACGCGCGGCTTTATGGACATGAGACCGCCCCCGCAATAGGTTCCGTCGCGCAGCCGCACCCAGGTGTGCGGCACCTCGGGGAAGCGCGCGAGATGAGTTCGCTTTTCGAGGCATCCGTATCCGACGTCGGGGTCGATTCGCGCGACGCGCTCCGCAAAGTCGTTCACCGCCTCGGGCGTGAGGACCGGCAAGTCCGATGCCGCAACGATGACCGAAGCGTCGGGATCGAGGCCGTCTAGGCCGCTGCGCAGGCTGTCGCGGATGCGCGTTCCGTCTTCGCGAAACTCGTCGGCGAGCGCGAACGCGGGATCGCCGTGCGTAGCGCGCGGCGCGACGACGACGATGCGACCGACGGAATGCGCGGAGCGTAGCGATTCGAGCGCGCGCTGCGCGAGCGGCACGCCGGCGATCCTAACGAACGCTTTGTTGGCAGCGCCCGGCTCGAGCGCGGCAACATCGTCGGGTGGGCCACCCGCGAGTAAGACCGCAGTATATCTCATTGCCGCGCGGCCGTTTCCATATTCCAGGCCGGCGTCGACGCGAACCGCGCTGCGAAGCATTCGTATCCGATGCCCAGGTCGAGTTTCCGCAAGATCGTGTCGATCGTCGCGGCATCGCGGCCCAACGTAAAAACGGCCGAACCGGATCCGCTCAAGAGCGCGCGCTGCGCTCCCGCTCGCTTCAGCGCGTCGAGTGCGGTAGCGATTTGCGGATACGCGGCCGCCATCGGCTCGTGAAAGTCGTTTTGCAACGATGCGTTCACGGTGTCGAAGTCGCCGCGCTGCAGGGCTTCGAGCACGCGTAAGGAGACGGACTCGCGGCGCGCGCGAGACGACCGCTCGTGTCGATCGAGCTCCTTGTAGGCGGCGATCGTGAGAAGGGCGACGGGCGGCTTGACGATCGCCACGTGCCACTCCGGCAGGCTCCCCACGGCCGTGACCCGCTCGCCGGTTCCCTCGACGAGCGCTCCAGTGCCGGCTAGAAAAAAAGGCACGTCGGATCCGAGCCCGCGCGCCAAAGCGACCCAATCGCGCTGCGGTTGCTCGCCGAAGGCTCCGTCCATTGCCGCGATCAGCACGCTCGCGGCATCGCTCGATCCGCCGCCCAAACCGGCCTGCGAGGGTATCCGCTTGAGAAGATCCAGCCGCCGCCGGACCGGTTCGCCGTCGGCCGCGAGCGAACGCACCGCGCGGACGGCCAGGTTGTCGTCGTTCGCGAGGCTCGGTTCGCTGCACGAGAACGCAAACGCCGCGGCCGGCCCGATCGATATTTCGTCGGCCAGGGCGAGCGGGACCATGACGCTGCGAAGCGAGTGGTAGCCGTCCTCGCGGCGCCCAAGCACCTCCAGGGTCAGATTGATCTTGGCCGGGCACGTGATGACGATGGCGTCCTTTTCGGCGCGACGGCAAGCGGCCCTCGAAATTCGTGTGAGGCGGAAGAAGAACGAGCGGCGTTAGGGCGTACTCTGACGGGGCATGCGTGCCAGCTATGACGCTCAGCGTAATGAATTTTGCGCTTACGTGCTCGGCGAAGAGGAGACCCCCTACGGGCTCTTGCTCGGCAATTTCAAAGCGTACGCGCAGTCGACTGCAAAGGGCGGCGTTCGCGGGCTCTGGGATGCCGACACCGATCAGATCATCTTCGGAACGCACCAAATCGCTTATCGCGTCAGCGACGGAATTCTAGGCACGCTGTTCCCGCACCAAATCACGCGCGAATTCACGTTTCTGCCTTACGCGCAGATCTCCGAGTTTACGCTCGAAGATCGGCTGCACGTCACCGAGGCGTTTTACGTTCCGCACGGACCGGCGTTCGATCGTTCGGTTTCGTTCGTGGTCGACGTCACGCTGTACAATCCGGGAACGGAACCGCACGAAGTCCTCGTCTTTCCGTGGGCGCTTCTCGTCGGGCAGCGTTTTTACGGCGAACCCGAGCACGAGGTGCAAGCGCACGCCGACGGCGGTTTCATCTGCTCGAAGAACTTGGAGACGGGCGCCGCGCGGTGGTGGGCTGGTTCGCGCGAGCCGTCCGCGGTGGACGTCTCGTTGCGCGAGCAAGTCGTACTCGAGAACATGCGTCGCGGTGCGCTGGTTCCCCCGGGTTCGCCGGCCGGTAAAGCGCCGAACCTCGACGAGGTGACGCCCGAACTCGCGGAACTCGTGAGCCGGCGCATCTTCGGTGCGTTCGAGTACCGGATCGTCGTCGGTCCCGGCGCGCGCGAGTCGCTGCGGCTCGGCGTCGTCTTCAGCAAGGACGGCACCGAGAAGAGCAAGCCGGTGCTGCAAGCGTTGCTCAAGGACGAACGCGCCCTGCACGACACGCAGCTGTACTTTGCCGACCGCCTGGCCGACGCGCGCTTCATGGCGCCGTCGCCGTCCATCAGCCGCGGCGTGGTGTGGGCCAAAGCCAACATGCTGCGCATCGTCAAGGAATATCCGCAAGGCTGGGGCTCGACGAATTCTCCGCCGTCGGACATTTTGGTCTCGCGCGACACGTCGTGGTTCGTGCACGGCTACGATTACTTTTGGCCGCAGTTCAGCCGCGACGCGCTCGAAGTCTTCAACAAGTTCGTCGAACCCAGCGGCCTGATGATCGAGTACGTACGCGGCGTCAGCGGCTACACGACGGCGTACGACCTAAACATCAACGACGACACGCCGCTGCACGTGATCGCCATGCTGCACCATTACAACGCGACGCTGGACGAAGCGTGGGTGCGCCAGCATCTTCCGCTCGTGATTATGATCACCGATTACATGCTGACCCAGCGCGACGCGCAAGGGCTGATCTTCTCGCGCGCCAAGGGCGTTGACATGTACGGAATATCGTCCTGGCGCAACATCATCCCGTATTACACGCTCGACGGTGCGGTAACCGAAATCAATTCCGAGGGCGTCTTCGCCCTCGAAGCGGCCGCGATGCTGTGCGCGGTAGCCGGCGACAACCAGCATTGGGGCGTGTACAATGCCGAAGCCCAAAAAATGCGCGAAGCGATGATGAAATATCTCTACAACGCCGACACGCGCGCCTTCGTGCTCAACTACGACCAAGACGGAAACTACCAGGACAACTTCACCGCCGACGAAGTCTTCCCGGTGCTCTTCAACGTCGCCAACCCGCTGGAGCGAGCCGAGATCCTGCAGCGCCTCAACGAAGCCGACTTCGTTACCGACGTAGGATTGCGAACCATCTCCACGGCCGACTCCTGGTACTTCCCGTCGTACGGGTTCGGGCTGCTGGGCGGCGTCTGGCCGGACCTGACGCTCTGGTTCGTGGTCGCGATGTGGCGTAACGGCATGATCGACGACGCCGTGCATTTTCTCAACGCGATCTACGATGCGATGGAAGGCGGCTCTCCGCGGAACACGGTGCCGGGCGAGTTCGGCGAATGGTTCGACGGCGGCTCGCTGAGCAATCGCGGTATGTACCTCTCGCCGTGGACGGGAGCGAAGTATCTCTGGGCCGTCGCGGAAACCGTCGGCGGCCTGGACGGCTATCGCACCAGCGGACGGCCGCATTTGGCGCCCTCGCGGCCAAAGGGCTGGAACTGGTTTGCGGCGGCGCGCGTGCATTGGGGCGGCGAACTTTGCACCTACGTCGTAGATTTCAAGAAGGCGCGCATCTACGGTAACATGACGTCACTTTCGGCGGAAGAACCGTTCTCGTGCATCTTTTCCGGGCGGGACGTGAGCGACGAGGTCGTAACGTCTCCGGTCGAAGTCGGTGCGGTGGCGTTCGAAGACGAACGCGGCGCGGTGCGCATCTTTGCCGGAAACATGCTCGATGCAAGCCGGAACGTGCTGATCGAGTTTCGCGGACATACGATTCGCATCGACCTCGCGGCCGGTGAATTGGGCGAAGTGCAACTGATGGGCAAGGCTCAGGAGCGGCGCGCACGTGCAACCAAACCGGACGCGGTGCGCGTTTAAAAGCCGTTGGACAGTACCCGTCGGTTTGCCACGCTCGTTATGGGCCTCGGCGTCGTCGTTCTTCTCGGCGCGATTCTCATCGGCGAGCGAATCGGAGATCGTTCGCTCGGAACGCCTTTGGACGACACCCAGAATCTGGTCCCCGTCATCGCGCTGACGCCGGCGCCGAACCAGTCGGCCAAGCCCTTCGGGCCGGACTGGGACAGCTCGTACACGCTCTCGTCCGCGCCGGACCCCGGCTTTCCGGACCCACGGGTTCCGCCCAAGCCGCTGCCGACCCCGGCACCGGTCCCAACGGTCCACGCAGCCCCGGTAAAGACCGGACCGACCCTCAACCCCAACATCCCGATCTGGCGCCAGACCCCCCTGCCGGGCACCACGCCGAAGGGCAAACCCACGGCGCCGGCCTCGGCGCCCCCAAGCGCGCCGCCCTCCGGAGCTCCCGGCGAGCCCACCGTTTCACCCGCGCCCGGGCCGAGTTAAGGTTCCGAGTCCCATCGCCGCTTGCGGGGGCGGCCGAGTGGCCGCTCGGGGCAACGGGGGGCCGTGCCGCACCGTTCTTGGACGCTCCTGATACGATAGAGATATGAAAACGACCACCGGGACCCCCACCGTAAAGACTGGATTGGCGCAGATGCTCAAGGGCGGCGTCATCATGGACGTCGTCACTCCCGAGCACGCCGTTATCGCACAGGAAGCCGGCGCGGTCGCCGTTATGGCGCTCGAAAAAATTCCCGCCGACATCCGCGCCGAGGGCGGCGTCGCGCGCATGAGCAATCTGGAGCTCGTTCAGGGCATCATGGATGCCGTCACGATCCCGGTGATGGCCAAAGTCCGCATCGGACATTTTGCCGAGGCGCAAGTGCTCGAAGCGATCGGCGTAGACTACATCGACGAATCCGAAGTGCTCACGCCCGCCGACGAAAGATATCACTGCGACAAGCACGCCTTCACCACGCCTTTCGTGTGCGGAGCGCGCGATTTGGGCGAGGCGCTGCGGAGGATCGCCGAAGGCGCGGCCATGATTCGTAGTAAGGGAGAAGCCGGAAGCGGCAACATCGTCGAGGCGGTGCGGCACATCCGCGCGATTTCCGATGCCATCCGCGAATTGAGCGTCGTTCCTAAAGAGGAATTGGTAGCGCGGGCTCGCGACCTGGGCGCTCCGCTGGAACTGGTGCGCCAAGTCGCGCACGACGGCAAACTCCCGGTCGTGTTGTTCTGCGCGGGCGGCGTTTCGACGCCCGCCGACGCGGCCTTGATGATGCAGCTCGGCGCCGAAGGCATCTTCGTGGGCAGCGGCATCTTCAAGTCGAAGAAGCCCAAACGTTTCGCCAAAGCCATCGTCGACGCAACGACGCATTTCAACGATCCGAAGGTCGTCGCCGACGCCTGCCGCTCGCTCGGAATGTCGGAAGCGATGGAGGGCATCGATCTTCGCCAGATCGACCAATCGGAGATGCTTTCGACGCGCGGTAACTAAATGACGATCGGCGTACTCGCTCTTCAAGGCGACGTGGTCGAACATCTCGCCGCGCTTGCCGATACCGGCGCCGCGGGGATTCCGGTTAAGACCGTTGCAGAACTCGAGAAGGTGGACGGGCTCATCATCCCCGGAGGCGAGTCGACGACGGTTATGAAGCTGCTCGACCGTTTCGGCTTGGCCGAACCGATCCGCTCCCGCGTCTTGGGCGGTATGCCGCTGTGGGGCACGTGCATGGGTATGATCGTCGCAGCCCACGGCGTCGTCGGGCTCGAGCAGCCCGCCCTCGACCTCATCGACATAACGGTCCGCCGCAACGCGTTCGGCCGCCAAAACGAGTCGGCGGAGGTCGAGCTGCCGATCGCGGTGCTCGGCTCCGAGCCGTTCCCGGCCATATTCATCCGCGCACCGTGGATCGAGACCATGGGGCCGGGCGTCGAATTGCTGGCCGAGCGCGACGGGCACGGCGTAATGGTTCGCGAGCGCAACGTGCTGGCGACCTCGTTTCACCCCGAACTGACCCCCGACCGGCGGGTTCACGACTACTTCTTGCAAATGGTAGCCGAGTCGCAGCGCGATAGCGTAGGGAAGGCCCCTACTGCCGCGTAACTATTTAGGCGATGAAATCGTCGGCGTGGAGTTCCACGGCGGAGGTAACAGGCGGGGCCGAATTTCGGAGGCAGAGTCCGCCGGCCAGCGTTCGGCCTTTTTTGGGGAAGCGAGGATGGTAATGCCTCGCTTTCGCGCTATCAGGGCCCGTTTGCCATGAGCGACGTCCTGGTTCTCAATTTCACGTACGAAGCGCTAAACATCACCAGCTTCCAGCGCGCCGTGAAGATGCTCTTTGCCGGCAAGGCGGAGATCGTTCACAATCGCGAGCGCATCTTGGCTTCGACCAGCTACGAAATGCGGATGCCGTCCATCATCCGTATGCTCTACTACATCAAGCGACCCAAACAAAAAGTGGCCCTGACCAAGAAGAACGTGCTCATCCGCGACGACCACGCGTGCCAGTATTGCGGCGTCCGGGGCGAAAAACTGATGACCGTGGATCACGTCATTCCGCGCAGTCGCGGCGGGCCGTCAACGTGGGAGAACCTGGTTTGCGCGTGCATGCGCTGCAACAACCGCAAGAACAATCGCACCCCGGGCGAGGCCAACATGACGATGAAGCGCAAGCCTCGCCAGCCTAAGTACATCCCGTGGATTCAAATCAAACGGAACACGCTGCCCGACGAATGGGGCAAATTCCTGTTCCTCTACAACGTCTCGATCGAAGATCGCATCGAAGCGTAAACGAAAGAACCCGTGCCGAAAGGCCCGGCGACTTTCTTCCGCTCGCTTGAGCGAGGTCCGGTCTAGCGCCTACCCGAACGTTCCGATCGGGTAATTTTTTTGCGCGTCCCTGCGCACGAGAGGAACTATGAAACGCTACCTCCCATTTTTCATCGCCGTGCTGTTGCTGGCGGCATGGCAGACCGCGCAGGCGTGCACCGGCATCCGGCTCATCGCGACCGACGGCACCGTCGTCGTCGCGCGGACGTTGGAATTCGGAGCCGACATACAATCGAAGGTCGCGGTCTTTCCCGCCGGAACGACGATTACCGGATTGCTGCCGAACAACGCTACCGGCATCACGTTTAAGACGAAGTACGGCATCGTTGGCGCGAACGGATTCGGACTTCCCATGGTCGTCGACGGCCTCAACGACCAGGGGCTCTACGTCGGCGAGTTTTTCTGGCCGGGATATGCCGGTTACGCGAACGTCACGCCGGAGAACGCATCGCGTTCGATGGCGGGTTATCAGTACAGCATGTGGATCCTCGGCAATTTCTCGAGTGTGGCGCAACTCAAAGCGGCCTACGACCAGGTGTCGCTCGCACCGACCATCGTCCCGCAGATGGGTATGGCTCCGCCGGTCCATTTTCGTGTGGTGGACAAGACGGGCGCTTCGGTGACCATCGAGCCGATCGGCGGCAAGCTGGTTATCTACGACAACCCGTTCGGTATTCTAACGAACGCGCCGACGTTCGATTGGCACATGACCAACCTCAGTAACTATGCCGGGCTGTCGCCGATGATGCACGAAGCGGTCACCGTTCAAGGGCACACGCTCAACTCGTTCGGCCAGGGATCGGGTTTCTTCGGGCTGCCCGGCGACTTTACGCCGCCGTCGCGCTTCGTTCGCGCCGTCGCGTTCCAAGTCACGGCCGTAAAGCCGGCGACGTCGAGCGACGCGGTGCAACAAGCGTTCCACATCCTCAATAACTTCGATATTCCGGTCGGCGCCGTTCGCGACGTGGTCGGGGGGAAAACGATCGACGAATGGACGCTCTGGACGTCCGCCGTCGATTTGAACAACCTGCAGTTCTATTTCCGTACCTTCAACGACCAGTCGCTTCGCGTCGTGGACGTTCGCAAAGCGCTGGCCGCAGCCGGCTCGAGCGTTGCCCAGTTGCCCATGGAGACCGACCATCCGACGCCGATCGCGCCGGTAGCGCCTTAGCGAACGGCTCCGGTCAACGCGAAGGCCTGTGCCCAGGCCTTCGCGAGACTCTCCGGCGTCGGTCTTTCTACGACCGCAGCGACGCAGCCGTCGGGGCGCACGACGATGGCCGCCGGCATCTTGACTTGCCAACGCTTGGGCGGTGCGGTCACGGCGATGACGATGGCTTCCGACGGCGGCCGCCCGATGGACGCAGCGCCTAGGACGACCAGGGCCGCGTTTCCGGCGCGCTTTCGATTGAGACGCGTGCCGTCGTCGAGCACCACGTCGTCGATACGGCGCCCCGCCAGCGGATGGCGAGCGTCTACCAGCGGCGATTTCGTATACCGTCCGCCGAGCATCCCCATCGCGCGCGAAGCCTTGCGCTGCATGCCGCGCGAGCGCAAGAAGCGCGAATAGATCGCGATGACGCGCGACTTGAAGCGCGAACTCGTGCGAAAGGCGAATTGCGTGAGGTTGTTGGTCATGCGCTCGACCGAGTCGGTGACCATCTCGCGCCGCTCGACGTCGTAACTGTCGAGCAGCCGTGCGACGTCGTGGCCGGGCTCCAGCGCGTAGGCAAGCTTCCACGCCAGGTTGGCGGCATCTTGAATGCCTGAGTTCATGCCTTGACCGCCGGCCGGACTGTTGAGGTGCGCGGCATCTCCGGCCAGCAGAACCCGCCCCGCGCCGAAGCGCTGCACGTGACGGCGGTGTATTTGAAAGCGGCTCTGCCAAACGGTCGTGCTCCGCACGCCGTCGCCGAAGAGCGCGCGCACCCGAGCCGCGCGCGCTTCGTCGCCGAGCGCGGCCGGGTCGTCGCCGGATTGCGGCGCCAGAATACGCCAGCTGCGATCGGCGTATTTGATGGCCGCGAGCAGCGACGGACCCCCGAGTGCGACCCGCGGCGAGTCGAAATCCGGTCCGTCGCTTGCCAAAATCTCGTCGCTCAGGACGACGTGCATCGGATACGTCGCGCCTTCCAGCGTGAGACCGATCGCATGGCGTACCGCGCCGTGTGCGCCGTCGCAACCGACGGCGAAGGCCGCCGCGAGGCCGCTTTCGTTGCCGGCCGAATCGCGAACCGTAACGCGTACGCCGGCATCGTCCTGCGAAACGCCGGTTACCAAAACGCCGGTCCGCAGCTCGCACGACGGATGCTCTCGCACTAGACGGCGCATCACGGCCTCGGTCACGTTCTGGGGAATCAGAAGGTAACCGGGCCGGTCGACGACGTCGCTCAAGAACGTAAAGTCCACCGTCAGCAACATCGCGTTGGTCGCGGCCTCGCGTGGCTCTAGTCTCGTGCCGAGCGTGCCCGCGTCCACCATCGCGTCGTAGATGCCCCAATCCCTGAAGATCTCGAGCGTTCGCGTCCAGACGACCAGCGCGCGCGATTCTTGCACGGGCTGCTCGAGCGGTTCGACGACGATCGAACGCACGCCGTAGCGCGCTAACGCGAGCGAGAGCGACAGGCCGACGGGACCGCCGCCCGCGATGACGACCGGGGCATCCATATCCCGTCATGCTACTGCACGGCGGCGCATGACTCCGCTCGACTCGAGCCGAACAGCTGCCTCTCGCTTATGAGCAACGTGCAGCAGCAGCCTTCGCACCTCTGGTTGCCGTTCACCCAGATGCGCGATTTCGATCGCGCGTCACGGACGTTCGTCCGCGGTGACGGAAACTACCTGTTCGATTCGCATGGCAACGGCCTGTTCGATGCCGTCAGTTCGATCTGGACGGTCGTGCACGGTCATTGCCACCCGGCAATCGTGGAAGCGATCGCAGGGCAAGCCGCGCGGTTGGATCACGCGACGCTGCTCGGTGCGACCAACCCGCCGGCGGAGCGGCTGGCGCAGCGGCTTTGCGCCTTGACCCGGCTCGACTACGCGTTTTTTTCAAGCGACGGCGCGAGTGCCATCGAGGCTGCGCTCAAGATGGCGATTCAGTATTGGCAAAACCGCGGGCAGCCGAAACGCACGCGCTTCGTGCGGCTGGTCGACGCGTATCACGGCGACACGGCCGGCGCGATGAGCCTTTCCGGGATTGCGACGTTTCGATCGCGCTTCGGAGCGCTGACGTTCGAAACGCTTACCTACGACCGCGCGCGCGACTTCGGCGACGACGTTGCGGCGGTCGTGGTCGAACCGCTCGTGCAAGCCGCTGCGGGCATGCGTTTGATCCCTTCCGAGCTATATGCGAATCTCCGAAGCCTCGATCCCCTGCTGATCGTAGACGAAATCGCAACCGGCTTCGGGCGAACCGGCACGATGTTCGCGTTCGAGCAACTGGACCTGCGACCCGACATCGCGTGCGTCGGCAAGGGTCTTACCGGCGGCGCGCTGGCGCTTTCCGCGACGCTGGTACGCGAACCGGTTTACGACGCGTTCCTCGGGTCGCGAAGCGACGGCGTACAGTTCTTTCACGGGCACTCGTATGCCGGCAATCCGATCGCGTGTGCCGCCGCGCTGGCCTCGCTCGATCTCTTCCAGAGCGAAGGCACGCTGGAGCGCGCGTCGTCGCTGGCGCTCTATGCGTCTAAGCGTCTGGACGGTGTGCGCGCGCGCGCCTCGGTACGCGAAGCGCGCCAGGCTGGTTTGATGATCGGCATCGAGTTGCGGGCGGAACCGGAGCCGGGTGCCGCCGGCGCGCGCGTTGCCGAAGGGCTGTACGCGCGCGGACATTTTACGCGGGCGATCGGCGACGTGGTGCAATTCGTCCCGCCGCTCTCGAGCACGCCGTCTGAGGTGGACGGTTTTTTCGATGCCCTGCTGGCGGAGTTGGATGCGTGAGTTACTTGCACGCGATCGAGCTTGAATTGCAACAGATTCGCGACGCGAACCGCTACCGCGAGCTGTCGGATCCGGCTTCCGGGGCGCTGGACTTTTCGTCCAACGACTATTTGGGCTTGTCGTCCGAGCCGCAGGTCGTCGAGGCGCTTCGCCGGGCTACGCGAGCCGGCTCGACCGGAGCGCGCCTGCTGGGCGGCGCACATCGCGAACATCGCTTGCTGGAAGAAGAACTTGCGGCGTGGCTCGGCCGCGAACGCGCGCTGCTTTTTTCGTCCGGGTATCATGCCGCGCTGGGTGCGATTCCAGTGCTGGCGCGAGCCGTCGGCGGTTCGGTCGCCTCGGACCAATACAATCACGCCTCGCTCATCGATGGAGTCCGGCTTGCCAAGGTGCCGCGCGCGGTCTATCCACACGCGCAATTCGAACGCGATTCGATTTCCGGTCCCGTGCTGGTCGTAACCGAATCCATCTTTTCCATGGGCGGTGACGCCGTGGACGTTGCCGCGCTGCTCGCGAGCCTCGGCGATCGCGACGCGCTGCTCGTTGACGAAGCGCACGCGCTCGGCGTTGCCGGGCCGCTCGGAGCGGGACTGGCGCGCGGCCTGGAGGACCCGCGCGTGGTCGTCATGGGCACGCTCTCGAAGGCATTCGGCGCACACGGCGGCTTCATCGCCGGGCCGGCAGCGGTCGTCGACCTGCTCGTTAACGTCGCGCGCACGTTTGTCTTCGATACGGCGCTGCCACCCGCGCTCGCACTGGCGGCGAGAATCTCGCTGCTGATGGTGCGCAACGGCGATGGTCGCCGCGAACGTCTGCGCGCCAACGTCGAGCGTCTGCGAGAAGGGCTGCGCGCGCTTAGCCTCCCCGCGCCGAACGGACCGGCGCCGATCGTTCCGGTCGTCTTAGGCAGCGAGGCGCGCGCGCTCGAAGTGGCCGCTGCGCTGCTCGCGCGCGGGATCGTCGCGCCTGCCGTGCGACCGCCGACCGTGCCGCCGGGCGAGTCGCGACTGCGTCTCTCCGTGCGCGCGAATCATAGCGTCGAGGACATCGAGCGGCTGCTGCGCGAGCTCGCGGCGTGTATCGGTACTTCGTAACCGGCACCGACACCGACGTCGGCAAGACGCGCGTGGTCGCGGCCCTCGCTCGCGCGATGGTGAGCGCCGGGCGGACACCGACGGTGGTGAAGATCGTGCAGACCGGCGTACGCGAGGGCGAGCCGGGCGACGCCGCGCGCGCCGGCGCGCTCGCGGGCTGCCAAAGCGTCGAACTCGCGCGCTTTTCGGCGCCGGCCGATCCCTACAACGCCGCGCTAGCCCAGGGCGCGCATCCACCGGCCGCATCGCAGCTGGCGGCCCGGATCGAAAGCATCGACGGGCCGCTCGTCGCCGAGGGGTCGGGCGGTCTGATGGTACCAATCAACGAGCGAGAGCACCTCGGCGACGTAGCCGCAGCCGCGGGGCTCGAAACCGTCGTCGTCGTGGGGCTGCGGCTGGGATGCATCAATCACGCTTTGCTCACCGCCGAAGCGTGCGCCGGGCTCGGACTTCCGCTGACCGGCGCCGTGCTCGTCGAACGCTGGCATCCGCTGCCGCGCGCCTATCGGGACGACGTCGTGCGCGCGTTGCAGGGAAAGATGAAGATTCTTGGCATTGTGCCGTTTGCCGAAGACGAGGCGGCGTCGGTAACGTCGGCCGCGCGTATCTTCGACGGCTCGTTCTAAAACGTAGGAAACGATGACGCATCCAACCATCGATCGCGCTCGCAAGCGCGCGATCGCCGCGGCGCTCGCAGCCGACCGCAGCCTGCTCGAAGAACTGGCGTGCTTGCCGGACGAGAACGTTCCCGATCTGCTGGCCTTGGCCGACGACGTGCGGGCCCTACATTGCGGGAATGCCATCGCAGTCGAGGTGCTTTACAACGCCAAACGCGGCGGTTGCTCGGAAGATTGTCATTTCTGCTCGCAAAGCGCGCGCTATGCGAGCGACGTCGAGCCGGACGTGCTATCGAGCGTCGAGGGATTCGTGGACGCGGCGCGCCGCGCACACGAGCGTGGCGCCGGCGAGTTCTGCGTCGTCGTTGCGGTGCGCGGGCCGTCTGCCAAACTCCTCGACCGTGTCTGCGACGCCACCCGGGCGATTAAATCGGAACTTCCGCTGACCGTGGCCGTTTCGCTTGGGATTCTGCGCGACGATCAGTTTCCGCCGCTGATCGCTGCCGGCGTGGACAAAGTCAACCACAACCTCGAAACCTCGCGCCGCTACTTCTCTTCGGTTTGCACGACGCACTCGTACGACGAGCGCTGGCGGACGTGCGTGTTGGTCAAGCGGCACGGCCTGGAACTTTGCTGCGGCGGCATCATCGGGATGGGCGAGACGATCGAAGACCGGATTGAGTTTCTCATGGCGTTACAAGAACTCGACCCCCAAGAGGTGCCGATCAACTTTCTCAATCCGCGTCCCGGAACGCCTTACCAGGACCGCTCGCTGGTCGAACCGGTCGAAGCGCTTCGGTTCGTAGCGCTAGCCCGATTAGCGCTCCCCAAGGCGATGGTCCGCTTTGCGGGCGGACGCGAGATCACGCTACAAGGCCTGCAAGACTTGGGCATGCGCAGCGGCGCCAGCGGCATCGTGCTCGGGAACTACCTGACGACGGCGGGGCGCGGCGATGCGGATGATTTCGCGATGCTCGACCGGCTCGGCTTCGAAGTCATGGCCTAGCCAAGGGGCCGGGTGGATCAATCCAAGACGCCTTATTTTCAAGCGCTGCTCGACTACGTCGAAGCGGGCGTGTTGCCGTTCCACACGCCGGGCCACGTTCAGGGCGTTGGAATGGATTTGGCGTTTCGGGAGTTCGTCGGGGACAATTACTGCTCGATCGACTTAACGCCGATGCCCGGCATCGACGACCTGCTGCAGCCGCTCGAATCCATTAAGGAAGCGCAAGAGCTCGCGGCCGAAGCGTACGGCGCCGACAATACGTTCTTTCTGATCAATGGATCCACCAGCGGCAACCAGTGCATGATGATGACGGCGCTCAATCCGGGCGACAAGATCGCGGTACCGCGCAATTCGCACAAATCCATGCTGGGCGGCCTGGTGATGAGCGGCGCCGAGCCGGTCTACATGCAGCCGGTCGTGGACGAAGAATTGCACATGGACCATTGCGTTACACCCCAGACCGTCGCGCGCACGCTCGAGGAGCATCCCGATCTCACCGCCGTCTACCTCGTTTCGCCGACGTACTACGGCGTGTGCGCCGACTTGGCGTCCATCGAGCGGATCGTTCACGCCGCCGGCAAGATGCTGCTGGTGGACGAGGCCTGGGGGCCGCATTTTCAATTCCACCCGGGCCTGCCACTCTCGGCGACGCAAGCGCGGGCCGATCTCTGCATCAACTCGACCCACAAGATGCTGTCGGCCTTTTCGCAGTGCGCGATGCTCCACCAGATCGGCGACCGCGTTCCGCTCGACCGGCTCAAGGCCGTGCTCAAGATGTTCCTCTCGACGTCGCCCAATCTGCCGATGGTCGCTTCGCTCGACGTGGCGCGCAAGCAGATGGCGACCGAGGGCGAGGCTGCTCCTCTCACGCACGATCGACCTCGCGAACGAAACGCGCGCGCGTATCAATCGCATCGACGGGCTGTACTGCTTCGGGCCGGAGCTCAAAGAACGTCCCGGCGTCTTCGATTTGGACCCCACCAAGATCGCCGTCACGGTAAAGGGGCTGGGCTACACCGGTTACGAGGCATCGGAACTGCTGCGCCACCGCTACAACATTCAGGTCGAGCTGGCCGATCTGTTCAACGTCGTCGCCCTCGTCACGATCGGAACGACCAGCGCCGCCGCCGACCGTTTGGTCTTCGCGCTCGAAGAGCTCGCACGCGAAGATCGCCCCGTCGACATGTACGCTCCCTCGGGCATTCTCGAGCGCCGGCTCAACCGCGGCAGTTACCGCCTGCCCGGGATTCCGCCCATGCGAATGCTGCCGAGGGATGCTTTCCTCGCCAAGACCGAATTCGTGCCCTTCCGGACCAGCGCCGGACGCATCTGCGCCGAAACGATCTCGCCCTATCCGCCCGGCATTCCGGTCATCTCGCCGGGCGAGGAGCTGACCCAAGCGATCGTAGATTACTTGCGTCTGGAGATTAAGGCAGGTGTCCGCATTCAAGGGACCTACGACGACGATCTCAAGGTCGTGCGCGTCGTGAAGGAGCCGTAAACGCGGGTATAAAACGTGCTATAAACGACTCTTCTTGGAAGCGAGGGTCAGTATTGGCGGTTAAAGCCGAGTCTATATCTCCCAGCTGGGAGCTCTCTCAACTTCTCGACATCTTCCCCCTTCCGATCCGGCAAGCGCTCGTTCGATTACCAAATCTGGAATCCATCATCGAAGTCGTTCTCGATCTCGGGCGGCCGCCCGAAGCTCGGTTTGAAAACGACTTCGTTTATCTTTCCGACGCGGCGGTTACGAACGAAGACATCGCGCACGTGTGCTCGCGAATCTCGCAGTTCGGTGCCGACAATCGTGCCGGCATCGAGCAGACGCTGCACCGCATCAGCGCGATTCGCAACCGGACGGGGAAAATCGTAGGCCTCACGTGCCGCATCGGGCGCGCGGTCTACGGGACGATCGACATCATCCTGGACGTGCTGCGCAGCGGCAAATCGATCTGCTTGCTCGGCCGTCCCGGCGTCGGTAAGACGACGATGTTGCGCGAATGCGCGCGCATTCTCTCCGAGGATCGCAAACGCGTCGTCATCGTGGATACCTCCAACGAAATCGCCGGCGACAGCGACATCCCCCATCCCGGCATCGGATTCGCCCGCCGCATGCAAGTCACCAATCCCGCGCTGCAGCACGCGGTGATGATCGAAGCGGTCGAAAATCACATGCCGGAAGTGATCGTCATCGACGAGATCGGCACCGAAGCCGAGGCCGGGGCGGCGCGCACGATCGCCGAGCGCGGCGTCACGCTCATCGGTACGGCACACGGCCAGACGCTGGAAAATCTGCTCATGAATCCGACGCTGTCGGACCTGGTGGGCGGGATCACGGCGGTCACGCTCTCCGACGAGGAAGCAAGACGCCGCGGAACGCGCAAGACCGTGCTCGAGCGCAAGGCGCCCCCCACCTTCGACGTCGTCGTCGAGATCCACGATCGCGACCGGCTCGCTATTCACAAGAACGTCGCGGAAGTGGTGGACGCGTTGCTGCGGGGATACCAGCCGCAGCCCGAGATTCGACAGCGCCAGCCGGGCGGCGTCGTCACGGTCGTGCAAGAAGCCGACACCGAGTCGATGCCTCAGCTTGCCGAAAGCTTTGGCCACCATGCCGACGCGCGCGAACCCGAGGAGCGCGAGCGGCCGGTCTCCATTTTCCCCTACGGCGTCTCGCGCAGTAAGATCGAGCGGGCGATTCACAATCTACGCGTAAACGCGACGATCGCGCGGAATTGGGACGACGCGGACGTGGTGATCGCGCTCAAATCGCTCGAGCGCCGCTCGCAACCCAAACTCAAGCAGATCGCGGCCGACAACGTTCCGATCTACGCGATCAAAACGAACACGACCACGCAGATCCAAGCCGCCCTGCGCGACGTGTTCAACTTGGGATCGCTCGACCGCGAAGAGCTCGCGGTGCGAGAAGCGGAGGAAGCCGTCTATCAGGTCTTGCTCACGAGCCAGGCGATGGAACTGTCGCCGCAGACCTCGTACGTGCGGCGAATGCAACACCAGTTGGCGGAAAAATACCGGCTGCAATCGCGCAGCACGGGTCTGGAACCCAACCGCCGCGTGAGGATCTTCAAAACAACCAGCGACTACGTCCTCCGTCCTTCGACAGGCTCAGGATGACAGTTTGGGGGACTGGCAGCCTCGGCGCGACGCAGCGCCTACGCCCGTGTCATCCTGAGCCTGTCGAAGGACGTGAGCACGTCGAAGGCCGGCCCCCACGGTGTCATCCTGAGCTTGTCGAAGGACGGAGCACGTCGAAGGCCGGCCCCCCACGGTGTCATCCTGAGCCTGTCGAAGGACGGAGCCTGTCGAAGGCCGGCCCCCCACGTGTCATCCTGAGCCTGTCGAAGGACGGAGCCTGTCGAAGGACGGAGCTTGTCGAAGGACGGAGCTTGTCGAATGACGGAGCACGTCGAAGGACGGAGCTTGTCGAAGGACGGTGTCGAAGGATCGTTGGGAAGGATGGGCGTGTTCGTAACGTTTGAAGGGATTGAGGGCAGCGGCAAGAGCACGCTGCTCTCGTCGCTTGCCGGGGTTCTGCGGCAGCGCGGCCGCGATGTCGTCACCACGCGCGAACCGGGCGGAACGCCGGTCGGAACGGCCGTCCGCGAGATCTTTCTCAACGGAACGGCGGAGATCGCTCCGGTGGCCGAGGCGTTCTTAGTCAACGCGGCGCGCGCCCAGCACGTCGCCGACGTCATCCGCCCCGCGCTGCACCGCGGCGCGATGGTGTTGTGCGATCGCTTCACCGATTCCACGCTCGCGTACCAAGGCTACGGCCGCGGATTCGACCTCGCGGTTCTGGGACGTCTTTGCGAAATCGCTAGCGCGGGTTTGCAGCCCGATCTCACGATCCTCATCGATCTGCCGGTTCCCGAATCGCTGCGCCGGCTGAAGTCGCGCGGCGGCCGCACCGATCGCCTGGAGGCCGAGGGCTCGGCGTTTCACGAGCGCGTGCGCGCCGGATACCTCAAGATCGCCGCCGGCGACCCGCGTTATCTCGTGCTCGACGGTTTGCTCTTTCCGGCCGATCTGGTCGCCGCGTCGCTCGCCCGCCTCGCGACGAGCGCGTCGTGAACGCGGGCATGGAATTCGACGTCGTCGGCGCGCACGGCCCCACGCACTTTTTTGATGCGCTCACGCGCGACACGATCGCGCATGCCTATCGCTTTACCGGACCCAGCGGGGTCGGCAAGAAGACGTTCGCGCGCCGCCTCGCGCAGTCGCTGCTTTGTCAGGGACCGGCGACGAGCGCGATCGGGTACGACGGAAGTTGCGCTTCGTGCCGGCTCTTTTCGGCGGGCGACGACACGCGCAATCCCGACTTCGTCGAGCACGTCGGTGTCGTCAAGATCGGCAAACCCGACGAACCGATGGGGTTTTACGAAGGCGACGAGCTTACCTCACGCGACTTGGTGCGAAACCTCTCGCTGCAGTCGTACTTGGGCGGCATGCGCGTGCTGCTGCTCGGCGACGTCGCCTTCGCGACGCACGAATCGGCCAACGCGCTGCTCAAGATCCTCGAAGAGCCGCCGAACGGATTGGTGATGCTGATAACGACGTCTGCGCCGGACCGGCTACTCGAGACGATTCGATCGCGCACCGTCGAAGTGAGGTTTCCGTCGCTTGCGCCGCCCGAGATTCGCGAAATATTGGAACGCCACGGCTTCGACGCGGAACGCGCGGCGTTGGGCGCAACGCTCGGCGGCGGGAGCGCGACCCGCGCGATGGCGGCTTTGGACGACGAGGAAGAGTCGCTGCGCGCACAAGTAGCGGCTTGGTTTTTTGCCGCGGCCGCGGGTCACTCGCCCGAGCAGAGTTGGGCCACGCGCGACACCCTCGACGAGGGGTTGGAGATCGTCAAGACGTTGGCACGCGATTGGGTCGCGCTGCGGGCGGCTGGCGATGGCGTGCATTTGAGCGCGCCCGACTACGGCGCGGAGCTGCGGGGCTTGTCCTCGCTGGACGATCGTTCGGCGGTCGCGATGTTGGCGGGGTTAGACGAGGCGCAGCGCGTTGCACGCAGCAACGTTCCGCCGTCGCTCGTGGGCGAACTGGTGAGGATGGCGATTACCAAGGGCGGGTAAAGGCGATGTCGTCGTACTGTTTGGCGAACGGCAGTGCGAGATATGCCAGCACGATCGCCTGCGCCGCGATCAGCGCGATCTGCGACCCGAGGACGCCCAACCGGTCGCCGAACGGCACGACCAGCCAGAGCGGCACGAAATACCAGAGCCCGACGAAGACTAGTGCCAAGATCGCGGTCGGCAGCGGAAACGAACGCGCGGCGCGGATCGACGCCGACAACGCCTCGGAACCTGCAGCGCCGCCGATCGAGGCGGCCGGAATCGTGTAGATGAGGAAGAAGGCGGCGATCACTTCGGCGATCGTGCCGAGAAGCGGCGTTATCAAGCTACCCACGAGATTCGCGACGTAGAGCAAGAAATAGAAACCGATCGCCGCGATGAAGATGCCGCCGGCTTTCCGGCGCGCTTCCTCCCACGCGGCGTCGAAGCCGCCTTTGCGTTCGCGCCAGACGTTGTTGGCTTGAATCACCGCCACACCGAAGGCGAACAGATAGATCGCCTGGACGACCATCTGTATCAGTCCCATGCCGATCCCACCCAGCGGATCGGTCATGGTGCGCCCCACCGACGAGGCCAGCAGAGCTCATCGCTCCGGCGCCCAGCGGCATCACCAGCAACGACGGGTGCCGCAGCAAGAGCGGAACGGCCTTGAGGTAGGTCGTGAGGTCGAGGTGGCGGCCGAGCTCTTTCACTTCTCGTTGGGAAGCGGCGTCAGCCGCGCGCTCCGTCGAGGGCGTGACGGCACGAGCAATCGGCCGCGACGTCGATCTTGCCGACGATTTTGTCGATTGCGGCCTTAACGCGGTCGTTGTTTTTCTTGAACACTTCCATGACTTCTCGGTGCGAAACGGGCGCGATGCCTTCGATGCCGACGTCGTAGTCCGTAATCAAGGAGATGTTTACGAAGCACATCTCGAGTTCGCGCGCCAGGTAGCTCTCCGGATACTGGGTCATGTTGATGACTTCCCAACCCTGGCTCTGGTACCACTGCGATTCGGCGCGCGTCGAAAAACGCGGGCCCGCAATTACGACGACGGTTCCGCGATCGTGCGTCTCCACGCCGAGCGATTTGAGCGCGTCGACCGCGATGGGGCGCAGCGTCGGGCAGTACGGATCGGCGAAGCTCACGTGCGTCGTGACCGGGCCGTCGTAGAAGGAGTCCTTGCGTCCGTTGGTACGGTCGACGAGTTGGTCGCAAACGACCATCGAACCGGGCTTGACGGATTTCTTGAGCGAGCCGCATGCGTTGGGAGCGATGATGGAGCTTACGCCCAGCATCTTCATCGCCCAGAGGTTGGCACGATAGTTGATGGATTGCGGCGGGAAGCGATGGTCCTTGCCGTGGCGCGGAAGGAAGGCGACTTTCTTGCCGCTCATCTCGCCGAGCGCGATCAGATCGCTCGGCATCCCGTAAGGGGTCTCGACCCAGACTTCGCGAGCGTTTTCGATAAGCGAATAAAATCCTGACCCGCCGAATACGCCGATGTCGGCACGTTCTTTCGTTTGCATAGCGAGCCAGAGTTCGCGCCGGACCTCGCTTACCCTACAAAGACTACCGGTTGAAATCGCCGGGTTTTAGCTCGTTGAGGAAGCGTTTGAATTGCTCCATTTCCGCTTCGTCCACGGGTTTTTTCTCCGCCGTCGCTTCTTCGAGCACGATCTTGTCGGTGACGTAAATCGGCGCTTGAGCGCGCAGCGCGAGCGCGATGCCGTCGCTCGGGCGCGCGTCGATTTCTTGCAGGTTGCCGTTGCTGCGCACGACCAGCTTGGCAAAGAACGTCGAGTCTTGGATGTCGTGAATGACGACTTGTTCGAGCGAGGCGTCGAGCGTATCGAGGATGTTGCGCATCAGATCGTGCGAGAGCGGACGCGGAACGGGAGCGCCCTCGAGTGCCAGGGCGATCGCGGTCGCTTCGAACGGGCCGATGAGTATCGGCAGGTAGTGAGACCCGTCCATGTCTTTGAGGATGACTACCGGATCGTGAGTCAACAGGTCGATGCCTAGCTTGTCGACCTTCATCTGACGCATGTAGCACCTATCCGACGCGCGTGCGGCATTTTCTTGCAGGCCGGCGGGAGCGAGTAGGGCGGCGCCCGCGCGTGGCCGAACCGGAGGGGCGCTCATGGCTCTATCCTGTGGAATCGTCGGGCTGCCCAACGTGGGCAAGTCCACCATCTTCAACGCGCTCACACGGTCGTCGCAGGCGCTTGCGGCAAACTACCCCTTTGCGACGATCGAACCGAACGTCGGCGAAGTCCCGGTTCCCGACGAGCGACTGTCCGTCTTGCAAGAGCTGGTCAGCGGCGAACGGATCGTACCGGCAACCGTTCGCTTCGTCGACATCGCCGGCTTGGTGCGCGGCGCGAGCACGGGGCAGGGGCTAGGCAACGCGTTTCTGAGCCATATCCGCGAGACCGACGCCGTGGCGATGGTCGTGCGCTGTTTCGAGGACCCCAACGTCACCCACGTCGAGGGCAATCCCGACCCGGCCCGCGACATCGAGATCATCGGCATCGAGCTCGGATTGGCCGACCTCTCAACGCTCGGCAAGCGCCTGGACAAATTGGAACGCGAGGCACGCGCCAATCCCAAGGTTCGCTACAAACTCGATGCCGCGAAGAATTTGGTTGCGGCTCTAGAGGCGGGCAAGCCGGCCCGAACGTTCGGCCCCGGGACGCCCGAGGCCGAACTGGCCGCCGAGTCCTTCCTGCTCACCGCCAAGCCGCTGCTGTACGTCGCCAACATCGACGAGGCGCAAATCGGAAACCCGGGACCGCTGGTCGAGCGCGTGGCCGAGATTGCCGGAGGCGACGGCAGCGGGCTGGTCGTCCTGTGCGGCAAGATCGAGTCCGAGCTGGCGGGCCTCTCGGAGAGCGAGGCTCGTGAGTTCTGCCGCGAACTGGGCATCGCGCACAGCGGGCTCGACGATTTGGCGGTCGCTTCCTACGAATTGCTCGGACTTATGACGTTCCTGACGGCCGGCGAGAAAGAGGTCCGCGCGTGGACGATTGCCCGCGGAACGCGCGCCCCGCAAGCGGCCGGCAAGATCCACGGCGACATCGAGCGCGGGTTCATTCGCGCCGAGATCGTTTCGTACGACGACTACGTCAAATATCGCACCATGGATGCCCTTAAGGCCGCGGGACTGGTCCGCAGCGAGGGTAAGGAATACGTGATGCAAGAGGGCGACGTCGTCAATTTCCGGTTCAACGTCTAGACCGCCGTCCGCCGCCTGGGCCGCTCCACCGCCCAAGGGACTCTCCGTCGTTAAGCACAAGAATCTACCGCTTGAGAATCTTGGAGGCGCGCTGATTTCCTATGAGTACTGCTGTACGCGACGTTTCGGTTTTCGGAGACGCGATCGCCTATTTCAACGACGCGGCCGACCTGCTGGAGCTCGATTCTGGTATGCGGCAGATCCTGACGCATCCGTCGCGGCAGATCATCTTTTCGATTCCGTTCATGCGCGACTCCGGCGAATTCGAGGTCTTTACCGGCTACCGCGTTCAGCACAGCTTCGCACGCGGACCGGCGAAGGGCGGCATCCGCTTCCATCCGGGCGTGACGCTCGACGAAGTGACGGCGCTGGCGTTCTGGATGACGTGGAAGTGCGCGGTCGTGGACCTGCCGTTCGGCGGCGGCAAGGGCGGCGTTACCTGCGACCCGGCAACGCTCTCGCGCAGCGAACTCGAACGCGTGACGCGGCGCTACGCCGCGGAGCTGGTCGAAGTGGTCGGCCCGGATAAAGACGTCCCCGCGCCCGACGTCAACACGACGCCGCAGATCATGGCGTGGTTCATGGACACCTACTCGATGCACGTTCGCCAAAACGTTCCGGGCGTCGTCACCGGTAAACCGCTCGAGATCGGCGGCAGCCGGGGACGCGTCGAAGCGACCGGCCGTGGCGTCACGATTTGCGCCCTCGACCAGATGAAGGTCATGGGGATGGAGATCGACCAGACGTCGGTGGCGATTCAAGGATTCGGAAACGTCGGGCTCTATGCGGCCAAGCTCTTCGCCGAACGCGGCTGCAAGATCGTCGGCATCTCCGACGTCACGGGAGCGTACTACAACCCCAAGGGGATTCACGTCGGCGACGCGATCGAGCACGTCGCGCGCCATCGCAATCTGGAAGGTTTTAGCGGCGGCGAGCGCATCACCAACGCCGAGCTGCTGGCGACCGACTGCGACGTCCTCGTGCCGGCCGCCCTCGAAAAAGTCTTCAACGCCGAGAACGCCGCTAAGGTCAAAGCCAAGCTCATCGTCGAGGGCGCGAACGGCCCGACGACGCCCGAAGCCGACCGCGTGTTTAGAGAGCGCGGCATCGTCGTGATTCCCGACATCATGGGTAACGCCGGCGGAGTCACGGTGTCGTACTTCGAATGGGCACAAGACCGCATGGGCTACTTCTGGAAGGAAGCCGAAGTCAACGAACGGCTCGAGGACGTGCTGCTTTCGAACCTGCACGAAGTGCGCCACATCGCCACAACGCGAAACGCAACGCTACGGACCGCAGCATATACGCTGGCAATCGATCGCGTCGTAAAAGCCCTCCGCCTCCGCGGAATCTACGCCTAAACCCCTTGTCGTCCAGAGCCTGTCGCTTGTCATCCTCTGTCGCTTGTCATCCTGAGCCTGTCGAAGGATGAGCCTGTCGTCCTTCGACTGCGGCTGCGGCCGCGCTCAGGATGACAGTGCCTGTGCCTGTCCCCCGTGACAGTGCCCCGTGCCCCCGCGTGCTCAGGATGACAGTGCCCCGTGACAGTGCCTGTGCCTGTCCCCCGTGACAGTGCCTGCGCCCCCGCGTGCTCAGGTCAGCCTGTCCCCCGTGACAGTGCCTGGCCGCCGTGTCATCCTGAGCCTGTCGAAGGATGAGCCTGTCGTCCTTCGACTGCGGCTGCGGCCGCGCTCAGGATGACGGGGGTGGACTTTAGGACATGAGGTTTACTTTTTCGCCGAGGGGTTCGGTCGGCAACCCCATGACGGCCCACGCTTCGAATCCGCCGTCGAGCGCGGCAGCGCTGTAACCGCGCGTTCGTAGGCTTTCGGCAATGCGCCTGGACGAATTTCCGCTGGTACAATAGACGACGATCTGTTCGTTGTGACCGAACGGCAGCGACTCGTGGTTTTCGAGCTGGCGTCCCGCGTAGCGCTGCGCGCCGAGAATCTGGCGGTGTTCGTACGTCTCCTTGCGTACGTCGAGGATGGTGACCGCATCTCCGCGTTCCATCATCTCGTTGAGCTCGCCCGGCATGATGGTGTCTCTCATGCTGCATTCCTTACGACATATGGAAAAGGGAAGCCCCGAAGGGCTTCCCTTGCTCGTCTCATCGGCGACCTAGCGGCTAGTGTTTAGCGTACGGGTCCGGGTACGGCAGATAGCCCGTTCCGTTGTAGACCCCCGCGACGTTGATCGGCGCGATGGTCTGGCCGTACGCCGTGTCCGCCGCTTGGATGAACGCGTTGGCGATGAAGGCGTAGCCGGTATTGGAGGGGTGGAGTCCGTCGAAGGAGATCAGTCCGCCGCCGAAGGCCAGCGTGCAGCACTTGCCGGGGCTGACCGAGGCCGCCGCCGCAAAGTACGGGTTGGCGGGATTGCCGCTCGCGATGCCTTCGAAGATCGTCTTGACGTCCACCAAGGGCACCTTGGTCGCGGCCGCTGCATTCCCGATGCCGGTATTGAAGGTGTTGTTGAGCGCCTGCACCTGGGCTGCAAATGCCGGGGTGAGGTAATTGCCTCCCAAGCCCGAGCCCGGTCCCGTCGGATCCAAGTTGACTTGCTTGCCGCCAAGGATCTGGGTGACCGCGGTGATCGCGCCCGATTCGGTCAGATAGCCGTTCGGCGCGAGGTTGTACTGGGTTGCGATTTGCGCGGTGATCGCCGCGGCCTCGGCTTGCGGCAGGCCGAGCTCCTGAAGTACGCAGACTAGGAACGTCTGCACCTGGCACGCTGCCGCGCTGGGCGGGGTCGCGACCGACATGAACTGCGGGGTGAGCAGCACGTCGGGCAGGTTGGCCACGATGACGTGCGTGCCGGTCTTCTGAAGCGCGGTCACGATCTTTACCGTGTCGTTCTGCACCTGCGCGACGCTGTTGTTACCGCCTTTGAATTGCCCGCCGCTGAAGGCGAACTGCAGCAGGTCGTTGGCGCCGAGCCATACCGTCGCGAGCGTCGGCCGCAGCGAAACCGCGGCGTTGAGCTCGGTGCGGTTAGCTCCGAGGTTGTTGAAGTTGCCCAAGACGGGGTTGAACATCAAGCTCTGTCCGACGGTGATCGCCTGCAGCGCCGAAACCGTGGGCGTCGCTCCCGGTATCGGCAGGCAGGTCGGCGAGGTCGGCCGGTTCATCGTGATCGCTTCGTGCATCGTGATGCCCGGAACGCCGAGATCGTAGACGGTCGCGGCCGCCGGCTGTTCGCGAACCGTGCTCAGCGCCGTATTGAGCGAGAACGCGGCTTGGTTGAACGGAGAACAGCCGCTGCTGGTGGGCAGCGTTCCGAACGGGAAGCCGCCGGTGAGGGCCGGGTTTGCGTTGACGATTTGGTTGCCCAGTCCCGGACCGCCGATGAGCGGCAGCGGGCTAACGTTCGGCGTCGACATGAATGCGAACGTCGCGCCGGTGGCCTGGGCGTAAAATTGAGCCCAGAACCCGGCTTGCTGGCCGGGCGTAACGCCGAGTCCCGCGGCCGCGGTACCCGTCGCCAGCGGGTTCGGAATCGAGCCCGGCACGCCGGCGCCCACGCAGCACGGGGCACCGAGCAGAGCGCCCGATTGATAACCGGCGGTGAGGCTGTCGCCGACGCCGACGATACGCGCCAAGATTCCCGGCCCGGTCGCGGGAGGCGACGTCGGAACGTTGGTCGGCGCCACGCTCGATCCGCCGCAGGCGGCAAGCGCGGTCAAGGCCAGGAGAGCGAGTGGTTTGCTGAGCTGTCCGAACTTCATGGTTGTATTTCCCCTTGCCTTAGAACGGAATGACGCTCGGAGAGCCGATGCCGAACGACAGTTGGAGCTGCGTCGCCTTCAGGCCGCCGACGTAAGGTGCGCACCGCGTAATGGTCGCGCAGTAGAGCGCCGCCACGCCGTAGGGCGAGTAGTTGGTCGGGCCGCCGCTGTTGAGCGTAGCCTCGACGAACGTCTGCTTCGTGACGCGTTGCTCGACGCCCAGGAAATATGCGAAGAGATGCTGCGGATAGGGATCCGGCGGCAGGTAGTCGCGCGAGCTCTGGGGTTCGATGAAGAACGTCGTGTGCTTGGTCGGCGAGTACTCTAAATAGAGAATCTGGTAGAGCTGCGCCGAGTTGCCTTGGTTGAGGCCGTTGGTTTGCACGAGCCACGACGGAGCCAGCGTGAACGTTCCGAACATGCGGTTGGTCTTGAGGAACGGCACCGTTAAGGCTATCGATTTGATCTCCGCCGAACGCGTCTTGATGTTCGTCTCGATGGTCGCGTTGGGCGGCCGCGTCGAGAACGGGATCACGTCGTCGCCGTTTTGCGAGGCGCCGATGAAGGCGGTGCGAACGACGTAGGTCGGCGTAACGACGATCGGGAGCACGCGGCTGCCGATTTTGATCGGGAAGAGTTGTTCGAGCATGAATACGCCGAACGTGTCTTTGGTGGCGACGTTGATCTGTGAAGGGATCGGCGAACAACCGTTGGCGTGACCGCCGCCCAGATCGGCGCAGCCGACGGGGTTCTGGTAACCGTTTAGATAGACCGGAACGGTTCCGCTGTTGAAGCCGACCGGGTAGTGCTGGATCTGATACATGCTGGCCACGACGCGCGTCGTCGGGCTAAAGCCCCACGCTGCCAACAGGTCCATGCCGCCCGGCAGCCACTGCTTCCCGAACGAACCGAGGTTCCCAAAGGGGTACGCGACCGAGAAGTCGGCCTGATAGGTGAAGCCTACCGGCAGCCCCTTGTTCTTGCTGCCGCCGACCGTGGTCTGGCTGACGGGCGGGGCTTGGGCGACCGTGGATCCTGGAGGCGTCAGTAGCTCGTTTTGGGCCTGCTGCCGCTTTTGGGCTGCCGCATCCATCGCGTTCTTTATGGCGGTGTTGGCTCCCGGAACGACCGACGTAGCCATCGCGCCGGCGGTGCCGTCGGCCAGGGCCGGGACGCTGGCACAGCCTATTGCGACGGCAGAGGCCAGCGCCGTCGCTCGAATGAGAATCTTGAGCATGCTCTTCTCCAGGCGGTAAGGGGCTCTTAGTATATTAAAAGTATCAAGAAACCGGCTCGCCCGATGATTGGCTTAAGAAAGTTTAAACCCTCGTGTTTTCGGGGTTACTTCCTAATCCTGGGGAGCCTTCGCGGCCGGGCGGCCGCGCAGCGTTATCGACTTTACGACGACGTAAAGTACCGGCGTAATCGCCAGATTCAAGAACGTCGAGAGCAGCATGCCGCCGAACACGATCGTGCCCAGCGAGTGTCGTGCCGCGCTCCCGGCTCCGGTGGCGAAGACCAGCGGGAGGACCGCGATGATGAAGGCGATCGACGTCATCAAAATCGGACGCAGCCGCGTTTGGGCCGCGCGCAGCGCCGCTTCCACGATCGATGCGCCCGCGCGCATTTGCTGGTTCGCGAACTCCACGATCAAGATCGCGCTCTTACTGGAAAGGCCGATCAGCATGACGTAGCCGACCTGCGCGTAGGCATCCTGCGCCATGTCGGGCGAGAAGAGAAACGGCACGGGCAGGAGGCGCCGGAAGTTGAGGAAGAGCAGAGCGCCCAAGAGCGCGGCCGGAACGGCCAGCAGCACGATGAGCGGATCGGTGTAGCTCTCGTACTGCGCCGAGAGCACGAGAAACACGACGATGATGCCCAGAGCGAAGATCAGAACGCTCGTGCTTCCGGCGGCGATTTCGTCGAGCTGAATACCCGACCATTCGAATCCGACGCCGGGTGGAAAGACCTGCTTGGCGATTTGCTGCATCGCCTCGATCGCTTCGCCGGATCCGTGCCCCGGCGCGGGCTGCCCGCTCAGCTCGATGTTGCGGTAGAGATTGTAGTGCGTGATGACGGGCGCCGTCTTGACGATTTCGGTATCGACTAAAGCACTCAGCGGCGTCATCACGCTCCCCGTACTCGTCGTGAAGGTATTGCCGGTCGGCGGCGGAGCGTTGCTCGACCGGACGAAGAGGCTCCCCAGCGAGGAGACCCTGTTCCGATAGGGTTCGTCTGCCTGGACGATGACCTGCCACGACCGGTTGAGGTACGTGAAATTATTGACGTACAGCGATCCCAAGTCCACTTGCATCGTCTGGAAGACGTCGGAGAGCGGCACGCCGATCGCGAGCACTTTGTTGCGGTCGATGTCGGCATTGACTTGCGGAGAATTGAGACGAAACTGCGTGAACACGTTTGCTAGGCGGTGGTCCTGCGAGGCTGCTCCCATCACGCCGAACGCGGTTTGCATCAACTTGTCCAAACCGACGTTTCCGCGATCTTGGATCTCGAACTGAAACCCGCCGAAGCTGCCGACGCCTTGGATGGCGGGCGGATTGAGCGCAAAGATTTGCGCCTGCGGCAGCTGCGTGAACATCTCGAAGTTGATCCGGCGCAGGATCACGTCCACGGTCGGGCGCGTGCCCCAAGGCGTAAGCTGAGCGAACATGATGCCGCGATTGGGAGCGGAACCCGCAAAACTGAACCCGCCGACGTCGAACAGATCCTTGACGCCGGGCGTATGGAGGATGATGCCCTCGGCCTTTTTTGCAATTGCGACGGTGCCGGCCAGCGAGGTGCCTTCCGGTGCCTGCACCAGTGCGATGAAATACCCCTGATCTTCGTCGGGGATGAACGCGCCGGGCGTCGAGCGGAAGAGAAAGCCGGTAAGCAGCAACGCGCCCAGGAAAACGGCCAGAACCGGCCCGCGCCGCCTAAACGCTTTGGGCAACGTGCGCCCGTACCAATCGCGGAACCGGTGCAATCCCGTATTGAAAATGCGGAAGAACGGCACGTTCGACTCGACGTCGCCTTCCAACAGGCGCGCCGACAGCGTCGGGGCCAGCGACAGAGCCTGAAAGAGCGATATCGAGATCGAGGCTGCGATCGTGAGCGCGAACTGCTTGTATAGTTGTCCGGTCGTTCCGGGGAAGAACGCCACCGGCACGAAGACGGCCAGCAAGACGAGCGAAGATGCGATGACCGCGCTCTGAACCTCGTTCATGGCCGTCGTCGCGCTCTCGAGCTTCGTCGCTTTACCACGGTCGAGTTCCATGTGCCGCGCGATGTTCTCGATGACGACGATTGCGTCGTCTACGACTAGCCCGGTTGCCAGCGTCAAGCCAAAGAGCGTGATCGTGTTGATCGTGAAACCGAACAGTTTCATGATGAAGAACGTACCGATCAACGAAACGGGGATCGTGGCGGCCGGGATCAGCGTCGAACGCGGATCTTGAAGGAATATGAAAATGACGAGAACGACCAGCAGAATCGAGAGCAGGAGCGTGATGAAAACTTCCCGGATCGACTCCTGCACGAACGTCGTCGAATTGAACGCGACTTTGTAGTGAACGCCGGGGGGAAAATTCGCCGAAAGCTCGTCCAACTTTTGGGTGACGGCTCGCGAGAGAGCGAGTGCGTTCGCGGTCGAGTACTGCAAGACGCCTAAGCCGATGACTTTGCCGTCGCCGTCGAAGCGCAAGGCGCTCGAATATTCCTGAGCTCCCAGCTCGACGCGCGAGACGTCCGAAAGGCGAATGAACCCGCCGTTGGGATTGGCGCGTAGAATGATGTTTGCGAACTGCGTCGGGTCCGAAAGCTGGGTGACCGCGTTCACCGGATAGGTATACGGCTGGTCGGGAGCCTGGGGCGGCGCTCCGACGCTGCCGGCTGCGACCTCGACGTTCTGGCCCTGAAGGGCGCTGACCACGTCCCCGGTGTCGAGTCCGTTAGCGGCGAGTTCGCGCGGATTGAGCCAGATGCGCATTGCGTACTGACGCTGGCCGAAGATCAGGACTTGCGAGACTCCCGGGATTCGGCTGAGATCGTTGACGATGTTGATCTGCGCGTAGTTACTCAGAAACAGCGTATCGTACTTCGCGTTGTCCGACGTGAGAGCGATGGCCATGACGAACGCGCCGGAATTTTTTGCAACGGTAATCCCGACTTGTTGGACCGTCTGAGGCAGGAGCCCGATCGCCGACTGGACGTTGTTCTGAACGTCCGCGGCCGCAATATCGAGGTTGGTGCCTAGTGCGAAGGTGCACGTGATCGTCGAGACGCCCTGCGCGCTGCTCGAACTGATGTAGCGCAACCCCTGAACGCCGTTGATCGCATTCTCGAGGGGCGTGGTTACCTGAGACTCAACGGCCAGCGGGCTCGCGCCCGTGTAGACGGCCGTGACGGTGACGACCGGCGGCGCGATTTGCGGATACTGGGCGATCGGGAGCGTCGGAATGCAGACTAGCCCGGCGAGCAAGATAATGATGGAGCAGACGACCGAAAGAACCGGGCGCCGTAGGAAAAAGACTCACTCGTGCCGGTTATCCAGCCTGCTCGAACGCCTGCTCGGCGTGATACGACGACCGCGAAAGTGGGCTGGAAACCACCTGATGGAAGCCCTTGGATGCGGCCAGCGAGCCGAGACGATCGAACGTCTCCGGACTCACGAACTCGACGACGGGAAGATGCTTCTTGGACGGCTGCAGGTATTGCCCCATCGTAAAGATGTCGACGCCGGCGGATCGTGCATCGTCCATCGTGCGCTCGATCTCGGCTTCGGTCTCGCCCAAACCGAGCATGATCGAGGTCTTGGTGAAGCGTTCGGGCGCGCGCGACTTCGCGTGCTTCAGTATTCGCAGCGACTGCCAGTAGCCGGCGCGCTTGTCGCGAACCGACGGGGTTAGGCGTTCGACGGTTTCGACGTTGTGCGCGAAGACGTCCGGGCGCGCGTCCATCACGATGTCGAGCGCGGCCAGGTCGCCGCGATAGTCGCCGCTCAGGATCTCGACTTTGGATCCGGGCACGCGTTCGTGGATGGCGCGTACCGTGTTCGCGAAAATGAGCGCGCCGCCGTCGGCGAGATCGTCGCGGTCGACCGCCGTCAGCACGAGATACTTCCAGCCGAGGTCGCGCACCGCATCGGCCACGCGCACCGGCTCGAGCCAATCGACGACGCCGCGCGGGTTTCCGGTCTTAACGTTGCAGAAGCGGCAGCCGCGCGTGCACGTGTCGCCTAGGATCATGATGGTCGCGGTACCCGCGCCCCAGCACTCCGCGATGTTCGGGCAGGCGGCTTCCTTACAGACCGTGTTGAGCCGCAGCGACGCGACGCGCGCTCGCACGCGCTCGTAGTCCTCGCCGTAGGGCAGCGAGACGCGAAGCCAATCCGGCTTGCGCGGGAATTGCTTGGGCGTGGCGGCGGGCCCGTCGATAAGATTGATTTGAATCGTCATAAGAAGGCGCGGCGGCTGGGTGCCGTTTCTGCGAAGTCGCTCTCGAATTCGATGCCGAACGTCCTTTCGAGCTCGAATGCGAAGACTTCCTTGAGTTCGTACACCGATACGCTGCGTCCGGTTTCGCGCGAGAGCGACGTCACGCCCCGGTCGGACATTCCGCAGGGATTGATCAGACGGTCGTAATCGAGTTCGGTGCACGCGTTGAACGCGATGCCGTGCATCGAAACCATGCGCGAGATCGCCAGCCCGATGGCCGCAATCTGGTTGGTCCCGACCCAAACGCCGGCGTGTTCGCTCCAGGGAGCCCCGGTGACGCCGAATCGCGCGCAAGCCTCGATCGCCGCTTGCTCGAGTGAGCGAACGAGCGGAACGACTTCACGGAAGCGTTCCAGCTTGCGGATCGGATAGACGACCAGTTGCCCGGGCCCGTGATACGTGACGTCGCCGCCCCGCTCGATCTCGACGACCTCGATCCCACGCGCTTCGAGTTGTTCGCGGGGAAACAGCACGTTCTCGCGCTTGGCGGTGCGGCCCATCGTAATGACCGGCGGATGCTCGACGAAGATCCAGGTATCGGGATCGCTCCCTTCACGGACGCGCTCGTGAATGGCGTGCTGCATCCGCCATACCTCGCGGTACGGGCGAAGACCGAGGTCCATCATACGCACTCTCACGGCCACGATTGCCTTAACCCACCTCCGCCGCCGGGCGATTCACCCGGTGCCGCACTTATTTGGCAGCGACCGGAGTCTTGGGTTTCTGGTTGACGATGTGGATGGCTTTGCCGTGCGCGGCCTCGGCCGCGTCCATTATGCCTTCGGTTAGCGTGGGATGCGGGTGGATCGAGAGCCCGATGTCTTCGAGGGTCGCGCCCAGTTCCAGCGCCATCACGCCTTCGCCGATGAGGGACTCGGCTTGCGGAGCGACGATGTGCATGCCCAAGAGGGCATCGCTCTTGGCATCGCCGACGAGTTTGATGAGACCTTCGGTATCGTTCATCGTGCGCGCGCGTCCGCTCGCCGCCAGCGGGAACTTGCCGACGCGAACCTCGTAGCCTTTCGCCTTGGCCTCCTCTTCGGAGAGGCCGATCGTTGCGACTTCCGGGTCGGTGTAAACGCAGTTTGGAATCGCGGCGGGATCGAACGCGGCCGAGCGGTCGCCGGAGATCACTTCGGCGGCGACGACGCCTTGTTTCATCGCGCGGTGCGCGAGCAGCGGCTGCCCGGTAACGTCGCCGATGGCAAAGACGTTCGGCACCTTGGTCCGGCACTGCTGGTCGACCGCGATGAAGCCGTGATCGTCCGCGGTTAGGCCGGCCGCCTTCAAATCGAGCGTGTCGGTGACGGGGCGGCGCCCGACCGCGACGAGTACCATGTCGAACTCGCGCGTCTCGTCTTTTCCGCCGGTGCCTTCGCCGTTGAACGTTGCCTTCACCGTCTTGCCGTCTTTCTTGAGATCGTTGACCTTCGTCGAGAGCATGATTTCGACGCCCTGCTTCTTGAGGATGCGGCCCAGCGTCTTGGAAATTTCGACGTCGGTTCCGGTCAGAATTTGCGGCAGCGCTTCGATGACGAGTACGTTGGCGCCCAGGCGCGTGTAGACCGTGGCGAATTCCAACCCGATAACGCCGCCGCCGATCACGAGCATGCGTTTGGGGATGCGCTTGATCTGCACTGCGTCGTCGGAATTGATGATGGTTTCGCCGTCGCGCGGCCACGCCTTGACGTCGATCGGCGCCGAGCCCGTCGCGATGACGACGTTCTGCGCTTTGATGGTTTCGACGCCGCCTTCTTTCGTCTTGAGTGCGATCTCGGTTGGACTCTTGAAGGTCGCATCGCCGTACATAAACTGCACGCTGTTGGCTTTGAAGAGCGTCCGCACGCCACCGACGTTGGCCGTGACGACGTCGGTCTTGAACTTCTCGACGCCCGCGCGGTCGATGTCGAGACCTTTGACTTTCAATCCGATCGCGTCGGCGCGGTTGATGTGGCGCACGACCTCGCCGACGTGCAGCAGGGCCTTGGTCGGAATGCAACCCCAATTGAGGCAGACGCCGCCGACCTCGTCGCGATCTACGCAGATAACTTTTTTCCCGAGCTGTCCGAGGCGAATGGCGGCGTGATACCCGCCCGGACCCGCGCCGATGACGACGGTATCGACTTGATGTTCAGCCAACGTGGTGCTCCTATCCGGCTTTGCTTCGAAATCGCTCTTCGACGGCCCATCCGCGCGGCCCCGGGCGCCCGTGGGGAGGCGCTAGGCGGCCGCCCTCCAACGGCGAACACAACCCGCCCGATGTCGCAGACTAGTGTGCCCGGCTTGCTGCCCGAACTCGACCGCGACTCCATCGTGCCGCTTTACCGGCAGATCTACGAACACTTGCGCGACGCGATTTTATCGGGAACGCTGCCGGAATCCACGCGCCTTCCTCCGGAACGCGCGATGGCCGGCCGGCTCGACGTCAATCGCACCACCGTCGTGCACGCGTACCGCGCCCTCGTCGGCGATGGGTTAATCGAACAGCGCGTCGGTTCGGGATCGCGCGTGGTCGCTCACCTGCGCGCGCGCGCCTCGCAGCCGGAACGCGGCGGCGTGGGCGTCCCGTGGTGGGTAACGTTGCCGCCCTGGCGGGTGGGCGAATTTCCCAACATCCTGGGCGAACTCGCCGCGAAGCAAGAAGCGGGGCGCATCTCGTTCGTGCAAGGCGTCGCGCCGGACGAGCCGTCCCCGCTGGGCGAGCTGGCGCAATCGTTCGGCCGCGTTGCCGGCGATCCGCGCTTCATCTTGTCGTACGGCGACTCCGAGGGTTACGAGCCGCTGCGGCAGACGATCGCTGCGCGCATGGCGGCGCGCGGCGCGGGCGCGGTCGTGCCCAAAAACGTCATCGTGATCACGGGCTCGACGCAAGGCATCATGATCGTCGCGCAGAGCTTGGCCGAGCCGGGCGACGAGATCGTCGTCGAGTCGCCGTCGTATCCGGGCGCGCTGCAGATCTTTCAAATCTGCGGCCTGCGCGCGATTCCGGTTCCGGTGGACGACGAAGGCATGCGCGTGGACCACGTCGAGGCGATCCTGCGAACGCGGCGCCCGCGCTTCATTTACACGATGCCGACGCTCCACAACCCGACCAACGCGACGATGAACGCGGATCGCCGCGAGCGTTTGACCACGATCGCGCGCCGCCACGGCGTGCCGATCGTCGAGGACGATCCCTACGGTCCGCTGTCGGCGGCGGCGTTGCCGCCGCTGGTGTCGTATGCGCCCGATCACGTCGTCTATCTTTCGACGTTCTCCAAGACGATTGCACCGAGCTTGCGGGTCGGCTGGCTGGTGGCGCCGCGGATGATCCTCGAACGGCTCTTGCTTCGCAAACAGGCGTACGACATGGCTACGAGCTTGTACGTGCAGGCCGCGATCGTGGATTATTTGGAGCGGGGCTACGACGACCACGTGGCGCAGCTGCGCGAAGAGCTGCTGTTGCGGCGGCGGCTGGCGGACGCGGCGATCGCCGAACACTGGCCCAATTCCATGCGCGTCAGCAATCCGGCCGGCGGTTTCTACCTGTGGGTTACGACGCCGCGCGAACTGCGAGCTCGACCGTTGCTCGACGCCGCGGAGCGGCGCGGCGCGTCGTTCCTGTTCGGTGAGGCGTTCTTCGCCGACTCCGGCGGCGAGCACAACTTCCGTCTGGCGCTTACCGCGGTGCGGCGCGATCAAATCGACGAGGGTATCCGGCGTATCGGTGAGGCGATCGCGAGCCTGCGCCCGTGACGAAGGCCGCCCAGGCGCTCCTGGCCTGGTACCGGCGTAGCGGACGCGCCGGCCTTCCGTGGCGCGCGGTGCGCGATCCGTACTATACGCTGGTCAGCGAGTTCATGCTGCAGCAAACGCAAGTGGATCGCGTCGTTCCAAAGTTCGAGGCTTTCGTTGCGGCGTATCCCGGCGTGGCGTCGCTGGCGCGAGCGCCCCTGGCGGACGTGCTGCGGGCCTGGCAAGGACTAGGTTATAACTCGCGCGCGTTGCGGCTCAAGCGCGCGGCGGAAGAAGTCGGCGAACGCTTCGGCGGTCGCATTCCGTCGGATACCGGCGACCTGCGATCGCTACCGGGCGTCGGCCCGTACACCGCCTCCGCGGTTCGCGCCTTCGGTTTCAACCTGGACGACGTGCCGCTCGATACGAACGTCCGCCGCATCGTGCACCGTTTATTCTTCGGCGTCGAGCACCCGCCGCGAGCCGAACGCGCGCAACTCGACGCCCGGGCGCGGGAGATCGCGCCGGCGGGCATGGCTCACGACTGGAACTCCGCGCTGATGGATCTCGGAGCCGCGATCTGCACCGCCCGCGCTCCGCATTGCGGGATCTGTCCGCTGCGCTCCCATTGCGCCGCGGCGCCGGTCGACGCCGGACATCTGGCGCTGCGACGCGCCGCCCACGCGCCGCGGAAGTCGCCGCAAGAGGCGATCCGGTTCGAGCGTTCGACTCGCTTCGCGCGCGGACGAATCGTGGACCGCCTGCGCGAGCTCGCGCCGGGCCAAGCCATCTCGCTGCTCGACCTTCATCGCGACCTCGAAAGCGCGCTTCCGGAACGCACCGCGGGCGAGCTCGAGAAGATCGTGGAGGCGCTGGAGCGCGACGGGCTCGTTTCGGTGCGCGACCGGCGTTTGGCGCTGGCGGACTAGCCCGATGGCCATTGCGTTTCCAAAGAAGAAGGTTCCGCGCGAAACGGCGCTCGAGGAGCTGGCGATTCTCGAGCGGACGTATCCGCACGCCGAAACCGCGCTCGAGTTCGGGACGCCATTCGAGCTGCTCGTCGCGGTTATTCTTTCGGCGCAGTGTACCGACGAGCGCGTCAACCGCACGACGCCCGCGCTCTTCGCAAAATATCCAACGCCGCAGGCGCTGGCTCGCGCAAAGCCGGCCGACGTCGAGAAGATCATCAAATCGTGCGGATTCTTCCGGATGAAAACCAAGAACATCATGGCGGCCGCGCGCGATCTGGTCGACAAATTCGGCGGCGAGGTTCCCCGCGAGCGCGAGCAATTGGAGTCGTTGGCGGGCGTCGGACGCAAAACCGCGAGCGTCGTGATGGCCGTCGCGTTCGCGGAAGCCGCCTTTGCGGTCGACACCCACGTCTTTCGCGTCGCGCATCGCCTCGGCTTAACCCTCGGAAAGACGCCTCGCGACGTGGAAGCCGACGTCACGAAACTCGTGCCGAAAGAGAAGTGGCGCTTCGCGCATCACTGGCTGATTTTACACGGCCGTCAAATTTGCAAGGCGCCGACGCCGCTGTGCGACCGTTGTCCGGTTGCGGAAATTTGCCCGACCCCGAAGATTATTCGCGCGGCTAAAACTGCAGCGGGCCGGTCGCGTCCAAATGGGAAGGCCTCGGCAACTCGGCATCCTGCGCGACCATCTTCAAAAGCCAAGAAGGCGTGACGCGTTCGCCGTAGCCGGCTTCAGTCGAGATCTTCGAGAGGTTGATGAGCGACGGCACCGGCGCGTCGAGATCGAATTGGTAGTCGCCGTCGAGTCCGCAGCCGGTGACGCGCACGAGCTGGTTCACGTCGTCGAGGTCGAGCGCGACGCGTTTGCCTCCAAAGCGCAGCCGAACGCGGAGCGGCTTCTCGAGACGCACGAGTTTGGCGCCCTTCGCGGCTCCGACGATCGAGTTGAGCAGCGTGGAGCCGGCCGCAAGCCGGTCGGCAAAGGCGCGCAGGGACTCCTCGGCGTCCTCGGGTTTGCGCGGCGGAGCCTCGTGGGTCGCCGAGTCGATGGCGGCGCCGATCTCGCGCCGCGCGCGAATCTTCTCCGCCGCCGCGACGATCGGGTTTTGGGCCGTGAACTCGGGTTTCATCGGATCGGCCATGCGGGGCTCATTCGCGTTGCGGGCCTCGGAGCCCGCGAGGGAAAAAAGCGGCGCGGTGTTTTCACCGCGCCGGGGTTTCCGATATAAGAATGAATCCGTTTTTTCTCTCTAGGTTACGGCTTCTTGGTCGCCTTGGGAGCCGGCTTAGCCGTCGCCTTCATGGCGGGCTTGGCGGTCGACTTGGCCGCGGGCTTGGCCGTCGACTTGGTCGCCGGCTTAGGGGTCGAAGCTACTTTGTCCGACATTTTGCGGAGCGGCTTCTTGGTCGCTTTGGGAGCCGGCTTGGCCGTCGCCTTCATGGCGGGCTTGGCGGTCGACTTCGTTGCGGGCTTCGCGGTGGATTTAGCGGCGGGCTTGGCAGTCGCGGTGGCGACCGTCTTCGCGGCACCGGTCGTCGCGGCCATGGCCGAACCGGTCATGAGAAACGCGGACGTAACGAGAGCAGCAAGAATCTTGTTCATCAGTGAACACCTCCTTCCGATCTTTGATACAGGCACGCTGGCACTAAGAGGTCGCTCGAAAACCCATATGGCTTTTCACGCAACCACCTAGAGAACGCAATGCCCGGGCCGGAAGTTCGCTAACTCCAGTACGTTCCCGCTCAGCCGTTTCTAAGAAGGCTTCCCCTTGCCGACCAGGTTACGCGCGATAACCAAGCGTTGAATCTGCTGCGTACCTTCGTAAATCTGCGTAATTTTTGCGTCGCGCATCATGCGCTCGACCGGATAGTCGGTTGAGTAACCAAACCCGCCGAGCACTTGGACGGCGTCGGTCGTGACGGACATCGCGACGTCGCCGCATTTGAGCTTGGCCAGCGCGGCCCACAGCGTAACGTCGGGCGACCCTTCGTCGCATTTGCGCGCCGCTTCGTACAGGAGCAACCGTGCGGCTTCGACTTCCGTCTTCATGTCCGCAAGCATGAAGCCGATGCCCTGATGCTGTCCGATCGGCTTTCCGAACGCGACGCGCTCCTTAGCGTAATTGATCGCATAGTCGAGCGCGCCGCTTGCTATTCCAAGGGCCTGCGCCGCGATGCCGGGACGCGATTTGTCGAGCACCTTCATCGCGATCTTAAAGCCTTCGCCCTCTTCGCCGATGCGGTTGGCGGCCGGGATCTCGCAATCGTTGAAGACCAGCTCGACGGTCGGGGATCCGCGAATGCCCATCTTTTTTTCTTTCGTGCCTACGATGAACCCGGGCATGCCCTTCTCGACCACGAACGCGCTCACGCCGCGCGAGCCGGCCGCCGGGTCGGTGACCGCGAAGACGCACACGACGTCCGCGACGCTGCCGTTGGTTATCCAAATCTTCTGCCCGTTCAACACGTATGCGTCTCCGCGGCGCTCGGCGCGCGTGCGCATCGAACCGAGCGCGTCGGATCCGCTGGACGCTTCCGTCAAGGCGTAGGCGGCGATCAATTCGCCCGAGGCGATGCGCGGTAAGAAGCGTTTCTTGAGCTCTTCGGTGCCGCCGATGAGGATCGGCAGCATACCCAGTTCCTGGACGGCCACGATGAGCGAACTCGACGCGCACGCCTTTGCAATCTCTTCGACGACTTTGACGTACGTGACGAACGTGCCGCCGAGCCCGCCGTATTCCGCCGGGATCGGAATGCCGAGCAGATCGTTCTGGGCGAACAGATTCTTGATGTCGACCGGGAACTCGCCGGATTCGTCGATCGCGGCGGCGCGCGGTGCTACCTTTTCGGCAACCAGCTCGCGTACGGCCGCAAGCATCATCTCTTCTTCGTCGTTTGCGTGCGACTGCGGGGGGGCCATGGCCATGACGTGCACTCCTCTTGGAGGCCGCAGCTTTCTACGGCAGCGGGAGGGGTTCCGTTCGGCCGCGCATTTACGCCCTATGGACAAAGTCTACGCCTCCTGCGCGCAGGCCGTGGCCGACATCCCAAGCGGCGCATCGTTGACCGTGGGTGGTTTCGGCCTGAGCGGCATCCCGCACAATCTCATCGAGGCGCTCTTGGAACAGGGCGCGACCGATCTCGTCACCGTCTCCAACAACTGCGGCGTGGACGGCTGGGGACTGGGCGTGCTGCTCGACCACAAACGCATTGCGCGCACGACCGGTTCGTACGTCGGCGAGAACCGCGAGTTCGAGCGCCAGTATCTCAGCGGCGAACTCGAGGTCGAGCTAGTTCCCCAAGGCACGCTGGCCGAACGGATGCGCGCCGGCGGATGCGGCATCCCCGCGTTCTTCACGCCGGCCGGCGACGGAACGCTGGTCGCCGACGGCGGCATGCCGTGGCGGCACAATCCCGACGGCTCGGTCGCGGTCGCGTCGCCGAAAAAAGAGACGCGCGTGTTCGACGGCCGCGAGTACGTCATGGAGATGGGCATCGTTTGCGACTACGCTTTGGTGCGGGCGAGCATCGGTGACCGCCACGGCAATCTCGTCTTCCACAAGGCGACGCGCAACTTCAACCCCCTATGCGCGATGGCCGGACGAATCACGATCGCCGAAGTCGAGGAACTCGTCGAACCCGGCGAGATCGATCCCGAGCAGGTGCATTTGCCCGGCGTCTTCGTTCAGCGCGTGGTGAAAGTCGGCGCCGAAGGCAAACGCATCGAGCGCGTCACGACGAGAAAGAGAGAAGGGTAATGGCGCTAACCCGCAACCAACTGGCCGCGCGCGTCGCACGCGAAATGCGCGACGGACAGTACGTGAACTTGGGAATCGGACTGCCGACGCTGGTTCCCAACTACGTTCCGCACGACATCACCGTCGTGCTGCAGAGCGAGAACGGCATCCTCGGAATGGGGCCGTATCCCTACGAGGGCGAGGAAGAAGCCGACCTCATCAACGCGGGCAAAGAGACGGTCACGGTTCTGCCCGGTGCGTCGTTCTTCGATTCCGCGCTTTCGTTCGGTATGATTCGCGGCGGCCACATCGACTTGGCGGTGCTCGGCGCGATGCAAGTCTCCGAGCGCGGCGACCTCGCGAACTGGATGATTCCAGGTAAGATGGTCAAGGGCATGGGCGGCGCCATGGACCTCGTGCACGGCGCCAAGCGCCTGATCGTGATGATGGAGCACACCGCGAAGGGCGGCGTGCACAAGATCGTGCGCGAGTGTTCCCTTCCGCTGACGGGCCGGGGCGTCGTGCATCAGATCGTGACCGACCTCGCGGTCATCGACGTCACGCCCGAAGGACTCGTCTTGCGCGAAGTCGCCCCCGGCGTCAGCGTGGAAGAAGTGCAGGCGGCATCGGAACCGACGCTGCTCGTGCCGCATCCCCCCGTCGAGATGGGCTTCCACTCCAAAGTCGCGTAAGCGTTGGAATATCGGAGGGGCTGCCGTGCGCTGCGTCCGCACTCTCGACGATCGCCTGATTCTAATCCGACTCGGCAACGGCTGTTAACCGAGGGGCGTCTCACTAGGGAAGCGCTGAAGTAGCGACCATCGTTGACAGCTGGTAGCGATCATCCGTGTCATCCTGAGCGGAAGCGCGTAGCGCCGCAGTCGAAGGACGCCGATTCCGCCGCATGAACGGAGAATCGCCCGGCCTTCGACTGCGCGCCTTCGGCGCTTCGCTCAGTCTGACAATGCAGGCAAACGTATCGCTTAGATCAGAGATTGTCTAGATCGTTTCGGCGATGGCGTATTCGGCGCCGCGGCCTTCGATTCGATTTGCGGCGATCCAGATGCAGAGTATGCCTTCCGCCAGAAGCGTGAGGAGCGCGAGTGCGGCCGCGATCAGTCCGTCGCGTAGGAACGCTGCTGCGAGGATGCCGACGACGGTAGGCGGAGCGAGGCAAAGATAGATCGCGATGACGCGTACGGCCGCGGCGGGTCCGCGCTGATCGATCGCGGCTGGGAAGAACGAGTACGTCACCACGCCGACGCTGCGCACCAGCGGCGGCAGCATCAGCGAAACGATGACGCACGTGATCGCAAGGCCGAAGCTGCCGTAGACCGTTGCCAGCGCGATCGAGCCGAGGGTCAGGACAAACGCCGTCTCGACCGACGTCGCGCACGTCCACGCGGCGAGTTTGTAGAACGTCGTGCCGGTGCCGATCCACCACAGCGGCTTCGAGATGTCGTTGGCGAGCGACGTTCCGGTGACGGCGAGCAGCACGATGACGATCGAGACGACGCCGACGACGATCGCGAGCAGCGTCGACGGGTCCGAACGGCCGACGGCACCGGCCGCGAGGCCGCCGCCGACGGCGACGATCAGCTCGATGCCGAAATAGATGCGCATCGCGGGCGAGCGCAGCAGCGTCAGTCCTTGCTTCCAGAAGGCGATCCAGGGGCCCGAAAAGTTCGTCGAATGCGAACGCGCCTGTTTTACGCCGGAAGCGGGGCGGTACATCGAGCTCCAACCGCGATTGCGTTTGAGCTGACGCTGCCAGCTCATGGACGCGGCGTAGAGCTCGGGATAGAGATCTTCTGCGAAGACGACGCTCAGGGCCAGGACCAGCACGATGATGTAAAAGAGCAGAAGGAGCGCGGGCGTGTAGCCGTTCCAAATCATGGCCGCGAAGCGCCCGACCCCCAAGCGTTCGAGTGCGCCGGCCGCGGGGGTGAGCGCGGAGAAGAAATTCGCACCGCCGATGACGAGCGCCGCGACCGACGAGAGACCCGCGAGCGTGCCGCCCAGAATTTGAACGGGCAGCTGGCCGATCCGCTGCCCGAGCTCGAAGGCCGGCAGCGAGAGCATGGTGCCCAGCACGCTAAGTCCGATCATCGCTAGAAACGCAGAACCGGTATGCGCTCGCGTAAACAGAAACGCGTACACGACGATCGCGATCGCGATGCGGCCGATGGTGATTGCCGAGTTACGCAGCTGCAACCACAGCACGACCGAACGCTCCGAGAGCTGCGACGAGGTCAGGAAGCGGGCGTCGGCGGCCCCGCTGAACGCGCCGGCTTGACCGCCGGCGCCGACCGAAACCACCACGCCGAGGGCCGCGAGCGACCCAAAGCCGAGCAGGCTGGCGGCCGGATCCCGCAGCGTTCCCCAGTCCGAGCTGGACGAATGCAGCACGCGCAAGATGCTCATTGCGACGATCCAAACCAGCGCAATCGCCCAGATCGCGATTCGCGCGGGCTCGCGCATCGTTCTACGGAAGAAGTTTGCCAGGCGCCTCGTCTCGAGATAGGCCAGCGGTGCGAGGTCGCTCATGCGGTGATGCGCAGGAACGTCGACTCTAAATCCTCGTCTCCCGTTTCGGCGTGTAACTGTTCGAAGGTCCCTTTCCAGATGCAGGAACCGTGCTTGAGAATGATGGCGCGGTCGCTCAGCGCCTGCGCGTTGTCGAGCATGTGCGTGCTGACCATCACGACCTTGCCGGCGGACCGCAGCTCGCGCATGGTTTCGCGCAGATGGCGCTGACCGGCCGGGTCCAGGCCGATCATCGGCTCGTCGAAAAGCAGCACCGGTGCGTCGGCCAGCAGCGTCGCCGAAACGAGTAGCCGCTGCCGCATGCCTTTGGAGAGCGCCGAGCCGAGCATGTCGCGGTGTTCTGCCAGCGAGAAGCGCTCCAGCAGCTCGCCCGCGCGCGTCTCCCATCCGGCCGCGAGCTTGCAGCTCTTGGCGACGAAGACCATGTGCTCCCAGACGGTGAGCAGGGCGTAGACTTCCGGCGTCTCCGGGATCAATGCGATGGTTCGTCCGCGTTCCGGACCGAGCTCTTGTCCCGACCATAGGATGCTGCCGGCGTCGGGCCGCAGGAGCCCGCACATGCACAAGAACGTCGTGCTCTTGCCGGCGCCGTTCGGCCCGAGCAGCGAGACGATCTCGCCCGATTGAACGTCGAAGCTCAAATCGTCCACGGCGGTGACGGAGCCGAAGTTTTTCCTCAGCCCGGTCACGCTTAACGTATCCACTGCGGCGGGTATTCTCTAAAAAACGGCGGTTGCCGCTGCCGGCGCCTCGGACGAACGGAACTGCGTCCGGTACAAGTGAGCGTAGGGTCCGCCTTTGGCCAGCAGGGCTTCGTGCGTGCCGCTTTCCACGACGCGTCCCGCCTCGACGACGAAGATGACGTCGGCCGCCACGACGGTCGAAAGGCGGTGAGCGATAACGAGGCTGGTGCGGCCCCGCATGACCACGTCGAGCGCCGCTTGGATCGCGACTTCGTTGTGCGAGTCGAGCGAACTGGTCGCCTCGTCGAGAATGAGGATGCGCGGGTCTTTGAGCAACACGCGCGCGATCGCGAGCCGCTGGCGTTCTCCGCCGGAAAGCTTATGCCCGCGCTCGCCGACGATCGTCGCGTACCCGTCGGGCAAGGACGTAATGAAGTCGTGAATGTTGGCCGCGCGAGCGACTTTGTAGAGTTCTTCGTCGGTCGCTTCGGGCTTGGCGTAACGCAGATTCGCGGCGATCGTATCGTGGAAGAGATACGTCTCTTGCGAGACGATGCCGATGTCCCGGCGCAGCGATTCCAAGGTTACGGCCTTGACGTCGTGCCCGTCCACCATCACGCGGCCGCCTTGCGGGTCGTAAAAGCGCGGAACGAGCTGGGTGATCGTAGTTTTTCCCGCGCCGGACGGGCCGACGAACGCGGCGACCTGTCCCGGTTCCACGTGCAAGTTCAAGTCGTCGAGCACGTTGCGATCGCCGTACGCAAACGTGACGTGCTCGAAGCGGATATCGCCGGCGACGCTGGGCAGCGCGATCGCGCCGGGCGGATCGTAGTCTTCGGTCTTTAAGTCGAGGTAATCGAAGATGCGCTCGAATACGGCAAGCGCGCTGACGATTTGGACTTGAATTCCCGCCAACGTGGCCGCCGGACCGTAAAGCCGCCCTTGAATGAAGCTCGACGAACGCGACGATCACGCCGACTTGCAGTCCGGCGGTGATGGCGAGCCAGCCGCCTCCCAGCCAGACCAGCGCCGGACCGACGATGACCATCGCGGTCACGGAAGCGAGAAACCAGCGGCCGACCATCGCCAGGTCGATCTCCAGCTTCATCAGGTTGGTGACCGTCTCGTAAAACCGGCTCTTCTCGTACCCTTCGCGAGCGAACGATTTGATCAACACGATGCCGGAGATCGAGAGCGTTTCTTGCGTGATGGATTCGATCTCGTCACGCTTTTCTCGCGTCTTTTTGCGGACTTGGAACATCTTTCGGCCGACCGGACCAAGCGGAAGGATCATGAGCGGTACGATCAGTACCGACATGACGGCGAGACGCCAGTTCCACACGAACATCGCGACGACGGTCGTGACGATGATGGCGATGTTCGTGACGATGGACGTGAGCGTTCCCGTCACGACGTTGTCGATGTTGTCCACGTCGCTCGAGACGCGGTTCATGATCTCGCCCGTCTTGGTTCCGGTGAAGAAGCTTAGCGGCATCTTGTGAAGATGCGAGACCAAATGCGAACGGATGTCGCGCATGATGCCTTCGCCGACGACCGAGTTCAAATACCCCTGCGCGACGCCGATGCCCGCCGAGATCAGCGCCGATGCCAGGATCAAGCCGACGTCCAGCGCGAGCCGGCGAACGTCGTGCGAAGGGATGGTCTTGTCGATGATGTTCGCGATGACGAACGCCGGAATCAGACCGAGCAGCGAGGTCACCAGAATACATGCAAGAACGGCGGTCTGCTGGCGCCAGTAGGGCGCGAACAAACCGCCGACGCGCCGCCAGTCGACGCGGCGCTGGGCTTTTGGATTGTCGGGCGAGTACATGTTCGAGTACATCAGCCCGTGACCGTGCATCATCGTATCGTTACGAACCTCAACCGGCAACGCCGGTTGCGGAGTTAGTCGCTCGAGACCCAGTCTTTGGCGGTGCGTTGGTGCAGCGTCACCTTGTTGCCTTCGAGATCCTTCAGGCTCGACATCTTACAAACCGGCGTTATGTACGGATCCTCGACCGTCAAGCCTTTAGCGCGCAGCTGGGCAACCGCTTCGTCCAAATCTGCCACTTCGAAGACGACGCCGGCCCCGGCGCCCGGCGGTGCTTCCAACCAGTCGGTCGTCATCAAGACTAAAGCACGTGCCGCCCAGGTCGGATTCGTTGTACTGTTCGACGCCCTTCTCGACGTACGGCCCGGAGAATTTCAGCGCGAGATTTTTCTCGTACCACTCCCGTAATTTGGCCACGTCGCGGGCCGGATAAGCGGTGAACGCGATCTCTTTAATCATGGGTACGTCCTCCTCTGCGAGCGTTACGGTTTGCCGTTGCCGAGCTTTGCAGCTCGGTAAAGAGCTTGCGTTGTTTGTCCGTAATTTTGGTGGGCAATTGTCCGATCAAGCGAACGAATTGATCGCCGGCGCCGGCGCCCTTGACCTTCGGCATGCCCTTGCCCGATAGGCGCAGCAGCCGGTTGTTCTGCGTTCCTTCGGGAATCGTCATCGCGACTTGGCCGGCCATGGTCGGCACCTGCACGTCGCCGCCCAGCACGAGGTCGAACATGCTCACGGGCAGGTCCACGTACAGATCGTCACCCTTGCGCTTGTAGGTCGGATCGTCTTTCAATTTCACGACCAGATACAAGTCGCCGTTCGGGCCGCCGCCCGTTCCGGCCCCGCCTTGTCCCGCTAAACGAATGCGTTGCCCGTCGCCGATGCCTTTGGGTATCGACACCTCGAAGCGTTTGCTCTTGAGCACGCGGCCGGTGCCGTGGCAATTCTGACAGAGCTTGCCGTTTTCGGTGCCGGTTCCGTGGCAGACCGGACAGAGGTCCTCGATTTGCAGCGAGACGTTCTTCTTGCCGCCTTCGTAGACGTCGCGTAGCGACAGCTCGATGGTGGTCTCGAGGTCTTGTCCGCGCTGAGCGAAGCCGCCGCGGCTGCGCGCGTGCGGCGCGGCGGCGCGCTGTCCGATACCGGAAAAGAACATGTCGAAGAAGTCCGAGAACCCGCTGGCCCCGCCCGACCCGAAATCGAAGTTCTCGGCTTCGCCTTCGTAACGCGTCCGGTACTGGCGCTGCTGTTCGGCTTGACGCGCCGCTTGTTGCCAGTCCGGCCCGAGCATGTCGTACTTGCGGCGTTTCTCCGGATCGTTGAGGACCTCGTAAGCCTCGGAGATTTCCTTAAACTTTTCTTCGGCGGCTTTGGCGTTTTCCGGATTGGTGTCGGGGTGCCACTTGCGCGCAAGCTTGCGATACGCCGACTTGATGTCTTTCTCGGCGGCGTTCTTGGGAACGCCTAAGACCGCATAGTAGTCCTTATAATTCATCCGTCATGTTTCGCGACGATGACTTTGGCGGGGCGCAGGACGTGTTCGCCGACGACGTAGCCCTTTTGAGCTACTTCGGTGACGGTATCGTCGGAGACGTCGTCGCCGGCCGGAGACGTCGCTATCGCCTCGGCGACGCGTGGGTCGAAAGGCTTTCCAAGGACGTCGATGACGGTAACGCCTTCGGACGCAAGGATCGCTTCGAAGCCCTTGAGCGTTTGCTCGATGCCGCCCCTGAGCACGTCGCCGCCCGAATCGTATTGGAGCGCCCGCTCGAGATTATCGATGACCGGTAACAGGCGCTCGAGCAGCATAAAACGGTGCGCCGACGCGCGGCGAACCTCGTCGCGTTCCTGTCGCTTCTTGTAATTTTCGAAATCGGCTACCGAGAGAAGATACTTCTTGTAATTTTCTTCGGCGAGCGCTTTCGCGGCCTCGAGCTCCGCGGAAAGACGGTCGCGGTCGGACGCGCCGGAGTCGACTCCGTCGAGAACGGCTTCGCCGGCCTCGGTGCTCCACTGACTTGGATCTTCAGGCATCATTCACTCACACACACGCAATGCAAACACGGCGCCGGATGCTCCGGCATGTGGCCGGAGCATCCTAAACGCCATGCTTTGTTGAAACGCGGCTACTTCGCTTCCTTGAACTCGGCGTCGATGACGTCTTCGTCGGGCGCGGCGTTTTCGGTCGTCGCACCGTTCGTCGCTCCGCTCGCGGCACCGTTCGTGGGCGCACCCGGTTCGGGTGTGGTCGCTTTGTAGAGAAGCTCGGCCATCTTGTAACTCGCCTCTTGGAGGCGGTCGACGGCGGGCTTGATCTCCGCGGCGGTCCCATTTTCGCTCAAGCGCTTAAGATCGGCCAGCGCGGTCTCGACGTCGGCGCGGGCGGCCGGGTCGAGCTTCTCGCCGACTTCCTTGAGCGATTTCTCGGTCGAGTAGATCAGGCTGGAGGCGTTGTTGCGGATCTCCGCTTCCTCTTTGCGCGCCTGGTCGGCCGCAGCTTGCGCTTCGGCATCCTTGACCATGCGATCCACTTCGTCCTTATTGAGATTCGTCGAAGCGGTGATCGTGATCGCCTGCTCCTTGCCGGTGCCCAGGTCTTTGGCGTTCACGTTTACGATGCCGTTGGCGTCGATGTTGAACGTGACTTCGATCTGGGGTACGCCGCGCGGAGCCGGCGGGATGCCTTCGAGCCGGAAACGTCCGAGCGTCTTGTTGTCGGCCGCCATCGGGCGTTCGCCCTGCAGCACGTGAATGTCGACCGAGGTTTGGCCGTCTTCGGCGGTCGTGAAGACCTGCGACTTCTTGGTCGGAATGGTCGTGTTGCGTTCGATCAGCGTCGTCATGACGCCGCCCAGGGTCTCCAGACCGAGCGACAGCGGCGTGACGTCGAGCAGAACGACGTCGCGAACCTCGCCGGAGAGGACGCCGGCCTGAATCGCGGCGCCGATGGCCACGACCTCGTCGGGATTGACGGTTAGGTTGGGATCCTTACCGGTGAGTTTCTTGACGAGCTCTTGAATCACGGGCATGCGGGTCGAACCGCCGACCATCACGACCTCGTCGATCTTCGACACGTCGATCTTAGCGTCGGCGATGGCTTGTTTGAACGGTGCCAGACAGCGATCCGTCAGATCGGCCGTCGAGCTCTTCGAACTTGGCACGCGTGAGCGTGTAGTCCAGATGCTTGGGACCGTCGGCGCCGGCCGTAATGAACGGCAGGTTGATGCTCGTCGTAACGACCGACGAGAGCTCGATCTTCGCCTTTTCCGCGGCTTCGGTCAGGCGTTGCATGGCCTGCTTGTCGCTCGCGAGGTCGATGCCTTGCTCTTTACGGAATTCGCCGACCAGCCACTCGACGATGCGATGGTCGTAGTCGTCGCCGCCCAGATGCGTGTCGCCGTTGGTCGACTTCACCTCGAAGACGCCGTCGCCGACTTCCAGGATCGAGACGTCGAACGTGCCGCCGCCAAGGTCCCAGACCAAAATCGTTTCGTTGCCCTTCTTGTCGAGCCCGTACGCGAGCGCCGCGGCGGTCGGCTCGTTGATGATGCGCAGCACCTCGAGACCGGCGATCTTACCGGCATCTTTGGTCGCTTGACGCTGGGCGTCGTTGAAGTACGCGGGAACGGTGATGACCGCGCGGGTCACCCGCTCGCCGAGGTAATTGCTCGCGTCGTTGACGAGCTTTTGCAGAATCATCGCCGAGATTTCTTGCGGCGTGTAATCCTTACCGTCGACCTTTACGACGTAACCGGATTCACCCATATGGCGCTTGATCGAGGAGATCGTGCGATCGGGATTGGTGATCGCTTGACGTTTCGCGAGTTGGCCGACGAGACGCTCGCCGGTTTTAGTGAAGGCCACGACCGATGGGGTCGTGCGCGCGCCTTCCGCATTGGGGATGACGGTGGGCGTCGTGCCCTCCATCACGGCGACGACCGAATTGGTCGTGCCTAGGTCGATTCCGACCACTTTAGCCATGTTTACTACCTCATTTAGTCTCGACAGCGCCCTGGACCAGCTGGAGTCGGGGGCCTCGCTGCAGTCGAGCCCGGGGCGGGAGCCGTGCGCACCGAGGTGAGCGCGCCGGCCGTTCCGCGACGGAGGGGGATGCAGCGGGGGCGACGGTCGCCTTGCCGCTTATGGACGGAATCGAAGATTGTGATTACCGGTTCATCATACAGGATGCCCGGTCGAATTGTTCCGCTTCTCACGACACGAAAGGCGCCCCTGCAGTTGCAGGAGCGCCTCTCGTTTGGACCGTTCCAACGGCTCTTAGGGCTGTTGCTGCTCTTGCTGCTGCTGGTCTTGCGGAATCGGCACGGCCGCGGGCCGCTCGATCAGTTTGACCGCCACCAGTTTCTTCGCGCCCTGCGACCACACCATGAGCCGGATGCTGTCGCCCGGCTTCTTGGTTCCGATGTAGTCGTGGAGCGCCTTGTAGTCGGTGAACGCCTTGCCGTCGGCCTCGAGGATGACGTCGCCCGGCTGGAGGCCCGCTTGGTCGGCCGGCGAGCTCGGGATGACCTCGCGCACGGCGACGCCGTTCGACGCGCCGTTGTAGCCGATTTGGTTGCGCAGCCCAGCCGATAGGTCTTCCATCAGGATGCCCATGTAGCCGGTGTCGGTTCCCTGATGGATGCCGGGGTTCTTGAGCAATTCGCCGGCCATGCGCCCGACCACGTTGGACGGGATGGCGAAGCCGATGCCCTGCGCGTACGCAGAACGGACCGTGGACTGGTTGATGCCGATGACTTGGCCGTCGATGTCGATGAGCGGGCCGCCCGAGTTACCGGGATTGATCGGCGCGGACGTCTGCAGGAGGCCCTTGAAGTCGATCGCCGATCCGCTTTCGTTGGGGATCTGCTCGTCGCGGTTGAACGCCGAGATCACGCCCAGGGTTACGGTCTGCTGAAGGTCGAGCGGTTCGCCGATCGCGATCGCCCATTGTCCCTGCTCCAGCTTGTCGGAGTCGGCCAGTTGGAGCGGCGGCGGCAATTTGGAGTAGTTGTCCACGCGAATGATCGCGACGTCGGCGCCGATGTTGGCCGCGATGACGCGAGCCGGCACCTTGTCGCCGTTGGCAAAAACGACCGTGAGTTTCGTGACGTGCCCGTTGTCGGGCGCCGTTACGACGTGGGCGTTGGTGACGATGTCGCCGTTGGAATCGAACACGAAGCCCGAGCCGGAGGCCTGGCCGTGATACGGTTGCTCGACGCCCGGACCTTGCTGTCCGAAAAATTGCTGGAAGAGCGGATCCATCTGTACGAGCTGCTGGCCGTTCACCTCCATCTGGATGGCGACGACCGACGCTTTCGTGCGCTTTACCGCGCTTACGATGCGGTCTTGATCGCTCACGCCGGTGAGCGCCGCGGCGGCGACCGCCGGCGGAGTGTTATTGGGGCCGGCAACGTGAGCGAAATGCGTGCTCGCGTAAAGCATCATCACAAAACTGCCGATTATGGCGCCCACCAGACCTACGACGATCGTGGGCAGCGTTCGATTCGTTCCCATATTCAATTCTTTTAAGAAGAGTGCGTTCTCGGGCCGTACTACTCCCAGAACGGCCAAAAGTCACGGATGGTGCCGGCCGGGCGGCGTTATTCGCCGGGCGGGCCGTCCGAGACCACCAGCCCGTCGAGCAGCCGGATCACCCGCTTGGCGTGGCGTGCGACCTCGGGGTCGTGCGTGACCATAATGATGGTGCGCCCGCCGGCATGGAGGTTGCTGAACAGGGCCATCAGTTCCGCGCTGGTTTTGGAGTCGAGGTTCCCGGTCGGCTCGTCGGCCAGGAGCACCGCCGGGTCGTTGATGAGGGCCCGCGCCACGGCGACGCGCTGCTGCTGGCCGCCGGAGAGCTGGTTCGGCTGGTGGTGCGAGCGGTCGGCCAACCCGACCTCGGCCAACGCCTCCTGCGCCCGGGCGTAGCGAACCTTGGTCGGGACGTTGGCATAGAAGAGCGGCAGCGCGACGTTCTTGAGTGCGTCCGTCCGTGCCAGCAGGTTGAAGCCCTGGAAGACGAAGCCGAGTTTTTTCAAGCGGATTGCGGCCAGCTCGTTGTCGTTCAGGCCCGATACGTCCACGCCGTCGAGCAGATAGCGGCCGGTGGTAGCGCGGTCGAGACAGCCGATGATGTTCATCAGCGTCGACTTTCCCGAGCCCGACGGCCCCATGATCGCGACGTACTCGCCGCGCGCGATGTCGAAGGTCAGCCCGTGGAGCACCGGTACTTCGAGGCCGCCGTTACGGTAGATTTTCGTGACGTCGCGCAGCTCGATCGCGTTGGTGAGGTCATTCATAGCGCAGCGCCTCGATCGGATCGAGCTTGGCGGCGCGGTAAGCGGGATACGTACCGCACGCGAGCGTGACGATGGTTGCAAAGCCCACCGCGATGAGTACCGCTTCGAGCCACGGCAGCGGCACGATGTTCCCGGTAATCTTCACGATGAACACGTCGTTGACGAACGCGCCGATGCCTAGGCCGATCGCGAGCCCGATCGCGCAGCCGATCGAGCACAGCAGCAGCGCCTCGATGAAGAACTGCAGCAGCACTTGTCCGCTGCGCGCGCCGATCGCTTTGCGTACGCCGATCTCGCGCGTGCGTTCGGTCACCGACACGAGCATGATGTTGGTGATGCCGATCCCTGCCACGAGCAGCGCGACCGCACCGATGAGCGCGACCACGATGGTGAGCGCGTTGAAAACGCCACCGATCCCTTGCGAAAATTTCGCCTTGTCGAACGTCTGATACTCGACGCCGGCCGGATTGCCGTGCAGCTCGCGCAACTTGTTTTGAACGGCGATCTCGATCTGCGGAATGTCGGCAGCGTTGTCGGAGATGATGCCCGCTCCAATGACGCTCGAGCCGCGCACGAACTCGTTGATGTACGTCGAGTACGGGATCGTGACGTCGCCGCTGAACTGCGCGTTGAGAAAGCCGCGTTTGGGCGGTTGTTGCACGCCGACGATCTCGTAGCGGTTCGGCCCGGCGTAGATGCTTTCGCCCGTCGGGTCGCCGCCGTCGGGGAAGAGCCGCTGGTACGCCTTGTCGGAGATGACCGCGACGTTGGCCGCTCCCGCTACGTCGTCGTCGGAGATGTGCCGTCCAAAGCGAATCGGCAGGTTCTGAAACGATACCGAGTCTGTCCGGTGATACGCCGAACCGGCCGTGCGCGTGGCCCGCGCGTATCAGCTCCGTCGAGAAACCCAGCGGCATCGCATCCACCACGCCGGGAATCGTCTTGAGCGGAGGAAGGTCGCGCAGCTGTATGGCCGCGTTCGTAACGTCGCGCTGCGTCGAATTCGGAAAGACCACGAACGAGTTGTCCGTCAGCGTTCCCAGCGCGCCGTCGACGGCTCCGGCCATGCTGTTTCCGAGCACTTGAATTGCGATGACCGCGCCGACGCCGATGATTAAGCCCAGCATCGTGAGCAAGGTGCGAATTTTGTTGGCCCAGAGCACCCGCAGGGCTTCTTCGATATACGGCACGGTGCTAGGAACGCAAAGCCTCGATCGGATCCATTCCGGCCGCGCGGATCGCGGGGTACGTGCCGAAAACGGTTCCGACCAAAATTGAAAACGTCAGCGCCAAACTGACGATCAGGACGTAGGGGATCAGCAACTCGCCCAGTTGTTTACTGAGTACCGACGCCGCTCCGACCGTGAAGACGACGCCGATGCCCATGCCGATGAAGCCGCCGCCCAGCGAGAGCAAGATGGATTCCATCAAGAACTGGAACGCGATGTCGGCGCGCGTCGCGCCGATCGACTTGCGGATGCCGATTTCGCGAATCCGCTCGTTCACCGAGACCAGCATGATGTTCATGATGCCGATGCCGGCCACGACGAGTGCGACGGCGCCGATGGCCGAGAGGCCGGCTCCGATGCCGGAGAGCACGCTTTCGAATATTTGGAGCTGCTCGGCGGTGTCCACGACCTTGTACTGCGCCCGCGATCCGTGGATGTGCTGCAGCGCCGAAATCGCCGCCTTTCCGGTAGCATCGCTGGCGAGCGGGTCGCGGGGGTAAAGTAGCAGAAAATCCGGCGGTCCCGTGTAGAGATCGTTGTAGAACGTCGTGTACGGAACGACGATGGTGGAGCTGCCGGCCAAGCTGTTAAAAAACGAGCCCTCGATGTCCGCGTAGACGCCGGAAACCAGATACCGGCCGCCGTTGATGCGCAGGTAGTTTCCGACCGCGGGCTGCGAGCCGAAAAATTCGGTGGCGACGTCCTGGGTCAAGACCGCGACGCGCGCTCCCGAATCCACCTCGTCCTGCGATATTTCGTGGCCTTCCGCCATCACGAGTTTATCGGTATGGTACGGACCGTCGCTCTGGACCGATATGTAATCCCGTTTCCCGCCGGATACGATCGGGTACGTGCGCGTCCAGTTCGGGATGACGGACGCGGCCGTGTCGCCTAACGCGGCCGCCACGGCGGGCGTGTCGCGATATTGAATCTGTGCCTGGTCGGGGTAATCTTGGGATCGGTCCACTTGCACGAGCAGAGGGCTTTGCCCGAACGAATCAAAGCTCGCCGCGATTCCGCTGGTCGCCGCTTTGCTGATGCCGAATACGGTAATGATCGAGGCGCTTCCGATGATCATACCGAGCATCGTGAGCACCGACCGGACGCGGTTGCGCCACAGCGACGCGAATGCCTCCGAGAGGTACGCGAGGAAGCGCGTCACGTTCCGGACGGGGTTGGTGACGGCGAGGCCGACGGCGCGGGCCGCGCCGCCATGCCGTCGGTGAGCACGACGGTCTTGTCGTCGGCAACGACGTCGCCCGGTTTTAGCCCGGAAAGCACGATCGTCTGCGTGTCGCTCTGTTTGCCGATCGATATCTGCCGCTTGTGCGCTGCGCCGCCTGCAATCACGTAGACGTAGCTCTTGCCGCCCTTGGTGGAGATGGCGTCGTTGGGAATGACGAGGGCGTGCGGGATGTCGGTCGTGAAGATGTCCACGTCGGCGGTCATGCCGTCGCGCAAGAATTCCGGCGTGCTGTCGAGCGCGATCGTCGTCAAGATCTGCTTGGCCGTGCTCGATGCATCGGTGGACTTGGTGGCGACCGGAGCGATCGCCTGGACGCTGCCCGAGATCGTGTGGTTGCCGAAATCTTGGCCGCTCACGCTGGCGCGCTGGCCGATGCGGACGTTGATGATGTCTTGTTCGTCCACTTGAGCCTTGACGATGTACGACGAACCTTCGGCGATCGTAAAGAGCGATTGGCCGGCGGTGACGAGGTCGCCCGGCTGTACGTCTCGCAACGCGTCGTTCGGGTTGCTCGCGATGGTCTGGATGACGCCGTTAAAGGGCGCGACGATGCTTAGGAACTGGACTTGTTCGGCGTTTTGGGCGTTGACGATGCCGGCTTTCTGAGCCGCGGCTTGGGCGGCTTGAACGCTGTTCTGCCCGTATCCCGAGACGGCGCCAAGCTGCAGCTGCGCCAGCGCCTGGTCGTAGGCGACGCGCGCCTGATCGAGTTTTGCCTTGTCGGTGTCGAGCTGGAAGTGCGGGATCGCGTTGTCCTTAAAGAGGGTGACGTCTTCGTCGTAGGTCTTTTGCGCCAGGTCGAGCTGCGACTTGGTCGTGTTGACCGAGGCTTCGTACTGGACTTTGGCGTTCTGCTCGTTCACGCGGGCCGTCGAAACGTCGGCTACCGACGAGGAGTAGTCCGCCTGCGAGGATTGCGCGGCGAACTGGGTGTTCGGATTGTAGACCGTCGCAAGCAGCTGCCCGGCCTGCACGGGCTGCCCGGCGCGCACGAGGATCTTGTCGATGTTGCCGCCCACCAGCGTAGGGATCGTTTCGGTGCGCGGATGCATGACGACGCCGTTTTCGGGCAGTTTGATCACGAACGGCTTGAGCGCGACGACGGCCGTCTTGACCGGCGTGCTTTCGTGTTTGCCGCGCCCCAAGAGCACGGCGATGCCGATCAGCGCTACCAGGAGCACCACGGCGATCAGCAGTTTGAGGTTGCGACTCATGAAATTACCCTACCTCAGATCGGCAACGGCGGTGTGGGCGTCGTACGTCCCGATCGAAACGCGAAGTTTAACGACCGCTTCGACGTAGTTGACGCGAGCGTTGATGAGATCGCTCTGGGCTTGGACCGAAGTCTGCTGTGCCTGGAAGACGTCGGCGAGAGCGATGACGCCGATCTTGTATTGGAGCTGCGCGATGCGCGCCGACTGCAAGCCCAACGCGGCCTCTTGCCGCGCCAAATCGAGTTGGGTCAGTGCCGTCTCTGCGGCGCGGTACGACTGCGAGACATCGAGCTGTGCTTGGTTCGTCGTCTGGGACAGCGAGACTTCCGCGTTCGCGATGTTGGCGTCGTCGTTGAGCCTCTCGAAGTGGCGTTGACCGTAGTCCACCAACGGAAGCGTGAAGGTGCTGGTCACCGAGACTTGCCAGAAGCCCGGACTTCCGCGCGGAAGCGGAACCGGGCTACTGGCCTGCTCTTGGGCGAACACGGTGGGTGAAAACTGGTTGCCGAAGCTGCCGTTGATCACCGCGGAGGGCGCGAGCTCGCGATCCCACGTCTTGCGCGTCTGGCGCGCGGCGACCAGCGACTCGCGCGCCGAAAGAACGTCCGGCCGGGAGTTCGACGCCACGGTTTGCAGCGACTCGGAGCTCCCGTTGGGCAGCGGCGGCTGAAGATCGATGCTGGGGTAGACGAACTGGGTCGAGAGCGGCGCTCCGATCGTCTGCGCCAAGTTTTCGCGCGCGTTTTCTTCGTCGGCCTTGGCCCCGGTCAGGTTGGAAGCGGTCTGGTACCAGGAAATTTGCGCGCGCATGACGTCCACGCCGGCGGCCGTTCCGGCATGCAGCTTCGCCTTGGCCGCCGCGACGAGCGCGTTCTGATAGCCCAACGACGACTGGTCAACTTGCACGATGGCGCGCTTTTGAATCACGGAATAAAACGAGTTCGTCACCGAGGTCGCCACTTGGCTCTCGGAGTACGCGAGCGAATACTTGGACTGCGCGACCAGCGCGCGGTCGGCGGCCATCTGGATGAGGCCGTTGCCGGCCAAGTTGACGGTCGCGTTGGTTCCGATCTGTGCGGTGTTTTGGCTGAAAGTGTTCTGCTGAGTTGCACCGATGATCGAGTACGCTCCGGAATAGTTCCGGCTCTGAGCCGCCTCATTTTGCAGCTCCGCGCTCAGGTTCGGAAAGGTCGAGTTCTGAAGTATCGCGAGGTTGTGCTCGGCAGCGGTAAGCGCGACGACCTGCTGTTCGATGTTCGTGTTGTGGTCGAGCGCGTACGAAATGGCGTCTTGCAACGTCATCGGAACGGGCGTCTGCGCTCGGGCCGGCAACGCGCCTACGGCTAACGCGATTGCCGCGGCCGCGCAGGTTGCCATGAGGAGCGAGCGTGGGGACATGCGAGCGGCGGCGTTCAGATTACGTAAACTTTTGAGCGGCTAAGAATAGACCGCCGGTTGCTAGTCCGCCGAGGATCGTGACGATCGCCGGGACGACCCATGCGACGGCGCCTTTGACCTGCGCCGTATAGCGAAGGGCATTGAAGTTCAGGAAGAGCCCCCAGAGTAAAAAGACGGAAATCGAGCTGAGCGTCGCCCCGAGCAGGCCGCCGGCTCCCGGTACGATCCATCCAAGGCTGGGAACCGCACGAACGAGATCGGTCATGCTTCCAAATGCTTCCGGTCCGCGAATCATACCGATGATCGCGATAACCAGTTGCGAGAGCGCGGCGGTCGGAACGCCGATATTAACCGATGCGGCCCAAAGCGTTCTGAACGAACCGGTCCCGCGGCCGATCGCGCTTCCGAGCAAGAGGAACAGGGCGTTACAGAGGAAGATGAGGCCCATCCCCAAGACGCCGAGCAGGGGATTGAGCGCGTACGATTTCCAGGGTGCCGGATGCATCGCGTCGTCGAGCATTTTCTGTTTTTCGGCATCGCTCATCCCCGCAATCGTGGGGTTGCTGACGATCATATGCTGCACCATCGCCACGCCGATGTGCGTGTTGACCGGCAGGGCGAGGATCGCCGCGATGAGGGTGAGGACGGCGATGACGAGCGCGGCTATGCCCCAAGTCGGCGCCTCGCGAAGTCGCTCGAAGGCCTCCTTCGGGGCGACGATCGTGTCGACGATGGTCGCTAGGGCGCTCCCTTTGGGCGCGGTGGCCGGTCCGATGTCCATGCGCAGGTCTCGCTTTCGGAAAGCAGCCCGTTGGCTCCATGTATAGCGTCGGGTGAGTCCGATTGTTTCACCGCGTAGTCCTTCAGGCCGGGCGTCAACAAGTCGGGCGGAAGGTTACGCCGGATCGCCCGCTCGACGCACGTCAGCCGCTCTTCCCGCAGCTCCAGCATCCGCAGTTGGATGAGCAGGCGCGCCCGCCGCAGCGCTCGCCGCGAATAGATCTCGTCCGGCGCGGGCGCCGGGGCCGCGGCAGGCGCGTCCTGGACGCCGGCGGATGGTCGAGTAAGGGGCCCTGCCGCCGTCGCGGTGAAGAGCGCACATCCCGCAGCTACAATGCGGAAATCGAATCGCATGAGAGGTCCTCCGGGCCTCCTTACCCCTCATCTCCCCGGAAGCAATAGCAAAACGACGTGAGTACCGACGCCTTAATCGTGCCCGCCCCTCCCGCCGAACCCTACGTGCGCGTGGTGCCGCTGGGTGGCTGCGGCGAGATCGGCCGCAACATGACCGTCATCGAAACCGCCGAGGACATGGTCGCGATCGATTGCGGCCTGATGTTCCCCGACGACGAGATGTACGGCGTCGACGTCGTCATCAACGATTTCACCTACGTGCGCGAACGCGCCCACAAATTGCGAGCCGTTCTGGTGACGCACGGTCACGAAGACCACATCGGCGGCATCCCGTACTTCCTGCGCGAGTTTCCACAGACGCCGATCGTGGGCACGGCGCTCACGATCGCGCTGATCAAGGCCAAGTCGCGCGAGCACAAACTCGGCGACGTGGACTTCCAACTCGTCCAGCCGGGCGACCGCGTGAAGTTCGGAACGCTCGACGCCGAGTTCGTGCACATCAACCATTCGGTCTCGGGCGCCTGCGCGATCGCCGTCCGCACGCCGGTTGGAACGGTCTTTCATACCGGCGACTTCAAGTTCGACCAGACGCCCATCGACGGCAAGCCGGCCGACTTCGCGCGCCTGGCGCGCATCGGCGACGAGGGCGTGCTGTGCATGCTATCGGACTCCACCAACGCCGAGCGGCCCGGCCACACGCTCTCGGAGCGTATCGTGGGTGAAGCGTTCACCGCGATCTTCCAGCGCTCGAAGGGCCGGATCATCATCGCCTCGTTTGCTTCGAACGTGCCGCGCATCCAGCAGGCGGTGGACCACGCCGCGCGTTTCGGCCGCAAAGTGGCGTTCCTCGGACGCTCGATGCAGAACGTCGTGCATTTCGCGACCGAACTGGGCCATTTGGTCGTCCCGCCCGATTTAACGTTCAAGATCGAACAAGTCGACGAGCTGCCGCCCGACCAGGTCGTGGTCATGACGACCGGTTCGCAGGGCGAGCCGATGAGCGGACTCGCGCGCATGTCGGTGCGCGACCATCAAAAATTGCGGATCGTGCCCGGCGATACGGTCGTCATCAGCGCCACGCCGATTCCGGGCAACGAGAAGAGCGTCTACAAGACGATCAATAACCTGTGCAAACTCGGCGCGATCGTGATTCACGGCACCGACGGACGTTCGCACGTCTCCGGCCACGCTTCGCAAGAAGAGCTGCTGCTGATGCTCAATTTGATCCATCCCGAGTTCTTCGTCCCGATTCACGGCGAGTATCGCATGCTGGTTCAGCACGGGAATTTGGCGACCGAGACCGGCGTCGAACGCGGCAACGTGTTCGTGGTCGAGAACGGCGACGTGCTGGAGTTCACGAGCGAATACGGGGACAAGATCGGCAAGACGTACGGCGGCAACGTCCTGGTGGACGGGTCGGGCGTTGGAGATATCGGCGAAGCGGTGCTTCGCGACCGCAAAGCGCTCTCCAACGACGGTATCATGATGGTCGTCGTCACGATCGACGCGGAAGAAGCGCACGTCATCGCCGGCCCGGATCTGATTTCGCGCGGCGTCTTCTACTTGCCCGAAGCCGGCGGCGTGCTCGACGAACTGCGGGCCGAAGTGACGGCGACGCTGGCGAACATCTCGGTCGAAGCGATGCGCGACGTGCCGACGGTCAAGGAACACATTCGCGAGCGCCTCTCCAAGGCCGTATACTCTCGTACGAAGCGCCGCCCGGTCATCATTCCCGTCGTCATGGAGGCGTGACGGCCGCTAGCATATGACCGCGGTCGTCTTGGGATTGCTCGCCGCGACGTTTTACGGCGCGGCGGATTTCTGCGGCGGCTTGGCAAGCAAACGCGCGACGATGCTCGCGGTCACGTTCGGCGCGCAAGCGACCGGTCTCGTGCTGATCGCAGCTGCGATTTGGTTTTTCCCCGGAACTCCCACGCCGGTCGATCTCCTGTGGGGACTCGCGGCGGGCGTGTGCGGCGGCGCGGGCATCGGCCTGCTCTATCACGCGCTCTCGATCGGCAAGATGGGCGTCGTCTCGCCCGTTACCGCCGTGATCGCGGCGCTCTTCCCGGTCGTGGTCGGCTTCGCGCGCGGCGAGCGGCCCGCGCTCTGGCAATGCATCGGCTTTGCGATCGCCTTGATCGCGGTCGTGCTGATATCGTATTCGCGCGAAGAGAGCGGCGAGCGAGAAATTTCAACCGCGGGAGTAAAGGAGGCTATCGCGGCCGGAGTCGTCATCGGCGGATTTCTGTTGTTCCTCAGCTTCGCTCACAAGAGCGCCGGCATGTGGCCGCTGGCCGCGGCTCGCGTCGGCGCGATCGCCCTGCTCGGCGCGCTGGCCCTGGCGACGCGAACCTCGCTGCGCCCACCCGGCGGCGTCGTCCGTCTCGTGTTGCTGGCCGGTTCGATAGACATGCTCGCCAACGTGCTCTACGTCTTGGCCGTTCACGCCGGTTACCTCACGGTAGCCGTCGTCCTCACGTCGCTCTACCCGGCAAGCACCGTCTTCCTGGCGAGAATCGTCCTTAAAGAACGCCTGCAACTCCAGCAAAAAGTCGGCGTCGCGCTCGCGCTTGCCGGCGTGGCACTCATCGCGTCGTAGCGTTACAGCGTCGACCAGACGTCGAGTTTGCGTTTTACGCCGTCGATGACTTCGTCGGTGAATTCGGTCGTGGAGGCGTGACCGCCTAAGTCTGCGGTGGCGATTCCTTGATGCACGGCTTCGAGCGCGGATTCGTAGATCGCGCGGGAAGCGTTCTTGGCGCGGCGGTCGTCCACGTAACCGAGCACGGCGCCGGCAGCCAGGATCATCGCCAGCGGATTGGCGACGTTCTTTCCGAAAAGGCGCGGCGCCGTTCCGTGCGGGGCTTCGGCCATCACGGCGCTGGGCGTGAAGTCCCTAGCCTCGTTACCGCGAAAGGCCAACAAAATGGATTCGGCTCCGGCGATCGAGCCGAACAGCTGCATCACCATGTCGGATAGGCAGTCGCCGTCGCGATTGAGCGAGGGAATGACCAGTGGATCGTCGCCCGCGTTGGAAAGCAGCAGGGCGTACGTCGCGTCGATGAGCTGCGGATCGTATGGAACCTCGCGATGGCGCTGCGCGGCGGCGTCCATCTCTTCCTTGAGCATTCCCTCGTATATCGGGCTGACCGTGTACTTCGGACCGCCGAACACGCGGCCGCCGACTTTGGCAGCTTGGACGAACGCGAACTCGGCCACGTAGCGGCACACGCTGCGCGAGATGACTTCGGTGCGGCAGGCGATCTCGTCGCCGTCTTCGACGGCGCGCCACTCTTTGGCGCCGTACGCGTCGCCGACGGCCATGCGAACGACCGAGATCGGCGCGTGAATGCCGGCGACTGGCCGGACGCGCGGCAGCTTGCGGCCGGTACGAACGATGACCTTGCCGTCGATGGCCCGGCGCAAGATCGCGTTTGGCGAGCCGACGTCGTCTTTTTGTTCGGGCGTGATGGTAGCGGCCTTGAGTCCCAGACCGTGCGCCTTCACGGCTTCCGCGGCGTCGAGCACGACTTGGTTGCTGGTGGCTCGGCGGTTCTCCAGAGATAAGTCGAACGGTTCGAACGCGAGCTCGACGTCGATGACCGACTTGTCGAGGACGCGCAGCGCCTCGGCCAGTCAGCTCCTGGCCGGTCTGGTCGCCTTCGAGGACGGCGATGGTGGGCGTGGTCAAAAGAACTCCCCGTAAAACGACGAAATAGGATCTTTCATGGCAGGCGTACGCCGTAAGAAGGGCGCGAGGTCGCGGCTTAACCTCGAGATCGTCGGGATCGCCGCTATCGGAATCGCCGTCCTTTTGGGCATCGCAGTTTTTATGCCCGATCACGCGGGATCGGTCGGCCGTTGGACGGCCGGTCTGCTTCGGTATCTCTTTGGAGGGGCCGCTCCGGTTTTCCCGGTGCTCTTGCTCTTGCTCGGCGGCATCGCGTTTCTCGAGATCGACGTTCCGCAAATGCTGGCCGGCCGCGGCGGAGCCGCGCTGGCCTATTTCTTCATCGTCGTCTCGGCGCTCGGGTCGCATGGGAACGGCGGTTTAGTAGGCGGCGCGATCTGGGGTGCAATGCGCAGCTCGATCGGCGTCGCCGGCGCGTGGATTCTGCTCGTCGTGCTCGGCTTGGCGCTCACACTGTGGTTGACGGAAGCAAGTCTCAAAAAAGGCATCGGCTGGGTCATCGCGGCCTTCGGGCGCATGAGCGCGCCCAAGTTGAAGCTGCCCAAAGTCGAGGTCGCCATGCCCGAAGGTTACGGATCGTGGCGTGAGGCTTTCGCACTGCCCGAAGCCGAAAAGTCCGGCGCGGTTGCGGTCGCCGAGCCGGAGGTGGAACTCGAGGAGCCGGCGCCGGCACCCGTGGCCGAACCGGTTGCCGTCTTGCCGCCGGTCAACGCGATGCCGGTGCGCGTCGAGCCGCCCCGCACGCCGAAACCGCCGGTTCCCGTCGTCACGGGCGAATACGAAACGGCGAAGTCGCGCTCGTACGCGCTTCCCGATCTATCGCTGTTCGATCCGCCGCAGGCGCAGGTCGCCGACGATTCCAACCGCGCGCACGTTCTCGAGGACACGCTCGCGAGCTTCGGCGTCGGAGCCAAGGTCGTCCGCATCGAGCGCGGCCCTTCGGTCACGCGCTACGAGCTCAAGCCCGAGCGCGGCGTAAAGATCTCGCGCATCGCCTCGCTCGCCGACGACATCGCGCTCGCGCTCGCGGCGACGACCGTCCGCATCGAAGCGCCGATCCCCGGCAAGTCGGCGGTCGGAATCGAGGTCCCGAATCTCACGGTTTCGGTCGTTTCGATCCGCAGCATTCTCGACGCGCTTCCGCAGCGCGGCCACATTCCACCGCTCTGGATGGCGCTCGGCAAAGACATCACCGGCAACGCCGTCTTCAGCGACCTCGGAAAGATGCCGCACCTGCTGGTCGCCGGTGCGACCGGGTCGGGTAAATCGGTCTGCTTGAATACGATCATCGCCTCGTTGCTGGTTTCGGCGACGCCCGACCAGGTACAGATGCTGATGATCGATCCCAAGCGCGTCGAGCTCACGGTCTATAACGGTATCCCGCACCTCATTAAAGACGTCATCGTGGATCCGCGCATGGCGGCGGGAGCGCTGTTCGAGATGACCAAGGAGATGGACGCGCGCTACGAACGGTTCGCGAAAGCCGGCGTCCGCAAGATCGAAGAGTACAACGCGAAGTACCCCGAAGAGACGCTTCCCTACGTCGTCATCATCATCGACGAACTCGCCGACTTGATGCTGGTAGCACCGGCCAAAGTCGAGACGACCATCATGCGCCTGGCTCAGCTCGCGCGCGCCACGGGCATTCATCTGATCGTTGCGACGCAGCGCCCGTCGGTGGACGTCATTACCGGACTCATCAAAGCAAACATCCCGTCGCGGATCTCGTTTGCCGTCAGCTCGCAAGTCGATTCGCGCACGATTCTGGATATGGCCGGAGCCGAGCGGCTGCTCGGGCGCGGGGACATGCTGTATTTCCCGATCGATTCGCCCAAGCCGATTCGGGCTCAAGGCGCGCTCATCAACAACAACGAGGTCGGCCGCCTCGTCGATTTCTGGGCGCGGCAAGCGCGGCCGGAGAACTTGCTGGACGTGGAAGTCGTACCGGTTAGCGACGACGAGGCGGCGCGCAAAGACACCGACCCGCTGTGCTACGATGCTGCCAAGTTCATCATCGAAGCCAACTACGCGTCTACCGCCCAACTGCAGTCGCAGTTCTCGATCGGGCATCCGCGCGCGGTCCGCTTGATGAAGCAGCTCGAGGAATTTAAAGTCGTCGGCCCCCACGAGGGGACGAAGCCGCGCAAGATTCTCATCGGTCTGGGAGACTTGGAGCAGATCGCGGGACGCCTGGGCAAGGACGACGACCCGCAGCTCGAGTTGACCTAAGACTCGCTTGTCCAAACAACTTGCCGCGGCGCTGACGGCGATCGCCGCTTTGAATCTCTTTATCGCCCTAGGGCTGTTCGTTGCGGACTTCGGCGAGCCGGCGCGCTGGGTGAAGATCGAGCACGCCGTGGTCGGACACGGAGCGCTCCTGGCTTGGTGGGCGACGTGGCTCGGCTACCCGCAGATCTTGGTGCCGGTCTGTCTCGCGCTACTGGTGGTCGCGTGGCGCGTGCCGGCATGGCGCGAACGGATTTTCTTCAGCATCGCCGCGCTGGTGGTTTGCTGGCTCGCCGCGACGGTCAGCCAGGAAGTCTTCGGCAGGCCGCGCCGTCCGGACTGGGTCGTGAAGCACGAGACCGCCTTCTCGTTCCCGAGTTCGCACGCCGCCATCGCTGCCGGGTTCTATCTGCTCTGGGCCGTTTTCTTGTGGCGTAGCCGCGTCGAATACGCTCGCGTGCTGGCTGCGATCTGCGCAACGCTTGCTTTGGTCATCTGCTGGGCGCGCCTGGCCCTGGGCGCCCACTACGTCACCGACGTCGCCGGCGGAGTGCTGCTCGCGGTGGCTTTGGTCGCCGCAGGCGCGGCCGTGCTCCCGATAAACGTCTTTGGTGAGCCTGCGGGGCGAACGTAAGGTTGACGAGAAGGAGCCGGACTCTATGCAGCACGCGTTGATCGACATCGAAGAAAAGGTTGAGTCGGGCATTCCGCTTTCGCTCGCCGACGGTCTGGAACTGTACCGCACGCCGCACATCCATGCGTTGGGGCGCCTGGCGCGCAAACAAAAGGAACGCAAGAGCGGAAACAAGGTCTTTTACGTTCTCAACCGTTACGTCAACTCGACCAACGTCTGTTTTGCCGCGTGCAAGTTTTGTTCGTTTGCAGCCGACGAGTTCAAAGAGCCCGGCCGCGTTTTCCGCATGACGGCCGACCAGGTTTTCGACAAAGCGCTGGAGACCGGCCGGAACTTCAATCAGATCCACATCGTCGGCGGGCACGATCCACGCCAGCTCTCGCTCGACTATTGGTTGCCGCTGATGCGGCGCTTCAAGGAAGCGCTGCCGCACGTGCAGCTCTCGCTTTTCACGGCCGCCGAGATCGAATACATGGCCCGCCGCCACCGGATGGGCTTCGTCGAGATCGTCAAGACGCTCAAAGATGCCGGCCTCGACAACGTCAACGGCGGCGCCGCCGAGATTCTCGGTGAAGAGACCCGCAAGAAGATCTGCCCCAACAAAGTGAACTCGGAGAATTGGATCGCCATCCACGAGGAGTTGCACCGCCAGGGCGTCGCGAGCAACGCGACGATGCTGTACGGCCACATCGAATCGCTCGAGGATCGCGTCGACCATCTGATCCGGTTGCGTGAGTCGCAGGCGCGCGTGCCCGGCTTCAACGCGTTCATCCCGCTGGCGTTCCATCCCGACGGCAACGAGATGAGCGATTGCGGCTGGACGAGCGGGCTCGACGACATCCGGACGTTCGCCGTCGCGCGTTTGATGCTGAACAACTTCGATCACATCAAGGCGTACTGGATGATTCAGGGTCTCAAGGTGTGCCAGGTCGCGCTGCAGTTCGGCGCCGACGACATGGACGGCACTCACGGTTCGACCGACCAAGAGATGATCTATCACTCGTCGGGAACGCAGTCCGGGCAGTACGTGGACGATCGCGAATTCCGTCGTCTCATCGAAGGCGCCGGCTACGTTCCCGTTCGCCGTAACTCGACGTATCAGGAGTTTCCCTACGATTGGGCGCCGCCCGAGCTCGAGCTCGACCGCGAACTCGTCGAAGCGTGACCGACGTGCTACGCAGCGGCCGCATCCGTTACACGAACGATCTTCCGATTTACGCCGCGTTCGACGCCGGCGCGATCGCGTATCCCGGAACGCTGCACGCCGACGTTCCGGCGCGCTTGAACGCGATGCTGCTCGGCGGCGAACTCGACTTGAGTCCCGTGAGCGCTTTTGCGTGGGCCGCCAACGCGAAGGACTTGATCCTGCTACCGGATCTGTGCATCGGAGCCCGCGACGAAGTCGTCTCGGTCGTGCTCGTGTCCGAAAAGCCGCCCGCGCTGCTGGACGGTGCGAAGATTCATGCGACCGTAGAATCCGCCAGCGGCTTTAACTTAATGCGGGTGCTGCTGGAGCGATGTTACGGCGTCAAGCCGCAGTACGTCACCGAAACCGATCCGCTCGCGAGCGCGCGCGCCGGCGAGCCCGCGCTCCTCATCGGCGATCGCGCCATCGACGCGTTGCTGGAGATGCCCGGGCGCGTCTACGACCTCGGGCACTTGTGGCACGAGTGGACCGGCGAGCAAACCGTGTTCGCGGTGTGGGCCGCGCGCCGCGACGCCTACGAGCGCGATCCGGAAGCGATTCGCGCGTGCATGCACGCCCTCACCGATTCCTACACCTGGTCTCGATCGCACGTCGAGGCGGTCGTGGAGCGCGCGCAGGCGGCCTGCCCGCGTCCGGCCGGATTCTACGAGTCCTACTACGGCAAACTCAATTTCACGTTTCACTCGGCTGCGCAGAGCGGGCTGGCGGCGTTTTGCCGCGAGCTGAACGCAATCGGCGCGTTGCCGCAAGTTCCCGCTACCGTTCCGGAGGCCATCGGTGTCGTCGCTCGCTAATCTGATCGACAAGGCCGCGGCCGGCGGCCGCCTGACGTTCGACGAGGGCGTGCGGCTCTATCGGGAAGGCGATTTGCACGAGCTCGGCGCCGCCGCCCACGCACGGCGGATGCAACTCTTCCCCGGCGACGCCGTCACGTACGTGATCGATACGACCATCAACTACACCAACGTCTGCAACGTGCACTGCACGTTCTGCGCGTTCTTCCGTCCGGAAAAGCACAAAGAGGGCCACACCATGTCGCACGACATGGTACTCGAACGGGTGAAGTTCGCCGCCGACCAGGGCGCCTCGCAAATCATGATTCAGGGCGGTGTCAACCCCGAGATCGGCTTGGATTGGTTCGAGCGTCTCTTCCGGCGCGTCGCTGCGGAGTACCCGAACGTGGACATCCACTCGCTCTCCGTCTCCGAAGTAGTCGGGCTTTCGACGGTCGAAGGGTTGCCGGTGCGCGACGTATTGCAGCGCTTGCAGGCCGCCGGGATGAAATCGCTTCCGGGCGCCGGCGCCGAGATTCTCGTCGAGCGCGTTCGCAAACGCATTTCGGCCCGCAAGATCAAGCCGGAAGCGTGGCTCGGCGTCATGCGCGAAGCGCAACGGCTCGGGATGCCGACGACCGCGACCATGATGTTCGGTTCGATCGAAACCGGCGAAGAACGTATCGAGCACCTGCACGTTCTGCGCGAACTTCAAGACGAAACCGGCGGCTTCACCGCGTTCATCCCCTGGTACTACGTCCCGTTCAAGACGCCGCTGCGCGGCAAGGAAGCGATGGGACTTGAGTACTTGCGCGTTTTGGCGATCTCGCGGCTCTATCTCGACAACTTCCCGCACCTGCAAGCCTCGTGGCTCACGCCCGGCATGAAGCTCGGCCAGCTCGCGCTGTTCTATGGATGCGACGACATGGGCGGCACGATCATCGAGGAGCAAGTCGTGCACGACGCCGGCTCGACGAACGAAGCGACCCGCCGCGACCTCGAAAAAACCATCATCGGGGCCGGCTTCCGGCCCGTCATCCGCGACACGTACTGGAACCTGCGCGAAGACGTCGCCTTGGCCAGCGCCTCGTAGCTAGAACGCTTCGCGAATCGTCGCGGCACCGAGCGCCTCTTCGCCGCCGGGATCGAACAGAGCGACCAATTGGCCGGGCGCGACGGCACGTTGCGGGGTTTTGAATTCGAGGCGAAGCGTCCCGTCGTTTGCGACGGTCGCTAGCGCCGCTGCCGGTTCGGCGCGATAGCGCACCATCGCCAGCATGGCGGTGCCCGCCGCGGCAAAGCGTTCGGGCCGGATCAGGTTGACTTCGTCGGCGACCAAGCCGCTTGCGGAGAGCTCGTCTTCGCGCCCAATCACGATCGTATTGGTCGCGGCTTCGATGCGCGTGACGTAGCGCGCGCCGTCACGCGTGCCGCCGACACGCGATCGCTGTCCGACGGTGTATCCGGCGATACCGGCGTGCTCGGCAACCTTTTCACCGCGCGCGTCCACCATGTCGCCCGGGCGGCCGACGCCGGCACCCATCCGCGCTAACACGTCACGATAGTCGCCGCCCTCTACGAAACAGATGTCCTGCGATTCGACCTTGTCGTGCACGGGAAGTCCGAGACGGCGCGCGTGGCGGCGCGTGGCGGCTTTGTCCATCTCGCCCAGCGGCAGAAGCAGCGTGGCGAGCTGCTCGGGCGCGAGCTGCGCGAGCGCATAGGCCTGGTCTTTGGCGTGCGTGCCGCGCAAGAGGTGCGGCCCATCGGCGCGACGTTCGACCCGCGCGTAATGCCCGGTCGCGACGTAACGGGCGCCGAGGCGTTCGCCGTACTCCCGAAGGGTGCCGAGTTTAACGAAATTGTTGCACGAGACGCACGGGTTTGGCGTGCGGCCGCGAGCGTAGTCGTCGGCGAATCGCCGCATCACGTTGCGGCGGAACGTCTCTTCGAAGTCGAGCACGTAATGCGGGATCGAGAGCATCGCCGCGCTGCGACGCGCGTCGTCGAAATCGTCGATGCCGCAGCAGCTCTTTGCGTGCGGCGCCCGCGTCGGCGAATACATCTTCATCGTGACGCCGACGACGTCGTAACCCGCCTCAACAAGCAGACCGGCGGCGACGGCGGAGTCTACTCCGCCGCTCATTGCGGCAATTACGCGCGTTTTGTGCATCGTTCTCCGGACAGGATAACAGTAGGTCGGGGCAAACAGAAGCTCCAAATGCCAGGTCTGGGCGATCGATTTCGAACCGCGCGCGAATCTCGCGGGCTGTCGCTGTCCGAGGCTGCCGAGCAACTTCGGATTCGATCCGTCTATCTCGCGGCGATCGAGGAAGAAAACTGGGAGGCGATCGGCGCTCCCGTCTACATCCGCGGCTTCTTGCGAACGTATGCTCGATTCCTCGGCCTGGACCCCCAAGAGGCCGTCGAGGAATACCGCGTCGAGACCAACGGCGAGACCGGCCGCCCCAGCGATGCCGAGCGGCCGCCGCACGGCGAGCCCGGCTACGACGAAGGGAGCGACGATTCCGGCCGTCGCCGTGCGTCTGCCGCGGCCATTTGGGGACTCTCGCTCGTGGCCGTGGCCATGGTGGCTTTCGTCGTATATAACGAAGTGGCGATGCGGGCCAAGCCCTCGCCGGTCGCGGTAGCCGTTTCCAGTCCGACCCTCGTCCCGTCCGCACAATCGCCGGCGCCTTCACCGATCCCGTCGCCCGTGCGGGTCGCGCAGACCCTGCAACTGCGCCTGGACGCACCGTCTTGGCTGAGCGTCACGGTTGACGGCAATGCTAGCATTGTTGGGACGTTCCCGGCCGGTACCGACCGGACGTTCCGTGGCAAGAGCGCGACGATCCGGCTGGGCAACGCCGGCGCCGTCGAGGTTCTCGTCGATGGGAAGAGCTTGGGCAAGCTGGGCGGATCCGGGGCCGTCGTCGAGCGCACGTTCGCGCTGTAGCAATTTTTTTTCGGCGAGAGGGCCAAGAGGAGCAGTCATGGCGAGTGAAGCGTCGTTCGACGTCGTGTCGCGAATCGACGAGCAAGAGTTGGACAACGCGCTGAACCAGGCGCGTAAGGAAATCGAAAATCGCTTCGACTTCAAGAATACCAAGACGTCCATCGAAAGCGACGGCAAGCAGATAACCATCGTCTCCGACGACGAGCTCAAGATGCGCAACGTTCTCGACATCGTTCAAAGCAAAGCCATCAAGCGTGGAATCGACATTCGCGCATTCGACGCCGGCAAAGTAGACACTGCGGCGATGGGCACCGTGCGCCAAGTCATCAAGCTCAAGATCGGCATCTCCAAAGACGCCAGCCGTCCGCTGATGGAGAAGATCAAAGCGCTCAAACTCAAAGTTACCGCACAATATCAAGACGAGCAGATCCGGGTTTCCGGCAAAAGCCGGGACGATCTGCAAAAGGTGATGGCCGCGCTGCGCACTTCCGACGCCGAACTGCCTTTGCAGTTCGTGAACTTGAGGTAGGTCCGTGCCGTCCGTTTCGTTCGTGAGCCTTGGGTGTGCGAAGAACCTAGTCGACACCGAGGTGATGATCGCAAAACTCGGCGCGGCCGGCTGGCACCTCGAAGGGGATTCCGGGAACGCCGACACCGTCGTGATCAACACGTGCGCGTTTATCGACCCGGCGAAAGCCGAATCGACCGAAGTCATCCTCGAGCACGCGCAGCGCAAGCGCGCGGGCCAGCAGCTAGTCGTCGCCGGCTGTATGGCGCAGCGCTACGGCGAGCAGCTACAGTCGTTGATCCCCGAGATCGACGGCGTGGTCGGAACCGGCGCCTACGCCGGCATCGTGGACTTACTCGACGACGTGCGCGCCGGCCGGCGTCCGGTGCGCCTCGGTTTCGAGGCCGAGCCCGAGCACGATTTTCTTCCCCGGCTCGTAACCACGCCACGCGCGACCGCGTACCTCAAAGTCGCGGAGGGTTGCGATCATCCGTGCACGTTCTGCATCATCCCTCAGCCTGCGCGGCGCGTTCCGCAGCCGCAGCGAGGAATCGATTCTCGCCGAAGCGCGTGCGCTCGGCGACGCGGGGACCCGGGAGCTTATCCTCATCGCGCAGGACACCTCGATGTGGGGGCGCGACCGCGGCATCCGCCGCGGCGGGCTGGCGCAGCTGCTCGGGCGCCTCAGCGATCTCGAAACGATCGATTGGATTCGTCTGCTCTACCTTTATCCGGCGACGGTGGATCGCGAGCTGGTCGACGCGATGGCCGCGCTTCCGAAAGTCTGCAAGTACATGGACATGCCGCTTCAGCACGCCCATCCCACGGTGCTGCGCGCGATGCGCCGGCCCGGTAACGGAGAGCGCTATCTCGAGATCGTCGACGAATTCCGGCAACGCGTTCCCGGCATCACGATGCGCTCGACGTTCATCGTGGGCTTCCCAGGCGAAACCGAGGAACATGTGTCATACCTCGAGGAGTGGATCGGGCGAGCCGAACTCGACCGGGTCGGCTTCTTCGAGTACAGCTCCGAAGAAGGTACGCCGGGCGCGCTTTTGCCGGGCAAAGTGCCGGCAAAGGAACGCCGCAAGCGTTTGGTGCGTTTGCGCGAGACGCAACGGCGCGCTTCCGAGCGGGCCCGTGCGCGGCGCCTCGGAACGACCGAGCGCGTTTTGGTCGAGGAGCGCCGCGTGCTGCGTAAGACCGATTCGATGAGAGCGGCATTAGACGGCGCCGCGCACGTCTGGTTCGGGCGCTCGCAGGGCGAAGCTCCGGGCGTGGACGGCGGTATCTATTTCACGGGCGCGGCGGACGCAGGAGCGTTCGTCGACGTCACCCTGCACGGGCACGGGCCCTTCGATTTCTACGGAAGACTTGCGGTAAAGGAGCCGCTCAACGTTGGGTAAGCACCTCGCCCCGCAAGATCGCAGCCGCTCGAACGTAGGACGCGGCGTCCTTATCGTGCTGGCCGTATTGCTGGCCGGCGCCGTTGCCACCGTGGTCGGCTTCGGCATGTTCCGGCACGAAACGCCGGTTCAGGTGGTCACGCAGGCCTTCGTGCCGTCGCCGCAGTCGGTGTTCGGCAAATCCAACCTGCTCGTTTTGGTCGAAGGGCTGGATTACGACTACAACAACTTGGATGAGGAAACGTCGGCCAACTCGCGTAGCGACGTGATTTGGGCGGTCAACCTCGATTTCGATACCAAGCAGATCTATCAACTTTCGGTGCCGCGCGACATGGCGGTCGTGATGCCCGACGGCCATCAGGCCAAGATCAACGAGGCGCAATCCGACGGCGGCGTGCGGCTGGCGCAAGAAGTGATTTCGAAGTTCCTGGGCGTTCCGGGCTTCGATCGTTACGTCATCTTGCGGATCAATGCGACTCGCGACCTCATCAACGCCCTCGGCGGCGTTGACGTCAACGTGCAAAACAGCGATCCGACCGACAAGAGCGTGATGTCCTACGACGATACGTGGGGGCACCTGCACATCCATCTCAAACCGGGGTTTCAGCATCTGAACGGCGATCAAGCCGTCGGGTACATGCGCTTCCGGCACGACTTCTGCGGCGACCCGTGCCGCATCAAGCGCCAACAGCAAGTCCTTAAGGCGCTCGCCGACAAGGCTCGCGGCGACCGGTTCAACACTTTCATTCATGCCGGCGACCTGCTGGCCGTCGTCCACCGGGACGTACAGACGACCCTGACCAACGACGAGCTCATCTCGCTGGCCGCGTATTTCTCCGGAACGTCGCCGTCCGATATCCACGTCGCACAAGTGCCGTATACCGGCGATCGCGATCTGCCCGACGGCAGCGACGCGCTCGTCGTCGATACGACCGGCCGCGATCAACTCGCGCAGGACATGCTCATCGATCCGCCGGCTCCCGAGCCGTCACCCGACGCGACCGCGCTGGCCGCCGTCGACGCCCACAAGTTGCGCGTTGACGTGCAAAACGGCAGCGGCGTAGACGGCGCCGGCAAGCGCATCGCCGACAGGTTGCACCAGGCCGGGTTCATCATCGCCAACGTCGGGGATGCGCCAAGTTCCGACGTCGAGACGACCGAGATTCACGAACATACGACCGTGACCTATGCCGGCGCAAAAGTCCGCTCGGCGCTGGGCGGAACGCACGGTACGGTCGTCGTTGCCGACCGTGCCATCCTTGCGCCGACGGCTTCGCCGCCCCCCTCGCCCACCAGCGACGTGACGGTCATCGTCGGCCGCGATCTCGCCGCCACGCTCACCGCCGCGCCGTCCGCGTCGCCCCACAGTTAGTTTGCGACGCTTGGGAGCTTTCGCGGCGCTCGCGCTGGCGGTGATCGTCGGCTTCTTCGGCTGGCGCGTCTTCGCGCATCACAGCGACGAGTTGAAGCCGGCCTTGGTCACGCCTCAGATGAACGTGCACGACGAATTTTCGAACGACGTGAGCGCGCGCCTCTACCGCTTGCAACGTGGACACGATTACGGCAATAAGGAAAATCGTCCGAAGCTGATCGCGCTCACGTTCGACGACGGACCGTACCCGATTTTTACGCCGCTCTTGCTCGACCGCTTGCACGATCTGGGCGTGCCGGCCACGTTCTTCTTAATCGGACGCGACGCGCAGCAATGGCCGGGTCTGGCGCGCCGCATCGAAGCGGGCGGACACGAAATTGCCGATCACACGTACACGCACCCCAATCTCGACGAGGAAACGGATGCAACCGTGCGCGACGAGATCGAACGCGGCCGCGACGCGCTCTGGACGATCGCGCCGGATCCCGCGGAACGCGACATGATGCGGCCGCCGCACGGCCGCTATACGCTCGATACGCTGCAAGTCGCTCAAGCGCTTGGCTATCGCGTGATATTGTGGACGGACGACAGCGGTGATTGGCGGACGATTCCGTCGGAGCGGATTCAACGTCACATGCTCGAATACGCCACGGCGCCCGAGATCGTGCTCTTGCACAGCGGGAAGATTGCAACCATCGAAGCGCTACCCGAAGTCGTGCGGCGCTTCCGCGCCGCCGGATACCGGTTCGTCACGGTCGGACAGCTCATGCGCGAAGTCCCCGCCGACGTCATCAACCACCCGGCTCACCAGTCTCTCGGAGCGTAGCAGGTTATGCCTCGTTCGATTATCGACACCGAGTCCAGCCGGCCGGCCTACGAGCGGCGGCGGGCGACGATCGCCATTGTGATATTGGTCGCATTCGGGCTCCTGGCTACCGGCGGCTGGTTCGCCATCGTGCACCACGCCGTTCACACGCACCCGGTTTCGGCCGTTCAAGGAAAGTCGGCCCACTAAGGGAACCTGGGACCGATTCCCCATCCAAGGAGAGGACATGCTGCGTAGGCTTACCGTGGCCCTGATCGGCCTGAGCGTCGCGATTTCGATCGCCGCGTGCAGTTCGAACAACAACTCGAACCTGAATATCGGGCCGAATTTTCCGTCCGGTACGCTGTATGCGTCCAATTCCAACCAGAACGCCGTGAGCATTTACACGATCGGAAAGACGACGACGACCGGTCCGACCTATCAGATCGGCGGGTCGAACACTACTCTTAACGGGCCGCAGTACCTTGCCTTCGACGGTTTCAACAATCTGTGGGTGAGTAATTACAATCCGGCTACGCAGGCCGGCCTCCTCCTGGAATTCCGGGCTCTAGCGACCGGCAACGTGCTTCCGTTCGGAAGCGTCCTGTTCGCGGGCCAGCCGCGCGGCGTCGCCATCGATCCGACCACGCTGCAGATGCTGGTCGCGGGTTCGCAGCCGACCGCGCCGTTCCCGAGCATTTTGCAGATTTACGTGCTTTCCAATAGCGCCACCGGCGGCGCGCCGTTTGGGCCGAGCCTGACCATCGGCGGCCCGGCGACCGGCTTGAGCATTCCCAGCGGCGCCGCGTTCGCCGGCAACGGCGATTTCTACGTGAGCAACCTCGCGGTGCAATCGGTCGAAGCGTTCGCGATTCCATCGCCGACGCCGACGCCTAAGCCGACTCCGACCGCATCGCCAACTCCCACGCCCAAGCCGACGCCAACGCCGAGCACGACGCCGTCACCGACGGTGCCGCCGACGGCTTCCCCGACGCCGACGCCCGACAATCTCGCGCCGAAACTCTTCCTGACCAGCACCGTGTTTAAAGCTCCGGCGGGTCTGGCGCTCGATAGCAGCGGTAAGATCTACGTCGCCGACACCGGCGCCGCCAGCGTGTTCGTTTTCGCGGCCGGCCTGACCGGGCACGTTGCCGCGACGCCGATCCGCACGATCGCCGGTAATCTCACCAAGTTGCAGACTCCGACCGACGTCAAGGTGGACTCCAGCGGCAACGTCTACGTAGCCGACAGCACCGCGAACAAGATCTTCGTGTTCTCTCCGACCGCAAACGGCAACGTCGCGCCGGTGACGACCTACACGGGGAATGGAACCGTCGTCGGGATCGGCCTTAGTCAATAGGTAAATCGTGGCTTTCCTAAAGACCCTTTTCGATGCAAACGAACGCGATGTGGTCAAACTCCGCCGCACCGCCGCACTCACCAACGAGTTCGAACCGGCCGTCTCGGCGCTGACCGACGAGCAGACTGCGAGCGAAGACCGACGAGTTCCGCGCGCGCCTCGACGACGGCGAAGCGCTCGACGCGATCGTCCCCGAAGCGTTCGCCGTCGTTCGCGAAGCCGGAAAGCGGACGCTGGGCATGCGCCACTTCGACGTCCAAATCATGGGCGGCCAAGTTCTTCTCGAGGGGCGTATCGCCGAGATGAAGACCGGCGAAGGCAAGACGCTGGTCGCCACGCTTCCCGTCTACGTTCGCGCCCTGGAAAAACGCGGCGTTCACGTCGTCACGGTTAACGACTACCTGGCGCGCCGCGACGCCGAGTGGATGGGCCCGCTCTACGAGTCGCTCGGCCTCACCGTCGGCGTTATCCAGCATGGCTTAACGCCGGTGGAGCGCCGCGCGGCCTACGCCTGCGACATCACGTACGTTACCAACAACGAAGTCGGTTTCGATTACTTGCGCGACAACATGGCGTGGCAAGTCGAAGACCTCGTGCAGCGCGAGCTCTACTTCGCGCTGGTGGACGAAGTGGATTCGATCCTGGTGGACGAGGCACGTACGCCGCTCATCATCAGCGGACCGTCGCAAGAGTCGACGGATCTGTACGGCAAGTTCGCGCAAATCATTCCTCGCCTCAAGAAAGACGAGGACTACACGGTTGACGAGAAAGCGCACGCCGTTCCGATTACGGAAGCCGGCGTTGCCAAGGTCGAGAAGATGCTGGGCGTCACCAATCTCTACGACCAACGCAACATCGAACTCGCGCACCAGCTCAACGCCGCGCTCAAAGCGTGGAACCTGTTCCACCTCGACCAGCAATACATCCTCAAAGACGGCGAAGTCGTCATCGTCGACGAGTTCACCGGGCGTTTGATGTACGGCCGCCGCTATTCCGACGGCATCCATCAGGCGATCGAGGCGAAGGAAGGCATCACCGTTCGCGGTGAGGACCAAACGCTCGCGACCATCACGTTCCAGAACCTGTTCCGCCTGTACGAGCATCTGGCCGGAATGACCGGTACCGCCAAAACGGAAGAACGCGAGTTCCGCGACATCTACGGGCTCGACGTCGTGGTGGTACCGACCAACATGCCGATGGGGCGCCGCGACGCCTCGGATATCGTCTACAAGTCCGAGAAAGCCAAGTTCGAAGTCTGTCGTCGGCGAAATCGTCGAAGAGTACAACAAAGGGCGGCCCGTACTCGTCGGCACGCGCTCCATCGAGAAGAGCGAACTGCTGGCTTCGATGTTGCGCCGCCAAGGCGTCGAATGCAACGTGCTCAACGCCAAATACCACGAGCAGGAAGCCGAGATCATTAAGGATGCCGGCCAGCACGCGCAGGTGACCATCGCCACCAACATGGCGGGGCGCGGCACCGACATCAAACTCGGGGAAGGTGTGGCCAAGAACGGCGGCCTGCACATCATCGGCACCGAACGCCACGAGTCGCGGCGCATCGACAACCAGCTGCGCGGCCGCGCTGGGACGTCAAGGCGACCCCGGTACGACGCGTTTCTACGTGTCGCTCGAAGACGAAGTAATGCGCCTGTTCGGCGGCGAGCGAATGACCGCCATCATGGATCGGGTCGGATTTACCGACGAACAACCCATCGAGTCCGGTCTCGTGAGTAAGTCCATTCAGCGCGCGCAAAGCAAGGTCGAGAACCACAACTACGAGATCCGCAAGCACGTCCTCGAGTACGACGACGTCATGAACAAGCAGCGCGAGATCATCTATGCCGACCGCCGCGCGATCCTCGAGGGCACGTTTGCTTCGCGGACGTTCATCACGCAGACGCTCTCCGCGAAAGTGGACGAGTCGCTCGAGCACAACGCGCCCGAGAACTCACACCCGGGCGAGTGGGATCTCGACGAGATGCTCAACGAACTCGACCTGATCTTCCCGGTAAAGCAGTCGCTGAGCGTTGCAGATCTGCAAAACAAGGACCGTGAGGAGATCCGGCGGCTGCTGCAAGAGCACGCAACGGCGGCGTACGAAGCGAAAGAGCGGGAGATCACGCCGGAGATCTTGCGCATGGTCGAACAGCGCTATTTGTTGCTTCCGATCATCGACCGGCAGTGGGTGGACCACCTCTACGTAATGGACCATCTCAAAACCGGTATCGGCCTGCGCGGCTACGGTCAAAAAGACCCTCGCGTGGAGTACGAAAAAGAAGCGTTCGAGATCTTCGAAGCGCTCAAGAACAACATCGCCGATGAGGCGGTGAAGGGTGTGTTCCACGTACAAATCGAGCAGGGACCGCCGCCGCCTCCGATGGGCGACCAGCCCACGCAAGCGTTGCCGCCGTTCCCGACGATTCCGTCAGGCGAAATGGTACCGCAAGTCGCCCCGGGTCCGGGGCATCTGTCACCGCAGCAGGCAGAACAGTTACTCGGTCCGGTTCCCGGCGCGCCGCGGCGTCCGCAGCAACTTCACACCAACCTCGGCGACGACGAACCGCAAAAGCCGGCACAACGCGACCAGGCCAAGATCGGCCGCAACGACGCATGCCCCTGCGGAAGCGGAAAGAAATATAAACGCTGCCACGGCGCAACCGCCCAACGGGCATAGACGAAACCCCGAAACCGGCCGTTGCGGCCTTTCTCGACCGGTTGATGCATCATTCGAACCTAATCGAGATTCGCGGCAAGAGTTATCGTCTGCACGAGCACAGCATCGCGGCCCGCCATCGGAAGGCGAAGGTAACGGCGTAGCCAAGGACCTGATGCCGGTATTTTTTACTCAACTGGGTTTAATACACCAGATGTTGCCGAATGGGCGCAGGCTGCTCATGCCACGCTTCCGAATCCTTCTGCATGGGGCGGCTTCTGACATCGCCTCGGGAGATTCGTATGACAAATTTCCCGCCACCTGAGATTCACACGCTGATCAAGGATCATATCCAGGCCTTCAACACGGCAGACGAGGCACTGTTTCATACGGTCTTTAGCGAAACCGCGATCATCGTCGACGGTATTGCACCCTTCCGCTGGATTAACCCCGATGGCCCGGCAAAGTGGCTTGCCGACTGCGTGAAATGGCGTGAGCAGTTCGGTGTAACACGGGAAGAGTTTGCCTACGAGATGGGCTTTTGGACCGTGGAAGGCTCCAGTGCGTATGCCGTAATATCGGGTGCATTGACTGTCGTCATGAAAACCGCAACGGTGGTACGCGATGGATTGCTGACGTACACGTTTACGAAGTACGGTGATACCTGGAAGATCGATTCGCAGTCCTGGGGGCGAACGTCTTGATCGACCGTCGAATGTCGAGCACGTAACCCGGCTCTTCGCCTCTAAGCATGCTCAACATTGCCGGAAGTAGAACTGAAGGGCAAAAGCACGAGGGGAGCTAAGCATCGCAACAAACATCACTTAGGCCGAGGCGTGCGGTTTTGAACTGCCAACGGGCGTGCGGTTTTGAAGTGCCCCTGAGGATGAATGACCCGTGAACACTACATGCCACTGCATTCGGAGATCAATTTCAATCGTCCAGATATTGACGAATTACATGATGGCAAGTCCCTAGTTATAAGGATCAGGGACGAGGACGACCAGGGCGTCAATGTGTCCTTCCATGACTTCCTCGTATATCGAAAACGCGACGAGAGTCACGCGTTGAGAATGGTGGAGAGTCTTCACGAGTTGATGGGGGGAGATCTTCATTGGCTCTATGAGATCGATAAGTCCGATTTCTTGGATTGGCTCCACGAGATAGCCTCGGCATGTACATTGAGCGCGCGCCCAAGCATTTCTTGCTCATAACAGCGAACGACCTCGTAGAAATAATAGCATATGAACGAAAATGGATCGCCCACGCCAACGATCAGGTGGACGAGCGATTCTTCTTTGCAGATTATCGTAGGGGAACATGCCATTGATGAAGTTACCAAACAGCGCCCGGCCATCGATGGAATACAGATAGCGTATTTGCTTGGAGCCGCGGCGCATCCGCCGGCGCTCGGTTGGTGGTCACCGTCGTACTAGAGACCATCCAAGTCGCCTATGGTTGGGGAGCGCGGATTCCCGCAGCCCGGCGGCGGCGATCGTCAGCTCCGCGCCGCGACCTGGATTTCCTCATGGACGAAGTGAATCATTAACAGGATAAACGAATGTCTTCTAGCTCGACTGGCCCCAGTTCCAGCGGGATATCATTGGTAGATTGGGCGCGGTTCACTATTCTCGCGGGCCACACGGCCGCAACCCCATGCTTCGTATAGACGGAAGCGACGGTTAGGCGTTTCCGATGCATCTTGCAAGGACGATGAGCGATGCACCGCGCGTTGCGACTGGGGCCGCTACGGTTTCTCAAGCGCGAGTGCGATCGCATCCTCGGGTGTGAGCGCAGCACCTTCGGCGGTCAGCCGTGCGAGTTCATCAGGCGCAAGCCCCTCGCTCAGGAGTGCAGTGAGGCGTTTGTACGTCGTCGTCTCGGTGTATTCGCGAACGAAGCCGTGCCGCTGAAATGCAGTTTGCACGTAGCCTTCGAGTGAAGCCGCTCGCGCCGGCGCGTTCTGCAATGCATACGCCAACGCTAGGTGTTCGATTGCTATCGCAACGTGAACGTGGTCCGGCTCGCGCGCTGCAAGCCCACGAATTGCATCGTGCGCCGCCTCGATGCCGGCTGGCACTTCATCGGTCGCAACGAGGTAGCCTGCGAGGTTACCCAACAGATTGGAGAGGAGCGTCTTGTCAGGGCTGAGCAGCCGCTCGGGAAGAATTTCCCGAATTAGTGCAATCGCTCGCTGCGTCTGGCTCCTGGCGTGTTCATGCTCGGCGAGATTTAGAACCGCAACGTGCTCCGTGCGCGTGTTTCCCAGCGAGTGGTGCTCCTTGCGGAGCTGCTCGTCGATGCGCACGCCCGTCTCGAGGTCGCCGCTCGAGCCCGCTAAGAATGACCGAGCTTGCAGCAGAGTGACGCGCAAGTTTGCGGACGTGCCGGGGATTACTTCGGCCTCAGCCAGTGCCGCCTGCGCATCGTCGAGTCGGTTTAGGTTCGCACTGGCCAGCGCATACTGGCTCAGCGCCCAGGCGAGCGTAGCGGCGTTACCGCTTGTCCTCGCGTGCGCAACCGCCTGCGTCGCCGCCTCCATTGCGCGAGCCTTCTTCTGCATGGTGCCGAGCAGACGGTACAACACGGTCGAGAGCCGGGCGCGCAGCAACGGTTCGCCCTCGGGAAGCGCCGCGAGGAACGTCTCGATTCGCGTGACCCCCTCGTCGTCAAGGCCGAGACGATCCCAAGTCCGGTCGAGCTCGGCGAGCAGCGCGGCCGCGCCGAGCACGTCCCCGCGCGCCGGCGCCGCGTCCAGCGCCGCGCGAACGTCATCCAACTCGGTGCCCAAGGCTACCGTGAGTTCGCTCTCGCGTGCGGTGCGCTCCATGCGCTCCCGCAGTTCCGCAAAGCGGTCGCGCAGGTACCGCAGGTGACGGCCCGCCAACGGATCGCGCTCCAGCGCATCCGAGAGTTTCTCAAGCGCATAAGCGCGCGTCGACTCCAGCAGACGATAGCGTAGCGATTGGCCGTCCGGTTCCGCCAACACCAGCGACTTATCGACCAACGACGCGAGCAGGTCGAACACGTCGCGTTCGTCTAGGTCTTCCCCACCGCCGACGGCGACGGCCCCCCCAACGTGAAGCCGTTCACGAATATTCCGAGGCGCCGGAAGAGGATGCGCTCGCGCTCATCGAGGAGGTCGTAACTCCAGTCGATCAGTGCGTGCAGAGTCTGCTGACGTGGCAAGACATCGCGGCTGCCGCCGGTGAGCACGCGGAAGCGCTCGTCCAGCCGCTCGCGCAGTTGGTGCGGGCTGAGTATTTTGACGCGCGATGCGGCCAGTTCGATCGCCAGCGGGATGCCGTCGAGTCGCCGGCAGATTTCCGTGACGATCGGCGCGTTCTCGTCAGTTAACGTAAACTTCTTGTCCACGGCTAGCGCCCGATCGACGAACAGCGCGATGGCTGCGGAGCGGATCGCGTCGGTTGCCGCAAGGCGCTCGTCCTCCGGCGGAAGATCGAGCGAGGGCATGCGGTACGTCTCTTCACCTTCGATCCCCAGGCTTTGGCGGCTTGAGGCCAGGATCTTGATCTTCGGGCAGCCGTGCAGGATGGCCGCGATGGCGCGAGCCGTAGGCTCGACGAGATGCTCGCAGTTGTCGAAGACGAGTAATGCGTGCTTTGATTTCTAGCGGGCGAACGAGATTGTCCACCGGTTCGCCTTCGGGCGCGAGCGTGATCCCAAGGGCCTGCGCGACGGTGGACGGGATGTAGTCGCCGCTCGACAATGGTGCGAGTTCGATGAACCACACGCCGTCGCCCGAGCCGTCGAGCAAGTTCGCCGCGACTTGCAACGACGCGCGCGTCTTGCCAACGCCGCCCGAGCCGACCAGGGTGACGAGGGGATGCTTTTCGATCAACGTCGTGATGTCGGCGATCTCCGCCTCGCGCCCGACAAAGGATTTCAGTTGTAGCGGCAAGTTGTTCGGCAACAGATCGAGCGAACGCAGCGGTGGAAACTCCGCAACGAGATCGGGTGCGAGCAGTTGGTAGACCCGCTCGGGACGGGTAAGGTCGCGCAAGCGGTGGTCGCCCAGGTCGCGCAGACTTGCTTGAGATGGAAGTGCCTCTTGCACCACGTCGGCCGTCACGCCGGAGACGAGCACCTGCCCCCCATGTCCGATCGTGAGGAGGCGCGCCACGCGATTGACCGCCGGTCCGAAGTAGTCGCCGCCACGTTCGTCGGCGATTCCGGTGTTAATCGCTGCCCGAACCCGTAGTTCATCAACGGATGAGAAGTCTTCGGATACGAGCGCTCGCTGCGCGTCGAGGATCGCGGCGATGGCGTCTTCTGGGCGCGTGAACGCGGCGCAAAACTCATCGCCCATGGTCTTAAAGATGTGCCCGCCGTGCTCTACGATCGCCGTGCGGACGAGTTCATCGTGGCGACGCACGGCCTGCTCCATGGCAGCTCGGTCGCGGTCCCAGCGTCGCGCGCTTCCCTCGATGTCCGTAAAGACAAAGGTTACCGTGCCGGTGGGAAGGGACCCCGGAGTTTCCCGCTGCGGTATCGCGCTCATGTGAGCCCCTTCGCGCACTGCCTGCTCCTCCCCGTCAGCGTTGGTGTCGTCCGTTGCGAGCTCGAGGGTAGCGGGGCGCACGTCCCGCACCCGCGGCATTGGTCTGCCTTCAGGCCGGCGCGATTAAGGGACTATGAAGAGCAAGGCTTTTATCCGGAAGCGGCTCACGCCGGATGCTCTCGCGACTGCAGAAATGCCGGCCTTCTGAATTCTCGCACGCAGTCGGTGCTCGCGCTTTCGTAGCGCCGCTCGCGTACCGCTGCCGCGACATTGGGCATCTCTGGTCGCTTTGGTGGACGAAGATTCCCGCGGCGACCCAACGGGGCGTAGCCGCGAACTCTGACAGGTCAGGCGGGAATGGGAGTCCAATCTTTCGTTTCCCACAACCTCCAGTACGTGAGTAGAAGAGGCGCCACCCTTGAACTGCGCGACTGAATAGACGCCATCAGGAAATGGTTACGACGTTGGATCCGGGATCAACTCATGAATGAGGTGCCCGTCGCTCATCTCGCTGGCGCGCGTCCGTTTCCGGCCGGGATAACAAGCTCGGTCAATCTGACAAATCTTCAGCAACTCTCGGACAGTGCAACACGCTGGAGAAGCATATACTTGCCGCTGCACAGCGGCCAATTCGCCGGAAAGATCGAGCTAGTTCACACGGCGAACGTTCAGATCGCCGTTGTCGAGTGCTCGCGAGGATATAGTTTTCGGGGGGAACTGGCTCCTCATACCTACACCTTTCTCATTCCGTTGCGCAGGCTACCTGGTATCGTCTTTCTGGGCCGTGAAATCGGCGACCTCGACGTCTTAGTAGGCAAGAGCGGACAGCCGGCCGTTTATTTTTCACGATTTGGTAATAGACGACTTTGCGTTTCCATCGCACAACACTTACTCGACCATCGCATCGACTCTGTGTGGCGGCAAGGCGATCCCGACACGAACCAGCGGCGATTCAAGTTTATCGACAACGATCATCGTCTCGAGTTTGTTTCCAACGCACTGCGTCTCTTTGCCGATGCGATGGAGGACCACAACATTCTGGTTAAATCAAGCATCGCCGCAGCTATCGAACGGCAACTCGTCGAAAACCTAGTACAAGCCATGGTTCCCGACCTTCACGTGCCGTCGATGGCCGTGCGACATCGGATTGCAATGCGCGCGCACAATTTTATGCTCGACCGAGTGCACGAGGCCGTCTCGATGGAGGAGCTATGTGGCAGTGTGAACATGGGGATGCGCGCGCTTCTCTTAGGCTTCCAAGAAACGTATGGCGCGCCACCGATCGCATATCTGCGGCGCATGCGGCTCAACGGGGCCAGGCGCGAGCTATGCGCCGGCTCGGACGTGACAGTTTCCGAGGTGGCCTCGCGCTGGGGCTTTCTTCACTTCGGGAGGTTTTCGACGGATTATCAACGCGCATTCGATGAAAAGCCGTCGGAGACGCTCTCGAAGAACCGCGTCATAGTTAACCACGTATTAAGGATTGTGAGCGCGCCACGATAGCGCGACGATAGACTGCATGGCGGGACCTCGCCGCGGAGTGGACGGCTTTCTAGGCTACGCGCCACAGAATACGCCTCCAGCGGAGATAATTCTTGCGGAATTCGGATAGCCGCCCCCTCTCATGGGGTGGTAGCATGTTCCCGTTAGGTGCGCACATTGCGGTTCCATCCAATTTAACCTGACGAGAGTCGGCAAACTGCGCTACGACACAAACCTAGAATTGGGGAGGCGGACGTGACAAACCAGGATACGTCGAAGAATGGCGCAAGGAGCCAAATCAAGAAGCCGGCACGCGAAGTTCTTCCGATTCCGGATCTGCCATACGATGGGCTGATCACCTACGACGCGAAAGACCCGGATAGCAAATTCCCTCCGATCGAACCGTTGCAACCGCCCGAGGGCGCGCCCAACGTTCTGCTCATCCTGATGGATGATGCCGGCTTCGGAGCGACAAGCCGGTTCGGCGGTCCGTGCGCAACGCCGAATATCGAACGCTTCAGCTGCCGAAGGCCTCACCTACAATCGCTTCCACGTCTGCGCGTTGTGCGCGCCGACGCGCCAGGCGTTGCTCACCGGCCGGAACCACCATTCAGTCGGAATGGGCGTCATCACGGAGATTGCAACCTCGGCGCCCGGCTATAGCGCGGTTCGCCCTAACACGGCTGCCCCGTTGGCGCAGATCATGACCCTCAACGGCTATGCGACCGCTCACATAGGTAAGTGCCACGAGACTCCCGTGTGGCAGACGAGTCAGATGGGGCCGTTCAATCAGTGGCCGTCGATGGGCGGTGGATTCGAGTACTTCTACGGATTCCTCGGCGCGGAAGCGGATTGGTATGCCCCAGATTTGTTGCACGGTACGACACCGGTTGACCCGCCGAAGACGCCTGAAGAAGGCTACCACTTTGACGAGGACGTCGCCGATCATGTGATCGACTGGGTGCGACAGCAGAAGGCACTCATGCCGGAAAAGCCATTCTTCGTTTACTATGCGCCCGCCGGGACGCACGCGCCGCACTATGTTGCGAAGGAATGGTCGGATAAATACAAGGGCAAGTTCGACGAAGGCTGGGACAAACTCCGAGGCCAGATCTTCGAGCGTCAAAAGAAACTCGGCGTCATTCCGGCGTCCGCCGAACTGACGGCTCGACCGAAGGAGATCTTGGCTTGGGACGACGTGCCGGCAAACCTGAAGCCCGTGTTTGCGCGACAGATGGAAGTTTATGCCGGCTATATGGAACACTTCGATTTCCAGATGGGCCGTGTGATCGATGCGCTCAGGAGCGACGGCATCCTCGACGATACGCTGGTCATCCTTATCACCGGCGATAACGGCGCATCGGCCGAGGCGGGTCCGAACGGTACGTTCAACTGGATGATTCCTCTAAACGGTTGCATGGACATCGAGACGCCCGAGTTCATGATGTCTCGGATCAATGATTTCGGCACGCATAAGGCACTCAATCACTATGCGGTCGGATGGGCTCATGCGCTGGATACGCCGTATCAGTGGACGAAGCAGATCGCCTCGCACTGGGGGGGCACGCGCAATGGAACGATCGTGCGATGGCCGAAGGGGTTTGCGGGGCACGGAGAGATCCGCACGCAGTTCAGCCACGTCATTGACATTGCCACGACGATTCTCGACGCGGCCGGCATTCCTGAGCCGACGTTTGTGAACGGCGTGCAGCAGATGGCGCTGCAGGGGAAGTCCATGGTCCCGTCGTTCCACGACGCAAAGGCTCCAGAGCACCGTGAAACGCAGTATTTCGAGATGCTGGTCAACCGCGGCGTCTACCACAAAGGATGGAGTGCGTGCACTATACACAGCATCCCGTGGATTATGACCGGTACGCTACCTGCGTACGATGATGATGTATGGGAGCTGTACGGACCGGACGACTGGACGCAGTCCAAGAATATCGCGAAGGAAAACCCGGAGAAGCTGCGCGAGATGCAGCGCCAGTTCCTCATCGAGGCAGTAAAATACAATGTGCTGCCACTGGACGATCGAAAGGCGGAGCGGTTCAATCCCGAGATTGCCGGCCGTCCAACGCTGATCCGCGGTAACTCGCAATTGCTGTTCGCCCGAATGACGGGCCTTTCGGAGAACATCGCTCTCAATGTCAAGAACAAGTCGTCGTCTGTTACCGCTGAGATTCAAGTGCCTGATGGGGGCGCGAAAGGGGTTATCATCGCGCAAGGCGGCGCGTTCGGCGGATGGAGCTTGTACGTCGATGACGGGCGCCTAATCTACTGCTACAATCTGTTCGGAGTGCAACGATTTAAGATCAAAGGCGACAAACCACTTCCGGCCGGCACCCACCAGGTGCGGGTGGAGTTCGCCTACGATGGGGGTGCCCTTGGCAAGGGTGGCACGGTCACGCTCTACGTTGACGGCAAGCAGACCGGCCAAGGGCGCGTCGACCGGACGGAGCCGATGATCTTCTCCGCTGACGACAAACTCGACGTTGGGACGGATCGTGGAACGGCAGTTAGCGATGACTACGAGGTTGGCAACTCAACCTTCTCCGGCAAGATCGAATGGGTCCAGATCGATATCGACAAAGATGCAAAGAACGCCGATCACTTGATAACGGCGGATGAGCGACTAAAGCTTGCGCTGTCTACGCACTGAGTGCGGGTCGCGACGCTGTCGGGCGCGGCGTGAGTCGCGCCCGACAACCGTCTCTGCGCAAAGCGCGGGGCAAACTTCTCTACGTGATGACACGGTACGATGAGCAGCATAACATCCTGCGAGACCGTTCGGATCGAAGGCGGCGAGTTCTTCATGGGATCGAACGATTTCTATCCTGAGGAACGTCCGGTCCGGCGGGTTCGCGTGGGGTCATTTGCGATAGACCGTTACCCCGTTACTAATGAGGAGTTTGCGCGGTTTATTGCGGCGAGTGGTTACGTAACGGTTGCCGAGCGGCCGATCGATCCAGAGCAATATCCCGACGCCATCGCCGAACTCTGCGTCCCTGGGTCAGTCGTTTTCCATCGCACCGGCGGCCCCGTCAACCTCGACGACTGGTCGCGCTGGTGGCAGTGGACGCCTGGTGCGTACTGGAGGCGGCCGCTAGGCCCCGACTCGTCAATCGACGGCCTTTCGGATCATCCCGTCGTGCACATCGCCTGTCAGGATGCGGAGGCGTACGCGCACTGGGCTGGCAAAGAGCTCCCCACGGAGGCCGAGTGGGAGTTCGCCGCGCGCGGCGGACTGGAAGGCGCGATTTTTACGTGGGGCGACGAGATCTTCCCCGAGGGGAAGATCATGGCCAACACTTGGCAGGGTGAGTTCCCCTGGCAGAATCTTTTGCTCGACGGGTACGAACGGACGTCGCCGGTTGGTTCCTTCCCGCCTAATGGGAACGGGCTCTACGACATGGCCGGCAATGTCTGGGAGTGGACAGCCGAGTGGTATTCGGCAAGCTCCCCGCAATCCAAACCGTGCTGCGGCGAGGCGCCGACGCGCGGAGCTACGATCGAAGAAAGCTTCGATCCGATGAATCCTCAAGTAAAGATTCCGCGCCGGGTGATTAAGGGTGGCTCGCATCTCTGCGCCCCGAACTATTGCTTGCGGTTTCGTCCTGCGGCTCGATCGCCGCAGACCATTGACACGTCGATGAGCCATCTCGGCTTTCGTTGCGTCGCCCGCGACCGATAACGTCAAATCGCGGTCTCGCGAGCCAAGTGTATCTGTCGCTCGCGATCGCGAGTTGCCTTTGGCGGCTACTTCGTTTGCATCATCTACGACGTTACTTCACGTAGGGTACGTTGTTGGGAGTGATGATTTTCGCGATGTCGCGGAAGATCGCGTTTGCAACACCGGGGACCGGTTTTTCTTGATCGCTGTTGACGAAGACGATGATCGTCGCTCCGGTGGCCGGTATATAATACGCGGCGGTATTGTAACCGATAATACCGCCGGTATACCCGTACCAACCTGCCGAACAGCCAATCCCTAGGCCAAACTCTAAATTGCCCTCGCCGGTCGGCAAGCACGCGAGCCGCGCTTTTTGCGTCGCGGCGCTGTTGGTCGTTCCCGTCACGTAGGCTTTCACCCACTTCTTCATGTCGGCCATATCAGAGATCATGACACCCGCCGCCCAGGACACCGAGGGCGGCGCCACCGCCGACTCGTCGATCCACTGCTTCTTTTCGTTCAGCGAATATCCGTGCGCGTAGGGCGCCGGCATGCCCCAGTCGGTCGTTGGGAAGGTCGTTTGCGTCAGGCCCATCGGAGCCAACAGGCGATCGTGTATTTCTGCTTCGATCGTATGGCCGGTCACCTTCTCGATGATCAAGCCCAGCAGCAACCAATTAGTGTTGCTATAGTTATACTTCGCTCCGGGAGCGAAGAGCGGCGGCTGCTTGCCGGCGATCGTTATCCAATCTCGCGGCGTCTGGCGCACCACCCACGCGAGACTCTGCTTTTGTACCGCTGGAATCGCCGAGAAATCGATGATTCCGCTGCGCATTTCTGCTAACTGGCGCAGCGTGATGAGCTTTTCGTTCGGGACGGCCAGCCCGAGGTCGAACTTGCTGATCGTATCGTCGAGGCTAAGTTTCCGCTCGTCGACCAGCTGCAGCAGCACGCTCGTGACAAACGTTTTCGTGTTGCTGCCGATGCGAACGTGGTCGTCGAGCGCCATCGGGTTCTTCGGCGCCAGATTCGAGTAGCCAAACCCTTTGGTGAACTCACCTTTCCCGGGGACCCAAACGCCGACGATGACGCCCGGTACGGGCTGCGAACCGCCGTAGACTGCGAGGTTTTTGTTTACCGCTGCAGCAATCGCACTTTGGACGCTGGGAGCAAGTCGAGCGCTCGCGGCGCTACCGGTGCTATACGTGACCGGCAGAACGACGACCAGCACGAGCAGGACTCGCCAAAAGATTTTCATAGCGGCTCGTTCGCCGTTATTTGGAATCGACCCGTTCCCCAGCCTACGAGATCGTCAACGGTTCCCCGCGGTATCGTCGCGAATGTTGGATACTTTTTTTTTCCGGGTTTAGATCGCGTTGTTGGCTTGGAGCGTCTTGTAAATCGTTCCCATCAAGTGGCCGCTCTGGTCTTGTTTTTCGCCGGGCATGCTATTGAGTCCGATCGCATAGACGGTTCGCGTGAGCGGAAAGTAGAAGTAGATCATCCGGTAGCCGAACGTCCCGCCTTCGTAAACCCAGAACGTTCCTAGGCCGGGGAGCGTTTCTTGCGCGATTCCCAGGCCGAAACCCAGGAGGTAGACCCGCTGCATCCCGACCAGGGCGCGCACGCCGCGGCCAGAAGTAACAACGGGCGTAATGCGCGATTCATAATCTTGACCGTTCTTCACGAAGAAGGGCCGGTCCCACGCAAGCGTTATGGGTAGATAAAATGCCTGTGCCCCGGAGGAACGCCGAACTTGAATCTCGCGATACGCGGACAGGTCCGTACAAAGGCGGACCGTTGCTGGGCTATACGTTTAACATCTAAATCGAAACTAACATGCCGGAGCTACGTGTTTTCCCCGAGCGCGAGAGCGATCGCGGCGTTCGGTTCGAGCGCCGCGCCGGCGGCGCTGAGTTGCTCGATCTCTTCGGTCGCGAGCCCCTCCTTCAAGAGCGCGGTAAGGCGTTCATAGGTCTTCGTCTCGGTGCCCTCGCGCAGGAATCCATGACGCACGAATGCCGTCGCCGAATAGCCTTCTAAGGTCGCCGCACGTTGCAGATCGCCCCCGAGCGCATGCGCCAGTGCAACGTGCTCGAGGGCCATCGCAACAAACGCGCTTCCCAGGTCGGTTTCGCAAGCCGCGACGGTGGCGCGCCCTGCTTCCATGGTACCGGCAAGATCGTCGATCGAGATGAGATACCCCGTCAGGTTAGCATTGCCGAGCACGGCGTCGAGTCCGTGCAGCAATGGAAGAGCTTCGCGAGCGAGTGCAATTGCGCGCTCGGTCCGCCCTCGACCGTGCTCGACTTCTCCGAGGTTAAGAGTGACCTTGACGGCCTCGTCGGTATTGCCGAGACCCCGATGCTCCTTGATAAGACGCTCGAAAATTGTCGCAGCATTCTCGTAATCACCGCGGATGAGCTGCAAATTTCCTCGTCGGCTGCTTAGAGCTAGACGAAGCCTAGGCGACAGGCCTGGGATTGCCTCGGCTTCGTTCAGTGCCGCCTCATTATCGTCAAGTCGTCCTTGGCGCATCAACGAGGTAGCATATTGATGGAGGGCCGCGGCCAGTATCGGACCGTCGCCGCAAGAGCGCGCAACGTCGAGTGCCTGCGCAGCAACCTCGACCAAGGTCTTCCCGCGGCCAAGACGGTCGAGAGCCCCCGCGAACGTGATGAGCAATCGGGTCCGCAGCAACGGCTCGACCTCGCCGAGCGCGATAAGGAACGCTTCGCAGCGCGCGGCGGTCTCGTCCTCGAGCCCAAGGATCGTCACCGCTCCACTGGCAGCGAGTAACTCGCCGCCTTCGACGATGTCCCCGCGTTGTAGCGCACCGTCGAGCGCCGACCGAACGTCGTCGAGTTCGGTGATGAGCGCACGCGTCAGGAGGCCCGTTCGAGCCGTGCGATCCATATGGTCCCAGAGTCCCACAAAACGATCGCGCAGGTATGTCAGGTGACGGCCTGCGATCGCGTCGCGCTCGCCGGCATGGGACAGTTTCTCCAGCGCGTAGGCTCGCGTGGATTCGAGCAAGCGGTACCGCAGCGAATCGCCGTCGGTTTCGGCGAGCACCAGCGACTTGTCCACCAGCGAAGCGAGCACGTCGAACACGTCGAGCTCGTCGAGGTCCTCGCCCGAGCCCACGGCGACCGCTCCCTCGAGCGTGAAGCCGTTGGCGAAGATGCCCAAGCGCCGGAACAGCACGCGCTCGCGCTCGTCGAGCAAATCGTGACTCCAGTCGATCATCGCGCGCAGCGTCTGCTGGCGCGGCAACGTGTCCCGGCTGCCTCCGGTCAGCACGCGGAACCGCTCGTCGAGCCGCTCGCGCAGTTGGCGCGGGCTGAGCATCTTCACGCGCGACGCGGCAAGTTCGATTGCCAGCGGAATCCCGTCCAGTCGCCGGCAGATGTCCGCGATCATCGGCGCGTTCTCGTCGGTGAGCGCAAAGTGGTTATCCGCCGCGCTCGCGCGCTCCGCGAAGAGCGCGACCGCCGCGAAGGTTGCGGCGTTGGCCGTCGTAAGGTTCGTTGACGAATCTGGAAGCGTAAGCGAGGGCATTCGGTAGGCCGCTTCACCTTGGAGTCCGAGTCCCTGACGACTCGACGCCAGAACCTTGATCTTCGGACAGCGATGCAGAATCGCCCCGATCACTTGCGATGCCGCCTCGACGAGATGTTCGCAGTTGTCGAAAACCAGCAGCATCTGCTTGGACTTTAGCGCAACGGCGAGATTCTCAGCCGGATTGCCCTCGGGATCGAGCTTTATCCCGAGCGCCTGCGCCACGGTTGACGGAATGTAGTCGCCGCTCGACAGCGGCGCCAATTCGATGAGCCAAACGCCGTCGCCCGAACCGTCGAGCATGTTCGCCGCCACTTGCAGCGACGCGCGCGTCTTTCCGACGCCGCCCGAGCCGGTCAACGTGACCAGACGATGCTGCTCGACGAGCGTAGTGATCTCGGCGATCTCCGCGTCACGGCCGATAAACGACGTCATCTGCGAGGGCAAGTTGTTCGGCAGCGACTCGAGCGAACGCAGCGGCGGGAACTCGGCAGTCAGATCGGGGGCGAGCAGTTGATACACGTATTCGGGTCGCGCAAGATCTTTCAGGCGATGTTCGCCCAAGTCGCGCAGGCTCGCTTGCGACGGCAATTCGCCTTGCACCAGATCGGCCGTCACGCCCGAGACGAGCACCTGCCCGCCGTGGCCGATGGCCAGCAGGCGCGCGACGCGGTTGACCGCCGGCCCGAAGTAATCGCCGCCGCGCTCGTCGGCAGTGCCGGTATGGATCGCCGCGCGTACCCGCAAACCGTCCACGGCCGAGAAATCTTCCTTGCCAAGCGCACGCTGAGCGCCCAGGATCGCGGCGACGGCGTCTTCCGGGCGGTTAAAGACCGCGCAGAACGCATCGCCGATGGTTTTAAAGACGTGGCCGCCGTGGTCGTCGATCGCCGCGCGGATCAACTCGTCGTGGCGTCGGATAGCCCGTTCCATGGGCGCCCGGTCGCGGTCCCATCGTTGCGCACTTCCCTCGACGTCCGTAAAGACGAACGTCACCGCCCCCGTAGGAAGCGCCCCTGGAGTTTTCCGCTGGGGTATCGCAGTCATAAGACGCCTTTCGCCACCCGCGTTGGCTCCCCGTTAAGTGGGGAGGCGTTCGCGGCTAGCCGGCGCAACGAACGCGGAGGCTTTGCGGCGCATCGGGCTCGATCGCCACGCGTCCCCGCTCCCGACCGCATGGCGTCTCATTTTTCGCCCCTAGCCGTATGTGAGATCGGTGCTCTGTCCGACCTCGATAATATAACCGTCAGGATCGCGGATGTAGCAGCGAATCTCGCCGTACTTGGCGATCGGTTCCGTGAGGAACTCGGCCCCTCGACTTTTCCATAATTCATAGCACGCTTGAATATCCGCAACACGGATATTCATAAAGCTGCTGATCTGATCCGGGTCGGCGGGGACGCCGAGCGTTACCGTAGGCTTGTCCGGGGTCGGCCCGCCCCCGACGTTGACGATGAGCCACGTATTCGCGATCTGAATATGCCCGGACGCACCTTTGCTGTCGCCTCGGCTCAGAATGCGGCCGCCGAAGACCCTTTCGTAGAAATCGGCCGATCGGTCGATGTCGGCGACGGTGATAAAATGTGTGACGGTGAACCCGTCGCGCGGGGGCATCTCATAGCTCTTCCGTTCGACTTGTATGCTGCTCATCGACGACCCCTTTCAATACAGTGCTCATCCACTGATGCGCCCATTATTACTACACCGTTTTCCTCGGCCACTTTTTATCCGTAAGGGACCCCGGCTTTGCTTTGCCCGACTTCGATGATGTAACCGTCAGGATCGCGGATGTAGCAGCGCGTCTCACCATACTTGTCCAGAGGTTCGGTGAGAAACGTCGCTCCCCGACTCTTCCACAACTTGTAGCACGCTTGAATATCTGCTACACGGAGATTCATGAAGCTACTGATCTCATTGGGGTCGGGTGGGGGGCGGAGCGTCACCGTTGGTTTATCTGGTGTCGGACCGCCCCCAACGTTGATTATGAGCCACATGTTTGCGATTTTGATGTACGGCGGTGCGTCTCCATCGCCCATGCTCACGATTTCCGCGCCGAAGACCGTTTGGTAGAATTCAGCGGATCGCTTGAGGTCGGCCACGGTGAGAAAGTACGCGACGGTAAACCCCTCGCGCGGCGGCATTTGATAGACGGATTGTTCGACTCGTACTTCGTCCATTTATCTCTCCAATTGCGGCTCTATACTCTAATGCGCCGGCACGACGAATTCGATCGTTCCTTCGTCCAGCGGTTGATGGTTGGCGTTGACCAGTAGGATACGCACTTTGTGCGGTCCCGGCGGAAGGCCGTTAATCGTGAGCGGTTCGCCGCTCGCGTCGAGCCAGCGCCACTGCGCGTCATCGACAAAGACGTGAATGTGGCCGATGCGCGGTGACACGGTAAGTGCCGCCTCGCCGTAGACCGGTCGAATGTGCAAGTTTTGCGCGCAGTACTGAATCACCACACGCCCGATCGCCAACGAATCCGCAAGCGGTGGGTCGATGACGATCTTCGCAGGCGGTTCCTCGCCTTTGAGCGATTCGATCGGTGCGGCGCCGAGAATCTGACGAGCGGTACCCGTTGCCGTTGCGTCCGTCATGCCTTATTTCACCGGGGAGTTGGCAGCGCCGATAATCACGGCCGCTACGCGATCCGGCATCGAGAGCATCGGAACATGACCGGCTGCAAGAATCGTCAACTTCGCGTGAATGTGTTTTGCACTGTCCAGTTCGTACTGGGGCGGGATCATGCGATCGTTGGCGTCCGCGATCAACCACGACGGCCTCGACTGCCACGCCGGGTTCGTAACCTTTTCCGATAAAGCGGCGGAGTTCCACGGCCCCTGCGTTGCATACACGATCGCGCGCTCAACGGCGGGTAGCCCGGGAACAAAATCCTCGTCGATGCCTTTGCGCGTCATGCTCAGGTAGCCCGCAGCATCTGGTTTAACTTGCGCACCACCGGGAGCGGCGGGATATCCCTTGGTCGTATCGGCCGCGGACTGACCCTTTTCCGGTACGAGTGCAGAGATATACACCAAGCCGGCAACTTTGGGATCGTTTCCGGCTTCACTGATGACCATTCCCGCCCAGGAATGCCCGACGAGAATTACCGGTCCGTTCATCTGCGCAATCGCGCGCTTGGTCGCAGCGACGTCGTCGGCTAACGACGACAACGGATTCTGTACGGCTACGACGTTATAGCCCTTTGCCTGTAACAGGGGAATCACTTTAGCCCAGCTCGATCCATCGGCAAACGCGCCGTGGACGAGCACGATGTTGTGAACGCCCCTTGGTGCGCCTGCGTCCTGTGCGGAGACGCGGGCGATCGGCAGCAACAACGTGGCCGCGAGCACTGCAAGTGCTACAGGTTTAAGACGGTTCAACATCATTTTCCTCGCCGGCACTTAGTGAGAGTCGCCCTTGGCTGCATGGCTCGTATGATCGACGCGTACTTTGTCCGAAGACGATGCCCCTCGGTTTTGTTTTGAGCGAATGCAAACGTCCCGCCGTCCTTGACCTTCGCGAGCAGCGCCGTACCTGTCCTGGCCATGCGAACGAAGTAACGCCGTTCCATTTTGTATAAAACCCGCCCCGAATTTGCGAAGCTGAAACCCACGCGAACCTCTTTCGCGAGAGGAAAGTGGGGAGCAAATATGCTCGCACTCACTTGGCCGCCGTGTCAAGCAAGCGAGCCGCCACTCGGGAAAGGAACATCCGCATGGCAAACGTCCGTCATTCGACGATTTCACCTGATTGCACCAGGTCTGCCCTCCTTCGGATTTACGACGATCGAAGATGGAGAGGCGTATCAATTTTCTTTCGCCGGTCTCACAAAGACGATTCAGGGCTTTGTGAACGAACTTTCGTTACGACGCTTTGCGATGTACGTGTTCGATTACGGCGCGCCCGTCGGATTCAATCTGGCGGTCGCCAATCCGGATAGGATTACCGCAATCGTCTCGCAGAACGGCAGCATACGAGGAAGGACTGGGTGACGGTCCTTGGGCTCCATTGCGTGCCTATTGGAGGCAGCCCTCACCGGCCATTCGTGAGACGATTAAGGAACGTATGCCGCTTAGTGGGGTCCGTGAAGCGTATTTTCAAGGGGTGAGTGACCCCGCCACGATCGAGCCCGAGGCTTATTGGCTGGATGCGGCTCTGCTTGCCCGCCCGGGGATGATGGATCTTCAGGCCGACCTCAAGCTCGACTATAAATCGAATATCGAACGCTACCCCTTGTATCAGCAATACCTCCGAACACACCGGCCTCCATTGCTGGCCATATGGGGAAAGAACGACACCTTCTTCATTCCACCAGGCGCCGAGGCGTTCAAGCGTGACGTGCCAAATGCGGACGTCCGATTTTTGGACGCCGGCCACTTTGCTCTTGAAACCAACGTCGATGACTTTGCCTCGGCAATTTTGAAAATGCCGGTTAACGCATAAAGCCCGCTGCGTCCTCGACTATAGAAAGCAGAGCGCTCCGGTGGCCGTCGTCGCTATGGTTCTAGCCGGCACTTTAACTCAGCGCTAGCAAGGAGCGAATTCGTGAGCGAGATGCAGTCGAACGAAGACCTACGCGAGGGACGCAAGCGGTATTACGAGAGGTACGCGTTTCCGCTCTTTAGCCACATAGACTTTCGGGTCAGCGATGCCGACAGCGTTCGACCCTTCTACGACGCTCTGATGGCGCTTTTCGGTACCGAGCCGACGACGACGCGCGTCGCTCGCTACGGATATACGCGCCGGTACGGCACCGTTCGAGCGGATTTCTTCAACGTCTTCGAGGACCCGGATGCACACCCGGCCGCCACGCGCATCGCCCTCGCCGCACCGAGCACCGCATTCGTAGATGAAGTAGCGCGGCTCGTGCGCGCGCAGGGTGGACAAAATGTGGATGGTCCCGGATACTTCGCGCAGCACCATCCGACGTTCTACGCGGTTTTCTTCGAAGACCCGTTGGGAAACCGCTTTGAAGTTTGCCATCACCGCATGGACAAGTAACGCGGCTTCGCGCAGCGCATACCGGTCTTCTGCTGATTTGGGGGGAGTCGGTTGCCGAGCCATCGTTCGAAAAAAGCTACGATGTAGGTTCGTTCGAAAGCGACCGCTTTGCGTGCATCGACGGAACCTAGCGACCAAGCGGCTCGCTGCGGCTGACCGAGCGCGAGCTGGCGCGCAAAAACCGTGAGATCCGTAAAGTCGTTGTGCCCCGAACCGTTCAGAGACACGGATAGGTGCCAACCACATAGCGAATGCGTTGCAGCCGTCCAACTCGGGATGGTCAACCGTTCAATCGCTGGACTAACCGAGCGGATCAGCATGATCGGTTGTTCGATGCACGCCGTTCGCTGGGCGCCTGGTATCGGGCCGTCGAGTGACAGCCCGGCGCGAATCCTCTTATCGGTACGCATGACTTGTGCCGCAGTCGCTCCGCCGAGCGAATGGCCAAACATACCGATCCTACGGAGATCGAGCGCTCCGGCGATGTGGCCCGGCAGGGGGTGCCGTTCGGCGTCGGGGTTACGTCCCTCATCGATTGCCGTTAGAACGTCGACAACGAAGCGGACGTCGGCGACTCTGACGATGAGAAGCGGTTTAACCATCGCGTCCCACGCGCTGAAGGTGAGGACCTTTGTATTGGCAGGTACCTCGAGCGGACTCGCCTTTACAACCGTGCGGTTTGGGAACTCGACCGCGATCCCATCATAAGGATGGTCGATGGTGACGACGACGAAGCCGTGGCTGACGAGTTCCTCTGTGAGCGCCGTACTGGCGTTGCGCCACGAACCGTAGCCGGGGGAATAGATTACGACGGGGTATCCGTGTCCTCCAGGAGTTGCGACGGCAGCTTCGTTGCGCGCATGCGAACGGGCTGACTCAAAGGTTCCGGCCGGCACATCCAACTCGCTATCGATGACGCGCGCAGCGCCTCCATCGAGATACGCGGCAACTCGATCCGTAGACTCCCGCGCCGGATACCACAGCGTGACCATGAGCGATCGGTGCATGCGCGTCGGCGCGAGCGGATCCCAGCGCGTGCTGTCGACCAGATGCAGCGATACGGACCCGATCGCTGCCGCGCCCGATGGAGCGGGCAGTGCGAGCCCAGTCGAAGCGCTCGCCGAGTGCGAATGAGAACTGCCGCACGCCGAAAGACTGAGGCATACGACCGTCAGCGCAATAAAGGCGCCGTGCACGTGGAATCTCCCCTTGCAGAACTCCTTCAAAGGCACTCTAGCAACAACCCGAGGTATTCGGCAGAGAAGAGAGTTGATGTCGTCTCGTTCCTTAAGCAGTATCGCCTCGTAGGCGATAGCGCAGGTGTACTACTCCGGTACCGAACCGGCGCGTCTCAAGAAGCTCGAGATTCCGACGTAAGGCGGTTTGGAATGCCGGCTTTCCGCCGCCGACGATCACCGCGTTGAGAAACACGTGACATTCGTCGACGAGATCGGCTTTGAGCGCAAGTCCCGCAAGCTCGGCGCCGCCAATGCTGATGTCGTGGTCCGATTCCAGCTTGAGTTTCCGAATAGCCTCGAGGTCGAAGTCCCGCTCGACACGCGCCCCGCGTGTCGCAGCGCCTTTCAGGGTTCGTGAAAAGACGATCTTTTCGAGCTTCTGCCAGGTCCGTGCGAAGCCGCGCTGTTCGGACGGATAACTCTCCACCGCCGCATCCCAGTAGGTCATGGTCTCATAGAGTCGCCGCCCCAAGAGAAAGGTTCCAATCGGCTGCAACAACTCGGTGATGAACGCGAATACCGGATCGGGATTGACCCAATCGAAGCCACCGGTTTCGTCCTCGATGTAACCGTCGAGCGACGTATTAGTCATGTAAATCAACTTCGACATACGAAAGGTTTCGTGTGGGATCCGCGTGATGGCCTCCTCGGTGCCGTCGCGTAGAACCTCGCCAAGAATGAAAGAGGTGGGCCGCATGACGTGGGCCTCATTGCGAGAACCCGCGTGCCTGATACCTGACGCCGGAGGAAGGCGCGACCCCCGCGTCTGAAACGGTGAAGTGGAGGTGGTCCAATGCGTTTTCTTGTGCTCTTCGCGTTCGTTGCGGCGGTCGCCGCGCCGGCTGGTGCCCAGACCTCCGGTGGGATGGACGCGATGCAATACTACGTCGGCACGTGGGCCTGTGCGGCCGTCGGCGAACCGGATTCGAACTCGACCGCGACCTACGCGATCGAGAACGGCGTCATGCGTGATTCGGTCGTCGTCCCGGCGCAAGGGAAAATGACCACCACGTACCAGCTTGCGATCGTTACGACGTTCGACACGAAGAACGATCGTTACGTGCAAACGAGCCTCGACAACCAGGGCATGTGGGCGGTCTCGTTCGCCAAGCCGTTTGCCGGGAACACGGAACAATGGGCGGACAACGCCACGTTCGACGGTAAGCTTGGCCGTGTCGAAGTCGTGCGCACCGATCGGAGTACCTTTGACATCATCGGATATTCGACCATGACGCAGGTTAAGCCGGATTTCAAAGTGACCTGCCACCGCTCGTAGCGCCGCATGAACATAACCGGTATCGACGCTCACACGTATATGGTCAAAGATCTTTCGCGCGCGATTGCCTTCTACCGCGACGTGCTGCAGCTGCCGTTGGCAGAGATCGGCGAGAACGGAGCCGAGTTCGAACTTCCCGACGGCTCGACGTTCGAGCTGTGGAACCCGGCCGAGGCCGGATTGCCTTGGGAGCGCGGACACGGAGTCATGTTTGCCGTCGCCGACGCACCCAAAACGGTTGCCGAGCTTCGCTCCCGCGGCGTCACGATCGGCGACCCTAAAGACGGCGCCACATGTTTCATGGCGACCGGCGAGGACTCCGAGGGCAACCAACTCGTGATCCACCAGCGCAAGCGATAAATCCGGCCTGAATATCAAGAGCGCCTTGGTCTAAGATCTCGCGGGGCCGTCGTCCGGCGCGGCTCTTTCGGCTGCTTTGCGCGAAGCGTCGCGTTGGGACGCGGACGGCAAGGTCATCGTGGTGCTGCTCGCAGATAGCGCCGCTACATTTCGAGGTCGCTGTTCGCGTGAATCTCCCTTAGGGGAGTGCGGTCGCCGCGCTACGAACGGAGTCGCGGCCAGGTGGGGCAGGACCGGAACGCAATAGGCGCGCAGATCGCTAAGAGGACGGCCAGCAAATGACTGAAGCATCGAACAGTGATGCACGAAACCGTGACGACGTACCCGTCGTACTCATTTTGGATGTATCGTTCATGTCGGACGAAGCCCCCTCGTTCGCGAATCGGACGGCTGAATTGATGCGAGAAGTCATCGACGGGCTTGAGGGTTTTCTCGAGGGGCGGGTTTTTGAAGCCGACGACGGCAAGCGTGTGATTATCACGATGAGCTGGAAGACGCGGCACCTCTGGGCGGAGGCTCACTGGAACGAGAAAGTCGAGAAGCTCTTGGTCGACTATTATCAATCCGGTGCCAAGGTCGCCAGCACGATGTGCTACGAGCGGGCCGTCGTCTCCGCAGGCACCGTTTAGCCGCGGCGACGTCGTCCGATCAGTTCCATCGATCTCCCGGCGCCCTGACGTACGTGTCGAACACGTAGCGCCACGGGATGGTGAACGGGAATATTACCCAAACCAGCGCGCAAGCCTTGATGGTATCCCACGTATCGGCATCGACCTGGTGAGCCGTCCACAGCGGCATGGCGAAAAAGAGCAGCCAGATCGTCTTCCAGGCCAGTTCGAAGAAGAGTATCGGCAGCATCTTGACCGGATAGCGAAGACCCAGCAGCATCAGCGGCGCCATCGCGGCTAACAAGCTGCGCGCCACACCGTGCATTAAGGCCAACTTGTCGTGGTGAATCACGCCGGGCCAGATGCTCGTCACTAGGAAGACCGAGATCAGCGCGTACGTTCCGCGCAACAGATACAACTGCAGAGTCGAGAGTCCAGATGCCCCTGGTGCGACTGGGGCTGAGATTGCGGCCATTGCCCAACTCCCTTCGTCGATCCCGGAATGCCGGGCCGGAACGGGCGGCGCTCCATCCGGCCCCTCCGGGTCAGCATCGTAGCATCGCGCCTTACGGATGTAAACGCCGAGGCAAGGTTCGGTGAAAGCAAATGCATAGTAAGCACGCTGGATGGTACGTATCGCGATCGGAATCGAGCCTTAGATGCGGGATCTCTTGCGCGACCGCGAGTTCTTCGCCTATTTTGTAGCGCGTCAGGGCACACAACTCGGATACAGCATCGAGACCGTCGCGATCGCATGGCAAATCTACGGACTGCGCCATAACCCGTTGGACATCGGCTTGGTGGGGCTCGTGCTGTTCGTGCCGACGCTGCTCCTGGCGATTCCCGCTGGGATGCTGGCCGATCGGTTCGATCGCCGTATCGTTTGCGTCGTTTGCGCGCTTGGAGAAATGATCGCGCTGCTGGGCTTTGTCGCTCTCGTGGTGTCCGGATCGCGATCGCTCGCCGTGAATCTCACCGCAGTTTTGGTGATCGGCGTCGCGCATAGTCTCGGAACGCCTGCAGAACGAGCGCTGCTGGCCGGGATCGTTCACTCCGAGCGTTTCGTCCGCGCACAGGCGATGACGACGTCGGTCGGCGAGGTCGTCACGATCGCGGGCCCCGCTTTAGGTGGCATCCTGATCGCCATCGGTCTACCCGTGGCCTTCCTCGTGGCAGCGTCGATGTATGCGCTGGGCGCTCTGGCATTTCTGTTCCTCACGCCGCGGCCGGTGGATGAGAAGGCGCTGCAGCCCGGAGCCGCGATCGCCGGGATACGGTTCATTTTCCAACATCCCGTGATTTTGGGCGCGATCTCGCTCGACTTGTTTGCCGTGCTCTTCGGCGGCGCAACCGCCCTGTTGCCGATTTACGCAACGCAGATTCTCCACGTCGGGCCTATCGGCTTCGGCGCGCTGCGCAGCGCGCCGGCGGTCGGCGCGGCCCTGGTCGCCGCATATCTGGCGCGCTATCCGATCGCGCGCGGCGCCGGCCCCCTTTTGATGTGGTGCGTCGCCGGATTCGGCGTGGCTACGATCGTGTTCGGTCTCTCTCACAACCTCGTACTTTCGCTTGTCGCTCTGGCGGCGACCGGCGCCTTTGACATCGTCAGCGTGGTCATTCGAACGACGCTCGTACAACTCGACACCCCGGATGCGATGCGCGGGCGAGTCAGCGCGATCGAAAATATCTTCATCGGCGCGTCGAACCAGTTGGGTTCGTTCGAGTCGGGCGTCCTGGCCGCGCTCGTGGGCACGGTAGCATCGGTTGTTTTCGGGGGCGCCATGACGCTCGCCGTCGTGGCGCTTTGGTCCATCCTCTTTCCATCTCTGCGCTCTTACGACCGCATCGGCCAAAAATCGGAGCGCGAGGAGGGGTAGCGCCGCGATGAATCCTCAGGGGTGCCGTTTAGGTGTACCGCGTAGTACGGCCTGGAGGTGATGCATCATGAGTGAAACCCCGACTCCCGGAAGCCCCGATCATTGGATTCACGTCCGGCTGCAAGGCATCGAGCAAGCCCTGCTCGCGCTCATTGAGGCGGCGCGTTCGCAGCCAAGCCTCAACGACTCGCTCCGACTTAAAGACGCGGCGACCCGTCTCGAACAAAGTTCCTCGCAGGTTCTCTAGCGAGCGACCGCGTGCGCGCGTCCGCCGGCTAGACAGATGACGTTTGGGGTGGCCCTTGAAGCGTCCATCCCTTAACGAGCAACCAGACCATGAAGACGAGCTCGCCAAAGAACGTGATGAAGATGAAGTCGAGATTCGCATTGGGATACAGATAAGGCTGGAGGCTGTTTGCGATCCATCCCAGTCCGTTGACGATCAGGAGCACGCCGAGCCACGAGGGTATGTAACTCGAGCGGACGATCAGATATCCGACCAGCAACAGGTGGATCCCGAAGAGTACGAGAGCTAACGAGTAATCGTATCGAAACGAATGCAGTAGCAAGTCGATCTGCGCGTGGAATGGTCCGGCTCCAAACAGCGTGAGGTATTCGGGCGTGGTCAGCATGCGATACACGATTGCAAGGTTAAACGCGCCGACGAACGCGATTCCCGTATAAATTAACTGAAACCACGCAGCGAGTAGCGCGACGGCCCGGTTAACCGGCGCCAGCAGAATGTAGAGCCCCCATGCGATGACGATGTCTTCGATGAAATTGATCAGGTAAGCGAACGTGGCTACAAGGAAAAGCCCATGATGGGCTCCGAGATTCGCAACGGTTGCGGAGATGTTTCCCGGGATCACGAGTTTCGGGTAGATTGAAAACTCGGCGTAACTGACGGGATTGAGTAAATAGGCAAAGCCGACGATCAGCGCAGCCTGCCGTAAGGTGACTCCCTCCGCGCGCACCGGCGTCGCGGGAGGGTCGCTTCCGTCCGCGCGACCCAGCGCTACTGGCGAGCCACGATCATCTGCAGAACCTGCTCGCGATCGAGGAGATGGTCGGTGTCGTCCCCGGTGGTATCCACCACGACCGCCTCGATGGTTCCGTTGAACGCGCTCTTTCCGAACGGCATGTCCGGCGTCATCGGCGACCCGTGCTTGACACCGACGTCCGACGTTTCATCGGCCGAGAACACCATCGGAACGGTCCGTTCCACGCGACCGCTTCCGACCGGCTTCCCGTCAATATAGAGCGTGACGTTGCCGCCCTTGGCGAGACCGCCGCCGTCGTACTCGAACTCCATACGTATCTGGTGCTTGCCGGCGGAGAGTGCTTCGGTGGCGGTGACTACCGTATCGCCGAGGCCGACGAAGTTATACAGGTACGTCGGCTTTCCGTCCTTGAGGTAGAACATCCAGCCGCCGCCGATTCCGCCTTGCGACAGAATCACACCGTTCGCCGTGGTTCCGTCGGGAATCGTGACCTGGGCGGTAACGGAGTGGCTCTTGTTCTTTACGTTCACGAGGCCGTTCTCGTTCAGGCCGCCCATGCCGCCGGCCAGGACTTGAGAGTTGCCGCGGATGAGTACCGGGCGCCCGGCGATGTCGGAGTTGAAGCGTTCGGCGGAACGGTCGTCGATCGGCAACACCTTGTTCCGGGTTGCCTCGATGAGCCACAGTCGCTGCAGCTCGTGGAGCTTGTCCGGCATCTCCTTTGAAAGATCGTGCGCCTGCGACCAGTCTTTGGTGGTGTCGTAGAGTTCCCACACGTCGTCGTCGAACGCCGGCAGCTTCGTTCCGAATATCCACGGCGTACTGTGCCGCGTAACGGCGGTCCAGCCTTTGTGGTAAATGCCGCGATTACCGAACATTTCGAAGTACTGGGTTTCGTGCCGCTCGGGCGCAGCGGCGTCGTCGAAGCTGTAGGCCATGCTGAAACCTTGCATGGGACCTTGACCCACGCCGTTGACGAAGTACGGTTCGGGAATGTTTGCTACTTCCAGGATCGTCGGAGCGACGTCGATGACGTGGTGGAATTGGTTGCGAATCTCGCCCTTGGCCTTGATGCCCTTGGGCCAGCGAACGATCGTTCCGTTACGCGTACCGCCGAAATGTGAGGCGACTTGCTTGGTCCATTGGTACGGCGTGTCCATCGCGTGCGCCCAACCGACGGCGTAGTGATTGTACGACTCCGGACCGCCCAGTTTGTCCATCCTGGCGGTCAGGAACTCGGCCGTTTCGAGATCGCTCATCCCGTTAAAGGGGATCATCTCGTTGAAGGTGCCTTTGGGCGTGCCTTCAGCGGACGCGCCGTTGTCGCCGATGATGTAGTAAACGAGCGTATCGTCGAGCACCTCGATCTGCTCGAGCGCGTCGATCAAACGCCCGATGTGATGGTCTGCGTACGAATAGAACCCGGCATAGACTTCCATCTCGCGGGCGAGTACGCGCTTGAAGTCGGGCGTCTGTGCATCCCACGCCGGAATCTCAGCCGGCCGCGTGGTGAGCTCGCAGTTTTGAGGAATCACGCCCAGCTGCTTCTGCCGCGCAAAGGTCTCTTCGCGCAGTTTGTCCCAGCCTCGATCGAACTTGCCCTTGTATTTGTCCGCCCATTCTTTCGGAACGTGGTGCGGAGCGTGCGTTGCGCCCGGAGCAAAATACATGAAGAACGGCTTGTCGCCCGCGAGCAAGCGCTGCTGGCGCACCCAGGCGATCGCGCGGTCGGTCATATCTTCCATGAAGTGATAGCCCTCTTCGGGCGTCTTCGGTGGTTCGACGGCCTTGGTGCCCTCGTGAATCGCTGGGTACCATTGATTCGTTTCGCCGGCGACGAACCCGTAGAAGTATTCGAACCCCGAACCCGTCGGCCAGCGATCGAAGGGCCCGACCGGACTCGCTTCCCACACCGGCACTTCGTGACACTTGCCGAATTGAGCGGTGCAATATCCGTTAAGTTTGAGGATCTCGGGCAGCGGCGCCATTGAGTTGGGGCGCACCGAGTTGTACCCGGGCGCCGAGGTCGCGATCTCGGTAATGCCGCCCATGCCGACCATATGGTGGTTGCGTCCGCTCAGCAGCGCCGCTCGCGACGGCGAACACAGCGCCGTCGTGTGAAAGCGGGTATACCGCAGGCCATCCTTCGCGATTCGCTCGGCGGTTGGCGCGCTGCACGGACCACCGAACGCACTCGACGCGCCAAAACCGGCGTCGTCGATCAGGACGATCAGGACGTTCGGCGCGCCCTTTGGCGGCCGTAACGGCTCGATCGGCGGGAACTTCGAATCCGGATCCTTGGCATCGTACGCGATGAAACCGGCATACGGCCGGTCTGGGATTGGCAGCACTTCACGCTGGACTTGCTTCGAACGTGCTTCTGAGCCGGCAGGGCCTGGCATTCTCGCTCTCCTTGTGGCGCCCAAAGAGTTTTCCGGGGCGCGTGGGTAAGTACGACCGCGCGCTCCGCTATCCTACGCGCGTCACGTTTCAAACGGCGAGCGCGTTTGAGGAGGTCGTGTCGTTGCTCCCGGCGTTGTCCTGCATCGTGATGGCCGCTTCCACAATCGCGCCGACGTCCTCGCCTGCGGCGATCGTCCCGCCGATGAATGCCCAGGAACTCTTCGCGCGCGCGTTCCAACGTCTGGAGTCGTATCCGATCGCGCCGTACATCGTGTGGACCGATCTGAGAAAGACGCGGCAAACGTCCATGATGCCCGGAGGTCCGATCGGCACCGGCGTGTCGGTAATCCGTTATGCCGTGCGCAGTTCCGACGGAGCGGAAAGCTATTCCGGGCTGCCGATCGATCCGAAGGTGTTGCCGCCCGTGCAAGTCGGAGTCCAGTTCCTGGGGCCGTTTGCGTTCGCGCTTCGGCCCGGCCAACGCGCCCAGGCGATGGCACCGCTACAGCCCGACGTTCCAATCGTGCTGCCGGTGATCGCCGACGTCGTGGCACGCGCGAAACCCAACTACCAAGTTACGATCGCCGGCGCTGAAGCAATAGCCGGTCACGCCACGTATCATTTGCATCTGACGCCCCTAAGCGATCCGCGAAGACACAACCTGCGCGACCTTTGGGTGGACACGACCACGTTCGACTTGTGGAAGGCGCATTTTACCAGCACCTACGCCCCCGGCGAGCTGCTTCCGCAGAGTCCCACCGACGTAACCGTGTCGTTCGTCCCGATTGCTTCGTATTGGGTCGTGGCCGAAGCGCGCTGGAACTGGGAAGATTACAACGATGGCTTCTCGTTCGAGTACGACGCCTCGACGCTGCTGATTACGTTCCCGGCCATGCTGCCGGACTGGCTCTTCGACGAGCGCGCCTATCGCCGCCACGAAGCCGCCCGTGAGCCCGACTACCTAAGCGGATTCATCGGCCCTCCAACGGTAGCGCCCGCGTCTTCGCCTCCGTAGCGTAATCTACGGCAGGTTTCGCCGGAGGCGACTGTAAAGCGGCAATGGCGTGGCGACCGAGCTCTAGACGTGCTCGGCTTTGTTCGCGACGTGGAGAGAGCGGTTCGTCTTAACATGATCAAACGCGTTGCAGCTGCGGCCGTCTTCACTGTAGTAGCGCTGGCCGGATGTTCGGGCGGCGGCGTGGCGCCGGCGGGACCGTCGCAAGCGACAGCGAGCGGCGCGAACGTGGCGCTGGTCATCGAGGTGCCCCAGGCGTCCGCGACGCCGGCGCTACGCAAGCCGCAATTCGTCGACGCCGCTACGCAGTCGCTTAGTCTGCGCCTTACGGCGGTCAACGGCGCGCCGCCGAATCCAGCGCCCGCCGCCACCGTCGTCAACCTGACGTCGCAAGACTGCACGGTCGTGGCCGGCGGGAAGCGCTGCACGGCGTACATGACGTTGCCGTTCGGTTCCGACACGATTTCGATTACGGCATACAGCGGAACGAACGCCGGCGGCAACGCGCTGTCGTCCGGCCAACAGACGTCCACGGTATCGCAAGCCGGTCCGAACGGTTTTGCGGTCTCGCTGGGCGGCGTCGTGAGCTCGATAACGTTAGCGGTAGGAACCGCTACTGCCGGGACGCCGGCAACGGTTCCCGTCACCGTGGTCGCAAAAGATGCGGCGGGCACGCAGATCGTCGGGTCCGACGCCTATACGGCGCCGATCGCGCTGTCTAACAGCGATGCCAGCGGCGTTACCAAACTCTCGACGACGGCCGTGACGTCGCCCGCGACCGCCGTGAGCCTGCAATACAATGGCGGCGCGCTAGCCGCGCCCGCAGTCATCACGGCGGCGGCGACCGGCGTGCCTCAAGTAACCGCGAAGTTTCAGCCCGCCGCCGGCGGTGCCATCGTCGAGTACACGATTCCCACAGCAAATAGCGTTCCTAAGGAAATCCGGACCGGCCCCGACGGTAATCTGTGGTTCGTCGAGTACAATGGAAACAACGTCGCGAAGCTCACGACGAGCGGCGCGTTTACCGAATATCCGATCCCGACCGCCGCGAGCGGATCGCTCGGCATCGCCAAAGGCCCCGACGGCAATATGTGGTTCACCGAGTACGGGGGCGGAAACAAAATCGGAAAGGTGACGACGTCCGGCGCGTTCACCGAATATCCGGTGCCGACACCGGCTAGCGGTCCCGTCGGAATCGTCACCGGCCCTGACGGCAACGTCTGGTTTACCGAAGATTCCGGAAACAAGGTCGGCAACGTAACGACCAGCGGAGCGTTCACCGAATATCCGGTTCCGACGCCGGGCAGCGGTCCTCAGGAGATTGCCGTTGGATCGGACAACAATCTGTGGTTCATGGAGTACGCCGCCAACAACGTCGTGAAAGTCACGACGTCGGGTGCGTTCACGAACTATCCAATTCCCACGGCGGGGAGCAATTCTGAAGGAATCACGGCGGGTCCGGACGGGAACCTGTGGTTTACGGAAACCAACGCCAATAAGGTTGCCAAGGTGACGACGAGCGGCGCGTTCACCGAGTACAACGTGCCGACTGCCGGGGCCGGGCCGCTGGGAATCGTAACCGGTTCCGACGGCAACTTATGGTTCGACGAATACTACGCGAACAAGATCGCCAAGGTGACGACGAGCGGCGCGTTCACCGAATATCCCGTTCCGACCGCAGGCAGCCAGCCATACGACATCACCAGCGGACCCGATGGTAACATCTGGTTCACCGAGCAGGCCGGCAACAAGATCGGCAAAATCGTCCCGTAGGCAACCGCTACGAAGCGTTCACCGTGATCGTTAGCGACTTCGGCGCGGGGTCGGTCGTGTCGGTGGACTGATTGCAGTTGTCGTCGTAGGGAAATGCGTACGCACCGCCGCCGATGCCGTACGCCGGATTGGCGGCGATCGCGTGGAGAACGGCGGCATATTGATTCTGATAGGGACTGCCGGGGTATTGCTTGACGGGCGGGCATGCCGGTTGCGATGCGTTAGCCATCGTTCCTCGATTGAGCGCGCCGCTTACGCGATTGCCGATCGCAGCCATCAACGTCGCGTTCGCCGGCGGCGTGTTCGTGAAGTTCACGAATACGCCGTTTGCCGAGAACATCTGGATCGTCGGCGTCGTGCCGGAAACTGACTGCGGACTGGGCATCGTTCCGATCAGTACGCCGGACGTGCTTTGGGTCGTGTACCAGTTCAGATTCGAAGACGCGTCGACGGTACCGTAAACCGGATTCGACGAACCGGCGGCCGCGAGGTCGCCCATCGTCATCCAGACGCCGTTCTGGTATGAGTTCCACGCGGCCATGATCTGCGAATCGAGGAACCCATCGTTGGTGAAGAAGCCGGCCGGTCCGTTACCGTTCTTCGGGTTGATCACGCGGTACGGGAACTGGTTGTTGAGCGTCGCCCATTGTCCGCCTAAGCTCTTGATTCCGCCGGATAGCGCGGTTACCGAGCCGCCGGCGAAGCCGAATTTCTGGGTGCCCTTGACGCCGCTGAGCGCCGCGGCCAGTGCGAGGCCGAAGCAGTCGACTTGCGTGGTGTCGACGTTGATGCCGCCCGAATTCCACGTATACTCGACGTAGTCGAAATAGACGGCTTGCGATCCGTCGGTCCCCGCCCAGGGCGCGGGCGGGTTGGGTCCGGCGCCGGACTTGCCGACCGTAAACGGCGGCGACGAAGACGCGAACGAACCGCAGACGATGTAGATTCGGCACGACGTGAGGGGCGGCACGAAGAGCGTCTGGCTGGTATTTCCGGCTCCCGCCCACTTAATCGGAACCACCGCGTCGCCTTGATTCGGAATGGCGACCGTGCTGCCGTTCGCGGTGACGTACTCCCACGCTTGCGTCCCGTTGTTCTGTCCGAAGATGTAGAACTCGATCTGGCTCGACGTCATCCGGGGATTGTCGTTCACGATCGTGACCGGCATCGTGTTCGGCGGCGCGGTCGGCTGCGTGGTCGGTGTTGCCGTCGGCTTTCCGGTCGGCGTGGACGTCGGCTTTCCGGTCGGCGTAGCGGTCGGTTTTCCGGTCGGGCCGGACGTCGGCTTTCCGGTCGGCTGGGGCGTCCCGCTTCCCGGCCCTGGAATCGCTTGCGAGCCGCTGCACGCGACCAGCATGCCCGACGCCGCCATTCCGGCAATAAAGAACTTCCGCTCGATCTTATCGCTCATCCACCGCGACGTTCGCCGCGGTCTCGTTTGCTCCCGGCCAACTAGTGGGCGGCGGGAAAACGCTGCAGCGCTCGCGCCTTGGCCCGCGCGGCCCACTCGTCCCGGTCGCGGGGCGCGGCCGCAGTCGTGAGCGAGTCGAGGAGACGGCGCGCCGCCTCCGCGATCTCGTCGACGGCTGCGTCGAAGGCCGCCGCGTTGGCGTGGGAGGGTTTGTCGAAGCCGGAGACCTTGCGGACGAACTGTACGGAGGCGGCGCGAACCTCGTCGTCGCTCGCCGGCGGCTCGAAGTTAAAGAGCGTGCGAATATTCCTACACATGCCGGTATCATAAGCACTCGAGGTCCCGCCTGCAACGAGCCGGCACAAAAAGTCGTCCCGGACGGAATTATCGCGCCGCGGCGGAACTAGCGCGCCATGCATTCCGGATGGGGGACCTGGGATTCGAGTTGGGCGTGGAGCGGAGCGCTCTTTGCCATTACCATCGCGTTCCACGCTAGCGGGGTCGTCCTGATCACGCACATGCTCGTGTGGTTCCGCGCGGCGGACAAGACCGGCAGACTCGACAACCAATCTACGCCGCTGCGATCGATCGTGCTGATCGTAGCGGTGGCGTTGTGCTTGTCGATCCTTCACGCGATCGAGGCGATGATATGGGCGGTCGCGTACGTAGAGCTCGGTGCCTTCTCGTCGCCCGCGGTGGCCGCGCTCTACTCGGTCGACTCGATGACGACGCGGGGAAGCGGTGGGCTGCCGGTTGCCCAGAACTGGGCGATGATGGGTGCGACGGAAGCCGGGAACGGAATGCTGCTGTTCGGGATCAGCACGGCATATCTATTCGCCGTGATGCACGGTCTTTGGCGAAAGCATCTGTTCGCGGACTAATCCGCCGGTTCTAGCTTCCGGGCTGAACGAGGCCGATCACGTGGCCCTCCGGATCCGCGAACAGAGCGATGCGAGCTCCAGCCGGTATCGCGTCGGGAGGCATGACGGTCTTGCCGCCGAGCGACGCGATCCTTGCCAGCGCTTCTTCGAGGTTGGGAACGGCGACGTAGAACGTCACGTGTCCGTCGTAGCCTTCCATCCCGCCACCGATCCCGCCGTCGATTCCGACTTGGCCGTGCGGTTGCACGGTGGCATAGTTGTTGAGCCCCTTCATGGGCTCGCCGACCTCCCAGTCGAACGCTTGCCGGTAGAAGCTGTGCAGCGCCCGCGCGTCCTTGCCGATTACCTCGAAGTGTACGACCGGATTTCCCATCGTTGGCCTGATCTTTCTGCGTATCTCGCGAGCGAGTCCGGTCCTCTTTGACGCCGCCGCGCCGCCGCCTTGAAGCCAGGAGGGGTCGACGGACCGAAGAAGAGGACGTGCGGGGGGCTAACGCGTGTCAAACCCGTTTCTCGGCGAGATTCGCATCGTTGGATTCAATTTCGCGCCGGTCGGTTGGGCGCTCTGCGACGGCCAGCTCTTATCCATCAGTCAAAACGCCGCCCTGTTCGCCCTGCTCGGCACCACTTACGGCGGTGACGGACGGAGCACGTTTGGTCTACCCAACCTGCAAGGCCGTTTTGCGGTGCACCAGGGTTCGAGCTTCGTTTTGGGCGAGACCGGCGGAGCTGCGAACGTTAGCCTAACGACGGCGCAGCTGCCGATGCACGCACATGGCGTTCGCGCCGTGGATGGGGGCGCGAACGCCGTCGCGCCGGCCGGCAACTACTTAGCTGCGGCGTCTGGCGAAGGTGGTCCGGCGATGTATTCCGGCGGCGGCCCCGGAGCGCAAATGGCGGCCGGAATGATCGAAAATGCCGGACAGGGACAGCCCGTAAGCGTGCTGCCGCCCTATCTCACGCTAAATTTCATTATCGCGATCGTGGGCATTTTCCCGTCGCGAAGCTCAGCGACCCTCAGACTGCAGTTACGCGAGCCGGCGGCCGACGATACCGAAGCGGTCCGGGCGTATTTCGAGCGCAACGCCTCGCGTCTCCAGCAGTGGGGCGCGGGTACCGCAACGATTGCGGCCGCGCGGCGCGGCGAATGGGTCGAGTGGCGAAACGCACAGACGGCGCTGGGACACACGCGGTCGTTTTTGGTCTTCACCGATTCGACGCTCGCGGGGATCGTCGACCTCGACGGCATTTCCGCCGGTCCTCCGGCGATGGCGATGCTGGGGTATTCGATCGACGCGTCGTTCGAGGGCCGCGGCCTAGCCGGCGAAGCGGTTGGTTCGGTCGTGCGCTACGCATTCGACGTTTTGCATCTCGAAGTCTTAACCGCGTACTATCATCCGGGCAACGCGCGCAGCGGCGCGCTCCTTGCGCGCGCCGGCTTCGAGATTCAAAGCGCCGTCGTAGACGTTCCACCGGAGCTGCGCGATTTGATGAACCCGCAGATCATGGCGGTGTTGCCGGCCCGCGCTTGGAGAGACCGGGCGGCGAAATCTCCGTAGGCGCTGCGCCCCGGCGTTCGCGCTGTGCGAAGATCGCGGCGAGCTGCTTGGGACTGCTTACGGCGACGCCCGCCGTCGAAATGACGAACGGGAACGTATACGACTTCGGCAACGCGAAGGTCGTGCGGCCGTCGCCGCCCGCCGACCGCCCGAGGATCTTGTAGAGTTGCGGATTCTGTTCGATGCGCAGCAGCGAGCCGTCGCACATGGCCCATCCCGCCGGCGCGGAAGCGCCGTCGAAGCGCCGGCACTCGCCCAGGATCGCCGGCTGCGGAAGCGGTCCGGCCGGTGAGAATCCGTCACGCGAATTGCTTTGCGCGCGCACGAGGCTCGGAAGCATGCTGCCGCCGTGAGCGGAGCAGGCGCCCAACAGTGCCGCGCCGCTTGCGGCAACGAAGCGCAGACGTTTCATCGTGGCGATGCTTTCGACGTTTTTGCGCTACGGTCCCCGCAGCGCAAAAGCATAGACATCCCCGACCGCATCCGCGGCATAGACGCCGCTGACCACCACGGCGGGAGATGGGCCGAAATACGCCGGTCCCGCGTACGACCATAAGATTTTTCCGCTCGCGACGTCGATCGCCGAAACCGTGTTATCGATTCCGGCAAAGGCGACGCCGCCGGTCATGGCCGCCTGTCCGTACATCTCCTGATTCATAACGATCGCCCATTTCTGCTTGCCGGAGAAATCGAGCGCGACGAGTTTTCCGTGCGGCTTCGGATCGGTTTTGGTGCTCCCCGCCGCGTCCGTAAAGCGTGGAAAGCCGCGGGAACCGCTGTCGGTGAAGGCCGAAGCCGCCGAATCGTTCAGATAGCCGGCGCTGACGAGCAGCGTGGTTCCGTCGGTTGCGGGCGTCGAGAGTTCCCCGAACTGATCGCTCGCACCAAGCGGCACGGCGAACCGCAGCTTCCCGTCGGTCGCGCCGAGCCCGTAGAAGACGCCGTTCTTGTTCATAAAGAAGATGTTGCCGCCGCTTACGAGGATGCCGCCGCCCTGATCGTCGTCCACGCGAAAATCGTCGCCGGGCAGATGCGGCTGGAACGTGAATTCCGTCTTTCCGCTCGGATCGAGAGCAATCGCCGCGTTCGCGAGCGGCGATTCCGTCGTACACGTGTTTCCGGTTCCGAAGTAGATGAGTCCGTCCGCGTAGCTGACCGGACTCCACACCGAGCCACCGTTGTGCGGTGCGGTCACGTCGAATTTCCAACGTACTTTCCCCGTGGCCTCGTCGAGGGCAAGCAATCCGCCCTGAACGCACGCCGGCGGATCGCCTCCAGAGACGCCGGTATAGACGATGCCGTTCAGAACGACCGGCGCGCTGCGCGAGGCGCCGTCCAACTGCGTTCGCCAGAGTATCGCACCCGTCCGAAGGTCGAGCGCATAGTAAAACGCGGGCAAGATCTTGTCGAACGTCGCACCGAACATCCGGTCACCGACGAACAGCCGGCCGTCCGCGATGGCAGGCGTCCCGCGAACCTCGCCTTCCAGCGGACGCTGCCATAATATCGAGCCGTCCGCTGCGCTCAGAGCGTAGACGATGGGCGGCTGCGATGGATCCGCCGGATTCCCGCGTACGACGGCGATGACCATCCCGTGGTAAACGAGGGGACTCGCGACCATGCCGCCGTGGTTTGGGAGTTGAACTTTCCAGCGTAGCGCAAGCGCCGGGACGGACTGCGGCGTAATCCCGGTGGCCGCGGGCTGATAGCCGGTACGCGCGGTATCGTGGCCCATCGTAACCCAATCGTCCGCAGCATACGGCGCGGCGGCCTGTACCGGCGCCGACAATGCGCGCGCCGGAAAAGCGGCCAAGGCCAGCACGAGACACAACCTGCCAATCACAGGTGCGCTCGTTCCAGCCGCTGCGGCGCCTTTCTTGCCCGAGACGCGACGCCGCGTTTCTAGTTTGGAAACGCTCCGGGCTCGACGTACCGGCGCCACGGCTCGCCGGGAACGATCGGCGACGAAGGACCTGGAGCAAACGGCGGAGCCGGTTGCGGCGCCGCCGGCTGCGCGGGTGCAGGTGCGGGTTGCGGCGCGGGCCCGTTGACGAGCGATCCGCCGAGATCCACGTTGTTTGCCTGCACCGAAACGTTCACGCCGCGTCCAGCGTCGGTCAGCGTCGTGTTGATGGTTCCGCCCCACTGATTCGTGTCGGTGACCGTTACCGCGCCGTCGTTCGAACGCGACACGCTCTCACCGTTACCCAGCGACATGCTCTGTCCGTCACCCAACGTGAATTGCTGGCCGTTCTCGGATACCGTCGCGTTGCCCTGATTGTCGAGCGTGACCGCGGTGGAACCGTATCCGGTCGTCACGGACGCGCTCTGGTTGAAGGTCACGCCGCGGCCGTTCGGAGCCGTCGTTTGCGTCGAAACGTTGTAACCGCCCTCAAAAGAATTCGAATCGATTAGGCTCGACTGCGACTGCATGTCGTTCCAGTGCTGCCCGTCAAACGAGAGGTGCGGATCGCCGGTCGATCCGCCCGAGGCGCTCTGGAAGAACTGTTGAGACGAGCCGCACGGACCGCCGAACGACCCGGCTCCAAACGTGCCGCCGGCCTGCCCGAAGCCGAATTGACCGCCGAGCTGCTGCACCATTTGCGCGAGTTGCGCGATCAGATTGTTCAAGATTCCCAGCATGGACGTTTGCGAGCCGTCCTGAGGAGAAGAAGCGGCATTCGCGTTCGCCCACGGCGGGACGAAGCGCGAAATCGCATCGGAAGAATTGGAAACCGTGCCCGGCAGCGCGCCGGCGTCGGGCGCCCCGAGGACGTCCCCGCCGCTCGTGCCTGCCGTTGCGAGCGACGAAAGCGGCTGGTAGATATCGAATGGAGCGTCTTGAGGCTGGACGTACATCGTGTCGTGACTCCTGGGATGTGGTGCTGCGGTCATCAATCACTCGCCGGCGGCGCACGGCAAGGGGGCGGCACGCTTCGGGAGAATCGCCTTGACGTTATGAGCGACTCGCAACTTACCAGCATTGCCCGTCTCGAAGGCCGTTTGTCCGCGCTTAAGGAGCGTCTTTGACTATGCGGGCAAGAAACGAAAGGTAACCGAGCTCGACGAACGCTCGCGGGCCGAAGGATTTTGGAACGATCCCGACGCCGCCCAGCGAACGATGAAAGACCTGTCGGACGTTCGCGAAGAAGTCGACCGCATGAACGGCATCTCGCGCAGCCTCGGCGAGTCGCGCGAGATGCTCGGGCTGTTCGGCAACGACGAATCCGCTTCGGCCGAAGTCGACCTTTCCATCGCGTCCGCGACTTCGGCCGTCGACCAACTCGAGATGGCGGCGAACTTCGACGGCGAGTTCGATTCGCACGGCGCGATCGTCAGCGTTTTTGCCGGAGCGGGCGGCGTGGACGCGGCCGATTGGACGCAAATGCTCGCGCGCATGTACTTGCGATGGGCCGAATCCAAAGGTTGGTCGACGCAGATCGTCGACGAGTCACCCGGTGAAGAGGCCGGCCTCAAGTCCATCACGTTCTTCGTCCGGGGCCGCAACGCGTACGGAATGTTCGAAGGCGAGCGCGGCGTGCATCGGCTGGTGCGGCTGTCTCCGTTCGACGCGGCGCACCGGCGCCACACGTCGTTTGCCGCCGTAGACGTGGTGCCGGAAATAGAAGCCGGTGAAAGCGCCGAGGTCGAGATCAAACCGGACGACGTCCGGTTCGAAACGTTCAAGTCGGGCGGGGCCGGCGGCCAGTACGTGAACAAGACCGAGTCAGCCGTGCGTATCGTTCACCTTCCCAGCGGCATCGTGGTCGCTTCGCAGCAAGAGCGCTCGCAGGCTCAAAATCGCGAAGTCGCGATGACGATTCTGCGCGCGCGATTGGCCGTTCGCGCCGCGGAAGAACGCGACAAACGGCTGGCGGACCTGCGCGGCGAGCGTCAAGCCAACGAATGGGGTTCGCAAATCCGTTCGTACGTGTTGCAGCCCTATCAGATGGTCAAAGACCATCGCACCGGCGTCGAAACGTCCAACGCGCAAGGCGTGCTCGACGGCGACCTCGACGTCTTTGCGTGGCCGTACCTCCAGCAACGGCGTACGCTGCGTGCGGGATAGGGTCGTCTGGGCGGCGACGATCGCGTATGCCGCGATCTTCACCGCGCTCGGCAGCCTCAAGTATCTCGTCCATCGCAACCTCGTTGATTTCGGCATCTTCGCTCAAACGGCGGCGAGCGTGCCGGCATTTCGTAACGCCGTCGAGGGCAGCCACTGGGCCTTTCATTTCTCGCCGATCCTATTGGTCGCCGGTGGTCTGCTGGAAGTTTGGCGATCGCCGGTCGCTCTGATCGCTCTGCAGTCGTTGGCATGTGCGCTGGTAATCCCGCCCGTCTGCGACATCGTCGAACGCGGCCGCGGAACGGCGGCGGCGCGGCTCACCGCGGGCGTCCTGTTCTTGTATCCAGCGCTCGCCGGACTTGCGTTTAACGATTTTCACGAGAACGCGTTCGCGCCGGCGGCGGTGGCCTGGATGGTCTGGGCCTTCGACGCGGGCAACATGACGTTGATGCTCGTCTTCGCTGCGCTGACGCTCGCTGTCAAAGAGGATCAGGCCATTTTCCTCGCGATTGCGTCGGCCGTCGTGCTCTGGCGATTCCGCGGAACGTCGTGGGCGCGCGCCGCCGGCCTGGTTCTCGCCGCAAGCCTCGTCGTCCTCATCAAGTACTTCTCGTACGTCCAGCCGCACGCCGTGGCTAACCCCGGGTGGCAGCCCGTACGTTTTTACGCGTGGAGCGCCTCGGACTTTGCCACGCTGCTTCCAGCCGGCGTTCTCGGCCGGCTCGGGTTCGTCGTGCTCGCTTTCACCCCGCTGCTCTTCATTCCGTTCCGGTCGCGTGCGATGTGGCTGGCGGCGGCACCGCTTGCAGAAGTGCTCCTCTCACGCATGCCGACGACGTACACGCTGGGGTCGCACTACGCCGGGGCCTGGCTAGGATACGTGCTTGCTGCTTTCGCCTTCGGGGTCTGCACGCTGTCGCGCGAACGTGCGGAGCTGTTGCTTCGATGGTGCTTCGTGCCGTGTGCGATCGTGCTGTTGGTGGCCAACCCGTTGCACCCCGGACTCAACCTTCGCCTCCCGCAAGCGCGCGATGCAGCGCTGGATCGCGCGATCGCGTGGCTGCCGCCCGGCGCGCGCGTTGCCACGCAGGAAGAAGCGTACGGGCACCTCGCGCTCTCGGACCCGAACGCGACGGTCCTTCCTGAAAAGCCGGACCGTCCGATCGACGCCTGCTACGTTTTGGTCGACGCGGATTGGCCCGAATCGCCGCGGTTGGTCGAATACGGCGCCACACTCGATGCCCTCGTTCGCCGCGGCGAGTACGTTGCGGTGCATCGCGACGCCGGAGCGACGATCTATCGGCGCTCTTCGTGTCCGGCAGCGCGGTGACGGCCGGGCGCCCAGGGAAGGCCCTCCGCCTTCCTGAAGCGCGTACGTCGTCGTGAACGGATCGGTTGCGGGAAGTATTTTCTACGTTTTCGTCACGTTATTGGTGATGATCAATCCGATCGAGGCCGCCGCGACGTTTGCGACCGTCACCGAAGGCGAATCGCCCGAGACCAAAGCACAAATCGCCCGCAAGTCGTCGGTCATCGCCGGCGTCATCCTGATCGCGTTCGGGTTCATCGGCGACGCGCTGCTGCAAGCTCTAGGGATCGGCTTCGCGGCATTCCGCGTCGCCGGCGGTTTGCTGCTGCTCAAAGTCGGTTTCAACATGGTGTTCGCTCAGTCGCCGAGCGCCGCCGGCAAGAGCGGGGCGCCGCACGCCGATCCGACGGTTTTCCCGCTCGCCATTCCGATCATCACGGGTCCCGGCGCGCTCACGGTGATCGTAACGCTGATGACGCAGACGCACGATGCCCCGATCAAAGTCGTGGTGCTCGTCGGCATCGCGATCGTCGTCATGGCCATTACCTATCTTGCGATGCGAGCGTCCGGGGATCTGACCAAATTACTGGGCGCGAGCGGAGTGGACGCGGCGGGGCGCATCGTCGGCATCATCGTTTCGGCGATTGCGATTCAGATCGTATTCGACGGCATCGCCGAAGTGATTCCGACGCTTATCCCGCGCTAACGCGAGGCGCCCGCCAATTCGCCGAGCGCCGCGACCGCGCGCTGCGGCCACTCGGCGGCCGCCTCGACGATGCGGCTCGGCGCCGCCCACGGAGCCCACCGCGCCGATTGCAGCGAGAACTGACGGCTCTGCGCAAAGACCGCGACGACCGGCGTGCCGATCGTTCCCGCGACGTGAACGGCTCCCGAATCGGGTGCTAGGACCGCGCGCGCGGCCGCGATGGCGGCCTTCCACGGCACGACGTCGTCGAATCGTTCGACGTCGAGGCGCGTCGCCTCCGAGATGTCGCGCGCGTAGGCCCATTCCGCGCAAGACGCTACGAGCCGCAGCGCGTGGCCCGATTCGCGCGCGCGTGCGATGGCGGCGACGACGGAGTCGTCCGCGATGCCGAGCCGGCGCCATTTATCGGTGACTTGAACGAGCACGCGATCGTCGGGCGCCGGCTCGGCTTCGACGACCAGCGGGCGCAGCGCCCCGATTGAACGCGTCGGTTCGGCTTCGGGGCCGAGCAAAGCGCGCCCGAGCGAAAACAGAACCTGGCATTCGTGCGGTGCGCTTGCGTCGAGCCCCGCCGTTCGCGATACGCTCTGCGTCAAGAGACCGCCCACCCAGAGCCGTTTGAGCGGTTTGCCCCAGGTATTGGCAAAACCGATCCGGGTGGGTGCGTGCGTATCGCGCGCCAGCCGGTAGCCGCCCGGGTCCTCGGTTGCGACGAGCACCTGCGAGTACGAGCGCGTCGCGAGCCGTGCGGCGAACTCCCGGATGGCTGCGAGGTTTTTCCGGCCGCTCGATCGCAGCGAGAAGGGAGCGACGAAGATCTCGTGCGCGGCCCGCGGCGCAAAAATGCGCGCGTTGCCCGGTGACATGACGAGATCCACGGGGATCGCGCGATCGCGCAAAGCCGCTAGGAGCGGAGCCAGCGCCAAGGCGTCGCCGATCGCGTCCAGACGGATGATGAGAACGGGCGTTGAAGTCTCCGGCATGTCTTCGCCGGAACGTTCCCGTCAAAAGGTGCATCGCGCCTGCACCGGCGTTACGTGCTAGCCCCAGAGAACATCGTCACGTTCGATTCGCTTGCCGGGATGCGGGTCGAGCGGTCTTGCGGCCACGTCGAGGCCTCGGTCGCCCGTCCACGCAGTCTGTTGCGGGCGACGTTCCGCTGTCTGGGCATGCTCGTCGGACTGGCTCCCATCGAATTCGTCGGCGACGCCGAACAGCTTCGAGTGGAAGCAATAGAAGAAGTCCGGCGTAGGGCCGAGGAGCTCGGTGCGAACGCCGTCATCGGTCTGCAATTTCGCGTGACCGAAGGCGACGACGAATCGTGCGAAGTGCGCATATCCGGCGATGCCGTCGTCGTGGTGCCGGAAGCCGGCGAACCGGCCGCGTGAGCGGGCTGCAAGAACGAGCCGGCCGGGAGCGTCTTTTGCAGGCGGCCGCGTCTACTGCGGCCGCCTGCCGTGCCTGTGCGATCGGTTACGAGCGGCGCAATAACGTCTACGGCGAGGGCGACCCGTGCGCGCGGCTAATGGTCGTCGGCGAAGGTCCGGGCGAAACGGAAGACTTGCTCGGGAGGCCCTTCGTCGGCCGGGCCGGTCAGTTGCTCGACAAGATGCTGGCCGCCATCGATCTGGCCCGCGAGGACGTGTACATTTGCAACACGGTTAAGTGCCGGCCGACCTCGCCGGGGCCGCGCGGTCCGAAAAACCGCGCGCCCGAAGCCGAGGAGATGGCCAACTGCCGCCCGTTCCTGGACCAGCAGATCGATATCGTGCGCCCGGCGGTCATCGCCGCGCTGGGAGCGCCGGCCGCGAAGTCGTTTCTCGGCCGCGATTTTCAAATCACCAAGATGCGCGGGCGTTGGAACGACGGTCCGCTCGGCATTCCGCTGATCGCGACGTTTCATCCCGCCTACGTGCTGCGTCAGACCGGGGGCGAACTCAACGCCGTCAAGCGCCTGGTCTGGGCCGACCTCAAAGCCATTCGCTCCCGGCTGGACGAAATCGCCGCAGGGGCCGGCCCCGCCGCCGGCCCCGAGCAGGCCTCGCTCTTCGCGGAATAGTGCTACAATGGGCGTCGTGATTCGCGATGCCCGCTCCATTTGGTTTCAGGACAAGGTTCGTCCGCTCGGCTTTGCCGACGCGGATGCGTTTGCGTCCGCCTTCAACCTCAAGCCTTACCGGCTCGCCCAGATCTACCGCGCCGCGAACAAAGAGATGGTGCCGGGAATCGACGATGTGACCACGCTTTCCAAGGAATTGCGGGCGACACTTTCCGAGCGCGGCCTGACCTTTTCGTCGATCGAACCCGTCGTCGTGCAACGCAGCGGCGACAAGCAAACCACCAAAGGTCTGTTTCGCCTGCACGACGGCAAAGAAGTCGAAGCGGTTCTGATGGAGCACACCGGCGACCGAACGACGGTGTGCATTTCGTCGCAGGCGGGATGCGCTTTCGCGTGCGCGTTCTGTTCGACCGGCCAGGCCGGATTTACGCGGAACCTGAGCGCAACCGAGATCTTCGACCAGGCGCGCTTCTTCGCGCGCGAGCTCGCCCCGCGCGGAAAGAAAATCACCAACGTCGTGTTCATGGGCATGGGCGAACCGTTTCACAACTACGATGCCGTCATGGGCGCCGTCGCTCTGCTCAACGACCCGCACGGCTTCGGTCTCGGCCACCGGCACGTTACGATCTCGACGGTTGGCCTGGTGGACAAGATCGACCAATTTGCCGGCGAGCATCTGCAAGTGAACTTGGCTATCTCGCTGCACGCGCCCAACGACGCGATTCGTTCGAGCATCATGCCGGTCAATCGCAAGTTTTCAACCGCAGAACTCCTCGATGCGTGCGATCGCTATATCGCGACGACCCGCCGCAAGGTGTTTTTTGAATACGTGATGCTCGAAGGGGTAAACGACAACGACGAATGCGCGCACGAACTCGCGCGCCGCATGGCCGGACGCCTCTATCACGTGAACCTGATTCCCTATAACACGACTCCGGACGGTCCGTTCGCGGGGACGAGCGACAAACGCATCTGGGAGTTCGCAGCAATCCTCGACAAAGCCGGCGTTCCCGTCACCGTCCGTCACAACATGGGCCGCGACATCGCCGCCGCCTGCGGCCAGCTGCGAGCCGAAACCCAACCGAGAGCGCATCACGACCCCGAGGCCGTTCCGTCTACGTTATAATGTCGCCGGCCGCGGCATAAGGGTTTTGGAAGCGCCTGATAAATCTAATAGCCCCTATGGAATCGGACCCCAAGGTGACGATGGAAGAGATCACGGCGCTTGCCAAGCGCCGTGGCTTCATTTTTCAGTCGAGCGAAATCTACGGCGGCCTCAACGGCTTTTGGGATTACGGCCCGCTTGGCGCCGTCCTTAAGCGCAACGTCAAGAACGCTTGGTGGCGCGACACCGTAGAGTTGCGCGACGACGTCGTCGCCTTCGACTCGTCGATCATCATGCACCCTTCCGCCTGGAAAGCGTCCGGCCATATCGACGAGTTTCACGACGTTATGGTGGACTGCAAGGTGTGCAAGCACCGGTTTCGCCTCGACCAGCTCAAGGATCCGTCCCAGTGCCCGGACTGCGGTTCGAAACATTCCTTTACGGAACCGCGCAATTTTAGCCTGATGATGCGAAGCTTCGTCGGACCGATGGAAGACACGGCTTCGGTCGCCTACTTGCGTCCCGAGACGGCTCAGGGCATCTTCGTCAATTTTAAGAACGTCTATCAGACCGCTCGCAAGAAGCCACCGTTCGGCATCGCGCAAATCGGTAAGTCGTTCCGCAACGAGATTACGCCGGGTAACTTTACGTACCGGTCTCGCGAATTCGAACAGGCCGAGCTCGAATATTTCGTCCCAAACGACGGCAACGACGTCGCGGAATTCCAGCAATGGGTTTCTCGGCGCCGGGCGTGGTACACGCACTACGGAATCCGGCCGGATCGCCTGCGTTTTTACGAACTAAAACAAACCGAGCGGCCGCACTACGCAAAGGCCGGAATCGACGTCGAGTACCTGTTCCCGTGGGGATGGGGCGAACTCGAATCGATCGCACATCGCGGCACGTACGATCTCGACGCGCACATGAAACTGTCGGGCAAAGATTTGCGCTTTTTTGACGACGTGGCCAAAACCCACTATACGCCGCTGCTCATCGAGTGTTCGGCGGGCATGGATCGAACGACGCTGACCTTCTTGGTAGACGCTTACGAACGGGAGATCTCGACGGACCCCAACGGAAAGCAGACCGACCGCGTCGTCCTACGTTTCCATCACGCGATCGCGCCCGTTCAAGTCGCCGTGTTCTCATTAGCCCGGAACAAGCCCGAGATGGTACAGCTGGCTCGAAGCATCGAGAGCGATTTGCGCGCGACGTACCGCGCGCAGTACGACGAGGGGAATATCGGCCAGCTGTACCGGCGGCAGGACGAGATCGGAACGCCGTATTGCATCACGGTCGACTATCCGTCGATGGATTACGGAACCGTGACGGTCCGCGAGCGCGATTCGATGACGCAAGAGCGCGTCGGACGGGATGCCCTCGCCGGTTACTTGAAAGAGCGCATGTGATCGCGACAAAATATATCTACTTCTTCGAAGAGGGGAACGGGCAGATGGGCGATCTGCTCGGCAACAAGGGCGCGGGTCTGGCCGAGATGACCGCCGCGGGTCTCCCGGTTCCGAGCGGGTTCACGATTTCTACCGCCGCGTGCCTCGAGTTCTACGACGCCGGCCGCGCGTTCCCGGACGGACTGGGCGCGCAAGTCGACACGGCGATGACCGAACTCGAAAAGCGCGCCGGCAAGCGCTTCGGCGACGCCGCCGATCCGCTGCTCGTCTCGGTGCGGAGCGGCGCGCGCGTCTCGATGCCCGGTATGATGGATACCGTCTTGAACTTGGGACTCAACGATGCGACCGTCGCCGGCCTCGAGCGCTTGACGAGGAACGATCGTTTCGCATGGGACGCCTACCGGCGCTTCATCATGATGTTCTCGACGGTCGTGCTCGGCATCGAAAAGGACGACTTCGAGGAGTTGATCTCGCGTCGCAAAACCGAACTCAAGGTTACCAGCGATCCCGAGATCGATACGGAATCCTGGCGCAAGCTGGTCGACGAGTTCAAGTCCGTCGTTCGCGCCAAGTCGGGACGCGACTTCCCCCAAGACGTGCGCGAACAGCTTCGCTTAGCCATCGAAGCGGTCTTCGACTCGTGGAATTCCAAACGCGCGATCGATTATCGCCGATATAATAAGATCTCCGACGAATGGGGCACGGCCGTCACGGTCATGGAGATGGTTTTCGGCAACATGGGCGACGACTCGGGAACGGGCGTCGCCTTTACGCGAGACCCCAATACCGGCGAGCACAAACTCTTCGGCGAGTATCTGGTGAACGCACAAGGCGAGGACGTGGTCGCGGGCATCCGCACGCCTGAGAAGATTTCCGACCTCGAGCGCACGCAGCCGGCCATCTACGGGCAATTCGTCGAGATCGCCGATCGCCTCGAGGCGCACTATCGCGACATGCAGGACATCGAGTTCACGGTCGAGCGCGGCAAACTGTTCATGCTGCAAACGCGTTCGGGCAAACGCAGCGCCGAAGCGGCGATTCGCATCGCGATGGATCTGGTAAGGGAAGGTAAGATAGACAAAAGGACCGCCGTCGGCCGAGTAGACGCGCAGTCCATGGACCAGCTCTTTCACGCCCGGATCGATCCGAACGGAACGTACCGGCCGGCCGCTAAGGGGCTCAACGCATCGCCGGGAGCGGCCTCGGGGCGCGTCGTGTTCGACGCCGACGACGCGGTCGATTGGCACGCGCGCGGCGAGGAAACGATTCTCGTGCGCGTCGAGACGACGCCCGACGACGTGCACGGCATGATCGCGGCACGCGGAATCCTGACGCAGAAGGGCGGGGCGACGTCGCATGCTGCCGTGGTGGCGCGCGGAATGGGCAAGCCGTGCGTCGCGGGCTGCGATGCGCTCATCATCGATCGCCGGAACAAAACCGCGACGCTCGGCCAAGCCGCTCTCGAAGAAGGCGACTGGCTGACCATCGACGGGACCACCGGCAACGTCTTGCTCGGCCGCCTGCCGCTGATTCCGCCGCCGGCCGAACTGCCGGAGTGGCTCGCAACGTTTCTCTCGTGGGCCGACGAGCTGCGGCGCCTGGAAGTCTGGGCGAACGCCGACACGCCCGACGACGCGACCAAAGCGCGAGCCTTGGGCGCGCAAGGCATCGGTCTGTGCCGCACCGAGCACATGTTCATGCAACAAGATCGCCTGCCGGTAGTTCAGCGGATGATCCTCTCGAACTCGCACGAAGCGCGCGCCGAGGCCCTTGAGAAGCTGCTTCCGTTCCAACGCGACGACTTCGCCGGCATTTTGCGGGCGATGGCGGGTCTGCCGGTGACGATTCGCCTGCTCGATCCGCCGCTTCACGAATTCTTGCCGTCGCTGGAGCAGCTGTTGGTCGAAACCACCGAGCTGCGCCTAACGCGCGGGCTGGACGATCCCGCGTATCGCGAGAAAGCCGCCGTTCTAAGCCGCGTGCAGCAGTTGCACGAGACCAACCCGATGCTGGGGCTGCGCGTCTGCCGCTTAGGAATCGTCTACCCGGAGATCTACGCCATGCAGGTCCGCGCGATCTTCGAAGCGGCGGCTGCCCTGATTCGCGAAGGCGTGGACGCGCGTCCCGAGGTGATGATCCCGGGCGTCGGGACCCGGGCGGAGATGCAATTCACGCGCGAAGCCGCAAAAAAAGTCGCCGACGACGTGCTGCAGCGAGAGGGGGTCAAACTCGCGTACGACATCGGCACGATGGTCGAGCTTCCGCGCGCGTGCGTGGTTGCCGACGACTTGGCGGAATACGCCGACTTTTTCTCGTTCGGCACCAACGACCTCACGCAAACGACGTACGGCTACAGCCGCGACGACGCGGAAGGGTCGTTCATACCGCAATACCTGGATAAGCGGATTCTCAAGGAAGATCCGTTCCAGGTTTTGGACCGCCGTGGAGTCGGCGCGCTGATGCGGATGGCCGTGCGGTTGGGTCGCGAAAAACGCCCCGGTCTCAAGATCGGTATCTGCGGCGAGCACGGCGGCGAGCCGTCCAGCGTGGCGTTTTGCAACGAACTCGGACTCGACTACGTGTCGGCTTCCCCCTATCGCGTGCCGATCGCGCGGCTCGCGGCGGCGCAGGCGGCTACCGGGACTTTGAAATAATCTCCGCGCAGATCGCGCGAGCACCATCCACGTCCACCGATTCGCGGCGCACGAACAGTTTGTGCCAGTAGGCCTTTCCGGTCAGGCGCGCGATTACGTCGGACGCTTCGCGCGCGTCGACCACGCCGCTAGGCGTTCCCACCCAAACGGTGGCGGCGTTTCCGTCGGCGACGAGCGGAAGGCGATGTAACGCCTCGGCCTGCTCGTCGGCCCAGACGTTGTCGTCCCCGAACTGGGCGCGAAGCGCCTGCAGACAGGCCTCGTAGACGTGCAGGTCGCGTTCGGCGCTGAACTCCGCGACGACGACCCAAATGAGGATGCGTTCGCGCAGGGCACGCGCCGCTGCACTGCTGGAATCGCGTAAGTCGTTCAGAACGCGAAAATCGTCCCAGGCGAGAAACGCGTCGATGGGATCGAGCTTGCGCGGATCGGGCCAGAGCTCGCGTAGCACGTCCTGCAAGACGCGTTCGAACGTGCGCGTCGTGTGGTGGAAGTAGACCGAGGCGAACATCATGTAGCGCGCTACGATGAACGATTCGAGGGCGACCACGCCGCGCTGGTCGATGCCGGTGACGATCCGTCCGTCCCGATCGAACAAACGCAGCGATGCGATCAGCTGGTCGGCGTCGTACCGGCCGCCCGAGATTCCGGTAAAGTAGGCGTCGCGCTGCAGATAGTCCATCCGGTCGGCGTCGAGATTGGGGCCGCTCACCAGTTCGCGCAACGCCGGATAACGCGTCAGCGGATCGCCGAGGATGAGCGCAAGCACGTCGACCGGATCGATGTCGATGCGCTCCAGCGCATCGCGCAGCGCGTCGCTCGCAAGAAGCGCGCGCGTCCGCTCCTCGTGCCGGACGCCCAACACGGCTTCGCAAGAGTGGCTAAACGGCCCGTGCCCGATGTCGTGCAGCAGGAGCGACGCGCGCACCAGCCGTTTCTGATATGCGACGTCGGCCTCGTCGGAGAAGTGGTCGCGCCCGTGCGCGGCGAGGGCATCGAAGGCGCGCGATCCCATCGCGAGCGCGCCTAAAGAGTGCGTAAAGCGGGAATGTTCGGCCGATGGGAACGCAAGGTAGGCGAGCCCGAGCTGGCGCAGCCGCCGCAGGCGCTGCATCACCGGCAGATCGAGCAGGCGCGCCTCAGCCTGCGACAGCTCGATGAAGTGGTGGACCGGGTCGAAGATCCGCTTCATGGGATGCCCTTTCCACGCCGCACCTGCGGCGCCTCGAACTGCCGGAAAATCGCCCCGGCACGCGAAACCTCGTTTCGTGCGTTTCGACCAATCGGTGATCCGCGAGCTGCACGCTCGCGTGGACATCGCGGCGTTCATCGGTCAGTACGTTCCGCTCAAGAAGCGCGGCAACGACCTGGTCGGTCTGTGCCCGTTTCACGGCGAGAAGACGCCGTCGTTTCACGTTCATCCCGATCGCGGGTTCTTCAAGTGCTTCGGCTGCGGGGTCGGCGGCGACGTCATCACGTTCGTGCAGCGCCTCGAAAACGTGCCGTTCTCGGACGCCGTCCGAATATTGGCGGCAAAGGCCGGCGTCGAACTCGCGCCCGAGGACCCTCAAGCCGCGCGCGTCCGGAGCGAGCGCGAGACGATCTACGAAGCCAACCGGATCGCGGCCGAGTTTTTCGTTCGTTCTCTGGCCGGCCCTGAAGGGGCCGCCGCTCGCGAATACTGCGAGCGTCGCGGCTTCCGGCCCGCGACGATCGAGCGTTTTCAGCTCGGATACGCGCCCGACTCCTGGGACGCGCTGGCGAACGAACTTCGCAAAAAAGGCATCGAACCGCAACTTTCGGAGCGGGCCGGGCTGTTAAAGGCAGGGCAGCGCGGTCACTACGACTTCTACCGCGACCGGTTGATGGTTCCGACTTTCTCCACGACGGGCGAGGTCATCGCGTTCGGTGGCCGTGCGCTCCACGATGCGGAGCCCAAATACCTCAATACGAGTACGACGCCGGTCTACACCAAAGGACGGCATCTCTACGCACTCAACGTTGCGCGCCGGGCGGCCCAGGCCGACCGGACGCTCATCGTCGTTGAGGGCTATCTGGACTGCATCGCGCTGCATCAAGCCGGCTTCGAGAACGCGGTCGCTGCACTGGGCACCTCGTTCACCCAAGAGCAGGCTTTGGAGCTGCGCAAGTATGCCGACCACGTGTTTATCTGCTTCGACGGCGATACGGCCGGGAGCGCCGCGGCGCTCAAGGCGGTCGACGTCGCAGCCAACGTGATCGAGCACGCCGGGTCGATCGTGCGGATCGTCATGCTGCCCCAGGGTTCCGACCCGGACAGCTATCTGCGCGAGAGCGGCGCCGAGGCATTTCGCGCCAGGCTCGACGCGGCCAAGCCCGCGATCGAGTTCAAGCTGGACCCGCAGATCGACCGGCTCAAGAGCGGATTTGAATCGCGCGCGACGCTGGCCCGAAATGCCGACGCGCTAATCCGCCAGCTGACGCCGCGCGAAGAGTGGGACCGCTGGCGCCTATACGTGGCGGGGCGTCTGGAGGTAAACGTAGACGACCTTCGGAATAGCCGGTTCCTTGCCAACGGAACGAATTTTGCCCCGCGCACCAGCGCGGGGAACACCGCAGGCAGCCGGCACGTTCCCGTCAATCGTGCGGCCGGCGTCGAGCCACTCTCCTTCGAACGCGAGGTTCTCAGCATTGTCTTGGACGATCCGGGACTCGCGCGAGAATTTCGCGATCGCATTCCACCGGCGCGTTTCCGCAGCGAAGAGCTGCGTAAACTCTACGCCCGGATCGCCGAGAATGCGGAGAACTTGCGGGAGACGGCCGACGTATTTGCGCTCTTCGGCGACGATGCCGAAAGCATGGATGCGCTGGCGGCCTTGGGAAGTCGCGATCGCAGCTCGCAAGTCCGCTACGGCGACTCGGCGGAGCGGCGCGACCATCTCGAGCGGGTCGTGGAGCGCTTGGATCTCGATGCCGAAGAATCGCGGTACCGGGACGTGTCGCGGGTAATCGACGAGGAACTGGCCGCAGGCCGCCCCGTCCCTCCCGCAGTACGTGCAGAATTCGAATCCCTAGTAACAAAGCTAAAGAGATAGAAAATTATCAGCATCATTGGAAACGGACAACTTGCGGGAGCCGCCCAGTGGCGGCTCGGGGGAAACGGGGGGCCGTGCCGCCCCGTTCTTCAACAAAGCTAAAGAGATAGAAAATCATCAGGAATCATCAGCATCATTATGGCGCGTAAACGAGCCGCTGCGGTAGCGGAGCCGGCTGCCCCGATTAGCCTCGAGGAGCTCAAGAAAAAACTTACGACCCGCGGCAAAAACCGTGGTTCTTTGACGTACGAGGAAGTCAACAGCGCGCTCGAGGTCTACGAGGATATCTCGCCCGAGCAAATCGACGAATTCTTCGAGGAACTGCTCGCCCTTGGAATCGAGCTGCTGGACGAACCTAAGGAAGAAAAGGCCGAGGCCGAGACGGTCGAGCCCGAGGAGTCCGTTCCCGACAACCTTTCTTTGGACGATCCCGTCCGCATGTACCTCAAGGAGATCGGACGGGTTCCGCTCCTTTCGATGGAGCAGGAGAAAGAGTTCGCGATGCGCATCGAGGCCGGCGAGCTCGAGCAGAGTAAGAACGGCTCGCAGGATCCGCTTCTCGTTTTGGATGGCGAGGAGGCCAAACGCCAACTGACCGAGGCCAACCTACGCCTGGTCGTGTCGATCGCGAAGAAGTACGTCGGCCGCGGAATGCTGTTTCTCGATCTCATTCAAGAGGGCAATCTGGGTCTTATCCGTGCCGTCGAGAAATTCGACTATCGCAAAGGCTACAAGTTCTCGACCTACGCGACCTGGTGGATCCGTCAGGCGATCACGCGCGCACTCGCCGACCAAGCGCGAACCATCCGCATTCCGGTGCACATGGTCGAAACGATCAATCGTTTGATCAAGATCTCGCGTCAATTGCTGCAGGAGCTCGGCCGCGAGCCCAGCGTCGAAGAAATCGCCGAGACGATGGGGCTCACGCCCGAGAAGGTCCGCGAGGTCATGAAGATTTCGCAAGAACCGATCTCGCTCGAAACGCCGATCGGAGAAGAAGAGGACTCGCATCTCGGGGACTTCATCGAGGACCAGGAAGCGGTCGCGCCGGCGGAGGCTGCCTCCGTCATGCTTCTCAAAGAGAAGATGCAAGACGTGCTCCAAAATCTCACCGACCGCGAGCGCAAAGTGCTCGTGCTGCGGTTCGGACTGGAAGACGGCCACCAGCGGACGCTCGAAGAGGTCGGCCAGGAGTTCGGCGTGACCCGCGAGCGCATCCGGCAAATCGAGGCCAAGGCGCTTCGCAAACTACGCCACCCCTCGCGCGGCAAAGCGCTCAAGGATTACTGGTCAAACGAATAGTCTGGCTGCCGTAGTCCTCGCGCTGGCCGCGATGGCGCCCGTCTCCTCGTCCCCGTCAACGTCCTCGCCCGGCCCATCGCCGCAAGCGAGCTCCCCGCCGCTCAAGACGATCGTTACGGTAAAATCGTCGGCGTACTGCACCGCGCTGGGGCTGCACTTTAACGGCGCGTACCAGCCGATGCACTACAACGACGTCACCATCGCGCGCGCGGGCGTTGCGCTCGACGACATCAACACGTTGTTCTCAAAGCCCGATTACGTTAACCGCTTTGTCGCGGTGCGCGCCAACCTGACCAAGCAGGTCGGCATGCTGCTCGACTCGCTTCCCCACGAGCAGGACGAGATCAACAAACTGCGCGAGGGCGAGAAGGTCGCGCCCGATCCGCAAGCCGCGCAGCAGATGCACGATACGGCCGACCAACTGCAACGGGCATGGGACAAGCAGCATCAGCTAGCGATCGACCTGCAAGGCATCGTCCAGAGCATGATGCAGTACAACATTTTCGCGGATCAGCCGCTCGGAGCCAACGACATCCAGAACGCGACGCTGCCCGCGGACATGAAGGACATTAAGTCCTACTTGCGCTTCGACGGGCAGCGTCAGGCGATCGCCGACGCGGAAGCAAACGCGGTCGACATCGCATACGATATCGCGACCAACCGCTGCTCCGCGCCGTAGGCGTTACATCGAGTCTTTTTCGGCGTTCGCGCTGGGGGTTACCAGCGGGTTCTTATCGGCAAACGCGCCGTTTGGATTGTCCTTGACCCACACGATCAAGTCCCAGATGGCGGGGAATTCGAAGATTTTCTGCACTTGAGCCGGGCTCTTGGCGACGCCCATCGTAACCAGGGTAGCGGCTTGAGGATTCGATGCATCGCCGCCCGCCGCCGTGAATTTCTTCGCGCTCAGGCCCCCGTACGTGAGCGTGCCGTCGGCGCCGACCAGAATGTAATGGACGTGGTGATGGAACGGCTCCCAGCGAGCCGGATTGATTCCCCAGAGGTTCGGAGCCGCCGAGTTCTTGGCTTTCAGCTGCGAGAAGTCCGCGCCGAGCAAGTTGCCGTTCACGTCGTACCACAGCTGGCTGGGGTGTTGCGGATCGGCGCTCTGCCACTGAAGGTTGGCGTAACTTATCGCACCGGTGCTGTCTTCGTTGGTATAGCGGAAGTAGCCGGCCTTTACGGCGTCGGCGGGCGTTGGAAAGCGAGCGTTGAGATCCTTTTGGATCGACGTGACGAACGCGACTTCGGCGCCTTGCGGTTTGGGCGAGATCGTCGCGTCCGCGCGCGAGATGGCGAAGGTCGCGGCGAGCGCGCACGCAGCGAGAACGGCGGTCAGGCGAACGTTCACGGGCAGAGGTCCTTTCGAGTGACGGTTACGTTGAAATCGGTGCCGGCGTTAACGGCGCAGGCGTCGAAACGTCCGGCGGTTCCGGCGTGATCGACGGAATCGGCGTCGGCTTCTTGTGCGTATCGATCGGCGTGGCTAGCGGATACGCCGTATAACTCGAGTGCGGCGTCTGCAGTTCGACGCCGATCGGCCGGGGCGTGGCGACGGCAACCGCGCCGTTCGGGCCGACCATCAGCACGGCCTCCGTGCGAGCGCGGATTTCGGAGCCCGGACCAAGTTCGAAGTTCCGCCCTTTGCGAAAGGCCTGGTAGAGTATCGCGTACGGTATAAAAATATCTTCGACCGTATCTTCGATGCCGACGGTGGATTCGTGGCCGGCCGTAACGTTGGCATTTAGCCGGGACGTCGGCGCACGAAGCGGAAGGCGGCTGCCGTTGGGCAACGCCATCGGTTCGAAAAAGATTTCGACGTAACCGTAGACGTCGCCGCTCTGCGCGGCCACCGCCCTTAGGATCCGGATCGTGGCCGGCGTTCCGGTGGGCGCGATCGTCCGGCCGCCCAAGACGATCGGGTCGCGCAGGTGCGCCCGCACGACGTCGTCGGTACGCGATTTGTCCGACGAGATGCGGTCGTCCAATACGAAGATGAGGCTTGAATCAAACGGCAGTTCGTTCGGATTGGCCGAGGGGCTCGGCGAAGGCGTGGGCGGCGGCCCGTGCGGCTCGGGCGTCACCATCGGATAAGCGAAAGCGGGCCCCGCTCCCAAAGGAAGCAAGGCCGCAAAAACGGCGATGACCGCGAAAACCGAAGCGGCGCGCTTATTCTTTGAGTTTTGCTTCCTGGGCTGCAGCGGCGGCACGTTTACCTTCCTCGATAAGCTGCTTGACCTTCTGGCCACCTTTTTGTCCGATCCGTTCGTAGAAGTCCGGCCCGTAGCGGTCGCGCGTTGCTTCGCCGCCTTTCTTGCCACCCTTCTTACCGATTTCTTCGTAGAATTCGTGACCGTGAGCGCGTTTGGTCGCTTGACCGCCCTTACGGCCGATCATTTCGTAGAACTCAGGCCCGTACTTTTTTTTGACGGTTTCGCCGCCTTTTTGGCCTGCTTCGCGGACCGACATACCGCCGCTCTTTTTGGGATTTTCCGAAGGGCCCGACATCGTTGTCTCCTGATTCTATGCCGCCTGAAGGACGGCAGCCTCTTGCTACATACTAGAACGCTCTGCTCGTACCGAAGGTTGGGGTAAATGCCAAAATCGCTTGATTTTCTCGCCTGGCTAAGCGTCGCGGCCTGTTCGATTGCACTGCTTGGGGCGGAGGGACCGGCTTCCCAGACTACCATCCTAACGCTCGAAAGCACGCGGTCGCTGGGCGACGGACAGCTGGCAAAATTCCTGAACGGACCGGACTTACGATTGGCCGTCCGTGCCGCCTTGGCGATCGGCCGTACCAAACAAGCGGGCGGCGTCCCTCTCCTGGCAGCCCACCTTACCGATCCTCATACCCCGTTACGCGCCATGTCGGTCTATGGACTCGGGCTTTTGGCAACCGGTCTCGAGTCGGCGCAGCTGGTGCGGGCGCTGGGCGACCGGTCCGGCGCGGTCCGGATCGCCGCCGTCGACGCGCTGGACCGTTATGAGGCGGCGCAACGCTTGGGGAGTGGCGAAGCCGCCGTTTTGAACGCGCTCCTGCGGACGGCCGCCGCCGATCCCGACGCGGCCGTCCGCGCCCGAGCTGCGGCGGCGCTCGGTGAGTTCCGCTCGTTCGCCGGGGCCCCGGCCGCGGCCCAAGCGCTGATGCGCGCGGCGCGTTCCGATTCGGATGAGGCGGTGCGCTGGCACGCCATGTGGACGATCTACCGTGCGTTCACGCCGCTCGTTCCGGTGGCGTTCGTCCAGTCGATGCTGGGCGACCCGAACGAACTCGTACGGATCGAAGCGGTTCGTGCGATGTCGCGGTACAAAGACGCCGCGCTGGTGGCGTCGGTGCAGCCGCTGCTGTCCGATCCTTCGTGGCGAGTGCAAGAGCAAGCGTCGGAAACGATCCGCGTGCTCTCGGGGAAACCGATGAGCGATCACTGGACCACGATTCCGGCGTTCGTGCATCTGCCGGCGATCGCACCCGATGCTTTTGCGAGCGTCGCAAGTCTACCGCGGCCACCCGCGTCCAAACCGCAGGCGCCTTCGCCTATCGGCGCGATACAAGCGCCCGTTCCGATGCCGGTTAGCGCCAACGACATGATCTCGCCGGTCGCCGGGCCGCATCCTTGGGTACGCATCGTTACCACCAAAGGCGACGTTTACGTCGCAACTCTTTCCGGAGTGGGCTCCGCTGACGGTGACCAATTTTCTAAACCTTGCAAACGACGGCTATTACGACGGCAACCGCTGGTTTCGAATCGTTCCGGATTTCGTGGTGCAGACCGGCGACCCGAACGACAACGGCGAGGGGGACGCGGGCTTCTCGGTCGGCGCGGAAGAGAATCCGCTCGAGCAAACGAGTCTACGTCATTTCGATGGGCATGAACTACGACGACAAGACGAACTTGCCGCTGCGCGACTCGGCCGGTACGCAGTACTATATAACGCTTTCACCGCAGCTCCATCTCGACCGCGACTTCACGGTGTTCGGGCGCGTGGTGGGCGGAGCCGACGTGCTGGCACACCTGGTCGAGTCCGACCGCGTCGTACGGGTTGAGGTTCTGCCGCCGCAATAAACGGCTAAAACGCTCGCTCGGAATCCAGGAGTATCGTCACCGGACCGTCGTTGACGAGTTCGACCTCCATGTGCGCGCCGAACTCGCCGTACGCCACCGGTACGGCCGTCGCGGCGATCGCCGCGCCGACGCGCTCGTAGAGCGGTCTTGCGATTTCTTCGGGCGCCGCGGCAACGAACGACGGCCTGCGGCCCTTTCGCACGTCGCCGAGCAGCGTGAACTGCGAAACGAGCAGCACGCCGCCGCCTTCTTCGAGGACGCTGCGATTCATCAAGCCGGCTTCGTCGCGAAAGATCCGCAGCGAGACGATCTTTTCGGCCATCCATCGCGCAGCCGCGTCGTCGTCGCCGGTCGCCACGCCGAGCAATACCATGAGCCCGCGGCCGACGCTCCCGGCGGTTCGTCCGTCGACGCGGACGCAAGCGCGCGAGACGCGCTGCACGACCGCGCGCAACGCTAGCGCCAGAACATCGACGAGAACGCGAAGATCGCGTTTTCGCGCCGCTCGAGGACGCGCCGGTAGAAATATCCGGCCCAGTGCGTGCCGTACGGCACGTAGACGCGAACTCGATATCCGCGGCCGACCAGGTCGCGTTGCAGCTCCGGGCGGCAACCGTAGAGCATTTGAAATTCGAATTTGTCGCGAGCGATGCCGTGGTGCTCGACGTAGCGTTCGATCTCGGCGACCAGGCGCCGGTCGTGCGTTGCGATACCGGGGTAGTTCCCGCGCACGAGCAGCATTTCGGCCAGCTGCACGTAGTTGCGGCGGATTTGCGGCATCTCTTTGTACGCGATTTCTGGGGGTTCGTCGTACGCGCCCTTGCACAGGCGGACGCGAGCGCCTTGCGCGATCGCCCGTTCGACGTCGCCTTTGGTACGCTTCAGATAGGCTTGCAGTACGATGCCGACGTTCTTGTGCGTGGCGAAGGCGTGCTCGAAAACGCCGAGCGTCGCCGACGTGACCGCGCTGCCTTCCATATCGATACGCACGAACGGGTCGGCGTTTTGCGAAGCGCGTTCTAAGATAGCCGAAAGGTTCTCCAACGCGAAATCTTCGCCGAGCAGCAGCCCGATCGCGGTGAGTTTCACCGAGACGTTGGTTTGGACGCCGGTCGCGCGCACCGCGTCGAGAATTTCGAAGTAGGCGTCGCGCGTGGCGAGGGCCGATTCGCGCTCGAACACGTCCTCGCCGAGGAAATCGAGCGACGCCGTCATTCCTTGTGCGTTCAGGCCGCGAACGGCGGCAATCGCCGCTTCGGTGCTGTCGCCGGCGACGAACCGCTTTGCGAGAAAGAAGAAGCGTCGCTGGAACGCGGAGTCGGCGAGGATCCGATCGATGACGGCCATATCGGAGGACTATTCTACGACGCGCCGCTGGAGAACCCATTGGACGAAAAGCACCGCAGCGGCGAGGACGACGAAACCGTACGCCAGGGCCAGCGCGGCCGAAACGCCGGAGGCCGAGAGCGCGACGTAGAGGGCTACCGGCAGCGAGGTTGGATGGTAGGCCAGGACGCTCGTCGCGCCGTACTCGCCGATCGCGCGCAACCAGGCAAAGGCGACGCCGATCGCGATGTTTCCCGCAGCCGCCGGAAGCGCGACTCGAGCAAAGATTCGCATCTCGCTGGCACCGAGCGTGCGGGCAGCGTCTTCGTAAATCGGATCCAGCGCCGAGAATGCCGCGGTCGCCGCGATCGCCACGAACGAACCCGAAACGAAGAATTCCGCGATCGCGACGCCGATCTGCGAATCGGGAATCGTGACGCCGTGTGCGGCGAGCCACGCCCCCATCGGGGCGCGCGTTCCGGCGATCGAAAGCAGAATAATTCCCGAGGCGACCGGCGGCAGCGCGAGCGGCAGCGCGAGCGTGAAGACCATTGCCGCGCGAACCGGCGGGGTGCATCGCGCCAAGAAATATCCGGCCGGGACGCCGAGCACGGTCGCAACCAGCGTTGCCGCCAACGATGCCTGGAGCGAAGTCCCGAGCGCGCTTCGAATGGGCGGAGTCGCGAATGCCGCAACGGCTTGGGCCGGCGTCACGCCGGCAAGAACCGCGACGATCGGTCCGGCTACCGCGGCCACGAATAGCAACGCCGCAACCGGAAAAAGCCACCCCGCGCGCCACGTCCGCATGAGGCGGTCTTTTGAGAGTGGGGCGGTGCGGCCCCCCGTTCGTCCCGAACCGCTGCGTCGTCGTTCAAGGCGCCGTGAGGCGCCTAGTCAAACAGCAACGCCATGCGAGTCGGTGCCGATCTCCTCGATGCAGCGCGCGCTATGGGCTCGCGTTCGATCGTATTCGTCGGAACGGGAAAAAACGTCGGTAAGACCGTCGCGATGCGCAGCGCGTACGAAGCCGCATGCGAACGCGCCGTCGTTTGCGGTTTGGTTTCGATCGGCCGGGACGGCGAGGCCGCCGACGTTACCGGATCGCACCCCAAACCGCGACTCTTTCTGCGCGCCGGAACCGCGATCGCGACCGCGCGCGACGTGTTGCCGCTCTCTCCCGCAAGCGAGGTGCTGGCCTTATCGAGTCTAGCGACTGCCGCGGGGACGCTGCTTTACGCGCGCGTAGTGCATCCGGCTTACTACGAACTGGTCGGGCCGCCGACCGCGTCCGGCATGCGCGAAGCCATCGAGACGCTGGGGCGTCTCGCCGAACTCGTCATCGTAGACGGAGCGGTGGATCGCGTGGCCGCGCTTGCCGGCGGAGGCGACGCAATCGTGTTGTCGTGCGGCGCCGCGGCGGCGGGAACGATGCAAGAAGCCGTGGACGACGTTCGCGCGTTGGCGCGGCGATTGACCGTGAAGGCCTTCGATCCCGCCGGACCGCTGATGCACGTCGAGGGTGCGCTCACCGCCGCGGAAGCGGCATCGCTGATCGCGCGCCGCGAACGGCGACAGATCGTCGTGCGCGATCCGACCCAAATCGCGCTGACCGGCAAATCGTTTCTCAACGCCGCCGAACGCCTCGACTTCCGTTGCGAGCGGCCGCTGCGCGTCGCCGGCGTTACGGTCGCTTCGATCGCAGGCGACCGCAGCTTCGAGCCGCGTGCGTTCGCGCGGGCGGTTGCGTCGGCAACGTCGCTTCCCGTTTACGACGTCTACGCCGCCGAGCGCACGGTCGCGTGAAGGCCGATCGGCTCGTGGACGGCCCCGGCGCGACGGCGATCGACGTAGCGTGGCTCGTCGCTGCGGTCGAGCCCGTCAGTCCGTACGGCGAGCGCTCGTTCGACGAACTGCGTCCGTTCGTGCGCGGCGAAGAGTCCGCCGCGCGCGACCGTGCGGCGCGGATTGCCGCGCTGGCCGCGTCGATCGACGAAAGCAGGCTCGATACGGTGCGTGAGACCTTGCGGGGCATGCCCGACGCGGGCCCCGCCATCGCGCGCGCGTCGATGGGCGACACGCTTACCGATGCCAATATGCTCGAATTGCAGCGCTTCTGCGACGCCGCGGAACGCGCCGAGGCCCTTTTGGCCGGTACCGACGTTCCGCGGGTGGCGAACCAAGCGATTCGCGAAGTCGCGCGAGTCCTCGAACCCGGCCGGAGCGGCAAATTCGGGTTTTATCTTGCCGACGGATTCGACGCGCGCTTGGCGTCGGCGCGCGTTTCCGCCGCGCGCGCGCAAGCCGAGTTCGATGCCGCGCGAGGCCGCGCGATACAACGGATCGCGCAAGCGCTCGGACGCGACGAGATCTCCGGCGATGAGTTCGTCGTCATGCGATCGGATCTCACCGGCTCGCTGCCGTCCGGCGTGCGCGTCGCGCGGGAAGCGGCGACTTACCTGCTGTGCGAAATCGAGTTTGACGAGCCGAGCTTGGCCGCGATGCGACGACGCGACGAATCGGCCGAAACGGTTGCTGAAGCCGAACGAGCCGCTCGCGCTGCATTGTCGGAAACGATTCGAATCCGCGCCGCCTTGCTTGAAGACTCCGTGCGATCGCTCGGAGAGATCGACGTGCTGGTCGCGTCGGCGCGCTTCGCCCAGCGTCACGACTGCTGCGTGGCCACGATCGTGGACGATGCGGGGATCGCGTTTAAGCAAGGCCGCTATCTCCCGCTGGCGAGCGATCTCGAACGCGAAGGGCGCGCGTTCACGCCGGTGGACATTGCGCTGAACGACGTTGCGGTGTTGACCGGCCCGAACATGGGAGGAAAGAGCGTATGCTTGCGGACGTGCGGGTTCGTCGCGCTGTGCGCCGCGTTCGGCCTGCCGGTGCCCGCCGCCGACGCGAGCGTCGCGCTCTTCGACGAGATCGCGTGGCTGGGGATCGGTTCCGAAAGTGGAGTCGACGGCGAATTGGGGGCGCTGCTTTCGTCGTTCGCGCGCGAAGTGGTGCGTTTGCGCGACATACTCGCACGCGGTTCGGGACGCACGCTGGCGCTCATCGACGAGTTCGCACGAACCACGACGCCTCACGAAGGCAAAGCGCTGGTCGTTTCGTTAATCGCCGAGTTGCAGCGCCGCGGCACCGTCGGCCTGGTAGCAACGCACCTGAGCGGGGTCGCCGGCGAGGCCGGCGTCCGGCATTTTGCCGTACGCGGGCTGCGCGACGTACCCGCACCGCGCCCGCAAGAGAATCTGCACGAAACCTTAGCCGCGCTGGCCGATACGATGGACTATACGGTCGCCGAAGTCGGACCCGGCGACGAGCCGCCCGGCGACGCGATCGCGCTCGCCGCGCTGCTCGGCCTGGACGAATCGTTGATCGCGCGCGCGCGCCAAAGCCTCAAAGGGGCGAAAGCGGGGTAGCGCCGATTCCGGCGTAGAAGCGGGTCGTTCTATGGATCCGTTGATCATCACGTGCGCGCCGGTCGGCGCGGAGATCGCGCCCGACCAGACGCCGTATCTTCCGTTTACGCCCGAGAAGCTGGGCGAAACGGCGAGGCTCGTTCGAGAAGCGGGTGGTTCGATCGTGCACGTGCACTGCCGCAACGACGACGGGACGAACACGCATTCCGTCGAGCGCTTTCGCGAAGCCTACGAATCGATTCGCAGCCAAAGCGACATCATCGTTCAGTTTTCGACGGGCGGTGCGATCGGCATGACGCCCGACGAGCGCGCCAGCGTGTTGCAGCTGCGGCCCGAAATGGCGACGCTCACCTGCGGCAGCGTGAACTTCGGGGACGAAATTTTCGAGAACAGCTTTCCGATCATGCGCGGCATCCTGGCCAAGATGCACGAGTTCGGCGTGCGGCCCGAGCTCGAGATCTTCGACAAGGGCCATCTGGCCAACGCGCGACGTCTGGCCAAGGAAGGCTTGCTCGCATTCCCACAGCACGCCGACTTCGTGCTCGGCGTTCCCGGCGGCATGGAGGCGAGCGTCGCGAATCTGTGCGACCTCGTGGAGGACCTCCCCGACGGCTGCACCTGGTCGGTGGCCGGAATCGGGCGCGCGCAACTGCCGCTGGCGATGGCCGCGATGGCGATGGGCGGCCACGTGCGCGTCGGCTTGGAGGACAACCTCTACTATTCAAAGGGGCGGCTGGCGCGTAACGAAGAGCTCGTTGCGCGGGTCGCGCGCATCTCGGAGGAGATGGGACGCCCCGTTGCCACGCCCGCTGAGGCGCGGGCGATCCTGGGACTGCAGGCATTTCGGCCGTCCGTTCACAACTAAGCGCCGTTCACCGGAGGGCCGACTAGCTGTTCACATACGTGGTACGGCGGACGCTGCAATCGATTCCGCTGCTGATCTTGATCTCGATGATCTTGTTTCTCATCCTGGACAAGGCACCCGGCGGCCCGCTCGCGCCCTACCTCCAAAATCCCCACATCACCCCGGCCGACATCGCTCGTCTCAAGCACAACCTTGGGTTGGACCAGCCGTTACCGGTTCGATACGTGAAGTGGCTCGGCCAAGTCCTCAGAGGCGACCTCGGCTACTCGACCAGCAACTCCGAGCCGGTGCTGCAGGCGATGCTCGAGCGGCTGCCGGCGACGCTCGAATTGATGGGCGCTTCGACGCTCATCGCCATCGTCGTCGGAATCGGCGCGGGCATTTTTTCGGCGGTGCGGCCGTACACGTTCGCCGACTATTTCATCACCACGTTCGCGTTCTTCGGCCAGTCCATGCCGGTTTTTTGGCTGGCGTTGATGATGCAACTCGCGTTCGCGGTGCACGGCATCCCGCTGCCGTTCGGTTATCAAATCCAGTTGCCGTCCGCGGGTCTGGCCGACAACGTCGATTCGTTTAGTCTCGGAGATAGGCTCGCGCATTTAGTCTTGCCCGCGGTCGTGCTCTCGGTGCTGTCGCTCGCGCTCTACAGCCGCTTCATGCGATCGTCCATGCTCGAAGTTACGCAGACCGATTACATGCGCACCGCCGCCGCCAAGGGGCTGGCGCCGCGTACGATCATTTTCAAGCACGGCCTCAAGAACGCGCTGATACCGGTCGTCACGGTCATCGCGCTTTCGTTGCCGGGCCTCATCGCCGGAGCCGTCGTAACCGAGACGATCTTCTCGTGGCCCGGGATGGGTCGCCTGTTCATCAATGCACTGCAGCAAGAAGACATCGCGCTGCTCATGGGCTATCTGTGCGTGATCGCGTTTCTGGTGGTGCTGTTCAATTTGCTGGCCGACATCACGTACGCGTGGCTCGACCCGCGCGTGAAGTACGACTAGCATGTCGACCGCCTCGGTGCCGATGTCCCCGGCCGTCGTTGACGACGACGATCTTCAACTCACCAAAGTCACGTTCTGGCGGCGTTTGCGCCGGCACCGGTTGGCGGTCGCAGGCTTCGTGGTCTTGGCGTTCATCGTGCTATGTGCGGTATTCGCCAAGCAACTCTCGCCGTTCGATCCGACCTACATCGATCCGCATTGGCAAGGAAACCCGCTGCCGCCCTGCTTCGTGGACTCCGCTCAGTGTGCGGGCCACGTCTTGGGGACCGACGAGGTCGGGCGCGATTTGCTGTCCCGACTGCTGTTCGGAGCGCGCATTTCGCTGACCGTCGCGTTCTTCGCCGTGGTGATGGAAGTGGTGATCGGAACGATCCTGGGCGCGTTGTCCGGGTACTACGGCGGCTGGGTGGATTACGTGATCATGCGGATCACCGACGTGTTTTTGTCCATCCCGCTGCTGCCGCTGCTGCTGGTCTTGACCGGGATCGTCGCCGCCAGTTCGTCGAAGGCTTCGCTGAGCTTCCTCACGATCGTCGTGATCATCGGCGCGCTCTCGTGGCCCGGCGTCGCCCGCTTGGTGCGCGCCACGTTCCTGAGCCTGCGCGAACGAGAGTTTGCCGAAGCCGCCCGCGCGGTCGGGAACAACGACTTCCGGATCATCTTCCGGCATCTGCTCCCCAACGCCGTCGCGCCGATCGTGGTCCAGGCAACCCTAGACGTGGCAAACGTCATCGTGCTGGAATCGACCCTCTCGTTCTTAGGCTTCGGCATTCAACCGCCGACGGCGTCCTGGGGAAATATGTTAGCCAACGCCCAGGCGACGCTCGAACAGGCCTGGTGGGTCGCGGTGCTTCCCGGCCTGTGCATCCTCTTCACGGTGCTGGCGATCAACTATATCGGCGACGGCTTGCGCGATGCGCTTGACCCCAATATGCGCTAGCGTATAGACTACGCTACGGAAGTCGGCCGCCCAGGGCGGCCTTTTAGCCCTCTAATGCGCAAGTGGCGGAACTGGTAGACGCACTAGCTTGAGGGGCTAGCGGGAGCAATCTCGTGCTGGTTCGAGTCCAGTCTTGCGCACCAGTTTGACCAGTTTGCACCGCCGATGGACGGCGTCGCTACGGTGCTCGTGGCCACCCGAACATGTCACCCTGAGCGAAGTCGAAGGGTCGCCCCTAGGCTCCTTGCCATCGACGCCGCAAACCGGCCAAACGATCGGCCCCGACGGTCAATCGGTGATGACGGGGGTACGTGATGTTGTCACCACGAGCTGGTCAAGGAACTGGGAACGAGCGGATTTCCCAGTTGTCACCCTGAGCTTGTTGAAGGGCCGGTTCGAGTCCAGTCCTACGCACCCAACGCGTGTGTTTCTTTTGAACTCCATGCGCGGACGGATTGCCGGGGCATTTACTTTGTGATACAAAGTAAACCTAATGTTTGCGCTGCTAAAACGGCCCAGCGGTTTTCTTCCACTGGTTATGTCGTCTGCGGTGTTGCTGGCGATCGTGGCTTCGATTCTGACGGGCGTGCACGATTCGGATGAGGGGACTGCGGCTCACTTATTCCAGATTTTCATCCCACTCCAGGTGCCGATAATCGCGTTCTTTGGACTCACGTGGATGCCGCGCAGCCGGCGAGCCGCCTTAGAAGTGCTGGCGTTGCAGATCGGACTTGCGTTAGTGCCGGTCGCGATCGTGTTCCTACTGCACCTCTAGCGGCGCAGATATATTATTGCCGGCCTGCGTTGCCTTGCTAATCCGGTCCAGCTTGGTAGCCGCATACCAGATTAGACATAGTGACGCGACCTGAAGCGCGCAACACGCGAGGTGCGCCGGGCTTCGCCCGTCGCCCGGTAGAAGAAAACTCGCGACGACCGTTCCTAGAGCGAGAAGGCTGGACCATCGTAAGATTCGCCGCAGTGCTCATATGGCATGATCTCTCGCGTCTGCATCGTCGCGCAAACTGCGGCGATGATAGGCGAGTGCCAGGCCCAGAAAGGCAACGCCGAAGATGGTCAGCCAGGTGCCCCCGCTCCGATGGAGCGAGAAGTCCAAAGCCGCCAGCGCCAGGTTGCCCAGTCCTATCGCCAGCCAGCACAGGGCGTACATTCGCATCGAAAAGGAATAACGCGATTGTTCCGCCGGCGATGGGTCACGCTCGGTGATCATGATCGGGAGGTACTCTGGCGCCAAGGCCGGACCTTCCCCGCGCCGAGGTCTCTTGATCTGCCGGGGTTTGGGCCTTAGATGGGATTGTCGACTTTTTTTAGGCCGGGTCGCCGGGACTCCACATTTTGGTAGATGGACCGATATACAGGTTAGAGACATGAGTAATTTGCATTCGGCCGCCCAGGCGGCAGGCGGACTCTCCGGGCTCCGGGCTCTGGTCGGAAGGCTCCTCAACACGGGCGCCGCTTCCCAGGCATATGCCGCAGCCCCGCTTCCCGCGCGCGAAGATAATCGTTGCTTCGCGGTTCACCCCAGCGCCCTGGACCTGGGGCTCGTGCCGTCCCTGCGCTGTGTGCTCGATCGCCACACGACCGGGGCGCACTCGTCCTCGACCGATCCCAAAGTCCGGGCGGTCTGGACCGGAAATTTTGCTTCGGGCACGTGTACGGGCTGCCAAATGACGCGCAACGACCTGCACCTGGGCTGCGCCTCTTGCGTTGATGGGCGGCTCGACCGCATCGGCTATTGCACCGAGTGCTGCGAAGCCGCGAGCCGGCCGGCGCCGGACGCGTTTTAGCCCTTAAAACCCCGGTTCCTTAAGCGTAATTTTGGCGTTTCTTTGACGACAATCTACCGGGGTGCGTGGTATGCTTCCCCCGTTCGAAACAACTAGGGTAGGGCCGGCGTAAAGCACATCGTAGGCCTACCTTAAGCCGGGCCAGGGAGCTCCTCGCAACGTGTGGTTGACCCGCTTCGCCATTAGCCGACCTGTCGTCACCCTGATGTTGTTCGGGGCGCTCGTCATTTTCGGCATCGTTTCGTTCTTCCAGTTGGGGCGCAGCTCGAATCCGCCGAACACCGACTTCCCGGTCGTCGTCGTCTACGCCGGTTATCCGGGCGCGTCTCCGCAAGACATGGAGCGCATGGTCATCAAGCCGATCGAAGATCAGATGACCGGCCTGGAAAATCTCGACGAGCTCAACGCGACCGCGCAAGAAGGCAGCGCGGACGGTCGTCGCCCAGTTCAAGATGGGCACCGACCTCAACCTCGCGGCCATCGACGTGCAGCGTCGCGTGGACACCGCGCGCGTGTATATGCCGGCGGACTTGAATCCTCCCGACGGTCATCAAGGAAGGGCAGTCCGAACCGCCGCTGCTCGACATCGCGATCAGCTCCGATACGCTGTCCCAAGCGCAGATCGCCGACGTCGTCAACAATCAAGTGCTGCCGATCGTCCAGCAGATTCCCGACGTCCAGACGGTCGACGTCTACGGAACGGCCGATCGCGAGTTCCACGTCGAGCCGACTCCCGACCGCCTCGACGGAACCAACGCGACGCTATCGGACGTCTACAACGCCGTTGCCAACAACAACCTCAACGTTCCGGGCGGTATCATGACCTCGCCGACCCAAGAAGGCTCGGTCGCGATCCACTCCTACATCGTCGAAGCGCCCGACATTCTGGGCATTCCGCTCTCGCCGCCGACCGTGCTGGCGTACCCGGTGAAGTCGCTGAAGGTCGGCGACGTCGCCGACGTGCACGATAGCCACATCCAGATGCGCACGATGTCGCACTTCAACGGCGAGCCGCGCGTCTACATGGAGATCAATCCGACGCTCGGCGCCGACCAAGTCAACACGACCAAAGTTGCGCGCGCGCAGATGCAGAAGATCGAGGCCCAGTTCCCGCAGCTGCACTTCCACGAGATCGACGCACCGGCCGACTATACCGTCAAGATGCTGCGCGGCGTCGGCCAGACGCTCGTCGAGGGAATCTTCCTGACCGCGATCGTCATGCTGCTGTTCCTGCACGCCTGGCGCAACGCCGTGGTCGTCTTCCTCGCGATCCCGACGTCGATTCTGGCGACCTTCATCCTGATGCGGCTGTTCTCGTTCCACATCGACTCGTTGTCGATGATGGCGCTTTCGCTGATCATCGGTATCTTGGTCGACGATTCGATCGTCGTCTTGGAAAACATCACGCGACATCGAGACATGGGCGAAGACCCGGTTAACGCGGCGATCACGGGGCGCACCGAAATCGGAAACGCCGCGATCGCCATTACGATGGTGGACGTCATCGTCTTCCTGCCGATCGCGTTCCTACCGGGCATCGTCGGCGCCTACCTCAAAGAGTTCGCGGCCGTCGTCGTCATGGCAACGCTGTTCTCGCTGCTCGTCTCGTTCACGCTCACGCCGCTCTTGGCGGCACGCTGGAGTTCGGTGAACCGCTCGGAGGCCAAGCCTCGGTGGCTCCTCGCGCTGGACAACCGGCTTCTCGACGCGGTGCTGTTCACCGCCGCCGTCGTCATGTTCATCGTCGGCAACTTCACGGGATGGTTCTTGCTCAACGTGTTCGGCGTGTTCATCGTCGCGCTGCTCATCCTCAACGCAATCGTGCACCGCTACGACGCGATTCTGGACGTCTACCGCAACACGCTGTTGCCGTACGCGCTCGAACACGGTTCGTTCGTCGTGTTCGTCTGCACGGTGCTGTTCCTGAACGCGATTTCGCTGGTGATGGGCGCCGGGATGACGACGCTGGCGATCAACGCGATGATTTTGATCGGTACGCTGCTCTGTTACGGAATCGCGGCGTTGTTGCGTGCGCGCGGCAAGTCGCTACGCGGCTTTGCCTCACTTGGGTCGAACCGGCGGCTCGCCGCCTTGACGATCGTGCTGCCGGTGGTTCTGGCCGGCGCGATGTTCGCGCTCGGCGGCGTGAGCACGGACTTCGTTCCGCAGCAGCAAGACGGCGAGATCGACATGACCGTGACGTATCCGCCGGGGACGCCGATCGCGACGACGGATCGATACGTGGTGAACCTAGAACGCGCGATCATGAAGATCGACGGAATCAAGTCGGTGAGCTCGACGGTGGGCCGCAAGCAATCCGGGCACGGCAGCGTGACCGGCGGCAACTACGCGACGCGTCAACGCGACGATGGCCGACGACCGCATCAAAGAAACCGATCGCGCATCGAAGGACATTCGCGGCCTCGGTTATCTCGTGCCGGGCGCCGAATTCGACGTCGCCGGCGATACGGGCGACGGCTCGGCGATTTTCTACGCGCTCACCGGACCCGACGACGAGATCGGACCGGCTGCGGAGAAAGTGGCCAACTACGTCCGGTCGCTGCCCGGCACCGTCAACGTCCAGACCAGCGCCGAAAGCGGCGCGCCGCGCCTGAACGTCGACATCGATTCCGGTAAGGCCGCGATGCTCGGCGTCAATCCGTCCGATGCGGCGACCAACGCGCGCCTGGCGGTAGACGGCGCCGTCGCCACGCGCGTGCGAACCTCGACCGGCCTAGTGGACGTTCGCGTTCAGTTCCCCGCGCAGTACCGCAACAGCGTCGAGTATCTCCGGAACGTCAAGGTGCGAGCCAACGACGGAACGCTGATTCCGCTCGGCATGCTCGCGAATTTCACCTGGACCAAAGCGCCGACCAAGATCGAACGCTTGAACCGCCAACGCGTCGTCAACGTGCTGGGCGACATTCTACCGGGCTACTCGCTGGGTCAGGTTTCGGGGCCGCTCGACAAGAAGCTGACCGAACCCGGCTTCCTTCCCGAAGGCGTCGGTCTCAAACCCGAAGGCGACTCGCAGTACATGGTCGAGACGTTCCAAAACATGGGCATCGCGCTGCTCACGTCGTTCCTGCTCGTCTACATCTTGATGGTGATTCTGTACGGTTCGGTGCTCGAGCCGCTGATCGTCATGTTCTCGGTTCCGCTGGCGATTATCGGCGCTCTCATTTTCCTCGCGCTGATGGGACGACTGCAGCCCGAGCACGGACAATCGCTCAACATCATCTCGATGCTCGGCGTGGTCATGCTGTTCGGCCTGGTCGCCAAGAACGGTATCTTGCTGGTGGATTACTCCAATACGCTTTGTAAACGCGGCATGCGCGTGCGCGACGCGGTCCTGCAAGCGGCCTCGACCCGGTTCCGCCCCATCATCATGACCACGGCCGCAATGATCTTCGGTATGCTGCCGCTGGCATTGGGATATGCGGAAGGCGGCGAATGGCGTCAGGCCATCGGAACCGTCATCATCGGCGGGCTCCTGAGCTCGCTCATTCTCACGCTCTTCCTCGTGCCGATGATTTACAACACGTGGATGGGCGCGCTCGAGCGCCGCGCCGACCAGCGCGCCGTCCGCGAAGAACTGCAGCCGGTAACCTCCGGAACGTTCGCTACCTAGGCGATTCCTTGGGCGGCGCGGGGGTTCGGGCCGCCGGCGGGGTACAAGGGAAGCGTATGAGACATCTCGCTTTAGCCTTAGCGTTTCTCGCGACCGCGACCGCCTCGACGCTGCCGGCCCACGCCGCCGCCATCAACGTGGTCATCAACGGCCAGACGATGACTTTCGACCAGCCACCGGTGGAGCAGGGCGGACGCGTCTTCGTTCCGCTGCGCGGCGTTTTTGAAACGCTCGGCGCGAGCGTCGTCTACGCCAACGGCGTCATCAACGCGACCGGAAACGGCAAGACGATCTCGTTGAAAGTTGGTTCGAACCAAGCCATCGTCAACGGACAGCCGCAGTATCTCGACGTGGCGCCGTTCATGATCGGCAGCCGTACCCTGGTACCGCTGCGTTTTGTGGCCCAGGCGCTCGGCGCGAGCGTCAACTGGGAGCCGAATGCAAACTCCGTCATCATTACCGGCGGTGGCGGTGGTGGCGGCGGTGGCGGCGGAGGATACCCGCCGCCGCCGCCCGCGAGCTTTGCGCTGCTCGATACCCGGCCGACCGGCACGGTCCGTACGGGTTCGCCGCAAATCCACGCGCGGTTCAGCCAGCCGATCCGCCAGGATACGCTGCGCGTCGCGATCGACGGCAACGACGTGACGGCCTCCGTTTACTCCAACGCGACGGGCTTTGACGTTACGCCGCCTACACCGCTCTACGGCGGTTCGCACAGCGTGACGGTCAACGCGGTCACACAGGCCGGACAGCCGGTGAGCGCGAGTTGGAGTTTCAACACGCTGACGGGCGGCGGATACGAGAACTTCATTCAGAACGTCTCGCCGCCCAACGGCGCGCAAGGGGTTGGAACGAATTTCACGGTGAGCGGCCGCACGCTGCCGGGCTCGCGCGTGCACATCGTCGCGACTGCGAACGCGAACTCGATCATCGGGATCATCGTCGGCAACAATACCTACGCGACCGACGTCGTCGCGGACGGCAGCGGTAACTACGGGGCCACGATCTCCCTAAACGGTCCTAGCGGAACGGCCGTACGCGTCTTGACGACGTCGGTCGCGCCGGGCGGCAGTTCGAAAGAGGTTTCGGCAACCTATCGCATCTAGGGATGGCGCGGCTTGCGCTGAACGCTTCGACTCGTGAAGCAGAGGCGTGCGCTGGTAACGGGCGCGGCGGCCGGCCTCGGCGCCGGCATAGCCGCGACCCTCGCACGCGAGGGCGCGTTCGCTCGCATCGCGCTCACGTACCGGAACACGCCTCCCGACGCGACGTTGTCGGCGATCGCGGGAGCCGGCGCGGAGGCGGCCGCAGCGCGGGTGGATTTTCTCGACGGCGCAGCGGACGTAGAGCGGGCGCTCGACGGTCTCGTTCGCGAATCGGGACCGTTCGACACGCTGGTTCATTGCGTCGGACCGCTGACCGTTAAACGATTCGAGCGCACGACGCTCGCCGACTACAACGAGATGTTCGACGGCAACGTGCGTAGCGCGGTGCAGGCCGCGCGCGCCGTACTCCCGGGGATGCGCAAAGCCCAGTTCGGACGGATCGTCTTTTTCGGCATGAACGGCTCGAGCGAGACGCGGCCGCATCGCGGATTCGCGCTTCACCAGGCGGCAAAGAGCGCGGTGGCCGCTTTCGCCCGGTCGCTTGCCGTTGAAGAAGCGCGCCACGGCATCACCGTCAATCTCATCGAGCCCGGCGATATCCGCGAAAAGTCGCTAACCCGCGCCGCCGCGTTGGAGCGTGCGGCTAAGAATCCGCGCGGGCGCCCGGGATCGTTCGAGGACGTCGCGGAGGTCGTCAGCTTCTTAGTCGCACCCGAGCGCGACTTCATGACCGGCGCGGTCTTGGCCGTCACCGGAGGGTTGAGCGAGGCCGACGAGCGAAACGCGACACCTCCATGAGTTTTCGCGACGAAACGGCCTCCGGGCACCGTGCTTTTGCGTTGCCCGGTTCCCGCTATCAGTACGGACCCGACCGAACCGTCGAAGTCGAGCACATCGACCTCCATCTCACTCCCGATATCGAAAAGCGCGTCTTGGACGGCGTCTGCACGACGACCGTGCGCGCGTTCGACGATCCCGTCGACCGTCTCACGCTCGACGCGGTAGATATCGAGATCCTGTTCGTCCGGCGCGACGGGGCGGATCAGGCGTTCGACTCGCGCAGCCGTCAGGTCGAAGTGCTTTTCGCAACGCCGATCGCTCCGCGCGAACGAGCGACGTTCTCGATCGGGTATCGCGTTCGCGATCCTCGGGCCGGTCTGTTTTTTATCGAGCCCACGCCGCAGTATCCGGCAACGGTCCCGCACGTGTGGACGCAGAGCCAAGATCAAAATGCGCGCCACTGGTTCCCGTGTCTGGACTATCCCTCGACCAAACAGACGACCTCGGCGACGATCGTGGTTCCGCGCGGAACCTTTGCTCTAGGAAACGGTGCGCTGGTCGATCGTACCGACGACGGCGACCGAACGTCGTTCACGTACCGCCAGGACGTTCCGCATAGCACGTACCTCGTCACGATGGTGGCCGGCCCGTTCGTCGAGGTTTCGCAAGGGACCGCCGGAGCCAATAAGACTCCGGTGTTCTACTACGTTCTTCCCGGACGCGAAGCCGACGGCGGGCGCTCCTTCGGGAACACGCCGAAGATGCTGGACGTCTTCGAAGAACGCATCGGGACGCCGTATCCGTACGCCCGCTATTCGCAGATCGCGGTTACGGACTTCATTTTCGGCGGAATGGAGAACACGTCGGCGACAACGCAGACCGACCGCACCCTTCACGACGCCGTCGCACACCTGGATTTTTCCAGCGATCCGCTGGTCTGCCACGAGTTGGCCCACCAGTGGTTCGGCGATTTGCTCACGTGTCGCGACTGGGCGCACGCGTGGCTGAACGAAGGGTTTGCTACCTACTTCGAATGCGTTTGGCGCGAAGCGGACCTCGGCTACGACGAGTACCTCTACGACGTTCTCTCGTGCGTTGCGGGCTATCTCGCCGAAGACGGCGAGCGTTACCGCCGCCCGATCGTCTGTAACCGGTTCATCGACCCGATCGAACTGTTCGACCGGCACCTATACGAAAAAGGCGGAGCGGTCTTGCACATGCTGCGCGGCGAATTGGGCGACGCGCGCTTCTGGCGTGCGATCCGGCACTACGTCGCAGTCAATGCGGGGCGCAACGTGGAAACGATCGATCTCATTCGAGCGATCGAAGATTCAACCGGCCGCAACCTGCGCGGTTTCTTCGACCAATGGGTCTTCCGCGGCGGGCACCCCGACGTCGAAGTCTCCGTCTCGTGGGACGCAGAGCGCAGGGCCGCCACGGTGCGCATCGCGCAGAAACAACCGATCGACGAGGCTAACCCGGCGTACCGTTTCGACGTCGATCTCGGCTTCGTTCCCGCGATTCCGGATCGTGCGGCCGCCGATTTCGGCAGCGGCGCGTTGAAAGACGAACGCCGCATTCGCGTCCACGTGGAGCGGGCCGACGAAACGATCGCGGTTCCGCTCGACTTCGAGCCGAAGATGGTGCGCTTCGACCCGGGCGCGTTCTTGCTCGGCTCGGTGAAATACGCTTTCGGCCCGGAGCTTGCCGCCGCGGCGCTGCGCGGCGATCCCGACGCCGGCGCGCGGATACGTGCCGCGCGCGAATTGTGCAAGGACGCGTCGCAGACGGCCCGCAACGCGCTGCGCGACGCCTTGACCCACGACCCTTTCTGGGGTGTTTTGGTCGAAGCCGCACGCGCTCTCGGGCAGACGCACGCGCAGTGGGCGCGCGACATCTTGCTGGCGGCGACGCGCCACGCCCATCCGAAGGTTCGGCGCGCAGCCGCCGACGCGCTCGGCGCATGGCACGAGCCCGCCGTTGCGGCGGCGCTGATCGCTCTGGCCGCCGGGGACGAGTCGTATTTCGTGCGTGCGTCTTGCTTTGCTTCGCTCGGTAAAACGCGCGAGCCCGTCGCATTCGACACGCTGGTAAAAGCCGCCGAAGAGCGTACCTGGAACTCGACGGTCGAGAGCGGCGCGGTCCGCGGGCTCGCCGAATTGGCGGACGAGCGCGCACTGGAACCGATTCTCGCCGCGGCACGTACCGGCAACGACGAGGGCCTGCGCCGCTCGGCCGCGATCGCGCTGGGGCGCATGGGGCAACTCGTGGAGGGCGCGCGCACGCGATGCGTGCTCGAACTCGACCGCATGCTCGGCGATCCCACGTTCCTGGTGCAGCTAGCCGCCATTTCCGCCGCCGAGGCGCTCGGCGACCCGCGGCTGCTGCCGGCTCTTGCACGCATCCTGCCTACCGGCGCCGACGGCCGCATCCGGCGCCACGGAACCGAGGCGGCGATGCGCATTCGCGAAGATCAAAAAGTACCCGCGCAAGTCGCCGCGTTGCGCGACGACCTCAACGAGATACGTGCAGAACAGAACAAGATACGGGACAAGATCGAGACGCTGGCGCGTCCGTAGACGGCGCCGGATCCTGCTCGTCTGCGTTGCCGTTCTCTTCGCGGTCGCGGCCGCATTCGGCATTTGGCGGCTCCGGGCGGCAACGTCGGCGCCGCCGGTCGCGGCAAACCCCGTTCCGTCGCCCCCGCCCGCGCTCGACTCGTTCGTCGCTCGGAGGCCGCCGCCGGCCGCGCCCTGGACCGCGCAACAGCGCAGCAGCCTGCAAGCGTCGGTCGACGGCGCGCTCGCCCCGGCGGTCGACGGCGCGGACGCGTATAGCCTCGCGGTACTCGACCAAACCGGGCGTCTGCTGTTCGGACGCGCCCAGACGCGAGCCGTAACGCCCGCTTCGGTTCAGAAGATCCTGGTCGGTTCGGTCGCGCTCGCAACGCTCGGTCCTTCGTTCCATTTTCACACGTTGCTGACGGGCCGCGAATATCCCGATGCGAACGGAGATCTGGGGGGCGATCTGTTTTTCGTGGGTTCGGGCGATCCGTCGTTTCGGAGCGATGCGCTCGATCGGGGCGTCGCGCAGTTGGCGCGGGAAGGCATCAAACACGTGAACGGAGTCGTCGTGGATGCGTCGGCGTTTCACGGCCCGGAGGTCAATCCCCATTGGGACGCCGGAGACGTCAGCGAGGATTACGCCGCGCCGACTAGTCCCGTTTCGCTCGACGGCGACACGGTCGAGTTTCACGTCATCGGAAGCAATCCGGGCGAACCGGCCCGCGTGACGTTCTTTCCCGACAGCGACTTCGTCTCGACGACGGGGACGATCCAGACGAGTTCGGCGGGGGAAGACGACGTGACGATCGGCGGAACGCAAGCGCCGAACGCCTTTCATCTCTCGGGCGCGCTTCCCGCCGGCGTGGAGGAAAAATTTTGGCTGCCGGTTTACGGGATCCCGCGTTACGTCGGTTCGGTGCTCGACCGTATGCTCGAGCGATACGGCGTCGCGCACGACGTGCCGCCCCGCGTGGGCGTAGCTCCGCTCGGCGGCGTCGTGTTTTGGGATCACCGTTCGCCGGATCTTCCGGTGCTGGTGCATCACATGCTGGTGCTGTCGGACAATCACTTTGCCGAGCAGTTGCTCAGAACGCTGGGATCGACCGCCGGGCGGTACGGATCCGACGACGCGGCCGGCATCGCGGTCGAGCGCCGGGTACTCGACGCGGCCGGAATTCCAATACCGGGCCTTCATCTGCTCGACGGTAGCGGTCTTTCCGCCGATAATCGCGTCGCGGCGATTACGCTTGCAAGCACGCTAGCGCGGTTCGAGCCCGGCCTCTATTTACTACTTCCGCAAGGCGGCCGCGAAGGAACGTTAAAACACTACGACTTCACGACCGCGCTCGGGCGCGTGCGTGCGAAGACCGGTCATCTCGGTAACGTCGCTTCGCTTGCCGGATACGTGAACACCATGCACCACGGGCGCGTGACGTTTGCGTTCTTAGTGGACGGATCGCCGGGCGACCCGGACGCCGCCTTCGTACGCGCCATCGACCGGATCGCGGCTCTTTAAAAAAGGCAGCTATGCTCGACGACGACGTCTACCGGCAACTCCTCGACCGCGCGCTTCGCAGAGGCGGCGATTACGCGGACGTCTTCGCCGAGCGCAGGCGGGCGGTTTCGTATCGCCTTCAAGACGGGCATATCCACGACGGGGCCCTTTTGCTTACGAACGGCGTCGGCATTCGCGTGGTCGTCGGGGAGTCGGCCGGCTACGGGTTTTCCGACGACCTCTCGCTCGAAGCTTTGTTGCGCGCCGCCGACGCCGCGGCGCTGGTCGCGCGCTCGGCGCCCGATGGCGAGACGCGCCACGCGCCTGGTCTCTCGCCGGGGGCGGTAGACGAATCGCTCTATCGCGGCTTTTCCGAGCGCCTTGCCGATGCCGGACGATACGTAGGCTTGCTCTCGCGCGCGGACGTAAGCGCCCGCAGCGTGGATCCGCGTATCGCCGCCGTCAACGCCCACGTCGTCGACGAGCTGCAAGAAGTTTGGATCGCCAACAGCGATGGGCGGGTCGTTCACGACCGGCGGCCGATGGTCACGCTGGGCATTCAGGCCGTTGCCGTCGACGGAACCGAACGGGGTTCGGGCTACGCCGGCGACGGCGGCCGAACGTCAATCGCGTATTTCGACGCGCATTCACCCGAAGAGCTGGCGACCGACGCCGCGCGCGTCGCGATCACGAACGTCGAAGCGATTCCGGCTCCGGCCGGCGAGATGGAAATGGTCGTCGGCGCCGGGGGCGGCGGGGTGCTGCTGCACGAGGCGGTCGGCCACGGACTCGAGAGCGACTTTAACCGGCAAGGCGTGTCGCTCTACAGCGGCCGGGTCGGCGAGCGCGTGGCCAGCGAGCTGGTCACCATATACGACGACGGAAATCTTCCGGAAGAACGCGGCACCGTCGCGGTTGACGACGAGGGCGTTCCGGGACAGCACAAAGTACTGGTCGAGCGCGGCGTGCTTCGGGGCTACATGCAGGACACGCTCAACGCGCGGCTGATGGGCGTGGCTTCGACCGGAAGCGGGCGCCGCCAATCGTTTCGCTGTCTGCCACAGCCCCGCATGTGCAACACGTACATGCCGGCGGGTGAGAGCACGTTCGAGGAGATCGTCGCGTCGACCAAGCGCGGCCTTTACGCCAAATCGTTCGCGGGCGGTCAAGTCGAGATCAGCCGCGGCGATTTCGTGTTCATGGTCGCCGAGGGCTACTTGATCGAGAACGGCAAGATCACCACTCCCGTCAAGAACGCGACGATCGTCGGGAACGGGCCGGACGTGATGACCAAGGTGGTCGCGGTCGGCAGCGACGAGCGTTTAGCCAGGCGCCACTATACGTGCGGGAAGGGCGGACAGTACGTCCCGGTGGGCGTGGGCATGCCGACCGTGAAGATTTCGTCGATTACGGTGGGCGGCACGAGTGGATAAGAGCGAAGCCCTATCGGCAGCGCAGCGCGCGGTCGCAATCGCACTCGACGCGGGTGCCTCGGATGCCGAGGCGACGCTCTCGGTGGCGCGGCAGTTTCACGCCGAAGTGCGCGACACGACGATCGCCAAGCTCGAGCAGTCGACGTCGAAGGGCCTGCACGTGCGGCTGTTCGTAAACGGGCGCCGAGCCGGCTTGTCGACCTCCGACTTTTCGGACGGCGCCCTGCGCTCGGCGTTGGCCGCGACGGTCGATCAGGCCGGACAAGTCGCGGAAGATCCGTTCTCGGGATTGCCCGAGGAATTCGCGAGCGACCGGCCCGAGCTGGATCTCGAAGACCCAGTGCTGGCGTCCCGCGACGACGCGGCGAAAGTCGACGATGCGCTCGAGCTCGAGCGCTTGATCCGGGCGGCCGACCCGCGCATCGAAAACTCGAGCGGGTCGGACAGCGGCGACACGGCAACGACGGTCGCGATTGCGAACTCCCGCGGATTCGGCGGCGCGTACGCAGGCACGCGCGCGGGCCTTTCAACCGGACCCGTCGGCGACGACGGCGGCGCCAAACGGACGGCGCACTACGGGACGGCGGGGCGCAAACTCGCCGATTTGGAGAGCGTCCAAACCGTGGCGTCGATCGCTGCGAAGCGCGTCGTCGAGATGTTCGGAGCGCGCAAACCGCAGACGATGCGCGTTCCCGTTATCTTCGAGCGCGACGTCGCGGCGGCCGTCCTGGCCGATATCTTCGCAGCGCTGAGCGCGGCTCACGTCGCGGTCGGCAACTCGTGGCTAGCGGGACGAATCGGCGAGCGGATCGGCAGCGAGCTCGTCAACCTCGTGGATGACGGTCGCCTGCCCGGCAAACTCGGCAGTTCGCCGTTCGACGGCGAAGGCGTCGCTACGCGGCGGACGGCCGCGTTCGAACGGGGAATCCTGCGGACGTTCCTCTACGACACGTACTACGGGCGAAAGCTCGGTGCGGCCAGCACCGGGAACGCGAGCGGCGGAAGCATCGGCCCCAACACGTTTTATCTCGAGCCCGGTTCGGGAACGCTCGACGACCTGGTGGCCAAAACGGCACGCGGCGTGCTCGTGCTCGAGACCATCGGATTCGCCACCGAGCACGCCAGCGGGACTTACAGCCGCGGTGCCCGCGGTTTCTACATCGAGAACGGCGAACTGGCATATCCGGTCGAGGAGTTCACGATTGCGGGGCGGTTCCCCGACATGCTGGCCGCGGTGGACGCCGTCGCCGCGGACCTGCGGTTCGACGGGTCGGTCGTTGCCCCGTCGTTCCGGGTCGGTGAAATGATGCTCAGCGGCGAATGAGCCGGAAAAGGGAGAAAACGTGCCGCAAATAGCTATCGGATTCACGCTGATCATGCGCGTCGACATGCCCAACAGCACCGGCGCATTCGGCCAACTGGCCAATGCCATCGGCGACGCAGGCGGCGTGATCGCCGCCGTGGACATGCGGTCGGTCGGCAAGGCGCGCGTCGTTCGCGACGTGACCATCAACGTCAGCTCTGACCTAATCGCCGACGAAGTACGCCGTGCCGTGGAAAACGTGGAGAACGTCCGCGTGGTGAGCGTTTCGGACTCGACGTTCCTGGCTCACCTCGGCGGCAAGATTTCGATCGAGCCGAAGATTCCGGTCAAGACGCGCCAGGATCTATCGACCGTCTATACGCCCGGCGTCGCGCGGGTCTCGATGGCGATTGCGGCGGATCCCTCGAAAGCGTTTCAGCTCTCGATCAAACGCAACACCGTGGCGGTCGTCAGCGACGGATCGGCGGTGCTCGGTTTGGGCGACATCGGCCCGCTCGGCGCGCTGCCGGTGATGGAGGGCAAGGCGATGCTCTTCAAGCAGTTCGCCGACATCGACGCCTTCCCGATCTGCTTGGATACCAAAGACGTGGACGAAATCGTCGAAACCGTGGTGCGCATCGCGCCGGTTTTCGGCGGCATCAATCTCGAGGACATCTCCGCACCTCGCTGCTTCGAGGTCGAGGAGCGGCTCATCGAACGTCTGGACATTCCGGTCATGCACGACGATCAGCACGGTACGGCGGTCGTCATCCTGGCGGCACTCATGAACGCGGCGCTGGTGGTCGGCAAGCGCATGGAAGATTTGCAAGTCGTGGTTTCGGGCAGCGGCGCCGCCGGCACGGCGACGATCAAGATGCTGCTGGAAGCCGGGGTGCGCGACGTCATTCCGGTGGACCGTTCCGGCGCGCTCAATCGCGACGATCGCTACGACAACGCGCACTGGCGCTGGCTAGCCGAGCACTGCAACCGCGAGAACCGGCGCGGAGCCTTGGCCGACGTGTTGCACGGTGCCGATGCGTTCATCGGCGTCTCCGCGCCAGGCATCTTGGAGCCCGAATACGTTCAGACGATGGCCACCGACCCGATCGTCTTCGCGATGGCCAATCCGACGCCGGAGATCATGCCCGACATCGCGGCGCCGTTTGCCGCGGTCGTCGCCACCGGGCGCTCGGATTTTCCCAATCAAGTCAACAATCTGCTGGCGTTCCCGGGCATTTTCCGCGGGGCTCTCGACGTACGCGCCAGCCGGATCACCGATCGAATGAAACTGGCGGCCGCGCGCGCCATTGCGGCGATCGTTACCGACGAGGAACGCAGCGCCGAGTATATCATTCCCAGCGTGTTCGATCCGCGCGTCGTGGATGCCGTCGCCAAGGCGGTCGCCTCGGCTGCCGTCGAGGAAGGCGTCGCGCGCCGCACCTTGGTAAAGGGCGAAGGAGAAGACTTAACCGTTACCGTCTGAGGTTGCGGCGGAGACTCCGGGGTGGTGCATAGCATGCCGGCGGTACGCGTTCTCGTGATCGAAGACGATCACGATACTTCCCGGCTCGAGAAGACGGTCTTAGAACAGGCCGGGTATCAGGTGCACGTCAGCGAGACCGGTTCGGCCGGGCTCGACGCCGCGGCAACGTTTCGCCCCGACGTCGTGATCCTGGACGTCGGCCTTCCGGACATTTCCGGATTGGACGTCTGCACGTCGTTGTGTAATTCCAACGACGCGTTCATTTTGATGGTCAGCGGCCACTCGCGCGAACAAGACGTACTCCTCGGCCTGGGGTTGGGCGCCGACGACTACATCACCAAGCCGTTCTCGGGCAACGAGCTGGTCGCGCGCGTCGCATCGTTTCTCCGGCGCCGCGCTCGCCGCGGCGCGAACGTGGAGACCACGATATCGATCGGCGATCTGGTGCTCGATCGCGATCACCACACGCTCGCCCGGGACGGTCGCTCCGTCGCGGTAACGGCGTTCCAGTTCAGGCTGATGCATTTCCTTGCCGAATCGGTCGGGCGGTTATTGACCCGCGCGCAGATCCTCGAACACGTTTGGCACGACACTTCCGGCGTGCCGACGCGCGCCGTCGACGTTCACGTTGCCGAACTGCGCAAGAAACTGGTCGAGATCGACGCTCCGTTTGAAATCGTGAGCGTCCGCGGCATCGGCTACCGCCTCGACCAAAAATAAGACGGGCGAGCGTCTGGGCGGGCGCTTGGCCGGCGGCAGGGCCGCCGCACTCGTCGTTCGTAGCTTAGGCACGTGAAGTTCCGACCCGCCTTCGCGGCGGCTTTAGCCGTCGTTTTGTTCGGCGCGACCCCCAGACCGACAGGCCCCACCGCATACTCCGCTCCAGCCGGCACCCGGCCCGCCGGTGCTTCGGCTTTGCGCCCGCAGGACGCGATCTTGCCCAGCGGCCGAATCTCCGCTCCGGCCGGGGACGTCGCGACCGTCGGTACCAACCCGATGGCCGTTGCGCTCAGCCCCGACGGACGTTTTGCTTTGGTCGTCAACGCCGACGAACGTTCGCGCCTGGTGCCGCCTACCTTCGAGCGGGACGTCGTGGCCGGGTACTCGCTCGCCGTCGTCGACGTTCGTACGATGCGCGTGATCGACGTGTACCACAACGCTGCCAGCGGGTTTTTTGCCGGCGTCGTGGCGCTCAAGCAGGCCACGTACCCGTTTAAAACCGTCGTCTTTGCTTCCGATGCCGTCAATCGCGTCATTCGCGTCTTCGATCTCGACGATTCGGGCACGCTGACGGTTCATCCGGACGCAATCGCGCTTCCGCGCGATTTCTTGTATCCATCGACGCTGGTCGCTTCGCCGGACCGTCACACCGTCTACGCGGTGGACAACGTGGGCGGCCACGTCGTCGCCATCGACGTCGCCTCGCAAACGCTCATGCACGAAGCGCAAGTAGGATACTTTCCGTTCGGGATCGCAGCCGGAGCGTCGCACGTGCTGGTCACCAACTCCGGCCTCGCGCAATACAACGCGCTTTCGCGTCCCGCGGGCACGCCGCAATTCGTCGCACCCGCCGGCGATCCGTACCGCTCGTCGTCGCTGACGTCGCTTCCGGTCGAGTCCGGCGGCGACATCGGCGATGCCAACGGCGACGTTCGCATGGATCCGATTCCGGACGGTTCGATCACCGTCGGCGGCGCCCAACCCAGCGCGGTCGTCGCACGCAAACAGGGCGACTATGCCTACGTGGCGCTGGCAAACGTCGATCGCGTCGCGGTGCTCTCGCTGCAGGGAACGCCGCACGTGGTGGACGGCATCGACCTTCGTCTCTTCGTGAACGCCCCGTACGGCACCGCACCCAGCGCCGAGCTGCTCAGTAGCGGTGGTTCGCGGTTGTTCGTGGCGCTCGCCGGCATCAATGCGGTGGCGGTCCTCGACCTTAGCGACCCCGCTCACGTCCGGCGCTTGGGTCTGATTCCGACCGGCTGGTATCCGACCGCGCTTGCCCTTTCAAACGACGGACACTACTTGTACGTCGTCGCCTCGGAAGGCGTCGACGGCTGGGGCATCCTGCAGCGCGTCGATCTGCATCGTCTGCCGCTGATGAGCGCGACGCTTTCGGCGCTGCGCTACGTTCGCACGGCCCACGCGATGCGCCCCAATCCGATCGTTCCGGCAATTCGCTCGGGGCGCCGCAGCAGCGCGATCGCGCACGTCGTGTTCGTGTCGGTGGGGACGCAGAGCTACGACGCGATGCTCGGCGATCTGCGCGACCGCGCGGGCGCGCCGCACGGCAACGGCGATCCGAATCTGGTCGTGGACGACGAGTCGCGCACGCCGAACTTGCACGCGCTGGCCCTCCAATACGGGCTGGCCGACAATTTTTACGCCGACGAGGCCGATATCGACGCCAATCGCCAGGTTGCGACCGCCGGGACGGCGTCGCTCTACACGCACCGGACCTTGCCGGTGGTCGAGTCGCGACGTCCGCTGGACGGGCCGGCGCAGGATCCCGAGAACTACACGCGCGCCGGCTACATCTTTAACGGGCTAGCCCGGGCCGGTTTAGATTTCCGCGACTACGGCGAACTGCTCGAACTCTCGGGATACAGTGACGGAGCGCCACGCGGCTTGGGCGGCTCGTACTCGCTCGACGTTCCGGCTCTCGCAGCGCTGGGTGGGAGCGTCGACTTGAACTATCCCGGCTGGAACCCCCGCATTCCCGACGCGCAGCGAGCCCAAGAGTTCGTACGCGACATGTCGGCCCGGCCGCTGCCGACGTTCACCTATATTTGGATTCCGACCGCGCCTGGAGCCGGCGGCGTCGCCGAGGCCGACCGCGCGCTGGGAACCGTGATCGAAGCGCTGACGCACCGCCCGGAGTGGGGCGCGACGGCGATCTTCATCGTGCCCGACGGCACGGACGGCTCCCCGGACCACGTCAACCGCTCGCGAAGCCTGGCAATCGTCGTATCGCCCTATGCCAAACACGGCTATCTGGGCGCGGCACACCTATCGACCGCGAGCGTGGTGAAGACCGAAGAAGAATTGCTGGGCTTGGAGCCCTTGGCGTTGAACGACTTCCTGGCTACCGACATGGCCGACTTTTTTCAGGCCACGCCGGATCTCGAGCCTTATCAGGCGATTCGTTAGGAACCGATGACGAGCAAGCCATCGATCGATTTGGGGCCGCGACTGGTCGAGAGTCCGACCGGACGACTGCGTGCCGCCGCCCTGGTGAGCCCTTCGGCGGCCATCGAACGAGCTCGGCCGATGCCCGGGGAGCCCGCTCCAGTCTTTACGCGGGCCTTGGAGCAGCATCGCATCCTGCGCGCGACCCTCCAGTACTTCGGCGTGGAAACGTGGGTCATGCCGCCCGTTGACGACCCCTATGCGAGCGCCGCCGCGGACGCCGCGGTCGTATTTGGGGCGGGCGCCGCGATCATGCGGCCAACCTCGATGACGCGGCGCTCGGAAGCGGACCGCATGCGAGCCGAGTTCGCCCGCATCGACGTCCCCGTGGTCGCCACCATCGCCGCTCCCGGACTCGTGGACGGCAGCGACGTTTTGCTGGTAGCCGATACGGCATTCTTAGGCGTGGGTACACGCGGAAACGAACTCGGGCGCGAGGCGTTCGCGGCCATAGCGACGGCGCAGGGCTACCGCATCGTTCGCGTTCGTCTCGCGGCCGACGTTCCGTCGCTGCGCGCGGTCGCCGGTGCGGTTGCCGACGATGCCGTCGTGCTGGCGCGCGACCGCGTCGACGCGGATGCTTTCGCGGACTTCAACACCATCGTTTTGGAGCGCGGCGAGGATTTCGGGGCGGGCGTCTTGTGCATCGGGGAGCGCCACGTGATCGCCGACGCACGTTACCGGACGGCGCTTTCGCAGATGCGAAAAGAGCGAATCGTCGTCGAGGCGATCGATCTCTACGATTTCACCAAAGCCGGCCTGACCGCATCGCAGCTGGTGCTGCCGTTGCAGCGAGCGTAGCAGCGTGCGAATAGCGATTCTCTCGGATATCCACGGCAATCTGACCGGTCTCGATGCCTGCCTTGCAGACCTGGCCGTACAAGGCGGCGCGGATCTCATCGTGGCGGCGGGTGACTTGTGTCTGGACGGCCCCAAGCCGAAAAAAGTGCTGCAGCGGCTCGAAGAGGTAAAGGCGCAGTGCGTTCGCGGCAACACCGACCGCTATCTCTGCCAAACAGGCGACGAGGTCGCCGGCGAAGATCAAGCCCAACTCGATTGGACGCGCCGCGATCTAGGTGAGAAATATCTGGACTGGCTGCGCGCGTTGCCTTTCTCGATGCGGATCGGCGAACCTGAGAACGAGCTGCTGGTCGTGCACGCGAACCCCACCAACGACGAAGACCACCTCTGGCCCGATGCCGCCGACGGCGACCTGGAACGGCTCATCGGCGAGGAAACCGCGGTCGCCATTGCGTTCGGACACCTGCACGTTCCTTACGTGCGAATGTGGCGAGGCAAGATGCTCGTGAACGTGTCGTCGGCCGGCTTACCCAAGGATGGCGACGCCCGGGCGGGCTACGCAATTCTCACCGAGCGCAGCTCGGGGTGGCAAGTCAAGCACCGGCGCGTTCCCTTCGACGTCAAGAAAGTCGCAACCCAATTGGCCGATTGCGGGATTCCGGGGAGTGCCGACTTAATCGCGACGCTGCGCAGGCATCGCTACAAGCGGCTGAAGGGCTTCGTTCCATAACCGCAATCGAAATCGAACACCTCGTAAAGCGTTACGGCGACCTCACCGCCATCGACGATATTTCGTTGCGCGTCGAAGAGGGCGAGTTCTTCGGTTTTCTAGGCCCGAACGGCGCGGGGAAAACGACCACCATCAACGCCATCGTCGGCCTGGCCAAGACGACCGGCGGATCGATTCGCGTCTTCGGCCGCGACAACCAAACGCAGTGGCGCGAAGCGCGCCGGCTGATCGGCGTCGCTCCGCAAGAATACAATTTCGACCGCTATCTCTCGATCCGCGACGTTCTGATCTTTCAAGCGGGCTATTACGGTCTGCGCGGGCCTAAAGTCGCCCGGCGCGCCGACGACTTGCTCGAACGCTTCGGTCTTGCGTCGAAGGCGCGCGTGGACTACATGAAACTCTCGGGCGGCATGAAACGGCGGCTAACGCTGGCCCGCGCGATGATGCACGAGCCCCGCCTTCTGATTCTGGACGAGCCGACCGCCGGCGTTGACGTCGAACTGCGTTTGGAACTCTGGGACTGGCTGCGCCGGCTCAACGCGGAGGGGCTGACGATCTTTCTCACCACGCACTATCTCGAAGAAGCCGAAGAACTTTGCCGGACGATCGCGATCGTGCGCGCGGGCAAGATCGTCACGCAGAAGCCGACCAGCGAACTGATCGCGGACGGCGCGACGCTGCAGAACGTCTTTCTGGAGCTGACCCGCGCATGACCGGAGCGCTCAACGTCGTAGGGTTTTGGACCCTGGTCAAACGCGAAATCATTCGCAGCATCAAGATCATCAACCAGGTCATCTGGCCGCCGATCATCACGACGCTGCTCTACGTGCTGGTCTTCGGTTACGGCCTGGGGAGCAAGATTCCGACGATTCAGGGCGTCAGCTACGCGCAGTTCTTGATCCCCGGGCTGATCATGCTGCAAGTCATCGACTCGTCGTACGGCGAGTGCTCCAGTTCGATTTTCCAAGCGCGCTTCATGAACTCGATCCAAGAGCTGCTTATCGCGCCGATGTCGGCCTACGAGATCGTCTTCGGTTACGTCGTCGGCAGCCTGGCGCGCGCGCTGCTGATCGCGGGACTGATCACGGCGCTCGGAATGGTCTTGGTCAAGACCCTTCCTCAGAATTGGATGCTGTTTTTCGGCGTGCTGTGCTTGGTCAGCATCCTATTCTCTTCGCTCGGCATCATTTTCGGATTGATTGCAGAAAAATTCGACCATCTTGCCGCGCTCACGACGTTCGTGATCACGCCGCTCACGTTCGTCGGGGGCGTTTTTACGTCGGCGACGATGTTACCGCCGCTGCTGCGCAACGTCAGCCTCTTCAATCCGATCTTCTACACGATCGACGCGTTTCGCCGGAGTTTTACCGGCGAGAGCTATCTCGCTCCCGGATTCTCGGTCGGCGTCATCGCCGTGCTCGCAGCCTTGGCGCTCGGCGGCGCCCTGGCGATGACGGCCGCGGGATACAAGTTACGCACGTGACCTTCCGGCTAGCGGTACTCGTATTCTCGACGGCCGTGTTGATGGCCGCCGCTCCCGCCGTCCGGCTCGCGATCGCTCCGTGGCACGGCGCGAACCTGCCGACCGCCGATGCCGGTTCGATGCGCTATCGTCTGATCGTTAGCGGGGCACCGCGATCGACCGTGGACCTGGTCGCCGAAAACGTTACGCCGGGCTGGCTCGCCGCCTTTTGCACGGACCGCGTCTGTTCCCCGCAACGCGTCACCGCAACGCTGCCGGACGGCGGCTCGGTGATTTTGCAATTTGAATTGATTCGAGAGCAAGCGGGAGGGAGCACGACGGGATCGGCCCGGGTCGCCGGCGGCGGCGCCTCCGTCAGCGTTCCGTAAGCCGGACCGCGAAACGCTGCACGACGACGCCGAGCAGCGCTACCGCGAACGCATAGCGCCACGCATAAGCACCAAAGACGGCTAGTACCAGCATCGAGAGGGCGTAACAGCCGGCCAGCGTTTCTCCAAGAAAGCCGTCGCGCGTTAGGCCGGGGGAGGGAGCGTTACCGGGGACGGGCACGAGCCGCGGCAGTATCTGCGGAACCTGCGCGCGGTAGCGTTCGAATGCGGCGCCGTACCGCTCTCCGAGTTCGCGCTCTTCGAAGGCGATGAGCGCTTCGATGAAGACGAAGGCGCACAAGAGCAAGATGGGCACGCCGATTGGCGGTCCGAACGCACCTACCGCAGCGACCAGCAATAGGTTCGCGAGGTAGAGGGGATTGCGCGTGTACCGAAACGGGCCGGTCACGACCAGCGAGTCGGTCCGTGCGTCGCGGCTCCACACGATGCTCGGCCGCAAGCAACTCGCCCCCCAGACGCGCAAGAGCCAGCACGCCGCCGCGAGCAAGAACGACGCCGCGAAGACCCACTGTTCGCCGGCCGCCCCGAACAGTTGATAGATCGGCCGCCGTTCGATCGGAAGCGCGTGCGCGATACCGAACGCAAGGTAGATCGCCAGGTAGATAACGCCGCCCAGAACCCATCCGCGAAAGCGGTACCACCATGGAGAAGGGACGTCGCCCGCCGGCTTCGAGGTCACGGGAAGAACGGGTTATGTGCCTTTTCGAGTTCGATGGTGGTAGGCGGTCCGTGCCCGGGCATAACCGCGGTCGCGTCCGGTAGCGCAAAGAGCCGGCTGCGTACCGAGTTGAGGATGTCGCCGTACGTCGAGACGTCTCCGTATGCACCGCCGACGCTGGCCGCGAACAACGTGTCGCCGGTGAAGACCGTGGATTTGAACAGGTAGCACGAGGAGCCGTCGGTGTGGCCGGGAGTGTGCAGCATGCGGATGTTGACGTCGTCGCCGAACGGGATTTCGTCGCCGTCGCGAACCGGAATGACCGATTCGGCCAGGATGCCGATCGCCGGCGCGTCGAGCGGATGCATGACGATGCGAGCTTGCGGAAACGCCGCCACGATCTCGGCGGTCGCATCGCAGTGATCCATGTGCTTGTGCGTGATCAGAATGTACTGCAGGTGGTAACTACCCTCGCGTAAGATGTGCAGCAGGTTTGCCGGAATGCCGGCGGGATCGACCAGTGCCGCGCGCTTTCCGCCGTCGAGGAAAAAGACGTATCCGTTGCTCGGATGCGGGAGCTGCGCGTGCCGCCGCACGCCGGGCGGCTCGACTGGAGGCGGATACCAGCCGTTCGCGGCGCTGTCGGCGAGTTTGGCGGGTGCGAGCCGCAAGGCGCGCGCGATCGCGTGCGCCTGCGCGCTCTTTGCGGCGCCGTCGTCCGCCAGCCATGCGGAGATCTCGGAGACGGAAACGCCGGCGACGGCCGCGAGGGCGGCGGCGTCGGTGTGCGTGCCGCGCATCGCCTTGCGCAGGATGTCGCCAAAGGTATCCTCGAGCGGAATCATAGAGGAGGACTGGAGTTCCGACCCCGGCCTCGCGCTCCTTTGCAACCGGGAGCCCGCCTCCGGCGGTCGAAAGCGGCAGTCATGGAGCGCGTCATCATCATCGGATCCGGCCCTGCCGGATTGACCGCCGCCGTGTATGCGGCGCGGGCAAATCTCGCGCCGCTGGTTCTCGCAGGAGGACAATACGGCGGCCAACTCATGCTTACGACCGACGTTGAGAACTATCCGGGCTTCCCGGACGGCATCATGGGTCCGGACCTCATGACGAAGTTTCGCGAGCAGGCCGAGCGTTTCGGCGCTCGCATCGAAAACGTGGACGCAACCAGCGTGGACTTCTCGAGTAAACCGTTGACGGTGCGTGCCGGCGATGCCGAGTACCAGGCAAGAACGGTCATCGTTGCTACCGGCGCCAGCGCGCGCTGGCTCGACGTTCCGGGCGAGACAAAATTGCGCGGACGCGGCGTTTCCACGTGCGCTACGTGCGACGGAGCGTTTTTTCGGGGAAAGCGCATTGCGGTCGTCGGCGGCGGCGACTCGGCGATGGAGGAGGCACTGTTCCTTACGCGTTTTGGAAGTAAGGTCACCGTGATTCATCGCCGCGACTCCCTGCGCGCCAGCAAGATCATGGCCGAGCGCGCGCGCTCGAACGAGAAGATCGATTTCGTCTGGAACACGGTCGTCGAAGAAGTGCTGGGGGACGATTTTATGACGGGCTTGTTGCTGCGCAACCTCGTCGACGGCACGATCGCGGAGTATCCGTGCGACGCGCTGTTCATCGCCGTGGGCCACACGCCGAACACCGGCATCTTCCGTGGGCAACTCGATCTCGACGAGATGGGGTACGTCGTTTCGCCCGACGGCTGCGAGACCAACGTCGAGGGCGTCTTCGTGGCCGGCGACGTCAACGATCTCCGCTACAAGCAGGCGATTACGGCCGCCGGTTCGGGGTGCAAGGCCGCGATGGATGCCGAGCGCTACCTCGAAGCGATCGAATACGCGCTCAGGGAGACGGTCTCGACTTAACGGCTTGCTTGCGTCTCGTTTGAGACCGGCGCGGTCATGGTGTCCTGCAACGCCTGGACGACTTCGGCGTCGTAGGCGGTGTCTTTGAGACCTTGTATGTGCGAGAGCGCGATCGCGATCCCGAGCGGTTCTCGGTACGGACGCGGCGATCGCATCGCGACGAAGGCGCTGGCTACCGAGACGACGCGAACTTCGGTTGCGATCTGGTCGCCCTTGAGGCCGCGCGGATAGCCGGCTCCGTCGAGCCGCTCGTGATGCGAGCGCGCCATCTCGGCGGCGAGCCGCAGCGTCGGGCTGTTGGCGAACGCAGCCAGCAGGTTTGCGCCGGCGTCGGCATGCGCTTGTACCTCGACGCGGTCGTGGCTCGCGAGCATCTCCCGGCTGGTCAGGATGCGATCCTGCCAAACGAGTTTGCCGATGTCGTGCAGGCGCGAAGCCAGCCGGATTTGCGAGATCGACTCCGGCTTCATGCCCAGCATGGCCGCCAAGGTGGCCGAAAGCTCGGCGACGCTCTCCAGATGCGAGAACAGGCCGCGGTCGCGCAATTTCGCGGTTCCGAGCAGCGCGGCGACGCACGTGCGATCGACCGCGCCTTCAAGTTCGTGTCGCAGGCGCCGCGTTTCGGTGCGCATGTGCAGCAAGTGCTTGACGATCGCCGTGAGCTCGATTCGATCCACGGGTTTTTGCAAAACCATTGTGGCGCCGTGCTCGACCATGCGGTGTCGTGCTTCCGGCGCCGGGTCGTCGCTGACGACCAGGACCGGTACGTCGGCCTTCCCAGACAGGGCGCGGAATTTGCTGAGCACCTCGTCGCCGTCCACCGGCGGAAGGTGGTGGTCCATGATCAGCAGCGAGACGTCGGTATCCGCGAGCACCGCCAGCGCTTCGGCGGGCGACGAGAACGTCAGCGGCTCGACGCCACCGACGCGCTCGAGGATTCGTGTGAAGCCGTGCAGGTTACTCGCATTCTCGTCGACGACGGCGACGCGCAGCGACCGGGAACTCTCCATCAAGCGTGCACCAGTTCCGCCGTTCCGACGATGGCTTCGATCTCGTCGATCGCCTTCGGTATCGAATCCGTTAGATTTTCGTGCCCGGTTGCCGTGACGACGAGGTCGTCCTCGATGCGGACGCCGATGCCCTTGAAGCGCTCGTCGCAATCCAAGTCGCGCTGGACGTAGATGCCCGGCTCGACGGTCGTCGCCATCCCCGGTTCGAGCGTCACCGGCTCGTCGCGTTCGTTGCGATAAGCTCCGACGTCGTGGACGTCCAGCCCGATCCAGTGTCCCGTTCCGTGCGGGTAGAAGTCGCGATAGGTTTCTTTTTCGATGTTTTCGTCGAGCGTGCCGTGAAGTAGTCCGACGTCGATGAGGCCTTCGACGATGGTGCGAACCGCGGCTTCGTGAAACTCGCGCTGTTTTCGCCCCGGTGCGACGCAGGCGCACGCGGCGCGCTGCGCCGCGTGCACGATCTCGTAGATGGCGCGTTGTTCCGGTGAAAAACGCCCGTCGACCGGCCACGTGCGCGTGACGTCGGTCGCGTACAGATCGAGCTCGCAGGCCGAATCCACTAAGAGCAGCGTGCCCGCTTCCAACCGCTCCCGGTTGGTATTGTAATGTAGGACGAGGGCGTTGTCGCCGCCGGCCACGATCGAATCGTAGGCCGTGCTCTGAGCCCCAGCGCGCTTGTATTCGTATTCGAGAACGGCTTCGATTTCATATTCGAAGACGCCCGGGCGGGTCGCGCGCATCGCGGCTACGTGCCCGCGCCGCGTAATTTCGGCGGCGCGTCGCATGGTGGCAATCTCGTCGTCGGACTTTCTCGCGCGAAGTCCGTGCAACACGAGACTCGCATCCACGATCGCTCGCGGGGCGAAGCCTTTACGCCGAACCGCTTCGCGCGCGGCGCCGAGAGCGCGCTGCACGCGGCGATCCATATTTTCGTCCAGCCCCTGATCGTAGTGCAGCGTTTTCGCGCCGGCAAGGAGGGCGGGCAGTCGTTCGTCGAGCTCGTCGATCGCGAAAGCAGCGTCTACGCCAAGGCGTTCTGCCGCAGCCTCAACGCCTAGGCGCTTACCGTTCCAAATCTCCTGCGTGCGATCGCGACGGTGCAGGAACAACGTGCTGCGCGCGCCGTTCTCGCCCTGCGACAACACCAGAACGGCGTCCGGCTCGTCGAAGCCGGTCAAGTAGAAGAAGTCGGAGTTTTGGCGGAATTCGAAGTCGCTGTCGTTGTTGCGCGTTACGAGGTGCGCACCCGGAACGATGGCGACGCCGTCCGGAAATCCGGCGATGGCGCGAGCGCGCCGCTGGGCGTATGGCATAAGAGGTGGATTACCGCTCGCCGGAGCCTTTTCCCTACGCTATCGCGGCAAGCAGGCGCTGCGCTTCGGCGTCGAGGTTTTGCTCGTAGACCTTGGGGTGCGTGAGGTAGAACAGCGCCATGGCGTGCACGACGAATACGTGGCGTTCGGGATGGGGCAAGGCGTCGAACTTCGCGCCAGCGGCGCGAGAGAGCTCGGCGGCGCGTTCCCGAAAGCGGTGCGGCCCGTCGTAGACGCCGCTGAAACTGAGCTCGCCGAAGGCTGCATCCTCGGCCTGGTCGATGAAGGCGTCGAGCAGCACGTGCAAAGCGGCGACTTCGGGGAAATACGCATCGTATGCGACCGCAACCAGGTCGGGCCGGCCCGAGAATGCGATGAAAAGAGGCCCGTAGACCTGAAATTGCGAGCCCGCCGCGGATGCAAATTCGTGCCAATCCAGATCGGCGAAGCGTTCGCGATGGCGGTCGTACCAGGCTACCAGGGCCGTTTCTCGTTCGCCCCGGGGCAGGTGCTTGTAGGTCTGCATGTCGGCATAGAACGCGGCCGCCTCGCGAAAGAACGGCAGCAAGTCCTCGTACCCAGCTAGGCGCCGCAGCGATCGTTGCACGCGGGATACTAGCGATTGCAAGTACCCTCCGTCGTCGCCGGCCGGCCCGGCGCGGTAGTAGTCGCGCGGCGCCCGGTCGGGATCGAGCGCGTCGGCGAGGGCCTCGTGCAGCACCGGGTAGGCTTGCACGGATACATCCGGATGGCGATCGCACAAATTGTCGAGATAATCGTAGATCGTCTCGAGCGGCGCGACGATTTCGATATAATGATCGGCTGCCGCCGACGGCAGGAACGTCGCCAGAATGCATGCGCCCGCGACGTGGTAGGCCTTCCCTTCGATGCTGGCGAGCGCTTCACGCCGAAGCGCGGGATCGGGAATGCGCTCGGCCTCCTCGCGTAGCAGCGCCAATTGCCGGCGGGCCCGCGGCACGACGTTGCCGAGAAACGAGAGCAGCCGGCTCGTCGTCGCAAGGCCGTCGCGAGTGAGGAAACGCAGACGCCCCGGACTCGTGAGCACGTGTCCCACCGCCCAGACGATTTCGTCGACCACGTCGTTAGATTCCGCCCGCGAGGCGTCCGGGGTTGAGCGTTCCGTTCGGGTCAAAGCGCCGTTTGAGCGCGCGCATGCGCTCGATGGCCGGTGGAGGCTCGCCCCACGCGTTCAACGTCGCGCGCGAAGGATGGTCGCCGGCGATGACGGCAACCCGGGGCTCGAGGTCGTGCAGGGCATCGTCGAACATTTCGATTTTCGCACCGAGAGAGCGCGCGTCGAGGTCCACGACTCGCATCACGACGTCGCCGTTCATAGCGTCCAGGATGAGGTCGGCCTTAAATTCGAAACGGAAGGCGAGGCGCTGCATCTCCATCGCCCGTTCTTCGGCCCGATCTTCGGAAGCCAGAAGGCGGTACGTGATGGAACGCTCGCCGACGGTCGAGATGTAAGCGTCTACGACGCGCTCGAACGATTCGCGGGCTCCGCTTTCGAGCACGGACGCGCCCGGCACGCCGGCGCGGCCGAGGGTCGAACGCAGATCGCGCGTTGCGCGTTCGACGAGTGCCTCGCTGCCCTCCAAGAGCACGACCAGCCGGCCTTCGTCGCCGTCCTCGCCGTCGATCGCGTTGCGGAAACCGTTGACCCAGAAGGCCGCGCTTGGAGCCGGGAAGGTCTGCCGTAAGTGCTCGATCGCGCGGGCGCGCGCTCCCTCCGGCACGCTTGCGAGAAAGGCGCGCATTTTCGCCGGCGCGGGCAGCGTCTTTAAATTGACGCGCGAAAGAATGCCGAGCGTTCCGAACGAGCCCACATACAAGCGGCTCAGGTCGTAGCCGGCAACGTTCTTGACGACCATCCCGCCAGCGTTCGCGACCGTACCGTCGGCTAAGACGATTTGCGAACCGATCACGAAGTCGCGCGGACGGCCGTAGAGATGGCGGCGCGGTCCGAGCCAGTTGGCCGCCAGCGTTCCGCCCACGGTCGCTTCGCCGGGACGCGGCGCGTCGAGCGGCACGAATTGCCGTTCCTTACCCAGCAGGTTTGCGAGCGAGCGCAACTTCATCCCGGCCTGTACGGCTACCGTCAAATCGCCGGGATGATAGGCGATCGGCCGATAGAGCATCGTCGTTGAAACGTTCACGTCTGCGGGAACGCCCGGAAGGCCGACACCGGCGAGCGTTCCGCCGCCGGTTACGGCAATTTTGAGTCCTTCGCGATCGCAATGCGTGACGGCGTCGCGCAACTCGTCCACGGTGCGCGGCTTGAGGCGGTCGACCGTCCCTTGCGAGCTCATCGCATCTCCACGCAGCTCGCGCCGCTGGGAAAGATTTTGTCGGGATTGAGCCGCCGTTTGGGATCGAAGACGTCGCGCACGCGGCCCATCGTCGCCAGATCGGCGGTCGAGTACACGCGCGTGAGCGCGTCGCGCTTTTCGTAGCCGATGCCGTGCTCGCCGCTCACGGTGCCGCCCAAGTCGATCGCGGCCTGCAGGATCACGTTGCCGGTCGCGACGACCGCCGAACATTGGCGCGGGTCGCTCTTGTCGTAGACCAGCAGCGGATGCAAATTTCCGTCGCCGGCGTGGACGACGTTGCCGACCACGACGGCGTGCTCGCGAGCGGCCGCGTCCACGCACCGTAACGCTTCCGGCAACTTGCTGCGCGGCACGCAAACGTCTTGCGTATAGTAGTTCGGAGCGATCTGCCCCATGGAAGATGCCGCGCCTTTGCGCCCGGCCCAAAGCAGATCGCGCTCGGCTTTGGAGCGCGCGGCGCGCCACGACAGCGCCCCATGTTCGCGCGCGATGGCTTCGATCGCGGCCTCGCGCGCGTTCATGTCTTCTTCGAACCCCGCATCTTCGATCAGCAAAATCGCCGCTGCGTCGGTCGGATACCCGGCGTGGTACACGGATTCGACGGCTTGGAGGATGACGGAGTCCATCATCTCGAGCGCCGTCGGTACGATGCCGGCCGCGAAGGTCGCCGACACGGTTTCGGCGGCGGATTCGTGGTCCGGGAAGGCCACCAGCCACACGCGCACGGCTTCGGGCAGGCGCATCAAACGTACCCAAGCCGACGTCACGATGCCGAGCGTACCTTCACTGCCGACCAGCGCTCCGGTCAAGTCGTATCCCGCATCGTCGAGGCTGGTGGTAAAGACCTCGCCGCTCTCGTCGACGATCTCCAACCCCAGGACGTGGTTGACGGTCGTGCCGTACGCGAGGCAGTGCGGGCCGCCGGCGTTGGTTGCGATGTTGCCGCCGACCGTGCACATGCGCTGCGAGGCGGGGTCGGGTGCGTAGAAGACGCCGGATGAGGCGACTTTCGTGGACAGCTCGATGTTGACGAGCCCGGGCTGCACGCGCGCGCGCCGGCGCGGCAGGTCGAGCTCGAGGATGCGATTCATGCGCGCGAACGAAACCACGATGCCGCCGGCCACGGGGACGGCGCCTCCGCACAGGCCCGTCCCGGCGCCCCGCGGGACGACCGGTTCGCCGAGTTCGCCGGCGATCTTTACGATCGCGCTTACGTCGCGCACCGACTCCGGCAACGTGACTGCGCTCGGCGGCCGCCCTTCGGTGTAAGCGTCGAAGGCGTAGACCGCTAAGTCTTCCGGGCTCGTCTTAACCGCGTGGTCCCCGATCGCGTCGATCAGCCGTCGAGTCAGCTCCTCAGACATAGAGCAAATACCGTTGGCGCCGTTGGTTGAAACGGTCCAACTCGGCTTGCCAGCCGCTTACGATCGCGCGTGCGTCGAGGCCTTGTTCCAGGCCGAGCCGCAGCGAATCGGTTCCCCAGTCCCGGTCGAGCATGGCCGGTGCGATGCGAAGGGCGTGCGGCGCGACCTCGCGCAACGCGACCAGCAACTCGACCGAGGCGCCGACCGGTAGAAAACGGTTCGGGTCGGTGACGTCGAGCCGCACGCCGGCGAGCGTGCGGTCTTTCCAGAAGCCCGAACTCGGCGACCACGTCGCGGGCGTGAAGGTCACGCCGTCTTGCGGACGCTTGGCAAGCGCGGCAGCGAACGCGTCGCCGTCCAGGCCGTACGTTCCGGCATAGAAGAATGGGCTGCTGGTACCGACGCCGTTGTTCACGCCTGCGTTGGCCACCAATCCGGTGCAAAGATACACGAACGTCGTGAGCCACGTCGGCATGTTGGGCGACGTGCGGACCCACGGCAAGGTGGTCTGCGGCCAGATGGTGGCGCGGGTCCACCCGCGCATCGGGACGACGTGCAGAGCGGCCCCGATGCCGAACGCGTCGTTGAACATGCGGGCCAATTCGCCAACGGTCATTCCGTGGCGCATCGCAATGGGATACAAGCCGATGAACGAGGAGAAGCGCGGATCCAGTACGGGGCCTTCGACGTTGAGGCCACCGACGGGATTGGGCCGGTCCAGCACCCAGAAGGTTTTGCCGTGTTCGGCGGCACCTTGCATCGCATACGCCATCGTCGAAATGTACGTGTAGGCTCGCGAACCCACGTCTTGGATGTCGAACAGCAACACGTCTACTCCGGCCAGCATCTCGGCGCTCGGATGACGCGTCGCGCCGTAGAGACTGTAAACGGGAAGTCCGGTGCGCGGGTCGGTGTACGACGGAACGTACGCGCCCGCGGGGCGGTCGCCGCGCAATCCGTGTTCCGGCGCGTAGAGCGCTTTGACCGAGATCGCCGGGTTGCGCAATGCCACGTCCACGATCGACTCGCCGGTCGACGTGACGCCGCTCTGGTTGGTGATGATGCCGACGCTGCGTCCTTCGAGTTGCCGCCAGGCATCTTGCGCGAAGACGTCGCCGCCCAGCATCAAGCCGGCGGCCCCGGCCGGCGCGGGACGTGCCGCGAGACCCGCGACGCCGAGCGCGCCGAGCGAGGCGAGCAGCCGGCGGCGGTTCATAGGAACGCCGGCTCCGCGCCGGGTGCGACGAGGCCGCGCGCGCGTCCTCGTGCGAAGAGTTCGCGAACGGCCGCGATGCCGTCTTGGCCGACGTCGTCGCTGTATTCGTTGACGTAGGTCGCGATGTGCGCGCGCATGACGTCGTCGCTCATTTCGAAGGCGTGCTCGCGAACGTACGGCATGATCGCGGCTTCGTTGTTGCGAGCGAACGCCAGGCTCTGCCGCACCGCGTCGTCCAACAGGAGGGCGGCTTCGTCTGCAATGTCGTTGCGAACCAGGATCGCCCCTAGCGGTATCGGCATCTCCGTTTCTCGCTCCCACCACGAGCCGAGATCTGCAACTTCGACCAGGCCTTCGTTTCGATAGGTAAAGCGCGATTCGTGGATGATGAGCCCCGCGTCGACGTCGCCGCGAGCCACCGCGGCAACGATCGTGTCGAAACGCATCACGGTCGCGTCCACTCCGTTCTCGACGGCCATGCGCAGCAACAGGTACGCGGTGGTGAGTTCGCCGGGAATCGCGACGCGCTTTCCTTTAATCTGGCGCAGCGAAGCGAACGATCCGGGGCGCGCGACCACAAGTGGCCCGCAGCCCCTCCCAAGCGCCCCGCCCGAACGCATGATCCGGTAGTTGCCCACGAGGGTAGGGATTGCGCCGTAGCTCACTTTGACCAGCTCGAATTCGGCGCGCGCTGCCGCGGCGTTGAGTTCGTCGATATCCCGTAGCGTCACGCGCGTCTCCGGCGCACCGGGCAGCATGCCGTTGGTCAGCGCGGCGAAAATGTACGTGTCGTTCGGGCAAGGCGAGTAGGCCAGCGTAAGTTCGCGCACTAGCTGGCCGTGAGGTCGACGCCTTCAAGGAGCGCGTCGAGCACGCTTTGAAGCCCGCGAACGCCGGCCGCAAAATCCCAGCCGCTGTCGGCGCGGTCGCCGACGACGTTGGAGATCCCGCGCACTTCGATCGCCGGTATGCCGGCTTTCTCCGCGGCGCGCAAGACCGCAAAGCCTTCCATGGACTCTACTTGCGCGCCGCTGGCTTGCAATCGTTGCGCGATTGCATTGGTGGCCGTGACTCGCGACACCGTTATTCCTCGCAATATCTTGAAGCCTCGCGCGCTCAACGCGGCAAGAAGGCGCGGGTCGGAGCCGGCATGTTCGATCGTGGCCGCGTCGTCAGGCAGCGTTAGACGCTCGCCGGTTTCAAGCGCGACGTCCATCCGGTCGACCGCGACGGCCACGCCCTCACCGATCTCCGCTGCGCCCTTGAATGCGCCCGCGATGCCTGCGTTCACGACCAAGCGATAGCGCCGCTGACTCAGGGCGTGGGTAACCGAACAAGCCGCTTCAACGGGCCCGACACCGGTCACCAGCGTCTCGGCCCCGTGGACCGGCGTCCAAAAAGCGAGTTCCTTCTCGACCGCACAAACGATCAGAATCATCGTTCCGGTGGTTCGCTAGCGAACGCCGATAAACTTGTGGGTTTGGAGCGAGAGACGGAAGCGCTCGGGATGTAGTTTTGCATAGGTCAGGGCGGCGGCGACGTTGGCGGGTTTGTTGCTTTCGGGCTGCAACAAGATCGTGGCGAGATGCGGGAACAGCGGCAGGTGTTCTTCGGGAACGCGTTCGTCCTCGAACGATCAGCTTGGCTTCGTCGGCGCGTGCGGCCATGCGCGGGTCCACGCGCTCTTTCGGCGACACGCAGAGCCACACGCCGGCGGACAGCGGGGCGAAGATGGTGCCGTTCGATTCAATGTGAACGCGGCGGCCGTCGGCGTGAAGCGCTTCGATGAGTTCGGCGGTTTCGCGCTGCGCGAGGGGTTCGCCGCCCGTGAGCACGACCATCGGGCATCCGCCGCCTTCGTCGCGCACGCGGCGCACTACGTCCGCGGGCGAAGCGAGAAATTTCAACGAGTAGTCGGTGTCGCAGAAATCGCATGCGAGGTTGCAACCCGCCAGGCGAACGAACACCGCCGGCGTTCCGGTCCACATCCCTTCGCCTTGGATGCTGTAAAAGACCTCAGCGAGTTGAAGCATCGTGGAAATCGTTGCGGCCGAGCACCGCGCAGCTGTTGGCCGTCTCCCAGAGGACGATCTCGTCGAGGCCTTGCAGTTGCGGCGCGAGGCGCTCCCAGATCCACATCGCGATGCGCTCGGCAGTGGGATTCTCGATGAACTCGTTGAGCGTTTGGTGGTCGAGAAGGTCCACGGCCTGGATGTGGACGACGCGTTTGATCGTCTCGAAATCCTCGATCATGCCGCGCGCCGGACCGTCGCTTTGCAACGGACCGCGGACGGCGACTTCGAGCCGGTACGAGTGACCGTGCATGCGAGCGCACTTGCCCGCATGGAACGGCAGCTCGTGCGCGGCCTCGAAGCGAAAATGTTTGCGAATTTGCAAGACCGGGAGAAGGCCTAATGCACGACGACAGTTATGACGTTTGACCTAGCAGAACCGCGGTAAACAGGCTTAGTCGCGGGGCTCTGATCATTTATGACGTAAACAGAGGCTACGGCCGATATTTCGTACGTGCCTGGCGACAGATGATAAAGTGTATGAATGTCCTCGGTATCCGTTGCGTTCCCACCAGGCGGCAAATTTATGTTGTTAGTGCTGTAGCGAGGAACGGGCTCTAGAATCCTGACTTCCTCAAGTCCACTGGTCGTAATCTTCTTGACAATAAGACTATACGGAGTTAACGTTCTGTAAACGCCGCCATCCAGTGTAAGGTTCTCAGAAGTCTCGTTTGTTAATCGTAGTGAGACGGGTATCGGTGCATTCGACGATGGGATTTGAGATGGTGCTTGCAGCGACAACGTAAAGCCCGTTGCTGGCTTCGATGGGATCGGAATTAGCGGTACCGTTGCCCCGTGCGAGCTGCGCGCCGTGACTTGAGCTGGCGATGGCGAGCTGGGCGTGAGCGCAACGAAGAGGAACAGAGAAACGCTTAGGGCGGAACCAAGTTTCTGGCGCCAGTTCATGTCAGTATCTAACTCCTAGTTTTGGGCAAGTGCTTCCGAAGGAGGGTCTTCGGTCCAAGGCCATTGTGTAAGCGTCTCGCCAGAGGATTTCCGAGAGATATTTCGCTTAACACGTTGGCGGCACGGTCCCGGTCTTTAGAACGCCAGTCCATGTTGGGTAGGCATTCGACGCGACCCCCTGGGGGGTGCGGCCGGTCCGATTCCTTGGGGTTCCCCCGGAGTGAAGGTCCACGCGGTTCCGGGGCGTGGCTGGCTTGCCGAAGCGGACCATGTCCATCCAAGCTTACCTAAAGTTACCCAAACACTCGGGCTATTGGCGCTCGCGTCGTTCGGCCTGTACAAGAAATAGTCAACAAAAGTGTCGGCTACGGTAACCTGTAGGTCGGCGTCTGGCAGTTCCTCGCTCGGAGAATCAGTTTGTGACAGGAGCGTCCGGGTGCCCGCGCTGGCCGCCACCAGTGGAGGCGGTGTGACCCAATAGGGGGAGGAATCGTCGAGCTCCGTTGCGCCGCACGTTCCCCCCGTTACAATTGCAACGGCCCCACCGCCAAGGATTCGTTCTTCAGACAGGACGAGGTCTAACGTTTGTACCATCGCGGTCAGTCCCGCCCCGTTAACGGGTGGCGTAGCGCCGTAGTTCCACCGTATGCCGACTCCAGGCAAATTCCCAAACTGGATTACGTTGTTGGCGCCCGCTTGCCCGATGACATTGCCGTTCTGGCAGGGTACGGTTGGGTTGGCCGGGCAAGCGTATGTCTTCGTGGTCAGATCGGTCGAGGGGTTTACTGTGGGTGCGACGACAGTGTACGTAACAGTCGCTGGCGAAAGAGCCACGCCGCCGTAGTTTGCGTTGATGGTGACTGGGTAACTGCCCGGCTTTACCCAATTGAATTCTATATAGTTATACGTCGGGTTGTTGTGCCCGCCATTTGGTGACGACAAGTATGTCGGGTTGCGGGACCCATCTGGCCCCCCAACCGTATAGCCGGCCGGGGGAGAGACAGTCGGCTCTGCCGTCACTGCCTCCGAAAAGGAGTTCGCAGAAGTTGTAATGCCGCTCCATGACGGGCTTTGCAACGCCGGCGGGTTCGGTTCGTTGAGCGTTGCCAGGAGGCGGACGTGCGACCCGACGACTACCGTTCGGTTTAGGCCCGTCACGTCAACGCAACCGCTTCCTGTGACCGCATGCGCAGCGGGGTTATATGAGCAGTTGCTCCCCTGGGAGGCCATGGTAAAGTCGGCGATCCGGATTACAATGCAGTATCCTGGACAGCCTGGCCCAGTCCCACCGCCCGTGTTTTTGCGAACATGGGCGTCGAGGCCGTGCGCCGACGGAAGTGAGGAGTTATTCGCGGTCGGGAATCCCGAACTACACGCCGCAATCAGCGTGCCAGCCGCCGCCAGGGCGCTGAATCGTGAGCGAAGTGTCATTCGAGTTCTCCCAAGGCCTGGACTGCCACTACGCTTAGCGTCGGAGAAACACGTCGTGTGAAACGTTCGTGCAAACTGATCGGCTGGCTTCCTCGCCTTCCAAGTCTGGCGTAGCCCAGCATTACCGGCGTCTTCGCATGTCCTCCGGAATAACCTGGGGGACGCCCTGCTCGCTTTCGTCGGCTTTGCGTTTTGAAAGAAGTCACAAGTTGCCGTCGGGGCCCATGGCTTCGAGGCGTTTCTTGAGATCGGCTAAGAAGCCGCTCGCAACGAAGCCGTCCACGACGCGGTGGTCGAGCGAGAGACAGGAGTTCATCATGTGGCGGATGGCGATCGCGTCGTCGTCGCGCACGACCGGCTTCTTTACGACGGTTTCCATCGTGACGATGCCGGCTTGGCCGCCATTGATGATCGGCGCCGACGCCCAACGATCCGTTCGCGCCGTTGTTGTTGACCGTGAACGTTCCGCCCGCGAGATCGTCGACGCCGAGTTTGCCGCGGCGAGCGCGATCGATGAGCTCGCCGGCCGGCGATTGCGAGGCCTTTGATCGAGAGCTGTTCGGCGTTTCGCACGACGGGAACGACGAGATTCGTCGCCAGACCGATCGCGATGCCGATGTTGATTTCTTTGTTGACGTAGATGCCGTCGGGCGTGAAGCGCGCGTTCATCAGCGGGAACGCGCCGAGCGATTCGACGACCGCGCGAATGAAGAAGGGCAACAGCGTGAGCTTGTAGCCGGTTTCGCGTTCGAAGCGATCCTTCTCGCGCATGCGCCATTTCCAGAGGTTCGTCACGTCGACTTCAACCATGGACCACGCGTGCGGCGCGGTGTGTTTGGACTCGACCATGCGCTCGGCGATGATGCGCCGCGCTTGGTTGAGCGGAATGACCGTCCCCGGAACCGGTTGCGAATACGTGGACGTTCCGGACGGCGGTGGAACGGACGGCGCCCGAGCGGGTGCGCCGGTGGCGGCGAAATTGGTCCCGACCGAAATCGCTTGGCCGACGGCCGCTGCCGGTCCCATGCGCGCTGCGGTCAGCACGTCCTCGGCGGTGACGCGGCCGTTCGCGCCGCTGCCGGCGAGAGCGCGGATGTCGACTTGATGTTCGCGCGCGAGTTTGCGCACCGCGGGCGAAGCTTTGCGCAGCGCGGCCTCGAGGTCGGCGCCATTGGGCGACACGTGCGCTGCTGCGGCGCCGTTATGTGATGCGGGCTGCTGCGCCGCTGCGGCCTTGGCCGGTTCGTGCGATGCGGCGGGAGCGGGGGCCGGCGCGCTCTCCGCGGCGGCGCCGACGTCGTCGATGACGGCGATCGCGGTTCCCGTGGCAACCGTCTCGCCTTCCTTGACCAGCAGTTCGCGAATCGTGCCGGTTACGGGCGACGGAACCTCGGCGTTGACTTTGTCGGTCGAGACCTCGACGAAGGCCTCGTACTTTTCGACGGCATCGCCGGGCTTCTTGAGCCATTGCGCAACCGTCCCTTCGGTGACGGTCTCGCCGAGCTGCGGCATCGTGATCGTGGTGGCCATCGTTTAATCCCGTCCTTTGGTCCTTAGAACCGCACCAGCTCGCGCATCGCTTCGGCCATTTCGGCCGGCGACGACATGTACTCTTCCTCGAGCGGTAGCGCGTAGCCCATCGCCGGAACGTCCGGCGCGCACAGGCGGCGGATCGGGGCGTCGAGACTGAAGAGCGCCTCTTCGGCGACCATCGCGCTGATTTCGGCGCCGATGCCGCCGAATTTGTTGTCTTCGTGCACGACGAGCAGTTTGCGCGTCTTCTCGACGCTGCCTAGAATCGTCGTCTTTGTCCATCGGGCCGGATCGAGCGCAGGTCGATGACCTCGACCGAGATGCCGTCGCTTCTCCAGCTGCGTTGGCCGCTTCGAGCGCCCAGTGCACGTACAGACCGTACGACACCACGCGTGAGCTGCGTGCCCGTCTTGATGACGTTGGCTTTGCCGATCGGAATCGTGTAGTGTCCGTCCGGAACTTCGCCTTTGATCAGGCGATACGTCTTCTTGTGTTCGAGGAACAGCACGGGATCCGGATCGTCGATGGCCGCGTTGAGCAGACCCTTGACGTCGGCCGGAAACGCCGGCGCGACGATCTTGAGGCCCGGCACGTGATAGAACAGCGCCTCGATCGAAACCGAGTGCGAGAGCGCGCCGCGAACGCCGCCGCCGTACGGCGTGCGAATGACCAGCGGGCACGTGTACTCGCCGTTGCTGCGATAGCGCGTCTTGGCCGCTTCGCCGACGATCTGATTGAACGCCGGATAGATGAAGTCGGCGAATTGGATTTCGGCAATCGGACGCAGGCCTTCCATCGCCATGCCGATCGCGATGCCGACGATCGAAGCCTCGGCGATCGGCGTATCGATGACGCGCTCGGCGCCGAACTCGCTGATGAAGTCCTTGGTGATGAGGAAGACGTTGCCGCGCGCGCCGACGTCTTCGCCGAGGATGACCGTGCGGTCGTCGCTCTTCATCGCATCGTAGAGCGTCGCGCGCACGGCCTCGACGTTGTTCATGACCGTCGTCGAAGACGTCGCGTTGACGCGCTCACTGCCACGGCTGCCAGGCTCCTTCGTAGAGATGTGTGTACAAGATCGGACGGCTGCGGATAGGGCATCGCCTCGGCGCGATCGGTCGCCTCGTTGGTCTCGCGCAGCACGTCTTTCTTCATCGCCGCGACCTCGCCGGCGTCGATGCACGCCGTTGTCGACCAGGACGCGTCTCGAAACGCGGAACCGGGTCGTCCTTACGATGCTCGACGACTTCTTCGCGCGTGCGGTACGTCATGTCGTTGTCGTCGGTGGAGTGCGCGAGATAGCGATAGCACGTGCCTTCGAGTAGCGTCGGACCGCCGCCGGCATGCGCGCGCGGTCGAGCGCCTCCTTTACGGCTGCGTACGTCTCGATCGGGTCGAAACCGTTAAAGCGATGCCCCGGCATGCCGTAGCCTTCGGCGCGCTTCCAGATCTCGGGCTGCGCCATTTGCTACCGTAAGCGGCGTCGAGATCGCCCACTCGTTGTTCTCGACGAGCATCACGAACGGCAACTTGTGAATCGCGGCGAAGTTCATCGACTCGTGCCATTCGCCTTCGCTGGTGGTGCCGTCGCCGCAAGTCGCGAGAACGGCGCGACCCTCTTCGCCGCCGATACTTCAGCGCGAACGCCGCGCCGACCGCGTGCGGAATGCCGGCCGCCAAGATCGAGGAGAACGACATCAGGCCGGCGGCCTTGGACGAGTAGTGGTTGGGAAACTGGCGCCCGCCGTTGTGGTCGGCCGCGCGCGCGAAAAGCGAGAGCAAGATCTCGTAGGGCGTGAGGCCGATCCCGACGGCAAGGCCGAGATCGCGGTAGTACGGGGCGAGAATGTCTTTGCCGCGCGCGAACGCCATCGCCGCGCCGGCCTGCAGCGCTTCGTGCCCTTCACTGCCGAGCGCGAACGGAACTTTGCCTTGACGATTGAGCTGGAAGCCGCGGTTGTCGAGTTGCCGCTGCAGCAGCATGTTGCGGAAGATCTGCCGCAGCTGCTCGTCGGACAAGCCGCGGCGGTCGAACGCGGGCGCTTCGTTCCGTCGCGGTTTCGGTTTTTCGCCATATCGTCGATCCTCTTCTATCGCCAGGGCTGGTAGCGAATCGGCGTACACGCGCTCGTAAAGATCGGCCGACGGCGGGTACGGCATCGCCTCGGCCCGGTCGGTCGCTTCGTTCGCGTCCGCCAGGACCGCGCGCTTCGAGCTCGCTGCGCGACTGCGCGGTTAGAATGCCGTGCTCGACGAGCAGATCGCTCGAACCGCGGCACGGGGTCTCCCTTGCGGCGCTCCGCCACCTCCTCGCGCGACCGGTACGTGCGGTCGTCGTCGTCGGTCGTATGCGAGAGGAACCGGTAGCACTTGGCTTCTACGAGGGTCGGGCCGCCGCCCGTGCGGGCACGGTCCAAAGCGGCTTTGGCGGCCCCGTAGCACGCGACCGCATCCATCCCGTCCACGCAGACGCCCGGCATGCCGTATCCGGCTGCCCGCTTGTAGACGTCAGGCTGACCCATCTGGCGCGAAAGGGGCGTCGATATCGCCCACTCGTTGTTCTCGCAGAGAAAAACGATCGGCAGCTCGTGGACGGCGGCGAAATTGAGCGATTCGTGCCATTCGCCTTCGCTCGTGCAGCCGTCGCCGAAAGTTACCAGGACGGCGCGCCCGGTTTCCTTGCGATACTTGATCGCGTACGCGGCGCCGACGGCGTGCGGCAGTTGCGCGGCGATCACCGAGCTGATGCTGTGAAGATCCGAGCCGGCGGCTCGCATAATGATGCGGGAACTGCCGTCCCGCGGAGTGGTCGTCGTTGCGCGCAAAGAGCGAGAGCAGCACTTCGTACGGCGTCAGTCCGATGCCCAAGTCGAGGCCGAGGTCGCGATAGTACGGCACGAGGATGTCCCTTCCGCGCTCGAACGCCATCGCGGCTCCCGCCTGCACGGCTTCGTGCCCTTCGCTGGCCGACGCAAACGGGATCTTACCTTGACGGTTGAGCTGAAAACCGCGGTGCTCGAGCGTCCGCTGCATCAGCATCGTACGAAGCATCCGCACGAGCTGCTCGTCGGTCAGCCCGTAGCGTTCGAACGAGGCCTGGCCCACGGTTGAAGGGGCGTTTGCTTTGGTAGCCACGTCGCCCGTACTCGCCCCCCGCGAGGCGGGAATCCTTCCGAACCGCCCGGTATCCAGCCCCCATGTCCGCGCCGCTTGGAACCGCTGCGATTCCGCACGACGAACTCGTGCTCTACCGCCGTCATTTTCACGAGAACCCCGAGCTTTCGTATCAGGAACGCGAAACGGCCGCATTTATCGAGCGCGAGCTGCGCGAGTGCGCTTTCGACGAGATCCGTACCGGCGTTGCACAAACCGGAATCCTTGCGACGTTGCGGGGCGGGCGCCCCGGTCCGGTCACGCTGTTGCGGGCCGACATGGACGCACTTCCGGTCCAAGAACTCGGCGACGCTCCGTACCGCTCGAAACGCGACGGCGTGATGCACGCCTGCGGGCACGACGGGCACATGGCCATCCTGCTCTCGGCCGCGCGTTATCTGTCGCGCCGCCGGGCCGAGATCCCCGGCACGGTGGTGTTCTGCTTTCAGCCTGCCGAAGAAGGGCCGGCCGGCGCGCAAGCGATGGTCGAAGAAGGCGCGCTCGAAAATCCACACGTTGACCGAGCCTTCGCACTGCATCTCTACAGCGGCCTGGAGGCCGGCAAGGTCGGCATCCGCGACGGCCCGTTCTTTGCCTCCTCGGATCGATTTTCGATCGCACTGCTCGGACGAGGCGGTCACGGTGCGATGCCGCAGCAAGCCGTGGATCCGATTCCGGCCGCGGCACAACTGGTGACGCTCTTTCAAACGATAGCTAGCCGCGAGATCGCACCAAAGGATCCGGTCGTGCTGACGATCGGTAAACTCGAATCGGGGACGACGTTCAACGTTATCCCCGATTCGGCGCACATGTACGGCACGACGCGCTCGTTCGACCGGGGCGTGCGCGCGTCGCTACCCGAGCGCATGGAACGCATGGTCGAGGGTCTCTGCGATGCGATGCGTCTGGACTACGAATTCGAGTACTCGTGGGGCTATCCGCCGACCGTCAACGATCCGGCCATGAACGACGTCGTGCGCGAGGTGGCTCGAGCCGCCGTTGGTGCGGAGAACGTGGTGGATCCGCACGACCTGGCGCTCTGGGCCGAAGACATGTCGTACATCCTCAACGAGCGCCCCGGCGCATATTTTCTGATCGGCGTGCGCGGCGGCGAACGCGGGGCCGAGCCGCAGCACAGCGCGCGCTACGATATCGACGAGCGCGCGCTGGATGCCGGGTTCCTGATGATGACCGGAATCGCGTTGCATGGCTGACTTCCGGCGCTACGCGATCGTCGGGAACGGCTTTGCGGGGACGACCGCCGCCGAACAACTTCGCAAACACGATCTTTCGTGCGAGATTCATCTTTTCGGAGACGAGCCGTACACGCTCTACAACCGTATTTCGCTTCCGCCGATGCTGCGCAAACAAATTCCCGAAGAAAAGGTGATGATTCGCAACCTCGCCTGGCACGAAGAGCATCGCATCGACCTGCACCTGCGGACCCACGTCGAGCGCGTCGTGCCCGAAGAGCGCGTCGTCGTCGCGGACGGCAAAAGCTATCCCTACGACGCGCTGCTCATCGCGACGGGCGGCCGTCCCAATCCGATCGGCAAACCGGGCAGCGACGGCGCCGGCAACGTTTACAATTTTCAATACCTCGACGAAACGCGAGCGATTTCCGAGCGGCTCGAAAGCAGCAAGGTTGCGGTCGCGATCGGAGGTTCGTACATCGCTTACGAACTCGCCGAAGCGTTCGCGACGCGGAATGTCGAAACGCACTGGTTGATCCGCGGCCCGCACTTTCTGCACCGCGTTCTCGACGAACTCGCCGGCGAATTCGTGGAAATCTCGGCCAAGGCCCAAGGCGTCCACGTGCACTACGGACAGGAAGTCGCCGAGTTCGTTCGATCCAACGGCGAGGCGACCAGCGTGCGGACCCAGAGCGGCCTGGAGATCGCGGCCGACTGTTACGGGGTTGGATTCGGTCTGACGATGAACACTGAGATCGCCGCCGGAACCGGGATCGAGGTCAGCAAGAACGGCATTCTGTGCGACGATCGTCTCGAAACGAACGTGCGCGGCATCTACGCGGCCGGCGACGTGGCGGAGTTCTTCGACCCGACGCTCGAGATGCGATACCGCATGGGGACGTGGAACAATGCCGGAGCGCACGGAAAAGTGGTCGCCATCAACATGATGGGCGGAAGCGAGCTGTATCACGACGTGCCCGAGTATTCGTCACAACTCTTCAAGGGCCAAACGATAACCCAGTTCGGGCTGGCGCCCGATCTGCAGCCCGGCCTTCAGAGCGTCCGCAAGTTCGATCGCGAGAAGGGCTGGTATCGCGCGCTGTTTTTCTGGGAAGACCGGCTGGTCGGCGGCCTGATGCTCGGAAAAGGCAACCGCGCCGGCAAACGCAAGTACGTCGAAGCGATCAAGAGCAAAGAGCGCTTCCCAAAACCCGACTGGGAACCCATGCTCGACTGGACCGCCTAACGCGAGTGCCGGGAGATCGGTGAAGGCGTGCTTCGACTGCGCGCTTTCAGCGCTCCGCTCAGCATGACAGGTCGCCTCTGTCAACCCGAGCGAAGGCGCGAAGCGCCGCAGTCGAGGGAGAGTAGTGCGCATGGCAAGTCCTGTCATCCCGAGCGAAGGCGCGAAGCGCCGCAGTCGAGGGAGAGCGGGCGCCCAGCAGGTCGCATGACAAGTCCTGTCATCCCGAGCGAAGGCGCGAAGCGCCGCAGTCGAGGGACGGCGTGCTTCGACTACGCGCCTTCGGCGCTACGCTAGGCATGACGGGAAGGGTCTTAGGCGTTAAGACCCACGCATGCGGCGGCTAGGGCGTCGGCGAAGGCGTCGACGTCGGCGGGCGTGGTGGCCCAGTGCGTCATCCAGCGAACCTCGGGCACGGATTGGTCGAAGTCGTAGAAGAAGAAGTCGCGCCGCACGCGCTCGATCGCGCTACGCGGAAGCGTTGCGAAGATCGCATTGCACCTTACCGGGCGCGTAACGCGGATGGCGGGAATCGCCACGACGCGCTCGTGCAAACGCAAGGCCATCGCGTTGGCGTGAGCGGCGTACTTCAGCCACAGATCGTACGCGAGCAGAGCTTCGAACTGCGCGGCGATGTAGCGCATCTTGGAGGCCAGCTGCATGCCTTGCTTGCGAACGAACGGCGCGGCCTGGTTCGCGGCCTCGCCGAAAAAGCAGATCGCCTCGCCGTACATCAGGCCGTTCTTGGTGCCGCCGAAGGTGAGGACGTCCACGCCCGCGTCCACCGTCAACGCGCGCGGCGTCGAACCCAGCGCGGCGGCTGCGTTTGAAATGCGCGCTCCGTCGACGTGTACCAGCAGCCCGCGTTCGTGCGCGAACCGGCAGAGCGCGCGCAGTTCCTCGAGCGTGTACACGTCGCCGTACTCGGTCGACTGCGAGATCGAGATCGCGCGCGGTTGCGGGAAGTGCTCGTCGTGCCCGGCGCGCAAATATGGCTCGAGGGCGGCGGGGAAGAGTTTGCCGTCGCCGGTGGGTACCGCGATGACTTTGGAGCCGTTGAAGCGTTCGAACGCGCCGCATTCGTCGGTCTGGAGGTGTGCCGTCGCCGGGCAGAGCACCGCTTCCCAAGGGCGCAGCAAGCACGAGAGCGCGACGACGTTCGCGCCGGTGCCGTTGAAGGCGAAATAAACGCCGGTCTCGGGGCCGAAGTGTTCGCGGAACCGGGCGACGGCGCGTTCGCTCCAATCGTCGTGCCCGTAGCCCACCGCGTCGCCGTCGTTGGCGGCGAGCATCGCCCGCAGGATCTCGGGCGCGACCGGCGCGTTGTTGTCGCTGGCAAAACTGCGAGCCATCAGATCGTGACCGTCGTCCCGCGGTGTGCGACGTCGGCTTGCCAACCGAAGCCCGACTCGGCCAGCTCGACCAGCGCGGCAGCCGATTCGGGTTCGCCGTGCACCGCGTAAAGGTGCGGCTTGCCGGTGACGGTGCCCAGCCATCGCTGCAGCTCGTTGTGATCGGCGTGCGCGCTAAAACCGGAGAGGTTGACGATCGCGGCGTGGACGGGGATGTTGTCACCCAAGATGCGGACTTGGTGCGCGTTGTGCACCAGTACGTAACCCAGCGTGCCCGCGCCTTGGTACCCGGGGAAGATGATGGTCGCTTTAGGATCGGGCAGCCGTCGAAACAGATGATGCAGGATGCGGCCGCCGGCGGCCATACCGCTAGCCGAGATGACGATGTAGCAGCCTTCGAGGGTATTGAGCTGCTTCGATTGGTCGGTCGTCTCGTGCAGCGTAAAGTTGCGCACGCCGAACGGCGTTCCCGACGAATCCCGGGCGATCGGGCGGTGCGCGTCGGGAAATTTTTCGAAGAGCGCGTCTACCTTCTCCGCCATCGGACTGTCGAGATGGACGCCGAGCTGCGCGATCTGCGGGTATTGATTCTGCAGCGTCGCGATCGCGAGCAAGATGTCTTGCGATCGCTGTACGGCAAAGGCCGGAATGACGATCGGGCCCCCGCGCGCGATGCCGGCCAAAATGGCCTTCCCGAGATCGTCGAGCGGGTCCGGCGGATGGACCTGGTCGGCGTACGTGGATTCGCATACGATCGTTTCCGCCTCGCCGATCGCTTCGGGATCGAACAGCAGCGGGCGGTTGTAGCGGCCGACGTCGCCGGAGAATACGACGCGCTTGCCTTCGAGCGTCAGGGCCGCGAACGCCGATCCGATGATGTGCCCGGCATCGTGGTACGTAGCTCGTGCGACGCCGAAGAGGTCGAACGGTTGACCGAGCGGCCGCGTTTGCACGAGGTTCATCGTGCGCGCAACGTCCTCTTCGTTATAGTACGGCGGCGGAGCGTGCGGGCGTTCGTGCTGGAATCCACGCCGTTGCAGCGATTGCTGAAGGTCTGCGGAGTCGTCCAGGACGATTTGCATCACGTCCCGGGTCGGCGGCGTGCCGTAGACCGGGCCCGTGAATCCGTCGTGCACTAATTTCGGCAAGTAGCCAACATGGTCTAGATGGCCGTGCGTGATCACGACGCCGTCGATTTGCGCCGCCGGAACCGGAAGCGGTACGTCGTTGAGCGAGCGAACGTCGACGACGCCTTGAAACAGTCCGCAATCGATCAGGATGCGTTTTCCGCCGACCGTCAACAGATGCTTGCTTCCAGTGACGGTCCCGGCCGCTCCGATGAACGTTATTTCAGCCACGAGTCTCCTGTGTGACGGCGGGCCGGCTTACGGGGAAGTCGGCATGGCGGTTAAAGGCAAACGACGTCGGCAACGTGGAGTGCAGGTACGTATCGAGGCACTCGTTCACGAGGTTCTCGGGGGAATCGCTGGTGAGGATGGTCGCGCCGGTGTCTTTCTGCACGAGCTTCGAAATGGGGACGAAATCGTTCGAGATGCCGCCCGAGTTGGTAAGCACGCCGATCAGCTTGCCTTCGTCGTACGCGATGCAGAACTCGCCCAGCGTCCCGCTTCGGCCCCCGACGAAGAGGACGAAATCGGAGCTGTGAATGTTGTGCGTCTCGCGGCCCATCAGGCCGGAACCGGTGAAGACCATGGTCGTATACGGTTGTAACGGCGATCCGTAAATGTTGATGTGTTCTTCGCGCGAAAGGGCCGGCGAGATGCCTAAGCTCCATCCGTCGCGCTCGTGCGCTCCTAAGACCGCCGCGTGGGGAAGTCCCGGACAGGCGCCGGTGACGATCGTGCAGCCCCGTTCGGCGATGCGGCGACCGAGGCGACGGGCCAAGTCGATCTCTTCAGGTGCGATGATGCCGCCCGCGGAACCCATCACGCCGACCTGGATTCTCATGTGCCGGGAGGTACGCGCTCGGATGGATGCCACCTACCGCGATGCGGAGAGCCGGTGACGCTGTACCACGAACGCTTCGGAAAGGGAGCGCGGCCCGTGCTGTTTCTTCACGGCGGCTGGGGGTACGATCTGTATCCGATCGACGCTCAACTCGCGTCGTTGACGCACGGCGGCAGCGTGCTCGTACCGTGGCGCGCCGGATACGGCAAGTCGCCGCACGTCGAACGCTTCGCCGAGGATTTTCACCAGGTCGCGGCGCGCGAGATGCTGGCTTTCTTGGACGCGCACGAAATAGGCGAGTGCGTCGCGTGGGGGCATAGCGACGGTGCGGTCATCGCGGCGTGGATGGCAATCTTCGCGCCGCAGCGATTGAAAGCGGTGGTATTGGAATCGCTGCACGTCACGGCGCGAAAACCGCGCTCCACGGAGTTCTTCGCTCGTGCCTTAGCGTCGCCGGACGCACTGACGGAAGCGACGCGTGAGGTCCTTAGAGCCGAGCACGGCGAGGACTGGCGTCACGTCGTGCGCCGCAACTGCGATGTCTGGCTGCGCTTGGCACAAAGCCGGAACGGCGAAGATCTATTTGCCGGCCGCCTCGGCGAACTCGAGGCGCCGGCGCTCGTCGTTCACGGACTCGACGATCCCCGTACGGAGCCCGGCGAGATTCAACGCGCGCTCCACCGGCTGCCCAACGCTACGCCGCGACTGTTCGATACGGGAAAGCACTGCCCGCACGCGCACGCGAAAACGGCGAGTGCCGTCGGCATCGCCATTCGGACTTTTGTCGACGAATTCGGCCGATAGCTCGCGCACCGGAAGTAAGTGCCGGGCGACGCTCGAAATAGGCGTCCATGGCGGAGCGCGATCGACTCGAAGTGGACGTTCTTTTCGTAGGTGCGGGACCTGCCGGTCTTGCCGGCGCGATTCGACTCGGCCAGCTCGCCAAGGCGGCCGGCCGCGAACTCGAGATCCTCGTCATCGAAAAGGGCGGCGAAGTCGGCAATCACGGCATCTCGGGATTGGTACTCGATCCGCGTGCGTTGGACGAATTGCTTCCCGGCTGGAAAGAGAGCGCGCCGATCGACGCTCCCGTGGGCAGCGACGAGATGTGGTTCTTGACGGCCTCCGGAAAAATCAAAGCACCGATTACGCCGCCGCCGCTCAACAATCACGGCAAGTACGTCGCATCGTTGCAGCGTCTGACCAAGTGGATGGGCGAGCAAGCCGAAGAGGCCGGCGCGCAAGTGTTCCCCGCATTTCCGGGGCAGGAGCTTTTGTGGGACGGCGATCGCGTTATCGGCGTGCGCACGGGCGACAAGGGCGTCGATCACAACGGCAATCCGAAACCCAACTACGAGCCGGGCGCCGATCTCATCGCGAAAGTCGTCGTTCTAGGTGAAGGTCCGCGCGGCACGCTTGCAAAGCAGGCGGTTTCGCGTCTCGGACTCGACAAAGACAGCGAGCCGCAAGTCTACGCCGCCGGCGTGAAAGAGCTGTGGCAGTGCCCGCCGGGTACCGTGAAAGCGGGGTCGGTCGTTCATACGCTCGGCTATCCGCTGCCGCCCGAGACGTTCGGCGGCGGGTTCGTGTACTCGATGGCTAACGACGTGCTCGACATCGGCCAGGTTACCGGCCTCGACTACAAAAATCCGACGACGGACCCGCACAACGAACTGCAGCGCCTCAAAGAGCACCCCGCGATTCGCAGGATGCTGGACGGCGCGAGGTTGATCCGGTACGGCGCGAAGGCGATACCCGAGGGCGGACTCTTCGCAATGCCGCGCTTGTATGCGGGCGGCTTGCTGTTAATCGGCGACACCGGTGGTTTTCTTAACGGCATGCGCCTCAAAGGCGTTCATCTGGCCATGAAGTCCGGCATGCTCGCGGCCGAAACGATTTGGGACGCGCTCGCGGCCGAACGGTTCGATGCCGAACAGTTGGCCGGATTCGACCGGCGGTTTCGCGATTCGTGGGCGTACGAGGAACTCGAGTCCGCGCGTAACTTCCACCAGGGCTTCAAAAACGGCCTGATCCCCGGCATGGTCAACGCCGCGCTCGCGACCGTCACCGGCGGTGCCGGTTTCGGCTACATCAACAAGCTGCCGGGCGAGTACGGTTACGAGCGGATGGCCAGGGCCGGCTACCGTCCGAAGGAGACGCCGCGCGCGAAAATCGACAACGCGCTCACCTACGATAAACTCACCGACGTTTTCAATTCGGGAACGATTCACGAAGAAGATCAGCCCTGTCACCTAAAGGTGTCCGATACGAACGTCTGCCGCGATCGCTGCACGGTCGAGTACGGAAATCCGTGCCAGTATTTTTGTCCGGCTCAAGTTTACGAGCCGATGTTTGAAAAGAACGAAGCCGGCACCGTCGAGGGCCGGCTCCAGATCAACTTCACCAACTGCGTGCACTGCAAGACCTGCGACATCGCCGATCCGTATCAAATCATCACGTGGGTGCCGCCGCAGGGCGGGGAAGGCCCCGTCTACACGGGGATGTGAGACCTTACGTTTCGGTGGTTTCGGTCGTGAAGCGCGTCGTAATCGCGTCCACGATACTCTCCTGATCGCGATGCAGCTCGCGCAAGAAGGGCAGAGGCGCCGGGACCGCGATGCGTTCGGTCCCATCGTGAAGGACGACGCGCACGGAACGGTTGGTGTTGAACGCATAGACGGGGCCGCCGTCCACGACTTTGACGATCCAAATGCCTTTGCCGTTCGCATCTTCGGCGAGGGCGTAACCCGAGACCAGGTCGGTCGGCGCCGTCGGCCAGCCGGTCAGAGCGGAATACACCGCATACAGACGGCCGTCGAGCGCGTCGCGGTTGCGCGAGTAATTGTCCGAAATAGAACCGATGCGTGCGATGAAGTCGGTCGTGCTCATGGCGTTCGCGTTCTCTCCGCGCGGCCCACGACCTTTGCTTTCGCGAGAAAACCGTCGTGAGAACAAACGGCGGCGACATCGTCATCGTCGGCGCTGGGCTAATCGGACTATCGGTCGCGTGGGAGTTGGCCCGGCTCGGTGCGCGGGTGCGAGTCTTCGACCGCGGTGAGGCGGCGCGCGCCGCCTCCTGGGCGGGCGCCGGCATGCTGGCGCCGCACACGGAAGGCTTGGACGACGCTGCGATGCTACGGCTGTGTGCCGAATCGCTTTCGATGTACGCGGATTTCGTCGAGCGTCTGCGCGACGAAGGCGGAGCCGACGCGCGCCTCCACGTCGACGGCATTCTCAACGTCGCTTACGATCCCGTGCGCGCCGCCGAGTTGCAGGCGCGCGCGGTCCGGCTGCGAGAGAGCGGTGAGGACTGCGAGTGGCTCGATGCGCCCGCGCTGCGCATCGCGGAGCCGGCGCTCGATCCGGGCGCCCGCGGCGCGCTGCTCGTTCGCGGCGAAGGACACGTGGACAATCGGGTGCTGGGGCGTGCGCTGACCGCGGCCTGCCGGGCGCGCGGCGTGACGATCGTGCGCGACGCGGGCGAGGTTGCCGTCGATTGCGATGCGCGCCGCGCGCGCGGCGTGCGCAGCGTAATCGGATTTACTGCGGCGGATTGCGTCGTCAACGCCGCCGGCGCTTGGGCGGCGCGTCTCGCAGGCGTCCCGCCGGCTTACGTGCCGCCCGTGGAGCCGGTCAAAGGCCAAATGCTCGCGCTGGCAGTCCCGCGCGGCTTCGTGCGCCGGGCAACGTGGGTTCCAGGTGCGTACCTCGTCCCGCGCGACGACGGTCGCCTGATGGTCGGCGCGACCGTCGAGCGCTGCGGTTTCGACCAGCGCGTGACCGCTCGCGGACAACGCGATCTGCTCGCCGCCGTCCTGCGAGCGGCTCCGTCGCTCGGGGGCTTTACCGTTGCCGAAACGTGGGCCGGGCTGCGGCCCGGCACGCCGGACGGCCGCCCGTTCCTGGGGCCCAGCGGACTCGAAGGCCTATGGCTGGCAACCGGGCACGCGCGCAACGGCATACTCTTGGCTCCGGTCACCGGGCACCTGCTGGCAAGCGCGATCGCCGGCGGCTCCAGCGAGGGTCTGAGGCCCTTCTCGCTCTCGCGACTGCAGACGGAGCCGCGCGGCCCAGCGCGAACCACGCACGTATGAAAGCGCTTGTCAACGGACAGATCCGCGAGCTCCCCGACGGCACGACCGTTGCGAGCCTGTTGGCGCAAATCGGCGGCCCGGACGCCGGGATCGCCGTCGCTCGCAACGACGTGGTCGTGCGCCGCTCGGAGTTCGGCGAACGCACGATCGAAGAGGGCGATCGCGTCGAGATCATCCGGGCCGTCGCGGGAGGTTGATGTGGACGACGTCCTGACGATCGGCCCGTACACGTTCGACTCACGATTGATCGTAGGGACGGGTAAGTATCCTTCGATGGAAGCTATGCAGGCCGCGCACGCCGCAAGCGGAGCCGAGATGGTGACCGTCGCCATCCGCCGCATCAATCTCGACGATGCGTCCGGAAGGACGATGCTCGATTTCATCGATCGTTCTCGCTTGACGATCTTGCCGAACACGGCGGGGTGCTATAACGCGAAAGACGCGGTGCTGACGGCGCATCTCGCACGGGAGCTGCTGCAGACCGATTTGATCAAACTCGAAGTCATCGGCGATTCCCAGACGCTTCATCCAGATGCGCGCGGGACTCTAGAGGCGGCGGAACGGCTCGTGCGCGACGGCTTCGTCGTGCTGCCGTACGTGGGCGACGACCCGGTCGTATGCAAACAGCTCGAAGAGCTCGGTTGTGCCGCCGTGATGCCCCTGGCTGCACCGATCGGCAGCGGTCTGGGCGTGTGCAACCCTTACGCCGTTCGCATCATCAAAGAACGCGCCGGCGTTCCCGTCATCGTCGACGCAGGCGTTGGAACCGCTTCCGATGCCGCCGTGGCGATGGAACTCGGAGTCGACGCGCTGCTCATGAACACCGGGATCGCCGCTGCGAAAGATCCGGCGCTGATGGCCGATGCGATGCGCCATGCCGTCATCGCCGGGCGCCAAGCCTTCCTGGCCGGGCGCATGCCGAAGCGGCTCTACGCAAACGCGTCGAGTCCGATGCAAGACGTCGTCGCGGCTTCACGCGAGCACGCGACGCCGTGAGCGTGCGGGAAATCGACGTCGCCGAACTCGAGCGTTGGCGCAGCGAACGGCGCAAGTTCGTGCTGCTCGACGTGCGCGAGCCCAGCGAAATCGCGAAGGCCGCAATCGACGGCGCGGTTCAAATTCCGATGGGCCGGCTCGCACAGCGCATCGCCGAGCTCGATCCATCGGTGGAAACCGCCGTCCTGTGCCACCACGGAGGCCGCAGTTCGATGGTAGCCGATTTTCTGGATGGGGCGGGTTTCGCGTCCGTTGCGAACGTTGACGGCGGCATCGACGCGTATGCCAAGCTCGTAAACCCGTCGATCCCGCGCTACTGACGCGCACCGCGGCGGGCGACTACGAACCAATGCACCGCGCCCTCGAGTGGGCGGTCCGAGTGCGCCCACGTCCCCGCGATGGCGTCCACGCTCTCGGATTCGATCGACTCGACCTCGAATGCCGGTTCGAGAAGCTCGCGCAGCTCGCTTTCATCAAAGAACGAATGAGCAACGCCCACCTCGTCGCCGGTCACTTGAGCGTAGGTTCGTTCGGCGATGCGCGTGCCGCTGCCGAAGCGGGCGTCTGCGCGATTGCCGAACGTTGCAAGAAACGGCGCGTCGAATGGGAGGACGGCCGCAATCGCGCAGAGCGTCGCCGTGACCTCGGCGATCGTCCCGTGTAGGAGCGCGTGCGTCGATATCGCGGCATCGTAGGGGCCGCGAGCCGAGGATGAGCTTCTCGCGGTCCGGCAGCGTTTCGACCGCGAGCCCGTACTCGGTTAAGGCGGCGACGTTCCGGCTGCGCTCGTCTCCAACGTAGAGCACGCGTGCCCCGGAATGGAGTCGCGCCGCCAGCAGCAGCGCCAAAGGATGCGTGGGTGGCATGGTGTCAAGGTCCCGGACGGCGAATGGAACGTCAAAGATGACGACCGAGACGTTGATTATCGTCGCCGGGGGCGACTACCTGGCGTTCGAAATTTGCCGCGAGATTCTCAAAACGGCCGGTCATCGCGTCGTTCTGATTTGGCATCATCAAGCCGAGCGCGAGGCGCGTATCCTGGCCGATTACGCGGCAGAGCTGGCGAAGGATTTTCCGCAAACGTTTTCCTTCCTCGACGAAGACCCAACGGCCAGCGGCGCTCTTTATCGCGCCGGACTGCGTTCGGACCGGGAAGTGCCCACCGACGGCCGCTTTTGCCTGGTCGCGGTCTCGCAGGACGATCGCATGAACCTGCGCTTAGCTCTAACCGCGCGCGACATCAACGAACACGTCCGCATCACGATTCGCCAATTCAACCCGATGCTCGGCCACAAGATCGAGGAGGGCCTCAAGAACTGTTCGGCGATCTCGCCGGCCGCGCACGCGGCCGCGACCTACGCCGCGGCGGCGGTCGATCCGTCGTGCTTTTACGCATTTCCGTTTCCGACGCTCGAATCGCTGGCCGCCCGCGTCGTGCATCGTCGCAGCGTCTTGGCCGAGCAGATCAGGTACGGGCCCGGGCCGTTCGGCTTTTGCGAGCGGGCCGCAGCCGATTTCGGCGTCGCCGGCCTAACCGTTCCGGAATCCGAAGCGCGCCTGGGCGTGCGCGTCGTATCCGTTGACGGCCAGTTTCCGTACGTCGTGCGAGGCGACGCGCAAGAGGTTGACGAGACCCTCGTTTCGTTGCCGCTGCAAGCCGAAGCGAAGCTCGTCGTCTTCGGCCCGATCGTTCGTACCAAGGTATCGTACCCGCGTCAGCACGTCGAACCCGGCCGGCGAAGGGGACTATCTTTCAAACACGCCGGCAGGCGGCTGCGGTTATTCGTCCGGCGGATCGAGCCTGGGCTGCGCGACGTCGCCTTACTGGGGTTCACGCTCTACGTTCTGCTCTCTATATACTTCACGTTCGCGCTCCATCTGAGCCCGCAAACGGCGCTCTACTTCGTGACGACCACGATGACGACGGTGGGATACGGCGACATAACGCCGTGCAAGGACTGCGCGGCGGTTGCGCCGCACGGCCTCGAGCTCTTGTCCATGTTCGTGGCTTGTATCGCCATGATCAGCGGCCTTTCGATCTTCGCCATCTTCACCGGCGCCATCGCATCGACGCTCAATGCGGCGACCGTCCGCCGCCTGCAAGGCATTCGGCGCCTACGGCGGCGCGACCACGTCATCGTGTGCGGCGCCGGCAACGTCGGATCGCTGGTCATCGATTACTTGCGCGAAATGGAAGAGCAGGTCGTGGTCATCGAAAAGAGTCCGGACCCGCTGCTCGTCGAGTTCGCTCGCGATCACAAGATCGACTTGATGACCGGCGATGCGACCAGCGACGAGACCATTTCGTACTGCAATCCCGAACGGGCAAAGGCGCTCATAGGCGTCACCAATAGCGATACCGCGAATCTGGAGGCCGCCCTGGGCGCTCGCAGCCGGATCGCGGGCCGCGGCGTGGGCAATCTGCAAGTGGTGCTGCGCATCGACGACCTAGCGTTCGGCGCGTCCATACAGCGGCACTTCGGCATCTCGTCGTTCTCTACGACCGAGCTGACCGCGCCCACTATTGCCGGCCTCGCGCGGTTCGAAAGTACGCGCGGCCGTTTCGAGCGCCCCGGCCCCGACGGTAAGCCGCGGACGTTTCAACTCGCGGAGCGTTATCAGGGTGCCGAGAACGCGCCACCGCCGGCGCCCCCGGAGCGTCCGGGCTACCGCGTCGTCTGGATTCCGCTCTTCGTCTGGCGCGAGGCCGACGGCAAGGGAAGCGCGATACCTATTCGCAAGTTCGAGGGCGAGGTGCTTCAGGGAGACCGCCTGCTCTTCGCACTCCCTGTAGACCAGTTCGTGAACAAAGATTAAGAGGGGGAAGCACGATGCTCGCTGAGGGCGACAAAGTTCCGGCGCTAACGGTTCTCGACGACGAGGGACAGAAAACGAAGCTGCGCGACCTCGCGGACCCGTTCTTGGTCCTCTATTTCTATCCGAAGGACGATACGCCGGGCTGCACGAGCGAAGCCAAGCAATTCGGCGAAGCCGTCAAGAAGTTTGAGAAGAAGGGCGCGACGATCGTGGGAGTTAGCCGCGACTCGGTCGCATCACACCAGAAGTTTAAGGAGCGGTACGGCATACCGTACCGTCTGCTCGCCGACACCGAATCCAAAGTTTGCGACGCTTTCGGAGTCATCGTCGAAAAAAACTTGTACGGTAAGAAGAGCCTCGGAATCGCGCGGTCGACGTTCCTGATCGACGCGAAGGGAACGATCGTCAAGGCATGGCCCAAAGTCAGCGTGGAGGGGCACGCGGCGGAGGTTCTCGCATCGCTTTCTTGAGCCCGGCTCAGATGCGGCTTCAGGTGGTGGGATCGAGCGCCGCGATCCCGCGGCCGGGCCGTGCGTGCAGTTCGTATCTTTTAAGAACGCAACAAACCATCGCCCTGCTGGACGTGGGTACGGGCGCTTTCGCCAACGTTCAGGAGAGCGTCGAATACACCGACGTCGACGCAATCGTCATTTCGCATATGCACGCCGACCACTTTCTCGACATCATCCCGTTCCGGTATGGCCTCAAGTACGGACCGCTCGTGCGCGAAGGCAGGCTGCCGCTTTGGCTGCCGCCCGGGGGCGAGGCGATGCTGCGCACGATCTGCAGTGCGTTCTCGCGCGAGGGCAAGGAAGATTTTCTGGACGAGGTGTTCGTGGTTCGCGAGTACGATCCGGCGCGGCCGATCGAGATCGGCGACCTGCGTCTTACGTTCCAGCCGACGGTCCACTACATCGACGCGTACGCGATTCGGAGCGAGCGAGGCGGATCCAGTATCGTGTACTCCGCCGACACGGCGCCCTCGGAGGAAGTCGCGCGCTTCGCACGCGGCTGCAGTCTCTTCCTTTGCGAAGCGACGTTGGGGCTGGGTTCGGAGATCGGGGAACGCGGACATCTGTCCGCGCAAGAGGCCGGCGAGATGGCGCAGCTGGCGGGCACGCACCGCCTGTTGCTCACGCACTACGGTTCCGAGTACGCACCCGGCGAGCTCGTCGACATGGCCGACGATGCGTTCCACGGGACCGTCGCCATAGCCGACGACGGCTTGGAAGTATCCGTCTAGGGAGTCCGTTTTAGCCTAGATCTTCGTCGCTCCGGCGGTTGCTAGTTGCCGCGCGGGGACTCGCTGGGCAGCGAAAACTGGATGAGCGCGCGTACTGGGGCCAGACCGCGGCTGATGACCGAACACGGCGTCACTTCGAGACCCAGTTCCTCGAGGCGCTGCGTTGCCGCGAGCAGCTCGCGCCCGTTGGTGACGACGTCCTCGAGCAGCAGTACGTGCTGGCCTTTTTCGTAAGCGCCTTCGACGTATGCGTTGGCGAACGCCCCATAGCCTTTGGGCTGTTTTCGAATCGCGATCATCGGGAGGTTGGCGTGTTGCGAGACGGCCGTCGCGATCACGACGCCTCCCAGCTCGGTACCGCCGATGATATCCGGATTGATCTCCGCGATGAGCCCGGTAAAGAGCCGGGCGATCCGGCGCAGCACGTACGGATCGCTAAAGAGTAGGAATTTATCGATGTAATAGTCGCTGCGCACGCCGCCCGCCAGTAAGTAGTCGCCCCGCTTGAGCGCACGCTCGACGATCATCTTACGCAGCCAAACCAGCTCCGGCGCGGGGGCGATCGGTCTGTCGGGGCGCCCTAGATGCTCCATTGCCACGCATTCCATCCTTCGGAGACCGGGTTCGGCGCAAAGCCTTTGAAGTCGTCGTTGATCGGGTGAAATTGACTCGTGTACCACTCGAAGATGTTGGGAGCGTCGCGCTCCAGCAGCTGTTGGATACGGTAGTACGCTTTTTGCCGCGTGGGCCGGTCGTAGCTGCTCAGGGCGAGCGTCTGAGCGGCCTCCATCTCCGGCGAATAGTAGCGCGAATAGTTGTAGCCGCCTGGCGGCCAGTTCTGCTTCATGAACTGCGACGAGTCGTCCGGATCGATTCCCGCGTACCAGCCCGCCAGGCTCAAGTCGAAGTTTCCGAGCTGTAATATTCCTCCCTCGCCGGCCGGCGCGAAGAGCACGTCCGACGGGTACGACTTCACCGTCGCATCGATACCCGCTTGCCGCAGCATCGACTGAATTTGGACGGCGGCGTTCCGGCGCGTGATGTTCGAAGGGTTCGTAACCAGCACGAGGCTGAGTTTCGCGCCGTTCTTTTGCGCGATACCGTCGGGCCCCGGAAGCCAACCGGCCTGCGCGAGCAATTGCTTCGCTTTGGGAATGTCTTGTTCGAGCGGCTTGATGGTCGGGTTGTGCGCCCACATCCAATACGGTAAGTCTTCGGTGGCGATCCTCTCCCGGCCGAACGTGAGCGTGTCGATCAGCGCCTGTTTGTTGATGGCGTAGGCGATGGCCTGGCGGACCCGCACGTCGTCGAGCGGCGGGTGCTGGTCGTTCAGCTGGATGTACTCGTACCCGTTCACGTCAACCCAGACGAGTTTCGTTCCGGGAATGCCTTTGACCGCGTTGTAGACGGTTATCGAGGGCTGGTAGATCCAGTCGATGTCGTGCGTCTTGAGCAAATTCACGGACGTGTTTTCGTCGGGGACGACCTTGATCTCGACCTTGTCCAACTTCGGCCTGCCCATGAAAAAGCCGTCGTTGCGCGTCAAAACGATCTCGTCGCCGCGGGACCAGCTCACGAATTTGAAGGGGCCGTCGCTGACGGCCGGCGCGCTGTTGAACGCAATTTGATTGACGTTCGGGTACGACGCTAGGACGTGTTCGGGTACGATTTGCAGCGGCGCGTCGCTCTCGGCGAAGAACGTGTTGACGAACGGCGAGAATCTGGTCTTGAGATGAACGACCACGGTGTGGTCGTCGGGCGTGTCGATCGTCTTGATGTAGTCGTAGCCGTGACGCGAGACAACGTTCGTATTCGGATTGACGATCGTTTGCCACGAAAACTTGACGTCCTTACTCGTCACCGGAACGCCGTCGGTCCATTTCGCGTTCGGTCTGAGGTGGTACGTGATCGTGAGGCCGTCGCGGCTGATGCCGCCGTTTTCGAGCGAGGGAACCTGCGTCGCCAGCATCGGGACCGGATTGCCCTTAGGATCGGCGCTGAGAAGGGGCTCGAACATAAAACGATCTACGAACGTGTCGGTCGTGTCCGAGCTGAGAAGCGGGTTGAGATTCTTGACGTCGGTGTGGATTGCGATGCGCAGGTCGCCGGGCTTCGTCCAAGGATGCCGTCCGCCGAGTGTGGCGGGACCTTGCGCGACTTGCGTGCACGCCGACAACGCGACGGCAACCGCCGCGAACGCTAGATATCTCAATCGACGTCCTATACGGCGGCTTTGGAGCCTAGAACGCGATTCCCGGGAACCGGGTCGTGACGTTCGTGACGCCACGAGTACGTTCCGAGGCCCTGCGTCGCGGTGCGCAGCTCCGTAATGTAGCGGGCCAACTCGACCTGCGGCACGTCGGCCTCGACGATGTCGCGCCCGGTGTGGCCGGGGTCGGGATTCATGCCCAGGATTTGTCCGCGCTTGCTGGTGAGCTGTTGAATTACCGTGGACGTGTAATTCGTCGGCACGTTGACGCTTACGCGGACGATGGGTTCGAGCACGACCGGGTTGCATTTCGGCAGCGCTTCGCGCACGCCCATGCCGGCCGCGGTCCTAAACGATTGCTCGCTCGAGTCGACGTCGTGATATTGCCCGTCGTAGAGCACGACGTGGACGTCGGTGACCGGATGCCCGCTGCCGCCGTGCAGCAACGCTTCGCGCACGCCTTTCTCAACCGCCGGAATGAATTGGCGCGGCACGACGCCGCCGACGATTTTCTCCTCGAACGTCACGCCGGAGCCGCGCTCGCGCGGTTCGAAACGCAGCCAAACATCGCCGAACTGGCCGTGGCCGCCGGTCTGGTGCTTGTAGCGCGAATGGATCTCGGTCCCGGTCGTGATCGTCTCCTGATAAGGAATCGACGGCGCCGCAATGTCGACCTCGACCTTGTACTTGCGCGCGAGGCGCTCGATTGCGATGGTGACGTGCTGCTCGCCGCTTCCCAGCAGGAGCAACTCGTTCGTGATCTCGGCACGCTGCAGGCGCAGAGCGGGATCTTCGTCCACGATGCGCGCCAGCATCTGAAAGATCTTGGCCTCGTCGATGCGTTCTTTCGGTTTGATGGCGACGGCGAAGACCGGCTCGCCGTGCGGCGGGCGGGGCAGAAGAACCTTGTGGCCGTTGGACGTGAGCGTGTCGCCGGTGGCCACGGACTCGAGTCGCGCGATCGCGACGATGGAACCCGGACCGGCCTCCGGGACGGCTTCTTGTTTCTTGCCCTGCAGCCGGTAGAGGCCGCCGGAGCGCACTTTCTCGGCGTTGCGCGACACGTCGGTCAGCGTAGCGTCGGCCTTGATCGTACCCGAAAGAATGCGAACGATCGTGATCTTGCCGGACTGCGGATGGATCGACGTTTTGATCGCACGCGCGATCGTCGGCCCGTTGGGGTCGGGAGCGATTTCGCGTCCCTCCGCATCCACGTGCGGAGCGTCCGCAGGCGACGGGAACCAGCGTTCCATCGCCCGCACCAGCGCGGCGACGCCCGCGCCGCTGCCGCCGGCGGCGGCGAGCACGGGAAGAATTTGATCGTGGGCGCACTCGCTGCAAAGATCTTTTTCGATCTCTTCCAGCGGCGGCTCGATACCCTCAAGAATCTCTTCCATCAGATGATCGTCGAAGTCTGCCATCGCTTCGAGCAGCTGCGTACGGCCGCGCTGTGCATGCTCGTCGAGGTCGCTTGGAATGTCGCCGTCGACTTCACGGTCGCCTTCGAAGCGATAAGCGCGCATCTCGGCAAGGTCGACGTAGCCGCAAAAATTCTCGGCGCTGCCGATGGGCAGCTGTTCGGCGACGACGTGCCTGCCGTATGCGTCCTGTAGCGCCGCAACGGTGGCTGCGAAATCGGCGCCCGGCCGGTCCATTTTGTTGACGACGAAGAGATGCGGCATCTGCAACTCGTCGAGCAGTTCGATCAGCGCCTGAGTGTGAACCACGCGCGATGGGTCCGCCTCGACGACGACGACGGCCGCGTCGACGCCGGTCAGCGCCATTTTCGTCTCTTCGAAGAAATCGATGAACCCCGGGCAGTCGACGATCGTGATGTCGATGTCGTCCGCGGTGCAATGCGCGAACCCCACCTGCGTCGATTGCGCGTGGGCGACGTCTTCGGGCTCGTGATCGGTGACCGTCGTGCCGTCGGCGATGCTGCCTCGACGCGCGAGCGCGCCGCAATGCGACAAGATGGCTTCGACGAGCGTCGTCTTGCCCGAGTGGTGGGCTCCGACGAAAGCGATATTACGCAGGCGTGCAATGTCCGCCATGGCCACGCTCCTAGTGAATCGGCGTCAGCGACGCTTGGTCGCCGGTTTCTGCGACTTAGCTTTTTTTGTCGACGCGGCGGGTTTGGCCGCCGCCCTCTTTACAGGTTGTTTTTTGTTCGGCGCCTTGCGGGCCGGTGCTGCTTTTTTGGCCGGCGCTTTCTTGGCCACGGCGGTTTTTTTCGGTGCGGCTAATTTCTTGACGGGCGGCTTTTTCGCCGGCGCCTTCTTGGCCGGAGCCGCTTTTTTCAGCGGAGCGGCTTTCTTGGCAGCGGCCTTCTTGACGGGCGCTTTCACGGCGGCCGGTTTCTTTACGCCAGCCGCCTTTTTGGCCGAGACTTTCTTCTCAAGTGCCGTTTTTTTCGGTGGCGCTGCTTTCTTAGCGGGCGCCTTGGCTGCCGGCTTGCCGAGGGTTGTCTTTGCCGCCTTGACCCCGGACGTTTTCGGTCCGCCCTTGGCCGCCTTTGCCTTGCTCGAGGACGCGGCGGAATCGGCGGACCTGCGCGACGATCCGCCCGGCTTTGCGGCCGGCGCGGGTTTCTCGGGCCGCTTGCCGGCGCGCTGCGGGCCGGTCGAGCGCTTCTTAGCCGAGCCGCGTCCCGCGCGTGCGAGCTCGCGCTTAGCGAGCTCGGCTTTGTCCGGCTCTTCGGGTAGGCCGAGTTCGGCTCGTCCCAGCCCGATGATCGAACTGCCGGGCGATACCGGCTCTTTGTTGCGGGACTGCGCTTCCAAGTTCTCCTTGGTCGCGCGCAAGGCGACGCGGCGGAGCAGCCCGCCGACGGGGAAGACGATCTCGTTGATCCCGAGCGCGTCGAGCAGTTCGAGAACGCGCTCGAACGCGCCGCCCTGATCGCGCGGGCTGTGAGCGCCCGAACCAATCGCAAGCGGCACGCCGGCGGCCTTGGCCTTCTTGGCCAGACGCTTGTTGGCCTCAACGAAGCGCGCCTTCTCCTCGTCCGTGTGGTCGCGGTATAGGTAACGCGTGTAGATCTCGATGGCCATACCGCGCGCATGCGCCGCCGCTACGATCTGATCTTCGAACTTTTCGAGTTTGTCGGCCGCAGGCCAATGGCCGAATTGGGCCGGTCCGTAAAATTGCCCGACGATGTGTCCGGGGAGCTTCTCAACGTCCTCGAGCAGGCGTGCCATATACAGTTGCCACGTCTTGGCGACGCCGACGTGATCGAACATGCCGACGAACTCGGCTTTTCCGAACGGCCAGCTCCAGTCGGCACCCTTTTCGGGGTGTTCGACGTTCAGAAAATGAACCGACCGGATGATCCCGTCCGGTCGCATGGCGTCGACGATGTTTTGCGCGTCGGGGCGCGCGCGCGGGTCGTTGTCCACCTCGGCGCCGATCGAAAAGCGCATTCCGCGGCGCAACCCGTCGGAGACGACCGCTGCGTGCGCGACGTCAACGCCGGCCGTTTCGGCCGCGCCGTACAAGTCGCCGGCATGGGCGAGCTTCAGCGCTCGGCGGACCGTGTTAACCGCTCCGGGGTCCTCGAACGTTAGGTAGTTGATGTGGTCGGCGACCATGAGGAAGCGGGGATGTTGGCGGCGGCAAGCGTGAAAGAACCACAGGAAAAGCATCCGCGCCGAATATGCGATCGGCCGCTCCTCCGCGTAGGGGCGGTGTTCGCCCTTGGCATGCGTGTGCACGTCTGGGATGGCCGCGAGGCGTGGGTCGTTCAGTGTCCTTCACTCCCGTGACCGGCAACCACGGCGGGCGCGGCCAAAAAAAAGCACGAGCGAAGCGACATAGACGCTCCGAAGGGTGGGAATTCAGGCTTTAGGGCACGCTTAGCCACCTACGCTAAGGTTGGCTTCGCTTGGGTGTTCCCCTGCGCAGCGCAGTTCTCGGAACGTGGCTTAACCGCGCGTGCGATAGCCTTCCAGGCGCAGCAGTTTTGCCTTCATCTCCAGACCGTAGCCGTAATTGTGCAGGTCGCCGGCGGCATCGACCACGCGGTGGCATGGGAACAGAAGCGGCAAGGGATTGCGGGCCATCACGCGCCCGACGGCACGCGCGGCGCGCGGCCGGCCGATCTGCGTCGCCACCCACCCGTATGAGCGCACTTCGCCCGGCGGGATTTGTGCGGTGGCGCGCAGGGTCGCCTGCTCGAAATCCGTGAGGTCGCTGATGTCCACGGTGCGATCGTCGATGCGCCAGGTTTGGAAAAACCGGGCGAGGGTTTGCGTGAGCCACTCCGGCGGCGAGCCCAGCTCGACAGGGCGCCGCAGACGGGCCGAAATGCGCTCGCGCACTTCGTCCTGCGACTCTCCGGTGTCGATGCCGATGTAGGCGATGCGCTGGTCCTTAAAACCGACGTACAGCGGGCCGATCGGCGTGGGGACGGAGGTGAGAAAGATCGGCGCGCGCGCCGCACCGAATCGCAGCGTAGCGATGTGCCGGATGACGCGGGCGCTCAGGTCGCACGACGCCTGCGGTTCGGGCAGGCTCGACAGATGGTAGGCCACGCCCTCGAATTCTTCGTAAAGCGCTTGACAACCGGGACAGAAGCCGAGATGCGTGTGGACGGCTTCCTTCAGCGACTTGGTGCAGTCGCCGCGAATTTCGTCCCACATAACTTCGACCTCACGACAACGCATGTTCGGGTGCTCCTTCGGTCGGAATTCTGCCGATTTGGGGGCCGAGGATCCGGCGCAAAATGCGCACGGCGCGGTGAACGTGCGATTTCACCGTGCCGATCGGCTGATTGAGGATTTCGGCGATTTCGGGATGGCTGCGCCCCTCGATGAACCGCAGCGTTGCGGCCGCGCGCAGGTGCATCGGGAGTTGGAGCAGCGCGCGCTCTACGAGCAGCATTTCGGCATTTTGTTCGACGATGGTTTCGGGACGTGCCGGCCCCTCGTTCGACTGTCGCAACAGGGCATCGGGATCGGCGAGCGCGTCGAGGGCAACGTTGGTCGGCCGTTTGCTGCGCAGGCGGTTCCGCGTCACGTTCAAGGTAATCGTGTACAGCCACGGTTGCAGGCGGAGCTCGGACCGCTGTTCGAGCGACATCTTGCCGAGAGCCCGGTAGGCGCGCACGAACGCGTCCTGCACGATCTCTTCGGCGTCCTCGCGGTTGCCCGTCATGCGCAGTGCAAATCCATACAGGCGCCGCTGATATTCATCAATGACGCGGTCGAATCGCTCGACGCTGGGCGCCTCGTCCGCCGTTGCTTGGACGGGCTTACGCGCCTGGCGGCCCGCAGGTGGCACGGAAAACTCCCTCAGGAGTGGGGCGATCGCGCTCATACGTACGCGGAAACCACCACTCATCGCCGCCTGGTTTCACGCAGGACCTTTAAACTCCTGAGTAGGGGGCCGTTTGGCGGAAATCGGCCGGCAGGTCCGGCCGCGAGGGCGGCTGAAGCCCCCGCCATGCCGCACTTCCCGGTGTCGCAAAAAGACTCTTTAAAACCGCCTGCCGGACGCCTTTCGTCCGGGGCGGTTTTTTGCATTTTGGGGTTACGAGTATGCAGCAAGCCATCGAACCTACGGAGATTTCGTTCGACGCATACACGATGTGCAGTTTTCTTCCGGCGCTCGATTCGTCGCGAGCGATTCCGCTGGTGCTCATCGGTTATCGCAAGAACGAAGACCCGTGGTTCGTCTGGCTCGTTCCCAAGGACGGCGTTTCGCCGCAAGGCCTAACCGAAGATCCGTACTACGCGAAAATCTTGCGCGCTCCGCACGCATATTTCATGAGAAAACTCGGCAAGTATATCGAGGAGACCGGCTGCGTGAAGCGGGGGATCGAAATGCTCATCGACTGTCATCAGAATCATCTGGCGTTCACGCCGCTCGCACACCTGGACGAATTGCCGTTCCGCCATCCCATGGAAGTACAGCTAGTCGGCGCCTTTTGAAAATCTCGAGTAATTTTCGCTTAGACGGTTTTAGATAGTTTTCGGCTTAGGATATTAGTGATGGTACGCGGATTGCGTGGCGGGCGCGTTCTTGTCGGCGCGGATCATGCGGTGATAGACGATGCGAACCGGCACGGGCGCGTTGGTCTGTGGGTCGCGCAGCGTACCGCTGATCGTGAGCGTGATCTCGCTTCCTAGCAGCAGCGCACCGGTGAGGGCGTAGTAGGCCGAGCCGTCAAGGCGGATCGTGCCGGTGACCGCGGCGGCCGACGGTTCGGGAAGCGTCGCCGTCACGGGCCCATTGGCCGTGAAAAGAACGCCCAGGACGTCCGACCCCTCGATCTTCCCGTCTTGCCCGCGCGACATCGAGCCGGTCAGCTGTTCGCCGTCGATAGGCGAGGCGACGTTGAACGGCACGGCTCCGCGTAGGACGCGAAGGTCGCGCAGCGTTCCGTCGTCGAGTTCGATCGAAAACGGCTGATTGAGGATCGTCAAGAAATCGGGATCGTCGTCTTTGACGTCTTCGAAGGCACCCGCCGAGTCGAGGTCCTGCACGAACGACGGGCGCATGTCGGCGCGGGTCCGGCCGTCGCTGCGCGTGCAACGGGCCGCCGCCGAGAAGCGCGTTTTCGGGCCGTCGTGAGCGACCGTCAGCAGCTCGTCTCCGGTGTAGACCACCAGGCTGGGTGTCTTTGCCGAACCGAGATAGTACTCGTCATCCCCCGAGACGTCGTAGTGCTGGTCCGCCAACGCAAAGCGAGTCGTTGCCATAAGGACGGCAGCGACTGCGGCGGCGGCGACGATCGACCTGCGGGGAAGAATGGGATGACCCTCTTTCGGTGGTTTTCGAGCTCTCCCCGATAGGATAGCACTCCTACAACGTCATCGGTTCGTTTATGGATTCATTTACCCCAAGCGTCGTCTTCGGCGTCTCCGCCGAGCGACGACTCGAATTCGCCCGCATCGATGTAGAAGACCGCGGTCGCCACCGCGATCGGGGCCGTGGCGAGGGTCGGAATCGCGCATTGCGCCCAAAAGTCGGCGCCGCCGGCGTGCCAGCTATGAAGCCCTGCGCCCGCTGCCACCGACAGGAGTTCGGTCGCGATTTCCAGCCCGAACAAGAAGAAGGCGCGAATGACGAATCCGCCCACGAGCACGAGGGTGACGCTGCGGGCGAGCGAGCGGGGCACCAGCAGCAGTCCACGCAGCACGGCATTTTCGCCCGAATCCACCTCCTCGTCGTCGATGACGGCTGCCGCGTCGGCGAAGACGAGCGTCACGACGATCAGAATGGTCACGACGTTTAGGACGATGGCGAGCGGATCGGATCCGCCGCCGGCCGGCGCGCCCCAAATCTGGATCAGCGTTGCGATGAAGTCGATCACGATGACGGCCCAAGCGCGCTCGAGAGCGCGGGCCCACGTTCGCCCGGCCGTCACCGGCTCGGCGAGACTGTCGGCGGCGACGAAGGCGTATACGATCGCCGTTTGCAGCGGGATGAAGATCGAGTTGGCAAAGAGCGTCGCTTGGGACGAGTGCCACAGCACGAAGACGACGGCTTCCGCCGCGATCGCGCCCAGGGTGACGACGGAGAAGAGCAGCCAGCGACGCCCGAAGAGCTGCAACGCGCGTCCGACCAGGACGAAAAGCGGCGTTTTGAGGCTCACCGAAAGCGCGGCCCGCGCGCCCGTTGCCCGGCGTGAATCATCGCGTTAGCCGGATGCTAATGCGTCGAGGCGTGCCGTTGCCGTGCCGGTGAAGCGAGGAAAAACCGAACGACGGAAGCGCCGTCGCAAATGACCACGGACTCGGGGTTGGTGAACGTCCGGCCGTCGACGTTGACGAAGAAGTCGCCGGCGGCCAGGCCGGCGATGGTGCGGTCGAGGCTTCGTGCAAACTTGTCCGCCGGGGCGCGCATACCGATCGCTTCGCGCACCGCGAGCGCCACCAACTCGCGCACGCGCAGCGGCGTTGCGGCCGCAAACGCGGCCGAGCCGGCATCGGCTACCGAATGGAGATCGAGCGGCACCTTGACGCGGATCACACCGACCCATTTGGCGGCGATTCGAGGAGCCGCCTGCCATGAGGGAGTAGACCCGTAGCGATGCCCCACTTCGGGAACGTGCCCGCCGAGACGCTCGTCGATACGGTCGAGAAGCTCGTCGCCAGAATGGATGAAGGCGAGCTGGTCGCTACGCTCGGGCGCGAGTCGGCCTCGATGCCGCCCGACGCATTACGCGGCTTAGTCGAGGCGATCTTCCACGCATTTCGCGAGCGCGGCGAGTCGTCCGAAGACGTCGCCGAAGAGGCCGGCGCAACGCTGCAAGGTATCGCGCAACTCGAGCCGCCCGCCGTGTCGGCACTGCTCGCGTATGCCGGCGCCAACACCGGCGTCGTCAAAGAGGCGACGGCACTTTTCGTAGAGCACCATCCGCAGTACATCGAAGCGCTCCCGTCGTCGCTGCGTGACGCGATCGCGCAGCGCTTGGCCGGGGTTACCGGCCGCTAGTGGGGGAGCCGCCCCGCCGCCGGCGCTACGAGGGCAACGGTGACGGAGGGCGCCGCCGGTCGCGCGGCATTCCGTGGTTTCCGCTCGCGATCATCGTCATCTTCGCGGGCTTTCTGATCGGCGGCATCGCCGGACGGCTGTTCGGCGGCGGTGGCGGCCAATCCGCAACGGGCCTGCCGCCCGGTGCTCCGCACGTCGAACCGTTGCCGAGCAGCGGCGGTCAATCGCCCAACGACGAGAATTCACCGGCGCCGTTTCCGACGCAGTCGCCGCTCCCGTCTCCATCGCCGGCCGCCAGCGCGACGCCGACTCCGGCTGCGACGCCGACGGCCACGCCGAAACCTACGCCGGCGGCGACGGCTGCGCCGTCTAAATCGCCCCCGGCATCTTCCGCGCCGGTGCCGCACAAGGCCGCTACGCCTACCGCGCTTCCGAGCGCGACGGCCGCGCCGCTAACGCCGGCGCCGATCCATGCTTCGACGGCGGAGCCGGCGGCGACGACGGCGCCGGCAGCAGCGGGCGCCGCCCGTGCGGAATCCGTCGTGCGTTCGTATTTGAGTGCGCTCGCGCGCGGCGACAACGCGACGGCCGCGTCCTACTTAACCAACGGATCGCCCAGCGAGACGTTTATGGGGCCGACCGCGCAGATCGTCTCGGTTCAAGCCACTGCGGGCGGAACGCCCGGCGTGTACAAAGTCGGCGCCGACATCAAAGCCGCCGGCGGCGAGTACTATTCAACGTTCATGGTCGAGCCCGGGCCGAGCGGCTACCAGATCTACGACCACTACACCATCAAGCCGTAAGCCTCCGTTACGCGCCTAGCGTGGCCGCATACTGCTCGTCCGCGGCCTGCCATTGATTGGGCACGTTGATGCGCCGGACGCTGGGCGGATAGGCACCGGTCGCGTGCGTGGCTTGCCAATCTTGCGAGAGAACCGTCAGGAATTCGAAGTTCTCCCAGATTGCGTCGCCGTAGTGCGCGCGCAATATCGCGGTCATATCGGCGAGCGCGCTCCATGCATCCAGCGTTAGCTGCGAGTGGATGTCGAGCAGGAGCCGGCGGTCCACCAGGCCCGTCTTGGCCAGAACGCCCATGTTCTCGTAGGAATTTCCCACGACTTCGGCGTTCGAAATCATCGCGGTGAAGTCTGAGGTGCGTGCCGTCCGATTAGCTACTTGATAGCGAAAGGCCGGATCCTGCATCTTGGCGGGTAACTCGCTGTAGACGAAATGCATGGCGCGCACGAATTGCGGCGTTTCCTGGCTGGCTCGAATCTCGGTCAGCGCGGTAATCTGGTTGGATCCACGCATTTGGCGCAGTTGATAGATGGCGGCGACCGCGGTAGACGTGATGACCAGCAACGTGGCGAGCGTGGCCAACGTATTGAGCAGCTCGAGAGACATAAGAACCTCCGGCGACGAGTTCTTTCGCGGATTAGATTTCTGCGCCCAGCCCGGTATTGGCGCGCACGCGAAGTTGCGCGAAGGCACTTTCGGATTCGGGATCGCGGGCGGCGAGCGTGCCGATGATTGCGCCGACGAATCCAAGCGGGATCGAAACCAGTCCCGGATTGCTCAGCGGAAACAGCGGGGCGTGTTCGATGAGATGCGGGAAGGGCGTTCCCGGTGCGTCAACGCCCATCACGGCCGGTCCGACCGCGATTAAGATCAGCGACGAACCCAGCCCGAGAATCATGCCGGTCATGGCTCCGCCGCGCGAAAAGCGCTTCCAGGAGAGCGCGAACAACAGCGGCGGAACGTTGGCGCTCGCAGCGACGGCAAAGGCTAGGCCCACCAGAAACGCAACGTTGGCGTTCCGCAACCCGATCGCGAGAAAGATCGAGATCGCTCCGAAGACCAGCGCCGTCGTGCGCGCAACGAAGATATGTTCGCGCTCGTCACCCTTGCCGTCGCGGACGACGTTCTGCCATATGTCGTGTGCGAAGGCCGACGAAGCCGCGATCGTCAGTCCCGCGACGACCGCGAGGATGGTCGCAAAGGCCACTGCGGATACGAACGCGGTCAGAAGGGGGCCGCCTAGGCGCTGAGCCAGCAGCGGTGCGGCCATGTTGGTGTTCTTCTCCGGAACGATGAAACCGTCGCGCCGAAGCTTGGCGTTCAGCTCCCTCGCCTGTTCGGGATGCTGGTTGATGTAGCGAATGGCGTAGACTTCGCTCACGTGCTTGCCGATGTTGTCTTGGCCGACCAGCAGCGCCGCACCCAGCCCGATGACGGCGGTCGTTAGATAAAACACGCCGATCAGCACCATCGCCCACGCGACGGAGGTGCGCGCCGCCTTCGCATTGGGCACGGTGAAGAAACGCATGAGGATATGCGGCAGGCCTGCGGTTCCCAGAATGAGAGCCAACGCGAGGGACATCATGTCCCACTTGGCGGCCGGTCCGGTGAAGTACGATCCTGGCCGCAGCAGGTTCAGCGGCGCCGTGTTCGTGACTTCGCCCGTCTGAACGTGCGTTGCCGCGCCGAGCAGCGCGTTGAACGAGAAACCGAAATGCGCGAGGACGAGGACCGTCATCGCAAAGACGGTGATCATAAGCAAGCCGGCTTTGATGATCTGCACCCACGTGGTTGCCAACATGCCGCCGAACAACACGTAGACGAGCATCAATACGCCCACGACCACGATCGCGGTCGTATAACCGATCTGCGGCAGTAAGAATTCGACGATCGTCCCGGCCCCGACCATTTGGGCGATCATGTAGAAGAGCGTGATGGCCAGCGTGGATACCGCCGCTATCGCGCGAACGTTGCGGCCGCGCAACCGGAACGAGATTACGTCCACGAGCGTGTACTTGCCCGCATTGCGCAGCGGTTCGGCAATCAGGAACAGCACGAGCAGGTACGAGACCAGCCAGCCGACGGCAAACAAGAATCCGTCGAGTCCGTAGAATGCGATCAGGCCCGTAATGCCGAGGAAGGTTGCCGCCGAGATATAGTCGCCGGCGATAGCCCAGCCGTTCTGCCAGCCGGCGATCGTCCGGTTCGCCGTGTAAAAACCCCGGCTCGTCGTGCTCTTTCCGGCCGCGACGTACGTGACCACGAGCGTAATGCCCACGAAGACCGCGAACATGACGACCGTCGTACGGAACATCAGCCGCGCTCCTCGCGGACGTGCTGCACGATGCGCTCAGCCGCGTCGTCAAATTTGCGAGCGAGCGGCAAATAGAGTGCGAGCAGAATCCACGCCGTTGCGAACTGCGCGAGCGCAAGCGCGACGCCTACGGTGAGATTGCCCCAAACCGGCCGCATCATCGCGCCCGGCCACCATGCCAGAGCGGCAAAGAACGCAAAGTAGAAAGCCAAGAAAAAGACGACCGCGGGCGTGACGAACGCCCGCTTCGCACGGGCCAGCGCCTGAAAATCGGGCGCGGCGTTGACGGCGTCCCACTCCTGCGCCGTCAGGTGGTGATGGTGCGGCTGCGACGAATCCACCTGAGCCGAATTATCCTCGCGCGCGCGGCTACCTGTCGGCCGGAGAAACTAACGCTCTTCGTCCGGCCAGCCGGCGATCTCGCCGATCGCAGCGCTTTTGAGCACGCGTAGTCCGAGCATCGCGCATTTCATGCGCGTGGGGCTGATCCCGATCCCAACGTTCTCGAGCACGACTTCCTTGGGCAGTTTTGCGACGTCCTCCAGTTTCATCCCGATAACGCTTTCGGTCAGCATCGAGGCCGAAGCCTGACTGATCGCGCAGCCCTTTCCGGAAAAGCGGATGTCGGTTACCTCGCCGTTGCCGCCGACGGCGATCTCCATGCGGATCTCGTCGCCGCACAGCGGATTGACGTCTTCGGCCACCGCGTCGGCGTGTTCGAGTTTCCCGAAATTCCGCGGATTACGGTAGTGGTCGAGAATGAAATCGCGGTAGAAGTCGTCCACTAAATCTTGAAGATTCGAGCCGCCGCGTGCAGGCCGTCCATTAGCGCGTCCACGTCTGCTTGCGTGTTGTACAGGTAGAACGAGGCGCGGGCGGTCGCGGCCCAACCCATCTTGTCCATGAGCGGCATCGCGCAATGGTGGCCGGCGCGGATGCACAGGCCTTGAGTGTCTAATATCGACGCGAGATCGTGGGCGTGGATGTCGCCCAAGTTAAACGAGATGACGCCGGAGATCAGGTCCGGGTCGCCGGGTCCGTAGACGTCGAGCCCGCGGCTTTTGAATTCCTCGAGCCGAGTCAGCGCGTATGCCGTGAGATCGCGCTCGTGCCGGCGCACGGCACCCATCCCGACGTTGGAGAGATAGTCGACCGCAACGCCCAGCCCGATGGCATCGGCCACGTTGCTCGTCCCCGCTTCGAATTTCCAGGGCGGCGTGTTGAACGTCGTGTGCCGGTATCCGACGCGGTGAATCATGTCGCCGCCCGTGAGAAATGGCGGCATCTCGTCGAGCAGCGCCCGCTTTGCATACAGCACGCCGATGCCGGTCGGCCCGAGCATCTTGTGACCGCTAAACGCGTAGAAATCGGCGTCGAGCGTTTTCACGTCGAGGGCAAAGTGCGGCGCGCCCTGCGCGCCGTCCACCAAAACCAGCGCACCTGCCGCGTGGGCGCGCGGAATGATGACGTCGAGCGGAGCGATCGTGCCCAGCGCGTTGCTGGCGTGGCCGATCGCGACGATCCTGCAATGCTCGAGCTTCTCGTCGAGATCGTCGAGTACGAGGCGGCCGCGTTCGTCCACCGGAATAAAACGCAGCTCCGCGCCGGTACGCTCGGCCAGCATTTGCCACGGAACCAGGTTCGAGTGGTGCTCGAGCTCGCTGACTAAGATGACGTCGCCGGCCTTGACGTTGGCATTACCCCACGAGTAGGCAACGAGGTTGATCGCTTCGGTGGTGTTGCGCGTAAAAATGACTTCGTCGTCGCCTGCGTTGATGAAGGTGGCGATTTTCGCGCGAGCCTGTTCGAACGCGTCGGTCGCCCGCGCTGCGATCTCGTAGACGCCGCGATGAATGTTCGCATTATATTCGCGGTAATAATCCGAAAGGGCGTCAATCACGGCTCGCGGCTTTTGCGAGGTCGCCGCCGAGTCGAGATAGACGAGCCGGTGGCCGCGCGACGTGGGTTGCCCCAGGATCGGGAAATCGGATGCGATTCCGGCTAACGTGGTGTCGCGCGCGTCGATCATGCCGTTTACTCGAGCTTGGCCCGCAGCGCCTCGCGCAACTCCTCGCGCAGCAATTCGCCCGGGAAGCGCGCGATTGCCGGCTCGAAGAAGCCCAGCGCAATCATCCGCTCGGCGTCGTTGGGAGCGATCCCCCGGCTCTCCATATAGAAGATTTGGTCCGCGTCGAGCGCGCCGACGGTCGCGCCGTGAAAGGCCTTGACGTCGTTCGCCGCAATTTCCAATGCCGGGACCGAGTCGATGTGCGCGTGTTGGGAGAGGAGCAGCGCGTCGTCGCGTAGCGCGGCGTTGCTGCCCTGCGCGTGCGGAGCGATGCGAATGTTGCCCAAAAAACGCGCCTGCCCGCGGCCGTTCGCCGCGGACTTCACGACCGTCTCGGACGACGCGTCGCCGGCACGATGGTCGATGGTGCTCACGACGTCGACGTGCTCGTCGCCGCCGGGGAAGAAGATCGAGACGACCTCGGCATGGGCACCCGGGTGTTCGATCGTGACGTCCACGTCGTTCATGCTGAGCGCTCCGCCTAAATCGGCCAGCGCCCAGGTCATGCGCGCGTCGCGTCCCGGTTGCGCCGAGCGCGTGAATATCGATTGGGTTGCGGGCTCCGGCCGGTGGGGTGCGACGTACGTGAGATCGGATCGCGTTCCGGTGACGATTTCACTTACCCCGCAGACGAAGGCAGCGCCGCCTTCGATGCGCTCGACCACGGTGGCGCGCGCTCCGTCTTCGAGCAACACCAAGGTGCACGGGAACGCGGCCGAGCCGGTCGTGACGCGATACGTGACGACGATGGGTTCGTCCACGGACAGATTCGCGGGCACGTGTACGAAGGCGCCGAGGTGCGCGAACGACTCGGCGAGTGCGCCGAACTTTGTAGTGCGCGCCCGCGTCGTTCCGAAGACGCGCGCGAACCCCGCGGCGTGCTCGCGGCGCGCGGTAACGAGATCCACGACGGTCACGCGCGCCGGCGTGCCGGAGAAGGCTACGTCCGCACGCTCGGGGCCGATGGCGAGATTATCGACCGAAATCGCGTCGAGATCGACTCGCCAGTACCGTCCCGGTTTCTCACGGCCCGACGGCGTGCTCAAGTACCGCGCGAACGAGCGGCGGCGCTCTTCGTGCGGGAGAACGCCTTCGTCGAAGGCCTCGATGGGAGAGACGACGACGCCGATCGCCGAATTAGGCAAGCGCTGCGGTCTCCTCGCGAATGACGTCGTAGCCTTCGCGCTCGATGCGGTTCGCGAGGTCGGCGCCACCGGTCTTGACGATACGGCCGTCGATCATGATGTGAACGACGTCGGCCGTGATGTGCGCGAGGATGCGCGGGTAGTGGGTGATGATGAGAAAACCGGCGTTCTTTCCCTCGTCGCCGCCACGCAGCGCTTCCAACGAATTGCCGACGTCCTTGAGTGCGTCGATGTCCAAACCGGAATCGGTTTCGTCCAGGACCGCGTACTTCGGAGCCAGCACGGCCAACTGCAGCATCTCGAGCCGCTTTTTTTCACCGCCCGAGAAGCCGTCATTGAGATAGCGCGTCAGGAACGAGGGCTCCATCCCGACGAGCTCGACCTTGTCGTACAAGAATTTCCGAAAGGCGGCGGGCGTGAGCGATCCGGGGCGCACCGCTTGTCGCGTGGCATGAAGGAAGTTGGCAACTTTTACGCCTGGGATCGCCGCTGGGTACTGGAAGGAAAGGAAGAGGCCTGCCTTGGCCCGTTTGTCGGGCGCCATCGCGAGCAAGTCTTCGCCGTCGAGCGTTGCCGCGCCGGCGGTGACTTTGTAGTGGGGGTGTCCCGTTAAACAGAAGGCCAGCGTCGATTTCCCGCTGCCGTTGGGCCCCATGAGGGCGTGCACCTTACCCGGTTCGACCACGAGGTCGATGCCCTTGAGTATCTCGTTCCCGTCAACCTCGCAGTGGAGGCCGGAGACTCGAAGTCCAAGATCGTTCACGCCAGAGATACTCCTAACGGTAGGGCGGTGCGGTTCCCCGCCCCGGTATCGTACCCGGGGCCCCCTGGGAAAGTCAAGGATAAACTTTACTATCTGCGCGGCGCGTGCTAGGATACCCTCGAAACGCTATGCATGCCGACCGCTTCTTCCAAACGCCGCGAGGCAAGATCATCGCCGAGCTTCGGCGCAACGGGTCCGCCTCGGCCGCGGACTTAGCCGCCGCCTTCGGGCTCTCGCCCAACGCGGTGCGTCAGCAGTTGGTTTTGCTCGAACGCGACGGGCTCGTGCTGGAGCGGCCGGTTCGCCGCGGCCCGACCAAGCCCACCCTCGAGTTCTCGTTGACCCCCGAAGCCGACAAGCTGTTTCCGCACCAGTACGATAAGATGCTCTCGGCGGTACTGCGCGAGGTCCGCGAACAATTCGGGGGAGCGGCGGTCGAACGCATTTTTGACGGGATCACCAAACGATCGGTGGAGCGCGCGCGATCGCAGATCACCGCGCCGGCGCCGGAGCAGAAAATGGCTCAGCTCACGCAGATGCTTCGGGACCAAGGCGTGGTTGCAGAGTATAGCTTGATCGACGGCGGGTTTGCTCTCCACGAACACAACTGTCCGTACTCCAGCGTAGCGAAAGAGCACCCGGAGATGTGCCAAGTCATTCACAGCGTCATCGAGGACACGCTCGGCGGCGAGCACCAGCAGACGGAATCCTTGGCGCGGGGCGGGAAAGAGTGTCGCTTCGAGGTGCACCCCGCAGCCGAAGCGGTTTCCTGAAAGAGCGGGTTGTACTAACAGATTATGGATTTTCCAAAATTTCAACGGCTCGTCGAAGAGCGCACGGGCTTTCGCACGATGGAGAACCCGACCGCCAGCGGTGAGTACTTCAGCGATTCGTGCGGCGACATGTACAACTTTTTCCTTAAGGTCGGCCCCGGAGCCGTAATCGAGGAGATCTCGTACTTTACGACCGGTTGTGGGTTTGGAACCGCGACGTGCAGTCTGGTCGTGGACTTGGCCAGGGGAAAGACGATCGAGGAAGCCGCGGCGATTGCACCGGCCGACGTCGAACGCGAGCTCGACGGATACCCCGAGAAGAAGAAAGACTATCCCGAACGCGCGCTCGAAGCGCTCGGCGTCGCGATCGAAGACTATCGCGCGAAGGTTGCGGCCGGAGCCGTCCCCGACTATTCGGCGATGCCGCGCACCGCGCCGGTCCAAGCCACCACCCCGGTTCCCTCAGCCGGGCCTGCCGAAGCCGGCGGCAAAATCTTAATCAAACTCCACTAACCGCGAGACCCGCGCGTCCGTTCACGCCAGGTAGGGATTGTCGCGGCGTTCGATTCCGATCGTCGTGAATGGTCCGTGCCCGGGTATGACCGCGGTTGCGTCGGGATAGTCGAGCAAACGGCCGCGGATGCTCGCGACGATGTCCTCCATGGACGTTCCCCCGAGATCCCAGCGTCCGATCGACCCCGCGAACAGCGTATCGCCCGTCAGCAGCGTCGGCACCGGCGCAGCGCCGTTCTGCGCGACGGCGAAGCACACGCTGCCCGGCGTGTGTCCGGGTGTGTGCAGCACGTCGAACGAGATTCCGCCGCCGATCGTAAGGCGATCGCCCTGCGCGAGATCGCCGTCGAGTTTGACGACCGGAGGCGCCGAAGGCAGGCCGATCCAGCCGGCTTGGAGCGGCAGCGTTTGATAGAGCGGGATGTCGGCGGGGTGCAGCAGCGCGCGCGCCTGCGTGAGTTCGCGCAGGCGACCTACCTCGCGAATGTGGTCGATGTGCGCGTGCGTGTGCAACAGCAGGGTCGCTCGAAGCCCGTGCTTTTTCAGGCGGGCAACGACTTCGTCGACGCCGTCGCCGCCGTCCACTACGATCGCGTCACCTGAGGCCTCGTCGCCGACGATCGTGCAGTTGCAGCTCAGTGCACCGACCGGAAACGTCTCGAAAATCACAGGCCGAAATCCCGGAACGCGCCGTCGAAGTAACCGAGCGGCGATCCCCCATGCGCGGCGCAATCGACCACACGGCCGACGAAGATCGAATGCGAACCCGCGTGGTGCTCCGTATCCACCGTGCACTCGAAGTGGGCGAGCGAGCCGGGCAGAAGCGGCGCGCCGGTCACGCCCGTTTCGTATGCGATGCCGTCGAATTGATGCTCGCGGACCTTGCCCGCAAAGCGTTCGGCCAGCTCGCGCTGGCTCTTGTCCAAGACGTTCACGCAGAAAATCCCGGAATGCGAAATGTAGAGATAGCTGCGCGCTTCGCGGTTGACGCAGATCAGCACTAGGGGCGGGTCGGCCGAGACGGGTGCAAACGCACTCACCGTCATCCCGCGCGGTTCGCCGTCCTTCACGCTGGTGACGATGGTGACGCCGGTGGGCACGGAGCGCATCGCCTTGCGGAAGCGCTCGGACTCGTTCGACGGGCTCATCGAAGGCGTGAAGTTGGCGGGGAAGATGGGCGGCCCTGCCCGAATCCGGCAAGCGATGTCCCGGCGTCTACGACTCTTCCCGCTCAAGGCCGTGCTCTTCCCGGGAGCCGTGCTCAACCTCCACGTGTTCGAATCGCGCTACAAGCGGTTGATCGAGGAATGCTTGGAGGACGGCGACGGTTTCGGTGTCGCGTTGATCTCCGAAGGCAGCGAAGCCGGCGACGTCGACGTGATGCCGCACGAGATAGGTTCGGTTGCCGAGATCGTCGGCGTGCGCCCGCTTCCCGAAGGACGCTACTTCATCTCAACCATCGGACGCGAGCGTTTTCGCATTCGCGCGATCGTGAGCCGCGAGCCGTACCTGGTCGTGGATGCGGACGTTCTCGACGAAGACGAAGGGGAAACGGCCGCCGACCGTCAGCTGGTCGACAGCGTGCGCGCGAAGTTTGCCGAGTACGCGGAACTGATTTGCGAATTTTCCGGCGAGGGCACGGCTACCATCGAAGACGTGGACCCGCGCAGTACCTCGTACGCGGTTGGCGACGCGCTGCAAGTCGCCGATGCGATCAAACAGCGGCTGCTCGAACTTTCCGACACGCGCGCTCGTCTAGAAGCCGAGCTACAATTTCTCGCGCGCTTGCTGCCGCCCCTCAAGCGGCTGGTAGACCGGCGCAAACGCGAACTCGAGTTGCGACGCATTCGCGAAGGCACCGAAGAGGAAGACGACGGCTACCGCACCGACCAGTCGCGTTATTTCGGCCGCTACTTCTCGCGCAACTAGCCGGCGGCGAGCCCGCGCGCGCGTTCGCAGGCCTTGACGACGTTCCGCAACAGCGCGACGTTCGTCACCGGGCCGACGCCGCCGGGCACCGGCGTGATCGCTCCCGCTACGCCGGCGGCGCTTTCAAAATCCACGTCGCCCTTGAGCACGCCGTCGACGACCGTCGTCCCCACGTCGATCACGGTTGCGCCCGGCATCAAATCTTCTCCGCGAATTAGCCCGGGCACGCCCGTCGCCACGACGACGACTTCGGCCATGCGAACGAAGGGCTGGAGCGACGCGGAGTGTTTGTGCAACACGGTAACCGTCGCGTCGTGCGCGAGCAAGAGCATGGCAACCGGCGCACCGACGACGATCGAACGGCCGATCATTGCAGCCGGGCGTCCGCGCAGCGGCCAGTGCGGGCTTCGCTCGAGAAGCAGCATGATCGCCGCAGGCGTGGCGGGCACGAATTCCGACCCGCTGCCGAAGGCGAGCTCGCCCTGATTGATGGGGTGGGCGCCGTCCACGTCTTTATGCAGCGGAATCGCGTCGGCGATTTCGCGGATCGAAAGATGCGCCGGAAGCGGCTGCTGCAGGAGAACGCCGTGCACGGAATCGTCGGCCTCAAGCCCGCGCAACAACGCGCGAACTTGGCTCGCGTTTGCGTTCTCCTCGAGATGCCGTACGTCGACGCGGATGCCGGCTCGCTCCCCGGTCTTGGCTAAATTGCGCACGTAAGCGAGGCCCGATTCGTCGGCGCCCACGAAGACCACGGTAAGGTTGGGATGAATCCCCGCCTCACGTAGCGCACCTGTACGGGCGAGGAGTTCCGTGCGGAGGTCGGCCGCAAGCGCGCGGCCGTCGAGAATCTGCGCTGGCACGCCGTCGCCGTTCGTCCGCTCGAGGAGGCTGTCCTGGAACGCGTCCGCCGCGAAGTACGTTTGAACGTGGCATTTTCGCCCGAGGAGTTCGAAGCTGCGTTCGACCGGTTCGTTTCGACGTACAACGTCGCTCCGCAGGTTGCGTGCTGCAGCCCCGACGTTCTCGAGCGCTATTGCAGCCTCTTCGAGCGTGGACCCGAAGAAGCGCGCCTGCGTGAAGTCGCTTTCCGGGGCGTTCCGTTGCACGCCGCGGTGCTGGCGCCGGGGATCGTCGCGTTCGAAGGCGAGGTCGACGAAGATCGTATGGGAGACTGGTGAATGCGCCATAGACTGCGCAGGTGAACAAGCTTTGGTGGCTGGCAGGTCTGGCTTTCGCGGCCATCGCGATCTTCGTCATCGCGCCGCTGTTTCGAAGCGGCGGTTCGGTCGCGGGGCCGGCCGGTCTTAAAGGCCAGCCGGCGCCCGTCTTCGCCATGCGCGACGATGTGGGACGTTCCGTCTCGCTGACCGGCTTGCGCGGCAAGGTCGTCGTGATGAACTTGTGGGGTTCGTGGTGTCCGCCGTGCCGCGCCGAATTGCCCGACCTGCAGCGGCTCTCGCAGGCGTACGGTCCGCACGGATTGGTAGTCGTCGGCGTCAATCAGGGTGAGTCGCCGCAGCGTGCGCGCGACTTCGCGCGATCCCTGGGCGTAACGTTTCCGATTTGGATCGATGCGGATCAGTCATACGGCCGCGTCTACACGGCGCTGGGGTTGCCTACGACGGTTGTGATCGGCCGCGACGGCATCGTCAGCGCGGGTTACGACGGCGAACTGACATACGCGCAGATGCAAGCTGCCGTCGCGGCGCCGCTCGCAAACGCTCAGTGAGTTCTACCGCGTTCGTAGCCGCCGTGCTGGCCTTAGCGGCGGTCGTAGAACTGGCCACGCCCGGCCGGGGTCTCTTTCAAACCGGATGGTACGCGACGGCGATCTTTGCATTGGCGATCGTCGCGCTCGCCGGAGCCCGCGGCGAGTATCGCCGGGCGAAGACTGCGGGCGGACGTGCCGGCGTCGTACTGGCGGCGTTTGCCACCGCCACGTTGGGTTTGGCCATCGTAACGAACGCGCTGTTCGCGCCGGATCCCCGAACCATCGTGGCTTCTCCGGGGCAACACGTGGACGTGCCGGAACTGGGCGGCTCCGTTGCGTTTCCGTTATCTCCCGGCGGCGCGGCCACCGTCGTCCGGCCGGGCCGCGCGCCCGTCGAGATCGGCGAGGCGCCGCGCTATCTCGGGTCGTTCGTCCTGCGTGCGGTGTCGCGTAACGCCGTAAGCGTCACGGCATCGAACGCGCTCGGCGAACGTCTGACGGTTACGCAGCCGAGTGGATCGGGTTTTTTATCGCCGGTTTTGCTGATGAACCAAACGCAGCGTATCGCCGGGATGGACGTGCGGTTCGACTCGTTTGCGGTTCCGGCGGTGAGCCGTCTCGTGCGCGCGGTGCTGTTTACGCCGGATCAAGCCGAGCAGCTGCGCAACCTCGAAGGCGAGCCGGGGTTCGCCGTGCTGTTTGAAGTAGACGACGGTCTGGACCGGCCGGTGCGCGACAACATCCGCATCGTGCACGACGGCGGAACGACGACGACGGTCGGCGGATTGGTACTGCACGCCGACGTCATTGCGTTCCCATCGGTCGAGGTGGTGGCGATTCCGTCGCTGCCCGCGACGGTACTGGGCGTTATCTTAGCGATCGCCGGCCTTGTCGGACCGCTGGTTCCCGCGAGGACCGTCTAGACCGCTTGCGTCTGGACGAACTCTTGTGCGTTCGAGCGAACCAGCGCGCACAGCGCACGGACGGGTTCCGGATCGAAATGCGTTCCGGACGCCTCGGTCAGGTGCGTGAGCGTCTCTTCGATCGAGATCGCCGGGCGGTACGGACGCGCCGCGATCATCGCATCGAACGCGTCGGCCACGGCGATGATACGGGCCGCGATCGGGATTTCGTTGCGAGAGAGCCGATCCGGATAGCCCGACCCGTCGACCCATTCGTGATGGGCGCGCACGACGGTCGCGTGTTTGTATAGCCCCGGGATCGTCGACAGAATCTCGTAGCCCTTGGCGGGATGCTCGCGCATCGTCTCCCATTCCGACGCGGTGAGGTCGCCGGGTTTCTGAAGGAGTTCCAGCGGAACGGAGATCTTGCCGATGTCGTGAACGAGGCCCGCTTCGCCGACGAAGGTGACGAAGCTCGAGGGATAGCCCATGGCCCGCGCGATTCGCTCGGCTACCCGCGCGACGCCGACGCCGTGAACGTAGATGTCCGGGTCGAACGCGTTCATCATCGCAACCGCGAGCAGTTCGATGACGTCGCGACGTTCGACCGGCTCCTGCACGCGGCGGCTCGCGTCGCTCGCGACCGCGGCGCGCCGTTCGGCGAACCACGTGGTCGCGTCGGTCGCGAGGAGCGTGAAGAATTCGGTCGCGCAAGAATCGTGCACCCGATGCGCGTGGATCTCCGCCAGCATGGACGCGCAAGCGGAGGCGAGCTTGCGGGCGTAGCCGTCGGGGAGAACCCGCTCGTCGGCGAGGCTTTCGACGTAAGACCGCAGCGCGGCACTTTCGCCGCTACGTATCGCCGAGATCACGTCGTCGACGAATCGCGCGACCACCATGCGATCGCGTATGGTCAACTCGTCGTTGTGGATTTCGGCGGCTTCGGCGATGCGTTCCATCACGAAGCGGCGATTGTCGTCCAGCGTCTGGCTCAAGAGATCCCGAAGGTCGGGTCGGAGGCTAAGCCCAAAAAACGGCATGTCGCTTACTCCGCCTGGTGACTCAAGACGTTCAAAGAGCCGTAACGCATCAGCGAACCGCACGGAACTTGCAAAAAATCACGTACCTACCTTATCGCTTAAACCCGGGACTCGGTGCGTCGTCCGACGTTGCGACCGGCGCGGCACTGCGAAATCCGGGACTGGGGGCGTCCGCCGGAGCGAGATCCGAACTTGCGCTACGGAATCCGGGGCTGGGAGCATCGAACGGACTGACAACGTTGCCGGCGGCGCCGCCGTGGAACATTGTTATGAATAACGCGATGATGTGAAGAAGCACGGGTATACCTCAATCGACTAAAGGCCGGTGATTAAGGCAACTTTACGCTCTTTAAACGCCAATCGTCCCCTACCCGAAACGGGTAGGGTCGGCCTTAATCTGAGGCTATGATACCCTGGGTCCGGGCAATTCTAACGACGTCGTGGCGGTTTCGGCAACCAAGCTTCCGATTGATCGCTTTCAAATGGAACTTCACGGTGTTCTCCGACATCTCGAGGGCCTCGGCCATCCCCTTGGTGGTCGAAATCTCGGTCATCGCCAGAACCACCCGGAGCTCGGTCTTCGTAAGCGACCCGAAATTGGAGGTGCCCGAGGGCTTGGCCAGCGGAAGAGCATTGACCAAGCGGCTGATGCCGTCGAAGCCGGCCTCGGAGAGCGCCCCAAGCGTCAGGCCCAGGTCGTCCCACAGCGAGTTGGTTTGGGAGGCAATGTAGAGCGCCCGCAGGGCGCGGGCCAGAGCCTGAAAGCGCGGCCCGACGCTGGGAGCCAAACGCTCGAGGCGGCGCAGGTGCCGGTCGGCCGAACTGTCGCGCCCGAGAAGAACTCCCGTAAGGACCAGCATCGCGTGGGTGCGGGCTTCGCGCTTTTCCGAAGGCGCAGCGGCCGGTTCGTTTAGTGCCTGTTGGGCCGACCGGAAGGCCGCCTCGGCTTCGGCCCGCCGCGAGGCAGCGGCGGCGTACATGGCGATCTCCGAAAATCGCAAGGCGCGCCGCTGCGAGCTGCTTTGCTTGGGAGCGCTACCCTCGAGGATGGCGTAGGCTTGGGCAAATCCGCCGGACATCGCGGCGCGCAGCGCCAGCGCCGGAGCTATCGCTTCCGTCGTATACGGAAAGAACATCCCATCGTATTGCTCGAGAAGGCCGTCCAGCCGCTCGATCGCGGTAGCGTTCCACCGGTCGATCTCGAGGTCGTATTGGCCGGCCAGACCGTTGAAGATAAAGCCGACGTTGCCGGCCAGCGTGGCGGACCTTTCGACCTGCCGAGCCCACCACAGTGCGTCCGCGACGTGGTCCCGCTCGAAGTCGATGCTGAACAGCATCGTCTGTGCGCGCATCGTGATGCTATGTAAATCGTTTTCCTGTGCCATCGCGAGCGCGCGCCGAGCGGCGCGTTCGGCTAGGGCCGTTTCACCCGACTGAAAGGCGATGAAGCCCGCCTGATGCTGGAGCAGCGCTCGGGTGTAAACGTCGTCAACGCGAACGCTGGTCCCCACCGCCCGGGCCATCATTTTTTTTGCCGCCGGGAGATCTCCGCTTGCCCAATGCGCCGCCGCAAGGGCGCTTTGTATCAGCGTAGCGATCCGCGGATCTGCGGGCGGGCGATCCTCGTAACGCTCTAACACGGTGAGCACTTTGGCGGGTTCCCGTTGTATCAGGTCGGACGAGTAGCGCCACGCAAGCTGCGCGTGTTCGGCAGGATCGCGCACGAGCTCTAGGGCGAGTTCGAACCACGCGCTACTGCGATCGTATTCGGCGCGAGCGGCCGCGCAACAAGCGCGAAGGCCGAGCAGCGTACCGTCGGCGTGCGTGTCGAGCGTCTCCAGAGCATTCCAGACGCTATCTACCCGGCCGCGGTCGATGAGCTCCCCGCCCCGTTCGATCAATATCCGGCGGGCGCTCTCGCCGTCTTCGATTTTGCGGTAAGCAGAGAGAGCCGCTTCGTAATCCGAAAGCGCTTCGTGGGCCCGCGCGGCGCGCTTCCAGGCTTGACGATAACGTTCGTCGTTTCGCTCGAGCCGGGCCAACAAGAAATCCCGAAACAAGTCGTGGTATCTGAATTGGTTCTGCGTCACGGGCTGCAAGAATGCGACCCGCTCGCGAAGCGCGTCGATGCGTTCCAAAGCGTTGGCGATACCGGCTGCCCGCAAGAGCTCGTGATCGAGCGATGTGAAGACGCAGGTGTCCATCATGAACTCCACGTCGAGCGCCGGAAGTCCCGCAAGCACCTGCTCCGCGAGAAAGCCGTACATCATTTCGCGGGTGGCCATCTCGACCGACTCGCCCGAGCCGCGGGCGGCGGTCATCAGCGCGAACGTGGAAGCCGCCGGCCATCCGCCGGTCAGCGAGAGAATGCTTTGCAAGTCCGGAGATCGTGAGTCGAGCGCGCCCGCAAGAGCCGCCAACTCGTCGAAAGTAAACGCGAGCTGTGCCGCCTCCACGGGCATTCCGGCAATGCCGTAGGCGACCCACGAACTGACCGGCAGCTCGCACGACGTGCGCGCGGAGATCAACCAGCGGCACGCGTCCTTCGTGCCCGACACGAGCTGGACGAGCAACGCCGAGCTGCGGGCGTCCGAAACCCAGGCGTGGTGCAGGTCGTCCACCACGAAGAGACCATCGAAGCCGCGCAGATGGGCGCCGAGCCAATAGCTCGAGGCTCGCGACCGGATCGGGCGCTTTGCGCGCATCCGCGCATGCCCCCGGAATCGAGGAGAGGATGGCGGGCACCCGTTCCCCTACGCTGGTGGCCAGGAGCGACGCAAAGGCAAAGAGGTCCGCGCCGGACGAGGGCACCGAACAGCGCAGCGGCTCCGCCTTCAGATCGGCGATAACGTGCCCTACGGCGACAGATTTACCCGAGCCCGGACCCCCGAAGACCAGTCCTACGCGGGAGGAGAGCGCGGCATTAATCAGGCCGGTCACCCGCGGGCGGGCGATCGTCTCAAAGCGAGTTGGAGCCTGCGCCGGCGCGCCTACGGAGCGTAGGTGACGAGGTTGCATGCTTGCCTCAGGAGGTGACGTCCGTACCTATTCCTCCCAGGGCTCGCCGTTCTTGCTTTTTCTGGGCGATTCGGCCCATATTACGAATGACCGGCGACCACCGCGCGGAGGTTTCCGACAACGACGGTTCCCGAGGCGACCGGCTCTTGGGGATCGCGTACGACGTACAGCGACGTCAGCTTCCCGGGACCGGCGAAGGTAGCGGGAAGGCGGACGGTGACGTCTTGCCAGCCTGAAGCGCCGCCGATCGGAATCGCGTCGAGCAGCACCGACTCGTTGATGGCGTTTCGCAAGGAGACGCGCAGGCGCGCGCTACCGGTCGCGTCCGAGATGCGGACGCGAAAACCGACGGCAATCGTTCCGGCGGGCAACGGCGTTTCGAGCACGGCATAGGCGGCGCGTTCGCTCGGGCCCAGCGCGTACGAAAGGAAGATGCAACCGCCGCACGAGGAGTCCGCGCCGGATTCACCCTCGCCGCCCGGCGGAACCGACGAAAAGCGCGGACGTGATTGCAACGCGACGTCGTGCGATCCGACCGTCACCCGTATTTGCGCTCTGCGGCCGCCGATATCGACGGTCGCGGTGCCGTCGGATCTTCCCGCGCGAAACGTTCCGGAATCGTCGATGGCGCCGCCGGTTGCGGTCCAGTGAAGCTTTTCGGGCAACGCGATCGGATAGCCGGCGTCGTTGGTTGCCGTTGCGGTGAGTTGTAACGTTCCGCCGTCGGCGACGTTCGCGTTCGCCGGCAAGATCGCGATGCGGGCGGGCGTCGCGACGACGTCGACGGGAATCTCGCCGTGCAGCGCTCCCGAACGCAGGTGCAGTGCGCCGCTGCCGGGTTGGTGCGCCGTGAAGCGCCCGTTCGCGTACGTGCCGAGCGATGCGGGCTCGAGCGCCCCGGAAATCGGGCCCGAACCCACCAGATGCTGCGCGGCGTCCACGGCGCCGGCGCGAACGTTAATGGAAGCGCCGGGCGCGGCGCGCAACAACGCGGGAGATCCGACCACGCGCACCGCGGCGGTTACCGGCGCCGTGCTGAACGCGAAGATGCCGTCGGCGACGTCGCGTTCTTTTCCGTCCGACGGCGAGCTCTGCAGCGTCGCCGAACCATCGCCCAGCCGGCGCGCGGCGATCGCGGACGAACCGCCGCCGTCGAATGCCATCCCGTCCACCGCGCCCAGGCCGCGCATCAACGCCGCGAACTCCGGTCGCGTCAAACCGATGCTCGCCGACGGCTGGCGACCGTCAACCTCGACGAGCATGAGCGTTCCGTCGGGCGTAATCGCCGCACCGGTCGACGGAATGCGTTGCGCGTATTCGCCGCCGCTGGGGCCGTTCGGATCGTCGAACCAGCTTCCGTCGCGCAGGATGAGCGGGCCGCCGCCGATCGCGCCCGCGATCGAGTCGAGTGGGACCGGCGTAAAATCGCCGCCGGGCGCGACGATGTCGCCCGGGTTCGGCAAGCTGTTCGGACCGTACGCTTGCGAACCAACGGCGAGATAGTACCCCGGCGGCTGCGCTTGCAAATTGTCGACCGGTGACGACGCGCGGTAGCGCGCGAACGGCGGCGTACCGTCGAGCAGCGTCAGGGCGACCAGCGTGAGGTTGTCTTCCGGCGGAACGCGCCCGAATTCCGGCGTGATCATCGACGTACCGCCGTGCGGCGGCGGCATCTCGTTGACGGCGTCGAGGCCGACGGTGTTGGCGCCGACCTCGACTTGTCCGGTGAATTGCAATTGGCTGAAAGCCGGCGTGCCGCCGCGGTCGATCACCAGGGCGTAGCGTCCGTCCGGCGTGTGCAAAATTCGTCCGTCGCGAATCAAGACGTTGGTCGGACGATTGGTGTTGCCGATGTCGTAGTAGTCGCCGTTGACTCCCGCGACCGCGCCGGTGCGCGCGGCCATCGACGAGACGGTTTCGCCGGACGACGTCAAACGATCGTGCGCGGCAATCGCTTCGACGCGCACGTCGGACCGGTGCGGCGCGATCGAGGCGACGCGCACGACGACCGGACCTTCGGCCGTGACGAGCGCGTATTCGGCGTAACCGATGCCGGGCGCGATCGTTTCGACGACGGGCGCTTGGGAGAGGACGGCCGGAAACGGGGCAGGCGGATCGAGTCGTGGGGGCAGTTCGGCGGCGAACGCGCGCGGCGACGCGAGCAGCGCGCACGCTGCGATCGCCGCCGCCAGTGCGCCGCGCGCCGCGCTCATCATGCCGGCGGGTGCCAAACCGCGACCGCGAGCGGGTAGCTCGCGGTGCGGAACGGGGCGCCCGGGACGCGGGCCAACGTGCTCGCGTCGAAGACGTCCACGCGATCGCTGCGCGCGCACGGAACGTACAGGCGGTCGTCCACGGCATCGAAGGTCGGCTTCCACGGAACCTCGCAGGTCGAGAGCGGCGGACGAATCGCGGCGAGCGTCTTCATATCGAGAACGTACACGACGTGTTTGGCTTCGTCGGTAACGTACGCGCGCGAGCGCTTTTCGTCCAGGGCGATCCCCAGCGGGAAAGCGAGGTTCGCGCTGCGAGCCAGTTCGTGCGGTTTCGGGCCGTCGAGGCCGATCGCGACCACTCGCCCGGCCGCGCCGAACGGCGACCCCAGGCTTTGATTGGAAACCACGTAGAGGCGGCGCCCGTCGCCCGAGAGCGCGAGCGAGAAGGCGCGCGTAACGGTTGGAATCTTTTCGATCACGCGCATCGTGCTGGGGCGCACGACGGCGATGGACGCATCGTTGACGTCGGCGACGTACGCGCGGTCGTGGGGACCGTCGATGGCCAAACCCTCTGCGGTGGTGCCGGTGGCGACGCGCGTCACGCTCCCGTCGGACGCGATGCGTGTGAGCGCGCCGGTGCCGCTTGCGTCGCGATTGGTTACGAAGACGTCTTGCGTCTGCGGATCCACGGTCAACTCGTCGCCTTCCGGAACGCCGCCGATCGCCGTCACGCTCCACGGATTCAAAGCGGCGCGTGCGAGCGTTTCGCCGTCGGTATCGGTGGCCGATAGGCGGCCCGTCGTATCGAACGCGACGTCGCTGGGCGCGCCGCCGGTTGCCAAGATGCCGAGGTTTGCGAAGCCGTCGGCGCGGTGAAATGCGATCCCGTCGCCGTACGCTGCGACCGCGATCAGCGCGCGATCGGCCGGCGGCGGCGAGGCGATGCGGAACGCGTTCGTCGCAAGACCGCGTGCGTTCCCGGCAACGATCGTCGTAACCCCAGGCGCCGAATCGACCGGCAGCACGAGCATTCCCCCGGCGAACGCTCCGGGTCCGAGCACGCCCACGTCGTAGGGCGGAGCAAAGCCGCTAACGACGATGGGGATGCGGCTTCCGGGCAGATACGGTGCGTCCGCGACGCGAATGCTGCCGGTCGCGAGCGCGGGCGGCGGCGGGTCAGTCGCGGACAGCCCGAGTAGGGGCAGCGCGCACAGAGCGGCCGGAAGTATTCTGACCCGAAGCCGTTTGAAGATTCGCGACGTCACAGCGATAAGACGGTTCAACGGGCCCGTTCGTTACGCTCGACGATCGCGGCGACGCGATCGAGGCCTTCGATCACGTCCGTATCCGGCGCAACCGCGGTTTGCAGCGCCTTTTGCGGGTCGAGATCGAAGCTTGCGATGCGATATTCTCCGAAGGTCCCGCACACCACCGCACCGTCAGGATCCACGGCGAACGCGCGGCCCGCGGCCGCGTCCAATACCACGACGTAGACGCGCGACTCCAGCGCGCGCGCCCGCGCCAGGTCGTGCGTCCAGCTATCGCTCGTTTCGTTCTCCCAGACGACGATACGGTAACCGGCGCGACGCAATCCGGCTACGCCGCCCGGGTCGCCCGCGATCGCGTCGTCGATGGTTGCGACCGCGATGACCCGATCGAGGTCGCATCGCCCCGGTGCGATGGCGTATTCGGCGTGAAGCCACCGGAGTAACGCGGGGTCCAGCGCGCGACCGTGCTCTGCAGAAATCGCCACGCGAATCGGAGCCGTCAGGGGAGCGCGACCCGGCGCCGGCACGATCGCCCGGTCGGGAGCGCGCCGTGCCCGGCCGGCTCCCATCTCGACGCGAGCCGCGATGCCTTCGGGGTCGCGTTCGCCGGCGATCACCAGCGTGCGTCCGGTTGCGTCCACGATCTGGCTCTTTCCGCAGTAGAGCGCGATTCCGAGCTCCGCCCCGCACTTGTTTGCAGCAACGAAGGGCACGCCGTTCTCGCGGGCGCGCACGCGGCCCAACAGGTCGGCTTGTACGTTTTCCAGCGAGCCCGGATCGCGTCCGCTCGTCACCCAGGCCGTCGGCATAACCAGCATCCGCGCCCCGCGGTCGACCAGCTCGCGCGCGATCGTCGGAATGCGACCGTCGGCGCAGACGAGCGCACCGAGGCTGCCGATCGAAGTAACGATGGGTTCGATCGTGTCGGCCGGCTCGAACCAGCGCCGGTCGAAATGCCAGAGAAACGTCTTGTCGGCCCGTCCCGCCAGCGAGCCGTCGCGATCGATCGCAACCGCAGCGTTGCGTAGCCGGCTTCCGTTTCGGACGACGGCCCCCGCGACGATGACGGTTGCCGTCCGTTCGGCAAGACGCGCAAGGTCCTCGAGCGCTCGCATGGTCGCGGAATCGTCGACGTCGTCGCTTCCGAGGACGTAACCCGGAATCGTCGCCTCGGGCAATACGAGAAGATCTACGGCGCCGTCCGCGATCGTTCGCGACGCGGCCTCGAGAATGCCGGGCCAAGCCGTTTCGAAGTGGATGCGGTCGTGGGCGCGCAGTTGCAGCGCGGCGACGTGCAGCGTCGGCAAGGTCATCGTGCGCGATGTTCGCTGGAGTCGCGTCGCGCGCCCCTGGGGGAGCTGCCCGCTCGCGGCGAAAGAGCGCGCAACAACGCACGCGCAATCCCGCGCGTGCTCGCATTACACGTAAGGGGAGACTACGACGTGAAACCTACGTACGGCAAGTGGATTCCAGCGGCGGCACTTGTCGCGGCGGGAGCGACGCTCGCCTTCGCGAGCTCCGCGCCGCCGGCCGCCCGCGCGGACGCGTGTTCCGAGAAGAAGGGGGCGGCGCACCAGCAATGCGAGTCCTTCAGCCACTCCGCTCCCGGTGACGAATACTTCGGGAGGCTGAAGCTGAGCTTCTTGGGCATCAATAACACGTTCTTCGACGAGCGTATCCGGGCCGGCGAATTCACGACCGACTCGAACATCATTTCGCACGTCGATCAGGCCGACGACGCGTTGCGAGATTGGGCCCGCAAATATCCGGACGATCCGCAACTCTCGCGCAGCTACTTTCTGGCGGCACGCGTGTATAAGAAGATCTACACCGAGCCGGCGCAACGCAAATCGCTGGCCTATATGTACTTGCTCGTCAAGAAATACCCGCACACGTTCTTCGGCAAGACCGCCAAGGGCGAGCTCGATAAAGGCTACACGCTGCACTGGTTCAACCAAAGCGTTCCGTGCGGCGCGGTGACGCCCGCCCCGCTGGCGACGCCGACGGCCCCGCCCGGAGGCCCGGACATCGAAATCCTCCAGGCGGCTTGTTACACGCCGCAGCCGGCCGCATCGCCGTAAGAAAGCCGCCACTTGGCGGCGCATAGAAAAATCGCCCCCGGCAAACGCCGGGGGCGATTTCTTTATCGCCGGTTCTGACTTAGAACTTCAGACCGATACCGACGAACGGACCGTTGTGCGTGAACGATGCCGGAGCATTCACGCGGCCTTGACCGTTGTCGCCCAGCCATCCGCCTTCGAGGAAGAGCGGAGTGTTCTGGAACGCGTAGGTCACGCCGAGCGAGTACTTCAGGATGTTGTACGCGAGGTTGTACTGGTTTCCGAAGACGTCCGTGTACTTGCCATTGACGTTCGGGTAGTACCAGATGCTACCGAACACGCCGAACGGCTGATCGAGGTCGGGCAGCTTTTCAGCGCCGAATCCGATGTTGTTCAGGTGCGGGTAGCCGTAGTTGTTCGAACGCCACAGGTATCCGACGCCGACGTAGATGCGCGGGTTCAGAACCTTGATGCCGAAGCGGGCATCGAAGTCGTAATCGCGGACCGTGAAGGCCGGAACGAACGTCGAGAACCGACCGCCGATTGCCGTGACGCAACCTTGGTCGCCCCCGCCGATACCGAGTGCGAGACACGTCGAGCCGGGTACCCAATTGGCCGGCGTGTTGACGCCTTGGTTATGCGGATAATCGAACTGGCGGAAATCGCCTTCGAGCATCCAGGGCAGGTTGGCGAGGTTGAACTCCCAAGCGCCGTGGATTCCGAAAGAGAAGCCCTGGTTGTTGGTGCCCACGTTGCCCGGGCTGAACTCGTTGTAGACCTTCGGCGAGATGATGAAATCACCAGCGATGTAGAGGTCCTTATACGGGGTCGCCATCGGCGTGGGGCTCGGGGTCGGCGGCGGCGTCGGCGGCGGCGGAGCCGGAGTCGGCGGCGGCGTCGGCGGAATGTAACGCACGACGACGAGTTGCTTGTCGGCAACCCACAGCACGTATGCGCCCATGCCTTCCGAGATTACGCGGATCGGAACGAGAACGTTGCCCTGGTACATGATCGGCGGAACGTCCAGAGGACGCGATTCGCCGTTGATGACCACTTCGGGCTTGCCAACGGTGACCTTTACGTCTGCGCCCGGCTTGGTAACGTCGACGGTCTTGCTCGACGAATCGTACGAGACGGTCGCGCCCATTTGCTCGAACATCGAACGAAGCGGAATAAGCACGGTGTCGCCGCGCACGAGCGCAGCGAGCACGCGACCCTGCTTCAGGACGTCCGGCTTGGCATAAACGTGATGGTCGTTATAAAGGATCGGGATCTGCCCCGACGGCGGGGAACCGAAATTCGCCGGCGGAGCCGAGGTCGAGCCCTGATCCTGCGCGATCACGTTGGTCCCAATGCTTCCATGCGATCCGCCGGACGGGGCTGCGACCGCATTGAGTCCCAAGCCGGCTGCGAACAGCCCGGCAAGGACCACGGTGCTCAGTCGCTTCAAAGTGTCCTCCTAGCTTTAGCCATAGGCCCGCACCCCCTACCACCCCCAACGGGTGGCCGAGGAAGGCGGTCCTCTCCGTAGTTAAGTTCGGGAGCAGTCGATTGCTCCCCCTGCCGTTGAACCCAGGCCGTTCTCATGATAATCCAGCATGTTCTCAGCGACGCGAGGGTCGGTCTACCGCTTCCGCTACTTTCCTAAGGTACCTTTAGGCGAGCTTTTCTTCAAGCTTTGCGAGAAACTTCGCTTTATCCATGGTATACCGCTCGTGCGTCCCTTCGGCCACGGCCTCGCGTTCGTCGAAGACTTGGACGGCAAAACTGACCCGCGGCCCGTCGATGAGAACGACCTCGACTTCGGCCCGGACCATGAACCCGACCGGGACCGGTTTGTGGTGCTCGAGATCGATGTGGGTGCCCAAGGTGACCTGCCCAGGCTCCAGGAGGGGCGAAATGCAATGGACGGCGGCCTGCTCGACGAGTTGGACGAGATGGGACGTCGACAATACGTCGACCCCCGCATTCCCCGCCTTCTCGGCGGTCATCCACTCTTCGACGCGGCTCTGGAATTTGTAGGATTGACCGATACCGAGTTTGGCGGTCATGGCCCGGGGAACATACGTCGCATCTCGCCAGCCGCCTCCAAGGTTCACACGATATGTGTTGTGGGGCGAATGGGAGCGAGGCGCTCCGCCGTCGACGTGGAGAACGGGGGGCGCGCCGCCGCGTTTTTCGAATCCAGGCGAATCAAACCGTCCTTATATCGCGTAGATGACATCGTTAGCTGCAACCAACGTATCGGAGTGAAGAGGAAATAATGCGCCACTACCGCCTAGCGCCGGCTGCCGCCGCCGTCGCCCTGCTCCTTTCCGCGTGCGGGAAGGGCGGCGGCCCGCAGGGTCCGCCGCCGCTGAGCGTGGACGCCGCGCCGGCAACGCGCGGCAACATCGCGACCTTCATTAACTTAGACGGCCAGGTCGCTCCGCTGCTGCAGTCGACGCTGGCCTTCCAGCAGAACGGCCCGATCACGGCGGTTTACGTGAACGTCGGCGACCGCGTCTCGGCCGGGCAGCTGCTCGCGCGGATCGACGCTTCGACCCTGCAAGCCGAACTGGCGCAGGACGAGGCAGCGCTTTCGCAGGCCAGCGCGACGGCACGCGGTGCCACGATGGGCCTGCCGGTCCAGGTGCAGACCAACAATGCCACCCTGTCCACGGCGCGCGCCGCCTTGGACAACGCCAGGCTCGTCTACAACCAGAACGTTCAGCTCTACAAACAGGGCTACGTCTCGCAGACCGCACTGCAGAATTCGCAGGCGCAGTACGTCGCGGCGCAGCAGGCCTACAACAACGCGCAAGTCGGATTGCGCAACAACTCCGTGAGCGCCGAAAACGTCAAGGCGCAACAGGCCGCGGCTCAGACCGCCGCCGCCCAGGCCAACGTCCTTCGCACCCAGATCGGGCAGACGGCACTGTTCGCGCCGTTCGCGGGCGTGGTCACGCAACGCTTGATGGATCCGGGCGCGATGGCTTCTCCGAGCACGCCCGTGCTCTCCGTCTCGCAGGTCGACAACGTCTGGATCAACATCAACGTTCCGGATACGTACTTAGAGTACGTTAAGCCGGGCGCGCAGGCGACGCTGACGTCGAGTTCGCTCCCCGGCAAGACCTTCCAGGCGCGCATACAAAATCTCAACGCCGTTCCCACCAGCGGTACGCTTTCGTACTTGGCCCGCGTGCAGATGCCCAACCCCGGCGACGTGCTGCGCGGCGGCATGCTGATCTCGGCCACGATTCCCAAAGAACAGCGCTTCGGCGTCATCCTCGTTCCGCGCTCCGCGGTTGCCGAAGACGAAAAGGGGTCATCCGTCTTTACGATTCAAGACGGGAAGGCCGTCCAAGTTCCAGTACGCGTCGGCTTGGAAACCGATACGCAAGCCGAAGTCGTCAGCGACAAAGTGACGGCCGGTACGAAGGTAATCACGACGCGGCCGGACGCGCTCAAAGACGGCAGCGTGGTCGCCGTTAACGGCGCTTCCGGCGCGCCCGGTGCGCCCGGCGGTGGTGCGGCACACTAATGAGGGAACTCCCATACGCCGCGGGGCGCACGCTGACGGCTGCGCTCGCATTCGCGCTGGTCCTGACCGCAGCAGCACGAGCACAAACGGCGCAACCCGTCATACTGCCCACGCCGGCGCCGCTGCCTAGTCCGGGCACGACGCCGATCCCGTATCCCGCCTACGGAACGCCGGCGCCCGACGTCGTGCAACTCGTCCCACACAAGGGCGTACCGCCGCAGGTCAGACTTGCAACAGGCGGTCGCGCTGGCGGTCGTTCTTTCGCCGGCGTTCGCGACCGAACGCGCGCAGTACGACGCGATTCGGGCCAAGTACGGGGCCGAGCAATCGGCGCTATTTCCAAGCGTGGAAATCGTCGCCTCGGCGACGCGGCTATACGGCTTCCAGATCACCAACACCGGAACGGGGAACGGCACGGGGGCCAGCAATCCCACCGAATTAAAGGCCGACGCGCTGCTCCAACAGCTGATCTACGACGGCGGCCGCGTCATCGCGGCGATCAAGTCCGCCCGCTCGGCCAATATCGCCGGCAACGAAACGCTGCTGCGGCAACTGCAGACGCTCGAGCATACGGTCGCGGGAGCGTATTACAACGTGTTGTCCGCCAATGCCACGATCGATTCGAGCGCCACGCTCGTGCGCGAGTTCGAATTGCAGGAGCGGTCCGTTCGCGCCCAGATCAATAGCGGAGCCGCGGCGCGCTCGGATCTGGCCAACGCGCAGTTTCAAACGGCGCAAGCGCGCAACACGCTCGTGACCGCGCAAGGCCAGGCGATCGCCAACCAGTCGACGTTCGCGACCACGATCGGTCTGGACGCCGATACCGAGGTCGTGCCGCAGGCAATACCGCCGGATATGAGCTCCACCACGCCTTCGTATCAGAAGTCGGTCGCGCAAGGCTTGTTGTTGCGGCCGGACTATTTGGCGGCGCAGAATACGGAATTCTCGGATCAATACAACCTGCAATACGCCCGAGGCGCCCACTATCCGTCCATCGTCGCGAACGGCGACGTCGGTGAGGCGCGCATCACCGGAGAGCAGCGGACGTTCGGAGCTTCGCAGTCGCTCGGCGCGACCCTCACGATTCCGATTTTCGATCAAGGGCTAACGAACTACAACGTCGCGGTGGCGGCATCGCAGCTCGACCAGGCCAAAGCCGGACTCATCCAAACGCGGCTCCAGGTCGAATCGGACGTCCGCACCGCGGTCGCCGGTTTGATTTCCGCGCGCGCATCCGCCGTGCAGGCGCAGGCCGAGGTGGACAGCGCGCGCGTCGCGCTCGACGCCGCACAGGCGCAGTACCGGGTCGGGACGGCGACCGTCGTCGACGTCACGACGGCCGAAGCAAATCTGGCCACGGCGCAGACGGCCTATATCACGGCGATCTATGCCGTTCACAACGCCGTGGATACGTATAACTTCGCAGTCGGTCTGAGCGACCTGCACCTGTAGACGCCCGCCGGCGCGGGAATTTCTCCGCAGCCCTGCCAACGAGGCCACCGTGGCGTCTCGCCGTGCAGGCGGGGAAGGAGCGGTCAACTGGCCTCTTTGTGGATGCGTGGAGCGATAGCCGCCGCGGCGATTGCCGTGGCCCTGGCCGGATGCTCCAAAGTAAACCAGCAGAACTCGGCAACCGGCACCGGCGGCCGGCACGCCTGGACGAAACCCGGCGTCTTCACCTTCGCCGAAAACGGCAATCCGAGATCGCTCGTGACGGAGTTGGATTCGAACGCCACCGTCGGCGACATCGATTCGTTCGTCTTCTCGTATGCCGTGCGCTACGACGATAAATCACGGCCGGTTCCCGACGCGCTCTCCGAGGTTCCGACCGTTGCGAACGGCGACGTGACGCCGGACGGCCTGACGCTCAAGTACAAGATCCGGCACAACATGAAGTGGCAAGACGGCCAGCCCCTTACGTGCAGCGATCTCAAATTCACGTGGCAAGTGATCATGAACACGCACAACAACGTGATCACGACCGACGGCTTCCGGGACATCGCCAGCATCGATTGCAGCGATCGCTACGTAGCGCTAGTGCACATGAAACGGCTGTACGCTCCCTACTTGCAGCAGCTTTGGGGCGTGAACGGCAACGCGCCGATCCTGCCCGAACATATTTTGGCCAAGTACAACGACGACAAGGGTTCGCTCAATACCGCTCCGTTCAACTCGCTGCCCATCGGTAGCGGTCCTTTCAAAGTCGTCGAGTGGAAGCGCGGCGACCAAGTCCGCATGGTCGCAAATCCTTACTTTTATCTCGGTAAGCCGAAGCTCGACGAAGTGATCTTCAAGAGCATGCCCGACGAGAACACCATGGAAACGCAGCTGCTGACTCACGAGATCGACATGCTCGCGCGCGGAAGCGGCCTGAACTGGCCACGGTACCAAGAGATTGCCGCCGATCCGGCCAACGGTCTGCGGGCGATTCGCGTGAACTCGTTCCTGTACGCACACATCGACTTCAACATGCGCAGCCCGATGGTGAGCGATCGCAACGTTCGCCTCGCCCTCGCGTACGCGACCAATCGCGACGAGATCATTCAGAAAATCGCGCACGGCTCGGCGGTGCCGGCAGAGACGGATCAGAATCCCTTGCTCTCGTGGGCGTACACCGGAGACTTCGAACACCATCCGTTCGATCCGCAGAAGGCCAAGGCGATTCTCGATGCGGACGGCTGGAAAGTCGGTCCCGACGGAATCCGCGTGAGGAACGGCAAGCGTCTAGAGTTTAATCTGAGCACGCAGACCGAAAGCAACAGTGGAAAGGCCATCCAGACGCTGGTTCAGCAGGAATGGCACGACGTCGGCGTTCAGGGCGACGTGAAGAACGTGCCGACGACCGAGTTCTTCGACAATTCGTCGGCAGGCACGCTGCAGGGCGGACACTACGACGTGGCGTTTTTCAGCTGGGTTGCCGCCGCGGATCCGGACGACAGTGCGATCTACTCCGGCGCCAACCTCGCACCGCACGGCCAGGACGCACTCTTTTGGAATAATCCAAAAGTGAATGCAGCTACGCGGGCGGCGCTCTCGACGCTGGATAAAAACGAGCGCAAGAAACAATACCAGATCGTCCAGCAGCAGATGGCCATCGACGTGCCGACGATCGTCCTGTATTTCCTGAAAGAACCGTACGTCTACAACACCGATCTCAAAGGCTTCGCTCCGTCGCCGGTCATCTCGGCCTTCTGGAATCCGTGGGAGTACTCGATCTAATGCGAAACCGTCCCCTCGTTCGAATCCTTGCGTGCTGCGCGATCGCGGCACTGGCCGCGTGCTCGAAGACCTCGGTCGCCGGCTCCGGAGCGGGCGGACGGCTCAATTCGTGGACCCAGCCGCACGTGCTGAGGATGGCCGACGCGGGCGACGTAAACACCCTCAACCCACACTTGGGCCAGTTCGAAGACGTCGGCCTGATCGCCCAGCTGTCGATGGCCTGGCTGGTGCGCTGGGACGAACACAACAACCCGTATCCCGAACTGGCAACCGAGATACCCACGCAGGCCAACGGTGGCGTGAGCAAAGACGGGCTGACCATTACGTACCATCTTCGCAAAGGCGTGAAGTGGGCGGACGGCGTGCCGTTCGACGCCGACGACGTGGTGTTCTCGACGAAAGTCGTCTTGAACATGGCGAACAACGAGATCGGGCGCCTTGGCTGGGATCAGATCGCTTCGGTGAGCGAACCGGACAAATACACGGTCGTCTACCACATGAAGAAGCCGTACTCGCCCTTCGTCGAGACGTTCTTTTCGACGGCGGGCGCGAACCCGTGCGTCCTGCCGAAACATTTGCTCGCGCAGTATCCAAATATCAACAACGTTCCCTATAACGCGATGCCCGTCGGCATCGGTCCCTTCAAGGTTCAGCGCTGGGACCGCGCGCAGCAAGTCGTGCTCGTCGCGAACCCGCTGTACTGGCGCGGGCGTCCGAAACTCGACGAAATTATCTTCAAGATCATTCCCGACCGTAACACGCTCGAGTCGCAGATCGAAGCGCACGAGGTGGACCTGTGGTACCTGGTGCCCGGCAGCTATTTGGATCGCCTTCGCGCCACACCCGGATTCACCGCGTTCAAGCAGCCCGGCTACATCTACAACCACATCGATTTCAACCTGCAGCGCCCCACCGGCAGCGACCCCGCCGTGCGCGCCGCGATCCGCTTGGCTACCGACCGCGCGGCCATTCTGCAAAAAATCGGCCACGGTTTGGGCACCGTACAGGACGTCACGACGCCGCTCACCGCGCCGTACGTGGTAACCTCCATTAAGACGACCCCGTTCGACGTCGCGCAGGCCAACGCGCTGCTCGACCGGGCCGGATGGAAGCTCGGTCCGGACGGCGTGCGTTCGAAGAACGGCGTCCGGTTGAATTTCGAACTGTATACGGTCACGGGCTCGAACGACACCGACGAGCAAATCGAATTGATTCGCCAAACCTGGAAGCAAATCGGCGTAACGCTAACCGTCCATCACGTACAATCGGCCGTTATGTTCGCGCCGTCCCAAGAGGGCGGAGTCGTCTACAGTAACAAGTGGGACGTGATCTTCTTCGCTTGGCAAAACGAAGCCGTCGGCGACATGACGCCGATTTACGGCTGTCAGAGTTTTCCGCCGAACGGCCAGAACAATCTGCGCTGGTGCAACCGGCGAGCGCAGGGCGCCATGGATGCGTTGTTCGAGCACTTCGAGCAATCGCAGCGCAATCTCGACGTGCTCGCGGTTCAAGAGGAATTCGTCAAGGACGTGCCGTCGATCGTAACGTACATCCGCGAAGACGCGTACCTATACAATTCCGATTTAAAGGGTTATCGTCCGAACAACGTTTCGCTGTTCGACAACATGATGAACGTGGACATCTAGCCGGCCGGATCGGTCCGGGTTTGGACGGCCGTCCGTGCGGATGCGTATGCGAGCAACGCGCATCCCAGCAGCGGCGCGAGACGCAAGAGCGACCAGGCCGGAACGCGCGCGGCGAGCCCGGTGCGCTGCTGCTCGAGCGCCCAGACCTGCGCGACCGAGAGCGCCGGCGGCGGATGAAAGGACGTTAGCGTGTCCGGCCACACCGGCGCCGGGTGCGAGAGCGCCAGCAGCGCGCCGGCGCCGAACGCGATCGCGACGGCGGTCAAGGCGACCGAGATCTTGACGTCGAGGTCGACGTCGGCGCGCATCGCCGCGAAAGCCAGTGCTGCCGCCCACGCGAGGGCGGCGCTCTGCGCGAGCCCGTCGGGCCGCTGAGCGAGACCGAACCAATCGATCGCAGCGAACAACGTGCCGGTCAAGGCGACGGCCCGCATCGAGCCGCGCGACCGAACCGCGCACCATATTGCCGGGACGTAGGCGACCGCGAAGTCGTGTTCGTGAAAGAACGTTGCGGCGAACGGTACGAGCGCGCAGCAAGTTGCGAAGCGCGCGAACGGCTCTCGAATGGCCAGGCACAGGGTGATGGCGACGGCTACGGTTAGAACGGCGATCCCGATGCCGAGTGCGAAAGCGAGGGCCGGCGGAACGCCGAAGCCGTACAGAATCGCGGACGGCGTGTGCTGGATCGCGGTCAAGCCTTCGGCGGCGTGATGGGCGCCAAGTGCGCGCAGATAAGCGACCGGCCAGCCCGGGCCGCGCGCGAACGCCCCGAGACAGTACGACAAGAACGCGGCGATAGCCAGACCGTAAGCGATGCGACGCCGTGTGATCTGCGTTAGGAGAGCAAGCGCGACGTTTGGCTGAAACGCTGCGAGCATTCCACCGGCGGCCGCAGGCAGGACCGCGTTGCCGTAACCGGCTGCGAGGGTCGCGCCCGCCAGTGCGAGCAACGCCGCCTGTCCCAGGGCGATGTTGCTCGTAATCGGACCGAACCCGATAGCCAATGCGATTGCGGCTAGCCCAGCGGGGCCGGCAGGGGCGGCGCCCGATCCGCGCAAGCTAAACCAGATCAATACCAAGAGCGAAGCGATCAGGCAAGCGGTCCATACGCGCGCCGCTTGCGCGAACGGCAGACGCGAGAACAGCGCCCAAACCGGGAGCGTCTGCGGCGGACCAATGAACGGAAGCACTTCCTCGCGACGCTCGACCACGCCCGGCACCCTGCTTTCCGCGTTCCAAATCTCGCGCCCGTAAGGATTTCCGCCCACCGCCCACGTCGCGCCGGCGGCGTAATACGATTCAAAATCTCGCAACGCCGGGCCGGCCGTTGCGTGCGGCCGCAATCCGAAGAGCGCGATCGCGACGAACGCGAACGCGACGCCCAGCAGCGCCGCTCGCGCGCTTAGCGCTACCATGCCCGGGCCGTCGTTCCATGCGACGCCGCGAGCGAAAGGCCGGCGATCGCGCTGAGCGCGCCGAGCGTCGCCAGATAGGACAGGCTCACGCGCAGCCGCGCGCCGTTGGCCATCCCGGCCGCACGCGGATCCACGTCGCCTTTCCAAGCTCTCCACATCGCCGGTACGCCGAGCAGGCCGATCAGCACCACGAATAAGAGCGGGATATGCAGCACGAACGAGAGTGCGATGAAGAGCAGAAAACCGGCTAGCCAGAGCGGAGGCCAAAGCGCTCCGATGATGCGGCCCCCGTCGAACGGCGGCGTCGGAATCATGTTGAAGAGATTGAGGAACGCGGCGGCATACGCGCACGCGTACCAGAACGGGTCGCTCCACGCCGTACCCGCGCCGTAACACAGTCCCGCAAGAACGAGGCCGCTCAGCGGCCCCGCCAACGCGATGTTTGCATCCTCTTCGAGGTCGTCCGGCATGGCGCCGGCCGTGAACGCTCCGAGAAACGGGACGAACACGGGAATGCGAACGGCTAGTCCGTAAGCCCGGAAGGCGGCGTAATGGCCGAATTCGTGCACGACGAGTATGCCGATCAGAACCAGGGCGAAACGCCAGCCGAAGGCAAGCACGTAGAGCCAGAGCGAGAGCAAAAACGTCCAGCTCGAGCCCAAGAACTTCAGCCCGAAGGCCAGGAATTTGAACTCTAAGAGGAAGGCGAGCAGCGCCTTGAACTTGAGCAGCAACAGTGCGAGACCGCCCGCCGCCGCCCCGGCGCTGCGCGCGTTTTGGCCCCAGCCGCCGTGCGGGCCTTGCGCCGCGTCCACCGGCACCTCGCCGTTTGAGCGCTCCGGATCTTGCGGAGGCGCCGCGGGATCCCGATGATCGTCCACGACGGCTCTTTCAACGCGCGCCCACGCATCGTCATTCTCGGCGGCGGGTTTACCGGCGTCGCGGTTGCCCGGCGTCTCGAGGAGATTTTGAAGCCCGCCGAGGCCGAAATCGTCTTGATCAGCCGCGAGAACTTCTCCGTGTTCACACCTATGCTGCCCGAAGTGACGTCGGGCACGCTCGACATCCGCCACATCGTGACCCCGGTTCGAGCGGAGCTGACGCGGACGCGTTTCGTTCTCGCCGACGTCGAAGCGCTCGACGTCGGCGAGAGTACCGTGACGTTTCGCCACGTGCTGATCGGCGCGACGGAATCGCTGCACTACGACCAGGTTGTGGTTACGATCGGCTCGTCGACGTCGACGTTCGGCCTGCCGGGCGTCGCCGAGCGCGTCTTCCCGCTCAAGACGCTCGAAGATGCGGGCACGCTCCGAAACCGTTTGGTCTGGTTGCTCGAGCTTGCGGATTCGACGCCGGATTCCGCCGAGCGCCGGCGCTTGCTGACGGTCGCGGTCGTCGGTGGCGGCTTTACCGGCGTTGAAACCGCCGGCGAAATCGTCGAGCTCTTTCGAGGCGCCCTCCGCTTTTATCCCAGGATCCCGCGCGACGAGGTTCGCATCGTGTTGATCGAAGGCGGCGGCGCGCTCCTCCCCGGCCTCCCGGCCCGCATGGGCGAGTACGCTTCCCGCGCGCTCAAGAACCGCGGCGTGGAAGTTTCGACGGGCGACGGCGTTACCGGCGCCGACGACGAGGGCCTCGCGTTGCAGAGTGGTGCGCGCATCGAAACCAAAACGATCGTATGGAGTGCCGGCGTTACGCCGTCACCAAGTGTGGCGGATTCGGCGTTACCGAAGACTAAACACGGTGCGATCGTCGTCGATCGGGATATGCGCGTTCCGGGTTTCCCAGCCGTTTGGGCGGCCGGCGACTGTGCGGCGATTCCCGACGGCGACGGCGGCTTCTTTCCGCAAACCGCGCAGCACGCCATTCGCGAGGGGCCGGTGCTCGCCGGCAATCTCGCCAACGTTTTGCATGGCAAACCGACCAAGCCGTTCCGATACGCCACCTTGGGCATGATGGCTTCCCTCGGCGCGCGGCGTGCCGTCGCACAGCTGCCTGGAAACCGCGTGCTCACCGGCTTTCTTGCGTGGTTTCTCTGGAGAACTTACTATCTGTCGCGGCTGCCCGGTCTGGACCGCAAGCTACGCGTTGCGTTCGACTGGACGCTCGACATGGTTTTCCCGCCCGACATCGCCGAGCTGCGTATTTATTCCCGGCGCGCCCGTTCGAGCGCGGCCGCGGACGGCGGCCTCCCCGAGCGCGAGCAAACGCCCTCGGTCTAGACGCGCCGCTTTCCAAGGCGTCCGATGGCCAAAGACGAACGTCAAGGCATGAAGTTTCGCGAGCCGATCGAGCGACTGATCCGCGACCCGAAAGAGTTTACGCGGGACGTCAGTTTCCCCGATCCCGCGCAGATTCGTATCTACGACGAAACGTTGCGCGACGGCGAACAAATGCCGGGCATCTGTTACACGCCGCAGCAGAAGCTCGAGATCGCACGCGCCTTGGCCGACATCGGCGTTCACATCGTGAGCGTCGGTTTCCCGGCGGCGTCCGCGGGCGATCGCCTGACGCTGCAACTCGTGACGGACGCCAAACGGCGCGGCGAACTCGGCGACGTCGAGATCGTGGTCATGTGCCGCAGCAATCGGGCCGACATCGACGTGACGGTCAAGACGCTGCGAGAAGCCGGCGTGCATCCGCGCGAAGTGACGTTCTTCATCTTCACCAGCGGCAGCGATCTGCATCTGAAATACAAAATCGGCAAGACGCTGCTTAAGCTAGAAGGACGCGATGAAAGCGAATGGCTCGACCTGCCGCTCTCGTTCTTTCGTGCGGCGAACATCCGGCTCCAATGCGAAGCGATCGAACACGCGCGCGATGCGGGCGTCGAACGCGTCGAATTCGGCGCCGAAGACGGTAGCCGCGGCGACGTCGATTACTTCATCGAGTATTTTAAGGCCGGGATGGCGGCCGGAGGCACGCGTCCCGCGTGGCCGGACACGGTCGGCACGCTGACGCCCGAAGCGACGCGCTGGTACTGTTCGCGCATCGTCGAGGCGATGCCGCCGGGACTGCCCATGGTGGCGCACCTGCACAACGACTACGGCCTGGGAACGGCCAACGCGATCGCGGCGACGTCGTGTGGCTTCAAAGTTATTTCCGTTACGGCCAACGGCTACGGCGAGCGCGCGGGCAACGTTAAGCTCCACGAATTCGTCGTGGCGCTGCGGGTGCTCTACGGGATCGAAATTCCAGGCTTTAGGTACGGAAAGCTGCGTACGCTGTCGCGGTTCATGGAGCGCATGAGCGGGATCCCGATGCAGCAGCACGAGCCGATCGTCGGCTCGAAGGTCTTCGCGCACGAGTCGGGCATCCACACGCACGCGATGCTCGTCGACCGCCGCATGTACGAGGCGGTGCCCTCCGAACTGGTCGGCGCCGAAACGAGTTTCATCTTCGGCAAGCACTCGGGCGTGGCACTGGTCGAACAAACGCTGCTGCGCCGGAGCGATCGTTTGACGGACGCCGGCGTCGTGCCGTCCAAAGAGTTGGCGCAGCGCGTTACCGACGAGATCAAGCGCGTTCGCGAAGAGCGCGCGACGTCCAACCGGAGCCACGAGATCGTGGAGCTCCACGAAACGGCGATGCGCAGCCTGCACTTAACCGAAGAAGACGTCCTCGACATCGCGCTGGCACTCGGGAAGCCCGTCGCCGCAAGCTAACGGTTCACTGGTTCGCCTGTGCCTGCTCGGCGCGCGCCTCTTCCAGGCCCGCCCGGGCGGCATAGTCCTGCGGGTCGACCTTGAGCGCCCGTTCGTAGAGCGGTATCGCCTGCTCGAACTTGCCTACTCCCACGTAGTTGTCGGCGAGTTGCGTTAGAGCGGAGTAGTCGTTTGGATGTGCGGCGATGCGCGCGCGCAGCGCGCCGAGCTCTTGCATGACCGGGGCCGGCGGCCCGCCTTGAACGTTTTGCGCGCTCGCTCCGGCGCTCGCGTTCGCGGCCTTCCCGTTTCCGAAGACGGCCCCGCTCACGCCGAAACCGATCGAAACGAAATACCAAAGGGTCGCGAGTAACAAAACGGCGACGACGCCGACGATCGGGAGGTAAATACGCAGCGGAAGTCCGCGCGGGTGACTAGGCGACGGTTCTGGCACCAAGAGTCGTTTGGACGGGCGCCGAAGGAAGTCATGCGTGTTACCGAGCGAAGCGGATCTCCAGTTGCTATTTGCCAGGCTCAACTACGAGCATTTCCAGGGCGCGGCCCCGGATTGCGTCATTTCATATAACGAGCGGTTCTCGAACTCTGCCGGTCGCATCACCTACGGGCCGCGCCCGCTCCGGATCGAGATTTCGCCCCGCCATCTGCGCAAGAATCCCGACTCGCTCGAAGGCACGCTCCTGCACGAGATGATTCACGCCTGGTGTTACGACCGGTGGCGCGAAACGGGGCACGGCTCGCGCTTCCGGCGTAAAATGCGCGAGTGCGGCATGGACTCGATCTATCACGACCTGGGCAGCGTGCGTTCTCTCGAGGAGTCGGGCAAACGCTACGTCCTGCGCTGCGAGCAATGCGGCTTCGAAGTCCTGCGCCGCCGCAAGCCCGGAAAACCGGCCAGCTGTCCGCGCTGCAACAAACGCCGCTTCGACCCCCGCTTCCCCCTCACGATTTACGAGGTCGTCGAGCTAAAGCCAATCGGCACCACCCTAGACCAAAAACAAACCGCCGCCCGCAGCCACCACTAGTTACCCGAGGTATCTGCGGCGATAGATCGCGTGCAATGTAGCGTGGCGGGCGGATGACCCCACGGAAAGTGTATGAGTTTTTCGGCCACCACACGGATGTGGTTTTCAAAACTTGTTGGCCGAAAAACCATCTCAAGTAGAACGGCCGCACGGACGCGGCCGTTCGAGCGTCTTTCCGCGGGGGCTCGGCACCGGCCATGCGGCGCAGCCGCCTAGCTGAACAGCCGGTATAGTTCAAAAACCTCGTCTCGAGCAAACCCAAGTTCGCCGTAGAATTTCGCCAAGTGCGGTTCCGAAAACGGAATCTCGACTAAGATGGCACGGCCACCCGACGCTTTGCCGAACTCTGCGCAAGCCTCGACCAGTTTTTTCCCGATGCCGCGTTCGCGAAACGCCTCCGCCACGTAGAGATCGCTCAGGAACCATTGTCGCTGCGCGTACCAGGACGAGTAGAGCGGATAGAGCTGGAGGAAGCCGGCCGGCGTCTCTCCGTCGTACGCGGCCAGCACCACCGACTCGCCTTTCTCCACGCGCTCGTGTAGAAAGCGCGCGGAGACGTCGAGGTCGGACTTCTGCGTGAAGAACTGGCGGTACAGGTCGAAGAGCGGCGCCAGGCCGTCTACGTGGGACGGCCCGGCGCGCAGGATGGTCAACGGCATGAGCGGGGCTTCCGGGCCGCGCCGGGCGGACCTTCGAGGCCGCCGCGCGGCGCGGCCGGCTTTCGACGCGCGTGCCGACATTAGTCCAGGCAGAATTCTCCTCGCACGGGCGAAGATAGCCAGGCTATGACAACCACACATACGACGACCAAGAACGGCGCAAAGACGCGCGTCGAGAGCGATTCGATGGGCAAGATCGAGGTGCCGGCCGACAAGTACTACGGCGCGCAATCGGCTCGTTCGCTGGTTCACTTCGACATCGGCGAGGGCGTCTGGCCCCGCGACGTGATGCCGAAACAGGTCATCAAGGCGATGGCCGTTCTCAAAAAGGCCGCCGCTCTGGTCAACAACGATCTCGGAAAGCTCGACAAAGAAAAAACCGGCCTGATCGTTGCGGCCGCCGACGAAGTCGTCGACGGAAAGTTGGACGCACATTTCCCGCTCCGAATTTGGCAGACGGGATCCGGTACGCAAACCAACATGAACGTGAACGAGGTCATCTCCAACCGCGCGATCGAAATCGCGGGCGGCGAAATGGGCTCGAAGGTGCCCGTCCATCCCAACGACCACGTCAACATGTCGCAGTCCTCGAACGATACGTTTCCGACGGCGATGCACATGGCCGCGGCCGAAGCGATGGTGGAGATGCTCCCGGCGGTCGAGGCGCTTCGTAACGCGCTCGAGGCCAAAGCGAAGGCCTGGAAGGACGTGGTGAAAGTCGGACGCACGCATCTGCAGGACGCGACGCCGCTCACCCTCGGTCAGGAATTCTCGGGCTACGTCAACCAGCTCGATCGCGCGATGACGGCCTGCAAAGAAGCGCTGCACCACATCTACGACCTCGCGATCGGCGGAACCGCCGTCGGCACCGGGCTGAACGCGCACCCCGAGTTCGCCGAGCGCATGGCCAAGAAGATTTCGGATCTCACCGGTCTGCCGTTCCGGTCGCATCCGAACAAGTTCACGGCGCTGGCCTCGCACGACGATTTCGTCTTCGCGTCCGGGGCGCTCAAGACGCTGGCGGCCGCACTTATGAAGATTGCCAACGACATTCGCTGGCTGGCGTCCGGTCCGCGGGCCGGAATCGGTGAGTTGATTCTGCCGGAAAACGAACCCGGCAGCTCGATCATGCCGGGCAAAGTCAATCCGACGCAATCCGAAGCGATGACGATGGTCGTGGCCCAAGTCTACGGAAACGACCTTGCGATCAGTTTCGGCGCCTCGCAAGGAAACTTCGAACTCAACGTGTTCAACCCGGTCATGATCGCGAATTTTTTGCACTCGACCAGCCTGCTGCGCGACACGTGCACGATGTTCCGCGAACACGCCGTCGAAGGTCTGCAAGCCAACGAGGAGCAGATCGCCAAGTATCTCGGTAAGTCGCTGATGACGGTCACGGCGCTCTCGCCCAAGATCGGCTACGACAAGGCCGCCGAGATCGCCAAACACGCGCACCACCACCGCAAAACGCTCAAACAGGCGGCGCTCGATCTCGGCCACGTGACCTCGGAGGAGTTCGACGCGTTGGTCGTCCCCAAGGAGATGACCCACCCGAAATAGACATGGGGGGGCGCCGGTCGCCGGCGCCTTCCGGTCTTTGGAGCTCGGCGGCAGGGGACCGAGCGCTCATTCAAACAAAGCCCACCGGATGAAAAATCGATTCTCTAGCGGATCGTCCGATCGCGCTTTCGGTACGGAACCATAGCCGCCGCGGCGCAGCCGGGCACGCCGGCTCAACCCGTTTCGCTGGGCACGATCTTCACGAAGTTCTTGACGATCGGGGCCGTGAGCTTCGGCGGCGGCATCATTGCGTATCTCCAGCGTCTGCTAGTCGACGACACGAAATGGCTGACCGACGAGCAGTTCTTGACCAAACTCGAGATCAGCCAAACGATGCCGGGGCTCAACGCGGTCAACATGTGCATCCTCGTCGGCGACGAGCTGCGCGGGCCGGTCGGCGCCTTCGTGGGAGCGGCCGGTATGGTGCTGCCGGGAGCGCTCTTCGTCGGTATCGTCGGCTTATTGGCGGCGCAGGCTCATGCCGCGTATCCCGTCGCGCACGCGGCCCTCGCGGGCATATCGGCCGGTGCGGTCGGCCTCCTGGCCGCGATCACGTGGCACACCGGGAAGAAACAATTCCTCAAGCCGCTCGATCTCGCGCTGCTGCTCATGACGTTCATGCTCATGAGCATCGTGAAGTGGCCGTTGTGGGTGATCTTGCTCGTTATGGGACCGATCGCGGTTCTCGCTTACCGGCCGGGGAGCAAGGGCAATGCCTAACGCGCACGTCCTCGTTCAACTCGCCATCGACTTCGGTCTGCTCTCGATCCAGGCGGTTGGCGGCGGCGCCGCGGTCATTCCCGCGATGCAGCACGTCGTCGAAGGCACCTACCACATAACGCCCGACGAATTCTCGCAAATCTACGGCATCGGCAACCTCGCGCCCGGGCCGAACATGCTCATGGTCGTGATCCTGGGTAATCGAATTGCGGGCATCGGCGGGGGAATCGTGGTGCTCCTTGCGTTCTTGCTGCCTTCGTCGCTTATGTGCTTTTGGGCGGGGCGCATTTGGGACAAGATTGGCGATTCGCCCTGGCGCCGCGCCGTTCAATACGGCTTCGCGCCGATTGCCATCGGCCTGATGGCTTCGGGCGTCTTCGCACTGGCCAAGTCGTCTACAACGACGGTGCTCACGGGACTGATCGCCGCCTTCATGCTCGGCATGATCCTGCGAACGAAGATCAACCCGACGCTTCTCATCCTAACGTGCGGCCTCGTCGGCGCGTTTATCTTGCCGAACGGCGTTTTTTCGAAGGCGCTGATGCCACACTAATGCGCTAGCGCGCTTCGTTCTCGCGCATGCAAGGGACTAAGCGCGATTCCGATTTAGCGATCGCCGTTCTTTACAGGCCCAGACTGCCGCAAGTTACGGCCCCTGCCGCGATGACGTCTGACGCGAACACTTTCCCGCCGGATTGGTCCGTGACGTAGGAGACGCTGCCACTCGGGCTGGAGATTAGGAGGAACACGACGACGGCGGCGGACTCGCCCGTCAATCCCGTCGGTGGGAACGTGGGGACCGTCACGACCGCCGTCGTCGCGCTTCCAACGACGCCGCCGCCTGGCAAATTCATCGTCGGCGGCGGTACGGCCAGCCCAAGGGCCACCTGGGCCAACTCTTACCAGCCATACATGTATTTATATCCGGGCTGAAGGGCCGGGCCCCCGCTCGCGCTCGCCCGATACGATATCTGGTCGCCCGACGACCCTGCGTTGATGCACGTGTTGGGCGAGATCGAGATCGACGCCGTTGATGGCGGGGTCGGCGTGGGAGGCGGCGTCGGCGGTGGCGTTGGAGATGGCGTTGGGCTTGGCTTTGGCGTCGGCGTTGGGGATGCGGTCGGCGAGGGCGCCGGCGTTGGCCTAGCCGTCGGCAGTGGGGACGGACTTGCAAGGACCGTGCCTACCGGATAGATGGAAAGCACGCCGGTTGCGTCAGGCGCCAGCAACACCAAGGCGTTCCCAGTAATCGGCACGGTGAGGACGGCCATGCCCGAAGCGTTGACGGTGATTTGGTACGTCTGTGTGTAGAATTGCCCGTCGCCGAGCGACGCCGTAATCGTCGCCGGGTACACGCCGGCCGGGATGTCCAACGTCGGGACGTCCAGGGTCAAAGTGATCCAGGGCAGTTGCCCGTTTTAGGTATTGACGAGTTCGACTTGGAGCAGCGGTTGCGGGAGCGCTGCGATCGCCGCAGGCAGCGCGCCCCTGGTCGAACCAGGAAAGGACGTCGGCGCGGTGCCTCCGCATCCGCAGAGGAGCGCTGCGACGGCAAAAGCCGCGCAGCGCCTCTTCCAAGGCTTTTTACGCATTCCGAATTATAGCAATGGGGCAGCGGACGCGTCGATTCCCCGATAGTCCCTGTTTTCAGCGCGCTTCGTCGCGGATCGCCGGCATGAGAAGCGCGGCCAACGCGATCACGAGGTAACCCCAAGCGGAGATCGCCATGGCCGGATGACCGCCGCGATGATCCGCGATCCAACCGAAAAGCAGCACGCCGGGCGCCATTCCGGCTAGTACGATCAGACGCACGGCACCCATCACCCGTCCGACCACGTTCTCGGGGGTCACGCGCATGCGCCAGCCGATGATCTGCGTCACTTCGTAACTGGCCATGACGCTGGACAGCGCCCAGAATATGGCGACTTCCCAGATGTTGCCCACCAGCACGACCGGAATAAAGAAGATCGCATCGAGCAGGTACGCTATCGTGATCGCTCTGCCGAACGGCCAGCGGTTCGCGGTCACGCCCGCTACATATGCCCCGAGCATCGAACCGACGGCCGTGATGCCCAAGAAGATGCCGACCTGCTGATCGGTAGCCCCGAAGTCTCGCTTTAAGAACGGGATCAGAATCGAGTACGCACCAAACCCCAAGAAGTTGAGGAAAACCGCAATTGTGGCTTGCGCGCGCATGCCTCTGTCGTGCACGAGGTGGCGGAATCCGAGCGCGGCGTCCGATGCGACCTCGCGCATGGACGGGCCGCCGGCCTGCTCGTCGGGGCCTAGCGACGGTATGCGCAAGAGCGAGATCTGTGAAGCGAGGTACGTCAACGCGTTAATGGCGAGTGCCGGAAGGGGCCCGAAATACGCGAACAGGGCGCCGCCGATCACCGGCGTTATTAGGTTCGACGCATTCTCGACCCCGATGAGCGCCGCCATGGCCTCGGTCGACCGTTCGCGTCCCAGCAGATAGGGAATGCTCGTGGACTGGCCGCCTAGGAACGCCGCAGCGCAGATCGAGATCACGACCAAGCCGCCGTAAATCATCGGGAGCGTTAGGAAATGCAGCCCGTAGGCGACGGCAAAGAACGTCATCACTAAAAAGCGAACGGCATCGCATCCGATCATCAAGTTGCGACGATCGATCCGGTCCGCGAGGGAACCGCCGACGACGGCGAACAGCGAAAACGGCGCCACCTCGCAGATCAGCGCGGTTCCGGTCGCGAGGGCGGAGTGCGTCAGGTGGAAGGCTAGGAGCGGAACGGCAAGCGTCCGCAGACCGTCGCCCACGTAGCTGAGCGACTGTCCGATGAAGAATTGCCGGAATCCGGGCGAGGCAAAGATGGATCCGGCCGAACGCGGTGCGCCGGAGGTCATAGACGCAAGAGAATATCGCATCTACGCACGCGGCGTCAAGTTTAGTGCAAGAGGTGTTTGAGTATCAGCGCGCCCGCCGCTGCGAACAGCGCGATCGCAACGAGCAACAGCAGATTCGAGGACTTCAAACGCAACGAAAGCCGCGCGCCGACCGGACCGCCGAGAAGGCCGCCGGCAACCAGCGGAACGACCGCGCTCGGGCGGATGTCGTGCTGTAGAACGTGCGCGGCGAGCCCGACCGGCGACGTGAGCAGAATCGCAAAGTGCGAGGTCGCGCTAATCGCGTGCGCCGGCAAGTCCGAGAAGTAGAGCAGCGAGGGGACGACGATGACGCCGCCGCCGATTCCGAACAAGCTCGAGGTTACGCCGACGACGAAGCCGACGAGCACGGCGACGCGGTACGACATTCCCTTGATGGACGGAAGGTCCGCCACGTCGCGGCGACCGGAACTGCGGCGCCGGCGATTGAGAAGCAAGTCGGTGCCGACGACGGTCAGCAGCGCGGCCAGCATCCAGTCGAAAGCCTGCGCGGAGATGCGCGTGACCGCCCAGGCACCGAGCAAGCTGCCGGGCAAGCCACCCAGCGCGATCAGTAAGCCGAGCCTGACGTGCACGCGCCGTTGGACCAGGTAGGTGAACGATCCGCTCGCGCTGTTCGCGAGAACCAGGGCGAGCGACGTTCCCGCCGCTTCCGCGGGCGCAAAGCCGAAGATGAGGCGCAGGATCGGAACGAGGACGAAGCCCCCGCCCAAGCCCACCATCGAGCCGAACACGCTTGCGGCAAACGCCGCCGCGAAGAGTTCCAAGGACTGGGTCATGACGCTGCGTCAGGGCGACGCCGGGCCGGCCGTCTTGACCCGCGTAACGTTGTAGATGCGGATCGGCTCGACTTTGCCCTTTACCGGAACCGTGGCTCGGTCCTCGACCTCGACGAAGTCCTTGACCTCGTCGTAGGTGGACTCGCTAATGATGATTTCGCCGCCCTTGGCGACGTTATACAGCCGCGCGGCGACGTTGACGTTATCGCCGATGACGGTATAGTTCATCCGCTGCTTCGCGCCGAGGTTTCCCATGACGACGTCGCCGGTGTTGAGCCCCATGCCGACCGTGAAGACCTTCTTGCCCTGTTCGGCCCACTTGTTGCCCATCTCCGCCAGCAGCTCTTGCTGCTTCACGGCGGCGATCACGGCGCGCTGCGCGTCGTCGGGGCGTGGGTAGGGTGCCGAGAAGACGGCCATGATGCAGTCGCCGATGAACTTGTCTACGAAGCCGCCGTATTCGAAGATGATATCGCACATGGCGGAAAAGTACTCGTTGAGTTGAGCGTAGATTTCTTCGGGCGTCATCGTCTCGCTCATCGAGGTAAACCCGCGGATGTCGCTATAGAAGATGGTCGCCTTAACCTTCTTACCTTGCAGCGCCAGCTGGGCGCGCGGATCGTCTTGTTTAAGAATGTCGCCGACGACCGCCGGGCTCACGTGCATACCGAAGAGGTCGGTAACGACGCGCCGCTGAGCGCCTTCGAGCAAAATGCGATACGATGCGACGAACACCGTGGCAAGAACCATCGAGATGGCGACGTGGATCAGGTCAACCCAGATCAAACGATGGACGAATAGCGCGAGATTCACCCAAATGTAGACCGCGGTTGCGAGCAACGCGAGCGCGATGCCGGCCGACGGGCGCAGATACGTCAACGCCAGCGCTATAAGGAGGGGGAAGAAGATCATCAGGGCGACGTCGAGCCAATCCGGCGCGGTCCGGATGTAGATGCCTCGCATCAGCTGATCCGCGAGCCGCGCGTTTGCAAACAGTCCGGGCATCGAGCCGTAGCGAGGCGTATTGACGAAGTCGCCCAGGCCCTGCGCCGTGGCACCGATATAGATCAAGCGCCCCTTTGCAAATTGGCGGAGCTGCGGGATCGTGTCGGTCAGAACGCTCGCGAACGGAATGACGGAACCGCCCGCAAAGTTCACGACATGGTACTGAACGGATTCGCCCCGCGAGTTGAGGCCCTGCAGCGCCAGCAGCTCGGGCGTAAGGAGAATCAGCCGGCCGTCGACCGTCGGGACTCCGCTCTTATCGAACGGCTTTCCGGAAAACGTCTGCGTGGCCGCCGCCGCCTCCGAGAGGAGCCGCTCGTTGGCGTTGGTTCCGGTCGCGCCCGTGTCGATCTCAACGGGCTGGCCGATGAAGTAGCCGCCCGGGCGGTCGGTGCTGGTGAAGCCGGTTGCGGCCGCGGCTTTGGCGAGAACCGGAATCGGCGGCTGGACGCCGATCTGGCCGGCGGTGGTCGTATCGATAACGTCGCCGAGTACGGTTGGAACGCTATGCATGCCGCGAGCGAAGGCGTCGTTCTGCGCCGGATCGGTCGGGTCGACGAATAAAACGTCGAACACGACGGCTTTTGCGCCGGCGGCCGCCAGCCGCTCGAGAACCTTTCCGTAGACGCTTCGAGGAAACGGAAACTGTCCCAGGCCGGCCTTGGCATTTCCGATCGAAAACTCGTCGATCGTAACGATGCCGAGGTCGTCGTTGGGGGTGTCGTCGTAGGGAAGGCTCGACGCCCCGAAATATTTCGGATGATCGATGGCCCCGTAATGGACCGCCAAATCGGTGACCCGATGGAAGAGCGGAATGTTGTCGGCGCGGATCAGAAAGAGCGCGATGCCGATCAGGCTCGCGACCGCCGCGAGCGATAGCGCGATCAGCAGCGTCCGTAGGCGGCGCGGGCTCACGCTTGAACGGCCATGGCGCGCGCTAGTTGTTCACGCGCCCGATGTAGCGGCGGTCGCGCGTGTCGATGCGAATCACCTCGTTCGGATTCACGAAGAGCGGCACTTGGACCGTGGCGCCGGACTCGAGCTTGGCGGCTTTGGTGGTGTTGGTGGCGGTGTCGCCCTTGAATCCCGGATCGGTCTCGACGATGCGCAGTTCGACGTGCGGCGGAAGGTCGACGCCGATCGGCGTGCCGTCGTGGAACTGCACGTCGACCACCATCCCGTCCTTGAGGAAGTCGGCCGGGTCGCCGATGAGGTCCCGTTGGATCGTGAAATTCTCGAACGTCTCCTGATCCATAAAGTGAAAGCCGTCGTCGTCGTTGTAGAGCATCTGCATCTGGCGGTTGTCGACGGTCGCGCGCTCCAGCTTCTCGCCGGCGCGGAAGGTACGTTCGACGGTCGCGCCGGTCTTTACGTTTTTCAACCGCGTGCGAACGAAGGCCGAGCCCTTGCCGGGCTTGACGTGCAGAAACTCGATAACGGTCCAAAGCTGGCCGTTATCGTTAATCGTGACGCCGTTGCGTAGATCGTTCGACGAAATCATGACCCGGGCCAATACGGGCCGCGACGGGACGAGCCCTGGTAGGGCAGGAGCCTCCTCGGCGCTACCGGTCCTTCTTGCCGAAGAGCGAGATGGGATTTTCACGCCCCGCGCGCAGCCGCTCGACGTTGTCCCGATGCGTATAGACGATGAAGAGGCCGGCGAAGACGCCGTAAAGCGCGTCCGGGAGCGAACCGGTGAAGAACCACAGCGCGATCGGCGACACGAGGTTCCCGGCCATCGACCCCACCGACGAATAACGCGTGAAGACGAGCGCTCCCAATATCCAAGTGCCGACGACGACGAGTCCGGCGAGCCACGAGAGTGCGAAGATGGCGCCGAACGACGTGGCGACGCCTTTGCCGCCTTTCCAGCCCAGCCAAGGCGAGAAGCAGTGTCCGAGAACCGCGAACGTGGCCGCGACGGCCTCGAGCCCGTCGATTCCCGAGCCGCCGAAAACGATGCGGGCGAGGACGACGGGAAGCGCGCCTTTGACGGCGTCGAGAACCAAGACCGCGGCCGCTCCGCGTTTGCCGAACGTTCGCAGCGCGTTCATCGCGCCGATGTTGCCCGAACCACTCTGCCGAATGTCGGCGCGGTAGAAGAAGCGCCCGATCAAGTAGCCGAACGGAATCGAACCCACTAAGAAGGATCCCGTCGCAGTCAGGAGGGCCGGAATCATTCCGCCCGCTCCAGTTCGCGCCTCGCTCGGAATTCGAGCGTCAGCGGAACCCCTTCGAAGTCGAAGTTTTGTCGCAAGATGTTTTCGAGGAATCGCTTATACGACGTTTGCAGTAGGTCCGGATCGTTACAGTGGAACACGAAGATCGGCGGATGCGTCGCGGGCTGTGCCGCGTAGTAGACTTTAAAGAGGCGTCCGTGCGTAGCGGGAGCGGGATGAGCGAGCACCGCGTCGCGCACGACGCCGTTCAGTTGGGCCGTCGGGATCCGCCGATCGAGATTGTCCGCGACGCGTTTGACGATCGGCATCAAACTTCCGAGGCGGCGCTGCGTTTTTGCCGAGAGGAACGTGATCGGCGCGAACGTGGCAAACGGAATCAATTCGTGGATGACGTTGGCGAGTTCGCCCTGGCTGTATTCACCGCTCTGCTCGCGAGCGAGATCCCACTTGTTGCCTACGATGATCAGCCCTTTGCGCTCTTCGATCACGAGGCCGGCCAGCCGGCGGTCCTGTGCGGTAACGCCGACCATCGAATCGAAAACCAAGATCGCGACGTCGCAGCGCGCGATCGCGCCAAGCGCGCGCAGCCCCGCGTAGTATTCGATCGCGCCATGCGCTTGCGGCTTGCGGCGGACGCCGGCCGTGTCGATGAGCCGGATCTTCTTTCCGTGCCAGGTAAAAAGCGTATCGACCGCGTCGCGCGTCGTGCCTGGGACTTCGGATACGACCGCGCGCTCTTCGCCGATGAGCGCGTTGAGCAGCGACGATTTACCGACGTTCGGCCGTCCGACGATCGCTAGCGCCAACTCGCCTTCTTGCGTGGCGTCGGGCGCTTGCGACGGTAGCAGCTCGACGACGCGGTCGAGGAGGTCGCCGGTGCCTTCGCCGTGGATGGCCGACACCGCGACCGGTTCGCCGAAGCCGAGCGGCGCGAACTCGCCCAGGATGGATGCCGCCGCGTTGGGAGATTCGGATTTGTTTGCGACTAAAACGATCGGACGGCGCGCGCGCCGCAGAATGTTCGCGACCTCTTCGTCGAGCGGATTCCGGCCGTCTTGCGCGTTGCAGACGAAGATCACGACGTCGGCTTCTCGCGCGGCGGCCTCGGCTTGGCGCCGCGTCGCGATCGGAATCTCGACGCCGGTGGCCTTGTCGGCATCCGGATCGATGCCCGCGGTATCCACGACGCTGAACGTGCGCCCGCGCCACTCGCAGAGCGCGTAAAGACGATCGCGCGTAACTCCGGGCGTATCCTCGACGATGGCGAGCCGCTGGCCGATTAGACGATTGAATAGCGCGCTCTTCCCGACGTTGGGACGACCGACGATCGCGACGGTCGCGGGCCGCAGCATGCCATGGCCCGCGACTAGGCTTTCCGCGTCTACCGGTGTGTCCACCGCCGCTTAGTTTGCTTGTCCCGCGGGAGGCCCTGGGAAACGAGGGCTTTTTGGCGAAGGGCGCCGACCGCACATGCCACGGATTTACATCGAAACCTTCGGCTGTCAAATGAACGAAGCCGACTCGCAATACATCGCGGATCGGGCGGCGTCGGCCGGTTATACGATCGCGACCAAACCTGAGGACGCCAACGTCCTCGTGCTCAATACTTGCACGGTACGGGACAACGCCGAACGCCGGGCTTACGGCCGCATGGGTCATTTTAAGGCTCTTAAAGACGCGGATCCGCGCGTTCGCCTTGTCGTTATGGGTTGTCTCGCGGAGCAGGATCGCGACCGCATGCGGTCCGTCGCGCCGCACGTAGACGAAGTTTTCGGCACCAAGGAGTTGGCCGAACTGGGCGACCGCCTCGAATCGTGGCGGCCGGCGATGGCCGGCGAGCGCGACGAAGACTTTGCCGGCGAGCGCGCGCTGCTGATGCCGCTGGGCGGCAGTGCCGACGCGGTGGTGGACGCGTTTTCGCACTTACGCGGTTTCGTGACGGTGCAGCGTGGTTGTTCCTATTATTGTACGTTCTGCATCGTACCGCACGTTCGCGGCCGTTTCGACCATCGGCCAGCCGGCGAAATCGTTGCCGAAGTGCGCGAGAAGATCGCTTCGGGTGCCCGCGAGGTCACGCTCGTCGGACAGACCGTCAACGCCTGGCGCGATCCCGCCAGCGGCGCCGACTTCGGCGACTTGTGCGAAACGCTCGGCGCGCTCGAAGGGTTGGAGCGGCTGGCCTTCATCTCACCGCACCCCAAGGACTTCAGCGAGAAAATCGTACGGGCCATGGCGTGCGTCCCGGCACTCAATCCGCGCGTACACCTGCCCCTTCAATCGGGTAGCGACGCCGTGCTGCGGCGGATGAACCGAAAGTATACGCGCGCGCAGTTTGAGGAGAAGGTTGCCTTGATACGCCGCTACCTGCCGTCGTGGGCCATTACGACGGACCTCATCGTCGGTTTCCCCGGTGAAACGGACGACGATTTTGAGCGCACGCTCGAGTACGCCGCCACCGGGCTGTTTGCCAATGCGTACACCTTCATCTATTCGATCCGGCGCGGCACGCCGGCGGCCCACTGGCCGCAAGTTCCCGCCGGCGTTTGCTCGGAGCGCTTCTTGCGTCTGGTAGACGTGCTCAACGCCGGCACGCGCGCCTATCACGATCGCAAGATCGGCACGACCGTGCGCTGTCTGGTCTCGGGTGAATCGCGTAAAGACGCAAGCCGGCTGGCCGCCAAGTCGCTCGACAACGTGACGATCGTTGCGCCCAAGCCTTCGGGTTACGACGAGACTCTCTACGCGCGCGAGCCGTGGCTCGACGTGGCGGTCGAGAGCGCGCACGTCTGGGGCTGCATTGGGACGATCGTTGGTCGTGCGCGAGCGTTCGCCGGCGCCGGATCGGCGGTCGAGCGGCCGCCGGTCGACCTGGTGGGTGCCCGGTGAAAGGATCGCCAAAGACCCGTCAGTGAGCGAGGGCCTGAAATACTCGCCGATGCTCGAGCAGTACTTCGGCATGAAATCGCGTCATCCCGACGCCATACTGCTCGCGCGCGTCGGCGATTTCTACGAAGCTTACGGCGAAGACGCCGAAACCATCGCGCGTGCGCTGCAGATCGCGCTGACCAGCAAAGAGGCCGGCGCCGGCCGGCGCGTACCGATGGCGGGCGTTCCGCACCACGCGCTCGCGCAATATCTCGCCCGCCTGGTCGCGCAGCGCTTCGTCGTGGCTCTCGCCGATCAGCTCGAAGCTCCGCAGCCCAACAAACTGGTCAAACGCGAGGTGACGCGGATCGTAACGCCGGGCACGCTGATCGAGGATCATCTGCTCGACGGAAAACGCAACAACTATCTGGCGGCACTGGCGGCCGTCGGCGAAACGTTCGCCGTAGCGTATACCGACGTGTCGACCGGATACTCTGCCGCGACGGCGCTGGCCGGCGAAAGCGCCTACGACGAAGCGATCGCCGAGATCGGCCGCATAGGACCCTCTGAAGTCGTCGCCGACGTTCCGTCCGGAATTCGCGCGGCGCTGAACGCGCCGATGGATCAGCTCGGAGCGCGCTTGACGAGCGCATCGCTGTCGGTCGTAGAGTCGCGCGAGCGCGGCGCGATCGCGGACTTCTCGCTGGACGAATCGGTCGCGGTGCATCGCGCGCTCGACGCTTTAGGCGCGTTCGTTCGCCGGACCGGCGTCGCCGGCGTGGCGGAAGCCCTGCGCAACGTTCGCTATTATCGCCGGCGCTCGTTCATGGCACTCGACTCGTCCACGCGCAAGCATCTAGAATTGCTTCGCGCGCAGGGTCAGAACCCGCGCGCAACGCTTTTTGCCACGCTCGACCGATGCTCGACGTCGATGGGTTCGCGGATGTTGGCTCGTTGGATCGCGGCTCCGCTAATCGACGGCGACGCGATCGCGCAGCGCCAGGACGGCGTGCAGACCCTGGTGGACGAACACGCGCGGCGGGAGGCGATGCGCGAGATTTTCCGGGGTTGTTTCGACCTAGAACGGATCGCGCAAAAAGTGCGCTTCCGCCGCGCGCTGCCGCGCGATCTGGTCTCGCTGCGCCGGACGCTCGACGTGCTTCGTCCGCTGGCTCAGGTCACGCCGCCGGCGCTCGAACCGCTGGTGCGCCGGATCGGCGACTTCACCGACGTCTTGGAGGATCTGCAGCGGACGCTGACGGACGATCCGCCGGCCCAGCTCACCGAGCTAGGCATCGTGCGGCCGGAATCGAACGCCGAACTCGCCCAGTGCGTGACGTTACGAACCGACGCGCGCGGCAGCCTTTCGGAATTGGAAGAACGCGAGCGCGAGCGCACCGGCATCAAGTCGCTCAAAGTAAAATACGCGTCGGCCTTCGGATACGCGATCGAGATCGGGAAGAACTACGTCGCCGGCGTTCCGGAAGACTACGTTCGCAAGCAGACGCTGACGACGGGAGAGCGATTCGTGACGCCGGAGCTGAAGGAGCTCGAGCTGGCGATCTCGACGGCACAGGGTCGCCAAGAGCGGCTAGAACGCTCGCTCTACGATGCGCTGGTCGAGCGGGTCGCGGCCCGGTCGGACGATTTGCTCGTTGCCGCCGAGGCGCTGGCGGAGATCGACGTGCTCGCGGCGCTGGCGCAATCGGCGGCCGAACGCGGGTACGTGCGCCCGGTGCTGAACGACGAGAGCGAAATTGCGATCGAAGAGGGGCGCCATCCGGTGATGGAATCGATCTTGCATGCTAATTTCGTTCCGAACGACTTGCGACTGCAGCCGCAGAGCCACCGGTTCATTTTGCTCACCGGGCCGAACATGGGCGGCAAATCGACGTATCTGCGGCAAGCCGCTTTGCTCGTGGTGATGGCGCAGATCGGCTCGTTCGTTCCGGCAAAATCCATGACGCTGGGCGTCGTGGACCGGATCTTTACGCGAATCGGCGCGGGAGACGACCTCGCGTCGGGCCAGTCTACATTCTATATGGAGATGGCGGAAGCGGCGACGATCTTGCGTCTGGCGACCCGGCGCTCGCTGCTGCTGATCGACGAAGTCGGTCGAGGAACGGGGACGCTCGACGGGCTGTCGATCGCGCAGGCCATCTGCGAGTTCCTTCTCGGTCTGGACGAACAGGCGCCGATGGTGCTGTTCGCGACGCACTTTCACGAGCTGTGTGCGCTCGTCGACCACTGGCGGCAGGTTGCGAACTATCATATTACCGCGGTTGAAAATACGGCTCGTGACGGCGCGCCGGTCTTTTCTCACCGCGTGCAGCCGGGCAGTTCGTCGCGTTCGTTCGGCATCGAAGTGGCCCGCATGGCCGGGCTGCCGGAGGCGGTCATCGCGCGCGCGCAAGAAATCGCCGACGCGCTGGCCGGCAATTCCGACGTCGAGGCGCAGGTGCCGCTGCGCAATCCGCTTCGTCGCGAGGACCGGGCCGCGCTCGAACGACAGCTCTCGTTCTTGACCGAATGATGCACGCAATTCGCGTCCTGGACGGCGAGACGGTCGGTCAAATTGCGGCGGGCGAAATCATCGAACGGCCCGCGTCGGTCGTCAAGGAGCTGGTCGAAAACGCGGTGGACGCAAATGCGAGCCGGGTGACCGTTTCGTTGCAGCGCGGCGGTCTGGATCACATCGAGGTCGCGGACGACGGTACCGGGATCCCGGCGGAGGATTTGCCGGTCGCGCTCCGCGCCCATGCGACCAGCAAACTTCGCACCGCGAGCGATCTCGAACGCGTCTCCACCCTCGGCTTTCGCGGCGAGGGATTGGCTTCGATTGCTGCGATTTCGCGCGTAGAGATCGTTTCGCGCCGTCCGGGTGACGAGCTAGGCGCGCGAGTTTCCGCCGCGGCCGACCGCGTCGGAGAGCCCGAACCGGCGGCCGCTCCGGTCGGAACGCACGTGACCGTACGCGGGCTGTTCGGGAACGTTCCGGTGCGGCGCGAGTACCTGCGCTCGGCCGCTGCGGAGTTCAATCGCGTCTCGGGCTGGCTCTCGGCTTTCGCGCTGGCCTACCCGGCGATCACGTTTACGTTGCGTCACGACGGAAAGGACGTTTGGGTGATGCCGGCGACCGGCGATCCGAAGGAACGCTTAGCCATGGTGTTCGGGCGCGACGCCGCTGAGGCGCTGCTGCCGCTGGCGCCCGCCGGCGCGGCCGCGCTGGATGGTTCGTTGACGGGTTTCATCAGCGAACCGGGCAACGATCGGCCCGACCGGCGCCTTCAGCTGCTGTTCGTGAACGGGCGGCTGCTACGAAGCACCCTGCTTTCCGGCGCGTGGACGGCGGGCTACTCAACGTTCGCGATGATCGGGCGCCACGCGTACGGCGTGCTCTTTCTCGAGTTGCCTCCGGATCACGTCGACCCCAACGTTCATCCGACCAAGAGCGACGTGCGTCTGCGCTTCGGAGCGACGGTGTTCGACGCGGCCAGGCGTGCGATATCGGGCACCCTGCGTTCGCACGCCGCACGGCGCTTTGCCGAAAACGTCGGTCCAAACGGGGTAACCGCGTTTTCGCTCGCTCCGGCGGCGCAAACCGGCGGCGTCGTCACGGCGCAATCGCTGTTCGACGGAGCCGAGGCGGCGGCCGAGGACGTGCCCGGCCGCCGCCTGCGCGTCTTAACGCAGCTCGATCGCACCTACGTTTTGGCCAGCGACGGCTACATGCTGCTGCTGGTGGACCAGCACGCGGCCCACGAGCGCGTAGCTTACGAAGCGATCGTCGCCAACGCGAAGCGGCGCGCGCCGAGCGAGCCGCTCCTGGTGCCGCAAACCATCGAGCTCGACACCGCTGCGGCCGCGGCGCTCGACCGCGTACTCGACGTCGTGCGCGAGGGCGGGCTCGACATCGAGACGTTCGGCGACCGCACGTACCGCATCGTCGCGACGCCCGCCGGTTTCGGGTCTCGTCCGTTCGACTTACCGGGATTTCTGGCGGATTTGACCGACGCACCGAAACAGCGCGACGTACGGGAGAGGATCTGGGCGTCGCTGGCATGCCATTCCGTTACCGTGGCCGGCGAGCGGCTGGAATTCGACGAGATGACGACGTTGGTGGACCGGCTGCAGGCGTGCGCGAACCCGATGCACTGCCCGCACGGGCGTCCGACCATGGTCGCCGTCCGTCCCGAAGAAATCGCACGTATGTTCAAGAGGATCTAACATGCCGGCACTTCACCACGAACACGTCTATCGAGTAGGCACCACGTGGACCGGAAATCGCGGTGCCGGAACCAGCGGTTATCGCGCGTACGGGCGCGACAGCGAAATCGTCGGTGTGGGGAAAGCTTCGTCGATCGACCTCTCGGCCGATCCGGCGTTTCGTGGGGACGCCACGCGCTACAATCCCGAAGAACTTCTCGTCGCTTCGCTCTCTTCGTGTCACATGTTGTGGTACTTGCATCTTTGCGCCGAGGCTGGCGTGGTGGTGACGGCATATCGCGACGACGCGGCGGGCCGCATGGTGACCTACGAAGACGGGTCGGGCGAGTTTGTCGAGGTGGTGCTCAACCCGCACGTGACGATAGCAGACCAGGGTCGAGCCGGCGACGCGGCTGCCATTCACGAACGCGCGCATCACATGTGCTTCATCGCGCGCTCGATGAAGTTTCCGGTCACGATCGAAGCGCGCATCGCGGCGGCGTGAGCGGCGGCGGCGTGCTCGTGCTCGCCGGCCCGACGGGCAGCGGCAAGACCGAGCTGGCCGTCGACCTCGCCCTCAAGTTCGGTGCGGAGATCGTCGGTGCCGACTCGCGCCAGATCTATCGAGGGATGACGGTCGGTACTGCGGCGCCGACGCAACGTCAGCGCGCTGCCGTCCCACACCATCTCGTCGAATTCCTCGACCCGGAAGAGCGCTATTCGGCGGCGCGTTATGCCGACGACGCCGTTCGCACGATCGGCGAAGTACGAGCCAGGGGTAAGCGCGTCATCGTCGTCGGGGGAACGGGCTTTTACGTTCGCGCGCTGACGGGCGGCGTGGATTTGGCCCCGCAGTACGATCCGGCATTGCGCGCGCGGCTGGCGCGCGAAGGGCGCGTGCATTCGCCCCGGTTCTTGTACGAATGGCTCGCCGCGATCGATCCGAAGCGCGCCGCCGAGATATCGCCCCGCGACCGTTATCGAATCTTGCGCGCGCTCGAAATCGCACTCGCTCCGGATGCGCGGCAGCGCGACCTAGCGGTCCCGTCGTTGCCGTACGCCGGGATCGCGTTCGCGAAGGTATTCATCGATATTCCAACCGTCGAGCTCGACGAACGGATCGAACGGCGAACCGGCGCGATGCTGGACCGCGGCCTGGTCGAGGAGGCCGAGCGGATCGGCGAGCGGGCTGCGGCCGCCGATGCCGTCGGATATCCGCAGGCGCTCGCGTACGTGCGGGGATTGTGCACGTTCGACGAACTGCGCGCTCTGCTGTCACGCGCGACGCGCCGTTACGCGCGTCGCCAGCGCAGCTGGTTCCGCGGCGAGCCGGGCACCGTGTGGCTTGCGCCCGGCGAGGTGGATCGTGCGGCACGGGAAATGCTCGGATGGACTTAGAACCCAACCGGCATGACCGCGGGCCTTCAGGACGCTTTTCTCGCAGAGTGTAAGCGACAGGCAACCATCGTGACGTTCTATATGGTGAACGGCTTTCAATTGCGCGGCGTCGTCAAAGGCTTCGATGCGTTCACCGTCCTGGTGGAGTTCGAACAGAAGACGCATTTGGTCTACAAGCACGCGATCTCGACGATTTCGCCGGCGGGAAGTCTAAACGTTACGGGCGCAGCCGGCCCTGGAGTTGGATCGGGAAACACGACGGCCTGATGACGCGGGTGCCCCTGACCAAGATGCACGGAGCGCGCAACGACTTCGTAGTCGTCGACCTGCGCGCCGCGGACGTCGTTTTGCCCGGCGCCCTTGCCGTTTCCGTTTGCGATCGACGTTCCGGCATCGGCGCCGACGGTTTGCTGGTCATCGACGCCTCGGACGTTGCCGGCGCTCGCATGCGCGTCTACAATGCGGACGGCAGTGAGGCCGAGATGTGCGGGAACGGCGTTCGCTGCGTTGCGCGATTTCTAGACGAGGCCGGCGAAGGCGATCGTCTGCGCATCGAAACCGCCGCCGGAATCGTCGAAACGGCCGTGACGCAGCGCGCGCCGGACTACCTCGTCCGCGTCTCGATGCCGGCGCCGGTTCTCGAGGAACGTTCTCATCCGTTCGAGCGGGCGACGTTCGTGTCCGTCGGAAACCCGCATATCGTCGTCTTCGTAACGGATCTCGAGGCATTCGATCTCGATGGGCAGGCGGGACGGCTTCAGGAGGACGTCCGGTTTCCCGGCGGGGTCAACGTCCATGCGGTAACGGTCGCCGGCGACGGTTCGCTTCGCGTGCGTCATTGGGAGCGCGGCGTCGGTTCGACCCAGGCTTGCGGTACCGGAGCGGTTGCGGCCGCCGCGGCGGCAATCGCCGCGGGCCTGAGTACGTCCCCCGTGCGCGTGGAGGCTCCGGGCGGAACGCTGAAAGTCGAATGGGACGGAAGCGGTGCCGTTTTTCTTACCGGTCCCGCCGTGCGCGTCTTCGATACGACGATCGAGGTTCCCGAGAGCGTCCGTGCGTGAGCGCCCCGAATGGAACGTACGCGAAGCGCTTGACGTCGACGGACCTCGCGTTCGCGCGCTGTTGCGGCAACTCGGCTACGACGTAACGGACGCGCACGTCGATTCGGTTCTGGTCCGGCGAGGTCCGTCGCGTGAAGTCTTCGTCGCGGTCGTCTCCGGAGCCGGGGTCGTCGGCTTGGTGGAGACGCTCGTGCCACCACCGACGCTAGCGGATAGCGTAGGCTGCGAAATAACGGCGCTGGTCGTCGAAGACGAGTTTCGCTCGTGCGGCATCGGCGAGGGGCTCGTCGCGCGGGCCGAAGCGTGGGCTCGCGAACGCGGCTGCGGACGGCTTCGCGTCCGCACCAACGTTTTACGGGAGCGCGCACACGCGTTCTACGAGCGACTGGGCTACGAACGCCTCAAGGCACAACACGTCTACGAGCGGGCTCTGTGAGCGCGGGCCTCGCCTATTGCGACGCCCAGGGACGCATCTACTACGACGAGGCGGTGCGTCCGTTCGCAGATGGCGGCTTGGTGCGCGAAGCGGACCCGGGAGAACTGATCGAGGCGCCGCCCGGTACGGTCGAAGCCATCCTGCCGCAACGCCGCCCGCTTACGACGATTGGGCCGCCGAACGGACGCTACGCGCTCGCGGCGATTTTGCCGGCTGGATACACGCGCACGCTGTTGCCGTCATACGTTACCGCGCGTGGAGCACCGGCGTTGCCGCTCTTCGGGTATACGTTCTGCTGCGCGATCGACGACCGGCTGTACGTCGCGGCGATGCGCACCGACGAAGGCGAGGATTGGCAGCCCCGCTACTTTGGCCCGGGCGAACTCGAAGCCGTCCTGGACGCCCGCACGTCGGCGGATCCACAAAATAAGGTGCTCGCGCAAGTGGCGCTCTGTTCGCGCGAATACGGTTGTTTCACGGCACAGAACGTCTTTCTGGAGCGCGGCGAAGCCGCGCTTCCCGTTTCCCCCAAGTGCAACGCGCGCTGCGTCGGGTGCATCTCGGAGCTGGATGCCGATGCGGGCTTTCCCTCACCGCAAACGCGCATCGCCTTCGAAACGACGCCCGAAGAACTGGCCCGCGTCGGAATTCGTCATCTGGAGCGAGTCGAAGACGGCATCGTGTCGTTCGGACAGGGATGCGAGGGCGAGCCGCTGCTCCGGTCCGTTACGATCTCGCGTGCGATCGAGTTGATGCGGACCTCGCGTACCAACGGAACCATCAACCTCAATACCAACGGCAGCATGCCGCGCGAACTCGCGCGCTGCATCGATGCGGGCTTGCAAGCCGTACGCGTGAGCCTCAACTCGTTTCGCCCCGGCGTCTACGCGGCATACTATCGCCCGGTGGGGTATGGCTTAGACGACGTGCTCGACTCGGTGCGCGTCGCCGTGCAACGCGGGTTGCGCGTCTCGGTCAACCTGCTCACGCACCCCGGCGTCACCGACGACGACGGCGAAGTCCGCGCGATGACCGCGTTTCTCCGGGAAGTCCCCATTGCGATGGTTCAGACCCGCACGCTAAACATCGATCCGGAATGGTATTTCGGCGTCGCCGGCCGGCCGGTTGCGCCGGTCGGCATGCGCGCCGCCGTCGAGGCGATCCGCGCTTGCGGCGTGCGCGTCGGGAACTTTACGCACACGCACTGACTTACGCGCCGGCCTTCGCAACGCCCGCCCGGGCGTTGGCAAGACGTAAGACGAGGGTGCCGGCCGCAGCCGAGAGCAGCGAGCCCGTCAGCACGCCGATCTTCATTTGGGTGAGGAGCCAAGGCGACTCGAACGCCAAGCCGCCGATAAAGAGGCTCATCGTGAAGCCGATGCCGCCCAGCACCGAAATGCCGTACAAGGTGGCCCACGACGTTCCTTTGGGCAACGATCCGACGCGCAGTTTGATGGCCATCCACGAAAACGCGAAGATACCGGCTTGCTTACCGGCAAACAGTCCCGCGATGATGCCGAGCGGAAGAAAGCTCGCGAACACGCTCGGCGTTACGCCTGCGAACGAGATGCCCGCGTTGAGCAGCGCGAACAGCGGGACGATGCCGAAGGCGACGACCGGACCGATGGCGCGTTCGAGTCGCTTGAGCGGTGAGTTCACGCGTCCGCCGGGGAGCGTTTTACCGCGGATCGGAACGGCAAACGCAAGAGCGATGCCGGCCAGGGTAGCGTGAACTCCGGACTCGAATACGCAGAACCACAGCACCGCACCCAGGACGAGATACGGGAAAAGGTTCGTCACGCGCAGGCGATTGAGTAGCATCAGAAGCGCGAAGACGCCGGCGGCCGCCAGCAGCATGGGAACGACCAGGCCGTAGGTATAGAAAAACGCGATGATGAGGATGGCACCGAGATCGTCGATCACCGCCAGCGCGGTGAAGAAGATCCGGACGGCTCGCGGAACGGACGGGGCGGCAAACGAGAGCGCGGCTAAGGCAAAAGTGATGTCGGTGGCGGCGGGAATCGCCCAGCCGGGACGGTAGTCCGCGTTGCTCCAAACGAACGCGGCGCAGATCGCGGCCGGCGCGAGCATGCCACCGATGGCGGCGATGACCGGCAGCGCGGCCCGCTTCGGCGACGAAAGTTCTCCGACCAGCAGCTCTCGCTTGATTTCCAGTCCGACGAACAAGAAAAAAACGGCCATCAGGCCGTCGTTCACCCACTCGTGCACGGTCAAGTGCATGTCGAAGGCGTTGGCCGAAAAACCCAACTGAAGATGCAGCACCTCCTCGTACGCGCGAGCCAACGGCGAGTTCGCAAGCGCGAAACCGATCGCCGTCGCGACGATCAGGGCCGCGCCGGGCGAGGAGTTCCTGCGGATGAATCCGATAATCGCTAGTCATGCCTCCGGATTTGGCGGTCGGCCACTGTGTTAGGTTGCGTCCGGGGCCGCCCCTGTGAACGTCTGGCGAATCGTTGCCGTCGTCGCCGTGGGGATCGCGTACGGATTCCTGGCGCCGGGACAGTTTGCGTACGCACTCGGCCGCGCGACGTTATACGTCTTCCTTCCCCCGCTGCTTTTTGAGGCGGCGTGGCATCTCAATCTTCGTGCAGTGGTCCGGCAGTGGCCGGCGATCGCAACGCTGGCCGGCCCGGGGGTGCTGCTGACCGCGCTGGTCGTGGCGGGTGCGCTCGCGATCGTGCGCGTACCGTTCGCGACGGCACTCCTCACGGGCGCGATTCTGAGCGCCACCGACCCGATCGCGGTCGTCGCAATTTTTCGCCGCCTAAAAGTGCCCAAGACGCTTTCGACCATCGTGGAGTGCGAATCGCTCTTCAACGATGCAGTCGCCGTGGTGTTATATCGCGGCGTGCTGTTGGCCGTCGCGGCCGGAGCGAGTGTTAAGGCCGTCGGTATCGTGACGTTGGTCTCCATCGGCGGCTCGTTTGCAGGAGTGGCTTTGGGTGCGCTCGTTGCGTTCGTCGCGGCCCGGGCGCTTCGGGGGGCGCGCGCGACCGAAGTTCAGATTGCCGCGACCGTGATCTGCGCGTACGGCTCGTTCTTTGCGGCCGAGGCGTTGCATCTGTCTGGAATCTTCGCAGCGATCTCGTGCGGAATCGCGCTGCGCCATTTCGAGCGTCGCTGGATCACCTTGAATCTTGCCGAAGACGTCGGGCACTTTTGGGATCTCGCGGCGCTGGTTGCAAACGTGCTCGTGTTCTTCATGCTTGGAGCCGCCCTGCGCTTGGCCGACGTCTTGCAGAACCCGGCGTTCGTCATCGCTACGCTCGCCGGGGTTGCGTTCGCACGATTTGCCGTCGCCGGCCTTCTGTTGCCCGGAGGCTTCCTCCGCGAATGGCTCGACGTCGTGCGGGTGGCCGCGATGCGCGGCGCTCTCTCCATCGCATTGGCGCTCTCCTTGCCCGAGGGCACACCGTATCGCGCGGAAATCGTGGGTGCGGCGTTCGCGGTGGCCATCGCAACGATCGTATCGGGCGCGTTCACCGTGCCGCCGGTGGTTGCCAGAGCAGCACGCGCTCGGAGATAGCGTCCGCGCCTCGACGTCCAAACGGATCATCCGTTCGACGGCTGGTGCGAGGCAGGCAGGGCAACTATCCTAACCATGATGTCGAGAACGATCGTGCGCCGCTCGATGGTGGCGATTATCTGCGCGGCGCTGGCCGGTCCGGGGGTGCCGGTCTGCGCGCAGGCCGTATCCGCTCCGAGCCCGGCTCCGGCTGCAGCGACGGCGTCGCCCAGTCCGGCGCCGTCCCCCACGCCCACGCCGGTGCCTGCGTATTCGTTGCACGGAGCCTTCTCGCTCTACGCGTTGCACACGAACGGCGTGAATGCGACCGGTGCTCTCGACGAACCCTCGGGCGTCGATCTTGCCGACCGGGCCCAAGTAAGCAACGGCCTCGTCGCCGTCACGAAGAACACGTCTCAATTGCAAGGCGGGATAACGATCGGTGCGTACGCCCTTCCGGTCGTCGGACAAGCCATCAACCCGACCACGCAGCAGGGCGCGAATTCGAGCCTCTACGGCTACTTCCCGACCGCATACCTGGCATACGTGCCGAACGGCCACGTAACCGTTTCGGCTGGACAACTCGCGACGCTGCTGGGCCAAGAGAGCGGATTCACCTTTCAGAACGTTAACGTCCAACGCGGCATCGTCTGGGCTGCGGAACCGAGTTTCAGCCGCGGCGTGCGCGCGACTTACGTGCAAGGCAAGTTCACGGGGAACCTCGAGTACAACGACGGATTCTACTCCGGCGATAGCGGCCGGGCCGTTGAAGGATTGGCGGGGTGGGCGCCGTCGGCCGCTACAAACCTGCAAGTGGCATTTATCGCCCCTGGGAAGAACACGCCGGGCAACGTAACTGCATCGATAGCGAACAAGAACGAGATCGACTTCATGCTCGTGCAAAGTTTTGGCAAGCTGCAGCTCGAGCCGTACGTGTTGCTCGTCAACTCACCGGCCTCCGCGTCCCTTGGATACACCAGCGGCGAAAGCGCTCTGGGCGGCGTCGTTATCGCAAACTATGCGTTCAACGGTATGTATTCCGTCGCGCTCCGATACGAGTCGTACGGCAATAACAGCGGCACGAACGCTACGTCGCCAAACGCGGATCTCGTCGGCTACGGCCCCGGCAGCAGCGCCCAAACGTGGACGTTCACGCCGGCCTATCGCAGCAATCTCTTTTTTACCCGCGTCGAGTTTTCGAGCGTGCGAGCGTCACGGTTTACGCCGGGCCTTGCGTTTGGAAACGGCGGAAACGGATCCACGCAAACGCGATTTCTCATAGAAACGGGTGCACAATTCTGATGATTCTCGAAATCGGCGTGGTCGCACTGTCCATCGCCATCTTCGTCGTCCTCGATCTCTACGTCCTTGGCTGCAAACGGATATAGCATCATGCACTTTGACGACCTCCTGGGACTCGCCCTCACGATCGCGGGGCTTGCGTATCTCGTGTACGCGATGCTGCGCCCGGAGAAATTTTAACGTGACCGCCATCGGTTGGCTGCAAACCCTCGCGTTCTTCGTCGTGATTCTGGCATTGACCAAGCCGCTGGGCCTTTACCTGACGCGCGTTTTCGAAGGCGACCGCACCTGGTTCTCACCGGTGCTCGAACCCGTCGAACGCCTCATCTATCGCTTGTGCGGGGTGCGTGCCGACGAGGAGATGTCCTGGATCACGTACGCTTTGGCGATGCTGGCATTCTCGGCGGTTGGATTGGCCTATCTCTACGTTCTGCTGCGCACTCAGAAGTGGCTTCCGTTCAACCCGCAACATTTCGATAACATGAGCCCCGACCTCGCTTGGAATACGGCGGTCAGCTTCCTGACGAATACGAACTGGCAGTTCTACTCGGGCGAGAGCACGATGAGCTATCTCTCGCAAATGGCCGGACTCGCGTGGCACAACTTCGTTTCGGCGGCGGTCGGCATTGCGGTAGCGGTAGCCGTCGTCCGCGGGGTCGCTCGGACGACGGTGACGACACTTGGAAACTTCTGGGTCGATATCACGCGCTGTTCGCTCTACGTGCTGCTGCCGATCTCCATCGTGGTCGGCCTTTTCCTGGTTGCCGAAGGTATCCCGCAGAACTTCAACGCTTACCAGACGGTGCGCTCGGCCGAAGGTTTCTCGCAGGCGATAACCGGCGGTCCGATGGCGTCGCAAGAAGTCATAAAGGAGCTGGGGACGAACGGCGGCGGCTTCGTGAACGCCAACTCGGCTTCGCCTAACGAAAACCCGACGCCCCTTACGAACTTCGTCGAGCTGCTGCTGATCTTCCTCATTCCCGCCGGTCTGGTTTACATGTACGGGAAGATGGTCAACAACACGCGCCATGGGTGGGCGATCTTCGCGACGATGGCGATCCTGTTTTTTGCGGGATTCACGGTCGCATATTGGGCCGAGAGCGCCGGCAACCCGCTCGTTCATCAACTCGGCGTCGCCGGCGCCAACATGGAAGGAAAGGAGTGTCGCTTCGGCATCGGCGCTTCGGCGCTGTTCGCCACCGTCACGACGGACACGTCGTGCGGCGCGGTCAACTCGATGCACGACTCGTTTATGCCGCTCGGCGGTCTGGTTCCGCTGGTCAACATGCAACTCGGAGAGATCGTGTATGGCGGCACCGGCAGCGGCCTGTACGGCATGATCGTGTTCGTGGTTCTAACGGTCTTCATCGCCGGACTGATGGTGGGCCGTACGCCCGAATATCTCGGGAAGAAGATCGAACGCCGGGAAGTTCAGTTCGCGATCCTCGCGGTACTCGTAACGCCGGTGCTGTGTCTGATTCCAACGGCACTGGCGGCGGTAATCCCTGCGGGCCTAGCGACGCTAAACAACGGCGGCCCGCACGGTTTCTCGGAAATACTCTACGCATTCAGCCTCCACCAATGCCAACAACGGCTCGGCTTTTGCGGGCCTCGGGTCAAACCTGTTTTATAATATCGCGACGGGCATCAACATGGCATTCGGCCGCTTCAGCGTTGCCATCCCGGCGCTCGCGTTGGCCGGCGCTCTTGCAGGGAAGAAGGCGGTCGCGGAAGGCGTCGGCACGTTCACGACGGACTCGCCGATCTTCGTCGCGCTGCTAATCGGCACGATCGTGATCGTCGGGGCCTTGACGTTCTTGCCGGCCGACGCGCTCGGTCCGATCGTCGAACACCTCCTCGTTCTGCAAGGGAAGACGTTCTAAGATGATTCCGCAACGCCGCATCGATCGCCGCCCCAAGGCGCGTTCGCTCTTCGACCGGGCCATCGTTACGCGTGCGATCGGGGATTCGTTCAAGAAGCTCGATCCACGCTGGCAGGCCCGCAATCCGGTCATGTTCGTCGTCGAGATCGGCGCGATCGTGACGTCGTTCTTTCTCGTGCGCGACCTCGTAAGACACGCACCGCTAGCCGGATTCGATTTCGCGATCGCGGCGTGGCTGTGGTTTACCGTACTATTCGCGAACTTCGCCGAAGCGGTGGCGGAAGGCCGTGGAAAGGCCCAAGCCGACTTCTTGCGCCGCACCAAGTCCGACGCGATGGCCAACAAACTCGACGACGCGGGCAACGTCATGCAGGTGGTCGCGTCCACCTTGCGCCGCGGCGACCGCGTTCGCGTGGAGGCCGGCGAGCTCATACCGGCGGACGGCGATGTCATCGAAGGCGCGGCTACCGTCGACGAATCGGCGATCACCGGCGAGTCCGCTCCGGTCATTCGCGAATCCGGCGGCGACCGCAGTGCAGTCACCGGTGCGACGCGCGTGCTCTCCGACTCCATCGTCGTACGCGTCACCGCGAACCCGGGTGAGAGCTTCCTCGACCGCATGATCCTGCTCGTCGAGGGTGCCCAGCGTCAAAAGACGCCCAACGAGATCGCGCTCTCCATCCTGCTCTCCGGCCTCACGATCATTTTCCTGATCGCGGTCGCGACGTTACTTCCGTTTTCCATTTACGCACATCAGCGCCAGACGCTGACGGTGCTGATCGCGCTGCTCGTCTGCCTCATTCCGACCACCATCGGCGGACTGTTGTCCGCTATCGGCATCGCGGGTATGGACCGCGTCATGCAGCGCAACGTGCTTGCGATGAGCGGCCGCGCCGTCGAAGCGGCCGGCGACGTGGACACCCTGCTGCTCGACAAGACGGGCACCATTACGCTGGGCAACCGCCAGGCCGTCGAAATCATCGCGGCTTCGGGCGTGGACCCCAAGGACTGCGCGACCATGGCGTACATGTCGTCGCTCGCCGACGAGACGCCGGAAGGACGATCTATCGTAGCCCTGGCCGTACAGGAAGGGGTTCCGCCGAACCTGGCCGTGGACGGGACGTTCGTTCCGTTCAGCGCGTACACGCGTATGAGCGGCCTGGATCTCAAAGACGGCACCGCGATTCGCAAGGGCGCTCCCGACTCGGTCACGGCTTGGGTGCGGACGCAGGGCGGATCGCCGTCGGCGGAACTCTCGCAGCACGTGGAACGAATCGCGCGAGGCGGCGGCACGCCGCTGCTACTGGCGCGAAATGCCGATATTCTCGGCGTCATTTATCTCAAGGATATCCTAAAGCCGAACATGCACGAGCGCTTCGACCGGCTGCGCGCGATGGGAATTCGCACCATCATGATCACCGGCGACAATCCCCTGACCGCGGCCTCGATCGCCAAGGAAGCCGGCGTGGACGATTTCCTGGCCGAAGCGACGCCGGAAACCAAGATGGAGCTCATCAAGCGCGAGCAGACGTCGGGGCGCCTCGTCGCAATGACGGGCGACGGCACCAACGACGCGCCCGCGCTCGCCCAAGCCGACGTCGGCGTTGCGATGAACTCCGGAACGCAGGCGGCCAAAGAAGCGGCAAACATGGTCGATCTCGACTCCGACCCGACCAAGCTGATCGAGGTCGTCGAGATCGGCAAGCAACTTCTGATGACGCGCGGCGCGCTGACGACCTTCTCGATCGCTAACGACGTGGCCAAGTACTTCGCGATCTTGCCCGCCATGTTCGCGGTCGCGTATCCCGCCATGAGCGTGCTGAACGTCATGCGCCTGAGCACGTCGCAGAGCGCGATTCTGTCGGCCGTCATCTTCAACGCGCTAATTATCGTGGCGCTGATACCGCTGGCCCTGCGAGGAGTTAAATACGAACCCAAGGGCGCCAATGCGGTGCTACGCGACAACGTATTGCTCTACGGACTGGGCGGCATCGTCGCTCCTTTCATAGGCATCAAGCTCATCGACATGATACTTAGCGCACTTCACTTGACGTAGGGATAAACAACGATGATTCGGCACATGGGCGTGGCGCTGCGGATGACCCTCGTAACGGTCGTTCTGCTCGGTTTGATCTATCCGGTCGCGATGACCGGCATCGCGCAAGTCGCGTTCCCGCATCAGGCCAACGGCTCGATGATCGTCGTCGGCGGAAAGGCGGTCGGCTCGCAGCTCGTCGGCCAGTTGTGGACGCGGCCGCAGTATTTTCAGGGGCGCCCGTCGGCCGCCGGCAGTAAGGGCTACGACCCGACGGCGACCGGCGGGACGAATCTGGGCCCGAGTTCGAAAAAACTAATCGACGCTACGCGGGCCACGATCGCGGCGCTAAGAAAGGCCAATCCCAATGCGACCGGGCCGATTCCGATGGACCTCGTAACGTCCAGCGCAAGCGGCATCGATCCGGACATATCCCCCGAGGCGGCATACTATCAGGCGCCGCGCGTGGCGGCGGCGCGGCGCCTTCCGCTCGCGACCGTCCAAGCGCTGGTAGCGCGCCAAACGGAAGGGCGCGTGTTCGGTTTCTTGGGCGAGCCGCGCGTCAACGTGCTGCAGCTCAACCTCGCGCTGGACGCCCTGCGATGAGGCGAGGTCTCATCCGTCGGCGTCGTCGTGCTGCCCGGCGGCCATCACCGGACGCGCGAAGACGATGAGTTCGCGCGCGCCGGCGTCGAGCAACCGGCGCGCGAACGCGTCGCGCTGGGGCCAGCGCGGGCGGCGTTGCGTTCCCCCGACGACGATCGTCGTCTCGGCACGCATTCGCGCGAGTTCGATCAGCCGCTTGGCCGCATCGGGCGCGCGCTCGTCGATCCACTGAGCGTTGATCGCTTGCGCGATGGTTGCAAACTCGCCGATCTTGTTTGCGTCGACTTTATCGCGCGTCTCCGCAACGTGACAGATCGTGAAGTCGATCTCGAGACGGGCCGCCAGGCGGCTCGCCCGGCGAATCAGCGCGACGTCGTCTTCCCGCGCCACCACGCTGAGCAGCAGCCGTTCGAACGGAGCCGATATCCGCTCGCGGGTGTCCGCGCGAATCGCCTCGCGTAGTGCGAGCTCGCGAAGCGACGACAGGTTGTCGGTGCGGAAGAAGTTTGCCAAGGCGGTTTCGATCCGCTCGGGCGGATAGATTTTGCCGGCGCGAAGGCGTTCGCGCAGCGTTTCGGGCGTGACGTCGATCAGGATGACCTCGTCGGCCAGCGGTAAGATGCCGTCGGGTAGCGTTTCGCGAACGGTGGTACCGGTCAGGCGATGGACGGCGTCGTTGAGCGCCTCGAGGTGCTGCACGTTGAGCGTCGTGATGACGTCGATGCCGGCGCGCAGGAATGCGAGCACGTCGAGGTAGCGCTTGGGCGCGAGCGAACCCGGGGCGTTGGTGTGCGCCAGTTCGTCCACGAGCGCGACCTGGGGATGCCGCGCCAGAACGGCCTCGCGATCCATCTCGCTGTAGGTGATGCCGGCCGCGACGATTTCCTTACGCGGGACGATTTCGAGATCGCCGATCATTGCCGCCGTTTCTTTGCGGCCGTGAGTCTCGACGAAACCGATGACGACGTCGACGCCCTCCGACTTGAGTTGCGCGCCGCGATCGAGCATCGCGTACGTCTTTCCTGAGCCGGCAGCAGCGCCAAGGTAGACCGAAAGTGTGCCGTAGCCCACGCGCAACCGGTCCGCGATGGTCGCGGACAGCGGAGTCGTAAGCAGAGAGCTCGCGATGTACGTTTGCGTGTCGTCGGCGACGAAGATGTCGCGCTCGACCTTGGTGTTGACCAGGCGGCGCGCAAATTTTCCCTTTGGCACGCAGAGCAGCGACGCCCGCAATCTATCCACGTCCAAATTTTGCGCGTCGGGTGCTTCGAGCAGCTCGACGTCGTGCTCGCGTGCGAACCGCTCGAGCTCCGGCCGGTCGGTGCGACCGCTCGGCAAAATCTCCATCGCTAGGTCCAGCGCGGCCGCAATCGGCGAACAACGCTGAAAGAACCGTGCGGCGTCCACATCCGGGGTAACGATGAGGACGGCGCTCGACGCGCTGGCCGGAGCCAAGGTCGGAATCGTCAGACCGTCGATGGTTCGCAGCAGCAGTTCGCGCAGCATGGTCAGCGTACGTTCTTTGAACGGTCCGGCCAACGCGCGCTCGATATCGTCCGATCGCACGATCTTGCCCTGCTCGAGCCGGCGCCGCAGAAGTTCGGGCGAGGCATCCAACGCGATCACTTCGTCGGCCGCCTTCAAGAACGATTTAGGAACGATTTCCCGTACGGGGTATCCGATGAGCGCTTCGGCGGTCGGTGCCACCGAGTCGAGATGCTGGATGTTGAACGCGCCCAGCACGGTGATTCCCGCTTCTCGCAGCGAGAGCGCGTCCTGCCAGCGCTTCTCGTTTCGCGAACCCGCCAAGTTATCGTGAGCCAGTTCGTCTAGAATCACGGCGTCGGGTTTGGACGCGATAGCCGCCTCTAAGTCGAAATCCTCGAAGTTCTGACCGCCCGTCTCGACGCGGCGCGGCGGAACGCGCGGCAGGTCGGCGGCGAGGTGTTCGAGGTCCGGCCGCCCCTTCGTTTCCAGCCAACCGATTTCAACGCGCTTTCCCGCAGCCTGCAAACGCCGTGCATCGCCGATCAGCCGCCGCGTCTTGCCGGCTCCGGGCGCCGCCGCCACGTAGACGACGAGCCGGGCCGTTCCGCCGAATTCGCGTAAGAGCTCGCCGGCGGAGCGGCGGCGAGCGTCTTCGAGGTCGAGCGGGCGGTCCATGGCCGGAGTGGCTTCGCCGAAGCCGAAGGACTGCCTCGTGATCGACGTTTACTGCTACGCCCTTCTTGCAGCGGCATGGATCGTCGATCTGTTAACCCCGCAACTGTTCGTAGCGGCGGTCCTGCTCAACGGGCCGATCGCGCTTAGCGCGCAAGCGCTTCGCCCGAGCCTTACCATCCGCCTGACGGTGCTGGCCGAGATCGCCAACGTGATCGCGGGGTACGTCAACGGCGTTCAGGCCGGAGGACACTGGGACGCGATCGCCATCGGAGATCGCATCCTGGCCGGTGCGACGTTCGTGCTGGTAGCCGGCTTGACGCTACGCGCTCAGGAAAGCGCGCGGCGTGCCGGCGAGAGCGCCGAGCGCGATCGCCAGATTCAAAACGAGCGCGCTTTGCGTCACGCGATGGAAACCGTGCGCGCGAGCCTCAACATGGAATTGGTGCTGCGAAGCGCGGTTGCCGAGGCGTTGAAGATCACGCGCGCCGATCGCGTCGAAATCGTGACGCGCGATTCCGCGCTGGCCGTTCCTCTGCGCTTCGAAATGCACGCCGGCGATCGCGACGCGCGCGTTTGGCGAGAAGTGCTTTCGCCCGAGCTGGGGTCGGTCGTCGAACGAGCGCGCGGTATGGAAGGCGTTCTCGCCGTCAGTGCCGGCGATCCTATCGGCCGCATGCTGGGCGAATCCGCGCTGGTGACCACCAGCGTTGACGAAGGCGCCGAGACGATATTCGTTGCCGCGTGGAAGGAAGGCGCCCCGGACGCCGAGCAGCGCCTGGACGTTCAGGCGTTCTTTCGCAATTTGGAGGTGGCACTGCAACAGGCCAGGACGTTTTTGCGGCTCGCCGATCAACACGAGCAGATCGCGCGCCAGCGAAACGCATTGCAAGAACGCAGCGACGTCATCCGCGACATCGTCTACGCCTTGGCGCACGATCTGCGCACGCCCATCGCAGCCGCCGACGTGACTATGACGCAGGCGTTGTCGGGAGCCTACGGCGAGCTGCCGGATCAGTATCGCGAGATCCTGCGGGCCGGCATCGCCTCCAACGCCGGTCTGCGGCGGTTGGTCGAAAGCCTTTTGCTGGTCGCGCGCTACGAGTCCGGCGAGGACTCGCGCAGGTACGAACGTATTTCGGTCAACGGCATCGCGCAGCGCGTGCTTTCCGAACTGCGACCGGTCGCGGAATTGTCCGGCGTCGAACTGACGCTTTCTCAAACGCAGGAAGCCTGGGCGATGGTCGACGGCGACGAAATCCGGCGCGCCGTTGCAAATTTGCTTGCCAACGCGATCGAAGCGACGCCGAAAGGGGGGCACGTCCAGGTCACCGTGAAGATCGCCATGGGCCGCGTGTCCGTATCGGTTGCCGACGACGGTTACGGCGTACCGCCCGAGCGCCGCGCGTCGCTCTTCCAGCGATTTGCCGGATTCCGCGCGGGCGCCGGCACTGGATTGGGGTTATACATCGTGCGAAGGATTGCCGAAAAATACGGCGGCGCCGCCCAGTATCGCCCGCGCGAGCCGCGCGGAAGCTGCTTCACGATCGAAATCCCCGCGTTGGAGACGGCATGAGCGATCGCGTTCGCGTCGCGATCGTCGAGGACCACGCGCTCACGCGCGTCGGGTTGCGCACCGCGCTGCAGTCGGCTTTCGACGTCGTCGCCGAGGCAGCCGACGGCATCGGCGGCTACGAGACCATCGTGCGCGAGCGCCCCGACGTCGCGGTCGTCGACTTGGGCCTCTCCGGCATGGATGGAATCGATCTCACCAAGCGCATTCGCGCCGAACTGCCGGAGACGCGCGTGGTGATCGTAACGATGGTCGACGTGGACGAAGAAGTCGTCGCGGCCCTCGCGGCCGGCGCCGACGCGTACTGCCTCAAGTCCTCGGATCCGGCGACCATCGTCGACGCGGTCCGGATCGCCGCCTCGGGGGGAGCGTACTTCGATTCGCGGGTCGCTCACGTGGTGCTTTCGCGCTTTTCGCCATCGTCCGCCTCGGTTCAAACGTCGGGCGCGCGATCGCCGCTGACGCCGCGCGAGGACGACGTGTTGCGTCTGATCGCCGACGGCCGCAGCAACGCAGAAATTGCGGGCGACTTGCACATCGGCCTGGGAACGGTCAAGGGGCACATTCGGGACATCCTGGAAAAGCTTTCGGCGGCCGACCGTACCCAAGCCGCCGTCCTCGCCTTACGAAAAGGCTACATTTAGGAGAGGGTGGTACCGGCTATCGTACGGCCGCGGGAATGGAGAAGAGCGAACGGAGTTGCTCCATGGCGCCGTTCTTGACGATCGCGATGACCTTCGTTCCGGCATTGAGCTGCGTGTCGCCGTTGGGAATCATGAGCTCGTCGTCGCCACGCTCGACCGCGACCAATACGCTGTTGCGCGGGAACGAAATTTCGGCAAGCCGCTTCCCCGCGATGGGAGACCCTTGCGGAATCGAGATCTTGACGAGTTGCAGATCGCCCTTTCCGAACAAGTGCATCGTCTCGAGCGCGGACTTGTACTCGGCCGCGTTGACTTGCTCGTTGAGAACGTCCAGGATGATCTCGGTCGAGGAGATCACGGTCACGGGGTCCGCCGGGTCGAGCGACTCGAAGATTTGCCGGTTACTTGGATTGTTCACGCGGGCGATGCAACGGGCGACCGTCTTGCGCTTGGCCAGAATCACGACCACGAGGTTGTCCTCGTCGTCGCCGGTGTCGGCGACGACGACGTTCGCGCGCTCCAGGCCCGCGGCGTCGAGTACCAGCGGATCGCAACCGTCGCCGACGACCGTCACCTGCTTGTCGATCAACCGGTCCAGCATCTTCGCTTTACGCTCGACCTTCTCGATGACGACGACCTCGTGACCCTTGGCGATGAGTGCGCGGGTGAGGTACGAGCCGACCTTTCCGCCGCCGACGATAAGGACGAACACTAGGCGTTGACCTTGGCGCTTGCGGTGACGCGCCCGAAGGCGCGCGCGAAGTCCGATATCGCTTCCGGCGCGACGACGGCGTTGATCTCGTCGCCGGCGGCCAAGACGAAGCCGTCCGACGCGACGATGACGGCGTCGTCGCGACGGATTGCGGCGATGCGAATGCGGCCCTCCTGCTCGACCTGACCGACGCGTTTCCCGGACTCGGATGGAGGCACGATCGCGTCGATCGAGGTGACGCGGCCAAAATCGAACGATATCCCCGGGTCCCACGGTGACTCCAAGAGGACGTCGCGGATGAGCTTGGCTCCCATCGTGGTTGGAACGACGGTTTGCACGCCGAGTTCCCGGTACATATGTCCGCGCGCCGGGTCGTAGATGCGGGCGACGACGCGTTCGATCTTAAACATTCGCCGGGCGATCAGGGCAGCCATGATGTTGCGATTGTCGCCGTCGGTCACGGCGACGAATCCGTCGGCGCTGGCGGCTCCGGCTCGCTTGAGAACGTCGTGGTCGATTCCGGTTCCCACGACGACGTGGCCTTTGAATGCGGCGCCCAATCGCTTGAAAGCGGCTGGATTCTCGTCGACCACGATGACTTCGTGGCCGTCGGCATCGAGGAGTTTTGCGAGAGCCGAGCCCACGCGTCCGCAACCGACAATAAGGTATCTCATGGGCGCACCGACTCGTTCAAGGAGTGCCGCCTTTCCCCTGGTGGCAGGAGGACAGTCTGTCCTTTCGAATTAGCGGGAGTTTTCGGGGCGTGGCTCAGCTTGGTAGAGCGCTTCGTTCGGGACGAAGAGGTCGCTGGTTCGAATCCAGTCGCCCCGACCATTCTCCACCGTTGGAATTCCCGCAGGCGGTCGTACCGCCGCTCGTGAGACGTGTTTTCGAGATTTAGCGCCGCATCGCGCCGCGTTTTGCGCGCCGCCGAACAAGAGTGCCGCAATCACAGCCACTACTACGTAGGTGCCGAGCATCTGTTAGCCGCGCTGCTCGAGGAGAGGGATTCCGCCATCGTTCAGGCGCTCGGCCGCGACGGCATCGACGCACGCGAAGTCCATGCCGAAGTGCGGCGGGCTTTGGGGACGGGCGAAGAGCGGTTGTGGGAGGGCATCCTGGTGACTCCCCGCGTTAGGAACATCGTCCGGCTGGCCGACGAGCGCGCCGGCGAAGCCCGCGAAGTGGAACCGGCGGACCTGCTGGCGGCGTTGCGCGAGGAGGGCGGAAGCGTGGCCGCCGAAATTTTGAGGCACGCTTCCGGCATCGTGAATTCCTAGCGCGGACGATTAGTGGAGCATTTTCAAGCCCTCGTCCTGGATCTCATCGACAAATACGGTTACGGCGGATTGTTCGTGGGGATGACGCTGGGCAACATCGGCGCTCCGGTCGGCAGCGAAGTCGTCCTTCCGGCGGCCGGCGCGCTGGTCGCGACGGGGCATCTGAGCAGCCTGTGGATCGCAATCGCCGTCGCCGTTGCCGGAGAACTCACGGGCGGAAGCATCGGTTACGCGATCGGGCGTTTCGGCGGCCGCCCGTTCGTCGAAAAATTCGGCAAGTACGTTCGGTTCCACCATCAGCAACTCGACCGCGTCCACGGCTTTTTCGAACGCTGGGGCACGAGCGCTATCTTCATCTGCCGCTTCGTACCGGTGATTCGCGGCATCGTGGCGATTCCGGCCGGGATCGCCGAGATGAATCTGGCCGCGTTTTACACCTGGACGTTCCTGGGTTCGCTCGTGTTCTGCGGCGGCTTGATCCTGCTCGGTAACGCACTGGGCGAACATCTCGGCGCGATCTATCCGATGCTCCACCGCTACTCCCGCATCGCGCTCGGGATTGCACTGGCCGCCATCGCCGCCGGCGTCGTCTGGGCCGTCGTCCGCTCGCGACGTTCCGAAAGCGCGGCATAGACGGGAGTTTCTCGAACGAACCTGCAGGACACGCTGGCACAGATTCCCGACGCCCCCGGCATCTATCAAATGATCGGTCCGGGCGGCGAAATTCTGTACATCGGGAAAGCCGTTTCGCTGCGCAACCGCGTGCGTTCGTACTTTCAAGAGGGCGCGGTCCATCATCCGCGGACGGTGGCGATGGTCGAACGGGTGGTCGACGTGCGGACGATCGTCGTCAACAACGAAGTCGAAGCCCTGATCCTGGAAGCGAACCTCATCAAGCGCTACCAGCCGCCCTACAACGTCAGGTTGCGCGACGACAAGCGTTACCCATATTTGAAAGTAACCAGCGAGCCGTTCTCGCGCGTGGTCTTTACGCGTACGATCAAGGACGATGGAGCGCGCTACTTCGGCCCCTATACCAACGCGCACGGCTTGCGCGAATTGATCGATTTGATCCGTCTGGTCTTTCCGTTACGGACGTGCCGCGAGCCGATCGACGGCCGGCGCAAGCGGCCTTGCCTGCAGTACCACATCAAGCGTTGTCTCGCGCCGTGCGTCGGTTATCAAAGCGAAGCCGAATACGATGCGATGGTCGAGGAAGTGCTGCTGTTCTTGGAAGGAAAACAGGAGTCGCTGCTGGCGCGGCTGGCCGTCGAGATGAGCGCCGCGGCGGAGGGGATGAAGTACGAGGCGGCCGCGCGCATTCGCGATCGTATCGTTGCCGTGCGCCGCGTCACCGAGCGCCAGCAGGTGGTATGGAAATCGCGGCTGGACATGGACCTGATCGCGATCGCGCGAGCGCGCGGCCAAGCTTGCGTGCAAGCGTTCCTGGTTCGCGGCGGAAAGCTCATCGGACAAGAGCACTTCATCCTCGACGGCGTCGTCGATCGCCCGGACGCCGAGATTCTGGGAGAATTTCTCAAACAGTTCTACACGGCGCGGACCGCCAGCGCGCCGCAGCCGGCGATCCTTTCGACCGGACGCACCGCTCGCGACAATCAGGCACCGGTCGCCGAAAAGGCGCGGTCGCGCACGTCCGCCGCGCGCGCGGTCGCATCGGCGGTTCCTAAAGAGGTCCTGACGCAACTGGTGCCCGGCGAGCGCGACGTGATCGCCGCGTGGCTCTCGGCTCTCAAAGGTCAACGCGTCCGCATCCTGCACGCGCAGCGGGGGCCGCGCGCCGAGTATCTTCGCCTCGTGCAGAAGAACGCGGAGCAGAATCTCAAGGCGTTTCTCGCACACCAGGAAGTGCAGGAAACCGCGCAGTCGCGTGCGCTCACCGACTTGGCCAACGCGCTCGAACTCCCCGAGCCGCCCCACCGGATCGAATGCTACGACATCTCGAATATCCAAGGCACCAATCCGGTTGCCTCGATGGTGGTCTTCGTGGAAGGCCGGGCGAAGAAGAGCGAATACCGGAAATTCAAGATCCAGTACGACCGCGGACCGAACGATTTTGCAATGATGCAAGAAACGCTCCGCCGCCGGCTGCGTTACCTGCGTCGCGAAACCGACGAGAGCGCATCGTTCGGCGAGCGCGAACTAGCCAAGAAAGAGAAGTTCGACAAGCGCCCCGACCTGCTGCTCATCGACGGCGGGAAAGGCCAGCTCCAAGCGGTCGTCGAGGTTATGGAAGAGATGGACATGACCGGCCTGCCGGTCGCCGGTTTGGCTAAGGAGCACGAATGGCTATACGTGCCCGGCCAATCCGACCCGATCGTCTTACCGCCGAACTCGGCGGCGTTACACCTCGTCATGCGGTTGCGCGACGAGGCCCACCGTTTTGCCGTTACGTTCCACCGCTCGCGGCGCGATAAGGCGATGACCCAATCGGCGTTGGACGCGTTGTCGGGCGTTGGCCCGGTTCGGAAGAAGCGCCTTCTCGAGGCCTTCGGCTCGGTCGCGGCAATCCGGCGAGCCAAGCTCGACGAAATTGCGGCGGTCAAGGGCATGACCCCGGCGCTGGCTGCCTCGGTCAAGGCCTCCCTGGCGCCGGGCAAGCAGGCCCAAGCCCCAGCGGCCGCGGCGGCGAATGGTATCCCCGATGGCTGAGGTTCACGGTACCGTCGACCTGTACGAGGCCGCCGTCCGCTTCGACGAGCGCGTCATCGATTTCGAGCGCGGCGCGATTCTCACGACGCTGGCGGCGCTCGTCACGACCCTGGTCGTCGCCGTTACGTGGGGCGCCTGGTCGCCACGCGAGTTCGGCGTCGGCGCCCTCGTCGGCGTCGCGCTGTGCGCGCTGGCCTTCCCCGTCGCGCGCAAGCTGCGGCGCTCCGACCTCGGGTACGTGCGCGACCGCTTCGACGAGAGCTCCGGCATGACGTTTACGGAAGGCGCGACGCGTCTTGCGCGGTTCAACCCGCGGCCGGTCTGGTCGCTGGCCGCGTATCCGGCTGGAGCTTTGCTGGCGACGGCGCTAGGCAACCTCTTGTCCGGGTCACCGGCGGCGTCTAACTTGATCGCGGCCGCCGTCGCGGGCGTCGCGGGTGGTCTGACCAACGCGGTCCTTTCCTCGTTTAGCGGCGAAGGCCTTACCAGCGATTTGGTCGGCGTCCTATCGAGCGTTCGCGCGCGCGTTGAAGCGATACCGCGTAACGCGCGCGGCGGCATCGCGCGCCGCTTTTACGTCGCATTCGCTCTGGCCATCGGAATCGTCGCGCTGGCGGTCGCCGGCGGCGCCGCACGCCTCGCGCACCAAGTTCAGAACGGTGCGATCAAACCCGGCGACGCCGCGATAAACGGCGCGATACTCGGCGCGTGCGCGCTGGGGGCGGGAGCGCTGGTTGCGTATCTCGCGATTCGCATCTTGGCACGTACGATCGCGCAGCCAATTACCCGTACCGTGGACCTGATCGGCCGGCTGCGCGCCGGCGAAGCCGTGCGCGATCACGAGCTCTACGGACAACCGCGACTTTCTCACGAGAGCGGGCTACTGGTGGAAGCGTTTTCCGAAGTCGCGGCGGCCCGGTCGAATTTGGTCGCGGGTGCCGGCGCGCACGCCGTTTCGGAGAACGGACGCGCGCGGGAGCCGGCGCCGCTCGAACCGTCATTCGCGGTGTCGTCCGATGCCGTGCGGGGCGCCGTCGGGGACATCCACGAGACGGCCGAGATGCTCGAGCGATCCGCATCGGACCTGGCCGTACGCGCGGAGACGTTCGCGCTCGACGCGCGCGAGAACGCGGGTGCGCTTTCGGGCTCGGCCGTGACGATCCAGGACCTCGATACGGCGGTTGCGCGCGTGACGCACGGCGCTCGCGATCTCGCCCAACTCGCCGCACGTACGCGCGAAACCGCGGGACGGCTTCGCGAGTGCGTGCAGAGTAACGCCGGCATGCTCCACGCCTTGATGAAAGGCGCCGGCGCGGCGACACAGGCCTCCAAAGACTTACTCGACCTCTCGGCGACCGCCAGAGCGAACGCCGACGAAGCGGCCGCTGCGATTCGGCAAGCTGACCGCGCGACGGTCGTGGTCACGGGTGCGATGAACGAACTGCTCGCGGTCTCGGAAGCGCTGCAACGCAGCGCCGCCCAAATCGCACCGATTACGGGGAAGGTCGACGAATTTTACGAGCGCGCCAGCCTGCTCGCGCTTAATGCGTCCATCGAGGCCGCGCGGGCCGGTGATAAGGGGCGCGGCTTCGCGGTCGTCGCGGCCGAGTTGCGGCAACTTGCGGACGCGTCCGCGAGCGTTACGGAGGAAATCGGCGCGTTGGTTCGTTCGGCGTCCGCACAAGGCGATCGCGCGGGCGCGGCCGGACGGCGCGGCAGTACTGCCGCGGAACTTGGGCGTGAAACGCTCGGCAGCGCGACGGCGGCGCTGGCGGGAATCGCGAGCGGCCTCACCGCGGCGCGAGCGCGCATCGCCGCGCTGGCTGCGGCCGGCGGCGACCAAGAATCGATCGCCGCCTCTCTGGTGGAGGCGTCGGACGCTGCCGAACGGTTGGTGGAAGAGGGCTATTTGGCGGCCGCGCGTCTGGCAGCCGGGGCGGCCGACGTAGAACGCGGCTCGCAAGCGGGCGCCGACGCGGCGCGCGCGAGCGCGTCGGGGGCAGGGGCGATCGAGGCTCGCGGCGAGCGTATCGCGCTGGCCGCCGGCGATTTAAAAACGCTCGCGGAAACGATGCGTGAAGACGCCGAAAGAATTCGCCAAACCGTTGCGGGCATCGAAGCCGAGACCATGCTGGAAACCGGCGAACCGCCCGTCCGCGGGCGTCTCAATCCTTAGATCCATTCGTTGCCGTTCGCCGCAGTAGGCGCTATTATCGCATAGCTTAACAAGAGAGGACTTCGACGTAATGAAAACACTCGCGAGAGCCATCGCCGCCCTGGTTGCACTCTCAGTAGCCGGCTTTGCGCCGGCGATGGTGTGGGCGCAAGGGACGATGGCGAGCACGGCTGCCGCCGTGAAAGCCATCGACACGGATTGCTCGGCGATCGAGGACGCCACCATGGCGCTGCATCCGACGCACCTCGTGCTCGTCCAAAACCATTGGAAGGTCGTCAGCGACGCCGACGTGACTACGCTGGAAAAAACTCCCAAGTCGATCACCCTGGTCGACGTTTGGAAGCAAGGCAGCAACTACGCGTGGGTGCATTCGCATACGTTCGACAACAAGGGCGACCAGCGCGCGACGCAGCTCTGCTTCCGTCAAAAGGACGGCACCCTGCAGCGCGCCCGGCAGGCGACGACCGTTAGCGCTCTGAGCAGCGCGGTGGCCAAGCAGGCCTACTACGCCAGCGACGGTTCGCTAATTCAGAAGACGACGGCCTACGTCGTGGACGATCCCGCCGTCGTCAAGACCGTCAAGGCGCTCCCCTTCTACAGCATCCTGCCGTAAGTACGGGGCCGTCCTTCGACAAGCTCGTCCTTCGACAGGCCCAGGATGACAACTAGGGTATCGGACATGTCATCCTGAGCCTGTCGAAGGATGAGCCCGTCGAAGGATGAGCCTGTTGAGGGGCGTTGGCCCCGAGCGGCCACGCGGCCGCTCACGGTCGTAGCACTTCTATATGAAACCTGTTTTGTGCGGGCGTGGTATAGTGGGGTGTCACTTGGCTATGGGGCTGAATTAGGTTCGACGGGAAGGTCCGCGGCCGACGTCAGCAGGCGGAGTTGCGAGCTCTCCTAAAACGATCGCACGGCAATACCTGCCAACAACCAATACGCACTGGCTGCCTAATCTAGGTTAGTCACCGGACGCGGAGAGTCGGCCCGAACCGCTCCGTTTTCCGGCCATAAATTCGGGCTGGCGCGCAAGCGTGATTCGACGAGCGCGCGAGAAATAGGATCTGCGGCGAACGGTAAGCCCCGCTTTGAGGCGTACGTTCGAATAAGGTAAATTCGAAGCTGAGCCTGGAGAACGCGCCGGCTAGGCTTCTCGGACTCGGGGGGCAGTACCCCGACAGCTCCACCAAGTGTGAAGATTGAGGCGCCCCTAGATCCTCGGGCTTGCCGACGGCTTTGCCGATGCGTGCGCCATCGAATGAGGGGCGCTCGTATGGCTGGGTGACGGCGACGGAGACGCCGTCTTGTGGCCGGAGGACGTGTGGGGCGTGATCGGCGCCATGGTATGCCCCATCGAGTGGCCCGGCAAGGTGCGAGGCGTTTTCGAAGGCATCGGGGAGGGCGTGTTCGCCGCCAGCACGGGGACTGCAGCGATACATGCAAGCGCCAAGGCGGCAAACGCGTATGATTTCACAAGAACCTCCATCGATGGCGATCGCCTGCCGGTAGAACGCCGGCGACGTATGGGCGGATGGCGTCAGCGCGCTTGCAAGATTACCGCAGAGGTCGCGGCGATGCCGAAGACGATGATCCCGCCCGCCGAAAGCGCGTAGAGCACGCTTGCGTTGAACCGCTCCCGGCCTTCCATCGTCTTGATGCGACCCACGTGCCCGACGATCGCTATCGTCAATAAGAATAGCGCGACGGCGATCGCGATCAGCGCCGCGTAGGGTGCCCCGGTCGCGCCGCTAGCCGTCTCGTAAGCAAGCCCAAATCCGATGAGCGTCATGCAGCCCTGGATCCAGCTCGTGAGCGTGCGCTCCGCGGCTTCGCGGCCGCGCTCCCTGGCAAGCTCGGTCGTCTCGTTTTGCTGCGGCATCGTCGTCATATCAAGCGATACAAGATTGCGACGAACGCAACGACCCCGATGCAAACCAGGCATACCGCTACCGTCAGAGCGAGCGAGCGCCGCTGGCGGTAGACGTATCCTTCCGGACGCGTGATATAACGCAACTCGCCCGCGTGCTCCGATGCGGATACGATCATCGCGTAGGTTCCCAGAGCCACCAGCGCGAGGCCCAGAATGCTCGAGAAGCGCGTCGTGTCGATGGCGGCCTGCGAACGCTGCTCGATCGCACGTACGATACTGTCGATGCCGAAGCCGAAACTGATCAGAGAAAGGCAGGTTCGGACCCACGCCATGAGCGTGCGCTCGGCGGCGGCGCGATTTCGTTCCTTTGCCAACTCGGCTTGCACGTTCGGGCCCGGAGTTTCGCTCAAGAACCTCTCCTTTTCCCCAGGCGTCCAGGTTCGTTGGGTTCCATGCACGGATGCTGTTCCAAGGCGATGCCGTTTACCTCGTTATGCGTCGGTCGAAGGGGCGTCTACCGTCGCCGGAATCTCTGACGGGAACGCTGGCAGGCGGCGAGCCAGCAGAAAGCAGACAACCGTCAAAGCGATCGCCAACAGGAACGACGTCTTGATGCCATACGTCGAAGCCTCGAGCTCGACCGAGCGCACCACCGGCCCCATGGATTTTGGCAGATTGCCCATCACTGCCGACACGAGTTCCGAGCGGGACATGGTTTGAATCATCTCTTGCAGCCGGAAGATCAGCTCGCGCCGTTCGCCGCGCGACAACGTTACCCCGACCTGCTGGGCAACCCCGTCCACCACGCCGCGCGCCGACGCAAAGACGAAGAGCGTGCCGAGTATCGCTCTTCCGAGCGACGTGCCGAGGTTCTGAACCGGATTGTAAATCGCCGAGCCTTGCGGACGCTCTTCGGGTGAGGCAGCGGCATAGGTAAGGTCACCGATGGACGACATGAACAAGCCCGATCCGGCGCCCATGACCATCAGACCCGGCAGCAGATCGAGCGGAGACAATCCGGCTTGCACGCGCGCTCTCAGCAGGGCGATACCGAGCGCAAGCAGAGCTAGCCCCGCGTACACGAGATATTTCGGAGCGACTCGATCGTTTAGGCGCAGCAGCCTCGAGACGATCGTCACGATCGTGAGAGCCACCGGATAGGGGACGATCGCGAGCGCCGTGCGAAACGGATCGAGCGACGCGGCCAACGGCAGATACTGATAGAGATTGAATTGCACGCCGGTCGCTATCAGCGTTTGCACCATAGCGGCGAGCGTCCCGAACACGAACACCGGGCGCCGCAGCAATCCGACGCTCACGAGCGAGGCGCGGCTTCGTACGAAGTTGCGCTGCCAGAACGCGAACAGCCCCAATTCGATGGCGCCGGCCGCCAGCAGCGTCGGTACGATCGAAAGCGCGAAGGGCGGCAGCACGTGGCCGGCGATCGAAAACTCACGCCGAGGCATCCACCACCCGAACTCGCCCCCCAAGCTCACGCCCAACAAAATCGATCCGAAGCCCAAGAACGACAAGAGACCTCCGACCCAGTCGATCGGCTGATCCGTCCGGCCGCCCAGCTTGGGCAGTTCCCGGCTGAATGCAAAGATGAAGAGCAAGACGGCGAGCGAAGGCGCGAACGACCAGCGCCAGCCGATTCCCGAAGCCAGAAATCCGGCGGCGAGCGCACCGGCAACGGCTCCGCTGGTCGTCGCAACGCTGAGCGCGACGGTCACTCGCTGATCGATCTTGCCGCCCGAAACCAGGTCGGCGATCGTCCACGGCGTGCTGACCAACGACGCGGCCCCGATGCCCGCCAAAAGGACGAAACTCACGGCCAGCGCGGACATGGACGGACTAAGAGCGGTTGCGACGATGCCGATGGTATAGACGGCCAAACTCGTCAGGAAGACGGGAGTCCGGCCGAAATACTTGCACAAATTCTCGGCCGTCGGTGCGAACGACGCCGTCACCAGCGAGAAGAGCACGAGGACGCTTTGAACCGCGCCCATGTTCGAATCGAGATCGCGAACGATCGCCGGCATGATGGCTGGAAGCGCGCCGACATTGTAAGCAACGACGAACAGCGTGAGCGCGATCGTCCAGAGCACCCTGGGGCCGAGCGATATCGAGCGCGCCTGCTCCATCAAGCGCTCTCTACGTCAAACTTCTCGAGAGCGCTTTCGTCACTTCCCAGGCTCGTTCGTTTCCAAGTGGCCGCCGAACTCGTAGCGCATCGCGGAAAGCAGCTTATTTTGAAACTCGGCTTCGCCGCGCGAGCTGAAACGTTCGTACAGCGCACTGGTGAGCACCGGCGCCGGCACGCCTTCATCGATTGCCGCCTTGATCGTCCAGCGGCCCTCACCCGAATCCGAAACGCGGCCGCCGAAATTGGCGAGCTGAGGATCTTTGAGCAACGCGATCGCGGTCAGATCGAGTAGCCACGAGGCGATCACGCTTCCGCGCCGCCACACCTCGGCGATGTCGGGCAAGTTCAGATCGTATTGGTAGTCCCCGGGGTCGCGCAACGGCGTCGTCTCGGCGTCCACGGGGCGATCTTGTTTGCCGACGTTCGCCGAACGCAGGATGCCCAGTCCTTCGGCGTACGCAGCCATCATGCCGTACTCGATGCCGTTGTGGACCATCTTGACGAAATGGCCGGCCCCGTTTGGCCCGCAGTGCAAATAGCCTTCCTCGGCGGTGCCTGCGGCCTTTTCGCGGCCGGGAGTGCGGTCGATGGTGCCCGCGCCCGGCGCCAGCGTCTTAAAGATCGGATCGAGACGCTTGACGGTGCCGTCGCCGCCGCCGATCATCATGCAGTAGCCGCGTTCCAATCCCCATACGCCTCCACTGGTTCCTACGTCGACGTACTCGAGACCGTCTTTTCGCAACCGTCGCGCACGGCGGATGTCGTCGATATAGTACGAATTTCCGCCGTCGATGACGGCGTCGCCGGGCGAAAGTAGGGGTGCCAATTCGTCCAAACTGGCGTCGACGGCGCCCGCCGGCACCATCAACCAAATCGCCCGCGGTTTCGCGAGCTTGGCGACGAAATCGGCAAGCGACGACGCACCTTCGGCTCCGCCGGACGCGGCCGCTTCGACGGCGCTTTGGTTGCGGTCGTACGCGACGCACGAATGCCCGCCGTTCGTCAAGCGGCGAACCATGTTTGCGCCCATGCGCCCCAAGCCGATCATTCCAAGTTGCATTGCAACGACTCCTTACGTCCGGTTGAATTCGCCTTGCTTTCGCGAAGAAGAGCGGACCCACCGCCCGCACGCGCCGTCGCGCTCGGCAAGGGCAGGACCGCCGCTCGCAGGTCGGCAACCCCATCGCTTTGGAGCGGCCCGTTCCGAGTATCGCGCCGGAATAGGCCGTTTGTCGGGAGCGACGTCTAGAGCATGGCAAAATCTGCGTATCCACGCGCAAGCCACGGCCTCGTGTTCTTAGTCGCGCTCGCGGGTTGCGGGGGACACGGTGCCGCTCCGGCGCCTTCGCCGATTCCGGTCTCGGTTGAAAAGGTCGTTCGCCGCGACGTGCCGGTTATGGCCGACTACGTCGCGCACACGCAAGCCGTGCAAGAGATCGACCTCGTGCCCCGCGTGGACGGCTACCTCCAGACCGTAAATTTCCGCGACGGGTCGTTCGTGCATCGGGGCCAACTGTTGATGCAGATTCAACCCGACCAGTATCAGGCGGCCGTGTTGGCGGCCGAAGCGTCCGTGGACAAGGCGAACGCGAACCTCATCCGTGCCCAGAGTAACGTTGCCGACCAGAGCGCGAAGGCACAAGTTGCCGCGGACGCCGCGGTTTTCTTCCGCGCCGTCAAGCAGACTGCAGATCATCAAGCCGCTGGCACAGGAGGAAGCGGTTCCGCAAACGGATCTGTACAACGCGCAGGCGCAGTACGCGACCTCGGCGGCGTCGCTGTACGCGGCCAAGGCCCAGCTCCAAGACGTCGAGCTCAACCAGCGAACGTCGATCCTCAACGCGAAATCCGATCTCGATCAGGCCACCGCTCAGCTCATCGACGCCAAGCTCAACCTCGGCTATACCACCATCACGTCGCCGGTAACGGGCATCATCAGCTTCCTCAACGTGGATCAGGGTAACTACGTGAGCCCGGCTAAGACTCCGTCGCTCGCGACCGTTTCGACCGTCGATCCGATGAAGGTCGTTTTTCAGCTCAGCGAGAGCGACTACCTCAGGGTGGCACCGCGTCTGCTCCAAATGCGCGACGAGGCGCGGCGCCCGGTGCTCACCCTGTTCCTGTCGGACGGCTCGCAGTACCCGTATAAAGGAACGCCGGCCGGCATCAATCGCGCGGTCGATCAGCAGACGGGCACCATCGACGTCGAAAGCCTCTTCCCAAACCCGCAGGGCCTTTTGCGGCCGGGTCAATTCGCTCGCGTCGACTTTCCGATCTCCACGGCCGCCAACGCACTGCTCGTCCCGCAGACCGCCGTCCAGACGCTTCAGGGTACCAGCGTCGTCTACACCGTCGGCCCCGGCGACAAGGTTCAGGTGCGCTCCGTCTCGCTCGGCACGCAGTTTGGACGCGACGTGATCGTGCAGAGCGGATTGCAAGACGGCGACGTCGTCGTCGTCGGAGGCATCAACCGTATCAAACCGGATGCCGTCGTCGCTCCGTCGCCCGTGCGGGCGCCCGGAAAGTAGCGCGTGTCACGATTTTTTATCGAGCGACCGATCTTCGCAATCGTCATCTCGCTCTTGATCGTGCTGGCTGGATCCATAGCGCTGTTCACCTTGCCGATCGCGCAGTATCCGCAAATCACGCCTCCGACGGTCCAGGTTAGCACCGCCTATACGGGAGCCAACGCTTCGGTGGTCGAGCAGGCCGTCGCAAACAACATCGAAGAGCAAGTCAACGGCGTTCAAAACATGCTCTACATGAACTCGCTGAGCACGTCGAACGGGATCTATAGCCTGACGACGACGTTTTCGGTGGGTTCCGACGTGAACGAAGATGCGAACCTGGTACAAAATCGCGTCCAGGCGGCCGCGAGCCAACTCCCCTCTGCGGTCAATAACTACGGCGTCACCGTTACCCAGCAGTCTCCGTCCATGTTGATGATCGTCACGCTCTACTCACCCGACGACACTTACGACGGGTTGTTTCTGAGCAACTATGCGACCATCAACGTCATCAACAACATCGCGCGGGTGAATGGCGTCGGAAGCACGATCCTCGGTGGCGCCGGTAACTACTCGATGCGAATTTGGCTGCGCCCCGACGCGCTGGCCGGCCTGGACCTGCAGCCCAGCGACGTGATCATGGCTCTCAGCGAGCAGAACGCGCTCGCTCCTGCGGGTCAGCTCGGCATGGCGCCCGCCCCGCCGGGCACGGCTTTCCAGACGCCCGTCAACGTTCAGGGACTCCTCGACTCGACCGAACAGTTCAACGACGTCAGTTTGCGAACGCTTTCGAACGGATCGATGATCCGCATCCGGGACGTCGGGCGCGCCGAGTTGGCGGCGCAGAGCTATAACATGTTCGGCGAACTCAACGGCAACCCGACCGCCGCAATTCTCATCTATCAGAGTCCGACGGCCAACGCGATCAGCACCGCCAACGCGGTGCGCGCCACGATGGCCCGGCTGGCACAGTCGTTCCCACCCGGCATGCAGTACGCGATCACGCTGGACACCACCGACTTCGTGCACGCCTCCATTCACGACGTGCTCAAGACGCTGTTCGAAGCGTTCGTGCTCGTCTTCATCGTGGTGTTCGTCTTCTTGGGAAACACGCGCGCGACGCTGATCCCGATGCTGGCGGTCCCAGTCTCGCTCGTCGGGACGTTCGCCGCGTTCGTACCGCTCGGGTTTTCGATCAACACGCTCTCCCTCTTCGGCATCGTCCTGGCGATCGGGCTGGTCGTCGACGATGCGATCGTCGTCGTGGAGGCGACCGAACGTCATATCGAGGAGGGCCTCGGACCCAAAGATGCCACGATTAAGGCCATGAGCGAGGTGCAAGCCCCCGTGGTTTCGACGGCACTGGTTCTCACGGCCGTGTTCGTGCCGTCCGCATTTCTTCCGGGCATTACGGGGCAACTCTACCAACAGTTCGCCCTGACGATCTCGTTTTCGGTGCTGCTCTCCGCGCTGGTCGCGCTGACCCTGACGCCGGCGCTTTGCGGCCTGCTCTTGCGCCCGCGCACGCCGATGCGCGGCCCGCTCGGCGCGTTCATCGGGTGGTTCAACGACCGCTTCGCGACGGTGCGCGACCGATACACGAACCTCGTCCGGATTTGCCTGCGCAGAACCGCGTTGCTGCTCGCGCTGCTGGCCGCCTTCGCGCTGGGCGCCGGACTGTTGCTCAAGACGCTGCCCGGAAGCTTCGTTCCGCTGGAGGATCAAGGGTACTTCTTTCTGTCCGTCGTCCTGCCGGAAGGCGCGTCGCTCCAGCGGACTCGCGCGGCCGCGGACGCGATCGAGCGCGACGTCAAATCGATTCCGGGCATCAAAGACGTCGTTACGCTTGGCGGCTTTAACGTACTCAACAACGCTCAGCAATCGAACGTTACCGGCCTGGCGGTGATCCTCGAGCCTTGGGAACGGCGCAAAGCCAAGAGTTTGAGCCTTCGTTCGATACTGCTCGAAGCGTACCGGCGGGCCTCCGCGCATACCGAAGCCAAGACGCTGCCGCTTCCGCCTCCGCCGATTCCGGGACTCGGGAACTCAGGCGGATTTCAGTTCATGATCGAGGACCGCACCGGACACTCGCCCGCCGATCTTGCGAAAGTGGCGTCCGGCGTCCTCGCGGCCGCATCGCAGCGCCCCGAGCTTGCCAACGTCAGCACGCAGTACTCGGTGGATTATCCGCAGATCGACCTCGACGTCAATCGCGACAAGGTCAAGACGCTGGGCATTCCGCTCACCGACGTATTCACGACGCTGCAGACGTATCTGGGCGGCTATATCGTCAACAACGTCATCCTGTTCAATCGGAGCTGGAAAGTGATGCTCCAGGCCGATCCCCAATATCGTGCCGGCGCCGCCAATATCGGTTCGTTCCTCGTGCGCAACAGGACCGGCAGCATGGTGCCGATCGACACGTTTAGTTCGCCGAAGCTTTCGAACGGGCCGAATCTGATCCAGCGCTACAACGTTTATCGGACGGCGGAAATCGACGGGGCGGCGGCGGCCGGCTACAACTCCGGACAGGCGATCGCCGCGATGGAGGACGTCGCCAAGACGGCGGTCCCGGCCGGCTACGGCTACGAATGGACGGGAACGGCTTTGCAAGAGAACCAGGCGGGCGGCGCCCAGGCGTTAACATTCGTGCTGTCGATCGCGCTCGTCTTTCTCTTTCTCGCGGCGCTGTACGAGAGCTGGGCGATTCCGTTTAGCGTGATATTGGGAATTCCGATCGGCGTCTTTGGTGCATTCTTCGGCGCGTGGCTGTTCCGCCTGCCCAACGACGTGTACATCCAAATCGGCCTTATCATGTTGATCGGACTAGCCGCCAAGAACGCGATCCTGATCGTCGAGTTTGCTAAAGACAAGCGCGACAAAGAGGGCCTGCCGTTTTCGCAGGCTGCCTTGCAGGGAGCGAGCATTCGGTTCCGGCCGATCCTGATGACGTCGTTCGCGTTCATCCTGGGCGTGGTTCCGCTGATGCTCGCGTCGGGAGCGGGCGCGGCGGCCCGTCATTCCCTTGGAACGGCGGTGTTCTTCGGTATGTCGGCGGCGACGCTGCTGGGCGTATTTTTCATCCCCGTTCTGTATGCGGCCATCGAAAACGCCGTGGACGGGCGTGGCGGCGCGCCGAAGCTCGACGCCGCCGCCGGCGAGCCGGAAGCGGGCGAGTGAAACTCGCGCTGATCGGGTTGATCCTCGCGCAAGTGCTCGCGACGTGCGCGCCGGACTACTCGCGGCCGGAAACCGCACTGCCGCCCGTCTACCGCGATCAGGCACCGGCGTCCGCGACGCAGGCATCGCTCGGCGACCTGGGGTGGTGGCAGCTCTTCAAGGATCCGCAGCTGCTCGCGCTGCTGCGCGTGGCGGTGGCGCAGAACCAAGACGTAAACGTCGCCGCGCAACGGGTTCAGGAGGCGCAGGCTCAGCTGACGATCACCGCGGCAAACCTGTATCCGAGCATCAACGCCGTGTTCAGCGCCCAGTACAGTCAAACGAACGGCCAGCGGTCCATCCTGACGCCGAAGTCGACCTTCTCGCCCAACGGCCTTCTGGCGCTGTCCTATGAGTTCGATTTCTTCGGGAAGTATCGCAGCGCGACGGCCGCGGCTCGCGCGCAGTCGCTGCAAGCGCAGTACGCCCAACAAACGGTGATGGCGGCGGTGGTCGCGTCGACCGCCTCGCTGTACTTTCAAATACTCGAGCTGGACAACGAACTGCGAATCGCCAGATCCAACTTGGCGGTTCGCCGCCAGAGTCTAGACTTGGTCCGCGCTCGGCTTTACGGCGGGGTCGGCACGTTGCAAGACGTTCGCCAGGCCGAGCAACTGGTCGCGCAGGCGCAGGTCGCAATCCCGCAGATCGAGCGCGCCACCGCGCAGGCGGAAAACGCGTTGAGCGTGCTGCTCGGCGGGTATCCGTCGGCGGTGCCGCGCGGGTTGCCGCTCCGGGACCAAATCGCAATGCCGCTGATTCCAGAGGCCGGGCTGCCGTCGGAACTGCTGGAGCGGCGTCCCGACATCCGATCTTCGGAAGAGGCGCTGATCGCGGCCAACGCGCAGATCGGCGTGGCGCGTTCTCTGCTGTTTCCGCAAGTCACGCTGCAGGCCGCGGCCGGAGCCGGCACGGTTCAGGTGCCCTTCGCCAATTTCGGGCAAGGCTACATCTCGATTCTTCCGCAACTCGTACAACAGATCTTCAACGCGGGCGCGGCGCACGCGGCGGTCGGCCAGGCGCAGGCCGCCAAAGAGGCGGCGGTTCTGTCGTACGTGCAATCGGTGCATCAGGGGTTTTCCGACGTCTCCGACGGGCTGGTCGATTACGACAAGGATCGCGAGATCACGGTCGCCTCGGCGGAAAACGAGTTTGCGGCGGTGGATTCGGCTCGTCTTGCAAACTTGCGCTTCGAGGGCGGCGTCACGTCGTACTTGGAAGTCTTGGACAGTCAGACGCGCGCGTTTAGTGCAGAGGTGCAGCTCTCGCAGGCACAACTCAGCGAGCGGCTCGACCTCGTGAACTTGTATCAGGCGCTCGGCGGCGGATGGCAAATCGAAACGAACGCCGCGTCGCCCGGTCCGTCGCCGAGCTCGCCCGCCTCCCCGTCGCCGTAAGCAGTCTTCCGAGCTGTTGGGAAAGAACGTACCGGACATGTTCGCACCGCTTCGTTCGATGTTGCTCGTAGCTTGCGCTCTTTACGCTGCTCTATTGCCGGTGGCCGCTAACGCCGACGACGTCAAGGTCCGCTTCGTTCTCGTGCTCAGTCGCCACGGCGTGCGGTCGCCGACCGCCAAACCCGCCGAACTTGCGACGCTGGCGAAAGATCCGTGGCCCGATTTCGGCGTACCGCCCGGCTTCCTGACGGCGCGCGGTTTCACGCTCGCCGTTTCGATGGGCTCCTACTATCGCGAAGCGTTGGCCGCGAGCGGGTTGCTGGCGCCGTCCGGCTGTGCCGATGCGGCCGTCGTCTATTTCGCATCGGATCTGGGCGAGCGAACCGTCAAGACGGCGCAAGGTTACGCTCGAGGGATGTTCCCTGGGTGTACCGCGCCGGCCGTGCATTACCGGACCGACGTCGACACCGATCCGATCTTCCATCCGGTCGCGGGGACGCTATGGAACGGCAACCGCGCGCTGGCCGTGGCCGCTTTGCGCGGCCGGTACGGCAGCGATCTGAGTGCGCTGCGCGCGGCGTACGCTCAGCCGATTGCGAGCGTGGAACGCGTAACGGGGCGCCCGATACCGAACGGAACGCTCAGCGTCGTTCCCGGCACCGGAGAGGACGTCGCACGAATCGATGCGCCGTTCGACCGGGCTCAGGAGATTGCCGAAATTTTGCAGATGGAATACGCCAACGGCTTTCCGATGAACCAAGTCGGCTGGGGACGCGCGAGCTTGGCACAGATCGAGGACATGTCGCGCGTGCGCACGCTGTATTACGAGCTGACGCAGCGCGCACCGTACACCGCGTCGGTAAAGGGATCGAATCTCCTCAGTCACGTTCTGGCAACGCTGGAGCAGGCCGAAGCGAACTCCGGCACGGCCGGCGCGTTCGGGCCGGTCACCGACAAGGCGACGTTCGTCGTCGGGCACGACGGCAACATCGCAAACGTCGCGGCAATGCTGGGCGTCTCGTGGGTGCTTCCGACCTACCAGCCAAACGACGCCGCGCCCGGAGGCGCGCTGGTTTTCGAGGTGGGGAACCGCGTGAGCGACGGCGCCGCGGTCGTACGGATTTCCTACACGGCCGCTACGCTGGATCAGATGCGCGCCGCGACGGCTTTGACGCTGGCGAACCCCCCGCCCGTGTTTCCGCTTTTCGTTCGCGGTTGCAGTACCGCCGATGCCGGCTATCCCTGCCGGTTTGCCGATTTCGAGCGCTTGGCGCGCTCGGCTATCGATCCGGCGTTCGTTACACCTTAAGCCGGCGACGGCAGGCCGCGCACGACCTCGAGCGCGCGGGCCGCATGCGCGGCCGGCTGGAATTGCGAATTGAAGACGTGACGGATGACGCCGTCGCCATCGATGACGAACGTCGCGCGTCCGGGTAACAGTCCCCACGTCTTTGGTATGCCGAATGCGTCGCGCACCGCGCCGCCGTAGTCGCTGAGGAGGCGGAACGGCAAGCGGTGCTTCCCGGCAAATCCGGCGTGAGATTGGGCGTCGTCGGAGGAGATGCCGACCACCGTCGCACCCGCCGCTGCGAACGCTTCGTACGCGTCGCGGAACGAACACGCCTCGGCGGTGCAGCCCGGCGTGGAATCCCTCGGATAGAAGAAGACGACCAGCGGCTTCCCGCGCGCGGCCGCGAGGTCGAACTCGCGTCCGGCAGCATCCATGAGCGAAAAGACCGGAGCCGGATCGCCGGCTGCAAGCAGGGTCACCCGACGTACTTGACGGTCGTCGCCATCCCCGCCTGCAGATGCCAAGCGTTGTGGCAGTGCAGCATCCACGTGCCGGGATTGTCGGCATCGAACGCGATCTCGACGGTGCGCAGGGTCGGCACGACGACCGTGTCGCGCATCGCGCCGGCGATGGGTGAACCGTTGAGCGCGATGACTTGAAAGGCGTGGCCGTGGAGGTGCATCGGGTGCGACATCGAGGTCTGGTTCGAGAACGTCACGCGAACGCGGTCGCCACGTTTGACCGTGACCGGCGACGGCGGAATTTTCGTACCATCCATGGGAAACGACCGTCCGTTGATGCCCCACACGTAGTGCCCCATGAGGCCCGTGAGCCGGAGATCGACGTTCACGTTTGCCGGCCGAGCCGCCAGCGGCGCCGTGGAATGGAGCGATCTTTCGAAAGCGTAACCGAGGACGGGCCCGTTTGCCGTCCCACGGGCGCTCGTCTTAGCGACAAGGGCGCGCGGCGTCGCTAATACGATCCCGCTGCGTTCCGGCGCCCCCTCGCGTAGCGCGACGATCGGAAACGCACCGTCTTCGGGAAGCCGGACGAGCACGTCGGCGCGTTGCGCCGTCGCCAGCGGAACCCGCGCGACCGCGATGGGCACGACCGGTCGTCCGTCTACGGCGACGAGCGTTCCCCTCAAAGCTCCTAAGTCGAGCGTGTAATTGGTTCCGCTGGACGCGTTGACGACGCGCAAGCGGATCGGCGCCCCGCGTTCGACGCGCACGATCTCCGGGTCGTTGAACGTTTTTCGATTGGCAAGGTAGGCGTCGTACTCCACGTCGTTGAGATCCGGGCGGGCGCCGCTCATGCCCGGCATTGCCGCCATCGCGTCGGGCGCCGCGAGGCGCTTCCAGATTGCCGCCGGGTCGCGCGAGGTGTAGTCTTCGAGGAAGACCACGACGTCGCGTTCGCTTCGAGCCGCGTCGGTCGGATCGTGCAGCACGAGCGGCGCTGCCAGCATCCCGACCTCCTGGAAGGGAACGTGCGAGTGCATCCAGTGCGTGCCGTGCGGCAGCGGAGTAAAGCGAAAGGTTTGCGTCGCGCCGGCGGGGATGGCCGGCTGCGTGATTCCGGCAACGCCGTCCACGTCGTTTGGAACCGCGAGCCCGTGCCAGTGAATGACGGTTGGCTGGGAGAGGCGGTTCTCGACGACGATCGTATACGGGACGCCGGCGGTGCCGTCGATCCCGTTTCCGTCGGAGCTGCGAAGTTCGAGCACGCGCGCGGGACGGCCGTCGATCTCGATCGTCGTCGACTGCGCGACCAGTCGAACCGTGCGCGAATACGGGAGCGCTCCGGCCGCTGCGCGCGGTAGAACGCCGAGCGATGCGAGCGCCCCGGCTGAAACGATGAATTTCCGGCGTTCCATGCGAATACGCGTATTCGCTAAGAGAAGGAGATTGACTTCAGGTGGCTTCCGCGATTCCCGTCATCGAGCAGATACACTTGGCATTTGCGTTTCTCGTCTTACTGTGTGCGTTGTTGCTCGGCTGGGTTCAACTCGGCCGGCGCGTCATGATCGCGCTCATCGGCGTGCAATTCTTAATTGGGTTGATTTACGCCGGCATGCTCGGAAGGGCTACACCGCCGGAGGTTCTCTGGCACGCGCTAGGTGCGGTGCTCGCTACGGTTGCTTACGTCGCGGGAAGGCGTTTGGGCGACCGCTCGACGAGCCCGGCCGTGCCGATCGTCCTGTCCCTGGTCGGGCTAGCCCTTCTGGTCGGAACGGCATACGTCGGACTGCACATGCACGGCATGTCCGCGCATGCGTAACGAAGAAGTACGGCATCCGTGAGCACGATCCGGCGATCGCGCCCGAAACCGGAACCCCGCAGCGGCGCCGCCCCGCGAATTCTCGCGTTGCTGGTGCTCTTAGCCATCGTCGCAGGGGGCACGTGGTACGTTCGCAGCCGCCGGGCGGCGGCTACCCAGTACCTCTCGGTCTACTACACCAAACAGAGCGACGGTACGTCGCTCGGTGCGTGGCGCGTCTCGACCCGGCCCCAACAATCCGGCGAGAACGACGCCGAACATCTTCACAACACGGTGCTCTATGCGGCCGTACAAGCCGTCGCCGGTCCTCCCGCCGAGGTCGCAGCCGTGCGATTCCCGCCGGGCACGCACGTTCAAAGCGTAGCGGTTAACGGCTCGACGGCGACGGTCGATCTCTCCAAGGACGTATCGCAGCAAGTAGCCGGTACGTTCGGTGAGAACGGCGAGTTCAAATCTCTCGTTTATACGGTTACCGGCGTTCCGGGAATCAACGCGGTCCAAGTGACCGTCAACGGGTCCACGCTGGAGACGCTCCCTGGAGGGCATATTGAACTCGATCAGCCGCTACACCGCTCGGATTTCTAGCGCGGTCGCGGTAGCGGCCGCGCTTCTCGCCCTCAACGCCGTGCAGGCGCAAGCGGCACCGGCACTCGCCTTCGTCCTCCAAGGCCAGACCGTAGCGTTTACTCACGTGAGCAACTCAAACGGCGTCACCGCGGTGGGCGTCCAAGATCCGTCCCTTAAGAAGTTACTCGACGCAACGGGCGCGGTTATGACCTGGAAGCGCGGCGAACGATACGTCCTGATTACCACGTCGGAGCCGCGCGTCATCAGTTTCTCCGTCGGGGACCGCGTTTACCAAGTCGGCCCACTTTCGGCGCAAGCCTCCATCGCGCCGTACTTGGTAGGCGACGAAGTCTATCTCCCGCTCGACGAGTTGCTTCACTCGCTTTCGTACGCTCTGCGCGCCGACGGCAGCGCGACGGTCATGCAGCCGCAGCTTTCGACGCTGGACGTCCGGGCGGTGGCCGGCACGGCGCAGATCGTGGCGCGCGCCGGCGCGCCCCTACGGCCGCGCGTCGTCGAAGACACCCCGCAAAAGGTCGTCTACGAATTCGACGGCGTCGGGACCACGCTGGCTCCCCAACGCACCGTGAACGCGGGCGGGATCTCGTCGATACTGGTCGCGCAAAGCGGCCCCGCTCGCTCGCCCAAGACGGTGGTGACGGTCTTGCTCGCACCCGGTGCGCAGCACGGGCCGCCGCGCAACGACAACGAGCGGGATTTCGTGGTTGCCTTCAGCGGTTCGAGCGGCGTTTCGAGTTCCGCTTCCGTCGCACTATCCGCTCCAACCCCGCCGCCACCGCCACCGGAGATGCTGACGCCCGCACCCGCCGCGACCGCGGCCGGGACCGCGACGGTGACCGGCGTGGACACGCAAACTAATCAAGACGGATTGGCCGTTACGATTCACGTCAGCGGCGATGCCGCGTTCGAATGGCATCGCCTCCGGGATCCCGACAACCGCTTTTGGGTAGACATCAAGAACGCGCGCTTGGCTGTGCCCGAACGCGACGACGCGTTGAGCGATCCCGGAGTCTCGCTTCGGGTCAAACAGGTCGACGCGCAAACCGTCAGGGTCGCGATCACGCTGGCCGGCCCCAAGCAACTCTCCGTCAATCCGGCGACGACGGGCCTGGTCGTTTCGGTCGGCAGCGACGAGGACCTCGATGCCGTTCGAGCCGGGGAAGGCACGATCGGATCCGTCGTAGCGGTCTCGGACGCCGTCGCGCCGATCACACCGGCCCCCGCCGACACGGCGGGGGGCAGCTTATGGGGCGGCGACGAGCCCGTAGCCAGTTCGTACGTTCCGACCAACCCGAAGCTCATCGTGATCGATCCCGGCCATGGCGGCAGCGACACCGGCGCGGCCCACGGCGGTTTGACCGAGGCGAGCTTGACGCTCGATATGGCCGGGCGCTTGCGCACGATTTTGCAGCAGCGCGGCTGGCAGGTCCGCATGACGCGCACCACCGACGTGGACGTTTACGCTCCAAACGATTCGGCCCACGACGAGCTCCAGGCGCGCGTCAACGTCGGCAATTCGGCGGGAGCGCGGATGTTCGTAAGCATTCACGTAAACAGTTTCATCAATTCGGGACCGAGCGGCACGACGACGTACTATTCGAAACCGGGCGACGTACCTTTGGCGCGATTCGTGCAATCGTCGCTCTCTTCGTCGCTGGGAACCAAGGACGACGGCATCGTCAAGAGCCACCTCTACGTAACGCTGCATTCGTACATGCCGGCGGTGCTGGTCGAAACCGCGTTCCTCTCCAATCCGGACGACTACGCGCTGCTCGACTCGCCGTCGTGGCGTCAAAAAGTCGCGCAAGCCATCGCCGACGGAATCGATCGTTACGCTCAGCAGTATCCGGTCGCCGGCAGTACTCCTCAGTAACACGCCGGATGCTCGGGTTATTCGATTCCGGCCTCGGCGGCTTGACCGTTTTGCGGCGCGTTCGCGACGAGCTGCCGGATGCGGATCTCGTGTTCTTCGCCGACCAGGCACACGTGCCGTACGGCGACCGTTCCGCCGAGGATCTCGAACGGCTTCTGCGTCACAATCTGGCGTGGTTTGACGCACGTGGCGTCGACGGAGTCGTTATGGCGTGCAACACGTCGTGTGCGATCGGGCAAACGCGCGGTTGGCCCGAATCGCGAGCTCGAGTCTTCGACCTGATCGAAGCCGCCGCCATCGCGGTCGAGCGCGCCGGCTTCCTTCACATCGGGGTCGTCGCGACGGCCGCAACGGCTCGTAGCGGGGCGTACGGACGCGCGATCCGGGCTCGGGTGCCCGGCGCCATGGTAACGGAAATCGCTGCGCCCGAGCTCGTTCCGCTCGTTGAGGCCGGCAAGACCGGCACCGACGAAGCCCGCGATGCCGTCGCGCGTGCGTGCGCGCAGCTTCCGCGCGCCTTAGACGCGGCAATCCTCGCGTGCACGCACTATCCGCTACTCGACGCCGATTTCGCGCGCGCGCTCGGTGCCGGCGTCGAGCGTCTCGATCCGGCCGTCGAGCAGGCGGCGCGCGTGGCTCGGTTCGCGCACGAGCGCCGGATGGCCGGCGAGACGGGACGCACGGCTTACGTTACGAGCGGGGATGCGGCCCGCTTTCGCGACCAACTGCTCCGTCTAGGGGTGAGTGCGCTAGAGCTCGGCGATATGGAACACATGGAAGAAAAATAGCGTCGACGCGACGGCCAGGGCCGCTCCGGCGATGACTTGCGGAACCGTATGAGCCTTGAGATAGACGCGCGCCCAGCACACCATGGGGATGAGGACCAGAAACGGAAGCGGCGCGCGTCCGTAGAGCAGCGTGAGCGCTACCAGCGGCGCGGTAATGCCAAGTGCGTGGGTGCTGATCTTCCAGTAGCGCGTGATGTACTGACAGACGATGGTGGAAAGCGTAAAGGCGGCCATCGTCGCGATTAGTAATCGCGGCGCGTGAACGAGCCAGAGCACGATGGTACCGGCGAGGTAAAAAACGACGAAGGCTCCGAACACGGCCTCGCGCTCGCGCCGCACCGACATATCGAGGTCGGAGATCCGGTCGCTGGCATAAAGCCAGAAAACGTAGAGCATGGGGCCGATCGACGTGAAGAACGTCGAGACGAAGAGCAGGCGCCAAAACTCGAGCGTGTCGTGCGCCGAGGCGTGGGCGAGGATGACGAAAAGCGCCAGCGACGTGAGAAATGGGTTGAAGATCGTGGAGAGGATGCGCGCGAGGTCTCGCCAGACGCGCCGCGTCTTCATGGGGGCAACCTGAACGGCGGGCGGCTCCAGCACCCCGCTAGGTTCTAAGAACGAAGCGCCGCGGCCCCTTTGAAAAACGGGGCGGCACGGTCCCCGTTCACCCCCGAGCCGCGACTCCGCGGCTCCGAGCCGACATTCGTCGGCTCGAGCTCACGATAAGGGGGCCGTGCCGCCCCGTTTTTTTGAGACAAAGGGCGCTCGGTCCGCTGCACGAATTTCCGGCAGACCTTCATGATTCTCGAACGCATCGAATCCCCGGCAGACGTTAAGTCGCTTCGGCGCCAGGACCTCGACGATCTCGCTCGTGAGATCAGAGATATGCTGGTCGTCACGTGCGCGCGCAACGGCGGCCATCTGGCTCCGAATCTCGGCGTCGTCGAACTGACGCTGGCGCTGCATCGCGTGCTGAACCTTCCCACGGACAAGCTGCTGTGGGACGTCAGCCACCAGGCGTACGTTCACAAGCTGCTGACCGGGCGCCGCGCCCGCTTTCACACGTTGAAGAAGGGTGGCGGAATTTCGGGGTTTGCGATGCGCAGCGAATCCGAGTACGACGTTTTCGGCGCGGGCCACGCCAGCACGAGCGTCTCGGCTGCGTACGGGATGGCGATCGCGCGAGATCTGGCCGGTAGAAAAGAGACGATCGTGGCCGTCCTGGGCGACGGCGCCCTCACCGGCGGCCTCGCCTACGAAGCGCTCAACAACGCCGGCCAGCTCGACTCGAATTTCATCGTCATCCTGAACGACAACGAGATGTCGATCGCGCCGAACGTCGGATCGATGGCCTCCTATCTATCGGTGCTGCGAAGCAAGCCGCTGGCCACGATGGCGCGAGACCGCGCCAACGACGTGCTCGGCCATCTGCCCTTTGGGGGCACGGCGCGCAAGGCGCTCGAGAGCGCCGAGGTCGCGGCCGTGCATTTCGTATCGCCGTCGAGCAAGACGGCGGTCATCTTCGAGGAGTTGGGATTTCGCTATATCGGTCCCTTTGACGGGCACAACGTCGATACGCTCGTAGATGCGCTCAACACGGCCCGAACGGTGCCGGGCCCGGTGCTCATGCACGTTCGCACGGTCAAAGGCAAAGGCTACGAGCCGGCCGAGCGCGACGCCCGGACTTTCCACGGCTGCGGCGCCTTCGACGTGGAGAACGGCAAGCTCGAGATCTCGCCCAACGCGCGACCTACCTTTTCGGATGCCTTCGGCGATGCGATGAACGCCGTCGCGCAACGCGACCAGCGCGTCATCGGGATCACCGCCGCGATGCCGGACGGCACGAAGCTCTCAAAATTCGCCAAGCGCTTTCCCGACCGGTACTTCGACGTCGGGATCGCCGAGGCACATGCCGTGTGCTTTGCGGCCGGCGCTGCAGCGGCAGGCCTGCGTCCGGTCTGTGCGATTTACTCGACCTTCTTGCAACGCGCTTACGACCAAGTCGTTCACGACGTTTGCGTCCAGAATCTACCGGTCGTGTTCTGTATGGATCGCGCCGGGCTGATCGGCGACGACGGCCCGACGCATATGGGCCTCTACGACGTGGCATACTTGCGCACGCTGCCGAACATGACGGTCATGGCCCCGCGCGACGAGGACGAGCTGCTGCCGATGCTCGAGCACGCGCTCACGCTCGACGGTCCGGCCGCCATCCGCTACCCGCGCGGCTCGACGTCCGGACGCCGCCGGATGGCAGTCGCGCCGATCGTTCACGGCAAGGCGGAACTGGTGCGCGAGGGCTCCGGCGTGGCGCTGCTGGCCCTGGGAAATACGGTCGAAGCGGCCCTCGACGCGAGCGATTTGCTCGCGGCCGACGGCAGCGGTATCTCGCCGACGGTTATCAACGCCCGCTTCGTGAAGCCGTTGGACGAGGAACTCGTGGAGGAGTTGGCCCGCACGCACGACTTCATCGTCACCTTGGAGGAGCATTCGCTCGCAGGCGGCTTCGGCTCGGCGGTCGTAGAATCGGCTTCGGACCGGAAGGTTCCGGTCCGCATCGAGCGCATCGGGATTCCCAGCGTGCTGGTGCAGCACGACTCGCAGGCCAACCAGCGCGCGAAATTCGGCCTCTCGGGCGAAACCGTCGCCCGGCGCGTTCGCGACTCGCTTGTCGCACCCGTCTCCCCGTGATACAATCGCGGGCGTGTTTTTTGCCGGTCACGCTCCGGCTCGTTTAGGAGAAGTCCAATCGTGAAGCCCCTCGTGCTCGCCGCCGCCGCGACGGCCGCGCCCGCCGCCAACCCGCTCGCGCTGCCTAAGACCGTCACGCCGCCGATCGCGCAGGCGCTCACCGTTCCTCCGGCGATCGTTCCTCACACGGCGATCGCGGCGAACGCGCCGTGGCTGACCCACGGGATCGCCGGGCTCTTCGTCATCTCGGCGCTTGCGCTTATCGTATTGCTCGCGGTACAAACCACCAAGCAGGAGGGTTTGTCCGGAACCATCGGCGGACGCGTCCAATCGGATTTTCGCGGCCGGCTCGGAGCCGACGAGCAGCTCAAACGCGTCACCGGCGTCACCGCGATCGCCTTTGTCGTCACCGCTTTCGTTCTTTCGCTGACGGGCATTTAGCTCACCGCCGATGCCGTTGCTCGAGGTCAAGAACCTCCGCACGACGTTCCGGACCGAAGACGGTCCGGTGACCGCGGTCAACGGCCTCTCGTTCTCTCTCGAAGCCGGGCAGACGCTCGGAATCGTCGGCGAGTCCGGATCTGGTAAGTCGGTGACGTCGCTTTCGATCATGCGTTTGCTCTCACGCAACGCCTCGGTCCAAGCCGACGCTATCAATTTCAACGGCCAGAATCTCACGGACAAGAGCGAAGCGGAGATGCGCAAGATTCGCGGCCACCAGATCGCCATGATCTTCCAAGACCCGATGACGTCGCTCAATCCCGTGCTGACGGTCGGCGAGCAAATTGCCGAGGCCGTGCGGCTGCATCTGGGCTACGACCGTAAGGCCGCGCGCGAGAAGGCGATCGAGATGTTCGAGAAGGTCCGCATTCCGTCGCCCGCACAGCGCATAGACGACTATCCGCATCAATTCTCGGGCGGTATGCGCCAGCGCGTCATGATCGCAATGGCTCTTTCGTGCAACCCGCAACTGCTCATCGCCGACGAGCCGACGACCGCGTTGGACGTGACCATCCAGGCACAGATCCTACATCTGATGAACGACATGCAGAGCGAGACGGGCGCGGCCATCATTCTGATCACGCACGACCTGGGCGTCGTAGCCGAGGTCTGCCGAAACGTGCTGGTGATGTACGGCGGGAACATGGTGGAGTACGGCACCGCCGACCAGATTTTCCGCGAGCCGCGCATGCCGTACACCCAGGGGCTGCTGGCGTCGCTTCCGCGCCTGGACGACCGCCGTCAAGAGCGTCTCCAGCCCATCAAAGGCCAGCCGCCCAATCTGCTGAATTTGCCTCCGGGTTGCGCGTTTGCACCGCGCTGCGCGTACCGGATGCCGGCGTGCGAGAGCCCGGTCGAACTCTACGATTTCGGCAACGGCCACGTGGCCCGCTGCGTCCTGTACGACGAGCGCTACAAAGCGCAGCGCACCATCGACGTTCCCGACGCACCGATCGCTTCGACCGTTCGCGTGCCGGGATGACGGTGGAGGCGATTCCCGCGGCACCCACGACGGGCGCCCTGCTCCAGGTCAAAGCGCTTAAGAAGTACTTTCCGATTCATGCCGGCCTGTTGTCGCGACACGTGGCCGACGTCAAAGCGATCGACGGCGTCGATTTCGAGATCCGGCACGGCGAAACGCTGGGCTTGGTCGGCGAGTCGGGTTCCGGCAAGACCACGATCGGCCGCGTCGTTATGCGGCTCTTGCCGGCAACCAGCGGAGACGTCACCTTCGACGGGCGCGACATTTTGGCGATGGGGCGCCACGACGTCCGAACGCTGCGCCGGCAAATGCAGATCATCTTTCAGGACCCGTACGCATCGCTGAACCCTCGAATGACGGTCGGCGACATCGTCGGGGAGCCGCTGCGCATTCACCACCTCGCCAGTGGGAAGGCGGCCGAAGATCGCGTCCGCGATCTGCTCAAACTCGTGGGTTTGCGACCGTATCACGCCAACCGCTATCCGCACGAGTTTTCCGGCGGGCAGCGCCAGCGCATCGGCGTCGCGCGTGCGCTCGCGGTGGACCCAAAATTCATCGTCTGCGACGAGCCCGTCTCGGCGCTCGACGTATCGATCCAAGCGCAAGTCATCAACTTGCTCGAGGATCTCCAGCAGCAGCTCGGCCTAACCTACCTGTTCATCGCGCACGACCTATCGGTCGTGCGCCACATCTCGACGCGCGTGGCGGTGATGTACGTCGGGAAACTGGTCGAACTCGCCGATCGCGACGCCCTCTACGAAAACCCGCTGCACCCGTACACGCAAGCACTGCTGTCCGCTATTCCAATTCCCGACCCGGCGATCGAAGCGCGACGGACGCGCATCGTCCTCAAGGGCGACATTCCCTCGCCGGTCGATCCGCCGGCGGGCTGTCGCTTTCACACCCGCTGCCCCATCGCGTTCGAGCGTTGCAGCGTGGAAGAGCCGGCCTTCGTGGAGTACGGGTCGGGGCATTTCGCCGCATGCCACTGGGTGGCCGAGCACGGCGGCCAAGCACCGACTCTGGCGAACGGACCGGTCGTTCTATAACAACCGCACGCATCTAAAGAAGAAGGGCGATCGCAGATTTCGCGATCGCCCTTTTTCATTCAGCCGGCCGTTCGACGTTAGGCCTTTTTCTTCTTACGGGCCCCTTTGCGCGTGGCCTTACGGACCTTGCGCGCTACTTTTCTGCCGGCGGCTTTCTTCTTGCGGGCGCCCTTTCGCGTACGCCTTGCGGACCTTGCGCGCGACTTTCTTTCCGGCTTTCTTCTTCTTGCGTCCGCCTTTGCGCGTCGCCTTGCGGACCTTGCGCGCTACTTTTCTGCCGGCGGCCTTCTTTCTGCGCCCGGTCTTCTTAGCGGCTTTACGTCCGACCGGTCTTCTTAGCGGCCTTCTTGCGGGTCGTCTTTTGCGCCGCTGCTTTGCGAGCGCCGGCTTTCTTACGGGCCTTCTTGCGACGGGGTTTCGCCGCTGCTTCGGCCATCGTATCGCCGTTCATCATCGAGTCGTCCATTGTTCCTCCTCGTCCCCCGGGGGACGAAAGCTAATGCGGACCGCGCACCTAGGATGCGCTTTCTGCGAATCATAGAGGATTTTTTCAAATCATGCAAATTTCGCGCGCGCTCGCGGGCGCTCGCCGCGCGCGCAAACGGACGTATTTCCGCGGCCGGAGACCGGCTATCGTTGCCGCCCGCTTGACGCCGGGGTTATACTTAGGCCCGTGAAAAAGCCCCTGATCATCGTCGAGTCGCCTACCAAGGCGCGGACGATCAAGAAGTTTCTCCCGGCGCGCTTCGTCGTGAAGGCATCGGTGGGGCACGTGCGCGATTTGCCCAAGTCCACGCTGGGCGTGGACGTTGACAACGGTTTCGCGCCGCGGTACCTGACCATTAAGGGGAAGGGCGACATTATTAAAGACCTCAAGAGCGCGGTTAAGGGCGCCGCCGAGGTCTATCTCGCCACCGACCCCGACCGCGAGGGCGAGGCGATCGCGTGGCATCTGGCGGAGCTGCTCAAGTTGCAAGACCCGCAGCGCATCGAGCTGCACGAGATTACCAAAGAGGCGGCACTCGCCGCGCTAAAGGGAGCCCACCACATCGACATGGATCGCGTCAACGCCCAACAGGCGCGGCGCATCCTCGACCGCTTGGTCGGATACAAGATTTCGCCCCTGCTCTGGGCTAAGGTCCGCGGAGGGCTCTCGGCCGGCCGGGTACAGTCGGTCGCCGTCAAGTTGATCGTGGACCGCGAGCGCGAGATCGCCGCGTTCGACAAGAGAGAGTACTGGACGATCACCGCGCAGCTCGCGTCGGAGCGCGCGCCCGATACCGTCTTTCCGGCCGACCTGGTCGCGCGCTTGGGAGAGAAACTCGAGATTCGCAACGGCGAAGAGGCCGCGGCGATCGTCGAGGATCTGGCCGGAGCCGAATTCCGTATCGCCTCCATCAAGAAGCGCGAGGTCCGCCGCAACGCCCCGGCTCCGTTTACAACGTCGACGTTGCAGCAAGAAGCTTCGCGCAAGCTGCGGCTGCGGGTCCGCCGGACGATGCAAATCGCGCAAGCATTGTACGAAGGCGTCGACCTGGGTGGGGCCGAGGGAACGGTCGGCCTGATCACTTATATGCGCACCGACTCGACGCGGATCAGCGACCAAGCCCGCGAACACGCTCGTGAGTTCATCGCCCAGACGTACGGCCAGGAATATCACGGAGGCCGGGCCCATCGCGTTCGCGAGGGCGCACAAGACGCGCACGAAGCGATTCGTCCGACCTCGATGCTGCACACGCCGGAGAAGATGGCCGGCATCCTCAAACGCGACGAGCTGCGACTCTACACGCTCGTTTGGGAGCGTTTCCTCGCCTCGCAAATGGCTGCTTCGATCGCGGACCAGACGACGGTGGACGTGGCGGCCGGCGACTATACGTTCCGCGCGACCGGAAGCATCGTCAAGTTTCCCGGGTTCACCCGCATTTATGAAGAGGGCAAAGACGACGACCGCGCCGCTGCCGAGGTCGCTGCCGACGCGAAGGCCCCGCCGAAAAAAGTTCGCCTGCCCGACCTCGAGGACCGCGAACGCTTGGACCGCCGTGGCCTCGAACCCAAGCAGCACTTTACCGAGCCGCCGCCGCGCTATACCGAAGCGACGCTGGTCAAAGCCCTCGAGGACAACGGCATCGGGCGCCCCTCCACGTACTCGTCGATCGTCGAAACCATTCAAGCCCGCGGATACGTCGTCCAGGCGGAACGCCGGTTCGCTCCAACCGACATCGGCTTCGCGGTCAACGACCTGCTGGTCGAACATTTCCCGAAGATCGTGAATCTTGCGTTCACCGCCCGGATGGAAGGCGATCTCGACAAAGTGGCGGTCGGCAGCGAAGACTGGGTCGAGGTGCTGCGCGAATTCTACGGCCCCTTCGCCGCCGAGCTGATCGAGGCCGAGAAGAAGTTGCCCAAACTCGAACTGCGCGACGAGCCGACCAACGAAATCTGTCCGAACTGCGCTCGACCGATGGTCATCAAGACCGGCCGCTTCGGCCGGTTTATTTCGTGCACCGGGTATCCCGAATGCAAGACCACGAAACCGATCGTAAAAGACACCGGTGCCAAGTGCCCCAAGGACGGCGGTGCGATCGTAGAGCGCCGTTCGAAGCGCGGCCGCACGTTCTTCGGTTGCGCGAACTATCCCAATTGTGATTTCGTATCTTGGGACCGCGTCGTACCGGAGCCGTGTCCGGTGTGCGGATCGTACGTCATTGCCAAAGCACGCCGCGGACAGACCGTTTTGGAATGCAAGGCCGACAAGGAACACGACGTCTCCTCGATTGCAAAGTTGCAGGGCGGAGACGAGCCATCCACCGACGGAGCGGCCCAGGAGCGCACGGCGCTCGAGGTATAACGCCATCACCGAGCGCCTCACCGTCATCGGCGGCGGACTTGCCGGATGCGAAGCGGCCTGGCAAGCCGCTTGCGCCGGAACCGGCGTGGACCTTTACGAGATGCGCCCCGGCAAGAGCGGTCCGGCGCACAAGACCGGGCGGCTCGCAGAACTCGTATGCAGCAACTCGTTGCGCGGCGCCGCGCTCGAGAACGCGGTCGGGCTGCTCAAAGAAGAGCTCGCGCGCCTCAATTCGATCGTCGTGCTGGGCGCGCGTGAAGCCGCCGTTCCCGCCGGCGGAGCGCTCGCGGTCGACCGCGACCGGTTCGCAGCGGCCGTCGAGGCGCGTTTGTTGAGTCATCCGCGCGTCACCCTGCATCGCGAAGAGATGCCGTCCGTTCCGCTCGACCGCCCGTGCATCGTCGCTTGCGGCCCGTTGCCGGGCGAGGCGCTGCTCGCGAGCATCGACGCGATCCTTGCAGCGTCCGGAGCGTCGCGGCTGCACTATTTCGACGCGGCTTCTCCGATCGTCGCGGCGGACTCGCTGGACGAGTCCCAGATGTACCGCAAATCGCGCTACGACAAAGGCGACGGCGACGACTACCTCAACGTTCCGCTCGATCGCGAGCAGTATCTGCAGCTCGTCGCCGACCTGCGTGCGTTCGAGCGGCATCAGCCCAAGGGCTTCGAACGCGACTCAACCCGCTATTTCGAAGGCTGCCTTCCGATCGAAGAGATGGCCGACCGCGGCGACGACACGTTGCGCTACGGACCGCTCAAACCGGTGGGGCTGCGCGATCCGCGGACCGGCCACGCGCCGTACGCGGTCGTCCAGCTGCGCAAAGAGAACGCGGCCGGAACGGCTTTCAACATCGTGGGGTTTCAAACGCGCCTTACGTGGCCGTCCCAGCGCGAGGCGTTCGGAAAATTCCCCGGCTTCGGAAACGCCGAATGGCTGCGGCTCGGGGTTATGCATCGCAACACGTTCATCGATTCGCCCCGCGTGCTGGACGAATCGATGCGCATGCGCGCGACCGCGTCGCTCTATTTTGCCGGCCAAATTACCGGAAGCGAAGGTTACGTCGAAGCGGCGGCTTGCGGGGCGATGGCGGGGATTCATGCGGCGCGTTCCATTTTGGGACAAGCGCCGGTCTCGTTCCCCGCCGAGACCGCCTTCGGCGCGATCGTGGCGCATCTGCAAAACCGTCAAACCCACGATTTTCAGCCCGCCAACGTTACTTGGGCGGCTTTTCCGCCACTCGATCCGGCCGGCGGGCGTATCGGGAAGCGCGAAAGGCACGCGCTCATGGCGCAGCGGGCCTTACGGGCGCTGGACGCTTGGCGGATCCCGTTGGGGTTGGGGATGGCGGAGGCTGAAACCCCGTCGCTCGTTCCGGGGTAAAGGGACAACGCATGAAGATTCGATCCACCACCATCCTGGCCGTTCGAAAGGACGGCCGGCTCGCGATGGCCGGTGACGGGCAGGTGACGCTCGACAAGACCATCGTCAAACACGGCGCTCGAAAAGTCCGCAAGATCGCGTCGGGCAAAGTCCTGGCCGGTTTTGCCGGTTCGGCCGCCGACGGGATCACGCTGCTGGAAAAATTCGAGAAGAAGTTCGCGGAATTCAAAGACGTGACGCGGGCCTCGGTGGAGTTGGCGAAAGAGTGGCGGCAAGACCGCGCGTTGAGGCGTCTCGAGGCGCTGCTGATCGTCGGAACGCCCGAACATCTCTTCATGCTGTCGGGGACGGGCGACGTCATCGAACCCGATGAAGGCGTCGCGGCGATCGGCAGCGGGGGACCGTACGCCCAAGCTGCCGCGGCCGCGCTGGTTCGCAACAGCGCGCTTTCCGCCGAAGAGATCGCGCGAAAGGCGCTCGAAATCGCCGGCGAGATCTGCATCTATACCAACGACGACGTCACCGTCGAGACCTTGGAGTGATCGCATGCCGACAAGTGCAACGATGGAAACGGCCCCCGGCGTAAAGCCCGGCGGCCTTACGCCGCGCGAGGTCGTAGAGGCGCTCGACAAATACATCGTCGGCCAAGGCAAGGCCAAACGCGCGGTGGCAATAGCGTTACGCAACCGTTACCGCAGGATGCGCGTGAGCTCCGGCCTGCGCGACGAGATCACGCCCAAGAACATCTTGATGATCGGTCCGACGGGCGTCGGCAAGACGGAAATCGCGCGGCGCCTCGCCGGCCTGGTCGGCGCGCCGTTCGTGAAAGTCGAGGCGACGAAATACACCGAAGTCGGTTACGTCGGGCGCGACGTCGAGTCCATGATCCGGGATTTGGTCGAATCCGCGATCCGCACCGTGACGGACGAGCGGCGGGCCGAGGTGGCCGACATCGCCGAGAAGCAGGCGATCGAGCGCATCGTCGACGCGCTCTATCCCGAGACCCGCGCGCCGCACACGCAGTCGAGCAACCCCTTTGCGCAAACGCTGGGTTCGATTTTCGGCAGCAACTACACGCCGCCGCAACCGCAGCCCGCGCCCACGGCGGCCCCTCCTTCGGATTCCGCGCGCATTCGCGAATCGGCGCGGTCGGAAATCGAGCGCGGTTTCTACGACGTTCGCTTGATCGAAATCGAAGTCGAGGAAACGCCCACGATTCCGATGGGCGCGATGGGACCGGGAATGGATCAAATGACCGGCGGCGCGGATTTCGGCGAGATGCTGGGCGGCATTCTGCCCAAGCGCAAATCGCGCAAGCGAGTGACGGTTCCCGAAGCGCGGCGCATTTTTGCCCAGGAAGAGGCCGCGAAGCTGATCGACATGGATGCCGTCAAGCGCGAGGCGATCCGGCGGGCCGCCGAGGACGGCATCGTCTTCATCGACGAGATCGACAAAGTCGCCGGCCGCGAGGGCGCTCGCGGCGGTCCCGACGTTTCACGCGAGGGCGTTCAGCGCGACATTCTCCCGATCGTCGAAGGCTCGACGGTTTCGACCAAGCACGGGCAGATCAAGACCGACCACATCTTGTTCATCGCGGCCGGCGCGTTCCACATCAGCAAGCCGTCGGATCTCATTCCCGAGCTGCAGGGCCGCTTTCCGATCCGCGTCGAGCTCGATTCGCTGACCGACGAAGACTTCCGCACCATCCTCACGCAACCCAAGAACGCGCTCATCGAACAATATCGGGCGCTGCTGGCGACCGAAGGCGTCGCGCTCGAGTTTACCGAGGACGCGATCGCGCAGCTGGCCACCTATGCGATGCAAGTGAACGAGCAGAGCGAGAACATCGGAGCCCGGCGCCTGCACACGGTTCTGGAGCGTTTGCTGGAAGACGTCAGCTTTGCCGCGCCCGAGACGGCGGACGCCGTGAAGATCGACGCGGCCTACGTGCGCGAACGCCTAGCGGGCATCGTGGAGAACGCGGACCTGTCGGGTTACATCCTGTGAGCCTGGACTTTTGAGCCGGGCTTGCGCTAGCATCAGGAATATGAAGATGCGACAGTATTTAACGAGCGCAAGCCTGGTTGTTGCGGTCCTGGCGCTGACCGCGTGTAACGGCGGTTCGAGCGGCAGCTCCGGACCCGTCCCTCCGTGTACGCTGCCTTCGCCGTTCCAAGTCATCTATCCGATTCCGTCGTCCGCCGGCGTGCCCGACAACCCGCAGCAGCTGGTGTTCGCGACCGCCACCGGGGGCTCGCTTACGGGTTGGAATGCATTTCTCAACAACGTAAACTCGCTCAACAACGCCGGTCAAACGATCGCGACCGCACAGGCCATCACGGCGGCGCAGGTTCCCGCGCCGGCAGCCAAGCCGACGTTTTCCAACCCGCAATACTGGAGCATCACGCTTGCGACCGGATTTAACGCCGGGAACACGATTTACGTCTGGTTGAACAACTTGAACAGCACGTGCAATCCGACCGGGCCGGTGAGTTCCTTTACCGTCCAGTAGGCTCGCGGCCGCCCGGGCGTAGGTTTCGCGTGTGCCCGTGCGGTAGAATAGCCGGGCCATGGCCTATCTCAGAGAGATCGTTACCGACGGTCATCCGACGCTGCGTCGCGTAGCCAGGCGCGTCGCACCTCGCGAGATCGCCGATCCGCTGTTCCAGCAACTGATCGACGACATGTTCGAAACCATGTACGATGCGCCAGGAGTGGGGCTGGCGGCGCCGCAAGTCAACGTAGCAAAGCGTCTCTTCGTCATGGACGTGCGTGACGACGAGCGCGATCCCGCCGTCCTCATCAACCCAAAGATCGAAGTCGGCGAAGACGAGAAGGAAATGACCGAAGGCTGCCTCTCGGTACCGGGGCTCGTGGGTGAGATCACGCGCTTCAATCGGATCGTGGTTAGCGGCCTGAACCGCGACGGCGAAAAGATCCGGCTGGAAGGCGATGGGATTTTCGCGCAATGCGTGCAGCACGAGATCGATCATCTCAACGGCGTTCTGTACGTGGACAAAGCTAAGGACGTCCGGCCGGCCAAGACAGAGGAAGAGGTCGAGGCCGCCGAAGCGGCCGCGGCCGAAGCGTATTGACGCAAATCGTCGCGTGCTAAAGACGCTGTTCTTCGGGACCAGTGCGTTCGCCGTCCCGAGCCTGCAGGCGGTCGCCAAACTCACGAATCTTGCGGGCGCGGTAACGCAGCCCGACCGTCCCTCGGGGCGCGGCCACAAGCTCGTGGCGACGCCCGTCAAGACGGCGGCGTTGGAGCTGGGCGTGCACGTTTTCGAGCCGCTCGCGCTCAAGGCATTCGCCGAAGCCATCGCCGGCGAGGGCTTCGATCTCTTCGCGCTCGCGTCGTACGGACGCATCCTTCCCGCCTCGTTGCTGAGCGTTCCCGCCTTGGGCTCGCTCAACGTCCACCCGTCACTCTTGCCGCGGTACCGCGGTGCCACGCCGATTCAGAGCGCGCTCGCCAACGGCGACGCCGAGACCGGCGTAAGCGTCATGCTGATGGATGCCGGCATGGACACCGGGCCGATCGTGTTGCAAGAGCGCCTCTCCATCCGCGAGGGCGAAACGTACGGCGAACTGCACGATCGTTTGGCCGTGGCCGGAGCGCGACTTCTCGGCGATGCGATCGCGAACGCGCAGCTATCCGGGATAGCCGCAACGCCGCAACGCGGCGAGCCCAGTATCACGAGGCCGCTGAGCAAACCCGATCTCGAGATCGGTTGGACGCGTCCGGCAACCGAAATCGTCGATCTGGTCCGCTCGCTTTCGCCCTCGCCCGCCGCGCGCGCGAACCTCGGCGGCTTGGATGTGAAGGTGCTGCGGGCTCGCGCGATTGCCGGCGCTCCGACCGTCCGGCCGGGAACGCTGATCGGTACCGACGGCGATGCGCTGGTGGTTGCCGCCGCCGGAGGGAGCGTCGCGGTCGAAGACGTCATCGCGCCTAGCCGCGGCCGCGAAAGCGGCGCCTCGTTTTGGCGGCGCGTTTCGTCGGCGACGCCGCGATCGACGTGAACGCCCGCGAGGTCGCGCTGAGCGTCGTGCGCGACGTCTTTCCGTCGCAGGCGGGCGCCAGGGAACGCGGAGCCCACGAGGCCCTCGATTACCGCCTGCGTCACGGCAATCTCGACTCGCGCGATGCGGCATTCGCCACCGAGCTCGCGTACGGGGCCATCAAGATGCGCCGCACGCTGGACTGGTATCTGGCGCCGTTTATCGGGGAACGCCGGAACGAATTGCCGCCGGTTATCGCCGAGATTCTCCGTCTGGCCGTCTACGAAATCGCCTACACGCGCGCCGACGAACACGCGACCGTCTTCGAATTCGTGAACCTTGCAAAGAAATACGGACATCGCGGCGTTGCCAATTTAGTCAACGCCGTGCTGCGCGGCTTTCTTCGCAACCGGCCGGCCGTGCCCGCGAGAAGCGATTTCGACGGCGACGACGAGTACTTGGGCGTTCGCTACTCGCTGCCGGATTGGATCGTCCGAAGCTGGCGATCGGTCTTTCCGCCGCCGGACGTCGAGCGTATCTGCTCGGCCGTAAACGATCGCGTGCAAGCTGCGGCCACGGTGGACGTCGCGTTGCATACCCGCGATTCGGTCGCACAGGGTTTCGCGCAAGACGGCGTCGCATCGCGCCCGTCGGCGCTCGCGCCGGACTGCCTGCTGGTAGACGACGCTGCATATTTGCGGGCCCGCGAGGCTGCCGCCGCCGGAGCGTGGTGGATTCAATCCGAGAGCTCCGCGACGCCGGTCGCAGTGCTGTTTCCGCAGCCCGGGGAAACGATTCTGGACTTGTGTAGCGGCCGCGGTAACAAGACCCTGCAAATTCTCGCGCGCTTGGCCGGGGATGGGAGCGTCACGTGCGTCGACAAGGACGAGCGCAAGGGCGCGGTCCTGCAAGAACGCGCCGCGTTGGGCGGCCGGGCCGTCGCATTCATTGCAGGCGACGCGACCCAAGCGGCGTTGCCTGCGGGCTCGCGTTTCGATCGCATCCTGCTCGATGCGCCGTGTTCGGGGATCGGCTTGGTCGCGCGGCATCCCGAAGCGCGCTGGAAGAAACGCGCGGACGACGGCGAGCGGCTGGCGGCGCTGCAGACCGCGCTACTAGAGGCGGCCGCGCCGCATTTGCATCCGGGCGGAACGCTCGTCTATGCCGCGTGTTCGACCGACGTGCGCGAAACGAGCGACGTCGTTTCGTCGTTTATCAAACGCAACCACTTCGAGCGCGGACTGATTCCCGCCGCGTTCGGGCCGTTCTTGACCCCTGAGGGTGACGTGTTGATTCCACCTGGTTTGGAGGGCCGTGACGGCTTCTTCGTCGCGCGGCTCGATCGCGGCTTGTGAGTTGGTTCGACCGGCTGGAACAAGCTTGCGCGGCGTTCGTCGAACGCACCTTTGCCAAGACGTTCCCGAGCGATCTCGAGCCCGCCCAGATCGCACGGAAGCTGGTCGCGGTCATGGAAGCCCGCACGCGCGGTGAAGAGGGGCAGCTGTCGGCACCGGGATCGTTCGTCGTATCCATGCACGCGGACGACTTCGAACGCTTGGAACCGCACCGCGCCTATCTCGAGCGAGAGTGGAGCGAATTGCTTCGCGAGATGGGGGCGCGCGTGGGGATCCGGTACGAAACGGAGCCGCGGGTCGCGATGCTCGCGCGCGAGGGCGTTCCGCGCGGCGCCGTCGAGGTCGCCGTGGCGGGCGAGCCGGACGACCATATTCGACCGTCCGGTACGCCGGCCGCGCCCCTGCGGCGTTACCACTTGCGGCTGCTCAAGGGCGTTTCGGCTGAGGACGTCTATCCGCTCCGCCATGGCGATACGATGAGCGTCGGGCGAAGCACGGAGTGCGACGTCGCGCTCCGCGATCCGGCCGTTTCGCGGATCCACGCGTTCATCGAAATGGACGGCGCGTGGCCGGTCGTTCGCGACCGGGGATCCACCAACGGGACCTTCGTGAACGGCAAGCGCGTCGAACGGTTGCGTCTGAGCGACGGCGACGTGCTCAAACTCGGGAATACGCAGCTTCGCCTCGAAGTCGCCGATCGATGACGTTCGAAGCGCACATGCACGTCGTTTCGCTGCAGGTCGTCGCGGCGCTGTTTCTGGTCGCGGCCGCCGCGGCGCGGCCGCGTCCGCGCGGCCTTCGCGATATCGGCGTCCTCACGCCGCTGCGGCTCGCACTCGAAGTCGGCGAAGCGGCCGGCACGCGCCGGTACGAGGGGCTGTGCCCGATCGCGATCGGCCGCTCGAGCGGCTGCGACCTCGTCCTGGAGGACCCGGAGGTCAGCCGGCGGCACGCACGCCTGGAAGCCGAGAACGGCGTTCCATACGTGAGGGATTTAGGAAGCAGTAACGGTACGTTCTTGAACGGGCGGCTTCTGGACGACGTCGTCGAAATACGGCGGGGCGACGAGATCGACGTCGGCGCGACGCGACTCACGGTAAGGGCGATCGAGGAAGTATGGACGTAGCGATTCGCGGAGACCGCGCCACCACGCTGACGATGCAGGCTGGGCGCGCGAACGTGGCTCTTTGCGGTCTCTCAAGGTTTCGGCACGGTCGACGGCGTCCCGGCCGGCCGCGCGGCGCTGGCACGGGTCCGCTCGGCATGCGAACGGCGCTTGCGCGCCGAGCGCGTGAGGCGCGCGCTCGACCGGCCGCAGCCGGCGGCGACGCTGATGCTGGGGATTCTGGCGCGCGTCAACCGGGACATGTTCGTTCGCGGCGCCGGCCACGACGACTACGTGGTGAGCGGCGCTTCGCTGAGCGCGGCATTGATCGTCGGGAGTCACGCATTCGTCGTGCACTCGGGAGGCACGGCCGCCTATCTTCTCCACGGCGACGAGGTTTCGGCCCTGACCGAAAGCGACGCGCTCGGCGAATCGCCGACGCTGCTGTCGCGTGCGTTCGGCACGACGCCATCGTTGGACGTCGCGGTGTCGAGCATGCAGCTCCACGACGGCGACGCCATCGTGCTGAGCGGGCATCCAGTCCGCGGCACGCTGGATCGTGACGCGCTCGGCGCCCTCTTCGAGCATCCGTCGGAGACCGAGGGCGTGCTGGCGGCCCGCTTCAAAGGCGAAGACGCGTTGCCGGCAGCGATCGACGGTCCGTCCGGACACAGGGAGTGGGCGCGCCTTGGTGCGATCGCCGCGTTCCTTCTCACCTTAATCGCCGCGACCGCGCCGGCTCTCTAAAACCCTGCTAACGCTCGCACTGCGCCGCTGCGTGCCGATGCTGGCGGCACTGGCCGTGTCCGCTTTGATTCTGTCCCTGGCGCCTCCCAATACGATCGGTCCGTGGTGGGTGCTCGCGTCGGTCGCCGCGCTCTCCCTTCTGTGGGTTTTATGGCAGCCCGTCGCGACGATACGCGACGACGTGTTGCCGGCGCTCGCGGTCGTGCTCTCCGCGCTGGGGCTGGCGATGGTGGCGCGCTTGTCGCCGGAGCTCGGGCAGAAGCAGCAGGTTTGGTTGATCGTCGCGCTCGTGCTCGCGTTGCTGCTCGGACCCGCGTTCACCGCGTTTCGCCGGCTGGCTGCGTACAAGTACGTTTGGGTCATCGCGTCGCTGATTCTCTTTGCGATGCTGGTGCTGTTCGGACAGGAAGTCAACGGAGCGAAGCTCTGGATATCGCTCGGACCGATTCAGCTCGAGCCGGTCGAGCTCATCAAGCTCTTCATCGTGTTCTTTCTGGCCGCGTACTTGGCCGAAACCGCCGATGTGATCGCGGCCGCGCCGCCGTGGAACCTCGGATCCAATCTGAAATACTTGGGACCGCTCTTCGTGGGCTGGGGTGCGTCCATGGCGATCTTGGTGTTGCAGCGCGACCTGGGGATGGCGGCGCTCCTGCTTGCCACGTTCGCGACGCTGCTCTACGTCGCGACGCGCCGCATCGACATCGTATCTTTCGGATTGGCAATTTTCGCCGTCGCCGCGTTCTGGGCAATCCACCATTTTGCGTACGTGCAGGCGCGCGTCGCGACGTGGCGGCATCCGTTTGCCGACCCGCTCGGCGCGGGTTATCAATCTTCGCAAAGTTATTACGCGATGGCGGCTGGGGGCGTCTTCGGGACCGGATTCCGCCTCGGCCATCCCGGCTTTATTCCGGACGTTGCGACCGATTACGTCTACGCTGCGCTCTCCGAAGAACTCGGCTTGATCGGGGGCGTCGCCGTGCTGGCCATTTTCCTGGTGCTCGTTCGGCGCATACTCGCGGTTGCCGCCGAGCAGCCCGACCTCTTCACGAAGCTGCTGGCCGTCGGCATGGGCGCGACGCTCGGCTTTCAGGTCGCGATCATCGTCGGCGGCGTCGTCGGACTCTTTCCGCTCACCGGCATCACGTTGCCGTTCGTCTCGTACGGAGGCAGCTCGCTGGTCGCAAACGTTTTGCTGGTCGCGCTAGTGTGGGCGATGAGCGGCCGGCCGCGCCGAACCTCCGAGTCGCAGGCGCAGGCGCATACCAGGGCGTAAATCCATCCCTCAACCTCGGAAGGAGTACGAATGAAACGCATTTGGGAAATCGGAGCGGCCGGCGCGGCGCTCGTCGTCGTGTTCGCGGGATGTTCGAATAATTCGTCGAGTGCTTCCTCGGCCGCGGCCTCGACCGCGCAAGGCGCGGCTTCGGCTGCCCAAGGCGCCGCTTCGGCCGCGCAAGGTGCGGCTTCCGGTGCGGCATCGGCCGCTCAAGGTGCGGCTTCGGCGGCACGCGGCGCGGCGTCGGGTGCAGCGGCGGCGGCTGCCGGTGCGGCTTCTTCGATGAAGAGTGTGGCCGGAAACACGATGGCGGCCGCCGGTGCGTCGGCGAGCGACGGCGGGAAGGTTTACACCACCAACTGCTCCAGCTGTCACCAAGCGCAGGGTCAAGGCGTTCCCGGGACGTTCCCGCCGCTGGCGGGCAATCCGGTCGTCACGGGCGATCCCAAGAACTTGATTCATATCGTGAAGTTCGGTTTGACCGGTAAGGTCTCGGTCGCGGGTCACGACTACAACGGCCAGATGCCGGCGTGGGGCAAGGGGACGCTGTCGGATGCCGACGTAGCCGCCGTGGTCACGTACATTCGCTCGTCTTGGGGGAACAAGGCCGGCGCGGTCAGTACCGCCGACGTTACGGCCGTCGCTCAGTAGTCTCGAGTCGCGAAGGTCTCCAGCACGACAGGCTCCCGGATTTTTCCGGGAGCCTTTTGCGTGGAATCGAGACCGTTACGCGCCGGCTCGCACCGCTAAAAACACATCCTCGAAGATCCGCGTAACGTAGTCGAAGGCGGCGGCGTCTACGCAGCGGAGGCGTTCGCGTGTCGCCTGCGGCCAGGCGGAAGCTGGATCGTTGGCTTCGACGTACGCGCGCACGTTCTCGGCGAAGAACTCGTCGATACCGGTTGCGGCGTACGGCGTTACGAACGAGCTCGCGGCTTGAAAGATGGCACGCAGCGCGGGGTCGATTCCGGAACGGTAAACGCCGCCGCCGAGCGCGCAGTCGAGCGCGTGCCCGAATTCGTGCGCGACCGTCATCGGGCTTCGCGACCGGAGATAGACCGTACGTTCTTCGACGACGAACAGGCCCGCCGGGGGAGCGGGCCACGCGTCGACGTCGATGCCCAATCGAACCAGCGCGCGCGATGCCGCCCGGTAAGGCTGGCCGTGCGCCAGCGGAACGATGCGAATGCCGTGCTCGCACGCAAAGCGCAAGGCGCCCGCCCCGAAACGCTCGAGCGTTCGCAGGATGGCCGGTTCGGGCGGCTTGGCCGCGTCTTCGGCGCAAAAAAGTAGAGCGCCCAGCGCACGCACGTCGTCTTCAGCCACGTACGCAGCATGCGGCGCGTGCGTGAACGCATCGTCACCGCGCTATGGACGCCGCGTGAAACCCGGACGGTCCAAAAGCGGCGCGGGTTCGACGCGAACCGTTACGCGGTCGCCGGCGCGCCCGTCGCTGGCGACGATCGTCCAACTACCTAGCCGCAACGGCATGAAAGCCACGCCGTCGGAGTCGCCTTCGATCGCGTGACCGTCTACGCTCCAGCGAATCGTGCCGCGTCCGCCGGTGGCGCGCAGCGCGATTTGCTGCTCTTTGGCTTGCAGCGAGTTCGCCACGGCATTTCTGATGAAGACGTCGCCGTCGTGCGGAAACACGATGCGAAGGGTGCCGCCTTTCCGCGCGGCCGGCTGGAGCGCCAACCATGCGTCGTACTCGTGCCCGAGACGCGGCGTCAAGGGACGGCGAACGTCCGCGAGGTCGGCTCGCCGCACCCATTCTCGCACGACCGCCGGGCAGGTGCGCTCGGGCGCGTGACCGGTCGTGGCGCAGATCGACGTGCGGACGAATTGGTACGGTGGATCGAACGGGGCCGGTTCGTTCGCCTCGTGAAGATGAAGCATGATGCGATTCCAGAGTGGACCGGCGCCCGTGACGCCGGAGATCCCGCGCATCGCGCTACCGTCGAAGTTTCCAACCCAGACGGCGACGGTGTAATCGCGCGAAAATCCGACCGTCCAGGTATCGCGAAAGTCCGACGACGTGCCGGTCTTCACGGCGGCGTCGAACGGCAAGTCGAGCACGGAGTGCAGCCCGAAGGATCGCTCGCGCGCATGCGGGTCGGCGAGCATGTCGGCGATCAGCGACCACGTCGCTGCGTCGCCCACCCGCGTCGTCGCCGGCGCGGATCCGTCGTCGACCAGCCGCAACGGGATCGCGGAGCCTCGGCGGGCAACGGCCACGTACGCGCGCGCCATCTCCCACAGCGTCACCTCGCCCCCGCCCAGCGTCAGGCCGAGGCCGTAGAAGGCGGCAGGCTTGTCCAAGTGGGTGAATCCCAGCTCGTGAAGGCGATCGAGAAGCGGGTCGACGCCGAGCTCGGAAAGCACGTGAACCGCCGGGAGGTTGAGCGAGTTTGCGAGCGCGTAGCGCACGCGAACCGGTCCGCTAAAACGTCCGCTGTAGTCGGCGGGCTGGTAGAGCTTGCCGCCGGGAATGGCGTACGTCGCGGGAACGTCGGGCAAGATCGAGGTCGACCGGATCGTGCCGCGCTCGAGCGCCAACTCGTAGGTAAACGGTTTGAGCGACGAGCCGGGCTGCCGCAGCGCTTGAACGCCGTCGTTGCGTCCGAGTACGGCGTCGGAAAAATAATCGGGCGAACCGACGTACGCAAGGACGTCGCCGGTACGGTTGTCGACGACCAGCGCGGCCGCGTCGGTAACGTGAAACGACGAGAGCGCATCTACGACTTCTTGGGTCTGCGCTTGTACGAACCGTTGCAAGTCGCGATCGAGCGTGGTTCGCACGCGTCCCGAGCCACCGACGCGCGGATAGAGAAAGAAGAGCGCGTGAGCGGCGTCGGCGATTCCGGCGTCGTGGCGGCGCGCCCGCAGCGTCTCAGCCAGCGCGCCCGCGGCTTGCCCTCGCGTAACGTCACCGAGCGCGACCATCCGGTCGAGTACGTAGCGTTGGCGTTCGCGCAAGCCGCGCGCATCCACGTCGGGGGTCAAGTGAACGGGATCGTTCGGGATGGCCGCAAGCAGCGAGGCCTGCGCGAGATCGAGGTCGGCGGCGGGTTCGCCGAAGTACGTCCGTGCGGCCGCCTCTACACCGTAGACGTTACCGCCCATGGGAACGCGATTGACGTACGCTTCGAGAACGGCGTCTCTGGGCGAACGAATCGAGATGCGTTCGGCCTCGGCGATCTGCGCGATCTTTCCGCGCAGCGTGCTCGGCTCGGGGCGAAGCAGCCGTGCGAGCTGCATCGAGATCGTGGACGCACCGCTACGCGGCTGTCCGAAGATCGCATAGTCGCGTACGGCTCGCACCAGCGAACGCGGGTCCACGGCACCGTGGCTTTCGAAGCGCGCGTCCTCGGCGGCTAGGATCGCCTGCAGAAATAGCCGAGAAACACGGCCTAACGGCACGGCGACGGCGTGCGTGGAGTCCGAGGCGAGAACCGTACCCAGGGGGGCGCCGGTCCGGTCCAGGAACGTCACCGCCCCGGGGGGCGCCGGCAAGCGCCGCACGTCGATTCCGGCTGCGTAAAGCCCAAGAAGTGCGACCGCGACCAAAGCGATCGCATAACGCGAGAAGAGTAGCACGTTCGTTCCTCGTATCTTACGACGCAAACGTCGTGCGTTGCTGCCGTTAGGAGTTCACGGTGCGTTTTAAATCCGCGTGGGTTTTCTTGGCCGGCGCCTGCGTACTGGCTACGGGCTGCAACACGGCGACCGGGCCGCACCCCCTGGCGAGCGTGAGCGCGTTACCAAAACCAGCGCTCCCGGCGTGGATCTCGTCGATCTCCCCGGCCGGCGGAAACGCTCAATCGCTCGCGCAGGTCCGGGTGATCTTTGCCAAACCCGTCACCAAGGTCGAGGCGCTCGAAGGCGACGGACCCGCGGACGTCCTCTCGCATTTCTCGATGACGCCTTCGCTGGCGGGTAAATTCGTCGTCCTAACGCCTCGAATGGTCGGATTCGTCGCCTCGCAGGCGCTCCCGGTCGGCACGCGGGTTCGCGTTACCATGAGTTCGGGCTTGCGCGATTTGGATGGCGACGCGCTCGGGCAAGACGTCTCGTGGACCTTTCAGACCGCCGCGCTCGCATTCAGCGATCTTCCCGACCTCAAGCCGCAGGAAGGGTCGACGCCGCTGCCGTCCGGCCTCAATCCGACCATCACGATCAGTGCCAACGCGCAAGTGGATGCGGCCTCGCTCTCGTCTCACGCAACGCTGTCGGGCGGTGGCGACACCGTGCCGCTGGACGCGACGCTACAGAACAAGCCGACTCCGTATCCCGGATCGGGAGCGCAAGAACAGTTCGATCCGTCGCTCAACGATTGGGCCTACGATCTCAAGCCGCAGCGTGCGCTCCGGACCGCGACGACGTACGAACTGAGAATCGCCCCGGGGGTCGCGCCGGCGAACGGTAACGTGGAAACCGCGACGGCGTTCGCCGGCGGAATCCGCACGTACGACGCGCTCGCCGTCGCGCCGACCGAAGCGCCGAGTCCGGGCGCGGGGAGCGGGCGGTTCGCTGACGGCGATCCGGTCGTGAATTTCAACAATCCGATCGACCCGAAGTCGATCGCCGGTCAAGTGGCGATCTCGCCGGCACCCGGCGCGCCGGGCACGATCTTCAGCGTTCCCGACGGCTCGTCCACGATCGCGATCGACGCCTATCAACTGGATCCCGACGCGAGCTATACGGTTACGGTGGGGTCCGGGGTCAAAGATACCTTTGGGCAGTCGCTCGGGCACGACCAGCGCATTGCGGTCAAGACCAGCGACTTTGCAGCGGGCATCTGGGCTCCGACGGGTACCAACGTGATTCCCGCGGGCGCGCCCGTCGATCTCGACATGTACGCCACGAACCTTCCGGGTAACCGGTACCGCTCGGCGTCGGCGCGGGTTCCGGTTACGAGTTTACTTGCCAACGGCGGGAATTTCGATCCGTCCACCGCTCTTCCGGATTCGTCGCGCTGGGCCGAGCACGCGCTGAGTGCGCCGCGCAACAAGCAAAACGTCGTCCGCGTCCCGCTGCAGAGCCTGCTGGGTGGATCGTTCGGGGCTCTCGCGTATGGCTTTTGGACACCCATCGATCCGCAAAACCCGACGGTTCTCACCGGCCTGGTGCAACTCACCAATTTGGGAATCTTCGCGCAATGGTTCCCGCAAAGCGGCATGATCCGGCTCGCTCACTTGAGCGACGGCGGCCCGGCGGGCGGCGCCGACGTAACCGTGTATCGGATCTCTTCGGATCCGGGCGTTAAGCCGGCGCAATGCGCTGGCGGCGTCACCGACGCCGGCGGGACGCTCAACCTGCGCGGCGTCGACCTCGAACGTTGCTATGCGGGCAGCAGCACCGCCGACGCGCCCTCGCTAGGTGTGATTGCGACTTCGGGATCCGACAACGCTTCTTTGGTAACGTACGACTACAGCGGAATCTACAGCTTCGACGTGTTCGGCGGCTGGGCGACCGGCGCGCCGCTCTCGCGCGGAACGCTCTTTCCCGATCGCGACATGTACCAGCCCGGCGAAGCCGGCCACGTCACCGGCATAGCATACTACGTGCAGAACGGTAAGATCCTCGCCGACCGCAACGCCGCCTACCGCATCACGCTCAAGGATCCTAGCGGCAATTCGACGCCGCTGCAAACCGTCAACAGCGACCGCTACGGCGTGCTCTCGCTGCCGATTTCGTTCGGCCCGCATCAGGCGCTGGGCTATTACACGATCGAAGGTAAAGGCGCGAACGGCAACACGATCGACGGGAGCTTCCGCGTCGCCGAGTTCAAGCCGCCGAATTTCTCGCTGACGCTCGCGCTCGACAAAACGACCGCCGCGTCGGGCGCGTCGGTGACCGCGAATGCCAAGGCGCAGTATTTGTTCGGCGCGCCGCTGCAAGGCGGTACCGCGCAAGCGACGGTAACGCGCGAGGCGGCCAACCTGCAACCGAAAGGTTGGGATGCGTATTGGTTCGGCCCGCAGTGGTTCTGGCCGGATCAGCAGCCGTCGTTTACGACCGACGTCTCGCAAAACGCGCTGGCTCTCGATCAGAACGGCGCGGCCTCGTTGAACGTAGCCGTACCCGCCGATCTTCCGTTCCCGATGACCTATACGGTCGACGTTCAAGCGACGGACGTTTCGCATCTCTCGGTTGACGCTTCGCAGTCGTTCTTGGCGTTGCCGGGCGACGCGACGATCGGGCTTTCAACCGACGGCGTCGTCTCGGCCGGGTCGCCGCTCTCCATCCAAACGATCGTGACCGACGGCGACGGCAAGCCCATTTCCGGGCGCGGCATTCACGTCGAATTGCAAAAGATGACGTACACGTCGGCCACGCAGAGCCTCGAAGGCGGCGATCAAGCCGACCAAGCCGTGAAGTACTCGACGGTGGACAGCGTCGACGCGACCTCGAGCGGCTCGCCGGTAACCGTCAGCCTCAAACCTCCCGAGGCCGGACCGTATCGCATCCGGGCAAATTTCTCGGGCGCGCAGAGCGACGCCGGCGCGACGGACGTTCAGGCGTTTGCGTTCGGCCCGGGCGAGATCGATTGGGGCGGCGGCCAGACGACGAACGTAGACGTTCATCTGGACAAGAAGACGTACAAGGTCGGCGAGTCCGCCAGAGTTTTGATCGCGTCGCCGTTCGAACGCTCCGACGTCTACGTGGCCGTGGTGCGCAACGACGTTCTCTACCAGACGATGCTTCACGACGTGAGCGGCGCGCCCACCGTTCGCATCCCGATCACGCCGGACATGCTGCCGAACGCTGCGGTCGAAGCCGTCGTGGTGCGCCGCGGCCCGAATCTCTCGACGGTGAAGCCGGGGTCGCTCGACAGCCTTTCGCGCGTCGGAATGACCGCGTTCGACGTGGACGTTACCGACCGCTATCTCAAGGTCGGCATAGCGCCCGCGCGCGCGACCGTCGAGCCGGGCGGCAGCGAGCGCGTCGCCTTTGCGCTCACCGGCGCGGACGGAAAACCCGCGCGGGGCGAAATCGTCGCGATGGCCGTTGACGATGCGATCCTGCAGCTCTCGGGCTACCGGTTGCCGGACCTCGTGAAGGTCGTGTACGCGGACCAGCCGATTTCTACGCGGTTTGGCGACAACCGGCAAAACGTCGTGCTGCAGACGCAGAAGGCGCCGGCCGAGAAGGGCTACGGCTACGGCGGCGGCTACTTGGAAGGGCCGGCATCGACGCGCGTTCGCGAGATATTCAAGCAACTGGCCTACTACGGCACGGCGATCGCCGATTCCCAAGGCCACGCGTCGGTGACGATTCCGGTTCCCGACAACTTGACGACGTGGCGCGTCATGGCCGTAGCAATCGGAACCGATGACGCACATTTTGGCACCAACGACGCGACGTTCATCGCGACCAAGCCCCTGATCCTCAACCCGCTGCTGCCGCAGTTCGCGCGGCCGGGCGATGTCTTCGACCTTGGCGCTTCGGTCCTCTCGCGCAACCAAACCAGCGCGTCGCTCTCGCTCGCCGCGCAGCTGTCGGGCGCGCTTGCGTTTGCCGGCGGCGATCCGGCCTCGATGCGAGCCGACGAAGCGCCGCCGAACGGAACGTTGACGGCGTATCGGTTCCCCGTGAACGTCGGCACGCCCGCGCCGACCACCGTTTCGTTCTCCGGGACGTCCGGTGCGATCTCGGATGCGTTCAAGGTTCCGTTCGAAGTGCGCGACCGGGCGACGACCGAATCGGTCATCGAGACCGGAGTCACTACGTCGCGCGCCGAGATCCCGATCGACCTGCGGGGAGGCGGCGTGCTCAGCGTCACGGTCGCGAACTCGGTCGTTCCGCAATTTTCCGTCGGCGCCGACCAGTGGATGACCGACGATCCGTTCCCGCTCTCCGACGACTTCGCGTCGCGCTTGATCGTCTCGACCACGATCGCGAAGATCGGCCCCCGCTACCATCTCACGCCGGCCTTCGATGCTCCGGCGCAACGCGCGTCGAGCGCGCAGCGTCTGGTCGCTATGCAGCGAGGTGACGGAGGCTTTGCCGCGTTCGCGGGAGCTCAAGATAGCGATCCGTTCGCGTCGGCGTATGCGCTGACCGCGCTTGCGTTCGCGCGCGCCAACGGCGCGAGCGTCAATTCGCCGGCGATCGCAAAGGCCTCTGCCTACGCATCGCAGATGCTGGCCAATCCCGAGCGCGCCAAGTGGTGCGGCGATCCGGTGTGTAAGGCGCAGATGCGATTCGAGATGTTGTGGGCGCTTGCAGCGGCCGGAGACCGGCGCTCGGACTTCCTATACGAAATCGTCGCCCAGAGCGACGAGTTCGACAGCGCGACGCAGATCCGCCTGGCGCGTTATTTACTGGCGCTGCCTTCGTGGCACGAGCGCGGCGTCGCGATGGCCGACCATTTGCAACAGACCGATTACATTACGGGACGTTACGCGGTTGCGAACGTGACGACGCCGTGGGGCTGGCTGGGTTCGGAGTCCGACGCGCAGGCGCAAATGCTGCAGCTCATGATCGAGCGTAAATCTCCGGCCGATCAAATCGACGGAGCGGTGCGCGCGCTCGTTGCGCAGAGCTGCAAGTGCGGGTGGCCGACGCTGGACGACACGGCGTCGGCAATGATCGCACTCGACGCATTCGCGGCCACCGAACACTTGACGCCCAGCAACGTCGCGGTTTCCGCAGGCGGAACGTCGATCGGAAACGCGAGCTTCGGTAGCGACGCGGGAAGCCGGACGTTTACGCAGGCCGCCGCCAAACTTGGCGCGGGGCCGCTCTCGATCGTCGCGAGCGGCGGTGCGGCTCACTACGTCGTGCTCTACACATATCCGACGCCGCCGGGAGGCGGCGGACAACTCGCCGGACTGCGCGCGAGCCGCACGATTTCCGAGGCGGGCGCGGGGACGGTGCTTGCCGGAATGGATCTGGCGCCGGTGACCGCGCCGCTGACCGTAGACGCCGGTCGAGTCTTCGAGATCGCCGTGCGCGTGATTGCGGACCACCCGGTGGACCGGCTCATCATCGAAGATCCGCTTCCCGCCGGCTTCGAGGCCGTGGACACCTCGTTCAAAACCTCCAGCGCGGCGGTTCTTCCGCAGAGCGACAGCTGGCAGATCGACTCCCAGACCATATACAAGGATAGAGTGATGGCTTTTGCCTCGCATCTGGGACCGGGCATCTACGAGGTCCACTACCTGGTGCGCTCGGTGACCCCCGGAACCTACCGCTGGCCGGGGACGCAAGCCTACCTCCAAAATGCCCCCGAGCAATTCGGACGGTCGGCCCCCGCTACGCTGACCGTGCGCTAGGACCCGTCAGGCTCGTTTCTAAAGTATTGCATTATTAAAAATAATAATGCAGAATCGGGGCGGAGGCCTGCCTCCCAGACGGGTCTGCTTTCCACCAAACGGAATTCTCCCCGTCCCCCCGTCGAGCGGAAAGAGTTGAAGGATGACCACCTACCGAGCCCCGTTACGCGACATGCAGTTCGTGCTGCGCGAGCTGGCCGACATCGAGGCCGTTGCGAAGCTACCCGGATGCGAAGACACGCTGGACGTTCTCGATTCGATTCTCGAAGAGGCGGCAGCGTTCGCGACCGGCGTCCTCGATCCGATAAACCGGACGGGCGACAAAGAAGGCTGCACGTGGCGCGACGGTGAGGTCACGACGCCGAAAGGCTTCAAGGAAGCCTATAAAAAGTTTGCCGACGCGGGATGGATCGGTTTGCCGGTTCCCGCCGAGTATGGCGGCCAAGGTCTTCCGCAGATCCTCTTGGGCCCGACGCTCGAAATGTGGAATGCGGCGAACGTCGGCTTCGCGAACGGACCGCTGCTCAATCAAGGCGCGATCGAGGCGATCGAACTGTGCGGTTCGGACGAACAGAAGAAAACGTACCTGCCCAATCTGGTCTCCGGAAAATGGACCGGAACGATGTGTCTGACGGAGCCGCAGGCCGGATCGGACCTCGCCCAGTGCCGGGCCAAGGCGGCCCCCGAAGGCGATCACTATCTGATCTCCGGCCAGAAAATTTTCATCACGTTCGGCGAACACGACATGGCCGAGAACATCATCCACCTGGTGCTGGCGCGTCTGCCCGGTGCGCCCGAGGGGACGAAAGGCATCTCGCTCTTCATCGTCCCTAAGGTGATCGTCAACGCGGACGGGTCGCTCGGCGAACGCAACGACGTCGTGTGCGCCGGCATCGAGCACAAACTCGGCATCAACGGAAACCCGACCTGTACGATGAGCATCGGCGAGACCGGAAAGGGTTCCGTCGGCTATCTCGTCGGCGAGCCGAACCGCGGCTTGGAATACATGTTCATCATGATGAACGCCGCGCGGTTCTCCGTCGGCGTGCAAGGCTACGCGATCGCGGATCGTGCCTACCAGCACTCGCTCGAGTACGCAAAGGAGCGTATCCAGGGACGCGACCTCAAGCCGGGCTCGCGCGAACCCGAGGCGATCGTCAAGCATCCCGACGTACGGCGCATGCTTATGTGGCAGAAAGCCAACATCGAAGCGATGCGCGCGCTCTCATACGTGTGTGCGGCATCGCTCGACTTGGCGCACAAGCACCCGGACGAGAAGACGCGCAAAGAACACAAGGCTTTCGTCGAATTGATGATTCCGGTCGTCAAAGGCTGGTGTACGGAGAACGCGACCGAGTGCTGCTCGACCGCTCTGCAAGTCTTTGGAGGCATGGGCTACGTCGAAGAGACGGGCATCGCACAACAGTACCGCGACGTGCGAATCACCACGATATACGAAGGCACCACCGGTATTCAGGCGCTCGACCTGATCGGCCGGAAGCTCATTCGCGACATGGGTTCGACCGCGACCGCGGTCATCACCAAGATGCAGAAGACGCTCAAGGAACTCGACGGTAACGAAGAGCTCAAACCGATCGCCGAATCGCTGGCCAAGGGCGTGGCGACGCTGGGCGAGGTCTCGCAATGGCTCGGCATGAACGCGATGAGCGATCTGCACACGGCGTTTGCGTGCTCGGTTCCGTACCTGAAACTCTGGGGCGTCGTCGCCGGTGGCTGGCAGATGGCCCGGGCGGCGAAGATCGCGGCCGAAAAGATCGCCGCCGGCGATCCCGACGCGGACTTCTACAAAGCCAAGCTGGCGACCGCGAAGTTCTACGCCTCGCACGTGCTCACGCAGGCCGCATGGTACAAGCGGCAGATCGTGGACGGTTCGGCCGACGTCATGACCCTGACCGACGAACAGTTCGAGCTCGACCGCAAGATGGCCGTGACGGCGTAGACGGCGATGTCGGAAGTTCACGTCGAAGATCGCGCCGCCGCCGCCGGTGCGGTTCGCGTCCTCACCCTCGACAATCCGCCGGTCAACGCGATGGGCTTCGAGTATTCGGCCAAGCTGTTAGCGGCCGTCGAAGCCGCCGAAGCCGACGCTTCCGTCCTCGCGGTGGTGTTTACCGGCGCGAACGGACTCTTTAGCGGCGGCGCGGACGTCAACGATTTCACGAAGGAACCGGGGCCAGATACGAAAACGGTGCGCGACGTCGTAGCCGCGGTCGAACGCGGCCAGAAGACGTACGTCGCGGCGATCGACGGCAACGCGCTGGGCGGCGGCTTGGAGCTTTCGCTGGCGTGCGACTACCGCATCGCCACGAAGCGCTCGAAGGTCGGCCTGCCCGAGATCAAACTCGGACTGCTTCCCGGAGCGGGCGGCACGCAGCGCCTGCCGCGCCTCATCGGCGCGCAGGCGGCGCTCGAAGTCATGCTCAAAGGCGCGTCCCATCCGGCAGAAAAAGCCAAGTCGCTCGGTATCCTCGACGAGGTCGTAGACGGCGACGTGGTTGACGCGGCAGTCGCGCTGCTCGTCGAAAAACGCGCGACGCAACCCAAGCGCAGGGTCTCCGAGCTCAAGGCGACGATTGCACCCGGCGTCCCGCTACAGGCCGCGCCGTTCATCGTTTCGCAGGCGCACAAGATGGTGCCGCCGGAAGACAACGGCGGCTTTGCCGCGCACAAGCTCGTCGACGCGGTCGAAGCGGCCGTCGAGCTGCCGTTTGCTTTCGGGATCGCACGCGAGGCTCGCCTGTTCGACGAGCTCGTGCGGTCGAAGCCGTCGCTGGCGCTGCGCCACGTCTTCTTTGCCGAGCGCGAACTCGCCAAGATTCCGGGCTTGGCTACCGCGCAACCCTCCGAGATCAAATCGGCGGGCGTCGTGGGCGCCGGCACGATGGGGACCGGCATCGCCATCACCTTTGCGACCGCCGGCATTCCGGTCAAGGTCGTCGATCCAAACGAAGACGCGGTGACCAGGGCCAAAGAGACCGTCTTCGGCATGTTCAAGTACCAGGTGGACAAGGGCAAGATCACGCCGGAACAGGCGTGGAAGCTCGGTCAGAGCATCACGTTTACCGACGAGTTCTCGGATCTGGCCGACGCCGACGCCGTCGTCGAGGCCGTGTTCGAGAGCATGGACGTCAAGAAGGACGTCTTCGCCAAGCTCGATGCCGTTGTCAAACCCGGTGCCATCCTCGCGTCCAACACGTCCACCCTGGACATCGACGAAATGGCGGCTGCGACGTCGCGTCCGGACAAGTTTATCGGGCTGCACTTTTTCGTGCCGGCCAATATCATGCCGCTGCTCGAAGTCGTGCGGGGAAGCGCGACGTCGGCCGCGACGATCGCGACGGCTTTCAAACTCGCCAAGACGCTTCGCAAGACGGCCGTTCTGTCGGCTAACGCCTTCGGTTTCATCGGCAACCGCATGGTGATCGACTACGCGCGCGCGGCCGGCGAGCTGGCCGAAGAGGGCGTTTCGCCGTCGCGCATCGACGGTGTGATGAAAAAATTCGGTTTTCCGATGGGGCCGTTCGCTATGGGCGACCTCTCGGGAATCGACGTCGCGTGGCACATCGCCAAGGCGCGCCCGGACCTGGCATCCGGCCGCACCAAAGTCGTGGATCGTCTGGTCGAAATGAAACGGCTCGGCCAGAAGACGCTAGCCGGCTACTTCAAGTACGACAAAAGCGTCGGCAAGGGCCGCGAACCGATTCCCGACCCCGAGGTGGAGAAGCTGTTCGCGGACGAAGCGGCCAAAGCAGGCATCCCGGTCCGCGAGCACGGCGACGCTGAGATTCGCGACCGCCTCGTTTTCGCGCTGGTCAATCGCGGAGCGTATCTTCTCGAAGAGGGCGTCGCGCTGCGTCCGGGCGACATCGACATCGTTTACGTGTACGGTTACGGCTTCCCGCCGCATCGCGGCGGACCGATGTGGTATGCCGACGAGGTAGGAATCGGCCACGTTCGCGATCGCATCGTCGAGTTCGGTTGGAAGCCGGCGCCGCTGATCGACAAGATCGCCGCCGAGGGCGGCACGTTCGCGGCGCACTCGGCCGAAAAAAGCGCCTCGCAAGGAGAACTGGTCAATGCGTGAAGCCGTCATCGTCTCGGCGGCCCGTACGCCGATCGGCCGCGCGTTCCGCGGCGCCTTCAACCAAACGCCGGGGGCGACGATGGCGGGTCACGTCGTAAAGGAGGCGATCGAACGCGCCCACCTCGATCCGTCGGAAATCGACGAGGTCGTGATGGGTTCGGGATTGCCCGAAGGCGCGACCGGAAACAACATCGGCAGAACCGCCGCGCTTCGCGCCGGCTGCCCGGTGAGCGTCCCGGGCGCGACCATCAGCCGTTACTGCGCGTCGGGTCTGGACGCGATCGCGCTCGGCGCCAAGCGCGTCATCGCCGACGGCGCGAACGCCGTCGTTGCGGGCGGCGTTGAATCGATCAGCCTGGTTCAGAACGTGCTCGACATGGACCACTACACGGAAGAGTGGCTGCTGCGGCACACGCCCGACGTTTACATGCCCATGCTGTACACGGCCGACAACGTGGCCAGGAAGTACAACGTCTCGCGCGAGAGTCAGGACGAGTACGCGCTGCAGAGTCAACAGCGTACCGCCGCGGCGCAGCAGGCCGGGCGCTTCGACGCCGAGATCGTCAAACTCCCGACGTGGAAGTACGACCAAGACAAGGAGAGTGGAAACGTCACCGAGCAGCAGGTCGTGCTCGAGAAGGACGAAGGCAACCGTCCCGAGACGACGCTGGAAGCGTTGTCGCAACTCAAGGGCGCGGTTCCGGGCATCAAGGACACGTCGATCACGGCCGGCAACAGCTCGCAGCTCTCCGACGGAGCGGCGGCCGTCGCGATCGTGGACTCCAAGTTTGCCGAGCAGCGCAACTTAAAGCCGCTGGGAGTCTATCGCGGCTTCGTCGTGGCGGGTTGCGAGCCGGGCGAGATGGGGCTTGGGCCGATCTACGCGGTGCCGCAGCTCTTGCAACGCCACAACCTGACGATTGACGACATCGGCCTCTGGGAACTCAACGAAGCGTTCGCGGTGCAAACGCTGTACTGCCGCGACCGGCTCGGCATTCCCAACGATCGATTCAACGTGGACGGGGGCGCGATCTCGATCGGCCACCCATACGGCATGAGCGGCGCTCGCATGACGATGCACGCGCTGCTCGAAGGCAAGCGCCGCGGCGTTAAGTACGTGGTCGTAACCATGTGTATCGGCGGAGGAATGGGCGCCGCCGGCCTCTTCGAGGTAGCTTAGCCGGTACGGTCGCGATCGAGTTCGTAGCGGAGATGCGACCTAACTGCCGGCCACTCACCGGCGATGATGCTGTAGACGTGCGTATCGCGAAGCGACCCATCCTGATGAAACGCGTGGTTGCGGAGGACGCCGTCGAGCTTGGCGCCCAGGCGTTCGATCGCGCGCCGGCTCGGCAGGTTGAAGCTCGACGTCCGGAACTCCACCGCGATGCAATCGAGCCGTTCGAACGCGTGGCCGAGCAGCAACAGCTTCGCCTCGGTGTTGAGCGCGCTGCGCCGCACCAGTTGACGGTACCACGTGGACCCGATCTCGACACGGCGATTTTCGGCGTCGACGTTCATGTACGTCGTCATGCCGGCCACGGTTTGCGACGCCGTATCGAAGACGGCAAACGGCAACATCGTTCCCGTTCGCGCGAGCCCGAGACGCCGGTCGATTTCGCCTGCCATGCCGGCCGGACTTGGAACGGTCGTATACCAGAGTTTCCAAAGCTCGCCGTCGCGCGCCGCTTCGATCAGTCCGTCAAGATGACGGGCCGAGAGTGGTTCGAGACGAACGTGGGCCCCGGAGAGCGTGACCGGGGTGAGCCAGCGTGGTTGCGGGCCGGGCGTCATCGTTACGGCGTTAGGTACAGACGCATGCTCGTAAAATCGTACGTCAGCGTGCCGGGCTCAAAAAACTGATGTGAGACGACGCCGCCGACGGTAAACGGAAAGTGCGCCAGCGCGGAGCCCTGCGGATCGAAGAATCCCGGAACGTTCTGGCGCTGGAACGCTCCCAACGATACCAGCGGCACGACCAGCGGAACGACTTGCACCGTGCCGGCGCCCCCGACCCCGCTCGTCGCTTTGTTCGTCTCCAACTGTAGCTGGGCCGCATCCACCGTTGCCTGTGTCGGCATCACGCCGCCGCCGGCCAGTCCGGTATCCACGAGCAGCAGCGATTCGGGGGCGTCGCCGATGTGCCCGCGCGCGAAGACGAAGTGGTCTCCCACCAGCCAGAACGGAACGGTGATCGCTCCGTTCGCCGACGCCTGGGACGCGAGAGAAGCCGAGACGTCCGGTGTGCGCGCGCGCAGAATCAGGGCTTTTCCGCCGTAGTCGATGGTCGGCGTGTAATGCATCAAGAAACCCATACCGACGATCCCGTCCACACGCTTACCGAATCCGGGAAAATGCCGCGTCGGAAGAATCGAGACCGGAACGTTCGTTGCTGAGACCGCGCCGATGTCGAAGTACTGGAGCGTTCCCGCGCCGACCGTCGCCGTCTTTCCTCCGGCAAACGTTCCCGTGCCGCCCGGTGTGGACGCGACGTGCAGCAAGCGTGCGAATCCCGGGTCCAGAACGACGTTGGGTGCGCCCGTGTCGATGATGAAGAATGCTTTGACGCCGTCCGCGTGCACTTCGACCAGCGGCAACGGGTCGAGTTGGATAAAGGGGATCGTCACCTCGGCGGAACCGGGCGGTAATCCCGCCGGGACCGACGCATCCCGGCGGGCGGCGATCTGCATTTGCAGGCGTTGCGCCGCGTCGTCCGACGGATTCAGCTGTAGCGCGCGGGCCGCTTCGCGTTGCGCCGTATCCAGATCGTTTGCGTAGAGCGCTATGCGCGCGCGGCCCACGTGCGCCTCCGGGTCGTTCGGCGACTGCCGTATCGCGTCGTCGTATCCCGAGAGCGCCGCCGCGAAGTCACCCGTCGCGTACGCCGCGTCGGCCGAGGTGGTTTGCGCCGACGCGGCGGGAGCGGCGAGCGGCAGCGCGGCGCACAGGAACGCGAGCAGCGCCGCCGGCTTCATGGTGGCTAACGCCCTCCGAGCATGACGCGTGCGGCGTTCCACCCGGCCGCGCCCATCACCCCGCCGCCCGGGTGGGCGGCCGCGCCGCACAAGAAGAGGTTCTTGACCGGAGTATTGTAACTGGCGTACCCGGGAACCGGACGGAACATGAAGAGCTCGTGCACCGGCATGGTGCCTTGGAAAATATTGCCGCCGGTGAGCCCGAACGTCGTCTCGATGTCCACTGGGCTGAGGATCTGACGATCGATGACCGACGCCGTGAAGCCCGGCGCGTACTGTTCCACGATGCCGAAACAGCGATCCGCAAAGTCGTTCTTGATCGCGTCGGTCCACGGTCCGTCCTTGAGTTTGTAGGGGGCGTACTGCACGAACATCGACATCAAGTGTTTTCCTTCGGGAGCGACGGACGAATCGAGCGACGACGGCATCGTGCACTCCACCACCGGCGCTTTCGACGGGTAGCCGTACTTGGCATCGTCGTACGCGCGCTCGATAAAGTCCTGGTCGGGGCACAAATGCACGGTGCCGCGATGTTGCGGTCCCGGATCCGTCCCCGGACACGACGTGAAGTTCGGAAGGTGTTCGAGCGCGACGTTGATCTTCACCGAAGCACTGTCGTAAGCGATCCGTCCGATCGCCGCGCGGAAATCCGGCGGCAGCGCGGAGGGATCCATGAACTTTTCGAACGTCAGATGGCAGTCCACGTTGCTCGCGACCTTGGAGGCGTAAAATTCGTCGCCGTTGGTGAGCGCGACGCCGCTTGCCGTGCCGTCCTTGGTGAGAATCTTAGCGACTTCGCTGTCGGTACGGATCTCGACGCCCAGGTCTTTGGCGGCTTTTGCCAGGGCCTGGGTCAAGCCTCCCATGCCGCCGCGCACGTAGCTCCAAACGCCGCGCTTGCCGTTCGTTTCGCCCATGACGTGATGGAAGAGGACGTAGGCCGTCCCGGGCATCGACGGCGCCATGAACGCCCCGATAATCGCGTCGGTCGCGATGGTCCCTTTGAGTTCTTCCGATTCGAACCAGCGATCGAGGATCGGACGGGCCGCACCGGTGAGAACTTCAATCGCTTCGCCCATGGCGGGACCGAGCTTCTGCATCTTGCGGCCCATCTTGGCCATGTCGAGCAGTTCGGCCAGTTTGGGTTTGATGAGGTTCGGCGGCACTTGAATCAGCGTCGGCTCGACCACGGAAGCGACGCGCTCGAGCATCGCCTCGTAGTGTGGATAGCTCTCGGCGTCTTTCTTACTGAACTTACCGACCTCGCGCACGTCGCTTGCCTTGTCGGCGCCCAGCATGAGGTAACGCCCGTCCAGGAACGGCGAAAACGAAGCCGGGTTGCGTTCGATCGCTTCGAACCCGTACTCGGTCAGGTGAAGATCCCGGATGATCTCCGGCCGGAAGAGGCTGTTGACGTAGGCCGCGGTCGAGACTTTGTAACCGGGGAAGGCCTCTTCGGTCACGCACGCGCCGCCGACCACGTACCGGCGCTCGAGAACGAGCACCTTCCATTTCGCCTTCGCAAGGTAGCAGGCCGTCACGAGCCCGTTGTGGCCGCCGCCGATGACGATCGCGTCGTATTTGGTTGCCATGCTGTTCAGATCTTCACTTTCATGCTGAGGTAGGCGTTAAACGGCTGGTTGAGCGAACCGGCCAGGTCGTTGTAGGTTCCGTAATTGGGCTCGTATGGATAACGCAGGTAGGTCTGCACGTTGTCGTGCGGGTTGTAGACGTTGCCGACCGGCGACGTCAGTCCGTTTCCGACGCTGGAATAACTGCACACGCCCGACCCGCTTGCGTACGTGAACGGCGTCTGCTGTCCGCCGAAGCAGGTTTGGATCAGGTTTGCCAGCGTGAGGTCCAACGTGAGTTTGCTCGAGACTTGGTACTCGATTCGTAAATGTGCGAGAAACTGCGAGGGCTGCCGGAAGGCGCCCACGCCGTCGAACTGCCCGGTGTACGAGTCGGGAATCGCGTTGAGTTGTCCGGCGCACGTGGTGGCATCGTAAGGGGATCCGCCCGCGGCGCCGTACCGGTAGCGCGGATCGCCGGCTACCGCGCTTGCCAGCGCGCTGCATCCGGCGATCGGATCGATGCCCGGCATCGTTTCCGGCGCGCCGTAGCGGTTGCCGGCCTGGAACTGGAACGACGGCGTGACGGCCCACTTATCGTGCTTGTAGTTCAGGATGAGCGTGGCGACGTAGGGATAGTCGAAGCCGTTTACGCCGGTGCCGATTCCGCCCGGGAACGTGGAGTAAGGAATGTAGTTGGCGCCCGGATTGAGCAGCGCCTGGACCGGCGCGTTCCAATACGGGTTTGCGACCGCGCCCGCAGCGGCGCAACTCGCGGGCGCGCCCGCGCTAGAGTAGCACGGCGCGGCAACGATCGGAGCGTTCGTGTTCGGGTCGACCGGAGCGACGCCGCTGCCGCAACGCGCGTCCTTGGCATGCGTGGCGCAGAACGACGTGAACGCGTTGTACGTTTGAATGTCGCCGTTGATGGGCGACAGGATCGTCGTGCCGTTCGGTAAGATCGAGTAGTTGACGTAGCTGTTCGTGTAGGCAAACGAGAGTTGGCCCGCGAGGCCGTTGCGCGCGAAGTCACCTTTTTGAAGCGCGAACTCGAATCCCTCGGACGTCTGCTTGCCGGCGTTGAGGCCGGAGATGAACCCTTCCTTGATGTTGGTGTAGAAGTTCTCAACTTGGTTCTGCGTCTGTCTGTAGAACGGCGTGAGCTTGTAGGACCAGTCGGTGCCCTTCAAGCGCTGTTCGATCGAGAGGTCGTAGTTGTTCGAGATGGACGGCGCGACGGCGTGTCCCGGCGTGGTGAACCCGAGCGAATAGAACTGCGCCAAATCGGCCGGGAGGTTTTGCTCGAGCGAGTTGTACTGTTCGTAGGCGGCCGAGGGCTGTTCGTTGTACCGCCCGTAGCTCGCGCGCAGGACCGTTTGCGGGTTGAGCGCGTACGTCAGGCCGATTCGGGGCTGCAATACGTTGTAGACGTATTGCTGGGCGGAGGCGTTCTGCAGATTGGTCGCGACCCAGGGTCCGCCGGCGGTCGAGCACGGCTGATTTCCGGCCGCGCCGATCAGCCCGAGGTTGGTCTTGTCCTGAAGTTGCTGGGTTTGGCTGTTGAAACACGTGTCGCCGTTGAATGCGGCAAACCAGAAGTCGCGCGCCGCTCCGTAGTCCGTATTCGCGCCCGTAAACTTGTAGCTGTCCAGACGCAACCCGATATCGAAATCGAGCTTGTCGTTTGGTCTGAACTGATCCGTGATCGAATAACCGGTGAAGACGGGCTTGACGGCGTTATATTCCGCCCAGGCGCCGTTCTCGACCACGTAAAAGGCGCAAGAAACGCCGCCGCACGTATAATTCGACGCGGTCGGGTTCACCGTTGCCGGGTTACAGCCCGGCGTAGTATTGCAGGTGTAGTTTGCGGCAAGCGATAGGAACGTCGCGGAGGTGGCCGGCGTGGTCCCCCAATTTCCGGGGTTGCACGACGTCGGCGTGGCCGCGCCCGTCGTGGTGGAGGGTGCCGCATAACACGTTCCGCTGGCGAGATCGTGCGGATTGACCAGGACCGCGAAGCTGTCGGCGTTGTCGAACATCTGGGTATTATTCATGCGCAGGGACGTAGCCGTCACGTAGGATGCCTGCAGTTCGAGCAGATTCTGCGCGTTGATCTGGTCGTCGAAGCTGGCGCTGATGCCGCGCGTGTGCGAACTCAGTTCGTAGTCGCCGGAATCGTAGCCGGTGATCGGTTGCCACGATGAGATCGGGCCGGTTCCGATGTAGTTTGAATAATACGTGTACCCGTATATACGAAAGTACGCTTGCGATCCGAAGTTCTTTTGGTACTGGAGTTTGACGATGGACTGTCCGTTATATCCGGTGTCACGCTGCGTGAGCGGGATGGAGGCGTCGAAGGCGCGTTGCGTCGGCGACGAGGGGAAGTAGTAAGGTCCGACGAGGGAGGCGTCGCCCGGCGTGAAAACGGCCCCGACCGGCCCGTGATACTGATAGCTGTCGGTGTAGTACGGCGTCGTTCCGGGCGCGTAGAAGAGCTGGCCCTGGAAGTTATTGAGGCCCTCGTCCTGAGCCGAGCTGTAGTAGGTCGTAAAGATCTCGTCGTTGTCGTAGAGTAGTTGCACGTCGTCGCGCCCGCCGTCGTGCTTGTGCGGGATGCCGAAGTGGAAGTTGAGAACGGTCGTGCGCGTGGCGATGCCGGCCGGGTCTACCGAAGCGAACTGGAGCGGTCCGAGAATGTACCCGGGCGCTCCGGCTTGGCCGACGTTGGGTTGTCCGTTGGTGAAGCACGAGGGGGGCGCGCTCGCCGTCAGGGGCGGCGAGGGACATTCGTCCAGCGGAGCGCCGAATTCGTTCTGCAGCGAAGTCTCCGTTGCTTTGGTCGACGTAGCGGTGTTCTTGATTGAAGCCGCCGATGCCGACGTAATACGAAAAGAGCCGGTCGGCGGTCGCGCCGCCGACTTCGGCATTCGCGCTGTGGTAGAACGTCGGCGTCCCGAGCGAGAGATCGCCGACGCCGTACCCGGGGTGGGTTCCCGTCTTGATGACCTGATTGATGAAGCCCGCCAAGCCCTGCGCTTCGGCGTTCGACGGCGTCGCGCCGGTATAGACCTGAAGCTCGAGCTGGCCCAGCGAGGAAAGCGATCCCGACGCGTAGTTGTCGAAGCTGCGGTTGACCGGGACGCCGTCAAATTCAAATCCGACCTGGTCGGAATCGCCGCCGCGAACGTGGATGGCTTGTCCGTAACCGGACTGGTTCGCGGGCACGTACGCGCCCGGGACGCTGGCGACGGCCGAGTACGCGCTGTTGAGGTTGCCGCCGCCGCCCAGCACGCTGGTTCGTTCTTGCTGTGCGGCGTTGATCGAATACAAATCCGACGTCGTTCCGGCGCGCACGAGGTCTCCGGCGGCGCGCGACGTCACGTTCGCGATCGTCTTGAGCGCCGGACGCAACTGCAGCGAGAGCGTTTGCGGCGTGTCGGCGAAAACCGCAACGCCCGGTTGCGCGAAATCCTCGTAGCCGCTCTTTACGACGGTTACGGTGTATTCGTCCGGAGCCAGAGAGACGAACCCGAACCGGCCTGCGGCGTCCGTTAGGGCGCTTTCGACTTGCGACGGACTGGTGACGGTCACTTTCGCTCCGGCGACCGGCGATGCCGTTCCGGTTTGCGTCACGGTGCCCGTGATGCTGCCGGTCGTTCCGGCGACGGCCGGCGTTTGGAGGGCGGCGAATGCGAAAACGACGAGCGCGCAAATCGCGCGACGGATCCATACGGTCATGGGTTGTTCTCCTCGAGCCGGTTAGCGGTTAGAAACGAACGGTAGGCATTCATGGCGCGTGCGAAATCTTCGTGGATCGCGGCCGCCTCGCGCTCGTGCGGAGGCAACGGCGGACCTTGCGACAGCGCGACGTCGCCGAGCAGGATAGTGATGCGTTCGCGCACTTTGTCGGGCGCGTACATGTCGTCTTCGGAGTTGACGGGATCGGAAGTGAACTGCGCGTAGGCCGCGTCGATGCCGGGCAAGTGTGCGGTCGCGGAGTGTGAACGCAATCCGTCGAGGCGATTGAGGGCGACGTCGATCTGCGATAGTTCGCCGTCGAGTGAGGCGATGAAGTCGCGCCGCGCCACGTAGTCTGCCTGCGTCCACGCGGCGCGCGGGTCGGGCCGGAGTTCGAGCGGCTGGTCGACCGCGGCGCCGCCGGCGTGCAAGCGCACGACGTACCGGCCGGGCACGGCGGGAGGCGGCGGAGCCGAGCGATTCCAAGCGCGCGCTTTGTTCCACGCCACCGGATCTTGCCCGGCGAGATCCCACGCAACGCGATTGATGCCCGGCGCGTTCGTTCCGTCGAAACGGTTGACGAGCCGGCCGCCGGCGTCGAGAATCTCGACGTACGGCTGCGCGTTCGACGCGTGCGGAAGGTAGTAGGATAGCGGAGCGCCGGCGACCGGATCCGAACCGCTGAACGCGCCGGCGGGCGCGCAGCACTCTGTGTCGCCGGTTCCGTATTGATCCGCCCACCACAGATACCACGCTCTCGCCGGGAGCGGCGTGAACAGCGCGACCGCCCCGCCCGCCACGGCCTTCGACAACTGCTGCACCGGCGTGAGGTCGTCGAGAATCCAGATGCCGCGGCCGTGCGTCCCGGCTATCAAATCGTTGGCGGTAGACTGCACTCGCAGATCGTGGATCGAGACCGAGGGCATGCCCAGGCGGAAACTCTGCCAGCGGGCGCCGCGATCGAAACTAATCCAAGCGCCTTGTTCGAGGCCGGCATACAGAACGTCGGGGTTGCGCGGATCTTCGCGCACGACGTGGGCGGGCTGGTTTGCCGGGAGGCCGTTCGTTATCAGGGTCCAGGTCGCGCCGCCATCGTCCGTCATGAAGATATAAGGCTTTCGGTCTCCGGAAGCGTGACGATTGACTACCGCGTAGGCCCTTCTCACCGTAACGCGCGACGGTTCCACGCATTCCACGCGGCCCCAGGGCGGCGCAAACGCGGGCGTGACGTTCTGCCAGTGCGCTCCCCCGTCGGCGGTGCGCTGAACGAGCCCGTCGTCGGTTCCCACCCAAATCGTCTTGGCATCGAGCGGGGACGGCGCGATGTCGAGCAGCGTGTCGTAGAATTCCGCGCCGGAGACATCGGTGTTGATCGGGCCTCCCGCTACTTGTTGCTTGGCAGGATCGTTGCGCGTCAGATCCGGGCTGATCGCCGTCCAAGTGCGGCCGCGATCGTTCGTGCGAAAGACCACGTTGGCGCCGAAGTAGGCGATGCCGGGCTCGGCCGCCGAGAACGCAATCGGGGCCTCCCAGTTGAAACGGTACGGCCGGCCGGCTAACGGCGCGCCGTTGGTGTCGGTGACGTCGGGCGTGACGTCGTAGTTCTGTCGCGACTGCAAGTCGAAAATTCCGAGCTGCCCGGTCAACTCGTTGACGCCTACGTTCCATACCGACGACGGGTTGCCAGGCTCGGGCCAGACCCAAACGCCGTCGGCGTCGTTGGCGACGTCGCGCCAGTCGCGCTCGGTGATGCCTACCGGACTGAGGGAGCGCGATGGTCCGCAGTACGAATCGTCGTCCTGTAACGCCCCGCAGACCGAGTACGGGTCGCGGTCGTCGAAACCGACGTGATAGACCTGCGCGAGGTCGACGTTAAAACGCCAATCCCACGTCTTGCCGCCGTCCACGGAAATCGGTGCGCCACCGTCGTTCGCTTCGATGAGGCGCCGGCCGTCGCGCGAAATCCAAAAACCGTGGTGGTCCTGGTGCACCGCGTCGGTATCGTCCACGAACGTTCTTCCGCCGTCGCGCGTTTCGATGAGGTTCTCCGACGCGAAGAAGACGCGATCGGCGTTTACCGGATCGACTGCCAGCCGGCTCATGTAGAAGGGCCGCTGGTCGATCAGCGTGTCTTTCGAAAGCAGCCGCCACGAATTTCCACCGTCGTCGCTGCGCCAGATGAAGCCGGCGCGCGATTGGATGTCGGCGTAGATGCGTTGCGGCCGGCTACGCGCCACGGCGATCCCGATTCGGCCGAGCGGCCCCGGCGGCAAGCCCCGGCCGGCCAGGCGGTGCCACGTGCGGCCCGCGTCGGTGGATTTATAAATCCCATCGGCCGCGCCGCCGCTGGAGAAGCTCCACGGCTCGCGGCGAAATTGCCAAACGCCCGCGTACACGACCTCGGGATGGCCGGGATCGGAATCCATATCGGATATGCCGCTGGCCGGTCCGACGTACAGCGTCTTTATCCAGTTGCGGCCGCCGTTCGTCGTCCGGTACACGCCGCGCGACGCGCTGTCGAGGAACGGATTGCCGAGCGCGCCGGCGAGTGCGACGCTGGGGTCGTGCGGGTCGACGAGAATTTTGGAAATCGCGTACGTGTCGTTCAGGCCGCGGTGAGACCAGGTGGCACCGCCGTCGCGCGTCAGCCAAATTCCGTCGCCGTACGACGCGTCGTTGCGCGGCGCGGCCTCACCGGTTCCGGCCCAGACGACGCTCGCGTTCGAAGGCGCGATGGCGACGGCGCCGATCGCGCCAACGGCTTCGCGGGGCCAGACGGCGCGCCACGTCAGTCCCCCGTCGCTCGTCTTGAAGACGCCGCCGCCGGCCGAACCGAAATAGTAAAGGTACGGATCCAGATCCGAACCGCTCACGGCCGCGACGCGTCCGCCGGCAACGGCGGGCCCGACGTCGCGCCACGCAAAAACACCCAGCGCGTTCTCCATGTCTTGCACGGCATCGGCACGGTGCGGCATAACGCAGCATGCGGCCGCCACTACGGCGGCGGCCAGACGAAACCGCAAGCGTTACTTCTCTGCGACGGCCGAAAGGTAATGCGCGTCGAATGCGCCGAGCAGTCCTTCGGCGTTCGCGTAAGGTCCCGGCTGGTAAGCGCGCGACGACATCCCGAGTTGCGTCAGCTGGTTGACTTTCCAATCCTGGCGGTTGGTGAGGTCCCAGAAGTCCACCGCGTCGCTTGGATCGAAATCCGGTTCTTCCATTGCCGCCGGATCGAATAGCCAGGAACACACCACCTTCGTGCGCCCGGGTGAGACCGGCTCCATGGTGTGGGTCATCACGTAGTCGGGATGCAAGCTGAGCAACAGCGACGGGAAGATCGTGTAGTAGTAAACCCGGTTGGTGTTGTCGCCTTGCACGCCGGGGAGGGGCGGCCGCGGCGTCTTTCCGGACATCGTCAAACTTCCCCCCGGATGGCGCAACTCGGAATAGCCGCCCAAGAAGGGTCCGGACGCCAGGTCGTTGCGCCCGCTGTCCGACGGCGACAGCTTGTCGAGCTGCGGATGTACCAGCGGACAATGGTAGCACTCGGAATAGTTGAGAAAGATCAGCTTCCAGTTGCATGCGATATCGTATTCGACCGAGCGGGCCGTGCGTAAACTCGCGATGTTCCAGTCGGGGAACCGTCCGATCAGCGGGGCGAATGCTTCTTCGAACGGTTCGGGGCGCGGCGACAGGCTAACGAAGACGAACCCTTCCCAGCACGCCGTGGCGGCTTGATGCAATGGATAATCGCCGCGATCGAAATCCGGAATCTCGTTCATGTTGCGCGCGGCGGTAAGTTTGCCGTCGAGCGCGTACGTCCAAGCGTGGTACGGGCACTGTATCGACCCGTTGAAATGGCCTTCCCTCTGCGAACACATTCGCGTTCCGCGATGCCGGCAGACGTTGAAGTGCGCGCGGATCTCGCCCTTCGCATCGCGGGTCACGATGAGGCTCTCGCCCGCCACATCGGCGAGAAAGAAGTCACCGGGGCGTTCGAGGCGTTCCGCGCGCCCGACGCAGAGCCAGTCGCGGCCGAAGACGCGATCGCGTTCGAGCTCGAAAATGGCGGGGTCTCGGTAGTACTCGGCAGGCAGCGTCGTCGCGTTACTGCGGACGCTGGGCTTGGCAAAGGTCGTCATGTGCGAGGCCCTCGGAGGCGGGGGTGGGATCCTTGCCGGGGCTTCGATTCCCTTAGCTAATAGCCCCCCGCAAAGCCCGGTTTATTCGTCGGAAATTGAGGAAGACCACCAAAACGTTCATCCGAGGTCCCTCCTGGCCGAACGTTATCGCTGTCGCGCCCTAGACTGCGGGCCACCACGGCTTGGAACTCCGGCGCCGGCGTCGGCAGCCCCAAGTGGAAGCCTTGCACGAGCTGGCATCCGCCCTCGAGCAGAAAGCGGAGTTGCCCGGCGTTTTCGATGCCTTCGGCCAGCGACGTGGTCCCGAGATCGTGCGCCATTCCGAGCAACGACGTAACCACGCCGCCCGAGCGGTCGTCCCCAATCCCTTGGACGAACGACTGGTCGATCTTCAGGATATTGAATTCGAAATCGCGCAGCCGGAGAAACGACGACTGCCCCGTTCCGAAATCGTCGATGGCGACCGAGATGTTTCGTTCGCGCAAACGCATCGCGGCCGCAATGATCTCGTCCTCGCCGCGCGCGATCATGCGTTCGGTAATCTCGACGACGATGCGATCCGGCTCCAGACCGTAGCGCGCCATCGTCGCCTGGAGCGCTGCAGGGAAGGCCGGATTGAGCAATTGGCGCGCAAAGACGTTGACGTAGATGACCATGTCGAGGCCGAGCGAGCGCCACTGAGCCTGGCTGCGGCACACGCGTTCGAAGGTCCACGAACCGACTTGCTCGGCTAGACTCATCGAGTCGAGCAGATCGAGGAAGGCACTGGGCGTGAGCAGACCGCGTTTGGGATGGTTCCAGCGCAGCAGCGCTTCGGCGCCGACGATGCGGCCGTCGCGAGCCGGATTGCCGTTCGACACCGACGGCCCGCTGAATATCGGCTGGAAAAACACGTCGAACTGCTCTTCCAGGAACGCCGTGTGCAGTTGGCTGGCCAGCGAGATCATCGGCTCGCGATTCTTGTCGCCGACGTAAAAGTGGACGTCGGCCGTTCTCGCTCGCGCGCGGTCGAGCGCTTCGGCCGCGTGTAAGATGAGGTGCGTCGGATCTTCGCCTCGCTCGCAGGTCGCCGCTCCGATCGAGAACGCGGCGTAGATATGCGTTTCGCCCGCTAAGATCGGGTTCTCGAACGCCGCGCGAATCTTCTCGGCGACGATCTCGACCGAGCGAACGTCGTTGCCCTGCATGACGATGCCGAAACCCCGATCGCTGGTGTGAGCCAAGTAGAGCCGGCGCATCGGAATGGATCGAAGACGGTCGGAGATGCCGCGGACGAACTCGTCGATCGCGTTGCGCGGCAGGCCTTCGCTGAGCATCAACATGTTGTCGATGTTGAAGAGCATGAGCGTGAGCGAACCTGCCGCGGCCGTCGCCGGGTCGCGAAGCCAAGCATCGAGTGCCTGCGGGTTCGGAAGGCCGGTGATGTTGTCGTGGCGCGCGCGCTCGATCGCGGTACTTTCTTCGCGCCAGCGCTGCGACGTGAGCGTCCCGAGGGTGAGCGCCGTCAGCGCCGACGCGGCGACGTAGCTCTGGAACATCAGCGCTTCCGCCTCGCTCATGTGATACCAAAGGCCGAACGCGACGATCGTCATATCGGCGCAGATGATTCCGACGGCGGCCATCCGCAGGCCGCCGCGCACCGCCAGCCATACGAGCGGCAGAAAAAGGAAATAATAGACCAGTGCGCCCGAGCCGCTCTCGAGCCACCGATAGCCGATCACGGCGGATGCCACGAGAACTGCCAGAACGACGGCGAGTTCGTAGGTGCGGACCTTACGTCCGGGCGGCTCCGGCGGGGGAACGAGCGACGGCACGGCTGCCGGCGTCACGAACGCGGCCAGAATCGGAACGAGCGTCAGAAAACCGACCAGATCCCCGGTGACGAACGTCATGACCTGCGAATAGAAGTCCGCGCCGCTGGTCGCACCGGCCGCGACGAACATCCCGACCGCCGCGAAGCCGGACGCTATGGTCGCCGCGGTCGTCACGCCGATGTAAAGCATGAGATCGCGGAACTCGAGGAAGGGAATGCGGACGTGCAGGCCGCGGCGCAGCAGAACCGCCGCGAATCCGTAAATGAGGGCCTGCTGCGTGCCGAGCGCGATGATGACTTGATAGGTCATCGGGGGGTCGTGGCCGAGTAATACGCCGCGCAGCAACGCGACCAGGATAGCCAGCGGTGCGTAGCGCGGGCCGAACGTATAGATGAGGTAAAACGTCAAAGCTGCGCCCAAGGACCACGGGCTGGATGACGAGGTCCCGGTGTAGCGCGTGGAGAGGGCGTCGAACGCCAGCCACGCGAGGCAGTAGGCAACGGCTATAGCCGCTGCCCGAACGAACCTGGGTGCGCTTGCGCGGAGGGTCGACAAACCGGATGCCTCTCCTAAGCTTGGCGTAGCCTCACCATCTAAGGTGCGGCGTAGCCTCACCATTTAGGGAGCCGACGAGGGGTCGCCTGCGACGGGACGCGGCCGCTGTGCAAGGGCTCCGTAAAGGTCTTTCGCCCGTTTCTTAATGTTCGGGGACCCCGCCCTGCGAGGTCCCCGAAGCCTGACGTGCATTTTGCCGGCCCGCCTGGGGGGTGTCTACCGCACGACGTGCCAGTCGGTAATCACGAATTGCTTACCGCTCGAGGCGATCGTGAGCGTGCCGTCGCCGAAGGCATCCACGCTAAAGGTCGCGACCGGGGAACTCCCGTTAGCCACGTTACCTTGCACGAACAGCGCGTTGGTCGGAAGCACGGCTCCGTTGGTCGCCACGTTGAGCGTGTCGCCGTTGGCGAGCGTCGCACCCGAGATGGTCAGGCCGGTCAGGAGACCGCGGCGGAACGTGGCCGTTATCGGCAGCGTGTAGGCCCCGCCGGGCGTTCCGCCGGCGATCGTGTACCGCGGCGTCGAGATCGGGCACCCGTTACTGGCGCCGCCCGTCTGCAGTGACAGGGATCCGATGGCTCCTTGCACGTTCGTTCCCGCGTGGGTCGCGCTCCACGTGACGCTGCCGTCCGCGTTCGGCGTTCGCGTACCGCCCGAAGCGATGCCTTGCCATCCGAACGTTTGGTTGAGCGACGCGAAGCCGGTCGCATTATAGCCGGCCGAGTCTCCGCAGAACTGCTCGCTGCCGCCGCTCTGCGCCAGCATGACGATTTCGTCTCCCGAGTCGATCGTCTTCGAGCCCGAAATGTTCAGGGTCTCGGAAGAAGAGCGATAGAAGCCGTCTGCGGCAATCGGGAAGCCGTTGGTGTCGAACGTTGCGCCGGTTATGACGTTTGCGTCGGTGCGAACGGCGATCGGCGTTGCGTTGCCGGGCGCGTAGAGGGAAGTGGTTGCCGCGACGTTTTCCGACCCGCTGCCGGCCGCGGTAAAGAGACGAACTTGGTCGCGTGCGAGTTGCGAGCAGGCGGCATCGTAGAACCACCGCGTTTCCGTTGAGTTCGGATCGCCCTTGCGATCGGGAGCGAAGAATTCGATGCCGCCGCTACACGCGCCCGATGCGTTCGGCCGAACGGCTGCCGAGGACGCGGCGCCCGCAGCCGCCGGCGAAACCGCGGCGTCGTACGAAGCAAAGTTCTTAACCGGCGTGCCGATCGAGTTCGCAGCGGCGATCGCGGCGCCGGCCGCGGTCTGGCCCTGAGGCTGTCCCGGCGCGCCGGTGCCGGGATTCGTGGAGCCGCTTCCTCCGCCGCCCGCGCAGGCGGTGAGGACGAGGCTGCCGAGGAGTGCGAGCGAGAGATGAGGCCGCATGATCGTGGATCCTTTCCAATTGCAGGGAGATACTGAGTTGTTTCTGAGAATACGCACCGAGGCGGCCGGGGGCATTAGCACGGCGTAAAGGGCGGATTGGATTTGGGAGAGAGTCGGAAGAGATGGCACCAAACGGGCGCGCGTCACGTTGAATGGTACGAGCGGCGAACTGGTAACGACCGCCGGCTAGGGAGAAGAAGGTACAACATGAATCGTTTCTTACGCACCGGAGCTCTAACGGCGCTTTCGTTCACGTTGGCGGTCGTCAGTCTCGCGCCGCGTCCCGCCGTTGCAGACGAGCCCGGCGTGGCGAGAATCAGCGTGCTGCAAGGTGATGCGACCGTGACGCGCGGCGACTCGCAGCAAACGGTCGCGGGCGCGATCAACGCACCCCTCGAGACGTCCGACTATCTTTCGACCGGACCTTCAACGTATGCCGAAGTACAGTTCGACGGCATGTCCATGCTGCGCGTGGCGGGCGACACGCAGGTACGCTTTGCGAACATGGATCCGATCGCGCGCCAGATTCAGTTGGCGCAAGGCACCGCGGAGCTGGGATTGGTCCGCGGAGCGCAGGCGGCGACCACCATCGACACGCCGTCCGTTTCGGTTAGCGCAACGCAGATGGGCGACTATCGCGTTTCCGTCGTTTCCAACGGCGCCACGTGGGTCACGGTTCGCTCCGGCACCGCGTCGCTGATCACGCCGCACGGGACGCAGACGCTATACGCCGGCAACACCGCGATCGCGAGCGGCCCGGCGTCGAATCCGTCCGTTTCGTACACGAGCGCACCGGCGACCGACGCGTTCGATGCCTTCAACGCCATGCGCAACGGCGTCGCGCTGGCCGCTTACAACGCGTCGAGCCCGTATCTCGATCCGTCGATCGCGGGTTCGACCGACTTCGCGCAATATGGAACGTGGGTCAACGTCGCGGGCTACGGCAACGTCTGGAACCCGTATCAGAGCTCGGGCTGGGCGCCGTATCGCGACGGAAATTGGACGTGGACCTCGGCCTACGGCTGGACGTGGGTCGGCAACGAGCCGTGGGGCTGGGCGCCGTATCACTACGGGCGCTGGTTCTACGCCAACAACTACGGCTGGTGCTGGTATCCTCCCGCGTACGGCGTCGCCAGCGTTTGGCAGCCGGCGCTGGTCGGATTCCTCGGCTTTAACATCGGGGGGTTGAACATCGGCCTGAGCTTCGGCAACTTGGCCTGGGTGCCGCTCGCGCCGTTCGAGCCCTACTACGGTTGGGGCCGCGGCTGGGGCGGACGCGGTTGGAACAACGGGTGGGGCGGCGGATACAACAACGTCACCTACATCACGAACATCACCAACATCAACAACTACTACTCGAACCTCAAACACGGCGGCGCGACCGCTCCCGGCTACCGAGGCGGCCACGTCTACGGTACGCGACCGGTAGCGATCGACCCGGGCAAGCGCGTCTCGGTTATCCGCGGCCCAATCGCCATCGCGCCGACGCACAACGATCTCGCGTACAACGGCCACTTCGCGCGCAATCCGGAACCGCTATCGAAGGCGTTCGCGTCGCCGCGATTCGAATCGGCCGTTGCCGCGCAGCACGTGGTGCCGTTCGCGGCGCAAGTCGATCGCGTGAAGACGCTCGTTAGCGAGCCGCCCCACATGATCGCGGGCAAGGATGCGCCGCCGGTCCGCACGTCCGAACCGCTGCAGGAAACGCAGACGGGCCGTATGCCGCAGACGTCCGATCGCGGGTCTCCCGTGGCGACCGCTCCGGTGCAGCACTCCGCCGCCGAGCGGGGCGCGCCGGTGGCGGTTACGAGCCGGGCCGTCGAGTCGGCGCCTAAGGCGTCCGATCCGTGGAGCAGCTTCCAACACTCGCGGGGAACCGACGGCGTGGTTCCGGCGCACACCAGCGTCGCTCCCGTTGCGCCGGTGACCGGCCATACGGCGCCACTCTCTCCGGAGGCAAACCGGACCCAGCCGGGCAGCGTCGTCACGAGCCGCACCCAAGAGGCGCCGCACGCGCAAGGCGCGTGGGCGACCTTCGACGCGGCGCGCGGAACGAGCGGCGGCGTTGCGACGTCGCACTCGGTGACCTATTCGGCACCGCGCGCCGACGCGACGTATGCGGCGCCGCGCTATAGCCAAAACGACGCCGCTCCGGCACCGCGTTACAACCAGAGCTACTCCGCTCCGGCGCCGCGCTACAACCAGAGTTATTCGGCACCGGTGGCACCGCGTTACAACCAGACCTACTCCGCTCCGGCAACCCGCGACGCCCAAGCGTATCCGTCGCGCTATAACCCGGCGTATTCCGCTCCGGCGCCGCACTACGCATCGCCCGGCGGGTACACGCACCGCGCGCTTCGTCTCCGGGTGGGTATTCGGCGCCGCGTGGCGGCGGCGGTTCGCAACCGCGCCCGTCGGCACCGAGCTCGGGCGGCGGCGGTGGCCACTCGGGTAGCGGGCACCGGTCGGGCCCGCCTCGCTCGTAACGAAGTTGCCGGTTAGGCGATCGTAATACCGGGCGTCTTCGTGAACGTGCCGACGTGCGCGACCACGGAGACGCCCTCTTCTATTGCCGCGCGGACGAAGTCGCCGGCGCGTTCCGGTGCAACGGCGACGAGCAACCCGCCCGACGTTTGCGCGTCGCACGCAAGGATTCGCATCGCCTCGTCCAGGCCGGGCGCGAAGCGCGTTCCGCCGTCGACGGCGATTTCCAGGTTGCGACGCGTCCCGCCCGGCGCGCAGGCGACGGCGAGCTCGCGCGTTCGCGGAAGCAGCGGGAACTCCGCCGAGCGCAACGCGGCGCCGATGCCCGCTGCGGCCGTCATCTCACGCAGATGCCCGACCAAGCCGAATCCGGTGACGTCGGTGGCGGCAGTTGCGCTCGCGCGCAGCATGGCGGTGCAGGCGCCGCGGTTGAGGAGTTTCATCGAAGCGACCGCCGGCGACAGCGCGGCATCGTCGATTGCGCCGCGCCGTCGCGCGGTCGTGAGGATTCCGGTGCCCAGCGCCTTGGTTAGAAAGATCTCGTCGCCGGGCCGGGCGGTGGAGTTGCGCACGATCGCGCCGGGGTTCACCAGTCCCGTCACCGCCAAACCGTATTTCGGCTCCTCGTCCTTGATCGTATGGCCGCCGACGATTTCGATGCCCGCCGATTTCGCCGCGTCCGCGCCGCCGCGCAAAATCGCGCCGGCGATCGCCGGGTCGAGCGTCTCGGGAAACGCGCTCACGGCGAGCGCGCAGATCGGCCGGCCGCCCATCGCATAAACGTCGGAGATTGCGTTCGTCGCGCTGATGGCGCCGAAGTCGTACGGATCGTCCACAATCGGTGTAAAGAAATCGATGGTCTGCACGAGCGCGACGTCGTCGGATAAGCGATAGATTCCGGCGTCGTCCGCGGTCGAGTTTCCGACGAGAACGTTGGGGTCGGTTATCCCCGGCAAACCGCGCAGCATCGCCGCTAGCGCTGCAGAATCCATCTTGGCTGCGCAACCCGCGCACGAAGCCAGCTCGGTAAGTCTCACGAAACCACTTGCGGCGCGTACGCGCGGTCGCCGAACGCGCGCACCAGCGCTTCGATGCCGCGTGCGTCGTCCTTCGAGAAACGTGCGATCGACGGGCTGTCTACGTCGAATACCCCGCGCACGATGCCGTCGACCACGATCGGCACGACGATCTCCGAACGCGAAGCGGCGTCGCACGCAATGTGACCGGCGAAAGAGCCGACGTCGTCGACCACGACCGTGCGAGCCGTTTCAAAAGCCTTCGCGCAGACGCCTTGGCCGCGCGGAAGGCGCGTACAAGCGGGGCGCCCGGAAAACGGTCCCAAGACCAGGCCGCCGTCTCCGGCGTCGTAGTAGAAACCGGCCCAGTTCACGCCGGGGAGTTCGTGGAACACAAACGCCGAGAAATTCGCCGCGTTGGCAACGGCGTCGCGCTCGCCGCCCAGCAGTGCCCGGACTTGAGCCGCGAGGAGATCGTAATCGGCCGGCATCCCCGGTCCATTCGCGTCCCGGAACGGTCATACCGGGCGCCCCAGGCGGCCGGGAATCGGAGGCGCAGACGCTAGATAGCCGAGGGGAGCGGAGCACGGGGCCCAAATGTAGGCTGCGGCCGGCCCCCGCCCCGCGCGCCCGTAGCTCAACTGGATAGAGCAAGGCACTCCTAAGGCCGAGGTTGTGAGTTCGATTCTCGCCGGGCGCAAGTCTATGAACCCCCTCCCTGCCGTAGAAGATTGCGGGGGTTCTAAAGGGGGCTCGGCCCCCTTTGAGCCGCCGAGCGGCGGCTCGGGGGTGAACGGGGGGCCGTGCCGCCCCGTTTTCAGACTTTTCTTACGCTTGCGGTCCCTCTCCAGCATATGGTAGTATCGATTGCCGAACGGACTTCGTCCGTTCATTTTAATGTTCGGGTAAGTACGGATGGCCAAGAAAGAAAACCGCGTGATGGTGGTCCTGGCTTGCAACGAGTGCAAGCGGCGCAACTACAACACGCAGAAGAATAAGCAGAAAACGACCGACAGGCTGGAACTTAGCAAGTACTGCCGTCACTGCCGGTGCCACCGCGCCCACCGCGAGACGAAGTAGAGATCACGCGGTCGACCGCAGCCAGTTCGTAGGGCGGTGGCGCAATTGGTAGCGCAGCGGTCTCCAAAATCGCCGGTTGCAGGTTCGAGTCCTGTCCGCCCTGCCAAGATCTAACCCCGGGAGCTAACGTTTGAACGAGCAAAAAAAGAGTGCCGCATCCTCAGCAGTCGGCCCGGACTTCGTCCGCGGCGTGATCGCCGAGATGCGCCGCGTCACGTGGCCCACTCGCGACGAGTGGGTTTCGGCGACCGTGCTCACCGTGCTCCTGGTTGTCGGCATCGGTCTCTACACGTTCCTCATCGACCAAGGACTGGGCTGGCTCTTCGCCCAGATTCATCCGACCGGTGTCTGACGTGGAACGCGAGCACGAGCATAACGCAGCAATGACGATTTCCGAGACCGGCGATTTCGAATCGCCGTCGTTCGACGACGCGCCCACGGTTTCGACCGAGGAGCCCTCGTTCCACGCCGACGTGCCTCCGATCGACGTAGCGCCGCCGACCGAAGTGTTCGAAGACGAACGAGCGGAAGTCGAAGTCAAAGCCGACGCCGATCCGGTCGCGGAAATCGCCGAAGGCGAACCCGCTAAGGCGCCGCGCGCGGCCAAGGTTCCCAAGGATGGACGCAATTGGTTCGTCGTGCACACCTACTCCGGATACGAAAACAAAGTCAAAGCGAATCTCGAGCGCCGCATCCATTCGATGAGCATGCAGGACAAGATCTTCCGCGTGCTCGTCCCGATGGAAGACGAAGTCGAGTTCAAAGACGGCAAACGCAAGATAACGCCCAAGAAAGTCTTCCCGGGCTACGTATTGGTTGAAATGACCATGGACGACCAATCTTGGTACGTCGTGCGCAACACGCAAGGCGTAACCGGCTTCGTCGGCAGCCCCGGACCGGGTGAGAAGCCCGTTCCGCTTCAGGACAAAGAAGTTAAAACGATCCTCAAGCAGATGGGCATCGAAGCTCCCAAGCTCAAGATCGACTTTACGAAGGGCGATCGCGTGAAGGTGACGTCCGGACCGTTCTTCGACTTCACCGGCGTCGTGGACGAAATACAAGCCGAGAAGGAGCGCCTGCGGGCCCTCATCTCGATCTTCGGCCGCGAAACGCCGGTCGAACTCGAATTCTTCCAAGTGGAGAAAGTCTAAGCTACGCAAATTCTCACGAGGATGACCCCGCCTCGTGAGATCGTTGAAGGGGCAGAAAAGCCGCACGAGCGGCGATTCACTAAGGAGAAAAAATCGTGGCCAAAAAAGTCGTAGGCAAGATCGGCCTGCAAATTCCCGCCGGAAAGGCGACGCCCGCGCCGCCCATCGGCCCGGCGCTGGGACCCTACTCCCTGAACATCATGGACTTTTGCAAGCAGTACAACGAGCGTACCGCTTCGCAAGCGGGTATGATCATTCCGGTGGAAATCACCGTGTTCGAGGACCGGACGTTCACGTTCATAACCAAGACGCCGCCGGCGTCGTTTTTGATCAAACAGGCGCTGAAAATCGAATCGGGCTCTAAAGAACCCAATCGCAACAAGGTCGGCAAGCTGACGCAGAAGCAGATCGAACAGATCGCGAACGTGAAGATGCCCGACATCAACGCGAACGACATCGAAGCAGCCAAGAAGATCATCGCCGGGACGGCGCGATCGATGGGCGTGGAGGTGGAAGCGTAATGCCGCAACATCACGGAAAGCGTTTCAAGAAACTGACGGAAGGTTTCGACGAGAAAGCGATGTTCGCCGCACCCGAAGCGATCTCGCTGGTGAAGAAGAACGCCAACGCAAAATTCAACGAGACGGTCGAAGTTCACGTGCGTTTGGGCGTGGACCCCAAAAAGGGCGACCAGAGCGTTCGCGGTACCGTTTTGCTGCCGCATGGAACCGGACGCACGGTGCGCGTGATCGCGTTTGCGAAAGGCGACAAGGCCAAGGAAGCTCTCGAGGCCGGCGCCGACAAAGTCGGCGACCAGGACCTCATCGATACGGTCAAGGGTGGCTTCTCGGATTTCGACGTCGCCGTCGCCACGCCGGATATGATGGCGCAGCTTGGTAAGGAGCTGGGGCGCGTGCTCGCGCAGAAAATGCCCAATCCCAAGGCCGGGACCGTGTCACCGAACATCGGCGCCGCCATTCGCGACATCAAAGCCGGTAAGGTCGAGTTTCGTCTCGACAAGGCGGGCATCATCCACACGATCGTCGGCAAGGCCGACTTCGAAGAGCAGCACCTGGTCGAAAACGTTGCGACGTTGCTTGATGCGATCGTGCGCGCGAAACCGTCGTCATCGAAGGGCACCTACTTGCGCAGCGTCACGCTGACGAGTACGATGGGCCCCGGCGTTAAGGTCGATCCCAATCGCGTCAAAACAACCGCGTAACGAAGGTCGAGAAAAAAACCGCCTCCGCATCGATCGGGGGCGGCTTTTTCTTTCCCTCCGGTTTAGATGAGCGCGACTTTTCCGGAGGCGAGGTCGTAGAGGCCGCCCCGAATCGTAAGCGCGCCCGAGGCGTTCGCGCCTGCAACGATGTGCGAGTGCGCCTGAAGCGAAGCGATCGTATTCTTCACGTTCTGAATCACCGCGTTGTGGCCCCAGTCGCCGGGGGCGCCCTTGGTCTCCCGCGCCGCCGGCGCGATAACCTCGACGACTTCCTGAATGTGTCCGGCGGCCGCGGGGCCGCCCTTGACGAATTCCAGCGCCGCGTTTACCGCACCGCAGTTGCTGTGTCCGAGGACGAGCAGGAGCGCCGATTTGAAGGTCGCGACGGAGTATTCGATCGATCCCATGGCGAGCGCGTCGGCCACGTTGCCGGCCAGGCGCACGACGAAAACGTTACCGGGTTCTTGGTCGAAAACCGTTTCGATCGGGACGCGCGAATCCGAACAGCCCAGCACGATCGCAGGTGGCCGTTGGCCGCCCACCAACTCGGCGCGCCGCGCGGTCAAAGGACCGCACTCCGGGTTCCCCGCCACGAAGCGGGCGTTTCCGTCGAGTAATCGCTTTAGCGCTTGGCTTCCCGTCATGACGGGAGCATCCGACGGCGCGGCTGCCGACACCCGCCCGGCCGCGGACGAGGCGAGCGCCGCCGCCGAAAGGGCGGTCGCGCCCAAGCGCGCCATGAACCCGGCGCGTGCGATCGGCTCGGACTTGGGGATTTCGGTCATGATCTGCTCCTGGTGGGCGCGAGCGGAAAAAGTCACAGGTCCGGCGGTTGCGCAAGAGCGTAGGCCTATGGTAGACTTCCCGAGGCTCCGAAGACCGTAGGCCGGCTCGCACTCGCGAGCGGTTAATGCCGAAAGGCGCCTACCGAGGACGCGATACGTGATGCCGTCGACAGGCTGGCCCGGGCTCTACCCGGTCTCTCTTTTCGAACCTTACGCGAGCGCCCTCCGGACGGATGGAGCGCTTTTCTCTTATTTCAGAAAGAAAAACGCGTCATGCCAACCGCACGAAAAGAAGCCGCGGTTCAAGAACTTCGCGCTCGGCTCGCCGATGCCAAGAGTCTGTTCCTGACCGACTTCGCCGGTTTGACCGTGGACGAAATCACGAAGCTCCGCGGCCACCTGCGCAAGGACGGCAATACGTACGCCGTCGTCAAGAACACGCTTTTCAGCATCGCTGCAGGCGACGAACTCGCGTCGAAACTGGAAGAGTACCTCGCCGGACCCACCGGCGTCGTCTTTGCCGGAACCGACCCCGTCGCCCCAGCGAAGGCGCTCAAGCAGTTTTCCGACGACGTCAAGTCGATCGGGATCAAGGCTGCCTACATCGACGGTCAGGTCGTGGACGCAAAGCAGGTCAACGTGCTCGCGATGCTCCCGCCCAAGTCCGAACTTATCGCGAGGTTGGTCGGTTCGCTCGCCAGTCCGCTGCGCGGTCTCGTTACCGTGCTGTCGGGCAATCAGAGCGGATTGGTCCGCGCGCTCAATGCCATCCGCGAGCAAAAAGAAGCCGCGGGTTCGAACGCTTAAAGGAGAATTCCACGTATCATGGCTGTTCCCGAACTCATCGATCAGATCGATAAACTTACCGTCCTCGAGCTGGCGGATCTCGTCAAGCAGCTCGAAGAGAAGTACGGCGTTAGCGCCGCCGCCCCGGTTGCCGCGGTCGCCGCGGGTGCCGCCGCGGCTGCCCCGGCTGCCGAAAAGACCGAATTCGACGTCGTCCTGGCCGAGGCCGGAGCGGAGAAGATCAAGGTCATCAAGGCGGTCCGCGAGATCACGAGCCTCGGACTGACCGAGGCCAAGTCTTTCGTGGAAAGCGCGCCCAAGGCCGTCAAAGAAGGCGTGACCAAAGACGAAGCCGAGGCCGTCAAGGCAAAACTCGAAGAGGCCGGCGCGAAGGTCGAAATCAAGTAATCGCGCCCTTCTCGAGCGAAGCGAAGCGGGGTCGCGGCAGATGCCGCGCCCCCGTTTCTCTTTTTGACGCACTCGCCGTATATCGGAAGGGCCAACGTGGATTCGACGCCGCACCCATCTTGGATAACCGGCCTTCTCATACTGGGCGTGGTCGCGGCGCTCGTCTTTCGCAACATGCGCCCGCAGAAAATGACCGTCTCGCGATTTTGGATTTCGCCGGCGATTTTGGTCGCGTTGACCGCGACGGTTCTGTGGGCGGGCGAACAGCTCGACGCCGCCGCCGCTCGGACTGGTCGTGCTTTCGATCGGAATCGGCGTCGTCGCCGGAATTCCGCTCGGAATCGCCCGCGGTCATCACAGCAACGTTCGTCCGGGAGAGACTGCCGGCACGCTCTACGTCGATCCGTCGCCGGTCGTTATGGCCATCTGGCTGATCGCCTTTGCCCTTAAGTATGCGGTGCGGTTTTTGTTGCCCGCGGCCGGACCGGTCGCGGCCGCCGCAACGGATGGATTCATGGTCTTCGCCGTCACGTCCGTACTCGTGGCGCGCGTCGTGATCTTTCGCAAGTACGAGACGATGGTGAAAGCATGAATAGCGGACAATCGAAAGCCTTGGTTCCGGTCGCAATCGTATTGGTGGTCCTGCTCGCGTTGGGCGGCTTCGTCGCGGCGCAATACAACTCGCTCGTAGGACTCGACCAAGCCGTCGAAGCGCAATGGGGGAACGTTCAGAACGTCTACCAACGCCGCGCGGACCTTGTACCGAATCTGGTAGCGACCGTGCAGGGTTCGGCCAACTTCGAAAAGAGCACGTACATTGCCGTTACCGAGGCGCGGGCCAAGGTCGGTCAGATCTCGCCCGAAGCGGTCGCGGCGGCGACGTCCAACCCCCAAACGTTCGCGCAGTACGCGCAGGCGCAGAACCAGCTCGGTTCGGCTTTGTCGCACTTGCTCGTAACCGTCGAGAACTACCCCGACCTGAAGTCGAATCAGAACTTCCTCGATCTGCAAGCGCAGCTCGAAGGCACGGAGAACCGGATCGCGGTCGAACGGCGCCGTTACAACGAGACCGCGCAAGCATTCAACACCGCACGATCGACGTTTCCGACCGTGATCGTAGCGGGATTTTTCGGATCGCAGTTCGCCGTCAAGCAGTACTTCCAGGCGGACACGGGCGCGCAAACCGCGCCGAAAGTTCAGTTCTCGCCGTGACGCGCATCCCCGACCGCGAAACCGTATCGCGTGCGATCGCGAACGCCGAAAACGGAACGACCGGTCGCATTCACGTAGCGTTGCTCGACGACGAGCGTGTCGAGGATCCAATCGGGCGCGCGCGGGCGATATTTTCTCGACTGGACCATGCGGGGAACGCCGGCGTGCTGATACTGGTCGCTCCGCGTGCGCGCCGCTTTGCCGTCATCGGTGACGACGCCGTGCACGAGCGCGCCGGCGACGAACTGTGGCAGAGCGTGACGGGCGCGATGGGTTCCCATTTTGCCAACGACGACATCGAAGGCGGAATATCGCACGGTCTGGACTTGCTGGGAGACGCGCTGCGCCGCCACCATCCGGACGAGGGCCAATCGTGATCGCCGCGGTCGGACGTGCGCTCGCCGGCGTTGCCGTCGTTCTCGCGATTGCCGTATGGCCGGCGCAAGCTGCCGACTTCCCGATTCCGCCGGTCCCCCACACGTACGTAACCGATGCAACCGGGTCGTTATCGCCGGAAACGACGTCCGCGCTCGAAGCCGAACTGAAGTCGTACGAGCGCACGACGGGCCATCAGGTCATCGTCTGGATCGGGCAAACCACGTCGGACGTTCCGCTCGAAGACTGGACCTCAACGGTCGCGCATGCCTGGAAGATCGGCCGCAAAGGTAAGGACGACGGCGTCATTCTGTTTCTGTTCATGGGCGATCATCGTGCTCGCATCGAGGTAGGTTACGGCCTGGAAGGCGACCTTCCCGATGCCAAAGCTTCGGAGATTATGCGCAACGTCATCATCGCGAAGATGAAAGCCGGCGACGTTAACGCCGCGGTTAGCGACGGCGTCGCGAGCATCCTCACGACGATAACGCCATCGTTCTCATCCAACGTGCCGGCCGCGGACCTGCAGCCCGCGGAGGACGACACGATGCCCGCGGGGCTCGCGGTATTCCTTTCGTTTCTGCCGTTCGTCGTGTTCCTCGGGATCATCGTACTCATGATCTATTTGCGGCGGACCGGTCGACTGAAAGCCGGCCCGGGCGGAGGCTGGATCGCGTCGTCGGTGGGCGGTTCGGATTTCGGCGGCGGCAGCGACTTCGGCGGCGGAGACTTTAGCGCCGGCGGCGGCGACTTCGGCGGCGGCGGCGCTTCAGGAAGCTGGTAGCCGGCGCCGAGCGTAGCCGCGTTGCCGGGCCGGTCTCATCCGTTGACAAGCTCGTCCTTCGACAGGCTCAGGATGACAGTTGCCGGCAAGGGCGCTTCCCCTCTGTCATCCTGAGCTTGTCGAAGGATGAGCTTGTCGAAGGATGAGCCTGTCGAAGGATGAGCCTGTCGAAGGATGTTGTCGGACGCGTTAGTGGATGAGGAACGCTACCAGCAGGAGCGCGACGATGTTGAGGACCTTGATCATTGGGTTGATGGCCGGTCCGGCGGTGTCTTTATAGGGATCGCCGACGGTGTCGCCGGTGACGGCGGCTTGGTGCGCGATCGAACCCTTACCGCCGAAGTGCCCGTCCTCGATGTACTTCTTGGCGTTGTCCCACGCGCCGCCGCCCGTCGTCATCGAGATGGCAACGAAGAAGCCGGTTACGATGGACCCGACCAGGATGCCGCCCATCATCTGCGCGCCGGTGTCGCCCTTGAGAACGTTGGTAACGCTGAGCAACACCACGATCACCGGCACGCCGACCGGAATCAGCGCGGGTACGATCATCTCTTTGAGCGCCGAACGCGTCACGATGTCCACGGTGGTGCCGTAGTCGGGCTTGGTCGTGCCCTCCATGATGCCGGGTATCTCGCGGAACTGGCGCCGCACTTCCTCGACGACGGCGCCGCCGGCGCGTCCGACCGCTTCCATCGAAAGCGACGCGAAGAGATACGGCAGCAAACCGCCGATGAAGAGTCCCGTCAGTACGTACGGATTCCCGATCGCGAACAGGTTCGTGACGGCCGCCGCGCAGGCATCGCCCGCGCCGACGCACTTGTGGTTGATGAGTTCTTGAAGGAACGAGGCGAACAGCACGACGGCAGCCAGCGCCGCCGACCCGATCGCGTAGCCCTTGGTGACGGCTTTGGTCGTATTCCCGACCGCGTCGAGCGGGTCGGTGACGTTACGCACGTCCTCGGGCATGTCGGCCATCTCCGCGATGCCGCCGGCGTTGTCGGTGATCGGGCCGAACGAGTCGATCGCGACGACGATGCCCGCCATCGAGAGCATCGACATCACGGCGATGCCGACACCGTACACGCCTGCAAAGCCGTACGAGATCAAGATCCCCAGGACGATGACGATGGCCGGCAGCGCGGTGCCCTGCATCGAGACGGCGAGGCCCGCGATCATGTTGGTCGCGTGACCGGTTTGCGACGCGGCTGCGATGCGCTGAACCGGTGAAAACTGCGTGCCCGTATAGTATTCGGTGATAAACGTAATCGCGCCGGTAATCAGGATGCCGACGAGGGCGCAAACGAACACGCTGGTCGCGTTGATTGCGCCGGTCCCGTTGGAAAGTACGATGCCCTGACCGCTATCGAAGACCATGTGGCTGATGAACCAGAAGCCAACCAGCGCCAACACGCCGGCGACGGCCATCCCAAGGTAGAGCGCGCGCATGATCCCGTCTTTGGTGACCTTGCCGATGCCGACGAGCCACGACCCGATGATCGAAGCGACGATCGAGAAAGCGCCCAGCAGCAACGGGAACGTCACGGCTCCCGGAACTTTGTCCCCGAGGATCAAGTTGCCGAGAAGCATCGCCGCCACGGTTGTGACGCAGTAGGTTTCGAATAAGTCGGCGGCCATCCCGGCGCAATCGCCGACGTTGTCCCCGACGTTGTCGGCGATGACGGCCGGGTTGCGCGGATCGTCTTCCGGAATTCCGGCTTCGACTTTTCCGACGAGATCCGCGCCGACGTCGGCCGCTTTCGTGTAGATGCCGCCGCCCAAGCGCGCAAAGACCGAAATCAGCGAACATCCGAAGGCCAAGCCAATCATCGCGGCAAGCGACTTGGCGACGTCGCCGTTGTTGACGTTCAAGAGAATGCCGAAGTATCCCGAAACCGCGAGTAATCCCAGACCCACGACGAGCATGCCGGTAACCGTGCCGCCGCGGAAGGCGACGTTGAGCGCGGGTGCGAGCCCTCCGCGCGCCGCTTCGGCCGTGCGTACGTTGGCGCGGACCGACACGATCATGCCGATAAAGCCGGCGGCGCCGGACAGCACCGCACCGATGAGAAAGCCGACGGCGGATTGCGGTCCGAGTGCGGGAATGAAGAAGATGACGATCGCCAGGACGATGGCAACGGCGCCGATCGTCAGGTACTGGCGCTGGAGGAACGCCATCGCGCCTTCTTGGATGGCGGCGGCGATCTCTTGCATGCGCGCGTTGCCGGCCGGCTGCGAGATGACCCAGAAGGTCAACGCGATACCGTAGGCCACGGCGAGCGCGCCGCCGATGAGCCCAGCCCAAATTGCTTGCTGTGCGGTGACTAACATTCGTATAATCCCAAAGTTCCGGCGGTAGGGTCAGGCAAAACAAAATCCCGCGGGCAACCCGCCCCGGGAACCTGAACCTGGTTCGAGGCCGGGTACGGCAGCCCGTTCCGGCAGTCCTTCGGCAAGGAACGCCCTACTGGGCGGGCGAGCTCCCGAAGCGCTCGAACGCCTCCAAAATTACGCGCCGCGCCGCCGCGGCGTCGTGCCAGCCGACCACGCTGGTTTCCTTTCCTTCGAGCAGCTTGTAGGTCTCGAAGAAGTGCGAGATCTTGCGCAGCGTGTGCGGAAATATTTGCGTGTACGAGCGAATCTCTTCGAACGCAGGTTCGCCGACGGGCACCGCGATGATCTTGTCGTCCTCCTTGCCCTCGTCCATCATTTCGAGCAGTCCGATGGGCCGCGCTACGACCAGGCACCCCGGGAAGGTCGGCTCGATGACCAAGACCAGGACGTCGAGCGGGTCGCCGTCCAGGGCCAGCGTCTGCGGAGCGAACCCGTAGTCGCCCGGGTAGTACATCGCCGAGTGGAGAGCTCGGTCCAGGCGCAGGATGTCGTACGACTTGTCGTACTCGTATTTGTTGCGCGACTTCTCGGGGATCTCGACGACGACGTTGATTTCGGCGGGCTTGTTTTCGCCCAGCGGCAGATGCAAATAGTTACGCGGTTGTGGAACAGGCATGAGGGCCTCGCGCCTTCGGTACTGGGCGCTCCGGCACCTCGCTCTGTCCTCTAAGGGTAGGAGCGCGTTGCGCCAGCGTGAAATTGAGCTCGGCAATCATCCGTTCGGCGGAAACGAGGGTCCTGACACTGCAGGCTAGTTCGCGGCGATACGTGATCGGCGGCGTGGACCTCTCTCGAGAAGAGGCAGTCCATCGCTACTTGCATCTGGTAAAGTACGTTGCCGGCCGGGTTTCCGTAACGCTCCCGCCCCACGTCGAGCTCAGCGATCTCTTTAACGACGGCGTTTTAGGCCTCATCGACGCGATCGAAAAGTACGACGACGCACGGGGCGTCAAATTCGAAACGTACGCGATCACGCGCATCAACGGCGCGATCCTCGATGCGCTTCGATCGCTCGATTGGGTACCCCGAGCCGTTCGGCAGGGGGGACGTAGTTTAGATCGCGCCTCACAGGAACTCGAAGCCGAGCTCGGGCGCGCGCCCACACAAGAAGAGATCTCCGAACGAATGGGCCTCTCGCCGGACAAGCTCGACCATCTCATGCAGCGCTTGCGCGGAACCGCCGTCGTCTCGCTCGAGGAAAAGCTGCCCAACGCTCGCGGCTTTCACGTGCCGCTTGCCGACACGATCGAGGCCGAGGGCGGCGACGTTCCCGCGCAGGTCGAGGAACGCGAAGTTTTTTCCGAACTTCAGCGGGCCGTCGCCGGACTGCCTCCGCAAGAGCGCACCGTCATCGAGCGCTACTACTTCGGCGGCGAGACGCTCAAAGAGATCAAGGCCTCGATGGGGGTCTCGGAATCGCGCGTTTCGCAGGTTCACTCGCAGGCGGTGATCCGGCTCCGGTCGCTGTTGCGCGAGCTCTCATCCGAGTTGGGATTCGACGAGCCCGGCGTCAAGCGAAAGTATACCAAGCGCTCAGATGGCACCCCGCATAGAAAGAAATCTATCGAACAGGAGTTCGATTAGGTGGGCCGAAGAGACCATCCATGACGTGGTTCGAGCGCCTTCGCTCATCGTTAGGTCAAGCGCGCCAGACGATGGCCGAAGTGGTCGCTCTCGGTCGTGAGAAGCGCCCGATTACCCCAGAGTTTTGGGAAGAACTCGAAGACTTGCTGATCCTTGCGGATTTCGGGGTGCCTACCACCCGGAAGATCGTTTCGGGCCTGAAGACCGTGGCAAAGCAAGAGGCTTGGAGCACCACCGACCAGGCAGATCGCGCGATTCCGTAAGGACGTCGAGCGTTTTCTGACGCTGCCGGGAGGCGAACTGAACCTGGCGCCGGCTCCGGCCGTCGTGCTAGTCGTCGGCGTCAACGGAGCCGGCAAGACGACGACCATCGGGAAACTCGCGCAAAGTTTGCGCGAACGCGGGAAGCGCGTGCTGCTGGTGGCGGCCGATACGTTCCGCGCCGCAGCCTCCGAGCAGCTGGCGATTTGGGCCGAGCGCACGGGCAGCGAGATCGTACGCGGCGCCGAGGGCGCGGATCCGGCGTCGGTGGTCTTTGACGGAGTCCGGGCCGGGCTATCGCGCGGCGCCGACGTCATCTTCGTCGATACGGCCGGGCGCCTGCACAACAAAGCCAACTTGATGGCCGAGCTCAAGAAGATGTACCGTATCATCGAACGCGAGCTCGGCGCGCCGCCGGCGGAAACGCTTCTGGTCGTGGACGGAACCAACGGCCAAAACGCGATCTCCCAGGCCAAGCTCTTCAACGAAACGGCGAAGCTGACCGGAATTGCGATTACCAAACTCGATTCGACCGCAAAGGGCGGCGTGCTCGTGGCGATCGTCGACGAGCTCGAGATTCCGATCAAGTTCGTGGGGTTGGGCGAAAGTGCGGACGCGCTGCGTGCGTTCGATCCGGCCGAGTTCATCGATGCCCTCTTCGAAGACGAACGTGCGCCCGCCTGACGTTTCGGCACCCCCGCTCCCATCGTGCCATGCACTTGGCATAGCGGGGTGAGAGAGTGATATGGAGGTGAACGTGATGACGGCGACAGCAACGCATATATCGCAGAAGACCAAGAACGGAGACACGATGGCAGACGAACGTCAGGTAGCTCTAGGCAACGCCCTCGCGCAGATCGAGCGGCAATTCGGTAAGGGCTCGATCATGCGCATGGGAGATTTTCAGGAGAGGATGGCCTACGAGGTCATCTCGAGCGGCTCGATCGCGCTCGACCTTGCCTTGGGCGTCGGCGGCTTCCCCCGCGGACGCGTCGTCGAAATTTACGGTCCCGAATCGAGCGGCAAGACGACGCTGGCGCTGCACGCGATCGCCGAGGCGCAGCGCGCCGGGGGAACGGCGGCGTTCGTTGACGTCGAGCACGCGCTGGATCCCAACTATGCAGCTGCGCTCGGCGTGGACTTGGACAGTCTGCTGGTCTCGCAGCCCGATACCGGCGAACAGGCCCTCGAGATCGCGGAGATGCTGGTGCGCAGCAACGCCGTAGACGTCGTCGTGGTGGACTCGGTCGCAGCGCTCGTGACCAAAGCCGAACTCGAAGGCGACATGGGCGACGCGCACGTCGGCCTTCAGGCCCGCCTGATGTCGCAGGCGTTGCGTAAGCTCACCGCAGCGATTTCTCGCAGCAAGGCGATCATGATCTTTATCAACCAATTGCGCGAGAAAGTCGGCGTTATGTTCGGCAGTCCCGAGACGACCTCGGGCGGCCGCGCCCTCAAGTTCTATGCGTCGATTCGGCTCGACGTGCGCAAGCTGGAACAGATCAAGATCGGCCAGGACGTCGTCGGGACGCGAACCCGAGTCAAGGTCGTTAAAAACAAAGTGGCACCACCGTTTCGTCAAGCCGAGTTCGACATTACCTACGGCCGCGGTATCTCCAAGATGGGCTCGATTCTGGACGTGGCTCTGGATCAGAATATCGTCGGCAAGAGTGGCTCGTGGTATACGTACGGCGACCAGCGGATCGGTCAGGGCCGCGAGAATGCCAAGGTGTTCCTTGAAGAGCACACCGACATGGCCGACGAGATTGCGGCGAAGATCCGGGAACATCTGGGTCAGGCGTCGTCCAAGAACGGGTCCACCACTCCCGTTGCCGTCGACGAATAGCTCTTACGCCGCGGCGCTGCGGTCGCTCGCACGCCAGCGTTTAACCGAGGCGCAGCTCTGGAGCCGCCTCGCGCGCAAGGGTTACGACGACGACGAGATTCGCGAGGCCGTCGAGCGATGTAAGCGCGACGGCTTCGTGGACGATCGGCTGTTCGCACGGCTTTACCTCGAAGGCAAGCGCAAGGCACTCGGTAACATGCGCCTGGTCGGCGAACTCGTTCGCAAAGGCGTGGATCGCGATATTGCATCCTCGCAGGTCGCGCGATGGGAATCGGACGAGCGCTCGCGGTGCCGCGACGCATTCTCGGGGATCGCCGCTAAGTCAACCGCAGTGGCCTACGCCTCTGCGGCTCGCGCTCTCGAGCGGCGCGGATTTCCGGCTTCCACGATCTACTCGGTGCTGCGCGAGCACGCCTCAGAATTTGGTCCGCTCGCCAGCCTGACGAGCAACTAACGGTGGCGCGCCGGCACCCGGCGCGGGCACTCGGGCGCACATGGCCTCGCGTGCGACGGTGGCGATTGCGGAAGACGATCCGGCCATTCGCGACCTGCTCATTCACCATCTCGAACGCGAGGGATTCGCTCCGCTCGCGATAAGCGACGGACTTGCGGCGCTGCGAGCCGCCCGCAACGCCGCCGACTTACTGATTCTCGACATCGGCTTGCCGGGGCTTGACGGCTTCGAGGTGTTGCGTACCCTGCGGCGGGAAGGCCGCACCATTCCGATCGTCGTCGTGACGGCTCGCGCCGAGGAGATCGACCGCGTTATCGGCCTAGAGATGGGAGCCGACGACTACGTTTGTAAACCGTTTTCGCCACGCGAGCTGGCGGCGCGTATCAAAGCCCTACTGCGGCGCAGCCACCGGGGCAGCGCGAAGGCGCTCGAAGAGCGGCCCGTTCGTCGCTTCGGCCGGCTCGAGATCGACGAGGCGGCACGCGAGGCGCGCGTGGATTCGGGAACGGTCGCCCTCAAGCCGCGCGAGTTCGATCTCCTACTCGAACTGACCACTCACGAAGGCATCGCGCTCACGCGCGAGCGGATAATCGAGCGGGTCTGGGGCGCGGACTTCGACGGCGACGAGCGAACGATCGACGTCCACGTTCGGCGGCTGCGAGCCAAGCTCGAAGAAGGCGCCGGCCTGCCGCCGTCCCTGCAAACGGTTCACGGATACGGCTATCGCTTCCGCAGCCCGCCTGCCGAAACGTGAACGGCTTTGGCTCCGTCGACGAAACCGTCGAGCGGCTCCGCCGGCACCTGGCCGCCCGGCGCTCGCCGTTCGCAATCGTCGTTCTTCGAGCGCCCGACATTCCGATCGTCGCATGGCAGCGCGGCCGTCCGGCCGCTCGCGCCCTCGAACGGGCCGTCGGGCGCGCGTTCCTGAGCGTCGCGCGGCGGCATGCGCGCGCTCAAGATTCCGTCGCACACGATGCGGGGAGCGATTGCTTTCTGCTGGCCATGCTGGGCGCGGCCCGCGTTTCTACCGCCCCGATCGATGCGCGCGCGGCGCTCGAGCGGATGTCGGCTGCGGTAGCGTCCGCGACCGGTCATCGCCTCGAAGGAGGGTGGTCGCCGATCGAAGCACCGGCCGACTTGCCGGACGCGCCGTCGGTCGTCGCTCGCGCCCTGGAACGCGGATTGCGCGAACGCGAGCGCTATCAATTTCTTGCCGCCGTGGGCCACGAGCTGCGAACGCCCCTCACGTCGATCCGCGGCTATATCGAAACCGTCCTGGATGAAGCGGTGCAAGAGCCCGCAATCGACGTCAACAGCGCCAGAGTGTTTCTCGGATCGGCGCTGCGCGAAGCGCACCGCATGTCTCGCCTGGTGGACGGCATGCTGGAATTTTCGTTGCTCGATCTCTCCGCCCGAGGCTCTCACGGCCAGATCTGCGACGCGAGCGAGCGCGTCCGCGGGGCGATGGACGCGCTGTGCCCGCTCGCGACCGAAAGGAAGGCGTCGATCTCGGCAGCCCCTAGCCGTCCCCATCTGGTTCGCATTGCCCCCGACGCGCTCGCCCACGTGCTCGTTAACGTGCTGGAGAACGCGCTGAAGTACGGGCGCCCCGGAGGCGGCAACGTTTGGGTCGGCGTAAAGCGCCGCGGCGCGTACGTCGCGGTGACGATCGACGACGACGGCCCCGGCGTTGCCGAAAGCGAGCGCGGCACGATCTTCGCCATGGGCGTGCGTGGGGCGGCTGCGATCGGAAGCGGCAGCGGGATCGGCCTAGCCGTCGTCCGCTCGATCGTCGATCGCGCCGGCGGCCGCGTATGCGTAGACCGGTCGCCGCGGGGCGGAGCGCGCTTCGTGATTCACCTGCGCAAGGCGGAATCGGGACCGCCGGCGTCGTAGAATACAGCCCGTGGCGCCGTCACGGGTTTCGTTTGCGCACGAGAGCGAGCGCTCTCTGGCTGGACTGTTCGATTTTTACCGCATCGCCTGGCAGTATGAGCCGCGCAGTTTCGCCATCTCCTGGAACGAAGCCGGCCGGCCGGTGGAGTTCTTCACTCCCGATTTCTATCTCCCGGAATTCGACTTGTACATCGAGGTGACGGTCTGCAAGCCCGAACTCAAGACGCGCAAGAATCGCAAGCTACGATTGCTCCGATCCAATCATCCGGACGTGAACGTCAAATTGTTCTCCAGACGCGACCTCGATCGCGTCTTCTCACGTTTGGCCGAAGCATCGTGATCGCCGAAGAGCTCTTCGATCGCGCCGCGATCGCGGCGCGCGTCGGCGAGCTCGGCGCCGCCATCTCGCGCGATTACGCTCGCGAGGTACCACTGCTCGTCGGCGTCCTGGATGCGGCGGCACCGTTCTTGGCCGACCTCACGCGCGCGATCTCGGTCCCGTGCGAGCTGGACTTCATCGCGGTCACCAATTACAGCGTGGCCGAAGGGATCCGTTTCGAGAAGGACACCACCGGGTCGATCGAGGGGCGGCACGTGATCCTGGTGGACGACACGGTCGATACCGGAATGACGCTGCGCTACGTGACGAGGGCGTTTGAGGCCCGTAACCCCCGATCGCTGGCCGTCTGCGTTCTGCTGGACAGGCCTCAGCGCCGAATTGCCGATATAGATATCAAGTACCGGGGCTTTGAGATTCCCGACCTCTTTGTGGTCGGGTACGGTCTCGACTACCTGGGACGCTTTCGTGAGTTACCGTCCTTGTATGCACATGGTACCTGGCCTGCGTAGCCTGATACGGACCGCCGCACTACTGTGTGCCGCGGCCGTCGTCGCAACGCCGCTGGGCGCGTGGCCGCTCGACATCGGTTCGATTCAGCGCGCCGCGGCAGACTACACGAATCCGAACGTGCAGTTGCAAGACATGTTCAGGACCGCGCTCCTGGATACGACCAAGCTTGCCGAATACGCGCCGGACGGCACCGCGTACGTCAAGACCGGCGACATCCCCGCCGAGTGGCTGCGCGACGCGAGCGCGCAGGTGCGCCCGTACCTCTATTTTGCCAAGAACGACCCGCAGGTACGAGCGCTGCTGCGCGCGATTATCGCGCGCCAGGCAAAGTATCTCGAGGTGGATCCCTACGCCAACGCGTTCTCGATCGATTACCGCGTGTGGGAGCAAAAATTCGAGCTCGACTCGCTCGCCTACCCGGTGACGTTGGCTTGGAGCTACTGGAAGACCACCGGCGACGCGTCGGTCTTCGACGACGACTACTCGAAAGCGCTCGATCAGGTGCTTGCGACGATGCAGCGCGAGCAAGACCATCCGCGCAACTCGCGTTACACGCACAAGGAACTCGCCGACGGCGGCCGCGGACGGCCGGTGGGGTATACGGGGATGATCTGGACGGGCTTCCGGCCCTCGGACGATGCCTCGTACTATAATTTCCTCATTCCGTCCGAGATGTACGCGGTCGTTGCGCTCGGCGACATGGCCGAGATCGAACGCGACGTCTATCACAACGTCGTAAAAGCGCGTGAAGCCAAGGCCCTTCGCGACGAGGTGCAGCGCGGCATCCAGACGTTCGGGCTCGTACTCGTGCCCAAATACGGCTACATCTACGCCTACGAAGTCGACGGGCTCGGGCACGCGATCCTGACGGACGACGCCAACATCCCAAGCCTTCTCTCGGCGCCGTACATCGGCTATACGAACGCGAACGATCGCTACTATCAGAACACGCGCGGCTTCTTGCTCTCGCAGGACAATCCGTCGTTCTACCAAGGACACGTCGCGCGCGGAATCGGAAGCTACCACACGCCCGACCGGTGGGTCTGGCCGCTCGCTCTGGTCGTGCAAGGCATGACGTCCACCAGCGCATCCGAACGCCAGCAGGTGGTTTCGCAGTTGCTCGCCAGCGACCCAGGCGACCACCTCTTACACGAGTCGTTCGACCCCGACGATCCGCGCCGGTTTACGCGCGCCGATTTCGGATGGCCGAACGCGCTCTTCTCCGAGTTCGTGATGACGCAGCTCGAAGGCCAGTCGGAAATTCCGATGGGCGATACTAGCGACCTAGAGTTTCGCTCCGAATAAGTATCTTCGGTGGCACCCGGAAAGAACTTGGCCGATATCATCGTCGGCATTCAGTGGGGCGATGAGGGCAAAGGCCGCATCGTCGATCTGTACGCCCGCGACTACGACGTCGTTGCGCGCTTCGGCGGCGGCGACAACGCCGGTCACTCCATTAAGGTCGGCGACCGCGAGATAGCGCTGAGGATCGTGCCGTCCGGCGTCCTCAACGACAACGCGGAACTTTTCATCGGCAGCGGTACGGTCGTCAGCCTAACCGGCCTGCTCGAAGAGATCGACCGTCTGTCCGGCATCGGCGTCGACGTCTCGCGCATCAAGGTTTCGGATCGCGCGCACGTCGTCTTTCCGTATCATGCGTGGGCGGATCGTCGCGCCGAGCGTGCCCGCGGGTCGAGCGCTCTCGGAACGACGGGACGCGGCATCGGTCCTGCGTACGTCGATCGCGTTGCGCGAACCGGTATCGTCTTTGGCGACCTGGCCGATCGCGAGCGCCTGGCGGAGAAGATTCGCACCAACCTGCGCAACTTGAGCCAGACGACGGTCGATGGCGACCTGCCGGGCGAAAGCGAAGTTTTCGAGCAAACGCTGGCGGACGCCCGGCGCCTCGCGCCCCACGTGGTCGACGGCGTTGCGTACATTCACGAGCGCCTCGAATCGGGACGGCGCGTTCTCATCGAAGGGGCGCAGGGGACGCTGCTCGACGTGGGTTTTGGAACGTACCCGTACGTCACGAGTTCGCACACGATCGCGGGCGGCGCGTGCACGGGCTTGGGCATCGGTCCGGGCGCCATCGGGCGCGTGACCGGAGTCGTCAAGGCGTACTGTACGCGCGTGGGCGCGGGCCCGTTCCCGTCGGAGCTTCACGACGCGTTGGGCGAGCGTTTGCGCGTCAACGGCGGCGAGTTCGGCACGGTGACCGGGCGTCCGCGCCGATGCGGATGGTTCGATGCGGTCGCGGCGCGCTACGCGGTCCGGCTGAACGGCTTGACCGGTGCGGCACTCACGAAATTGGACGTTCTATCCGGTTTCGATACGTTGGGCATCGTCACGGCGTACCGCGTAGACGGGCGCACCGCGGATTTCGGCGACGCCGCCAATCCCGCGCTGCGCGTGGAGGTCGAAGAAATGCCCGGCTGGCAGGAGCCGATCGGCGGCGTTCGCCGGATAGCCGGCCTTCCCGAAAACGCGCGGCGTTACGTCGCGCGTTTGGAGGAGCTCATGACCGTGCCGATCGAGGTCGTTTCGGTTGGGCGCGAACGTTCGGAGCTGGCCCGGCCGTAGGCGCGAGCCTTCGTTTCTCCCTCCAGTCCGTTCTCGACGCGCGCTGCCGTGACGAAGAAGCGGCGCGGCGCGCGGCCGAGGCCTTGCGAGGGGTGTTGGATTCGTTGCGAGCGGGCTTGACCGAAGTTCACGCCGGGCGCGAGCGCGTGCTGGCGCGGCTGCACGGGGGCGACGTCGCCGCTGCGATCTGCTTAGAGCGCGTCGACGCGTTGGTGCGCGCACAAACCGGCGCTCTCGAGCTGGCCGCCGCCGACGCGCTTCAAGCGGAACGGGATTGGCTTGGAACGATGCGCGACCGCCGCGTGCTGGAGCGATATCGCGACCGTGCGTGCGGGCGCTTCGAGGCCGCTCGGAAGCGTTCTGAAGCCGCGGAAATCGACGACTCCAATGCGAGAGTTCGCAACGCTGCGGTAACGGCGCGCTAACCGCAGGGCGGCACGATGCGAAAACATGAACGCATCGTTCTGGCTTCAGTACGGATTCGCGTTAGCGGTCGTCGGCCTCGTCTTGCTCGGACTGCACGCCGCCGTCAAGTTTGCGGTGACGCGCGCCGGCGTCGTGGCGAATCCCCGGCGTATGGTCGCCGTAATCGAGAGCGTTGCGTTCACTTCGTGCGCGCAACTGCACGTCGTTCGCGCCGGATCACGCTACGTGTTGGTCGGGACGACGCGCGACTCGATCGCGTACCTTGGCGAAATTCCGAACGGCGAAGACAGCGCCGCTCAGAAGTAAAGGAACTGCCCGAGCTTGTTGATGCCGGTTTGCGCGAAGTAGACTTGATTGTCGGGCCCGAGCACGAGTTGCGCCGGGTTCGCGTTGGGCGTGAGTAGCGAAAAGGTTACGACCTTTTGCGTGCTCGGAACGAATTGGGCGATCTGATTCGAGCCGGCGGCGCCGAAATAGAAGTTTCCGTCGACGCCCTGGATGATGCCGGTCGGTTTCGTGGCCGGGGCGACCGGGTACTCGACGGCCGTGGTTCCGGTCAGGTTGAAACGTCCGATCTTGCTGGTGCCCGGCTCGGTAAACCAAATTCCTTGGTCGGTTGCCGAGATGAGGAAGATCGACTGCGCGTTCGCGGACGGAATCGGGAACTCCGACAAGGCGCCGCTGACCGTCATCCGGCCAATCTTGTTGGTTCCCGGTTCGGTGAACCAAAGGTTGCCGCCGGGACCGACGATGATGGCTCCGGGATTCGCGGCACCGGTGAGCGGAAATTCGGTCGCGACTCCCGCCGTCGAGACGCGCCAGACGGCGTTGAGGCCGTCGTCGGTCACCCAGAGGTTACCGTCCTGTCCGGTCGCGATGCCGAACGGCTTCGTTCCGGCGCTCGGCAGCGAGAATTCCACGAAGCTTCCATTGCTGGTGATGCGGCCGATCTTTCCCGAGCCGCCTTCCGCGAACCAAAGCGCGTTGTCGGGTCCGATCGTAATGCCTTGCGGCTGCGAGTTTGGCGTGGGGACTTTGTATTCGTTAAAAGTGGCGCCCGCGGTGAGTTGACCGATTTTGCCCGCTCCGGTTTCGGTAAACCAGATGGTCGAGAAGGCGCTCACCAGCCAAAACGGCTGCGCCCCGGCGGTCGGCACGAGGTATTCGCTCGCAACGTGCGGCGGAAACGGCGTCGGGGTCGGACCCGGCCCGCTGGTGACCAGCGTGCCGTGGCCACACCCTGCGAACAGAGCTACCGCCAGAGCGGCACCGGCGACGATGCCTAGCGAACGTTGCAAACCAATCTCCTCTAAGAACGGGGCGGCACGGCCCCACGTTGGCCCCCGAGCCGCCACTCGGCGGCTCCCGTAGGCACGACGTGTACCGCGAGTGACCCTCGAGAATGGGGTCCCATTTAGTCAGCAGGCTTTATTGGCAGGCTGTGGCCGCATTCCCCCGCGCGCGCTGCTATGCTGAGCCCGCTCTGGGAGACGGCGCGAGGCCCGGAGGCGGGGACTCCAGAATCGTGGAGGGAGATGTGGGACGATCTGTTCGATCCGGAAGAATCGGCCGGCTTTTTTCGAACCGAGGCGGACGCTCTGCTCGTGCAGATCGACGCCGAACAACCCAACCTCTCGCATTCGCTAGAATCCGGCACGACGAACGTCCGAGCGGTCGACTCCGTAGTCGATGCTCTGCGATCGCTTCAGCGCAGCGCCGAAATGCTCGGCTACGGTGCTCTGCAGCACGTGGCATCGCGTTTGGAGCGCTTGTGCGAGATCGTTCGTGACGGACGCGTTCCGCTCGCCGAGAGCGGCGTCGAGATGCTCGTCACGGGGCGCGCATTTCTCGGGGAACTGGCCGCTTCGTCTCCCTCCGCCGCGCCGGTGCCGGCAGGACTAGACGAATACGCCGACCGGCTCGAACGGCTCATCGCCATTTATACCGAAACCGCGAGCCTGCGCGAAAAACCGCGCCCGTCGCCTCCTGCGCCCGAGGCCGCCCCGGTTCGCGTAAAAACGCCCGCCGCAGAACGCGCGGAAGCGACTCTCGCACCGGCGCCGCCGGCGGAGTCGTCCACCGCACGCACGCTGCGAATCGAAATCGAGCGTTTCGACGAGCTCGTACGTTGCGTCGGCGACGTTGCCGCACAGGCCTCGCGCCTGGGCGCCCTGGGAGGAGAAGCGGCCGGAAGCGCGTCCGTTCTCGAACGCGTAACCCTCGAGATGCAGGCCGCTCTTGCGGCAACGCGTCTGACGACCGTCGCGCAAGCCTTCGACTGGCTTTCCGGTGCGGTTGCCAAGATGTCGGCCGCCGCCGGAAAGCGCGTTCAACTCGAAGTGACGGGCACCGATACGCCGTTCGATCGCGCGATCGTCGTCGAAGCCGGCGGCGCGCTAATGCATCTGCTGCGCTACTGCATCGAGTCCGACATCGAATCTCCGCGCGACCGCGAACGAGTGCGCAAACCGGCGGCGTCGACGCTGGTCTTCAATGCGTTCCCGTGTGGAAATCAGGCGATCTTTGAAGTCATCGAAGACGGCGCGGGTAAAAACGCGCTCCAAGCCGGCGAAGTAAGCGCGTCCCGAGCCGGCATCGCCCGGTTGAATGGGTCGCTGAACGTGGATACCATTCCCGGCCGAGGCCTTTACGCGACGGTGCGCTTTCCGCTTCCCACGGCGCTCATGCGCTCGGTTCTCGTGCGCGTGGCCGGCGATGCGTTCGCGGTACCGTTCGATACCATCGTGCAGACGCAGCGCCTCGCCGAACGCGACCAAACGTTTCCGCTGCTGCGCGTCGGCGAGTTTCTGCAACTGGGCGGGAAGGCGACGCCCGCGGACGTCTTCGTCGTCAACGTTGAAGTGCACGGCGCCAAAGCCGCGCTCGCGGTCGAACGGATCGAAGGCGAGCGCCTGATCGCCGTTCGGCCGCTGGGACGCCTGGTCGGGCCGGTCGAAGGCGTGGCCGGCGCGGCAATACTCGGCGACGGTTCGGTTACGCTGGTTTTGGATGCGCTCGCGCTGGTAACCGCCGCCCAAAAGCGCCGTGAGTAACGACGAACCGCTGCTCGTTTTTCGCGTCGGAAGCTACGAATACGGAATTCCGGTAACCGAGATGCGCGAGATTGCGCGCGTCGGCGAATTACGCAGCATACCAGGCGCGGGCGCAGGCATCGTCGGATTCACCTCGTTGCGCGGGCGCCTCATGCCGGTCTTGGATCTCCGCGAACGACTGGGTTTGCCCCACCCGGAACCGGCCAAGGGCGCGCGCGTGGTGGTCGGCAACGTACGCGGCGAACTCGCGGCCATCGTCACGGACGAAGTCTCCGAGGTCGTGACCGTGCCGAAAACCGCCATCGAGAGCGTTCCGGCTATGTGGGTGGGCGCGGCATCCAACGAGGTTCGCGGCGTCGCTCACATCGGCGAGCGCCGAATCTTCATCTTGGCACTCAATCGGCTCCTCAAAGACTAACGACGTAACAAGCAGGCCGCCCGGGACGTTCATAGCGTAGTATGAATTTCGTGATGAAATATGCCGTTCCGCTGCTGATGGCGGCGATCGTCCTGGCACTGAGTGCGACCGCTCCCTCGCTTTCGCAATCCACGCCGGTCGCCTCTCCTTCGACTTCGCCGCTTCCCGTTATCGCCCGCACGGTCAGCCGACGCGTCTGCTCCGCGCTGCGGACGCATATCGGACCCGCGATCGGCATGATGATTCAGAACGACGAAAATATTGCCAAAGGCGTCCCGCTGTTCGCGCAATACAATACGGCGAACGGCGAGAAGAGCGATCCGGCGCGCAACATCGCGCTGCTGCGGATGGAGAATCTCGTAAGTCCGCTGGCAAACAATTCAATCGCGATTCAGCAAGCGCTCAACGATCCCGCACTCTTCCCGCCCGCCGCGCGTAATCCCGACGATGAGACGCTGCTCGCGATGCGCGACAAGCTGCTCCAAGCGTGGGCGTCGCAGAATCTTTCGCTCGACATCATCAACGGTTTCGTCGCGACGCAGCAGATGGGCGACCTTCAGCACGCCGATGAGGGGATGCTGTCGCAAATGAGCGCGCCCGATACGACGAAGGGCAACAATACGCCGCCGACGGCCAACCCGCTGCTATCCGATCCCAATCAGGCCGGTCTTCCGGCCGATCCGTACGTCATCAATCCCGCGACGATTCCGGGTCTCACGCTGGGCTACAATCCGGTAACCCGTCTCGCCGAAGGCTTGAAGTGGACGCAAGCCCAAACGGCCGAACGCGAAAGAACCGCCACCCAAGTCGTGCTCCAGACCACCGCCCTCTGCAGCGCCCACGCGCCGGCGCCGACCCCCACTCCCTAACCCTCGGCATCCTTCGCCAAGCTCATCCTTCGACAAGCTCATCCTTCGACAGGCTCATCCTTCGACAGGCTCAGGATGACATAGCCTTTAGGTGAGCTCAGGATAGGCGAGATCGCCGACACCTTGTCATCCTGAGCCTTGTCGAAGGACCGCCGTTGTCATCCTGAGCTTGTCGAAGGACGAGCCTGTCGAAGGGCGAGGGTTGACATCGAACATACGTTCGATTACCATGAGTCTCCCATGGCGCCGCTTTCACCCGCTGCCCCGGCTGCTTCGGCCTCGCGCCGCGAGGCTTTCGCCGCTCTCAAGGCGACGATGCAGGGCGGGCGTTCGGCGCCACGGGTCCATACAGAACCCCTCGTAGCCACCGGAGTCCAACCTCTCGACGAACTGCTCGGAGGCGGCTTTCCGCGGGGCATTCTCGCCGTGCTGGAAGGCGATCTCGGGCGCCGCAGCATCGCCGCGCGATTGCTGGCGCAGGCCACGCGCCGCGGCATGGCTGCCGTGCTCGACGACGGCGAACTCTATCCGCCCGGCCTTGTGCGGGCCGGCGTCCGGCTCGACCGGCTTTTGATCGTCCCGCCCTCGACGCCGCTTGCCGGCGCGCGCGCCGCCGATCTGCTCTTACGTTCGCGAGTCTGCGGAACGCTCGTCATGCCGGCTTTGACTCTGCGAGCACCCGTCTGGGCGCGCCTGGCCGGTCTCGCGCACCGTTCCGGGACGCTGGTGGCGGTCGTCGTCAGCGGAGCGGCAGCGGTGCACCTGACGTTTGCCGCGACCGTACGCTTGCGGTGCACGCTCGAGCGCTTGCTGCTTTGTGGATCGCGCGGCCCGTGGTGCAACCTTGCCGGATACGATTTGCGCGTCGAATTGCGCAAGCATAAATATCTCGTTCCCGGCGCGCACGCATCGGTGCGAGCGATGGAAATTACCGGCGAGCCGCCGCTACGAGAACGCGCAATCGAGAGGGCGCGTCCGGCTCTAAAGGAGCGAGCCGTTTAGCGATGCTGATCTGCATCTCGATTCCGCAATACCGGGCAGTTCCCGAAGCCGCGCGCGCCGCTTGGGAAAATTTTCTCGACGAACTCGATGCGGCGACGCCGCTGGTAGACGATCGCGGACCGGGCTTGGCCTATCTCGATATGCGCGGGATCGCGGGCGACCCGGAGCGCTGGATGTCATGCGTGCGCGAACTGGCACAAAATTTGCCCGATCCACGTATCGGCTGTGCGAGCAATGCGTTCGTCGCTTTTGCCGCATCCGGTGTAGCCGGCGGCAGCGTCTGCCCGGCGGGTGAAGAAGCACGGTTCGTTGCTCCGCTAGCGCTCTCGCTTCTCGAGATCGACCCCAAGATCGGCGAGCGATTGCGTTTGCTCGGCGTCGCAAGATTGGGCGATTTAGCGAAACTGCCGTACGGGCCGTTCGTTCGCCGCTTCGGCATGCAAGCCGCACGTTGGCACGAATGTGCGCGCGGCATCGACCGCACGCCCTTTCGCCCGCGCGCGCGCGGCGTTGCCATCGAGGCCTCGATCTTCGGCGAGGGACGGATCGAAGACGAAACCCAAGTATTTTTCGCGTTGCGCGCGTTGCTGACGCGATTGTGCGACGACCTCGAACGCTGCGGCAAGCGCTGCGGCGAACTACAGCTCGAGATCGAATTGGAAGACGGCGCGCGCGTGCGGATCGACGTGCCGCTCGCGACGCCGACCGCCGACGAACGCGGAATTTTCGACGTTTTGCGCGCGACGCTGGAAGGACGCACGTTTCAATCTGCGATCGTGGGACTGCGCTTGCAAGCCGTGCGGTTGGAAGAAGGCGGCGAGCGTCTGGCGCTCTTTGCCGAAGACGACGTGGATTCACACGCGGTCGGCCTCGCGCTGGCACGGCTGGAAGCATCGTTGGGCGAACCGGCCATGCGCGCACGCATCGTCCCCGCGCATCCGCTCGAGGAACGCTTCGGCTACGATCGCTTTTCCGCGCCCGCGCGAGCGGTGGTAAAAAGCGAAGGGCCGGCCTTTAGCGCGCTGAACGCACAAGCCGTTCCACAGCTTCGCTTGCTGAGCGTGCGCGAGGTCGAGGTGTGCGTTCGCGCCGGCCAGCCTGCCGCGGTGGGAACGCCCCCGCGCAACGTGCTCGAATGCATCGGCCCTTGGCGCATAGAGGAAGGCTGGTTCGGCGCACAAGTGACGCGTGACGAATACGACGTGCTCCTCGAAGACGCGCGTCTTTACCGGATCTTCCGTCAAGGCGAGCGCTGGTACGTGCGCGGTGCCTACGATTGATGCGTCTTCCGGCTACGCCGAACTGCATGCCTATTCGAATTTCACCTTTCTCACCGGCGGATCGCACCCCGAAGATCTTGCCGATCGCGCGGCGGAGATCGGTCTGGCGGCGCTCGCGCTTACGGATCGGGATGGCCTCTACGGAACGGTTCGTTTCGCCGCCCAGACTCGCTCGCTCGATCTCGCGGCGATCGTCGGAAGCGAACTTACTTTTGAAGATGGAGCCCGCATCGTGCTGCTCGTCGAGGATCAGCGTGGGTACGCCAATCTCTGCGAAGCGATTTCGACGGCGCAGATGCGCGGCAGCAAAGGCGACGCGCGTCTGCAGATCGAGGATTTGCAGCGGTGTAACGAAGGGCTAACGGCGCTCTCCGGCGGCCCGTACGGCCGCATCGAGCGCGCGATCGATCGTGGCGACCGGCGCGTGGCCGAAGAAGAAGCGCGCCGGCTACAGGCGATCTTCAACGGGCGCTTTTGGATCGAACTGCAGCAGCATCTTACGCCCGAAGAGGCCCGGCGCAACGGGGACCTTCGCGAGCTCGCCGCGCATTTGCGTTTGCCGTGCGTGGCTACGGGCGGCGTCTTCTACGCGCGCAAAGCAGACGCGACGCTCGCCGACGTGCTCTTTTGCATCCACGAAGGCACCCATCTGGAGGCTGCCCGCGCGGGCCGGCTGCTGCGTCAAAACGCCGAATACTATCTTAAAGGCCCGCGCGCGATGCGCCGCCTCTTCGCCGGCCAGCGCGACGCGATCGACGCGACCATCGAGATCGCGGACCGCTGCCGCTTTCGCCTCGAGCGCATCGTGGGGCAGTTCCCACTCTTTCCCGTCCGCGAAGGGCAAACGCCTCAGCAGCGACTCCGCGAGCTCGTCTACGCGGGCGCGATCGAACGGTACGGCGCGCCGATCGAGTCACGCGCGGAACGGCAGCTCGAATACGAGATGGGCATCATCGCCAAGATGGATCTGGCGGGCTACTTCCTGATCGTCTGGGATATCGTTCGCGCGGCTCGCGAACTCGACGTGCTCTGCCAGGGGCGAGGATCGGCCGCGAACTCGGCGGTCTGTTACGCCCTGGGGATCACGGCCGTGGATCCGATCGGCATGGGGCTGCTTTTCGAACGTTTCATGTCCGAGGAGCGGCAAGAGATTCCCGACATCGACATCGACTTCGCGCACCGCGACCGCGAGAAAGTCATTCAATACGTCTACGAGCGTTACGGCCGTACCAACGCGGCCATGACCGCCGAGGTCATCACGTATCGGATGCGCTCGGCGCTGCGCGACGTCGCGAAAGCGGTCGGCTTTTCGCTGGAAGAGACCGAGCGGCTCGCGGCTGAGTTCGACGCGAGCGAATCGCTCGCCGGAACGACCGGCGTTGCCGACGAGAGCAAGCCGGTCGATCCGGGCAAGCAGCGCCTTTACGACTACTGCAAGAAGATCGACGGCTTTCCGCGCCACATGGGCATTCATTCCGGCGGTATGGTGCTCACGCGCGACCCGCTGGTGCGCGTCGCGCCGGTGGAATGGGCGACGATGCGCGATCGCACCATCATCCAGTGGGACAAGGACGATCTGCAAGAGCTGGGCCTGATCAAGATCGATTTGCTCGGCCTTGGCATGCTCGCGTTGCTCCAAGAGGCCTTCCAAATCCACGCTCGCGTGCGCGCTCCCGCGCCCGTTGCGGGCGGGACTCTCGCTCTACACACCATTCCGGCGGACGACCCGGCGACGTACGCGATGATTCAGCGCGCGGATACGGTCGGCGTGTTTCAAATCGAATCGCGCGCCCAGCAGTCCATGCTGCCGCGTATGAAGCCGGCGTGCTTTTACGACATCGTGATTCAGATCGCGATTATCCGCCCCGGCCCGATCCAAGGACAGATGGTGCACCCGTTCTTACGGCGCCGGGCCGGCGAAGAGCCGGTCGTCTATCCGCATCCGAAGCTCAAGGCCGTCTTGGAGCGCACGCTCGGCGTGCCGCTCTTTCAGGAACAGGGGATGCGCATGGCGATCGAAGCCGCCGGCTTTACTCCGGGCGAAGCGGATCGCCTGCGCCGCGCGATGGGGCACAAACGCTCGCGCGAACGCATGCAAGCGATCCAGGGACGGCTGGTGGAAGGCATGGTGAGCAACGGCATCGATCGCGAGGCGGCCGAGCAGCTCTTTCACATGCTGGAAGGCTTTGCCGACTACGGTTTCCCGGAATCGCACGCCGCCAGCTTCGCGTTGCTCGCCTACGCATCGTCGTATGTGAAATGCCATCATCCGGCGATCTTTGCCGCGGCGATCCTCAACGTGCAACCGATGGGCTTTTATTCCACCGAAGTGCTGGTGAACGACGCGCGCCGGCATAACGTCGTCGTCAAACCGATCGAAGTCAACGCCAGCGAGTACTGGTCGAGCGTGGACGGCGAAGGCGCGCTGCAGCTGGGCTTCCATCTGGTGCGCGACCTGGGAGAGGCGCAGCGCGAGCGTTTGGAAGCCGCGTTGAAGGGACCACCGTTTCGCGACATTTTGGACTTCGCCCAGCGTACGCAGTTGCAACGCGAGGCGCTTGGAGAGTTTGGGCGTCGCGGGCGCGTTTTCGCCGTGGCATGCCAATCGCCGCGAGGCGATGTGGGCGTTACGCGCACTGGACGAACGCGAAGCGCGCGGAGAATTGGGCAAAGTGATGGACGTGGAAGAGCCCGGCGCGAGCTTTAAGCCGATCACGTCGCGAACGAAAACTGCGTTCGATCTCTGGGCGACCGGCATCACGCCGGACGGCCAGGTGATGCAGCACTTCCGTTCCACACTGGACAAACGGCGCGTGATCGTAGCGGCGGCCTTGGCAAGCGCGCCGCCCAACCTCGTTTGCCGGGTCGGCGGTCTGGTGATTACGCGCCAGCGTCCCGGAACGGCCAAAGGGTTCGTGTTCTTAACGCTCGAGGACGAGACGGGGCTGGTCAACGTGATCGTGCGGCCGGATATCTACGAACGCTACCGCCGCACGATCCGTTCCGCCTCGATGCTTATTATCGAAGGCAAGCTCCAAAAAGAAAGCGGCTGTATCGACCTCATCGCCCGCCAGATCTGGCCCTTCAACGGCAGCCACATCGGCGACGGTATCAGAGCGCGAAATTTTAGATAGTGGCGCCGATACGACAACTTGCCAGCAGCATTGGAAATCGAATGCTTGCGGGAGCGGCCGAGTGGCCGCTCGGGGGAAACGGGGGGCCGTGCCGCCCCGTTCTTAGTGGTGCAGCGATAGCCAGATGTCGTAGACATGTTTGAGCACGGGGCCGATGGAGCGTGTTGGGGGCAGGACGTAGCCCGGCACCGGCGTCGGCACGGGAATCAGGTGAGGGCTCATCGCCATTTGATCGTCGTTGGCCGGAAAGCAGAACGGCCACGGAATATCTTCGTCTTCGCGGCCGCCGTCGGCGACTTGGTAGTCTAAGTGCCCGTAATAACAATGCAGCCCGTTGATCTCCCACTCGCGGATGGGCGTCACCACGCCGTTACCGCCGGCAGTGCGCTGCGCGCCGCTTAAGTCCATCGCGTAGTGCCGCATCGCCGCGGGGGACGGCGCGGCGCTCGCGATTGCGAGCGGTTTCGACTGTTCGCGCAGGCGGGCGACCTCGCGCGCGAAAGCGGCCTGCTCGGCTGCCAGGCGCTGCGATAGCGTCGACGGTTGGCCGCCGGGCGCCGGCGGAGCCGTCGCCTGAGGCGCCGCCGAGGGCGCGAGTTTGGCCAGCTCGTGGCGAGGGACCGGCATTGGCTGAGGCACCGGCGCCGGCTGCGAGGCGCGCTGCGCCGGTCGCGGCAGCGTCGGGTTTTGCGTGGCTCTGGTCTGGCGGTGCGGCTGGACCGGAGCGTTGGGAACGATGCGCGGTTCGACTTGGATGGACGTTGAAAGCGCTAAGACGTCCCGGTTGGGCGTGCGCGGGGATTGCGGTTGAGCCAAATGTGCGGCAAACAGCCAGAGCGCAGGCGGAAGGACGAACAGATGGAGCAAAGCCGACGCGACGAGGGCGATCCGGAACGATCGCCTTTCTGCCCGGACGTCGCGTTCGATTGAGAGCATTGCGAGGATTCCCGTACTTCCGCACAAGAGTGAAAGCCGCCTAGCGCGAAGGTATAGGTACTCCAGGGCCCTCGTATCTACGAAGAAAGAGAACCGCGTGCCTAACTCCGACCAGAATCCTTCGCAGGACGATTTCGCGGGCGGCGACGACGTCATCGCGCGAACGCTGATGTGGATCGGCGTCGGCGGGTTGGCCGCGGCCGTCGCATATGCGGTCGTGCGAGCGATCGTCAGCCGCACTCGCAGCCGTGCGGCGGATCCGACCAGCCGGCGGATCCAACAATTAATCGACGAGGCGAACCTGCTCCTCAAGACGCTTGACGATCAAAGGCACAGCGCCTAGTTCCGAGCGGCTCGCCCCGGGCCAGGAGCTCGAGGTCGTATTCTCGGATCTGCTCGCGAACGGCCAGGCCGTTGGTCGAGCGGACGGAGCAGTTATCTTCTGCGCGGGGCCGCTCCCCGGCGAACGCGCCCGCGTTCGAATCGCCGGCGTAAAGCCGAAATACGCGGTAGGCGCCCTGAGCGAGCTTCTTGACGTCTCTCCGGACCGCCGCGAGCCCTTCTGCGCCGTCTTCGGTAAATGCGGCGGCTGCCAATTGCAGCATCTCGCCTACGACGCTCAGCTCACGTGGAAGACCGGCGTCGTCCGCAACGCGCTGCAGCGGATCGGCGGGTTTACCGGCTTCGAGCCGGCGCGCGCGATTGGGATGACTCGCACGCGCGCCTACCGCAACAAGATGTCGCTGGTCGTCAATGCCGCCGGGCCGGGCGCGAAGCTCGGTTTTTACCGCCAGCGCTCGCACGGCGTCGTTCCGATCGACGCCTGTCCAGTCGTGATGCCGGAGCTCGACCGCTGCATCAAACCGCTCGATGCCGCAGTCGACGCGTCCGCGACGCTGCGCGGCGCCCGCCACGTGGTCGCACGCGCGTCCGCGGAGACCGGCCAGGTCGTCGTGACCTTCGCGAGCCGCGCTCCGCTGCCGGATCTCGGGGACGTCGCGCAGCCGCTTGCGAAAACGATCCCCGGCGTCCGAGGCATCGGTAACTCGTACGATCCGGCCGGCGAAAACGCGATCCTCGGACGCAAGCAACGACTCGCGTTCGGCGACGACGCGCTGACCGAAAGCATCGGCGACGTTTCGTACCGCGTTTCGAGTGGCTCGTTCTTCCAAGTCAATACCGAAGCGGTTGCCAAGATCTTCGAGCACCTCGCACCGATGCTCGCTAGTCCGCTCCACGTCGTCGATCTCTATTGCGGCGTGGGCACGTTCGCGCTGTTCTTCGCGCGTCGCGGCGCGACGGTGTTCGGCATCGAAGAGCACGCACAAGCGGTCGCCGAGGCGCGCCGCAATGCCGAGTTAAACGGCGTCGAGCGCCGCGCCACGTTCGTCGCCGGCCGCGTCGAGGAGGTGCTAGGCTCCGACGATGTGCGAGCGGCGCTGACCGCGGCCAACGTGGCGTTCCTCGACCCGCCTCGTAAGGGCAGCGACGAAGCGACTTTAGGCGCAATCGTCGAGGCCGCGGTTCCGCGCATCTGGTACCTCTCGTGTGATCCCGCGACCCTGGCCCGGGATTTGAAGTGGGTCGCGGCCAAGGGATACCGGCTCGACGAGGTCCAGCCGTTCGACATGTTCCCGCAGACGGGACACGTGGAGGCGTTGGCGTTGCTCTCGCGAGCGTAACGCCCCGGAGTACGTTCTTGGCATCTGATTCGATCGACATTCGGTACGTCGCTAAGCTGGCTCGCATCGCGCTCACCGACGACGAGGTGGAGCGTTTCGGTGCGCAGCTCGGCGATTTGCTCGAACACGTTCGCGCCCTCGAGAAACTCGACGTCGGATCCGTGCCGGCCACCGCGCAGGTGATCGCATCGCGCAACGTCGAGCGCGACGACGACGTTCGCGATTGCCTGGACCGCGAAACCGTTCTCGACCAGGCGCCCGCGCGCCAGGGCGCGTTCTTCCGCGTTCCGCGGATCATAGCGGAGTAGCGCGAGGCATGGGCAGCGAAGCGATCGAAAGCAGCGCAGCGAACATCGCCACGCGGGTCCGCGCGCGCGAACTGTCCGCGGCCGAGGTCACGGAGGACGCGTTGGCGCGTATCGCCGCGAACGACGAAGCCGTGGGCGCGTATCTGACCGTGTTGAGCGACCTTGCGCGCGCGCAGGCCGCGCGCGTCGACGAGCGCGTCGCAGCCGGCGAATCGCTGCCGCTGGCGGGCGTCCCGCTAGCGGTCAAAGACAACATGTGCTTGGCCGGTACGCGCACGACGTGCGGGAGCAAGATTCTGGCAAACTGGGTCGCGCCATACACCGCAACGGCCGTGCAGCGGCTGCTCGACGCGGGCTGCGTGCCGGTGGGAAAGACCAACTTGGACGAGTTCGCGATGGGAAGTTCGTGTGAGAACTCTGCGCTTGGCGTAACGCGCAACCCGTACGATCTGGCACGCGTTCCGGGCGGTTCGAGCGGCGGATCGGCCGCGGCCGTGGCCGCATTCGAGGCCGCGATCGGCACCGGCAGCGACACCGGCGGCTCGATTCGCGAGCCCGGTGCCTTTTGCAACGTGATCGGCTTCAAACCGACGTACGGACGCGTCTCGCGCTACGGACTCATCGCATTCGCCTCGAGTCTCGATCAAATCGGGCCTCTCAGCCGGACCGTCGAGGACGCCGCTCTCGCCTACGACGCAATGGCCGGGTTCGATCCGATGGATGCGACGTCGGTCGATCGGCCGGTCGAGACGGCGGCGACGCACCTGCGCTCCGATCTCAAGGGCCTGCGCATCGGCATCGTGCGCGAATTCGACACCGCGAAGCTCGGAGCGGAATCGGACGCGTGTTACGCGCGGGCGTACCGCGACCTGGAAGCGATCGGCGCCGAGCTCGTCGAGATCTCGTTGCCGACCGCCGACTACGGTTTGGCAACGTACTACCTCATCGCGCCGGCCGAGTGCTCCTCGAACCTGGCGCGCTTCGACGGCGTTCGCTACGGCCTTCGCGTGGAGGCCGGCGACGTTCAGGCGATGTACGAGGCGACGAGAGCCGCGGGTTTCGGCCCCGAAGTTAAGCGGCGCATCTTGATCGGGACGTACGCGCTTTCGAGCGGCTACTACGACGCCTACTACGTGCGGGCGCAGAAAGTGAGGACGCTGATCGCAGCTGACTTTGCGAAAGCGTTTGAGACGTGCGATCTCATCGCATCGCCGGCGGCGAGCTCGCCGGCCTTCGAATTCAATGCCAAGAGCGATCCTTACAGCATGTATCTGATGGACTATTACACCATTCCGTTTTCTCTGGCCGGTCTTCCGGCACTCTCGGTGCCGTGCGGATGGGTCACGCCCGAGGGCGGCTCGGCTCCGATGCCGGTGGGACTCCAATTGGCGGCGCCGCTCTTTCAGGAACGCGCGCTCCTGGGTGCGGCGCATGCCTACGAAACCGCCACCGCGCATGCGATCGAGCATCGTCCGCGCCTGGCGGAGTTTGCGAAATGACCGCAACGAGCGGCGTATCGCCCGACGTGCGCGCGAAATACGAAGCCGTCATCGGCATCGAGTGCCACGTCGAATTGCGCACGGCGACCAAGATGTTCTGCGGCTGCGTCAACGAGTTCGGCGGCGAACCGAACACGAAGGTTTGCCCGGTGTGCCTCGCGCTCCCGGGGGCACTGCCGGTTCCCAATCGGGCGGCGATCGACCACATGATTCGAACCGGGCTTGCGTTCGATGCGGAAGTCCCGGCTTTCTCGAAGTTCGATCGCAAGAACTACTTCTATCCCGACATGCCCAAGGATTATCAAATTTCGCAGTACGACATGCCGCTGACGTTGGGCGGTACCGTCAAGTACTGGCGTGAAGACGGCACCATGCGGGAATGCGCGCTCGAGCGCATTCACCTTGAAGAGGATACGGGGAAGTCTACGCATGCGGGTTCGGGCGACGGACGCATCGCCGGCAGCTCGTACTCGCTGGTGGACTTCAATCGGGCAGGCGTCCCACTGATGGAATGCGTCTCGGCGCCGGGGCTTCATAGTGCTGAGGACGCGGTCGCGTTCCTGGAGGCGCTCAAACGTACGTTGCTGCAGCTCGGCGTGAGCGACGTAAAAATGGAAGAAGGCTCGCTGCGATGCGACGCCAACGTGTCGGTTCGCCTCGCCGGTGCCGAAGCGCTGGGCACCAAGGCGGAGATCAAGAACATGAACTCGTTCCGCTCGGTCGGTCGTGCCATCGAGAGCGAGATCGAACGCCAGATCGCGGTCGTCGAATCCGGCGGCCGGGTCGTCCAGGAAACGCGCGGCTGGGACGAAGCGCGCGGCCTAACCATTTCGATGCGCAGCAAAGAACAGGCGCACGACTACCGGTATTTTCCCGATCCGGATCTGGTTCCGATGGAAGTGACCCGCGAACGCGTCGAAGCCCTGCGCGCGACGCTCCCGGAACCGCCGTGGCGGCGATACGTGCGCTATATTTCGGAACTCGGGCTGAGCTCCACGCAGGCGACGCAGCTCGTAGACAATCTCGCGCTGGCGGAGTTCTTCGATCGCTGCGTGGCCGGGAGCAAGAACGCGCAGCAGGCGACGAATTTCATTTTAGGCGACCTGTCGCGCCTTGCCAACGATTCGGGCATCGCGGTGGCCGACTCGAACGTTCGCGCGGAAGATGTCGCCGAACTGGTCGCGTTAGTCGAGATGAAGACCGTGAACTCGAAGATCGCTAAGAGTTTGATCGAGCGGATGTGGTCGGGCGAAGGGTCGCCGAGGGCGATCGTCGAGCGCGAAGGTTTGGCGCAAACGAGCGACCCGGGGGCCGTAGCGCGCTTTGTGGACGAAGTGCTCGCAGCCAACCCGGAGGCCGTCGCGGGATTCCGAGCCGGCAAGACCAACGTTCACGGCTTCCTGGTGGGGCAGATCATGAAGGCGTCGCGCGGAAAGGCCGATCCGCAGATCGTCGACCGGCTGCTGCGCGAAAAGCTCGGAGCGTCGGGCGAATAACGCTGCGCCGGCGGAAACGATGACCGGTCCCGAATTGTTAGCGGACGACCGCACGCTCGAGGCACTCGACTTCGCTGCGATCCGCGATCGGGTCGTTGCGGCTACGGCCACGCAACGCGGCCGTTCGCTCGCTTCGGCGCTTCTGCCCACGTCCGATTTTGATGCCGTGCGCCGGGAGCAGGCCGCGACCCATGCCGTCCGCGAGGCGGTCGCCGGTGCCGACTTTCACGTAATGCCCGCGGTCGACACGGCGGAACTGACGAAAGGCGCCGAACTCGGACGCGTTCTCGGCCCACAGGATCTGCGAGCCGTCGGCGACGCGGTGGCCGCAGCTGCCTCCGCCCACGCCGCGGCCCGCGTTGCCGGAAGCGAGGCGCTTGCGCCGCTGCTGGCACCGTATGCCGGACTCAATCCGCTTCAGCGCGCCGTAACCGACGCGATCGACGAGCGCGGGAACGTCTTGGACCGCGCTTCGCCCGCGCTGGGCCGCCTCCGGCGCGGCATCGCGCAAGCCCAGCACGACGCGCGCGACCGCGTCGGCGCGATCGTCCGCTCCGCAAAGTACGCAAAGGCGATCCAAGATCCCGTCGTGACGATCCGCGAGGGGCGCTTCGTCGTCCCGATTAAGGTCGAATTTTCCGGCGAATTCCCGGGCATCGTCCACGACACGAGTTCGAGCGGGCAGACGATTTTCGTCGAGCCGCTGGCGGCGCTGGAAACCAACAACCGTCTTCGCACGCTGCGCATTGACGAAGAACGCGAAGTCCAGCGCGTGCTGCAGGATCTGTCTCGACAAGTCGGCGACCACGCCGCCCAGATCGAGATCAACGTGGACGTGCTCGCGAGCCTCGATCTGCTCTGCGCCAAGGCGCGGATCGCACATGCGATGGATGCGATTGGACCGGAGCTGTTCGACGATCCAGGTCTTGCGATCGTCGCGGGGCGGCACCCGTTGCTCGGAGAGCGCGCGGTTCCGCAAACGATCGGCCTCGACGCGGACGCGCGCCTCATGGTCATCAGTGGACCGAACATGGGCGGTAAAACCGTAACGCTCAAGACCGCCGGGCTGTTCGTCGCGATGACCTACGCCGGCATGCAGATCCCGGCGGCGCCCGGGTCGGGAATCGGACGCTTCGAGCACGTCGTTGCCGATATCGGTGACGAGCAGTCCATCGCACTAAACGCGTCGACGTTTTCCGCGCATCTGGTGCGCATGGGTGAAATCCTAGGCCTTGCAAGCGCCCGGCTCTTGTACCTCGTCGATGAAATCGGCGGCGGCACGGAGCCCAATTCCGGTGCAGCGCTCGCCATCGCCGCACTCGAGCGCCTGCTAACTTCCGGCGCGTTCGGCATCGTGACCACGCACGCGACCGAGCTCGAGCTCTTCGCTCACGCCGCGGAAGGCGTAAAGAACGCGAGCGTACGCTTCGATCCGGACACGTTCCGGCCGACGTTTCAACTCGACGTGGGCGCGCCCGGCCAATCGCTGGCATTTCCTTTGGCGCGCGCGCTGGGCGTCTCCGGCACGATCGTCGAGCGCGCGGAACATCTCTTGGACTCGCGCGAACTGGAGTACGAGCGCGCGCTGGCGGAGCTCGCGTTGCGCGCGGCGGAGATGCAACGCGAGCGGGACGGGTTGGCGCGCGAGCGCGCCGACGTGAGCCGCGAACGCGACGCTCTCGGCGCGGACGCTGCCGCGCTGGATGCCGAGAAACGCGCCTTTGGCGATCGTGCCGAGGAACGTATGCAGGCGGCGCTGCGCGGTTTCGTGGCGGACCTTCAGCGGCGTACGGCCGAGCGCGCGCGTGCCAAGGTGACGGAGGCCGAGAGCGCTGCGCTGTCGCGAGCGGTCGACGACCTGCGCGGCGACCTCGGCATTGCGCCGGAGGCTCCGCCGGCCGGCGAAACGGAAGCTGACTGGGCGCCCGGCAATCCCGTTCGAATTGCGTCGCTGGCCCAGGACGGAGCCGTGGTCGAAGATTACGGCGAAACCGTTCTCGTGTCGATCGGAAACATGAAGACCGTCGTGAACAAGCGCGATTTGCGGAAGCGAGCGGGTAGCGCGGCCGTACGCCGGTCCGAGCGCGGGGCCGGCGGCGCCAAGCTCGAGGCGGCGACGCGCGCGACTGCGGAACTCGACGTTCGCGGAAAACGCTACGTCGAGGCGGAGCCGCTCGTCGACGCGTGGCTGGACGAGGCGGTGCTCGGCGGAAGCGGCACGTTACGTCTCATCCACGGTAAGGGGACCGGCATGCTCGGCCGCGGTCTCCAGGAGTTCCTGCGGGGTCACGCGTCCGTAAAGAGCGTGCGCTACGGTAACGAAGACGAAGGTGCGGGCGGAGTCACGATCGTCGAGCTTCGCGACTAAGAGCCGGGATTGGAAACGATCTCGATGCGCTCCACCGTCATCAGGCCGCCCGCCATCATCCGGCGGATCTTAGCGACGAGGCCGGCAATACGCGATTCGTCCTCGACGATTTCGACGAGCATCGGCAGGCCCCCGAGCGCGTCGACGATGCGAGCCGAATGGAGCGCTCCTTTTCCCGCGAAGCCTTCGATCGCTTTGAGCACGGTCGCGCCGGCGATCCCGCTCGCCTTGGCTTCGTCGACGATCGCGTCGACGAGGGCGCGCTTTTCGAACCGGTCGTCTTCGTTGACGAAGATCCGCAATAGCGTGGCCGGCATCACGAGCGTCTTGGCGCGACGTGGAGAAAGCGGACTCGCTCGTCGGTCAACAACGCGCTGGGCGCGAGCTCGCGCAGCTCCGGCAATATTTCCTCCACCTTGGCCTGTCGCTCGACGACCTCGATAAGGATCGGGAGGTTCGGCTGCCACGCGAAGGCTCGCGCGGCATGAATGAGTCCGTGGCTTCCGTAACCCTCGACCGCGCGAAACACGATCGCTCCGAGCGCACCACGGCTGCGAAGAAACTCGACGATTGCGGTGTAGAGCGGCTGCCCCCCGTGCCGGTCGGTCTCGTCCACGAAGATTCGCAACAGGCGGCCGTCTTCAAAATCGTCCACGTTGGCGAACTTGCCCGCCGGGCGCGAGGCTTTCCTGCGGAGCGAGTCGTACCGGCTTCCGAAGCCATGAGAACGAACGCACGCTTTGCCGACGTGGAGTACTTGCTCGACGGATTCGAGCACGTCGAAACGGTACAGAACTTCCGCGACCGCCTCAAACTCGGTCGCCCGCTCAACGTCAAGCTCGGCATCGATCCCACCAGTCCCGATTTACATCTCGGCTTCATGGTGGTCCTGAGCCGGCTGCAGCGGTTCGCCGAAGCCGGTCATAACGTGACGCTCATCATCGGGGATTTCACAGCACGGATCGGCGATCCGAGCGGTCGCAATACGATGCGTCCGCAGCTCGACGCTCAAGCAATCGAAGCCAACATGAAGACGTACCGCGAACAGGCGGGAAAAGTTCTGGACCTGGAGCGCGTGCGGTTGCGCTACAATTCGGAATGGCTGGACAAGCTGGATGCGGCCGATTTGGTCCGGCTGCTTTCAAAAACAACCGTTGCGCAAATGCTCGAGCGCAACGACTTCCACGATCGCTACGCTTCCGGAACGCCGATCCTGCTCCACGAGTTTCTCTACCCGGTGGCTCAGGCGTACGACTCAATGGCGATCGAAGCCGACGTCGAGCTCGGCGGCAGCGACCAACTGTTCAACTTGTTGCTCGGGCGCCACTATCAGCGTGAGAGCGGACAGCTGCCGCAGATCTGCGCGACCGTTCCGCTGCTCGTTGGGCTGGACGGCGTGAAAAAGATGAGCAAGTCGCTGGACAACTACGTCGGGATCGCGGAAGACGCGCAGACGCAATTCGGCAAGCTGATGTCGGTGGGCGACGACGCGATGCCGGCGTACGCACGTCTGGCCGCTTTCCGGTCGCAAGCAGCTGCCGACGCTCTTCAAGCCGGCCTTTCCGGCGGGACCGTCAACCCGATGGAAGAGAAGAAGCGCCTCGCCGAAGACGTCGTTGCGCTCTACCACGGAGCCGCTGCGGCGAAGTCCGCGCGCGAGTACTTCGAGCGCACCGTTCAGCGCAAAGAGATCCCGGACGACCTGACCGAGATCGATCTCGGGGATGGAAAACGGGTCGCGGACGCGCTGCTCAGAGCCGGCTTTGCAAAGAGCCGCCGCGAGGCGGAGCGGCTCATTTCGGCGCGCGGCGTGAAGCTCGACGGCATCGTCGTGGAGGACCCGCGCGCACCCTGGCCGGCGGCGGTAACGGCCGTGTTGTCGGTGGGGTCTAGAAAATTCGTCCGCGTCCGGACCCAGCGGTGAACGGGGGTTCGCCGCCCGGTTGTTAAAATCAGAGACCATGACTAAAGCCGCCGTTACGTATACGTCTTCGATAGAGCCGCCCACCGGACGCAAACTCGTGTGCAAACGATGCGATCGGATCTACCCGTATCCAAACCCGGGCGAACGTCCGATTCGCTGCGAATGCGGATGGTGGTATTACAACGACGGAGCCGCGCTTCGCGAAGCGTTCTGGCAACGGATTGCGCCGTACCGCATGCCTCCCGACTTCCCGCGGCTGTTCGGCGAAGTTTAGAGCCGCTCGACCAGTTCGCGCATTTGCGAGGCGTCGAATTCGTACGTCGCCTTGCAGAACTCACACGTGGCTTCGGTGACCGGGCGCTCGCGGATCAGTTCGCCGAGTTCCTCGGCACCGAGCCCTAAGAGCGCAACCTCGACTTTGGCGCGGGTGCACAGGCAAGCCGGAGTAACGTCGATCTCGTGATACGTACGCAGGTCGAAGTCGCCCGCCAGCGCGTCGAGCAGTTCGCGCGCGTTCGCACCTTCGGCAATAAGTCGCGTTATCGGCGGCATCTCCAGGGCGCGCTCCTCCAAGTTCGCGACGGCTCCTTCGTCGGCGCCCGGCAGTACTTGCGCGAGGATCCCTCCCGACGCCCTCACGCCGTCCCGGTCGGCCAGCACGCCGAGCGCAACGACGCTCGGAATTTGTTCGGACTTAACCAGATAGGATGCGAGGTCTTCGGCGATCTCACCCGAGTGCAGTGGAACGACGCCGGCGTAAGGCTGACCGGTTTCGTGCGATTTCGTGACGTGAAGCGACCCTTCGCCGATGACGCCGGCGACGTCGAACTTGCCGTTTTGCGCCAGCGCGACGTCGGCGTTTGGATTGCGCGCGTAGCCTCGGGCCCCGAGCCTCCCCGGACCAACAAGCCAGGCTTCGGCGGTGAGGCTGCCGATGGGACCGTCGCCGGTGATGCGCAGCGAGAAACGCTCCCGCTCTTTTAGTCCGGCGCCAAGCAACACCGCTCCGGTCATGAGACGCCCCACCGCCGCGGACACGGACGGCGAGAAATCGTGGCGGTCGCGAGCTTCGCGAAGCAGGCCGGTGGTAATCGCGGAAACGATTGTAATTCCCGCGTCCGGCGCGGACGCCGTTACCAAGAGATCGGGCATCGCACCGTCTCGTCCGAGGTCGCGGGCTTTTCCTTCCAGAAGGCAACCAAATGCGCGTGCTGGTCATCCATGGCCCCAACCTCAATTTGCTCGGGGAACGCGAGCCGGACATCTACGGAACGCAAACCCTGGCGGACGTTGACGACTACCTCGGCGCGGTCGCGCGCGATCTCGGTATAGAAGTGGACTGCATGCAGCAAAATCTCGAGGGCGAGATCGTAAGCGCGATTCAAGGTGCGCGGAACTCCTACGATTGCATCGTCATCAACCCGGGTGCGTACTCTCACTACTCGCTCGCCATTGCGGACGCAATCGCCTCGGTTACGATTCCCGCGATCGAAGTGCACATCTCGAACATCGCGGCCCGGGAACCGGAACGCCGGGTCAGCGTGACGGCGGCCGCCTGCGTCGGCAGCATCTGCGGGTTCGGTGCCCAGTCCTACGCGCTCGCGCTCCACGCAGCGACGAAAATCCTCGGAAAATAAGGGCTTTTCGGCGTTTTAGGGGAGGAGCGAGTACCTCTCGTGCGTATATGCACTTTCCAGGCGGCCAGACCCACCCCAATTTTTTTCCAGCGTGCCGCTTGAGGAGATTTTAGGTTTGACGAAAGCCGATTTAGTCGATTCCATATCCGCCGAAGCCGATCTATCCAAGCGCCAGGCGGGCGAGATCGTCGATTTAATGCTCGACGATATCAAGACGGCACTTCAAAAGGGCGATCGCGTGGCACTCACGCCGTTCGGCAGTTTTGTCGTCCGGCACCGTAAGGCGCGCGAAGGCCGTAACCCGAAAACGGGAGAGAAAATTCGTATCGCAGCGCGCAAAGTTCCTGCGTTCGTAGCGGGCAAAGCGCTAAAGGACGCCGTCGGCGGAGCCCGTCCGGCTGCAAAGAAGAGCGCCGCAAAGAAGACTCCGGCAAAGAAGAAGAAGGCGCGCCGCTAGACGGCGCGGCCGTAGATCGTTCGGATGCGCGCCGACGCAAAAGAACCGCGCGCGTCCGAACGAACTGCGCTCCCGGGATCCCTCTCGGGCTGTGGCGCAGCTTGGTTAGCGCGCTTGACTGGGGGTCAAGAGGTCGCAGGTTCGAATCCTGTCAGCCCGACCAAACTCAAACAACGATTTCGCCTGATTCTACGCCGTTTTCGCCAGATTGGCAAGAGCGGCGTTTTCTTATGCTGGACCGCTGGTTCTTCTATTTGGTTCCCTTATTGTGCTAGAATGCCTCCGATATGGCGTACAAACGAAAGACCAGGCCGACCAGACGGCCCAAGGGCGCCGGCACGATCGTCTGGCGTACGAGTGAAAAACGCTGGATCGGGTCGGTTACCCTTGGCCGTGACCCGATGGGTCACCAAGTCCGCAAGACGGTGGTCGGTCCGCGAGGCGACGATTCTACGGCCGCCAGGGACGGCATCCGCGACCGGTTACGGCTGCTGCGGGAGCGCAAGGCGGGGCCTGAGGCGCTTCAGACAGTCGCCGAGTACCTCGAAGCCTGGCTGCCGCAGATCGACGTCAGCGACAACACGCGAGTCAACTACGAGTGGGCGATCAACCGATATATCACCCCTGCTATCGGCCGCGTTCGAGCTCTTCGACCTAGACTACGCGAAGGTCGAAACGTTCTACGATAACATGCCCGGAAGCGATGCTGTGAAAACGCGCGTCCGGCGCGTCCTGCACGCGGCACTACAAAGGGCCGTTCCGAAACTGATAAGTGCGAACCCCGCCACGGGTTATCGCGTCAAGAAGAAGAGCAGGAGCAGCAAGCTGAAACGAACGGCGGCTTGGCATCCTGACGACGTTCGTAGGTTTCTGCGCGCAGCTAAGTCAGAGAGCCGGTATTACGCTATGTACCTTACCGCGATCGCGACAACGATGGGACCGGGCGAGCTGTTCGGGCTTCAATGGAAAAGCGTCGATCTCAAGAATGCGACACTTAGCGTCGAGCACAGTTTACAGGACATCCGAGGTGCGTTGAAGCTTAAGGAACCGAAGAACGAATCACGCGAGCGTGAGATCGCTTTGCCGCCCATAGTCGTCGAGGCGCTCCGGGAACATGAAAAAAAGCAACGTGCGGAAGAACGCCGCGAAAAACGTCCAACATCGAGTTACGTTTTTACTAGCCCCGAGGGCAAGCCGATCCGTCGCGGGCTATTTCGAACACGCGAGTGGCTGCCGCTACTTAAGAAAGCGAAAGTTCCTAGCGTCACGATGTACGGCGGTATGAGACATAGCGCTAACGTCTTAATGATTCGTCTTGGTGCGTCGTTACTCGTCGCCAGCAAGCGAATGGGGCATTCGAGCACTCGCATGACAACCGATGTTTACGGCCACGTTTTTACCGATGAGGATCGTGGCGTCGCTGAGACGCTCAATGCGTTTTTGGGTGATATCTAGACCGTCTTGACCCGTTGGTCCTTGAGTTCCGTGACGACGCCTTTCAAAATCTCAATCTGATTCCGATTGAAATGCTCGACGGCACTCCTGAAGCCATCCGTCAGGAGAGCCAGGGCTACGTACTTGTCGACCGATGCCTTTGGCTTTCCCTTGGATTCGTCATCTAGATACTTGGAGTGAATTCGGTAGCTCTTTTCGCCGACGTCACAGCTAACGGTGGCGACTTTATCAAGACTTTCCAACCAGCTAACGAATTGATCGCAGTAGGCTTGGCGGTACGATCGCATATGGGCCTCGATCTTCCATTCGATGTAACCCGCTAACCCGCGCGGCACGACGCGGTCCTCATTTACGATCGCGCTCGCTAGGCGTGCTGCGAACGGCTTCACATCGTCTTTTGTGATCGCGAGGCGCAGTAATCGCGCGGGACCTGCAGGCTGCGCCAGAAAGGGTGAATTCCCACGCAGCGTGAGATTCACGATCTCGGTTGACCACAAGTCCTCTCCCAATTCCAAACTGGCGTGCGCGTTGTGCCAGGCTGTCGCTTTTTTTGAATTTTCAATGAAGAGGACCACGTCCCGGGCGTACTCGGCCGAAACGTCTCGGTAGAGCACCTGTTCAAGAATCCGATGGGGCTTGGCGGAGACGCCCTTCTTGCGGCATGCGCAAGCGATCGAAATGCCGCCGTCGCGAAACGCAATCTGGCCCGGCTTCCCCTTGACGTGCGAGTGGTCGTCCACGTCTGCCGCCTTCATGCCGAACTGCCGCAGGCCGATTCGGATTAACGCACGGACGTCGGCCATCTGCGCCGACGTCATCGTTGATCTTGGCCTGCCTCGGGCACCTTTTACAGATTTATTAGGCATTTTTCTGTAGTTACCCGGAAATAATCTGAAACCCTTTCCGCCAAAACATATCGCATGGGTCGCTCAAATATTACAAAATCTACCCTTATCGACGTGGAGCAGCTGCTGAGCCTTGCCGAGGTTGCAGAGCTCGCTGGCTGCAGCGTTCAGCATATTCGCAACCAGGTATCGCGACGGGCGATCGGGGTTACGCTCAACGGCGGGCGCGTGATGATCGCGCGGTCGGAATATGCACGCTTCGTCGCCGCTAACACTATTCCGGCACACGGCGTCTCGCCGGCCGCGTCGGCGTCGCGCTCATCCGCCGGCACATCGTCCATGGGCGTCGCATCGCGCGCAGGGATCGCGCCGGCGCGATCGAGGCGATTCACAAGGTGAGCGTACCACAACTAGCGACTTTGGAGCAGGCCACGCTGTGATCCATCAAGGCACGGTGTCGGCCCCGGTGCTGGGGTTGCCCACTCGCGAAAACGGCTATCACAAGCGCCGCCTCCGCTATGCTCTTAGGCATCGCACTGTCCCAAATCGGGGTCTTGCCTCAGGACGACGTCACCGGCTTCGTTAACGCGAAGCGCCAAGCGCATAACCGCGTATCGTTAATGCCGTCGCACGCCATCCGATGTCGCCCCGCGGGGAAAGGGGGCGTGAGCGAGCCTGTTCGCGTCGCCCGATCCCGAAGGCGAAATGGCGTTGAGTTTGCACAGCGTGTCTAAGGGAGACTCGACTACTTCTACGGCTTCTCAGGGATGGGACTAGCGTTCACTTCCGCGGATGCAGCGTGCGGCCGAGGCGAGTGTGCGGTAGAGAGACCGAGCAGGATAAACAGCAGGCCCGCGAATGCCATCACGACTGCTCTAACAATGTATTGTCGCCAGATCTGATTCTCGTCGGCCGACACCCCGCCAATAGATGCCACGCCGCGCCAAAAAGTCGACGCATTTGACAATGCATCGACTTGATATTCGGACGCGGCCCTCACCGAAGCCTTCATCCTTGCGAAAAGGAGAACGTTGCCGACCAGGAGACCGGCACCCACTCCGATTGGCACTGAAACGCCTCTGTCTGCACCCAACACAACGCCTAAGAGTGTTCCCATGCCCACGCAAGCCGCGAGAATTGCAAAGTCGAGGATCATCACCTTGTTGTAGCGCTGCCTGTTGTCCATGCTAGTTGCAGCTCCCGTCGGTTCCGGGGAGTTGGACGGATCGACCCAAACCTGCCTGAACGCCGCGGTTACCGGCACCGAATCCTGCTATCGGACCTTTGTTATCGCTATAGTCATATGAACCTGAGAGAACGGGTTCCCCCTGACCTCCTACCGCGAAGAAAGCATAGTTACCGTTCTCCATGGAATTAATATTTGAATTTGACCGATCCCCATTCGATGGGAACGCAAAATCGGCAGTTAGTGAAAAGGACGGACCAATTGTTCCAACGGCCGGCCCTGCCCCGACAAACACCGCTCCGCATCGTGTTCGCGTTATGTGGCCAATTCCGCCGAAGCCTACAATCATTTCTTCGGCAACCGGCGAGATAAAGCCGCCCGAAATCGTCCATGCGTCAGGGCCATTGAGTATGCGTTGCAGGTCCGGAAGATATGGAAAATTGCTGGAGGGAGTGCTGTATGTGTATGCAATTATGCAGTCTGTCGTCCAATTGGTTCACTAAAGTGATTGAAGTGCCATCTGAATAGTACCCCGTGACGGTCTGGCAGTTCCCCGTAGGATCTGTGAAAAGCAGCGGGTCATCAGCGTTCCAGACGTAGCTTTTCTGAGACATCGGGCTATAAGCATTCCCGTCAAGGTCATCCGGGCTTAGCCAGGCACCCAGGGAGCCGGAGTAGGCGCGGGCGCCCTGAAAGGTCGCGAGGCCGTCTGTGGTTCCATCGACGCCGGGCATCCCCACTTCTGCGCCACGCCCCACTTTAGGAATCGATCCCGAAGACCATGCAATCGGAAGCTGCCGATCGCGAGACCACTATTGGCGACCGCGTGCGTGTTGGCGGCCACGGCATCGGCTTTGAGCTGCGCGATCATCGGAAGAACCTGCTGGCGGAGGCTCTGAACGCGCTCCAGCTCGGCGATGATGGCGTCGCGTTTGGCGTAGTCCGGCTCGTAGCCCAGCTCGATCTCGCGCACGACCTTTGCGCGCACGATCGGGAGGATGGCGACGATTTGCGCCTCGGTGAAGCGACTTTTCTTCACGTGAGTCTCCTTGGGCCAAGGCCCGGAACTCACAGTTTCAACCTGAGCCGTTTTGCCACCTCAGGTCAGGGGGCGATCCCGTTGACGGCGCCGGTCTGGCCAGCGGAGTTGTCGCATGCTGCGATCTGGTCGTTCGCATCCCGGTCGTAGAAGCTTAGCGACCGGCGTAGCGTCGCTTGGCGTCAGATCTCCGTCGGCCCCATCCTTTATGTCGTCGACGGTGCCGGTTGGCGTGGTCGAGAATAAGACCCGGCTGTTCCCCTTGGCTAGCAACCGTTAGTACAGGACCTTGCAGCCGAGGGCCACGAATGGATTCCTTAGGCCAACACCGGCGCAAGCGCAAGGCGTCGCGATCGCCTTCCCTTAAGAGCGTACTGGAACCGCGGGCCGGTGGTTGCGAGGCCGCTCTTGCTTGCTAAGACGTGCCTAGGTTATACCGATGATCCGCGCTGACCATAATCACCGTCGTCCTTTATCGTCCTCCTGGAGGGCAGGAGATTCGGCTTCCGGGCCATCTTTGAGCCGCGTTCGTACTCGGTTATTTGCGAGTAAGCGTGAAGCTATTACGAGAAAGGCAATTGGTATCAAGTTGATTACTACTACGGCCGCCGCCGCCCAAAGTGGCTCAAGTCCGCCATAGTTGCGATTTCCTAAACCGTAGCCCAAGCATCCGAACACGACTGCTATTGCAACCAGAATGACGGTTTCCGTGGTGCGAGCTCGCATCCTCGACGCGGCCACAACAACAGGAATATTAAGTATGGTGGGCCACAGGAAACTTAGGGCACCGAGGACGCCTGTCCGCGCAAATACGGCACCTAAGATGAGGGAATAAATGATGGTTACAACGGGGGCTGCGAACTTGACGCGGGCAACGATGCTAGTCACCTAGTTACCTTTCCGGAGCGGCTTAATCGAACTCGGGTCGGTTCGTGCTGCTCCCTGCTTTGGTAGTCCGCTGGCATTTAGCGCGGGAATTGGGTTAAGTTCGATCCTAAATCCAGCCGCCCTAAGGGCTTGCTGCGCTGTCACGTCGCAATTGTTATTTCCTAGGTTATATGTCCCTCCTTTTTTTGTGTCGTATGCCTTCTGCATTTGCTGATTCTGCGCTGATGTCGTCGAAAGATGATAGTAAGTGGTTCCTGCCACTGACGGCAGAGACCGGATGTTGGCAACAGGCGTCTCGACGACGCTCATAGGGCCAATCGGCTTACCGTCACCGCTTTCTGCTGAGAGGATCGTCCCGTTCAATGTCTTGGGGTCATAGATCACGATCTGGATATGCCCAAGACCAAGTACGGCATTTGGCTCGATTTCGATAAGCGCATCATAGCCGCTAGGGTCGCTATAACGTATCCCGTTGTTGTTGTTCCACATGAACGGCTTTTGCGACATTGGGTCGTTTACGTCGCCCGCGTAAGCGTCCGGTGTCATCCATTGCGCTGAAGTTTGGTCGAACGCGCGCACACCCTGAAATGAAATACCCGACATCCCAGTGTAACCCGACTCGTAGTCGAAGCCATCTTCACGCTGTGAGTCGAGGGCGGGTGTCGGAGGCGTAGCGTTGCATGGGGATGGGCCGCCAAGGATGCACGACCCCTGCGGCGAGACCAACCCCGAGTGCGTTCGAACGGACGGTGCGATGCTCCAAGCGGAAAACCAATTTGACAGATGCTGAGCCGCACGGGCGCCCGTCTGATCGCGGTCCCAGACATCCACAATGCCGGAAGCGTTGATGACGGCGAACGTCCCGACGTAGACTAGTAGCTGCTGCCCCCCGGCTCCCCCTGCGAACAGAACATCATCGCCGTCCCAGTGGAATGTCGTGGGACCCGAGGTACTGATCGTCTGCGGGGCGACCGCCAGATGCCCATCAGGAAGCCACGTGAACCTAGCGGTGGTTGGGTAAAAGTGGTCCAAGGTCATCGAAAGCCTTCCTTTCGTTGACGCGGCCCTGGTGATCTGAGTGTGGATCGCCGGGGCCTTCTGGTTCTCTTATTGGTTCGCTTACGTTCCTTATATAGGTGTGTCTATTTGATACTATTTGGCAGGGACCGGGGAGAGGGAACGCCTGATCTGGCTGGTTTTGCGTGATTGCGTACTCAAATCGTGATCGTGTTTGAGATTTCTGGGGGTCAAGAGGTCGCAGGTTCGAATCCTGTCAGCCCGACCAAACAATAGAAAAAACGCCCCGCTTCGACGAGCGGGGCGTTTTTATGCGTGGCTGCGGTTACTGCGAGCCGATGCGTTCGTTGGCGTTGTTCATGAGGTAGATCTTGTCGGCGTGGCGCGTTCCGAGGAACTTCTGATCGTAGATGACGCCGACGTACTGACCCGACTTGATGGCGCTCATCTGATACGTCGTCTTTCCGTTGGCCGAAAAGACCTGGTCGAATTTGGGCACGATCTCGAAGCTGAGCGTCTGCTTGTTCGCGGGGTCTTCGACTTTGATATTGTTGGTAGAAACGTGGACGACGATGCCGTAGAACGTCGAGGACGCGAGCGCAATCCGTGGCAACGCGGTGGCCAAAAGCGCAATCGCCAGGGCGAGGCCCGTAATGATGGTCTTGTTCATGGCCCCTTTCTACCCACAACCCCGGACTTTTTCGCGCTCCGGCGAACGGGCGGGCGATGTCCGCCGGTCCGCGGGTTGCCGCACATTTGATCCTGGGCTCCCGGCCGGAGCCGTTTCTGCAAGCTCTGCTCGCGTCGCTCGAGGGTGTGGCCGGCTCGATTATCGTGAACGACAACGGCGCCGGGCCGTCCGTACATGAGGCCGTGCTCGCGGAAAGCGGCTTCGGGCGAGCCGGACATCTTTACGTGGACCGTACGCCGTTCGTGGATTTTGCGGGCGCCCGGAACGCGTGCCTGCGGCTTCATGCCGAGGTTGAGGCCGGCGATTGGGTCGCATTCGTCGACGCGGACGAAGTCCACGGCGCGCTGGCACGCACGATAGCGGCAAATCTAGGCGAGGTCCCGGCGTCCGCCGATTTCGTGGACGGCTACACGTGGCATTTTTTCCCGACCCCGGACTGGTACCTGTCGATCGAACGGCGCATGTCGTTCTTTCGCTTTTCGCCCGGCGCACGATGGGTCAAGCCGGTTCACGAACAACTCGAGGGCTTGGCGGGCACGCGGATCGCGGTGCCTTACGTCTACGGCCATTACGGCCATATCTTCACCGCGCGGCGCGCGGCCGAAAAGGGGCGGCTCTATTCGAGTCTGGGGGCGCCCGGCGAGATCGTTGCCGAGGAGCGCCTGGGAGACATCGATCCCGAGAGTTACTACGCGGATCGATGGTCGCGCGCGCTGCCGTTTCGCGCCGCGCACCCGCCCTGCGCGCGCGAAGCCCTACGCGCACTGTCGCTGGAGCTATCGTCTCAGTACGCCCAATCGGAGGAGCTGGTAAGCCGCGCTCAACGGCCGTTCGGAGTGCGACTGCGCAATCGTTTCTGGGAGGCGAACTACGCCCTGCGGTGGCGCGGCCGCGCGCTAGACGGCTTGGCACGCCGCCTCTGCCGAAAGCCATGACAATTTCGCCCGGCGCCGAAAGGGGCCGCCGATGTCTTCCAAATCGCAGGCGGCCGCGGCCGAGATGACCATGTTTGCCGACGGCGGCGCGCGCGGTAATCCGGGACCCGCCGCCAGCGGCGCCGTTCTCGTGGATGCGCAGGGGTGCGTGGTCGAAGAGATCGGCCGCTTTCTGGGCGTCGCAACCAATAACGTCGCCGAATGGACCGCCTTGTGTTTGGGGCTCGAAGCCGCCGCCTTGCGCGGCGTCCGCAGGCTATCGGTGCGTCTCGACTCCGAATTGGTCGTCAAGCAGATGTCGGGCGAGTATCGCGTCAAACACGCCGCCCTGCAACCGCTCCACCGGCGCGCGAACGCGGCACTGCGGACCTTCGAGTCGGTCGATATCCGTCACGTGCCGCGAAAGCAGAACAAGTTAGCCGACGCGGTGGTCAATCGGGTTCTCGACAGGGAAGCCGCGGCTTCCTCAACGTAGCCGGCCATGCGTCGCATCCCGGTCGCTCCACTCATCGCCTTGCTGGCGGTCGTTATGGCTTTCATCGGTTTCCGCTTTTTCGGCGCCGACGAATCGGCGCGGTGGCTGCAAGTCGCCAAGGTCAAGCAGTCTTCCAGCGACATTTACGCCCGGCTGCTCGTCGAATACGACAAGCCGCCGGTGTATCAGGAAGAATACCGGATGCAAGACCTCGACGGCGTTTCGTCGTTCGCCTACCGTATCCGCGGATACGCCGGCAAGCAGATCACCGTTACGGCGCCTCCCGAAGCGCTGTACGACGTCAGTTTTTTCTACGAACGCATCGAACAGCTCGGCGTCTGGGAATTGACCGACCGGCCCCCGCGCGGTGACCTGTCCACGCATTACACGATCTTCGTGAAGGCCGTCCAGGATTTCAAGCACGGCGACCGGACCATCACTTTTACGGATCCTCATTATTGGGCGACGACGGCCGGCCGCCAATACGAAATTCACCTCGATAAGAAGAAGCCTACGCCGGACCTGCTGCAATTGCAGAGCACGGAGATCGCGGATCCGCGTTTTCAGCAAATCGTCGATGAATTTCGCGCGTTTGGGCCGCCCGAATTTCGCGCGCACGTACGGGCCGCGCAGCGCGAGATTCGCACGGGTCGCTGACGCGGTGAACGGCTCCTCGTTCGTGCGCGTCGCGATCGCCGCGGTGGCGATCGCCGTCGTCGGAGTTTTTGCCTACGAGGTCAGCGAGAACCCCTCCAACCAGATGTTTGGAAAGACCGTCGTCAGCGGACCTTCGAACGAACGAGTCGTCGCGCTCACGTACGACGACGGCCCCAATCCCCCATACACTTCGGGCATCCTCGCCGTGCTCGAACGCGAGCACGTGCGCGCGACGTTCTTTCTGGTGGGCCGGGCCGTCGCCGCCTATCCCGGCTCGGTGCGGCGCGAGGTGCGCGACGGAGATGCGATCGGCAACCACACGTGGGATCACGCGCATCTGATCGTCTTGGATCGCGCCCAGGTGCGCACGTCGCTCGAACGGACCGACGCCGCGATCTACCGGGCCGCGGGCGTACATCCGCGGCTGATGCGCCCCCCGTTCGGCTCGCGCGACTGGTGGGTGCTCGACGAAGCCCGAAAGTTGGGATACACGCCCGTGATGTGGTCGGTTCCGCTGGCGCGCGATTGGGAGTATCCGACGGCGGCAACGATTGCAAATCGCATCGTACCCTACGTCAAGGACGGTTCGATCATCGTTCTTCACGACGGCGACCGCGGTATCGTCTGCGACGGAAATCGCGTGGCGCGCCACGTCTGCGATCGTAGCGGCGACATCGAAGCGACGCAACTCATCGTGGATGCGTTGCGGCGCGAAGGCTACCGCTTCGTGACCATTCCGGAATTACTCGATCTCGGGCGCGGTGCTAAGAATACACCGTACCCTGGAAGCGAATGAAGCCGCCGGCGTGACGGTGGGTCGGATCGTGATGCGTCCAGTGCACGACCGGCAGCCGCCCCGGATCGTGGACCATCTCGCCGGCAACCTCGATGCGGTCGCCGACCGCGACCGGCACCGGCGGCGCGATGCCGATGTTGTCGACGATTTCGAGCGGCCCTGCGCTGGTTTGCACGTCGAACGCCTCGTGCTCGGCGTGGGTTCGCGATCCGTAAAACTCGCGAGGCGCGGTCGTGACGGTGGCGTCGAACCGTACCTGCGCGGGCGCGGTTCCACGGTATGCGGCGAAGAGATTCACGGGGCCGTTTCCATGCCGTGCCGTTCACGACGGGGCGGTGAACCGACAAGAGCTGTTCGCGACGAAGGCGAAGCGATGTGCGGTCAGTGAGAACCTTTTACTCGTCGCGCCTTTCGATGCACCCGGTGACGCCCGCGAATTCGGGCGTACTGTGGTCCATTTGGAACGAGCCCGGGCTGCGTTCGTACCAGGACCTCCCCGACCTCGATCGCGCTCGCTTTGCCGAGCTCGTCGCGACGCGGCCGACCTCGCTGGAACCGGGCGTTGAAGGCCGGTTCGAGTGGTTGATCTACGTTAAGGGGCCGCCCGAGGTCGCGATCGGGTGGATATCGGTGCGCATCTCCGATCAAAGCCGCACGACCGGCGAAATCGGATATAGCATCGTCACCCGCCGGCGCGGGCGCGGTTATGCGACCGAAGCGGTACGCGCGCTCGTCTCGGAGTGCTTCGAGCGGGCTGCGCTGGAACGCGTGCGCGCGTACTGCGTCCCGGAAAACGAACGCTCGCGCGCCGTGCTGCGAAACGTTGGGTTCACCGAAGAGGGGGTACTCACGCGCGGCGCGACGGTTCGCGGCCGTATGGTAGACGTCGTTGCGTACGTCTTGCCGCGCGGACGCTGGATGGCGACCTCGGGCACGAGCGCGTAGCGTGTCTCACGGCCAGCGAACGACCGTGCCCGAATCGCGGGCCCCTCGGTACCGTTCGCGATGCTCGCCGTTGACGTACGCGATCAGCGGATCGCGGACGATCGGAATCGCAATGTAGTCCGCAAGTTCGCATGCCGGAACCCATGCGAGCTTTTCGATGCGCTCGTCACCGGGCCGCGCTTCCGATTGGCCGGCGTCGACGTTGAAGATCGTAGCCAGGAAATGCGTGCCCTCCGGATCGTAGCTTTCGCTGAGGTAGGCCAAGCCGAGCACGCGACCGCGGAGCCCGGTTTCCTCGCGCAGTTCGCGCAACGCGGTGTCTGAAAGGAGCTCGCCGGCTTCCTGGCGGCCGCCCGGAAGATTCCAGAGCGGCTGAACGCGATCCGCATAGCGCGAAGCCGCCAGCAGCACGCGGCCTTCGCGAACGACCAGCGCGTTGGCTAAGAGGATGTGCGCGCCCATGGGCGACAAATGAGACGGATGGCGACGCAACGCCTCTCGCGCGCTCCGTTGCTCTTGCCGCTGGTCGTTGTCGGCTGCGTGACGCTTGCCCGTCTTGTCGTGGCGGCTTTTCACCCCATAACCGAAGACGAAGCCTACTACTGGACGTGGAGCCTCCACCCGGCGTTCGGATATGTCGACCATCCGCCTATGGTTGCGTGGCTGATTGGGTCCACCGCGTGGCTGCCGCGCACGGGCCTGTTCATCCGGCTTCCTTTTATCGTCTGTGAGGGCGTTGCAGCGCTGGCAGCCGCCGCGGCAGCGCTCGAAATGTCCGGGTCGCAGCGGTCCGCTCTGGTGGCAGCGACCCTAGTTGCCTTCATACCGAACGTGAAGCTGATGATCGGAGAGGCACTGCCCGATCCGCCGTTCCTCATGTTCTGGGCGCTTGCCATCTTTTTTGCAGCACGAACGCTGCGCGGCGGCGCTCGTTCGGACTGGATCCTGCTCGGGCTGGCGCTGGGCGGCGCGATGCTCAGCCGCGTCTTCGGCTGGGCGCTTTTCTTTGGCGTCGCCGCAACGTTTCTCACTGGCGGCGTCCGAGTGCGCGCGCCTTTTGCCGTGTCGTGCGCGATCGCGCTCGCGCTCCTGGTCCCGTGGATTGCCTGGAACGCTTCGCACGATTGGGTGAACCTGCTATTCACGGTTCGCGACCGGCAGAGTTTTCGTGCCGTTTCGGCCACGCACGCATTTAACAACATGACGGTCCGCTTCCTGATCTTCGATGCGGCCTTCGTAGCGCTAACGTATCTCGTCACGATACGCCGGCGGTATCCGCTGTTGGCTTGGAGCGCGCTGCCGTTCCCGCTCGTCTTGGCGGTACTAGCGTTTCCGCAAACGGTTGAGGTTTATTGGCTGCTCGGCCCCGCCATCTCGCTCTTCATCGGCCTGGGGATCGCGGCGAAATCCGGGTCGCCCTGGTGGGCGAAGGCCGCTACCGGCGTCTGGGTCGTTGCCGGGGTTTGCTCGCTGTTGGTCGTGGCCTTTGCGGGCCTTCCCGAATCGGTGCAGGCCGCGATGCTGCGCAATCCGGCGATCGGCGGCAGTGCGTACAGCCCCGCCTACGTTTACGCGCGCGCCGCGCGGCAAATGCAGTCGCTGGCCGCGTCGCGCGACGCCGCCATCCTGTCGGATCGTTACGAAATAACGGCGCCGTTTCAGCTCTTCGGCATAAAGGCCGACCATCGTCGACGACGTTCCACAGCGCCGGCAGTGGCATATCTGGAATCCCGGCGCAGTCATCCCACCGCGCGCAATGTACGTTTCGACCGAGCCGTTAGCGGCTAATCCGGCGCTGGCGCAGCGACTCGACGCCGTCTACGCGAGCTCGGCGCCGGGCGGGACGGTCGATTTCGCGTTTGCGGGCAAGCCGGCGTTTCGCTTTTACGTGACTTGGTTTTCGCAGCCGCGCGCGAACGCCAGGCCGGCAGACTTGTTCGGGGGTTAGAGCGCGTTCGCCGCGAGGCGAAATACGCCGACGTGGCTTTCCGCCGAACGGTCCCAATCGAAGCCGGCGGCACGCTCTAGGCCGGCGGTCCGTAGACGCGCGCGTAAGTCCGCGTCCGTCGCGACCGCAAGTAGCGCGTGCGCCCAGGCTTTTGCATCGAGCGGGTCCGCGTAGAACGGCGCGTTGCCGCCGATTTCGGGGAGGCAACTCCCCGACGACGCGACGACCGGCGTCCCGCACGCCATCGCCTCGATCATCGGCATGCCGAACGCTTCGTACGTTGCGGGCAGCACGAGCGCGATTGCGCCGCGATAAAGTCCCGTCATCTCATCGTCGGTCAGGCCGCTCAAACCGATGACGCCGTCGAACTGCGGCGGACGCGGGCCGGCGACGACGAGGCGCGGGCCGTCGCCGTGCGGCCAAGCCAAGCGGTACGCATCGTAAAGCCGTCCAAAGTTCTTGCGCGCTTCGCCGGCGTCGCCGACGAACAGCAGGTACGAGCCGGCAGCTAGCACGTTGCCGGGAACGGCCGGCGGTCCGGGTCGCAGCACCCGTTCGACGCCGTGGTAAATCACCGTAGTCAGCGCCGGCGGCACGTCGAGCATGGCGTGAATCTCGCTGCGGCCGAACTCGGAGACCGCGATCGCTCGCGTCAACGTCCGAGCCGATCGCAGGAACGGCTCTTGTTCCCGCTTTCGCTTTTCCGCGTCGTCGCTGGGAAAACGAAAGGGCGCGACGTCGTGGATCGTGACGACGCTTGGCCGGCTCGACGGAAAGAACGTTCCGTTTGCAGGATGCCACACGGTATCGGCGTCGCGCGGCACGCGCGTCGCGATCCGGAATCTACTCACCCCCAGCGCGCCTTCCAGGGCGGCACGCCGGCGAAAGCCGAAGGGGCCGGTCACCAGCAGCGTGACGTCGACGTCGTCGCGCGCGCACAAACGCCGGACGATCGCGCGCGTATAGCGGCCGATGCCGCGATAATCCCGATCCAAGTCCCGGGCGTCGAGCGCGAGGCGAAGGGCCTTCACTCTCCGGGTTTACTCGGCGGCCATCGCGAGTTCCGCTCCCGGCGGCGCCGGCTTGCGTTTCATCAGCAGCGTGAGCGGCGTGCCGATCAAGAAGACGATGGCGCAGACGCGGAACAGGTAGTTGAAAGCGATCATCGATGACTGCTGCGCGACGATCTGGGTCAATTCACCGGTCGAGAGGCCGTGCGACTCGGTGACGCCCGAAGCCAAGACGTTCCAAGCAACCGCCGTTTGATGCGTGAGCAGGGTGGTCAGAATTGCAATACCGAGGCTTCCGCCAAGTTGGCGAACCAGCGTGTAGACGCCGGTCGCGCCCGCCAGCTCCGCAAGCGGAACGTCGCCCAAACTGACCGTCGAGAGCGGCACGAAGAGCAAGCCGAGTCCGACGCCCTGCTGCACGCGCGGCCAAAACACGTCCCAGAATCCGGCGTCGCTCGAAAGGCCGCCGAGCACCCAGCACGAGTATGCGAAGACGAGCATACCGGCAGCGATGAGCATGCGTGGATCGAACCGGTTGATGAGGCGGCCTACGGCAAACATCGTGACGGCCGTCGCGATCGCGCCCGGGAGTAGAGCCATACCGGTATCGAAGGCCGTGAAGCCGAGAATGGTTTGAAAGAACAGCGGCAAGATCAATGCCGTGCCGAAAAGGCCAAACCCCATGACGACACCGATGATGCTCCCGACCGTGAACGAGCGGTGTTTGAAGACCTTGAGGTTCACCAACGGGTTATCATCTCGCAGCGACTTGATGCAGAAGACGGTCAAAGCGACGACCGCCACGATCGTGAGCGTCCAAATCGTCGAGGAGCTAAACCAGTCGTCGTGCTCGCCGCGCTCGAGCACGTACTGCAAAGAAGCGAGCCCGGCGGTCAAGAGCCCGAGTCCGGTCCAGTCGATGCCGCCCTTGGGCTTGGCGAGAAACTTGGGATTTGGAATAAATGCAAGCGTCATCAGTAGCGCGACGATGCCGATCGGAATGTTGATATAGAAGATGAGCGGCCATGTGGCGTTGTCGATGATGTATCCGCCCAGGAGGGGTCCTACCGCCGGTCCGACCATCGCGCCCAACCCGAAGATCGCCATCGCCGCTCCCCGGCGTTCGGGAGGATACGTTTCGAACATGATGGCCTGGGCCGTCGGCTGCAACGCGCCGCCGCCGATGCCCTGTATCACGCGATAGAAGACCAACATCCAGATCGAATGAGCTGTTCCGCAAAGTAACGAGGCGATCGTGAAGATCGCAAGCGAGACCGCGTAGAAGTTGCGGCGTCCGAAGAAAGCGGTCAGCCATCCGTTGAGCGGCATCACGACGACGGTTGCGAGGATGTAGCCGGTCGCGATCCAAGCCGCTTCGTCGACGGACGCGCCCAGATTTCCGCCGATCGTGTTGATCGCGACGTTGACGATCGTCGAGTCGATGATCGCCATGATTAAGCCCAACATCACCGTAATGGTGATGAGCGCGAGCGGCGCGTCGTCGCGCTGGCGAAATGGATTCATGCCGCGAGATTTAACGCCGTAGGGTAACGCCTGGTTTCAGTCTCCCCCGCCCGCGGGCGGCGCGAGCAGGTCGATGGCCCCCTCCCGAGCGATGCGCTCGCCCGCTCGCAGCCCCGAAAGGATGCGTACATCGTCCCCGTCGCCGCTCGATTCATCGATCGCTACTTCGCGCGCCGCGTAGGTCAGGCTTCCATTTTTCGACGAGACGACGAAAACCAAGTGCTTGCCCGACTGGGGGTCGTCGACGATGCTCGACGCGGGGACGACCAGCCCGCGCAGGCGCTCGAGGACGACGGTCGCCGCGATGGGCGTTCCTGCCGGAAGGCCGGGCGTTCCCGCAATTTCCGCCACCGCCAACCCGGTTGCCGGGTCTACGCTGGCTCCGACTCCGGCGATGCGCGACGTCCAGGCGTTACCGAGCGCGCGAACTCGCACTTCTTGTCCGGCCCGTATTTCCGGGACGCTCGCCACGGGAACGTCGAGCGTTGCGACGCCGGTGGACTGCGGCGCAAGCGCGACGGCCGGCGTCGCGGGATCGACGACCTGTCCGGGCTGCACGTAGATGGCCGAAACGGTTCCGGCGGTCCCGGCGCGCAACGTTGCGAGCGAAAGATCGTGAGCGGCGGATTCGGCCCGCACTCCCGCCGACTGCGCCTGCGCGGAAGCAACGTCGATTTGCACCGATGCGGTCTGTGAGTCGGCGCGGTCTGCGGCCACGGCCGCTTGGGCTTGCTGAACGTCTTTGCGAGCCGCGATGCCCGCTTCGTACAGGCTCTGCGTACGCCGTAGCTGCGCGAGATCCAGCTGCAAGCGCGCGCCGACACGGTCGATGCGCGCGCTTGCAGCGCTCGCGTCAGCCGCTCGGGCGTCCGCGGTAGCCTGTTGTGACGAGAGCGCCAAGGTAGTCGTATCGAGGTGGGCCAGCGCCTGCCCGGCAACGACGCGATCGCCCAATCGGACGTCGACCACGCTGACGACACCCGCGAGCGGGAAACCGAGCTTCACGTCGAGTCCGGCGGGAGAGCCGATGCGGCCGGTCAGTGCGACGGTGCGCTCTACCGCGCCTTCGCGCACGTCCACCAACGGCACGCTCGGAGCGGAAGCCGGCGCCGTCGCTTTACCGCTGCAAGCGGCTACGAACACCGCCGCCAACGCTGCAATCAAACGTTTCGTCATGGAACCTCGATGTCGAAGATGGCGTCGGCCTGCGCGCGCGCGTATTGGGCGGTCAGCGCGTCGAGCGATGCTTGGACGTACGTGCGGCGCGCTTCGCTGACGTCCAGGCTCGAACTCGCGCCTTCGCGGTAGCCGACCTGAATCGCACGGAGCGCGTCGCCGGCCTGGTCGCGCGCCGCACGCGCCGCTTCTAAGGCCGTCGCGGCGGCGTTTGCATCGCGCGTCGCCGACCCGGCGGAGAGGGCGACCTCGCGCGTCGTTTGGTCCAAATCGGCCGAAGTTGCGGCGATTTGCGATTCGGCGATCTGAGCGCGCTGCGTGCTGGTAAATCCTAACGGCAGTTCGACGTGTACGGTTGCTTCCGTTCCCGCCACCGGCTGGCCCGAGTCGACGCCCCATTGGTAGCCGGCACCGGCCACGAATTTTGGGAACGCCGACGCGCGTGCCGCGCGCAGATCCTGTTGTCGCGATTGCAGCTGCGCCTTCAGCGAAGCGATCTCGGGGCGCGCTGCCACCGCGCGCCGGGCGGCGTCCTCCGGCGTCAGAGTGCTGGCTCGCTGATGACCCTGCAGGGGGACACCCAGGGAAACCGCGCTGAGGCCGGCGGGATCCACACCGGTCTCGGCCGCCAGAGCGTCGATGGCGTCGTCACGGTCGGCAACGGCGCGCGCGAGATCGGCGTGCGCCTGCGAGAGCGCCACCTCCGCGCGCACGCGGTCCAATTCCGGCGCGTCGCCTTTCCGAACGCGCAGCGACGCGGCGTCGCGGTCGGTCGTGGCCCCTTCGATCTGCTGTTCGCGCAGCTGTTCGGTCGCCGATGCTTGAAGCGCCCCGAAGTACAATCGTACGGTCCGCTCGCGCTCGCGCAAGACCGCGGCGCCGGCGTCGGCTTGCGCGGCCAAGAGCGACGCCGCCGCCGATCGAATCGTGGCGTCGCCCGAGATGAGGTCGGAGATCGAAATGCCCGCGCCCAGCGTGATGGAGTGCTGGGCGATCGTTCCCGGGGAGTTGACGGCGGCTTGCGGCGCGAGGGCGTAGTCCGCGGTCGCCGACGGCAGAAGCGACAGGCGCGCGATCTGCAGTTCGGCCTCGCGCTGACGCACGGTGGCTATCGCTTGAAGAACGCTCGCGCTGCGCGCGTTCGCAAGATCGAGCGCGCGTTCGAGCGGAAGCGACACGAAGGTCGGCGTGTCGCCGGCAGCGCGCGCGCGCACCGGCATCGCCGCGGCGATTGCCACGGCCAGCAGCGAGGCAATCGTTGCGAACGCAATGCGGCTCATGTCGTCTCCTTTGCTACGAAGGCGTCGTAGAGAACCGGAATCAGCACCAGCGTGAACGCCGTCGCCGTGGACAGTCCGCCGACCACGGCAATCGCGAGCGGCCGTTCCATGGCGGCGCCGGAGCCTATGCCGAACGCCAGCGGCAAGAGGCCGCCGATGGCCGCGAACGTCGTCATCAGAATCGGCCGCAAGCGTTCGCGTCCTGCCAAAACTAGCGCGTCGGCGCGTTCGAAACCTTCGGCGCGGCGTCGATTCGCGGCATCGATGAGCAAAATACCGTTCTTGACGACGATGCCGACCAGGAGAAGCAGACCCATGAACGAGCTCACGTTGAACGGCGTTCGCGTGACGAACAGACCGAGCGCCACGCCGATCAGCGCCAAGGGCACGGCGGTCAGAATCACGAGCGGTTGGCGATACGACGAGAAGCTGACCAGCATCACAAAGAACACGAGGACGAGCGCGACGAAAATGACTTGTGCAAATTCGCGGAACGAATCCTGTTGCAGCCGGTACGCTCCTCCGATGACCGCATCGTAACCCGGCGGGAGATTCGCTCCGGCGATGGCAGTGCGCAAGTCCGCGACGACCGCCGAAAGGCTGCGTCCGTTGACGTTGGCGGTAACGACGGTAACTCGCCGGCCGTTCAACTGCGTGACGTCCTGCGAGGAGCGATCGACCCGGGTGCCCGCGAGATCGCTCAGCGATAGATTCCCACTGCGCAGCGCGACCGAATCGGGAAATCCCGCGGGCGCGCCCGCAACCAAAACGCGCACCGGCACCAGCATCGACGGCTGCGATACGCTCGTATCCACGGTGCCCGTCGAACCGGCTTCGAGCGCAGCCGCGAGTTGGGCCGCGTCCGTGTTGGAACGCGCCAGGCGTGCGAAATCCGGCGAAATGCGTACGGTCGGGTCGTCGAAAACCACCCCCGAAAATGCGTCGGCCACGCCGTCGACGCGCGAGATTCTGTCCGAGACGCGCTGCGCGGCGTCCGCCAGCACCGCCGGATCGGGGCCGCTCACTTCGATCTCGATCGGCGCGGGCGCTCCGGAGATGTCGTTGATCATGTCCTCGAGAATCTGATGGACGTCGAGCTGCGCCGACGGTACGGCCGCGGAGACGGCATCACGAATGCGGTCGCTCACCTCGTCGTAGCCTCCGCGTTGCGACGGCGGGCGAAGGCGGACGCGCACCGTACCGACGCGGGGCGGGGTCGGCGAGAACCCGTTGGTATCCACGCCGGTCTGACGCCCGGTGGTTAGTACCGCCGGGTCCGCGAGAACGGCGCGCTCGATCTTGCGCGCGGCCGCGTCGCTCGCGGCCAGCGTCGCGCCGACCGGCATCGTATACTTGATTTCGAACTGTCCTTCGTCGAGTCGGGGCAAGAAATCGCTGGGTAGAGTCCGCAGCAGCGTCACCGTCAGGAGCATCACGGCCGCCGCGCAGGCGTACACTGCTGGACGGTGGGACAGAGCCCAGCGCAGCAGCGGTTCGTAGCCCTCCAAGACCTTGTGAATCGCGGGATTTTCTTGGCGGGGCGCGTGGTCGGAAAGCATTCGCCGCACGAAGACCGGCGTCGCGAAGATCGCCAGTGCGAGCGACACGATCAGCGCGCTGGCCAGGGTCAAAGCCAACGCCCGAAAGAACGATCCGGTAACGCCGCCAAGCATCGCCAGCGGAACGAACACGACGACGGTGGTGAGCGTCGATGCCGTCATTGGAGCGATCAAACGTCGCATCGTCGACACGATCGCTTCGGTAAGCGGCATGTCCGGGCGGTCGAGCAGGGTCCGCGAAATACCTTCGATTACGACGATCGCGTCGTCGATGATCAGGCCGACCGAAATCGCAAGACCGCCGACGCTCATGATGTTTAACGTCTGGCCGAACGCGGCCAACGCGAGCACGGCGATTGCCATAGCCGACGGAACCACGACCGCTGCGGCCGCGGTCATCCGCAGATCGCGTAAGAAAAAGAAGATAACCGCGATGGCCAGCAGCGCGCCGATGAGAATCGCGTCGCGTAGACTCGCTTGAGAGTCGACGATCAACGTGGTCTGGTCCCAGTACGGGCTGATCTTCATGTCGCCGGGCAAGCGCGAGGCGATGGAGGCGAGGCGCGCCTTGACCTCGTCGCCCATGAGTACGACGTCCGCGTGCGGCGACGCGAACGCGCTCATGACGACGGCGGGCTGCGCGTCGTAGCCCAGCTCGACTTGAGGCGCCGCGGTCGAGAGCTCGACGCTGCCGAGCGAGCCGAGCGGAACCGAGGCGCCGCCGGAAGTCGGAATCGGAAGCGAGCGCAGCGCGTCCGATCCGTGCAATCCGGCGTCGATCAGGAGCGCGCGACGCTGCGAGAAGCGTTGTTCGATGCCGACCGCCTGCACGTCGTTGGCCGTGCCGATCGTAGCGGCGACGTCTTGCGCGGAGAGTCCCGCCGCGCCGATCGCCGCCGGATCGAGGGTCACGCGAAACTCGCGCTGAGGGCCGCCCAGAACCAGAACGCGGGCGAGGCCCGGCGTTCCGAACAGCGCCGGCGCGATGTTCTGTTGCGCGAATTCGCGTACCAGGGTTTGCGACAACTGGCTCGAGGTAATGCCGTAGGAGAGGATGGGCTCGCTTTGCGGCGTTATGACCGTCGCCTCGACGCCGGAATCGCCGGGTAGCGACCCGCGCGCGCGTCCGATAGCCTGTTCGACGAGTTGGAGGTCGGCCTGCGCGTCCGTCGCAGGATCGAACTCGACAACGATTTCCGAGCTCCCCTGAGCGGAAGTCGAGAGCACGCGCCGCACCAGCGGCAGGCCGATCAGCTCGCGTTCGAGCGGCAAGGTCACGGAGACGCGAACTTGCTCCGGCGGGAGATTCCCGGCGTCGGCGACGACGTCGACGCGCGAGAAACGCATCTCCGGAAAAATCGAAGCCGGTGTATGTAAGTACGCCCAAACGCCAAGCAGCGAGAGGACCACGAACAAGAAGACGATCGGCTTCTCGTGCCGGATCGGGAAACTCGCTAAGTCCACCCCGTGAGAATACGGGCTTGAGATGAACTCAGCGTGAACGGCGCAGCCGCATCGTCACGAGGCCGCCCCCGCCGGGCGCGTTGGCGATCGAGAGCGTTCCGCCGCTGCGTTCGACGATGGCGCGAGCGATGGCCAAACCCAGGCCCGTGCCGCCCCTAGGGCGCGAGCCGTCGGCTCGCCAGAACCGTTCCGTGGCGTGCTCGAGCGCTTCGCGTGAGAACCCGGGTCCTGAGTCTGCGACGGCGACGCTCACCTCGTCGCCGTCGGACGCCATCGTGAGCCGGACGGTTCCGCGTTGGGGCGCGAACGTGATCGCGTTGTGTGCCACGCCGAGCAGCGCGCGCTCGATGGCGCCCGGTTCGCCGATTGCCGCCGGCGCGGTGCCTTCGGTGGCCACGCCGACCTGTTTGAGGGCCGCCGGGGGTTCGATCCGCGCCGCAACGTCGCGAACGATCGCATTCAAATCGACTTCGCGAAACTCGGATGCGTCGGCTTCGACGCGCGCGGCGGCCAACAAGTCGTCTACCAGGCGCTCGAGACGGCAGGCTTCGCGTGCGATGGACTCGAGGGCGCGGCGGTATTCCGCGTTGTCGCGGTCGCGCCGTAGCGCCAGCTCGGTTTCGCCACGCAGTACCGCGAGCGGCGCTCGCAGCTCGTGCGAGGCGTCGGCACTGAAGCGACGCTCGTGCGCGAAGGCTCGCTGCAATCGATCCAGCATGCGGTCGAACGACGCGCTGAGCCGGCCGAGCTCGTCGTCGGCGTCATTCTTCGCGTGGAGCCTTTGCGAAAGGTCGTGGGCTTCGATGCGTTCGGCCGTCGCGGCGATGCGCACGAGCGGGAGCAGTGCGGCGTTGGCCGCCCAGCGAGAGACGGCGATGCCGATCGCGATAAGAACGAAAGCGACGGCAAGCGAGATGATGATTGCGTATCGCACGACCTCCGCGATCCAGGCGTCGGAGCGCCACGTGACCACCGAACCGGCGACGGCGTGGTGCCGCTCGATCGGTACGGCCGCGCTGCGGATATCCGGCGAAGGCGGCGGCGTTTGCCCGAAGATGAGGTTACCGCCCGCGTCGAGGATTGCCGCGTGCGTATCGGCGCTCAACGCGGAGATTTGCTGCCGGTCGCCCGAGTCGGGATCGGGCACGCCGTCGTCGTTGACGTCGATGGTCCCGGCAATCGCCTGGCCTTTCGTCACCAGCGACGACTCGAGGGTCGTTCGAAGCGCCCGGTCGATCGTAACGATCGACAGCGTTGCGAAGAGGACGAGGCCCGCGCCCATTACGCCCGCCACCGCAAGGGTGAGGCGCGTTCTAACGGTCACGCCTCGGCCTCGATCTTGTAACCGATGCCGCGTATCGTTTGCAACAGCGGTGCCTCGCCCCCCGCGGTCAGTTTGACGCGCAGGCGTCGCGCGTAAACGTCGAGGACGTTGGACTCGCGTACCGTCTCGCGGTCCCAGATCCTATCTTCGAGCGTACGGCGCGTCACCGTGCGGCCGGCGTTGCGCATCAGCAGCTCGAGAAACGTGCTCTCCTTTGCGGTGAGGTCGAGGTAGCGCGCTCCGCGCCGCGCTTCGCGCGTTTCGCAATCGAATTCGAGATCCGCGACGCGCAGCACGGAACCGGGCCAGCTCGCCGGGCGCCGCGAAAGCGAGCGCAGGCGGGCTTCGAGTTCGGTGAACGCAAATGGCTTTCGTAGATAGTCGTCCGCGCCGGCATCGAGCCCGGCGACCACGTCGTCGACGCCGTCGCGCGCGGTCAGAATGATGACTGGCGTCGGTTCTTGGGCGGTCCGCAGACGCCGCAAGATCGAAAGGCCGTCTTCGCGCGGCAGATTGAGATCGAGAATCAGCGCGTCGTAACGCCCGGAGGACAGGTAGTCGTCGCAGGCCTCGCCGTCGGCCAGCGCGTCAACGACGTGCCCCTCCTCGCTGAGCCCACGCTGCAGCAGAGCGCGCAGCGGGGCGTCATCCTCGACGATCAGTATCCTCACGGACTCCAGTGCAGGCGTTGAACGTAGTCCCCCGTGGCGTCGGACCACACCACCCAGACATCGCCCGTCGATTCGTCGATTCCTACGTGGGAAATGTCCTTCCCCGTGTCGATCCTGCCTACCACGACGGGAGTCTTACCGTTCATTTTCACCACGGTGACGACACCGTTCCCCGCGCAAGCCAAGGCCTCGCCGGTCACACCGGTGCTGCATTGGTCGATGTCCGGCTGCACCGCGACGTCACCCAAGTGCTGGCCGCCTGGCGTGTACGCGGACAGGATGGCGTTCTTACCGCCGACCAGCAGCACGCGCGGTCCAGGCATGAAGACGAGTGGGTGATTGTCCTGCAGTTGTGGGGTCTTCACGATCTTCGTAACCTTGAACGTTTGTGGATCCACGACGGCGTACGCGCTTGAGTCGGCAAGGTTTTGGTAGAGAACGTGCGTCTTCGCATCGACCGACGGAGATTCGAGGTCTTCGGAAGGCATCTTGATGGTCGCGATTTGTTTCATCGTGGTGCCGTCGATAACGTAGACGTGTGCGCCGTTGTCCTGGTCGGCGTAGATCCGGTGCAACCCCGAATCGTAAGCGATCCCGTCGACGTCGCCGGGCACGTTTACGGTGGAAAGGACCTTCATCGATACCGGGTCCACTTTGGAGACCGACTGGTCGGTTCCGTTCCCGGTGAAGACTTCGCCCGTCTCGGGATCCACGACCACGCCGTGCATCGGGCCGACGTCGACTTGTCCGGTCACTTTGCCGGTCGTCGCATCTACGATGAGAAGACGCTTGCTGGCAGTGTGCGCGGCATAGACGCGGTGGCGGGCCTCGTCTACCCTGACGTAATCGAAACCGGAAAAGACGGGAACGCTCTGCGGCGGCGCGGTTACGACGATCGGCATGGGGTCTCCTTTGAGTTGCGAGAAACGCTGGTGCTCCCCAAAGTCTAGGTTCGCGAGATGAATGCAGCATGAACCGCTCGGGTTCCCGCACGCGGATTTCGCAGGCGCGTTAATCGCCTCATAAGGCGTGCATAACGTTGCTCGGCCTATGCTTTTCTGAGGACCTCAGCGAGCTCGAAGTCAGAAATGGAGTGTAACGATCCATGCGCGAGCGCATTATCTCGTCACTACTCGCCGTCGCTATTTTCGCAATGCCGGCCCTCGCCGGAGCCGATTCCGGGACCACCATCAGTGGACGGATTCTCGACGTGGACGGAGGCCTGCCGATCGCCAACGCGACGGTCCAACTCGAAAACGAAGGCGCGAAGGTCGCGTCGACCACGACCGACGCGAACGGCGTCTTCCACTTCCCCGGGCAGCAAGCGGACACATATTCCATCCTTATTATTGCGAACGGCTTTGAGACGACCCGGATTCCCGACGTCAACGTCACGCCGGGGCAGCCCGAATTGCGCCTTCAGACCGCCATCCGGCGAACCAGTACGGGCCTGCGGACCATCGGCCGGGTCAGCGTCGCGGCACGAACCTCGCTGCAAACGTCGTCGACGGTAAACGCGTACTTCGACGCTTCGCAGCTCGAAGCTCAGGGGTTTCAGCGCATCGGCGACGCGCTCGGAACGATACCGGGCGTCATTACCTCAACGAGCACGTCGGTTGGCGACGACCTGACGCTGTCGATCCGCGGTTACGATCCGACCGAAACCGCAACGCTGCTCGACAACCATCCGATTGGGCCGATCGGTGCGCAGGGACAAGGATTCAACTACAGCATCTCGCCGTTTTGGGGAATTTCGGGCGCCGACGTGGTCTTCGGTTCCGGAGCCACGGGCCTCTACGGAGCGACGACGATCGCCGGTGCGGTCAACTTCGTTTCACTCAATCCAACCCGCGATCCGCACTACTCGTATACGCAGGGCGTGGGAACGAATTCGAAGCTGCTCAGCGGCTTCACCGCGACCGGCATGGACGGCAAACTCGGCTACGCACTCAGCCTCGGCGTTCAGGGCACGAACGGACTATTCGAACCGCAATATCGCGTACAGCAGGGTCTGCTCACTTCCAGCGTCGCCAACTCGGGTCTTAACGGCGGCGCTCCGCCTCCCGACCTCACACCGGCCAACGTGACCAACCGCTCCAACTACTACGTTCAAAGCGGTGCCTATAACCAGCGCAACAACGTCCTCAAACTCGACTACAATTTCTCGCCCCGCACGAGTTTGGAGGTGACCGGCTATAACGCCACGGCGTGGCAGAACAAGACGGGCGAAGGCGATAACGACTACGTCCCCTATCAGTACCAGATCTTCAACGGACGGAACATCATCGCGGGTCTGCCGAACAACCAGGACGTTTCGCAGCCTGCCTAACGGCGGAACGGGGACGTGCACCGGATCCATCCTCGTCCTGGTCAACACGCCCAGCCAATATACGTGTATGAATGCAAACCAGTATGCGAAGACGTTTACGGGCGCGTTCGGCGGCGGGCCCGACCGGTGGAAAGGGTTTCTGAATCAGGATTATCACGGGCGCTTCACCCAGCAGCTCGGCGCCGGCACGATCCTCATCGACGGCTATCAGGACAATTACGCGATCAACGAGTCCAAGAGCCCCACGGGGCCGCAGTACTCGGACGATTATCATACCGGCGGCTTCGTAGCGAGCGACGAGTTCGCTCTTGGAAGGAACGACTTCTCGTTCGGATACGAACAGCTTCGCCAGGCGCACTACAGCTGGACCAACAGCGTCTCGAACGGGCAGTTTAATCTCGGAACGAACAGCTTTTTCGTTAAGGACGGATGGACGCCGTCGCTCAAGTTCTCGGCCTTCGCCAATCTTTGGTTGCAGCATTCGACGGCTACGGGCGTCACCAAGCTCAACCCGCGCCTGGCGCTGGTTTTCCGGCCCGACGCAAGCGACATCATTAGATTCGCCGGAGGCAGCGCCTACAACGAACCCGATCCGATTCTCATCACCGGCCCGTCGAGTTTCGGAGCGCCCGCAAGCTTGAATCCAGTCTGTGGCGCCGGAGACCTCAACTCGGTCGGCAGTACGTCGAACCCGACGCTGGTCCCGGAGACCGGCACGGACCTCGATCTCTCGTACGGCCACCGATTCAACTCGCACACCATCATTCAAGCCGACGTCTACGATGCCAACGAGTCGGGCGCGCTTCTCACCGGGAACGTCGTCATGACGCCGGCATTTGCCGCGCTGGCGCCGCCCGGGTATATCGCAGCTTACCTCAATCGGATCCGCGCCCAGTGCGGCGGAAATCCGACGCTCGCGAATCTCGCCGTGTCGACGGAATACAATGCCGCAGCGGGCCGATACAAAGGCGTCAACCTCGACGCTCAGGTCGGCGTGATGCGCAACGTGGAATTCGAAGCGCAGTACGGAATCACGTCTGCGGCGTACGTTGGCATCCCGACCGACATCTTGCAGCAAAATCCGACGCTGCTCGACGGTGGGCAGATCTACGGCATTCCGTTCCGGCAAGGAACCGCGACGCTGGCCTACCAAAGCTACGGCGGCTTCGGAGTAAGCATGGATGCCAACTACGTCGGCAGCCCCAACGGCTTCAATCGCGGCCCGTACTGGTTCGTGAACGGCACGATATCGCAGGAAGTCGGCGGCAACAGCACCATCAACCTCGGCGTGAACAACATGTTCAACAGCATCGGTCAGAACTACGGGTACGTCGGCCTGGGTTCGTTCCAGCCTGAAAACCAATTCGGAACCGATAAGAACGCGTTCGAACAGGGCTCCGAGCGATACGGGTTGCCGTTCAAACAGTACTGGCTTACGGTAACGACGCGGATCTAACGGTGACGTAAACGCGCGAGCCGGGCAAGGTAGCCCGGCTCGCGCGATGAACCAAGCGGGCGTGTCGAATAGCCTCGCTCCCGACGTGTGGACGACGCTCGGCGGCGTTTTTCGTCTTGACGGCGGCGCGTTCGTCTACGGTCTGCACCTCGGCAGCCGCGGCATTCTCGTCGCCTTAGCGATCGTGCTCGGGGCGGGGTTGTCTCAAGCCGTCGCAAACAGCATCGTCCTGTTTGCCAATCGCGTGAAGCCGGCTCGCTTCTATTTGAGCCTGGCGATTACGGCCGTGTTGTTCGCGTTCAACTACGGCTTCTTGGTAGCCAGCACGTGGCTGGTCATGCGCGTGACCGGCGCTCCGAACGTGGGCCTGGCGACCCTTGCGTTGATGTTTGCGCTGGCGTACGCGCCGCTGCTTTTTGCCTTCCTCGGCGCACTCCCATACCTGGGAGGACCGATTTTGTGGGGGCTGCGCGTCTGGCAGCTACTCGCACTGGTGGTCGGTCTCTCGGCCGTCACGCACGCCGGCGGCCTCCAGGCCGGCAGTTACGTGCTGCTCGGATGGCTAGTCCTCGCCGTCAGCGAGCAAACTTTTGGACGTCCGCTTGCGCGGCTTGGGACCAAGATCATGGATACCGTCGCGGGCGTGCCGCTGCTGACGGACGAGCAAGTAGCGATCGCGCGCGCACAAGACGGAGAGGACCGGCCCGGCGCGTTAGCTACGGATCCTCTGAAGGTCGATTTAGGCGATCCCAAGCCGCCATCGCCTTGGAAACGCTGGATTGCGCTCGGCGGTATCCTGGTGTTCGCATTTTTCCTGTCGGTGATTCTCGCACCCGTGCGGCACGCAGCGTTCGGATGGGAGAACGCGTTACCGCGCGCGTTGCGGCTGCCGGTGGACTTGTTATGGATCGGGATCATTGCGGTAATCGTTGCCGGGTTTCTCGCCCCGCTGGAAACGCTCGGGTGGTGGGCCGGTTGGTACGGCGACGAAATATCTCTGCGGGGCGAGAGCGAGCAGACGTCCGCGGGGACCGCGGCCGGTGCCGGAAACGTCGCGCACTACGTCGTGTACCTCGACGGCATCGCACAGTCGAGTTCGCAGTACACGCCCGACATCGAGACCTTCTTGGACGCGTTGACGCCGCGGCTGCCCAGCCGGTTCCGGCTGGTTCGCGGCGTGATGGCCTACTCGGTCATGAACAAACCGCTCGACAGCGATCCGACGTTCTCGCGACTGTGGGGCCTGGTCGATAAGATGCGGCTCAAGAACGCGAACAGCATTTTCGGCATGCTTATCAACCTGCGCAACGTCTTGATCGTTGCCGTATCGGCCGACCGCCGTTACGGGCCGATGTATAACTTCGGCATCGCACAGGTGATGTGCGACGCGCTGATCGGTGCGGGCTACGCGCGCGGGAGCGGATTGCCGATCACGCTGATCGGCTACAGCGGCGGCGGCCAGATGTCGTGCGGGTCGGCTCAATTCCTCAGACGCGCGCTCGACGCACCAATCGACGTAATCTCGCTCGGCGGCGTCATCAGCGGATCCGACGACGTCTTGTCGCTCGAGCACCTGTACCACCTTCACGGGACCAAGGACGGTGTGGAGCGGATCGGCCCCATCATGTTTCCGTCCCGTTGGAAGATCGCGGCGCTGTCGTATTGGAATCGCGCTAAACGGCTCGGACGGCTGAGCATCATCTCGCTCGGCCCGGTCGGGCACCAGGTTCCCGGTGGTCTGCTCGACCCGAACGCCTCACTTCCGGATGGGCGCACGAATCTGGCGCAGACGCTGGATTACATTCATCAGATCTTACTGGGGCGGTTGGTCACCGACACCGGCATACCGGAAAAGCCGAGTAACTACGACGCGTACGTCCGAGCCGACTGGAATCGGCCCGGCTACTATCCGATCGATAGGATTCCGGACGCGCGGCGGTACGTGCCGGTGGGCGACTGGATCGGCCGGTTGATTCTGCCGGCGCTGGACGAGCGCGCGGCCGTGCGCGGCGCGCTGTTCGAGGTTCATCACGCACCGGAAGGCTACGCGAACCTCGTGGGTCGCGTCGTCAACCTCCGCTGGGGTGAAGATCCGGTGGTGCGGGAGATCGTTCGCGCGGTGACGCGCGACGTGCATTTCAGTGCCGAAGCGTCGTTTTCGAGTACCTACGGCGGAACGGTTAATCCGACCAGGCTCAACAACCGGCGCATGGTCGATCCACTCGAATCGCTGGCCGGCGCGCACCCGGTAGACGACGTCATCGTGACGCTGGCGGGGCCGGTGCGCGTGTCGGAGGACGACGGCAACGGTGCGAGCGGCGCGGCACTGTATATCGTCCGGCAGCCCGTGCAGGTGTCGGGGCGCTACTACGGGCTGGTGAGATTCTTGGGCCCCGTTCCGCAGACGGATCGAATGCGCGCCGTCCACTACGAGAAGAGCGTGCGCGATTTTACCGGCGCGGAAGAAGAACTGCGCCTACCGGAGGTCGTCGCCGACTTGGGCGGGCGCAAACCTTCCAACACTTGCGGCATCGAGCGTTCGCCGCTAAACGACGACGGCTGGTACGTCTATGGATCGCCCGACCGCGATGGAACGTTCGTCGTTCAGGCACTCGCGCCGCGAACGCTGCTGCGAACCACCGCGCGACGCGCCAGCTCGTTCGACGAACGCGCCGGCCGGGAGTACGTCAAGAAGAAGTTGTGGGCTGACCTTGCCGGCCGGCCCGGCGAATGCGTCGTCGCAGGAATCGCCGAGACGAGAGCGTGGGAAGCCGGCGACGTCGGCCTGCTCGTTCATTCGTACGGCGGTATCGGCGGGAAGGCAGGCGAGGCCGCAGCGACGGGGCCGCTGTACTTCGGCCACTTCGCTTACGGTATCGCGCAGGTCGTGCAAGACCCGATTTCCGACGAACCGCGCTTCGACATCGTCTACTATCAAGTCTACGCGCAAAACACCGATGGCTTCATCGCCGGAGCGCTGCATTGGTCGCGCTACATGGGGGACCGGCAATTCGGCTGGGCGGGTCTGCGCGCCGTCGCCGACGTGGTCCTGCGACACGATTCTTTTAACGAGAGCGTGAACGTCGCGGGCAAGCATCGCGCTTCGCCTTTGGTGGCGTTTGCGTTGCAGCTCGAAGCGATGACCGCGCGCTATCGCATCGGAGAAGGCACCGGCGCGACCTTCGTCGGTCCCGCAAACAACTGCTCGCAAGATTCCAATCGCGCCCTATTCGCCGCGCTCGGGAGGCTCGAGACGTTCGTCGAGTCCAACCCGGGTTTTTCCGCGTGGATGGCGGAGCACCCCGACGACGGCGCTCGTTGGAACGTGCTCGAAGATTTGGCGCGCGATCTGCGAGCAGATTTGCAGCCTTTCGGCGCGGTCCGTCACGACTGGAGCGACAACGAATTTAACCTAGGCACGACGATGGAGGACGCCCCGCTGGCAAACGTAGCCGCCGCAATGGGCAGCTGGCGTTGCATTTTTCCGCGCGTCGCGTTCGACACGATCGTCGGAACGTTCTTACGCCACGGCGCCTCCGCGCACGTCTTGGCGGTCAATCAGGTCCCGGTCGCGCAGGAAGGCATCGAGGCCAGAGTTCCGTTCGGCTTTTAACTTCTGCACTGCACGCTTGGCCGTTTGGCGGGCCGCCCCGGCGTGTTACACTGCCGGTGACCATGGGACATCATCACGGGCATATTTTTGCCGTTCAAGTCGGCGCGATGCTGATCGGTATGCTATTGCCGCTCAGCGTGCTTGCCCTGCTCGCGGCCGCGTGGCTCGAGCGCCGGGGACTTCCCTTCCGGGGCGCCGGGCCTCGTGCCCATGATTCCGTCCTCGCTCACTTGGCTACCTTAGGGGGCGAGTAGGCCCGGAGGCGACTTGCGTCGCAGCCGGACGCCTTGACTCCTGCTCCCACCGGTGATATTCTCTTAGCCTATGCCCCGAGGCGAATAGCCCTATAGACGAAGTAGGACGAGCGCGCCGTCACCGGACCGACGCAACAACTCGTTCTTTTTCTCGTGCCCGCGATGGGCATCGGCCCGCACCTTTTTCGCAAGTTTGAGAGAAGAGAGAATGGCAAAAACGACGGCCACAAAGTCACCCGCTAAGAGCTCGGCGGGGTCTAAGGGCAAGTCGAGAAAGGGCGCTCGCGTTACCGCTGGTAACGGAAGCTCTACCGTAATGCCGAGTACGTTCCCGATGCCCACGGGAGCGTTCACGATCGAACAGCCGATCGACCCGGGTCCCAAGCGCGAACGCCACTCGTTTGCGAAGATCCCCGACGTTCTGGAAGTCCCGAACCTCATCGAGCTCCAGAAAGGGAGCTTCGCGTGGTTTAAGACCGAAGGGCTGGCCGAGGCGTTTGCTTCTATTTCCCCCATTAAGGACTTTACCGGCAACTTGATCCTGGAGTTCGGCGAGCACAGCCTCGGCGAACCGAAGTATTCGATTGAGGAATGCCGCGAGCGCGATATGACCTATAGCGCGCCGCTGCGCGTGCGCGTGCGTCTCATTACCGCCGAGTCGGGCGAAATCAAGGGCATTCCCGACCAAGAGATCTTCATGGGCGACTTTCCGCTCATGACGGACAAGGGCACGTTCATGATCAACGGCGCCGAGCGCGTCATCGTGAGCCAACTCGTCCGTTCGCCGGGAGTCTACTACAGCCGCGACGTCGACACCAATTCGCGCCCCACGTTCAACGCGACCATCATCCCGAATCGCGGCGCCTGGATCGAGTTCGAGACCGACAACGGGACCAAGAACGACGAGACCGAGGGAACGATCGGCGTTCGCATCGACAAGAACCGCAAGATCTACGTCTCGACGTTTATCCGCGCCCTCTCGCGGCCCGACCTCGGTTTGGATTGGGAGAGCGACGAGGCCATCTTGGCGCTCTTCGACGGTTCCCCCCTGGTCGCCAACTCGATCGAGAAAGACAAAGACGTCAAGACCCGCGAAGACGCGCTGAAAGAGATCTACAAAAAGCTGCGTCCCGGCGAGCCCGAGAACGCGGATAACGCCGAGAAGCTTCTCGAGTCGTTGTTCTTCGACGAAAAGCGTTACGATCTCGCGGGCGTCGGGCGATACAAGCTGAACGGCAAGTTCCACTATCGTTTTGAGAACCCGGACGTCGAAGACCGTCTGGCTCATCCGACCGTTTCGGTTAACGAATACGAGGGGTTGGCCGAGCCGGTTATCGACACGCGTTGCCTTACCCGCGCCGACATGATCGCCGTGATCCGGCGCCTCATTAAGGTGCAGAGCGGGCTCATCGCCAAGGACGACATCGACCATCTGGGTAACCGCCGCGTTCGTTCCGTCGGCGAGCTGCTGCAGAACCAGTTCCGCGTCGGTTTGTTGCGTCTCGAACGCGTCGTGCGCGAGCGCATGACCGTGCAAGACATCGAAACGGTAACTCCTCAGGCGCTGATCAACATCCGGCCGGTCGTGGCCGCCATCAAAGAGTTCTTCGGATCCTCGCAACTCTCGCAGTTCATGGACCAGACGAACTCACTGGCCGAGCTCACCCACAAGCGCCGTCTGTCGGCGCTTGGACCCGGCGGCCTCTCGCGCGAGCGCGCCGGCTTTGAGGTTCGCGACGTCCATCACTCGCACTACGGCCGCATCTGTCCGATCGAGACGCCGGAAGGCCCGAACATCGGCCTCATCGGCTCGCTCGCGACCTTCGCGCGCGTCAATCGCTTCGGCTTCATCGAAACGCCGTATCGCGTCGTTCAAGACGGCATCGTTACCGACGAGATCGTTTACCTGACGGCCGATCGCGAAGACGAATACATCATCGCGCAGGCCAACACGCCGCTCGATCAGCGCGGTAAGATCCTCACCGACTCGGTCGTGTGCCGGTACGCGGAAGAGTATATCGAAGAGCCGGCCTCGCGCGTCCAGCTCATGGACGTTTCGCCGAAACAAATCGTCTCGGTCGCGACGGCGCTGATTCCGTTCTTGGAGCACGACGACGCTAACCGGGCGTTGATGGGTGCGAACATGCAACGCCAGGCGGTGCCGTTGCTCCGCCCCGACGCTCCGATCGTCGGTACGGGCATGGAATACCGCTCCGCGAAGGATTCCGGATCGCTGGTCGTCTCGGACGTCTCCGGTACCGTTACGGCGGTGGATTCGAAGGCCATTGCCGTCCAGACGAGCGACGGGAGCGAGAAGGTCTTCGACTTGCTTAAGTTCGTTCGTTCGAATGCGGGCACGTGCATCAACCAGCGTCCGATCGTGACGCTGGGCGAGAAGGTCGTCCCGGGCAAAGTGCTCGCCGACGGCCCGTCGTCGCAGGACGGCGAGCTGGCGTTGGGCCAGAACGTGCTGGTCGCGTTTATGCCATGGGAAGGCTACAATTACGAAGACGCGATCCTGATCAGCGAACGCATGGTCAAGGAAGACCGCTTCACGTCGATTCACATCGAAGAATACGAGTGCGAAGCGCGCGACACCAAGCTCGGACCCGAAGAGATCACTCGCGACATCCCCAACGTGGGCGAAGACGCGCTCAAGGATCTCGACGAGCGCGGCATCATTCGCGTCGGCGCCGAGGTTCGTCCGGAAGACATTCTGGTCGGTAAAGTCACGCCGAAAGGCGAGACCGAACTGACGGCGGAGGAGCGCCTGCTGCGCGCAATTTTCGGCGAGAAATCGCGCGAAGTGCGCGACACGTCGCTGAAAGTTCCGCACGGCGAAAAAGGCAAGATTATCGACGTCAAGGTGTTCTCGCGCGAGAACGGCGACGAGCTTTCGCCAGGCGTCAACCATCTCGTACGCGTCTACGTCGCCCAGAAACGCAAGATCTTGCAGGGCGACAAGATGGCCGGCCGTCACGGCAACAAGGGCGTCATCGCCAAGGTGCTGCCGGAAGAAGACATGCCGTATATGGAAGACGGCACGCCGGTCGACATCGTCCTCAATCCGCTGGGCGTGCCGTCGCGCATGAACCTCGGACAGATCATGGAGACGCATCTGGGCTGGGCCGCCAAGATGCTGGGCTTGTCGGTCGCGACGCCGGTTTTCGACGGCGCGCATTCCGAGGACATCGCCGAATGGCTGCAAGACGCGGGACTGCCCGCCGACGGCAAGACGTGGCTGCGCGACGGGCGCTCGGGAGAGCGCTTCGGCCGCCCGATCGCGGTCGGCATGATCTACATGCTCAAGCTCGCGCATCTCGTCGACGACAAGATCCACGCGCGTTCCACGGGTCCGTACTCGATGATCACGCAGCAGCCGCTCGGCGGTAAAGCGCAGTTCGGCGGGCAGCGGTTCGGCGAAATGGAAGTGTGGGCGCTCGAAGCGTACGGCGCGGCCTACACGCTTCAAGAGCTGCTCACCGTGAAGTCCGACGACGTGGTCGGTCGCGTTAAGACCTACGAGGCGATCGTGAAAGGCGAGAACGTGATGGAGCCGGGCGTTCCGGAGTCGTTCAAAGTCCTCATCAAGGAACTTCAGTCGCTCGCGCTCGACGTTAAGGTGCTCACCGAGAATCGCGAAGAGGTCGACATCAAGATCTCCGACGACGATCTGGGCGACCGCGAACGTCAGGAAATCGGGTTGCTGATGGGCGACGAGCAGCCGATCGTTTCGCAGACGGCGTTTGCCGCACGCGAAGCGGTTGCCGAAGCGTCGGCAGCCGGCGTACTCGACGGCGTCGCGGCCGAAGTCGAGGAAGAGGAAGAAGAGGAAGAGATCGACGACAGCAAGCCGATCTCGGTGACCGAGCCGTTGCCGGAAGCGCCGCCGCTGCCGCGCGCCGGAGCCGAAGCTGCGGAAGAGTTCGCGGCTGAGGAGGAAGAGACGATCTCGGACGAAGACGAGGGTCTGCAAGGCTACGAACTCGAGGAAGAAGAGGACGTTGCCGAAGAGGAACCGGCCGCCTTCGAAGACGACGAGGAGCCCGCGTTCGTGGAGAACGGACACGAAGAGAGCTTCTAGCCGCTCTTCGTACCAGCAAGAGAGACGGATCCGGCGATGCCGGATCCGTCTTTTCTTTGTGCTATCGGCCCGCCGCGCACGCTTGCGACGAGCCCACTTCCGGCTGCGGGGCGTGCAGCGGGACGCGCACGCTGAGCGAAACGACGGTGGGCGGACCGTATCGATCGATGCTCGACAGATATCGCGCGCCGGTTAGATTCTCGCCGCTCAAGACCAGCTGCGTTCCTTCGGGAAGCGGGACGGCCACAGACGCACCGGCCACGATCGCGGTTCCGAGCGGCTGCGTGTTGAGATCGTCGGCGTACGTGACGCCGAGATACGATCCCGTCAAGCCGACTTGCAGCGCGCCGATCCCGCCGTCGAGTTCCAGCGTACCGCTGCCCGCCGGGACGTACGCGAGGTACTTGCCGACGATCGCTCCTGGGCCGGCCGTGACGCGGGGATTTTGCGCGGTTCCGGAGGCGACCAGGCGGACGCACCGCGACAGCGACTGCGTATAGGTGAGCGTCTCGCCGTCGGTTTGCGTGCGATCGACGTTGCTTCGGATTTGGATCTTCGGCGTGATGGTGCGGAACATGATGGCGTCGCTAACCGTCGTTTGGATGAAGTCGAACGAGATTCGCTCGTTGCCGCGCGCCCAATCGAGCCCGGTCGAGAACGATCCGCTACGTTCCGGAACGAGGTGTGGATTCGGCAGGTATGCGATCGGTCCGATGACGTAGCCGCGGACGAGCTCGTTAAGATACGGCGGGCGGAATCCCGACCCGTCCGAAATGCGAAACGCCAATTCCTTGGAGAGATCGTAACGAAGCGCGATGCGCGGAGAGACCGCGCGATTCGTTGCCGCGGGCGCGATCGTGCTTTTTCCCGACGAATAAAGAGCGCCGTTGGCGAAACTTTCTTGGTCGGCTCGTGCTCCCGCCACGATCTCGAAGCGCGGCACGGTCCAGGTCTCCTGAATCCCGACGCCGCCGACGTTTTGCGTCCCGCTACCGGACGCCGTGAAGATGCCCGCGCCGTTGTACTGTTCGCTCACGCCGTTGATGAAGCGCCCGTCGGCGCGAACCGAGAACGACGACGGGCCGCCGTCGACCGTCCATTGCGCCAGCGTACCGCTTTCGTTGGTGGGAACGTACTGCGTGTAGCGTAGTACCCCGGGACTGCTTGGGAACAGGTCGGCGCGATTGGTTACGAACGCGTTGCGCACGTATTCGATGATCGAGAGATTCGCTTGCGGCGTCGGACGGTCGAACCCCAGAGAGTTCTGGACCATCCGCCGCCAGAAGTCGTAATTTGGACGCCCTTCTTGCTGGTAGTCCCACGCGGCGCGGTAGCCGTATTCGAAGATGGCCGAATCCGACGCCGCGTAGCGAACCCGGAACGACGCCATGCTCGCCTGCGCTTGCGATTCGTTGTAGTGCGGCCCTTGATAGCCCGGCGCCAAGGCGTCGTATTGCAAGCGCTGCTGCTGCGATGCGACCGAAAAGGAGAGCTTCGGCGTCAGCGAGCCGGCGACGCCCGCGTAGAGTTGCGAAAACGCGTGCGTACCGCCCTGGATGACGAACTGGCCGCCGGCGTCGGGAGAGAATTGCGAGGGCGGCGCTACGGTCTGGAGCGCGAGCACGCCGCCGACCGCGCCGGGGCCGTACAGCGCCGAACCGGCGCCGCGCAGCAGCTCGGCCCGAGTGAGGTCGAGACTGGGATAGAGAGCCCAGTTGATCTGGCCGCCGAAGCCGTCTTGCGCGGGAATGCCGTCGACCAGGACCAGGCCGCGATCGGTGCCGGCGCCGGTAAACGAGACGCGTACTTGGCCGTAGTTCGTAAACATGCTGTTGCTGCGGTTCCGATCCACGCCGGGCATGACGCGCAGCAATCCGTCGGCAGTCGTGGCAGGATTGGTGGCGATTTGCTCGCGATCCAGGACCGACGCCGGAACCGGGAGTTGATGCAACGCTTGCGGCGACCCGGTCGCGACGCGGACGCTCCCGATGACCGGCAAGCGGCACGCGAGTTTGACGGCCACGCGCGGCTGGGAGAGCGAGACGGTCGTGGACGAACACCCTCGCGCCTCTACGGTGATCGTCGCGCCCGGCCCGGCGGTAAGGAAAATGCGGCCGCTCGGGTCCGCTGGAAAAACGGTGCCGTCGACCGTGGCGCGCGCCTGTGAGACGGCGTTTCCGTCGGCGTCCGAGACGTCGATCTCCGTTTTCCCCGCAACCGCGACGATCGTCGCAAGAAGAACGTGTGCGAAATGCAAGGTTCAGCGCCATTCGCCGGTAGGAACATGCACCCTGTTTATGTGAACGTTACGGGTCGCCGCGAACTCGCGACCATTTCGCCAGCTTCCGCAACCGGGGAACGTCAATGAGCAACGATCGCAAAATCGGTATCGTAGGTACCGGACGCATGGGCGCGAACATCGCGCGGCGGCTTAAGGACGTCGGATACGACGTCGTCGCCGCGTACGACGCGCGGCCGGAATCGGCGCGCGAGATCGCCTCGGAGCTCGGTGCCGAAATCGCGACATCGTTGGCCCGGGTGACCGAGCTTTCCGACGTCGTCATCACGGTCGTCAGCGACGATGCGGCGATGTACGCGATTTTCGCCGACAACGGCGATTCGCTGTTGAACGGCGCGGCGGGTAAAGTTTTCGTGAACTGTGCGACGGTTACGCCTTCGGTCCACGTCGCCGTCGAACGGCTCGCGCAGGCGCATCGCGCGCTTTCGCTCGAAGCATGTATGGCTAGTTCGATTCCGCAGGCACGAAACGGCGAACTCTACTTGATGTGCGGCGGCAGCAAAGAAACCTTCGAACGCGTCAAACCGATGCTCGAGAAGATGAGCGCGTCGCTCAAGTACGTAGGACCGGCCGGGACGGCCGCGCAGGTCAAAGCGCTGGTCAACATGGTGATGAACATCAACACCGCAGGCTTGGCCGAGGGATTGGGACTGGGCGATGCGCTCGGTCTCGATCTCGACTTGCTGCGCGAGGTCTTCTCGCAGACGGGCGCCAACTCGCGCGTCTTGGTCACCGACGGCGAGGACATGCAAAACCGCGACCACGATACGTACTTTTCGGCCGAACACGCGGCGAAGGACTCGGGAATCGCGCTCTCGCTCGCACGAGACGCGAATCTCAAACTGCCGCTGGCTCAGGCAACCTTCGAACAATACGAACGAATGAAGGAACTCGGGCTCGGCGGCCTCGATAAGTCCGGCGTTTCGGAACTAACGTTTACCAAACGACACGCACAACGCTTGCAAAAGGAGAGACAATTATCATGAGCTCTAACGGAACGGTCGTTCCCATCGTCAGCTCCGGTACGGCGGGACCGCTCGGGGCCATCCATCTACCCCGCCTGTGGACGAAATTAACGCTTGCCGCAGCCGGTAAACTTCCCGAAGGTTACGACGAGTGCGGCGCGGGCTTCGACGGTATGACGCTGGCCGCGCTCGGTCTGGATCGCGATAAGACCATGGCCTTCGTGCGCCAGTCCAAACCCACGTATATGGAGTTCGAGGAGTGGGTCGTGAGCAACGGCAAGACCGATAAAGCGACGATCGAAAAACACAATGCGGCCATCCGCGGGTACAACCACTCGGACGAGCTCGCGGCCAAGATGCGCGGTGCTTCCAAGATCAAACACGAGCACATCAAGGACGCCGTCACGCTCAATACCGTTGAGGACCTCGATGAGGTCCATCACCAGGTTACGGGTAAGTAAGAATTCCGCAATCGGAACCGGCGCGTTCGGTCCCGCTGGACGACGGCGCGTCAACCAAACTGCAGTTCTGGGGAGAACGCGGACCGTTGGTGCTGTGCGTGCACGGCATGACCAGTTCGCGGCTCTCCTGGACTCGTTTGGCGGCTCGTCTCGGCGATCGCTTTCGCGTGGCGGCGTACGACCAGCGCGGTCACGGCGACAGCGCCGGCGTCCACGGACCGATGACGCTTGAACGCGGCGTTCGCGATCTGGAGAACGTCTACGCACAGATCGGACAACCCGTCGATGCCTTACTCGGGCACTCGTGGGGCGGCGCGATCGCTATCCGTGGCGGCGTGCGGCTGCCGGTGCACCGGGTGGCGGCCATCGATCCGATGATCCGCCAGTGCGACGATGCGTGGTATCAGGAATACGTCGGCGAATTGCGCGACCAGTTCGCGTTGGCCGGTGCGGCGCGCGACGAGGCAGTCCGGACGGAGTACTCGGCTTGGTCGCCGGAGGACGTCGAGGGCAAGGTTCACGCGGTCCACCATATGACGTCCGGGCCGATCGAAATGCTTTGGCGCCAAAATCCGCCGGAACTCTGGGACCTGCGGCCGGACCTCGCGTCTTACGGAAAACCTCTCCTGCTCGCTTTGCCCCCCAAAGACGGCAGCATTAACGACCCGGCTACGCTCGACGATGTGGAGCGCGACCATTCGGCGACCGTAGAAATTGCCACCATCGAGGCGGCCGGGCACAACCTCCACCGAACGCATTTCGCGGCGTTCGCGCCCGTGCTCGAGGCCTTTTTAACGGGAGGCTAGGGCTCGGGCTGGTCCTGGGGCTCGCTATGGTGACAGGGCGCGCCGGCGGTGGTATAATCTCCTTCTGTGCCCCGGCCGGACGTCAACGTCCCGGCCGTACAGCGCCGGCGGTTGGCGACGGTGGGACGCGCTTACGTGACAACGTGAGACGCACGCCCTGCGTAGGCCCGGATCGGTGGGCATTGGACGACGGAGCACCTTAGTTGAACCTCATTGACGTAAATAACTTCGACGCGATGCGTATAGGTCTCGCATCCCCGGAGCAGATTCGCGCGTGGTCTTTCGGCGAAGTCAAGAAGCCCGAGACGATTAACTACCGCACGCTCAAACCCGAACGCGACGGCCTGTTTTGCGAAAAGATTTTCGGCCCGACCAAAGATTGGGAATGTCACTGCGGCAAGTACAAGCGGATTCGATTCAAGGGCATGATCTGCGACCGGTGCGGCGTGGAGATCACGCGCGCAAAGGTTCGCCGCGAGCGTATGGGTCATATCGAGCTCGCGACGCCCGTCAGTCACATTTGGTATCTCAAAGGCGTTCCGAGCCGGATCGGCATTCTGCTGGATATGTCCCCGCGGCAGCTCGAGAAAGTTATCTATTTCGCGGCGTACGTCGTCATCGATCCGGGCGACACGACGCTTACGAAACGTGAGGTCCTGTCCGAGCAGAAGTACCGCGAAGCCCGTGAAAAGTTCGGGCATCGCTTCAAGGCCGGCATGGGCGCCGAAGCGATCCGCGAATTGCTACGCGATCTCAATCTGAAAAAGATTCAGGAAGATCTACGCCGCGAGTTCAAGGAGACGACCGGGCAAAAGCGCCTCAAGGCGATCAAACGTCTGGAGGTCGTCGAAGCCTTCCAAAACAGCGGCAACAAACCGGAATGGATGGTGCTGTCCGCGGTTCCGGTCATCGCTCCGGAGCTGCGTCCGATGGTGCAGCTCGACGGCGGGCGCTTCGCCACGTCCGACCTCAACGATCTTTACCGCCGGGTGATCAACCGCAACAACCGCCTTAAGCGGCTGCTCGAGCTCAACGCGCCGGAAATCATTATTAAGAACGAAAAGCGGATGCTGCAAGAAGCGGTGGACGCGCTGATCGACAACGGCCGGCGCGGCCGGCCGGTTACGGGTCCGAACAACCGGCCGCTCAAATCGCTCTCCGACATCCTCAAGGGCAAACAGGGTCGCTTCCGTCAGAATCTGCTCGGCAAGCGCGTCGACTATTCGGGGCGCTCGGTTATCGTGGTCGGACCCACTCTGAAACTGCATCAGTGCGGTCTGCCCAAAGAGATGGCGCTCGAGCTCTTCAAGCCTTTCGTCATGAAAAAGCTGGTCGATCGTGCGCTGGCGCACAACATCAAGAGCGCCAAGCGCATGGTCGAGCGCGTCCGTCCGGAAGTGTGGGACGTCCTAGAAGAAGTCATTAAGGAACATCCGGTTCTGCTCAACCGCGCGCCGACGCTCCACCGTCTCGGTATTCAAGCGTTCGAGCCGGTGCTGGTCGAAGGCAAAGCCATCCACCTGCATCCGCTGGTCTGCACGCCGTACAATGCCGACTTCGACGGCGATCAAATGGCCGTCCATTTGCCGCTAAGCGCGGGAGCGCAGGCGGAGGCCCGCATCCTGATGCTCTCGTCGAACAACATCTTGTTGCCGGCGTACGGTAATCCGGTTTCCATTCCGACTCAGGACATGGTTCTAGGCCTGTACTACCTTACGTTTCAACGCGACGAATACGCCGGCCCCGCTAAGGCCACGATCGTCGACGGCTTCGACGAGATGAAGAAGCGCGTCAAGCGCGAGAATTCGCCGACGCTCGACGGCCCCGGCGCGCTCCCGACGTTTTACGACACGAAGGAAGCGGTCATGGCATACGAGACCGGCAACGTCTCGCTGCAAGAGTGGGTCTGGGTACGCTGGCGCGGCGAGCTGATTAAGACCACGGTCGGCCGCGTTATCTTCAATACCGCGTTCCCCGAGCATTGGAACCGCGAATTCCTCAACCGAATCATCGACAAGGGATTGCTTCGTAAGACGATTACCGAATCGTATCGCAAGTTCGGCAACGCGGAAACCGCGCGCTTCCTTGACGCCATCAAGGAACTCGGGTTCCACTTCGCTACCCTTTCGGGCACCACGGTCTCGATCAGCGACATCGTCGTCCCGCAAGAGAAGTACGACATCGTCGACAAAGCTCAGCACGAAGTCGACGAGTTGCACAAGTTGTACGAACAAGGCTTCATCTCGGAAGACGAGCAGTACAACAAGACCATCGAAGTCTGGTCGAAGGCCTCCGACGAAGTCACCAGCGCCATGCAAGCGGCGCAGAATCCGCTTAACCCGGTATTCATGATGGCGACCTCGGGCGCGCGCGGTTCGATCGCGCAGGTGAAGCAGCTGGGCGGAATGCGCGGACTGATGTCCGACCCGTCCGGACGGATCCTCGAGATTCCGGTTAAGGCCTCGCTCAAAGAGGGCTTGACGGTTCTGGAGTACTTCATCTCGACGCACGGCGCGCGCAAAGGCCTTGCCGACACCGCGCTGCGTACGGCCGATTCCGGCTACCTGACGCGACGTCTGGTGGACGTCGCCCAGGACGTCATCGTCCGCGAGGAAGACTGCGGAACGGCCAACGGCATCACCGTTTCCGACATTCGCGCGGGCAAGGAAATCATCGAGCCGCTCTTCGACCGCATCATCGGCCGCCGCGCATGCGACGACGTTCGCTTGGATCCCAAGCGCCCGACGACCGCGATCGTTAAGCGCGGCGACGAGATCGACGAAGAAAAAGCGAAGGCGATCGTCGACAACGAGATCGGCACGGTCAAGATCCGTTCGGTGCTGACGTGCCAATCGAAATACGGAGTCTGCTCGATGTGCTACGGTCGCGACCTGGCGACCGGGAATCGCGCCGACATCGGAACCGCGGTCGGCATCATTGCCGCTCAGTCCATCGGCGAGCCCGGTACGCAGCTCACGCTGCGAACCTTCCACACCGGCGGCGTGGCGACGGCCGACATCATCACGGGTCTTCCGCGCGTCGAGGAGATCTTCGAAGCGCGCAAGCCCAAGGGGCAGGCCGTCATTACGGAAGTCGCCGGTACCGTCAAGTTCGGCGAAGACAAGAACAAGCGCATCATCTTCATCGTTGACGAAACCGGCGAGGAGCACGAGTACGACGTTCCGCACGGCACGCATCTGGCCGTTCACGACGGCGATCGCGTCGAACCGGGCGATCAACTGAACGAAGGTTCGCTCAATCCGCACGACATTCTGCGAATCAAAGGCGAAACCGAGCTTCAGAAGTACCTGGTCCAGGAAGTTCAGAAAGTCTATCGCTCGCAGGGTGTGGACATCAACGACAAGCACATCGAGGTCATCGTTCGCTCGATGCTGCGCAAGGTCAAGATCGTGGACGGCGGAGATACCCTCTACTTGCCCGGCCAACTGATCGAAGCCGCCAACTTCCACGAAGCCAACGAGCGCGCCAAGAGCAACGGCGGTCAAATCGCGACGGCGAATCCGGTATTGCTCGGCGTGACGAAAGCTTCGCTGGCGACGGAGTCGTTCTTGTCGGCCGCGAGCTTCCAGGAAACGACCCGCGTTCTGACCGACGCCGCGATCAAGGGCAAGTACGATCCGCTACTCGGCCTGAAGGAAAACGTGATCATCGGCAAATTGATCCCGGCGGGAACCGGCATGTCGCGCTATCGTAACATCGAGATCGAGCCGGAAGGACAGGACGTCGACGAAGACGGTCGCGCTCACACGGCCCCGTTCGAAGCGGTGTACTCGGGCATGACGGCGGACGAGGCCGCGCTTCAAGAAGCGATGTACGCTTCCAACGGCGACGGAATCAACCGCTTGGCGAACGCATACGAGCGTAACCGCGAACCGCAAACCGTGCAATACGAAGGCGAATACGACGAGGCCGTCAGCGTGCTGGCGCCCCCGAAGAAGACGCAGTACGATCGGATAAAGGGCATCAACCCCGAAGACCTTTAGGCGAACACACGGGCTTTTCGTGTCCAGTGTCGTCGCGGGCTGACTTGATTACCACAGTAAACTGCGTCAGCCCGCTCCTAACCGGCCATCGAAAATCCCGTGTGTGACGCCTGGGAACTGCGCCGGTCCGCTCCTCGCCAGACACGAAAATCCCGTGCACGACACGATGGATGAAGATGACATGGAATGTGGGAACCGTCGGATAGCGATGTCTGGCGGTTCTCTTATTGGGCGACCTGTTACTCGTTGATGCCGATCTACTATTCGTTGATAATGTAAAGGCTTGCTGTTGTGCCGGCGGTCGTTAGTTGTTGCAGATCCTGTGTTTGCGAGCACATTGTGTAAATGTCTGCCGGCTGGTTTCCGTAGATGAGCGCGGGCAGATGCCATGTCAGGCCTGCACCAACGTCGATCTCCGCCTCGGGGTTACAATACGCCGGAACAATGCCGAGCCGAAGGCTAATACGGTGAAGTCCGGTGCTTTCGACGGCGTATTGACCTGGGAGCACCGTCAAGAATACGAAGTGGCCATTTTCGTCGGTTTGCGATTGCTGTAGTCCGTGGTCGCCGTCGAGAACTACAGTGACGTGCGCGACCGATTTACCACGGTCACCAACGAGCGTGCCTTCGACGCTGCCGGTGTTGTCGTCGGCGAGGGCCGGTGCGATGCAGAGGGCCGCGAGGATCAGCGCGAGGTAGCGAGTCATGCTCTTATATCGCTTCGAGAGGTGCGGCGTGACGGTGCCGCGGGGTCGGCCGGATCTAGGCGCCGCCGCAGTCGTGTTCGGTGTTTATGCCGTCGTATGAGGCGTGCTGCTTGTAATCGTAGACGCGGTATTTCCGGCCACGAGAGTCGGTGTCTGGGTCGCAAGCCGCATCCGGCATCGGTGGCCCGAGGAAGCACACTTGCACCTTGTCCCCAGGGTGCTCGGCGATCATGACGGCGTTCGTAGCCTCGCCCTGATAATGGGTTACGGCGGCGAACCCGGTCGGAAATACCCGGCTCATACCGAGGTGCGAATTGAAGGTGACGACGACGCCGGAGTTCGTGAAGTCGGCCGTCGTGAACGTGCGTTGATCGTTGGACGTTAACCGGGGGACGACGCTGGAGACGGTAGTGTCGACGCACGCGAAGGAGCGGTAGTGCCACGGTCCGGTAAAGCCCGCTCCGGTGGTTTGAGCGTTGGCGCCCACCGGCGCGAGAAGCGCGGCGCAAACGGCGATCGCCCCCGCACGTTCAAAGAGATGGCGCACGGTTCGGTACCTTTGCTTCCTCGGCGTAGGCGCAGAGGAGGTTTGCCAGGGCCATTTGCTCGGGAGATTTGCAGCGGATTTCGAGCAGGCGCGGCGAGCAGACGAGGACGCTCAAGGCTTGGGCGCGTGAGATCGCGACGTTGAACCGATTCTTTTCGAACAAGAACTTCATGTCGCGCGGAAGGTCGTCGCCGCCGGACGTGGCCATCGAATAGAAGACGACGGCGGCTTCTTGACCTTGAAACGTGTCCACCGTGCCGACCTTGACGTGGATGCCGGCCTCGCGCAGACGCTTTTCGATCAGAGAGCGTTGCGCGTTATAGGCGCACACGACCATGACGTCGTCCGTCTCGAGCGGTCTCGAACCCGTCTCGCGCAGGCTGACCGAGCCTTCGAGCAAGTTCCCGATCGCCTCCACGACGGCGGCGGCCTCTTCCTCGGAAGTTCGACGATTGCCGGAATGCTCGATTGGGATCCAGCGAAGGCCGCTACCGTGGAGCGCTCCGGGCGCGCGCACGGCGTTGGCCTCGTTGCCCTCCACGCTGCGTAGACGTCCCTCGTAGACCCGCTCGGAGACGAAGCGGCAGATGTCGGGATGCATGCGCCACGACACCGGCAGAAAGATTCCGCGATCGCGTGGAACCGTTTGATGGTCGCCCAGCAAGTGGACCAGCACCGAGATGCCGACGCCGATCGGATGCGAGCCTTGCACGACCTGCGCCAGCTGCGACGGATCGCCGAGAAAGACGAGGTTCGTCGTGGCGCGGGCGGCCGCGACGACGTCCGCGATCGCGAGCTGTCCCGCTTCGTCGACGACCAGAACGTCGAAGGCGCCTTCGGCGTCCGGATTCGCGAATGCCCACTGCGTTCCGGAAACGAGTTGGCTCCCGGAGGCGAGAGCCGTCTTCACGTTACCCTCGGTTCGCACGAACGGCCGGTCGAGCTTGGACTCGAAGTCGTGCGGATCTTTGCCGCAATGCACGCCGTCGAAGCGGAGGCCGCGTTCCATCGCGGCTCGTTCGACGTGGTGGAGCAGGTTGTGCGCGGCCTTGTGGCTGCGCGTCATGATGCCGACTCGCCGGCCGCGGGCGAGCAACTCGGCGATGGCGTCGCCTCCATTGAAGCTCTTTCCGCTGCCCGGAGGGCCCTGAACGAACAGGTAGCTGCGATCGAGCGCGTCGATCGTCTCGGCAAGGGCGTGGCCGTCCACGTCACCGTCCGGCTGCACGATGGAGCCGGACGGACGATCGCGTAAGCGCGGGGGCGCGCCGGCCAGAACGTCCACGATGGCGGGGAGACGGGTTTGCAGCGTGCCGTCGAGCTGCGCGCGAGCGACCTCCCGGATCGCGTCGGCCAGCACGCTCGTGTCGATGGGGAAGGGTGGAATCAGCGCTCGCAGCTGCGCCGGATGGGCGATTTTGGCAGCAAGGCGGACGCGGACGCGACGCGGCTCCGCGTCGATTTCGATGGTGCACGCGGCGCCCGTGAACGGATCGCACGCTTTGTCGTCGCGAAAGTAAAACTCTTGCTCGGGGAACTCGTACGTGTACGTGAGCAGCCGGCCCTTCGCGTTTGCCTTGTACGGCTCGACGTCGGCGCACCAAACCAAGCCCCCGAGCGCCTCGCTGTCGCCGTCCACGAGTAAGTCGACGTCCTCGCAGCGCTGGAAAAACTTCCACCATTCGGCTTTCGCGTCGTTTTGATGGTAGTCGAGCAGATGCGCGAGCAGATATCGCACGCGGATCTCCGGCTCCATGGCGGCGAGCGCAATCTCGTCCTTGGGCGCCTGGATCCCCGCGAGCAGCGCGTCGCGAAGCGCCAGATTTTCGGCGGCCTGCGCGACCCGGTCTTCGCTCGGTGCGACGACGGTACGTTGGAACCATGGGATGTCCAGCCCGTCGCGTCGCGCGAGCTCCGCGCGGCGCGCGAGCAGCCATTCCCGCAAATGATGCGTCGAGCGGCAGTCCTCGTCGTTGTAGAGCTGGATTTCGTCGAGAATCGCGTCGTTGCGAGTGTCCAGCCATTCCTCGAACATCAGGATCGAATCGTCGCCGCGTTTGAGATCGGCCTTGCGATTGAAGTCGTAGAACGGCTCGAGTTTCTTGATGGAGTAACTGTCTTGCGATATCCGTAGCGCTTGACGAACGACGGTGAAGAGATCTACGAAGACCTCGTTGCGCAGCAGGTCGTCGAGCTCGTCGCGCCGCGTCGCGTAACGTCCCGTGAGCCTGCGTAATGCGGTCTTTTCGTACGCGGCATAGTGATAGATGCGCAAGTCCGGGTATCGCCGGCGGCGCTCCGTGACGAAGTCCATGAACGCTTCGACGACGCGCTTCTCTTGGGCCCCGGAGCGTGCCCAGAATGCACGGTACTCGCCCTCCCGGGGCAGGTAGACGCCGAAGAGATACTCCAGCCCCGACATATCGTAATGCGGGTCGCCCTCGATGTCGAAGAAGATGTCGCCGTCATCCGGCTTGGGGAGAAGTGCGAGCCCCGTCTGTGCCTCGTGCGGGATAAAACGATAGTGATACCACTGACTTGCCGGTAAGCCGGCTGCTTTGGCATCACGTTGTCGAACCTGAAGTTCGGCCTGTAATCGCAGGTCCTCGAACGATTGGGGCGCCATCTTGGCCGGCCGGGCGCCGTCGGATGCACGCGCGAGCGCTGCCACCGTGGTGATTCCCGCAGCGTCGAGCTTGACGATCTGATCGTTGCGGATGCGAGCGACGAGCCCGAGATAGTCGTCCGCGACGCGCTTGGCCTCGCACATCTCGGCCCAGGTGCAGACCTTACAGTGCTTGCGCTCGCGAGGATAGTCGTCTTTGGGGGCCGCGGCGTTTGCCAGGAAACCTTTCTTGAGCCGCCGGTAGTACGCAAGGTAGTCTTCGGCGAGAAACGCGCGGTCTTCGTTGCTGCCCAGGCGCACGTGCATCCACCGCGGCGTCGAGCCTTGCAAGCGCGCGACGTGCTCGCTATAGGCTGCGAGCTGTATGAGAAAATAGGCCTTGGTGGAGCGTGCGAGCTTGGCGTCGATCACCTCGTAACTCCACGCCCAGCGCGCACTCGGGTTCTCTACGCGGCGCAAGAAATCGGCGCGCCCGATGAACGTCTCGTCGAAGAAGGCCGGCTGATAGATCAGCGCGTCGCCGCGCTCCATGGCCGCGAGCGTGTCGACCTCCGCATCGCGCATTTCTTGCAGGGAGGAACCCGAACGGGAGGAGAGTTCGGTGATTGGGACGCCGCTCTCGCGCAGGGTCTGCAGATAGCGCCGCTCGTGCTCGTCGCCCTTGACCGCGAGGAACTCCGCCGACTCGCTTCGGCCGGGCTTGATCAGTTCGCCGTCGAGGTGACGGCGCTCGAGCGCGGTCAGGTGCAGGCACTCGAGGTAGTCGTTCAGGTCCGAGGCCGAATAGACGCGCTGCCCCTCTACAATCTGCATGCGTTCAAGTTAGCCGCTCAGCGTGCCATGCGCCTGGCACCGTGATGGATTATGGTACGGAAATCATGGATCCGCTACAGGCCGCCGGCCGCATTCCCAAAATCGCGCAACGCAGCATGCGCGACGCCGCACTCGCGCCCACGCGACGCGGGGACCCGCCGGGCCGCCGCCTCGTGGAGGCGGCGCTGCTCGGATTCGAACGTTCGGTCGAACGCGAAGGGTTGGGGATCGTGGAGCGAGCGCTTCTCTTTGCCGAACGCGATCGCATGGTTCGCGAAATGAGCGCATTCGCGTCCTCGCAACTCGCCGCCCGGCTGTTCTCGTTATCGGCGGATCGCATTCTAGCCGGCAGCCATGCAGCACCGTTCGACGCAGTGGTCAGCGACCGCCGTGGACGCCGGTACGGCGTCGTCATGCGCCGTCTCTCGAAGACGTCGGGGCGTTTGGAAATGTATCGGCGAGTGCGAGAAGCGGCGGCCGCCGCGACTCAACCGATTAAAGCCGTCGTCTTGTACGACTGGGTGTCGGGAGCAACGCGCGTCGTCCCGGCCGTGGAAGGCGGGCTGTCGACGCGTCGCAGCGCAAACGGCGGAACCGTAAGGCTACGTGATGCCGGCGCGCAGCGCCATGATCGCGACCTGCGTCCGCGCCGAAAGATGCAACTTGGCGAGAATGTGCGAGATGTGATTTTTGACGGTCTTGTCGCTTAGGGCGAGGCGAGCGCCGATCTGACGGTTGGAGAGACCTTCGGTCAACAACCGGACGACGTCCAGCTCCCGGCCGGAAAGGGCCGCGCGCAACTGGTAGATCTCGGCCGGGTCGGCCGGCCGGACGGGTCCTGGCTGCACGTGCGAACGGCGTTCGTGTCCCGCAGCGTACATGGACAGCAGCTCGCCCAGGGTCAGGTCGGCGAGATTGGGGTCCAAATCAACAAGACGCGTCAAGGTCGTCTCAAGGTCGCTGGTTCGCGGCAGTCCTTCGACCGCTAGTTCGCTCGCTTCGGTAAGGGTCATCATGCGGTGCCCTCCAGCGCACCGGCAGCCGGTGCAGGTAACGTGGGCATTCCTTCCCGGTGCTTAGGACCTACCTCTCTCGCCTTTACAGGATGCTTACAATTCTCCGGGGTCGTATCGGGGGACCATGTGGATTGCGGCCGTCGCGTTGGTTTACGACCTTCTCATTTCGGCCGGTCACGAGGGGCGGCCGGCCAGTTGCGCCCAGTTTCCGGAGCACCACTGCAACTTAGGAGCGTCCGGCGAGCGCGCGTGGACGCCCATCGTAGCAAACGAAGCGACCCGCGTGCTCGAGGCCCACGGGCTGACCGTCGCCCGCCTTCCGGCCGATTTCGCGGGCACTTATCGCGTGGGTGCGGCCGTTTTCATCCATTTCGACGGGTCGGTTCCCCCGTGCGCGAGCGCGGCCTCGGTCGGATATCACCATTCCGGCGACGCCGGCGCGGCAACGGCGTGGCACGCACTCTACGGCCGGTACTGGCCGTACGGTTTTCGGCCCGACAATTTCACCGACGGCCTGCGCAACTATTTCGGCTTCCGCCAAGTCGACGCGCGCTACGGAAGCCTCGTCCTCGAGTTGGGCGAGATCACTTGTCCGGCTCAGCGCGCGTGGCTGGCGCCCCGGCTGCGTTGGGAGGGCGACCTGCTCGCGTACTATCTTAGCCGCGCGATCGGCAAGGGCGAGGTGCCCCTCCCTTCACCGTACGACCGGGAGTGAAAAGCGCGATGTCCGTCCAAACAGCGGCGATGCGATCGCAATGCCGCGCTTCACATGCCTGACGTTTTAGCCGCCTCGCCGCACCCGCTTGTTCGTCGTCGCGTTATCGAGCGTATCGCTCTTGCCGCGCGACGACGCATCGTTTTGATCGTCGCGCCCGCGGGGTACGGAAAATCGACCGCGTTGGAGCAGTACCTGGCTACGTGTACCGAGCCGGTCGTTCGTCACGGCCTTCGCGCCGAACGCACCGACCTACTTGCGTTTTTGCGCGGTTTGGCAGAACGTTTAGCGCCGGTCGCGCCGGATGCGCGCTCGACGTTAGCGGGCGCGTTTGAAAGCAACGGGCAATCCGCTTCACCGGGCCGCGATCTCGCGACCTGGATGCACGCACACTTACGCGACTTCCGCGGAACGATCGCGATCGACGATCTGCACTACGCCGACGCCGATCCGCAAGTCGCGGCGTTCTGTGCGGCACTCGTCGACCTTACGAAACATGCGATCCGCTGGGTCCTGGTTTCCCGGACCGCGTCGGATCTACCGGCCGGCACATGGCTCGCGTACGGCGACGCCGACCTCCCCGTGGACGAAGAAGACCTGCGTTTTACGGCCGCCGATCTTCGTGCGGCATGCCATGCAGCCGACCTGCAGATCGGTGACGACGAGATATCCGCTATGATGGCGCTTACCGGCGGTTGGCCGACCGCTTTAGGCTTCGCGCTGCGCAGCTCCGCGCGCTCGAGCGATTTAGTGAAGATCGCAGAGATGACGCGGGACATGGCTTACAGCTATTTCGCGGACCAGATTTACCGCACGCTCGACGACGAAGAGCGCGCGTTGCTGGAGTCCGGTGCTCTCCTCGACGAATTCGACGCGGACGTTCTGGTTGCAGCGGGCTTCGATCGCGCCCGTCCGATGCTCGAAGACCTGCGCCGTCGCGTCGCTTTCTTGTCGGAGGAGCGGCCGGGCATCTATCGCTGCCAAGATTTGTTTCGAACGTTCGTGCTTCATCGCGTCGATCGCGACGGGGCTGCGGCGACCGCTGGGCGGCGAGCGCGTTTGGCGGCCGGGTTGGAGCGGTGTGGGCGCATCGCCGAGACGTTGCGGATGGAGGTCGCCGGCGACCGCACCGAGCGCGTGTTGGCTCTCCTGGAGCGTCACGGCTTGGATTTGTTAGCGAAGGGCCACCGCGACGCGGTTGTCGAGGGGCTCGCCGCTTTGGAAGAGCGGGTGCGCCGCGAGAATCCGTTGGTCGTGGCGCTTCGGGGAATCGTCGCCGAAGGCGCCGGTAACTATGACGAAGCAGACCGGCTGCTCGAAGCAGCCCTAAGCCGCCCGCTTCCGGCGGCCGAGCGGCCGGGGATCGTACTGCGTCTGGCGCGGCTGCGGGTAAACCGTGGTGAGGACGTCGGAGAGCACGTACGCAAGCTCGCCGCGAGCGACGACGGCAGCGTCGAGTGCTGCGACGCGATCGCGATGATGGCCGCCGCTTCAGCCCGCGCTCAAGATGGCGACACCGCGCGCCGCCTTCTTGCGCGGTGCGACGCATCCGTCGCGCTGATCGACGACGAAGACGGTCGCGCCCGCATCCTTCAGCGTACCGGAATCGCTCACTTGGAACTCGGCAACGTGCCGGCCGCCTTTCTTGCGCTAAAGGCCGCCCAGGAAATCGCCTCGGAACGATCTCTCTGGAGCATAGCCACACGCGCCAGCCTAGGTTTGTCGCACCTCGCGCTCTTTGCCGACGGAGACACCTTATCGGCCCTGAAGTACGCTAAGCAAGCCGCGACAGCCGCCGCCCGAGCCGGCGAGATGCGCAGCGTCGAGAACGCAGCGGCATCGATACTAGCATAGAGTGTTCGTGCGCGGCGAGCCCTGGCCGCTTATCGGACTTCGAAAGGCGCTTCTTGGTCGAACCTCAAGCAGCAGCGACGGCGAATACTTTATACGTCAGCAGCGCGGGACGAGAGCAATGCTGGGATGGGCGGTTCGCGGATGCGCATCGTTTGATGGGCGCATGGTCGTGGCGGCACAGAACCACATTCTGATCGATTAGGGCATCGACTTGGGCTTTATGCGCTGTGCCTTGCTCTCTGAGATGAACCGAGTCGTGCTGCGCACGCGAGTCGCAGTGCAAAGGTCGCGATCTATCGAGAAGGCTGCTGTCGATTGCGTTGGCGCAGCTGTTCTTTGATTTCGCTCGCCTTTTCGCCGCCTTGGCTGAAGCTATCTGCCGGCCGACACACTTCCGCTAAGCGACTGATGTAGCGCGATATCACGAGTGGTAGACATGTTGCGAGCCTCGAATATGCTTACGAAACGGTAGTAGCGCTCCTGGAGCGTCACATCGCGACTAGCGGTTGCTCGGGGAGTCATTTACAGATTATCTAGCGTGAATCGAAAAGTCGCGGGATTCGCCGGATATCGAAATGCTTGGCTGCAGTCAACGACTACCATGAACTGCGGCGTCACAGCTTCCGCGCGTTCATCTCACTGAGAGCGAGCGGCGAATTCTTGCACTGCTCGCCGCGGATATGACCCCGAAGGAGGTCGCTTCGGAACTGGACAGCAGCGTGCTTACCGTCCAAACGCACATACAAAACACGATAACCAAGTTTGACTGCCACGGACGTGCCGAGGCGATCGCCATGGCTAAGCGACACCGGCTAATCTAAGTATACCTTTCTCTGGACCGCCGAATTCGCCCTACTGAAAGTTAAGTAGAGACAGCGTTCGTCAGGCGGCTCCAACCTATCATCAGAACCTATTACCGTCTTATAAGGGGAATGGCCATGACTTAGCCTATCGATGCATTGCGGCCTTTCTAATGCACTGATTCTTTGGGATGTGCCTCCCTTGGAAATTTGAGGTAGCGGATTTCTTAGATCAGATGGATGGCGATGCCGCTCCGCAGCGGCGGATCCTTGAGGGGTCCGGCGAGGCTCCTGCGGTGGCGGCGCTGCTGGCGATGCTCGGAGAGCGAGCGCGGGATCGCGTTGCGCATGCGTTGGCCACCGCCGAATGGACGAACCGCCTGACGCGGGCGCTCGGGTGGTCTGTCGACCGTCGCGAGTTCACGCGGCTGTGCGCATTGCTTCACGACGTCGGACTGGTCGGCGTTCCGGACCGGCTGCTCCAGAGCGGGGCAGCTCCTTTCCGGCGACGAGCGGACGTTCGTGCAAGGCCATTGCGCCGCTGGTGAGCGCGTCGTCCGAAGCATCGCAGGTCTGCGATCCTGCGCCGTCGTCGTGCGCGCGCACCACGAGCGCTTCGACGGGTCCGGCTACCCTGACGGACTGGCAGGTCGCGAGATTCCCGCCGAGGCGCGCTTGATCGGCGTTGCATCGTCGTTCCAGGCGATGATCGAGGACCGACCCTACCGGCGGGCGCTGCCGGCCCGGGAGGCGCTGGCCGTTCTGGCTCAGGGCCGCGCTAGACAATGGGACCCAGAAGCGGTCGACCGTATGTTCGAGCTCTTCCCCGGACGGCTCAAGCCCCTTTCGCGTCTCGCAAGCTCAGGTTTCCGAACCCGGCTAGAGTGCCTACCATGTGGCACTTCGATGCGCCAAGATGGCAGCATGGACGGATATCTGATTGGAGCGGGGGCGATTCTCACGGCCGGCGACGCGGCCACGATTTCCGGGGCCACGCTGCACGCGCGGACCGATCCGCACCTTGCCCGCCAAGTGTCGGCCGCAGTGATCGATTTCGAGTCGCCCAGCCCCCAGGATCTCACGCGGCTGGTCGTCGTTGCGGCCGGGTGGGATGCGGCGCGCTTTCGCCGGGAATTTGCTACACCGCTCCTGACGCGCCGGGAATGTTCTCTTGCCGACGTCATCGTTGATCTTGGCCGGGCCGTCGGCGTTGGGGACGTCCACCTGTTCGCTCGCTGGTTGCCGGAGTTCGCGCTGATTGAGGCCGCTAGCGGCGCAGGCGTTACCGTCGTCTCTCATCCTATCGAGAGCATCCTCCAGGCCGCTCTGGTATCGGGGCAAGCCGTACGGCGCTGGGGGGCGTCCTTGAGCGCCGCTTGACCCTCGTTCAGCCCTATCACAGGGTAACGAGTAACCATGCATCGTAGAAATGCAAAATATGAACCACGCGCGTGTGGCAGTCGTTGACGACGACCGCATGATCCGCGAGATGCTCGAGCTCGGCCTCTCACGCGAAGGATTCGAAGTCCGCACTGCCGCCGACGGCGTGGCGGCGCTCGACGTCGTTCGTGGCTTCGATCCCGAGATCATCATTCTCGACATCATGATGCCGAAAATCGACGGCTTGGCGCTCCTGCCGCGGTTGCGCGAAATCACCCAAGCGCCGATTCTCATGCTCACCGCCAAGGGGGCGGTGGAAGACAAAGTAGCGAGTTTGAGCGGCGGCGCCGACGACTACATGATCAAGCCGTTTATCTTCGAGGAACTGATCGCGCGGCTCCAAGCCAAGTTGCGCCGTCCTCAGCTCATCGAAGAGAACGTCGTTCGGTGGCGCGACGTGTCGATCAATCCGGACACCCGCGAGGCCTGGCGCGGCAAGGAACCGATCGAGTTCACGCAGCGCGAGTTCGATCTGCTTTCGGTCTTCCTACGCGAACCGCGACGCGTGTTCAGCAAAGACCATCTCCTCGAACTCGTCTGGGGCCACGACTTCGAGGGCGGCCCGAACATCGTCGAAACGTACATCTCGTACTTGCGAGCGAAAGTAGACCGCCCGGGCGAACCGGGATCGTTTATCCGGACCGTCCGCGGCGTCGGATACGGTCTTTCCCAGTAGACGCCGGACCGCAGGGCGCATGAACTCTTCGCTCAGCTCGCGACTAACCACGCTGTACGCGTCCCTCTTGGCCGTAACGGTCTTTCTGATCATATTGGCTTCCACCGCCGCCCTGGTCGTGGAACAATCGAACTTCGTTCGCGATATTTTCGTAGCCAAGAAAGAGCGGGCTCGCTTCGTCGCAGAACAGTCGCGCCTCGAAGGGATGAATGCCGCCGATTCGGCCGCGCAGATCGTCGCGCTCAGCGGCGGTCCCGGCATCCGGGTCACCGTCTTCGATCGGTCCGGTCACTTCGTGGCCGGCGATAGAACCTTGCGCCCACCCGCGTTGGACCAGATCGTCCGCTCGCACATACAGTTGTTGCCGCCCCCCGAGCCGTGGGCCGTGGGTAGCGGTCCGCGTCGCACGCCGCAAGCGTTGCCCGAGCCCTTCACGATTGCCGCCATTCCAAACGGCTTCGTCGCATTCGATTTCTCGCCGTGGCTGCTGCTCGTTTCCCTTACCCCGTACTTCGTCATCGTGCTGCTTATCGGTTTGGCCGCGGTTGCTATCTCTTGGTTCGTGGGGCGCGCCGTCGTGAACACGGCGCTACGACCCATCGACGAGGTGACCGATTCGCTGCGCGCGCTCGCGCGCGGCGATTACACGCGACGCCGGTTCGTCATGGCGGGCGGCGACGAGATCGCCGCGTTTACCGCCGCGTACAACGATGCTGCAGCGAACGTCGCCGACGCCATGGACGAGCGGCGGCGAACCGAAGAGCGAATGCGTCAATTCGTCGCGGACGCCGGTCACGAACTGCGAACGCCGTTAACCGTGATCGGAGGCTACATCGACGTATTGCGTCGCGGCGCGGTCGAGGAACCAACGATCGCCCGGCAGATTCTCGGAACCATGGGCATCGAGCGCGAACACATGCGCGGGCTCATCGACCGGCTCGTGCGCTTAGCGCGTCTCGATTCCGAATTGCCCCCGAGAGAAGAGCCGATCGACGTCGCCGAGCTGCTCAAGCGGCAGTGTGAAGCGGTTCGACGCCTCGACGACCGGCGCGCGGTCGACTACAGCGTCGAAGGCGCCGAGGTGATCGTCGCGGACAGCGCCGAGATCGGAGAAGCGATTTGGAACCTGGTCGAAAACGCCGTCAAGTACGCGCCCGACGCGCCGATTCACCTTCGGGCGACGCGCGATAACGGCCGCACGCACATTTCGGTGCGCGACGAAGGCCCGGGGATGACCGAGTCCGAGCGCATCCACGCCTTCGAACGCTTCTACCGCGGCGACCAGCGCGGCGAGATTGCCGGAACCGGACTGGGACTGGCAATCGCTAAGCGAGCAGTCGAGCGCGCCGGCGGGACGATCGACATCACCAGCGCGCCCGGGCAAGGCACCAAAGTCGAAATTTCTATCTAGATCCTCATCGACTCCACAGCACAGGTCCAGTTTTCCCGGCGATAATTCGCGCTAGCGATGACTGGGCGTTTTTTTGCAGCGACTTCGATCGCACTCGTTTTGCTGCTCGGCGTTCAGGCCCGCGCATTCGCGCAATCGGACGCCGCCGGCGAGATCCGTATCGTGGTCACCGATGCCGACACCAAGGTGCCGGTCGACTTAGCGCGCGTCTTGCTCAGCGGCTCGATCATTACGAGCGAAGTCAGCGGTCCGAACGGACAGGTGGTCTTTACCGACGTTCCCGACGGGATTTATACCGCGCGGGTGTTCAAGCGTGGCTACGACGCGGTTACGTCGACGCGCTTCGAAGTACTGGAAGGGCGCTCCGTTACGATCAACGTGGCGCTTGCCATCAACACCGGGGGTCTCAAAGTCATCGGCAGCGTCTCCGTCAAATCGACGGCGTCGGTCTCGACGACGACGATCAGCCAGGATTCGGCGCAGCGCAAACTTTCAAACGACCTGGCCGATGCGATGAACAAGCTCTCCGGCGTTAGCGTGAGTACGTCGGGAGACGACAGTTCCGCAACGCAAACGATTTCGCTCGAAGGTCAGGATTCCAGCCAAACGCAGCTGACGCTGGACGGAATTCCGATTAGCGCTCCGGGAGCCGGCGGCAATCTGGGCTCCTTTAATACCGATCTCTTCTCGGGCGCATCGGTAAGCTTCGGCCCCCAGCTTGGCGGGCTCGCCGGCGGCGTGAATTTCCGGACGCTCGACCCGACGCTTTCCTGGTTGTCGCAAATCACCGGCTCGGTCGGATCCTTCGGCAAATATAACTACTCGCTAGCCGAAAGCGGCTCCGAGGGAAAGCTCGGCATGGCAGCCATGCTCACGAACCGGCTGCAGCCCAGCCTAGTGGACGGGGACCTCTATCTAGACGCCAGCGGCATCGACTACGTCCACGACGGCGATGCGACATCGGACGGCGCGCTCCTGAAATTGCGTTACACGTCGAGCGACTCGCAATCGCTCACGGGCACGTATCTCAGTTCGACACGCGATGCCGAGCTGGTCTGCTTACGCTACTCGGGAGACGTCCCGTGCGGATACGGGCCGGGAAACTACACCGACGGAAGCACGCAGATGCTTTCGCTTACCGACAACGCGCTGATCGGCGACGCGACGATCCAGGCCTCGCTTTTCTCGACGAACACGAAGAGCTTGCAGGATCAGCTGCAACGCTATGTGGACGGCGAAGCTCAGCCGATCGGCTTTTCGACGTCGTCGACGTCGACCGGATTTACGACCACCGCCGAGCTGCCCTCGAAGGACCGCCACACGTTTTCGGTTACCGCATACGGAACGCAGTCGAACGCAATCACGACGCCGCTGGTGTTGGAGGCGCAACCCTACTACAACGGGACGCAGACCTCGAGCTACGGCGCGATACAGCTCAACGACACGATCCACTCCAACGGTAAGCTCTCGCTGCTCGAAACCGCCGGCGTCAGCGCGGCAAACAACGCACAAACCAGCGTCCTGGCAAGCACCGGCTTGACGTGGCGTCCGACGACGGTCGACACTTATACGGCTTCTTACGCCATCGGCGGGGCGGCACCGCAGCCGTCGCGGTCGCAAATTCTCACCGACCCGGCTTCGATGCGATTCGATTGCAACGGCAACGTCGCGTACGGCAACGCTCCCGGAGAGGAGCCCGGCCCGAGCTCGTCGATTTCGGCTCGCGTCGGCTACACGCATTCCATGCGGTTCGGCAACGTTTCGATGCAGGTCTACCGTCAGGTGCAGAACGACGTCATCCTGCCGACGCAGGTAAACGGCATCGTTCTCGAGTCGCTCGGGGATATTTCGCCGGAATATATCTCGGAGATCGAGCAGGTCTTCCAATCGCCGGCCGGCTGCAACACGACCGCGACCCTTGGGGCGAAGCAACTGTACTTCACCACGCCGATCGGGGGCGTGACGCGCGTCTATCAAGGCGGTCAGCTGACCGGATTCGTGTCGATGGGCGGACTTGTCGTGGAGCCATATTACGACGTGACGGTCTCCAAAGCGCTCTCGAACGACCTGCGCATCAATAACCCGTACTCGATCACCATTCCGGGCAACCAGCTGCCCAACGTGCCGCTGCAGAAAGCCGGTGTCGTGGTCGACTACAAGGCTCGCCATTCCGCGATCGAGTGGCTGGCCGACGCCCAGCACGTGGCGGCCAACAACCCCAACAACCTCCCCGCCTACACCACGTTCGACGCGGGCGCGAGTCTACGGACGCCGCACGGCTCGATCACCGGCGCGGTGAGCAACATTACCAACACCTACGCCGGCGTCTTTACCTCGTCGACTAATTCGGTTCCGTACACGACGCTAGGCGGTCTGACGATTCCAACGTTGGCAAGGCCTTTGACGCCGCGATCGTATTCACTTACGTACACGGTGCGCTTTGGAGAAGGCGCCGCGCGATTGCCGACGAGTGATTTTGCGTCGCGGCAAGGTGCGGGCCAGGGAGGCGGGGGCGGAGGAGGTGGCCGCGGCGGGTTCGGCGGAGCCGCGACGGCGCTTCCGACGTCGCCGCCCGCCGCGCCGTTCGACATTACTCAAGACCCGGCACGATGCAACGCGGCAGACGCGGCAACCGCCCAGGCGCTTTCCACGCCGTTGAAGAGTTTCGTCGCCGCAATCGAAGCCGCCAAAACCTCGGCCGGCTACCCGGCAACGATGACGGCCCCGCCGCTCGACAACGCCACCATCACCTACCACGGCCTCGGAACGACCTACGCTCTAGCCATCGTGCCGAAGGGAACGGTGCGTCTACGCTCGCTCTTCGGATGCTTGCCGGTCCACATCGCCCGCGACGACGACGTCAAAGCCAGGAATCTCTTCACGCCGGCGAGCAGCGTTTTCTTCCGCCCGCAACTCAACTTCATGCCGTCCGTGGGCCTCTACGTGTACGTGCGGCCGCAACAGCCCGGCCGCGAGACGTTCCGCTTCTACGCCCTTCCGACTTCGCCGCCGAAGAACGCGTTCGCGATCGTCAAGAGCGACCGGTGCACGACCGATCTCAACGCCACGGCAGCGCCGGCACTTTCCGAATTGGCGGCATACTTCGCTTCGGGCCGCACCACGAAGCCGAAATTGTGGACGGTGACCGCGCATTCGGCGACGGGCGGTGCGTGGTACGAACTCGACGCGGCCGACCCGAGTGCGATTCCGGCGATCATCTCGTGCGGGCGCGTGGCAGCCGCACAGAGCGCCGACCTTAGCAAGGCGGGTCTGGACGGCGTGCGGCCGCCCGAACTCAACTACGCGCCCGCGCTCGGCATCTATCTGCTGCAACCGACGCCGGGACAAGGCCAGCCGCAGAACGGCCCCGCGGGCACAACTCGCGGCGGATCACCGGGCGGGGGGCCGCCCGGCGGTGGGCCGCCCGGCGGCGAAGGCGGACCGCCGCCGCCTTAGGCTTTTTTCGATACCATCTCGCGCATGCGCGGATGATCGCCGGGGATCGTTTGGATCCACTGCTCGAAGTCCGGCACGGGCTCGCCGACGCGAAATAAGAAATACCAAACGTTCATTTCGCCAAAATATGTCAGGCGCGCGCGGAGATCGCGCGACAACTCCGCGTACGACGCAAAGCTCTTTAGATACGCCGGAATCCCTCCGGCCCGATCGATCTCCATCAGCGCGCCGGCGTTGGCGACGGTGGCCCGCACCTTGCGCGGGCTGCGCAGTACGCCGGGCGTCTCGAGTACGCGCGCGATATCCGAGTCGTCGAAGCGCGCGACGCGCGCCACATCAAAATCGGAGAACGCGCGTCGATAGGCGCCCCAATGTGCGGCAACCTGCCGCCACGTAACGCCGGCCTGGAAGACGGCCCGCGTAACCACTTCGAAATAGTCGGCGGCGGACTGTGGAGCGATGACGGCGGGAATCGTCGGTACGGCATCGGAGCGTGAGTCCATATTCGGCAGAAGTTCGGGGAGCGTCCGCAAAACCCGGCGGGGGAGGGAGTCCGGCCCACGCCCGCGCAGAAACCAAGCCAAACGCAATCGACCCCGGGGGCCGCACCATGACCAAGGCCGAGCTGTTTTCCGAGTATGCGTCGTACCACATGGACCGCCGCAATCGAATGTTCCACTGCTTCGGCATACCGCTCATCGTCTTAGGCATCATGGGGTTGCTTTCGCAAGTGCGGTTCGGCCCGCTGGATCTTGCGCTCGTTGTGGGGGTGGGCGTCATCGGCTATTACGCCGTCATCGACCTGCGCGGCGCGCTGCTTTGCTTGCTGCTATTTGCCGCGCTCTACCTGATCGCGGTTCGTTTGCCGTGGCAGATCAATCTGACTGCTTTCGTGGCCGGCTGGGTATGCCAGTTGATCGGACACCGCATCGAGGGTAGCAAGCCGAAGTTCTTAGAGAACCTCATTTATCTCCTGATCGGTCCGTTGTACATCGTCGAAGAAATCTTCGGAGCGCTCGGCGGCGGCAACAAACCCGCATAAAGACTCTGCTCATCGTAACAGGAGCCGGAAGCGGACCGTAAAATTTACGCCCCCAACGCTGCGCGTGCCCGTGCCGCCCCGTTCTTACGTGACGCCGAAGGCGCCACGGAGCCGCCGAGTGACGGCTCGGGGGCCAGCGGGGGCCGTGCCGCCCCGTTCTTACGTGGCGCCGAAGGCGCCACGGAGCCGCCGAGTGGCGGCTCGGGGGCCAACGGGGGGCCGTGCCGCCCCGTTCTTACGTGGCGCCGAAGGCGCCACGGAGCCGCCGAGTGGCGGCTCGGGGGCCAACGGGGGGCCGTGCCGCCCCGTTCTTACGTGGCGCCGAAGGCGCCACGGAGCCGCCGAGTGGCGGCTCGGGGGCCAACGGGGGGCCGTGCCGCCCCGTTCTTAAGGGAGATACTCATTCGTGTACGTTGACGAGATGCTGAACTGTGTGGACTGCGGCAGGCAGTTCGTTTTTAGCTCGGGAGAACAGCAGTTCTACGAGCAAAAGGGATTTCAGAACAAACCGAATCGCTGCCCGGATTGCCGGCAAGCTCGTAAGGCGATGCGCGCCTCGGGTCCGTCGAGCGGATCCGCGCGCCAGCGTGAAATGTTCACCGCAACCTGCAGCAACTGCGGCGGTGTAGCGGAAGTTCCGTTCAACCCGCGTGGCGACAAGCCGGTCTACTGTCGAGATTGCTTCCAGTCGCGCCCTAGCTACGGGTAGCGGAGGCGCCCTCGAGGGGCTAAGTGGAAACTGCCCGCCCGATGGAGTATAACGGGCGGGTGAATTCCTACGACGTGGTGGTTATCGGGGCCGGACACAACGGCTTGGCTTGCGCCGCGCTTCTCGCCCGGTCGGGGCATTCGGTTGCGGTCTTCGAGAATAACCTCGTTCTGGGCGGCGCGACGCTCAGCGAACGGGACGTCTGGCCGGGATATACGGTTTCGACGGCTTCTTACGTATGCAGCCTTCTGGACCCGTGGCTGATCGCGGAGCTCGACTTGGGCGCCCACGGCTACCACGCGTATCGAAAGGACCCAACGACGTTTACGCCGCTGGCCGACGGGCGATCGCTGCTGCTCGGACGCGATGCGGGCGCGAACGCGCGAGAGGTGGGCGCGTTCTCCAAGCGCGACGTGGACGGCCTGCGCGGCTACGACGCGACGATCTCGCGCCTGGGCTCGGAGTTGTTCGACGCGTTTGCCGATATGGAACCGCGTTTCGAACGGTTGGAGCCGTCTACGCAGGCAGCGTTAACCGGTTCGGCAGCCTCCCTGGTCGAGCGCTTCATGGAAACGCCGGCGCTGCAAGCGACGATCGCGACCGACGGGCTGATCGGCACGTACCTCGGACCCCGCGACGCGGGAACCGGTTACGTGCTCGCACATCACGCCGCCGGCCGCGCGCTCGGCGTTCAGGGCGCCTGGGGTTTCGTGCGCGGCGGGATGGGCGCCGTCGCGCGCGCGCTGGCAAGCTCGGCGCGCGCCAACGGTGCGGAAATTTTCGAGGGATCGCCCGTAGCGCGCATAGCGCTCGATGAGGACGGGCGCGCAACCGGTGTCGTGCTGCGCGACGGACGTGAAATCGCCGCAGGGGCGGTGGCGTCGAACGCACATCCGCACACGACGTTTGCCGCCCTCGTCGGCGATGAGACGATAGCGCAGCGCGTTCACGAAGGCGGTGCGCTCGTGGAAAAGCTGCGTGGATGGAAAACCGTCGGACCGTCGCTCAAGCTCAACCTCGCGCTCGGCGAGCTGCCCAATTTCCTGGCCCGCCCGGGTTCGCAACCGCAGCCGCACCACAGCGCGACCATCCACATCACGCCGTCCCTGGACTTTTTGCAAGACGCGTGCGACAGCGCGCGCGCCGCGGGCGAAAGCGCGGTTCCCATGTTGGAGTGTTTTATGCAGACGCCGACCGAGCCGGATCTCGCCCCGCCGGGCAAGCACATCCTCTCGATCTTCGCGCAGTACTTCCCGTACGATCGAACCGGCGGTTGGTCGTCCGATCGCAGAGACAAGATCGCCGACAAGATCGTCGGATTGTTGGCGGACTACGCGCCCAATATTCCGGGCGCGATCGAAGGCCGGCAGTTGCTGGCGCCGCCCGACCTCGAGGCCCGCTTTGGATTGGTTGGCGGGCACATCTTCCACGGCGAGCTGCTCCCGGGTCAGATCTTCGAAGATCGCTTCGCCACGCGAACGCCCATCCGGGGTCTCTATCTGTGTGGCTCCGGAGCGCATCCGGGCGGCTGCGTCAGTGGATTCCCCGGCCGACGCGCCGCTGCGGCGATCGCATGCGACCTGGTGGCAAACGCAGCATGACGGCCAAGAGCTCGTTCGTCGACGCGGCCGTCGCGGAGTACGCCATCGACATGAGCCTGCGGGAGCCGGAGCTCTCGCGCGAGCTGCGCGACGAAACCGCGCGGATGCCCAACTCCGGCATGCAGATCGGACCCGAACAGGGTCAGTTCATGCGGTTGCTGGCCCAACTTATCGGCGCCAAGCGATATCTGGAGATCGGCGTCTTTACCGGATACAGTAGCCTTTCGGTTGCATTGGGCTTGCCCGCGGACGGCCGCATCGTTGCCTGCGACGTAAGCGAGGAATACACGCGGATCGCGCGCCGTTACTGGGAGCGTGCCGGCGTCGCGGACAAGATCGACCTGCGCCTGGCGCCCGCCGCCCAAACGCTGCGGGATCTTCAAGCCGGGCCGCCGTTCGACATGGCCTTTATCGACGCCGACAAGGAACGATACGACGAATATTATGAGGGAACGTTGCGCGTGCTCCGAACCAACGGTCTGATTCTTATCGACAACGTTCTCTGGGGCGGACGGATCGTGGACGAAAACGATCGTGATTCGAGCACGCTGGCGTTGCGCGCGCTCAACGAAAAGATCGTGAAAGACGAGCGGGTCGACGCCGTTTTGCTGACGGTCGGCGACGGACTAACCCTGGCTCGAAAGCGCTAACGCGTGCGAGTCGTCTCGCTCAATTGCAACGGAATCCGCGCGGCTTCGGGAAAGGGGTTATACGAATGGCTGCGCTCGGCCGACCCGGACGTCGTGTGCTTGCAAGAGACCAAGGCGCAGGAGCACCAATTGCCGTTCGACGCCGGTCCGCTGACGGCGTACGCCTCGGCATTCGAGGATGCCGAGCGCCCCGGCTATAGCGGCGTCGCGATTCTCTCTCGTAAGGAGCCCGACGCGATCGTCTTCGGACTCGGATGGCCCGATTTCGATCGCGAGGGCCGCTTCGTGCAGTTCGACTTCGGATCGCTCTCGATCGCGTCGCTCTACCTTCCGTCGGGTGCCTCGGGGGAGGCACGGCGGCGCGTCAAGGACGAATTCATGACGCGCTTCGCAACGCGGCTCGACGAGATGCTGGGCGACGGGCGCTCGTATATCGTGGCCGGCGATTTCAACGTTGCCCATCGTGCAGTCGACGTTTACGATCCGGTCCGATGCGCTAAGATCTCGGGTTTCCTGCCGCACGAGCGCGCGTGGATGGATCGCGTGCTCGCTACCGGGTGGTGCGACGCGTTTCGCGAGCTCGACGCGAGCGCGGGCCAATACACGTATTGGTCCAACTTTCAAGAGGCCTTCGCCAAGAACAACGGTTGGCGTATCGACTATCAGCTGGTGACGCCGGATATGCGGCAGCGGTTGCGCGGTGCCTTCATATACAAAGACCGGCGGTTCTCCGATCACGCCCCCCTGGTCGTGGACTACGAACCGTGCGCGTAACGTGCATCGGGGCGGGTCCGTCCGGGTCGTACTTCGCGTTGCTTGCTAAACAGCGCTTTCCGGATTGGGACGTGCGCGTCGTCGAGCGCAACCGGCCGGACGACACCTTCGGCTGGGGCGTCGTGTTTTCAGACGCGACGCTGGACAATCTCCGGCGTGCCGACGAAAAGACTCACGCGCAGATCGAGGCGTCGTTTGCGCACTGGGACGACATCGCCATCAACATTCGCGGCCGTACGATCGTTTCCGGAGGCCACGGCTTTTCCGGAATCGGACGCAAGCGGCTCCTAGAGATTCTCCACGCGCGCGCGGCGGAGACGGGCGTCGAGCTCGAGTTCGAGACCAACGTCGCAAACCTAGAGCCTTACCTCTCGTCGGATCTCGTCGTGGCATGCGACGGCGTCAACAGCGCCGTCCGCGCGTCCCGTGACGGCGCCTTCGGTCCGGATATCGATCGTAGGAAATGCCGTTACGTTTGGCTCGGGACGACGCTGCCGCTCGATGCGTTCACCTTTATCTTCGAGCGGACCGAACATGGCTGGTTTACCGTTCACGCTTACCGATTCGATGCATCGACGAGCACGTTCATCGTCGAGTGCCGTGAGGAAACCTACCTGGCGCACGGGCTCGGCGAGGCCGACACCGCCCAAACGATCGCGTTCTGCGAACAGCTGTTTGCGCCGTACTTGCGCGGACACCGTCTCATGGCAAATTCGGCGCATCTGCGCGGTCGTGACTGGACCAATTTTCTGCGCGTAAGCAACGAGCGGTGGGTCGACGGCAACGTCGTTCTGATGGGAGACGCCGCCCATACCGCCCATTTTTCCGTTGGATCCGGAACCAAACTCGCGATGGAGGATGCGATCGGCCTGGCCGACGCGCTGGTCGCATTCGGCGACCTGGCTCCGGCCCTGGCCGCCTACGAGAGCGAGCGTCGAGTTGAAGTGCTCAAGCTCCAGAACGCGGCGCGGAATTCGACCGAGTGGTTCGAGAACGTAGCCCGGTACGCGGAGCTGCCCGACGAGCAGTTTGCCTACAGCCTGCTCACCCGCAGCCAGCGAATCGGTCACGAGAACCTTAGACTGCGCGATAGTCAGTATGTCGAGCGGGTCGAGGAGTGGTTCGGAGGAGTCGCGATTCCTCCGATGTTCGCTTCGTTCCGTTTACGCGGCCTCGAGTTGCGTAACCGCGTTGTCGTCTCGCCCATGGATACGTACAGCGCGGTCGACGGCCTTCCCAACGATTTCCATCTCGTGCATCTGGGCAGCCGCGCGCTTGGCGGGGCGGGGCTGGTCTTTACCGAGATGACGTGCGTCTCGCGGGACGGCCGGATTTCGCCCGGCTGTACGGGCATGTACGCGCCGGAGCACGAGCGGGCGTGGAAGCGCATCGTGGAGTTCGTGCACGGGTACACGCCGGCCAAGATCTGTCTTCAACTCGGACACTCCGGTCCGAAGGGCTCGACCAAGCTGATGTGGGAGGGCATGGACGAGCCGCTCGAGGCAGGGAACTGGCCCGTCGTCGGCCCCTCCGCGGTGAGGTACGGTGCCCGGCATCAGACGCCCAGGAGCCTAACGCGCGGCGAGATGGGCCGGATTTGCGACCAATTCGTCGAGGCGGTGCGCATGGCCGAACGTGCCGGCTTCGATATGATCGAGATCCATTGCGCGCACGGGTATCTGCTCTCGAGTTTTATCACCCCGCTGCTCAACAAGCGCGAGGACGAGTACGGCGGGACGCTGGAGAACCGCTTGCGTTATCCGCTCGAAGTATTCGGCGCAATGCGGTCGGTATGGCCCAAGCATCGCCCGATGTCGGTTCGTATTTCGGCTACCGACTGGGTGGAAGGCGGAATCGACGGCGCCGATGCGGTCGAAATCGCGCTCGCGTTCAAACGGGCGGGCGCGGATCTCATCGACGTCTCCGCGGGACAGACGTCGCCCGATGCGCGCCCCGTCTACGGGCGCATGTTTCAGACGCCGTACGCGGATCGCGTTCGCAACGAAGCCGGCATCGCGACCATGGCGGTCGGCAACGTCACCGAAGCCGATCAGGTCAACGCGATTCTGGCTGCAGGCCGCGCAGATTTAGTCGCGCTCGGCAGGCCGCATCTGGCCGACCCGTTTTGGACGCTGCACGCGGCTGCGAGTCTCGGCTACAACGAGGCAGCTTGGCCGGTTCAATATCTTCCGGGCAAGGAGCAGCTCGAACGCCTGATAGCCCGTGCCCAGGAGCAAGCACATGTCATTTGATGGCAGGCACGCCGTCGTTACCGGAGGCGCTCGCGGAATCGGCCTTGCGATCGCGCACGCGCTGGCTGGTGAGGGTGCCCGCGTGAGCGTGATGAGCCGCACCGCGCTCGAAGGGGACGTACCGTTTTTTCGCGCGGCCTGCGACGTAACGAGCGAATCGGAGGTCGCGAACGCATTCGACCTCGCGCGCGCTCGAAACGGACCGGTTCAAATCTTAGTGAACAATTCCGGCGTGGCCGAGTCCGCGCCGATCGCCCGGACGTCGCTCGCGTCGTGGAACCGGATGCTCGCCACGAATCTTACGGGCAGTTTCTTGTGCACGCGGGCCGTGCTGCCCGATATGACGGCCGCAACGTGGGGGCGCATCCTGAACGTTGCCAGCGTCGCCGGTTTGGCCGGCGCGCCGTACATCGCGGGGTACTGCGCCAGCAAGCACGGCTTGGTGGGGCTCACGCGATCGGTCGCCGCCGAACTTGCCGGCACCGGAATTACCGTCAACGCGCTATGCCCGGGATATGCCGAGACGGCCATGATGCAGCAAGCGGTGGACCGGATCGTCAGAGTCACCGGCGTTGACCAGGGGGCCGCGCGTGCGCAACTGGCGGCGATGAACCCGCAAGGACGGATCGCTACCCTGGACGAGATCGCGGACACGGCCATCGCGCTCATATCGGGCGAGCGTACCGGGGTCGCGGTCGTGATACCGGGCGGAGAAGAAGCCTAACCTTAGGTGCCGCTTTGCGGCGGTGGCGATGGGAAGACGTTGCAGGGACCCAACGGAGTTCCGTTCGTTTTCGGCTCCGGGGGCGCAACGGCGAGTGCGTAACGAGCCAGGACGGTATCCGCAACGGTGAAGCCGGCGCCGTTAGCGACGCCGACCGCTCCAACCGGGGGTGGCGTCGACCCTCCGCTGCTCAGCACGATGCCCCATTGCGCGAAGACCGTTCCGCCGCTCATCAGCAGCGTGCAGCCTCCCGACTCGTTTATGGACCACGAAAGAAACGCCGTCCCCGGCGTTCCGTGCGGAACGTAGAACGCTTCGATGCCGGCAGTCGTCCACGTGCCGGTTGCCTCGCTCGAGACGGTCAGATCGTATAGATCGTAACAGCGGCCATCGAGCGGGCCGGTTCGGCTATTTCCCGAATCGGGGCATCCGCTCGACGCCTTAAGCGCCAAGCCCGCGCTTTCCGGCAGCGCCGTCGAATCGCGAACGCGTAACGTGCACGAGGCACCGGTCGTCTGGATCGACGGCGCGATCGCTAGCCAAGCAGTCGGTCCGGGCGCGCCGGGCGGATCCCAACCAGACGCCGCCAAGCCGCCGCAAGTGCCGGGATCGGCGACGAAGCGACCTGGGGCCGCGAGCTGCGGCTCGTCGATGCGCGCGGCGATCGCGGCGCGTTCCGTGTAGCAACCGGTTGCGGGATCGTACGCGATCGCACCGGCCGGGAAACCGGCGGAGAGCGCGGGATCGTGCGTATCCGGCGTCGCGAACGTCGCGTCGGCGAAGGCGCGCGCGTAACAGTCGTGGACGTCGGGAGGGACGTCGAGCGTGGACCCTTCCGGAGCAAGGAGGATCGCGGGTGGATGGATCGTCAGCGCGCCGCGAACGCGCACGCCCAGCAGCGCCGGCGGCTCGCCCGCATACTGGCTGCGAACGGAAAGCGTGCATATGCCGGCGCGCATCGCTCGCAGCGCGATCGGGGTTCGCGCCGGCGCCAAAACGGGAGTCGTTGGCGCAGTGCCGTTGCCGGCGCTGGTTTGTACGATACCGGAACAGCCGCTCGCGGTCGGAACGACCACTTGCGCGTCGTAGCTTTTACTTGCGTAGACGACCAGCGGGGCACTGCGTGCTGCGAGCAAGTCGACGGGTTCGGCCGGCGAGAAGTCCGCATTTTGCAAGGCGAGGCTCCCCATAACCTGCGCTTGCGTCGCGGTAATCTGTCCGAACGCGTCCGTCAGCTCCAACCGGCAAATGCCAGCCTCGCGCGGCAGCACCGGAAAAAATGCCGGCGCATCGTTGGTACTCCCGCCGAACGAATTCGGAAACGAATACGGCGTCGCCGGGGGCGGCAGCGGCGCGGTCGTCTCTTCCGCCGCGGTCGAAGGCGGAGTAAACGGATCGGGGAGCACGTCGGGGAAGGCGGCGACGTCGCCCGGACACGCAAAGCCGGTCGCGGAGGCAAACCAGTGCGTGTATCCCCACTCCGTCGCGGCAACCCGTTGTGCTCGCGCGCTCGGGAACGCGAACACCAGGTGGGAAGGTGAAAGTATCGGCGCGTTCGGCGTTGGCGTCGCTTCGGGGAGGGCGGCCGTGGCGGTGGACGACGCACACGGCACGTCGCGCCGAACGTGCGCGCCGGGCGCCGTCGAGAAGGTAAGCGAAAATCCGCCGCCCGGGCACGGCGGTTCGTTCGCAACCGGCGCGAAGTCCGCGAGACCTTGCGAATCGATCCCGGGATAGCCGGCAAGGCCGCTGACGTGACCGCCCGTTCCAAAGAACAACGCGAACGGAGGCGCGCCCAGGGTGCGTTCGCGGAGCGCGACGCCGTCGCCGGCCCCCGCAATCGAGGTCGGCGCGACCGCACCGGCCGAAGTCGGTCGCCCCCGGTAGACGCGGAAACGAAAGCCACCCGTTCGACGATCCGGTTCGAAGGCCAGCGTCGCGCCGTTCCCGCCGGTTGCCGCCAGCGCGCGCGTCGCCGCAAGGGCACCGTCGTATTGGTCCAACGCGGAGCGCAGACCGGCGGGGCGTAAACTCGTCGACCAGAGAACGCCGGCCGTGGCGATAATCGCAACGATCGCGACGGCGATCGTCATCTCGATCAATGTGAAGCCGCGTTCGTCCCCCAGCACGCGACGGCAAGTGCCCGCCGGCGTCCGCTGCGAGCCGGAGCCGGACTAAGCTCCGTACCAGCGCAGGGCTCGCCAGATCTTCGCCAGCGGTTGATCCGGAAGCGTGCAGATGTAGATCGGCGCCGGTCCCTCCACCACCCATTTGTACGGTTCCGTCGAGGTCTTCACGAGACGTACGCTTCGGTAGTAGCGGCGCAGCAAGTCGATTCGCGTTCCACCGATGGCGACCAGAGTGCTGCCGTCGAAGTTGCGCGGGCCCCATAGATAGTAGGTGTTTTGCGTCGAGATCGCCGGCGGCAAATCGAAGCGAGGTCCGAAGAAGTCGAGGGCTCCGGCGTCACCGTAAGTATCTGCATAGATCGCGGCGCGCGCCCGCTGCGCCGCAGGAAGCGCGTGATACACGGAAGCGACGTCGGCGGCCAACCGCTCCCAACCAAATTCCTCGGCAAAGACCGGCTGGATCAAACGCGCGGGCGTCCCGCTGCGTCCCGTCAGCCCGAGCGCCCGCGAGTACGCGACGAGCCCGTCCACCGGAAGGATCGGAATCGACAGCGGCATGGCGACGATGCCGGAGATTACGACCAGCGCCAACGTGCCGTTTCGAATCCAGTCGGCGGCCCGCTCGATGGAAACGCTCCCCAGCGCGATCGGCGTCGCATAGAAGCCAATGATGTAGTAGCCTTTCGCTCCAAGCAGCGCCCCGGCGAACAGCAGAGCGGCGTACGCGACGGTCAAAAATCGTGCCGGCCGGAGCGCGACGATCGTAAACGGCGCGACCAGCCCCGCGATCCAAAGAATTGCGTTGAACGGTCCGGTGTACACGAACTGTTCGATCGCGAAGGCAACGGCGTTGGCCGCCAGGTCGCGATATTCGAGCGCAACGCCGTTCTGAAAGGCGTGGCGGTGCAGGTCGTCGCCGCGCAGCACTTCGACGAACGGCCAGCCGTGGTGCATCTGCCAGAGCAGATTCGGAGACACCAGTACGACGGTGCCCACGACCGCGACCGGGAACCAGACGGTGCGGAAGACGCCGCGCGTTTCCCTAAAGGCAAGGAGCCCAGCGGTCAACGCGACGGCCAAGAGCGCGATCGAATACTTTCCATACGCTCCGAACGCCACCGCCAACATGACCAGAACCCAGTAGCGCGGCTCGCGATCGAGCCGCAGGCATGCGTAAATCGTGAGCGTCCACGCGAGAGGTTCGAACGACGTCGTGGTAAGCGTGTTGCCGAGCAGCAGGTAGGCGGGCAGCAGCAGCGTCGCCGCGCCCGCGAGGACCTGCCCGAAACGTCCGGCGCCGAAATCACGCGCAATCGTCACGGCCAGCGCGACGGTTGCGGCCGCCGCAAGCGCCGGCAGAAAGCGTAGGGCGATCAAATTGTAAGCAAACGGCGACGAAAGCCAGGCCGCAAAGGCGACCAGCGGAGGCTGGTCCACGTATCCCCACGCGAGATGCTTGGAAGCGGCGATGAAATAGAGCTCGTCGCGAAAATACCCGTAGCGCCATGCCGTACCCAAATGCAGCGCGGCGGCAATCGCGGCAAACGCGAGCGCGATCATGCCGTTCTGCGCGCCGTTCCGATGAGGCTGAGTGCGAAGCCGATGACGCCGGTCCAAAGCCATGCACCCAGCGCGACGTTCCAATCCCACCACGTTCCGCCCGTCGCCACCACCGCGATGAGATAGCTTCCGGAATACGTCAGCGGCAGCAGCACGGCGAAGCGTCGGTACGGGGCGGGCCTCTCGGGATCGGGATCGTAACGGTTGACGAACGCATCGCCAAAAACGCCCGCCGCGAGCGATTGCACGATCACGACGGCGAGGAGCGGCGTGTCGTTGGTGAAGGCGGCGGCGGCCGGAACGTTGGCCAGCAAAAGAAAAATCGTCAGCGCGCCGGGACGCAGGCGAATGCGTGCGACGGTATAGAGTGCGAAGCCCGTAACCAGCGCGCACTGGAAGATGGCGATCAGAACTCCCACCGAGACCTTGTAGTAGCCGATGGAAAGCGCGGTCAGATAATCGGGTGTAAACGGCGAGATCGGCGGTGGCGCGTCGAGCCGCGCGGCCCCCGGATCGAATGCATAGGCGGTGCCGAAGTGCACGAGTATGAGCCAGGACGACAGGCCGATGACGAGCGGCAGCTGCTGTATCAGCGTGGTGGCGCGGGCGCGATCCGACAGCACCGACCGAATCGGCCCGCTCGCCAGAAAGAACATGCCGAGCCCAAGCGCTTGATGGGTCGGGCTTAAGAGCGCGTCAACTCCTTCTTCAAGCCCGAGCAAGCTGTGCCAAATGAGGTCCCCGATCCCCGCCACGACGAAGATCGGAAACCCGAGCAACGCCAGGTGATACGGCTGTGGAATGCAGTCGCGCCACGGCTTGCCGTAAGAACGGTGATGCATTGCGAATCCGGCGACGACCAGAACCAGGGCCAGCATCCCGGAATAGAACGCCGCGTGATAGGGCGTAAAAAAGTTCTCTATCGGCACGTGTCCGTGAGCCCACGCATCGAGAAAGAATCCGGCGACGATCCAAAGGCAGCAGATGCTTGTCGCATAGTCGAACGGCAAGCTGCGAGCCGCTCCCGATTGCTGCATCCGCCTGCCTTACGCGAAGCTGCGGGCGGCTCCTCGAACGGCAGGAAAGTGCGAATGCCGGGGACGACCTTGCCGACGTGACGTTGGTCAGTGGATTTCGCGCGGCGGCGTTCTGCGCGCTGGGGCTCTGCAGCACCGCGGGATGTGCGCCGCAGGCCGTTCCGGTTCCGTCGAACCTAACGGTCGGGCCTTCGCTGCCTGCGGTGTGGCCGTTGCCGGTCGCCGCCGCCAACGCTGCGCCGCCGAAGATTCAAGCCATGCACTTTTCCTCGCTCGACGTTCGGCGCGGCGAACGCTGGCGGGGCGATTTCGTCACCACCAGCAACGTCGCCAGCCTCGAAGTTCGCAGCAACCTCTTTTCGATCGACGTACCCCGCACCGGATTCGGCCGTTTTGCGTTCGAGCTGGACGTGCTCGACACGCCGCCGATCTTCGTCCGGGGTTACGACCTGCGCGTAATCGCGCGCAACAGCGCGGGCCGGGAAGCGGAAGAAGATTTGCCGATGAGGCTGCGATGAGCACGCGGGTGCGCTACGAGATCGCCGATCGCGTGGCGACCGTCACGCTCGACCGGCCCGAGCGCAAGAACCCGCTGACCTTCGGCGTCTACGCCGAGCTTCGCGATTGGTTTTTGGAGCGCGGTTCGGACAAAGCGATTCGCGCAATCGTCCTCACCGGAGCCGGCGGCAACTTCTGCTCCGGCGGAGACGTGCGCGAGATCATCGGGCCTCTAACCGTTCGCTCCGAGGCGGAGCTCTTGGAGTTCACGCGGATGACCGGCGATTTGGTCAAGGCGATGCGCGACTGTCCGCAGCCGATCGTCGCCGCCGTCGACGGCGTTTGCGCGGGCGCGGGAGCGATACTGGCGATGGCCTCCGACCTTCGTTACGGCACCCCGCGCGCCAGCGTCGCGTTCTTGTTCGTAAGGGTCGGGCTGGGCGGATGCGACATGGGCGCATGCGCGCTACTGCCGCGCATCGTCGGACTGGGCCGCGCTTCGGAATTGCTGTATACCGGTCGTGCGATCGACGGCGAAACGGCACTAAACTGGGGATTCTTCAACGCGCTCGTGGCCCCCGGCGATCTCCCGGAACGAGCGGCCGCACTCGCAATCTCGCTGGCTAACGGTCCGGCGGCGGCCCACGCGGCGACAAAGCGCGCGCTCGGAATGGAGTTTGCGTTGCCGCTCCACGAAGCGATCGACGCGGAGGCGCACGAGCAAGCGAAGCTTATGCGCGGCAAAGACTTCCGGCGTGCTTACGATGCCTTTATTGCAAAACGCATGCCCGTTTTCGAGGGCGATTGATGGCGTGCCGATCGTGATCCCAGAACGCGATCTCGCGTGGCCCTTCTTCGACGAGAGCCACCGGCAATTTGCTCGCGACTTGGAACGCTGGCTCTTGGATCGCCGCATCGCGGAGGACCCAGGCGATGCGGGAGCAAGCGTTGCGGCCTGGGTGCGGGCGCTCGGCGACGCGGGTTGGCTGCCGGCGTGCGTTCCGGCACGTGGCGGGTCGTTCGACGTTCGGCGGATGTGCCTCGCGCGCGAGATCCTCGCCTATCACGACGCACTTGCCGACTTCGCCTTCGCAATGCAAGGTCTCGGGAGCGGTGCGATCTCGCTTTATGGAACCGACGAGCAGCGCGATGTCTTTTTACCGCCGGTCGCCCGCGGGGAGCGGATCGCGGGATTCGCGCTGTCGGAACGCGAGGCGGGATCCGACGTCGCAGCGATGTCGACGTCGGCGCGGCGCGACGGCGACGCCTACACGATCGACGGAGAAAAGACCTGGATTTCGAATGCGGGCATCGCCGACACGTACGTCGTCTTTGCACGCACGGCGCGGACCGGCGCAACGGGCATTTCGGCGTTCGTCGTAACCGCGCAAACGCCGGGCTTCTCGGTGACCGAACGCATCGAGACCATTTCACCGCATCCGCTGGGAACGCTGCGCTTCGAGAACTGCCGCGTGCCCATCTCGCACCGCATCGGGGAAGAAGGGCGCGGTTTTGCAATTGCGATGGCGACGTTGGACGTCTTTCGCAGTACCGTTGGGGCGGCCGCGCTCGGCTTCGCACGCCGCGCGCTGGACGAAAGCGTGGTTCGCGTTAAAACGCGCGAACTCTTCGGCGGCCCGCTTTCGAGTCTGCAGCTCACGCAAGCGGCCATCGCGGACATGGCGGTCGACGTCGACGCGAGCGCGCTGCTAGCGTACCGGGCGGCCTGGACCAAGGATGCCGGCGCCGAACGCGTTACGCGCGAAGCCGCCATGGCCAAGCTCTTTGCGACCGAGGCGGCAGCGCGCGTCTGCGATCGAGCCGTGCAACTGTTCGGCGCACGCGGCGTGACGCGCGGCGAGATCGTCGAACGCCTCTACCGCGACGTACGCGCGCTGCGCATCTACGAAGGGGCGAGCGAAGTGCAGCGCGTCGTCATCGCGCGGCAAACGTTAGCGTAGTGGATACGTTCGCTCGCGATCGCATGCCGGCGCCCGAGGCCCTGCCGGAGTTTTTGTTCGACTTGCCGGGCCTGCGCTACCCCGAACGCCTCAATGCGGCTCGGCGCCTGCTCGACGACCGGGTCGGACGTGGCGACGGTGCGCGCCGCTGCATCGTCGCTCTCGGCGGCATCGATTGGAGCTACGACGATCTGCTCCGGACGTCGAACGCCATCGCGCACGTCTTAGTCGACGATTTGGGCGTCGTTCCGGGCAATCGGATTCTTCTGCGCGCCGCCAACACGCCGATGCTGGCGGCCTGCTGGTTTGGCGTGCTCAAGGCGGGCGCGATTGCCGTCACGACGATGCCGCTGTATCGCGCCGTCGAGTTGAGCACGATCGTCGAAAAGGCGGAGGTATCGCTTGCATTGGTCGATTCGCGCCTGGCAGGGGAGCTGGAGGCGGCACGAGGCGCCTGCGGACGCGAATTGACGATCGTGAGGTTCAATACCGAGGATTCGAACGGGCTCGAGGCCCGCATGGACGCAAAGCCGCACGTCTTTCATACGGCCGACACCGCAGCTGAAGACGTCGCGCTGATCGCTTTTACCTCCGGCACGACGGGCGTTCCAAAGGCCACGATGCATACGCATCGCGATGTTATGGCGACCTGCGATACGTACTGCTCGTACGTCTTGCGCCCGAAGCGCGACGACCTGTTTTGCGGAAGCCCTCCGCTCGGATTTACGTTCGGACTTGGCGGATTGTTGCTTTTCCCGCTATGGGCGGGCGCGGCCACGCTGCTCCTGGAGAGAGCCGGGCCCGACGATCTCCTTCATGCGGTCGATGAGTTCGGCGTCACGACGTTGTTCACGGCGCCGGTCGCCTATCGTGTGATGGCGGCCTCGGCCCAACGCTACGACCTGTCGACGTTGCGATCGTGCGTTTCGGCCGGCGAGACGCTGCCTAAGGCAATCTGGGAAGCCTGGCACGAACGAACCGGACTAAAGATCATGGACGGCATCGGAAGCACGGAGTTGCTCCACATCTTCATCGGCTCGAGCGGAGACGACGTGCGCCCCGGCTCTACCGGACAAGCGGTTCCCGGATACGTTGCCGAGGTTCACGACGACGACGGCAATGCGTTGCCGCCCGGCACTATCGGTCGCCTAGCGGTGAAGGGCCCAACCGGCTGCAAGTACCTCAGCGACGACCGTCAGGCCATTTACGTCCAGAGCGGTTGGAATTATCCCGGCGATGCGTACCTCGTAGACGACGAGGGATACTTTTGGTACGTCGCGCGAACGGACGACATGATCATTGCATCCGGCTACAACATTTCGGGTCCGGAAGTCGAGAACGCGCTCCTCGCCCACGCGGCCGTCAAAGAGTGCGCGGTGGTCGCGAAGCACGATCCGGCCCGGAGCACGAACATCGTCAAGGCCTTCGTCGTTGTGGTCGAGGAGTTCGATGCCGGGAACCAGCTCGTCGAGGAGCTGATGGTGTTTTGCAAGGCGCGAATCGCGCCGTTCAAGTCGCCGCGCGAGATCGAGTTCGTGGATGCGTTGCCGCGAACCGAGACGGGGAAAATCCAGCGCTTCAAGCTGCGCCAGAGGGCCTAAGGGGCTAAAACCGCCGTGGCCTCGATCTCCACCTTCGCGCCGTCCTCAAGAAGTGCGGCTACTTGCACCAGCGACATAGCGGGATAGGAATCTCCGAACAGGTCTCGATAGCACTCGCCCAGCGATTTGGCGGCCGCGGTATATTCGCGCTTGTCGGTGACGTACCAGGTTAGCCGCACGACGTCTTCGGGCTTTCCGCCTCCGGCCCGCAGGACCGCTAGGACGTTCCGTAAGGCGCGCGCGGCCTGCTCGTAAAAGTCGCTGGAGACGAGCTCGTTGCGTTCGTTCCATCCGATCTGTCCGGCGATGGCAAAATAACGTCCGGCATCGGCGATGATGCCGTTAGCGTAACCGCGCGGACGCGGCCACGAGTCGGGATTGACGACGTGATGGCTCATGCGTAATCTCCTAGCGAGGTGTGGTCGGTGAGAACGACGGATCCTCCAGCGCGCAGCGCGGCGGTTCCGATGGTGGCGACTGCGGCGTTCAGGCAGAATCCGAAAAAGGCGATGAATCCGGTGATCGAGACGCCGCCGAAATGCAGGGTGACGATGGACGAAAAGGCCGCAGCCACCGCCATCGCCAGGCTGGCGGCGATGCCGGCGGCCCAGCCGGCCAGCAGCGCTCGCGGATCGAACCAGCGCGTGAAGAGCCCGACGGCAAACGCCGGAAACGTCTGGATCATGAGCGCTCCTCCGAGTAGCTGAAAATCGATCGCGAACGGCACCGGGACGAACAGGATGAGGAGTAGCGCGATTGCGCAGATTGCGAGCGTTACGTTCTTGGTTAGACGCGTGGTAGCGGCGGTACGTTCGGCATGAAACTCGCCGAGCACGTTGCTCACGACGAGCGTGCTGCCGCCGATTGCCATAACGGCGGCCGGCACGATCGCACCGATGACGACGGCCGCGTACGCGACCCCGGCAAACCAATCCGGGAAATAGCGCGCGAAAAGCAGCGGGACGACGAGCGAACTGTCTTTACTGGCGACGCCCGACGCCAGAGCGCAATAGCCCAGGAGCGCCAACAGCCCCAGCAGCAGGGTATAGATCGGCAGCAGCGCCATGTTGCGCCTTATCACGGCGCGGCTCTTAGCTGCGAGCGTGCCCGTAATGAGATGCGGATACGTGCACTGCGCCAAACTCGACCCGAAAATCATGGACGCGTACGCAAAATACGAAACGCGCGGAAGCAGGATGCCGCTGGGCTTCGAACGCGTCGCCAATGCGACCGACGAGGCGGAGAAGATGTGGTGCCATCCGCCGAGTTTGGCGGGGATGACCGCGACCGCGGCAACGACGGTGACGTAGATCAGCGTATCCTTAACAAAAGCGATCGCCGCGGAAGCGCGCAGGCCGCTTACGTACGTGATCGCAGCGAGCAGCGCGAACGCGACCACGAGGGCGAGCGCGCCGCCGCTGGACGCGAAAGCTCCGCCGAGTTGCAGGAAGACGGCTCGCATACCGACGAGCTGGAGGGCGATATAGGGCATCGTCGCGACGACGGCGGTCAGCGCGGTGGCGAGTTCGAGGGCGCGGCTTCCGTAGCGTTCGCGCACGAAGTCGGACGCGGTGAGATAACCGCGGCTGCGGGCTACGGTCCAGAACCGCGCCAGAACCAGAAGCGCGATCGGGTACGTGACCGTCGCATACGGGACGGCGAAGAAACCGAGCGCTCCGACGCCGTACACGAGCGCGGGCACGGCAATAAACGTGTACGCGGTGTACAGATCGCCGCCCATGAGAAACCAGGAGACGACGGTGCCGAAGCCGCGACCACCCAGGGCCCAGCTTTCCACCGTGGAGAGGGTGCCGCTCCAGCGGGCCGCCAGAAAACCTAGGATGCAAACCCCGGCGATCAGCGTCGCAAAGACGAGGCTACCGGCCATCGGAATCCTTAGCGGTCATGGCGACGACGCCACCGAGCAGCACGGCGGTCGCGGGCACCCACGCTAGTTGGTACCAGTAGAAGAACGGCAGGCCGAAGAGTTGCGGGTCGAGGCGGTTATAGAGCGGCGGGTAAAGCGTGCCGATAAACGGGAGCAGCAAGAGCGCGTAGATCCAGCGCCGGCGTTTCCACATGGCGTCGCCCATTGTCGCGTTCTCGGCCATATCCCTACGAGGCGCCCGCCGGGACGAAGGGCGAGGGAGGAGTAAGAGGACCCTGCTGCGGCGAAGCAGCCCGCCAACGTGCACACGCCGTGCATCGAGTACTTTCAAACGCATACGCCGTCTTTGAGGAGTATCAATGGTTAACCAGCCACAGACAGATGCCCCGTTTGGGCTACAGCCCAGCGTCGCCGCAGGTCTCGCTTATCTCTTGGGACTCCTCGGCGGCATCGTCATGCTCGTCGGCGGAGGGACGAACCGCGCCGTAAAGTGGGCGGCGGCGCAGTCGATCACGTTCTGGGGGGGCTTCCTCATCCTGCGGATCGCGCTAGGGTTCATTATGGCGATGATGGGATTCACCATGCTCGCGCTCTTCGGACTCATCAGCCTTGCGTTGACCATTATTGCCGTGGTCGTTTGGATCTGGACGTCGGTCACGGCCTTCCAGGGTAAAGAAGTTGAAATACCGGTCGTTGCCGGCTTGACCCGGTCGCTGTTTGCGTCGCAACTGGGCGGCGCGTAAGACCTCCTAAGGCGACCACGGCGCGCTAGCGCCGCCTGCCTGGGGCGGGGTCATGCGCCAAACGTTGGCCGGAATCTCGGCACCCGTTGCTGCGTTCCGGTAGACGATGTCTATTAACGTACCCGGCGACGACGATCCCGGCATCATGCCGCCGTCGTCGCCGGGTGCGTTCGTTTCGTTCGCCGTGTCGAACGCGGCGTCGAGATTTCCCGAGAGCAGCGTCCAGGGAGGGGTATGCAGCGTTCGAAAGATGATGCGTCCGCGGCGCTCACCCAGAATTTGCCCCGACGACCCTAGTGCGACGACGTCCACGACGGCGCCGGTGCGCCCTTCGGCAACGGTGTCGTTCTGCTGCAGCAGCACGCCCCCAGGCGCCGCATCGAAGCGTGAAGACGCCATCACTTCGATAGCGCAGGCGCCGTCCGCTCGAGCGAGCGCGCAGAACGACTCGTCCGGCAAGGTGCTCGAGGGGATCCCGCTTGTTAGCGAACCTGCGAGCGCCGATTGAATTCGCGCAACGCGCGTGCCGTATGCCGCGCGCAACGCCGCGAGCGCCTTATGCTGCAATACGATTCGCGCCGTCGCTTGCGTGCCGGCCATGAGTGAGGAAACCAGCGCCGCACTGGCGCCTAAAAGAAAGAGCATTCGAATCAGCACGCGTTACGGAGCCCCGGTCGGCTGCGGAACGGGCCGCGGGGCGGCCACGTCGGTCCCGGGAAGCGGCGCGGGAGGCGCAAGATCCAGCGTCACGGCCGCCGCATCGCCGGCGTTCGCGTCGTCCGCCCGAACCACCACGCGTACGCGTCCGCCGTCGAGGGACTCGATGGAAAGCGAAATGATAGCCGGCAGCGGCGATCCGTTTGGGAGCGGAACCGTCGTCGCGATCGTTTTGGGCGTCAGGTACGAACCGCGATACTTCAATACGTCCGCCGCCAGCAGGGCTTCTCGCCCGGCGGACCGCGCCAGCGCATCCCTTTCGAGCGTGCTTGCGGGATTGCGCGCACCCAGAACCGCCGCTCCCGCGAGACCGATTGCCAGGACGGAGAAGAGCGCCACCGCGACGATCGTCTCCGTCATCGCCTGGCCGCGCTTGCGATCCGAAGCCGTCACCTACGCGATAGTGCCCAGCGACCGACGTATCCGACGCGCCTCACGCGAATATTTTAGAGGGCGAGTGCACGAGCTACGGAAACGCGTTTAGCGTCTTGGCCGGCCGCGGCCTCATTGCGAAAGGGGCTCGCACGTGCATTGGTATCTCGAGGTGCTCGAAAAATACGCCGTATTCACGGGCCGCTCGCGACGCGCCGAATACTGGTATTTTCAGCTCTTCAATTTCTTGATTGGTTTTGCGCTGGTCTTTACGTTCTCTTTTCTAGGGGGCGTCGTTACGGCCATGGCGGGCGCAGATTCCAGGGCGGCGGCAACCGCGGCGGACGGTGTCTACATCCTCTACGCACTGGCTACGTTTCTGCCGGCACTGGGCGTCTTGGTCCGCCGGCTTCACGACACCGGTCGCAGCGGATGGTGGGTGCTGATCGGTTTTCTTCCGTTCGTTGGGGGAATCGTGTTGCTTGTATTTTGCATCCAGGACGGGGAGCCCGGTCCAAACCAGTACGGATCCAACCCGAAAGCGGGCGCCGGGTCGTTCTAGGCCGTCGGGAGTACGTCGCTCGTCACATTTTGTAGCTGTGAAGGCCGCTGATCCAAATGTTAACGCCGAGATAGCAGAACACGATCGTCGCAAATCCGAAGACGTTGACGAGCGCGCAACGATAGCCGCGCCAGTTGTTGCGCGTGTGCAAGTGCATGTACGACGCGTACACGATCCAAGAAACGAGCGCGGCCGTCTCCTTGGGATCCCATTGCCAATAGGCGCCCCACGCATCCTTGGCCCACAACGCGCCCGTAATTATGCCGATCGTAAGCAACGGCAATCCGACGGCGATGATGCGGTAGGCCATGATGTCGAGTTTTGAAAGAGATGGTAAGGTTTGCAGCCATAACGCCAACGAATCGCCCCGGTCCGCGGCCGCCGATATCATCGGCGTGTCGTCGCGCAACCCGACGACACGAACGTCGCTGATGGCGACGTCCGCGTCGTAGCCGCCCACGGGCATCGCGACCGGGCCGGCCGTCGTCATCGCGGCGGCGACGACTTGCGAACGCCCCAGGGACCTTTCGAAGAAGTACTTGAGCAGATAGAGGCAAGCGGCAACCAGGGCGACGGTGAACGCCGCGTACGAACTGATAACCAGCGGAACGTGGATCTTTATCCAATACGACTGCAGCGAGGGCACCGGCGGCATGTAGCCTTCGTTCCAGGTCGTCGCGTAACCGAGCGCGATCGCAGCGATCAGCAGAACGAAACCACCCATGAACCAGACTTGATATTTCCATGCGAACGCCAAGAAGATCAGGACGCTCATCGCCGCAAAGAGCGAGAGCGAGCCGTAGAGATTGGTTAGCGGCCAAACCCCGGACGTCGCCCAGCGTACCCCCAACTCCGCGAACTGGGTCGCACAGCCGATTACGGCCAAGGCGGCTCCCGCGGTACGCACCGCGGCGTTGCGCGAGAGAAAGTACGTGATGAGGGCGATCGAACCGGCGACGTACGCGCCTAGCGCGACCAGGATGAGGATCTGATCTAAGCTCATGCGGGGCTCTCCGATGGGACAGTAAATGCGTTAGGGGTCGCACGGCTCTCGGACGACCGTAAGTCGGAGACGAGATCGGCGAATTGTTCCTCGAAGATATCGTAGCCTTTGACCGTGGTAGCCGCCAAGCCCACGCGCCACGTTCTCGCCGCGCCGGTGATCTGAACGAACAAACGGGCCGGCAAGAAGTAGAAGGCGATGCAGAGCCCGGCCAGCAGGACGAAAGCGCCAATTCCGACGAGCGGCATTCCGGGATCGTAACGATATTGTAAACCGCTGTACAGCTTGTAACGCAATGCCGCGATCTTAAAGCCGTTGCCGACGTCTACGGCCTTGCCGAGCGGAAGCAGTACCTCACCGACGGGGGTGTCGCCGTCGAAAGCGGCCAGCGCCACCGCGGGGTTGGTAGGCAGCGGGTTTTGGCCGGGTTGGCCGGTAGCCGTGTCCACCGTCGGAACGAAGCGCTGGTATTGAAACGCGCGGCCGCCTGCCTGGAACCCCTGCCCTTCTTTAAGCGGATCCAACGGCAAGAGCAGACCGCCCTTGGTAACCGCAAACTTGACGGCATAGCCGTACGTCGCCTGGTAGTAGAGCGTGCCGTCTACGTCGATCGGTTGGTTTACGCGGATCGTCTCGGTGCGCGGAGCGCCGTCTTTCCCGACGACGGTCACGTTCGACACGTAGTCGACGGGCTGATAGACCAATCCGGTTTTCGTCTTGATCGGCTCGAACCGGTAGGCGAAGCGATCGAGCGTGATGCGCGCGCCGGTTTCGGGAATCGTAACGGTTTGGCCGGTTATGATTGCGGTCGTTCCGGCGAAGCCCTTCCACCAGTAGATCGTCGTCCCCATCGCGATGATAACGAAGCCGAGGTGCGCGACGAGCACGCCGCGGCGCGCCCAGTTGTGCCGGTCGGCGAATAGCCATTCTTCCCCGGAGAATTCACGTTTGCGAATTTGCCATCCACGAGACGCAAAGAACTCGGCAACGCGCGCGCGCACGGCCGCCTCTTCGCCGCGAACCTCGATACTGGCGTTGAGTGGAATCGCGTCGATCTTGACCTTGCGCAGAGCGGGGAGACGCGCGGGAATCACGCGTTTGAACGTGCAGGCTGCCAACGAAACCAGGATAAGCGCGATGATGCCGATGTACGCGGGACTGTGATAGATGTTGTCCAGTCCAAGTCGCAGGATGGCTCGCGCGATCGGCGCCGGATAGCTGCTCGCGTAGATCGAGGGATCTTTCCCCTGATCGACGATGACGCCGACGAGCGTGAGAAGTCCCCAGACGCCGAACAGCGAGACGGCAAAAAGAACGTTCGAAAAAAGCCTGACGAACTCGTCGTACGAAGACTTCGCGCGCGCTTCCAACGTTTCAACCATCGGACCAGCGGCGTTAGCGCGCCGCAGAGGCCGGAGCGAACGCGTGGAGCGCGAGCGATACCCCGCCGGAGCATCGAGTGCGGTAAACGTCTTGGCTGCGCATGGACCCTATGTTGTCCTCATCGTCTCCCGGCGCCTGGCGCCCAGTTTGCGACGTCGATCGGGCCCGACGTCAACCCCGGAACGGTTTTCAGCGAACGCCAAGCGAGCGATTCCCCGGCCCAAAGGGACTCCCCATGCCGCCGTCAGCGCGTCGCCCCGGCACCCTTTATCAACTGGCCCGCGCAATATAGCCTACTCGTACGCTTCGACGAAACGGCGCAGCCGTTCGTTGACCTCGCCGGGACGATCGAGCTGCAAGTAGTGGCCGCCGGCGATCGATTCGTGAATGAATCGTGGTCCGAGCTGCTCGCTCAGCCCGGCGATGAGTTGAGGAAAACGCAGGCGTCCACCCGTACGAAAAATGTCGAGTACGTACGTCGGCGCGACGATTTCGCGGGCGAAATCACGCAGTTCGAAGCCGACCGGTTTGTCGAACGGCTCTCTGAGCGTGCGCGGGTACTCGACGGGAACTTGCGCGCGCTGATTCGGCCACGCCTCTTCCATGCGCTCGCGGTACGTGAAGGCGCGTTCGAACAACCAGCGCGATATCAAGCGACTTGCCTTTCCGTTGCGATCGAACGAGTGCAATAGCGGCTCGCAGAGCCATCGCGCGACGCGCCTCAAGCCCGGCGCGAACCACCGGTATATCCCGCTGCGCGCGTCCGAATAGACCGGATCGACCAAGAACAGCCCCCTTACCGCCTGAGGTCGATCGCTCGCAAGGGCGATGGCGATGAAGCCGCCCATCGAATGCCCGGCCACGAAGACGGGTCGCGCAGATTCCTCGAACGCGTAGTCGAGTGCGTCCACGGCATCGACGTAGTAATCGGCCAGGCCCGCATCGGATACGCGAGGCGAGCGGCCGTGGCCCCGCGCGTCCCAAGCAAAGAGACGGTAGCGCGCCGCGAATTCGGCGCGCTGTGCGGCCCACGACCACGCGCCGCCGCCCAGGCCGTGCAAGAACAAAATGGGAACGCCCCCGCTGGGTCCGCTAACGTGTAGCAGAGCTCCCGAGCGCAGTCGCCGGACGCAAACGTCTTCTTGCAGCACCGGCGGTCGCTTTCGGCGCCGGTGGGGGCTTGGCCCCGCCGCCAAGAGCGGGAGGCGTCTACCACGGCTGCTTACGGGACGTCTCTAAGCGATCCGGGTAGCGATCGCGAGCGCGTCTCGCACGTCGTCGGTCAGTCCGACGCCACGATAGGCGTTGCCGGCCAAGCTCAGGCCGCGGCGCAATGCTAGCCGCGCGTCGATCTCGCCGAGAAGGCGGCGGTGGCCGATCCCGTATTGCGGAATCGCTCGCGCCCACAGCGCTTCGTGGAAAGCGATTGGCTCGGCGGTGACGCCTAGCGTCGTTGCGAGGTCGGCCAGCACGATGGCCCGCGCGCTCGCAGGGTCGAGGGCAAGAGCCTGCGGATCGGCCGCTCCGCCGAGAAAGACGCGAAGGTAGGCCGTTCCCGGCGGGCACTGCTCGGGACACGTACTCGACGTGAAGAGCGCCCCCAAGATGCGCACCCCCTGTCCGCGTGCGGCCAGGAAGCCGAAACCGTCGAGCGGCCGCGCCAAGTCCGAGGAACGAAACGCGATGCCGATGACTCGCATCGGAGCGTATTCGATTAAGCGCAAGAGCGTTGCCAGATCCTGGTCGTACGACTCGACGATCGTCGCCGCCGCGTCGGAAGGCGTCGCGAGAACGACGGCATCGGCGCGCAGTTCGCCGCCCGCGTAAGCAATGCGCCACTCCGAATCGCGCGGCTCGATGGCTTCGACCGGACACTTCAAACGTAGACGGCCGCCCAATTTGCGCGCGATTGCGTCGGTCAGATGCTGCATGCCGCGGCGGCCGAAGCAGTACGGCCGCCCCAGTTTGCCGCGGTCTCGAATGAGCCCGCGGATCACCGACCCGTGCTCTCGTTCGATCTCGACAATTCGTGGAAACAGCGACGCGACGCTCGTTTCGCGGGAATCGCCGCCGGTAATTCCGAGCAGCGCCGGAGCGACCACGCGTTCGGCGACTTCTCGTCCGAAGCGCCGTTCGAAAAAACCGTACACGCTCTCATCGCCGCCGCCGGCTCGCGCGCGGACGAACGGCTCTCGAGCGGCTCGCAGCTTCCCCGAGACCGAGAGCAGCGGCGTAGCCAAGGCGCCGGCAGGAGCCGACGGAAGCGCGTGAAGTCTGCCGGCCCAATAGACGTAGCGTTTGCGGGCGATGGGGACCGCGGGAGACAGTTCGTCTTCGCAACCCGCTTCGCGAACGAGGTCGCGCAGTTCCGTCGCGTTCGAAAGCAGTCCGGCGGGGCCCCACTCGAAAAGATATCCGTCGATCGTTTGCGAGTGGATTTTCCCACCGGCCACCGGCGCGCGCTCGAAGACCGTTACGTCGTGGTTTGCACTCAGCCGCAGCGCCATCGACAGGCCGGCAATTCCGGCTCCGACGATCGCGATTTTTTTCGGAAACGGGCCGTCGCGCACCCCATCTAGCTCCACGTCTTGGTCGCGTCCGCCGCGCGGCACAATTCTGCGAGCGCGGCGATCCAAAACGGATCGTCGTTAAGACAGGGGAGATAGGTAAACGAGCTGCCCCCCGCCGCCAGGAAGTCCTCGCGGCCTCGTATTGCGATTTCTTCCAGCGTTTCCAAACAATCGGCGACAAAGGATGGGCAGACGACGGCGAGGCGCGTTATGCCGCGTTTGGGAAACTCGCGAAGGAGCACGTCGGTAAACGGTGTGAGCCATCCGGGGCCAAGGCGCGATTGAAACGAGAAGCCATACGATCCGTCGTCAAGGCCCAGGCGCCGCGCGATCCCCTCGGTGGTCCGTATGATCTGGTGTCGATAGCAGGTCGCGTGCGCCACGGAGGGCGTGCTGCAACAATCCGGGGAACCAAGGCAGTGCCGGCGCGTCGGATCGACCTTGCGCAGGTGTCGCTCGGGAATGCCGTGATAGCTAAAAAGCAGATATTGCGCGTCGGACGGATAGTCGCGACGCACGAGCGCCGCCGATGCGTCGAGATAGCCGGAATCGGAATAGAACGGCGCAACGAATCGGTACCGGACGCCTCTACCGGCTAACGCTTTTCCTACCGCGACCTCGACGGATTTCGTCGTGGCCATCGCGTACTGCGGATACATCGGTACGACGACGAGCTCGTCGATTTCCCCCGAACGCGCCAAGAGCGCGTCGACACCCGCGCCGATCGACGGCTCGCCGTAGCGCATGGAGAGGCCGACCGGAATTCCCAAGAGCGCTTCGAGCGCCGCGCGCGTGCGCTCGGAGATGGCAACGAGCGGGGAGCCCTCGGACGTCCAAATCTTGCGGTAGGCCTCTGCCGACTTCGCCGGGCGTGAGGGCAGGATGAAGCCTTTGACGATCAGCGCCCGTAGCGGCGCGGGCACGTCGAGAACGTCGGGGTCCATCAGGAACTCGTCGAGGTACTTGCGGACGTCGGCCGGCTCGGCCGAAGCAGGCGATCCCAGATTCACTAAAAGAATGGGCGTCTTGCTCATGCGAACGGATCTTTCGCAAACCAGTCGCGCGGGCTTAAGTACGCTTGCAGCTCTGCTTCGCGGCTGCCCGGTTCCGGTCGTGCGTCGTAGGTCCAGCGGACGAGCGGCGGCAGCGACATGAGAATCGATTCGACGCGTCCGCCGCTTTGCAGGCCGAAGTGCGTGCCGCGATCGTAAATCAGGTTGAACTCGACGTAGCGGCCGCGACGCAGCAACTGGAAGGATCGCTCGCGTTTGCCGAACGGCTCGGCGGCGCGCTTTTCGACGATGGGGAAGTAGGCCTCTACGAACGCTTCGCCGGCATCGCGCATGAACGCGAGCATGTCGCCGGCAGTTTTTTCTTTTTTGAAGCAGACGCGCCGGTCGGCCTCGCCGAAACCGCCGGCGTCTAGGTAGTCGTAGAAGATCCCGCCGACGCCGCGTGTCTCGCCGCGATGCTTGAGAAAAAAATACCGGTCGCACCATGCTTTGAAGGCGGGATAAAAATGCGGGTCGTGTCGGTCGCACGCCAAACGCAGCGCACCGTGAAAATGGCGAACGTCGTCGAGCACGGGATAATACGGCGTCAAGTCCGCACCGCCGCCGAACCACCACGCGCTCGGGGCTCCGCCGGGAGCTTCCGCTTCGAAATAGCGATAGTTGCAGTGCGCCGCGGGCGCGTTCGGATTGCGGGGGTGGAGCACGACGCTCACGCCGGCTGCAAAGAAACCGTGGCCGGCGAGCTCCGGCCGCTGCGCGAGTACGCTGGGGGGCAGCGCCCGGCCCGTTACGATCGACGTGTTGACTCCGCCCTTTTCAAAGACGGCGCCTCCGGATATCACGCGCGTCGAGCCGTAGCCGCCAACGGATTCTCCAGTGCCTTGGTTCGTCCACGAGTCGACGACGAATGACGCGGGGCCGGCATCCGCCGCGACCGCCCTCTCGACGCGCTCGGCTCGATGGCAGATGCGTTCTTGGAGGTCGGCGACCAGCCGCGCGGCCCGGTCCTTCGTCTGGCCCGGTATATCGTTCACGATCTCTTATACGTACGTACGGTCTCGACGAGATGCGATACCGCGTCGACCGGCGTGGTCGGCCAGATTCCGTGCCCGAGATTGAAAACGTGCGGTCCGGCCCTCCCGTCGTCTAAGATGCGGCGCGCCTCGCCGGCGATCGTCTCTCGATCGGCGTACAGAACGGCGGGATCCATGTTGCCCTGTAGCGTCCGGCCCGGCAACCGCGCACGCGCGTCGGCAAGTCCGGTGCGCCAGTCCACGCCGATGGCCTCGGCCGGAATCTCGGCGATGGCGTCGAGCAGATGCGACGCGCCTAGGGCGAAGAAGATGCGAGGCGCTCCCGTTTGCTCGAGTGCTTTCATGATGCGCTTATAGTAGGGCACGCCGAATTCGCGGTACGTGCGGGCGTCGTGCAGACCGGCCCAACTGTCGAAGAGCTGAATTGCTTGCGCGCCCGCCTCCACTTGCATACGCAGATACCGAATGGTCAGATCGGTGAGTTTGTCCAGGAGCGCGTGGGTCGCTTCGGGCTCGGCACGCAGAAATTGGCGGAAGCGCTCGTATTCCTTGCTTCCGGAGCCTTCCACCAGATACGCCGCGAGCGTGAGCGGCGCACCGCCAAACCCGATTAAGGCGATTTCGGGCGCGAGTTCGGCACGCACGATACGCAAGGCGTCGCCGACGTACGGCGCGATAGGCTCTCGTAACGAAAGTTGGTCGATCGCGCGGCGCGAGCGCAGCGGATTGGCGACGGACGGACCGGGGTTGAATTCGATGTCGACGCCGAGCGCCTCGAGCGGGGTCATGATGTCGCTGAAGATAATGGCGGCGTCGAGAGCAAAACGGCGCAACGGCTGTAACGTGACTTCCGCGGCAATCTCCGGCGTGCGCGTCATCTCGAGGAACGACGATCGCTCCTTGATCTTCCGATACTCCGGGAGATACCGCCCCGCTTGCCGCATGATCCAGATGGGGGCACGCTCGCCTGCGACGCCGCGCACGGTCTGCAGGAAGCTCATCGTAAGCCGCCTTTAGGGTGGAAGGTCGCGCGTCTGGCTATCCACCGCGGGGCAGCTCGTTTTGATCCCTCGCTCATGCCGAGTGCCCAGTGTTGGACTCACCGTTGCCCGAGGCCTTGGCGTGCCGATTGCGCCACGTTCTATGATATACGTGCGATCATGAGCCTGGAAAGGCGGCTCGGAGCCGCCCACCGGCGGTTCGGGGGTGACCGCCCTTCGACTGCGGCTGCGCCGCGCTCAGGATGACATCTCTGATGCGTGGTCATCTTGAGCCTGTCGAATGGCATCCCTCTCCAATAATACACGGAGCAACCGGGGCCGCCCCGTTTTTAACCGCAAACGGAGGCCGGCCGGCCCGGCGGTGACGCCGAATCGTCGAGCCTCTAACGGCGTTGACGAGGCAACCCCCTCCTGATATACTGCCGAGGTTCAGGCCCACCCGCAGGTGCGGCCAACTTTGTGTGCGTTCTGTAGCATCGTCGGGGAGTGCGTTTTGCCCACCATCAATCAGCTGGTTCGCCGTGGTCGCGAGAAGACCGAGCAAAAGGTCAAGACCCGTGCGTTCCGCGTGATCCTCACGGGTCCCAAGCCTGGGCACCCCGACCTTCCGACGCGCACTTTTGAGGTTCCGGGCAACCCTCAGCGGCGGGGCGTCTGCACCCAAGTAAAGACGGTTACTCCAAAGAAGCCGAACTCGGCGCTCCGCAAAGTGGCCCGCGTCCGCCTCACCAACGGTGAGGAGGTAACGGCCTACATCCCCGGCATCGGCCACAATTTGCAGGAGCACTCGGTCGTCCTAGTTCGCGGGGGACGGGTCAAGGATCTACCCGGCGTGCGCTATCACATCATCCGCGGCACGCTCGATACGGCCGGAGCGGCCAACCGCAAGCAAGGCCGCTCGAAGTACGGCGCCAAGCGCGATAAAAAGAAGTAAAGGAAACGTAAGCACAACTCATGCCACGTAAAGGCCCGGCTCCCAAACGGCAGATCCTGCCCGATCCGAAGTTCAATTCGAAAGTTCTCGCGCGTTTCATCAATAAAGTGATGGTATGCGGCAAGAAGTCGACGGCGGAGCGGGTGATTTACGGCGCCCTCGACATCGTAGCCGAGAAGACCGGCCGGGACCCGATGGATATCTTTTCGCAGGCGCTTTCGAACTCGATGCCGCTGGTCGAAGTGCGACCGCGCCGGGTCGGCGGCGCCACCTATCAGGTTCCGATGGAAGTCCGTCCGGATCGCCGCCAAGCGATGGCGATGCGCTGGCTGATCGGCTTCGCGCGCTCGCGCGGCGGCCGCTCGATGGAAGAGAAGCTGGCCGGCGAGTTGCTCGACGCGTCCAACAATACCGGCGCCACGATCAAGAAGCGCGAAGACACGCACAAAATGGCCGAGGCCAACAAAGCCTTCGCTCACTACCGCTGGTAACAGGTTCTACGTAAGACTATGGCTAGGGAATACCCGCTCGAACGCACGCGCAACATCGGCATCGCCGCTCATATCGATGCCGGTAAGACGACCTGCACAGAGCGCATCCTGTACTACACGGGCCGCGTCCACAAGATCGGCGAGGTTCACGACGGAGCCGCGACCATGGACTGGATGGTCCAGGAGCAGGAGCGCGGCATCACCATCACCTCAGCGGCGACGGCGTGCACCTGGCGCGACACGCGCGTTAACATCATCGATACGCCTGGGCACGTTGACTTCACGGTCGAGGTCGAGCGCTCGCTGCGGGTCCTCGACGGGTTGGTCGCGCTCTTCGATTCCGTCGCGGCCGTCCAACCGCAATCCGAGACGGTGTGGCGCCAGGCCAACAAGTACCGCGTCCCGCGCATCATCTTCGTCAATAAAATGGACCGGATGGGCGCCGACTTTTTCAACGTCGTCGACAAAGTTCGCGAGCGTCTCGGCGCGCGCGCCGTCCCCGTTCAGGTGCCGATCGGCGCCGAGGACAACTTCGAAGGCGTCGTCGACCTCTTCACGATGAAGAAGATCGTTTATACCGACGACATCGGGTCGACGATGGACGAAGACGAAGACGTGGCCGGCGACTTGCGCGAAGTCGCGCTAAAGTGGCGTCAGGAACTCGTCGAGGCGATCGCCGAGCAAGACGACGAGCTGCTCGAGTTGTTTTTTGACGGCAAAGAGCTCCCGGTCGACCGGATGAAAGCGGCCCTTCGCAAAGCGACGATCGCTGGAACCGTGTTGCCGATGCTGTGCGGCTCGGCCTTCAAGAATAAAGGCGTGCAGCCGTTACTCGACGCGATCGTGGATTATCTGCCTTCGCCGGTCGAAGCGAAGCCGATCGTCGGTATCGATCCGAAGACGGGCGAAGAGCTCGTTCGCAAGGCTGACGACGCCGAACCGTTTTGCGCGTTGGCGTTCAAGATCGCAACCGATCCGTACGGTAACCTGACGTACTTCCGGGTTTATTCCGGCGTGCTCAACAAGGGCAGTTACGTTCTGAATTCGCGCACCGGGCGCAAGGAGCGCATCGGGCGTATCCTTCGGATGCACGCGAACCATCGCGAAGACATCGACTCCATCGGCGCCGGCGACATCGCGGCGGCGGTCGGCCTAACCGACACGCGCACCGGCGATACGCTGTGTGACGAGAAGACGCCGATCACGCTCGAGTCCATCACGTTCCCCGAACCCGTGATCTACCAGGCGATCGAGCCGAAGTCGAAAGCCGATCAAGACCAACTCGGCAAAGGCCTGGCGCGTCTAGCACAAGAGGATCCGACCTTTCGCATGCGGACCGACGAAGAAACGTTGCAGACGATCATCGCGGGGATGGGCGAACTGCACCTGGAGATCATCCTCGACCGTCTGCGCCGTGAGTTCAAAGTCGAAGCCAACGTCGGCAAACCACAGGTCGCTTACAAAGAAGCGATCACGAAGAAGGTCCAAAAACAGGGCAAGCACGTCCGGCAGTCCGGCGGCAAAGGTCAATACGGCGACGTATGGCTCGAAGTCGAACCGGGCGAGCCCGGCTCCGGCTTCGTCTTTGAATGGAAGATCGTCGGCGGCGCCGTGCCCAAGGAGTACGCGAAGGCCGTTCAGCAGGGCATCGAAGAGTCCGCGCAAAGCGGCGTGCTGGCCGGCTATCCGGTTCTGGACTTCAAGGTGAAGGCGTTCGACGGTTCGTACCACGACGTCGACTCGTCGGAAATGGCGTTCAAAATCGCAGCGTCGATGGGCTGGAAAGAAGCCAACCGAGCCGCCGGCCCGATTCTGCTCGAGCCGATCATGAAGGTAGAAGTGACAACGCCCAAAGATTACATGGGCGCGATCACCGGCGATCTCAACCGTCGCCGCGGCATGATTCAGGCAACAGAAGAAGCGCCGGGCGGCGCGCAAGTGATCACGGCCAACGTTCCGTTGTCCGAAATGTTCGGTTACGCGACCGACATGCGCTCGGCAACGCAAGGCCGCGCGACCTACACGATGGAGTTCTCGCATTACGAAAAGGCGCCCAAGTCGGTGGAAGAAGAGATCATCGCCAAAGCAGCCGGCAAGAAGACCTCAGCGGCCTAAACCAAGGAAATTACCGAAGACCCCTGCTTACGAAGCCGCTGAGACCAGCGGGATTAATTAACGAGGAAACGACTAAAATGGCTAAGGCAAAATTCGAGCGCAATAAACCGCACGTTAACATTGGAACGACCGGACACGTCGACCACGGCAAGACCACGTTGACCGCGGCGATCACGCATTGTCTATCGACCGAGGGTCTCGCCCAGGCTCGCAACGTCGACGAGATCGACAACGCGCCCGAGGAGAAAGAGCGCGGCATTACGATCGCGATCTCGCACCAAGAGTACGAGACGACGAAGCGGCATTACGCGCACGTCGACTGCCCGGGTCACGCCGACTACATCAAGAACATGATCACGGGCGCGGCCCAGATGGACGGCGCGATCCTGGTGGTCGCGGCGACCGACGGACCGATGCCTCAGACGCGCGAACACATTCTGCTCATGCGCCAGGTCGGCGTTCCTCGCATCGTCGTCTTCCTCAATAAGGTGGACTTGGCCGAGGACGAGGAACTCCTCGAGCTCGTCGAAATGGAGATCCGCGAGTTGCTCACGAAGTACGACTTCCCGGGCGAAGAGACTCCGATCATCCGCGGTTCGGCGCTTAAGGCGCTTCACTCGAGCGGAAAGAAAGGCGATCCAGACGCCGAGCCGATCTTCAAACTGATGGAGACGGTGGACGAGTACATTCCCGATCCCGTTCGCGAGATCGACAAGCCGTTCTTGATGCCGGTCGAAGACGTGTTCACGATCACCGGACGCGGCACGGTCGGCACCGGTCGCGTGGAACGCGGCCAGGTGAAGGTGGGTGAGGAGATCGAGATCGTCGGGCTTCAGGAAGAGACGAAAAAGACGACGGTAACCGGTATCGAGATGTTCCGCAAGCTGCTCGATACGGGCATCGCCGGCGACAACATCGGCGTGCTGCTGCGCGGCATCGAGCGCACCGGCATCGAGCGCGGTCAAGTGCTCGCCAAGCCGGGCTCGATCAAACCGCACATGAAGTTCAAAGCGGAAGTCTACATCCTGTCTAAGGACGAGGGCGGACGGCACACGCCGTTCTTTGCCAACTACCGTCCGCAGTTCTACTTCCGCACGACCGACGTGACCGGAACGATTAAGCTGCCCGAGGGCGTCGAGATGGTGATGCCGGGCGACAACATCCAAATGGACGTCGAGCTCATCACCCCGATCGCGTGTGAAGAGGGCTTGCGTTTCGCCATCCGCGAAGGCGGGCGGACCGTCGGCGCCGGGGTCGTCACCTCGGTTTCGGATTAGCCTTTTCGTCCGGGGCGTCGTTGCCTGAGGCCTCGTGGACCATAGTCCACTTCGGCCTCAGGCGCCTAACCCCGAACGAAAAATCTAATCCTCAGGAAAAGGCGTAGCCGGGTTTCCAAAACGTGCTAGAATGGCTTGGGCCCGAGTCGTTCATTGATAACTGAGAATATAGGATAGAGATGGCTAAGCAGAAAATTCGCATTCGCCTCAAGGCGTACGATCACAAGGTTCTCGACCAGTCGGCCGAGCGCATCGTCGAAACGGCGAAGCGCACGGGGGCGTTCGTGAGCGGTCCGGTTCCGTTGCCGACGGAGATCAACCGGTTCTGCGTGCAGCGCTCCACCAACAACGACAAGAAGTCGCGCGAACATTTCGAGATGCGCACGCACAAGCGGCTCGTCGATATCCTTCAGGCTTCGCCGAAGACGATGGATGCACTGATGCATTTGGATTTGCCGGCGGGCGTCGACATCGAACTCAAGGCCTAGGCGCGGGTTGAAAACCTGACGAGCCGGCGCAAAGCGCCGGCTTTTTTGTCTCCTCAGCGGCGCCGCGCTCGCTAGGCGGAGGTATCCGGCCGGGCCGAGAACCCCGCTCCATGCCAATTCCGCTCCGCGAAACGCGCTCGCGTACGTTCCACGGTACGAAACGCCGCATCTTCCATCTTCTCGAAGAAATGGGAACGTCCGGCGACCAGATCTGGCCGTTCGCGTCTCAACCGTTTATGCGGTCCCCCGGACCGCTGGTTCCGGGAAAGACCGAAGAGTGGCATCTGGGCATGCACGCGGTTCTGGACGAAGTCGTTCCGGAAGACCGCATCGTCTGGCGCATCGAGAACGAAGGCTTCGACGGTACGCACGGCTTTTATCTGACGTCCGAAGGCAAAGAGACGACGGTCGAATACCGCGTTGAAGCCACGCTGTCCGACACCGACGGCCGCCTGACGTGGCGGCGGTTCGAAGACCAATTCGAGCGCGCGATCGAAGCGCTGTTCGACAAGCTCACGCGCGTCCTCAAGAGGTAAGAACGTGCAATCTCGGCGCCTCGGGAAAAACGGCCCGGTCGTCTCCGAGATCGGGCTGGGATGCATGGGCATGTCCGAATTCTATGGGGCGGCCGACGATGTCGAATCGATCCGCACGATCCATCGGGCGCTCGAGCTCGGCGTGACGCTGCTGGACACGGCCGACGTTTACGGAATGGGAGCGAACGAAACCCTGGTGGGCAAAGCCATCGCCGGGCGCCGGGATGGAGTCGTCCTGGCGACCAAGTTCGGCATCGTTCGCGACGCGAAGGATCCGGAAAAGCGCGGCGTTAACGGGCGCCCCGACTATGTGAAATCGGCCTGCGATGCCTCGTTGCAGCGCCTGGGTGTCGACCACGTCGACTTGTACTATCAGCATCGCGTCGATACGGGCGTTCCGATCGAAGAAACCGTCGGTGCGATGGCCGATTTGGTTACGGCCGGAAAGGTTCGCTATCTCGGGCTTTCCGAAGCGAACTCCGAAAACGTCAGGCGCGCGGCGGCGGTCCATCCGATCGCGGCGCTCCAAAGCGAGTGGTCGCTCTGGTCCCGCGACATCGAGTCCAACGGCCAGTTGCAGGCCGCGCGCGATTGCGGAATCGGCATCGTCGCGTACAGTCCGCTTGGGCGCGGGTTTCTCACCGGAGCGATCGCAAGCCCGGAAGACTTTGCGCAGGACGATTACCGGCGCGAGTCTCCGCGCTTTCGCGGCGACAACTTTTCCAAAAACCTGGATCTCGTCGATCAAGTTCGCTTCGTGGCGGCACGCAAAGGGTGCACGCCGGCGCAATTGGCGCTCGCGTGGCTATCGTCGCGAGGACCGGACGTGGTCCCAATTCCTGGAACCAAGCGCGTGAAATATCTCGAAGAGAACCTGGGGGCGGCGGCGTTTCGGCTCGGTCCCGAAGAAGCCGATTCGATCGAAGCCGCGTTTCCGGCCGGGGCGGCATCGGGCGACCGCTACGCCGACATGAGCTTCGTGAATAGATGACCGGTACCACCGTTAGCGCGGCGCCGCCCGACGCGGTGGACTTCATCGACGTTTCCGCGCTGCTGAGCGACGAAGAGCGCCTCATACGCGAAACGGTCCGTGGATTCGTGCGCGACCGCGTGCTCCCCAACGTCGCGGAGTGGTTCGAACGTGGAATCTTGCCGCGCGAGCTCGGCCGCGAGCTGGGCCGCTTGGGCTTACTGGGCATGCATCTGGAGGGCTACGGCTGCCCCGGCGCGAGCGCCGTTGCGTACGGCATCGCGTGCGCGGAGCTGGAAGCCGGAGACAGCGGCGTACGCAGCTTCGCATCGGTGCAGGGCTCGCTCGCGATGTACGCCATCCACCGGTGGGGATCCGAAGAACAGAAGCGCGCGTGGTTGCCGCCGATGGCGGCCGGCGATCGCATCGGCTGCTTCGGGCTCACGGAACCGGATTTCGGGAGCAATCCAGCCGGCATGCGCACGCGGGCGCGGAGAGACGGCACGGACTGGATCCTCGACGGAACCAAGCTCTGGATCACCAACGGCTCGATCGCGGACGTCGCGATCGTGTGGGCGCGCAGCGAAGACGGCATCCGCGGTTTCGTCGTCGAGAAGGGTACGACCGGCTTTAGCGCGTCGGACATCGAGCGCAAGCTCTCGCTACGTGCCTCGGTAACGAGCGAGCTGGTCTTCGCCGACTGTCGCATTCCGGCAAACGCCGAGTTGCCGCTCGCACGAGGACTCGCCGGGCCGCTCGCGTGTCTTAACGAAGCCCGCTACGGGATCGTTTGGGGGTCGATGGGCGCCGCGCGGTCGTGTTACGAGACCGCTCTCGAGTACGCCAAGACGCGCGTGCAATTCGACCGCCCAATCGCGGGCTTTCAGATCACTCAAGAGAAGCTCGCAAACATGCTGGTGGAGCTCAACAAGGGAACGCTGCTGGCTCTGCATCTGGGCCGCATGAAAGATGCGGGGCGCCTGCATCCGGCGCAGGTCAGCTTCGGAAAGCTCAACAACGTCCGCGAAGCGCTCGCGATCGCACGCGAAGCGCGAACGATCCTCGGTGCGAGCGGCGTCACGCTGGAATACCCGATCGTGCGCCATATGAACAATCTCGAATCGGTGCTCACCTACGAAGGAACGAGCGAAGTCCACACCCTGGTGCTCGGCCAAGCCGTTACCGGAATCTCGGCGTTCGAATGACCCGCCGTGGCCGGCAGAACGATCGTTAGGAGGACGCGTACGTGGCACAGTCACCGATCCCGCCCCGCCGGCTCATGGTCGTCCCGCAACCCACCCGCCCATATTCCGGCAAGGTCCTGACCCGCGAGGACGATTTCGACGACGATCCGCGATTCTACATCGGGACGGACGCCCGTTTCCCCGATCTGGAGTGCGGGGAGTGCGGAACGGTTTTGGCCACCGGGACGCTGGTCCAGGACGTGATCATGCAGTGCGGGCACTGCCGAGCGTTCAACCAGGCCTAAGCGGTAAGCCCCCACGTCCTCAAGGCCCCGACCCAAGGCCTTGACGCTGCTGGGCCACCTTGGTATAGTTCGGGGGTTGTGGTCCGGCCGGCCGCCGCTTCGTCGCGCGTGCCGGTAGAAGAACAAGCAGTACGCCTGGACCCGTGTGCTTGCCAGCATCTATACGTCACTAAGGACGAGGATATGAAGAACATCCTTGGCCGCAAGGTTGGGATGACGAGCGTGTTTACCGATGACGGCCGATTCGTGCCGGTCACGGTAATCGAAGCCGGTCCCTGCACGGTCGTGGAGCGACGGACGAAGGAGAAGCACGGCTACGAAGCCGTCGCTTTGGGTTTCGGTTCGATAAAGAAGCATCGCACCACCAGTGCCCTTGCCGGACATTTCAAGAAGCAGGGCGTTGCCGCGCTACGCTACGTTCGCGAGTTCCGCGACGACATCGAGGACACGGAAGTCGGCCAGACGGTCACGGTTGCAAATTTCGAACGGGGCGATCGCGTGGACGTCGTGGGCATTTCGAAGGGTCACGGATTTTCCGGTGGCATCAAGCGGCATAACTTTTCGGGTGGTGGAGCGAGCCACGGTTCGATGATTCACCGCCAGCCGGGATCCAACGGCGATACCAACGCGGGCCGCACCGTTAAGGGCAGCCGGCGTCCGGGACACTACGGCGTGGATCGCACCACGCACCAGAATTTGGAAGTCGTGCAAGCCGATCCTGAGCGCAATCTCCTGCTTCTGCGCGGACCCGTACCGGGCCCGAAGAATTCGCTGGTCGTCGTTCGCAAGAGCGTAAAAACCAAGAAAGCGGCGGAGGCGTAACGATGCCGAGCGTTATCGATACCACCGGTAAAGTCGTTCGCGACGTAGAGATGCCGGCGATCTTCGAGAAGGACTACAGCGGCAAAGGCCACACGCTTTTCCGCGCGGTGTACCGTGAGTTCGCGAACACGCGCGCCGGCACGGCGTCGACGAAAAAGCGCGACGAAGTGGCCGGCGGCGGCCGCAAACCGTGGAAGCAAAAAGGAACCGGGCGGGCGCGCCAGGGTTCGATCCGCTCGCCGCAGTGGCGCCACGGCGGCGTCGTCTTCGGTCCGCAGCCGCGCAGCTTCTCCACCGGCCTGAACAAGAAGGAGCGCCGTTTGGCGCTGGTAGCCGCGCTGGCCGACCGTTTTAAGAACGGCGCGGTGACGCTGCTCGATACCGATGGTTTCGCGATCGCGAAGACCGGCGAATTCGCAAACCTCCTCTTCGGCAGCGCCAAGGCCGCCAAGACGGGGCCCAAGACGCTGGTCGTGTGCGCTCGTAACGAGGCTGCCGGCGACACGATCGTTCGCGTTAGCGGCAACCTTCAAAAAGTCGCCGTGACGCACGAGGGAGCCCTGGACGTCAAGGACGTCCTGCGCTACGAGCGCCTCGTCTTCACGACGTCCGCGTACGAGGCGCTCACCGGAAACCTGACAAGCGACGGAGGCCACAAGTAATGGACGCACGCGACATCATCGTTTCGCCGCGCATCACCGAGAAATCGATGGCGGCCGCACTGGCCGCCCAGTATACGTTCGTGGTTCATCCGGATGCGACCAAGACGCAGATCCGTCACGCCGTCGAAGAGATATTCAAAGTCGACGTCGTGAAGATCAACACCGTCAACTCGCTCGGCAAGAAGCGCAGTTTCGCGCGCCGCGGCGTTCGTACCAGCGGCAAGCAAAGCGATTTTAAGAAAGCCGTCGTCACTTTAAAGCCCGGTCAGAAAATCGAACTGGGCGGCGTCAACTATTTCGAGCAATAAGATATGCCAGTAAAGAAATATCGTCCGACATCCCCGGGGCGCCGCTTCGTGACCACGATCGATTTTTCCGACCTAAGCAAGGTCGAACCGGAAAGGTCGCTAGTCGAAGTACGCAAGAAGCACTCCGGCCGGAACAACAACGGGCACATCACGGTTCGCCACAAGGGAGGCGGTACGCGTAAGCAATACCGCATCATCGACTTCAAGCGCACCAAGGACGCTATTCCGGCCAAGGTGGCGACGATCGAGTACGATCCCAACCGCTCCGCGCGCATCGCGCTGCTGAACTATCGCGACGGCGAAAAGCGCTACATCCTCGCTCCGGTCGGCTTGAACGTCGGCGACGTGATCGAGTCGGGCGCGGCGGCCGACATCAAAATCGGGAACTGCCTGCCGATTAAGAACATTCCCGTCGGCACCGTAATCCACAACATCGAGTTGCGGCCCGGCCAGGGCGGTAAACTGGTGCGTAGTGCCGGCGTGTCGGCGCAACTCATGGCGAAGGAAGACGAATACTCGCAGGTGCGCATGCCGTCGGGCGAAGTGCGAAAGATCCACATCAACTGCCGCGCGACGATCGGCCAACTCGGCAACGTCGAGCACGAGAACCAGGTCATCGGCACCGCCGGACGTTCGCGGCACCTCGGCAAACGGCCGACGGTCCGCGGCGTCGCCATGAATCCGGTCGACCACCCGCACGGCGGCGGTGAGGCGCGTTCGACCTCCGGCCGTCCTCCGACCACGCCCTGGGGTCAGATGACGATGGGCAAAAAGACGCGCCGCAACAAGCGCACCGCTACCATGATCGTCAGAAAGCGTAAGTCGTAATTATGGGACGTTCACTTAAGAAAGGGCCGTTCGTCGCGGACCATCTGGTCAAGAAGGTCGAGCGCCTGAACGAAACGCGCGAGAAGCGCGTCATCAAGACGTGGAGCCGCGCTTCGACGATCGTTCCGTCCATGGTGGGACACACCATCGGCGTTCATAACGGCCGCGCGCACGTGCCCGTGTACGTAACCGAAAACATGGTCGGTCACAAACTTGGTGAGTTTGCGCCCACGCGCAGCTTCCGGGGGCACGGCGGCGACAAGGCGGCGGTGAAGTAACGTGAGCGAGCAGATTCAAGAACGGCGTCCCACGGCCAGCGCGCACTTGCGCTTCGTGCGAATGGGTCCGCGCAAGCTTCGCCGCGTCGCGGATGCGATTCGCGGTAAGAGCGTGCGCGAAGCTCTCGTGCTCCTGAAGTTTGCCGACGTGTACGCCGCCGAGCCGATCGAAAAACTGGTCCGGAGCGCGGCGGCCAATGCCGGAAACAACCACGACATGAACGCCGACGAGCTCTACGTCTCGCGCATTACGGTCGACGGCGGCCCGGGAGGCCGCTTTACCAAGCGGTTGGATCCGCGCGCGCAAGGCCGCGCGTACTTCAAGCGTAAGCGTCTTTCGCACGTGACGGTCGTCGTGAGCGAAGAGCCGCCCGCCAAGCCGCGCAAGGCGCGTGCGGGCGCCGCGGTATCGGTTTCCCATCGTCCGCGTCGCGCTGCCGGCGGCGCTTCGACGGCCACCAAAAAGGCCCCGGCCAAGAAACGCACGGCGAGCAAAACCGCAGCGGGAGCGACGAAGTAACATGGGTCAGAAGATTCACCCGGTCGGACTGCGTCTAGGTATTACCCGTACCTGGGACAGCCGCTGGTTCGAGAAAAAGCACTACATAGACTGGCTTCACGAAGACGTCGCCATTCGCAAGTTTTTCAATAAGTGGATGCGTTCGGCCGCAATCAGCAAGATCGAAATCGAGCGGCGCACCAATCAGGCGCGCGTCATCGTCAACACCGCCAAGCCGGGCATTATCATCGGCAAGCGCGGCGTGGGTATCGAGGACATCCGTAAGAATCTCGAAAAGCTGACCGGCAAGAACGTTCAGGTCAACGTGATGGAGATCAAGCATCCCGAACTGGACGCTCGTCTCGTTGCCCAAAACATCGTCGATCAGCTCGAGAAGCGGATCGCGTTCCGCCGCGCCATGAAACAGTCCATCATGCGGACGATGCGGGCCGGCGCCCGTGGCGTCAAGGTGCAGGTTTCGGGCCGGTTGGGCGGCGCGGAGATCGCGCGCACCGAGCGCAACGCCGACGGTAAAGTTCCGCTCCACACGCTGCGCGCCGACATCGACTACGCGCACGTCGAGGCGTTCACCACCTTCGGTCGCATCGGCGTGAAGGTTTGGATCTATCGCGGAGAGGTGCTGCCCGAACAGGTTCGCGGCGATGCCAATCGCATGGATCGTCCCGACCGCCCGTTCCGCGATCGTCGCGATCGCGGCGGCCGCGGCCGCACGCGTCCGGCCAATGGAGCCGGAGCCGTGACGCCGCGCGGCGACGTCGCGGAGATGGCGCCCGCGCCGACGCCGGAGCCGGCCTCGGTTTTGGAGCCCGCGGTTCCGGTCGAGGCCGCACACGCGGCGGAGCCCATTCTCGCGCGTCCCGAGCCCACGGTCGATCCGGCGCACGCCGCGCCGGTCGAGTCCGCGCAACCTACGGCGGCCGTCGAGCCCGCGCAAGAAGCGGCGCAGACGCATGACGAGCAGCCTCCGCAAACCGAGGTCGTTGAATAATGTTAACTCCCAAGCGCGTGAAGTGGCGCAAAGTTCAGCGCGGCCGGATGACGGGGCGCGCCGTTCGCGGCAGCACCTTGACGTTCGGCGAGTACGGCCTCCAGGCGATGGAACCGTGCTGGATGAGCAACCGTCAAATCGAAGCGGCGCGTATCGCGATGACGCGTCACATCAAACGCGGCGGTAAAGTCTGGATCAAGGTATTTCCGGACAAGCCGGTCACGAAGAAGCCTGCCGAAGTCAGGATGGGTGCCGGTAAGGGCAACCCGGAGTTCTGGGTCGCCGTCGTGCGCCCGGGGCGCGTGCTCTTCGAGCTGTCCGGCGTCGAGCCGGGCGTCGCGCGCGAAGCGCTGCGCCGTGCCGCGGCCAAACTTCCCATCGGAACCAAGATCGTTTCGCGCGAGGAGGCCTGAGGCGATGCAGAAGAACGAACTGAACGAACTGCGCGGCTTCACGGTCGCCGAGCTCCAGCAGAAGGCGCGCGACGCGAAGGCCGAGTTGTTCAACTTGCGATTCGCCCTGCGCACCGGCCACCTCACGGACTTTTCGAAAATCCGTGCGATGCGGCGCACCTACGCCCAGATTCAAACCGTCATTTCCGAAAAGCGCATCGCAGAGGAACGTAATGGAGCAGCATAGCCCCGAGACGCGTACGTCGCGGCGAGTAAAGCAAGGACGCGTCGCGTCGAACAAGATGGACAAAACCATCGTGGTCGTCTCGGAGACGCGCGTCCCCCATCCGATCTACGGCAAGATCGTCCGTAAGTCGTCCCGGTTCAAGGCGCACGACGAAAAAAACGAAGCCAACATCGGCGACATCGTCCGCATCGCCGAGTGCCGTCCGCTGTCCCGCGACAAGCGTTGGCGTTTGGTCGAAATCGTAGAGAAGGCAAAGTAGCGAGAACATGATTCAACAGGAAACCCGGCTGAAAGTCGCCGACAATTCGGGCGCTCGAGAACTGCTGGTGATTCACGTCACCGGCGGAAGCCGTCACGTCTACGCGCACGTCGGAGACGTCGTGGTCGGCACGGTGAAGAGCGCGATTCCCGGCGCCGCCGTCAAGAAAGGCCAAGTCGTCAAAGCCGTCATCGTGCGCACCTCCGCGCCGATAAGGCGGACCGACGGTTCGGTCGTCCGTTGCGACGACAATGCCTGCGTCATTATCAAGGGCGAAAAGGACAATCTCGATCCGCGCGGCACGCGCGTCTTCGGCCCCGTCATGCGCGAATTGCGCGATCGCGGATTCCTGAAGATCGCGTCCCTTGCACCGGAGGTGCTCTAACATGGCGGCAACGCTGCAGATCCTCAAAGGCGACACCGTCGTCGTCCGCCGCGGCAAAGAAAAGGGTCGCCGCGGCATCGTCAAAGCCGTTTTCCCCGGTAGCGACCGCGCGACCGTGGAAGGCATCAACGTCGTCAAGCGCCATACCAAGCAGGGCCAGCAAGGCCAGAACATGGGTGGCTCTTCCCAGACCGGCGGCATCGTCGAGAAAGAGTCGCCGCTGCCCATCTCCGCGCTCCAGTACGTTTGCGAAAAGTGCAAGATCCCCACGCGTCTGCGCAGCGGCCGCTCGGCCGACGGCAAGCAGCACCAGCGCGTCTGCGCCAAGTGCGGCGAGCCGGCGCGCGAATCGGCGAAGGGAGCGTAGTCGTGGCTTCGCGTTTGAAAGAGAAATACGACGGCGAGATCCGCGGACAGCTGCGGGAGAAGTTCGGTTACGGAAACGTCCATCAGATTCCGAAGCTGGAGAAGGTGGTCATCAACATGAGCGTCGGGGAGGCGATCGTGAACGCCAAGGCGCTGGACGCGGCGGTGGCCGAGCTGGTAGCGATCAGCGGCCAGAAGCCGATCGTTACGAAAGCGAAGAAATCGATCGCGGCGTTCAAGTTGCGCGAGGGCATGAACATCGGCGCGAAGGTCACGCTTCGTGGCGAGCGCATGTACGTGTTTCTCGACAAATTGTTCAACATCGTGCTGCCTCGTATCCGCGATTTTCGCGGCCTGGCGGCGAAGTCGTTCGACGGTCGCGGTAACTACAATCTCGGGCTGCGCGAGCAGTTGGTCTTCCCGGAGATCAACTACGACAAAGTCGACAAGACGCGCGGCATGGACATCACCATCGTAACGACGGCGAAGACCGACGAAGAGGCTGCGGAGTTTCTGTCGGCTATGGGCCTTCCGATCCAAAAAGGAACGTCGGCCAGCTCGGGTTTGAGAGGTAAGGGTTAATGGCTAAGACGAGTTTGATCGTCAAATCGCAGCGCAAGCAAAAGTTCGACGTGCGCGAGCACAACCGGTGCAAACTTTGCGGACGCCCCCGGGGCTATCTCCGCAAGTTCGCCATGTGCCGGATCTGCTTTCGCGAGAACGCGCACCGCGGCGTAGTGCCGGGCGTGACGAAGGCTTCGTGGTAAGGGGGATATCGTAGAGTGGCAGCTATCACCGATCCCATCGCCGACATGCTTACGCGCATTCGCAACGCGAATACGGCCAACCTCAAGGTGGTCGACGTTCCGGCCTCGCGCGTGAAACAGGCGATCGCGAAGATCCTCGAGGACGAGGGCTTCATCAACGGATTCGAGCGCGTCAGCGAAGGGCCTCAGGGCACCATTCGGATCCAGCTCAAATACGGCCCAGAAAAGGAAAAGACGATCACCGGCCTCCGGCGCATCTCGCGGCCCGGCCTGCGCGTATACACGGGCAGAACCGAAATTCCGCGCGTGCTCGGCGGCTTCGGGGTCGTGATCATGTCGACGTCTCAGGGCATCATGTCCGGCAAGCGAGCCAAAAAGCTCGGCGTCGGCGGTGAAGTCCTTGCGTACGTCTGGTAGGTCGAGGAAAGAACAGCATGTCTCGTATAGGTAAACTTCCGGTCGCGCTTCCCAACGGAGTCAACGTAACGTTGGGCGACGATGAAGTCCACGTCAAAGGCCCCAAAGGCGAGCTCCGCCAGCAAGTCCTGGCGCAGTCCGTTTCGATAAAGGTCGAGGACGGCAGCGTTATCGTCGAACGCAAAGGCGACGCCAAACCGCATCGCTCCGCGCACGGACTGACGCGCTCGCTTATTGCTAACATGGTCGAGGGCGTCAGCAAGGGGTTCCGCAAGAGCCTCGAGATCCAAGGCGTCGGCTACCGCGCCGCCAAGGCCGGCGAAAAACTGAATCTCACGCTGGGCTACTCGCATCCGGTCGTCTTCGCCGCGCCCAAGGGCGTCTCGCTCTCGGTCGAAGGCCAGAATAAGATTCACGTGGACGGCATCGACAAGCAGCAGGTCGGCCAAGTCGCCGCCGAGATTCGCAACCTGCGTCCGCCCGAGCCCTACAAAGGCAAGGGAATCCGCTACGAAGGCGAGCTGGTGCGCAAGAAGCTCGGCAAGGCCGGGAAGGCTGGGAAGAAGTAATGGCGCGAAATTCTAAGGACGAAGCGCGCCGCGCACGCCACGTGCGTCTGCGCAAGCGCCTGGCCGGTACGCCGGAGCGTCCGCGCTTGCTCGTGCGCCGCACGCTGCATCACATCTACGCGACGATCGTGGACGACGCCGCGGGGCACACGCTGGTCGCGGTCTCCACCCGCGACGGGGCGCTGTCGGGAAAGCTGGAGTCCAAGACCAACGTCGAGGCGGCCAAAGCCGTGGGCTCGGCGATCGGAGAGAGGGCGAAGTCGGCCGGCATATCGCAGGTCGTCTTCGACCGCGGTGGTTACAAATATCACGGACGCGTCCAGGCATTAGCCGATGCGGCACGCGAAGCGGGACTGGAGTTTTAATGAATTATCGTGGTGGTCGCGATCGCGACAACAGTGGCTTCGAAGAGACCGTCGTGCGCGTCAATCGTGTCGCGAAAGTCGTCAAGGGCGGTAAGCGTTTCAGCTTCAGCGCGCTCGTGGTCGTCGGGGATCGCAAGGGCAAGGTCGGTTTTGCCGTCGGCAAAGCGGGCGAAGTTCCCGAGGCGATCCGCAAAGCGGTCGAAGCGGCGAAGAAGAACCTCGTGACGGTGCCGATGGTCGAGAAGACCATCCCCCACGCGGTCCATCAGGTCGTCGGAGCGGCCTCGGTCATGCTTAAGCCCGCCGCTCCCGGAACGGGCGTCATCGCGGGCGGCTCGATGCGCGCGGTGCTGGAACTGGCCGGCATCCACGACATTCTCACCAAGTCGCTGGGATCGAACAATCCGATCAACGTCGTGCTCGCGACGATCGAAGGCCTGCGCTCGCTGCGCACGGTCGAGCAGATAGCGCAACTCCGCGGCAAAACGGTGAAAGAAATCTTCGCGGCGTAGCCGCAAGCTAACGAAAGATAGTCATGGCAGAGAAGAAATCCAAGGGAACCGCGAGTGCGAAGTCCAGCGCGAAGGCGGCTCCCGCAAAGAAGTCCGCGGGCAAGAAATCGGCCGTCGCGGCCTCGCACCTCGCCGCCCCCAGCGGTCCGGTGATGAGACTAGGCTCGCTCAAACCGGCCGAAGGCTCGTGGCCCAAACGCCAGCGCATCGGTCGCGGCCACGGCTCGGGCATGGTCAAGACCGGAGGCGAGGGCGGGAAGGGGCAGACCGTTCGTTCGGGCGGCGGCAAGGGGCCCGCGTTCGAAGGCGGACAGACGCCGTGGGCGCGCCGTCTTCCGCACAAGCGCGGCTATTCGCAGAAAGCCCGCGACATCGGGCACTTCCGGTCGCGCCTGGCCGTCGTCAACCTGCACCAGCTCGCGTCGTGGGACGTGGCGGTCGAAGTGACGCCCGAATCGCTCAAGGCGAAGGGCATTCTCAAGTCGCTGCTCGACGGCGTGAAAGTTCTGGGCGGCAGCAAGAGCGGAAACGCACTTCCCAGCGGGCTACGCTTTCGCGACGTGGCTTTCTCGACCAGCGCCCGCGAAGCGCTCGTGGCCGCCGGTGCGCAGATCGCCGAGAATTAACAATTCGTGTTAAGTAATCTCCGCGCGGCCCTCCTGGTTCCGGAGATCCGCAAGCGCGTCGGCTTCGTGTTTTTTGCATTCGCGTGGTTCGTCTTCATGATTCACGTGCAGCTGCCCAACGTCAACGAGGCGCGCTGGCAGGCGGTTCTGCAGAGCGGCACCTTTTACAACCTGCTCGGCTTCCTGTCGGGCGGCGCGCTTCAGAAGCTCTCCATCATCGCGATGGGCATCACGCCGTACATCAACGCCTCGATCATCATGCAGCTCATGACGGTGGTGCTTCCGAATCTCGAGGAACTTGCCAAGAAGGGCGGCGACGAAGGCCGCCGCAAGATCGGCCAATATACCCGGTGGCTCACGATCGTGCTCGCCACCATGCAGGCGACGTTCATGGCCATATCGATGCAGCGATCGGGCGTCTTTTACAGTACGACGGTTTGGTATCTCTTGTTCGCGATCGTCGCGATGGTTGCCGGAACGCTGTTCCTGATGTGGCTCGGCGAGCAGATCACCGATCGCGGAATCGGAAACGGCGTGTCGCTGATCATCTTCATCGGCATCGTGCTTCGGTTCCCGACGTACGTCACCAACACGTATTCGTTGACCAGCCAGGGCGGCGAGAGCTTGCTCAACCTGTTCCTCTATATAGCGATCGCGCTTATCATCATCGTATCGATCGTCTTTCTCTACCAGGGACAGCGCCGCGTGCCGGTGCAGCAAGCCCGCCGCGTGGTGGGTCGCAAGATGTTCGCCGGACGTTCGACCTACATTCCGCTACGCCTGAACAACGCCGGCGTCATTTCGATCATCTTCGCGATCTCGATCCTGCTGCTTCCGCAGCAGGCGCTGACGTGGTTCGCCCGCCCCGGCGCAACGGGATTGGTTTCGCAAGTTTCCGCATTTTTGAACCAGTATTTCAGTCCGAACGGCTTCCTCTACAACGTCGTCTACTTCTTACTGGTCGTCGTCTTCACGTTCTTCTATAGCTCGATCGTGCTCAACACGCGCGACGTCGCCGACAACCTCAAGAAATCGGGCTCGTTCATCCCGGGGATCCGGCCCGGCCAGCCCACCGTCGATTATCTCAACAAAATTCTCGTGCGCCTGACGACCGCGGCCGCGATCTACCTGGGCTTGCTCGCGGTGCTCCCGGGTGCGCTACAACGAGGTCTCTCGGTTACCAGCTTCTATCTGGGTTCGACGTCGCTGCTGATCGTCGTCGGCGTCGCTCTCGACACGATCAACCAGATCGAAGCGCGGCTGGCAATGCGCGACTATAAAGGATTCATCAAACGCTGATGGTCTCGGACGTCGTTCTGCTAGGCGGCCCGGGTGCGGGCAAAGGCACGCAAGCGCAGATTCTGCAAAAGCGCTTTGGCTATCGCCAGATATCCACGGGTGACTTGCTGCGCGCTCACCGAGAGGGGGGTACCCCACTGGGTCGCGAGGCGCAAGGCTACATGCAGCGGGGCGAATTGGTGCCCGACGGTCTCATCGTCAAAATGGTGGAAGGCGAGCTGCGCGACGACACCGCCGTTCTGTTCGACGGTTTCCCGCGCACCGCGGCTCAGGCGCGCGCGCTCGATGCGATGTTAACGGCGCGGGGTCGCGGCCTACCCTGGGCCGTGTACTTCGAAGTGCCTCGCCGCGAGCTCGAATCGCGGCTGCTGGGCCGCTGGAGCAACCCTCGTACGGGACGCGTTTACAACGAACGCAGCAACCCGCCGCACACGCCCGGCGTTGACGACGAGGACGGCGGTCCGCTGGTCCAGCGCGACGACGACAAACCGGAGACCGTCGCGAAGCGGCTGGACGTTTTCGAAGCGCAGACCATGCCGCTGGTGAGCTTTTATCGCAACTGCCAGCCGAGCCGCCTTACCAGCATCGACGCCGCACGGCCGGTCGACGCCGTAACGCACGATTTGCTTCACGCGCTGCAGATGGAGCACGCTCACGAATGACGGACTTTACATGGTTACGCTAAAGTCCGCCCGCGAGATCGAGACCATGCGCCGCAGCGGCCGGATTACCGCCGCAGTTCTGGTGGATTTGATGAAGGCCGCCCGGCCCGGCATCACCACCGGCGAGTTGGACCGGATGGCCGAGGAAGGCATCCGCGGACGCGGCGGCGTTCCGACCTTTAAGGGCTATCACGGTTTTACGGCGTCGATTTGCGCGTCCGTGAACGACGAAGTCGTGCACGGGATACCCGGCGATCGCGTGCTGCGTGAAGGCGATTTGCTTTCCATCGACATTGGGACGACGTTGGACGGCTACGTGAGCGATAGCGCCGTGACCGTGCCCATCGGGACCGTTCCGGCGTACGCTAAGCAGTTGATGGACGTCACGCAGGAGTGCCTGATGGCGGGCATAGGTCAGATGCGCAAAGGCAACCACGTCGGCGACATCGGCGCTGCCGTGCAGCGGCACGCGGAGAGCCACGGCTACGGGGTCGTACGGGAACTGGTCGGCCACGGCGTCGGCCGGGAGATGCACGAAGAGCCCCACGTACCCAATTTCGGCCAAGCCGGCGAGGGCATGGAAATGCGCCCGGGCCTGGTCCTGGCGGTGGAACCGATGATTACCCAAGGCGACCACCGGGTCGAGATCCTCAAAGATGGCTGGACAGTCGTCACCGCAGATGGTAAACTCGCAGCGCACTTCGAGCATACGATCGCCGTGACCGAAGAGGGTCCGCGGATCCTCACGCTCCGAGAATTCGGCGAACATGCCGACGCGGAGCAATACCGGCCGGCACAGGCGGCAACCGTATGAAAGGAGCGCTCTGATGGCGCGCAAGCGTGGAGGCCGGCGACCGGCGCGGGCCAAGGCCCGGGCCGACAAAGCGGCCAAGACGGCGACGCCTAAGGAAGAGGCGATCGAAGTCGAGGGCACGATCGTCGAGCCCCTTCCCAACGCGATGTTTCGCGTTGAGCTCGCGAACGGGCACAAAGTGCTCGCTCACGTGTCGGGAAAGATTCGGATGAATTTCATTCGTATTCTTCCCGGAGATCGCGTTCTCGTGGAACTCTCGCCGTACGATCTAACGCACGGCAGAATCACGTACCGTTATAAGTAGATCGTGAGCGGCCGAGTGGCGGCTCGGGGGTTTACGGGGGCACAGCCCCCGTGAGCGGCCGAGTGGCCGCTCGGGGGTGAACGGGGGGCCGTGCCGCCCCGTTTTTAAAAGAAAGAATGTTATGAAGGTTCGTCCATCGGTCAAGAAAATTTGCGAAAAATGCAAGGTCATCCGGCGCCACGGTAAGGTCCGCGTGATCTGCGACGTCAACCCCAAACACAAACAGGTGCAGGGGTAGTTCACACCTAGCCGCCGGACGGGCGCTCGGGGGTTTACGGGGGCACAGCCCCCGTGAGCGGCCGAGTGGCCGCTCGGGGGTGAACGGGGGGCCGTGCCGCCCCGTTTTCTAAAGAAAGCAGTTATGGCTCGTATCGCTGGTATCGATCTTCCGCGCGAAAAGCGCATCGAAATCGGGTTAACGTACATCTACGGCATCGGTCCTGCGACCGCGCGCCGCGTGCTGGCGCACGCCGGCGTCGACGCCGACACGCGCGTAAAGGCGCTGACCGAGGACGACGAAAAGAAGCTCCGCGACGCGATCGATCAGCTCGCCTTGCGCGTCGAAGGCGATCTGCGCCGCGAGGTCCAGGGCAACATCAAGCGCCTAATGGATATCGGCTGCTATCGGGGTTTGCGCCATCGCCGCGGCCTTCCGGTGCGCGGCCAGCGAACCAAGACCAACGCCCGCACGCGCAAAGGTCCGAAGCGGACCGTCGCCGGCAAGAAGAAAGTAGCGGTCAAGAAGTAAAGCGACGCGGGCCCGGCAAATGCCGGGCCCGATGCGTTTGCAGCCTCACGTCGCCATTACGGCCGGAGCGCGGGTCGACGGCGACTACGCCGACTTGGCCGGAACCAGCGTCAAGGCGCTGGCCGCCGTACGAGGACGGACGATGCTCGACCGCGTCCTCGACGCAGCCCTCGAAATCGCCCCCTCCGAATGCGTCGCCGTCGTCGGCGGAGGGCAGGTGCGAGCGGCGTGCGACGCGCGCGGCGTGCGGACGATCGACGAGAGCGCGAGCGGCGGCGAGAACGTGCGCCGCGCCCTTACGGCGTGGCGGCGCGACGTGCCGCTGCTGTATCTAACCAGCGACATGCCGTACGTGACCGGCGCGGCAATTCGCGGGTTCCTCGCGTCCGTGCCGCCGCATACCGTCGCTATGCCCGTTTGCGACCGCGCATCGTTCGTGCAGCGCTTTCCGGGTGCGCCGCCGTTCGGCGTAACGCTGGCCGGCGAGTGCGTCGTCAACGGCGGAGCGTTCCTCATTCCGCCGGCTGCGCGCGGGCGCGTCGTCGATCTCGCGACGGCCTTCTTCGATGCGCGCAAGTCCCCCGCGCGCATGGCTGCCATCGCCGGTCCGGCAGCGCTCGTGCGCCTCATTTTCAAGCGTCTTTCGATCGCCGCGGTGGAACGCCGCGCATCCCACGTGCTCGAGAACGCCGCGATCGCCGTTCGCGGGTGCGCGCCGGAGCTCGCGTACGACGCGGACGATGCGGCCGAATACCGCTACGCGTGTTCGCATGACTGAACGCGCGAGCCCGGCGCGCCTGGCCTTTTTTTGGTTCGGGATTCAAGCGGTCTGGGGGGCGTTGCTCGGTCTTTCGCTTCAGTCGCGAAGCGCGGAGATCGGCGGAACGAGCGCCATCGCGTTATATAGCGTCTTAGCGGTCACGGGCGCCGGGGTCGCGGCAGCCGTTCAGCTCGGCGCGGGCATATGGTCGGATGCGTTGGCGCGACGCGGGCACGGCCGTACCGGCTTTTACGTGTGGGGCGCCTCGGCGTCCGCGGTCGCGCTGCTGTGGTTTTACGGCGCCCACGACGTCGGACAACTCGTTGCGTCGGTCGTCGTTCTGCAGGCCGGAATGAACTTTGCCATCGGCGCGTACCAGGCGGCCGTTCCCGACGCGGTCGAGCCTTCACGATACGGTACGGCCTCGGGTTGGATGGCGGCCCTGCAGAGCGCGGGCAACGCGACCGGCGCGGCGCTGGCGGCCCTGGTGCTCGATACGCGCGTCGTGGCTGCCGCGCTGTCCGCGATACTTCTCGCGACGTGCGCGGCCACCGTCGCTCACGTCAGGCGTTTGCCGTTACGCACATCTGCAGCGGCGGAACGCCTCGTGATTTCCAGGCCGTTCGTGGACCTGTTCGTTTCGCGGGCGCTGGTCTATACCGGCTTCTACACACTGCTGGGCTATTTGTACTTTTACGTCGCGTCGTTGCCTCGTATGGAACATCTGCCGGTCAAGACCGAGAGCGGAATCCTAATCTTGCTCTTCACGGTGGTCGGGGCGGTCGGTGCGACAATTGCGGCACGCCCCAGCGATGCCGCGGATAAGCGCGCCGTCGTAACGATCGGCGCCGGAATCGTCGCGGCCGCATTGGGTCTCTTTATCGGAGCCGATTCGCCGGCCGTGGCCGGTGTCGCGGCCCTGGTCGCCGGGATCGGGTGGGGGATATTCCTGGTCGCGGATTGGGCGCTTGCCTGCCGCGTACTGCCGCCCGGTGCGCTAGCCACGACGATGGCGATCTGGAACCTCGCGGTGGTGGGTCCTCAAACGGCGGCGCCGATTATTGCGGGGGCGGTGTTGCTTAAATCGCACCTCGTAGACAGGCAAAACGGACCGCGCGTCGCATTCACCCTTGCAATCGCCGAAATAATCCTGGGGATTCTCTGGATTTGGCGTTTACCGAGGGACCTTTCGGTGGAATAAGCGACCGTAAAAAGTGTCCCTTGGCGCAACCTTAATCATTCGAATTGCGTTGTCAAGGTGGGCCGGGCGGCTTGGTTCGCCCTGCCTAGCAAACGGCAAGCAATCAATTGGAGGCTTTCGTGAAACGACTGAGCACCGGAGTGCTCGCCATCTTAGTAGCGGCGTGCTGCGGAATTACCGCAGTTGCCGCGCCGACTTCAGCGCAAACGCATGGCAACATTGGAACCAACGTGCTTGCGCAAGCCGGTGCCCCCGCGACCGCTCCGGATTTCGGATCTCCGCCGTCAGGGCAGATTCCGATTCTTTATAACGACCATCACGTATACAGTAAACCCGACGTCCTCAAGCAAGGCCGCGTTCTTTCGGCTTTGGTGAAGGGCGGCACCTTGCTTATCCCGTTGCGCTCGATGTTCGAGCAAATGGGCGCGACCGTATCGTACGACGCGGCGAGCAAGACCGTTGACGTAACCAAACCCGGCGCCGACGTCAAAGTGACGGTCGGACAGCCGCAGGTCGTCATCAACGGCGAATCGCGTCCGCTGGACGTTCCGCCGATCATGTACCAGGGCAACGTTCTCGTTCCGATCCGCGTAATCTCGGAAGGCATGGGCGCGTACGTGCTGTGGGTTGCCGACAAGCAACTCGTCGTCGTGCGTTACATTCCGCCGACGCCGCCCCCGACTCCGGCTCCGCCGCCGCCGGCAACGCCGCCGCCGACCCCAAGCCCGACGCCGATGGCGACCCCGTATCACGACCTGTTCATCGTGGGCGACTACCTGTTTTCGCCCAAGACGTACAATCAGTTCGTCCCCGGTAGCGGAACTCAGGGCTTCAACTACTCCGCTCGCGCGGCGTGGGAGTTCAACCTAGTGAACCTGCCGTGGATGATCGAAGGCGACGTCCGTCAATTCCAGTACAACCACGCTTGCGGTGGAGTCAACGATCCCCGCTGCTACGTGACCACCATCGGCGGACAAGGTTCGACGTTCGTTCCTGGGTTCAACGCCCGCGATACGGACTTCGACGGCCGCTTTGCACTCAAGGTCCTCGATCCTCGGATTTATATCGGCGTTGGCTGGCTATCGATGTCCAACAACTACGGTTATCCGAAAGTTCAGGGCTTCGGATACGGAATCGAAAAGCTTCCGGATCTCAACCTGCCGCTGTCGGTGTACGGCAGCTACTGGTACTATCCCAACGCGCACGGCCAGTTCACCGATCCGTTCGGAAACGGTTACACGCTCGCGTACCGGGTTAGCAAATACCAAATCGGCATCAACTACGTGCTCGGAAAGAGCCCGCTGTTCATCGACCTTGGTTTCCTGGGGAACAACGGTGCTAACAAGAGCAACGCTCCGGTCGGCTTCACCAACAACGGTGGATACGTCGGTCTCGGTCTGAAGTTCTAGCGAACGGATCCCGAAGCGGAAAATAAGGGGTCCCGGCGCAAGCCGGGGCCTCTTTGCTTTGGGCCGACGACCCCGGGGGTATGCCCCTTCGACTGCGGCTCCGCCGCGCTCAGCCCTTCGACAGGCTCAGGGTGACAAGTCCGATGCGCCGGTCCCGATCCTGGCCTCCTTGTCCTGAGGCTAGCCTTGTCGTGCAGCCCGGCGTTTGTCATCCCGAGCCTGTCGAAGGGCTGAGCCCGGCGTCTGTCATCCTGAGCCTGTCGAAGGGCTGAGCCTGTCGAAGGGCTGAGCCTGTCGAAGGGCGTCCTTAAAGTCCTTGACCTCGGGGGCGGGCTCAGGTAACATAGCCTACTGGCGCCCCTCTCTCAGGCGTCGCGGCAAACCATGCCCGCCTCCGGCCCCCGGCCGAGGTCGCGAACGCAATCGCCGAGCGCTCGCGTAGAAGATCCCCTCAAGGGGGTCGAGGCGACGACACCTCGTCGTTCGAGGATAGGAAAAACGTCATCGCGCGCCGCCACGATCGTGCCGTCGCGCACCGGAGAATTCTCTTGGCTGCCAAGAAGCAAACGAAGACGCGCCGCAAGCGCGAGATTAAGAACGTGCATTCGGGCGTCGCGCACGTGCACGCTTCGTTCAACAACACGATCGTGACCATCGCCGATACGCACGGGAACGTCGTGTCGTGGGCGTCGGCCGGCAACCTGGGGTTCAAGGGTTCTAAGAAGTCGACTCCGTTCGCCGCGCAGATGGCGGCCGAAGCCGCCGCGCGCAAAGCGATGGAGCACGGGATGAAACAGACCGAGGTTCTCGTCAAGGGACCCGGAGGCGGCCGCGAAGCCGCGATTCGCTCGCTTCAAGCTACCGGCCTCGAGATCACCATGATCAAAGACGTTACGCCGATTCCGCACAACGGGTGCCGTCCGCCCAAACGCCGCCGCGTTTAGCCCTTAAGGATACGAGAGAGAATTTATGTCGCGTTACAACGGCCCCGTATGCCGTCTCTGCCGCCGCGAAACCGCGGCCAGTAAGACGGGCGAGAAGATCAAACTGTTTCTAAAAGGCGATCGCTGCCTTACGAAAAAGTGCGCCGTCGAAAGGCGAGGCACCGCGCCCGGTCAGAAGACGGCCGGAAAGTCGCGCACCAAGACGTCGGAATACGGACGCCAACTGCGCGAGAAGCAGAAGATGCGCCGCTACTACGGCGTTCACGAAACGCAGTTCGAAAACTATTTTCGAGAAGCGGCCCGCGTCCCCGGCCAGACGGGCCGGACGTTCTTACAGCTGCTCGAACGCCGTTTGGACAACGTCGTCTATCGCCTCAACCTCGCGAGCAGTCGCGCGCAGGCGCGGCAGCTGGTCACGCATCGTCACTTTCGGGTGAACGGCCGTCCGGTTAATATTCCGTCCTACATCGTCAAACCGGGCGACGTGATCTCGATCTCCGAGCGCAGCACCAAGTCGCCGGTGTTCGAAGCCAACCTCGACGTCGCCCGTAACCGGCGTCCGCCCGAGTGGCTGGAGTGGAACGACCAAAATAACGAAGGCAAGATCACCCAACTACCGTCGCGGGAGCAGATCGATACGCCGGTCGACATCCAGTTGATCGTCGAATACTACTCGCGCTAACCCACCAAAAAGCTGCCGTTAGGCGTACGATCGTCCGGTACCGGGCGGATAACGTAAACGGCGACAAAGGAACCAAACGTACTCATGACCACGTTAGACATCCCCGCCGGAGCGAGCATCGACGTTCGCGAGCGTCGCGAGAATTATGCAAAATTTGCGATCGAACCGCTCGAGCGCGGATTCGGCATCACGCTCGGTAACGCGCTGCGCCGCATCCTGCTCGGTTCCATTCCGGGAGCCGCCGTAACGTATATGAAGATCGACGGCGTTCTTCACGAGTTCTCGACGATTCACGGCATGGTCGAAGACACCATCGCGCTGATGCTCAATCTCAAGGGCTTGCCCGTGAAGATGAATACCGACGAGCCGAAGGTGCTTTCGCTTTCGGTCGGTGGGTCCAAGAACGTAACGGCCGCAGACATCGCGCCGGACGCCGACGTAGAGATTCTAGATCCGTCGTATCACCTCGCGACGCTGTCGGCCAAAGACGCGAAGCTGTCGATGGAAATCGGCGTCGAAAAGGGCCGCGGCTACGTCATGGCCGACAAGCAGCGCAACGTCGAGCACATGATCGGCCTGATCCCGCTCGACTCGATCTTTTCGCCGATCCGCAAAGTTAACTTCACGGTTGACGACACTCGCGTCGGCCAGAGCGTGGACTTCGATCGCCTGACGATCGAAATCGAAACCAACGGGTCGATTACGCCCGACGAAGCGCTGTCGACGGCCGCGGCGATCATTCAAGATCAGCTCGACCTTTTCGTGGGCTTCACCAATCGCGAGGAACCGCTTCCGGAAGCGCCGGCGAACGAATGGGACATTCCCGTCGACACGCTCAACCTCTCGGTCCGTTCGTTCAACTGTCTAAAGCGCGCCGGGATCTCGCGGATCTCCGAACTTCTCGACCTTACCGAAGACGAGATCATGAAGATGCGTAACTTCGGCAAGAAGTCGCTCGATGAAATTCAGCAAGTTCTCGCAGAGAGGGGGCTCTCGCTGCGCCAAGCGTAGGGAGAGCGATAGACACTTACAATGCCGCACCAAATGAAGTACAAGCGCTTGTCGCGCACGGACGGTCATCGAAAAGCGCTCTTGCGCAACCTGGCGACTTCGTTCTTCAAGCACGAGAAGATCGAGACGACGACGACAAAAGCTAAAGAGATCGGCAAGGTCGTCGAACGCTTGATCACGACCGCGATGGCGGGCGACGTGGCCGCGCGCCGCAACCTTGCGGAATTTCTCACCGAGCCCGCGGTGGTCAAAAAACTCGTCGAGCAGATCGCTCCGTCGATGAAGGACCGTACGGGCGGTTACACCCGCATCACAAAGTCGCGCGTGCGCAACGGCGACGCCGCCGAACTTTCGATTCTCGAATTGGTTAAATAGGGCGCCTAGTCGAATAAGAAAAGCATGGCGCCGACGACGACGCCCGCAAGCGCGACCAGCGGCCAGGTCTTGGGGCGGTCGTGCGTAAGCGCGGCAGCGGCCCCGACGGCGAGCGCGGCAAGTACGGTCGGGACGACGTCGGCGTCGAGATGCTGTACGTAAGCGACCGCGCCGGCGCAAAGAAATCCGTAAACGAAACAAATCGGGGCCGTCGGCATGCTCCGATTTTCTATTATATAACCCGCTAGGATGACGGCGGCCGCTGCCGCGGCGAGGTCGAGCGGAGCAAAGGGCACCCCGGCGACGCCGAAGCCCATACCGATCGCAGCGACGCCGACGTAGGGAAGTTGTTTGACGGCGGTTTCGCCGGCCACCGTTCCTAGACGGCCGCCGGAGCTACGCCGAGGCCGAAGCGCTCGCCGGCGTCGTCGGCGATGAACCGCCCGATCGCAAGCGAAGACGTTGCCGCGGGCGACGGCGCGTTGCGAACGTGCACGACGCGCTGGTCGCCGTCAAACACGAAGTCGTCGACCATTTCGCCGTCGGCCATCATGGCTTGCGCGCGGACGCCGGAGGGTCCCGGCAGCGTATCTTCCACCTTGAGCTCGGGGATGTAGCGTCGGAGAGCCTTCACGTAGGCTCCGCGGACGAGGTCCCGGTAGATTTCACCCAAACCCGTTCCCACGTACCGCGACGACAGTTTGATGAATCCCGGATACGTGAGCGTTTCGAGCAAATCGCCGGCGTCGATTGTCGTGAACGTGTAACCCTCGCGTGCGAAGGCGAGCACGGCGTTGGGGCCGAGCCACACGTCGCCGTTCATGCGCGGCGTGAAGTGCACGCCGAGAAACGGGAAGCTGGGGTCCGGAACCGGGTAGATGTTGCCACGAATCATGTCGCGCTTTTCCGGTTTGAGGATCAAGTAGTCGCCGCGAAACGGGACGATCTTCGGATCGGCCTTTCCGCCGGTCATTTTGGCCAGGCGATCCGACTGTAAACCGCCGCACGTGATGACGTAGCGCGCCTCGTAATCGCCGGCTTTGGTACGGACGACGCTCGTGCTGCCCCGACGGTCGATGGCGGTGACCTCGCGCCCCGTCTCGATCGCGCCTCCGGCCTCGAGCACGTCCGCGCCATAACTGCGAGCGACGACGCCGTAGTCGACGATGCCCGTAACGGGCGAAAAGATCGCCTTGAGGCCGCGGCACTGCGGCTCGCGTTTTTCTATGCCCTTGGCATCCACGATTTCGAGGTTCTCGATCCCGTTCTCGAGGCCGCGCCGGTAGAGATCGTCGAGCAGCGGAAGTTCGCGCTCCTCCGTCGCGACGATAAGCTTTCCGACGCCTTTGTACGGTATGCCCTTGGAGTCGCAGTAGGCCCACAGCAGCCGGCGGCCCTCGACGCAAAGTTTGGCTTTAAGCGAGCCCGGTTTGTAGTAAATGCCGGAATGAATGACGCCGCTGTTGTGGCCGGTTTGGTGCGTGGCCAGCACCTCTTCCTTTTCTAATACCACGAGGTTCAGGTGGGGATGGCGTCCGAGGAGCTCGCGGGCTGTTGCCAAGCCGACGATGCCGCCGCCGACGACCGCGATGTCGTAGGTCATATGCGCTCGATTCTCGCACGCAGGTCCGTCGCCCGCTACGGGAAGAGTCGCCGAACCGGCAAGACAAGCAAGCCTTGCGCGAACGCGCGGCGAACAGAGGAAGCCCGCCCGCAACCGCGAGGCTCCAACTCGCCGAAAAGGACATCAACGTGAGCACCACGCTCGAGCGAATCGCGCCCTTTCAGAACGAAGTCGTCAAGACGTTTACCGATCCCGCGGACGCCGCCGCCATGAAAGCAGCACTGGCGGACGTGCGATCGCGGCTGGGCGAGCAACACCCGCTCGTCATCGACGGCAAGGCGGTCACGACCGAGAAGAAGATTCGATCGCATAATCCGGCCAACCCGGTCGAAATCGTCGGTTCGGTAAGTTCGGCCGGCAAAGAACATGCAGGCGAAGCCATCGCGGCGGCGGCGCGCGCCTTCCAGTCCTGGAAGCGCGTGCCCGTAGCCGAGCGCGCAAACTACATTTTCAAAGCAGCCGAGCTATTGCGTCAGCGGCGCTTCGAATACGACGCACTGCTCGTGCTCGAAGTCGGAAAGAGTTGGCCGGAGGCCGATGGCGACATCGGCGAGGCGATCGACTTTCTGGAATTCTATGCGCGCGAGGCGCTGCGCTACGCCCAGGTGCACCCAGTCGTCCCGATGGCGGGCGAAAAGAACGAAATGGTGTACGTGCCGCTAGGCGTCGGCGCGGTTATTCCGCCGTGGAACTTTGCCGGCGCGATCATGATCGGAATGACGGCCGCCGCGATCGTATGCGGCAACACGGTCGTATTGAAGCCTTCGAGCGACGCGCCGGTGATCGCCGCGTGGTTCGTCGACTTGCTGCACGAAGTGGGAGTGCCTCCGGGAGTCGTCAATTTCGTGCCGGGTTCCGGCGGGGAGATCGGCGATCTCATCGTTGCGAGCCCGCACGTGCGATTCGTATCGTTCACGGGTTCCAAGGAAGTTGGCCTCCACATCAACGAGCTCGCGGCGAAGCCGCAGCGCGGGCAGAAATGGATCAAGCGCGTGATCGCAGAGATGGGCGGCAAGGATTCGATCGTCGTGGCCGCCGACTCCGATATCGATGCGGCGGTCGAGGGCGTTGCCGTGTCGGCATTTGGTTTCCAAGGGCAGAAGTGTTCGGCGTGTTCGCGCGCCATCGTCGAGGAGCCGGTTTACGATGCGTTCGTCGAAAAGCTCAAGGCGCGTGTTGCAAAGATAACGGTGGGCGATCCGGCCGACTCTGCAAATTACATGGGACCGGTGGTCAACGAAGCGGCGTTCGAGTCGATTTCCAACTACATTGCGGTCGGGAAAAGCGAAGGGCGCCTGGTGGCCGGCGGGGGCAGGAAGGGCGAAACCGGCTACTTCATCGAGCCGACGGTAATCGCGGACGTCGCGCCCGACGCGCGGATCGCGCAGGAAGAGATCTTCGGCCCGGTGCTTGCGGTAATCAAGGCGAAGAACTTCGACGACGCGATGCAAATCGCCAACAACACGGAGTTCGGCCTGACCGGCTCGCTTTATACGAGCGATGAGAAGAAGATCGAACGCGCGCGGGACGATTTCTTCGTCGGAAATCTGTACTTCAACCGCAAGAGCACGGGGGCCATGGTCGGCGCGCATCCGTTCGGCGGCTTCAACATGTCCGGCACGGACAGCAAAGCCGGCGGGCGAGATTACTTGCTGCTGTTTATGCAGGCGAAGACGATCTCGCGCAAGGTGTAGGCGTGCGGCCTACTGGAGCAGGCGCATACCTACGTTGATGGCAACGCCCCAGCCGCCGAAGATCGAGCTGGACGGCTGTTCCGACAGCCGCTCGCGACCGGTGATGGGGACTCGAACGATGGGATGCGTAGGCTTGGCAAGCATTTGAATGGACCTTCCTGGGGTGATACTGGGTAACTACCATTTATTGTATAGCGGTTATGGTAACTTGTCAACTGGTTTAGATGGTGCTATTGTGGACCTGTGCAAGAACCCCAGCCGGTCCCGCCAGGACCACGCCTCATCCTCGATTTTGTTAACACCCATCAGATCGACCGCGGGACGGACGCGCTTTCCGGTCCCGACGTAGCAAGCAGCTGGCTGTCGGGCGCGGGCTTGCCGGCCGAGGTCGCTGAGGCCGACCTGCCTCGGCTGTTCGCTTTTCGCGAGGGCCTGCGCCGGATAATGGAAGCGCACGAGGCGGGCACGGCGGCAGACGAGGGGTGGCTGTCGGTCAGCCGGGCGGCCGCCCACATTTCGCTCACGGTGGAGTGTGCCGGCGGTGAGGCGGACCTGCGCCTGGCTCCCGCTCTGTTTGGGGTGGGTGCAACCATCGGGGCCCTGATGGCGGTCGTGTACGATGCGGTCCGGGATGGCACGTGGCGGCGGCTTAAAGCCTGCCGCTCGGAAACGTGCCGGTGGGCGTTTTACGACACCTCAAAGAACGGATCGGGAGCCTGGTGCAGTATGGCCGTCTGCGGCAACCGCGCGAAAGCGCGCCGGCGCCGCCAGAAGGTCGCCGGAACTCATCCGGCGCATTGAACAGGTCCGGGTGGACGGCCTCGACGCTTCGCGCAAGCGACCTTCGTCGGCGTCCGCAAAATAGTCCAGCAACTCGCTTGACAGTGGTATGCCGCGACGATATGATAGCCGTCGTGGCTCGAGCAGCCTCGTTATTTTCGTGCGGTCGATTCGATCCGCCGGAGGTGGCGCGGATGACGAGTTCGCTCCTTGAAAACTGAACAGTACAGCAGCGCAAAAGTCTGTGGGTCTCCGACCTCTAAGACAAGGTCATCACTGGCAATGTCTTTTGAGAATCGCGAGAACGTACAATTTCCGCTAGTTCGAAACGCGCGCGATCGATTCTCGATCGAGTTCGTTTCGGATGAGTCGTGTCGCAAGCGGCTCTGCAAATAGCATGCGATTTTTGAGAGCCAATTCAAGGCTCCATAAAAATGTTTTATGGAGAGTTTGATCCTGGCTCAGGACTAACGCTGGCGGCGTGCCTAACACATGCAAGTCGAACGAGGTAGCAATACCTAGTGGCAGACGGGTGAGTAACGCGTGGTCAACCTACCTCTTAGTGGGGGATAACTAGCCGAAAGGTTAGCTAATACCGCATACGATCGTCGTGAGGCATCTTATGACGATGAAAGGAGCAATTCGCTAAGAGAGGGGACTGCGTCCCATTAGTTAGTTGGTGGGGTAATGGCCTACCAAGACTCCGATGGGTAGCTGGCTTGAGAGAGCGACCAGCCACACTGGAACTGAGACACGGTCCAGACTCCTACGGGAGGCAGCAGTGAGGAATTTTCCGCAATGGGCGCAAGCCTGACGGAGCGACGCCGCGTGTGGGAAGAAGGCCTTCGGGTCGTAAACCACTGTCGAAGGGGACGATATTGACGGTACCCTTGGAGGAAGCCCCGGCTAACTACGTGCCAGCAGCCGCGGTAAGACGTAGGGGGCAAGCGTTGTCCGGAATTATTGGGCGTAAAGCGCTCGTAGGCGGATCTACAAGTCTATGAAGAAAGACCCGGGCTCAACTCGGGGAACGGCATGGATACTGTTGATCTTGAGGTAGTCAGAGGATGATGGAATTCCCGGTGTAGCGGTGAAATGCGTAGATATCGGGAGGAACACCAGTGGCGAAGGCGATCATCTGGGGCTATTCTGACGCTGAGGAGCGAAAGCTAGGGGAGCAAACGGGATTAGATACCCCGGTAGTCCTAGCCGTAAACGATGGACACTAGGTGTTGGTGGTATCGACTCCATCAGTGCCGCAGTTAACACAATAAGTGTCCCGCCTGGGGAGTACGGCCGCAAGGTTAAAACTCAAAGGAATTGACGGGGGCCCGCACAAGCGGTGGAGCATGTGGTTTAATTCGACGCAACGCGAAGAACCTTACCGGGGCTTGACATCCTGCGACATCCTAGGAGACTAGGTTTTCTAGCAATAGAACGCAGAGACAGGTGCTGCATGGCTGTCGTCAGCTCGTGCCGTGAGGTGTTGGGTTAAGTCCCGCAACGAGCGCAACCCTTGTCGTGTGTTGGTAGGAAACTATCTCTCACGCGAGACCGCCGGTGACAAGCCGGAGGAAGGTGGGGATGACGTCAAGTCAGCATGGCCCTTACGTCCCGGGCTACACACGTGCTACAATGGGAAGGACAGCGAGCCGCAAACCCGCAAGGGCTAGCCAATCTCTTAAACCTTTCCTCAGTTCGGATTGAAGGCTGCAACTCGCCTTCATGAAGTCGGAATCGCTAGTAACCGCAGATCAGCTACGCTGCGGTGAATACGTTCCCGGGCCTTGTACACACCGCCCGTCACGTCACCTGAGTTTAGTGTACCCGAAGCCGCCCGTGTAACCGCAAGGAGCAAGGCGTCTAAGGTATGCTAGGTAAGGGGGACGAAGTCGTAACAAGGTAGCCGTATCGGAAGGTGCGGCTGGATCACCTCCTTTCTAAGGAGTACGTGTCGTTGGACCGTGGTTTACCACGATCGCAACGGCGTACATTCTAAGTCGACCACAGACGATGCCATCGAAAACTGCGCCGGCTCTTTTAGAGAAGGCTCAGACCTAGGGATCTATCCGCTCATCTCGAGCGTACGATCGGAGGTCATGGCGAGAATGGTTCTCGACAACCATTCGTTAGCGCGGCTCCCTCAATGGGGGTCTACGGCAAACGCTCGCAAGGGCGCCTACAAGTACTGTACTGTTCAGCTTTGAGGGAATGAATCGTTTCCCGGTGAGTTCGGCGCTTCGATAAAGCGTTCGACTCAAATCCGGGCCGGCACATTGCCGCATGGTCCTTGAAAACTGCATAGAGAAGAACTTTCATGTGTTGTGATACATGAGAGAGCGGCCGTCAGGTCCGTCCGATCTGATGGTGCAATTTTGCGTTAGAAAAACTCAAATAAAAATACATAAGGGCATGCAGGTGGATACCTTGGTTCCACAGGCGATGAAGGACGTGCAAAGCTGCGAAAATCTTCGGGGAGCTGCTAAGAAGCGATGATCCGGAGGTATCCGAATGGGGCAACCCCCACGCCGTCATGGGCGTGGACACTGAGATGAATTCAATAGTCTCAAGTGGGCTCACCCGGTGAACTGAAACATCTAAGTAGCCGGAGGAAAAGACATCAACCGAGATTCCCGTAGTAGTGGCGAGCGAAATGGGAACAGCCTAAACCGGTCATGTGCAAGCGTTCGGGCGTTGCATGATCGGGGTTGTACGACTGCCGTCTCAGAGCCGAATCTCTGGGCACGAGTTACAAAATCGATCGATAATAGAAGCCGGCTGGAAAGCCGCACCATAGAAGGTGATAGTCCTGTAGATGAAATCGTTCGATCTCGTGGAGCAGTTCGTGAGTAGGGCGGGGCACGAGAAACCCTGTCTGAAACTGGGAGGACCATCTTCCAAGGCTAAATATTCTGTGGAAACCGATAGCGTACTAGTACCGTGAGGGAAAGGTGAAAAGAACCCCCAAAGGGGAGTGAAATAGAACATGAAACCGCATGCCTACAAACCGTGAAAGGCCCATGCGGCAGGCCTCGTGCTTGCCGAAAGGCTGATCGCGTGCCTATTGAAGAATGAACCTGCGAGTTACTTGTAACGGGCTTGGTTAAGGCGTTGAGCCGGAGCCGTAGCGAAAGCGAGTCTGAATAGGGCGTTCGTCCGTTGCAGTAGACCCGAAACCGAGTGATCTATCCATGGCCAGGGTGAAGCATGATTAAACTCATGTGGAGGCCCGAACCTGTTGTTGTTGAAAAAACATTGGATGAGCTGTGGATAGGGGTGAAAAGCCAATCGAACTCGGAGATAGCTGGTTCTCCCCGAAATAGTTTTAGGACTAGCGTCGCGCGTTAACCCACGGGGGTAGAGCACTGACAGGGCTAGGGGTCTTACCAGATTACCGAACCCCATCAAACTCCGAATACCGTGGCGGACTGCGCGGCAGTCAGACTGTGGGGGATAAGCTCCATGGTCAAAAGGGAAACAGCCCAGATCAACAGCTAAGGTCCCTAATCGATGCTCAGTGGTAAAGGAAGTCTCGTCGCATAGACAGACTAGGAGGTTGGCTTAGAAGCAGCCACCCTTGAAAGAGTGCGTAATAGCTCACTAGTCGAGTGATGGGGCGCCGAAAATTCAACGGGGCTCAAGCATCGAACCGAAGCTTTGGGATTATTTAAAAACTAATCGGTAGGGGAGCGTTGTGGCGTAGGCTGAAGCACGACCGTGAGGACGTGTGGACGAACCACAAGTGCGAATGCAGGTATAAGTAGCGAGAAAAGAGAGTGAGAACCTCTCTCGCCGGAAGTCTAAGGTTTCCTGAGCAACGTCAATCGTCTCAGGGTGAGTCGGGAGCTAAGCCGAGGCTGAGAAGCGTAGGCGATGCACAAGCAGTTCATATTCTGCTACCACCGACGACCGTTTAGACTTTGCCGGACAATGTCGATCGTTTAGCGACGTCAACCCGCGTGAGATCCCGGTCAACTCGGCCGGCACCTCGCGAGCGGAAAGACCCGCGACGTTCGATATCGTCTGTCAGAGTCTATGAATTGAAGGGGTGACGCAGGAGGATAGGTCAGCGCGCTGATGGATGTGCGCGTTCAAGCAGGTAGGCGGTGTTGTAGGAAAATCCGCAACACTAACGCCGAGAGGCGAATACGAGGCTCTTCGGAGCCGAAGTGACTGACTCCACGCTGCCAAGAAAAGCCTCTAAATAGGATCGTAGGTGCCCGTACCGTACACCGACACAGGTAGACTGGCAGAGCATGCTAAGGCGACGGGAGAATCCCTGTTAAGGAACTCGGCAAATTGACCCCGTAACCTAGGGAGAAGGGGTGCCTTCTTCGGTCTAGACTTTACGTCGAAAGCTGAGGGAGGTCGCAGAAAATAGGCCCAAGCGACTGTTTAACAAAAACACAGGTCTCTGCGAATGCGAAAGCAGACGTATAGGGGCTGACTCCTGCCCGGTGCTGGAAGGTTAAAGGGACGGGTTAGCGCAAGCGAAGCTCGGAACTGAAGCCCCAGTAAACGGCGGCGGTAACTATAACCGTCCTAAGGTAGCGAAATTCCTTGTCGGGTAAGTTCCGACCTGCACGAATGGAGTAACGACTTGGGCACTGTCTCAATGGGGAACCCGGCGAAATTGCAGTACCAGTGAAGATGCTGGTTACCCGCAGCAGGACGGAAAGACCCCGTGAAGCTTTACTGTATCCTGATCTTGGGTTTTGAGATTGTCTGTACAGGATAGGTGGGAGCCGTTGATCCGGAGGCGCTAGTCGCCGGGGAGGCAACGTTGGGATACCACCCTGATGATCTTGGGATTCTAACTAGCTACCGTAATCCGGTAGTAGGACATGGTCAGGTGGGCAGTTTGACTGGGGCGGTCGCCTCCCAAAGAGTAACGGAGGCGCCCAAAGGTTCCCTCAGAACGGTCAGAAACCGTTCTCACAGAGTGCATAGGCATAAGGGAGCTTGACTGCGAGACGAACATGTCGAGCAGGTGCGAAAGCAGGGCTAAGTGATCCGGCGGTACCGAATGGAAGGGCCGTCGCTTATCGGATAAAAGCTACTCCGGGGATAACAGGCTTATCTCCCCCAAGAGCTCACATCGACGGGGAGGTTTGGCACCTCGATGTCGGATCGTCGCATCCTGGGGCTGTAGTTGGTCCCAAGGGTTGGGCTGTTCGCCCATTAAAGCGGTACGCGATCTGGGTTCAGAACGTCGTGAGACAGTTCGGTCCCTATCCGCTGTGGGCGTAGGAGATTTGAGGAGTGTGGACCCTAGTACGAGAGGACCGGGTCGAACGAACCGCTGGTGAACCGGTTGTCCCGCCAGGGGCATAGCCGGGTAGCTATGTTCGGATCAGATAAGCGCTGAAAGCATATAAGCGCGAAACTGACTTCAAGATGAGATCTCAATCTCGAAAGAGTGAAGAGTCGTGGTAGACCACCACGTTGATAGGCCGGGGGTGGAAGCACTGCAAGGTGTGGAGCTGACCGGTACTAATCGCTCGGAAATTTTTAGAGAACTACGCACAAAATTGCATCGCACTCGCATACGGTCACAACACTGGAAGTTCTTCTCTGCGCAGCTTTCCCACCGCGATCGGCTCGGAGCTCAGGCTCGCCGTCGCGGTTGGGGATCACGTTTGGGTGCCGGACGATTCGTTTCGTCCGGCCGCCCTACAAGTTTCTGGCGCCCATAGCGGCGGGGCCACACCCGTTCCCATCCCGAACACGGCAGTTAAGCCCGTCAGCGCCGATGATAGTCGGACCGCAGGGTCCCTCGAAAGTAGGTCGGTGCCAGATTTATCAGACGAAGAAGAGCCCGCGGCAGCAATGCCGGCGGGCTCTCTTCGTTTTCTGAACGATCTCGGCTAGTCGCGGGTACTTGACAGAATGTCACGTATAACGTACATTATGTCGCATGAAAGACCCATCGCTTCCTAGCCCACGCACCAATCCGACCGTCCTGGCAACGCGGCGCTACACTGCCGGCCTGGCGCTTGCAATGGCCGCGTACGTCGCGATTTTGTTCGCAACGGTTTGGAGCATCCACCGGTACGACCCTCAGGGCGCGCTGCGTTACGCTCTTGCCTTAGCTCCCCTCGTACCCGTTGCTCTCATCTTCCCGATCGGCGTTCGGTACTTCCGCGAGACGGACGAATTCGAGCGCCGGATGATGATCGAATCCCTCGCAATCGCCGCCGGCGTGACGGCGCTGCTCTCGGCGACGTACGCGTTCCTGGAGAACGCCGGGTTCCCGCCCCTTTCGGCGTGGTGGACCTGGAGCGTCGTGCTTGGCTCCTGGGCGATCGCGCGAATGACGGTCTGCCGGCGTTACCGGTGAAGAACCGGCTAAGGGTCTTGCGCGCCGAGCACGACTGGTCTCAGGCCGAATTGGCCGATCAGCTCGGCGTGGCGCGGCAGACGATCGTGGCCTTGGAGGCGGGTAAGTACGCACCGAGCCTTCCGCTGGCGTTCAAAATCAGTAAAGTCTTTTGCAAACCCGTCGAAGAGATCTTCGACGCGGACTCCGCCGGCGAATGAAGACCGGGAACTCCGAGCGCGCCGCGACGGCGCTCTTCGCTTCTACGATGGGCCTGAGCGCCGCGCTGCTCTTCGCGATCCAACCGATGTACGCCAAGATGTTGCTACCGCTGGTCGGCGGCGCACCGGCGGTCTGGAGCACGGTCGTCGTTTTCTTCCAAGTCGGGTTGCTGGCGGGCTACGTATATGCGCATCTGCTGCGTTCGTTCGCGCCGATGCACGTCCAGGTTAGCGCTCACGTGGTATTGGCAGGCTTGGCCGCGATCGTGCTACCGTTCGGCGTTCGCGCCGCGGCCGCAGGCGCTTTCGATCAGCCGGCGGCTTTCGTTCTTTGGACGCTGCTCGCCGGTGCGGGACTCCCGTTCCTGGTGATCTCGGCGACCAGCCCGCTGTTGCAGAGCTGGTTTTCCTCGTTGGGCTACGTTAGAAGCGGCGGCTTCAAACGCGCATTTGGGGGCGTGGGCATACGTCGGGCTGGTGGCCTGCTTTGGGGTCTGCGGATCGCTGGCGTGGCGACGTCCGAATGCGGCGGTCCGCGAATCGCACGCGGATACTGCGGACGATCGGCCCGCGCCGACGCCGGCTCTGCGGATTCGATGGATCGCCCTAGCCTTCGTCCCGGCCAGCCTGTCGCTCGCGATGACGACGCACATTACCAACGAGGTCGCGCCACTGCCGTTGTTGTGGACGCTTCCGCTCGGAATATACTTGATCACGTTCATCATCGCGTTTTCTCGCCGTCCCGTGCTGACGCCGGAACGGATCGCTCGCTTTTTGCCGTACGCGATCGTGCCGCTCGTGCTGCTGCTCCTGTTAGGATCCGTACTCCCCACGGCCTTCGACGTGGGGCTGAATCTTGCAGCCTTGTTTCTCATCGCGATGACGTGTCATGGCGAGCTGTCGGCCTCGCGACCGCAGGCTCGATACCTTACGGAATTCTACGTGCTGCTTTCGGTGGGCGGCGCACTCGGAGGCTTTTTCAACGCGCTCGTAGCGCCGTACGTGTTTCGCACGATTGCCGAGTATCCGCTCACGCTGGTTCTTGCCTGCGCTATCCTGCCGACGCTCGGCGCCGCCGGCGGATCGACGCGCGAGCGGATTTTCGATGCGCTCGCCCCACTCGCGGTGGGCTGCGGACTCCTGGCCGTCTTTGCGCTCACGGCGCAAAGCGGCGAGTCCTGGCTGTGGATGCGAATCGCCTTCGCAGCCGCTATGGTCGCCTGCTTCGCGTTCGTCGGCCGCCGAATTCGACTTGCCCTTGGAATTGCGGTGCTCTTCGCAATCGCAAGCCTCGTACCCAGCCAGATCGGAGCGCGCTTGGATGCCGAGCGCAATTTCTTCGGAACGAAGCTGGTCGTGACGACTCCCAGCGGTAACCTGCACGAGTTCATTCACAGCGGAACCGTCCACGGAATCGAAAGCACCCAGCACGGACTTCAAACCAAACCGTTAGCATATTACTCTCGCGAAGGTCCACTCGGCGAGATTTTCAGCGTCGCTCGAAGCCGGGGCCGAACGCAGCGCGTCGGCGTCGTAGGACTTGGGATCGGCACCATCGCCTGCTACCGGCGCTCCGGCGAGGATTGGACGTTCTTCGAAATCGATCCGCAAGTCGTTGCGATTGCGCGCCGGCCGGCGCTTTTTCAGTATGTGTCCCGATGCGCCCCGGCCGCACGAATCGTCGTCGGCGACGGGCGCTTGGAACTCGCGAACGTAGCGCCGCACGCTTACGGTTTACTGGTGCTCGACGCGTACTCTTCCGACCAGCCGCCAATCCATCTCCTCACGCGCGAGGCTTTCGCGCTCTACGCGCGAGCGCTGGCCCCCGGCGGCATCATGGCCTTCCATATATCGAACCGCTATTTCAATCTCGCGCCCGTCGTCGAGAATATGGCTTCGGCGTATGGTTGGCGGGCGTGGCTCGGGAACGACGGCGGGATATCGGCGGAACGCGCCACGGGTGGAGAGATGGAATCGCAATGGATACTGGTCAGCCGCGGCGACGGGGATGCGGGCGCCGTCGCGGGCGATCCGCGCTGGCGCCGATTGAATCAAAACACCGGCGTGCGCCCGTGGACGGACGACTATTCGAGCCTGCTCACCGTCATGCATGGCTGACCGGCGCCCAGCCTAATAGCGGATCCGGTAAATTTCGTTGCTTTGGTCGTCGGCGACGAAGAGGCTCCCGTTGGGACCGACCGCAACGCCGGTCGGCCGTCCGATGCGCGTGCTGCCGGCGCAGCCGGGTTGGAAACCGGCGACGAACTGCGTCCACTGCCAGTCCGGGTTGGTCCAACTTGCGGGGCGATGCGGCAGGTCGCCGTGCATCGCGTAGAACGCCACGCGAGGCGGGACGTTGCATCCGGCCGGGGTGTGCCACGATCCGTGCGCGACCAGGAAAACGCCCCCCAGATACGCGGGTGGGAACCGGTACGGCCCCGTTTGGTTCGCAGGGTAGAACGTGGCGCCGATGATCGTTGAATACGCCGGCAGGATCATCAGCGGTTCGACGGTCGACTTGCAATCGGCGCCCTTCGTATACGCGACGTGGTCCTCTTCGCAGTCGGGCCAGCCGTAGTCGGCAACGCCCGCATGCGACGTGACGTCGTCGAAGTATTCGTACGGGTGATAGGTGGGCAGGCTGTCTTGTCCCGCCCCGCCGGCCCACAAGTGTCCGGTCGCAGGGTCTATCGCGAGCGCGATGCCGTTGCGAATTCGCGTTGCGCGCGTCGTCATGCCTGCGCCGGTCGCGCTCATCTGTTGAATCGAAGCGCGCGTCGGGTCGACTTCGACGCAAGCGTTGCACGACGACCCGACCGATGCATAGAGGACGCCGTTCGAAAACGCGACCGAGGTCGAATGGTGGACGTCACCGTCCGAGTTGGGCGCGATCGATCCCGTCCGCACGTCGGCGATTTGGGCGACCTTCTCGGCGACGCGGTCGCCGGTCTTGTATGGCGTGGAATACACGTGGTATTGCGTCGAGAAGAAGATCGTGCAGATGGACGGCGCGAACGTAACGCCCTCGTTCGGGGTGTCGCTCACCGCAGCGAATTCGACCGGCGCACCCGCTGCACCGGCCGCGTCGGCATTGGGCACCAGATAAATCGCGTCCCCTTTGGTTCCCACGAGAAGGTCGCCATCCGGTAACATTGCAAGCTCGCGGGGATTTCCAACCTTAGCGACGACGTCGATCGTAAATCCGACCGGCACTCTCAGGCCCGCCGCTTGCTGCGGTAGCGGTCCGGGAGCCGCGGTGGGCGCAACTCCGGGGGCGCACCCGGTGGTCGCGTTCGCCAGCAATCCCGGTGCATTTTTTGCCTGCATCGCTGAGGGATTCGGCGCGGTACTGCCGCCCGCACAAGAAATGGCTCCCAAGGTGCAGATCGCAAGCGCGACGGCTGTCCTCATGATCGACCTCACGCTGGAATTGTACCCCATGTCCTGCGAGAAGTCACGGCGCTGCAGCGTTTGGCGCAGAACGAGCGAAGCACGCCGCGATGCGGATCGACTACGACGCGGTGCTACTGGATCTGTTCGGAACGCTGGTCGACGATGCGGGCCGCGCTATCGACGGAGCGCAGGCCTTGCTCGAGCGTCTGGCGGCGGCCCGTTGGGCGATCGTGACTTCGTGTCCGCGCTCCCTGGCGCACCGCTTACTCGAACGCGCAGGCCTGCGTTTTCCGCCGCACCTAATCTGCGCGGACGACGTCGTCGCCGGAAAGCCGGCGCCCGATGGCTACTTGCTCGCGGCCGAACGCCTTGGCGTTCGCCCCGAGCGTTGTCTCGTCGTCGAGGACAGCGGTCCCGGAATCGCGGCCGGGAGGGCGGCCGCAATGGACGTCGTCGCGGTGTTTACGGGAAGGCATCCATCGTTCGCCCGAGCGGCAACGTTCGCACTCGACGCGATATGCGACCTGAATCTCGAAGCCTGCGGGGCCGGGGTCGTCTTGGTTTGGGATACCTAGGGCGAATTTGGGCTCGGCGCGGGAGCCGGCGCGCTCGCAGACGGAGCGTTCGTACCGGCAGATTGCTGCGCGCGCTCGGCGCGCATCTGCGCGAGGTGCTGCTGGAGCTGCGCCTGCTGATCGGGCGTCAACGTCGCGAAGATCTTGTCGCGCAACGCCTTGCGGGCTTGCGGATCCGGGGTGCTTCCCTTGGGATATTGCTGCCGGTACTGCTGAACGAGCTGTTGGATCTGCGTGCGTTGCGAGTCGCTGAGGTCGAGCTCGCGGACCGCACGCATCATGCCGCCGCGTTGATGCGCGGTTGATTGAGAAGGCGTAGACGAGGCCGGGGTGCCTTGCGATTGCGCGCAAGCGGCGAGCGGCGCCGCCAAGGCAGCCGCTAGCGCGGCCGCGATAACGAGTCGTGAATGAACCATGGGTCCACTCTACCGGCTGCCGGTTTCGCCGTAATGAACGTGACGTTAAGGGCGGGCGAAAATTCGCTGAGAACGACGCGCCTACGCGTCGTCATCGCGGCGGCGAGCAACCAACTCGAGCCTGGTTCCGGCCGGGTCTTCGAAAAAAATGGCGGGGTAGGCTTCCATGTCGTCGTCGCGCTGGACGTTACGCGCACCCATCGCGGCAAGCCGCCCTTCGAGCTCGTACAGGCGCTCGCGAGAAACGCGAAAGGCGATTCGAGTCAAGCCCGGGACGTGGCCCGGGCGTTCGATCAGCCCGATGAAAAACGTCGCCCGGCCGGCCGACGGCGTTTCGAAGAACTCGACGGTGTTGTAAGCGCGTTGGCCGGAAGGCCGGTGCCAATCGCCCGCGTCGTCGACGTAGGAATAGCGGCGCACCGGAAGCCCCAACTCGGGCATCAAAGCGCCGTAGAAATCCTCTACCGCCGCGAGGGAGCTCACGCGACAGTCGATGTGGTCGAATCCCTCGAAGGACGGCGAGCCGGTCATTGATTCGGGCTAGGGCGCGATCGCCACGGCCTTCACGCCCGCGGATGCTTGCCCTTCGAAACGTTTGAAGTTCTCGAAGAAAAGCGTAGCGAGCTTCTTGGCCTGTGCATCGTAGGCGTGCTTGTCGGTCCACGCGTTTCGCGGATTGAGTACGTCGCTCGGAACGCCGGGCACCGCCGTCGGAATGGCGAGTCCGAAAAACGGTTCGCCGACGAAGGCTCCGCCGATGCGCCCCTCGATCGCCGCGTTGACCATGGCTCGCGTGTGCGCGATCTTCATGCGCGTTCCGACGCCGTAGGGGCCGCCGGTCCAGCCGGTGTTCACCAGCCAGCATGCGACGTCGTTGTGAAAAATCTTCGCGCCGAGCAGCTTGGCATAGACCGTCGGATGATGCACCATGAACGGCGCGCCGAAGCACGTCGAGAACGTCGCCTGAGGCTCGGTAACGCCGCGCTCGGTTCCGGCGACCTTCGCCGTGTATCCGGACAAGAAGTGATACATCGCCTGCTCGGGCGTCAGTCGCGAGATCGGCGGTAGAACGCCGAAGGCATCGGCCGTCAGCATCACGATCGTGTTCGGGTTGCCCCCTTTGCTGCCCGGCACGATGTTCGGAATAAACTCGAGCGGATATGCCGATCGCGTGTTCTCGGTTTTTTCCTCCGAGTCCACATCGAGCAGGCGCGTGCGCTCGTCGTACGCGACGTTCTCGATAACGGTCGAAAAATGATGCGTCGCCGCCCAAATCTCCGGCTCCGCCGTTTTCGAAAGCCGGATCACTTTCGCATAACAGCCGCCTTCGAAATTAAAAACGCCGTCCGGCGACCACCCGTGTTCGTCGTCTCCGATCAGGGGGCGGTGCGAATCGGACGACAGCGTCGTCTTGCCCGTTCCCGATAGGCCGAAGAAGATGGCGACGTCTCCGCCTGCGCCGACGTTGGCCGAGCAGTGCATCGAGAGCACGTCGCGCAGCGGCAGCAGATAGTTCATGATCGTGAACACCGACTTTTTGATCTCGCCGGCATACTTCGTGCCGCCGATCAAGACGATTCGACGGCGAAAGTTCACCAATACGAACGTGGAGTGCGCGTGCCGTCGCGCTGCGGGTCCGCCTGGAAGAGTGCGGCGTCGACGATCGTGAACTCGGGATTGAAGGCGCCTTCGCGGCGTTCCGGCGTGATGAAAAGATGATGCGCGAAGAGATTGTGCCACGCGAACTCGGTATACACGCGGATCGGCAGGCGGTAGTTCTCGTCGGCGCCTACGTAACAGTCGAGCGAGTACACGTCGCGTTCGGAAAGGTAGGCTTCCACCCTGGCAAACAGCGCGTCGAACGTTGCTTCGTCGATGCCCGCGTTCGTATCGCCCCAGTCGATATGTTCTTGGCTCGACGATTCCCGGACGAAGAACTTGTCTTTGGGCGATCGCCCGGTATGCGGGCGCGTGTCGACGATCAACTGACCGTCGCTTCCGAGAACCCCTTCGCCGCGGCGCAGGGCGTGTTCGACGAGTTCGGTCGGCGTGAGGTTCTCCCAAAGCTTGGCGGCCTTGAGTTTTTCCGGAACGGTAAGAATCGCGAAGTCTCCTTTAAGAACGGGGCGGCACGGCCCCCCGTTTACCCCCGAGCCGCCACTCGGCGACTCCGAGCCGCTCTCGCGGCTCGTTGAGGGCTAGGTGATAGATGCCTTCACCGATCGCCGTAAGTGCGGGTGCGGTTTAGGGGGTTTTATCCTTGGGCAAGCTGAGCCTGCAGGCACGGGTGGGGCGCTTTTCCAACTGAAGCAGGCCATGGCAAAACTCCGTTGGATTCCAGCCGTGCTGACGGTCACGGCTCTCTTGTTCTGCGTGGCCGTCTGCCCGGCCGGGGCCGTTTTACCGTTCCGCTTCGGGGCTTTTCCGGCCGGAGCGCTCGACGGGATTACCGACGTACCGGGGGTCAAGGTCGGCCATTTAACGGTGGTCCGCGGCGACTTCCGAACCGGCGCGACGGCGGTCTTACCGAACGGCGACCCCTGGGATCACAAGGTCGGTGCGGCGACGGTGGCTTTCAACGGAAACGGGGAGATGACCGGAACGCACTGGATCGAGGAGTCCGGATATCTTGAAGAACCGGTGGTTCTGACCGACACGCTCGACGTCGGGCGCGCCATGGACGGCGTCGTCAGTTGGCAAATCCAGCGCCATCCCCAAATCGGCCGCTCCGACGACGTTCCGTTGCCGGTTGTGGCCGAATGCGACGATCAGTTCCTCAACGACATTCAAGCGCGTGCGGTCGGGGCCGACGACGTCGTGCGATTGCTCGACGACGCACGCACCGGGCAATTCGAGCGCGGAAGCGTCGGAGCCGGAACCGGCATGAACGCCTTCGGGTTCAAGGCCGGCATCGGCTCGGCGTCGCGCGTACTGCCCGCCGACGTGGGCGGTTACCACGTCGGCGTCTTGGTAAACGACAATACCAGCAGCACGCGCACGCAACTGACGATCGTGGGGGTGCCCGTCGGCGAGCGGCTCAAGGGCGAATACCTTCCCTACCACCCCAAGCCGATGGCGATGCACGGGCGCATGGCGTCGGGATCGATCGTGGTCGTCGTCGCGACCGACGCGCCGCTAGACTCGCGGCAGCTGCGCGCGCTCGCGCTGCGAGCGGCCCTAGGAATGGGCCGAACCGGTCTAACGTCCGACGTGGGAAGCGGCGATCTCTTTATCGCGTTTTCGACCTCATACGTATTCGAGCGGACCGGGAATTTCGAGATTGCGGCCCCGGGACGGCCCATGCTCGAGGACGAGGACGCACTCGACTCGCTTTACCGCGCCACGGCCGAAGCGACCCAGGCCGCGATCTACGACGCGCTGTTCGAGTCGAAAACGACCACCGGCCGTCAGGGCAACACCGTCTACGGCCTTCCGGTGTCGCGCGTTCTCGACATGCTTCATCAAGCCGGCGCCATCTAAAACCTCGCTCGTACTTGACGCACCTCTGCCTGCTTCTGTATACTACATGTGTCCTAGTGTCTTAAGACACAAAGACACAATTAAAACAGGGAGGCGCGGGAACGTATGGCGTTTTGTCTTCACGAGGAACCGAAGTCGACTCGGAGCCGGCTAGTAGTGGCTCGGGGGTGAACGGGGCCGTGCCGCCTCGTTGTTTATGGACGCGAGATCGTTCTTTGTTGACGACGACACAACGGTTCCGGTCTACGTGCAGCTGCGCGAGCAGGTGCTGTCGGCCCTCGCGCGCGGACACGTCGCCAACGGCGAACGCCTGCCCAGCGTGCGGGACGTCGCGACGGAGCTCAACGTCAATCCAAACACCGTCAACCGTGCGTACGCAGAGTTGGAACGCGACGGCGTCGTCGAGACCAGGCGCGGACGCGGCACCTACGTCGCCCAGAGCAAGAGAAGGCGACGCGCCGGGCCCGGCGCCGTGCGACTAGCCGAAATAGCCGAGCGCTTCGTAGCGCACGCGCGATCGCTCGGTTACGACGTGGACCAGATCATCAAATCGGTCCGCACCGAAACGAACCGCCGCCGTCAGTGATGGCGGCTCGGGGGTGAACGGGGGCCGTGCCGCCCCGTTGTTAGGGAACCGCCGCAGGCGGTTCGGAGCCGCGGAGTCGCGGCTCGGGGGGCAACGGGGGGCCGTGCCGCCCCGTTGTTAACGAACCGTCGCAGGCGGTTCGGAGCCGCCGAGTGGCGGCTCGGGGGGCAACGGGGGGCCCGTGCCGCCCCGTTCTTAGATGGAGGTACCGGGTGAATGCTTTACTGGTGATCGGGATCGTAGCTTTGACCGTTTGGTGGACGCAGCGTCGGTTGACGCCGCGCCGGCGGACTCGCGGGACGCCGGAAGATACGCTCAGCCCGGTAGCGCGAGAATCGCAATCCTGGCCGCGTTGAGGGGCGTCTTTCGTGCTTCGAAGTCGCATAGCGCGCGGCCGACTCGTTCGGCGGCGCGGTTGGTAACGAACCACGGCGGCTTCGGCAACGTCGCGCCGCCGTAACCCAGCAGGCTGCGTGGAAACGGAGCGAACGGACCGTAGACGACGCTCTTTTGCGGACGGTCGAACAGAAGCGCGTTGTGAACGACGCCGATCCCGCTGCCGACATCGTCGAGCGAGTTCCCGGGGAACGCTCCCCAGGGCGTCTCGCACACGAAAAAGCCTACTCCCGTCCAGACGTTGACGCCAACCGTCCCATAGCGCAGATCCGCGACGGCGCGGTCGATGTCTTGGGCGAATTCGCGTTGCGTTGCGGGATGCACGATCGCGTTGGCTCCCAGCGTACCCCGCAATCGGTCGTTGGCGAACGCGACCGCGCTTTCCAAGAACGTGCCGACGTCGCCGGGGAGCGTAACGAACGCCAGTACCGGACCGAACGCTTCGGTCGTAAAGGCCACGTCGCCCGGTACCGCCGCATTTGCCGGCACGAGCGTTCGCGCAACGTAGCCGGCGGCATCCCGCCCGAATCTATCGACGCCGCTACGTCCTTCTTGCAGGCGCAGTGCTCTCGCCGCCGCGCCGGGGTAGTAGGCCGGGCGATCGGCAAGTCCGGCGAGCACCGCGCGAATCTCGTCGAGCAACCGCGCCGTTCCGTCCCACGCTTCGGGCAGGATCACGACCTGAGAAGCGACGCAGTTAAAGCCGCCGTTGTGCATTTTCTGGGTGGCGATATTTTCGGCCTGAAAGCGGAAGTCCGACGCGCTCCATGGGCCGGCGACGACGATGGTGGGGCTCACGTTTCCGAGCTCGCTCTGAATCGGCTTATCGAGAAGTGGCTCGTTCCGCCGCTTTCGCTCCAGGCCTTCGGCGCCTTCGCCAAAGACGATGACGTCGTGCGTCGACGCGCTGCCGGTGATGTGAATCTCCGAAACGGCGGGATGCGAGCACAAATACTTGCCGACATCCGGTCCGCCGTAAACAAAACGCAGGAAACCGCCCTTCAGCAGCGGCTCGAAGGCGTCTTCGAAAATCGGCCCGAGATAGTCGTTCACGGGGTTCATCTTGGCGATGACCGCGCAGCCGTCCGCGACCAATTTATATAGGATGTCGAGCGGTGCGATACTCGCGATATTGCCCGCGGCCAATACGAGTGAGATCCGCGCCGCGGGGACGTCTCGACGGTAGGCGCTTGCCATGTTGCGAGCGAGATTCGCGGGCGTCACCCCCGGCTGCATCCAGACCTCGGCGCGGATACCTGACAGAAGCAACCTATCGTACGCGTCGACGGGGAATACGTCTACGATCGTCTGCCCGCCCTCCAGGCGCACCTTGCGCGAATCGATTTGCGGACTTCCGAACCTTTCGATGTCGTGCAGCGTCCTAACGTAGCGGTTAACGGCGTAGAGAACGGCCCACGGCCCGCTGATCCACTCTTCGCCTGCCAGCGGGCTTCCCGCGAGGCCCTTTGCGCGAACGGCGGCGGCAACCCAGCGCGGCGCCTGCCGGGCGACGCTCGCGCGCACTTCCTCGAGGACTGCGGCGCGCTTCCCGGCATCAAGTGCCGCCCACGCGGCCGCGCCAGCTCGAAGCTCTTCGATCTCGCGGTCGATATGCTCGGTCGTAGTCGGAGTCGGCGTCGTAGCGAGGGTCATGGGTATCCTTTCGACGATGCCGGGCGCAACCCGCGTCGCATCCGGGCGTATCATATGGTGCGGAGGTGCATCATGCCTAAGAAGAAGCGGCGCAAAGCGCCGCGCCTCGTGGCGCCTCTCGGACCGGCTACCAACCTGCGTCCGGCCGGAGTCCACGAATCGGAAAAGACCTATAACCGAAAGAAGATCAAGGCCGCTCTCGAGCGCGAAGAAGACGAGAGCGGCTTTGACGTCTCGGGCTTCTCCTAGGTCCGCTCCGAGGCACAATCGCCGCGCGGGCGAACGTCGGGGGACATGGCCTCGGTCGGTTCCCGAGTGCGCTGGGTTGCCGTCTTGCTGGCGGTGATTCTCGCGCTCCCGATCCTCGGAATCACGTTGTATTTTACACACGACGTGCAGAGTCGCATTGCGGCGGCGCGAGACGAACGGACCGGTTTGGCGCACGTAGCCTTGCTTCAAGCCTTCCTGACCGACTCGGAAGCCTTTGCGGCGGCCGTGACCTGCCCCAAAGCCGGCACCGACGTCGCGGCGCTGCGTGCGAAAGCGGGTGCCGATCTGGCGGCCATCGATGCGTTCCAGAGCGGGGACGCGATTCCACCGCGATGGCCGCAAGTGGAGAACGCCTGGCACGCGCTCGGGTCTGCTTCCAACGAAGCCGATTTCCAACGGTTCTTCGACCCGCTGGCCGCCAGCTTGGTGAGCGTTTCCGATCAGTCCGGCTTGACGTTCGATCCCGATTCCGTCGGCATCGATCTCGCGGATTCGCTAGCCTACCGTCTGCCACGTGCGGTGGAGCAATTCCAGTCCGCGCGGCGGCAGTTGTGCGCGATTTCGGAGGCGCCCCCCATCGCGGCGCGCCTGTCCCTGCAAAAGAGCCAGACGCGCGGCGAGCAGTTCTCCGGCGACGCTTTCCAAGACTTGGACGACGCCGCATCGCACCAAACGGCGCAGCTCGGTCCCGTGCTGGCAGCGTACGCGCGCGCGCGCGCCGCCGCCGCGACGACGACGCTCCAAATGGACGCGTTTCTCACACAGGCCGCGCCCGGACAGCGCGAACGGACGGAAGGCGCGCTCGCCGGCCTAACGGCCTCGCTCTACACGTTGATGAGTGCCGAGCTTCCGACGCTGCGAGGTATCATCGACCGGCGGCTGTCCGTCTACGGGCGCGTGCGCGTCTTGGCGATCTTGCCGGGCGTACTGGGTACGTTGGCGGCCATTGCGGTCGCGATTCTCCTTCTGCGTCTCCTGCTTCAGAACGCGGCGCTCCAGGCCGCGGAAAAAGTAGCGGCCGAGCAAGAGCACCTCGCGATGCACGACAGCCTGACGGGTTTGCTAACGCGGCGCGCGTTCTTTGCCGCGCTCGAGAGCGCGGTAACCAGCGGTCCTCACCACGGCGCCCTCTGCCTTTTCGACCTGGACGACTTCAAGATCATCAACGACACCTACGGACATCTCGCCGGTGACGAGATTCTCGTGCGGCTCGCGCGCGTTATCGATGGCGCGGTTCGCGGTACCGACCCGGTAGCGCGTCTGGGCGGGGACGAATTTGCGGTGTTTCTGCGCGCGCCGATAAGCCGGCAGGGCGTCGAGCGCGCACTTGCCACGATCACGCGCGACGCGTCGGCGCCGGTCGAAATCCGTGGCCAGACGTTCAGAAGTTCCGTGAGCGCCGGAGCCACGTTCATCGAGGACGTGACCAAGATGTCGATCGAGGACGCACTCGCTCAGGCCGATACGGCGCTCTATCAAGCCAAGGCGGCAATGCGCGGGCGGTTCGTGTTTATCGAGTCAGCGGGGAGCGCCTCGACGTTCGAGGTCTAGCTGAAGAGATGAGTTCTCGGGCAACCATGACGTCGCGCGGGTCGATGATGTGCTTGTTGAGCCCGAGCTTTTCCGCCTCGACGCCCAGCGCGAGCGCGACCAGCTGCGGAAGGTGGAACGTCGGGAGGTCGGTGCGGCCCCACCGCGCGGCCGAATCGGCCTGGTAGCCGTCCAACGCGAGGTGGCAGAGCGGGCACGGCGTGATCACCGCTTCGGCACCGTTGTCTTTGGCCATGCGCATGTTTTGGCCGACCATAGCCGGGGCGATGCCGTCCTTTTCTAGTTGAACGTGAAATCCGCAGCAGCGGGTCTTGCCGGCGTAGTCCACCGGCTCACCCCCGATCGCGGTGATGAGATCTTCCAGCGAATGGGGCTGGCGTGCGGACTCCCAACCGTTCACGCTTTCCGGGCGGATGATGTGGCAGCCGTAGAACGGCGCAACCTTGAGGCCGTTGAGAGGGCGGACTACCATCGAGCTCGAGGTGGTCGAGACCGATGTCGTCGATGAGTAGCCACAGCAGGTGGCGGACCGTCACCGAACCGTCGTAGCGAGCCCCGAACTTCCCGAGGATGGCGTTGGCTTGGGTCATGCTCTCTTCGCTCTCGACCAGTTCTTTATTGGCCGCGCGCATGTGACCGGTGCAGGTCGAGCAGATCGTGATCACGTCGTCCAAGCCGAGCGCCTCGGCCTGTGCGTACGTCCGCGCGTTCAGGACGCGCGCGACGTCGCGATTCACGTCGTTGAGGACCGACGCGCCGCAGCACGAAGCGGCGGTTAGCTCGATAAGTTCGATGCCGAGCTTATCTGCGAGCAGCATCGTGGAGTTGAAGAGTTCCTTGCACGATTCTTTGGCGACGCAGCCGGGGAAGAAGCCGTATCGCTTCGTCTGAGAGGATTTCGTCCGCACGTGCGATGGCAGCGGCATCTCTTCGGGAAGCAGCGTTGTATCGGACATTAGCTGACCGGGACCTCCAGCGTTTCAAAAATTTGGCGGACTTCGTCGACCTTGGGAATCGGCTTCATGAATAGAGGCGGCAACTTACCGCGCGCCGCCATGCGCATGCCGAGCGGGGCTACTTTCAAGAGCCCGCGCACGTTGAACCGGCCGACCGTACCTTGAATGACCTCGGTTTCTTCCAGCATGCCGCTGTGTTTAATGGTGCGGCTCACGACGAGTGCGTGGCGCGGACCGCGCTCGTCCATCATAACGCGATCGGATATCGCGGCCCGCTTGACGTCGATGATGCGGTCGTTTGGGTCCACGTGTTTGGGGCAGTACGAACAGGCGTAGCAGTGGGCGCACAGCCACAAGTAGTCTTCGCTGATCTGGGCAATACGCTCTTTGCGATGGTCGTCGCGCACGTCCTCGATGAAGCGGTACGCGTATGCGATCGCGGCCGGCCCGGCAAAGGCCGGGTCCACGCTGACCACGGGACAAAGTGCGTAACACGTCGCGCACATCACGCAGTTGGCAACCGCCACGAGTTTCTTCATATCGTCGGGCGAGACGCGCCGTTCGGTCGGATGCTCCTCGTCGCGGTCGGCCGGCTGCAAGTAGGGCTTGAGGCGCGCGTACTTGTCCCAGAAGGGGTCCATGTGCACGACCAGATCCTTCATGGGCTGGAAGTTGGGCATCGGGTCGACCGAAACGACGCCGTCTTCGTTCATCACCGTATTGCAGGCGGTCTTGCACGCGAGCCCGGTGGTTCCGTTGATGTTCATCGAGCACGAGCCGCAGATGGCAGAGCGGCACGAGCGCCGGAAACTGATCGAACCGTCAACCTCGGCCTTGGCGTACTCCAAGGCGTCGAGAACGGTCGTCGTCTCCGGAAGATCCACGGCGACGACGTCACGGTGCGGAATCGTGTCGGTCGCCTCGTCGAAGCGGAAGATGTCGAGTTTAATCGTGGCCATCGATATTAATACGTCCTGACCGTAGGTTCGTACTTGGTGATCGTAATTCCGCGTGAGTAGTCGAGGCGCGGGGTGCCGTCCGCCTCGCGCCAAGCCAGGGTGTGCTTCATCCACTGCTCGTCGTCGCGTTCCGGGAAGTCGATCCGCGCCTGTGCCCCGCGCGATTCCTGGCGCTCGAGGGCTCCCTTGGCCAAGCACAGAGCCGCATCGATCAGAAAGTCGGTTTCGAGCGCCCCGACGAGGTCGGTGTTAAACGTCGAGGATTTGTCCATAACGTACGCGCTACGGTCGAACTCCTGGCGGACCTTCACGACCTGTTCGTAGGTCCGGGCCAGACCGTGCGCGTCGCGGAAGATGAAGGCACCTTCGCTCATCGCGCCGTTCATTTTATGACGTAGCGCCGGCGCCCGCTCGCCGCTCTTGCGCGCGAGCAATTCGCCGATCCGGCTGCGTTCGGCGCCGAGCGTGCGTCCGGAGGGACGTACGTCGCCCACTTCCTTGACGTACTGCGACGCGTGCTTGGCGGCCCGGGCTCCGAAAACGATCGTCTCGAGCAGGGAGTTTCCGCCAAGACGGTTTGCGCCGTGGACGCTGACGCAGGCGCATTCCCCGGCAGCGTAGACTCCGGGGACGCGGGTCGCGCCGAATTTGTCGGTTTCGATTCCACCCATCATGTAGTGAGCGCCGGGCAGTATCGGGATCGGCTCCTGAACGGCATCCTTGCCGGTCGCGTCGAGTGCTAGCTCGCGAATCTGAGGTAAGCGTTCGAGGATCTTGTCGCGACCCAAATGGCGCATGTCGAGCAACACGCAGCCTTCGACGCCGCGGCCCTCGAGAATCTCGGTCCACTCCGCCCGCGAAACCACGTCGCGGGAAGCGAGTTCGCCCTTGTTGGGAGCGTATTTGAACATAAAGCGCTCGCCCAGCGAATTGAGCAGGTAGGCGCCCTCGCCGCGAGCCCCCTCGGTCATCAGAACGCCGTTTTCTTTCAGCGTCGTCGGATGGAACTGCATGAACTCCATGTCCATGAGGGGTAGCCCCGCTTTGTAGGCGATCCCCATGCCGTCGGCCGTCGAGGCGTAGCCGTTGGTGGTCTTGAGGTACATGCGCCCGGCACCGCCGGTAGCAAAGATCGTGGCCTTGGCTCCGATCTCTTGCAGTTCACCGTTGCGCATGTTGTAGGCGACGACGCCCGTTCCGATGCCGTCGTCGATGCACAGGGCGGTGCAGAAATACTCTTCGTACACTTTGACGTTGAAGCGCTCCAGTTGCTCCCACAGCGTGTGAAGGATGACCAAGCCGGTGACGTCGGCGGAATAGCAGGTACGTTGGGCGCCGGCTCCGCCGAAGGGACGCTGCGCGATCCGCCCGTCCGGCAGACGCGAGAAGATGCATCCCCGGTGCTCGAGCCAGATGATCTGCTTGGGCGCGTCTTCGCACATTGCCGCGATCGCGTCCTGATCGCCGAGATAGTCGGATCCCTTTACCGTGTCGAAGGTATGTGCTTCGGGCGAGTCGTCCTCGCGGTTGCCCAAAGCGGCGTTGATGCCGCCTTGTGCGGCGCCGGAATGGCTGCGAACCGGGTGCATCTTCGAAACGATGGCGACGTCGGCACCGTTTTCAGCGGCCTCGACGGCGGCGCGCATGCCCGCCAAGCCGCCGCCAATGACGACTACGTCGTGCTTGATCACGTTGACCTTTCCCAGGGTTAGGGGAATCTTGTTCCTCTTATACTATCCCCCTCAGGGCCGACCCCCCACGACCTTGGTCGGCGCCGGCGGGCCGTCGGGCGCTCGGCGGCTACGGCGAACGACGCAGCCCGCTTGCGGAAGGTTGCGGCGTCCTCGGCGGTTTAGTTTACGATACGTGCGCGAGTTCGTTCATCTTCACGTCCACTCGGAATATTCGCTCCTCGACGGCGCCTGTAGAGTGGACGGTTTGGTTCGTCGTGCCGCGGAGAACGGCTCTCCCGCGGTTGCGCTCACCGACCACGGCGTGATGTACGGCGCTATGGAGTTCTACTACGCCGCGCGCAAAGAGCGGCTCACGCCCATCATCGGATGCGAAGCGTACGTCGCCCCGCGCGGACGTTACGACCGCACCGTCCGCGACGAAGCGCACGTGACGCTGCTGGCCGCCGACCTGGTCGGTTACCGGAATCTCATCGCCTTGATATCCAAAGGCTTTACCGAAGGGTACTACTACAAGCCCCGCATCGACCTGGACTTACTCGAGAAGCACAACGACGGCCTCATCGTGCTGTCCGGGTGCATGTCCGGCTTGGTCGCCGCGCCGATCCTTAAGAACGACTACCAGACCGCGCTCAAGAATGCCAAGACGTACGTCGAGATCCTCGGCGACCGCTTCTACATCGAGGTAATGCGCCACGGGATGCCGGAGGAAGCGATCGTCAACGAAGGGCTGGTCAGGATCGCGCGCGAGCTCGACGTTCCGATCGTCGCCACCAACGACTCGCATTACCTGGACCGCCGCGACGCCCCGGCGCACGACGTGCTGCTGTGCATCGGCACCGGCAAGACCGTCGTCGGACACCAGCCGGATGAAGTTCTATTCCGACCAATTCTACGTCAAGAGCGCCGAGGAGATGCACGAGCTTTGGGCCGACCTCCCCGAAGCATGCGAAAACACGCTGAAGATCGCCGATCGCATCGACATCAAACTACCCGAGACCATCTTTCACGTCCCGCAATTTCCCGTGCCGCAGCCCGATCCGCCCGGCTTGCTCGACGTCGAAAAGAGCGACGCGCAATACCTGCGCGAGCTCTGCGAAGAAGGTCTGCTCGAACGCTACGGGACCGACCGGGCTTCGTCGGACGCAGCGTTACGCGAGCGGCTCGAATACGAGCTGGGCGTCATCATCAAGATGGGGTTCGCGTCCTATTTCCTCATCGTCTGGGACTTCATTAAATACGCCCGCGATCGTGGGATCCCGGTGGGGCCCGGGCGCGGCTCGGCCGTCGGCTCGCTGGTCGCGTATTGCTTGAAGATTACCGACCTCGATCCGATCGCATTCAATCTGTTCTTCGAGCGGTTCCTCAACCCGGACCGCATCTCGATGCCCGATATCGATACGGACTTTTGCGTCGAGCGTCGCGACGAAGTCATCCAGTACGTCCGCAAGAAATACGGTAAGGACCGGGTCGCGCAGATCGTCACGTTCGGAACGATGGCGGCACGCGCCGCCGTACGCGACGCAGGCCGCGCGCTCGGCATTCCGCTGCCCGACGTCGATCGCGTGGCAAAGCTGATTCCGTCCGGGCCGACGGGCCTTTCGATTCCGCAGGCGGTCGAACAGATCGGCGAGCTCAAAAGCCTCTACAACACGCGGCCGGAACTACGAAAGCTTCTGGACACGGCGCGCGACATCGAAGGCCTGGCCCGCAACGCCGGCACGCACGCCGCGGGCGTCGTAATCTCGTCCTCGCCGCTCACCGACCATACGCCGCTCGTGCGCTTCGGCGGCGACAACGCGCCCGACGAAGCCACGAACACGCAATACGACATGGTGTGGGTCGAAAAGATCGGCCTGCTCAAGATGGATTTTCTCGGCCTGCGCAACCTGACGGTTATGAACCGCGCGGTCGAAGAGATCCGGCGCACGACCGCCCCGAACTTCGATCTGGCGCACGTGCCCAGCGACGATCGCGCAACGTTCGAGATGCTCGGCCGCGGCGAAACGATGGGCGTGTTTCAACTCGAATCCGAGGGAATGCGCCGCGTCTGCGTCGATCTCAAGCCCTCCCGGCTCGAAGATATCATCGCGCTGGTGGCGCTCTACCGCCCCGGACCCATGGAGTGGATTCCGCAGTACATCTCGATCAAGCATGGCCGCCAAAAGCCGCGTTACCTGCATCCGAAGCTGGAGCCGATTCTCGCGGAAACGTATTCGATCGCGTGCTACCAAGAGCAGGTCATGCAGATCGCCCGCGACATTGCGGGCTTTACCCTGGGCGAAGCCGACGAGCTGCGCAAGGTCATGGGCAAGAAACAACGCGAGAAGATCCCCATGTATCGCGAGAAGTTCGTCGCGGGAGCGTTGGCCGTGTCGGGCATATCGCCCGACCTCGCCGACAAGATTTTCGCATTCATCGAACCGTTCGCGGGCTACGGATTTAACAAATCGCACGCGGCAGCCTATGCGTGGATCGCCTATCAGACGGCGTTTCTCAAAGCGAACCACCCGCTTCCGTATTTTGCGGCCCTGATGAGCTCGGTGCGCGATCGTACCGACAAGCTGGCGGAGTACATCGACGAAGCCGCGCATATGCGAATCGACGTATTGCCGCCCGACGTGAACGAATCGCTCTCCGACTTCGGGGTCGTCGGCGACCGCATCCGATTCGGCTTGGCGGCCGTAAAAGGCGTGGGCGAGGCGGCGGTACGCAGCTTAATCGCGACGCGCGACCGCGAAGGCGCTTTCGGCGACCTCTTCGATCTCGTTCGCCGGGTGGACTCCAAACAGGTCAACAAGCGCGTTTTCGAGGCGCTCATCAAGTGCGGCGCGCTCGACGCGTTGCCGGGCAATCGTGCCGAGAAGCTCGCCGCTCTGGAAGCGGCAATCGACATCGCCGCGCGCTCCACGCGCGACGCGGAAATGGGACAAGCGTCGCTCTTCGGCGGAGAGGCGGCCGAACACGCGCCGACGCTGGCACCGCGACTGCCCGCTAGGCCGGCCCCGACGCGGCGCGAAATGTTGGCGTGGGAGAAGGAGACGCTCGGCATTTTCGTTTCGGGCCACCCGCTCGCCGACGGACAAGCCGCTTTGCTGCGGGCGGGCGTCACCCTGGTAAAGGATCTGCGCGCCCTCGAGGACGGCATTCCCGTCACGATCGGCGGCATCGTGACCGGCGCGCGCCGGACCACCACCAAGAGCGGCCAGCCAATCCTGGTGGCGCAAATCGAAGACACCAGCGGCTCGGCGGACGTGGTCGCGTTCTCGAAGATATACGCTCAAGTCGAGCGCTACTTCGCGACCGATGCCGTCCTCGTGGTAAAAGGAAACGTGCGGCTGCGCGAGCGTCCGGGAGCAACCCTGGGCGAAGATCCGCCGGTCGAGCTGAGCGTCGTCGTGAACGAAGTCCATCCGTTTCAAGTCCCGGCAGGCACGTCCGCGGACCGTCCACCACGCGGATGGCATGTAGACGTCACGAAGCGCGAGCAGATCGACCGCCTCGCCGCCGTCCTAGACGAGTGGCCGGGGGAAATCCCAATCGTTTTGCACGCCACCGGACGGTCGCAGCGCGCCGCCAAAAACGTCTCGGCGGATCCCCGAATCCGGTTCGAACTCGAAAGAGTATTCGGCGCGGGCCGGGTGCGCGAGGGAGCGCCTTGAGCTGCATCCGGCTAGTCGCGTTCGACCTGGACGGCACGCTCGTCGGACGCGGCACGGGCGTGCGCGAGCGCGTTCGCGCCGCAGTCGAACGAATGCTGGCGGCCGGCGTTCGCGGCTGCGTCGTCACGGGACGAATGTACAAGGCCGCGCTGCCACTGGTGCGCGAGCTGCGTCTCGACGGCGCCGTCATCTGTTATCAAGGCGCCGCCGTCGTCGATTCGTCGACCGACGAGGTCTTGCGCGACGTGCCGCTAGGTAGTCGCGAAGTAGCCGAGCTGGCCACGCTCTTCGCCGGCGATCCGCTTCACTTGCAGTTCTATCGCAACGACAACTACTATTGCGAAGCTCGCAGCCGTTTTTCCGATCTCTACGCGGAGATCACGGGCGTCCAGCCGATCGTCGTCGACTCGCTGGCGGCGACGTTCGCGGACAGTCCGGCGACCAAGGCGGTCGTCGTCGCCGACGTTCCCGAAGCGGAGCGGCAGGAGCGGCGGCTCGCCGAGCATTTTGGATCGCGCGCGTACGTCACGCGCAGCTACCCGGAGTTCGTCGAGGTGCTCAATCGTGACGTCGACAAGGGTGAGGCGCTGCGATTCGTCGCCGCCCGATACGGCATCTCCATGAGTGACGTACTGGCAATCGGCGATTCCTGGAACGACGTGCCGCTGCTACAATCGGCTGGGATTGGCGTCGCCATGGGATCCGCTCCGTCCGAGCTGCTCGCGGTTGCGGCCGCAGTGGTGGCCCCCGTCGAGAACGACGGGGTTGCGGAGGCGCTCGAAAAGTACGTGTTTGTTTGAAACGTAAGGACGGCCGGCGCGTGAGACGACGCGGGCCGTCGCGTGCGGCGCGTCTCCGGCCCTACTGGGTCATTCTCGTGCTGCTCTTGATCGTCGGAGCCGTGGCGGCGATAAGCGGCGCGAGTTGGCAGGGCTTCGAACCCAGGCGCGTGGACGTTATCGGCAACAGCGTCGTTTCGCGCGACGATATTCTGCTCGCCGCAGGCGTGCGCTCGGACCGCAGCATGTGGCTGCAGGATACGGGCGCGATGGCCGGGCGAATCCAAGCGCTCCCGTACATCGAGAGTGCTGCGGTGCACCGCGTCCCGCCCTCGGAAGTCGTGATCGTCGTGACCGAGCGCGTGCCCTTGGCCGTCGCCGGTAACGGTCTGCAGAACGTTATCGTCGACCGGAAACTGCGCGTACTCGCGCCGGCCGGAGCAACCGACACATTGCCGCGTTTCGTGCTCCCCTCCGATACGTCACTGGACCTCGGGCGCACCCTTGGTGAGCCCGCGCCGCAGTTGGCCGCCGATCTGGACGTGCTCGCGGCCGCCCATGCGGACGTCGGCACGCTCGAATTGGACAAGTACGGCGAGCTGATCGCGACGATGCGCGATGGGATGCGCGTGCTCTTCGGCGACGACGCCGACCTCCAAGCCAAGGTCCGGCTGCTGCCGGCAATCGAAGCGAAGCTCGCGCGATCGCCACAGCCGGTGGCGGCGATCGACCTCCGCGCGATCGCGACGCCGGTAGTCGTTTACAAGTGAACGATGCAAAAAGTCAGGGGCGATCCGGCGATCGCCCCTGACTTGAAACGAGTCGGAAATGCGGCCTTAGTGCGTCGTTAGGTCGAGGAATACGAGCACGGCGCCGTTGTTAATCGACACCTTGATAGAATCGTTGGCTTGCAGTTTGGCAAAGTCGACGTTTGGGCGGCCCGCCGCTAACGTCGCCTTAGCGCCGTCGTCCATCGCGACGAGAACGTGTTTGGCATCCACGACGTTGATCACTCTGACGGTATAAGTCCCGGGAGCGATCTGTGGAGCCGACGTGCCGGCGGTCGAAACGGTAGTCGCCGCGGGGCTGGTTGGGTCGGCGAGCGATGCGATCGGAAGAGCCAGCGCGGCGCCGAATGCAACGAGTAAGAGCGATCTAAACACGGTCTCTCCAAAAGGGCGTGGTTTAGCACAGTATGATAGCGCACGCGCGGTTGATACGCTAGGGGCCCCGGCGGTATTTTTTGACCGCCACGCGGTGGAGCGGCCGGCCTCCACACGCTTTCCCCACCTTGTCCCCACGTTGTCCCCACCTTGTCCTCAAGGAGTTGCGGCCCCCCTCGCCAACCCCAGGCGAAATCCGGTGTGTTGGGACTACCCATTGTAGGAGAACGGTGGCGCGGCCCCAAGATATAGCGGTTAGGTTCATCCTTTTTCGCTGGAGTATTCGTTGAAGCAAGAGACCGTCTGCGGGCTCGACATCGGCACGACCAAGACATGCGCGGTCGTTGCCGTTGACGGTCCCAACGGCCTCGAGATCATCGGCGTTGGCGAAACCCCGTCGGCCGGAATGCGCAAAGGCGTCGTCGTCGATCTGGAAGGCACGATCAAGTCGATCGAGGGCGCTACCGAAAAAGCCGAACGAATGGCCGGAGTGCACGTGCAAGACGTCTTCGTCGGCATCACGGGCGATCACATCCGCAGTACCAACAACCGTGCTGTGGTCGCGGTGGCCGCCGAGGAACGGGAAGTCTCCGCCACCGACGTACGTCGCGTGATCGACGCGAGCAAGATCATCAACCTGCCCGTCGACCGGCAGATCATTCACGCGCTGCCGCGTTACTTCACGGTGGACGGTCAGGAGGGCGTCACCGATCCGGTCGGCATGGCCGGCGGCCGGCTCGAGGTCGACACGCACATCATTACGGGCGGAGCGAGCTTCGTTACGAACGTTCTCAAATGCGTGCATCGCGCCGGACTCGAGGCGAACTCGGTGATCTTCGAACCGCTGGCGAGCGCCGCGGCAACGCTGCTGCCGGAGGAGAAGCAGGTCGGCGTCGTATTGCTGGACATCGGCGGCGGAACGACCGACGTCGCCGTTTACTCGCTGGGAAGCGCGGTCTACACCGCGACCGTTCCCGTAGGCGGCAACGTCCTAACCAACGACATCTCGCTCGGCCTCAAGACGACGCTGGGCGAAGCCGAGGACGTCAAGCACCGTTACGGCGCGGGCGTTCCGCTCAACGGGCAAGCCGACGAGGCGTTCGCCGTGCGCACCCTCGACGGACGGAATACGAAAGAGGTCACGACCGAACAGCTCAAACAGATCGTGATGCCGCGGGTCCTCGAGACGCTGCGGATGGCCAAACAGAAGATACTCGACAGCGTTCCGCGCGATCTCGTGCTGGGCGAGGTCGTGCTCACCGGCGGCGGCGCGCTGCTGCCGGGAATAGAAACCATCGCCGAAGAGGTTTTCGGCTTGCCGGTTCGGGTCGGCATGCCGCAGTCGATCGGCGGATTGACCGAGGCGATAACTCAACCCCAGTACGCAACGGCCATAGGCCTCGTGCTGCTCGGCTCGAACGGCCATTTAGATTCGCTGGCCACGAGCCGTCGCGGGGGACCGGTTTTCGCGCGCGTTAAGAACTGGCTCTCGGAGCTATGGAACTAAACCCCGACCAACCCCAACTCTTTACGACGGAGGCTACGCAGGTTATGGCAGACGCTCGACGCCACGTTCCCGAGCACTCGGCAACCATCAAAGTGATTGGCATCGGCGGTGCAGGTTGCAACGCCGTCAACCGGATGATCGAGGCCGGTCTATCCGGCGTGGACTTCTTTGCAGTGAACTCCGACGTACAAGCGCTTCGAAGTTCTAAGACGGACAACACGGTCCAGATCGGCACCGGTCAAACGCGCGGCCTCGGCGCCGGTGCGAATCCGACGCTTGGCCGCGAAGCGGCCGAAGAGTCGCGCGAGGACCTCGGCATGGTGCTCGACAGCGCCGACTTGGTATTCATCACGGCCGGAATGGGCGGCGGCACGGGTACCGGCGCGGCGCCGGTCATCGCCGAATTGGCACGCGAGTCGGGCGCGTTGGCAATCGCCGTCGTAACCAAGCCGTTCGCGTTCGAAGGGCGCAAGCGCATGCAGGTCGCCGAACACGGCATTGCCGAGCTCGAGGCTAAAGTGGATACGCTCATCACGATTCCCAACGAGCGTATCTTGCAAGTCATCGAGAAGCGCACCCCGCTGAACGAAGCGTTCGCCTACGCCGACGACGTGCTTCGCCAAGGAATCCAGGGAATTAGCGATCTCATCACCCAGCCGGGTCTGATCAATCTGGACTTTGCCGACGTTAAGACCATCATGACCGACGCGGGCTCGGCAATGATGGGCATCGGCGAAGGTACGGGCGAGCACCGCGCGGCCGACGCCGCGCAAAAGGCGATCGCGTCACCGCTGCTCGAGACGACGATCGACGGCGCGCGCGGAGTCATCTTCAACATCACCGGTGGCTCCGACATGGCGATGTACGAGGTGAACGAAGCCGCCGAAATCATCAGCCGTTCGGTGGATCCCGACGCGCAGATCATCTTCGGTGCCTCGATCGACCCCAACATGACCGGAAAGGTGCGAGTAACGGTCTTGGCCGCCGGCTTCGGCGCGGCGCGCCGTCCGCGTAACGCGGCCGGCTACGCCTTCGAAACGGGCAAGCTCGACGCGGTCTCTCCGGTGAACATGGACGACATCGACGTACCCGCATTCCTCCGGTATCGCGGCTAGACGCGGAGGGTTCGTTCGTGGCCTACGCGGCTCGCGTGCTGCGCGATTCGCTCAGTCCGGCGGGGGTACGTCTCACGACGATGGAAGTGACGTTCCCCCGCTTCGTGCTCAGCGAATTCAACACGCACCGGGTGATGTCGCGCAACAGCGCCAGCTCGCGCGCTATTCCGTCCGGCAAGCTCATCGAGCGCGCCCTATCGGATCCCGTGATCCCGTTCGAATGGGGCCGCAACCAAAAAGGAATGCAAGCCGGGAACGTGTTGTCCGAGGCCGACGCCGCGCGAGCCTTGCGCGTCTGGTTGTCGGCGCGCGACGCGGCAGTCGCGCACGCGCGTGAATTGTTGGATCTCAAGGTGCACAAGCAGGTTCTCAATCGCGTCCTCGAGCCGTTCCTGTGGCATACCGTTATCGTGACGTCGACGGAGTGGCGTAACTTCTTCGAGCTGCGTTGCGCTCCAGCCGCTCAGCCGGAAATTCGTGCGGCGGCTACGGCAATGCGCGAGGCGCTGGAGGCGAGTTCGCCGGCGCCGGTCGCCATGGGCGAGTGGCATTTGCCGCTCGTTCAGGACGACGAGCGGACCACGTTGCCGCTGGAGATTCAGAAGAAGATCTCTGCGGCTCGCGCAGGGCGCGTCTCGTACCTCACGCACGAGGGGGTTCGCGACGTCGACAAAGACGTCGAGCTGCACGACCGGTTGATGGCCGAACGTCATCTGTCGCCGTTCGAGCACGTGGCGACACCCGCGCCGGATACCCAATTTCACGCAAACTTTCGCGGCTGGATCCAGATGCGCGCAGAGATCGAATCGCGTGCCGCCGTCGCCGTTTGACGCGACTTAAGAGAATAGCGCGCGCATGATGCGGTTGCCGACGACGTCGGCCGCTTTTGGCGCGTTAGCGAGCACGAACGTGCCGATCGTCGACGGCGAACCCGAACCCGCCCAACTCTGAAACCCCATCCACGAACTGAAACCTTTTACGCCACCGTTCTTGGTCAAGTATCTCACGGATTTGCTGGATGCGCGACGCCTGACCGGCCGAAAGGCGCAACACGAACGAACTGCGCCCGCGGAAGCCGCGTCACTTAAACGGGGCCGTCACCAAACCCGCGTACGTGACGGGGCTGCCCTTGTACTTCGTCTCGAACGCGAGCTGGTACGTTCCGGGCTTGAAGTCGCCACCGACGTTGTCCACGTACGTATAGCCGACGCGATGGTGTTCGTCAATCGCCGAACCGAACGAGAAGCCCCCGGGGTCGGTTGCCGTGAATTTCAAGATGTTTAGAGCGTCCGATGCGTGCGAGACGACGACCAGGCGCGTCAGCGCATGGCTGCTCTGGGTCGCGGCGACGTGCAAGATGCGAACGTTCTTAACCGCGAACTCCGGCGCGCCCAGCGCGGTCGTTGCGAGCAGAATTCCCGATACCGGATCTACCGTCGTCGGAAACATGATCAGCGCATACTTCTGGCCCGCGAAAAACGCATCGTAATCGTACCAGACGCGTCCGTTACGGCCGGGATCGCTGCCGCTGCCGGCGTTCCAAGCCGGTCCGAAACTGTTCTGGACGAGAAAGGCGCCGTTCGTCCCTTTGCCGTCGTCGAAGCCGACGATGACTTGGCCGTGCCCCGAATCCGGAATGAAGCCCTTCGGAGCCGTAAATACGTCGTTGGTCAGCGTCGGTTGCGGTCCGTATTCGTAAGGAACGAGTCCCGAAAAGGCGATTGCGTGGCCGTTCCGGATGAGATTCCGGAACGTATCGAGATACGTCGCCTTCTTGTTGGTGATGTTTTTGAACCCCTTATCAGCTGCCGACGATGAAGTTTGCCGCGTTCGGCCACGGCTGGGAAAGATCGATCGCCGCGAGATACGCGCACATTTGGGAGACCGTAGTGTAACCGTTCGGATTGTAAGGAACTTGCGCCGTGCTCGGACTTCCGCTGGTTACCAGGCGAATGGCGTAAGGCGTTGCGCCGGATCCTTTGGGGCAGGCGCGAGCGCCGCTCTCCCAGACGTTGTGCTCCCATTGGTAGAGCCAACCCGCGCTGGGCTGATAGGTGGCGTTGGCGGCATCCCACTTCGTTCCACCGCCGAGCGTGCGGGCCGCCGTATACGAGCCGAGGCCGTAGCCGAACGACTGCGCCTCGCACGTACCCGGCGATCCGATGGTCGTGGGCGTTCCTTGCGTCGCGACGACTGGAAGATTCGAGAGCAGAAAGCGCTTGACGGCAGACGGCGCCGGATTCGTGACCGCGATGTAGGTACCGGCTAGGCCGTCGGGCGCGATCGCTTCTTGGGTGGCAAGCAGCTCCGCGTCGGGGGCCGCGTCGGCCCCGTATTGTCCGTTGTCAGCGACGGACGGGGATCCGAACGGCATCGGATTGCCGCCGCCGCAGGCCGAAAGTGCGGCTGCGCCGCCGAGGACGATGAACGAGCGACGATCGAGCACGAAACCTCCAGCGAAAAGCGCGTCGAATCGTCAACGTTTCGGAGCGATAGGCCGGCGTTTCTGCGAAAAGGTTCTATCAGTAACGCCGCGTGCTCCTTCGCGACGGCACTAATGCGCCAGGCTGATACCGACGTACGGAGATGCGCGGATCGTCTGCGCGACTCGGATTCCCGGAACGGCTCGTAACTCTTGGTACAAGCCCGCAACCAGCGCGAAGTGAGAGCGCACCGGGCGCCAGCGGACGCCGCCGTCGAACGTAGTGTCCTGAAACGCCAGAACCGTCGGCCCGTACGCGCTCGATGCGTTCGGATAGAAAAAGAGCGCGGTAAAAACGTCAAAGCGACGGGACGGATCCGCGTATCGCTCGATGCCGAACCCCGCGCCGCGCAGCGGGCCGTAACCGATCGGATAGCCGTAGTTGGTGTTGGTCTGCAAGTAGCCCAAGCCGGCGTAAAATTGCATTACGTGAATGCAGCCCTCGACGCGAAGCTCGGACGTCTGGTCCAGCGCGACGAACCACGGCACCGAAACCGTCGGTCCGGCGATGGTGTGCACGACGGTTTGCGTCGCCGCGCCGGCGTGTTGCGTGTCGTACTCGCTGCGATGCGTTTGGACGGTATAGGCGTACTGCCCGTTGCGGTACGTACCTTTGGCGAAATACGAGGGCCACAGCTCGTCGCCGTCGCTGGAGACTTGGTTGTAAACGTCCCCGATTTGCTTTGCGAGCTCCAAGTCGTAGGACGCCGACCGCACGCACGCCGTCGATCTGGCCCCGGCCGCGAGTGGGGCAACTGCGAAGAGCGCCGCCGTTAGCACGCTCGTCATAAGCACGCACAGCTTCATGCCGTCGTATTCCTCGCGCGGCCCGCGAGGCCCCCAATGCGAGCGAACGTCGAGCGGCCCCCTACTGAATCTTCAGTATTTTCGAGCCGCGCCGGGCGGCGTACCCTCGTTTATATTCCTCGCCTCGGAAAGCGACACGAAAAACGAGTGGCACCAAACCCGGATCCTCGCGCCGCGACCGTCTTCGAACCGGTGGCGCGGCTCGCCGTCCCGAGCGCGATTACGGCGCTTGACGAGATTCATCGTTCGGCCGTGGCGGCGGGCGCCTCCGACATCCACGTCGAGCCGATGCCGGCGGGCGGGCGCGTCCGGCAGAGGGTCGACGGCATACTTTCCGAGACGATGCGCCTCCCGGCGGAGCTCCTCGAGCCCGTCGTCGCGCGCATAAAGATCCTCGCGGGTATCGACGTGGCCGAACGGCGCGCACCGCAAGACGGACGCTATTCGATCCAAGCCGCGGGCCGCAGCATCGACGCTCGCGTGTCGTCTGTTCCGACGCTTAACGGCGAACGTCTCGTCGTTCGCATGCTCGACGCGCGCGCGTGCGCTCCCTCGCTCGAGGAGCTGGATATGCCGCCCGACGTGTACGGTAAATTCGTGCGCGCCGTCGAGGCGCCGCACGGATTCGTGGTGGTGTGCGGTCCAACCGGAAGCGGAAAGACGACGACGCTCTACGCTTCGTTGCAGCGCCGCAATGCGGACGAACAGCAGCTTTGCTCGGTAGAAGACCCGGTAGAGATACGGATTGCAGGCGTCGCTCAAGTTCAAGTTAACGTCAAAGCCGGCATCACCTTTGCGGGTGCGCTCCGAGCGTTTCTGCGCCAAGATCCCGACGTGGTAATGGTTGGTGAAATGCGCGATCGCGACACGGCCACGGTCGCGACCGGCGCCGCGTTGTCGGGGCAACTGGTTTTGACGACGCTGCACGCTCCCGACGCGCCGCGCGCCGTCGATCGTCTAGCCGAACTCGGCGTCACGCGCGCGGCCCTGGCAACGGCACTGTCCGGCATCTTGTCGCAGCGACTGGTTCGAAAGCTATGCCCGTCTTGCCGCCGCCCGCAACCGGCGACGTCGGCCGACGCTCGGCGCTTCGGCATCCCGCCCGCGACGCAGATTTTCGAATCGAGCGGGTGCGATGCGTGCCGGGGTACGGGCTTTTCCGGCCGCGTCGCGATCTTCGAATACCTCTCGATTACCCCGGCCCTCCGGCGCAGCATCGTCGCGCAGGCGCCGGCCGCGCTGCTCTCCGAGTGCGCCGAGGCGGCCGGCTACCGTGCGATGTTGGCTCACGGTCTGCACCGCGCGCTACGCGGCGAGACGAGTCTGCGCGAACTACGGGCGCGTGCGATCGCGGAATCGTGGTAGTGTCCAGCCTGGCAGCGATTCGTTGGGCTGACGCCCTCCACGCGGCGATCTTCCGCAACGCTTCGGACATCCACTTTGCCCCCGAATCTGCACCCGTCATTCGCGTGGACGGGCACCTGGCAGCCATCGGTTGCGACGCGACGACCGCTCAAGAAACGGCGGAGCTCGCTTCCCGCTTCTTGGGCGAAACCGACCGCGAGCGGTTCGAGCGAGACGGCGACGCGTCGGTATCGTTCGCCGTGCCGGGGGCCGGCCCGCTGCGCGTCCACGTCTTTCGCGCGCGAGGCGGGACGCATCTGGCGATCCGGCTTCTCGGCAAGAAGATTCCCACGTTTGAAACGTTGTCGCTACCGCGCATCGTCGAGGACCTCACGTTGCGGATGCGCGGTCTGGTCCTGTTCGCGGGTCCCACGGGCAGCGGAAAATCAAGTTCGATGGCGGCGGCGATCGACCGCATCAACGCCACCTGCGAGAAGCGGATCGTCACGATCGAGGATCCCGTCGAGTTCGCACACACGTCGAGGCGCTCGTCGATCTGCCAGCGAGAGATCGGCCGCGACGCGCGCGATTTCGAGTCGGCGCTCATGGGCGCGCTGCGGTCCGACCCGGATGCGATCGCGATTGGCGAGATGCGAACGCCCGAGACGATTCGGGTCGCGCTGACCGCGGCGGAAACCGGCCATCTCGTTCTCGCGAGCCTGCACACCGGCGACGCACCCCAAGCCGTCGACCGCATCGTGGACGCATTCGCCGGCTCGAACGCGGCATCGGTCCGCGCGCAGCTCGGGCAAGCTCTTACGGGCGTGGTTTGCCAGCGCCTCGTTCCGCGGCTTCATGGCGGCGGCCGCCGGCCGATCGTCGAAGTGATGGTCGCGAACGATGCGGTACGCAATCTGATACGCGAAGGTAAGACGCACCACTTGCGCAACGCGATCGTCACCGGGCGTCCCATCGGAATGCAAACCTTCGAGAGCCACGCGCGCGAGCTGGTTGCGCGCGGTGAAATCGACGAGCGTTGCGTCCGGGAGCTCGGGATCGGCCGTACCGGACTGGAACAGAAGGCGGCCGTATCGTGAGTCCGGCTTTCCGATACACGGCGCGGCTCTACGACGGTGAAGCGGTATCGGGAACGTTGGAGGTGGAGACTCTCGAACGCGCCGCCGCGCACCTGCGGGGTCGAGCGCTGTTCGTAACATCCCTCCGCGCGGGCCTCGAGCCGCGGTCGGTAGTTTCCACCCTGTTCTCGCGTGCACGGCGTTTTGCCGGCGCACGAGCCGCTTTCATGCGATCGATGGCTACCCTCGTGTCGGCCGGCATCCCGTTGCGCCGGGCGCTCGATATCGCAATCGCGCAATGCGCCGACGGGACGTTTCGCGAGAGTTTGCGCTCCGTCGGCTGCGATCTCGATGCGGGCGTCTCGCTTGCGGACGCGCTGGCACGTCAGCCGGAATTTCCGCCGATCGCCGCCGCACTCGTACGCGCCGGAGAACGCGCCGGTGCCCTTGACGATGCCTTCTCGCGTTTAGCGACGTGGGCCGAGCGGGAACGCAGCGTCCGAAGCCGCGTGCAATCCGCCCTTGCGTATCCGGCCTTGGTCTCGCTCGCCGCGCTAGCCGTGCTGCTCCTGCTGGTGCGTCAGACGGCGCCCGCGCTCGCCGCGATGTTCGAGCAGATGAACGTGCCGGTGCCCGCCTCCACGCGAGCGCTGCTCTGGCTCGGGCGCGCCGGCTCGTCGCCTCGGTCGTGGATCGTGCTCGCGTGTGGGGCGCCGGTTTTCTTGGCTGCCGCCGTCGCTCTGGCTCGATCGCGCCGTCTGTCGTCGTTGCGAGAGAGTCTCGAGTTGACGCTTCCGGTGTTTGGCACGCTTCGCCGGAAGCAAGTCCTAGCGGCCTTGGCTCGCGCGCTTTCGATGCTGCTGTACTGCGGCGTCGAACTGCTCGATGCGCTAGAGAACTGCGATGCAATCGTGTCCTTTGCCGCCTACCGCGCGGCGCTGACGGACGTCCGTTCCGGATTGCGCGAAGGCCAGCCGCTCAGCGATCGGCTCGACGGCGCGCTATTCGATCCGCTATTTATCAATCTCGTTCGCGTCGGCGAAGAAACCGGACGTCTAGACGCCCTGCTCTCGCGGCTGGCCGAATTCTACGAAAGCGATCTCGACGACGCGCTTCGCGCGCTGTCGAGTCTATTAGAACCCGCACTCATTCTCGTCTTGGGGACGGTCGTCGGAGCCATCGCGGCCGCGATCTTGGTCCCGTTCTATTCATTAGTAGGGAGTATACGATGATCGACAAGGCCGAGTTCCTGAAGCTCTGGTTGAGCGAGCGCACCGACGAATGCCGCGCCCGGGTCGTCGCAGACCACCGGTATCTGTGCGTCCGGGCCGCGAGGCGATTTCTCCGCAGTCCGATGGACCGCGCCGACCTCGAACAGGTCGCTGCCATCGGGCTCATCAAGGCCGTCGATCGGTACGACGTGGCGTGCGGCACGCCGTTTGAAGCGTACGCCTGGATATTGATCGTCGGCGAACTGATGCATTACGTCCGCGACAGCGAGAGCGCGGTGCGGGCTCCGCGCAAATTGCGCGAACTCGACAAGCGATGGACGCGCGCCCGTCGCGAACTGACGAACGAAGCGGGGCGCGATCCGTCCGACGCGGAGGTGTCGGCGCGCCTTCACTTAGACGAGAAAACGTCGCGCGACCTGGCGGCGTACCGGAACTCCCAGCGTCCGGTTTCGCTGGACTCCGTGAAGAACGCGCCGCTCCGGCTGGCATATTGCTTGGAAGACCAACTCGATTCTCTGGCTCGGGAAGACCTGTTCTCTCCGCTGTCACCGTTGGAGCGCCGTATCGTCTCGGAAATATACGAACGAGGTACGCCCCTCAGTGCGGTAGCCGTGAGGGTCGGCTATTCGCGGCGCCACACCACGCGGCTTCATCGTAACGCGCTGGCCAAGATCCGCCGCGTCTACGCAGCATCGGAGCGAGCGTAAGGTGGTTCGCGAAGGTGAACGCGGGTTTACGCTGATCGAGATGATGATCGTCGTTGCGATCATCGCAATCCTCGTAGGGATGCTGGTGCCGAATTTCGTGCGGGCACGCGCTCAGGCTCAAACCGCGGCTTGCGAGGCCAATCTCAAGGAAATTGCGACCGCTTTGGAACTCTACGAGAGCGATCACGACGCATATCCGGCCGGATCCGCCGTTCCGGTAAACGCGAGCAACGCGGACTTGCAACCGTATCTCAAGCAGGTGCCGGTCGACCCGGTGGCCGGTCCGAAGGCGTACTACGAATATACGGTAACCGGCTTGGGCACCGCTACGGCCGGTTACACGATCGTGTGCCCTGGTTTGCACGATCCCGGAACGCTGCAGTCGATCTCGCCAAACACCACCAACGGGCACATCCAATATTCCGCCGACAGCGGCTTTTCGGCGGTCGGATCTCAGTGACCGCATTCGATTCGGCGATCGCGTTGGCGTACGGAGCCGGGTTGCTGGCCGGGTGTGGCCCGTGCGCCGCGCCGCGACTGTTGGCGTTCGTTGCCGTAACGTCAAACGGCCTGCGGCCGGCGAAGGTGTTGAAGCTGGTCGCGTTCTCGATCGGAACGGCGTGCGGTTACGTGGCTATGGCCGGCGCATTTTCAACCTTCGCCGGCATTGCGGTCTCACGGCAAGCGTACGCGCTGCTCGCGGTTCTCTGCTTGGCGGGGTCTATCGCCGGCCTGCGGCCCGAGCGGTCGGGACCCTGCGACGCGAAGTGCCGGCGCGAATATCGAATCTCGGGCGCACCCGCCTTCGTAGGAGGCTTCGCCGCGGCGCTGCTCGGCGCTCCGTGCTGCTTGCCGCTGCTCGGCGTTCTGGCGGCGCCCTCGGCCGCAACTCCGGCACCGACGTTCGTTGCGTTCGTCGCCGGTCAAATGACGCCGCTGGCCGGCGCGGTCGCGTGCGGCGCCGCGCTGCGGGCCGGGGTGCGTAGCTTCGCGCGCGAATCGGGCGCGCTCGTATGCGCCGGGCTCATGCTCTTTCTAGCGGGGTACTACGCGGTTTTAGCATGACGAAGACGCACTCGACATTTATTCGCAACGCGGCGGTAGCAGCTTTTGCAGCGTCGGTAGCCGGCGCACTGGTGCGCGATCAAATCGCCTCGGCATTGGTCGCTCGTGGAGACGAACTGCTGTATCGCTCCTCCGTCGCAGCCTCGATCGCATATTACCGGCGGGCGGTGACAATCGCGCCGTCGAGCGCAGCCGCCGTCGATCGTCTTGCGTTCGCGGCGACCCTTTTGCGCGATCGGAATTCGCTGCAAGAAGCTGCGATTTCGACCTCACGCTACCTCGAAGAACACCCGGCCGACGATGCGATACGCGCCGATCGGGCGTTCGTGCTGCGCCTCTTGGGCCAGTACGCGCGCGCGGCCGGCGATTTTGCTATAGCCGGAACGCGACGGCACGACCCCCGGCTCCTAGCCCTGGCCGGCTACTCGGAACTGCGGGCGGGGGACCGCCGCAGCGCTCGCCGGGACTGGATCGAAGCACTTGCGGTCGATGCGTCCTTTCGACCGGCCGCGTTGGCCTTGGCAAGGCACTGAACGGAATGTGCGCTGCGATCTTCGCAACCATAGTCATAGTTATGTTGGCGTTTCCGGCCGCCGCACGCCTGGCGGGCTCTCGTCGTCGCCTTGCGGCCGGCGGAGCCTTGGCCGGTGCCATTACGGGGGCGTTAGCATTGGCGGCATTCGCTCGTGGAAGCCTGTCGCCGGTCGCTTTCGCAGGATGCATAGCAACGGCAGTCGCGGCCGTAACCGATGCGACAGCCGGCGCAATATTCGACGAAATCGTGATCCTCGGACTCGGAACGTGCCTGGCGGTAGCCGCGCTCTCAACGACACAAGCACTCGCCAGCGCGGTTGTCGGCTCGATTGTCGGCTTTGGTCTGCTCGGCTTCGTCCGAGTCGCCACGCGCGGAAACGGTCTCGGTTTTGGAGACGTCAAGCTCGGTGCCGTGATCGGCGCCGCCCTCGGGGCTTCGAGGACGGCGTTCGCAATCGGCTTGGCCTTCGTCATCGGTTCGCTCTGCTCGGTGCCGGGTCTGATTTCCCGTCGCAGGTCGATGCGAGACGGCGTCCCGTTCGGCCCGTACCTCGCGCTCGCGACGGCGTTGGCCGCCGTCATCGTACCGGCCGGCATTGCATGAACCGCCGGCGCACTCTTCCCTTGGGAATCGACGTTGGCTCGACGCGCGTCTGTATCGCATGTACCGAAGAGGATCTGTACGGGAATCGCCGCCTCGGCGCGGTCGTGACACAACCTTTCCCGCGTGATATCGATCGCGAGGTAGCCGCCGCCGGCGCCCTTCGAGACGCCGTAAGAATGTTGGGAACGCGCGAACGCCGGTGCGTGGCCGCGTTGCAGGCACCGGAAGCGCGCGTCCTGCCTCGCTCGTTTCCGAAGATGAGCACCCGCGAGCGCCGGAGCTGCGCACGCTTCGAAGCCGAGCACGCGCACGACCAAACTTCGGGCGGCGAGCGCGCCATCGCGAGAATCCACGCGGTCGATCGCGCGACGGCGCTCTACGCCTTCGGAAGCGCGCTTCCGTCGGCGCTTGATCGGGTGCGCCGCATCGTTGCGTCGGCGCGCCTGCGGCTGGTCGGCGTCGACCTAGACGCATTCGCATTGCGGCGCGCTCTTCCAGGCTCCGACGTCGTTGTCGACGTCGGTCTTCATCGCACTTCCGTTCACGCCATGACTTCGGCGGTGGCCGGCAGCACGTGTTTAAGGTTGGGCGGCTCGTCAATCACCAGGGCGATCGCCGCCGAACTGGCGCTTGACGAAGACGTCGCCGAGGAACGAAAGGTTCGATTTGGAGCGGCCGGTGCGGCCGCGACCGCGCGGCGCGAGCTCGTCGCGTCGATCGCCACAGCGGTGGCAAGGCTGCGAGACGGCGCCGCGCTTCGTACGCTTGCAATGATCGGGAACGGATCGCGGCTGCCCGGCCTCGTGCGGGAAGTCGAACGCGAAACCGGAGCGGCGGCTCCGGCAGAGGGCCTTCGGTGCGCGTTTCCAAGCGACGCGTTTCCGGACGACGTTCTGACGGCCGCCTTTCCGGATTGCGCGCTTGCCGTTGGCCTGTCTTGCTGGAGCTTCGGAGCATGAAGCGGTTCGACTTTCTTCGCGACGGCGATTCATCGATTATCGAAACCGTACGTGAGTCGCTCGCCGCACCGGCGCTCCGCGGGCCGTTGTCCTGCGCTGCGGTCCTAGCCATCGTCTTCGCATTGGGTGCTGCAGTCGAGACCGTTGCAATTCGCGGTGCGCAGAATGCCGCGCGAGCCGACGAAGCGAAGTACGCTCAAGCGCAGGCCGCGATGGTCCGGGTGCGTCCGGAAGAAGAGCGTACGCTGCTCGAATCCGAGACGATCGATCGTTTGCGATCGCTGCGCGACTCCGGCCCGCGCGTGGCGGCCGGGCTCGTCCGCCTCGCCAACGCGCTCCCGCGGGCCGTCTGGCTGACGGCCGTCGATGGCACGGCGGACGGCTACACCGTGAGCGGCGAAGCTCCCGACGTTGCCGCGGTCGGCGAAGTGTTTCCGTCCTTAACCGGACTGCACCCCGTACTCGGGCGAATCGACGCCGCGACGAGGTCGGAGCCCGTACGTTTCGTCGTTTCACTCGAGGCTTGGCCGTGACGAACGTGCCGCAAGGACGGCGACCGGTTTTGTTTTGGGCGAGTCTGCTCGTTTTCTCGACGGTCGGATACGTCTACGGCATCGCGCCGCTGGATCGCGCACGCATGGATGCGTTGCAGCGCGAGGCGGCAGCGCGTGCGATGCTCGAAGGCGTGTCGGAGAACGCGAACGACACGGAGAGTTTTGCTGCGCGGCGTCGCATCGGGAGTGCACTGGCCCGGATCGCGTTTTCGAAAAGCGACGGCGATGCGACCGGAACGCTGCTCCGCGTGGTGGCGGACGCCGGCGAGCGTACGCGGGTGCGCGTCGTCTCGGTCGCTCCGGAGGCGCAAGTCCTTGCGGTTCGTCAAGCGCCCATCGGCCTCGTCACGCCCGGTCCGGAGTTGACGATCGACGTCCAGGGAGGGTTCCGGGGCGCGGTCGCTTTCATCGAGCAGATTTCACAACGCGACGCGCTGCTGGACGTGCGATCCGCCGACCTGCACGTCCTGGCCGCGCCCTCCGATTTCGGCGGCGGTCCGATGCTTGATTCGACCGTACACGTCACGCTCTATCGCACCGACTCAGGCGCAATCTAAGGAGTTCACGATGACACGTATTCCGGTCCGTATCCTGGCGGCTCTCGGCGTTCTCCTCGCCGCCGTTTGCTTATCGCGCCCCGCTCCAGCGGCCCGGTTACGCGTACCTCTGCTGTTGCGCGATCCGTTCCTTGCGCCGGCCGGCGCCGCGCGCCCGATAGCCTACCGCAAGGGCGAAGCCGTTGATGGGTTCCCGAATATGGTGCTTCCCCCGAATGCCGGGGCGGGCCCGCCGCCGTTCGATCCCCTGCCGGCAACGGCGACCGTACGAGCCGTCGTGCTCGGCTCGGAATCGCGCGCGCTCGTGACGGTCGGCGCGGAAGCGAACATCGTCGGCGTCGGCGATCGTCTTGACGGAGCGACGATCACGCGGATTACGCCGGTTGGAGTGGTGCTGTCAAACGGGTCGACGCTGGGGCTGGAAGGCGAGCGGCGTTGATGCGCGTCTTGACGCTCGCGATCGCGCTATCCCTGACTTCCATCGCACCGGGCATCGCCGCCGCACAGACGATCTCGATCGACGTTCGAGACGCAGCGATGGGCGACGTCGTTTCGTTGTTGGCCGCGCAGACGGGGCGAAACATCGTTTGCGAGGGCGGCGGTACGCAACGTATCACGCTCCGTCTAAGCAACGTTCCTTTCGACGACGCTCTTGAGGTCGTCGCGCGCGCGGCGGGTTTGGATGTCCAAAAACGCGGCAGCATTCTGGTACTGGCGCCCTCGGGTGACGCAGCGGGCGCCGCCTCGGAGGCTTATCCGCTACGTTACCTGCGTCCCGACGACGCCGTGGCGGATCTAAAAGTCATGCGGCCCGACGGGACGTACCTGGCAGACAAAGAGCAAAATCAGATCGTGGCGGTCGGCGGAAGCGCGATTCAAGATTCCGTGCGCGCGGCGCTCGCGACGCTCGACCGGCCCAGTCCACAGGTGCTCTTCGAAGTAAAGGTCGCCGACGTTCAGCCGACGGCTGATACGAACTTCGGACTAGAGTTTGGCGGCTTCGATCTCCAAGGCCAGGCGACGCCGGGCTCGGCGACGTACGCATTTACCGGCGCTACGATTCCGTGGTACGTTCGGCTGAACGCGCTGGTATCGGAGGGACGTGCATCCGTGCTGGCAACGCCGCGGCTGATGACCGTGAACGGCCGCGAAGCGGACTTACTGATCGGACAGAGTTATCCAATCGTCTACGACGCATCCGTATTCGGCGGTCAGAACGTTCAGTTCGTCGATATCGGCGTTAAGTTGCGTGTCACGCCTACGATCGGAGCGGACGGCACGGTGACTGCCGATCTGCATCCGGAATACAGCGAGTTACTCGGACAGACGTCTACCGGTTACCCGATCGTCGCCAACCGGAAGCTCAGATGCCACCCTAAGAGTTAAGAGCGACCAGACCATCGTGTTGGGCGGATTGATGCAGGACACCGACAACGACCTCATCGAGAAAATTCCCGGCTTGGGAGACCTGCCCGTCATCGGCAAGTTTTTTCAGAACCGCGTAGCGCATCACGAGCGTGACGAGATCGTCTTTCTCATCACCCCGCACGTGATCTACCCGGGGCAACCCGTGCCGATGAAGTAGCGCTCCACCGTTCCAGGCCCCCGGGACGGGGAACGCAAAGCACAGAGCGTGTTTCGTTATCTTACGGCCGGCGAGTCGCACGGCCCGGCGTTGGTCGGAATCCTCGACGGACTCCCGGCCGGCTTGCACCTGGACGTCGGAGCCATCGATCGAACCCTGGCTTTGCGGCAAGGTGGATACGGCCGTCAGCTCGCGCATGAAGATCGAGCACGACCAGGTCGAGTTCTTGGCCGGCGTGCGCGGCGGTACGACGCTGGGATCGCCGCTTGCCGCGATCGTTCGCAACCGCGATTACGACGCGCCGGGCAACCGTGCACTCATGGATCCGCTCACCGGGGGTGGCGAACCGATTTCGAACCCGCGCCCCGGTCATGCAGACTACGCCGGCGCGCTAAAGTACGGTCACCGCGACCTGCGCAACGTGCTCGAACGGGCCAGCGCGCGGGAGACGGCCATGCGCGTCGCACTCGGAGCGATCTGCGCGCAGCTGTTGGCAAGGCTCGGCGTAACCACGCGTTCGTGCGTGCGCCGGATCGGGTCCGTCGCCGCCTCCGACGCGGACGACTGGATGCAGGAAACCGTGGACGCCAGCGACGTCCGGTGTCCCGATCCCGAGGCCGCCGCAAAGATGATCGAAGCGATCGACGCGGCCAAGGCCGCCGGCGATACGCTGGGCGGGCAGTTCGTGGTGCGCGTGGATGGAATGCCGGTAGGCATCGGGAGCAACCGGCAGCCCGACACGCGTTTGGACGGCATCTTGGCGGGCGCGCTGATGGCGATGCAGACGGTCAAAGGCGTGGAGGTAGGCTTGGGCGCGGCCGTGTCGGCGCGTTCGGGTTTGCAAGCGCACGACGCGTTCGCGCTCGCCGCAAGCGGCGAAGTTGTCCGTGAGTCGAATCGCGCCGGCGGAATCGAAGGCGGTATGAGCAACGGCCAACCGATCTTGCTGCGTGTCTCGGTGAAACCGATTCCTACGCTGATGAACGCGTTACCGTCGGTGAATCTCCACGACGGAACGGCCGCTCCCGCAACGATCGTGCGCAGCGACGTTTGCGTGGTTCCGGCCGGCTCGATCGTGGGGGAGGCGATGGTGCGGCTGGCGCTTACCGGCCCCTTGCTCGAGAAGTACGGCGGCGATTCGGTCGACGAGGTGCGGCGGAACTTCGCACGCTCCAACGAAGCGGCGGCCGAGCTGTTCGGACGTGCCGGCGGGCTAGCGTGAAGCGGCACGTCGCTCTGGTGGGATTCATGGCCGCCGGAAAATCGACGATCGGGAAGAAACTCGCGCGCAAACTCAACTGCGCGTTCTACGACATCGATGACGCAGTCGTCAGGGAACACGGGGCCATCGCCGATATCTTTTACAATCAGGGCGAAGCCGCGTTCCGGAATTACGAGTACCAGGCGATCGAGCTCGCCGTCGAGCGAGGAGATGGCGGGATCCTCGCGCTCGGAGGCGGAGCGCTCGCCAATCCCGATACGCTGGAGCTGGTGAAGAAGCGAACGTACCGTATCTTCATCAAGATCTCACCGGAGTTGGCGCTGGAACGCTTACGTCGTAGCAAGCGCATCCGTCCGTTGCTCGGGCCGACGCCGGCGTTGTCGAAAATTAAGGAACTTTACGGCAAACGCATGCCGCTGTACGCACACAGCGATTTTGTGGTCGAAGGCGACCACCTCACCACGACTCAGTCGGCCGACGCGATCGTTCAGTGGCTGCACAAAAAGAAGATCGAGATCTGACGCAGCCCGTCGTGAGCGACGGGCTCGGCTATCCGATCGTGATCGGATACGGATTAACGAAGGAGATCGCTCGCTTCTTGCGCGACGGCAGCGGTTCGTGCGTCGTGCTATGCGACGCGCAGGCCGACGTATTGGCCGCGGCGCGTACGATCGGGTCGCGCGCACCCCGCTGCAAAGGCGTCTGGTCGTTCGCTCTGGGCGAACGGCGCAAGCATTTAAAGACGCTCGAGAAAGTGCTGGATAGCATGCTTGCCTGCGGTGTCGATCGCGAAACCACCGTCGTCGGCGTCGGTGGCGGCGTTGCGGGCGATATATTCGGATTTGCTGCCGCTACGTATATGCGCGGCGTCCCCTACGTTCACGTCGCCACGTCGTTGGTCTCGATGGCGGACGCGTCGGTCGGCGGTAAGACCGGTGTGAACTTAGCGGGCGGTAAGAATCTGGCGGGCGCGTTTCGCGATCCACAGGCCGTATTTTCGGACGTCCGCCGGCTGGAGACGCTTCCCTACCGGTCCTTGCGCGAGGGCCTGGCGGAAGTCGTCAAGATTGCCGTGATCGAGGGCGGTGCATTTTTCGAAACGCTCGAGTCTCTCGCCGCGCATCCGTTTTGGCAATGGCCCTGGGTCGAAGTCGTCGCCGAAGCCGTCAACGTAAAAAGCATGATCGTAGCGGACGACCGGGTTGAATCCGGTTCGCGTGAAACGCTCAACCTCGGCCATACCTTCGGACATGCGATCGAACGGGCAAGCGACTATCGGATCGGCCACGGTGCCGCGCTGGCTCTTGGCTTACGGGCTGCGGGGCTGCTCGCGATGCGCACCGGCCGCTTCAGTTTGGAAGAGCACCTGCGCGTGCTGGCGCTCCTCGCGCTTCTGGGCATGCCGCTGCGGACGCGCTTGGCTCCCGATCGCATCCTCGCCGCGATGTCGTCCGATAAGAAACGTCGCGGGGGCGCGCTGCGATTCGTGCTGCCCCGCGCGATCGGCGATGTCGAATACGGCATCACGGCAAGCCGGCGCAGCGTCGCGGCCGTGTTGGGCTTACTTTGCCGTCTGCCCGACGAAACGAGCGAATCATAACGCGAGCCGTTGACGTTCTTGCGACGATGCGATCGTCGCGGTTCGATATGCCGCTGACCTACGATGCTGGGGACCTTGCGATCCGGGTTGGCGACGTCGTTCGCGTCGGCTTGCGCGCGCGCGAAGTGCTCGCGTTCGCCGTGTCACCCGTCCGCGAGTTCGAGTCCGAAAGGCCCCTCAAGCCGGTGTTGGCCGTTTCGGACGTACCGCGTGCTTTCGACGAAGAAGGGCTCGCGCTCGCGCGCTTCGTCTCGGAGCGTTACGTGTGCACGCTCGGCGAGGCACTCTCGGCAGTGGTGCTTTCCGGGGCGATTCCGCGAAGCGCCGACAGCCTCGTCCCGGTAGTCGCGACGCCGGCGCGGGAGCGATATTCGTCGATTCCCGAGCGTCTTTTGCATTTGATTTGGGGCGAGTTCCCCGAAGGTCTTGGCGTCGACGCGCTGTTGCGGCATCCCGAGGCGCGACGGAGCGGCGATCGGGCTGCGTTGTTACGGCACGTCCAGGCACTCGTGCGCAGCGGCGACGTCCGCCGAGAACGTCGTTTCCTGGATCCGCGCATGCAGCAGTTCCGCGTCGTCACCCTCTGGCCGGGTGATGCCGGGATTACGGGGCGCAAGGCGCGCGCGCTGGTCGACATGGTTGGGGAGCGACCCGGCCTCGCGCGATCCGAGGCGATTCTCGCCGGCTTTTCGAGCGCGGTGATCGGCCGGGCGACCAAAGTCGGCGCGCTGCATGCCCGCGAAGAGACGCCGGCGCGGCAGCGGCGCGAACGTCCCACGCGCGCGGTAGCCCGGCCGCCGCTAACACCGGAACAGAGCCGGGCCCTGGATCGAATTGCGGCGCTGCTGGACGAGGGTGCCCATCGGGCGGTGCTACTTTTTGGCGTTACCGGGAGCGGAAAGACGCGCGTCTATCTCGACGCGATCGATCGCGTGGTTCGCAGCGGCGGACGGGCCATCGTCCTCGTTCCGGAAATCTCGCTCACGCCGCAGACCGTCGCGCGGTTCGAAAGCGTCTTCGGCGACCGGGTAGCCGTGCTTCACTCAGCGCTTTCCGAGCGCGAACGTTTCGAGGCATGGCAGGCTTGCATGCGAGGCGACGTGGACGTGGCGGTAGGTGCGCGCAGTGCCGTCTTTGCTCCGCTCCCCGGCGTGCGGCTGATCGTCGTGGACGAGGCGCACGAGACGTCGTACAAGCAAGATTCGTCGCCGCGATACCACGCCGCAACGGTGGCCGCCGAGCGAATGCGGCTAGCGGGCGGACTGCTCCTCTTGGGGAGTGCGACGCCATCTCTCGAGAGTTACGCGGCTTCACTTTCCGGCCGGCTGGAACGAATCGAGCTGCGCTACCGGGCGACGGCGCAGCCGATGCCTGTCGTCGCGATCGTCGATCTGTCGGCGGAATCGAACGCGGGAGAGCGGCCCATCTTCAGCAGTCGCTTGGTCGAGGCGATCGGGACGCGGTTGGAGCGCGCAGAAAAGAGCGTTCTGTTCGTAAACCGCCGCGGCAGCGCGGGTTTCGTGCTGTGCCGGACGTGCGCGCACGTTCCCCAATGCCCGCGGTGTAGCGTATCGTTGACGGTTCACCGCTCGGAACGGTTGCTGCGCTGTCACTATTGCGACTTCCAAATGCCGGTTCCGTACGCGTGTCCCGCTTGCGGGAGCGCGGAAATCAAGGACTACGGAATCGGGACCGAGCGCGTCGTGGAAGAAGTGCTGCGGCTCTTTCCGCACGCGCGCGTCCTTCGCATGGACTCCGACACGACGACGCACGTTGGGGACCACGCGCGGATCCTTCGTGACTTTGAATCCGCGGGCGACGTCTTGGTCGGCACGCAGATGGTCGCCAAAGGTTTAGACTTTCCGACCGTTACGCTTGCCGCCGTCGTTGCTGCGGACACCGGGCTGCATCTTCCCGACTTTCGCGCGTCCGAGCGGAGCTTCGCGCTCATCGCGCAAGTTTGCGGCCGTAGCGGACGAGCCTCGGCGGGGGAGGCAATCGTGCAAACGTACTCGCCGCATCATCCGGCGATCGAACGCGCTGCAAGTCACGATTACGCCGGTTTCGCCGAGCGCGAACTGCACGAACGTCGCGAAGCGAACTATCCGCCCTACGTGCGCCTAGTCTATTTGGGCGTATTCGGCCGCTCGCGAGCGAAGGCATGGGAAGCCGCGCGCGAGTACGCGCGGCTGCTCGACGTATTCGATTTCGTTGAAGTGCTGGGGCCGGCGCCGTTTCCGGTGGCGAAGATGAACGACGAATGGCGCTTTCGGGTCGTCCTCAAGACGCAGCGCGCGATGGCGTTGCGTGCCGCGATACGCGAGCGAGTGCTTCCCGCCGCGCGGGCGGATCGCACGACGCGGCTGGCGATCAACGTGGATCCCTAGGCGTTACGCCTTTTTTGAGGATTTCTTGGCAGCGCTTTTCTTGGCCGGCGCTTTGCGCGTTCCGGAGGATTTCTTCGCGGTTTTGGCCGGAGCGGCTTGCGCCCGAGAGAGGGCCTTGGCTAGGCGAGACTTCTTGCGTGCCGCTTTGTTCGGGTGGATGATCCCTTTCGAGGCGGCGCGGTCGAAGGCGCTTTCGACGCCCGGGGCCTCGGATTTGTCGCCCGAAGCGGCGGCCTTCTTGTACGAGCTCTTGAGGCGCGTCTTGGTATCCTTGTTTCGCGTCGTACGTTTTTCGCTCTGCCGCGCCCATTTTTCGGCGGCTTTGATATTCGGCAAATGGGTTCTCCCGTAGCTGAAAAAGGTTCGTCGGGTACTGTACCACAGGCGTTAGGGGGCGTCTACGCGCTATGACGGCTCGAGAAGAATCTTCCGGTACGAGGCGTAGCGGCTCGCGGCTATGCGGCCAGCCTCCAGAGCGTCGAGTACGGCGCACCCCGGTTCCTGGACGTGACCGCAGTCTGCGAAGCGGCACGTGCCTTGCAAGGCCCCGATCTCGCGAAAACCAGCCGCGAGTTCCTCGGCGTCGAGCTTGCCCAGGCCGAACTCGCTCACGCCCGGGCTGTCTATAAGGAAGCCTTCGCCCATACGGTACAAACGGGCCGCGCTGGTCGTCTGACGGCCCAGGCCGTGCCGCGAGACCTCGCCGACGGCCGAGTCGCCGCCGAGCGCCCGGAAGATCGTGCTCTTTCCAACTCCCGATACCCCGGCAAGGAGCGCGCGCCGCCCGTCGATTACTGCCCGTAGCCCGTCGATACCGGCACCCGCCTTCGGGTTGACCGTCACGGTGCGATACCCCAATCCTCGATATAAGGACTCGAGCACTTCGATTTCCCGGGCTGGGGCGAGATCGGGCTTGGTCAACAGCACGACCGCCTCGAGATCGGCGCGTTCGGCGAACGCCAGCAATTGATCGAGCGTCGTCAGCCGGGGAGGGGGATTGGCCAGTGCGGTGACGGTCACCAAGAGATCGACGTTGGCGGCGATCGTCTTGCGGCGCCCGTCGACCGACCGGCGTTCCAGGCTGAAATCGCGGGCACGAACGCGATCGACCACCGTGCGGTCGTCCTCTAAGATTCGCACGTCGACGATGTCGCCCGGAACCGGCATCGAACGCGGGCCGGTCATCCGGCGCAAGTGAGCCAGTCGAGGAGATTGCTCGCCGTCGAGCGCCACCCACGCCGAATTCCGGCCCGTCGAGAGGACGACCGCGCGCCGCAGATCGCTCATCCGCAAGATTGCGCGACGCTTGCGCCTAACGATGCGAGCATCGTGCCGATTCTCACAGCCGCGTGCTCCGCGGCGCAGTACGAAAACGAACGGACGGCCATCGACGAAATCGTCGGACGGCTGGGCGGCTTCACGCGTTGGCGCTGCAGCCGGCGGTTCGACCGTGCGTTCGCGTCGATCGAGCTGCGTAGCGAGTCCGGCTTGGACGCGCTTCGCGCCGCAACCGGCGCAACCGTATACGACGCGACGATCATCGCTCTTGCAGTTACCCCTACGCTGCCCGAAGCCTTGCCCGCTCTCGAAGATGCGCTGGCGGGCACCGGGCGTCCGGCCGGGATCGTCTTCGCCGAAGGGCGCGACGGCGCGATCTGCGTCGCGTGGGACCTGGCCAAAACCGATGCGGGCATCGTCATGAGCGCAATCGACGCCGAACTGCGCCGCTTCGCCGCCGCCCGGACGGTCGAATTGCTGAGTCCGCTTCCGCTTGCCGCGATGACCGCGATCGTTGCCGAGGGCCTGAACGCGCCGGAGATCGCGCCCGATCGGGTGCTGGAAGCACTGATAGAGAGCCGCCATGTTGCCCGCGATTGAGTCGTTTCTTTCGACGGTCGGTCCCACCGATCTGCTCGACATCCTCCTGACCAGCGTGGGCATATATTATACGTTGATTCTGATCCGCGGAACCCGCGCGGTACAGATTCTGCTGGGCATCCTCGTCCTCGTGATGCTGCTCGGCGTGGCGACGCTGTTGCACCTCTATCTACTGCGGAGCATTCTGCAGGTTATCGTACTCGGCGCCGCGGTGACGATTCCGATTCTCTTCCAGCCCGAGTTGAGGCGCGCGCTCGAGCAGATCGGACGCGGGGATCTCTTCCGCATGGCCGGCGACTCCGAACCCGCGCGAGTTGCCGGACGCGCGATTTCGACGATCGCGCAAACCGCGTTCGCGCTGGCGCGCAACCACTACGGAGGCTTGATCGTTATCGAACAACAGTCGGGCCTGCGCGAGTATGCCGAAACGGGAACGATTTTGGAAAGCCGTCTTTGCGCGGAGCTGCTCATCGCGATCTTCGTACCGAGATCGCCGTTACACGACGGCGCGGTCATCGTTCGCGACATGACGGTCGAGGCCGCCGGCTGTTTGTTGCCGCTCGCGGATCAGCCGCTGGCGCCGCGCCGCCTCGGGACGCGCCACCGGGCCGCGCTCGGCCTGAGCGAGCAAACCGATGCGGTGGTCGTGGTGATCTCGGAAGAAAGCAGCGCGATCACGGTCGCGCAGCGCGGAACGCTGACCGCGCCGGTCGAGCAGGAGGACGAGCTGGTGCGGCTGCTGCTCTCGGTAACGCGGAAGCCGCGTACCGAACGGCCGCGCGGGGACGACCTCGTGTCGCATTTGCGCGCGCGACTGATGCCGAGGCGAGAGCCCGAAGGAGATCTGCGTGGAGATCATACGCAGAAACTTCGGACTTAAGCTCCTGTCGGTGGTCCTGGCGGCCATCGGCTGGGCGTACTTTCGTTTCGCAACCAATCCGACCGGACCGCTCGAACAACAGCTCACCGTACCGCTTTCAACGATCAACCTCGCACCGGGTTATTTGGCGCGGTTTGCCGATAAGTCGGCCACGATTTCGGTAGCGCTGGCACGCAACCAGACCCCGGTTCGTCCCGACCAGATCCGCGCCGTTCTGGACCTGACCGGGAAAGAGAGCGGCATTTACAACATTCCGGTGCAGCTCGTCGCGCCCGATCTTTCGGTGCAGAGTCTCAGCCCTGCCTCGGTGACGCTAACCGTCGTGCCGGTGATCGCGCGTACCAGTGTGGTGACGCTGCACTACGTGGGAAGCGCGCCCGCCTCGATCGTAGCCGGAGCGACATCGATTCAACCGCCGCTGGTGTCGCTGCACGGTCCGGGCGACGTTCTGGGCGGTGTGACCGCCGTTCGCGTGGACGTTCCGATGCCCGGCTCGGCCAAGGACTTCGACGAAATGCTGCGCCCCATCGCCGTGGACGCGGCCGGCGTGGAAGTTCCGGACGTTGACGTTTCCCCCAATCTCGTCCGCGTGCGTGCGTCGTTCGTAACGAGCGAGGGCAAACCGTGATGCCGAAGCTCTTTGGAACCGACGGAATTCGCGGCGTTGCCAACGCGGAACTGACGCCGGAGCTAGCGTTCCACCTCGGGCGTGCGGGAGCAACCGTGCTGGCGGCGACGAGCGACCGCCACCGGCCGGTGATCGTCGGACGCGACACGCGCCTCTCGGGGACGATGCTCGAAGCAGCGCTGGTCGCTGGGGTCACGTCGGTTGGACGCGACGTCGCGACCATCGGCGTGGTTCCGACTCCTGCCGTCGCCTGTATCACCGTGCGGGAGAACGCGGCCGCCGGCGTCATGATCAGCGCGTCACACAACCCGATCGCCGATAACGGCATCAAATTTTTCGGCCCCGACGGGTTCAAGCTCTCCGATGCAATCGAAGCGCAAATCGAATCTTTGGTGGACGCGTCCGACTTACCGCGGCCGACGGGGGCGGACATCGGCGTGGCGCGCATCGGCCAGAACCTGGGGCGACACTACTATCACGAGCTGTTCGAAACGGGCGTCGATCTTGCGGGGCTGCACGTCGTAGTGGACGGAGCTAACGGCGCCGCTTACGCCATGGCTCCCTACGCGCTACGCAAACTCGGCGCAACCGTCACGGAAATCAACTGCGAGAACGACGGAGCGCACATCAACGTCGACTGCGGCGCGACGCATCTTGGTCCGCTGCAAGAGAAAGTCGCGGAGCTGATCGCGGCGGGTCGGCGGGGCGTAATCGGAGTTGCATTCGACGGCGACGCCGACCGCGCGCTGTTCGTGGACGAGACCGGTGCGACGGTATCGGGCGATCACGTCATGTTCGCGATCGGACGCGAGCTTCACGAGCGGGGTGAATTAGCCGACGACACGATCGTCGGAACCGTCATGAGCAACATCGGGTTCGAACGCGCGCTGAACGCGTACGGCATCCGCCTCGCCCGCGCCGCCGTGGGCGACCGGTACGTGCTGGAGATGATGCAAGCCGGCGGCTACGTGCTCGGCGGCGAGCAATCGGGTCACGTGATCGACCTGCGCCGCAATACGACCGGCGACGGGCCCATGACCGCCGTCACGCTCTTTGGCATCATGCGAGCTCGCGGAACCACCCTGCACGAGTTGGTACGCGAGATCGTGATCGCACCGCAAGTGCTCGTCAACGTGCGGACGCAGCGCAAGGACGTGCTCCAGGATGGAGCGATCCGCCGGGCCATCGCCGAGGCGGAGGCGCTCCTGGGCGAAGGCGGACGCCTGCTGGTGCGGCCGTCCGGGACGGAACCCCTGATCCGGGTCATGGCCGAAGGCGACGACCTGGGGCGGATCGAGCGTATCGCAGGGGACCTCGCCGCCCGGATCGAGGCCGGCGCGCGGGCCGGATAGGGCACTACTGCGGGGGGCGTGGGGAGGAGTTCGTTAAGCTTAAGAAAACCTGGGACCCAAGCGACCCGTTGGAAACCATGCCCGGGCCCGCTACGCGTGCACAAGGATCACTGAATCCAGGCTGGTCCTGGAACGGGGGAATTCCCGGTAGGGGTGAGTGAGCCGGTCGGCTCTAGGACGTTCTTTCCCGTCCGAACCCGTCAACTAACCTCGTAAGTGTCGTGAAAGAGGAGTCTGTTCTTTGCGACAAGCGTTCGTAGGGGCATTAGCCCTGCTATTTGTCAGTTCGTGGTCGGTGGCGCAAGCGAAGCAGCCTCACCACGCCGGCGGCCAGCCTAGCGCCTCCGCATCGGCCTCCGATTCCAGCGCGCAAGCCGCATCGCCCGACGTGGCAGCCTGGACGTCTCACCTCGTCGTCTTACAGCACCAAGAAGCCGCCCAGGCGCGCACCGCCGCACGCGAGGAAGAGCTCAGCTCGCAGAACGACGTAGAATTCGGGCAGTTCGCGGGCAGCGTCTTGGAACACACCTCGACGATCGCCGGAGAGCTCACGCGCAACGCCTTGCGCTTTCTGGGAACGCCTTACGTGTTCGGTGGAACCAGCCCGGGCGGGTTCGATTGTTCCGGCTACGTCCAGCACGTTTTCGCCATGCTTGGGATCTACGTACCGCGAACGGCCGACGCCCAGTACTACGAAGGGCGCCCCGCGATCGGCGGCCCGCAGCCCGGCGATCTCGTGTTCTTCCAGACCTACCTTCCGGGCCCGTCGCACGTCGGCATCTATCTGGGGAACGGACAGTTCGTCCACGCATCGAGCCACGGCGTTATGGTAAGCAATCTCTCCGAATCGTATTGGGCCTCGCGCTATCTGGGTGCGAAGCGCATGCTCGCCACGCGCTAGCGAACGCAGCCGCGCAGTTCTGAAGACGGGTCCGCAAAGCGGATCCGTCTTTCGTTTACCCGTGTGATACGATGACGCCGTGGCAACGACGACTGATGCCGAACGCATTCGCGCCGCGATCGCGAGGTTTGAACCGGCCGCAGCGCGGAGGATACGCGCGGTGCGCGCAGCCCTGCGACGCCGTTTTCCGGCCGCGTTCGAGCTCGTCTACGACAACTACAATTTCTTCGTGATCGGCTATTCGGCGACGGAACGCCCGTCGGATACCGTCGTCGCGCTCGCGGCCGACGCAAACGGCGCCGGCCTGTCCTTCTATCGCGGGGCGGACGTTCCCGATCCACACGGGTTGCTGCAAGGCAGCGGTAAACAGAATCGCTTCATCCGGTTGACCGAAGGCGAGACGACGCTCGCGCGCCGCGAGGTAGCGGCGCTCGTGGACGCAGCCGAGGAGCAAGCGCCCAAACCGATGCGGGAGAAGGGACGGATCGTGACGGTCCTTCGTTCGGTCTCCGCCAAACAGCGCCAGCGCCGCAAGTGACGGCATTGTGCGCCTCCACTGCGCTACGGCAGCCGACTTTGACTCGCAGACGTTTCCTCGATTCAATAACGCGAGGATAATTGAAAGGGTCCCCATGAATGGGAACTCTCTCAATTATGCTGGGGTGGCTGGATTCGAACCAACGCATGGCGGAGTCAAAGTCCGCTGCCGTACCGCTTGGCTACACCCCATGGCTGCGGCACCCTGATTAGGGCTTTCCGGGCGCGTCACCTGTTGCCGGGGTGCGCGGCCCGGCGTTGAAGACATCGTCGTGAGCTCTCCCAGCGCCGCGACCCTCCATATTACCAACGGCGATTCCGTCCTGTATCTTTTTCGCAAGGCGGGCGTGACGGGCACGAACCTGGCGTGGCGCGACGCGCTTCACGAGGGCCCCGTTCCGGGCGGCCTAACGCTCGAAGAAACCAGCGGACGCCGCGCGATGTATCTCGCGCAGCGGGGCCTCGGCAACCCGATCAAACTCTTCCACGATTTCTCTCAGCGCGACGCGACGCTGCGGCGTGCCGCAGATTTCGCCCGGGTGGTGCTCTGGTTCGAGCACGATCTTTACGACCAACTACAGCTGCTGCAAATTCTTTTCGAAATCGAAAAAATGTCGCTCGATCCGGGGCACGTTACATCGATCCAAAGCGACCGCTACTTGGGCAGCATGACGGCAGACGAGCTCGTGGCAATGCGTTCGCACGAGCGAACCCTAACCAAAGCGACGGCCGACGTCGCCCGCGAGACGTGGGATGCCTTTACCGCCGAGGACCCCACGCGCCTGGCGGACTGCGCGCAGCACGACGCACGAGGACTCCCGCACTTGCGGGCGGCAATGCTGCGGTTGTGCGAGGAGTTTCCGTCAACGCGAGACGGGCTCTCGCGCTCGGAACGCCACGCGCTTCAAGCGGTCGAACAGGGCCCGGCCCGCATTGAGGAACTCTTCGAACGGTCGCAGGCGAGAGAAGAAGCATCCTTTCTGGGCGATCGCATGTTCGAAGCGATCCTCATCGATCTAAGGACCGGGCCGTCGCCCTTGATCGAAGGCGAGCAGATTCTCGAGCCGACGGCGCTGGGGCGTCGCGTTCTCGCAGGTGACGCCGATTGGCTCGAACACCGCGAACCCGACCGTTGGGTCGGCGGCAGCCACATCGACGCAGACTTTGCCTTCCGCTGGAACGAAGACGCCCGCGCGTTCGAGCGTAAGGCATGAGAAGCACGAAGGACGTCGTCGAGGACTTGATCGGCGCGTGGCAGCAGAACGACGCGCATCGCGCCGCCGCGTTCTTCGCACCGCAGGCGCGCTACCACGAAGCGAGCGGCAACGTGGTCGAAGGGCGCGAAGCGATCCAGGAGCACTTCGCACGCTATTTCCGCGACGGGCCGGCCTGGCGTTTGGAAGTGGAATGCATCATCGCGCAAGACGACCACGCGGCCGTCACGTATCGTTTTGGGATTAAGCGTAGCAGCGATCGCTGGAACGAGCGAGCCGGCTGTGCGTTCGTGCGGTGCCACGACGGCGCGGTTGCCGAATGGCGCGAATATCAGAGCGAAGGTCTATAGCGGCCGGTAAGCCGCGTACGCCTCGTCCAGCAATTCCACGACGTGTGCCACGCGCGCGTCGCTTCCGTCCGCGCGCAGGCCTGCCGCCACCTGCATCGCACACCCCGGATTTGCGGTAGCCACGATGCCGGCTCCGGTTTGACGGATGTTGTCCACCTTGCGGCGTTGTAGCCGGCCGGCCATGTCCGGCTGGGTGAGGCTGTAAACGCCTGCGCTGCCGCAGCAGACCGAACTCTCGTTCATCTCCACGAGCCGTAACCCGGGAATCTTGTTTAATAGCCGGCGCGGTGCGGCGGTCACGCGCTGCGCGTGCGCGAGATGGCAGGGCTCCTGGTAGGTGACGTCCGCGTCGAGACGTCCGATGCGATCGTCGAGCTCCAAGCCGTCCAAGACTTCGGTTACGTCTCGTACGCGCGAAGAAAACCGCTGCGCGCGTTCCTCCCACTGCGGGTCACCTTCTAAAAGGTGGGCGTATTCCTTTAGCGTCGAACCGCACCCGGCTGCATCCACGACGTACACGTCGGCGCCCGACGCTTCGAAGGCCTCGATATTCTTGCGGGCGAGTTCGCGCGTTACACGGGGTTCGCCGGAATGGATCGCGATCGCTCCGCAGCAGCCTTGGCCGGCGGGAACCACGACGTTGAGTCCGCCGCGAACCAGCAGCCGTTCGACGGCTTCGTGGACGTGGGGAAAGGCGACCTGCATGATACAGCCGACGTGCAAGAAGGCCGTGCCGACGGCGTCCCGGGCTTCGACGCGGTGGCCGTCGGCTAGGAAGAAGCGCGACGAAATCCGTGGCGCAAGTCCGGCCGCCGCGCCGAGCCCGAACGCCGGCGCTAAGCGGTCGAGGCCGGTGCGCTGCGCAAACCGTACGATGGCAGCGGCGGCGCGGAAGAAGCTCGGCTTGGCGAAGAGTTGTTCGAAGACCAGCCACCGCACGAATCGCGTTCGGGCGTCTTGCGTCGGAGCGCGCTCGGCCTGGATCTGCGCGCGAGCGTCCTCGAGAAGGTCGCCGTACGGAACGCCGGACGGGCAAACGGCCTCGCAGGCGCGGCAATCCAAGCATTCGGACATCTGGTGGAGAAAACCGGGACTCGTCAGGTCCAACGACCCCTCGGCGACCGACTTGATCAGACTAATCCGGCCGCGGGGACCGGACGTTTCTGTCATAGTTTCGAGGTAGGTCGGGCAGGTCTGCAGGCACAGCCCGCACCGTATGCAGCGATTGTAGTCCACGGCCAACATGTCCGCGCGGTTTCGCGCTGCAAGACCCCAAGCTCTTCCACGCGAACGTTCCAATAGCGATTCGCAGACTTTCCGGAGGTTCTACCCGTGGCCGACGCCGCCATCGCCGAATATCAACTGACTACCGAGGCGAAGCTGAAGCACTTCGTAGCCGAAGTTCTCAAGAAGAACGGCGTCGACGCGGGCAGCGCGGCCGTGGTCGCGGACGTGTTGGCGGCCGCCGATTTGCGCGGCGTGGAATCGCATGGCGTGGCCCGGCTCGAGCCCTACTACGTTGGACGGATCCGTGCGGGGCAGCTTAATCCGCGGCCGAACTACGAGATCGTGCGCGAGACCGAAACGACCGTGCTGTTCGACGCGGACAACGGCCTCGGTCACCCGGTCGGCAAAATCGCGATGGAAAAAGTCGTCGAGAAGGCCGCCAAACACGGTTCGGCATTCGGCGCCGTCCGGAACTCGAATCACTTCGGCATCGCGGGCTACTATGCGATGCTCGCGCTCGACCACGATATGATCGGGATGGCGTCGACCAATTCGGTAAAGTACGGCGCACCGACGTTCGGTAAAGACGTGATGCTGGGAACCAATCCGCTTGCGTTTGCCGTTCCGGCGGGTAAAGAGCCGAATTTCGTGTTCGACTTCGCGACAACGACGGTGCCCAAAGGCAAGCTGGAAGTCTACAAGCGCAAGAGCTTACCGTTGCAGATCGGCTGGGCGATCGACGAACTCGGGGAATCCACTACCGATCCGGATGCGGCACTGCGCGGCGCGCTGCTGCCCCTGGGTGGATTCGGCGTCTCGCACGGCGGTCATAAAGGTTACGGTCTCGGTCTTTTGGTCGATATTCTGTGCGGCGTTCTCTCCGGCGGCGCGTTCGGCCCGTCGCTGCCCACTGCGACGGAAAACAGGAAAGGCGCGATCTCGCATTGGTTCGGCGCATTCCGGGTCGACGCGTTCCGCGAGGTGGAAGCGTTTAAAGCCGACATGGACAAAGAACTGCGCTACTTCAAAGATAGCCACCCGGTGCCCGGGCAATCGCGCGTTTTGGTCGCCGGTGAAATCGAATACGAAAACACCGTGCGACACCGCCGGAACGGCGTTCCGGTTCACGTCAAAGTTTGGGATGGTTTGCAGAAGCTCGCAAACGAGCTGGCAATCCCGTTCGACCTTGGCCGATAGCGAGGGGCGTTGAGCTCGACGCGCGACCACCGGCATATGCCCGACAGCATTCACGTAAACGTTGCTTCGCCGGCCGGAGCGTATACTGTCGGCAGCGCCTCTTTTTTCCGGTACATCGTTCGTTTAGCCGAGTTCGCGCTGCCGCTTTCGCTCGCCGACCGCGAAGCCATAGCGATCCTGGATGCGATACCGCACGCGTTTGAAGCCGACGAGGACGTACCCACGATTTCCGGGCGTGGCTGGCGCATCGTTCCGGCTCAGGGTGAACTCGATTGGCCGGTCCTCGAAGCGACGCCGCAGCGTTTGCGTTCGGCGCTCGAGCGCGCGCACGCGTTGCTCTGGACGCACGCCGCTGCATTTCCGGTCAACGCCCGCGAAATGTCTTCGATCGAGCACGAGCTCGACCTCGTCTTCGGGGTGCTGATGCGGGCCGAGGCGGCCGGTTTCGTCGTCAACGTTTCCTACGTCGCTTGAGTTAGCTCCCATGATCGTCGCGGAGTTCCGGTTGCGGGGAGCCGGCGGCGAGCCGATTTCATTCGAGCGCACGCTCCATTCGCACGGGCTGGCCGCCCTCGCTCCCGCCCAGATCGTTCCGGCGTCCGGAGATGCGGGGCTTTCGTACCGCCGCAACTTGCGCACGAGCGGCCGCGTCGTACGGGCTACGTTGCGCGAACGGTCCGGATGGCTGGTCGTCGAGACGCGGGAGAAGATCGGGAAGCGAGCCGCCGCAGACGTGGGCGCCGCGGCCCGGCGCATGTTTAGGCTCGACGACGACCTGGCCCCGTTTTATCGCGGCATCGCGGGCGACCCGCGCCTGGCGTGGGCCGCCACCGGGGCCGGTCGCATCCTGGCTAGCCCGACGGTGTTCGAAGACGTGGTAAAGACGATCTGCACGACCAACTGCGCCTGGTCGGGTACGGTGCGCATGACTCGCGCTCTCGCCGAGCTAGGCGGCGGTGCGTTTCCCGATGCCGCGACGATCGCGGGAGCTCCGGCCGCCTGGTTCCGGGAAACGGCCCGGATGGGGTACCGGGGTCCATACGTTGCCGAGATCGCACGCGCCGTGCACCGAGGTTCGCTGGACTTGGAAGCGCTGCTACCGACGTCCGGCAAGTCCGACGTCGAGGTCGAGGAGCTCTTGCTCGACCTACCCGGAGTCGGACCCTACGCCGCCGCGCACGTCATGATGCTGCTCGGCCGAAACCGCCGGCTCGTCCTCGATTCGTGGACGCGCCCGACGTACTTGCGGCTGGCGAAGAAGAGGCGAGCACGCGATTCGTCCATCGAGCGGGCATTCTCTGCGCACGGCGCGTACGCCGGTCTGGCGTTCTGGTTGTTCCTGACGCGCGAATGGTTGGAAGACGGAGCGGACGCTCCGCCATCTTTACAAATGGAACAAGGGCACGCTTGATACGTTGTCGATAATCTTTCCTTAATCGCTCGCGCACTCGAGGGAGATTGAACCGCAATGCACCGTTGGCTTCGCGCAATCTGCTGCTCCGCCGCCATCGGGGCGATGGTTCCCATCCACGCGATCGCCGGTACGACCGGCGGAATCGTCGGCCGCACGACCGACAGCAAGACGCAAGCGCCGCTGGCCGGTGTGTCGGTCACCGCGAACTCGCCCTCGCAGACGGCGACCGCCGTTACCGATGCGAGCGGACAATTCCGGTTCCTCTCGCTCGCACCGGACACGTACACCGTGACCCTCAGCAAGGAGGGCTACTCGCCGGTCTCGCAGCCGGGCGTTTCGATCTTTGCAGACCAAGTGCAAACGCTCAACGTCGCGTTGGTGCCGAGCCTGAAAGTGATCGCGCAAACGACCTCGCGTTCGGCGGCCGATCTCGTCAAACCGGGTGCCACCGGCGACGTGTTTTCCATCAATGCTGCCGGTGCGCGCGCGGCGGCGTCGCTCGTGGGACCGGGCGGTCTCAATTCGGCGTACGGCGCGATCGCATCGGTGCCGGGCGTGCAGGTCGACGCCGGCGAAGCGGGCTGGTTTCAGACCGTCCACATTCGCGGCGGCGACATCGACCAGGTCGGCTACGAGCTCGACGGCATCCCGGTAAATCGCGCGTACGACAACGCGCCGATGACCATGCTCTCGAGCCTAGGGCAGCAAGAACTGCAAGTCTACACCGGCGGCACGCCGGCCAGCGCGGACGCGCAAGGCATCTCGGGTTTCGTCAACCAGGTCGTGCGCACCGGAACTTTCCCGGGCTTCGCGCAATCGAATCTGTCGGTGGGCAGCCCGGCCTTTTATCACCAGGCTTCCGTCGAAGCGGGCGGCTCCTCACCCGACCGGTTGTTTTCGTATTACGTGGGGATCGGCGGCGCCGATCAAGATTATCGCTACGTCGATAACAGCAACGGAGCCGGCATTCCGAACAGCTTTTTCTATCCGATGAACTTGGTCGACCCGAACACGTTCTCGCCGGGAAACAACGGATGGGTCTACACCGGCGCCAACGGCCTAAACGATCTGTTCGTGGGGGGCCAAGCCTTCGGCATCGCCAGCTCGCAGCAGCGCGACACGATGTTTAACGTGCATTTCGGCATTCCGCACAAGTCCAGCGGCTTGCGCGACGACGTACAGATACTCTATCTCACCAGCTCGGTCTTTGCGCAGTACTACAGCTCCCAAAACGACCTGGGTCCGAACGTGGTCAATCAACTCGGACAGCTCGCTTGGAACGATAGCTCGCTGTATACCGGCCCGTTGATGCAAGCGCCGGTTCAGAGCGCCCTGGTGCCCTACTTGTTCCCGTCGAGCCCGACGCAGCGAGCGATCGACGCGCCGCTGCCGGCCGCCCAGCGCGACGCGAACGATAACGGCGTGGCGGTCACCAAGCTGCAGTACCAGCACGCGTTTAGCTCCAGCGCCTTCTTGCGTGCGTACGGCTATCTCTTGTATTCGAACTGGTTCATCAACGGGCCGAACACCGCGGCGCAACCGTACTACGGAGCGGAACTGGCCGAATACCAAATTCCGAACCATACGGCCGGAGCGAACGTCAGCTTCACCGACCAGCTCGGGGCGCAGAACCTGCTGACGGCGACCGCCAATTACGTCGAGTCGAATCTGCAACGATACTACGTCGGATACATCCATCCGAGCTACGGTATCACCAATTTGGTCGGAGCCAACAGCAATTGCGTGGATCCGACCTCAGGCTCGGACGTCCCGTGTTACGGGTCGCTTCAAGGCACGCAAAATGCCGGGCTAACGCCGGCCCCGGCCCCCGCGGGCGCGCAGTGGATCGTCACCAACAACCACTTCAACGCACCTCTCAATCAAGTGCATCCACGTTTTAGCGGCTTCTCCATCTCCGATCAATGGCGTCCCAACGATCAACTCACGTTCAACATCGGGGCGCGCCTCGAGAACTTCACGTATCTCTTCGGCGATACCGGGACGAACGATCCGGCCCGCCAATTCTGGTTCCTGAACTACAATCGCGACTATTGCGTGGCCAATAGCACGAGCGTGCCGTTCCAGAACGTAAACGCGGCGGGCGTGCCGATTCTGGGACCCTGTCCGGCCGGTACGCAGCACACGAACCTGCAGAACCCCAGCGTGAATTCGTACACGACGTCGCGTTTCGAGCCGCGCATCGGATTCACCGACGCATTAAACCCGCAAACCGTCGTTCGCGGATCGTTCGGCGTTTACGCCCGGCCCCCGAATACGTCGTGGGTGCAGTACAACGTCGTACAGCAAGACCTGCCCACGTACCTCGGCAGTCATTTCTATGCCTACGGCTTCAATACGCCCGAGCACTATATTAAGCCCGATACGTCGTACAACGCCGACCTCTCGCTCGAGCAGCGGCTCAAGGGAACGGACGTCACGTTCAAGTTCACGCCGTTCTATCGGGCGACGAAAGACCAACTGCAGAACTTTTACATCGATCCGCAAGGCGGTCTCGAGTCGGGTCTCAACGTCGGCAATCAAGAATCGTACGGCGTGGAACTCGCGATACAGAAGGGGGACTTTGCCAAGAACGGGGTCGCCGGCGCGTTCTCCTACACGTACACGCACAGCCGGATCAAGTACAACGATTTCTCGGGGACCAACACCAACGTCATCGATCAACTCAACGGCTACATTCAGCAGTACAACTCGTACACCAAGGCCGGAGGCGGCTCACCGTGCTTCACCCCGGCCACCGGCACCGGTCCGGGCACCGCGTCCCCGTGCGGGCCGGGGACGATCGTCAACCCGTACTACACGGCGGCGGCTGCGCCGATTTTCGATCGGAATGCCTGGTATCCGACCTACGACGTGATTCCCGGGCCGTTTGCGGGCGCGAACGGTTACGGCGTCCCCAATACCGCGACGCTCATCCTTAACTACCGGCACGACAAGTATGCCGTCACGCCGTCGTTCTCGTTCAGCTCCGGTGCGGAGTATGGGTCGCCCACGGTGTGGCCCGGCTATATCCCTCAGACGTGCACCGCGTTCGGTCCGGCCCTGCCCAGCGGCGCGCGTGCGGCCGATCCGGCCTCGTGCACCGACAACGGGAACTTGCCGCTCTTCATTCCCGATCCGTACACCCACAAGTTCGATAACCTGGGCGACTTCCAGGAGCCGTGGCGTTTCTCGATGAGCTTGGCGCTCGAATACGACCTGTCGTCCAAGGTAATCGCGCACCTGACCCTTACGAATCTCGTCGACTCGTGCGGCCAGCGGGGTTACGCGTGGGACAATCCGAGCGTCTGCGTCTACGGAGCGCTGCCGTCGGGCATCATGGCCCCGAAGGGAAATTTCTATCCCAATTCCCAAGAGGCGGTCGCGCCGGCCCAGATGCAATACCCGTACTCGTACTGGCTCAACAACAACAACACGGGGTTCGTCGGGGTCACGATTCCGATGCAAGTCACCTTCGAAGTGCAATTTAAACTTTGATTAGCGCGGCTCGCTAGGTAACCGGTTGGATGGGAGTTGGCCGCTCCATATGGAATCGTTAGGCCGTACGAACTCTTTTTCGTTCAAGGGAGGTCTTTCCGCATGGCTCAGTCTTTGTTCCGCCGCATGGGCGGCCCGGCACTCATCCTGGCAGGCGCGCTCATGGGGGGAGCCGTGACCGGCATCGCCATGGCGAATCAGCCGCACATGCAGAACGCACTATCAGACCTTAACGCGGCACGTAACCAGCTCAACATCGCCGTTCCGGACAAGGGCGGCCACCGCGATAACGCGCTCAACCTCGTAAACCAAGCGATCGGGCAAGTTCAGGCCGGCATCGCGTACGCCGGCGGCAAGTAAACGAGTACGAACCGCCCATAGACCAGGGCAACCCGCGAGGGGAAGAAGGGGAGCCGCCGCGTGCGGGTCCCCTTCGCCTTGTAACCTCCGGGCGCGGGCGCGATAGAATCGGGCATGAAGATCTTCCGGACGCTCTACCTGGCCCGGCGTAACCTATTTCGGGTCGCGCCCCTCATGCGCGACGCGCGCGTTCCGTCGGCGCTTAAGGCCGGCACGATTGCGGCCGCTTTGCTGATCGTTTCGCCGCTCGACGTTTTTGGCGACATCCCCGCGCTGGGCGTGCTCGACGACGGCATCTTGCTGGTTCTCTTGCTCGCGTGGTTCGTTACGCAGGCGACGCGGCTGATCGACCGCAGCGAGGCGCGCACCATGGTTCGGGTGGGTCCCCCGGCACTGCGTTAAGACGCCACCGCCTTGGGTAGACCGACCAGGGAGGTATACCAATGCGCGCAACCTGGAAGCCACACGAAAAGCACGGCCGTTTGACTAAACGCGCCGATTTGCCCGATACGGTCTTCGCATATCCCGGCGATCGGGCCGAACCTTTAACGGACGCGTCGCACGTTCGCACCGCAATCGCCCGGTTCGATCAAGTCACCGGCGTCTCGGACGACCAGCGCGAGTCTGGCTTTTGCGAACATCAAGAAAGCCGCCAAGCACTACGGCGTAAATGTGACCGAACAAACCTGGGAACAACTCGGGAGCCGCCCCAGGACCGGCCGCACGGCGAGCGACCGAAAGGCCTCGGCGAAGAAAGCCGCCGCCACGCGCAAATCGACCGCGCCGGCAAACAAAACGGCCGCCCGGACGAAGGCGGCTCGCAAGAAAGCGACGCGGAAGAAGGCGCCTCGGAAGGGCGCCCTTTAGGCCGAACCGCGCCCGGATTCAGCCAAACCGGCGAGAGGAGCCAAATCCATCCACAGCAAATCTAATATCCACAAACACTAATTTGGTGAGGTAGAATCGCCTGTGGAAAAGGGATCGTGAGCTCGTACATCCCGGCCGATCCGACCATTGCGGAGTTCGCCGCCTGCCTGCAACTGGAGCGCGGCCAGTCGCCCAGAACCTCCGAAGAGTACGCCCGGGACGTGGAATTGTTCGGCTCGTTTCTGGAGCCCGGGCATCCGAAGACCGCGCCGTTTCACAAGCTGCGAACCGCGACGGTATCGGACGTGCGGCGATTCGTCATGGATCTCATGGGCCCGCGCAAGTATACGTCCACGTCCGTGCGCCGCAAGGTCGCCGCGCTGCGATCGTACTTCGCGCTTCAGAAACGCGAGGGCCGCCGCGAGGACAATCCGGCCCTGGACGTCCCGCCCCCCAAGGCCGCGAAGCGCCTGCCGCAAGTCATGTCGGAGCCGGAGGTGTCGAGGCTACTGCGGACGCGGATCGCCGGCAAGACCGAGTTCCAGCGCTTGCGAGACGTTGCAATTATGGAGTTGCTTTACGCCAGCGGTATTCGCCGGGCGGAGCTGGTCGGTCTTAACCTGAGCGACGTGGATCTCGAGCGCCGCCGGATGCGCGTGATCGGCAAGGGTAACAAGCAGCGGACAGTTTTCATCAACCACGCCGCCGCCGACGCGATCCGGAACTACCTGGGGGTTCGTCCCCGGACCGCCGATGAGGCGTTGTTCCTTTCGCGCCGCAAACAACGGCTGTCCCATCGCCAGGCGTGGGTGGTATTTCGGGATTTCGCGCAGATTTCGGGACTCACGATGCACGTGACGCCGCACGTCATGCGGCACTCGTTCGCGACGCACTTGCTGGAAAACGGCGCCGACATCATGACGATCAAGGAATTGCTCGGCCACGAGAGTCTGTCGACGACCCAGATCTACACCAACGTCTCGCTCGAACACATGCGCCGGAGCTACGAGGAGGCGCACCCGCGAGATCGGACCGAAGAACGGTAGATGAAGCTTACGCGCGCCCTTCTTCTTCCGTTCGTCCTCACGACGGCGTTGGCGTCCGCGGGTTGCTCCGATCGCAAGCCCTACGCAACGAGCGTCGGAACGCTCGCTCCTGGTTCTACGATTGGGATACGTATCGCCGCGGGTAGCGTCAACGCGTATGCCCCGGCGGCCGGCGAGCCGCGCGACCGCTTTACGATCGCGGCTACCGCGACCTCCGACACCGACTATCCGTCTCCGCCAAGCGTCCGCCCGCGCGGAAAAGGCATCGAAGTAACGGCGGGCGTTCTCGACGCGCTCCTCGTGCGCGTTCCGCGCGGCGTGAACTTGTCGGTCGATTCTCAGAAGGGTGACGTCTCGGCCACCGATATCGACGGCAACGCCGACGTCCGTGCGGCGGCCGGCAGCGTGCGCGTCATGCTTCCCGGTTACGCCCGCGTGGCCGTCGGCAAGGGAAACGTGAACGTCACGATGGGCGCTACGTCGTGGCCGGGGACGCTAACGTTCTCGACCGGCGATGGGGACGTCGTGGTGTTCGTTAACGAAAACGCGTCGTTCCACGTACGCATGCACACCGGCGACGGCGCGCTCTTCACCGACTTCGACGTTCGAGGCTCGTCGCAGGGCACGTCCGAAACGATCGACGCAAACGTCAACGGCGGCGGCCCCAATCGCATCGACATCGAGGCGGTACGGGGCAGCATCCGCCTCCTCAAACTGAACCCGCAGGCTTAGCTTCGCGAGGGGCGGCCCGGCGCGCGGAGCGCTTCCATCGCTTTGACGATCCGGACCATGGCGTCGTTGTAAGGCGTCGGAACGCCGGCGCGGCGGCCGTAGGCCACGACGGCGCCGTTGAGATGGTCGATCTCGCTCGGATGGCCAGATTCCAGGTCGAAGGCCATCGAGCTCTTGGAATCGGCGCCCACCGAGATTACCAGGCTCACGTACTGCCAGGGATTGACGAAGGGCAGGTTGATCTTGAGGGCCGCAGCCACGGCTGCCGCTTCTTCTGCCAGCGCCTCCGACAGGTGCGAGGCGTTCGGGTCGCGCAAAATGGCGCCGGCCTCGCAGTCCAGCACGGCCGAGACGGCGTTGATCGCGGCGTTAGCGACGAGCTTCCCCCATAGGTGGGGCCGGATGTCGTAGACGACCGAGCAGCGCAGCGCGCTGCGCGTGAGCAGGTCGGCGACCGTCCGGGACGTGTTGTCGGATGCGGACGCCGAGCCGATGATGGTGTTGCCTTCTTCCGAGCTGCGGGCCCGGCCGGGGGCCACGGTCAGGGACGATTCGGTGGTGATGCCCAGGATGATCGGAACGGCGCCGCCCAGGGCGGTCTTGATCGCCGGCTCGTTGCCCACGCCGTTTTGCAGCGAAACGATCGGCGTGGCGGGATTCAACTCGCCGGCGAACGGCCGCAGCGCCCGCAGCGTGTCGACCGCCTTCACGAATAGGAAGAGGATCTGCGACGTGTAGAGATCGCTGGGCGTTGCGGTGACGGTGACGTAGCGCGGCTCGCCTTCGTTGACCGCAAGGCCGTCGCGCCCGATCGCGGTGAGCACCTCGGCGTTACTATCGAGAATCGTGACGTCGCACGTCTGCGCGAGATGATAGCCGAATAGCGTGCCCATCGCTCCGGCGCCGATCAGGCCGACTTTGAGTCGCGGCGAGTTTACGATCCGGGGATCGGCCATGCCGTCAGAACGTGTGCTGCAGGCCGTACGTGATGCGGCGATCCGCGTGCGTCACGTCGCGTTGACCGAAGAATAGCAGCGTACCCGGCAGCAGTTTGAAGTTCGCATAAAGGTCGAGGCGCGGATACGTCGGCTGGTAGAGCCGCGCGTCGAAGCCGAGGAACCCCGATTGGTACTGGCCGATGACCCCGAGCTGCGAGTAAAGAACGCCGCCGCCGATGTGCGCGCTCGAACCCAAGCGCTGCATCAACAGAACGTTGTAGGTCGTGTTGACGCCGATATCGTTCGCACCCACCACCAGCGATGTGGAAAAGCGCGGAAGAAAGATCGCGTTGAGGTCGCCGTAGGGGCCGTGGCTGGACGTCAGCAGGGGATTGCAGCACGTCACCGTCTGCGCGTTGAGTAGTCCCATGCGAAGCTGGATCTGTACCAGGCTACGAGCGAGGTCGTTAATGCTGGTCCGGATCTTTTGCTGCTGCGCCGGATTCGTGGGCGGCAGCGGCTTGCCCGGAAGCGGCGTTTCGACGGGTGGCGTGGCGGGTTGCTGGCCGTAGGGCGTAACGGCCGGATACGGCGTGATGGTCGGTAACGAAAGCGGAGCGGTCGAACCGACCGGGGCCGGCGTCGCTCCGGCGTCCACGCCGTAGACGTTGCTGGTTGCTCCTAGCTCGCCCAGCAGCGAGTTGGCCTTCTGCATGGTCGCGTCGGTCACGGCGATCGTGTTCTTCAATTGCGCCTGTGTTTGCGGATCGCCGGCCACGTTCTGCAGGTCGTCCGTAAGCTGGGCGATCGTGTGCGTGGTGTGAGCGATGTTTTCCGTCGTCGCGATGAGATTCTGGTGCACGGCCGGATTGGTTGCGAGGCTCTCGATCGAGTTCATCGACCGGTTCAAGGAGAGCGAGGTTGCGTTGAGCTGTGTGAGAATCGAGCCGAGGCGCTGCGAGTCGATCGAGGCCGACGAGTTCAACGTCGTACTGAGTTGGGCGAAGTTGTTGCCGACCGTGGAGAGGTTGCCTTGCATCGATGCCAGCGACGCGTTTGCCTCGACCGTTAAATGGTTGGCGTTATCCATCGTGGACTGGAGGCTGTCCATCAGACGCGGCGTGCGCTGCTCCAAATCGGTGAGGAGGATGTCGAGTTTGCGCACTTCGCCCTGACCTTCGTTGACGAGGTCCGCGATCGAGGCCGTATCGGTTCCGTGCGGCTGGTCCGCGACCGGAAGAACCTGGCGGTCGAGCGCCGGCGGATTGGGCTCGCCGGGTGCCGTACGGGGCGGCACGATGAGCAGGCTCGGATCGCCCGTCAGCGGCGCTTGAATCAAGAACTTGGAACCCTGCGGGATGCTCACGTCGCTGCGAATTGCCAGCACGACGTCCACGGTGTTGTCTTCGAGCAGGGTGATGGCGTCGACCGAACCGACCGTGACCCCGCTGAAATAGACCAGCGCTCCGGGGTGCAGGCCCGCCGCGGACGTGAAGTGCACGCCGATCCGGTACCCGGTGTGGCGCGTGCCGTAATCGGTAATGACGTAGAACACGCCGAAAAGCAGCAGCATCGCGACGATCGCGAAGGCTCCGACTTGCGCCTGCTTGCTCATCGGGCGTATCTACTAAATTGGGATCGGTCCAACCTCTGATCCTCTCAAGAACTGCTGTACCAGCGGATTGGGGGATTTTCGTACTTCTTCTACCAGGCCGTACGCAATGATGGCCCCTTCGAAGAGCATGGCGACGTAATCGGCCATCATGAAAATGGATTGTAAGTCGTGGGAGATGACGACCGCGGTACCGTTGAGCTTCGCTCTGAGCTGCACGATCGTGTCGGTGATCAGGTGGGTCACGATCGGATCCAGTCCCGTCGTCGGTTCGTCGTAGAGGATCAGATCGGGGCGCATTACGATGGCACGCGCGAATCCGGCGCGCTTGAGCATGCCCCCCGAAAGCTCGGCTGGCAGATTGTCGTACGTGTGGGCGAGCCCGACGCTCTCGAGCGCATCCATGACGATCCGCCGGATTTCGCCGTCCTTCAGTTTGGTGTGTTCGCGCAGCGGAAGGGCCACGTTCTCGCCGACGCTCATGCTGTCGAGCAGCGCGGCAAACTGAAACGATAGGCTGATCTTTCGGCGCGTTTCGTACAGATGTTTTTGGCTGGCGTGACAGAGGTCGCGATCTCCGATGTACACGTGGCCCGAGTCCGGCAACACCAGTCCGTCGAGCAGGCGCAGGATGGTCGATTTTCCGGCGCCGGACAGGCCGATGATGCACGTGATCGCACCTTCGACGATGTCGAGGCTGCAATTCTTGAGCACCACCCGGTCCGAGAAACTGAGATCGATGTCGTCGAGCCGCGCGTAAATCTTGTCCGCCACGTCCTAACTTCCGCCGAACAGCACGAGCGAGAGAACGAAGTTGGCGATGAAGATCAGGATGATGGAATTGACGACGGCGCCGGTCGTCGACTTGCCCACGCCGGCCGCGCCACCGCGCGTGTTCAACCCTTGATAGGCGCCGACCAGTGCCACGATCAGGCCGAACACGACGGCCTTGACGAGACCCTTGAGCACGTCGTCCACGCCGATCTGCTGGCGAGCGGAAGAGATGAACGAGTCGAAGGCGATGTGCGCGTAACTCTGCGCGATCCAGGCGCCGCCCGCGATGGAGACGACGTCGGCGAAGATCGTTAGCAGCGGCAACATGATGACGACCGCAAGCAGGCGCGGGACGACCAGGAACCGGGCGGGCTCCAGGCCCATCGAACGCAACGCTTCGATTTGTTCGGTTACGACCATCGAGCCGAGCTCGGCAGCGATGGCGGCGCCAACGCGCCCGGCGACGACGACCGCGGTAAGCATCGGGCCAAGCTCGCGCACCGACGCATAGGCTACCGCGCCCCCGACCAAGTTGCCCACCCCAAACTGCACGGCTTGCATCGCCGACTCCAGGGAGATCACCATGCCGGTAAAGAGCGAGGTCAGCAAAACGATGGAGAGCGATTGGACGCCGAGCAGGTAGCACTGCGAAATGGTCTCGCCGAAGCGAATCCGCAGCCGGAGGATGAAGCCGGCGGACTCGCTCGCCAGCGAAAAGAGGCCCCCGGTATACTCCAGAAAGCCGATCGTCGCGCCGCCGGTCCGCTCGAGGATCTTCAAGACGCCGGCGGCTTTCCGATCCCGTCGAGATCGCGTAAGACCCCTTCGGTCGCCTCGATGCGCTTGACCGCCACGCCTCGCTCCGCTGTCAAATTGAAGTGCATTTGGTTGATGTGCTCCAATCGCCGGTCTACGTCTCGCAAATGCTCCCGCGCTTCGCGGGAAAAGTCCGCAAAGTACCGTCGCACGGCATCGAGATAGTGCGACTTCGAGCGCTCATCCACCTCGCCGGAGGCTAGAGCTCGTTCCATCTCGCGCTGCGCGCGGCTCATGGTCCTTTCGGTGATGTGGAAGGCCCCGACATGGGCGACGAAGGCGGCGAAGGCGCCGTCAGGCCCCACGAACCATCGTCCTCGCGTCGTAGCCCACGGCTGCTCCCTGAAGGGCGAAGAGCTCCCGCAGGCCGCCCTCGGCCAAGGCCAGCATTGCGTCCAGCTCTCGCCGGTCGAAGGGTTGGGCTTCGGCCGTGCCTTGCAGTTCGACGAAACGGCCCTCGTCGGTCATAAAGACGTTCATGTCGACGTGCGCGCGGCTGTCTTCTTCATAAGCCAAATCGAGCATCGGCATCCCGTCCACTATGCCGACGCTGGTGGCCGCCACGAAGCCCGTCAGGGGCCAACGCTCCCGCTCGCCGGCCGGAAAAGCCGTTCGCAGCGCCAGGGCCAGAGCGACGTAGGCACCGGTGAGAGCCGCGGTCCGCGTTCCGCCGTCGGCTTGCAGCACGTCGCAATCGATCCAAACGGTTCGCTCGCCCAGTTTGGCCGTGTCGGTGATGGCGCGCAAAGCGCGGCCGATGATCCGCTGGATTTCGTGCGTCCGGCCGCCCAGCCGTCCTTTGGAAGCTTCGCGTTGCGTGCGCTCCTGGGTCGCGCGGGGAAGCATCGAGTACTCGGCCGTAACCCAGCCGAGGCCGCGGCCTTTCATCCACGGAGGGACGCGCTCTTCGAGCGTCGCGGCGCAGATCACGCGCGTGTTGCCGACCGAGATCAGCGCGCTGCCTTCGGCGTATTTAAGAAAACCGGGTTCGATCGTAACCGGGCGCAACTGGTCCGGCCGGCGACCGTCGCTTCGCGTCACGCTACTCCACCGTGACGGTCTTAGCCAGATTGCGAGGCTGGTCCACGTCCTTGCCGTCGATGTCGGCGATGTGATAGGCGAGTAGTTGTAGCGGAATGACGTTGACGATCGGCGAGAGCAGCTCGTCTACTTTTGGAACCCAGAACACGTGATCCGCGACGGCGGCGGCTTCTTCGTCATCGTGGTTGGCGACGACCACGACCGGAGCTTCGCGGGCCTTCGATTCCATCAAGTTCGAGAACATCTTCTCCCGCACGCGCCCGGCCGTCATCACGCCGACCACCGGGACGGTCGAATCGAGCAGCGCGATCGGCCCATGCTTCATTTCGCCGGCCGCGTAGCCCTCGGCGTGCAGGTAGGAGATCTCTTTGAGTTTGAGCGCGCCCTCGAGCGCCGTCGGAAAGTTCACGTAGCGCCCTATGAAGAGCACGCTCTTGGCCTTGCGAAGTTTCTTGGCGACGCTGCGGATCTTGTCCGAGGTGTTGAGCACGACGTCCACGGCCGCCGGCAGCAGCTTCGTTCCGATTCCGATCTCGCGCAGGCGTTCCGGCGAAGCGGTGCCGCGCAGCTTCGCCAGATAAAGTGCGAATAGCGTCATGGCGGTGACCTGCGAGACGTAGGTCTTGGTCGCTGCGACGCCGATCTCGGGGCCGCCGCGCGTGTAGAGCGTGCCGTCGGCCAGCCTGGAGAGATGCGATCCGAGGACGTTGCAGATACCCAAGATCGAACTGCCGGCCGCCTTGGCGATCCGGATCGCTTCGACGGTGTCGGCGGTCTCGCCGGACTGCGACATCGCGATGACGAGCGCTTCCGGATCGATGACCGGGTCGCCGTAGCGGAATTCGCTGGCCAACTCCATCTCGACCGGGAGGTGCACGAGAGAGCGCAACAGGTACATGCCGACCATCCCGGCGTGGTACGCGGTCCCGCAGCCCGTAATCGCGATCTTGCCGACGGACCGCAGCGTGTCGTGGCCGACGTTGCCCAGTTCGTTGCTAAGGTGCACGTCGCCGTCGTCGTCGATTCGCCCCGCGAGCGTCTCTTTGATCACGCTAGGTTGCTCGAAGATCTCCTTGAGCATGAAGTGCTTGAAGCCGGCCTTCTCCGCCGAGGTGGCGTCCCACGTCACTTCGAGGACTTCCCGTTCGATCGGATTGCCGCGATAATCCATCAGGCGGTAACCGTTGCGATCGACGACCGCCATCTCGCCTTCTTCCAGGATGATCTCGCGGCGAGTATAGGGCAAAATGGCGGGCGTATCCGACGCGACGTACATCTCGCCTTCGCCGATACCGATGACCAGCGGGCTGGCGCCGTTGCGCGCAAAGATGAGGCGGTCGGGATCGTCGCTTGAGATGACGCCGAGCGCGTACGCTCCGCGCACTTCGTGCAGGGTCGCGCGAACCGCTCGCTCGAGCTTCGTGCCGGTGGCGCCGGCGTCGCGCGCCTGCTCGGCGTAGTGCATTTCGATGAGATGCGCGAGCACCTCGGTGTCGGTCTCGCTGCGGAACGTGTGTCCGAGCTCGATCAATCGGGCGCGCAGCGGCGCGTAGTTTTCGATGATGCCGTTGTGGATCACGGCGAAGCGTCCGCTGCAATCCAGATGGGGATGAGCGTTGGCATCCGACGGGCGGCCGTGCGTGGCCCAGCGCGTGTGGCCGATGCCGACGGACCCGGAGAGTCGCTCGCCGTTGCGCAGGCGCTCGGCTAGTCGCGCGAGCTTGCCCTCGGACTTCGAGCCGACCAAGGCTCCGGTTTCGTCGATGACGGCGATGCCGGCGCTATCGTATCCGCGATACTCCAGACGCCCGAGGGCATCGAGAATAATTGGGACGCTATCCCGCGAGCCAATGTAGCCGACGATTCCGCACATGTACGTATGCTACCGGCGCACCAGCTACTTGATGCCTTCGCGGGTCCGCACGTACGCGATCTTGCCGTCTGCGATTTCGTCGACGGCGATCGAGACCGGCTTGTTCGGGTTGATGGTATCGAGCGAAACGAGCGGCTCGCTGGCGAACGACTCGCGGCGTTCCATCGGGGGAACCTGCTGGATGCGGATCCAGTTGTTGAGCTGCCGCGCGCGTTTGGTGACGATGTTGACGAGGCTGAACTTGGAGTCGGCGTGCTTGAGCAGCTCGTCGAGGTCTCCGAAAACCGTTTTACTCATGATGTCCTATGCTTGGCTTTTAGTGTTACGAATGTTCGACGTTCTTGAGAGAGTCGTCGCTATACCGGTGGATCCGAAAGCGTTCGGCCTGCAGGATGACGTGCAGGTCGCGGACCGCCTGCTCCGGCTTCCCTTGCTCGTTGATGACGATGTAATCGAAGTTCCGAATCGACTGCATCTCCTGGTGGGCGATCTCCAGGCGCCCGGCGATCTCTTCGTTCGTCTCGGTGCGCCTGGCGAGCAAACGCTCTCGCAGGTGCGTGAACCGGTCCGGTACGAGAAAGATCAAGACGGCGTCGGGAAACGCGCTCTTGGTAGCGAGCGCCCCGTTGACCTCGGGCTTCATGATCAAGTCATAGCCGTCGCTCAACGTCTTCCCGACGAAATCCCGCGGCGTCCCGTAGAGTTCGCCGTTGTACTCGCGCCACTCGAGAAAGCCGCCTCCGGTCCGCCGCTTCTCGAACTCGTCACGCTCGATGAAGAAGTAGTGCTCGCCTTCCTGCTCGCCCGGCCGGGCGGCCCGCGTCGTCGCGGATACCGAGTAGCGCAGGCGCGGAACTTGCGCGCGAAGCGCTTCGACCAAGGTGTCCTTGCCGGCTCCCGAAGGGCCCGACACGACAAAGAGCAGACCCGGGCCTGCGATCACACCAACTCCAACGAGATTTCGGGGGATATGGGGCGCAAACCGCCTTGTTTGACCCGTTCACAATGCGGCGCGCGCATACCTGGTTCTCGCCCGGCGGCGCCTAGCCGGGCAAGACGCAGACGGCGGCGCTCATCGCGCCCGGAACGTCGGGGCTGGGGGTGGCCCCCTTGGGGTAGACGTAGGTCGCGGTCACGGCGTTCCCGTTTCTCACCGCGAACGCTTCCTCGAGGACGCCGCCGCCTTGCAGCTGGAACGTCATCAGTCCGGCCAAACCTTCGCATCCCGGGAACGGCACGCTGGATTGGAAGCGCGCATGCGGATAGCGCAAAACGGCACGAATGGCCTCGCGCGAGGCCAAATCCTGGCGTTGACCCGCAAACGGCGCGGTGCGGTATTCGTAGCGCTGTTGCTGTTCCGGCAAGACGGCGCCGTTACCCCAGACCTCGTTGCCCGCGGAGGAGTCGATCTGCGTCCAGCCCGCCGGGTGCGGAGGTTCGGACGCAGAGTTCCCGCAGGCGGACGTCGCGAGCAGCAAGAGCGCGATCCCAATTTTTCGGCCCATCGTTTCGCGGTCTTGCGTTCGGTCCCGAAGAACGCTCACCTCGCATGATCACCGATGCATTCCTGATACGGCGCCTGGGGCACGAACTCGCTACGCAGCTGCGCGGGGCGAAGGTTCGCGACGTGGGATTGCTCGAGGACGGGCGCCTCGCCATCGTTCTCTGGAACCGGGGCGCGGCGACGGCGATCTGCATCGACCCGTTCGGAACGCCGCCGCTGCTGACGGTCGAACCCGAGGAGCCGGGCATCGCGATCGAACCGGGATTCGTTCGCGCGCTGGCGGGCGCGCTGCGGGGCACGGGGCTGCTCGACGTGCGGGCCCGGCGCGGCGATCGCGTACTTCGCCTGTCGTTCGGGTCGCGCAACCGCTTCGGTGACGCAGAGCGCCTCGACGTTTTGGTCGAACTCGTGCCGCGCTTCGGTAACGTCGTGTTAGTTAAAGGCGAAACGGTCGTCGCGGCGCTCAAGGAGTTTTCGCCGGGCGAAAATCCGCGGCGCGCGGTTGCCGCCGGCCTTCCGTACGTTCCCCCGCCGCCCCGGCCGGCCCCCGCGTTGCCGGACCTCGTAGCCCGAGGGCGCGAAGGCGAGGCGCGCGAAGCAGCACTGGCGTTTCTCGAAAGCGACGCCGTCCTGGAGGCCCCGGTTTTTGCGTATCGCCGGAAGGGCGCCCTCGTGCAAGCGCACCTGCTTCCGCTATCCGGATTTGAAGATGCGAGCGTATCGCAGGGAACGCTGCTGGAGATTTTTGGCGAGTTCGCCCGCACGCGCGCAAACGGCGAACGCGACGGCGCGGCTAAACGGCGGGTCGCACTCGATCGCCTCTTGCTTAGACGCGAAACCCGGCTGCGGGCGGACCTCGATGCGTTGACCGCACATCGCGAAGCTGCCGGGCGCCGGGATGCGCTGCGGCGCGAGGGCGAGCAGATCTACGCGCGTCTGCACGAAGTCGATGGCGCCGCCGCGCGCGACGACGCCAAGCAGCGTGCTGCCGATCTGTTCGCACGATACAAGAAACTTGGGGCATCGCTGCCGCATCTCGACGCCAGGGGGCGGTACCTCGAATCGCAGCTTGAGGCGGTCGAGACGCTCAGGTGGGAGGGGGCACGAGCCGCCGGCGCCGACTTGGATGACGTCGAACGCGCGGCGGCCGCATTAACCACGCGTATCGCGTCGAACCGTTCGCAGCCGCCCGTGACGCGGCGCCGTAAACGTGCGCCCTTCGAATTGGAGGCCCCGGACGGTTCGCGCGTGCTGGTAGGGCGTTCGCCCAGCGAAAACGCGGACTTGACCTTCCGCGTCGCCAAGCCCGGCGATCTCTGGTTTCATGCGCGAGGTACGCCGGGCGCGCACGTCGTGCTCCAGCGCGACGACCGCCAAGCGCCTTCCGAGCGGGACGTCGCGTTTGCCGCGTCGGTAGCGGCGGCGCACTCGAAGGCGCGGGCGAGCGGAAAAGTGGCGGTGGACTACACGCAGCGCAAACACGTGCGCAAGCGCCCCGACGCCCCACCGGGTTTAGTGTGGTACACGCATGCGAAAACGGCCACGGTTATGCCGTACGATCGAGGCGCGGAATAGCGGAATACATAAAAGCGGACGCCCGTTCGGGCGTCCGCTCGCGGTTTGTGCGTCCAAGCCCTAGGGAAGACGCGACTCGCACGCCTTCCAATTCGTGTTGGCAAAGAACGCCTCCACGTATTTGCCGCGTTCGGAAGGCTTGTAGTCCTTGATGAAAGCGTGCTCCCAGACGTCCATCACGACGATCGGCAGGAAGCCTGCGACGTTGCCGTTTTCGTGATCGGAGATCCAGTGGTTGGTGATCTGTCCGTTCGTCGTGTCCAGATATGCGATCGCCCAGCCGACGCCGCGCATCGTGCCGACGGCCGCGAAGTCTTTCTTCCACGCATCGAACCCGCCGTAGGCCTGTCCGAGCGCATCGTAAAGTTTGCCGGAGGTCAGCGCTTGCGATCCCTTGCTCATGTTGTCGAAATAATATTCGTGCAGCCGCATGCCGTTGTACTCGAATCCCAGCCGCCGGACGAGCTCGGCGTACGCGGGATCGGCTCCCGCGTTTTTGCCCGCCGCCCGGATCTCGGTCAGCCGCTCGTTGAGCAGGTTGGTGTTCTTCACGTAGCCTTCGTACAGACCGAAGTGCATCTCGAGCGTTCCGTCCGAGATGCCTTGCAGCCCCGAAAGGTCCCACTTTTTAGGGGTGTAGATTTTCATGACTGAACGTTACCCTTCTACGCCTGGCGCCTAACAATTGCGAGGGGCGGTGTTCTCCACGACAACTCCGCCTCCCGCTCGCTTACGGAATAAGTAACATCGCGTCGCCGAAGGAAAAGAAACGGTATCGCATGCGTATCGCTTCCGCATATGCGCCCAGCATGCGGTCTCGGCCGGCGAACGCGCTGGTGAGGACGAGCAGCGTCGATCGCGGCAGATGAAAGTTCGTGATAAGCGCATCGACGACCCGGAAGCGAAAGCCCGGCGTGATAAAGACGTTGGTCGCGAATTCACCCGCCGTGAGAGCGCCGTTGTCGCGCACGTTGCCTTCCAGTGCCCTGACGACGGTCGTGCCGGCGGCGACGATGCGCCGGCCGCGGCGCTTCGCTTCGGCGATCCGTTCGACCGCACCGTGCGAGATCTCGTACGCTTCGCCGTGCATCGCGTGTTCGTCGACGCGTTCGCTCTGCATCGGCCGGAACGTCCCGAGCCCGACGTCGAGCGCCAGACGCACGGTCTCGACGCCGCGGCGCTCGATATCCGCCAGCAGCTCGGGCGTGAAGTGCAACGACGCGGTCGGCGCGGCAACGCTTCCGGGCACGCGCGCGAACACCGTTTGATAGCCGCGCTGGGCCTTAGCGGAGTCGTGCTTGACGTAGGGCGGCAGCGGCAGGCGTCCGGCGCGCTCGAGCAGATCGGCAAACGTCACGTCAAGGTCTAACGCAACGGTTCGAATGCCCTCATCGTTCGCCTCGACGACCGTGGCGAGTCCAAGAGTGCCTCCCGCATCTGCAAAGCGAACGCGCACGCCGGCGTGCAGACGGCGCGCGGGACGGGCCAGGACCGTCCAAAGGACGGCATCTTCGCGGTAGCGCTGCGATCCCGCGGGGTGCAGCAGCAAGAACTCGACGCGACCGCCCGTCGGCTCGCGAACGCCGCATAGCCGCGCCGCGATCACGCGCGTTTCGTTGAGGACGAGGACGTCGCCGCGGCGCAGGAATTCGCCGAGATCGCGAAACGTGCGATGCCGCGCGGGCCGGTCACCCTCGAGCACCATCAGACGGCAACCATCGCGGGGCTCGGCGGGAGCCTGCGCGATCAGCTCTTCGGGAAGGTCGTAGGCGTAGGCGGCCGTCAGGCGTTCGTCGGGGGTTTGCGTTTGGTCCTCAGAAACTCGGTGAGGCGCAGGACGTCTTCGCTGGTCAGATCGACGAAACTCACGCCGAACCGGTAACTGCCGGCCTCCGATCGCACCCAACGCACTTGGCCGCGCAGCGTGAGCGCCGGCTCGCGCTTCATCGTAAACGCGTAAACCGTTCCTACCGGAAAGTAGTCGTGCGCGGTGGCGCCCAGCCCTTCGCTCGAAAGATCGGAGATGGTGCAGCGCACGGCCTCGGCCTTGAGCGCGTCGTCGAACGTGGCTTCAATCGACATGCGCAGCCGTGGTTCGCGACGTTTTTCAGATTCAGGCATTTCCGATCACCGTTCCCGGGAAGTAGAACGCGACGATCTCGGCCGAGGAGGCGCCGCGCTGCGCGTACCCGCGCGCACCCCACTGGCAAAGGCCGACCCCGTGACCCAAACCTCCACCCTCGGCGTGCAGCGTCCCTGCTCCGGTGACGGCGAGCTGGTAGATCCGCAAGCTCTTGATGACCCGGGTGCCGAGGCCGCTGCGGAAGGCACTCCCACGAATAACCGTCCCGCCGGCATCGGTCGCCAGTCTGTACGGCCGTCGCCCGCCCACTGGCGTCCTGTGCGGCGACGCGAACGTCCCGGAGCCTGCCGCCCGCCGCCGACAGCGCCGCACCGAAGGCTTGCTCCACGTCGTCCAGCGGAAGGTCGGCGCTCCAGCGGTAGTTAGGCGATTCGTCGCAATAGGTGCAAACGACGCCGCCCAAATATGGAAACGAAGCTCCTCCCCACGCAGCCGACGACGCTTCCGTGTGTCCTCCGCAGCACGCCGAATACGCGATCTGCGCGAACGAGCCGCCGAACCGCAAGACGCGGCCGGCCGTCGCGTCGACCGCCGCGCGCGCGGCATCGGATTCGCTGCGGGTCCCGCCGTAGACCTGATCGGCTTCCGACGGCACGAGATCGTAGTCGCGGCGCGGATTGCTGCGCTGCAGGACGTACGTCCGCGCGCAGATGGCCTGAGCTTGCAGCGCCGCCGAAGGCCAACCCGGCGACATCTCGAGCGGAACGACGCTGTACAAATAAGCCTCGAGCGGAACGTCGTTGACGACGCGGCCGTCCGCGAGCACCGAGAACGAACCGCGGTAGCGGTTCCCGTTGAACAGAAAGCCGCCGTCGCCCAACGCCTGGGCCTGCCCCTCGCCCAGCAGCACGCGCAGAGAAGCTTCGGGCGCGCTCATGGCCGGGTCTGCTTCGTCGCGCGGCAGCGTTTGCGCGTGGACGCGCGTGGTCGCGGGCCCGACAGCGGAGAACGCCGCCGAGGCCGCAAGAAACCAGCGGCGCAGCACTACAGCAGGCGCTCCTGAATCGCCGCCGCTTTCGAGACGGCACCGAGATGCTGGTAGGCGGCCGGCGTTGCTTTGCGGCCTTGCGCGGTGCGAACTACGAATCCGTGTTTGAGCAGATAGGGCTCGACCACGTCCTCGAGCGTCTCGGCATCTTCGGTCAGCGTTGCGGCAATGGCGGCGATCCCAACCGGACCGCCGCCGTAGTGCTCGACGATCGTCCGCAGGTAGGCCCGGTCAAGGTTGTCCAGACCCAGTTCGTCGACGCCTTCACGAAGCAGCGCGAGATCCGCGACCTCGCGCGTAACGCGTCCGCTCGCTCGAACTTCCGCATAGTCGCGGACGCGTCGCAAGAGCCGATTGGCTATTCGCGGGGTGCCGCGGCTGCGAGCCGCAATCGTGCGCGCGCCTTCGGCGTCGACCGGCACGTTCAAGACGCCCGCCGAGCGAACGACGATGCGTTCCAGGTCGGCGACGTCGTAGTAGTCGAGGTGATGAACGATGCCGAAACGCTCCCGCAGCGGTGCCGAAAGCATGCCCGCTCGCGTGGTCGCGCCGATAAGCGTAAAACGTTTGAGCGGCAGTTTGATCGTTTTGGCGTACGCGCCCCGATCGACGATAAAGTCGATTTGAAAATCTTCCATCGCCGGGTACAAGAATTCTTCCACGACGCGCCCGAGACGGTGCGTCTCGTCGATGAAAAGGACGTCGCTCGACTCCAGCGACGTTAGAATGCCGACGAGGTCCTTCGGTTTCTCTAAGGTCGGGCCGCTGGTCGGGCGGAAGTTGGCGTTCAGCTCGCGCGCGATCAAACTTGCGAGCGTCGTCTTGCCCAGGCCGGGTGGTCCGTAGAACAGGACGTGTTCGAGTACCTCGCCGCGGCCTTTAGCCGCGTCGATGGCGATGCGCAGGTTCTCGACGACTTTGCTTTGTCCGACGTACTCGTCGAACGTGCGCGGGCGCAAGCTCGCACCGTAGATCTCGTCTTCGAGCGTATCGTCCGGCGCGACCAGGCGCGACTCGACATCATCGTCTTCGCGACCCGGCTCCGGCACGACGTGCTCGGGGCCCAGCAGCCTGCGACGCGTTTCTTCAGGCATTCTTCCCGGATTTCGCCTTGCGCCGGTAAATCTCCGCGAGCAATGCCTCGGCGTCTGCCACGGCGCCGTGCTGGTCGAGTACGTCGCGTATCATCCCGTCCGCCTCGCCGCGTTTGTAGCCCAGCTGCAAGAGCACCGCGAGCGCTTCTTCTGCAAAGTCCGGCATGGCAGCGGGCGCGGCCGGCTCCGCTTCGCGGATGAGCAGAAAGCGCGTGACTTTCCCTTGGAGTTTAGCGACGATGTCCCGGGCCTTCTGCGGGCCGATTCCGGGTAGTCCGCGTAGCGCGGCGTGATCCCCGCGGTCGATCGCGCCGGCGATCGCCGACATCGGTTGCGAAAACGCTCGCGCGGCGGAGCGCGGCCCGATGGACGCTACGCTGAGGAGAGCCTCGAAAAATTCGCGTTCGACCGCGTTGGTAAAGCCGTAATAGGTAAAGCGGCCGCTGTTACCGTCCATGTTCAGCACCGCGTAGATTTCCAGCGCGACGTCGCTGCCGGCCGCACCGTCCACCTTGCCGGCGATGCAGGGCGGCAGGACGATCTCGTATCCGAGACCGTTGACGTCGAGTACGACGCTTTCCGGACGGCGTTCGACCAGCAGCCCCGCGATCCGCGAAAACACGGTTTCGCTACCCGGCCGCGAGTATGCGCTGCGCGTCGCGGACGTTGAGATAGGCGAGCGCGAGCGCGAGCGCGTCGGAAACGTCGAGCGGCCGCGGTTCGCTGCGAAGGCCGAGCAGGTGGCGCACCATCGCGTTCACCTGTTCCTTGCGCGCGCTGCCCGATCCGGTGAGAGAGCGCTTGACGTGCGCGTGCGCGAGCGTTTCGACGGGCAGGCCGGCTTGCGCGCCCGCGAGACAGAGGACGCCGCGCGCGTGACCCATCAGCACGGCGGTGGACGGGTTCTTGTAGGTCGTGTAGAGCTCTTCGATAACGACCACGTCCGGTTTGGTCTGCGCGATGATCTCGACGGTGGCGGCATACAGATCGTGCAAGCGCCGTTCGAGTGCCAGGCCGGGATTGGGGGCGACGACGCCGGCCTCGACCAGGCGAACGCGCGATCCGGTACGTTCGATGATGCCGTAACCGGTTACGCGCAAGGCCGGGTCGATCCCGAGAACGCGCAGCGGCGGATTCATGGTTGCGCGCCGTTGACGACGAGCGTTAAGGCGCTGCCCGGTGCGACCTGAGTTCCGGCGAGCGGAGCGGTGCGAACGACTTTGCCGCTGGCGCCCTCGGCCGTCGTGTATTGGATCGGGCCGACGGAATAGCCGGCGGCGGCGAGCGTCGCTCGCGCTTGGTCGACCGGCATGCCTTGGGTATCGGGAACTTCGCCGGGAACCGAAAGCACCAACTCGACGGGCGACCCGGATGCGACGCTGGCGCCAGGAGACGGATGCTCGTCGACGATGGTGCCGTTGGCAACCGGCCCGACTTCGTATTTGAGAACCGGGGCGAGGGAGGCCGCCGAAATCGCCGCCGCGGCATCCGCGTACGATTTTCCGCGTACGTCGGGCACGCTTCCCATATCGCTAGGAGCTGCGGCGTTCACGACCAGGCGCACGACCGAACCGCGCGCGACCCCTTGATTCGCCTGAACGTCCTGCGAGACGATCTTGCCCGCGTCCACGCCCGCGATCGTTTCGCGCTGGGTCGTATCCAGATTGAGACCGAGCTTGGCGCCGGCTGCCTGCGCGTCGCCTAAACTCATCCCGACGAAGTTGGGCACCGTAACCGGTTGCGGCCCGTTGGACACGATCAAATTGACGGTCGAGTTCTGACGTACCGGCGAGCCGGGCGACGGCGACTGCGAGAGAACGCTGTCTTTGGGAGCGTTGTCGAAGCGGCGTTCGATCTTGACCTGGAGTTTATCTTCGGTCAAGGTTTTCTGGGCGTCGGCCGCCGAGAAGCCGCGGACGTCGCGCAGACCGACGGTCGGAAGTCCGTTACTGACCACGAGCTCGACGACCGAGTTCTTCTCGACCTTGGCTCCGGCAGCGGGATTCTGCCTGATCACGTGGTCGGCCGGCACCGTATCGCTCGGACTCTTGATGAACCGCGCCGTCAATCCGGCATTGACGACGGCTTGCTGTGCTTGGACGTCGGTCATGTTGCGATAGTCGGCCACGCGAATCGTGGCGGCCAAATCGGGAATCGTGGGAAGCGAGATCGCAGCACCCGGACGGCCGAAGGCCCAATATCCCAAGCCCGCGGCGACCAGCGCCAGCGCGACGATCGCCCAGACGATACCGCCGCCGACAGCGGACTGGCGTTCCTCGTCACGGGAGATGGAGGTGTACGCACGATCCGGCAGCGGCGAGCGGCGCGGCGGCAGCGTCGAAGCCGACTGCGGCGCGTCGTTGGAAATGGTGTGGCGCGCGATCAGCGGGCGCTCGCGCGCTTCGCGAAGCGCGGTCGCCACGTCGCTGGCCGACTGATAGCGATGTTCCGGCTCCTTCTGCAGCAACTTGTTGACGACGGCGGCGAGCGCCGGGCTCACGCCCAGCGCGGGATCGATGGTGGGGACGGCGTGACCGATGTGCTTGAGCGCAACCGTGACGGGCGACTCGCCCTCGTACGGCAGCTTGCCGGCGAGCATCTGGTAGAGCACCACGCCGACGCTGTAGAGATCCGACGTATCGTCGAGTTCGTGGCCCTGTGCCTGCTCGGGCGAAATGTAGTAGACGCTGCCCATGACCAGCCCCGGCTTGGTCAATGCCATCGTCTGCCGCGAAGCAGCGCGCGCGATCCCGAAGTCCGAGAGCTTGCAAACGTCGTCTTTGGTCACCAGGATATTGGCCGGCTTGATGTCGCGATGCAGCAGGCCTTGACGATGGGCGTACGCCAGACCGCTGCAAATTTGCGCGGCGTAGTCGATCGCCACCGGCTCGGGAAGTTTGCCGTCGGCGGCGATGATCTCGGCCAGCGACGGTCCGTCCACGAGTTCCATGACGATGTAGTACAGATCGCCTTCGCGCCCGACGTCGTAGGTGTTGACGATGTTCGGGTGCGAGAGGCGGGCGGCCGACTCCGCTTCTTGATAAAAGCGCCGGACGAACTCGTCGTCGGCCGCGTACTGCTCGCGCAGAACCTTCACGGCGACGCGGCGGCGCAGCAGCGTATCGGTGCCGCAATAGACGGTAGCCATGCCGCCCTCGCCGAGCTTTCGATCGAGGCGGTAGCGGTTGTTGAAAATCTGCTGCTCGATCACGTCGTTACTTTACGTTTCCCAATGCCGTCTGCAGGACGTCGCGTGCGATCGGCGCGGCTACGTCGGCACCGTATCCACCGTTCTCGACGACGACCGCAACCGCAACGCGCGGATTCTCGGCAGGAGCGAAGCACACGAACCACGAGTGCGCCCGCCCTTCCGGGTTGGTAGCCGTTCCGGTCTTGCCCGCCACCGTTACGCCTTGGATGCGTGCCGTGGTGCCGGTACCGCGCGCGACTACCGCTTCCATCATCTTCTTCACGCCGGCCGCAGTGTCCGCCGAAATCGGCGTGGCGAGGGCTTCCGATGGATAGACGCTTGCGATCGCACCGTCTCGCACGATTTGACGCACGATATACGGACGGGGTTCGTTTCCATCGTCGGCGATCGTTGCCCCGAGCAGAGCCATCCGCAGGGGGGTCATCAAAAGCGCGCCTTGCCCGAAGCCCATCTGCGCCAGCTCGCCGGGCACGATGTCGCTTTTTAGCGGAACGCCGTCGCGCGAGGCCGGGAGCTGGAAATCCGGCGAGTCGCCGATCCCAAATTTGGACAAGTAGTCGTAAAACGTATCGACGCCCATCTTGAGCGCGATCTGGGCGAAGTCGACGTTGCTCGACAACGCAAATGCGGTCGTCAAATCGGCGGTTCCGGTGACCTCCGATTCGTTGTTGTGCAGCGTAAAGTTACCGACCTCGAGATACCCGGGGTCGTAGAACGTGGACGCCATGGTGACCGTACCGCTGTCGAGCGCCGCCGAAGCCGTGAAGATCTTAAACGTGGAACCGGGCGGGTAGAGCCCGTCGATGGCGCGATTGAGCAACGGGCTCGATGCGTCGGTGTTGAGCTGTGGGAAGAGCGCGTCGATGTCGTTGGGATCGAAACTCGGAACGCTTGCCAGCGCGAGCACCGCGCCGCTGCGTGGGTCGAGAACGACCCCGGCGCCCCGCGAATAGCGGGAAAGCTCCGCGAAGAGCCGCGCCTGAATCGCCGGTACGATCGTCGTCACGACGTCGGCACCTTTGGAGACGCCCTGTTTCCCTTGAAACGAATCGACGATCTGCTGGAATTGCGCTACGGGATCGCCGCTCGTGTCCGGCGGCGTGAGCGCGAGATCGTAGGCGTCCTCGATGCCGCTCGTTCCGTAGCGCGTCGAGAGATAGCCCACGGTTTGCGCGAGCGCGGGACCAAGCGGATACGTGCGGGCGCCGTTCTGGGTGGCGGCCAGCACGCTCCCGTCGGTCGCCAGGATACGGCCGCGATTCGGGTCGACGACCGCATGGCGTGGGTTGCCGGATCGCTCGGATATTGCCGGCCCGGCCACGACCTGCACGTACGCTTGTCGCACGGCGATGAGCAGAAAGATGAGAACGAAGAGCCCGGCCAGTTGCGCGATCGTGCGATTGATCACGTGTCCGTCGGGGATTCGGCAGAACGCTCTCGCAGTACGGTGAATCCGCCTTCGGTGCGCACCGCCAAGTACGCGCGCGGGCGGTCCGCATCGAGCAGCAGGTTCACGATCGAACGCGCTACCGCGTCGTCGAGTGCGTTGGTCGCGAGGACCACCTCGACGGCGACTTCGTCCAGTAGCGGTGGCGCGACGTACGCGCACGCCGGAAGCGTCTCGAAGTAACGGTCCTCGTACGCTCCGTTGCGCCACGGCCCGCGCTTGCCGAAGACTTGCGCGTGGTAGTCCCAAGCGCAGAGCTCGCGTTCTTTCCACGTAAAGTCGCCGGCGACGCAAAGGCGGCGGCAAATGGCACACTGCACGATGGTGGCGGCCGGGCGCGCGAGGCCGTCGGCGACGTCGTCCGGAACGTCTTCGATGTTGAGTACGACGCTGTCGTCGAGCCGTTCCGGGATCGGTGCGTCCCATTCGACGCGGGCGAGCAGCTCGAGATCGCGCATCGGTGCGATAAACGCGCGCTCGTCTTCCGGCGGAAACGTCCGGTCGATCCAATCGATCAGTCCGCTCAGGGCGATGCCGACGTTCTGCCAGGTGTCGCCGACGGCAACACCGAGCGGAGTCCACGCGATCGGAACCAGACGCGCCGAAACCGTCGTCCCTTCCGGTTTGAAGCTGTTGACGAATGCCAGGGTATTGCTGTTGCCGCCGATGATGAAGGCGCGCGGATCGCCGTCGAGGCTCAGGACTCGATCGTCGCCGGCGCGGTTCGATACTCTTGGAGGCTCCGCGGCGGACCCGCCGTGCTTGCGAGCGCTTCCGCCAGGGCGCGAGCCGTATCCAGACTGGTCAAACACGCAATACTCGCTTCGACCGCGGCCCGGCGAATCTTGTAGTTGTCGGAAACTTCCTTGGGCCCCTTAGCGTCGTTAATTACAAGGTCGACGCGCCGGGCGGAGATGAGATCGAGAACGTGCGGCGACCCGTCGGCGAGTTTGTTGACCGCTTCGCACGCTATTCCGGCCGCTTCCAAGACGTCCCGGGTACCCGAGGTCGCGACCAGCGTGTAGCCGAGCCGCGCGTACTTTGCCATCACCGGTACGGCCGCGCTCTTCTCCGCGTCGGAGATCGAAACCAGGACGCGGCCACCGGTCTGGGGCAAGCGGAACCCGGCGCCGATGAAACCTTTGCGCAAGGCGCCCGCGAACGTGTCGTCGATGCCGAGCACTTCGCCGGTCGACTTCATCTCCGGCCCGAGGATCGTTTCGACGCCGCGCATCTTGGAGAACGAGAATACCGGGACTTTCACCACGACGTAGGGCGTCCTAGGGCGAAGCCCGGTACCGTATTCCATGTCGCGCAGTTTCTCGCCGAGCGCGATGCGCGTGGCCGCCGCGACGACGTTGACCCCGGTCGCCTTCTGAATGATCGGCACCGTGCGGCTGGCGCGCGGGTTGGCTTCGATGATGAACAGTGCGTTGTCGTGCACGACGAATTGGATATTGATCAAGCCGCGTATCCGCAACTCTTTGGCGATCGCGGTCGTCACGTCCACGATCCGGCGCTCCATGCGCTCGTCGATGGTTTGCGTCGGATAGACGCTGATCGAGTCGCCCGAGTGAATGCCGGCGCGCTCGATGTGCTCGAAGATCCCGGGAATTAATATGTCGTCGCCGTCGAAAACCGCGTCGACCTCGACTTCGAGCCCTCTGAGATACTTGTCGACCAGAAGCGGTGCGTCGGGCAGAATCGGCGGTGCCGACTCGGCGTACGACGCCAGTTGCCCCTCGTTATAGACGATCTCCATCGCGCGTCCGCCCAGCACGAACGACGGTCGCACGAGAACCGGAAAGCCCAGCTCGCGCGCGATGGCGCGCGCCTCGCGGAAGCTGCGGGCGGCGCGCCCCTCCGGGCGGGCAACGCCCAGACGTGCGAGCGCCGCGTCGAATTGTTCGCGGTCTTCGGCCATATCCAGGCTGCCGCGATCGCTGCCTACGATGCGTACGCCGCGGCGGCTGAGCTCGGCGGCAAGGTTGATCGCAGTCTGGCCACCGAACGCGAGCATCACGCCTGCCGCGCCGGTCGCGCGGTACGCCGCTTCGACTTCGTCGGCGCCCGGCGGTTCGAAGACCAGCACGTCGGAGACGTCGAAGTCCGTCGACACCGTTTCCGGATTGTTGTTTACCACCACCGGCGAGCGGCCGGCGTCGCGCAGCGCCCACGCCGCGTGAACGCAGCTGTAATCGAATTCGATGCCTTGCCCGATGCGGATCGGGCCGCTTCCGACGACGACGATCGCTTCGTTCGGCGTCGGGCGCATTTCGTCGGTTTCCCCGCGGGAAAGATAATAATATGGCGACCGCGCGGGAAACTCGGCTGCTGCGGTATCGACCATGCGGAACGCCGCTAAGGGAACTTGCGCGGGGGACGCGCCGGTTAAGGCCAAGACGCCGGCTCTGGAATAGCCGAAGGCGAAAGCGTCGTCAACGTCTTGTTGGACACTGCCGGCGCGCAGCCGCTCCTCCAACTCCACCAGATCGGCGAACTCGTTGAGCCAAAACCGGTCGATTGCGGAAAGCGCGGCGATGCGTTCGATCGTTTGGGCGCGAGCCGCTTGAGCGATTCCCCTGCGAAGCACTTCGCAGACCGCAAAGAGGCGCTCGTGCGTCGGCTTTGCAAGGGTATCTTCGAGTTCGTCGGTGCTCCATTCGGCAAACGCTTCTCCGGTCAGCGTCTCGCGCTTGAGATCGAGACCGCGAACGGCTTTGAGAAGCGCCGCCCGAAACGTGCGCCCGATGCCCATGGCCTCGCCGGTGGACTTCATTTGCGTTCCAAGATGCGTGTCGGCGAGCGGGAACTTGTCGAACGGCCAGCGCGGAAGCTTCGCGACGACGTAGTCGAGGGTGGGCTCGTACGCGGCGGTGGTGACGCCGGTGACGGGATTCGGAATCCGGTCGAGCGTCTGCCCCAGCGCGATGCACGTCGAGATCTTGGCGATCGGGTAACCGGTCGCTTTCGACGCAAGCGCCGAGCTGCGCGAGACGCGCGGGTTGACCTCGATGATTGCGTATTCGTTGCGATCGGGGTGCAGCGCGAACTGGATGTTGCACCCGCCTTGTACGTTAAGCGCGCGAATCACGTTCAGGCTCGCGGTGCGCAGCATCTGATAATCGAGGTCCGAGAGCGTTTGTGACGGCGCCACGACGATGGAGTCTCCCGTGTGTACGCCGACCGGATCGATGTTCTCCATGTTGCAAACGATGATGCAGTTGTCGGCCGCGTCCCGCAGCACTTCGTATTCGATCTCTTTCCAGCCCAGCAGCGAGGTCTCGAGCAACGCCTGACCGATCAAACTCGCGGCCAGGCCGATGGAAAGCGTTTCGACCAGCTGCTTCTCGTCGTACACGACGCCGCCGCCGGTGCCGCCTAGCGTGTAGGCGGGCCGGACGACCAGCGGATAACCGGCGCGGCGCGCGAAGGCGGTAGCCTCCTCGAGATTCGTCACGATGGCGCTCTCGACGACCGGCTCGCCGATCTCGATCATTTTCTTCTTAAAGAGGTCGCGGTCTTCGGCCAGCTTTATCGTCTCGACCGGCGTACCCAGCAACGCGACGCCATACCGTTCCAGAATGCCGGCTTCGTGAAGTTCGACGGCGAGGTTAAGGCCGGTCTGTCCGCCCAGCGTCGGGAGCAGCGCATCGGGGCGCTCGCGCGCGACGATCTGCTCGACCGAAGCGACGGTGAGGGGCTCGAGATAAACCGCATCCGCGATCTCCGGATCGGTCATGATCGTGGCCGGATTCGAGTTGACCAGAACGACGCGGTGGCCTTGCTCGCGAAGAGCGCGGCACGCCTGAACGCCGGCGTAGTCGAATTCGGCGGCCTGACCGATGACGATCGGTCCGGAGCCGATGACCATGATATTCCGCCGGGACATGCTGGAGCGCTCAGATTGGCGCGCAAGCGGACCGAGTCCTGGACTAGGTCCCGCTTTCTACGGTTGAAGGCGGCGCACGGCCCAGCCGCGGCCCGAGCGGGCGAATTCGAAGCGATCGTGCAGACGGTTCGGGCGACCGCTCCAAAATTCGAACCGATCCGGCGCGAGTACGTATCCTCCCCACGAATGCGGCCGGGGTATCGCCACGCCCTCGAAACGCAGGTCGAAGTGTGCCAGACGTTCCTCCAGGGTAGCGCGCGCGTCGATCGGTTCGCTTTGCTCGGAGGCCCATGCCGACAGCTGATGCCCGCGCGGCCGCGATGCGAAGTCAGCTCTCCGATTCTTCGTCGGGCAACTGCGAGACGTGGCCTTCAACGCGAACTTGCCGTTCCAGCTCGATCCAAAAGAACGTCGCGGCGGCGTGCGGATTTTCGGCGATCTCAACCGCCTTCCGGCTTAGGTACGAAGAATAGAACGTTAAGCCGCGCTCTTCCAGCCCGCGCAGCAAGACGACGCGTGCCGACGGTTTGCCGCGGGCGTCGGCCGTCGCCAGACACATCGCGTTGGGCTCGCGCACGCCCGCGGCGTAAGCGTCCTCGATCCAAGCGCGCAGCTGCGCAACCGGATCGCGGAGTAAATCGATTTCCTCCAGCCCGCCGGTCCGGTATACGTGCGATCGATCCGATTCGATTTTCACGGATAGCGGCCTGTCCCCAAGCCGGCGAGCAAGACGCCGGCGAAGAGGAGCGCGCCGCCAAAGGCCAGCGGCGCGGTCAAGTCGACGTTGCGTGGAGCGATCGAGACGACGCGGCCCAGGCGCGCGAGCGCGTCGCGGAGGTCCGTGGCGTCGCCGGCGCGCGCGTACGTGCCCCCGCTGACCTGTGCGTAGCCGCGCAGCGCGTCTTCGTCGATGGTCGCCTCCTCGTCGGTTCCGGGAATCATGCCGCCCGAGCTGGTGCCGATGCCTACCGTGTACACCGGAACGTGGTGCGCTCCCAGGTACGTCGCCACCTCATTCGGATCGGTGCCCCCGGTGTTGACGCCGTCGGTAATCAAGATGACGACTCGATGGCCCACCGGCGGAAGATTCTGTGCCGCCAGCGCAAGTGCATCTCCGATGGCGGTTGCGCCGTTCGGTTCCGGCACGTTCTGCAGCGAAGCAACGGCGGCGTTACGGTCGGCGGTCAGGGGCGCCACGATTGAAGCGGCGCTCGAGAACGCGATGATGCCGATCTTGGTACCCGGCGGCGTCGCTTCGATAAACGCTTTGGCTGCGGCCAACGCGGCCTGCTCCCGAGTTGGGTCGACGTCCGTTGCGGCCATCGAGCCCGACGTATCGAGCAAGATAAAAACCTGGCCGTCGCGCGAGGGCAGCGGCACCGACGCGCGAGGTCCGGCCAGGGCGACTCCGACGCAGAGCGCGGCCGCGACGAATGCGGCGCGTAACGCACGGGGGATCCACGTCCGCGGCCGGGCCGATGCGACCCAGAATTCCACGTTGGAATAGACGAGGTCGTTGGCGGTCTTGCGCGCCGCCAGCCGGTCGTAAAGAAACGCGGCGACGACCGCGATCGCGACGGCGGCCAAGAGCCGGAAAGGATGTTCGAAGCTCACGGCTCGCCGAAGGTTCGCCCGAGCGACTGCGCGCCGCCGTTTTCGTGCAGGATGCCGGTGCGCCAACCGGCACGCTCGAACCGTGTGAGTAAAGCCTGCTCTCGGATGCGCACCGCATCGCCGTACGCGCGGCGCTCGCGCTCGCCTACGAAGACGCGCGCCGATCCGCCTTCGGCCCCGCGTAAGCGAACCAGGCCACGCAGCGGCAGCGCGTCGTACCACGGATCGCGGGCGATCAAGGCCGTGCAATCGAAGCGTCCCGCAAGATCGAAGAGCAAGCCGTCGTGCCGTGACTCGAGCTCGAACCAGTCGCCGATCGCGAGCAACGCGGTCCCGCGTGGCAGCGCCGCGCGCGCCGTCGCGAAGGAGCGCTCGAGGTCGAAGGATGGCTGCGAAACGGCGCCTGCGAGCAACGCCGACATCCGGCCGCGCTCGCTGCGAGCCGGTACGATGCCGTCGTCGAGCACGCGAACCGCGCGATCTTCGGCACGACAGACTCCGAACCAAGCGGCTTGCGCTTCGCGCGCGGCTTCCAGCAAAGGGCGAGTGCGCCCGATACGCATCGAGGCCGACTCGTCGAGAACGCTGGCCAGGGTCAACGCCACGTCCTCGAGGACCACCCGCGTTTGCAATGCGTTCGCGCGCGCGGTCGCCGCCCAGTCGATGCGACGTACGTCGTCGCCCGGAACGTACGCCCGCAACTCGACGAACTCGTACCCATCGCCCCGGAAAACGGTCGGTGAGCCGCCGCCGAGATTTCGTGGCCGGCGCTTTCCGCGTAGCAGCGCTTCGCGAACGCTCACGGCACCGGGACCGCCGCCACCAGAGCCGAGACGATGTCGTCGGGAGCAACGCCCTCGAGCGCGCGGCGATAGTGAAACGCGATGCGGTGCCGCAGGGCAGGCGCGGCAACGCGGCGCACGTCGTCGGGGATCGCATAATCGCGGCCTTCGAGCGCCGCACGCGACCGCGCCATGTTCGCGATGGCCAGCGTCGCGCGCGGGCTCGCGCCACGCTCGACGAGTCCCGCTATGGCGCGCGCGCCGGGCGGCACCGAGCGCGTTGCCGCGACGATGTCCACGACGTACCTGAGGAGCTTCGGCTCCAAGTGGACCGCTCGCGATAGCGCGCGCCACGCGTGCACGTCGTCCAGCGACGCGACGCCGCGCAGCGGCTGCACCGAGTCGATCGCGAAACGGTCCAGGATGACCAGTTCTTCTTCCGCCGTCGGATAATCCACGTCGATTTTTATGAGAAACCGGTCCATTTGGGCAAGCGGCAGTGCGTACGTACCCTCGGCGTCGAGCGGATTCATCGTCGCCATGACGATGAACGGATCGGGCAGCGGGTGCGTCTGAGGCCCGATCGTGACTTGCCGCTCCTGCATCGCTTCCAAGAGCGCCGATTGAACTTTGGCGGGCGCGCGATTGATTTCGTCGGCCAATACGACGTTGCCGAAGATCGGGCCCAACACCGTGTCGAACGCGCTTTCGCGCTGATCGAAGATGCGCGTACCGACGATGTCGCTGGGCAGCAGGTCGGGCGTGAACTGAATGCGCGTAAACGTCCCTCCGAGCGCTGCCGCCAGCGCCCGGCAAGCTAGCGTTTTTGCCAGTCCCGGCGGGCCTTCGAGCAGCACGTGCCCGTCCGACATCAGTCCGAGGACGAGTCCTTCCAGTGCGTCCTGCTGGCCGACGACGGTCGACTGCAGCGCGCGTACGAGATCGTTGGGGGTTGCATTCATGCGGTGTAGCGTTCCAATGCGGAGCGAAGCGAATCGAGGGCGGCACTAAGGGCCGCGTCGTTCGTGAAGGTCGCGCGCTCGGCGGCCGACAGCACGCCGGCTAGGCGTGGATTCCAGGGAGCGACGCGCCGCTGGAGGTCCGCGAGCGTCTCCTTCTCGGCGGCACCGGCCTCCAAGCGCGCTGCGTCCCGCACCTGCGATGCGGTCAGGCGCGACGGAGCCGCGGCGAACGCCGCTCGAGCATCGGCCATGACGTCGCGCGACGCCGGAGCCTTCTTGGGTTCTGCGGCCGCGGCGGTCGCCGGCGGCACCGCGACGGCCGGACGAGGCCGGGTAATCAGCCAGATGACCAAACCGAGCGCGACGGCCGTCGGGATGGCGATTCCAAACGTCCAAACCATCGCGCGCATCAGCAGGGCGTCGAGGTCTTGCAGCGCGGGCGGACCGCTTTGGCCAACCGGAGCGGCACCGGGCACGGGGACGACCGTTAAGGTGAGGTCGTTGGTCGAGTACCGTTTGGGCCGCCCGTCGCGCGCGTCGACGGCGTCGAGCGTCGCAGGCGGCACGTGAACGGTCTCCGCGTGATGCGCGACCAGCGTAATGGTCTCGCGATACGACGTGCCGCCGGCATCCGACGCAAGTTTTCGCTCGTCTCCGAGCACTTCCAGCGCCGCGAGCGAGGGAAGCTCGAGCTGCTCGATAGACGCCACGTTCTCCCGAACGTGCAGCGTAACGAAGACGTGAAAGGGGACGTCAACGACCGGCTTGACCGTGTCGGCGGACAGGGCGAAGCTCGTGACCGTCAGGCGCTGCAGCCCTTGAGCCGGTGCTCGAACGCAAGCCGACGCCGCCAGCGCCAGCACGATCGCTACTCGAAGGCGCTTCATGCCGAGCGGACGATGGGAATACCGGCCGATTCGAACCATTCTGCGAACAAGCTGCGTGCATCGAAGGGACCGGGCGAGGCCTCCGGATGAAACTGCACCGCGGCGACCGGGAGCGTGCGGTGTGCGAAGCCTTCGTTCGTGCCGTCGTTCAGATTCGTCATCGTGGCTTGGAGATCGGCCGGCAGCGTGCGCGCGTCCACGGCGTATCCATGGTTGTGTGCCGTGATCAGGACGGCGCCTCGCCGGTCTTGCACCGGTTGATTCCCACCGCGATGACCGTACGGCAACTTGTAGGTACGTGCACCACAGGCCAGGGCCAGCAGTTGATGTCCCAAACAGATGCCGTACACCGGGGTTTTTCCTAGCAATCCCCGCAGCGTAGCGATCGTTTCGGGGAGATCGGTCGGGTCGCCGGGCCCCGGTGAGACGAAGACGGCGTCGGGCCCGGTTGCCAAAATTTCTGTTTCGGAAGCGTCGTAAGGAACGACGGTTACGCGCGCGCCCAACGCAACGAGTTCGCGTAGCACCGCCCGCTTGACGCCGCAGTCGACGAGCGTGATGCGCGCACCTCCGGACGGTCCCTCGACTGCGATCTCGCGAGTCGCAACGCCTGGGACGAGCGCCTTCGTGTTCGCGCTCCGGACGAACGCCGCCAGGTCCGATTCGGCTTTCGCGAGCGCCTCTTCTCCGCTGGCAAGCGCCGCCCATATGGTGCCGTGTTCGCGAAGACCGATCGTAATCGCGCGCGTGTCGGCACCCAGCAGCGTCGGTACGCGCTGGTCGCGAAGCCAGCTCGGAAGGTCCGTTTCGGACAAGCGATGCGATGGATGATACGCGATTTGCTTGATGACCGCGCCCGCGACGCACGCCCGCCGATATTGCGCCGCGCTGCCCGAGATCCCGTAGTTCCCGATCATCGGATACGTGAACGTCAGGATCTGGCCGGAGTACGACGGATCGGTCAGCGCCTCTTCGTAGCCGGTCATTCCCGTGTAAAAGACCGCCTCACCCAGAGCAAGCCCGTCGAAGTCGAGTCCGTGTCCGTCGAAACGGGAACCGTCTGCGAGAAAGAGAGACGCCGGGGTGGTCATCGCGTTCTCCGCTTTAGCCACCCTAGGCATGCGACCCTGGCCCGTCGTAAGGCGCCACAATATGGAATGGCAGTTCGCCGCGACGGCGTTTGCGACGGCGCTCACGATCATCGACCCGATCGGCATGATTCCACTCACGCTGACGACGACGCAGAACCTGAGCCCCAGCCGCCGCGGGCGCGTGGTCGACCAAGCCATTCTGGTGGCTTCGCTCGTCATGCTCGGAATGGGAGTCCTCGGCCCGGCGGTTCTGCGTTACCTCGGCATAACGTTGCCGGCCTTTACGATCGCCGGCGGCATTTTGCTCTTTCTCATCGCGATGGACATGTTGTTCGCGCGGCCGACCGGGGCACGGCGCACGCCCGAAGAGGAGCGCGAAGGCCAAGAAGGCGACAACCCGGCCGTCTTTCCCCTGGCCATCCCGATGATCGCCGGCCCCGGAACCATCGCAACCGTGCTGCTGCTCGCGAATCTCGCGCACGGCAGTCCGGTCAAGATCGCGACCGTGTTCGTCGCGTACGCGGCGGCTCTGGCGATTACGTGGGGCTGTATGCGCGGGGCCGCACATTACCTCCATCGGATCGGAAACATCGGAATTCACGTCGTAACGCGGCTGCTGGGGATTATTCTCGCCGCGCTGGCCGTGCAATTCGTCATCAACGGGCTGGTTCAGACGCCGCTACTCGCGCACTGACGCATCGCAGTATCGCAATGCGCCCCCGAGGATCGTCGCGACCGCGCGCCGCTGGAACACGCATCCAGCAAACGGCGTCGACTTGCCCTTCGATGCAAACGTGCTCGGGTCGACGGTCCAGGTGCGTTCGGCCAGTAGCGTCACGTCGGCCGGACTTCCAACCGCGAGCGAGCCACCGGGAACGCCGAGGATGCGCGCGGGATTCGTGGAGAGCAGCGCGACGAACCGGCTCAGCGGCAGGTCGGGCAACGCCGCGGCGTACGCACCGACGGCAATCTCCAAACCGCTAAAGCCGACGGCGGCCCGCGCGATGTCGCCGGCCTTCTCCGGCGCCGCGTGCGGCGCGTGGTCGGTCGCGAAGGCGTCGATCGTGCCGTCGCGCACGGCATCGCGAAGCGCGCGGGCGTCCGCTTCCGCCCGGAGAGGTGGATTGACTTTCGCGCCCGAGCCGAGTTCGCGCACCGCTGCGTCCGTGAGCGACAGATGGTGCGGCGTCACCTCGCACGTCGCGCGCGATCCGCGGGCGCGAACGTCCAGGAGAATAGCGAGCGCGCCGCGCGTCGAGAGATGCGCGATGTGCCATGCCTTGCCCGTTTGCATGCCGACGAGCAGATCGCGTCCGACGATCACCTCCTCGGCCAGCGCCGGGCTCCCCGGCAAGCCCAATTCACGTGAGACGTAGCCTTCGTTCATCACGGCTGCGCCTTTAAGCCGCGGCTCCTCGCAATGCGAGATAAAAACGCCGGCGACGTCGCGCGCGAGCACGGCGGCGTCGTGCAGGACCCGCACGTCGGCGACCGTGTCACCGTCGTCGGAGAAAGCAACGGCTCCGGCGCGCGCCAATGCAGAAAAGTCCACCGGTTCGAGCCCGGCGCGATCGCGCGTTATCGTCGCGATCGGATAGACGCGCGCGAATCGCTGCCGAGCGGCCAACGCGAGCACCTCTGCGACGACGGCAGGCCTGTCGATCGGCGGATCCGTGTTGGGCATGCAGGCAACGGCGGTAAAGCCGCCGCGCGCGGCGGCCTGCGCACCGGTCGCGATCGTCTCCTTTTCCGAAAAGCCCGGTTCGCGCAGGTGGACGTGCATGTCGATGAAGCCGGGAGCGACGATCGCGCCCTCGGCCTCCACGACCTCGTCGTCATCCGACGGGGACAGGTGCTCGCCGATCTCCGCCACGACGCCGCCCGAGATGCGCACGTCGCGCCGCGCGTCGACGTCCTGCGAAGGATCGACCAGACGGCCGCCGCGTACGAGCACTATCGTCCGTTGACCAGAAAATCGAGCAGCGCCATCCGGATGGTAACGCCGTGTTTAACCTGCGTGGCGTAACGCCAACCGGCAAAGTGCAGGACGCTGTCGTCGAGCTCCATTCCGCGATTGTACGGGCCCGGATGCATGACGATCGCTTCGTTCGACATCCGCGACAAGCGGTCGGCATCCAAACGGTAAGCGGCAATATACTCCTCGTCGCTCATCGGCATCGACGCGAACCGCTCGCGCTGAATGCGCAGGAGGACGACCGCGTCGACGCGCGGCAGGATGACGTCGAAATCGCGCTCGACGGTCACGCGCGGCTCGGCATAGTCCGTCGGCAGAAACGGATCCGGTCCGACCAGAACCACGTCGGCGCCCAGCCGATGCAGGCCCCTAATCAACGAGTGCGCGACGCGACTGTGCACGACGTCGCCCACGATCGCGATGGTCCGGTCTTTCAGCGTGCCGAACTCCTCGCGAAGCGTATAGATGTCGAGCAGCGCCTGCGTCGGGTGGGCGTGACCGCCGTCGCCCGCGTTGACGACGTGCCCGTCGAACGCTCCCGCAATTCGTTTCGGGAAGCCGGCTTCGGGATGGCGCACCACCAGCACCGAAAATCCCATCGCCCCCAGCGTGATCGCGGTATCTTCTATCGTCTCGCCCTTGGTCGCCAGGCTGAGGTTGACCGGATGCAAATTCACGACGTGCGCGCCCAAGCGCATTTCGGCAAGCATGAACGATGCGTACGTGCGCGTGCTTTGCTCGAAAAACATGTTGGTGCAAGCCGTGCCGTCCAGCAGTTTTCCGGGCGGATTTTCCTTAAACTCGTCGGTTCGGGCTAAGATATAGTCGAGCTCGTCGGCCTTGAGGTCGTGGAGATCGATTAGGCTACGGCGCGTCCGCAACGACCGTGACCTCATCGTCGGGTGCGGGCTGGGCCGAAAGGCGCACTTCGATGCGCTCGCGCCGGCTCGTCGGTATCGACCGGCCGACGTAGTCCGCTTGAATGGGCAGTTCGCGCAGTCCGCGGTCGACCAGGACGCACAGGCGCAGCGCGGACGGGCGCCCGAGGTCGGTTATGGCGTCCAACGCCGCCCGGATGGTCCGGCCCGTGTACAGCACCTCGTCGACCACGATCACCGTTCGTCCGGAAACGTCGAACGAAATTTCCGATTCCGGAAGCTCGTGCGTGACGCGATCGTCGCGATAGAGGTTGATGTTCAAGAATCCGAGGTCCGGGGCGGGGCCGCCGACGCGCGCGATTTCGCTAGCCAGCCGGCGTGCCAAAGGCTCGCCGCCGCGCCGGATCGCGATGAGCGCGATGTCGCCGTCGGCATACTCGACGATCTGGTGCGCGAGCCTGGCGATGATGCGTCCGATTTCTTCGGCATGCAACAGGACCCGGCGCTTGTCAGGGGTTCCCATCGTTTCTTTCTAAAGGTATCAACGCGGTTTGCGTTCGCACTAATTCCTCTCGGTACCGTTGCAGTTTCTCTCGTTCGAGCGCCACGACCTCGGGCCTAGCGCTTGCGACGAATCGTTCGTTGGCGAGTTTGCGTTCGGCGCGCTCGACCTCGTCTCGTAAGCGGGCCGCGTCCTTCCGGTACCGGTCGGCCATAATCTCGCTCGGCGCCCGCGCGACGACGGCCGCCAAGGCGGCCTCGAGCGTTTCGCCGTGGGACGCCACCCGCTCGCCTCGACCGCCGACGTACGTCTCGAGCAGTTTGGCGACGCCGTGATCGACGTTTTCGGGAATTTCAAGATCCAGCTGCGCTCGCGGTTGCATTCCGATTTCGGCACGCAAAGCACGAACGCGCTCGACGCATCCGCGCAGCGCCTCAAATTGCGCCGCCGCAGCGCGGTCGACCGGAACTTCGAGGGGGTCGGGCCAGGTCGCGGTCATGATCGTTCGGCCGTCGTGCGGTAGCGCGAGCCAAATCTCCTCGGTAATGAACGGGCAGATCGGATGCAGCAGCCGCATCGATGCGTTCCAAACGAACGAAAGCACCGCCGCTCGCGAAGCGTTGCGGCCCTTGGTCGCTTCGACGTACCAGTCGCAAAATTCGTACCAGACGAACTTCCAGAGCGTCTCGGCCGCGTTCCCAAAGTCGTATCCGTCCAGAAGCCGGCCGGCGTCGACGATCGTATCGTGCAGCCGCGTGAGTATCCAGCGATCGGCCAACGCTAGATCGGCGGCCCGCGGGAGCGTCATCGCGGGCGGCAGGCCCTCGGGTAGCGCGAGGATGTAGCGCGTCGCGTTCCACATCTTGTTGTTGAAGTTTCGTGCCTCTTCGCATCGCGACTCTTGGAAGCGCACTTCCTGTCCCTCGAGCCGCATCTGGCGCAGCATTCCCATGCGGAACGCGTCGGCGCCGAAGCGTTCGACGAGATCCATCGGGTCGATCGCGTTCCCCAGGGATTTGCTCATCTTGCGCCCTTTGGCGTCGAACACGAGCGGCGCGAGGAAAACGTTGGGAAAGGGAACCTGGCCGGTAAGGTGCATGCCGAGCATGACCATGCGCGCGACCCACAAGAAGATGATCTCCCCGCCCGTGATCATGACCTGCGACGGATACCAGCATGCGAGCTCGTCGGTCTGCTCGGGCCAGCCCAGAATGGAGAACGGCCAGAGAGCGCTGCTGAACCATGTGTCGAGCGTATCCGGATCGCGAGTTAGTTCGGCGCTTGCGAAGTCGCGGCGCGCGATGGCCAAGGCCTCTTCTTCTGTTTCCGCCACCACGATCGAACCGTCGGGAGCATACCAAACCGGGAGCTGATGGCCCCACCACACCTGCCGCGAGACGTTCCAGTCGCGTATGTTCTCCAGCCACTGCTCGTACGTGCGCCCGTAGCGCTCCGGGACGAACCGGAGGCGCCCGTCGCGATACGCCTCGAGCGCGGGCTTGGCCAGCGACTCCATCTTGAGGAACCATTGCTCCGAAAGCAGCGGCTCGATGGTATCGCCGGTGCGCTCGCTCACCGACACGGCGTGGCGGTACGGCTCTTCTTTAACGAGCAATCCGGCGGTCCGCAGGTCGGCAACGATCCGCTTGCGCGCCGCGTAGCGATCTAGCCCTTCGTACGCGCCGACCGGAACGTCGGCTCCGGTGACGCGCGCGTCCAGGTCCAGGATCGACGGCATGGCGAGCCGGTGGCGAAGACCGATTTCGTAGTCGGCCGCGTCGTGAGCCGGCGTGACTTTCACGGCGCCGGTCCCGAATTTGCGATCGACCGATTCGTCGGCGACCACGGGGATCTCGCGTTCGAGCAGTGGCGGCAAGAGCACGCGTTTGCCGACCCATCCGGAATATCGCTCGTCGTCCGGATGTACCGCGATGGCGACGTCGCCGAGCATCGTCTCCGGCCTCGTCGTGGCGACGACGATGCGACGCTTGGGTTCGCCCGCCAGCGGATAGGCGACGTGCCACAGATGCGCGTCGCGCTCGACGTGATCGACCTCGGCGTCCGAGACCGTCGTCTTTCCCTTCGGATCCCAGTTGATCAGCCGTTTTCCGCGATAGATCAGGCCCTCGCGATAGAGGTCGACGAAAACCTTGCGGACGGCGCGCGAAAGGCCGTCATCCATCGTGAACCGCGTGCGCGCCCAGTCGGGGCCAAACCCTAACGCACGGAACTGCTTGGCGATCGTGCCGCCGTACTCGCGCGTCCATTCCCACGCGCGCTCGAGGTACGCTTCACGGCCGAGGCCTTCGCGCGTGAGGCCTTGCGTCGCCAGGGACTTGAGCAGCACGGCTTCGGTCGCGATCGCGGCATGGTCGAGACCGGGAATCCAATCGGCGTTGTCGCCGAGCATCCGGTGATACCGCGTCAGCACGTCCATCGGCGTATACGTCGACCCGTGGCCGATGTGCGCCGGACCCGTGACGTTGGGCGGAGGCATGCAGATGATGAACGGCGGGCGTGCCGGGTCGGGCTCTTCGTGAAAATACCCCGAGCGCTCCCAACGCTCGTAAAGCTTGGGCTCCACTGCCTTTGGATCGTAGTTCTTGGGAAGTTCGTCGGGCGAGGACGGAGGAGAGGTCATCGAGCGCAGAGCGTTCAGCGCCGGATAAATGCGCCCCTGGGGACGCGCGCATTGCGCCGGGCCTAGGCGGGCTCTTTCTTTTGTTCTTGGTAAATCAGCGTAGGTTGCTCGCGCTTTTCGATGACGTCCTTGTTGACGATGCACTTCTTGACGCCTTGCAGCGACGGCAGGTCGTACATCACGTCGAGCATCACCTCTTCGAGGATGGAGCGAAGACCGCGCGCGCCGGTCTTGCGGCCTTGCGCCTTACCGGCGATAGCGACGAGCGCCTCTTTCGTGAATTGCAGATCCACGCCGTCCATGTTCATGATCTTCTGGAACTGGCGAACCAGCGCGTTGCGCGGTTCGGTGAGGATGCGGCGGAGCGCCAGCTCGTCGAGCGCGTCGAGCGTGACGACGATCGGGAGCCGGCCGATGAATTCGGGAATCAAACCGAACTTTAGCAGATCCTCTGGCATCAGCGATTGCAAGAGCTTGCCGGCACGCAGGTCGCGCTTACCTTCGGGTTGGGCGCGGAAGCCCATGTTGTTGGCCGAGACCCGCGATTCGATCATGCGGTCCAGGCCGTCGAAGGCGCCGCCGCAGATGAACAACACGTTGGTCGTGTCGATCTGAATGAACTCCTGGTGGGGATGCTTGCGCCCGCCTTGCGGCGGAACGTTGGCCGTCGTGCCTTCGAGGATCTTCAGGAGCGCTTGCTGCACGCCCTCACCTGAAACGTCACGGGTGATCGACGGATTTTCGCTCTTGCGCGCAATTTTATCGATCTCGTCGATGTAGACGATGCCCTTCTCGGCCCGTTTGACGTCGTAGTCGGCTGCCTGGATGAGCTTGAGGAGAATGTTCTCGACGTCCTCGCCGACGTATCCGGCTTCGGTCAGCGACGTCGCGTCCGCCATGGCTAGCGGTACGTCGAGGATCTTGGCAAGCGTCTGAGCCAGATAGGTCTTGCCCGAGCCGGTGGGGCCGACCAAAAGGATATTCGATTTCTGCAACTCGACGTCGTCGGATTTGCTGCCGGCGTTGATGCGCTTGTAGTGGTTGTAGACGGCGACGGCCAGCGACTTCTTGGCGCGGTCCTGACCGATGACGTATTGGTTCAGGATATGGTTGATCTCTTTCGGCTTGGGAATATTGCGCAGGCGCAAATTCTCGTCGACGTTCTTGTAGAGCTCTTCCTCGATGATCTCGTTGCAGAGCTCGATGCACTCGTCGCAGATGTAGACGCCCGGGCCCGCGATCAACTTGCGCACCTGCTCCTGCGACTTGCCGCAGAAGCTGCACTTGAGCTGACCCTTCTCGTCTCCGAACCGAAACATCGTGCGCCTTAGTGATCCTTCCTCTAGGTTACGCAGGCGTAGGCAGAGCGTGGCGGTCTTCGATAATGCTGTCGATTATCCCGTAGTCCTTGGCCTCCTGGGCCGTCATGTAGTAGTCGCGGTCGATGTCGTGGAGGACCTGTTCGAGGGGCTTATTGCAGGTCCGATGGTAGATGTCGGCCACGGTCTGGCGGGTGGCGATCAGGTCCCGGGCGGCAATCTCGACGTCGGTCGCCTGGCCGCCGATTTGGGAGACCCATGGCTGGTGGATGAGAATTTTCGCGTGCGGGAGGGCGTAGCGCTTACCCTGGGCGCCGCCCGTGAGGAGGATCGACCCCATGGACGCGGCCATCCCCATGCAGATCGTCGCGACGTCCGGTTTGATGAAATGCATGGCATCGAACATGGCCAAGCCGGCGGTCACGCTGCCCCCCGGACTGTTCAGGTACATGTCGATGTCCTTATCGGGGTCCTCTTTCTCCAGAAAGAGGAGCTGCGCGATCACCAGGTTAGCCAGGTGGTCGTCGATCGGGCCGCCGACGAAGACGATCCGGTCTTTGAGAAGCCGGGAATAGATGTCGTACGCGCGTTCCCCGCGCGCCGTCTGTTCCACGACCATCGGCACCAAGTGTCCCATGCAGATTTAGCCCCCAATGAAAGCGCGTGCGGTACGTTGTTCGTAGTTGTCTAACTACGACGCGGGGGTTTCGGTTGCTTCTTTAACGGTTACGGCGGCATTATCGACGAGGAACTCAACGGTCTTGTTGCGGACGATGCCGTCCATTAACGATAGAACGTTATTGCCGAGCGCCTTGCGGATACGGTCCGGCGGTTGGCCGTATTGGCGCGCTAAGGATGCGAGCTCTTCGCTTACGTCGGCCGGCGTCGCAACGATGCCTTCCGCTCTGGCGATCGCTTCGATCAACAACGTTGCCTTAACGCGGTTCTCCGCCGCGGTGCGAGATTCGGCGCGCAACTCGGCTTCCGTCTTGCCGCTACGCGCGAGGAACTCCTCGAACGGCACCCCGTAACGCGCCGCTTGCGTGGAGGCGTCGCTCACCATCTGGTCGACCTCTCCCTCGACGAGCGATTCGGGCAAGGGAAAATCGTGTGCGGCCAGGAGCTTGTCCATGATCGCGTTGCCGGCCGTGCGGCGCGCACGCCCTTGGGCGATCGCGTCCAGACGGCGGCGCACGTCGGTACGAAGTTCTTCCACGCTCTTGTTGTCGGAAATGGCTTGCGCAAACGCATCGTCGATCGCCGGCAGCTCGTACTGTTTTACGTCGTGCACGGTTACGGTGAAAATCGCGGTTTTGCCGGCGAGTTCGGTTTGCGAGTAGCCGGCCGGAAACTGCGCCTCGACGTCTTTGGTCTCGCCGGCCATCATGCCCGCAATGCCGGTGGCGAAGCCCGGGATGAACCGCCCCTCCTCCAGTTCCGTCGGTTGGCCCTTGGCCGTGCCGCCTTCGAACGGCACACCGTCGATCTTTCCCTCGTAGTCGAGCGTCACCACGTCGCCGAGCTTCGATGTGCGGTCGACGGGGACGAGCGTCGCGCGATCCTTGGCGAGCGCTTCGATGCTGCGCGCGACGTCTTCGTCGGTGGTAACGACGTCTTCGCGTTCAACCTCGATGCCGCGATACGGCCGCAGCGCGATCTCGGGGCGAACTTCCACGGTCGCCTTGACCCGTTTGGGTTTCCCCTCCTCCTCGGGGAGCATTTCCATTTTCGGACGTTCGACCGGGTTGAGGTCGTGCTCGCGTACCGCTTTGGCGTACGCTTCGGGGACGACGTCCTCGAGCGCTTGCGACGAAATCGCATCAGCGCCGTAGGTCTGCTCGAAGACGCGGCGCGGCACTTTGCCGGCGCGAAAGCCCGGAAGACGGACGTTCTTTGAGAGCTTGCGGAAGGCGCGCTCCTCTGCGGCCTCGATCTCCTCGGCCGTAATCGATATCTCGAGTTCCACTTGCGTTGGAGCCAAACGAGTCAGCGTGGACGAATTCGTCACGAGTTAAGGGTACTCCGAAAAAATAAGGGTGGTGCGCGCGTCACGGCGCGCCGTGAAATCGAATTGGAGCGGAAGACGAGATTCGAACTCGCGACCCTCGCCTTGGCAAGGCGATGCTCTACCACTGAGCTACTTCCGCATCTTTTCGCCCCTTGCTTCGTTGGGCCGCCGCTCGTGTGCAAAGCACACTTCGCACCGGCCTGCCTCGCAGCGGAGCGAATACCACGCGTCTCTTGTGTCTCTTACTTGCAAGGACGATGCAATTTGGGCAAGCAGAGACTCGAACTCTGACGGGTTGCCCCACTGGAACCTAAATCCAGCGCGTCTACCAGTTCCGCCACATGCCCGGTCCTTGCGACCCCATAAATAGAACGAGCCCGGCCGGTTTCCCTTGGAAAACGGGGCGGCACGGCCCCCCGTTCACCCCCGTTGAAGATCGGGGCGGCACAGCCCCCCGATTCCCCCCGAGCGGCCACTCGGCCGCTCCGAGCCGCCGTGCGGCGGCTCGTTCCTTAAAAACTCCTTGGCCGCTCGTGGACTTTTGTCGGGGATGGGGTTTGGGCTGGCGCGGCGGCGGAGCTCGACGAGAAGTCGAACGCGTTGCTGAACGGGTTGGCGGCGGCGTCGCGCGCGCCGAGCGGCTTGAGGTTGAAGCGCTTTTCGATGAGCGCGAGGATCGAGACGGTCTCGTATTGCGTGTGGTCGACGTAGCCTTTCTTGGCGAACTTCGAGACCACGATGAGCGGAACGCGCGTTCCCGGACCCCATTGATCGACAACCGGCGGAGCGACGTGATCCCAGCGGCCGCCGTTTTCGTCGTACGTGATGATGATGACGGTGTCGTTCCAGTACTTGCTCTTGCGGATGTCGTCGACCAAAGCCATCACGTGCCGTTGCCCCTCGAGCAGTGCGGAGTAGCCGGGGTGCTCGTTGTTATCGCCGATCGGTTTGATAAAGGCGACGCTCGGCAGGCTGCCGCCCGCGACGTCGGCGACGAAGTTCGCCTCGTCCTGGAGATGCGCGGCCTTCGCCGCCGTGCCGTCGCCATAACTCTTATAGTAGGCAAACGGTTGGTGGTGGAACTGAAAGTCGGGCGGCGCATTGCCTGCCAGCGCGCGATCCCAGCCGCCCGCGTACCACTTCCACGTAACGCCGGCCGCGTCCATACGGTCTCCGATCGTCGTCTCGGTCAGCGGCGGAACCAGGTCGCCCGCGGGAACGCCCGCCGGATGGGGATCGTACGACGTAAAGACCGTATTGACGATGTGGCCGTCCGGGGTCACGTTATTGTCGTCGAGTTTTGCCGGGTCGGGGTTCGAAATAAAATGTGCCGGAGGGCTCGGCCAAAGTGGTGCACACGCGCAGATCAAATACTGATGGTTGAGAAACGAGCCGCCGAACGCGCTATGGAACGTGTTATCGCCCAGCGTATACTGTTCCGCCAGCCGCTCTTCGGGCAGCGCGAGCTGCCTCGCGTCGTACTGGGAAAGAACCAGACCCGGATTGTCGCTCCACGCGACGAACTTGTCCATCTTCCCGCCGTCGATCTGCAGTTGCTCGTGATAGAAACGGTGGATCAGGTCGCCGGTGCTTCCCCACGGCGCAACGTACTTGCCGGCATCGAACGCTTTCACCGGCAAGGATTTTGGAAATCGGACATCCGGATTTCCCGCAAAGTCCAGCGCTTGAGGCAGAGCCGTCAGAGCGACGCCCTTTTCGTCCACCTGCGCAACGGGGGTGCCGATCGCGACGCCGTTGCCGCCTGGAAACGAGCCGTATAGGCCGTCGTCACTCCAATTCTCCTGATAAATAACGACGATGTGATCGATACTCGAAAGGCCGGCGCTCGCGGGCGTAGCGGAAGACGCGTCGCCGGAGCCCGGCGACGATAGGAACGAGGCGACGACCCAAAGCCAAGACAGAATTGCAAACATAACGTTTCTTTTATCCCGATATTATGAAGGCGGACGAACGCAAACGTCCTTAACGAAAGGTTCTGGGGCACGCAAATGCGATAATCCGGTCTTAACCTCCTTGACGTACGCTCACCGTTCGCCGATACGAATCTTCGCGCTTCTCATCACGACGCTGGCGCTGGCCGGCTGCGCGGCCCGCGCACAGTCGCTCCCCGACGTGTTTCCCGCGATTCCGGAGGTTCGTTCCGAACGGCACGTCGCGCGATTGGCGTTGCGCGTGGTCGGTGATTACGATACGCATGGCCCGCAATTCCAGTACGGCCACGCTATCGGAAGCGCACCCACGATTCGCGTCCACCCCGGCGACACGATCGACATGACCGTCAAGAACGATCTGCCGCCCTCGAAGATGCCTCCCGACACCGTCAACGTGCACTTTCACGGCCTGGAAGTTGCACCGGTGGCGCCCGGCGACGACGTGATGACGACGCTGGCGCGGCCCGGCCAAACGCTCCACTACCTCGTACGCATACCGGCAAACGCAGAGCCCGGCTTGTACTGGTACCATCCGCACGCGCACGGCGAGACCTACTGGCAAGTTTCCTACGGCATGGCAGGCGCCATCGTCGTTGAGGGGTTGCAGCAACACTTTCCGGCGCTGGCAAACATGAAAGAGCGCGTGATCGTGTTGCGCGACGTCCCGACCATCGGCGGCGTGTTCGGCGATCCGGACGACGTGACGCCCGCGCAGGTGCGCGCCGGAAACGCGAGGGTTAAATCCGGCGGCGCGCCCTGCCGCCCGGAATCGAACTTGCAACCCACCCTCAATCGCGAGCCGAGAGCGACCATCGGAATCGCACCCGGAGAGCGCCAGTTCTTCCGCGTGGTGAACGCGTCGGCCGCGCGTTACTTCGATCTCGCCGTTCCTGGCGAGGCGCTGCAGATTATCGCTCTAGACGGTGTGGCGATCGACGCCTATCCGGGCCAGCGCCGCGTGCAAACCGTGCCCGACGTCCTCGTGCCCCCCGGCGGCCGCGCGGAGTTCGTCGTAACGGGACCGGCCCGGCCTTCGGTCCTAGAGTCGAAGTGCTTCGATAGCGGACGCGCAGGCGATGCCGACCCCGGCGTCGTGCTGGCGGACCTCAAAGATCCGGGCTTCGCTCGCTCCGCGATAACCGGCGCGCCAACGCCGTCTCCCGGGCCCGGCGTCGCCGCCACCCCGCTCGACCTCGCGACCGGCGCGAGCCTGCCGCGAAACACGATGTCGCAACCGCTCCCGGCGCCCGCGGCACGACGGCGAATCGTGCTCGGCGAATCCGGCGGCCGCTTCTTTATTAATGGAAAGACGTTCGCGATGGGGGCGCCGCCCGCGATCGTCGCGCGTTCGGGGACCGTTGAGGAATGGATCGTGATCAATCAAACCGACGAGGTTCACGACTTTCACATCCATCAGGTGCATTTTCTTCTGGCCGCAACCGACGGTCGCGATCCGCGTGTGCGCCATTGGCTCGATACGGTCAACGTTCCACCGCGCGTGCGCCGATCCGACGGGTCGTACGTCCCCGGAAGCGTTCGCATTCTCGTGGATTTCCGCGACCCCATCGTACGGGGAACGTTCGTATTTCATTGCCACATCCTCGATCACGAGGACAAAGGCATGATGGCGATCATCCGCGTCGTCTAACGTTCTTCGTACGGGCCTTTGAAAATCACGAAACGCCAGCGAAGCGCAATTCCCGGAGATGTGCGACGTACCTCTGAGTATCGCGAGGGCGAGTGGCCGGAGCGCGACGATCGGATGGTCATCGCCGCGAAGCGCTTCCGAAGGCGTCATCGGCGCTGGACTAGCGAATCGATCATCGTGATCCCCGCGAGCGAAGTGCAATCTCGAGTGTAGACGTACCTCAACGCTTTCGCAGGTTCTCATTCTACTGATTTCCATGCTTGGTGGTACATCGCAAACTTTCATAACGTTATCTGAACTGAGCCACGTCGTCATGACTGTTTTGCTGGCGGCACTCGTTTGCGGAGTCTACTTCCAGCAAGTCGTTCTGCACTTCCTGATCGGCGGTCTCAACGTTACGTTCCCCTGCGTTTATGGCTGGGAAGCCTGGCGCTCATCTTCCTATCTGTTGGCAGGCATGTAGCGATCGGTATTTGGGGACGTCGCGACCAACTCGACTCACCGGCTCTGCGCTCGGGGATATCGCTGAATTATCAGGCGGCCGATCGACGCGATCGGATTGACGGCGTTATCGGTGGCGAGCCCGTTTAGGCTCGGCTCCGTGCTGGCAATCATACTGGTGGTCGGCGTCGCGGCTGCCTGCAGCGGCCCCGTTTCGTCGCGCCTCGCGAGATGCATATCGCCACGCTGACGAAAGAAAAACCCCTGTAGTCACAGAGGTTTTCCGCCGAGTTGGTGCACCGCGAAGGACTCGAACCTTCAACCAATTGATTAAGAGTCAACTGCTCTACCATTGAGCTAGCGGTGCATACCCCCGTCGACCTGCGGTCGACCGGGGACCCCATTTGTCTGAAATGCTTCGCAGCTTCGCTGCTGCGCACCCCGAGTTACGCTCGGGGCCCAAACTGTGCGCCCTCCGGGACTCGAACCCGGGACCAACGGATTAAAAGTCCGCTGCTCTACCGACTGAGCTAAAGGCGCCCGAGCGACTGCCATAGTCTAACCTCGCCGAACGCCGTTTGCAAGAGGCAAAAAAATCTGGGGTGACTGACGGGACTCGAACCCGCGGCCTCCTGAGTCACAGTCAGGCGCTCTAACCAACTGAGCTACAATCACCACGTCGCGCGTCGAGCCCCCAAAAGCCGGGCGGGTCCATTCGCGCCCGGAGGGACTCGAACCCCCATCTTCGAGTTTAGAAGACTCGTGCCTTATCCTGTTAGACCACGGGCGCTCGCGGACGGCGGCCTGCCCTAGGATATCACGCCGCGCAAGGGTCTCGATGGTCGGGACGACAGGATTTGAACCTGCGACTTCTGCGTCCCAAACGCAGCGCTCTACCAAGCTGAGCTACGTCCCGATCGTACCGCCGCTCTTCTTCTGAGAGCTTCGCGGCGTGCCCCCCAGCGTTAGAATAACAGATCGTGGAAGCCGACGTAACGCGTGCGGTCGCCGTCGTCGCGGCGGTCGGCGACAAACGTCAGGCTCTCTTCGACTCGCAACCCGGCGCGCAGCGCGAGCTCGAGGACGCGCACGTTCGCGCCGCTGACCAGTGCGGTGCACCACGAGGCTCCAAACCGCTGAACGAGCGCTACCAGGGAAAACGCCAACAGCGCTACCTGGTACCCGGCTGAGGCGGCGGCCATGGGACCGATCCGTCCGTCCGGCCACACGTACGCGTAGCCGACGCACTCTCCGTGAAGGAAGAACACGTTGCCGATGCCGCCATACCGTTTAAAGTCAGCATGATCGCCGGCTCGGGCCGTGCCGATCGTTTCGCCGTCGAGCGCGTCGAGTTCCGGCGCGTGAACGACCGGATCGAGCTCGGCGACCTCGAACCGGACGCCGGACGCGGAGGCCATCGCCAAGAGATCGTCTTCGCGCGGAATCGCGCCGGCGACGCGCAGGACCGCGTCGAGCGAGCCGAGCCCGCATCGCGCGGCGAATCCCGACGCGGCCGAATCGCCGGCAGCGATCAGTCCGCGCCGTCCGAACTCGGTGCAGTCCTCGGTCGCCCGTGCGAGCAGCGCGCGCCCGATGCCCGCGTTTCGTTGCGATGGGTGGACGAAAAGTTCGCTTAGCGTCAACGAGTCGCCACAGGCGTGCGCGAAGGCGATTCCCACCGGTTCGCCTTCGTCGGTCGCGACCCAAGCACCGCAAGCGGCCGTTCCGGCCATGGCGCCGTATAACGTGCGGCCGGTCGAGTCGCGAAACCGGCGCCTTCCAAAAGCGGCAATTTCGTCGTCACCGGCGCGGCGCAGCTGTGCGTCAGGCATGCAATTCGCGCAAGCGCGCGAGCAACGCGTCGGCGGCGCGGCGGCGATGGCTAATGAGGTTCTTTTCCTGTGCGGAGAGCTGGCCGAAGGTACGGCCGTCGCGCGCGTCCACGAAAATCGGATCGTAGCCGAAGCCATTGTGCCCCTTGGGCGCGCGGGCGATGCTTCCGGTCACCGTTCCGGTCGCGAGCGTTTCCTCGCCCGCCGGATCGGAGAAGGCCACGACGCAAACGAAGCGCGCGCCGCGGCGGTCTTCCGGCAACCCTTCGAGCTCCGCCAACAACGCGCCGAGGCGTCCGGGCCACGGCGTGGACTCGCCGGCGTAGCGCGCGGAGAGCACGCCGGGCCGGCCGGCCAGCGCATCGACTTCGATTCCCGAATCGTCGGCCAGCACGGCGGCCGAAATACCGGCCCCGCGCAATTGCAGCCGCAGAGCACGAACCTTGAGCAGCGCGTTTTCCGCATATCCGGCCTGGCCCTCGACGACGTCCTCGTAAGCCGCGAACGTAGCGAGGTCGAGATCCGAACCCGCGAACAGCGTACGCAGCTCCGACGAGCTTCTCGGCGTTCTTCGTGGCGACGTACGTCTTCAACGCCGTCAGTCTTCGAGTTTGAGGACGGCCATAAACGCTTCTTGCGGCAGCTCGACGCGTCCGACGCGCTTCATGCGCTCTTTCCCGACCTTCTGCTTCTCCAATAGCTTACGTTTTCGCGAGATGTCGCCGCCGTAACACTTGGCCAGCACGTTCTTGCGGATGGCGTTGACTGTCTCGCGCGCTACGATCTTCCCGCCGATGGAAGCTTGAATCGGGACTTCGAACATTTGGCGCGGAATGAGCTCCCGCAGCTTTCGGCCAGCGCGCGCCCGCGCTGAGGCGCTTTTTCACGCGCCACGATGAACGAGAGCGCGTCCACGGGCTCGCCGTTGAGAAGAATCTCTAATTTTACTAGGTCGCCTTCGCGGTAGCCGATCATCTCGTAGTCGAGCGACGCGTAGCCCTTGGTGCGGGACTTGAGTTGGTCGAAAAAGTCCACGATCACTTCGATAAGCGGCATCTCGTACGTCAGGATGACGCGGCCGTCGTGCAGGTACTCCATGTTCCCGAGCATGCCGCGCCGGTTTTGCGTAAGGTCCATGATCGCACCGACGTAGTCGGGCGGCGATATGATCGTGGCCTTCACGTAAGGCTCTTCGATCGTTCGGATCAGGTTCATCGCCGGGAGCCTGCTGGGATTATCGATCTGTTCGACATCGCCGGACGTTCGCGTTACCTGAAATACCACCGACGGCGACGTCGCGATCAGGTCGAGTTTGTAGTCGCGTTCCAGGCGTTCTTGCACGATTTCCATGTGCAGCAAGCCGAGAAACCCGCAGCGGAATCCGAAGCCCAGCGCTACCGACGTCTCCGGCTCGTAGACCAGCGCGGCGTCGTTGAGTTTGAGTTTTTCGAGAGCGTCGCGGAGGTCGCCGTACTCGTCGCCTTCGTTGGGATACAGCCCGCAATAGACCATCGGGACGGCCTTGCGATAGCCGGCCAGCGCCACGTGAGCCGGGTTAGTTGCGCCGGTGATCGTGTCGCCGACGTCGATGTCTCCAAGCGATTTAATGTTGGCGATCACGTAACCGACGTTACCGACCTCGAGTTTTTCGACGGCACGCATCTCGGGCCCGAAGACGCCGACCTCCGTGCATTCGAAGACCCGTTGGTGCGCCATCGACATAAACTTGGTCCCGGTCGTCAGCTCGCCGTCGACGATGCGAACGTAGTTGACGACTCCACGGTACGGGTCGAATTGCGCGTTGAAAACCAGCGCCCGCAAGTGGTCGCGATGGCCTTGAGGCGGCGGAATGCGGTCGACGATAGCCTCGAGGATCGCGTCGACGCCGATGCCGTTCTTGGCGCTGGCGAGAATGCACTCGCTCTTTTCCATGATGAGCAACTCTTCGACCTCGTCCATAACGCGGGCGGGGTCGGCGGCCGGCAAGTCGATCTTGTTGATGACCGGAATGATCGTTAGGCCGTGCTCGAGCGCGAGATGGTAATTAGCCAGCGTCTGGGCTTCGATGCCCTGTGCGGCGTCTATGATGAGGATGGCTCCTTCGCAGGCCGCCAGCGAGCGGGAGACCTCGTACGAGAAGTCGACGTGTCCCGGCGTGTCGATCAGGTTGAGCTCGTACGTCCGGCCGTCGCGCGCGATGTAGGTCAGCGTAACGGGGTGCATCTTGATCGTGATGCCGCGTTCGCGCTCGAGGTCCATTGCGTCGAGCATCTGCTCTTCCATCTGGCGCAAGTGGATGGTGCGCGTGAGCTCCATCAAGCGATCGGAGAGCGTGGTCTTCCCGTGATCGATGTGCGCGATGATGCAGAAATTGCGCACGCGCGCCGCCGTCTCGAGGCGGTGCGGGTTCTCGGGTTTCGCCAGGCTCACGCCGCTAGTACTGGACGGTGCAAAGCGGCGCCGCGAACGTGCCGATGAGCGGCATTACCGCAAATTGCAAGAGCAGCACGACGACCAAAAACGCGATATCCAGTCCGCCGATCGGCGGGATGACGCGCCGCACGGGCGAGAGCACCGGCTCGATGACCCGCGCTAAGTAATACACCCACCGGCCTCGCAGGTCGGGCAGCCACGACACGACCGCATACACGAAGAGCAGGACCATATAGAATTGCACGAGCCGCATGAGCAGGATCGCAAGTTCGCAGCCGAAGTTCACGCGCGGTACGTTCTACGGCAGCGAGGCGAGGACATTCGGCGGCACGCCGTGGAGGTAGGGTGCGGGATCGATCGGCACTCCGTCGCGCATCAGCTGGTAGTGCAGATGCGGCCCGGTAGAAAAGCCGGTTGCGCCGACCGCGCCGATCGTTTCGCTCTTGAAGACGCGCTGGCCGGGCGTGACGTCGGCGCGCGAAAGGTGCGCGTACCAGGTGTGGTAGCCGTTGCCGTGGTCGATATCGACCTTGATGCCGTATTCGCCGTCCCAACCGGCCGCAACTACGGTCCCGGCCGCGGACGCACGCACCGTCTCGCCGTACGAAGCGCCGAGATCGACGCCCTTATGAAACTCGACGTCGGGTGACGTGCGCCAGCAAAAGCAACCCGTCACCACGGCGCCGGCAACGGGATCGATGGACGGAATCGCCGCTAGAATTTGCGCCCGGGCCAGGTTCCCGATGCGGCGAATATTCAGGACGCGTAGCGCCAGGGAGCGCATCCGGTTCGACTCTTCCCCGGTCTGTCGCGAAGCGGCGGCCAGTACGCTGAGCTGACGCCCTGCGGATGCGAGGTCCGTCCCGCGAGCCGCGAACGAGACCTTCTTAACGTGACCGTTCGCTGGGACGCCGATGAGCTGCTGGATCTCTTGGTTCTGGCGCTGGACCGCTTGAAGTTGGCGCCGCAGCGTCTCGGTTTGCTGGTGGATTCGGTCGAGCGACGTTTGCTGGGTTCCGGTCTGCTTGGCCAACGACTCGGCGCGCTCGCGCGCCGAGGCAACCTGCACCCCGGCAAACGTCAGCGAACCCAGCAGGATCACCAGCGCGCCGGCGATCGCGGCGAGCAGTTGACGGGAACATATCTCGAAACGGTGGACGGTTTCGCCCCGCTGCGGGACGATCTTGACGAAATAGCGTTCTTTTAACATAAGCGGTTACGGCGTTGTGGTTCTCCGGGCTTGCTCGATGGCGCGCAGTTCTTCTTCCGATGCGTTCGCGGCGGGGGCAAAATTTTCGACGGCCTTACCGAACGTGCGCGTGTCCGTTCGCGAATAGAGGCTCGTCAGGACGACGCCGTCGCCTTCGCGATTGAGCAGCGCGAGGGCGTAGGACAAATCGGACCCGGTGTCGTCGAAGGCATCGTAGCGCACGAAGCCGATGCGAGAAACGTCGAGCTTCGCAAGCGACTCCAGGGCCGCCAGTCGCCGTTCGGTGGCCTCGGCGCGGCCATCGGTGGCCCGGCGCGCCGCCTCCAGATCGGTCAACCGCGACGAAGCCGCCCCGCCGTCGCCGCCGATGAGGTCGTCGTGCCGCGATAGCATCTGTTCGAGTCGCGCGAGCGCAGGCTTGACCGTGGCCGCGTGATACGCAAGCAGGGCGAGCAGCGCTGCGGCAAGGGCCAGTATGCCCGGGAGAGCGTTCGATAGTTGTGTCATAGTGTCGGATGAAGACCACGCCGAGGGTCAGGTGATTCGCGGCACCCGTAAGGGCTCGCTTACCGTTGCTACCTTCCGGTCCTGGCGGGGTTCACGAGTTTACGCTGCGCGAAGCCCAACCCCCGTCATGGCCACGACATAGTACCACAGGCCCCCTACCGAAGTTGCTGCTTTGGAGGGGCCCTCCGCCGGCCTCGCGCACACCTGGACTGCAACTGCGATATTTATCCGAAGGAGGCGCCTCTTGCGCTTAGCGTTCCTCTCCGCGCCGATCGCCCTGGCCGCCCTGGCCACGCCGGTCCCGGCATCCGCGGCCGCCCCGCCGATCGATTGGAATCTCAGTCCCGCCGCTATTACGTCGTCGTGCAGCGCTGCGATGGCACAGATGCAGGCCGGCGTTCGGTCCATCATCGTCAATCGCACGGCGCGCACGTTCGACACCGTCATCCGGCCGCTGGAAGACGCCTCCTCCGACTTGAACGATACCCTGGTAGCGCAAGGTTTTCTCTTCTTCGTTGCGCCCGACAAAGCGGTGCGCGACGCGTCGCTGGATTGCAACACGAAAACCAGCGACCTTCTCACCGACATCGCCGCCGATCCCGATCTGTATCAGGCGGTTCAAAACGCGGTCGCGAGCAACACGGCCACAACCGTCGCGGATCGAAAACTTCAGGAACTCTGGCTGGTCTCGCTCAAACGCTCCGGAGCCGGACTCGGGCCGGACGATCGCGCCGAATTCGTTCGCCTGCAGAAGCAGCTTACGGACCTACAAAACAGCTTCGCGCAAAATCTCAACGAAGACAAGAGCACGATCTCGATCGCGCCCAACCAAACCGACGGTATTCCGGCCGATATGCTCGCATCGTTTACCCGCGGCGCCGACGGTTCGTATACCGTGCCGGTCAACGACGCCACGGTCCAACTGCTAACGGTCGCCAAGAGCGAAGACGTGCGCAAGGCATTTTACGTCGCCTTCAACAATCGCGGCGCGTCCGCGAACGTTGCGATCTTCGAACAAGCCATCGCCGTGCGCGACCGGCTGGCGCACCTGCTGGGCTTCGAAAGCTGGGCCGCATATCAGTTGGCGGACAAGATGGCCGCGTCGCCATCGAAGGTCGAGAAATTCCTGGACGAACTGGACGCGCAGTTGCTTCCGAAAGCCACGAACGAAATCGAAGCCCTCCGCCAACTGAAGGCCCAACAAACCGGCAATCCAAACGCCGTCCTCGAACCCTGGGACGTCAATTTCGAAAACGAGCAGCTTCGTAAGAGCAAGTACGCCGTCGACGCCCAACAAGTACGTCAGTACTTTCCGGTGCAGCACACCATCGACGCCGTTCTGGGAATATACCACCGGCTCTTAAGCGTCGACTTCGCGCCGGTCGCGACGCCTAACGTGTGGGCGCCGGGCGTTCGCGAGTACACCGTTTCGGATTCCCGCAGCCACAAGCTCTTAGGCTACACGTACTTCGATCTCTTCCCGCGCGACGGCAAAGCGGACGGCTTTGCAAACTATCCGATTTTGCCGGTGCGCGCGGTAAACGGTAAATTACGGCTGCCGGTCGCGGCTATCGTCGGCAACTGGCCGGCTCCGGCTCCCGGACGGCCCGCCCTACTGAGCCACTCCGACGTCGTTACCTTCTTTCACGAGTTCGGCCATAACATGGCGGCGCTTCTTACGACCGCGCCGTACGAAACGCTCAGTTCGGGATTCCGTCAAGACTTCGTCGAGGCGCCTTCGCAAATGCTCGAAAACTTTGCGTGGCAACCCGCTATCCTCAAGCAAGTCAGCTCGAACGTTGCGACCGGAGCCCCGATGCCCGACGACCTGATCGCGAAGGTCGTCGCCTCGCGCTACGTCAACGAAGCGTATTTTACGACTCGACAAATCCTCATCGCCGACTTCGACATGCAGGCGCATACCAGCGGTCCGAAGATCGACTCCACGCAGCTTTGGCAGCAGATCGCGCAGCGCGTGACCCCGATGCCGATGTATCCCGGCACGCATCCCCAAGTCGCATTCAGCCACTTGATGGGCGGTTACGATGCAGGTTACTACGGCTACTTGTGGTCGCTCGTGTACGCGCAAGATATGTTCACGGCGTTCCAGCAAGGCGGGTTGGAAAATCCGGTGGTGGGCATGCGCTATCGCACCGAAATCCTCGAGCCGGCGCGGACGCGCGAACCCGATGAATCGGTCGAAGCGTTTCTCGGACGCCCGATGAGCCCGTCCGCCTTCTACGCCCAGTTTACGTCGGGCCCATAAACTACTTGCGTCTGCACGAACCCCAGGGGGGCGGAGAATAGCGCCGCGGCCTGCGGCCGCGTCGGCTAACCGTGGACGTGCCGACCGGATTGCGCCGCGCGCGCGGCGAACGCCTTGGCCGTTATGAACGAGACGACGATCAAGGTCCGCGAGAGCGGCCCCTATCTGGTGCGCGGGCCCATCACGATTACCGATGCCGACGGCGTTGCGTACGTTCTGGAGGGCGAGAACGTCGCGCTGTGCCGCTGCGGCGGCTCCCAAACCAAACCGTTCTGCGACGGCAGCCATCGCGACAACGGCTTCGTCGCCATCGAACGCTCGCTCGCGGAGGCTCGATAGCCATGCCATCCTACGTTCGCGCGGGTTCGCTTCCCCACAAGCGCCACATTCAATTTCGCCGGCCGGACGGCGGCTTGTACGCGGAAGAACTGCTTTCGACCAAAGGGTTCGATAGCGTCTACTCGCTGCTGTATCACGCTAACCCGCCCACGGCGACGCTCGAGGTACGGCCGTGGGAGCGCCCGGCGGTGAATTTCGTGCCCAACGATCCGTTGCGCAACCGCCATTTCAAGACGGCTTCGATTCGGACGTCGGGCGACGCCATCGAGTCGCGGCGCGCGCTGCTGGCGAACGCCGACCTCACGATCTCGATCGCCGACGCGGACCGTCCTATGGAGTACTTCTACCGGAATACCGGCGGCGACGAGTTGCTGTTCGTCCACAGCGGCGCCGGCACCATCGAAACGCCGTTCGGCGAACTCGCTTATCGCGAGCACGACTACGTCGTGCTGCCGACCGGAACGACGTACCGCCTCGTTCCGGCGTCGCCGACGCGCATGCTGGTCCACGAAAGCACCGGCACCGTCCGCATCCCAAAGAAGTACCGCAACGAATACGGGCAACTCGAAGAGCACGCGCCCTATTACGAACGCGACTTCCGCGTACCGGCGCTGCGCGCGCCCGTCGCCGCGCAAGGCGCGTACGAAGTTCGGGTCACCAACGGCGATCGCCATGCGGTCTACGTCATGCAAAATCATCCGTGCGACGTCGTTGGGTGGGATGGTTACTGCTATCCGTACGCCTTCAACGTTGACGAATTCGCGCCGATTACCGGGAAGTTACATCAGCCGCCTCCCGCCCACGCGACCTTCGAAGCGCCCGGTGTGGCGTTCTGTGCGTTCGTGCCCCGGCTCTTCGACTATCACCCGCTCGCCATCCCGATTCCGTACAATCATTCGAGCGTGGACTGCGATGAAGTCATCTACTACGTCAGCGGGAACTTCATGAGCCGCCGCGGCGTCGAGGAAGGTTCGATCACCCTTCACGCATCCGGCACGCCGCACGGCCCGCAGCCCGGAGCGATCGAAGCCAGTCTCGGAAAAACGTCCACCGACGAGATCGCCGTCATGGCGGACACGTTCCGGCCCCTCCTGCTCGCCGAGACGGCAATCGCGTGCGAGGAGCCGTCGTACTTCCGGTCCTGGATCGACGAGCCGGCGCGAACCTAGCCGCCGGTTCGCGGCGATTTAGGCGTGGACGCGCGAGGCGCGCTTGAGGTCGTCGTACGCGGCAATGAGCTTAGCGCAAGCTACCGGCGGCTGCGTCGTACGCCATTCGATTGGCCCGACCTCGCGAATCGTCGGGAGCTCGCTGCGAGGCAGGTCGACGACGTAGGTGATGTCGCCGAGGTCCTCGGTGATCTCAAACGAGAACCGGCCGTCCCCAAAGCGCTGCAGATTGACTTCCGCAGGTTCTTCCCCACCCAGCTTTTCGAAAAGGCATTCGTGTACGCGTCTTACCCATTCGCTGAATCGTGCGATGTCGCGTTCCTGGTCACTACGCATTCGTCGAAGATCCTTAAGTAGGCAGCGAAAGCTGAAGTCGAAAGGGGAAGAAAACGGGACCGGCCTCGGTAACCGGCCTTAGGACTGGCCCCGTTTTCGGAAGCATCTCGCCGGGCGAACCCGTGACCTCCAGACAATCGAAAGGAGCGCCCGGCGTAAGCCGAGCTACGAGAACTTCTTCCATGTCAGGTTATCGGTCGGTAAGGCGCAACACTAAGGGCGCGCGGCAAAATCTGGGAAAATTCGGGGAAGATTGCGTCAAAAAGACATCCGGCGCGTTCGGTCCGTGCGCGGAAGGGCCGTGATCTTCGCGCAATGATAAATCAATCAGGTCCGCCGCCGGGTGAGCCGGCCGAGAACTCGCGGCCCGCGACGATCGTGCCGGCGGCCGTGCCGAAGCCGATTCGGCGTGTGCCGGGGCGTTCGCACCATCCGCGCAACGTGATCTCGTCACCGTCCTCGAGGAACGTCCGGCGTTCCCCGGTGGGCAACACGATCGGGCTCCGGCCGTTCCACGTCATCTCGATAAACGACCCGAGCGAGCCGGGCGTATCCCCGCTGATGGTTCCCGATGCGAAGAGGTCGCCGGGACGCGCCGTCGCGCCGTTGGCGGTCGCGTGTGCGAGCTGCTGCGCGACGTTCCAATACATCTCCCGGAAATTCGTCCTCGAGACGACTTCGGGTTCCAGCTTCTTCTCGCGCATCTGTCGCGTCCGAAGCTCGATCGTGAGATGGATGTCGTAATTCGCCGGTCCTTCGCTGCGAAGGTAAGGCAGCGGGGGGGGTTCTTGAACGGGGCCGGCAACGCGAAACGGTTCGAGTGCGTCGAGCGACACGACCCAAGGCGATATCGTGGTCGCAAATGATTTACCGAGAAACGGGCCTAGCGGTTGATATTCCCACGCTTGGATATCTCTGGCGCTCCAATCGTTGACCAGGACGAGCCCGAAGATGCGTTCGCGAGCTTCGGCGACCGCGATCGGCGTGCCGAGCGCATTTGCCGGCCCGGTCAGAAACGCGACTTCGAGTTCGACGTCCAGCCGCGTGCTCGGGCCGAACGTCGGAGTGCTCTGGTCGGGCGCCTTCCGCTGGCCGCTCGGGCGCCGAATCGCCTCGCCGTCAACAACCAGCGTGCCGGACCGGCCGTGATATCCGATCGGCATCCATCGCCAATTCGGCATCAGCGCTTCGCCGTCGGGCCGGAAAATTTTCCCGAGATTCGTGGCATGCGCGAGCGAGGAATAAAAGTCCACGTAATCTCCGACTTCGGCAGGCAGATCCATGCGGGCGCCGGTCATCGGAACGATAACGCCTTCGCCGGTTTGCCGCTGCAGCGACGGATCGCCTCCGGCACGTAGCAGCTCCGAGAGTCGCAACCGCAGTGCTCGCCAAGCGTCTCGGCCGGCTGCGAGCAAAGGATTGAGCGTGGGGGCCTGGACCAGTTCGCGATCGATCGTGTCGTCGAGCAGCCCCAACTCCGCCAAGGCATAGCAACTCACGATGCGATCGCCGATCGCGACGCCGACGCACGGCAGACCGTGCCCGGCACGAAAGATCCCCAACGGCAGGTTTTGGATCGGAAAATCCGAGTCGCGCGTAACCGGAATCCACGACTCCAATTCCGGATTGGTGGTTGAGGACGGATCGAGTTCGCTCATGCGGGCTTTGGCAGGACGGACATTGCGATCAGGTCGGCGACGGGCTCTGCGACGCTGCAACTACCGTAGCCGACGAACGCGTGCTCCCGCGCGGCGGCGATCGTTTGAGCGTCGAAACGGCGGCCTCGCCACACCAACGCGTCTTCCTCAAATGCGAACGCACCGGCATCCTGGTCGTCTATCGCCCGAACGACGGTATCGCGGCCGGAGCGCTCTGCGGCGAGCGCGGCGCCAACCAAGAGATTCAGAAACCCGTGCATCGTGAATCCGGTGGCACGGTCCACGTGCCGGATCGGGTGGTGCAGACCGGCCGTCGCCTTAAACGGAACGCCCTCGTGCGCGGCGGCGGCCACGAACGCCGCAAGGTCCTCGGGCGAGGGAAACGCGTCGGCGGTTATACCCCCGCAGCGTACCTTAAGGGAGATGCGCGCACGCGTCGCCGCCACGCAGGCGCCGGGGACCAACTCGCTCCAACGGTCGGTGCGCGGAATCTCGGCGTAGACCGGCAGATCGCGCAGCTTTGCCTGCGACAGCATTGCTCCGAGCTGACCGATGGCCGCGTCGTACGTGTCGCGGCGGGAGGGCAGGGACGGCAGTGGGATTTCGAGGGCCTCGACGCGAGCGGAAGGATCGCGGTGGGCGCGCAGGTTCGCCAGCCCGGCCAAGGCGGCACGCGCCTCCTCGAACCACCGGTGCGGATCTCGCGAAACGTCCACCACGACCGACAGCACCGGCGACGCGACCGCACCCACGGCCCGGCGCAGTTCGGGTATGCGCGAAGCGGCCGTAACGAAGCGGCCGACCATCCAGGCGTACGGGCCGGACCGGATCGAGGCGTACTCGGCGAGTGCCGGTGCCATGCCCAGTTCGGACGGCGGAAAGAGTCCCGCGTAGTCGATAAGGCCCGTTAGGGCCGTCCGCGCCGACGGCATCAGTGGCAGATCGAGCTCCATAAGCGGCCCTTTCGCAGGGCATCGCGGGGGAACCCGCGCGGCTGGGCGTGGTGCGAGTATCGCGGCCAGGGGCGGGTTCGCGCTGCCGCCAACAGCCGATAGATGAGCACAAGCGCACGAACCGAGGCCGCGGGCAACCCGCTCGCGCAGATCGATTGGGATTACATCGAGTTCTACGTCGGTAACGCCAAGCAGGCCGCGCATTACTACATGTCCGCGTTCGGGTTCGAGCAAGTCGCTTACGCGGGCCCCGAAACGGGCGTGGCCGGACGTGCGAGCTACGTTCTCGAGCAAAACAAGCTGCGGTTCGTCTTAACCAGCAGCTTGACGCCGGACGGAGATATCTCCGAACACGTGCGTCTCCACGGCGACGGCGTGCGCGACATCGGCATCGTCGTTAGCGACGCGCGTGCGGCGTGGGAGGCGGCCATCGCCGCGGGCGCCACCTCGGTCGTTGCGCCCACCGCGTCGCGGGACGATTTCGGAACGGTCGTACGCGCCGCCATCGCCACCTACGGCGACACCATCCACACGTTCGTCCAGCGGGACGGGTATCGCGGTCCCTTCCTGCCCGGCTTCGTCGAGAGCCGGCGCAGCATTCCGCGCGTGGCCAAGCCGGCGTTACTGGCGGTGGACCACTGCGTCGGAAACGTCGGATGGGGCGAAATGGACTCCTGGGGCGACTTTTACGCACGCGTTTTCGGCTTCTCGCAGCTCGTTTCGTTCGACGATAAGGACATTTCGACCGAATATACGGCGCTCAAATCCAAGGTTATGACCGACGCGCGCCATCTCGTGAAGTTCCCGATCAACGAGCCCGCACACGGAAAGAAAAAGTCGCAGATCGAGGAGTATCTCGATTTCTATCGCGGCGCGGGAGTGCAACACATCGCGATTCGAACCGAGGACATCGTCTCCACGATCGACGCACTTCGCGCGAACGGCGTCGAATTTCTCGAAACGCCGGATTCGTACTACGAACTTCTCGAAGAGCGCGTAGGCAAGATCGACGAGGCGATCGACGTTCTGCGGGATCGCGGGATACTGGTCGATCGCGACGATCTCGGCTACATGCTTCAGATATTCACCAAGCCGCTTCAAGACCGCCCGACCGTCTTCTTCGAAATCATCCAGCGCAAAGGCAGCTTGTCGTTCGGTAAAGGCAACTTCAAAGCGCTTTTCGTTTCGATCGAGCGCGAACAGGAAAAGCGCGGGACCCTTTAGCGTCATGAACGTCCGGGTCGCCGAACGCGGCACGCTCGACGATCTCCCGCGCGTCCGGGTCGATGCGGTTATGCTCGAACAGCGGGCCGCGGATCTGGCAACGCGGTCCATTAAAGACTCGGCAAAGCGCGCAGCCATCGATCTGGCGATCCGCTGCATCGACCTCACCACACTGGAAGGGCGAGACTCCGAGGGGCGCGTGCGATCGCTGTGCGCGCGCGCCGTCTCTCCGCGGGCGGACTACGACCTCCCAAGCGTGGCGGCGGTCTGCGTTTATCCTAGCCTCGTGCCGATCGCCTGCGACGCGCTACGCGGTAGCACCGTCAAGGTCGCCTCGGTAGCGACCGCGTTCCCGAGCGGTCTTTCGAGCATGCCGGTCAGGCTCGCCGATGCGGCGCAGGCCATCGAGGCCGGAGCCGACGAGATCGACATGGTCATCGATCGCGGCGCCTTTCTCTCGGGTAAAGAGCGTGCGGTATTCGACGAAATCGTCGCCGTCAAACGGATTTGCGGCGAACGCCGGCTCCTAAAGGTGATTCTCGAAACCGGCGAGCTCGGCACCTATGAAAACGTGCGGCGCGCCTCCGACCTAGCGCTGGCCGCCGGAGCGGATTTCATCAAGACTTCGACCGGAAAGGCCGGCGTTAACGCGACGTTCCCGGTTGCGCTGGCCATGTGCCAGGCGCTGATCGACTTTTTCCTCGCTACCGGAGAGCGGCGAGGGCTGAAAGTCGCCGGCGGCGTCCGCACGACCAAACAGGCGCTGACGTATTTGGCGATCGTGAAGGAAACGCTAGGGGACGATTGGCTGGCGCCCCGCCTCTTTCGGATCGGGGCCAGCGGTCTGCTCGACGACTTGTCGATGCAAGCCGAGAAGCGTGAAAGCGGACGATACTCCGGCGCCGATTACGTTCCCAAGGATTAGGCGGCCGATGCGATGACGGCATTTCAATACGCCCCGGCTCCGGAAACCGCGCGGCCGCGCATTCGCGAAGCATACGGCCTCTTCGTCGGCGGGAAGTGGATCGATGCCGAGAACGGCGCCCGCTTTTCGACCATCAACCCAGCCACCGAGCAACCGTTAGCCGAAATCGCCGAAGCGAGCGTCTCCGACGTCGACGCGGCGGTGCGCTCGGCGCGCCGCGCGTACGATAAGTATTGGTGCAAGACCAAGCCTGCGGACCGCGCCAAGTACCTCTATCGAATCGCGCGAGCCGTTACCGAACGCTCGCGCGAGTTGGCGGTTCTCGAGACGATGAACGGCGGCAAGCCCATCAAAGAATCGCGCGACTTCGACGTCCCCGCGGTAGCGGCGCACTTTTTTTATTACGCCGGGTGGGCCGACAAGCTCGAGTGGGCGATGCGCGCCGGGCGCGAACCGCGCGCGCTGGGCGTCTGCGGACAGATCGTGCCGTGGAACTTCCCGCTATTGATGGCTGCGTGGAAATTGGCTCCCGCGCTGGCCTGCGGAAACACCGTCGTGCTCAAGCCTGCCGAGACCACGCCACTCACCGCGCTCGTGCTGGCCCAGATCGTCCAAGAGGCCGACCTACCGCCGGGCGTGGTGAACGTCGTCACCGGGGCCGGCGAAACGGGAGCCGCGCTGGTGCAGAACGCCGGCGTCGACAAGATCGCCTTCACCGGTTCCACGGAGGTCGGTAAACGTATTTATCGCGAGCTGGCCGGCACGCGCAAACGTCTGACGCTCGAGCTGGGTGGAAAGGCCGCGCAGATCGTGTTTGCGGATGCCGCGCTCGACCAAGCGATCGAAGGGATCGTCCAGGGCATCTATTTCAATCAGGGTCACGTCTGTTGCGCGGGATCCCGCCTGCTCGTCGAAGAGAGCGCGCTCGACGAGGTCGTCGCGCGACTGACCGCGCGCATCGAACGGCTTCGCCTAGGCGATCCACTCGACAAGAACACCGATATCGGTGCCGTCAATTCCGCCGCCCAACTCGATAAAATCCGCGAACTCGTCGCCAGCGGCGTTGCGGAAGGCGCGCGCTTGGTGCAGCAGCACTGCGAGATTCCGTCCAGCGGTTTCTTTTATCCGGCCTCCTTCTTTACGGGCGTCAGCGCATCGCATCGCATCGCACGCGAGGAGATCTTCGGACCGGTGCTTTCGGTGATGACGTTCCGCACGCCGGACGAAGCCGTGGAAAAAGCCAACAACACGCCGTACGGTCTCTCTGCGGGAGTGTGGACCGAGCAGGGCAGTAAGAGCATGTGGGTGGCCGAGCGGCTTCGGGCGGGGGTGGTCTGGTGCAACACGTTCAACCGGTTCGACCCCGCTTCGCCCTTCGGCGGGTATAAGGAATCGGGCTTCGGCCGCGAGGGCGGCGTACACGGCTTGTACGAATATCTACAGTAGGCCCGGACCGCGCAACCCTTCCGTTCGCGCCGCGTTCTGATGAGGAGATGTCGATGGAAACCAGCGTTCGGCCAACCGCCGCTCGGCTCGACCGGCAAGCACTCGCCGAGCGTTACCTGCGCAATCGAGCCCGCAGCGCGAGCGTTTTCGGTCTGGTGCGCCCCGAGGCGTTCTACACCAATCCAATCCCGCTGCGGCACCCGTTTGCGTTTTATGCCGGGCACATTCCCGCCTTCAGCTTCTTGACGCTCAACGAGCGCGCTCTCCAAGAATCGCCGATCGATTCCGATCTCGAGCGGCTCTTCGAGCGCGGTATCGATCCGGCGTCCGCCGACGACGCACGCCGCCATCAACGTAACGACTGGCCCACGCGCGACGCCATCGATGCCTTTGCAAGCGCGTGTGACGAGCGCGTGCTCGCCGCCATCGCCGGTGGAAACATCGACGACGCGAGCGTGCCGCGGCTGGTGCGCGGGCAAGCCGCGTACGCGATTCTCGAACACGAGGAGATGCACGACGAAACGCTCTGCTACATCGTCCATCAACTCGGAACCGGGGACAAAGAACGCGTTGCCCAGGATTACCGCGACCACGCCCCGCCGAAGAACGATTTGCTCGAGATTGCCGCGGGCGACGCAACGCTGGGTGCCGGACAGGACGAGCTCGCGTTTGCCTGGGACAACGAATCGAACCGTCATACCGTACCGGTAGGTCGTTTTGCCATGCAGCGGTATCCCGTCACGAATGCGGACTGGCTTGCCTTCGTCGGTCAGGGCGGCCCGGTTCCGGCTTTTTGGACCAAACGCGACGGCGAGTATCGTTTGCGGGGGATGTTCGAAGAGCTCCCGTTGCCGGGGTCATGGCCGGTCTACGTCTCGAACGCGCAAGCGCGCGCCTACGCAAAGTGGGCCGGCATGCGGCTTCCTACGGAGGCTGAGTATCACCGTGCAGCCTTCGGGACGCGCGAAGGACGCGAGCGCGCGTTTCCTTGGGGCGACGAACCGCCCGGGCACCGTCATGGGAATTTCGACTTTCAACGCTACGACCCCGAACCCGTCGACGCCCACCCGGCCGGAACCAGCGAATGGGGCGTCCACGATCTGGTCGGAAACGGCTGGGAATGGACGTCGACGGTCTTCGCTCCGTTCCCGGGATTCGAACCGCTGGCGTCGTACCCGCAGTACTCGGCCGACTTTTTCGACGGAAAGCACTACGTCATGAAGGGAGCGTCGCCGGTTACTCCCGCGACGCTGATCCGGCGTTCGTTTCGCAACTGGTTTTTTGAGGATTATCCGTTCATGTTTGCCAAGTTCCGCTGCGCCGTAGACCGCTGAACCGCTCCGGGCCGTTACTTCCGTTCGGCGGCAAGTGCCTGGCCGCGGCTTTTGCGTTCGCGCTAGCGTTTTCTGCCTGCTCGCGCCAAGGCGCGCCCGCGGGTCGCACCGACGAATTGGACGTTGCTTTACCGATCTCGCCGACGCAGATCAACCCCATCTTGGCGCAGAACGCGATCGAAAGTTTCGTCGACGGCGTGGTCTTCGACGAACTCGTTACGCTGGACAACCACGGGCGCGACGTACCCGATCTCGCCGAATTCGTACCGACTTTGAAAAACCACGGCATATCCAGGGACGGACTGACCATTACCTACCATCTTCGCCGGGGCGTTCGCTGGCACGACGGTGCGCCGTTTGGAAGCGACGACGTTAAGTTCTCGTGGCAAGCGATTATGAACCCACGCAACAACGTGGTTTCCAAACGGGGATACGATCAGGTCGCGTCGGTCGATACGCCCGACCAATACACGGTCGTCTTTCACATGAAGCGCTTGTTTGCACCCGCGATCGACACGCTCTTCGGCGAGAGCGATACGCCGTTTCGCATCCTGCCGCGCCACCTGCTCGAGCGCTACCCAAACGTGAACCAGGTCGCGTTTAACTCCTCGCCCGTCGGAACGGGGCCGTATCGCTTCGTCCGCTGGCTGCGCGGCGATCGCATCGTTTTAGATGCAAACCCGCAGTACTTTCGCGGCGAGCCGAAAATCGCGAAGCTCGTTCTGAAGATCATCCCGGACGGCAACACGACCGAAGCGCAGGTCAGAACCGGCGAGGTCGGCTTGGCGCTGGAAATTACCAGCGACACGTACCACGATTTACAGGGTTCCGGGGCTACGACGCTGCTCTCGCCGGCTCCGACGTACACCGCGTTTCTCTATAACATTCATCGCGCGCCGCTCAACGACGCCCGCGTCCGGCGCGCTCTGACGCTCGCCATGGATCGCGACACGATTACGCGCAACATCACGTTCGGTACGGCCGAGCCGGCGATCGCGGATCTCTCTCCCTTCTACAACTGGGCGTTCGACCGCGCGCTTGCGCCCGTTCCATACGACGCCGGCCAATCCAAGGCATTGCTCGATGCGGCCGGTTGGCATCCGGGGCCCGACGGCGTGCGAACGAAGAACGGACAGCGCCTTTCGTTGGTTCTGGCGTACGGACAGGGCAGCGAACTTGCGAAAAATGCAGCGTTGGCGGTTCAGCAAGGGCTGCGCGCCGTTGGAGTCGAGCTGGAACTGAAAAGCTACGACTACGCAAATCTTTACGCGGCTGCGCAGAGCGGCGGCATTCTCAACGGAGGCAAGTTCGATCTGGCGCTCTACTCGTGGATTTCCGGTGCCGACCCCGATAACTCGTCGCAGTGGATGTGTTCGATGATTCCACCTGCCGGCAATAACGTGTCGCGTTACTGTTCGCCCGAAATGGACCAGGCGCAGCGATCGGCGCTATCCACGTTCGATCGGGCGGCGCGCAGAGCGGACTACGCGCGGATCGAGGCGCTCTTGCTGCGAGATACGCCCGGAGCGTTTTTCTACTACCGGAATCTGGCATACGCGTACACGCCCCGGCTGCGCAACTTCGAACCCAACGGTATCAGCGAGGGCTGGAACGCTCAGGACTGGTCTCTCGGCGGCAGGTAGGCGCAAACGGCCACTGGCGGCGAACCCCCACTTCGCCCAAAGCACTACGAGGAGAGCGCCTTGACCACCACCATTGCAACGGCGAAGAAGGTTCCCGTCACGGTCGCGTACGGCGACGGCATCGGCCCGGAGATTATGGATGCTACGCTGCGGATCATCACCGCCGCTGGCGCCAAACTCGACATCGAGCCGATCGACATCGGCGAACGCGTGTACCAGCGGGGCTCGCAGGCCGGCATCGAGGACTCCTCTTGGGAGTCGCTTCGCCGCACCAAGGTCTTTCTCAAGGCGCCGATCACGACGCCGCAAGGCGGCGGCTTCAAGAGTCTCAACGTGACCGTGCGCAAAACGCTCGGAATGTACGCCAACGTACGTCCGTGCTCGTCGCTACATCCGTACGTCAAGACCAAACATCCCAATATGGACATCGTCATCGTTCGCGAGAACGAGGAGGACGTCTACGGCGGCATCGAGCACCGGCAGACCAATCAGGTCGCGCAGTGTCTCAAACTGATTTCGCGTCCCGGCAGCAAGCGCATCGTCCGGTACGCCTTCGAGTACGCGCGCGCCAACAAACGCAAAAAAGTGACGTGCTTCACTAAAGACAACATCATGAAGATCACGGACGGCCTCTTCCATCGGACCTTCGAAGAAATCGCCCTGGAATATCCCGAAATCGAGCACGAGCATTGGATCGTGGACATCGGCGCCGCCAAGCTCGCGGACACGCCCGAGGCCTTTGACGTCATCGTGATGCCCAATCTGTACGGCGACGTCCTATCCGACGTGGCGGCGCAGATCACCGGCTCGGTCGGCCTTGCCGGTTCGGCCAATATCGGCGATCACTGTTCGATGTTCGAAGCGATCCACGGTTCGGCGCCGCGGCGCGCCGGCCTGAACATGGCAAACCCTTCGGGATTGCTGCACGGCGCGCTCCTGATGCTGGTGCATATCGGGCAAGGACAAGCCGCCGAGCTGGCGCACAACGCGTGGCTGCGGACGATTGAAGACGGCATCCACACCTACGACATCTATAACGAAGAGGTCAGCAAAGAAAAAGTCGGCACCAAGGAGTTCGCCGACGCCGTGATCGCGCGCATTGGCCAGAAGCCGCAATTTCTCAAACCGGCGGAGTACCTGCCCGACGCTCATTTGGACCTGAGCATCCGCCCGGCCGGCGTGCGCCCGGTGAAGGAGCGCGTTGGCGTGGATATCTTCATCGACCAGCGTGACGGCGACCCGAGCGTCATCGCCGCCAAAATGCAGACGCTCGACGTCGCGGGCACCAAACTCACCGTGATCAGCAATCGCGGCACGAAAGTCTGGCCGCATCCCAATCCCGACACCTATTGGAGCGATCATTGGTCGTGCCGCTTCGAGGCCGACGGGGAGCCGTTTACCGCCGGGCACATGGCGCGGATCATCGTGGCCTGCGAGCGCGTCGGATTCGACGTGATTAAGACCGAGGGACTCTTTACGTTCAACGGGGAGCCCGGCTTCTCGCTGGCGCAGGGGCAATAGGCATCGGCACCCTGCGTTTCGCGTTGCCGGCGGCGCTCGCGATGCTCGCTACAACGTTGGCCGCATCGGCTCAAACTGCCCCGGCGGCGCCGGACGCACGCGCGCTCTATGCCGGGACGTGGGCCGGCACGCTGACGAGCTACGATACTCAGCTACTCGAAGGCGGGAAAGACGACCTCGCGCACGGTCTGCACGTGGCAAGGCGGCACGGTGTACCTGGTTTGCGAGCTGCACTTCACCGACGGGCAGATCTCGGGGGAACAGTTGAGCGTTTACACGCGCGCGCCCGACGGGACGTATCATTTTACGCGCGTCGACGATCGCGGCGGCTCGCACGACATGGAGGCCGTCGTGACGCCGAACGCCTGGGCCTATAATACGCAGTTTACCGCCGGCGGCGTGCCGGTTTTGCTGCGCGTGGTCAACGCGTTTCCGAACGCGAATCACTACGACGTGCGGATCGAGGCGTCGACCGACGGTGGTCATCGCTGGACGACGCTGAGTAACGGCGTCCAGGACCGCCTTGCGAATCCTTAGCGAACGCTCCCGCGCAACCGGCCGCTTTCCCCCTGGCGCTTTCGGCGCCCGCGTCAACGTGATAGGCTCTTAGCATGCAAAGAACGATGTACAAGGTCGACTACGTTCGCGATCCCGGGAACACCGAAGCCCTGCAGCAGCTGCTCAACGAACGCGCCGCAGCGGGCTGGAAACCCTTGCATTTCCAAGTCAGTTCGAACGATTCGTGGACCGTCGTCTTCGAGATGCCCAACCCGGGCCAGAATCCAACGAAATGGGGCCGCGCGCCGCAATAGGGATTCCCGGAGTGCTTGCAGGCAGGCGCCGCCTTGCCGCTCGAGAAACCGCACCCTCCCCAGAATCAAGCGCCGCTGCCGAGGGTGATTCTCTGCGCGGTGCTCGGAAGGAAGGCAACCCATGACGACGACACATTTGGAACAGGACAACATTGCGCTCGTTCGGCGCGGTTTCGACGCGTTCGCAGCCGGCGACATGGCAGCTCTGGGAGCGCTATTCGACGAAAACGCGACCTGGCACTCGGAGGGTGCCGGGATGCTTAAGAGCGAGTACCGTGGGCGCGACGCGATCTTCGCGATGTTCGCTCAGTTGCACCAAGAAACGGCCGGAACGTTCAAAAGCAAGCCGATCGCAATGGCGGCGGCGGGCGACAAGGTGTTCGTACAAACGTCGGTGAGCGGCGACCGCCGGGGACGCTCTTTACATGCCGGCGAGGTCGTCGTGTTTTCGCTGGCAGGGAGCCGGGTTGGCGAAGTTCGTCTCTATTCGGACAACCACCAAGCCAGTTCGGCATTCTGGGTGTAGCATAGGGCCGCCGCGTTCGGCGAGGAGCCCTCTGCCCAGGCGCGGGGCTCTCTCCTTCGACGTCGCTTGCCCGTCCCAAACGTCCCCAAGTTGGGGTCCAGCGTCCCTCGCTCCGGAACCGTCCCGATGCTACCGTTGAGCGATAGCGCCGCCAGGCGCCACGTTCGATTGAAGGTCGCGGACACACATGGGCTACGTACTTCTCATCTTGTGTGGGGCAGTCGTCTACGGAGTCTTTTTCGAGAAGAAAGACACCGAGTAGCGACGCAGCCGATCCCTACGGCCCCAAGTACGACTTCAGCGCATCCTCGGTCTTTTGGAAGGCGTCGTCGTACGCTTTTTCGTCGTAATTCTGGCCGCCCTTGACGAAATCGTGATTCGCCTCGGGGTAGACGGTGAGATCGAAAGACTTACCGGCCGCCTTCGCCGCCGACTCCAGCGCCTGGTCGTTTAACGCCGTACAGCAGCCGTTTCGGAAGTTGTCTTTTCCTCCCGCAAACACAACGACGGGGACTTGTAGGCGATTTACAAACCCCGGAACGTCGCGTATGAACGCATTTGCCGGATACCACGCTACGATGCCGGCAACTTGATCGGGCAACTGCGGGCCGTAGTAGAGCGACATTCCGCCACCCAGCGAGAAACCCACCAGTGCAACCTTGCCCGGAAGCGCATGCGGCATCGTCAACGCTTGGGCGATTGCCGACTTTAGCCCGTCGCCGTGGGTCCCTTCTTCCGCGTTTCCGTCAAAGAGGACCACGTCGTAACCGAGCTTCGCAATTTCTGCAGCCACCAGAGCGTAGTGCGCGGGCCCTGAGGCTCCGGATGAAAGCACGACCACGCGACCCTTGCCCTGCGGCGGCGGAAACTCCTGACCGGATGGCTGCTGTGCTCGCGCCACGGAAGCGAGGGCGAGCAGCGTAATTGCAAAGACGACGGTAGAGGCTCGGAATCTCACGGTCATCGAGGTTCTCCTTGTGCCGGTTGGCGAAGGCTGGTAATTCAGCGTAGACGAGGCGCGATCATAATGCTTGCGCGTTCGAATCTGCCGCAATTCCGTTGAGGTGTTCGGCCGTGCACTCGACGACGACGGTCCACGTTTCGCCGGATCGGCCGAGGGTCGCGTACGCACCGTTGGCGACCGACGGATTCCAGAACGACTCGAGCGGCAATCCCGCGGCTTCAAGAATCGCTAAGCGCACGACCACGTCGTGCGTGAAGACGGCGGTTGTGCGCGTTCCCCCCAAGGCCGCGGCGAACGCGCGCCAGCGATCGCGTACTTGGCTCACCGTTTCGCCCTTCGTGAAAGCTACGTTGGCGGGATCGTTTCGCCACTTCCACATGCGTTCGGGGTCGCTGCGTGCGATCTCGTCGCGCAGGCGCCCCTCCCAGGTCCCGTGAGCGATCTCGATCAGCCGGGCATCGGTTTCGATATCGATGCCTAAACGGTCGGACAGTGGACGGGCGGTGTCTACGCAGCGCCGGAGCGGGCTTGAAATGATGCGCGCAACCGGTTCGGCTTCTTGCGCCAGGCGCTCGGCAAGCGCCGACGCCTGGCGCGATCCCAGTTCGGTTAGATTGGATTCGCGGCGGCCCTGGTAACGGCCGGCTCGATTCCAATCCGTCTCGCCGTGACGCGCGACGTAGACTCTCACGGAACGCGCGCGATGCGCGCCGATTCGATCCCCGGCACCTCTTCGATCGCCTCGAGCACCTCACGGGCGAAGCCGCGATCGACACCCAGCACCATCATCGCCAAGCCTTCGCGGGCGTTACGCGCAACTTGCATCGTCGAAATGTTGACGTTCGCGTCCCCTAAGATCGAACCGATGCGCCCGACGATGCCGGGAACGTCGTGGTGGCGCGTGACGATGAGCGTGCCTGCCGGGATGGCATCGAGCTCGTATCCGTCCACCTCGATGATGCGCGGGCCGGCCGGTAATACCGTCCCGGCGATTCGGTGGCCGCCCGCGGCGATGGCCAGCGTGGCGCGATAAGGAGGCGTCGCGGATTCGTTCACGATCGCGGTACGCACGCCCAGGTCGCGCGCCACCGCCACGGCGTTGACGTTCGTAACGCGCCGATCGCTGAACTGCGGGAGCGCTCCGGCTAACGCCGCGGCCACGAACGGCCGGCCGTCGGTTTCGGCGAGATCCCCGTGCAGCACGATCGCGAGTTCGCTACGAAGCGCTTCGTCAAAGAGTTGCGGCAAGAGCGCGCCCATGCGGTAGGCGAGATCGATGAAGTCGCCGGCGAGCTCGGCGTCGGATCCGTCGAGCGACGGCGCGTTTACGGCACCGCTCGCGGGACGGCCTCCCAAAACGCGAACGACGTCCCCGGCCAATTCCAACGCGATGCGCTCCAGCGCTTCGAACGTCGATCCGCCTAGATGCGGCGTGGCGACGACGCGCGGATGTACCAGCAAACGCGCCGAAGCCGAGCCGGGCGGCGGCGGTTCTTTCGGGACGACGTCGATCGCGGCGCATCGCAGATGGCCCGAATCGAGCGCGCCGAGCAGCGCCTCCGCGTCCACGACGCCGCCGCGGGCACAATTTACGAGGACGGCCCCGGGCCGCATCGCGGAAAGTCTATGCGCGTCCATAAAGCGCGTGGTCTGTGCCGTAAGCGGAACGTGCAGCGTCACGACGTCGGCTTGATGGAGTAACTCATCTAAGCCTTCGAGCGTGACGTCGAGCGCGCCGCCGCGGGATGCCGGGATATATGGATCGTGCGCGATCACGTTCATGCCGAACGCCTTCGCCCGGTGCGCGACGCTGCTGCCGATACGCCCGAGACCGACGATGCCGAGCGTCTTTCCATACAGTTCGTTGCCGACGAACGGTTTTCGATCCCAGTCGCCCGCTTGCACGCGAGCGTGCGCGCGCGAAACGTGCCTGATCGCGGCCAGTAGCAGTGCGAAGGTGTGCTCGGTCGCCGAAATCGTGTTTGCGCTGGGTGTGTTTACGACGACGATGCCGGCAGCGGTCGCAGCCTCGACGTCGATTGCGTCCACGCCGACGCCGGCCCGCGCGACGACTTCCAGGCGAGGTGCCTGGGAGAGAAGTCCGGCGTCGACCCGTGTCTCGGAGCGCACGATGAGCCCGCGTGCGTCGCCGAGCATCTCCACCAACCGCTCGCGCGGCGCGCCGACGCACGAAACGATTTCGACGCCCGCCCCGCGTAAGACGTCGAGGCCGCGTTCGTCAAAGGCTTCCGCGACGATCACGCGGCCTAGGCTAGATTCGCCCATACGCCGTCGCTTCGCCCGAGGGCCCGCACGCTCTTGCGTCTAAGCCGAAAGGCGTGAGCAAAGACGGGGAACGGCGCGTTCCGGTTCGCAAAATGTACAAACTCTACATCAACGGCGCCTTCGTACGCTCGGAATCGGGACGCAGCGATCCTATCGGCGACGACGGAGAATTCGGCGCAAACGTCGCGCGTGCTTCGCGTAAGGATGCGCGCGACGCCGTCGTCGCCGCGCGGAACGCCGCGGCGAAGTGGAGCACTACGGCTCCCGCGACGCGCGGCCTCGTACTCTATCGGCTAGCCGAAATGATCGAAGCGCGCCGCGCAGAGTTCGTCGAACGCGTCCGCGACGGAAGCGGCGTAACTCCCGCCGAAGCCGATCGCGAAGTAGCGGCCGCGATCGATCGAACCGTTTGGTACGCGGGCTGGACGGACAAGTTCTCCGCGTTGCTCTCGACGCGCAATCCGGTCGCCGGGCCGCACTTTAACGCCTCGACCGCCGAACCGGCCGGAGTCGTAGCCGTACTCGCGCCGGACCGCCCGTCGCTCTTGGGGACACTGTCGGTTCTCCTTCCGCCGCTCGTCTCCGGCAATGCGGTCGTGCTGGTCGCGTCCGAGAGCGACCCGCGCACCGCTATCGCCTTGGCCGAAGCGATTGCGACCAGCGACCTGCCCGCGGGCACGGTGAACGTGCTGACGGGATCTCGCGACGAACTGGGACCGGTCTTGGCCAAGCACATGGACGTCAACGCGATCGCCTTCGAGGACGGAAACGCACTCGCAGATCAGTTGGAGATCGAGTCGGTCGCCAACGTCAAGCGCGTTCATCGCTTTCCGCAGCGCTCGCCCGGTGATTGGGCGAAGGCGGGCGCGCAGAGCTTAGACGAGGTTGCGGCGTACTGCGAGATCAAAACGATCTGGCATCCCGCCGGTGTCTGACGCGGAGCGCGCGGCTCGCGACGAGATCGTAGCGTACTGCAGGCTTCTATGGGAGCGCCGCTTGGTTGCCGGCTCGAGCGGAAACGTCAGCGTCCGCTTACCGGGGGGCGACGTTTTGGTGACGCCGAGTGCGCGTTCGCTGCGAGATCTCTTGCCGAGCGAGATCGTGCGCGTGGGCGCCGCCGGTATGGAGCGCGGTGAGGGCGAGCGCGCCAGCACGGAACTGCCGCTGCATTTAGCCGCCTATCGGGCGCGTGCGGACGTCACGTGCATCGTTCACACGCACCCGACGTTTTGTGTCGTTTGGTCGAAATGCGGCGGCGTGTTTCCGCGCGATACCGTCGGCGCGCTGGAAACGCTCGGTCCGGTCGCTTGGACGGGATACGAGCCGCCCGGGTCGCAGGCGCTCGCCGACGCGGCGGCTCGGCGCTTTGCCGGCGGGTTCGACACCGTCTTGATGGAGCGCCACGGTCTCTCGACCGCAGCATCCAGCCTCGAGCGCGCCTTCGTCCTAACGGATCTCGCCGAGGAAGCGGCCCGCATCGCGTACTTCAGCAAGCTCGTAGCCGGCGAAAAATAACGGGCGGGACGAATTTACGAGCCGCCAAAAGGCGGCTCGGAGCGGCCGAGTGGCCGCTCGGGGGGAAACGGGGGGCGGTGCCGCCCCGTTTTCAACGGAGAGGGGGAGATTCGAACTCCCGAGACCCGTGAAGGTCTGCTCGCTTTCCAAGCGAGTGCATTCGACCACTCTGCCACCTCTCCAGGGCTTGCGCCAGGTTGGCGGGGGCCGCGGGCAAATCCTCGGCCGTTTACCGCTAAAGCGCGTTACACGATGTTTTCGGCGTAGGCTAACCAGAAGTCGAAGGACGCGCGAGCTTGAGCTTCCAGCATCGCGTCGCCGGCGACCACTTCTCGGCCGAGCATCTCGCCCAGCGTGGCGCGCGAGCCGTAGTTTGCGTCCATGATCACGTCGACGTGGCGCAGCGATCGGACGAGCTGGTCCGGGAGATCGGCGCGCGGCGGAAGCGTGCTCACGACCGCTTCGGGAGAGCGCACGTGCGGCCACGCTTTGGCTTCGTAGCGTTCGCACAGCGCGGCCACCTTTTCACGATCGCGTCCCCACACGAATGCGTACGCATCGTTCTCTTGCAGCTGCGCGAGCAGCGCGCGTGCGGTCGCGCCGGTGCCGAGCACGCCCACGCGCTTGAGAGAGACGGATTCGTCCAAGAGCCCTTCCAACGCTAACCGCGCTCCTAGACCGTCGGTGTTCGTCCCGACGACCTCGCGCCCGAATAGAATCGTATTTACGCAGCCGGCGCGTTCGGCTTCTTGCGTGAGCCGCGTGCACGAGTGAATCGCTTCTTCTTTAAGCGGGTACGTTACGTTGCAACCGGCGAATCCGTCCTCGCGCAAACGCTGCAAGGTTCGCGCGCATGCGTCGGCGAGCACGCGAATCGACACGTCAGCTCCCGTCGATCCCGGCATCGCGCATAAACCGCTCGTGGAGGTTTGGGCTGCGACTATGTTCGACCGGATCGCCGACGAGCGCCAGTTTCACTTACACACCTCGCGACGGAAGCATCAAACGCTCGAAGAACCGGAAGAGGCGCGTGAGCGCGAAGTCCTTTGCTTCGATCGGTTCGGTGAGAATGGTGTAGAGACCGCACATCTTTCCGCCCAGCACGTCGGTAAAGAGCTGATCGCCGACGACTGCGACGCATTTTCGCGGTAGATTCAGGCGGCGCAACGAGCGAACGAAGCCGAACGGCAACGGCTTGAGCGCGTTGGGGATGCACTCGACGCCCAGGCGGCCTGCCACCGACGTGACGCGCTCGGTGAAGTTGTTCGAGAGCATGACGATCCGGAAACCGCGCTCCTGGGCGCGCTTTACCCAGGCCAGGTGCTCCTCGCCCAGTTCCGTCTCCCGGAAGCCCAGCAGGGTATTGTCGAGATCCACGATGAGGCCCCGGATGCCGGCTGCCTCGAGCTCCTCGTGGGGCACGTCGTGCAGGCGTGGAGCGAACCGATCCGGGCCGAGCATGGCGCTCTCGTTGCACCGGATATCCCCGCTATCCTCGGATCTCTCCACCGGTGGAGCGCCCCCCTCCCGGGGTCTCCCCCGATTTTTTGGGTTATCGACAGCCTGACCACAAGGAGTCCCACCCGCCCACCCCAATATCTAGTAGCGAAACCAGCAGCGTGGTACAATAGGTGCCTCGCGGTCTCGTCTTCCGACTACCGAACAGGCGTTCGATTCCAGGCCCGGAAACCTCTCGTTTCGATACCGCCAAGGAGCCGCCCGATGAAATTCCGCCGCCTCTATTCCAGCCCCGAAGACCGCTACGCGGGGGTGACGTTCGCCCCGAGGACCTCGAGGATCGTAAATCCGGACGGTTCGGTGATTTTCGAGGCGGCCGACATCATGGTGCCGGCTGCTTGGAGTCAAGTTGCCGTGGACGTCTTGGCGCAGAAATACTGCCGCAAAGCGGGCATTCCCAGGGCGCTGGCGGCCGTGCCCGAGGAAGGCGTCCCCGAATGGCTCTGGGCTTGCATCCCGGACCAGGAGCGGCTGGCGGTGCTGGAGCGCGGCGAACAGTTCGGCGCCGAGCGCGACGCCCGGCAGGTCTTTAACCGCCTGGCCGGTTGCTGGACGTATTGGGCTTGGAAGCACGACTACTTCGATACCGAGGAAGATGCCCGGATCTATTACGACGAGATGTGCGCGATGCTCGCGCGCCAGATCGGCGCTCCCAACTCACCTCAGTGGTTCAATACCGGTCTGCACTGGGCGTACGGCATTTCCGGGCCGGCGCAAGGGCACTGGTACGTTGACGGCAAGACGGCCGAGCTCACGCGCTCCACGAGTGCCTACGAGCATCCCGCGCCGCATGCATGCTTCATCCAAAGCGTCGACGACGACCTGGTCAACGAAGGCGGGATCATGGATCTGTGGGTGCGCGAAGCGCGCATCTTCAAATACGGCAGCGGCACCGGATCGAATTTTTCCAAGCTGCGCGGATCCGGCGAGAAGCTCTCCGGCGGCGGCACGTCGTCGGGGCTCATGTCGTTCCTGCGAGTAGGCGACCGCGCGGCGGGCGCTATCAAATCCGGCGGCACGACGCGGCGCGCCGCCAAGATGGTCGTGCTCGACGTCGACCATCCGGACATCGAGAAGTTCATTTCGTGGAAAGTTCACGAAGAGCAAAAGGTCGCCGATCTCGTTGCGGGTTCGCTCTCGGCGCAGAAACATCTCAACGCCGTGATGAAGGCGGCGCACGATCCGGCCGCTCCGGAAAGCGCTCGCCTCGACCCGGCGCTCAACCCAACCCTCAAACTTGCCTTGCGTCAGGCGATCGGCGCCGGAATTCCACAGGGCAGCATTCAGTACGCGCTGGATTTCGCCAAGCAAGGCTACACGTCACTCGAGATCGAGACCTACGACGTGAATTGGGACGGTGAAGCGTACGGAACGGTATCGGGTCAGAACTCCAACAACTCGGTCCGTCTCTCCAACCAGTTCTTTGCCAAGCTCGACGCAGGCGAGAATTTCGATCTCATCCGTCGCACCGACGGCGGCATAGCCAAGTCCGTCGCCGCCTCGGAGCTGTGGGAACGGATCGCGGTAGCCGCCTGGCAGTGCGCGGATCCCGGCGTACAGTACGACACCACGATCAACGAATGGCACACCTGCCAGTCCGATGGCCGCATCAACGCCAGCAACCCGTGCGTGACCGGCGACACGCTGATCGCCACTGCCGATGGCGTGGAGCGCATCGCCGCGCTTACCGGCAAAGCGGCGTTCGTTCTGGGGGCCGACGGCAAGCCGCACTTCGTCAATCGCATTTTCCCGACCGGTGAAAAACCCGTCTTCCGATTGACGACCGACGCGGGCTACGAGATCGGGCTTACCGCCGACCACAAGGTCTGGACGGAAAACCGCGGCGACGTTCCGGCCAGCGAGCTTTCGCGTGAAGACGTTCTGCGTCTGATCGGTTCGGGCTTCGGTCCGCGCGGAATCGACGAGGGTATCGCTTTCGGCATCGGCCTTGCCGCCGGCGGAGGGTGCATCACGACGTCCGCGTCGCCGACGCTGGTCGTAAGCATGAGCGACGACGAAGCCGAGGTTTTGGCCGACGTGGCGCGCGCGATCAACGGCGCCAAGCAAGAAACGCTCAGCGATCGACGCAGTCGCCGCCCCACGGCGGTCACGCGACCGCAGTCGGGGACGGGCGCGCGCGTTAGCGTCAGCAACCGGCCCATCGTCGAGCGCTTCGCTTCTTACGCGGTACTCAATCGGGGAATTACGGAGAAGCGTTTCACCGACGAGATCCATCAGCTCAACCGGACCTCCGTCGCGGCGATCCTGCGCGGCCTGTTTACCGCCGAAGGTTCGATTGCGTCGAACCAAGCCGGACAAGGCGAGATCGCGCTGACGTCGTCCTCGAGCGAGTTACTCAAGCAAACGCAGCATCTTCTGCTCTCCTTCGGCATTCTATCCGAACGCAGCCCGAGCGAGGCCAAGCTACGGATCGCACCGGAATCGCGCGCTGCGTTCGGCCGCGAGATCGGATTCCACTCGGCTTCGCCCAAGGCGCGCCCGTTCGCCGACTTGCTTTCGGCGATCGAGCCGGCCGCGGGCTTGTCGATGGCGGATCGTTTTGCGACGCTCGAGCCGGCCGGCACCGAACTCGTCTTCGACCTCACCGAACCCGACACGCATCATTTCGTCGGCAACGGCATCGTCGTGCACAATTGTTCGGAGTACATGTTCCTGGACGACACCGCGTGCAACCTCGCAAGCCTGAATTTGGTCACGTTCCAGAACGAAAACGGAGAGTTCGATGCCGCGACCTTTGCCGAAGCTTGCCGTATTTGGACGTTCACCCTCGAGGTGAGCGTCCTGATGGCACAGTTCCCCAGCCGCGTCATCGCCCAGAAATCCTACGATTTCCGCACGCTCGGGCTCGGCTACGCCAATCTCGGTACGCTGTTGATGCGCATGGGATTGCCTTACGATTCAGAGGAGGGGTATGGCTGGTGCGCGGCCATCACGGCGCTGCTCACCGGCGCGGCTTACCGCTGCTCGGCCGAAATGGCCCGGCAACTCGGCGCGTTTCCGCGCTACCGCGCGAACGCCGAACACATGCTACGCGTGATTCGAAACCATCGGCGTGCCGCCTATCAAGCGCCCGCGACGGCATTCGAAGGCCTTACGGTCGCTCCGACCACGCATCCGCCGACGCTCTTCACCCAGAGCACCTGGGCGCTGGCGCGCCGTGCGTGGGACGACGCGCTCGCCATCGGCGAGATCGCCGGCTTCCGGAACGCGCAAACAACCGTGATCGCGCCGACCGGGACGATCGGTCTGGTCATGGATTGCGACACCACCGGCATCGAGCCCGACTTCGCGCTGGTTAAGTTCAAGAAACTCGCGGGCGGGGGCTACTTCAAGATCGTCAATCAATCGGTCGAAGCGGCGCTGCGACGCCTCGGCTATGCCGAAGACCAAATCGCGGCGATCGAGACCTACGCGAAGGGAACCGGGACGCTCGATGAGTCTCCGCACGTCAATCGCGCCACGCTCAAGGCCAAAGGCTTCGACGACGAAACCATCGCGCGCATAGAGCAAGCGCTCCCAGGTGCGTTCGAGCTGCCGTTCGTCTTCAATCGCTTCGTCCTAGGCGACTCGTTCTGCATGGGCCACCTCGGCTTGACCGACGAGCAGCTCTCCGACTGGAACTTTTCGATCCTGCGCGACGGGCTCGGGTTTACCAACGCGCAGATCGAAGAGGCCTCCGCGCACATCTGCGGACGCATGACGCTCGAGGGCGCGCCGTATCTGAATGACGAGCATCTCGCAGTCTTCGATTGCGCGACGCCGTGCGGCAAGTACGGTTCGCGCTACATCAGGCCGCTGGCTCACATCGACATGATGGCCGCCGCGCAACCGTTCATCTCGGGCTCCATCTCCAAGACGATCAACATGCCGCAGACGGCCTCGATCGCCGACGTTAAGGAGGCGTACCGCTATTCGTGGGAGCGGATGGTCAAATCCGTCGCCCTCTATCGCGATGGTTCGAAGCTGTCGCAGCCGCTGGCGGCCAGCTACGACTTGGGAGGCGACTCCGGCGACGACGAAGTGCTTGCGATCCAGCAGCCCTTCGCCACGCCGTTGCAGATCGCCGAGAAGATCGTCTACCGGTATATCGCCAAGCGCCGGCGCCTGCCGCTGCGCCGCAGCGGATACACGCAGAAGGCGATCATCGGCGGACATAAAGTCTACCTTCGCACCGGCGAATACGACGGCGGACAAATCGGCGAGATTTTCATCGACATGCACAAAGAGGGCGCGGCGTTCCGATCCCTGATGAATAACTTTGCCATCGCCGTTTCGCTCGGACTGCAGCACGGCGTGCCGCTCGAAGAGTTCGTCGAAGCCTTTACGTTCACGCGCTTCGAGCCGAACGGACCGGTCGTCGGACACGAGAACATCAAGATGGCGACGTCCATTCTCGACTACATCTTCCGCGAGCTGGCGGTCAGCTATCTCGGACGCTACGACCTGGCGCACGTACAGCCGAGCATGGAGATGGATGCGATGGGCCCGGAGACCGAGCTCTTCCAGGACGAAGACTACATCGACGAGGAGGAGGGCACCGTCAACGTTCGCGTCGCGGGCGTGGCCGAAAGCCTGCATCCGGTGTCGACGCATCTCCATCCAGGCCGGACCACGGAACCGCAGCCACCCGCAATCCCAATCCAGCAAGCCTCGGCGCCCGCTGCTGCGCCGCCCGCACCGGGCGCGACGTACGGAAACGTTGCGACCCGGTCGGTCGTGCGGCCGCAATCGGCCGCCATCGACGCTGCCAAAGCCAAAGGATACACCGGCAACGCGTGCGGCGAATGTGGCCAACTGACGATGGTGCGCAACGGCGCCTGCGAAAAGTGCGACAACTGCGGCGCCACCAGCGGCTGCTCGTAGTCTCGTAGGCACGCGATCGCCTTTCAAAACGATGGCCGCCCGGCTGTAAAGCGGGCGGCCATCGTTTTCCCAGTGCAGCGGGTCGTCTAAGCCGCCAACTGCGCTTCCATTTTGTCGAGGGCGCCGGTCCAGCCGCGCTCGTGGTTTCCGCGAGATTCTTCGCTCGAGAACCCTTCGTGCGTGAGGACCACTTCGGTTTTGTCGCCCCGGTCGTGGAACTCCACGGTGATCAACGTTTCGATTTGGTCTTCCGGCTTATCTTCTTCCCAGCTCCACGTGTAGGAAAGCCGCTCGGGAGGCTGTACGACGCGATAGGTGCCGAACACGGTCATGGCTTCGTCGTCGGGTGGTTGCATGACGATGCGATAGGCCCCGCCGACGCGGACGTCGGCCTGCAACTCCTTCGCAACGACTGGACCGGGCCCGGCCCACCGCTGCATCTGATCGGGCTTCGTCCAGGCTTCCCAGACGCGCGCGCGCGGCGCTGCGAACGTGCGGCGTATGACGAGCTTTCGCGCCGCCTGCGTGGTGGTGTCGCTCATGGTTTCCTCTTTCTTGACGGGTGCTGATTTTCAGAACTCGATTCGCGCGTCGAGGTTTCGAGATACTCGTCCAGGCTGTCGAGCGCGGCGTTCCAGTAGCGCTCTTGCCGGTCCAACCACGAAGAAGCCGTTTGCATGGCCTTCGGTGAGAGCGAGCAGTGGTGGACGCGGCCGACCACGTCGCGAACGAGCAGACCGGATTCTTCAAGTACCTTGACGTGTTTGGATATTGCCGGTTGCGAGATCGGAAAGTCCGCCGCGATTTCTCCGACGGTGAGCGCCCGGCGGACGAGTTTCTCCACGATACGCCGGCGCGTGGGGTCGGCTAAGGCAAAGAAGATTCCGTCGAGCCGTGCTTGTTTGTTAACCATCTGGTTATATATTTAACGGAAACGGCACCGGGTGTCAAGCTCCGGAGTACGGGCATCGAAGGCCCCGTCCACGCGGGCGGCGTCAGCTCCGTCTTCAATGCAGACACCCGGCTCCGAAGGCGCACTCCCGGATCCAGCCGCTCGCGCGGTTGCGACCGCACAGACGTGGCAGACCGTCAAGCCGCGAATTCCCGATACGTTGCAACGCCGCAAACTCGAGCGGCAGCGCAGCGTTCGAGAAGTCGTCTTCGGCGTGCAGGACGGCATTCTCACGACGCTCGGCATCATCACGGGCGTCGGCGTCGCCGAAGGCGAGCGCGCCGCCGTCCTCATCAGCGGGTTTCTGGCACTGCTCGCGGGAGCGCTCTCGATGGGCGTGGGTGAGTACCTTGGAAGAAAAGCCGAGCGCGAAGTCGTCCAAGCCACGATCGATCTCGAACGCAAAGAAATGGCCGACGACCCGGCGGCCGAATTTGCCGAGCAAGCCGCATATTACACGCTCAAAGGCTTCACGCCGGACGAAGCGCACATGATCGTATCGCGCCTCGCGACGCATCCCGATATCTACCTCTACGAGATGGTGCGCGACGAATTCGGCATCGACCCGCGCGAAGCGGACGATTCGGGCTTGCGCGGACCGCTGGCGATGGGTGCTTCGTACGCCGGTGGAGCGCTCGTGCCGATCGTCGCGTTTCTCCTTCCGCTCACGATGTTGGCGTCGTCGTTGCTCTCGCTCGCGCTCGCCGTGCTCGGGCTGTTCGGCGTGGGCTATTATGCCGGCACGCTCAGCGAGCGCAATCCCGTTGCCAAGGGCCTCGAGATCGTGCTCTTCGGGGTCGCCGTGTTCGCGCTATCGTACCTTGCCGGCCATTACATTCCACCGCTGTTCGGTCATCCGCCCGTCGCCGTCGGCGGCTAAACGATGAGGGACCGGCACGCTGCCGGTCCCTCTCCCGTTTAGCGGGCTCCGAGGAGCGTCGCTTTACTGCGGTGCGCGGGTCCCGTTGACCACGCCCGACGGCGCTTTTCCGGGGTAGCCCCACGTTCCGTGGAAGCTGTTACCGTCAGCCGAGAACTTCAGGTTGACCGGGCCCGAACCCTTAGGCGTCTGCCACTGGGCGGCCGTTTCTTCGGATCCCTTCGAGAGCGTTCCCTGGAGGTGTCCGCCGGGCCAAGTGCCGATGAAGCTCGGACCGGTCTGTTTGAATTGAACCTGTACGTTGTGAGCCATCATGCCGGTCAGCATGACGTTCCACGTGCCGGTCGTGTTGATCTGGTTGTACGCGCGCTCGGCTATGAACGTGCCGTTGGCCGGCCGTCCACCGAAGCCCCACGAGCCGTGGAAAGCCGTGTACTGCGCGTTAAAGATCAGCGTGGCCCAGCCAACTCCGCGTGAATCCTTCCACGAGGCGTCGATCTGAAGCGGATTACCGGGGTGAGTCGTCCCGCTGAGGGTACCATTAGTGCCATACGAGCCGACGATGCCCGAGCCTACCTGCTTGAGCATGAGCGGGCCCGGCGTGAGCGGACTTCCGCTGTACGTGACGGTCCAGTTGCCGGCCACGCTCGTCTCGACGGGCTTCGCGGCCGAAGCCAACCCGATCGTTACAACCATGGCTAGCGGCACCAATGCGGCGCCAAATGAGAAAGCCGATTTACGCATAGATTCGCATCTCCAGTCCCTGTGTTACAAGAAACGAGTACGCCGCCGTTTGCGGTCGCTATTGGAAGTGGAGATGATTCGCAACACGTCCGAGCAAGCCCTTGGCCCGGACCCCACGGGGTGCCCGCGGCCCGCCGGATACGCGCAGTGAGGAGCCGCTAAGGCCGGTGTCGCACGCGGGTCAGTGGACCGTCGTTGCCGGCGATCCCGGCTTGACCAGGTCGGGATACTTCGCCACGAGCGCCCGCAGCTTCGGAATATCGTTGAAAACGATGTACGGGTTCCCCGGATTGTGCACCAAGTAGTCTTGGTGATACGCTTCGGCGGGATAGAAGCCGGTCAGAGGCGCGATCTTGGTCACGATGGGGTCCGTGTAGGCGCGCGATCGCGCGAGCGCCGCGATCGCCGATTGGGCTGCGGCGCGCTGCTCGGACGTCGTATAAAAAATCTCCGAACGGTATTGCGAACCTTCGTCGGGACCCTGGCGGTTCAACTCGGTCGGATCGTGCGCGACCAGAAAATACACGTTCAGGATCTGTTGCAAGCTGATCTTCGAAGGGTCGTAGACGAGTTCGACGGACTCCGCGTGTCCGGTGTCCCCACCGCTGACGGTCTCGTAGTGCGCCGTGCTCGCGGCACCGCCCGCATAGCCGGCCGTGGCTTTTACGCCTTTGAGCGATTCGAAGACGGCCTGCATTCCCCAAAAACATCCGCCCGCCAACACGATCGTTTGCGGCGCCGGGGACGCAAACGCAGAAACGGGGTTCGCGAGGGCGGCTGCAAAAAGAGCGGCAAATACGATTCTTTTCATATCGCAGTAGGAACGCTCAACGAGGGCGCCCGGATGAGGCCGGCTAGCTGGGCGCGTCGCTTTGGTGCGTTGCGTAGCTCTTGGGATCGAAATACCAGGCGGGGAGCGAGCTCGGAAACGCGATGTCCTTGAAATCGTAGTCGACCTGCTGGCCGTCGCCGTCGTAGCCGCCTCCAACGATGCCGTGGATGTGCGTCACGACGGGAATGCCGTCGAGCGGCTGGAGCGTAATCGTGAAGATCACCGGATAGATCTCGTTGCCGGGCTCGATAAAGAGCTTGTCGGTGGCGACGACCTTACGAAGTTCGAACGTCTTGCGATCCGCATAGATCTCGCGCAGGCGGTTACGATCGGGATCGCGGATCGGCGTGAGCGAGAGGTGGTAATACGGTCCCTCGATCGCCACGTTCGTGACGCGATAGTCGAAGTTCGCGCTCACCTTGACGACGGCAATTTCCGAAAGTCCCGGAGGTAGCGTCGGTTCGGGCGTCGGCACCCAACTGACGTCGTGCGGATGGACTGGGGCGGGCTCGAACAAGTCCGCCGTTGGCGGACCGGGGTCGCGATCCTCGTTGAACGCGGGGCGCTGGAACTCGAGCGTCCCGCGATGGAACGACATGTACACGCGCCGGCCCAGCGCGGCCTTGTCGTACGTGCGGACCCAGATGTGGTACGTATACGAGTTGTCGAGATCGGGCGTGTTGTAGTTCGTATTTTGCGTTCGTATCAGCGTATACGTTTCGTACGGCGGAGGCGGCCGGTGCGAGCGGAACACGGTCCGGATTTGCCGGAAGAGTTCGTCGGGCGTCGTCGGCGTCGCGGTCGGCGCCGGAGCCGCACCCGCGGCCGTCGGTGACTGCACGGCCAACGCAGCGGCGACGGCCAGAGCTCCGAGCAGCGTAAAGGTTCGCGCCAGCATGGTTGGATTCACGGTCCGCACGATGCGAAGACTACGCCGGAAACCTGAGAGAAACCCGTGCGCGCGCCGTTCGAATCATGCCGGCACAGCGAGCGACGCGGGGGTGCCGTGACTGCCCGGCCAATGCCCGCCCTATGGAAACCGTGGCGTTCTATGGAGCAGGTATGCTGGGATCGGGCTTCGTCCGAGCGATGCTGCGGCGCGGGATTTCGGTCCGCGTTTGGAATCGCACGCCCGAGCGCGCGCGCCTGCTCGAGGCCGACGGCGCGCGGGCCTTCGAAGATGCCGCCGAGGCGGCGCGCGGATGCGTTCGCGCACACCTCTGCGTGCGCGACGACCGTGCCGTCGACGACATCCTTGCGGCGGCCCTCCCCGGCCTTGCCGCGGGCGTGCCGATCGTGGATCACACGACCGTGCTGCCTGCCGGCGTTGCGGGCCGCGCTGGACGCATGCTCGGCGCCGGGCACCCGTTCTTGCACGCGCCGGTCTTCATGGGGCCGCCGCAGGCGCTCGAGGCCTCGGGCGTGATGATGTGCAGCGGCCCGCGCGACGTCTTCCACCCGCTACGGTCCGTGCTAGAGGCGATGACCGGCGAGCTTCGCTATCTCGGCGAGCGCCCGGACCTGGCAGCCATCTACAAGCTGCTCGGAAACGCGATGATCCTGGCGATCGTGGGCGGGCTCAACGATGCGTTCACGATCGCCGAGCGCAGCGGGCTCAGGCGCGAGCAGGCTTACGAGGTATTCTCGTTTTTTAACCCCGCCGGGCAGATCGCCGGCCGCGGCAAGCGGATGGCCGCCGGCGACTACGAGCCGACGTGGACCCTGGACATGGCGCGCAAAGATGCCGCTCTCATGCAGGTGGCCGCCGGCGTGCCGCTTCCGGTCATCGATGCCGTCGAAAGTGCGCTCGCGCGTGCTGCCGCCGGCGGCTTGGATTCGCGCGACTTGGGCGCCATCGCTTCACGCTAGCGGGGCGGGAACGGCAGGGGCGTTCGGCGCGGGAAAGGCGAGCCGCTCCACACGGGGCGCGGGGTCGCAATGGGTTCGGGCGTAAAGACGCCGCGCGGAGCGACGGTCTGGGACTGAGGCGAAAAGGCCCGCGCGAGCGGGGCTTTGCCGTCGCCGGGGGTCGTCACGAACAGCGTGCGGGAACGGGCGTCGTAGCGTACGCGCTCGCCTAAGGCGCGAAGCGGTTCGGCAAGCGGAACGGCCTGGAGTTGCAGGGCTTGTGCCCCGGATCGCGACAGCCGGATCCGCGTGCGGCGGCCGTCTCGCTCGAAGACCGCGAAGTCGCCCTCGCGCCACCCGCGCTGGGCAACGGCCGAAACGAACGGAACCGGGGGACCCAGAATGCGCCCGCCGGCTTCGAAGGCGCCGCTATACGAGGGGATCGCTTGCCCGTCGAGCAGCACGAGGACCGCCAGGCCGACCGGGAAAATCGCCACCGGGCACCGATATACCGCATCCGATGGGCCGACTCTTCTCCGCATTCCGCGAGGCGGCGCTCCGGTTTTCGAAGGACGGCTGCGGATTTCTCGCCCAGGCGATCGCGTTTAACGCCCTCTTTTCAATTTTTCCCTTGATCGTGCTGGTCCTGACGGCAGCCTCGTATCTCATTCCCAACTCCGAGGCACGCGTGCTCGCGTTCATCGACACGCTGGCGCCGACGCTCCACGACTATCTCTCGGGTACCATCGAGAGCTATATGCACGGCCGCGGCATCACCAGCATCGTGGCGGCCGGCGTGCTCATCTGGTCCGGAAAAAACCTCTTCCTGGCACTGGCCTACGCGCTCGATAAAGCGCTGCGCGTTCCCAGCTCGCGGCCGCTCCTTCATCACATCGCGCTGGGCTTGGTGATGCTGCCGATCGTGGGAGCGCTGCTGCTGGTCGCGATGACGCTGCCGATCTTGCTGTCGATCGCAATCGCGCTGACTAGCCCGTCGGACCGCCAGAGCATTACACACCTCGGCGCATACGCCATTTCCATCGCACTGGTCTTTATCGTGAGCGTCGTCCTTTACACGTTCTTGCCCAATCGCAAGGTCTCGTGGCGATTTGCGATTCCGGGCGCCACGCTTGCCGCGATCGTATGGCCGATCGTGCAATTCGGGTTCGAGCAGTATTCCCTGCACGTGGATTTTACGCACGTCTACGGCGCGCTTTCCGCGCCGCTGGTACTGCTGCTCTGGTTCTATTGCGTTGGCTCGATCTTTCTCTACGGCGCCCAGTTCAGCGTAGCGTGGCTGTGGGGAAGCAAGGAGCGGCCGGAGATTTCAATTCCCGACGTCGAGAAACCCGACGAACTCGCGCCGCCGGTTGATTGGAAGCAGCGTCCGGCGTGACGCTGGTCTTCCTGCACGGCGCCGGCTGCACGAGTGCCGTATTCGCCGCACAGCTCGCCGCGTTTCCGGACGCCGTTGCGCTCGCTCTGCCCGGTCACGGATCTCCCGGCAGCGGCGACAGCATCGCGCAATTCGCCGGCTTCGTTGCCCGCGAGCTGCGTGACCGCGGCCTACGCGACGCGGTTCTTTGCGGCAGCTCGATGGGCGGTGCTATCGCGCTCTACCTTGCGATTCGGCGCGATCCGAACGTACGCGCGATCGCACTTCTCGGATCCGGGGCTCGCCTGCGCGTGGCGCCGCAGATATTGGAAAGTCTGGAACGCGATTTCCCCGCCGCCTGCCGGACTCTCGCCGGTCATTTCTTTGCCGAGCCTACGGAGGAACGGATCGCCGGCGCCGTCGAGCAGATGCAAATCGTCGGCGCGGATCAGACGCTCCGCGACATGCGGGCTTGCGACGCCTTCGATGCAACCGGCGATCTGGAGGGGATCGCCCTTCCCCTGGTGGCGATTACCGGCGAGCGCGACGTCATGACGCCGCCGAAATACGCCGAATTCGTCGCCAACCGGGTTCCCGGGGCCGTTGCGCGAATCATACCGGCAGCGGGCCATCTCGCGTTCGTCGAGCGCCCAGCGGAAACGAACGAAGCGCTTCGCGCTTTCGTTACCATGGTTTGAGGCGCTGGCCTCGCAACCTAGCCCAGTCCGAATCACCTCCGGACGAAAGGAACTTCGTGCGTCGCCCACTGCATGTGTTGCTCGTGTGTTCGTGTCTCGCGCTGATCGGCGCGGGGGCGCCGCATCCCGCACCGTCGCCCTCGCCTAGCCCCAGCGCGACGCCGCTGCCGATCGCGCCTAGCCCCGTGGTCGTGGTCTATCCCTTCGACACCACCGGCCAGCTCAAGCCCAATGTCGGCATCGGTATCGCGCAAGTCTTCACGCAGCAGATGAACGAAGCCGGCGGTCTCACGATTCTGCCGGTTCCCGACGCAGTACACCGCACGGATTTCTTGACCAATGCGACCAAAGAACATGCCGATTTCTACATTTCCGGCTACATGACGCCGATCGGCGACGGAGCCGCCGTCGTCGTGCAAGTCGTCAGCGCCAGCAGCGGAATCATCGTCTTTTCCAACACGCAGCAGGCGTACAGCATGAACGACGTCGCCACGCAGGCGCAACAGGCACGCGAAGCGATCTTGGAAATCTCCGGACGCGGAACCGACGCCAGCGACACCCAGACCGCTAACGCGACGCCCGCACCGACCTCAACCAACGGCGCCTCGGTCAACGTCGGCGGATTGGGAAACTTGGTTTCCAATTTGTTCCATAAAGGCAGCAAAGCATCTCCCGCACCAGGGCCGGGCGCCACGCCGCACGTGAAGCCGAGCCGCGGCGTCATCGTCGCACACGTCCTGCCGGGAACCGGGGCTAATGCCTCGCAGGCCGCAACGGCGACCGGCGCCTTAGCATCGGCGATGGGACCCTATTTCACGACGACGACCACCAGCGCCGACGACTCCGCCATGGCGACGGCAGCCGACGCGATCTGCGGCAACAATCGCGACAACACCATCGCCGCCGGTTCGCTCGCCACCGGCTCGAGCGGACACATGCTGCATAGCGGAACGGACTACGCGTTCACGCTCACGATCTATACGTGCTTCGGAGCGACGCTCTACCAAAACACGGTGCACGGCGGAGATCTCGGCGCAACGGTCAACGCCGCGGTCAAAGCCTATGCCGCCGACCACCCCACCAACAACTGACGGCTAACCGGGAGCGTCGGTCTCGGAATCGTCGTCCAGCAGGCCCGGCGGAACGTCTACCACGATCCGTTTGGCGGCGAGGTCGATCGATCGCACGAACGCGCGCACCATCGGTAGCATGCGACCGTCTACGATGAGCATATCGTTCGAAGGAAAGTGCTCGACGCGCTCGACGAGCCCGTAGCTGCGCCCGTCCACCCCTTCCACGGCGCACCCGATGAGATCGTCGTCGAGAAACTCGCCTTCGCGCAGTTCGATGCGGTCGCGAGGAGCGAAGAAGCGGGCGCCGACGATGCCCTGAGCGTCGGTCGCGCTGTCGATTCCGGTAAATCGCACCAGCAGGCGTCCTTTGTGCGGTCGCGCAGACTCGATACGCAGCGTTTGCTGGACGCCGTTAACGTCGGCGGCGAGCGACGCTCCCGCCGAGAACAACGATAGCCCGGCCGGCGTCGGGTCGCATTTGAGTTCGCCCCGCAGTCCGAAGAGACCGGTTATCCGGCCGATCGCAACGTCACTTGGACGCGCCGTCGCCTTCATCCCAATTCGCCGCTTCTTCGGTATCGAGGATGTCTACGCTTACGCGTCCTTCGGCCGTCGCTCGCACCAGCGTGCGCAACGCCGACGCGACGCGTCCGCTGCGGCCGATGACCTTCCCCAAGTCTTCACTATCGACGACGAGTTCGATCACGGGCTGCTGCTCTTCGTCCAAGAAGAGCTCGACTTTGACGTCGTCGGCTTTGGCCACCAAACGCTTGGCTAAGAACTCGAGCAGTTCGCTGGCGCGCCGCTGCGCGGCCCACGGATCGGAGGGTTGCCGATCGCGGGTCTGGCGCCGGCGCGGGTAAGCGCCCGGACCTCCCGAGCCTACGCTCCGGCGGTTGCCTGGTTCCGGCCGCGGCTCGCGCCGCTTCGGCGGACCCGCGTCTTCAGGCTCGACGTCGTTGATGACCGTTTCGCCGGTGGAGATCTTCCGCGCGCCCAGCGTCGGGCGACGTTCGGCGTCCTCGGCGTCTTCGCCGAAAAGGCCGAACTCGTCGTCAAACGAGCTCACGGCTAACTCTTCTTGGCTTTGGGCGCGCGCTTGGTCGTAGGAACCGGCCCCGGTTCGACGATGCCCTTTTCCGCAAAGAGCCGGCGTACGGTCTCGCTCGGCTGAGCGCCTTTGGCGAGCCACTCTTTGGCTTTGCTTTCGTCCACCTCGAGCGTCTTGGGCTCGGTTCGCGGATTGTAGTGGCCGAGGATCTCGATAAAGCGGCCGTCGCGCGGCGCGCGCGCGTCCGCCACGACGAACCGGTACGTCGGTTGTTTTTTTGCGCCGGTGCGGCGCAGTCTAATTTTAACCATGATAGTGTTTCTGTATTTTCCGTTCTAGGAGCCTCTGAGGGTCCTCGTTATTTGAACATTCCCGGCAACGTGCGCCGTTTTCCGGCGCCGCCGAACTGTTTCATGACCGAGCGCGCCTGATCGAATTGTTTGACCAAGCGGTTCACGTCGGATACTTGCGTTCCGGAACCAACCGCGATTCGCTTCCGTCGCGACCCGTTCAGGAGCGCCGGATCGCGACGCTCGCGGCGCGTCATCGAGCAGATAATCGCTTCTACGCGTTTGAGATCTTTTTCCGGAATTTGGAAGTCTTTTGGGAGAGCGCGCGAGAGTCCCGGGATCATCTTCACCAGATCGTTGATCGAGCCCATCTTCTGCACTTGGCGCATCTGATCGAGAAAGTCGTCGAGCGTGAACGACTGCTTGCGCATCTTTTCTTCGAGACGTTTGGCTTGCTCTTCGGAGTAGACGTTCTGGGTTTTCTCGATCAGCGTGAGCACGTCGCCCATGCCCAGTATTCGCGACGCGAGCCGGTCGGGATAGAACGGCTCGAGTGCGGTAATCTTCTCGCCGACGCCGACGAACTTGATGGGCGCTCCCGTCACGCTGTGGATCGAGAGCGCCGCACCTCCGCGCGTGTCGCCGTCCATCTTCGTCAGGATGACGCCGGTGATGCCGAGCCGTTCGTGGAAGCCGGCGGCAACGCCGGTCGCTTCTTGACCCGTCATCGCGTCGGCAACGAACAGGATCTCCGTCGGAGACACCGCCGATTTGATGCGGGCGAGCTCTTCCATCAGGTCTTCGTCGATTTGCAGGCGGCCGGCGGTATCGATGATGACCGTCGAGAGTCCGAGTCGTCGCGCCTCGTTCACGCCGTTGCGCGCGATCGCGACCGGGTCGCCCGCACCCTGCTCGAATACGGGCAGCTCGATCTGCGCTCCGAGAACTTGCAACTGATGGATCGCAGCGGGGCGATAGACGTCGGCGGCCACGAGCAGGGAGCGGCGTCCCTGTTCCTTGAGGCGCAGCGCGAGTTTGGCGGCCTGCGTCGTCTTGCCCGAGCCTTGCAAGCCGACCAGCATGATTACCGACGGCGGAGCGTCGGCGAATTGCAACCGCGCCAGCCCGCCGCCCAACAGCGCGACCAGCTCGTCGTAGACGATCTTGACGATGGTCTGCCCGGGGCTGAGCGATTCCAGGACGTTGGCGCCGAGCGCCTTTTCTTTAACGCCGGCAACGAACGTTTTGGCCGCACCCAGGGAGACGTCGGCTTCCAGGAGAGCGACGCGGACCTCGCGCAGCGCCTCGTTGACGTCGCTTTCACCGAGCTTGCCGCGTCCGGAGAGCCGCGCGAAGATCGCGCCGAGCCGGTCGCTGAGTTGATCGAACAAAGGTCTGCGTTATGCTCCGGGCTTGGCTTCGTCGATGCGTTTGACGGCGTCGCCGACGGTCTTGATCTTCTCGGCCTCTTCGTCCGGAATATCGACGTTGAACTCGGTCTCGAACGCCATCACGAGCTCGACTTGATCCAGCGAATCCGCCCCGAGGTCGTCCGTGATGGACGCCTCCGGCGTGACTTCCGATTCCTCGACGCCGAGCTGTTCGACGATGATCTTCTTGACTTTATCGAAGGTGGTGGACATACGCTCCTCTTTAAAAACGGGGCGGCACGGCCCCCCGTTCACCCCCGAGCGGCCACTCGGCCGCTCACGGATGACGGGACGCTCTACCGTCATCTACATTAGTATTCCGCCGTCTACGACGACGGTTTGGCCGGTCACGAACGCCGCTGCGTCCGAACAGAGAAAGGCTACCACGCCGCTGACATCTTCCGGCCTACCGGCACGACCGAGAGCCGCCTGTTTCACCAACATCTCCTTCGCGCTCTCCGGCATTTTCTCGGTCATTGCCGTTTCGATAAAGCCAGGTGCGACGGCGTTGACTCTTATATTCCTCGAACCCAACTCCTTTGCCACCGACTTGCACAGCCCGAAGAGTCCGGCCTTCGAGGCCGCATAAGCGGCCTGTCCGGCGTTGCCGGTAAGCCCCACGATGCTGCTGACCAGCACGATGGCGCCCGAGCGTTGTTTCATCATCGGCTTGGCGGCGGCCGCGCACAAGAAAATCGCCGACTTTAGGTTTACCGAAAGCATCTGATCGATCGCTTCTTCTTTCAATCGCAGCAACAGCGAATCGACCGATTGCCCCGCGTTTGCCACCGCGATGTCGAGCCGCCCAAATCGCTCGACGGTCTGCGCGACCGAAGCGTCGACCGATTCAGCATCGGTTACGTCACCGAGAATGACGTGCGCGCTAGCGCCGGCCCGCGCGGTCGCGCAAGCGTCGGCCGTTTCGGCTAGCGCCTTCGCGTCGCGGCCTACCAGTGAAACGTCGGCGCCGCGTTTCGCCAGCTCGACCGCAATCGCGCGGCCGATGCCCCGGCTCGCTCCGGTGATCAGCGCGATCTTGTCCGAGAAATTCATACCCCGACCGTCTCCAACAGCGCGGCGAGTTTCCGGACGCCGGCATAATCGCCCGCGTGCACGACCTGCGGCGCGCCGGGCATGCGTTTCATGAGCGGACCGAGCACGGCGCCCGCGCCGAACTCGACCACGACGTCGGGTCGATCTTCCAGAAGCCGAGCTGCGGTATCGTGCCAGAGGACTTCGTGCGTGATCGATTTCACCAAATTGGCGCGAATCGTCGCGACGTCGCGGTACGGCCGCGCATCGACGTTCGAGATCACGTCGAACCTAGGAATGCGGAACGTCGCAGCGTCGACTGCTTCGCGAAAGCGCCGCACCGCAGGCTCCATTAACGCGCTGTGCCAGGCACCCGATACGTTGAGCGGGACGACGCGCTTAGCGCCGGCCGCGAGCAGCGCGTCGCCGGCTTCGACGACCGCGGCCAGGTCGCCGCTGATCACGATCTGCGTGGGTGAATTGAAGTTCGCGAGTTGGAGCCGCGCACCGGACTTACCCGCAAGCGGAGCGACGACGGCGCGAATCGATGGTTCGTCCAGGCCGAGCACGGCGGTCATGCCGCCCGGCGCGAGTTCGGCCGCGTACTGCATGGCTTTCGCGCGCTCGTTGACGACGCGAAGCGCGTCTTCAAAGCCGATCGCATCGGCGGCAACGAGGCTGCAGAATTCGCCGAACGAATGCCCGGCGCTCGCAATGAGGTGTTTTCCGGGCTCGCCCAGAGCGGCGAAAAGCGCAACGTTGGTAACGAAGATGGCGGGTTGGCTGAACTGCGTCTCGCGCAGGCGCTCGTCGGGGCCATCCTTTTGAAGGGCCAGTAAATCGTAACCCAAAATACCGGCGGCCACGTCGAAGAGCCGGCGCGCCTCCGAAGAACGCTCGGCGGCGTCGACGCCCATGCCGACGCTTTGCGATCCCTGCCCCGGGAAGATGGCGGCCAGGCGCTTACTCATCGGCGGAACGGCGCCCTAGTCGTGATCGTGACCGGCGTGTTCGTCCCGGATCTCGACGACTTGACGGCCGTCGTACGTACCGCATGTGGCACAAACGAAATGCGGACGCTTGGGCTGATGACACTGGGGGCATTCTACGGTCGTTACCGCGCCCAACTTCCAGTTTGCCGCCCGGCGGCTCCGCGTCTTACTGCGCGGCGTCTTCCATTTTAAATTTGCCACGTGAGTCTCCATTGAGGCTAACGGGTGCGCGCCGCCCCGCTTCTTTTAAGTACACGAGCACTCGCCCGCATTCAGGTTCCCGCCACATACGGCGCACAAGCCCTTGCATCCATCGCTGCAACGCAGGCCCAGCGGCAGCGCGCTCAGCACGAGTTGCTGCGCGAAATCCGCCACGTCGAGCCGGTCGCCGGTGAGAACGTTGCTCTCGGCAAACGGATCGCCGCTCTGCCCCTCTGCCGGATCGAACCGCTCGTTCACGTCGATGTGCAGGTCCCGTTCGACGTCCGTCAGGCAGGCATCGCAATGACCTCGCGCTACCGCATCCACGCTTCCGGCTACGTGCAGCATGCGGTCGGCATACCGCATCTCTAAATGTACCTTAGCCGGTGCCGGGAACTCGATACCCTCGAACGACTCGATCGGAACTTCGTCTTCAAGCAGCATCGTTTGCCGGCTTCCCGCCAGCAAACCGCCGATATCGACCTTGTGCGAACGACCCATGGCTCCGTATGTGGTCGCAGTATGGGGCCCCGCCAAGATAACCGAGACGGGGCCCCACTACGACTTCGCCATTCTAGAACCCACAGGGGGTATTGTCAAACGCCCGGGTCGGAGGTAACGACGTGGGCTATGAACGCCGTTTCCGCCGACTCCGCCGCCCTTGCCGCACGCGGCGTCGCGTATGCCCCGGAAATCGCCGGGGCGGCCCGCCGCCACGGCCTCGACCCGCGACTGCTCGCTGCGGTCGCCGCTCAGGAGACCGGCGGTCCCGGCAGCAACGGGGGGTCCAACGTCGTCGGGGACGGCGGCCACGGCCACGGCGTCTTCCAGATCGATGACCGCTGGCACGCCTTTGCCAAGACGCCGGCCGCCGCGGATCCGGCAAAGAACGCCGACTATGCCGCCGGGATGCTCTCGGGCCTGATCGCGCGCTACGGCGGCGACGTCCACGCGGCGCTCTCTGCCTACAACGCCGGAAGCCCAACCGCGACCGGCACGAAGACCCGCTGGGGAGATGGCCAAGTTCTCGGATACGCGGACTCGGTGCTGCGCCACGAGCAGCGGATCGGCGGCGGCTCAGGCGTTCCAAACGCGAGCCCGCTGCCGGCCGATCCGGGCGAAGTCGAAGCCTGCCGCGCCGACAGCGCCTCCACGTCGGCGAGCGTGAACGCGTTGGCCTCCCAGGCAATTGCGTTAGCTCAACTTGCGATGACGTTGCCCAGCCTATCGGCGCCCCCGGCGCTTTCCTTGCCTTCGACGGCCGCGCCCCAAAGCGGCTCCGTTGACGCGACCGGACATTCACGCGATCCCCAAACCACCGACGCATCCATCGTCGATAACGAAGGAGACGACTAGACCATGGCATTTCTGGCCCCAATCCTGGAAGCGGCGGCACCGTCGCTGATCGGCGGCCTCGTTGGCGCCGGCTCGAACACCGCTCTGAGCGGAATGGAAGCGCAGAGCAACGCTTTTCAAACCGGAATGATGGGCCAGGAGCTCGATGAGCCAAGAGCAGCTGGACGCGCAATCCACCGCGTTCGACGAAATGATGAATCAACAGTCGGAAAACATGCGCGAGATCAATACGCTTCGTGACGTCCAGATGGCGCAGCGCAAAGCCGACGACGGCATCACCAAGAAGTTCATCGAGAGTATCGGCGAGTGATTGCAGCGCCGATGACGCTTGCGAGCCGCCCCGCTCGTCCGGCCGCCGCGAGGGCGGCCGGCGACGGCGCGGACGACGACGCCGTTTCCGAACGGCGGCACGAGTTCGATCTCGCCCAGTCAGAGGCGGCCGAGCTCCAGCGCGAACTCGAAGCACTCGACGCGATGCTCATGGCCGAGCTGAAAAACGAGGACGAAATCCTCAAGAAGTGGATTGCCTTAATCTGACGAAACCACGTGCTTCTTCGTACGCCGTCAGGAGAAGCGATGCGTCCTTACGTTGTTCGCGCGCCGGCAGTTGCCGGCGCCTTTATGCTGGCACTCACGGTAGCGGCTAACGCGCAGTCGGCTGGAGGCCCACCGGCGCCCATCCCGCTGGCGGCCTTCGAAGCGTCGGCACAGGTGCAGCCCGGCCTCATCCCGATCGCGCGCAAGGACGGCAACCTTTACCTCATCCTCTCCAAGAGCCAACTCGGGAGCGACTTCATCGCGACGTCGGTTCCGGCCACCGGCCTGGGCGGTCTCGGTCCGGCCGCCGGCGAGCCTTATGTGGCACCCGCCCGCATCATCCATTTCGATCGCGTCGACAATCGCGTCGTGCTCCGTTGGCCCAACACCATTGCCACGACGCCGCCCAACTCGCCCGAGTCCAACGCCGCCCAGCAATCGCTGCCGAGCTCCGTCATCGCGATAACGCCCATCGTTGCCGAAGACCCCGCAACCGGCGCGGTCGCCATTTCGGCAGCGCCCTTCCTGGGTGACGTCGCCGACTATGCGGCCAACTTTCGCGGCCCGCTCAACCCGATGCGCGGCTACATTCTCGATGCTCAGCGCACGTTTTTCACGCAGGCCAAAGCGTTACCGCAAAACGACGTCCTGCGGGTGAGTCAAACCTGGGCGAACGCCAGCCCGACGCTGGGCGACAACGCACCCGACGCGCGGAGCCTCGAAGTCCAGATGACCTACAATCTCATCGCCGCTCCACACGACGGATACGTCCCGCGGATCGCCGACCCGCGCGTCGGCTATTTCGAGCAGCCGCTACTGGACTTCGGCAGCGATCAGAACGAGACGCGCAACATCTACTATGTGGCGCGCTGGAACTTCCAACCGAAGACTCCAGGACGGCCGTCCGAGGCGGCCAATCCCATCGTCTACTACATCGCAAACGACGTGCCCGCCCAATATCGCGATACCATCAAGCGCGCGCTGCTGACGTGGAACGAAGCGTTCGCCCGCGTCGGCATCCAGAACGCCATTGCCGTGCAGGATCAGCCCAACGACCCGAGCTGGGATCCGGACGACATCCGGCACAACATGGTGCGATGGGTAGACACGACCTATCCACAGTATGGCGCCGAAGCACTTCTGGTCACCGATCCTCGTACGGGCGAAGAGATCAATACCGGCATCAACGTCGACGCCATCGAGGGCCTCGCGCGCAACACGTACAAGTTCGTGATCGCGCCGGCGCGGCAGCTCCCGGACAGCGACGCGCTCGAGAACGCCTTCGTGCAGGAAGCGATTCGATCTACCGTCCTGCACGAATCGGGCCACGACTTCGGCCTGCAACACAACTTCATCGGTTCCATGGCCTACAGCGGCCGCGACCTGCAAAGCCGCGCTTTTACCCAGCGCAACGGCGTCGCGACGAGCGTGATGGAGTACGCTCCACTGAACATCTGGCCGGCGAAGTTCGGACAAGGCGACTACGAACAGACGGTGCTGGGTCCTTACGATTACTACGCTATCCGTTACGGCTACGGCTACGTCCCGGGCGTTACGACGCCGCAGAGCGAGCTCCCGACGCTCAAGCGATGGGCCTCCGCTTGGTCAAACCCGCTCTACCGCTTTGCATCGGATGAAGACACGGACTTTAGCGGGGGTCACGCGATCGACCCGCGCGTTCAAGTCTTCGACCTCACGAGCGACCCGCTCGGATGGTGCGCTACGCAGCTGGAGCTCTATCACGGGCTTATGAACGCGGTCGATCGTCGCTTCCCACTCGAAGGCAATGCCTTCGACGAAGCGCGGCGCGCGTTTCTCACACCGCTTCGCCAGTACACGCGTTGCGCGGTGATGCCGGCACACACGATCGGTGGAGAATATCTCTCGCGCGCAGCAGCCGGCGACCCGGGTGGGGGTTCGCCATTACGCCCCGTGCCGCGCGCCGTCGAGCTGCGGGCTTGGAATATGCTTGCCAACGGGCTCTTCTCCGACGCTGCGTGGCAATTCAGTCCCAACGTGCTCGACAAACTGATCTACAGCGAAGTGAGCTCGTTCACTGGGGCGAACTGGGCGTACGATCCGTCCGGGCGGCACGACGTGCCCGTCGTGCAACTTGCGGCGGCCGCCCAGGACTCCGCGCTCGCCGAGATGTTTGCCCCGCTCACGCTCCAGCGAATCGACGACCTCTCGACGCGCTACGCAGCGGGCTCGACGATGAACCTTGCGGATCTGTTCGACTGGTCGCGGCAGTCGATTCTTTCGGACCTGGCCGGCCGCAGCGGCGTCGTGCGCCGAAGCCTCCAAGTGCGCTACGCAAAGCGGATGGCCGATTTGTGGCTTTCACCGGACCGCGGAACGCCGAGCGACGCACAGGCGATGGCCCGGCATCAGTTGGTGTACCTCGAAAGCGCGACGTCGTCGGCTCTCGCATCGGGCAGGCTCGACGAACTGACCCGCGCGCACCTCGAAGCGCTCAATGCGATCGCAAAGCAAGCCCTCGAAGCACGCGCGACCGTCTTCGGTGGGAGCACCAGCACGATCCAGCTGTAGGCGAGGCGGCGAATCCGCCGAATGTCGGGGTTGCGATGTTGTACTCGCATCACATCCACGATCCGGGCGGCGAGCCGTTCGTGGTCGTCGTCAACGACGACACGATGACGTGGGCTAGCGAGCCGGCGGGGCGGACGATCTCCAAACCGCGGCTGCTCTACTTCACGCATGGTGGGCGCCGCGGCTCGGGACGCAATTTTACGATTTTTCCCGGCGGTCGCGCGGAAGCGCGCCCCATGATCGGCGACGACTTCTAACTTCAAAGCGCACGCGGAGTCCACCGAAAGACCGGCCCCGCGCTGGGGGGGTGGGCAAGCTGGTTCTTTGCGGCATTCAGATCCGGCAGCGCGCTACTGCATGTGGGGGCCGATTAGCCACACCGCGGCCGGCGCAGGAGGGTCGTAGAATCATCACCGAATGACGGCCTTCCGCGGAAAATAGGGAGCCTATAATGCGTCTTTCGATCTCGGCCCTCGCCGGTGCCTTACTCTTGACTCTCGCCGGTTGCAACGGAACCGCACCATCAAATCCGCTCGTGAGGCCCAACCCAACGCTCGCGCCGGCGAGCCCGCAACTTTACGTCAGCACGGTTATGGGCGTCCTGGCGTACAGTCTTCCGATCGCCGCCGGCCAAAAACCGAGTTTCACGATTCCCGACGTCGCGGACACCTCCGTAATCGCGACCGATGCCTTCGGCGATCTCGCGGGCGTCAGCTATCCGCAAACGCCCGAGACGCAGATCGCCTATTTTTCGTTTCCACTCTCCGGCGGAATGATGCCAAGCGCCCTGTTCACGTCGATGAAGCCGCAGTACCAGGCTCCGGTGCTGACCTTTGCCCCATCTTCGGGAACGCTGTTCGCATCGGGAATTTCAAACACGGGAACCTCCACCGTAAACGCGTTCACGCGGCCGTTTTCGAATGCAAGCGTACCCGCATTCGGGGTGAACACGGACCGGCTCGTAGCCGGGGGCGGGACCTTCGATCAGGCCGGCAACCTTTATTTGGCGAACGGAGGCTCGGGAGCCGACGACCCGCTTTCCGTCGAGGTTTTTACGCCGCCCTACACCGGCGCCGCGGCCGTCGTCACGCCGGAATCGGCTGAGTTCACCGCCACCTTGCCAACGTACATGGCGGTCAGCGGCAATCAACTATTCGTGAGCGCAAAGTTTATAAGCGGATCGCCGGCCGTCGTAGCTTACGCGCTACCGCTGTCAAATACGAGCACGCCGGCGTATGCGATTCGCGACGGCCTGCCGGGTTCGCAAGGAATATCCGGCATGGCAATCGATCCCGCCGGAAACCTGTACGTCTCGTCTGCAATATACAGCCAGCTCATTAGATATGTGCCGCCGTTTTCGGCGTCCAGCGTTCCGGCGGCGACAATACAACTCGGGCAACCCGGCGAACATTTCGGCGGCCCCTTGGCGATCGGCCCCGGCTAATCAGGGCCGGCAGCGAGCTCGACTCTTGGAGGCATTTGGAACTTTAAGAGCGCCCTCTACTCGTGCATGACGAGCCGCCGCGTAAGTATCTGTTCTCAACGCACGCCGAAAAAGAAAAGCCCGTCGTAAACGTGCTTCATCGTTATGATGGTGGGCCATCCTGGGATCGAACCAGGGACCTCATGCTTATCAAGCATGCGCTCTAACCAGCTGAGCTAATGGCCCGGACAAGGGAGAAGTATAACATAGGAGGCAACCCCCCTGCCGACGCAAAAAGTGCCCCGGGGCCGCACGCGCGGGGACGTAGCTCAGCTGGTAGAGCGCCTGCTTTGCAAGCAGGATGTCAGGGGTTCGAGTCCCCTCGTCTCCAGATTTTCCGTGCACAGGAACCAAGCGCGGCGCCGTGAATACGGCGAGTCGCGAACGGGGGCATAGCTCAGCTGGTAGAGCATCACGCTGGCAGCGTGAGGGTCAGGAGTTCGAGTCTCCTTGCCTCCACCAAATCGAACGCGCGCAACGAGCGTGCGTTTTTTGTTGCCAGGCGGCGTGCTATACTACGCGGGCGGAGTGCGCCGGACGACCGCCCTACGGGGAGGAAAGTCCGGGCTTCACTGGGCAGGGTGCAGGATAACGTCCTGTCGGGGCGACCCGAAGGAAAGTGCCACAGAAACATACCGCTTGCAGCAATGCGAGCAAGGGTGAAATCGTGAGGTAAGAGCTCACGGAGCGTCGCGGAGACGCGCGCTCGGGTAAACCCCACCTGAAGCAAGATCGCTCGATGACGCCGGTTCGCCGGCGCGGACGGCCCGTCCGAACGAGCCACATCGCACCGAGGTGCACGGTGACGTGCATCCCAGATAGATGGTCGTCGAAACAGAATCCGGCTTACGGGCGCACTCCGCAGTTCAGCCCGGCCGCAACCGTTCGGGGAGCCTGAGGCATCCTACGCTTTGGGGGGAGAACGGGGGGCGCGCCGCCCGTTTGTTAAACTTCACCCCAGAACCGTCACCATCTAAAGGGAGCCGACGAAAATATCGTGAGCAGCAGCGCACCGCAAGAAACCAACCAACAGCCGCGCTTCGATCCGAGCATGAGCGTTGACGAAGCCTTCCGGCTGCACGCCGGAGCGCGGCGCGTCTTCGCCCGCTTTCACTTGGGCGGCTGCTCCAATTGCGCCATCAGCGAGAGCCATACGATCGGTGCTGTGAGCGAAGACTATGGCATTCCGTTGCCGATGCTGCTCGAGAGCCTCAACGCGCTCTTCGACCAAAGCGGTCTTGCCGTCGGCGACAAAGTCCGCATTCCCGATGAGATCCGCAGTAAGGTTCCGCAGCTCGCCAACGTGCCCGAAATCGGAACGATCACGGGGCTGGAGAGCGGCGCGTACACGGCCGAATTTGGGGACGTCCGGCTGCAGGGCCTGGCCGAGGACTTCGTTCCGGTCGAAGCCGGCGCTTCTCCCGTCTGACGCCGCGCCCGGTTAGAGGTTAGGCGCGAACGAATCGTCCACGGGCTTCCGGTTACGGAAGCTTTCGTCGCTGCCATGCCAGAATTCAATTTCGGGCTCGCCGGCTTTCCAACACAAATACACCATCTCGCCATCCCGCATCGAAGGAAAATCGAGCAGCCCGAGGTCGAGGTCCTTCAATAGGCAGCCGTGCGCCTCGATGCGGTGGATCAGCCGAACGATCTCTCCCTTGAGCTCGCCGAACCGGGCGGGTGGGAACGGCGATCGCAGGCCGGCCAGGCGGGCCGGCGGTTGCGTCACGCCGCGCTGAAGCGCCGGGTCGGTGGCGAGGAGCTTGATGGCGAGGTCGCGCCGCTTCTCGAGCAGGTCGCCCACCAGTGGCGCGATTTTCGGAATGAGGGCGTTTGCCTTTTGGGGCGAAAACAACTTCATGCTCTTGCGAAGTTCCCTTCGGCGTTGATGCCGCGCATCGTCTTCGTCGTCGGCCTTTCCGGGGCCGGCCGCAGCCAAGCGATGAAGACGCTGGAAGATTTGGGCTTTTACTGTGTCGAGCACCTGCCTCCCACGGCGCTCGACGCAACGATCCGCGCACTCGATGCCGCCCACGTCCGGCAGATCGCAATTGCCCTGGACGTGCACGCGACCGGCGCGCTCGGTACCGCGGCCTCCGCGATCGAAAACGCTCCCGGCGAAGCCAAGGCGGTGCTCTTCCTAGAGGCGCGCCCCGAGGTCTTGGTGCGCCGTTTTAGCGCGTCGCGCAGGCGCCATCCGCTTGCATCGACCGGATCGCTTCGGGACGCAATCGCCGCGGAGCGCGCCGCACTGGCTCCGCTGCGCGAGCGCGCGACCATCGTGCTCGACACGACCGACCTCACGCTGTCCTCGCTCAAGCAGCGACTCGTCGCCGCGTTTGCAAGCGACCGCGTAGCGGTGTTGGCCGTCACGATGGTCGCGTTTGGGTTCAAGTACGGCATTCCGCTTGACCTCGATCTGCTCTTCGACGTTCGCTTTCTTCGCAATCCAAACTATGTCGACGCCCTGCAGGGCCTCACCGGCGTCGATCCCGAGGTCGCAGCGTTCATCGAGGCCGACCCGTCGCTGCACGAATTTCTCTCCCGCGTCGAGTCGCTGCTCGATTTCTTGATTCCCTGCTACGTCGCCGAAGGCAAATCGCAATTGACGATCGGAATCGGCTGCACCGGCGGGCGCCACCGGTCGATCTACGTCGCACGGCGCCTGGAACGCCATCTGAGCGCCGACGACCGGGTCTCGGTCGGCTTCGACGCGCGCGACGTGATGCGCTGATGCAAACACAGAAGAATCGCGTGGTCGGCTGGCTGCAGTGGCTGCTGCCCGGGCTCGGGGTAAAACGCTGGCTGTTCGTCGCGGCGATCGGCCTGGTTCTTCTCCTGGATGCGTTGAGCCGCTGGCTGGTAGCCGAAGGCATGAGCCTGCACGTCAACGAGATGCTCGACGATATCGTCGACGACTACTTCTCGCCGGCGTACTTGACGCTGATTTTCGCCCTTGCGGGGATCGCGCTAATTGCCGTCGGCATCCGCCAATGGCTGCGGGCGCTGGTGCGGGCGGCCGGGCGGCGCGGCGACAGTACCGTCCTGGAAACGCTGCGCGGAATGCGGCTCGAGCAAGGGTACAAGATCGTCGCAATCGGCGGCGGCACCGGTCTCTCGACGTTGCTGCGCGGACTCAAACGGCAGACCAGTAATCTCACCGCCGTGGTGACCGTCAGCGACGACGGCGGTTCCTCCGGCCGATTGCAAAAGGAACTTGGCGTGCTTCCGCCCGGCGACATTCGCAACTGTCTGGTAGCGTTAGCCGACGACGAAGCGCTGGTCACCGATCTCTTTCGCTACCGTTTTAGCGAGGGCGAAGGCTTGACCGGCCACTCGTTCGGGAATTTGTTCCTTGCGGCGATGACGGGCATCACCGGCAACTTCGATACGGCCGTCAAGGAGTCGAGCCGGGTGCTCAACACCGTCGGGCGCGTGTTACCCTCGACTCTCGGCGTCGTGCGCCTTTGCGCCGAACTCGACGACGGCAGCGTGGTCGACGGCGAGTCCGCCATATCGCTCGCAGCGCAGCCCATCCGCCGCGTCTTCTTCAAACCGGCTCACGTCGCTCCGCTCGACGAAGTGATCGACGCGATTCGCCAAGCGGACGCGATCGTGCTGGGGCCTGGGTCGCTCTACACGTCGATCGCGCCGAACCTGCTGGTCGATCGCATTGCAGACGAGATTGCTGCGTCGAGCGCCGTCAAGATGTACGTGTGCAACGTCATGACGCAGCCGGGCGAAACGACCGGCATGACGGCATCGGAACATCTGCGCGCGCTATTCGAACAGTCGGGAAAGCGCATCTGCGATTTCGTGATCGTCAACGACGACCCGCCGCAGAAACTGATCGACGTCTACGCGCAGGAGGGGCAGGTGCCGGTGAAAGTCGACACCGAGTCGATGCAGATGCTCGGAGTCGAAGTCGTCGAAGCGCCGGTGATCAGCGAAACGAACACGGTTCGTCACGATCCGGTGAAATTGGCAGACGTCGTGATCGAGACGATCGACCGGGCCGTCGCGGAGCGCGCGACGTTCGTCAGGCCGGCGAGCGCGTACCGGCGCGGCGGCACATCGCGTCTCCCACGCGACGAGGCGATCGGTTCCTAAAAGGAAGAGCGATTACTGGACGTCGTCGAGCGGCGGCGGCGTGGCGGCGGCCTTAACCGACGAGTCGGGATCGAGTGCGACGTCCAGCTCCAGCGGCTTGCCCGGCTCGGCGGTCGTGCTCGCCTGGGCGACTTTATGCCCCTGCGCCGCGATGGTGTAGTCGAAGATGCCGACCGGCACGCGATCGATCTTGAACTTCCCGTTCGCGTCGGTCGTCGCCGTAAGGATCGTATCCACGGTGATCGTCGCGCCCGCGACCGGCTGCTTCGTGGCGCTGTCCACGATGGTGCCCTGGACCGTCGCGTACTGCTGCGCGGGCGGAAGGTCGTCGTTGTTACACGCGGCTAGGCCGGTTCCGGCCAGAGCCGTCAACGCGAAGGCGAGCGCGAGGCGTTTCATATTTGCTTTCTTCGAGCGCGCCGACGCGGTGCCTTGTGACCGCCGCAGGCTCGCACCGTAAGGGCGCGGAAGCGCTGCTAACCATGGCCACAACCGTTCCCGCCGGACCGCAAGCCGGCCCGGTCTTTGCACAGAACGCGCTCGACGCGGTCGGCCACACGCCGCTGGTCCGCCTCAATAAAGTAACCGACGACGCCGCCTGCCTCGTCTTGGCGAAGGTCGAATACGTCAACCCCGGGGGCAGTGTCAAGGACCGCCCGGCGATTGCGATGCTGGACGCGGCCGAGGCCTCGGGAATGCTCAAGCCGGGTGGAACGATCGTCGAGCCTACCAGCGGCAACACGGGCACCGGTCTTGCCATGGCCGCCGCCATCCGCGGCTATCGCTGCATTCTCGTGATGCCCGACAAAATGTCGCGCGAAAAGATCGATTTGTTGCGCGCGTACGGCGCCGAAGTCGTGGTGACGCCGACCAACGTCGCCGCCGATTCGCCCGAATCGTACTACGCGGTCGCAACGCGTCTGGCTGCCGAAATCCCGGGTGCTTTTCAGCCCAACCAGTTTCACAACCATCACAATCCCGAGGCACACTACCACACCACCGGGCCCGAGATTTGGGAGCAAACTAACGGAACCATCACGCATTTCGTAGCGGGACTCGGAACCGGCGGAACCATTTCGGGAACCGCGCGCTATCTCAAAGAGCGCAATCCGGCCATTCACGTGGTCGGCGCGGATCCCGAGGGGTCGATCTACTCAGGCGACACGCCGCGTTCGTATGCGGTCGAAGGCATCGGGATGAATTATCTCCCCGAGACCGTCGACCTCAAGGTGATCGACGAGATGGTTCGCGTCACCGACCGCGAGTCGTTTCTGATGGCGCGGCGCATCGTGCGGGAGGAAGGTTTGCTCGTCGGCGGTTCCTCCGGAACGGCAGCCGTCGCCGCCGTCCAACTCGCCAAACGCCTCGGTCCCGACGCCGTCGTGGTCGTGATCTTCCCGGATTCGGGGCGCGGCTACATCTCGAAGATCTTCAACGACGAATGGATGATCGCCAACGGCTTCTTAGCCGAGGGCAAGCGCCGGGCGACCGTCGGCGACGTCCTTCGCAGCAAGACGCCGCTGCCGCCGCTGCTCACCGTCAAAGACGACGACACGGTGCAGACCGCGCTCGACCTGCTGCGCAAATACGAGATCTCCCAGCTGCCCGTCATGCGGGGCCACGAGCAAGTCGGGAGCATGAACGACGTCGGCGTGATGCAGGCGGTCTTCGACCGCGCCGACCTCGTGCACCAGCCGGTGCGCGAAGTCATGGGGCGCCCGTTCCCGACGTTGGATCAGTCCGAGCGTATCGAGCTCGCCTACAAACTGCTCACGCTGGCCAACGCCGCCATCGTCGTCACCGACGCCGGCGAGCCGGTGGGGGTCGTGACGCGGCAAGACATCATCAGCTATCTTTCCGTGACGTCACCCGCGCCGGGCGCAATTCAAAAGTGAAGTTCAGCACCAAGGCGATTCACGTTGGGCAAGAGGCCGATCCGGCTACCGGCGCGACCATCGTTCCGATCTACCAAACCTCGACCTACACGCAAGACGCCGTCGGCATCCACAAAGGCTTCGACTATAGCCGCACCGTCAACCCAACGCGCGTGGCCCTCGAAAAGCAGCTTGCGTCGCTCGAGGGCGCAGCTTTCGGATCGGCGTTTTCCAGCGGCATGTCAGCGACCGCGGCGACCCTCAACCTCCTGTCGTCGGGCGACCACGTCGTCGTCACCGAAGATCTTTACGGCGGCACGTATCGCCTGTTCGCGCGCGTGCTCTCGCGCTACGGACTGGAATTCACCTACGTGGACATGCGCGATCTCTCCGCCGTCGCCGCGGCGATGCGTCCGAGCACGCGGATGATCTGGATCGAGACGCCCACCAATCCGTTGCTCAATCTCGCGGATATCTCCGCGATTGCGGCACTGCGCAAACGCGATAAGCGAATCGTCGTCGCCGTGGACAACACCTTTGCGTCGCCGTATTTTCAGCAGCCGCTCTCGCTCGGCGCCGACGTGGTCGTTCATTCGACGACCAAGTACATCGGCGGACACAGCGACGTTGTCGGCGGCGCCGTCCTTACAAACGATCCGGCCATTGCCGAGACCGTCAAGTTCCACCAAAACGCGGTCGGCGGCGTGCCCGGCCCGCAGGATGCGTGGCTGACCATGCGCGGAGCCAAGACGCTGGCTCTGCGTATGCGAGAGCACGCCCGCAACGCACAAGCCGTCGCGGAGTTTTTGGAATCGCACCCCGACGTGGCCCGCGTCTTTTATCCCGGCCTGCCGTCGCATCCGCAACACGAACTCGCCAAGCGTCAGATGAGCGGCTTCGGTGGGATGGTCTCGTTCGTACTCGAAGGGCCGCCCGAACGCGCCCTCGATTTTGCCGGCCGGCTCAGCTATTTCAGCTTGGCGGAGAGCTTGGGCGGCGTGGAATCGTTGATCTGTCTGCCGGCGCGGATGACGCACGGCGCGATTCCCAAGGCGGAACGCGAACGGCGCGGCGTGGACGATTCCCTATTGCGCCTCTCCGTCGGCATCGAAGACGTCGACGACCTTATCGGTGATCTAGACGCGGCGCTCGCCGCTACGCCGCTGGCCGCCGCGGCGCGCTAGAAGCGTTAGGGCGCTTCCCGCTCGGCGGGGTAGCGCACCGCCTCGACGTCGTCGAGCATCGCGTGCGCTTTCGCCGCATCGATCTCGCCGATGCGTCCGGTCATCGACAGCACCACGCCGCGCGACCCGTCCACCCAAATGTACGCGTACGTCTTTCGCGAGTCGAAGCCGCTGCCGTACGTAATCGACAGCCAATAGGCGGGCATGCCGTTCTTGAGCGTTACCTGCGCCTTGTCTTTGACCAGCGCGCCGTCCAGCTGCGGCCGGGTCTCGTCTTCGTAGGTCGACTCGAAGCCCTCGAGCGGCCCCGCGTCGTAGGCCTCCATCTGCAGCTGGATGCCTTGTTGATCTTCCTTACCGGGATCGATGACCCACGCGGCAATCGTTTGCGGGTCGTCGCCCAACGCCTTGAGCGGCAAGTGACGGTATCCTACGAGAATCGCCGGCGAAGGTACGCGCAACTGCATGCCGGGGTCGGTGTAGACGTGAGGGTCGGGAGCCGGCGTCGGCGCCGCGACCTGCGCGCGCAGGGTCGCGCTGGGGACCAGAACGGCCGCCGCGAGCGCCGCGACGATGACGAGACGTTTATTCATTCGTATCCAAGACGGCGCCCAGCGCCGGAAGCGAGACCGCATAGCGGTAGCCGACATTGCGGTGGTCGTCGTCGAACTCCTGGTGCTCGACGCTCAGGCCCGCGTCGCGTATCGCTCGCGCGACGGCGCGCGCGCCGAGGTCCAACGCGTATTCGTCCCGCCTGCCGCAATCCAGATAACGCAGCCGAAGCCGTTTCAGTTCCGCCATGCGCCCCCCAACGCGCTCGACGGGATCGAACGCTAGCCAGCGGGCGAAGACCTCCTCGCGAAGCTCTCCGCTACGTTCGTCGAACGGCAGGTCCAAGTCGAACGCGTGCGCGCTTCGCGGCGTGTAGGCGGCAGTATAACCCAGCATCTCGATCGACGCGTATTCTTCGGGCGAGCGTTTATTGGCTCGTTCGAATTCTTCGACGAAGGCTTGAATGGAAAATCCGTACCGCTCGAGCGTGCGTTGCAAGACCGGGAACGATCGGAGCATCGAATAGCGGAACCCCGAATCACCGCTGTGGGAAGCGAAGGCTGCGAACACGCCCGGGTGTTCCATGACCAAATGCATCGAACCAAAGCCGCCTGATGATTTTCCCAAAACCGCCCGGGCGCCTTCGCGTGCGATCGTCCGGTATGTCGCGTCCACGTGGCCGACGACGTCGCGCACGACGTAAGTCGCGTAGGCACCGTTATGAATGGAGTCCACGTACTGCGAACCGCCCAAGCGCGTAAATCCGTCGACGATCGCAAGAATCGCAGGCGGCATCTTCTTCTGCGCGATGCAGCGGTCCATCCACTGCACGACGTTGGTCTCCCACGGGCGAGCTGCGATCAGCGCCGCGGCGTCTCCCGTGTAGCCGTGTAAGCAGTAGAGCACGGGATAGCGCTGCGAACCACCCGCGTCGTAGCCCGGCGGAAGATAGACCGCGACCGGGCGTTCGGATGGATCGCCGAGCGGATTCCCCCGAAGCGCCTGGCTTTCAATAAAACCGATGCGTAAATCCCCGGCAATGCCCAGGAGGCGCGCGTACTCCGATCGCTCGTGCATGATGCGTTCTTCGTCGCGAGGGGGCGTGGGGACCTTACCGAACGCTAGCGGACGTGAGAAGGCAGCGCGAACGCACCCCTCGCTTCGCGACGGCCGCTACGCTGCTCTTCGCAGCCGGCTTGCTCATCGCTGCGTGCGCCCCAGCCCGCGCCGCCGAGTCGTGGAGCAACTGGTATGCATCGCGAGTCGTCGAGCGTGGCGGATATCCGGTCTTCACCGTCAACGGACGCCCGTTCTTCGTCTACGGCGCGGCCTTCTTCTACGAAAGAACTCCACGGCCGCAATGGCGCGACGCTCTGCTCTCTTACCGCCGCATCGGTATCAACACCATCGATCTCTACGTGATCTGGAACTGGCACGAGCCGGCCGATGGCTCGTACGATTTCGACGGGCACACGAATCCGCGCCGGGATCTCATCGGCGCGTTGCAGCTTTGTCGCGAGCTCGGCTTCAAAGTCGTGTTACGTCCCGGGCCCGTGATCCGCAACGAGTGGCGCAACGGTGGTTATCCCGATTGGCTGCTGGAACGGCCGGAATACGGCATGCCGCTGCACGACGTGCTGGAAGGCCGCTATCCGGCCACCGCGACGCTTCAAAACGCCCACGCCGACGCCGCGGCCGCGGAGTGGCTCGCCAACGGGACGCATCTTTCGTACGCATCCGCGTGGCTGCGACGCGTCTTAACGACCGTTGCTCCCTTCTCACACGACGTCATCGCGATCGCGCTGGATGACGACCAAGGGGCCTACATCGACAACGACACTTGGCCGGCTCCGCATTGGCACGACTACGTCGGTTGGTTGGCTGGGGACGTGCGCGAGACGACCGGCCGCCGTGTGCCGCTTTTCATCAATACGTACGAGACGAAGGTCGCGGCGGCCGCGCCGGCCTGGGCGTGGGGGGACTGGTACCAAAGCGACGCCTTCTCCATCGGCGAGCACGATCGCGCGCAGCTCGGATTCTCGACCGGGTTACTGCAAACGCAGCCGGCGCTCCCGACGATGATCGCGGAGTTTCAAGCCGGCTGGCTACAAGGCGCCGGCGAAGCGACGCCGCGCCCCGCCGACCCGTCCAACACCGAACTCGCGCTCCACGAACTGCTGTCGCTCGGAACCCACGGCGTCATCAACTTCCCGGCGCAAGACACGGTGTATCCCTCGGGCTGGGAAGCGCCCTGGGCGAATTGGTCGTATGCGTGGGACGCCGCGTACCGTCTCGACGGCACCAACGCCCGCTATGCACCGACGGCGCGTTTTGGGGCGATCGTCTCGCGTTTTGGCGACGAATTGGCTAGCACGCACGTCGCAGCCCAAACCGCGATCGTTTGGCCGGCCTCGCTTTACGATCCGTTCCAGCTCACCAATCGGGACGTCGCAGCTATGCAGGCCGCAACCATGTCGGCGCAACAGGCCTGTCGCAATCGAAACCTCGCCTGCGATACCATCGACTTGCGATTTGCTTCACCTGCGGTCGTTGCACGCTATCCTCAGATCGTTCTTCCACCGCCCGACCTTCCCGACGCCGCCAACCTGACGCCCGCAGCGCAGAATACGATCGCGCGCCTCTCCGCGCGCCATATACTCGTCGATTCGGTCGAACGCGTCGACGCCGCTTCTCCGATCGCCGGCGTTCCGGGGGCAGTCTTGCTGCTGGGCGACACGCGCTCCGATCCGTCGTTCGCGAACGTTACGAACTGGAGCGACGCCGAAATCCGCGCGCGCAACGTACGCGTAGCGCTACCGGGCGGCGCCATTGCGAAGATCGCGACGCTGGACGTCGCGCCGCGCTCTGCCGCTATCGTGCGGCTGAACGCCACCGGCCCGAGCCGCCAAGCAGACCCGCCCGTGCCGCCACCGCCGTCCCCAGCACAAGGAGACGGCGATTCTTTTGCATTTGCGACCGGCATTTGGAGTGTCCAAGAACCGCCGCATCACGCCGGCGACGCCATTGCATTCGCGCAAGACGTTCTACACGACGGTAGCCATCAGATCGTCATGCAAAACGACCGCATTCGAATCATCTTCTCCCCGAACGCGGGCGCGCGGGCCTTCGTGCTGCAAGCTCGCGCGATCACGTCCGGTGGCGTGCAGATCTGGGGGCCGAACCTCGCATCTCCGGCCGGCTTGTTGCGAGACGACGTCGGCACTCCCGCGCCGCCATCGGCGCGCGATTACATCGCGGCGTACACGCATCCGTTCCCGGCCGGCACGTTCAATCGTCCGTACAGCTGTTACATTCTTGCCAGCGCCGGACGCGAAGCCTCAGTCCAGTGCTACTACGACGCTCCCGATTTGCCGGCCGGCGGCGGACGCTTCGCCCGCAATCTGACGCTAGACGCTGGAACCAATGAAATCCGCGTAACCGAATGGCTTCAGCCGCACGGTGCGGACGAATCGCTCGTCAGCGTCAACGCGTTCGCGTGCACTGCTTCACCCGATGGATGCAGTCTCGGTCCGTTCGCCCGCGGCTTCGCGGTTCTTTCGGCAGGAGCGCAAGTCGCGACCATTACGCCTTCCGGCGGAGTGCCGATCGCTGCCGGCCCCGGCGCAGGCGTCGTTTCGGTCGCATTTAAGGGAGGCGGCTGGTTCACGCTGAGCGTGACGCCACCGTGACGAAGGCGTCCCGAACGGCGCGAGCGAATGCGCCGCTCTCACGCGTGGGGAAGTGGCGGAACGGCAGACGCAGCCGCCTCAAAAGCGGCCGGGGCAACTCGTGTGGGTTCGAATCCCACCTTCCCTACCACCCCACAGAAGAGCGGCGCCCGGAATTTCCTTTAACGGGCTTCTTTGCCTCTCGTGCTGTGTGAATGCCTGTGGTGTTACTGCGAGGGAGAGTATTTCGATTCGCTCTGAGCTTTGGCGATCTCGCGGCGAACGACCAGGAAATAAATCAAATAGATCATGGCGGGCAGGACGAACAGCGCCGGCAGCTCGGGCAGCGTTGTGGCCAGCGTATCGAAGAGACCGTGAAAAAATGTTGCGATTGCCAGGCCGACCAATGCGAGCCACCACTTCCGTAGCATTTTTGCCTCGCCTAAGTAGTAGCCGATAATTGCCCCATAAAACACGTGGCCCGGCACGCTGACGAACGCGCGGAAGATTGCGACGGATCCGCCGTACTGAAAGACGTATGCTAGGTTCTCGACGGTCGCAAAACCGATCGCCGCGGTGATCCCAAAAATCACACCGTCCATACTCTCATCGAAATGTACTGAGCGATAAGCGTACGCGCGAACCGCGATCAGTTTGACGATCTCCTCTACCAGCGCCACGCCAACCAAGAAATACAGGAATAGCGTTGCGACATCAGCGGTCTTCGGCTGATCAGGCTCGACGAACGCGGCCGCCATCGCGAGAACTCCTCCGAGGACGAACGTACCAACCAGCAAACCAGGCGCTTCCGCCTTGTACTTGTCGGCGTGGTGAAAATGCCAAAGCAGGTAGAGCGACGGCGCCACCGCGAGCGTAAACAGCATCTCTGCGCGAGGGCTATTGCTTGCCGCCACGACCGCGCCGAGCACGACGATCACAATAAATAGGACGAACATGCGCCGGTGGCGCGCAGCCAGCGCTTCGACGGCGGGGCTTTGGACAGCTGGCTTCAAGCCTTTTTCAAAGGCCACTCGCGAAGCACGACCTTTCGCAAGGAGAGTCGTCGCGCGCCGACCGTCTGAAGTCAGCCACCCGACCGGGTACTCCATCGGTCGTTAAATCCTGATAGGCGATTTCCCGCCACGATCTTGAGATGCCGCCTTCGACGGCACGGCAAGGTGCCTAAGACGGGCAAGACCGAAAAAAAATGACAACCGCGCCCGCCTTCGCGGTGGACGAAATAATCGCCACCTCCCCACCGCTACCGTTCGCGGGTTGCAAGTTGCCATGCCGGACCTCGCTCATGCGGGTGCCCAGGTGCGAGGCCGATCGGAGGGACCACCATGGAGCTAAGCCGTTTAAAGGTCGAGGACGCTGAGGCGCTTGCGCAGTTCTACGATCTGCAGATTGAATACGAAGAAACTTTGCCGGCCGATCTGAGACACAACTCCAAGGCGTCCTCCAGCGCGCATGTTTACAAGGAGCCGAACGCCGCATTCCTAGCTCTTGCCGAGCGGGTTTCTGCCGGCTGCGTGGCGGTCTGGAATCTGGATAGATCGACGGACATAATTCAACGTCTCTACGTGAGGCCCGCGTACCGGGGACGTGGAATTGCGCGCGCCTTGATTGAGGCGGCACTCGCATTCGCGCGCGAGCATCGGCGTGGCCGCGTTGTCCTGGATACCGACCGCGCGCGCTTGAGCGCTGCGTACCAGCTCTATCGATCGATCGGCTTTACCGAATGCGAACCCTACGGCCCCGTCGACTACGCGACCCCAACGTTTATGCAGCTGTACCTAAGCAGGAAGCAATAGCACACACTGTGGCGGCACCATAGACGAAGCGGCGGCCAGGACGTCCAATCTCCGTTACGGTTATACCTCCGACGCTGGGAATGGCGGATCGAGGTTCGCGAATTCGTCAATCGTCGAGCGCGCCGCAATCGCCATGGCTCGGGCCGTGGCACGTGTCAGGGCTTCTAGAGGAAGATTGTGCGTTCGCGAAAGCCGGCTGAACCGGCCGTCGCCCGTAGCGCTGGGTACCATTAGGATTTCGTCTTGTTGATAACTTGAATGGACGTAAGCGGAAACGTGCTCGTAATCGCTCACGATCTCGCGGTATGGTGATGTTTTTGACGCCTTCTCCATTCGCGAGCGAATGTTGCGAACCGCTTCCGTCTCGCGGCCATCGCCGAGTAGCGGGCGCACATCACGTGCCCCCACCGTAGCCACGATATCGAGCATGCGTTCGGATCGAGTGCCGTGCATCGCCCTGATGAGTTCGTTATCGACCGTCGCGACTCGCTCCAGGTAATTCTCCGGCTGATTTCCGGCGTTTTGCTGAATGATACAGACCGTATCGTGCACGTAGGCGTACGTTTCAAGTTGCGCGCGCGCCGCAAACGGCAACGCAAACGGATTGCCGCTAGCGCGTCCGTATAGGTAGAGATCGAGGAAGAACCAGGTCTTCAGGTACGACGACTCGCGAAATTGCTCAATTCGGGCGCCGATGATTTTGTCGGCGTACCGCCAAAGACGCTTACGGTCGGATGCGTATTCCCGAACGTGCGAAATGGGTGTCGGAGGCATGAACTCCCAGGCTTCGTCGCGTGCGGCCAGCTCGCGATGTACCCGTTCGATTGCTAGGAGGTGAGCGTCGAAGGTCTTTTCGCCCACGTGCAAATGCATTGATCGAGCCTTCTAGTTGTCGACGCCGTGTTCGTTCGATATCAAAATTAAGGGGCCGCCGCCTCCGGGGCTGCTAGCAGTCCTCAAATCCGTTATCTCAAGTTCAGCGCCGAACGCTTAGCTCCGGCTCGTTACGGCCGGCCGAAAGACCTGCAGTTCTTTACCCTTCGTCCTGCGACGATGGTACGAAGCGGCGGCGCGGCCTTTGAACGGCGCGGTTCCTACTTTGCGCCTTAGCGCGCAGGCCTGCCCGCCAAGGCCGCCACTAGGGATCAATCCATCTTTGTTGCGAGTTCGAGACGTTCCATGCCGGTCGGCTGGTGACCGTCGCCAAGGGTCAGCGTCACCGATTCGATCGTCCCGGTGAACGGGAACAACCCCACTTTTGCGTAGTCGTCGCAAACGGGCGACACGCAGTCCATGCCGACATCCATGGTCTCGGTGCCGCAACGCATCGGAATCTGCTCGTCGATCCGAACGTCGGCGACCTCGGCGCCGTCGACGCTAAGCACTGCGTTGGCCGGCGATCCCGGCTTAGGCGCGTCCGGCGTGAACTCAAGCGTGATCGTATGCTTCCCCGCCTTCAATACCTCGGTGCCCTCTGCATCGTAACGTCGCAATCCGAAAAAGTTATAGTGGTAGCGCGGCTTTCCGTTCCATAAGAATAATGACCAGCCAGCGGCCTCACCGCCTAACGCCATTATAACACCTTGTGCGCCGCCTTCCGGAATATCGACCGACGCATCGACGCGATGGTGCACGCCCACGGTCTTTGGCGCGCTACCTTCCGGCAACCGAATCATGCCTGGATAAAACGTAATCGTGTCCCGCCCAGCAAAAAAGCTTGGCCGCAGCGTGACGTCCATTCGCTCCGTAAAACGATCGTCTATGGGCATCACATTGTATTTCGCGGCGTCGGCCATAAAGAGATCTTGCAGCTCGCGAAGCTTGGCCGGTTCGGCCTCGGCAAGATCGACGGCCTGACTGAAATCCTCCTGGATATTGTACAACTCCCATTTGTCGTCGTCGAAACTAAACGAACCGGACGTTTCCCACGGCAGGCGTCCGTGACGGCAACACGCGATCCACCCGTTGCTGTACATGGCGCGATTGCCTAGCATCTCGAAGTACTGTTGGGTGCGATGGCTCGGAGCGGACGCATTTTCCGGCAAGAACGTGTACGCCAAGCTCGTGCCTTCGATCGGCCGCTGGATGAAACCGTTGACGGTCTTGGGCTCGCGGATTCCGGCGACTTCCATGATGGTCGGCATGATGTCGATTACGTGGTGAAACTGCGAGCGAACGGCACCTTTTTCTTTTATGATCTTCGGCCAGGAAACGATCATCGAATTGCGAGTGCCGCCGAAATGCGACGCGACTTGCTTGGTCCATTGAAACGGCGTATCGCCCGCCCAAGCCCAGCCGACCGCATAGTGGGGCGACGTGCCCGGCAAGCCCCATTTGTCCAGGAAGCCGATCGCCTCGTCCATCGACGGCTGACGGCCGTTGAGGCTCATAATTTCGTTAGGGGTGCCCACCAGCGACCCTTCAGCGCTGGAACCGTTGTCGCCGAGGATGTAGATGACCAGCGTGTTTTCCAGGTCGCCCATCGCTTCGATCGAGTCGAGGACGCGCCCAACTTCGAAGTCGGTGTGCTCGAGAAAATCCGCGTAGTTCTCCGCTTGACGGGCGAACAGCTTCTTGTGTTCGTCGGGTTGGTCGTCCCAAGCCGGAATCTGGCTAGGACGCTCCGTCAATTTCGTCGATTTCGGAATGAGGCCGAGATCGAGTTGATTCTGATGAACGATCTCACGATACTTGTCCCAACCCATGTCGAAGCGGCCGGCGTTGCGTCCGCGCCAGTCGAGCGGAGGCTGGTGCGGTGCGTGCGCGGCTCCAGTTGAGAAATACGCAAAATACGGCCGTTCCGGAGCGATCGACTTCTGCTGACGAATCCACGCGACGCACTCATCGGCAAGATCGCGCGTGAGTTGATAACCCTCCTCGGGTCTACGCGGAGGCTCGATGGGCGTCGTATTCCGAAGCAACGACGGGAAAAACTGATCTGTCTCTCCGGAGATAAATCCGTAGAAATAGTCGAAGCCTTGATTCGTCGGCCAGTTGTCAAACGGTCCTGCGGCGCTGGTCTGATTGTCGGGAACGTTATGATTTTTTCCAAACCAAGCACACGTGTAGCCATCTTGCTTGAGGAGTTCCGCGACCGTCGCGCATCCTTTCGGTATTAGGCCGCAGTAGCCGGGGTAACCCGTCGCCATCTCCTGAATGACGCCGGTCGCTACGGAATGATGGTTACGACCGGTCAGAAGCGCCGCGCGCGATGGCGAGCATAACGCGGTCGTGTGAAACTGATTGTAAAAGAGGCCCCGCTTCGCGATCTTTTCCGCAGTCGGCATTCGTACCGGCCCGCCGTTCGCACTGGGCCATCCGAAACCGACGTCGTCAAGCAGGACCAGCAGGATGTTGGGTGAGCCGGGAGCTGCGGACTTAACCGGAGGGAAGTCCGGCGTTGAATCAACGGCGTATTTCTCGATCTTGGCCCTTGGGAAATCCCACTCCGGAACGGGAAGATTGTAGCGATCTTGGTTTAGCGGAAAGGTCTTCTTGTCCACAATGTCCTCTCTCGCGGCGTGGCCTTACTATCCTTAGGGCAACGCGGGGGTTATTGGAATGGGGCGATGGCCCCTCCAACGTACGAGCAACCGGTTGCCATGCAACACGTTAAGAAAGCCATAAGGGCAATGAAGCCACCGCATCACGGAACGCGGCGGCGCGTTTTTCGCCGGAGGGACGACGGCCGTTCACGGCGCACCACCCAGGTCCGAGCCTTTTTGAAGGCACGGTACGCGCATCGGAGCCTCACCTCGAGACTCGTTAGGAGCATTGACACGTGGCTACATCATCGCAGCCGAATATCGTGTTTATCATGGCGGACGATATCGGCTGGTTTAACATCGGCGCGTACAACCAAGGCATCATGGCGACGCGTACGCCTAACCTCGATCGTTTGGCGACCGAAGGTATTCGCTTTACCGATTACTATGCGGAGGCCAGCTGCACGGCCGGCCGCGCACAATTCATCACCGGCCAATTGCCCATCAGAACGGGTCTGACGACGGTCGGACAAGCCGGCGCGAAGATCGGGATGCCCGCGGAGGCGCCGACCATCGCGACCGCGCTCAAATCCATGGGCTACGCGACCGGACAATTCGGAAAGAATCACTTAGGCGACCTGAACCAATTCTTGCCGACGGTTCACGGCTTCGATGAATTCTTCGGGTACCTCTATCATCTCGACGCGATGGAAGACCCCTCGCACCGGAACTACCCGCAGGCGCTCAAAGACAAGATCGGCCCGCGCAATATGGTTCATAGCTGGGCCACCGACGCCGACGACGCGACCGTCGACCCGCGTTGGGGCAAAGTCGGAAAGCAGAAAATCAAAGACGAGGGCGAGCTCTATCCGAAGCGCATGGAAACCGTCGATGACGAAATCTTGGCGCACGCGCTCAAATTCATCGACGGAGCCAAGGCCGGCGGCAAGCCGTTCTTCTGTTGGCTCAATCCCACGCGAATGCACGTCGTGACGCACCTGTCCGACAAATACGACGGCATGCGCAATTCCGACAATGGTTGGTCGATCCACGAGGCAGGCATGGCACAGCTCGACGACATCGTCGGCGGCGTCATGAAACATCTCAAAGACCAAGGGCTCGAGGACAACACGATCGTCGTGTTTTCAACCGACAACGGCACGGAGAACTTCACCTGGCCGGACGGCGGACAGACGCCGTTTGCCGGCGGGAAAGGGACCGTGCTCGAAGGCGGCTTCCGCGTTCCGTGCATCGCGCGCTGGCCCGGGAAGATTCCGGCCGGCAAAATCGAGAACGGCATCATGTCGGGGCTCGATTGGTTCCCGACGTTCGTCTCGATCGCCGGCGACTCGAACGTAGCGGCGGAACTCACCAAAGGCAAGAAGCTCGGCGACACGACCTACAAGGTCCATCTGGACGGCTACGACCAGACGGCGCTTCTGACGGGTAAGGGACCCTCCAACCGGCACGAGATCTTTTACTTTGCCGAAGGTACACTCGGCGCGGTTCGCGTGAACGACTACAAGTATCGCTTTATCGACCAGCCGGGCGGCTGGCTCGGCGGCACGGTAAAAGTAGACTGGCCGATCCTTTGCAACCTTCGCCTGGACCCGTTCGAACGGACCGGCCTGGGCGGATCGCTCGCATTCTATAACTGGTTTGCGTACGAGTTCTGGCGCTTCGTACTCGTTCAGGAAGTCGTTGGCAAATATGCGTTGACGTTCGTGGACTTCCCGCCGATGCAGGCGGGCGCGTCGTTCAACATGGAAGCGGTCAAGGCTCAGATCCAAAAGGCCATCGCCGCCCACGCGGGCAGCTAGCCCTCGTTGGTGCAGACCGCGCCGCCGCATCGCACAGATGCGGCGGCGCTTTCTTTTTGCGCAATCTTTACACGGCCGTACCAGGACGGAGCGCGCATCGTTCGAAGGGCTTCGTACCTGCCGACAGGAGCACGTACATGCGTCAACTAGCCCTCGTCCTCGCGATCGCCGTGCTCTCCGCATGCGGCGGCGGATCCCGGGAATCGGTCCCCGGCGGCGGCACGCTTCTTCCCGACGGCGCGGCGCAGGCCGTTTCCAATACGGCCGGTTCGAGCGTTCCCACGATCGGCGGATGTCAGATTTTCCCCGCCGACAATCCCTGGAATACCAACATCTCGAACTACCCGCTCGACCCGAACTCCACCAACTATATCAACACGATCCTGACCTTCTCGAGCAACACGCATCTCCACCCCGACTTCGGCCAGGATCCAACCTACGGCATTCCGTTCATCGTCGTTGGAAAATACCAGCCGCGCGTACCGATGTCGTTCCAGTATGCCTCGGAAAGCGATCCCGGTCCGTATCCGTTCCCGGCGAACGCACCCATCGAAGGCGGGTCGGCTTCAACCGGAGACCGCCACGTTCTGGTGCTCGAGCAAGGCATTTGCCAGCTCTTCGAAACGTGGTCCTCCTATCCGCAACGCAACGGTGCCTCCTGGAAGGCCGGCTCCGGCGCGCGCTTCTTCCTCACGTCGGACGCCCTGCGCCCGCACGGCTGGACGTCCGCCGATGCCGCGGGGCTGCCGATTCTTCCGGCGCTGGTAAAATGCGCGGAAATCAACGCCGGGGTAATCAATCACGCGCTTCGCGTAACGTTCAATCGCACGCAAGACGGCTATATCAGTCCGGCGCGGCACTATGCCAGCAGCTACACGAACGCCAACTATCCGCCGATGGGCCTGCGGCTGCGCCTCAAGGCATCGTACGACATTTCCGGGTTTAATACCGTGTCGAAAATCATCCTCACGGCAATGAAGCAGTACGGAATGTTCGTCGCGGACAATGGCTCGGATTGGTACTTCCAAGGCGAGGGAACCGGTAACAATCCGTCGTCGTGCTGGAACGACAACGAACTCGACCAACTCAAGTCCGTTCCGGGGTCGGCGTTTGAAGTGGTGGAGACGGGGAAGATCGTTCACTGATCGACGCAACGCCGCCGCGCACGCCCGTCTCCTTTGCCCGCGGGCCGATTCGCGGTGAGATTCCGGTGCCGGGCGACAAATCCGTTTCCCATCGAGCGCTGATCCTTGCATCGTCGATCGACGGCGAAGTCCCGATCGTCAACTTGAACGACGGTCGCGACGTCGCCGCTACGCTGGCGGCCGTCGAGGCGATCGGCGCGCGCGTGGAACGTCAAGGGCACGGCAGCGTCGTGGTTGGCGGTGGCAGTCTGCGCTCTCCGCGGGCTGCGATGGACTGCACGAACTCCGGTTCGACCGCCCGCATGATGCTCGGCGCCTGCGCGGGCGCAAATCTTTCCGCCACGTTCGACGGCGATGCCTCGCTGCGCGGCAGGCCGATGGAGCCCGCCGCCGCGCAGCTGCGCGCCTTCGGCGCGAAGATCGAGACGACCGACGGACGTCTGCCGATGACGCTGAGCGGAACGCCGCGCATCGAGACGCGCAACTTCATTCTTCTCGGGCCCTCGGCTCAGGTGAAATCGGCTTTACTGTTCGCGGGTCTTTTCGCACGAACGCCGATAACGATCGCCGGCGACCGCCGCTCGCGCGACCACACCGAACGCTTGTTGCGCTTTCTCGGCGCGGGAGTTACCTGGGATGGACGAACGGTCGCGCTGCACGAGTTCGACCTCGCGCCGCGCCGGATCGACGTAGCGGGCGACGTTTCGGCCGCGGCGTTCTTCATTACGGCTGCGACAATTGCACCCGGGAGCGACGTTATCGTCCCGTCGTGCGGCGTAAACCCGACGCGGACAGGCCTCATCGACGCGTTGCGGCGCATGGGCGCCGACATCGAGATTGCAAATCAGCGCGAGACCGCAGGCGAACCGGTCGCCGACGTCAGGGTACGGCACGCGCCACTGCATGCAATCGCGGTCGATTCCGAATTGGCGTTGCGGGCCATCGACGAGATCCCGCTACTGGCGGTCGCGGCCGCGTTTGCGAGCGGAACGACCAAGATTTCGGGCATCCACGATCTGCGCGCGAAGGAATCGGACCGCATTGCCGCCATCGAGGGCCTGCTTTCGGCGGTGGGCGTTCGCAGCGCCGCAACCGGACCGAACGCAATGGAAATCGAGGGCGGCACGCCCTCGGCCCGCGAGAACGCGATCGTGGAAACGTTCGACGACCACCGGATCGCGATGGCGGCTGCGGTGCTCGCGTGCGCGTGTGGGCCGCTCACGATCGATAGCGATGCAAGCGTTGCGGTGAGTTTTCCGGGTTTTACCGAGCGCTTGGCTCGCGCTCAGGCTTAAGGGTTAGCGCCGGGCTACTACTGCGCGCACCGTGGCGAATAGCATCACTATTCGTTTAACGTACGCGAAGCTGCGCGAGAGTGAATCGATGGCTGCCTTGGAACGTTCCACAAGCTCGCCGGCTCGCGCACCAGCTGCGCTTAGTTGGTCGGCACGCGCTTGGAACGCCGGCACGTTGAGACTATCGACCGAACCTTTGACGCGAGCGGCGAACCGGCCGGTGTTGGCCGCCGCCAAAACCAAAAGAACGGTTGAATAGAGCAGCATCGCGGCCGCCGCGATACACGCGAAAATTAGAAACCAGACCGCGAAGCGCTCGGCCGGCATCTTACGCGGCCGAATCGCCCTTGGACGAGGTGTCCGCTGACGGCTCGGGCGCCTTCGGCGCGCTGGACGTGCTCTCGGCCGGCTTGGCGTCGCCCGTCTTCGACTCCGTCTTGGAGGCCCCGTCGCCACCGGCAGCAGACTTGGCGGCCTTCGGCGGCCGCGAATCGGTCACGTAGAAGCCCGAGCCCTTGAACACGATCGGAGCCGGGTTGAAGACGCGCTTGAGCGCTGCCCCGCATTGGGGACAGCGTCCTTCGTAGGCCTCGTCGAATCCGTGGCGGACCTCGACGACGTGCCCACAGTCGGCACAGCGATAGTCGTAGAGAGGCATAGGGCTCGAGTATACCGGGCCTTAGCAGTCCAGGTCAATGACTGCTAGCGACGAGGTCTCGTCGTGCATCTCGACCATGCCCTTGAAGTGGACGAGGGCGTCCTCCAGCGCATTGCCGATCTTCCGCCCGTTCTTCCAGCGGTCCATTAGGGCGCCGAAACGTCCGTGGTACGACGGATACGAAACGCGCGCGTGTACGCGCGAGATCGCCGTCTTGCGCTCGATCCGAAACTCGATCCGGCGCCGCACGGAGTATGCGCCCACCAGCGAGAGATGATGGTTCGTAAGGTACGCATCCACCTCGTACAGCTGTTCCTCTTCTCCCGGCAGCGTCGAGCGCAAGACGATCTCGCTGCCGACGGCGAGCGGCGCCGTCCGGTCGAGCGGGCGTGCACTGCGCACGAACGAAAGCCAAACGGGCCATTTTTCGACGGCACAGACGAGCCCAAACGCAGTCTCTGCAGGTGCGGCGACGTCGTGCGTTGCGGTGAAGTTGCGAAGCCCCGGGCGCAGCACGAGGTCTTCGCTTGCTACAGCAGCCATAAAACGTCACTTTGTCGGCCGCGCGCGCGCGCCTGCCGCCTAGGGACCGGACGGCGCCCGCTCGAGCGGGATCTCGCCGCCGCCGATGCCGGTGGCAAATGCCACCAGCGTACGGATGCCCAGCGGCAGAGCACTCTCGTCGATGCGGAACTCCGGGCTGTGACCGCTGTGGACCGCGCCGCCGTGCTCGGTGCGAACGCCCAGCCGAACGAGAACCGCGGGAACCCGCAACGCAAAGTACGCGAAGTCCTCGGCTCCCATCGACGGCGCGAGCTTTTCGACGCGAACGCCCCCGCGCCGCAGGTACTCCGAAAACGCTTGCGAGAGCGCGACGTCGTTCACGACCGGCGGATAGCCGTAGAGGACCCGCAGCTCCGACGTTACGCCGTAAGCCGCCGAAATGCCGTCCACGATGCGCCTGACGCGTTTCTCCCAGCCTTCGCGTATTTCTGAATCGAAGGCGCGCACGGTTCCGGACATCTCGACCACGTCGGCGATGATGTTGCTGCGATAGCCGCCCGCGATCGTGCCGATCGTGAGCACGACGCTCTTGAGCGGATCGGTTTCGCGCGCCGCGAGGTTCTGCAGTGCGAGCACCATCGCGGCCGAAGCGGGAATGGCGTCGATCGCGGAGTGCGGATGAGCCCCATGGCCGCCTTTGCCGCGAACGGTGAGGTACAACTCGTCGGCCGCCGCGCTCACCGGTCCGGGCGTTATCCCGACCCGATCGGAGCCGATGCGCGTATCCACGTGCAGCATCGCGATGGCGTCCACTTTCGGATCGTCGAGCGCGCCTTCGTCGATCATCGGCTGCGCGCCGCCGGGTCCTTCTTCGGCCGGCTGGAAAAGCAAGACCACGGTTCCCGCTAGCGTGTCGCGCATGCCGCCGAGAATGCGCGCGGCGCCCAACAGCATGGCGGTGTGCGCGTCGTGCCCGCACGCATGCATTTTGCCGGCCACTTCGGATGCAAACGGCAAGCCGGTCCGCTCGGTCAGCGGGAGGGCGTCCATGTCGGCGCGCAGCGCAACGGTGCGGCCGGGACGTTTGCCCTCGATGACGCCGACGACGCCGGTGCCCGCAGCTCGGCGGTGCGCGATGCCGAGGGCGTCGAGTTCGCGCTCCACTAAGGCGGCGGTCTCGTTCTCTTCAAAGCCGAGTTCCGGCCGCCGGTGGATGGTCCGCCGGATCTCGACGGTGCGTGCGACGACGGCTTCGCTTGGTTCAACGATCATGCAGCCGCATTCCGGAGGGAGTGGCTGCCTTCCCTGTAGCAAATGACAACGTCCATATGATGATCCCCGACGTCGCACTGGCGCTGCTGGTGAATCGCACGGCACAGGCCTACCTCAGCGGAACGCCGCCGTACATGACCTATCGGGAAACGACGCGCATTTCGGCTCCCTCGATGGGCCGTACTCAAGAGATCGACCGCTCCGTCGCCGTCCGCGTCGCGGACAATTACGCCATCATGCGCGACCTCCCCGGCGGGGGCGAGCGGACCGGCGAGGCGTTTCCAATCATCGCGCAGTTCAACCCGTTTTCCGCATATCAATTCAGCTATTTTGCCAACTTGAAGAACGTGGAAATCCACCTCGAGCGCGGAGCGCCCGTAACGTTCCCGATTCCCGCGCCGGATCCCGACGTCGACGTCTTGGTGCCGTATAACAGTTTTTGGGCGGCGCGCTATGCGCCCGACTCCACCGAGCAGCGCCTCCACCTGCTCGTCGACCCGACCGCGCGGGTCGGTCAGGGCTTTTATCCCAGCGAAGTGATCGAAGACCCGCAGACCCAACTGCCCTCGCACGTCGAGATTCGGACGGCGAACAGCGACATGATCATCGCGCTCGACTATCAGGTCGTCGACGGCCACTGGGTACTCACGCACGGACGTTTCTCGGCGACGGAACACGTCATCGTCTCGACCTTCAAAGTCGTCGCCGACGTCACGTACGACGACTTCGCGTTCCCCTCGGAAGCTCCCGACCCGCGTCTCGCCGGCACGCCGGTCCCCACGGTTACGCCGTAAGACGCCTTTAGATCGCGCGCCCGCGGCTACGCGCCGGCCTGGGGTCTTGGCAAGCGCGCTGGCGGAGAGGGAGAGATTCGAACTCTCGAGACGCTCATCACGTCTGCCCGCTTTCGAGGCGGGTGCCTTCAACCGCTCGACCACCTCTCCACGCACGAAGCGCGCTTGCCCAAAGCGCCCCTAACTACAGCGCCGAGCCTCCAATACCTTCCCCGTCGCGATTCCGGCGCGCGCGAAAGAAGCGCTGCAATTGCGCGGCCGCCTCCTCTTCTAGTACGCCGGCCTCGATTTCAACGCGATGATTGATCTTGGGCGATCGAAGTAAATCGAACGCGCCGCCGTCGGCTCCGCCCTTGGGATCGCGCGCGCCGTAAACCAAACGCTTTATTCTCGCCGCGATCATCGCGCCGGCGCACATCGCGCACGGCTCCTTCGTCACGTAGATCGTCGCATCCGACAGCCGCCACGCGCCGAGCACCTGCGAAGCGCGCCGAATCAACAGCATCTCCGCGTGTGCGGTCGCATCGCGCCCGCTCTCCTTCTCGTTCTTCGCCTCAAAAACCAAGTCGCCGGTCACGAGGATCGCGCCGATCGGTACGTCGCCGCACGCCTCGGCGTCGCTTGCAAGCTCGAGCGCGCGACGGACGTACGACTCGTCGCTGGGCGTTGCCGTCATCGCGCAGGTTACGCCCCCTGCTGCCGAATCGCACAGACGGGCACCGTACTCGAGCGCAGGACGCCTTCGGCGACGCTGCCGAGGATGAATCGCGGAATCCCCGCCCGTCCGTGCGTTCCCATTACGATGCAGTCGGCCTCCGCACCGGCTGCCGCAGCCAGGATTTCTTCGGCGGCCTTTCCGTGCCGTAGCGTCGTCTCGGCATCTGCGCCGAGCGACTTGGCCAGTGCTTTGCTTTCGTCCAGTAAGCGTTTTGCGTGCTTTTCTTTCTCGATCTCGAGGAACACGCTCCGGTCCAGATCGTCCCAGTGCGAATCGGACTGGTCGATCACCACGCACAGCACGATGCGCGTTTTTTCGGCGCGAGCCAGATCGCACGCGAAACGCAGCGCAAGATCGGCGGCCGGCGATCCGTCGACGGCAACCAAAGCACGCGTGAGGGGTCCGGTGCGGCGCTTGTCGGCGCGTTTCGGTACGACGAATACCGGAACGCCCGACGCGCGAATCACGTCCTCGGCGGTGCTGCCTACCGCGAAGCGCTCGAAGCCGCGGCGACCGTGCGTTCCCATCACGATGAGATCGGGCTGGATGCTCGCAGACTCTGCCAGAATCGCCGCCGCCGGCGAACCTTCGAGCTTGGCACGATCCGCGGTGACCTTAGCGCGCTTCGTCCGCTCCTCGGCCGCGGCGAAAATCGCTTCCGCTTCGTGGTCCAGCGCGTCGAGCAGCGGCCGGGGATCGGTCGCGTCGGCGGGCTCTTGTGACGACCCGGCGATTTGAACGATGTTGAGCGAAAACGCGATGGTCAGCCGCGCGTTTTGCAACTTCGCTCGCTCGATCGCGAAATCCAACGCTCTGGTCGCGATATCCGACCCATCTATGGGGACCAATATGCGCTTCATCGCGCTCCTTGTCTGCAAACCAATGGCGCGCCCGGAGGGATTCGAACCCCCGATCTCAGCCTTCGGAGGGCTGCGCGTTATCCAGCTACGCTACGGGCGCCCGGTGGCCGCTAGGTTTTAGGAGCGTCGGGCGACGGTCCCTGGCTCGGCATATGTTTGAAGAGGTCGAGTTTGTGATCGACGAGCGTACGGTAAAATTTGCGAACGCAGTCGGGATGACCGAAGAAATACGTTCGCGCGTATGCAAGATCGTCGCCGGAACTGTCGGGAACGTAGTGCGAGATCTCGATCTCCTCCATCTGCGTCCGATCGACGGGATGAGGGCAAAAGTCGCACGGGATGGTCGACATGGGGAAAACCCGCCTTGCAAAAAAATGTGGCTCGGGTAGGACTCGAACCTACGACCAAGGGCTTATGAGTCCCCTGCTCTACCACTGAGTCTACCGAGCCGTAAACCGCGCCCTGGGGTTCGACGAACCAGAATACCACCCCCTCGGGCGCGTCCGCAAGCGCCCCCACTCTGGCCCCGGTGACAAAATATAAGAGTCGCGGCCGCCGGCCGTGACTCTCGCTATCAGATCCGCGGTCGGAGGGACTCGAACCCCCAACCTACAAGTTCGTAGCCTGTTGCTCTATCCAATTGAGCTACGACCGCGCGACGTTGCTGCCGCTCGCGCGACCACTGCTGATACGCGCGAACCGGATTGCAATCCTTTGCTCGATTCGGAGAGAGAGGGATTCGAACCCTCGATACGACTTTACATCGTATAACGGTTTAGCAAACCGCCGCCTTCAGCCGCTCGGCCATCTCTCCGCGCCAGCCCGACGATTCTCGCCTCCCGCCCACCGAGCCTGCGAGCGCACGCAGGCTACGACTTTGGTGCGGTAGGTCCCGCCATCGGTGGTTCTTCCACGAACTCCACGCGCGCCGACGGCGACGTCGGTGCGCCCCCGGGAGGCGCGGCGGCCGGCGCAACAACCCGACGCGACCGGCGCCCCAAGAGCGCGTCTACGCCGAGCACGCGCCCCGCTGGAAGAACGAGGAACAGACCGGTAAGCACGAGCGTCGTTCCATCCAAGCCCGTCCACGATCCGAACGTGCCCATTCCGTGCGCCGCAATGTAATTGAGCGTCAGAAAAACGCCGCCCAGCGCACCGAGCCGCGTCAAGAGTCCAAACACGAGCGAGCATCCGACCAGCACTTCGCCCAATCGCACCAGTTCGGCCACGATCCCGATATTCGGCTGTACGAAATTCACCAGAAAATCGTGGTAGGGGCCGGTCTGACCGGCGACGGCCTGCGCTATGTATTGCACGATGAATCCCGCCGGCGGCATGAACTGCTCGCTGTGCCGGAATTTAGGAACGCCGTGGCCGAGCCATATAACGCCGGTCGCGACCCGTGCAATCGCGAGCCAGAATCCGTATCGCCACGGCGACGGCAAGTTCACGCTACGTTCTCCTGCCGCATCCGGGCTACGGCCAAGACGAACTCGGCGACGTCGCGTGCGGCTTCCGGGCGCGCGGCACGAGCCGAGGCGGCCATCATCTTGCGGCGGCGCTCCGCGTCACACAGCACGCTGGCCAAAGTATCGCCGAGATCGCGCAGCGTCTGCACGTCGGTGGCGGCGCCGCGATCGATGAGGAAGCGCGCGTTGCGCTCTTCTTGACCGGGCAGCGGTTTGCACAGCACCATCGGGATGCGCGCCGCCAGCGCCTCGGCCACGCTCAAGCCGCCGGGCTTGGTAACGAACGCGTCGCACGCGTGCATGTAATCGTAGACGTTGTCCACGAAACGCAGCACGCGCACCGGGTAGTTCACGCTCTCGGCCGCCGCCAGGACGCGCCGCTCTTGCCGGGGGTCGGGGCCGGCCACGACCACGGCGCCGATCGGAACCCCCACGTCGTCGAGCGCGCCCAGCATCTTAGCCAAGGGCGCCATGCCCAGTCCGCCGCCCATCATCAACACCAGTTGCAGGTCTAAGGGAAGGTTGAGCCGTTCGCGCAGGCGCCGCTGCGATTCCCCGGCCGGCGCGAAGCGCGGATCGATGGGAATGCCCGAGGCCAAAATGCGATCCGGACGCGCGCCGCGCGCGATCATCGCCGCACGAACCGATTCGTCGGCAACCGCGTAGCCGTCGACGTTGTGGTGGACCCAGAAGGCATGCACCGCGAAGTCGGTCACGATGCCGACCACGGGCGGTGCGTCGGCGTAGGCATTCTTGTATTCCGCCATGGCGCCGCACGGAAACGCGTGCGTGCAGACGACGACGTCGGGGCGCTCGCGCACCATCAGTTCCCGCAGATTCCCGGCCGTAAATTGATGCGCCCAGGTGCGGAACGGACCGACTTCGGTCGCCCGCTCGGCGCGCTGGTAGACGTACCGGTAGAGCTGCGGGATCGTCTTGACCATTTGCAGGTAGCCGTCCGCGACTACACGCGAGACGACCAACGCCGCGTACTTATACGAATCGACGACGTTCGTGCGAACGCCCGGTTCGATCTCTTGCAATCCGGCGCACACCGCCTTGGCGGCCGACTGATGGCCGACTCCGACGTTTGCCGAAAGGAACAGAATACGGATTAGGTCTCGCTCCCTTCTTCGGCGGCTTCTTCCTGGAAGAGAATGAAGTCGTCCAGAATCTCTTGTGCGAGGTCGTCGCTTTCGATGATATTGCCTTGAAGGTCGGTAACGACAAAGCTCCGGTCGTCCTCGTCGTCGCTCGTGCCGGCGGCGTCGGGTTTCGCTTCTCCCTCGTTCATCAACACGGCATACGATTCGCCCCCCTCCTCGTCGTCGAGGACTCCGACGACCTCGTATTCGAGCTTATCCCCGTCGGGAACCTGAATAAAGAGCTTTTCGCCCAGTTCGAGTGGTTTGGATGGCCCTCCGTTGATCGAAGACATCGTTCGGCTCCTACCTATTTCAGACATCGCGCGACGTTGGCTTGGTGCTCTGCCAGGGTACGCGCGAAGACGTGGCGGCCGCCACCGCAATAGACGTAGTACAACGCGTCGGTCTTCGCCGGACGGAGCGCAGCTTCCACCGAGGGAAGACCTGGATTGGCGATCGGCGTGGGCGGAAGGCCGGCGTGGAGATACGTGTTGTAAGGCGAATCCATGGCAAGATCGGACCGCGTGATCTCGGTTTGATGTTCGGGCAGCGCGTATTCGATCGTCGCATCGATTTCCAGCGGCATATCCAACTTGAGGCGATTGTAGATGACCCCGGCGATAAGCGGGCGATCCGCCTCCACTTTCGCCTCGCGTTCGACCATAGAAGCGACGGTTACGGCAGCAGGCACGGTAACGTGCAGGCCGCGAGCGCGGGCCGCCGCGTCACGCGGCAGCTTGGACAGAAACTCGTCGGTCATGATTTTCGCAACCTGCGCCGGAGTCGCATCGGTCGGTACCAAGTAAGTGCTGGGGAAGAGAAACCCTTCGAGCGAGCGCGTTTTCGTCCCGCCCACGTCGATCGAACTTGACGAAAACGCGTCCTCAAAGGCTTCCGCCGGACCGAAACCTTCGTTCTGCAAGCGCTCGGCGATCTGCTTGGCGGTGAAGCCTTCGGGTACCGCAACCCAGCGCGCCACTTCTGCACCACCGCTCAGCAGCGCGTGCAGCACTTGATCCTCCGTTTCGTGGGGCGGAAACCGGTACTCTCCCGCTCGAACGTCCGCGTCCTCGTGCCGTAAACGCACCAAGAGGCGGAATGCGAGCGGATCCGCAATCACGCCGGCATCGGCGAGTCGCCGCTCCACGTCGCCGAAGCTGCTGCCGCGCTCGACGACCACCTGGGCCGGCTGCGCCGGATGCGACACGTCACCGTAGACCGCGTGCCACCACCACGCGCCTGCGGCGAGCGCGACCAGCCCGAGCAGGACGGCGATGACTGCTCCAACTCGGGTTACGATACGACTCACGAACGCGCGTCGCGTCCCCGCCGTGCCAGAAAGCTTTCGAGAATGAGCGCAGCGGCCATCTTGTCGACGGATTCGCGCCGCTTACGGCGCGACACGTCGGCGGCAACTAGGGTCTTGGTCGCCTGTGCCGTCGTCAACCGTTCGTCCACCCGATGAATCTCTCCATGAAAGACGCCCGCGAGCCGTTCGACGAAGGCGTCCATTTTCTGCGCCGCGACGCCGCGCTCGCCGCCGAGCGAGATGGGATCGCCGACGACGATTTCGCGCGCCCCATAGGACGCCACGTACTCCAAGACGTTTTCTAAATCGCGCCGGATGTTCGTCCGTTCGATGGTACCGACCGGCAGAGCGAAGGTTGCGGTCGGGTCGGCAACCGCCACGCCGATGCGCTTACTTCCGACGTCTAGGCCGATGACGGTCACGGGCTAGGCGAACTCCGCGAGATGCGCGTTCGACTTGGGGCGCCGTCCAAGGTGATGCGAGACCAGCGCATCGACGGCGGCCGCGATACGCGGGGGCGCCAGCGTGGAGGCGCCCGCTCCGCGCGGCGCGGCCAATGCCCGCACGATGTCGAGTTCGACCCGCGTCGAACTCGGGCAACTCGCGCCATTTTTCGCGGCACTCGATTCCCACGAAGCCGCCGTCTTGCGCGTCCAGCCATGCCGGCGCCGCGAGCGGCACGCCGCAGCGCACGCAGTCGTGCATCGGCGGTGCGAGGCCGAGCTCGCCCAGCAAACGCAACGAAAAGCGCGGAACGAGCGCGTGAGGGTGTTCGCCGGATGCGACCCCTGCGAGCATACCGCGCAGCAGCGCGTAGATCTCCGGTACTGCAAGGTCCGGTTCGCAAAACGCATCGACCAGTTCCACCGCGAACGTCGCCACGGCGAAGCGCTCGGGTTCGACCAGCTGCTCCCAGGGAGCGCGCAGGATCTCGGCCGAGACGATCACGTCCAAACTTCTTCCACGATGCATCGTGAGCGCGCATTCGTTCCCGAACTCGAGCCGGCCGCCATAATGACTTTTGCCGCGGCGGATGCCCTTTGCAACCGCGTCGAGCTTGCCGCTCCGATCCGTGAGCAGCGTCAGGATCTTGTCCGCTTCGCCCAAGTTACGAGCGCGAAGGACGATCGCATTCGTCTTATACGATCGCGCGAGCGTCACGTGCCGGCCGGTGCGTCGCCGTGAAAAGCGTCGGGTAGCAGGCGGTCCAGCGTCGTCGTTACCGCTCCGGCCGGCGTCGTATACGTAACGCGAGCCGCGGGATTAAACTCCGCGGCGAACTGGCGGCATGCGCCGCACGGAACGCTGGTAGCTTCGGGCGGCCCCGCCACCGCCAACGCGCGAAGGTCGCGATGCCCGCTTACGACCGCCTGCGCGATCGCGATCCGCTCCGCGCACAGCGTGAGCCCGTAGTCTGGCATTCTCGACGTTGCTGCCCGAGAAAAGCGAACCGTCGGCGGTCTCGACGACGGCTCCAACCGCAAAGCGCGAATACGGCGCGTAGGCGCCTTCGCGTGCGCGCCGCGCCGCATCCAGCAGCGCCTCAGGAGAGTGCATGCGATTCGCCGGTCGTGCCGCCGGCTTTGCCGTCGCCGCCGTTGGCGTTGCCGTTGGTATAGACCCGAACGGCTAGAATCCGCCGCCCCCGCGTGCGTTCGACGCGCAGGCGCGTTCGTTCGTCCGCGTCGATCTCCTCGCCCGCCGTCGGAAGCCGTCCAAACAGCCCGATCGTGTAACCGCCCAGCGTCTCGAAATCTTCGGTCGAGAGATCGGTCCCGAGCTTGGCGTTGACGTCGTCCACGTTCGTTCCCGCTTCCACGACGGCTTCCGTCCTTGAAATCACGTGGATCGGCTCTTGTTCGTCCTCGTCGTGCTCGTCGCGAATTTCGCCGACGATCTCCTCCAGAAGATCTTCCATCGTCACGAGGCCGGCGGTCCCGCCATATTCGTCGGCGACGATCGCCATCGAGAATTTATCGCGTTGCATCTCCCGCAACAGCTCGGCCGTTTTCTTCGTCTCGGGAACGTGCGCAACCGGGCGCATCAGTTCGCTCAGGGGCGTCTGCGCGAGCCGGCCGCCGGCCAGACAGATCAGGAGCTCGCGATCGTGGACCACCCCGACGATGTCGTCTTTCGACTCGTGGTAGACGGGAAGTTTGGAGTACCCTTCGGCGATGACCAAATCGAGCGCGCGTCGCGCGGAGTCCGTGACCGGCACCGCGACGATCTCGGGACGCGGCGTCATGATCTCGCGCACGATCGTGTCTCCAAACTCGATGACGGAGTGAATCATCTCTCGCTCTTGCTCTTCGATCACGCGCTGCTCGGCGCCGACGTTGACCACCGCTCGTATATCTTCTTCCGTAACGAAATGATGGCCGGCCTTAATGCCGAACGGCCGCAGCACAAGTTCGGTCAGCCAGGTAAAAAAACGCGCGATCGGGGTCAGGACGATCACCGCCGCAACCATCGGTTTGGCCAGGCGAATCATCGAGCGCTCGGCATCCGCCGTCGCCAGCATCTTAGGCAGTATCTCCCCGAAGAACAGGATCACGACCGTCATCACGACGGTCGCTAGGACGACGGGGTCGGGAAGGCCCATCTGAATCGAGATGTACGTTGCCAGCGAGTCGGCGGCGAGCAAAACGATGGTATTGGCAACCAGGATCGAGGTTAGGACCCGGTTCTTATCTTCGACCAGGATTTCGACGTCTTTGGCAAACCGAACGCCGCGCTGCGCCATCGCGCGCGCGCGCAGCCGCGAGATCGAGACGATCGATGCCTCCGATGCGGCAAAAAACGCGGCCGCGAGCACCAAGAACGCCAGGCAGGCGAGTCTGAGCCAGTCGATGGCGGTCATCGGGCGGCCCGGTCGTCCGCCGTGGTACTTCGGGGCAAATCGATAGTCAAATCGGCGCCATTATAGCACATGGGGGCGTACCAGAAGAAAGACGGCCAACACCAGCGTCGTCCCGAGGATCGCTCCCCAGAGCACCTCCCAGCCGGTGTGAATGCGACCCTCCACGCGACTTTGCGCCACCAGGAAGGCCACGATGTAGCCCAGGAGCGCCGCCAATGGGCGCTGGTAGAGAAACGCCAGCAGCGTGGCCGCCGCGAAGGCGATGGCGGCGTGCCCCGATACCGCCCCTCCCTGTAACGCCGACCCGCGCCCGACCCAAGCTTTGGCGAAGATAGTGCCGATCGCCACGAGCGCGAGGATGATGAACGCGACGTTCGTGTTGACGTTCTGCACGGCGACGAAGACGCGCTGGCCGCCATTGATGATGCCTTGATAGAAGACCAGATATCCAACGGCAACCGACGCCACCGAGGCGATGAGCACCGCTCCCGCCGCGGCATCTTTCGCCGACTTCGCTAGCGGGTGGTGCGCTACCGTAAGCAAGTCCACCAGCGACTCCATCGCCGTGTTGATCATTTCGAACGAGAGAACCATCGCGATGAGGATGATGATCGCGACGACGTAGTAGCGGTCCAAACGCATGAACAACAGCAGTACCAGTACCAGCAACGCGATACCCAAATGGATGCGCATGTTGGACTGCGTGCGCGCGGCGTATATGATACCTTCAAACGCGTGATGAAACGAACGCCAGAACTTGCTCTGGGCGATCGGCGCGTACGGCTCCTTCGGGAGTTCGCGCGTCTCGTCGGGTTCGTTCATCGGCGCTTTAGCCTGCGGCGCCGGCGTACGGCCAGGGCATTCCGATTGCGCCGGCCAGACGCCGCTCTTCCGATTCCATCGCGTTGCGTTCGGCCGATTGCTCGTGGTCGTGCCCCAAGACGTGCAGGATGCCGTGGATCAGAAGCCGTTCGAGCTCGCGCTTTAAGGGCGCGTCATACTCGGCCGCCTGGCGGCGCGCCGTCTCCACGGAGATCACCACATCGCCTAACATGCGTTCCGGGCTTACGTTGTTTTCGTCGAGGAGCGGAAAACTCAGGACGTCGGTCGCACGATCTTTCCCGCGATGTTCGCGGTTGAGGGTGCGGATCGCGGCGTCGTCTACGATCGTGAGGGATAGCGACGAGCCGCTCTCGTTTGCGGCAGCCAACAAGCGTTGCGCGGTGCTCTTGAGCGCGCGTCCGTCGACCCCGCTACGTCTGACGTCGTTGCGGTAGTAAATCACGCGTTTTCGCGGCCGTACGCCCGGATGATCGCGGAAACCAGCGGATGGCGAACGACGTCGTTCTCGTCCAACTCGACGACGGACACGCCGGATATGGCGGCAAGGCGCTCGGCCGCATCGCGTAGACCCGAGCGCGCGCCCGACGGCAGGTCCACTTGGGTGGCGTCGCCCGTGACGACCATTCTGGATGCGGAGCCCAGTCGCGTGAGAAACATCTTGATTTGATCGCGCGTCGCGTTTTGCGCTTCGTCCAAGATGACGAACGCATCGTTGAGCGTGCGGCCCCGCATGAACGCGAGCGGAGCGATCTCGACCGTTTCGCGGTCGAGGTACTTGCGGACCACGGTCGCGTCCAGCAATTCGCCGAGCGCATCGTACAGCGGCCGCATGTACGGATCGACTTTTTCTTTGAAGTCTCCCGGGAGGAACCCCAGGCTCTCGCCCGCTTCCACGGCCGGGCGCGACAGGATGATCCGCGAGACCTTGCGCTCCTTGAGCGCCCGGACCGCCGCGACGATCGCGAGGAACGTCTTGCCGGTACCGGCCGGGCCGATGCCGATCGTCAGCGCCGATGACTCGATGGCCGCGATGAAGCGCCGCTGGCCGGCGGTTCGCGGTCGGATCTCTTTGCCGTGGTGGCTTCGCAGCAGCGTTTCGGAGATGGCGCGCACGTCGCTGCGCTCGCGCGCGTCGGCCACCGCTAAGGCGACGTCGTCGGGCGTTAGTTGCGATCCTTGGATGGCAGCGTGAAGCATTCGCCGGACGACCCGCTCGGCTTGCTCCACGTCGGCGTTTTTACCCGCCAAGGTTAGGCGGTCGCCGTCGGCGTGCACGGCTACCGAGAGACGGCGTTCGAGGGCCGAGAGGTTCTGGTCGAATTGTCCGAAGAGCAGGACGCGGTCGCTCAGCTCGCCTCAGCTCGATGGCTCGTTCCGTGGTGGTCAACAGACCGTTGCTTACAACCCCGGCCCCTGGTACTCCCGCACGGCGCGCGGCTCGCCCAAAACGGTCGACGCGATAACGGCCGCCCGGAGTCCCGAAACACTGCGAAACCCGGGAAGCGACCGCTTTTCGACGCGGACTTCGTGCGGTTCGGGGTGCACGGGCGCGGGGGCAGCCGGTTGCGGCCGCGGAGCGGGCCGCGGCGCCGGCGGAGCGGGAACCGGCGGCCGGGGCGCCATGACCGCGACCGTGGGAGCGAACGCCATCTGAGGCGCCGGCGCGCGCGGAGGTGGCGGCGCTTGCGGAACCGGTTGGGCCACCGGCACGCGGGAGCGGCGCGTACTGCGCCGGATGCTATTCGCGACGCCGAACACGATAACGGCGATCCATATCGCCAGGCCGATTCCGCTCACGAGCTACTTCGCAGGCGTGACCGGAGGCACCGGCGGACTCTGATCGTTGCCGTCGCTGCCGATCGCCGATCGCATGTCGGTATCGGCTTGGATATTCTTAAGGCGGTAGTAGTCCATGACGCCGAGGTTGCCGCTACGAAACGCGTCTGCGATCGCAAGCGGAATCGTGGCTTCCGCGCCGACGACTTTGGCGCGCATCGCCTGCGTCTCGGCTTTCTGTTCCTGCTCGGCAGCTTGCGCGGCGTATTGGCGCTCCGCAGCTTTGGCTTGTGCGATGCGACGGTCCGCTTCGGCCTGCGACGTTTGCAATTCCGCCCCGATGTTCTTGCCGACGTCGACGTCGGCGATGTCGATCGAAACGATTTCAAACGCCGTTCCCGCATCGAGCCCTTTTGCGAGCACGGCTTTGCTGATGCTGTCGGGGTATTCCAGCACCTGTTTGTGATCGGTGGCCGCACCGACCGCGGCGACAACGCCTTCGCCCACGCGGGCGATGACCGTTTGCTCGCCGGCTCCGCCGACGTAGCGGTCCAAGTTGCTGCGAACCGTAACCCGCGCCTTGACGTTCAGCTGAATGCCGTTCTGCGCGACGCCTTGGAAGATTGGCGTTTCGATGACCTTCGGATTGACCGACGTCTGCAGCGCTTCGACGACGTTGCGGCCGGCCAGATCGATCGCGGCCGCGCGCTGCCACTCCAGCGGAATCTGCGCGCGCTGCGCGGCGATCATCGCCAACGTCACCGCTTCGATATTACCGCCGGCCAGGAAGTGCGACTGCAACTGGTCCACGGTTAGGTTCAAACCCGCTTTGCGCGCCCGCACTAAGTTGGTAACGATGACGCCCGGCGGAATGCCGATGAGGCGCATGCGCACGAGCGCAACGATTCCGAGCGGAACCCCCGCAGCCATCGTCCTGATCCACAATCCGATCGGAAAGTAATACAGGAACACAAAGAACAGGACGATGAGGATAAAGATAAAAACTGCGCCACCGATTTGAACCACGCGCGCGCTCCTTTACAACGAGGGGAGATTGGACGGAGTGTATGGCTCGACGAAAATGCGCGCGCCTTCGACGCGCGTCACCTTTACCGGCGTTCCCTGTGCGATGAACTCTCCCTCGGTGAGGACGTCGATGCGCCGCCCCGAGATCGAAGCGATCCCCGCCGGGCGCAAGAACGAGACCGCCGTACCCGTCCGGCCGTGGAGATCCGTGAAGTCGCGGCTGGTGACGTATTCGGGGCCTTGCGTGTTCGAAAGCATCAAGCGCCTCGCCCACGCGTTTTCCGGAATCGCCCGCGTCACGAGAGAAAACACGATGACGGTTAGGACGATCGCGGTCGCCAGCGTCTCCAGCGCGACGAAGAAGAACGGTATGCCGAACGCGAGCAGCACCGCCGTTACGAGCGCGGCGGCGCCCAGAACGCCCGGGACGGTGTGTCCGGGAACCACGTGCAGCTCCCACAGAATTCCGAAGACGCCGAAGATCGCAAGCGCGATCACGAATCCGTTCGAGAAACCGGCATAAACGTGCGACCCGAAGAACAGCGCCAGCGCGCCGACGCCGATGGCGCCCGCGATGCCGTGCATCGTCTGCATCTCGATGAGCAGCCCGAGCATACCGAGCGTCAAGAGAAGTCCGCTCACCGCGGGATTCGTCGCGAACCGGGCGAGGTTCTCGGCCCACGTGTAGCCGGCGACGACTTGCGGCGCGCCGCCCAGATGCTCTTCGCCCAGCGCCGCGTCGAGGGTCGGTTCGATCGCGTCGGCCACGCCGGCTCGCTGAGCGTCGGCGGTATTAAGGGTGAGAATCGTGCCGGTGCGCTTGTAATCGGGAACGTCGACGCCTTTGTCGACCATCGCGCCGGCGATCTTCGCGCTGCGATGATTGCGCAGCGCCGTCGACTCGAACTCACCGCGTAACGCCGACACCATTTTTTCGGTGTTGGGAATCGGCTCGGCCGCGCCGATCGTGGATCCGGGAGCCATCACGATACGGTTGGCGGAGAGTGCGATGAGCGCGGCGGCCGAATAGGCGCGTTCCGAAACGTAAGCCACGACCGGAACCTTCGAGGAAAATATGGAGTCGCGGATTTGGAAGCCGGCATCGACCAGACCGCCCGGGCTGTTGATGTCCAGAACGATCGCCCGGTCCTCGCCGGCGTTAGCGGCGTCCACCGAGCGTGCGACCAGATGGGCCATCCCCTGGTCGACCACGCCGTCGATCGGCACGACCAGCACCGGCGCCTGGCTCGGCAATGCCGAAGCCGCCGCCCCCGCCAGCCCCGCAACCAAAAACCCAAGGAAAACGTAGGAACGAATTCGTCTTGCCCTCATGCCCCAAGCTACCATGCCACACAAGCTGAAGTTGCAGAGGCATCTATCTAAAAACGGCCGCCCTTCGAGGGCCTCATCCTTCCACAATCCTTCGACAAGCTCAGGATGACAAAGGCCCGAGGCCCCGTCCTTCGACAGGCTCAGGATGACAGAGCGACAGGCTGAAGATGACAGAGCGATAGGCTCAGGATGACAAAGGCCCGAGGCCCCGTCCTTCGACAGGCTCAGGATGACAAAGCGACAGGCTCAGGATGACAAAGGCCCGAGGCCCCGTCCTTCGACAGGCTCAGGATGACAGAGCGACGGGCTCAGGATGACAGAGCGACGGGCTCAGGATGACAGAGCGACAGGCTTAGGATGACAGAGCGACAGGCTCAGGATGATTAAGGGGCGGCCCACGATGACGAAGTATCACCGCTGTCATCCTGAGCGCGGCGAAGCCGCAGTCGAAGGACGCAGTCGAAGGGCGCGGGCGCGGCGTACCGGGCGAAGGGCACTCTGCCTGCTGGAGGCGGCAGGTGGTCAGGTGAGTTCTTGGGTGACGATTTCGCGGATGGCGTTGCCGTCGGCTAGGCCTTTGAGCTGGGGCATGACAGCCTTCATGACGGCGCCCTGATTGCGGGCTTCGGCGGGGATGCCGGCGATCGCGGCGCGGACCACCTCGCGGACCTCCTCGGCCGATTTCTGCTGCGGGAGGTAGGAGGTAAGGATGTCGCGCTCGGCACGTTCCTTGTCGGCCAGGTCGGCACGTCCGGCCTGTTCGAATTGCGTGAGGGAGTCGTTGCGCTGCTTGACGAGCCTGCGCACCACGTCGAGCTCGTCGGCCTCGGTCAGTTCGGCGGCGGCCTCAGTGCGTTTATAGGTAAACCCGGAGATCGCGGACCGGAGCGTGTCGAGGCGCAGTTGGTCGCGCGCCCGCATCGCCTCCTTAAGATCGGAGGCAATGCGGTCTTTTAACGCGGCCATTTACGTCCGGCGCTTGCGAGCGGCGGCGGACTTCTTCTTGCGGCGAACGCTGGGCTTCTCGTAGTGCTCGTGCTTGCGCGCTTCGGCGAGTATCCCCGCCTTTTGGGTGGCCTTCTTGAAACGGCGCAAAGCGCTCTCGATCGACTCGCCCGGTGCGATGCGAACTTCCATTAATTAACGACCCCCCTCTCAAGCGCGTCGCATACCCGCGAACGCGAAAAATGCCGAGGCCCGGCTTGCGGGCCTCGACTGCCTACGCTATCACAGCCGGTGCGGAGCGTCAAACCGCCTTTACGGCTCCACGACGACCTTTTGCTGCGGCCCGAGCGCCTGGACAGGCGGCCCATACATCGCATACGCGCTAGTCCCGGGGGCCGTGTAATGGCCTGCGGTGGTCACCCGCAACGTATATTGAAGGTCGAGCGGGGATCCCGGGTACAGGCGATCCGCAAAAAACACCGTTCGGTCGTCGAAGAATTGCAGCCCGCTCCAAGCGGCTTCGGCAGCGTTGCCCTGTTCCGTGACGTGCTCGACGCCGGCCGGCATCGGGTCCTCGATGGCGACGTACTGGATCGCCTCAGATGCTTGGACCGTCAGGTCGACGGTCACCTCGTCGCCCACGCGCCATGGCCCACCGTGACCCACCGTGTATTTTCGGCCCACCAAGAGGGGCGGCGCCGTCGAAAAAAGACGCGAGAACAGGGCCGTGCCGGGGTCGAAAGCTTTCACCGCGCCGGCCGGAACGTAACGGACGGCATCACTCGACCAGTAGAGCGCGCCTTGACCGCTGCGCTCGAACCGTACGGTGGAGCCGTCATGAACTTGCGTGGCGGGAATCACCAAGCCGGCGTTCGCGGCGTCGAGAATCGGCGAGGTTACGTGCACGCTGCGTACGACCCGGCCATCGAGCACGATTCGCACCGTCTCGTCGGGCGAAAACTCCGAGGCGTTCTTAGGTAGCGCCTCGGAAAGCGCGTAGATCGCCGCCGCCGTGTCTTTCGTGGTGTACCACCAATTGCCGCGGCGCTCCGAGCGAAGGAAGTTGACGACGCGATCGGTCTTGCCGGCGTCTTCGCCCATCGCAACTTCGAATCGTAACGCGTACGCGGTCGTCTCGATCGGATCGTCCTCCCACGCATAATGCCACGTCGGCCCCTCCCAGCGACGGAAGGTTCCGTCGTCGATCGCGTCGCGGTCCAGCAGCGCGAGCAACTGCCTGGCATCGGCGTCGTTGCCTAGCCGGTGTTCTGCCAACCCCAGTACGGCGAGCGCGTACGGGTTCAGTTCATCTGCGTGCGCCATCGTATCGCGCAGGATGGCAGCGTCAATGCGGCTAGGCGCCGCATCCGCCATCGAAAACAGCATGAACGCACGCGTGTTCCATTCACTCCCCGTCTGTCCGCCGCCCCAGAATGCGAGCGTGTCGCGGTTCGAGCTCCGCATTTGCGCAGCTAGGCTATCCACCCCGCGATCGAACGTGCTCGCGGGAACGTCGAAGCCGTCCTTGCGAAATTCGGCCAGCCCGTAGAGCGCGTAGGCCGTCATGAACGGATGGCCTGCGTCGGTCTCCCACCATCCCCACGAACCGTCGCCGTGTTGCAGTTGCTGCAGCCGCGCGATTGCGTGGCGAACGATCGCGTGCGTATCCACGTCGTCGGGCATCGGAAGGTGAACCTGGCCGAGCACGCGCCCGATGAACAGGGCCGGCAGCGCCGCCGACATCGTCTGCTCGGTACAGTAGTACGGGTACACGTCCAGCAGGCGCTGGTTGGCAACCAGTTCGGCGAGGATGCTCGGCGAAATCGTCAGGTGCAGCGCGCCGGCAAGGTATCCCGGTGGGACCGAGATGCTAAGGGTTGGATGCCGTTCGTAGTCGCCCGCGCCGCGCACGTGTTCGGCGGCCGTTCCTGCGAGCAACGGTAGCGCGAGCCGCATCGCATCGTTCCGCGCGCCGTCGGTTCCCGATAAGGTCAGGGCCGTGCTGCCCACGCCGCTCGCGTTTACCGGCCACGAGCCCACCGCGCTTTGATTCGCGTCCAAGTGCAGTGAAAGGTCGAGCGGCTGTACCGTCGAGAGCGTGCCCGGGTCAAGATCGAGGCGGACGGCCGGGGCACTTTTTTGCCCCTGCGCGATACCGACGATGGTCGACTCGTCCCCCGCCCTCAAGAAACGCGTCGTCTCCAAGCGCACGAGAAAATCTTTAGTCACGAGCGCTTCGCCTTGGCCGCGGCCGATGTCGCCGTCCACCGTTACGCCCAGGCCGGTGGCACGCCACGTCGTGAGATTGTCGGGCCAAGCGAACGAAACGGTCGCCCGGCCGTCATCGCCCGTAACGACCGCCGGCGACCAGTATGCAGTGTCTAGGAACGTGCTGCGGACTGCAACCTGACCGGAGGTGGCGCTCGCGATGGTCTTCATGGCTGCCGGGGCGGACGCTGCACTCACGGCGTAAGCTCCTCCATTCGGCCGGCTGCGACGCCGTTATTCGGGCGGAACCACGTACCAGAACCGTAAACGTACGCGTCGCCGCGGTAGAACGTTGCAACGGGATCCGTATCGTCATCGGCTTGCACCGCATAAATCGCTTGGTCGACGACGCCGAGACCGAACTCCGCTCGCGCAGGACGGCCCCGCGCGTCCGTGACGCGCAAGTCGAAGATGGCGCGTTCGCCGGGCTCGTACCGCTGCTTTCTGGGAGCGAGCGAGACGTGCAACGCACGTTCGGGTCTCGAAACCGTCAACGAGGCCGTCGCCTGTTCTACGCCGTTCTCGGTTGGCAAGAGCGCCGTAACGCCGAACGATGCCGCGTCAGGCGGAACACTCACGCTCACGCGAAGCGACGTGCCCGTCACGTGCACGACGCGCGCGTCGTAGATGCGGCCGTTGGACGTGAGCAGCAGCAGGTCGCGGTTCGGATGCGGAATCACAAGTAACAGCGTCGCCGATTGGCCGGGATCGACGGCCGTCTTATCGGGAACGAGCATCGGCTGCTCGATCGGCGCGAGCCAGGATTCGTCCGTTACCCAGAAATACGTTTGCGACGTTGCCGGCCGCCCCGCTTCGTCTTGTGCGCTGACCTCGAAGCGGTAGCTGCCGGCGCGCTGCGGCGTCCACGAAATCGCCGCCTCGCCGTCCGCGCCCGTCGTCGCGCTTAGCGACGTAACGCCGTCATCGACTTCCTTGTTGCCGTCCCACCGCGTCCGGCGAACGAGCACGCGCGTCTCGATGCCCCCTATCGGTTTATCCGCATCGTAACCCGTGACGTGAACGCGCAGCGTCGTGCGCTGCCCGGGAGATCCGAACCAATCGTCGGGTGCCGCCCAGATGCGGAACGATGCCGCGGTGAGCAGCACGTTCTGAGAAAGCGTCACGGTACGGCCCGACGCGTCGCGCGCCGTAGCCCGTATCGTCACGTTCGTATCGGACGTCACCTTCTTGGTCGAGAGCGTGAACGTAGCGCGACCATTCGCATCGGTAACCGCATCGCCGCTTCCGAGCGGAGAACCCTGGCGATTCCAGAGACCGGACGACCGGACGAACGACGCGTACGGGCCCCACCAGCGGTCGTACCAGATTGGCTCCTCGTACGCCTCGTAATGCACGTTCATGCCGCCGGCAGGTCGTCCGAAGAAGTAGCGCGCGCTGATCGCAAAAGGCATGCCGGCGCCTCCGATCGCGTGCGACGGCGTCCCGGCGAATGCGATCTCGTATTCCGGCTTCTTATACGCCGCGACCAGGATCGAACGCGCGAGCGTTCCGATCGTCGCGGAATACTGGCCCACCGCGGCATCTTCAGGAAGGCGCACGACCGCATTAACCGTACCGAAAGCCGATACTGCCAGATCCCGGTTGGCCACGTCGCTGCCGTCCGGTGCTTGCACTCGCAAATGTAACGAACCGGAAGGAATCCGGTAGTCCCCGATGCCTCCGCGGCGTACGATCGCACGCAAGTACACGTTATCGCCCGGCCGGTAGACGGGCCGATCGGCCTGCACGATTCCTACGTCGTTCTGGCCCTGTTGCGCCGCGTAGCAGCAGGTCTGATTTTGCGAAAACGCGATCGATCCGTCGCGCCCTCGAACGACCACGGTTCCAGCACGGACCGGTATTCGCGCAAAGCCCTCCGCCGTGGCGACGGCAGAGGCGCCCTTTGCCCCCACAAGCGACAACGTCGCCTCCGGCGCCGCTGCGAACGTTCGCAAATCGGTCGGCATGTAGACGTTCTCGCCGTCGTTAGAGTTCGCCACCGTTAGCCCGACCGTCGTTACGTCGAGCATGCTGACCGACGTTGCGTTGCCGACTTTAGCGACGATCGCGTATGGCCCGGCGGAAAGCGGCGCGAGGTCAACCTCGCGACGCCAAGCGTCGTCCTTGACCGGTTTGGAACGGGCGCTCTCTACCTGCGCAAGCGGCGACAGCTCGCGTTCCGTCAACGCTCTCTGTGCCGATTCGACGTAGCGCTCGCCGGACACGCGGTAGACGGTCGCCTCGACGTCGAGTGCGGCGCGCGCGTCGGTCTGATAGTAGACGACGATCGTGTGACCGGGCGTACTGGTGGCGTCGCCTTCGGGCTGTAAGTACGTCGTGTTCGCCGACAGAGCGGCGGGGACGGCCAACATCGCGACGGCGAGCGAAACGCTAACTCGCAAACGCTTCATGTTTCGCAAACGAATCGCGCCGCCTGCGCGTTACGTCGTCTGCGAATCTTTTCTACAACGTCACGTTCGCGGCGCGACGTGCGTTGTCGTTATCCCGGCGGCCACTCCATGCGGCGGCCTCCGATGACGTGAACGTGGAAGTGACCCACGGTCTGGCCGCCGTCGTTCCCGGTGTTCGCGACGAGCCGGAAGCCGCCGGGTGCGTGACGCGATCCCAGGAGCGCCGCGGTCGAAAACACCGCAGCAATCGTTGCATCTTCTTCACCTTCGGCCAATTGCGCGACGTCCGCAGCGTGACGCACGGGCATTACCAGCAGGTGCAACGGTGCTTGCGGATTGACGTCGGGAATCGCTAGCACCAGGTCGTCGCGATAGACCGGTTCGGCCGGAATCTCCCCCGCTACGATTCTGCAAAACAGGCAATCGCTCATGCGAGAGCCCCCGATTTCCTCAGCGCGTCTTGATCTGAAACGTCCAGGACTTCGTCGTCGTGTTCCCCGCGCGATCCGAGACGCGTACGGTCACGTGAACTTTTCCGTCGGGGTAGGTGTACGACGGCATGTATTCGACCGACTGCACCGTACGCACGACCTCCGGCGTCACGTTGCGTCCGTCGATCCAAAGCTCGATGCTGTCGGGATTCACTTCGACGGCATCGGAGGCAAACGTCGCGTAAATGGAGGGCTTGCTCGTGTTCACCACCGATCCGTCGTCGGGTGCGAAGTCGACGACGCCCGGCGGAGAGCTGGCGGCCGACACGGTCTGCGATGCCTGAACCGGTGCGGCGTCCACGCCGTTCTTGCGCAGATGCCCGATGATCGGCACGTCGCTGTAGTTCGCCCCCGTCGTGACCGTGTAGCGCGCGATGTAGACCCCTGCGTCGCGCTCGACCAAAACGATGCCCTGTTGGTACGGTCCTAAGTCGAAACTTGCCGACCCGCCGGGCGTTCCTCGCACCGTGACGGTGAACGTCTCTCCGGCACGCAGCGGGCGCGTAGCATCCACCTGCACGCTCGAAATCGACGGGGCGCCCGGCGCCGGCGGCGGGGGCGCAGCCGTCACCGTCCGGCTCACCAGCACTTCGCGCACTTCGTTCGTCTCGACGTTGTAGCGAACGGTGGCGCGGTCGCCGACGCGGACGTCCGCAAGCGTTGCCGGAGCGCCGTTGATCGAAATTTGCGCTATGCGTCCCGGCTTGATCACGTGACCGTCGTCGAGAAGAAACTCGCTGGCGTCGGCCGCCGCAACCTGTCCCGAATGCGAGCCGTACGCGTCTACGACTTCGTCCACGTTGCCGTTGCGGTGCATCACGATGCGCGCGAAGTCGCCCGGGCGCACGTCCGAAAGTTCGCCCGGCATAGAAACGTGCGCGTCCACGTCTTGGATGTCGACGAGCGCGTTTCGCGTGATCGGAATGGTTTTCACGGACGCGTTGTACGCCAGGGTTACCGTCGGCGGATTCGAGTTGAGGTCGACGGCCGTCACCGTTCCCGAACGCTCGACGTGATCGCCGTTTGAAACCACGCCTTCGCCGGAGCGTCCGACCAGCGAGGCAGCGATCGTCACGACGTGCCCTCGCGAATCGTAGTGCGCCTGCGCGCCGAGGACCGCCGTGAAGAACCGGAGCGGCGCGTAGAGCACGTCTTGGTCTTCGGTCGGCGCGGCGTCGAGCGCGACGGCCGAGCCATCGATCTGGGCGGTGCGGCTATCCACCGTAAGGACGACCGTTTTCGCTCCGACGTGCGTCGTGACGCGCGAACCCTCACGCTCGAAGTCCAGGCCCAGTGCTTCGATCGTGCGCCGCACCGGAACCATGAGCACGTTGCCGACGAAGCGTGGCGGCGGATCGATGGGCAGCGTTTCGCCGTTGATGACGATGCTGATGATCGCCGGGCCCTTGTGCTTAGGCGGCTGCGCGGTCGCGCCGAGCAATGCAAACCCGATCGCTAGTATTGCGACGAGCCGTCGATCGATCACGCAACGTCCTCCACGACCTGGCGATAAATCTCCGCGGTGGCCTTCGCGCAGGCATCCCACGTCAACGTTTGCGCCAGCGCCTTTCCTTCCTTGACGAGGCGGTCGCGCAGACCCTCGTCGCGCAGTAATTCTTCCAGACGCGCGCGCAGCGCCGCTGCGTTCCCCGCGGGAAACGTTAGCGCCGCGGGGGCCAGCACCGCGGGCACCGCGTCCTCGCACGCGACGACCGGGCAGCCCGATGCCATCGCCTCGAGCATCGGAAGGCCGAAGCCCTCGCACAGCGCGGGATGGACCAAGGCCCGGGCGCCGGCATACCAACTCGCGAGCTCGGCCTCCGCCACGTCGCCCAGAGCCGAAGCTCGGCGATCGGCCGTTCCGGTGCGCTCGAGCTCGCCTCCGAAATCGTCGGCGCCCGTGAGGTAGAGATCGAGCGGAAGCGCCAGCTCGCGCCAAGCGGCAAAGAGCGTGGGAAGGTCCTTGTGCGCGCGGTGGTTCCCGACGTAAAGCAGGTAGGGACGCGGCGCGACTCTCGGACGAGCCGGTTCGAGAAATCGTTCGTTCACGCCCAGCGGGACGACGCGAACCTTCTGTGGATCGACGTTCAGGAAGCGTTCCAAGTCGCGGACCGTCCGCTCGTCGTCGGTGATGACGCGGGCGGCACGCGCGCACGCGCGCTTGACGACCGCCTGGTAATAGGGTCCGACCCGGGACTTAAAGTACTGCGGATAGCGCAGATGAATGAGATCGTGGATCGTGATCACGAACGGCCGGGGCGCCGCAAGCGGCACGTATTGCGACATGAAATGCACGAGGTCGAGATTGGCCCCGCGCAGACGCCGCGGCAGGCCGACCTGTTCGTCGAAATCAAAATTGCCGCCGCGCTCGAACGCGACGTACGTGAGGTCGGGCGCCACGACCGGAAGTCGCACGAGCAGCTCGCGCACGTAGGTTTTCATGCCGATCGACATCTGTCGCGTTAGGCGCGCGTCGAGCCCGATGCGCGCGTTCACCGCTTTATCGCCTTTGCAGCCGCTACGACCGGATAATATGCCGACATCCACGCGACGTACCATCCCCGCCAGCCGTCCATCACGGCACCGCGGCCCAGCAGCGAACGCAGGAACCGCGGGACGAGCAGCAGTGCCGCGCCCGGCAGGGCCCACGGCGAAACGCCCCGCGACTCGATCGACGTGTAAGCGCTAAACTTGGCGCGGTACGCCGCGACGTCGGGATAGGAAAAGTGCATCAGCGTGCCGGGCAGTTCGCCGACCGGCTCGTTACAGGCGTACTTTTCGTGAAGGGGCGCGTCGCCGCCGGCTGCGGGGTGGGCCTCCACGCGCGCGGCATCGGTCCGGAACAGCCGCACGAGCGACTCGCCGTGCCACATGCGCAGCGATTTACCGCAAAAATACGTGTCGCGCGAGAAGCTGTAGCCGTTGACGCGTTCGTCCGCCGCCACGACTGCGGCGCGGAGGCGATCGTCGAGCGCTTCGTCGGCGTCGATGGCCAGCGTCCAAGGCGTCGTAATTTGCGCGAGCGCAAACCGGCGCGCATCCACGAAATCCGTCCACGCTCGCTCGATCACCGTCGCACCGGCGGACCGGGCGAATTCCGCCGTGCGGTCGTGTGACCGTGCGTCTACGACCAGGATGTGGATGCCCGCGGGCAGGCTGGTAAGGGCTCGCGGCAGATTTCGCTCCTCGTTGCGAGCGAGGATAACGGCGGTGATTCGGTCGCTGTTCAGTGCAGTTCGGGAGACGCGATGCGCTCGACGCCTCCCTCGCCGCGAATGCGCCCTTCGTGTTCGAGCGCCGCTCCGACGAAGTCGCGATAGAGCGGCGACGGACGGTTGGGTCGCGATTTGAATTCCGGATGCGCCTGCGTGCCGACGAACCAAGGATGCATGTCGGGCGGCAGCTCGATCACCTCGACCAGCCGCGTCTTTCCGACCGTATGATGACCGCTAAAGCGCATGCCGTGCTCTTCGAAGATCGGCCGGTAACGATTGTTGAATTCGTAGCGATGGCGATGGCGCTCGCTAATCTCGACCTCGCCGTACGCCTTGATCGCTTGCGTGTCCGGCTCGAGCGTACAAGCGTAGGCCCCCAAGCGCATGGTTCCGCCATACGATTCCAAGTTACGCTGGTCGGGCATGAAGTCGATGACCGGATCGGTCGCGGTTTCGTCCACCTCGCTGGTCATCGCCTCGGGCAAGCCGCAAACGTTGCGCGCAAACTCAACGCACGCCAGCTGCATGCCGTAGCAGATTCCCAGGAACGGCACGCGGCGCTCGCGCGCGTACTGAATCGCCGCTAATTTGCCCTTGACGCCGCGCGCCCCGAAGCCCGGAGCCACTAAAATGCCGTGCGCTCCCTTGAGGACCTCGACGCCCTCGTTTTCGACCAATTCCGAATCGATGCGCTGGATGTTGACGCCTGCGTAATGATAGATGCCCGAATGGTAGAGCGCTTCGTTGATCGATATGTACGCGTCTTTGAGTTCGACGTATTTGCCTACCAGCGCGATCGTCACGGTGCGCCGCGGGTGCAGCATACGCTCGGCGATCGCGGCCCAGTCCTCGAGTTTCGGGGCTACGGTGGCGAGGCGTAACTTGCGGACGGCGGCCTGCGCCAGCCCCTCGGCCTCCAGGTTGATCGGAACTTGATAGATCGTTTTGGCGTCGCCGTTTTGCACGACGGCCGACGGCGGCACGTCGCAAAACAGGGCGATCTTCTCTTTGAGTTCCATCGCCATCGGTAAGGACGATTGGGTCCGGCAGACGATCGCGTCGGGCGATATGCCGATCCCGCGCAGCTCGCGCACCGAATGCTGCGTCGGCTTGGTCTTGAGCTCGTCGGCAGCGCCGAGATGGGGCATTAGCGTCAGGTGAACGTACATGACGTTCTCCTCGCCGACGTCGTAGCGCATCTGGCGAATGGCCTCGAGGAACGGCAGCGATTCGATGTCGCCGACCGTGCCGCCGACTTCTACGATGCAAACTTCGGCGCGGCTGGCCTCGGCAAAGCGCTTGATATGCGCTTTGATCTCGTTGGTGATGTGCGGGATGACTTGAACGGTCGCCCCTAGGTAGTCCCCGCGGCGCTCTTTCTCGATGACCGAGTTATAGACTTGGCCGGTCGTCACGTTGTTGGCGTGCGAGAGGTTCTCGTCGATAAAGCGCTCGTAGTGACCCAAATCCAAGTCGGTCTCGGCGCCGTCTTCGGTAACGAAAACCTCGCCGTGCTGGTACGGGTTCATCGTACCGGCGTCGACGTTGATGTAGGGGTCGAGTTTTTGGATGGAGACGCTGATTCCGCGCGCCTTGAGGAGGCGTCCGAGGGACGCTGCCGTGATGCCCTTGCCGATAGAGCTCACGACCCCGCCGGTAAAGAAAATATACTTCGCCATCTCGGGATGACTTGATTCCGTCAGGCTGAGGTCACGACCTTCACGTAGCGTCCGCGCCCGCCGTAATCGCGTTCGATGGTCGCGGCCGCAAGCGGAAACGCCGCCGAAACCAAGCCCAGCAGCGCATCGATGGTCGGCGGCGCGGCCTCCAGCAGCACCATGCCACCCGGGCTGACGGCACTCCGAAGCTCGGGGACGAGGCGGCGGTACGCCGCAAGGCCGTCCGGTCCGCCGTCGAGCGCGATCTTCGGCTCGCAGGCGACGGGGTCGGGCATCGCCGGGACGTCGCCGCACGGCACGTACGGCAGGTTCGCAACGACGGCGTCGTAGGTGCGCCCCGCCACCGGCCCGGTGAGATCGCCTTCGAAGAACGCCACCCGCTCCGCGACGCCCAGGCGGAGCGCGTTGGTCCGCGCGACCTCGAGTGCGCCGGCCGAAATATCCGTGGCGTCAACTTGCGTGCCGGGAGCTTCGGCTGCAATCGTGCACGCGATGGCGCCGCTTCCCGTACCGACGTCGAGCGCTCGCGCGTTCGTCCGTTCGCGCAAAAAGCGCACGGCTTCTTCCACGAGATGCTCGGTTTCCGGCCGCGGTACGAGCACGCGCTCGTCAACCGCGAACTCGCGCCCGCAAAACCCGGCCGTGCCGGTCAAATAGGCCAGCGGAACGCCCGCCGCGCGGCGCGCGCGCAGCGCCTCGAATCGCTCCCGGATATCCGGCTCGACCGGTTCGCCGGCGTGCGCCAGCAGCCACGCTCGCGACCGTCCCGAGGCCAGCTCCATCAGGATGGCCTCATCGTCGCGCGACGTCACCCGGTGGCGGCCGTCTCGCCGGCCAGTAGCCGCGCGCGCTCGTCTTTGAGCAAGTCCTCGACGAGCGGTTCGAGTGCGCCGTCCATGATGCCGCGGATGTTACCGAAGTTGCGGTTGATGCGGTGATCGGTCACGCGGTCTTGCGGAAAATTGTACGTCCGAATTTTCTCCGACCGGTCGCCGGTTCCGACCTGGCTGCGGCGAATCGAGCCCATCGCTTCTTCTTGCTCGCGGCGTTTGCGTTCGGCCAGAATGGCGCGTAGCATTTGCATCGCCTTCTCGCGGTTCTGCGTCTGCGATCGCTCCTGCTGCGAGGCAACGATGACGCCGCTGGGAACGTGCGTGATGCGAATCGCGGACTCGGTCTTATTGACGTACTGTCCGCCGGCACCGCTCGACTTATAGGTGTCGATTTGCAGGTCGGAAGAACGGATTTCGATCTCGCCGTCATCTTCAACCTGGGGCAGCACGGCGACGGTAGCCGTGCTGGTATGCACCCGTCCCTGCGCTTCCGTTGCCGGAACGCGCTGGACTCGATGCACGCCGGACTCGTGTTTGAACGACCGGTACGCGCCGCCGCCTTTTACCGCAAAGACGATCTCTTTGTAGCCGCCGGCATCGCTTTCGCTCTCGGAGATCAGTTCGGTCTTCATGCCCGTGGCTTCGGCGTAGCGCATGTACATGCGCGCCAAGTCGCCGGCAAAGATAGCGGCCTCGTCTCCACCCGCCCCCGCCCGGATCTCGATGAATACGTCGCGGTCGTCGTTGAGATCGCGGGGAATCATCAGCGACTTGAGCTCGTCCTCGATGCGTTCGAGCCGTTCGCGCAGGCTCTTAACTTCGTCCTGGGCGAGCTCGCGCATCTCGGCGTCCCCGTCGCGCAGCAGTGTCTCGTTGGCAGCGATCTCGCGCTCGACGTCGCACAACTCGCGATACGAGCGAACGGTCTCCTCGAGTTGCGATCGCTCCTTGACCAGCGCCGTGTATTTGGCCTGATCGAACCCGCCGGGCGGATTGGCCAACTCCACCTCGATCTCGTCGAAGCGCCGCACCATCGTATTCAAGCGAGCCGTAACGGCCTCAGTCAGCGTTGCCATATTTAGTTGTGATTGGGGGTCTTCGTCGCGCTCAGCCCTTCGACCGCGCTCATCCTTCGACAAGCTCAGGATGACATATCCGCTGTCATCCCGATCCCCTCGCTGTCATCCTGAGCCTGTCGAAGGACGTCGCTGTCATCCCGAGCCTGTCGAAGGACGTCGCTGTCATCCTGAGCCTGTCGAAGGACGAAGGGCGGGGGCAAAATAAAAAGACGAGGCGCCTCGGCGGCTCGTCTTTACCGGCGACGTGCAGCTACGCTTCGGCGGCTGCCGTCTTCTTTGCGTCGCGGGCGGCTTGACGCTCCGCGGCGTCCAGCTGCTTCTGCTTTGCGGCAGCGGCGCGCTGGTTAAACTTATCTACCCGCCCGGCCGTGTCGATGAGTTTCTGCTGGCCCGTAAAGAGCGGGTGGCAGGCGGAGCAAATCTCGACCGAGATCTCCTTGAGCGTCGAGCCGGTCGTGAAGGTCGTGCCGCACGCGCAGTGCACGCGGGCTTCGGGATACCAGGATGGATGAATCTTCTCTTTCACAGCCACTCGATTATAGCAGGCGGGGCAAGAGGGCCCACCTGCGTGGGCCCTCCGCTCGTCTAAGGCGCTTTTTGACCGGTCACGGCCTGGACCAGATGCCCGCCGAACGGAACGCCCAGTCCGGTCACCAGATCGTAGCCTGTACCGGTCGTGCAGCAGCCCGTGATCGGCGGCAACGGCGTCGGCGCGCCGGGTCCGGCGTTGGCCTGGTTCTCTCCGAAGAGCACGTCGTAGAAGACGTTCTTGTAGCTCTGGCCGTTCATAGCAGCCTTGTAGATCCCGTAGAAGAGCCCGTCCGGATTTCCCAGGCGCTCCGGGTGGCCGCCGCTTGCAGTCGCGCACGAGGGAGTCGCCTTACAGGCTTGCTCGACGACACCCCACAGGGCTGCCGCCTCCGGCGCCGACGCGGACGTGCCGCCCGACGGTCCAAAGCCGCCGTCCGGGAACGCCGCGTTCACGACGATGGTCGGCCCGGTGAAGGGGTCGGCCATCAGCGAGATGTCCGGCACGCCTCGGAAACCGTTGAGTTGCGGACTGGCCGGTACGCTGCCGACCGCTGTGGTAACGCCCTGCTGCCACGTCGGCGTGGCGAAGACTTGCGAAACGCCGCCCCCCGAACCGACGTCGTTGTTGAAATAACCGCTCCCGCCTTGCGTCGTCTGGTCCGCCCAAGCAGTGATCTGCCCCAAGAGTTTTCCGGTCGTATCCATCGGCGCATTGACGCCGCCGACGCCGACAACCGACGGATCGGATGCCGGGTAAGAAACGCACGGCGTCGTTAACGGATTACCGGAGCCGTCGAAGCACGACTGGTTTCCAGTGTCGCCGGAGGACGCAAAGACCGCGATGCCCTCGGCCGCTAGAGCGGCGAACTCGTCGGGGCCGATGCCGGTTCCCTGATCCGTCCCCGAACACGAGTAATAATACCCGCAGCCCGTGTTCTCACCGCTACCGTAACTGAGCGACACCGCGTCGACCTTGTTGTCGGCGATGGCCTGCTGGATCTCGTCGTCGGCGATCTGAATGCCGATCAACGGATACGTCACTTCCCCGGTCGTGCAGGGTGGGGCGGTTTCGTTGCCGGTCGACGTGTTGACGCAGATCGCCGGATTAAACGCAAAGTAAAACAGCACGTTGGCACCCGGCGCGAGTCCGGCTTGCTGCTCCGTGTCGAGCTGCGCTTCCCCGTCCTCGGGATTGCAGGTGTTGTAGTCCGGCGGCGTCGGAAACGGCGGAAGGTTGCATGTGTCCGTCACCGGCGGCGGTGACGCCAAGCCTCCCGGATTCGGATCGTACGCGCCCGTTCCGGTATTGTTATTCTGTGCGCTGGCGGCCTGCGCGCGAACCTGCGCGACGGTCACGGTCGCGACCGGTGCTTTGAAAAGTTTCGAATAGAACGCGACGTCGCCGTTTGCGGCCGTATCGATCGGGCCGGTGCCGATGATGCCGATGTCGATGCCGCTCCCGTTATACCCCAGACTGTATGCGCCGGAGTAATCGAATCCGTTGGCGATCATCTGCGGCGAATATCCGATGGTGTTCCCGCGCGACATGCGAATGAGATAGTTGTGCATGAAGTGGGGTTGCACGAGACCGACGACGCCGTGGATCGGTAGCGCGACCGCAACGTGCGGAGCTTGCACCGGCGCCAGGAACGTGGTTTTGCCGTCACGCCACCAGCCGATGTTGGTGCCGAACGCCTTTTCGAACGACGTCAGTTTGCCCGACAGTGAAAGCGTCAGGTGCTGCGGCCAGGTCCCGACCGAAATGCCGTAGCCGTTGAAGTACTTCGTGGTCGCCGCCAGGTCGTTCGCGGAGGCGCCGTAGCGAGCTCCAATCTCGGACGGCGTAAGGAAGCGCCGGTAGAACGGCGACTTGGGCGTGCTCGCTTCCTGCGCGTATTGGAGGAGCCCGCGCTCGTTCTGCAACTTCATCGCGACCGCTACCGACATGCCCATGTCGCCCTTGACCGGGCCCAGGTAGACCGCGTTGTGCATCGTCTCTTTGCCCCACGTGAATGAAGCAAGCGATGCCGGACCGCTATAGGTGGGGATGGTTACGGCTTGGCCCGCTCCGGTTCCCGGAAGCGCGCCGCCGTGGCCGCCGCCGCCGCAGCCGGCCAAGATTGCCGCGACCGCCAGTGCGGCCATTGCACGAAGTTCTCTGGCATTCATCGCACGCTGCCTCCGAAGTGATTGTGAACGAAACGAATCAGACTACGTAGCGCCGCCTTGCGCCGCACCGCACGCGCTTGTTGCACGCGCGCCTCAAACTGCGCCGTGGCGAACGCGAGGCCGGCCGGCGAGAGCGCCGCCGCGCGCACTGCGGTAACCGATGCGATGTGCCGTAACGACGAAGCCGTGGTCGTGCTCTGCAGCGTCAGCGTCTCGGAGATCGTCTGCGTGGCTTGCGGCGTACCCTCGAAGTCGGCGAAGTTGTCGAACGCCGCGGTCGTGTCGTTGAGATAGTCGTAGTAAGTCACTTGTTTGTCGGCCAGCGTTACGCAAACCGGACCGGCCGAGCCGATGTAGCTCACCAGCGTTTGCGCGTCGGTAAAACCGAGGACCGGATCGTAGGAAGAAATCTTACGCGTCACCGACGCACCGCTGGTTCCGAACTGCGCCGGGACCGCGCACGATCCGGGGAAGTTTACGCCGGTTGCCACGGTCGTCGTGTCGGCGTACGGCGCGCCCTGGAACCAGACGGCCGGCGTCGCGATGACGAGCGGTGCGGGCGAGGGCGGCGGGGTGGCCGGCGGCGCCGGCGTAGCCGGTGGCACGAACAGGTATTGGACGGTGACCTTGCCGCCGGACGGCGCGAGCATTTGAATCTCCTGAATGTTCTCGCCGTTGATCGCGTACTGTTCCAGCGCCGTTCCGCCGTAGCTTCCGCTGCCGTCGGCGTTTACCGCGATGGTCAGGTTCAGCGTCGAGTTGGCGAGTTTTTGCGTATCGGTGTACGTGCCGTCCGCATTGCGATTGGTGACGTCGGTCGTTCCGTCGGCGTCGGTTTCGTTTACCGTGCCGCCGTTGGAGTTCGTCCACGTCGCGCCGCTGGTCTCGGGCGATTCGTTGAGGATCTGCGGCGCGGTGTACGACGTCGCGATCGTCGAAGCGGTCGCCGCGTTCGCGTTGGTCGAAACGTTCGTCGCGTACTGCAAGAACTGGGTAACGGAACCCGCCGCGACGCTCGCCTGCCAACTGTCGGTCGTCGTCGAAACGCTCTGCAGCGGGTATGCGTCCACCTCGGACGCCTTGTAGTCGAGCGCCGAAGCCGGGACGTTCAGCGGCGGGGGCGCGCCCGACGCGGAGACGACGACGTTCTCGGTAACTTGCGCCGAGGCGGCCGTGGACGGAAGCGGCGACGGATTCGGATAGGCGTACGTATTGCTTTGGTTAAGCGTGCCCGTGTACGCGAACGAGCTGCCCGGTCCGGCCGTCGGCGGAGCGGAGGGCGTGGGCGTCGGCCCCGACGGAAGATTCCCCGTCGCGCCGGAACCGCCGCACGCGACGAGCATTGCCGCAAGCGAAACGCCTGCGAGCGCAGTTAAGCGAAGGTTCACGACCGTTCGGCTCCTTACTATAAAAGCGGGAGGTTCGGATTGGCCGGATTCCGGCGCGTACCTCCTTGAAGGAGAACGCTTGGCCTCGTTGCTGCGTTCTATGCAATGTGAGCCTGCGACAATTTCCCGCCATGCGGCAATTTCTCATCGGCGCTTCGCTGGGAGTGACGCTTGCTTCCGCGGCGTTCGCCGCGCCGCAGCCGGACGGCGCCGTCATCGAGAACAGCGGCTCGACGAACTCGGCGGGTTGGCGAATCGTCTTGCGATCCAACGGTCAAGCCACGACGCAAGTCGTGCGCCGCTTGCCCGCCACACCGGCCGCGGCCGCAGCATTCACGCCGGATCCGGCGCTGGTCGAAGCGTTCTTTCGCGACGTGCGCGCCGCCCGCGACTCGGGAACGCCGGCCGCTACGTGCATGAAAAGCGCCTCGTTCGGCAGCCGCACGATCGTCACGTGGCACGACTGGAGTTCGGGCGATCTGTCGTGTCCCGGTAACACCGGTACGATGGCGGCGCTGGCACAGGACGTCGCGGCATTGCAGAACGCCGGACACGTAACCGCTCTTCCGCTGTACCGGCGCTATCCCATCGAGACCGAGGGCACGCCCGCTCCCTCTCCCTCTTCGATGCCGCGGCCTGGCGCGAAGGAGGGCGCGGCCGCGCGCCAAAGCCATCGCCCGTGATTGCCTTTGCCGTGCCCCTCGCCGTGATGTTGCTCGCAACGCCACCGCCTCCGCCGCCGCCGCTTAGTTCGCCGGCGCCGTCGTCCTCGTCAACGTCCGCTCCGGACGCGAGCGCGACGCCTGCGGCAACCCCCACGCCGATCGCGATGCCCGGCGGCTTCGGCTTACCGTCAGGCGGGGCCAAGGGCTCCGGTAAGCCCACGCCCCCGCCTCCCAAGCCGTCGCGCAACGGGATTGAGGGCGTTTGGGAAGTCGAGATTCAGCAACCCAACCAAAACAATCCGCTCTACACGCACTTTCAACTCAAACAGCAGCAAAACGCGCTCAGCGGTCTCTACCTCGACAGCAACGGCAAGAAGTATCCGTTGTCGGGCACGCTCGACGGCGAGGCGGTACGCTTGATCGTCACGCGCCCCGACGGCACGACGCTGTTGTTGGAAGCCACGCTCGACGGAACGACCGACATGTTGGGCATGATCACGGATTCCGCGCAGCGCGTGCCGTTCACGGCCGCTTACCGGCCGAAAGAGAACTTCTTCGAAAACATCACGCCCGGTCCGGGCGGCATGGGCGGCATGGGCGGCGGTACCGGCGGCGGCGGCATTCCGCCGCGCTAGCGTTGTAGTTCGCGCTTCGCGCGTTCGACTGCGGCGCTTCGTCCTTCGACTGCGGCGCTTCGCGCCTTCGCTCAGGATGACAAGCGCTTCGCGCCTTCGCTCAGGATGACAAGCGCTTCGCGCCTTCGCTCAGTCCTTCGACTGCGGCGCTTTGCGCCTTCGCTCAGGATGACAAGCTGCTTGGCGCTTTTGCTCGGGTGACGGATTCGCTAGGTGGTTGTGCGTTGGGCTAGGCGGCGCTCGACGTAGGGAACCAGGCCGCCCGCGTCAACCAGCGATTGCATGAATTCGGGGAACTGGGCCGCAGCGTAGCTTTGCCCTTTGGTAATGTTTCGAATCGTGCCGCTGCCGGCTTCGACTTCGATCTCGTCGCCGGAATCGATGCCGTCGACGGCTTCGTCGGATTCGAAGATCGGCAAACCGATGTTGAGCGCATTGCGATAGAAGATTCGCGCGAAGCTTTTCGCGATAACAGCGGAAGTACCCGAACCTTTGATTGCGATCGGCGCGACCTCGCGGCTCGACCCGCAGCCGAAGTTGCGATCGGCGACGATGATGTCGCCTGGTTTCATGCGCGTCGTGTATTCGGGGTCGATTCCCTCGAGCGCGTGCTTGCCGAGCTCGGCTTGATCGACGATGTTGCAGTACTTGCCTGGAATGATGACGTCGGTATCGACGTTTTTCCCGAACTTGTGGGCGTGTCCGCGAAGCTTCATGCTACACCCGCCAATTCGAGCGCCCGCGGATCCGTGATGCGGCCCGTCAGCGCCGACGCGGCACACGTAGCCGGTGAAGCCAGGTAGACCTCGGCTTTCGGGGATCCCATGCGGCCGACGTAGTTGCGATTGGTCGTCGACAAGCAGCGCTCGCCATCTCCCAGGGTTCCCATATGCCCGCCGAAACACGCGCCGCACCCGGGCGTGTTCACGGCACAACCCGCGGCAGCCAGCGTCTTGAGTATACCCTCGTCGGCGGCTTGCATCCAGACCTTCTGCGAACCGGGGTTGACGATCACGCGCAAGCCGGGCGCGATGCTCTTGCCGTCGAGGATCTTGGCCACGACGCGCAGGTCTTCGATGTAGCCGTTGGTGCACGAGCCGATGAAGACTTGGTCGAGTTCGAGCACGTCGTTCGTGACTTCCGAGATCGGGTGCACGTTGTCGGGCGTGTGGGGACACGCGACTTGCGGCTCCAGCGCGCTCACGTCGATCTCGATGATACGCTGGTACTGCGCGTCGTCGTCGGCCTGCTCGACGATGAACGGGCGGTCGGTGCGTTCGGTCACGTACGCGACCGCCTTGGCATCGGCGTGGAAAATTCCGTTCTTGGCACCGGCTTCGATCGCCATGTTGGCCATCGTCGTGCGTCCCGTAATGGATAGCGCGTCGACGGTCGAACCGTGAAATTCCAGCGCGTGATACGTGGCGCCGTCGATCCCCAGCAACCCCACGGTCGCGAGCATGAGGTCCTTCGCGTAGACCATTTCGCCGAGCCGGCCGCTGTAGACGAGCTTTATCGTGGGCGGAACGCGCAACCAGACCTCGCCCAGGACGAACGCCGCGGCGATGTCGGTCGATCCCATGCCCGTTGCAAAAGCGCCGAGCGCGCCGTACGTGCACGTGTGCGAATCACCGCCGACGATCAGTTCGCCGGGCGCCACCAGACCCGCTTCGGGCAACACCACATGCTCGATGCCGCCCCGTCCGACGTCGAAGAAATGCGTGATGCCTTGCTCCTTGGCAAAATCTTTCATGAGCTTGGCCAGCTTCGCGGACTGCGGGTCTTTGGCCGGAACGAAATGGTCTTCGACCAGCGCGATCTTGTTCCGATCGAAAACGTGCGTCGCGCCCTTTATGCCGCGCATGACCGCGATCGCCACGGCCGCCGACAGCTCGTTTGCCAACACGAGATCGACCTTAGCATCGATGATCTCGTGCGGTACGACCCGGTCGCGGCCCACGTGGCGCGCGAGGATTTTCTCGGTCAACGTCATTCCCATGCGGGAATGCTTTCTCGCGCGGGCGCGGCTAACCTGGGGACCGGCGCTCGCGCGGAGAAGGGCCCACGATGCACCAGCCGTTCGCCCTGCCGAGCCGCCCGAGCTGCGTCGCGCAGGCGCCCGTATCGAGCTACCAGGCCGAGGCGAGCGAGCTCGACGCGGAGGTTCTCGACACGATCGAGCGTTGGCGCGCCGGGGCACGTGCGATGGCCGATTCCGAGTTCGGCGCTCTTGCGCTGCGCATCTGCGCGCATCAACTCAAGTATAACCAGCCGTATGGGCGATACGGCGCGGCGTTCGGGTATTCGTTCGACAAGCCGCCCGAGAGCTGGCTGCAGATTCCGGCCGTTCCGGCTCAGGCTTATAAAGAAGCGACGATCGCGACGTTCGATCCGGCCCGCGCTGCCTTGACGTTCGAGACCAGCGGGACGACCGGCAGCACGGGCGGATTGCATTTTATGGAGACCGCGGAGCTCTACGATCGCTCGCTCGTCGCCGCGTTCGACCGCTTCGTACTCGGCGACGGCGCGCGCCTTCGCTATCTCAACCTGGTCCCGGATCCGCGCGAACGCCCCGGATCGTCGCTCGGGTACATGATGGATCGCGTCGCGCGCGACCGAGGAAGCGGCGAAACCGGCTGGTTCGTCACCTCCGATGCACTGCTCTTTGACGATTTCGCGTCGGCGGTGGGTTCCGCCGTCTCCGCCGGGGAAGCGGTGTGCGTCGCCGCTACCGCGTTCGCACTGGTTCACGTCACCGACGAAATGGAAGCGCGCGAACTGCGCTGGACGCTGCCGCCGGGCTCGCGCGTCATGGAGACCGGCGGGTTCAAAGGCCGCGCACGCGTCGTCTCGCGCGACGAACTTTACGACCGCGTCGCCCATCGCTTCGGGCTTGCGCGCGAAGCGATCCTCGCCGAATACGGCATGACCGAACTCGCATCGCAGTACTACGACGACCCGCTACGCCTGCGGGAAGCGCCGCGGCGCAAAGTCGCACCTCCGTGGCTGCGCTCTCGCGCCGTCAACGCCGCCGGATCCACGCTGCCGGCCGGAACCGTGGGCGCGCTCGTCCACGTGGATCTGGCCAACCGTTCGTCCTGCGTTGCAATCGCGACCGAAGACTTGGGCGCCGTCTACACCGACGGGTCCATCGTGCTGGTCGGACGCGAGGCGGGGGCAGCGCTACGCGGCTGTTCCCTCGATGCCGAGACGCTGCGTGGAATTGCACTGTGACGCGCCTCGCTAAGGTGCCGGTCCGCAGAATCGTCCGCGCGCTCGTGGACGCGGCGGAGCGCTGGACCGACGCCGATTTTCCACCGCGCGTACGCGCGCAGGGAGCAATCTGCGAGCGTACCGGCTATTCGTTGCCGGTCGTCGAGTACGCGCTCGACGCTCTCTTTGGGAGCGTCACCCGGCCAGCGCTCGAAGACGCCGTCGCCGGCGAACTTGGTTCGCTCGATGCGCTCGACGGCGCGCTCGAACGGCTCGGCCGTCCGCGCCTGCACGCACTGCCCGCCGGAAGTGTTTGCGTAATTTCTAGCCGGACGACGATCGGCGTAGCGATCGCTCCCGTGCTTTTCGCGCTGTGCGCGAAATGCGACGTCGTCGTCAAGGATCGCGAGGACCACTTGGTCACGGCTTTCTTGAAGACCGCAGCCGAGGAACTCGACGACCTGGCCGGCGCCGCGGTCGCACAAGCGTGGCGCGGAGACGGCGACCCCCGCGACCTCGGCGCGTTCGACGTCGTCGTCGCGTTCGGAGCAGACGAATCCCTGCGTAGCATTCGGGAGCGCATCGCGCCCAAGGCGCGCTTCGTCCCCTACGGACCGGCCGCCAGCATCGGCTACATCGCACGGGAAGCGCTTTCCGATCCGCTCGTATGCTCGCAGATCGCCGCCGGCGCGGCCCGCGACGTGCTCCTCTACGACGGAGAAGGCTGCCTCTCGCTGCATGCGATCTTTCTCGAGCGCGGCGGCTCGATTTCGCCCGAAGCGTTCGGGGAGGTCTTCCGCGCCGCTCTCGACCGCGCTACCGTCGAGTTTCCGCCCGGGCGCCTCGATGCCGCCGCACAGGCGCGCGTCGCAAACGCACGCAACGTCGCAACGTTCCGCGCGTCCGAAGGCAGCGGCGCCGTCATGGGCGGATCGAATGGATATCTTGCCCTGCTCGACGCGCCGCGCGACGAACCGCCGGCATTTCTTCCACGCGTCGTCGCCGTGCACTGCGTCGACGGACCCGGCGACGCGCTTGCGTACGTTCGCGATCATCGCTTGCCCATCGAAGCGATCGCGTTGGCCGGAAGCCGGGCCGACCTGAACGCGATGGCACTGGCGAGCGGAGCCTCCCGGATCGCGCGATTCGGCGATCTGCAGCGACCTCCGCTGGGCGGCAATCACGGCGCTCGGCCGCGCATCGCCGAATTCGTCCGTTGGGTGAGCGACGAATCGTGACCGAAATACCGGGCCCGCGCAGTGCCGAACTGCGACGCGACTTGGCACGCTTCGAGTCGCGCAACGTCACCTATCTAGCGGAAGATTTTCCCGTCTTCTGGGATTCCGCCGCGGGCGCCACGGTCGTGGACGTTGACGGCAACCGCTATCTGGATCTCACGTCGGCGTTCGGCGTTGCGAATGCCGGCCACGCAAATCCACACGTGGTCGAAGCGATTCACGTACAGGCATCGCACCTGATGCACGGCATGGGGGACGTGCATCCAACGCACGTGCGCGCCGCGCTTCTCGAGCGTCTTGCCGGCGTGCTGCCGAAGGACTTGAACAAGACGTTCCTGGCCACGACCGGCTCGGAAGCCGTCGAAGCAGCCATGAAGACCGCTATCGTGGCCACCGGCAAATCGAATTTCGCATCCTATCGCGGCGGCTATCACGGACTCTCGTTCGGCGCGCTGACCATCGGCGGCATCGAGCGGTTTCGGGCTCCGTTCGCCGGAATTCTGGCCGAGCACACACTACCGCTCGACTTTCCGAGCGCCAACGACGTGGACGCCGGCTCGCTCCCGCAAGAGCTCGCGACCCTGCGTCGCAAGCTTGGCGGGCGGGACGACGTCGCGGCGGTCGTCGTCGAACCGATCCAGTCGCGCGGCGGGATCGTCGTTCCTCCGGACGGCTACCTGCGCGGGCTGCGCGCCCTGTGCGACGAGCTCGGCGTCTTACTCATCTTCGACGAGATCTACACCGGTTTCGGGCGCACCGGCTTTTGGTTTGCCTGCATGCACGACGGCGTCGTTCCGGATATCATGTGCATCGGCAAAGCCATGGGATCGGGGTTCCCGATCAGCGCGATCGCCGCACGCGCGAGCATCATGGACGCGTGGCCGCTGTCTCGCGGCGAAGCGCTGCACACCTCGACGTTCCTTGGCAACCCGATGGGCTGCGCCGCGGCTCTAGCGACAATTGACGAGATGGAACGATTACGCTTGCCCGAGCGGGCGCGCGAACTGGCCCCCACGGTCGAGGAGCGTCTGTCGGCCCTGCGCGGAAAGAACGGCGTGCGCGATACGCGCGGGCGCGGCCTCATGTGGGGCGTCGAACTACGCGATGCGGCGCAGGCCGACGCGGTCGTCAAGGCGGCGCTGCGTTTGGGTCTCATCATCTTGCAAACCGGACGCGCCGGGAACGTCATCTCGCTCGCGCCGCCCCTGATCATCGCAAGCGAAGACTTGAACCGCGCGCTCGACATTCTTGAAGCCGCACTAACGGAAACCGGAGGATCGCTTTGACTCGCATCTATCGCGTAGGCATCGTCGGCAGCGGCTTCGGCGTGAAGGCCCACTTGCCGGCTCTGCTCGCCCATCCGCGTTTTGACGTCGTCGGCCTAGCCTCGCCGCATTCTGCCGCGGCCGTCGCGGCAGCGCGCGGGATTCCGCACGCCTTCAAGAGTCTGCGCCGAGATGGTGAGCGGCTGCGATCTCGATGCGGTCGTCGTCGCGTCCCCGCCCTTCGCTCACGAAGACGACGCGCTGGCGGTCTTGGCAGCGGCCAAGCACTTGTTGTGCGAGAAACCGCTGGCACTCAACCTCGCGCAAGCGCAGCGCATGCTCGAGGCCTCCGTGCGCGCCGGCACCGCGTGCGGCGTCGCTCACGAGTTTCGCTGGATCCCCGAACGCATGGCCATCAAACAGCTGGTCGCGAACGGCCATCTCGACCCCGTTCGCGAGATCGAGTTGACGCATCTTCACCCGGGCCGGCGCTTACAGGATTTGACCCCGCGCGGCTGGGTCTTCGAAAAATCGGCCGGTGGCGGCGTCTCGGGTGCGCGGCTCTCGCACCTCATCGACGGCGCGAACTGGATCGTCGGACGCCCGCCCATCCACGCAAGCGGTTTCTCCCGGGTTGCGAATCCGCTGCGCGAAGACGAGAACGGTAGCTTTACGACCGATGCCGACGACGGCGCGTTCGCGCTGCTGGACTACGGCCACGGCGTAGCCGGACACCTGGCGGTCGACGGCACGACCGAGATCGAACAAGCGACGGTTTCGGTGCACGGCGAGAAACGCACCGCCGTCGCGAGCGGCGAGGACGTGATCGGCATGCAACTCTACGTGGTGGACGAGGAAGAGCAATCCGAGCTCGAGTGCAAACCGTCGCCGTATGCAAAGCTCGAGAGTTTGGGCGGCAACGTCCCACTCTTGTGCGAGCTCTACGACGAATGGGTCAAGCAGATCGAAACCGGCGAAAGCGACCTGCCCAGCTTCCAGGATGCCGTCGAAACGCAGCGCGTTCTCGCCGCAGTCGGGTATTCGACCGGCGGCTGATGGACCTTGAGTTAGGGGATCGGGTCGCCCACGGCTTTGGCCATTGCGCGGTAGACGTTCAAACGCCCGCAGCCTTCCGTCCCGCTTTGCCCCGGGAGCTTGTCCGCAGTCGAACACAGCAGCGTCTTCATCTTCGCGGGCGTGCCGTAGAGCGACGAGTTCACCGACAGGATCAACGCCGCGGCGCCGGCGACGTGTGGTGATGCCATCGACGTCCCCGCGATAAGCATGCGGCAATCCGGCGTGCCCGTTCCCGATGGGTAGTCGCCGCTACAGTCGATGCTCGCGCCGTACTGTGCGTCGACGGGCGTGCTGGTCGAAATATTTTCGATCCAATGCAGATTGTCGCCGTCGGTGCTGCCGGTCGGATTTCCGCCCGGTGCGACGATGCCCCAACCGCTCGGGTTGGTCGAATCGTATTCCGAGTATCCCGCAACCTGTTCGGTAAACGGGCTGGCTGCGTCGTTGAGTCCGGTAGCGCCGACGGCGATGACGCCCGGATCGCAAGCCGGCGTCTGCACGACGTTGGTGGGCGTGGATCCGTCCGAATTGCCAGAAGCCGCGACGACGATGACGTTGTTTGCGATTGCGTTGGCAATCGCCGGCCCTTCGACCGCGTCGTCGGGACACTGGCCGCCGCCCAGGCTCAGGTTGATCACGTTCGCGCCGTTGGCGACGGCGTCGTTGAGCGCATCGGCGATGTCTTGAGAATCCGCGGTGCACTGGTTGTCGTTTCCGGCCGAGCCGGAGTTGAGGCAGTTGTCGTCCGGCGTCGGGAAGACGCGGTAAAGCATGAGCGAAACGTTGCCGCCGGTACCGGCGAATCCGGTCCCGTTGCCGAGATTCGATGCGGCCAGCCCGGTCACGTTGGTGCCGTGGCCATCGGGGTCGACCGTAAAGTTCGAGGTGGATTGGGATCCGCTCGGATCCGTTACGAAGCAGCGCTGCCGGACGACCTTACCTTGGATCTCCGGCGAGGCCGTGTCTTCTCCCGTGTCGATCACGGCCAACCGGATCGAAGGAATTCCGGTCGCGTTGCGATTCACGAACGCGCTGCCGTTGTTGCTTTGGCTGTACGCCCACGCGCTTTCCATCTGAATCGCGTGCATGTCCCACTGGCCTGGAACAACGCTCGACTCGTAATACGGCGAAAGGTTGTTGGTCGGCGGCGGCGCGGTCGCGCCCGGCGAAGGAGCAACCGTTACCGAAAAACCTCTAAAGTACGGATCGTTCGGAAAGTAGGGCGTGTTGACGTGCATCGGCGCTTTGCGGACGAGTGGGCCTGCGTCGATCACGCCGGGCTGTGCGCGCAGCGCCGCTACGACGGCACCGACGCGCGCCGGATCGACTTTCAGGATGCGCACGCTGCGGTGGATCGCGCCGAAGGTGATCTCGCGACCGAAGCGGGCGCCTAGCGCCGTTTCGCGCGAGACCAGGCCGCCGCGCGTCGCTTCGAGGCGGGAAGTATCGTAGAGGACGCCGACCGTGCCCGATTGCGCGACGCGCACGCCCGGAAGAAAGCGTACGCCGCGATGGGCGGCGGCCGCTGAGCGAGTCGCCGAGCTTTGCGCGACGGCCGAAGCCGAATCGCTCGCCGGACATGTAAAGGCCGTCGAAGCCGGCGCTTGAGTCGGGTTCGTGCTGGGCGTCGAGCCGCCGCCACCGCCGCCGCAGCCCGTAACGACGAGGGACATCAGCGCCGGCGCGGCAAGCAGCCGAACGCCTAAAGGGGTTCCGTTCACGGGTACCTTCATATTCCAAGACTACGAATGGGGCTGTCTTATCGTTCCGCCAGGTGTGTCCTGTTAACGCTTTATGAGAGAATTCCAGAGCATGCCCAGCGCCGACGCCGTAGCGCGGCTTTGCACGAGCTCGCGATCGCCGCGCCAGCGAATGCTGCGCGCGCGAGCGCTCCCGTCCTTCCAAGCAACCGCGATCCACACCAGGCCGACCGGCTTGTCGTCCGAGCCGCCGTCGGGTCCGGCAACGCCGGTCGTCGCAACCGCGACGCTCGAACCGAGCCGTTCGCATGCACCGCGCGCCATTTCGCACGCTACCTCTTCGCTCACCGCGCCGAAAGCGTTGAGCGTCGCGGGGCTCACGCCCAGCTGCCCGATCTTTACCGCATTGTCGTACGCTACGATCCCGCCGAGAAAGCTTCGCGACGAGCCCGGCACGGTCGTGAGCGCTGCCGCAATGCGACCGCCGGTGCAAGACTCGGCGACGGCACACGTCAAACCGGCGGATTGTAGCAGCCGGTGGATGGCCGCTTCGAGCGTCTCGGCATCCAGGCCGAAGACGAAACCCTCGAGCTTCTCTTCGACTTCGGCTTGCAGCGGCGCGATCATCGCCTCGGCTCGCTCGCGCGACGGCGCCTTCGCCATGATCTTGACGTCGCATCGGCCGCCGTGCGCCAGAACCGCCACCTTCGGATTCTCCGAGGAACGGAACAGATCTTCGATGCGGTGATCGATCTCGGACTCCGCCACGTTGACGGTATGCACGATGCGCGTGAAGATCGCATCGGACAAGCCCAGCCGCTCGCGCAACCGCGGAATCAGCTCGCCCGTCAGCATCGGCTTCATCTCGGCGGGCACTCCCGGCATGCACGCGACGAACTTTCCGTCGTCGCGAAAAACCAGGAAACCGGGCGCGGTTCCGTTCGCGTTCTCCAGCGCCGTGCTCCCTGCCGGCAGCATCGCCTGCTTGCGATTGTTTTCGCGCATCGGGCGCCCTAACGCGGCGAAGGCTCGCTCCAGCGTTTCCAGCGCGGGCGCGTAGAGCTCGGTGCGAAGGCCGAGCGCGTCGCAGACGGCTTCCTTGGTGAGGTCGTCCACCGTCGGGCCCAGGCCCCCGGTCGAGATGAGACCGTCGGCACGACCCAACGCCTCGGTGACGGCGAACGCGATCCGCTCGCGGTTGTCCCCGACCGCTCGCGCACCGTAAACGTCGATGCCGGCCTGCGCGAGATGACCGGCTACGTACGCCGTATTGGTGTCCACCAGCTGCCCCAGCAGCAGTTCGGTTCCAACGGCCAAGAGTTCGACGCGCGCCATCCGCCGGCTCCGCCTAGAAGTCGACCGGCCGCAGGTAGAATTCGTTGATCGCGGTGCTGGAGAGCATCGCGGTCGTCGGCAGATGCCGTTTCCAATGCGTGGAGTCCACCCGCCGGCGCACGAGGCGCACGTCGCTCTCCGGGAACCCGCGGTGGATCATTTGCTCGTCGGAATACCCGAGCAGCAATTGGGCCAAGATGGCGTCAGCGTGTGCGTAGCTCGATGCCCAGATCTCCCTCGTCGGTCTGATCGGCTTCCAGATCCGCGCTGGGCGCCTTGTCGACCAACGCACGCGGAACGCCGAGGTAGCGCGCCAGTTCCCAAACTTGCGTCTTAAAAAGGTCGCCGAGCGGATTGAGCGGCGGCGTATCGTCGGCGTGCCAGGTGAAGTATCCCAGCATCCGTTCGGTTTTGTTTCCGGTGCCGACCGGTAATGCGTCGAGCTTTGCGGACTGATCGAAGAGCACGAGCATCCGCGTACGAGCCATCACGTTACCGCGCCTGCGCGCGTCGGCGTCGGGTTCGAACTGCAGGTACCCGTCCACGGCAGCCGCGATCTCGATGGTCCGGCAGTGGATTCCAAGTGCGTCCACGACCTTTTGCGCGTCGCTGAGGCTGGCCGGACTGGACGTTGCGTACGGCATCCGAAAAGCGTAGACGTTTTCGGAGCCGAGCGCTCGCGCGCACAAAAACGCGGTTACCGCCGAATCCACGCCACCTGAGAGCCCGATGACGGCGCGATGCACGCCGCGCCGGCGCGGCATTTCGTCGCGAAGAAAGGCTTCCAGCCATCTCGCCGTGACGGCGGCGTTGATGCCGGGCGGTTTCAGCAGCGCTTCGAAGGATTCGCTAACGACCGGCAGCATCGTTCGCGTTTTCCAGCCGGCGGAGCGCCAGCTCGTCGTCGGCGAGCAGATCCGGCAAGACGGTTTCTAAATCGCCCAACAGCGGCAGCTCGGCGCGCGCCAAATCGATGGCGCGCGGATCCAGCTCGGCGCGCACGATCTCCGCTTGCGTAGCCGAAGCGCGCACGACGACCTTGCCGCGCGGATCCACCACGCACGACGATCCGGTCATCCCCTTACCGCCTTCGAATCCCGCCAACCCGGCGTACACGACGTAAACCCCATGTTCGAGAGCGATCAAACCGAGAATCTCGCGCCACCGCTCGATCGACTCCAACTCGTCCGCTCCTTCGATCCCGCGGCCCGGCGACGCGCTGGGGACGAGAAGAATTCGCGCGCCTTTGACGGCCGCCAGCGTCGGGACGATCGCGTGCCACACGTCCTCGCAGATCAGCATGGACATCCGGCCGAATCGCGTTTCAAACGCGCTGAGGCTGCGACCCCGCGAAAGGAAGCGCTCTTCGTCGAACACGCCGTACGTCGGCAAGAACAGCTTGCGGTGCACGTGCACGATTTCCGCCGATCCGTTCTCGAGATGCACGTACAAAGCGCTGTTGTGATACGTGCCTTCGTCGTTTTCGTAAAATCCGCAGCAAACGTCCACCGGCGCGTTACCGCACGCCTGCGTCCAGGTCGCCGCGAGGTCGCTCGCAAACCGCTTGGCCGGGAGTGCGAGATCGTAGACCGCCCCCTCGAGAAAGTAGCCGGTAAAGGCCGCCTCGGGAAAAACGATCAGGTCCGGCGGATCGTTGGATCCGAGTTGTGCGAAGGCGTCGCCCGCCGCCCGAAGATTCTCGGCGTAGCGCCCCTTAAGCGGTTTGGTTTGAACGATCGCCGCGCGGACTCGCGACGGAGTGTCAGGCAGATTGTGCGGCGGTTCCACTCGTTGCGACTTCCAGCGACTCGTCGCCGGGTTCCTTTAATCCGCAATGCGCCGCGCAAATCTCGGCCGGATACGTCCAAATCTCCGATAGCGTAGGATGCAGATGCGGAATCCGCATGAAATCCGCTACCGAGGCGCGGTAGTTCATCGCGACGATCACTTCGTGAATCAACTCCGACGCCTGCGCTCCGATGGCCGCAGCGCCGAGAATCTCTCCCGACTCTGGGTCGGCCATCATCTTGACGAAGCCTTTGGTCTTGGCCAGGCACATGGCTTTGCCGTGCTCGGCAAAATCGTAGCGGCCCATCACGTAACGGCGGCCGTCGCGCGCCAAATCCTTTTCGCTCATCCCGACGGCGCCGATTTGCGGATCCGTGAAAATCGCGTGTGCCGACACGATTCGGTAGTCCGCCTCTTCGCGAGTGTCGCGCGTCGCGTTGCGCGCCGCGACCTCCCCTTGGTAGATCGCCACGTGCACGAGAAGGTAGCGGCCGGTCACGTCGCCGACGGCAAACACGCGCGGGTTGCTCGTGCGCATCGTCGAGTCGACGCCGATTCCGGCCTCCCCGTACGCTACCCCGGCTTTCTCCAATGCGAGGCCCGCGACGTTCGGGACGCGCCCAAGGGCCGAGAATATCTCGGCGGCCTGCACCTCGCGTTCCTCGCCGTCTGCCACGATGCGCACGATCTTCCGGTCGCCGCGCCGCTCGACGCCGAGAACCGTGGCGCGCGTGATCACGTCGATGCCTTCGTCGCGGAAGTAGCCCGTTAGCGCGTTGCCGACGTCGTCGTCCGACGAGGTCAGCAGATGGTCGCTCCGGATGACGACCGTCGTCTTCGAACCCATTCGCGAGAGAAATTGCCCGAGCTCGCAAGCGGTGTATCCGCCGCCGAGCACGACCACGGACTCGGGGATTCGCTCCAATTCGAGCACCGCGTCGGAGTCGAGGTAGCCGGCCTCGGCCAAGCCCGGCAAAACGGGCGGACCGGGAACGCTACCGGTCGCGATGATGAAGCGGGCGGCCTCGACCGTAACGTCGTCGCCGACTTGCACCTCGCGTTCGGAGAGAAATGCGGCGCGGCCGCCGTATACGGGAAACCGCTCGATGCCCTCGATGCGATAGTCCGCGAAGTCCTTAACGAGCGCGCGTTTGCGCCGCGCGATGAATGGTACGTCGGCCGTAGCGCCGGTCACGTGAATGCCCAGCGCCCCGGATTCGCGAGCGTCGTAAAGTGCATCGCTGGAGGCCAGCAGCGCCTTGCTGGGCATGCAGCCGCGCAAGATACAGAGCCCGCCGAGCGGACCGGGATCGACGAACGCTACTTTGCAACCGCAGTCGTGTGCGGTGAGCGCGGCGGCGTACCCGGCCGAGCCCGCTCCGACCACCACCACGTCGTAGGCGACGCGCTTCAAAGTATCAGCGGCGCGGTCGCGCGCCCAGCCGGTGCGTCGATTCGATGAAGCGGACCGTGCCGCTGCCGTGCACGAGGATCGAATGCGTGCGCGCGTGATTTCCGAAGAAGCGAACGCCGCGCATCAAGTCCCCGTCGGTGATGCCGGTCGCGCAGAACATTACGGAGTCGCTCTTGCACAGATCGTCCATCTCGAGAACGCGTGAAAGGTCGCCGAATCCCATGGCCTTGGCTCGTTCGGCCTCCTCCGGCGAGCGGGGCTCCAAGCGTCCCATAAACTTTCCGCCAAGGCATTTGATCGCGGCGGCGGCGAGCACGCCCTCCGGGGCGCCGCCCGTGCCCATCGCCACGTGAATGCCGGTCGAAGCGATCGAGGTCGCGATACACGCATCGACGTCGCCGTCCGAGATCAGCTTGATACGCGCGCCCGCCTCACGCACTTCGCGAATCAGGTCGGCATGGCGCGGGCGGTCGAGAATGACGACGCAGACGTCGTTGACCGGCTTCTCCAGCGCGTTGGCGACCGCATTGAGATTGTCCACGACGCTCGCATCGAGATGAACGTACGGCGCCGCTTTGGGACCAACGGCAAGCTTCTGCATATACGAATCGGGCGCGTGCAACAGGCCGCCGCGCTCGGCGATCGCCATGACCGCGATCGAATTCGGCAGACCGTTGGCGACGAGATTGGTTCCTTCGACGGGATCCACGGCGATGTCGACGCGAACGCCGCCTTTCCCGAGCTCTTCACCGATAAACAGCATCGGGGCTTCGTCGCGCTCGCCCTCTCCGATGACGATGCGGCCGGATATCTCCATCTCGCCCAGCTCCGCGCGCATCGCTTCCACGGCGGCACCGTCGGCCGCGTCGCGTTCGCCCCGGCCCATGAATCGAGAGGCCGCAAGGGCGGCCTTTTCCGTGACGTTTATGAAATCGAGCGAGTTGACCATCGCGGTCTTGGCTACAAAGGGAAGCGAGGCATTTCCTTTAAGAAATGGTCCCGTGTCGGCCCACGTCCACGCGCCCAGCCCGCAGCGTTCACAACCTCCGTTCCTGGCAGATCTCGCAAATGCCGGGGCCGTTACGGCTACGGCCGTCATCCTGTCGGGTGTTTCGGTTGGGTTCTTTCTGTGGTACGCCGTCGCGATGCCGCGCCACGACCCGATCCTGGGACAACTCGATCTCGCGTTTTGTCTCCTGCTCGGCATCGCCGGCGTCGCGTTTGCATGGAGCGCGTACGCGCGGTATTTCGCGCGGCGGGCGGGCGCAACGCTGGTTCGATCGCTGCAGTACGATGCGATCACCTACGTTCCATTTCTTTTGCTGTGGGGCGTGCTCGTGCTTCCCCCGCAATACGCGCACGGTGCCCAGCTGTTGGGATTGGCGCTGGGTTTGTGGGCGATTGCAAAGATCCTCATCGCGGCACGGTTCAACCAAACCGTTCGCGAGGTGCTCATCGACTTCGTTGCTACCCGCATCGCAATCATCGTCATCGCAGAGCTCGCGGCCGTCATCATCGGACAGCGGCCGGGCACGCACGTGCAAGAGTCCTCGCACGTTCTGCTAGCGGTCTGGGGCCGCTGGGATGCCGTCCACTACCTCGAAATAGCGACCAACGGATACCACGGCACCGACATGGCGTTCTTTCCGCTCTACCCCGCGCTGATCCGGCTCCTGGGCGGCCTCACCGGAAATCATCTGATTGCGGGGCTGCTGATTTCGAACGCGTCGTTCTTCTTCGGCCTTCTCTTCCTGTACAAATTGGTGGAGCACGAGTTCGACCGGCCGACCGCGCGGCGCGCGATTTTTTATGCCTCGATCTTCCCGTCGGCTATCTTCTTCTCCGCCGTATATACCGAGTCGCTGTTCTTCATGCTTACGGTCGCGTCGTTCTACTATTTACGCGCCCACCGCTGGTGGCTCAGCGGCGCCATCGGGCTCTTCGCGGCCATGACGCGCGTCGAGGGCGTGCTCTTAGTCGTTCCGTTTCTCATGGAATGGTACCGGGTTTACGGAAAGAACCTGCGCGACGGACTGATCGACCTTGCCGCCTGCACGCTGATCCCGGCAGGCCTTTTCGTCTACATGGGATACCTTTGGGTGCTGCGCGCCGACCCGCTCTACTTCACGCACGTTCAGAGCCATTGGAACCGGCATTTTGCGCCGCCTTGGGTCAGCGTGTTCAATTCGTTCCACACGATCGCGGTCGGCACGTCGGGACAGGCGATCGCGGATCAGACGCTCGAACTGGCCTTCACCGGCCTGATGATTGCGGTGCTCGTCGGTGGCTGGAAAGCGCTGCGGCCGCCGTACGTCGTCTACATGGCGCTCTCGATTCTGGTACCGATGAGCACCTCGAGCCTCATGAGCATGCCCCGTTTCGCTCTGGTCCTCTTCCCGATGTTCATGATTCTGGCACGGTGGGGAGAGAAGCCCTGGGTGAACAACGTCATCTTGGCGTTCTCATTGCCGCTCTTGGGGCTCTTCACGGTGCTGTTCGCCGATTGGTATTGGGTTGCATAGTCTCACGCAAAGCCGCGGGCTCCGGCAGTTCTTCAAATTCGGCATCGTCGGGGCGACCGGTTTCGCCGTGAATTTGATCGCCTTCACGCTTCTGCAACGCGTGGTTCCGAATCACGATCAGGCGGTTCCGTATTACCTGATCTACTCGTCGGCGTTTCTGGCCGGCGGCGTCTCGAACTACTATTTCAACCGCATCTGGACGTTCCGTTCCACCGGCCACGCCGTCAAGGAAGGCGCCCAGTTCATGTCCGTCTCGATGATCGCGCTCGCGGTCGGGCTCTTGGTATCGGCTTTGGTCGCGCCGTATCTCGGTCACGGGCACAAGACCTGGTTCCTGGCCACGGTGGCCGGTATTTTCGTCAACTTCTTCCTCAATAAATATTGGACGTTCAAACACCTCAACTGAGCGTCGCGGGGTTGCGATTCTCGTGCTTTTCGCTTGGCCTTGCGACGATTCTGGCGTTGGCGCTGGCATTGCGGCTGCACGGAATCCACGATCCGATCCTCGACCACCCAGCCTGGCGGCAGGGCGACACCGCGAGCATCGCTCGTAACTTCGCGCGGCTTCAATACAACATCGTCGCCCCGCAAACCAACTACGACGGGCCGCCGCCTAACTACGTGGAGCTGGAGCTGCAGATCGTTCCGTTTATCGCGGCCACGCTCTATAAGACGTTCGGTGTCCACGAAATCTTCGGCCGGCTCATCACGCTCGCGTTTTCCCTTGGAACCGTGGCCGTGCTCGGGCTCTTCGGCCGCTGGCTTTTCGGAACGTGGATCGCCGGCCTGGGTGCGGCCTTCGTCTACGCCGTCATGCCCGGCAGCATCTACTACGGGCGAACGTTCACGCCCGACGCAACCATGGTCTTCTTTCTCACGGCGGCCCTCTACGCCGCCGCGCGCTTCCTGACCGAAGACGAAAAGATGGCCCCGCGCGCGCTCGCGCGCGTTACGGCGCTCTTGACGTTCGCATACCTGGCAAAACCCGTGGCGGTTGCCGGCGTGGTTCCGCTGCTGGCGCTGATGTGGGAGCGGCTACGAAGCGGGCGTGCGGTGCGAGTCTCCGCGCTCGCGGTCATGCTGGTCATTCCGCTCGTGATCCTCTGGCTGTACGACGGCCGCGTCGCCGAACGTGCGGAATGGCACTGGGCCAGCGGCATCACACAGCGTCACGTGCTCCCCGCGCTACGCGACGCGCTGACTAGCCCGGCCGGCTTCGTGCTGAAGTGGCAGCAATTTTGCGCCGTCATGGCGATGTTCCGCGAGACGGTCGCGGGAACGGTTTGGCTTCTGCTGGCGATCGCGGGCGCGGCGGCGTGCTTGCGAGCCGTTCCGGTGCGCACGCCGACGCTGATCGCCGCGTGGCTGGTCAGCGGACTTGCGTATGCGTACGTCGTCGTTACGGTCGAGCGCGTCGACTACTACATGTTGCTGCTCTTACCGCCCCTCGCGCTGCTGGGCGGCGCCGCGATCGCCTACGCGGCGAGTGCGATCGCTTCGGCGACGATGTCGCAAGCCGCGCGCTGGGGTGCCGCTGTCGCGGCGTTGGCGGTGATCGTATTCGGCGTAGCCCAAAGCCGCGCCGCGATCGCACCTTACTATCGCTACAACAAAGCGGTCTATCGGCAAGCGATCGCGCTCGACCGCCTTCTCGATCGAAACGCCCTGGTCGTCGTCGCGCACTACGGCCCCGACGTGCTCTACTACGTCAACCGGTACGGCTGGGAGGAAGACCCGGCGAACTGGACCCCGTTCGACGAGGAGAGCGCGATCAAGAAAGGCGCCCGTTACTTCATCTCGATCGAAGACCGTCGCTTCCGCCGCAACGACGACCTCTGTGCCTGGATGCAGCGTTTCCCGATCGTCGACACTCGTGGAACGTGGCCGGTGTACCAAACGGATCCAGCCCTCGTGAAACCCGGCGCCGACGCCTTCTGGCGCAGTTACCGCGCGGCAGAGCTCGCGGGCCGCGGCCGCGACTACCTAACCGCACACGGCCTCTGCCTCCTCGACAACGCTCAATAAGCCAACAACGAGTCACCCCCGTGTCATCCTGAGCTTGTCGAAGGATGAGCGTGTCGAAGGATGAGCTTGTCGAAGGACGAGCCGGTCGCCACTGTGTCATCCTGAGCTCGTCGAAGGACGAGCCCGTCGCCACTCTGTCATCCTGAGCTCGTCGAAGGACGAGCCCGTCGCCACTCTGTCATCCTGAGCTCGTCGAAGGACGAGCCCGTCGCCACTCTGTCATCCTGAGCTCGTCGAAGGACGAGCCCGTCGCCACTCTGTCATCCTGAGCTCGTCGAAGGACGAGCCCGTCGCCACTCTGTCATCCTGAGCTTGTCGAAGGACGAGCCCGTCGCCGCACGGTTCGTTTCACCTTGTTTTCAAAACGATGCGAAAGAATGGCTGACATGGATACCGTCGTCGCCGTCCTTCGACAAGCTCAGGATGACAAGTGACAGCCTACTCTCGACAAGGTCGCCCTTTAATAGCCTCGCCCTTCGACAAGCTCAGGATGACAGGTGACAGCCTACTCTCGACAACGTCGTCCTTCGATAGCCTCGTCCTTCGACAAGCTCAGGATGACAAGTGACAGCCTACTCTCGACTAGGTCGCCTGTCGATAGCCTCGTCCTTCGACAAGCTCAGGATGACACGTGACAGCCTACTCTCGACTAGGTCGCCTGTTGATAGCCTCGCGCTTCGACAAGCTCGTCCTTCGACAAGGTCAGGATGACGCGGGGAGGTGATCGGGGGACGGACGTTTCGTTGGTTGTGGTCAGGGGAGGGGGAGGAGCGAGGTTGCCGGACCTGCGGCGGCGGCTCCCGATGCCGTAGCGGGGACGCCCGACTGCACCAGCTGGCGGTAGTCGATCAGCCGGTTCGTATTCTTCGCCACTTCCAATTGCAATTCGTAACTCTGCTTGATGGCGGCGGTCAGTGCATTTGCATCGTACGTGTTACCGAACCGGTGCAGGCTCTTGAGGATCGCCTTGTCGCTGTCCGCCAGCTCCCCGTAGGCCTTTTCGATCTGCAGGCCGGCTTCGTGATACGTAGGATAGTTCGAGATCACGATCTCGCGTTTGAGTTTAGCCTCGTCGACTTGAGACTTGATGGCCTGGAGGCGCACGCTCTCCGGATCGTATTGTAAGGCCTCGTTCACGATTGCGAGCGCGTCGTCGAATTCGCCCTTCGAATACAGTTGCTGCGCGAGTTCGCCCGCCGCTTCGACGTAGCCGGCCCGCGCGCGTTCGTCGTCCGGCGCCACGCGTAACGCCAGACGATAGGATAGCTCGGCGTCGCGCGCGTTGCCGTCCTCGAGTGCGACGTCGCCTTGGCGAACCCGCGTGTTGAGAATCCAGTGCTCGACGCTCCCCGAGCATCCGCCCAAGAGCATCGCGCTCATCACGATCAGAGCCCCAAACCGGTGCAGCCGCATTCCCGTTACCCGCGATTGACCAAATGTGCGACGAACTTGATGATCTCGGCGGCCGGCCACAGCAAGAGCTGGGAGAGAGCCCATCCGACGATCGCCGTCAGCGCAAGATAGAACACCATCGCCTTGACTTCCTCGTGCGGGCGCTCTCCCTTTACGGCTTCGTCAACGATGATCGACGACGTCGGGTCCACGAAGAACGTGAAAGCGACCGTCCCGATCCCGTTAATGATGCCGGAGATTCCGATCGCGGTCCGCGCGACGTTCACGTCGAGGACGCTGGCGTAGTATGCGGCCACGACGCCGATCGCGTAGATTCCCGTCACGACGACGTTGAAAATCAACAGGCGCCGCGGAATTCCGCGCGTCGAGAACGAGAAGACTTCGGCAAAGTTCGGGATGCGAACGTGGGAGAACACGTCGCCGAGCACTCGTAGCGAGAAGAGGCGCGCCAGCGAATGCGGCAGCGACTTGGTTCGCTCGAACGAACGGACGCCGCGCACGTACATGTACGTGAACATCGGCAGCAACAAGCTGCCCAGCACCGTTCCCGCCAGTCCCGCGAGGATGATGAGCCTCAGCTGCCACTCGAAGGTCTGCTGAATTTGCTGTATCAATCCCATTCGCACCGGGTCGATATAAGGATGCGGTCCGCGTGGCGTGAGCGCCTTGACGGCGTTACCGGCCGCGTCCGATAGCGGGCCGAGCATCAGCGTGTACACCAGGGTAGCCAGACGGCTGGCGGTGACGAAAAGATTAAAGAGCGATATCGAGGTCGCAATGCGCCCGGTTCGCACGCCCGCGAGGCGCGCGGCGTAGGCGCCGATCTGGATCGCCTGAACCACGACGTTGACGGCGAGTGCGACGTAGAGTTGCCACGTCCACAGCGGGATCGCCGTGACGCGTATGACGTTATGCTGCGCTACGAGCGAATTCAACGTCGGTTTCGTCGACCGGTCCGAGGATGCACAGCCCTTGGTTGCCTTCGGACAGGAGTTCCTGAGCCAAGGCCTGGACGTCCTCGGCCGTCACCGCGTCGATGCGCGTCTCGATCTCCTCGGGCTCGACGTCGCGGCCGAACGCGAACTCGTTGCGTCCCAATCGAATCATCCGTCCGGAGCTGGACTCCAGGGACAAGGTCAGACTGCCTTTGATGTGTTCCTTCGCTAGGCTCAACTCGCTCTCTTCGACCGGCCGGTTGCGCGCTTCGCTGAGTTGCTCGCCGATGACGTCCACGCATTGCTGCACGTTCTCGGGCGAGGTTCCGGCGTACACGCCGAAAAGCCCGGCGCCGCGATAGGCCGCTTGGAAGGAGTACACCGTGTACACCAATCCGCGCTTTTCGCGAATCTCCTGAAAGAGCCGGCTGGACATTCCACCGCCGAGTATCGTATCGAGCACGGAGAGCGTGTAACGGCGCTCGTCGCGCGCCGAGACGCCGCGCGTTCCGAGAACGAGATAGGCCTGCTCGGAATCCTTTTTAGTGACCAGCGTGGCCGGCGTCGTCGCCGGCCGCTCGGGTTGCGGAATCTCGCAGCTTCCCGAAAAATCCGCAAAGTTCGCCGCGACGAGTTCGACGAAGCGATCGTGATCGAGATTCCCCGCGGCGGCGATCACGACCGAGTTGGGCGCGTACCGGGCCGCCATGTGCGCGCGCAGATCGCCGGGCGTGACGCGCGAGACGGTCTCGGCAAAACCGATGGTGGGCGCACCGAGGTTGGCGCCGCTCCACATCGTTTGAATAAAATGATCGTGAATCGATTCGTCCGGCGAATCGTCGTACATCTTGATCTCTTCCAAGACGACCTTCTGCTCTTTCGCGAGCTCGCCGGGGTCGAACGTCGAGTGCAGGAACATGTCGGCAAGCACGTCCATCGCCAGCGGAACGTGACGGTCGATGACCTTGGCATAATAACAGGTGTTCTCTTTGTCCGTGAACGCGTTCAGGTTGCCTCCGACGCCGTCCATGGTCTCGGCGATCTGGCGCGCGGTGCGGCGCGTCGTTCCTTTAAAAAGCATGTGCTCGACCAAGTGCGAGATTCCGCGCTGCTCGCCGGACTCGGCGGCAGAGCCCACGTCGGCCCAGATTCCGAGCGTGGCCGAGCGAACGGCCGGCATCGTCTCGGTGACGATACGAAGCCCACTTGGAAGGATCGTCTTACGGTACATTGCCGCTCTGTTTGAAAGAAGCGCGTGCCCAATCCTCGTCCCAGAAGGCATTCTTGCCGTCCAGCGCGCCGCGCAGCGCGCTACCGGAGGCTTCGGAGCGAAGAACGCTCGCCGAATAGACCGTGCGCGAGGTCGGCTTGGCGAGGTCGCCGCTCACGATAGCGCCCTTGCCCGCGTCGATCGGGACCACCGTCCAAACGTCCAGCTCTTCGGCCGAGGGCTCGGCCGCGAACGCCTCTTTGGCGATTGCTTCGACCTCGTCGAGAAATTGCTCGCGCGTGAGCTCGCTATGGAAATGCACGCCCGAAATCCTGATCCCGAGCACGACGTGGTTATCGAGGCCGTCGGCCGCAACCTGAAGGATTTGAGCGGGCCACTTCGTGGCGAAGACCGTCTGCCCGACGCGAACCGCGATCGGCCGGCGATTACCGGCGGCACGGGCGTTGGCGTCGAGCTGCGCGACTGTAGGTACGTCCGCGCTCGCCGGATGCCACGTCCCGAATCCCGCGAAGAGCGCGGCCGACAGCGCGGCTACCGCCGGGCGGCTAATACGATTGCGCAAAAAAGGCCCTTACCTTGGCCGGTTCGCCACAGGCCACGCACTCGGCATAGCCGCTCTCGAGCGATCGCAGGTTTCGCGTCGTCGCGCCGGTTTCGGCTTTGACGTGCGCCTCGCACTCCGGCCGCTCGCACCACGGAATGTCGATCATGCCCGACCGATCGGCGCACTTGGCGTAGAACTCGGCGCGATCGGCGACCTGAAACGTGTGCGACTCCAAAAACGTCTTCGCTTGATCGTAAAGCGAATCGTGGATCGACGCCAGGAGCGGCCGCAACTCGGCCGCGAGCGATTCGACGGCTATCGAGGTTTTCTGACCTTCCTCCCCGCGCTGCAGGTCGCGGCGAACCACCACGACGCTGCCGCTTTCCAGATCCTTCGCGCCGATCTCGATGCGCAGCGGAACGCCGCGCATCTCCCACTCGGCAAACTTCCAGCCCGGCTTTTGGTCGCGCTCGTCAACGCGAACGCGGTATCCGGCCTTTTTTAGTGCGGCGCCGATCTCGCGAGCCTTTCGCACGGGCGCGTCGTCGCCGCTCTTGACGATCGGGACGATCACGGCTTCGATGGGCGCGAGTTTGGGCGGCAGGCGCAGCCCGCGATCGTCGCCGTGCGCCATGATGACGGCTCCGAGCATCCGCCACGACATCCCCCACGACGTCGTGTGCACGTGCGCGATCTGCTGATCGGCCCCGGTGAACGTGATGTCGTACGCTTTACTGAAGTTTTGCCCGAGGTCGTGCGATGTCGCGCTCTGTAACGCTTTTCCGTCCGGCATCAGCGCCTCGATCGAGTAGGTTTCGATCGCGCCCGGGAAACGTTCGCTCGCACTCTTGGCTCCGGCATACACCGGCAGCGCGGCGACGTTTTCGGCGAATTCGCGATAGACCTCGAGCATCTTGAGCGTCTCTTCGCGCGCCTCGCCGGCCGTCGCGTGAGCGGTATGGCCCTCTTGCCACAGAAACTCCATCGTGCGCAAGAAGGGGCGGGTCGCCTTCTCCCAGCGCAGTACGTTCGACCATTGGTTGATGAGCACGGGCAGATCCCGATGTGATTGAATCCACTGCGCGTACATGACGCCGATAATGACTTCCGACGTGGGGCGGATGGCCAAACGCTCCGCGAGCGTTTCGTCACCGCCTTGCGTTACCCAGGCAACTTCCGGAGCGAAGCCCTCTACGTGCTCGGCCTCGCGCATCAACAGATGCTCGGGAATCAACAGTGGAAAGTACGCGTTCTCGTGACCGGTGTCTTTGAAGCGCGCGTCGAGCTCTCGCTGCAGATTCTCCCACATGCCGAAACCGTACGGGCGAAGGACCACGCAGCCGCGCACCGGCGAGTACGAAACCAGCTCGGCCTTGAGCGTAACCGCGGTGTACCAGGCCGATAGATCGGGTGCCTTCGGAGGAATCTCCTTGACGACCGGATCGCCTTTAGAATGGAACGCTTCGTCGGACATGACCCGCCCCGGTTCGAGCGTCCGGCGGCGCCCGCCTTCCCGGCGCAACGGTAACGCGCCGCGCTGCGGCGAAAGATCGACGGCGATGGTCAAGCCCGCTCGAATCTACACGCGCACCGGCGACGACGGCACTACCGGCCTGGTCGGCGGAGCACGCCTACACAAGCACGCACCACGCATCGACGCGTACGGGACCGTGGACGAGCTCTCGTCGTTCGTGGGTCTGGCACGCAGCGCGTTGCGCGACGCGTCGGAAAACGAGGGAGGAACGCGCCGCCTCGACGTGTGGCTGGCCTGGGTTCAGGACCTTCTTTTCAATTTGGGCAGCGAGCTTGCAACGCCCGGCGACAAGCGTCTCGACGGGATGCCGGTGGTCGACCGTGCCGACGTCGCGTCCCTCGAACGCGCCATCGACGAAGCGCAAGCCGAGCTCAAGCCGCTGGCGCAATTCATTCACCCCGGCGGTTCGCCGCCGGGCGCCTATCTACACGTCGCGCGCACGGTCTGCCGTCGAGCCGAACGGCTGCTCGTCGCGCTGCGCGAACGCGGCGATGCCGACGTGTCGGCAGCTGCCGTCGCCTATCTCAACCGCCTCTCCGACGCCCTGTTCGTCTGGGCGCGCTGGGTCAACGCGCGATTGAGTTCCGACGAACATATTTGGAACAAAGCCTCGGCGCCGCCGCCTCCCGTCTAACCATCGCGGAGGAGCCCGCGCAAGGCGGCGTAGCGAAACAGCGCCGCGATCGTCACCGCATCGTCGATCTCGCCGTTCTCTGCCGCCGCAAACGCCCGGTTGCGCGTCATGCGCGCCCGCGCGATGCGTTCGACCGGCTCGGGAGCGCGATCGGTTTCCTCGAGACCGGCGGCGAGAAAGAGCGTTACCGCGGGCGCGACGATCGATGGTATTTCGTGCAACGTTCCCAGCTCGATCCACTCCGTCGCGCGTAAGCCCAGCTCTTCGCGCAACTCGCGGCGCGCGCACTCCAGCGCGATCTCGCCGGGTTCGCATCCGCCCTTTACCACTTCAAGCGATTCGCGGCGTGCGGCAAAACGTGGCTGCCGGGTAAAAACGAGCGCGCCCACCGCGTCTTCGACGAGTACGGCACTAGCCGGCGGAACGGACACCAACAGGTGCTCGCCCGCGGCCCCGGTCGGATGCACCACGTCGTGGACCTCCACCGCGACCCACCGATTGCGGTAGATTTCGCGCGCGTGCAATCGCCGGTAGAGGCCGTCGTCCATCTTCCCGGCGCTTGGGGGGACGGCTCCCGCCCACCTTCGAACCGACGGGGAATGTCGTTCGTCTCCGAGCTGTTTGCTACCACAAACGTTGTTAAGCTGCGCGAACTCGGCTCGCGAAAGATCCTGCGGCGGGCGCTCACCGCCAAAGACCTCGTCGCGATCGGGCTGGGGACGATGATCGGCGGCGGCATCTTCACCACCATCGGGACCGGCGTCAAAGGGGCCGGCCCGGCCGTCATCATCTCGTATCTTCTGGCCGGCGTCACGTCGTTCTTCGCAGCCCTCTGTTACGCCGAGCTCGGCGCGATGGTCCCGGTCGCCGGCAGCGCGTACACCTACGCTTATGCAACGCTCGGCAAGCTGTTTGCGTGGATCATCGGCTTCGCGCTCATTTTCGAATACGGCATCAGCGCGGCGCCAGTGGCGCAACAGTTTTCTGCAGCGATCCAGGACGTTCTCAAAAGCGCTGGATTCTCGCTTCCGCTTTGGGCGCAGCAATCGAACCTCATCATCAGCGGCCCGTGGTGGAACGCCGGCAGCTGGGACTTGCTGCACTCTCAATACGACGTCGTCGGTGCCGGCTTCGTCATCGGCTTGAGCCTGTTGCTCTCGCTCGGCATTCGCGAGTCGGCGACCGCCAACAATATCTTCGTGGTGCTCAAGATTTCGGCGCTGGCCGTCTTCATCGTCGCCGGAATCACGCTCTTTCACGGCGCGAACTTGCACGACTTCAATCCGAAGGGCTGGGGGCAACTGCACCCGTTCGGCGGGACCGCCGAATCCTCGCAACCGTACGGAATCATCGCCATCGGCGCCTACGTCTTCTTCAGTTACATCGGGTTTGATGCCGCGACCACCACCGCGGAAGAATGCAAGAACCCGCAGTGGGACGTCCCGGTCGGCGTCATCGGCGCGCTTGCGATCGGAACGCTGATCTACTGCGCGACCGCAATCGTGCTGGTGGGAGCGGTGCCGTGGGCGCAGGTGCCGGTTAAAGACCCGCTCGTCTACGCGCTCGCCCCGCTACACCAGCCCTGGCTGACCTGGATCATCGTGATGGGCGTACTGGCCGGAACCACCAGCGTTGCGCTCAGCTCGCTGCTGGGGCAAACGCGCATCTTCTACGTGATGGCCCGCGACAAAATGCTCCCGCCGGTCGTCGCTCTGGTCAGCCCGCGCTTCAAGACGCCCGTTATCACCACGCTCATTACCGGCGTGGCCGTCGCGCTCCTCACGCTGATCGTGCCGCTCAACGCGTTGCTAAACTTGGTGAACATCGGCACGCTGATGGCCTTTACGGTCGTGTGCGCCGGCGTGCTTTACTTGCGCAAGCGCAATCCGCACCTTCCTCGCAGCTTCCGCTGTCCGTTCGTTCCGCTCTTCCCGCTGCTCGGCATCGCCTTTTCGCTGTTCCTCGCGGTCTTCGGGCTCTCGCGCTCGACCTGGACCTGGTTCGCCCTCGCGCTGGTCGTCGGTTTGATCTTCTTCTTTAGTTACGGTTTTCGCAATTCCAATCCGGACGACGTCGTCCCGGTCGAGGAACCGGAAGCGCTTCTCGAAGCGTAGGCGGTACGCGCGCTTACAGGCTGGGTCACAGGACCGCCGGGGACCGCGTTTAAGGGGCGATTATGCTCTCCGTACTTCTGGCGCTCGTGGCGGGCTCTCCGGCGAACGCGGCACCGCTCCCCACGTTTGCAGGCGTTACCCTTGGTCAAACCGCGCAGCAGCTGGTGGCCCAACGCGGCGATCCGCTCGGCGATCGGGAGCAATCGGGCGAAAGCGTCTACCTGTACCTCACGCCGGCTGGAGACCTGGAAGAGTTCATGCACGTTAAAGCCGGCCGCGTCGTTGCGGTCGGCGTCAGCGCGACGCCGGCGGGAGACACATCGGCTTCTCCGGCGCCCGGCGGCGCCGCTCCGTCGGCCCTCGGCGTCCACTTGGGAGATCCGTTATCGGCCGTCTCCGCGATTCGGAAAGATCGCTTCGTTAGAACCGATCAAACGCCCGACGGACCGTCGATGATCTACAGCGACAACCACGGGCTTTTCTACGCGTTTCTCGTCGTTGACGGCAAAGTCGCGCAGATCACCGCGCTGATGTCGAACAACTGGACGGCCTACCTGGGCGCCAGCACCGCACGGCCGGCAATTCACGGCGGAGCGTCGTTCGACGACGCGATCGTTATCAAAGCCGCCAGCGAAGACGCCGGGGTTCGCGCCGAGTACGCCTATCTGTCCCTTCACGCTTGCGACCCGAGCGGGACCGGAAAGTGGATCGCCCCACAGCAGTCGCTGGTCACGAGCGGCGGCAAGTCGTACGACAAGGTCAGCGCCCGGTGCTCGGTCAACAACAGCTCGCGAGACTTCTATTTCGACGTGAGCTCGTTCTTTGGGAAAACGTAGCCTAGGAGCGGTTAGGTCGCCCGCGCATGGCCGGTCTCCGCACGAGCGCGTTTGACGATGCGCGGCGCGATCTTCACACCCCATCGTACGACCATTCTTGCTGAGGACTTTCTGAGCGTCGCCGCGCGAGTAGCCGGCACGAAAAGGGGAGCCGCGCGCGCGCGGTAAAGGGCGTTCCGTCGTGGCACGCGCAATTCGTTCTTGGTTCTGCATTGCGGCAGCGGTTATCGCTTCGGCGATTGCGGATCCGATCGTCGAGTCTGCTTCCAACCACGGTCTGTTCGGGCGAGGGAATTTTACCGACCATAGCAGTCTCGACATCGTCCCGGCACTCGTCGTAGGAATCATCTTCGCCCTGCTCGCGGTAGCGCTTCGCGTCCGCAACGCGCTGACCGGCGCTCCCGATGGCGGCTTGCTGGTTGCGTCGGATCGGGCGCTTCGCGCGGGATCGATGCAACTGATTCCGCTCGCGTTCGTCTTGCAGATCGCGGCGCTCTACTCCATGGAGACGATCGAGCAAGCCGTCGTCTACGGGCACGTGCTCGGCGGGATGCTCTGGCTCGGCGGTCCGGCCATCTTCAGCATTTCGGCGCACGCCCTGGCATGCGTAGCGGTCGTCTGCACTTTGTCGCGCGCGATTTCGGCCTGCGCCCGGGCGACCTTAGGCGTGATCGGCATTCTCCGCGCGTTCGCCGGGCGCCGCGTGCACGGCTCCGCTGCATCGGCGGCGCGCCGAAAAGAGCGCGCCGTCCGCGAGATCCTACACTGCGCGTTCTGCCGCCTAGGCGAACGCGCTCCGCCGCTCCTCATCGCCTAGCCCCGCCGCGCGGAACGCCGGCGGACAACAACAGCGATCGTCGCGACACGCGTTGCGACTTGAGGAGTTACAATGTCATCGAAACCTGGGGCGAAGATCGCCATCGCCATCGCGGCCTGCCTCGTTTCCGCAACCGTCGGATTCGCGCTCTTTCGCGCCCCGATCCAGCAGCAGATCGTCAAGCAGTCCGCCATGCATGCCTTCGGACAGGGCAAGCTCAACGTGCTGATCCTCGGTTATCAGGACGACGAGGAGACCACCGACACGGTCATTCTCGCGCACCTCGACGTCGACCGGCGGACGGCGACGCTGGTCTCCATTCCACGCGACACGTGGGTGGACGTACCCGGACAAGGTTCCATGAAGATCAATGCGGCGTTCTCGGTCGGCGGCGCGAAGAGCACGGAAAAAGTCGTCAGCACGCTGCTGGGCGGGGTCCCGATCGACGCGACCATCGCCCTGCAGCCCGAAGGAGCCGCGCAGATCGTCGACGCGATGGGCGGTCTCAACGTCGACGTCGACGAGAACATGGATTACGACGACAACTACGGCCAGTTGCACATTCACTTGAAGAAAGGCGAGCAATATTTGACCGGAAGCCAAGTCGTCGGTTACGTCCGCTTCCGCCACGACGCCGCGTCGGATTTCGGCCGCGTTCGCCGGCAGCAGCAGGTGCTCAAACTCATCATGGATCAGATCAGCGAGCCGCAAAACTGGGCGAAGCTGCAGCGGATCATGAAGTTCGCGCGCAAGGACTCGACCACGACTCTCACCGATCAGCAGCTGCTCGCCCTGCTCACGATCTATCGCAACGTGCCCGACGACAACGTCCGCGGCTTCACGCTCCCGAGCAAGGTCGGGTGGGTGGGAGACGCCTCCGTCGTATTCGCCGACCGCCGCTGGGCGAAGTTGATTGGAACCGTTCTGTTCTCCAAAACGGACCCGCCGCAGGACAACGTCGTCGTCGCCAACGCGACCGGCAACGCGGAGCTGGACAAGACGCTGATCGGGGCGCTTCGCGGCGGAGGATGGAACGTACCGACCTTCATCGACCAGCCTGCCAAGAGCACCAGCACGACCGTTGGCGCTTCCGCTTCGGCCCGTGCGCTCTCGCACATTTTTGCAACCGCGCTACGCCCCGGGTCGACCACGACGCTGGTCATCGGATCGGATTTGGCACCGCCCTCGGATTAGCGCGGGAGACACCGCGCGAAATCAGACTTTCTTCATCTTTTTGCCCTACCGTGCCGTGGTATGCAACTCTCGGCTATCTGGAGGTAGGGCATGGCACTAGCACGTTCGTACGCCGGCGTGGTCGCCGCGGCGGCGCTTCTGGCTTTGTATGGCTGCGGCGGAGCCGGCGGGGGCGGCGCGTCGCCGGCGATGCCGCCGGCCATGGCCCCCGGAACCCAAACGATGGGCACGCAGGTCGCTGCGCAGTCTGCTAGGCGGCTCTCGCAAGTCGACACCGACTCGCTTGCCGCCGACGTGGACGGCCCCGACGGGCGTTCGATCCTCGCCGGTCTCAACAAGTCCACCATCGTCGGCTCCACGGTCGACCCGGTGACCGGCGACTTGAACCCATACGGGCTCGACATCGCGCGGAGCACGCGCGGACTCATTCACCGCGGCGACCTCGTCGTATGCAATTTTAACGATGCGGCAAACGTCCAGGGCACGGGGAACTCGATCGTCGCGCTCAATCCCAAGCCAGGCTCTTCTCCGGTGCCGATCTTCCACGGCGGCGCGCTCCTCGGATGTACGGAGAACGTCCTGACGTCGGACGACGCCATTTGGGCGACCGCCTTCGTCGCGCCCGACGTCGCAGTCGTCTCGCCGGCCGGGATGCTCGTAGACCGCTTGAGCGGACCGCCATTTACCGCGCCCTTCGGTATCGCGCTGGCGACGGACCGCGACGCGGCGGGAAACGCCGTCTTCTACGAGAGCGACGCGAGCGATGGGACCGTCGTGCGCGTTCTGGCGGGTCCTCATGGAGTCCACGGCACCGTGATCGCGACCGGCTTCGCCGTCAACCACGGCGTACCGGGGACCGAACTCGGGCCGGGCGGATTGCAGTACAAACCCTACTGCGACCGCCTTTACGTCGTTGACGGAGCCAACAACACGCTGGTCGAGCTGCGTCACGTTTCCTCGATCCCGGATCACGGCATCGTGGTGAAGTCCAACGGAACCTCGTTCGGCGGCCCGTTCGCGCATCGCGGACGGCTGGTGTACTCGGGGTCGCCGCTGAACGCGCCGATCAGTTCGGCTCTTTTCCCCAACGGCAACATCGTGATCGGGAACACCGGCGACGCCAACGGCACCAACAACATGGTCGAGATCACACCGCACGCCCGCCTCGCGTTCGTTCGCAACGTGGACACCGGAGCGGCCGGAGCGATCTTCGGGATGGTGTCGAGCGGCGAGGGCTACGACCGGTTCTCCTCCGACAAACTGGGTTCGGGGCGCGACGCTGACGATGTGAAACTCTACTTCAACGACGACAACGACAACGCGGTCGTCGTGCTAACGCGTTAAACTAAGAAGCCGCCGCTATTCCGCTTCGTTCGGAGTCGGGGTAGCGGCGGCGCGCGGAAGCTCGCCGATCCCGGGCGTCATCACCTCGATGAGCGCGGTTCGCGGATCGTACGTTGCTTGGACGCCGAACGCACGAGCCGCGGCATAGAGCGAGACCATCACGCGTCCGCGCACGCGAAACGGCGCGTGGTGAAACGTAAACGGCATCCCGTTAAGCGTCGCGCGCTCTTCGCCGACCCGCAAGCGCAGCGACTGATTGCCGCGCACGACGTAAATGTCGCCGCTGGTTTCGTTCACGACCATCTCGGCGCCCAGCGCCTCGGCGAGGCTGCGCAGCGAAACGTAAACCTTGGTGCCGGAGGTCGCAATCGGCGGCACGTCGCTGGCAACGGTCTGCCCGTCAACCATAACGCCGATCGGACGAGAGAACGCAAGAGAAGCCGCCACGAGTCCGGCAAAGGCCACGGTCAGCAGGACGGTCCGGAGGCTCGGGCGCCGGTACGTCACGCCGACGACGAGATCTCGTGGAGATAGTCCGGGTATTTCTCGGCGATGACTTTCTCAATCTCCACGCGCAACATCCCGAGCAGTTGGTCTTCGGGATACGTACCGACCAACTCGCCGGCACGATAGATCGCGCCTTTGCCTTTGCCGCCGGCAACGCCGACGTCGGCCATCTTCGATTCGCCCGGACCGTTGACGACGCAGCCCATCACCGCCACTTTCACGGGCGCCGAATACGACTTCGCGATCGCTTCTACCGACCGCCCGAGTTCGAGCACCGAGATTTCCGCACGTCCGCATGACGGACACGCTGTAATCTCAAAGCCCTTCTCACGCAGACCGAGCGATTTAAGGATGCCCCAGCAAACCGGCACTTCTTCGATCGGATCGGCCGCCAGCGAAACGCGAATCGTGTCGCCGATGCCTTCGAACAACAAAATCCCCAAGCCGATCGACGACTTGACCGTGCCGTCGCGCAGCATGCCGGCCTCCGTAATGCCCAGGTGAAGCGCGTACGGCGTATCCCGCTCGCGCAGCCGGCGATCCATGGCGCGGTAGGCCTGTACGGTCGTTAGCACGTCGTGGGCCTTGAGCGAGATCGCGATGTCGGTGTGGTCGAGTTCTTCGAGGATTTCGACGTGCCGCATCGCCGACTCGACCATTGCCTCGGCGGTCAGACCTAGCGTCTTCTCGAGATCGGGCGCCAGCGAGCCCATGTTCACACCGATGCGAATCGGAATCCCGCGCGCCTTTGCGGCGTTGACGACCTCGACGGTCTTGGCTCGGTCGCGGATGTTTCCCGGATTGAGGCGAAGCTTCGCGACGCCTGCCTCGATTGCGGCCAGCGCCATGCGATGGTCGAAGTGAATGTCTGCGACGATCGGGACGGGCGAACGGTGCACGATTGCCGGAAGACCGGCGGCATCGGGCGGATCTTTGACCGTGACGCGCACGATCTCACAGCCTTCCATCGCCAGTCCGTAGATCTGTTCGAGCGTCGCGTCGGCGTCGGCCGTATCGGTAGTCGTCATCGACTGCACGGCGACGGGATGGTCGCCGCCGATCCAGACGCTCTTGGCGTCCGGCTTACCGGTCTTGTTCTGTAAGAATATCGGCTTGCTCTTTCGGCGTAACCGCAACACGATCTACAAGACCCCGTTTCCGCTGGCGATTCGCATGATGTCGTGCGCCGCGACCAGCACCATCAGGCCCATTAGCGCCGCAAAACCCGCAAAGTGCACGAACGCTTCCTTTTCCGGATCGACCGGTTTGCCGCGAATCAGCTCGGCGACGATGAACGCGCCGCGGCCGCCGTCGAGCGCGGGTATCGGCAGCAAGTTAAAGATGCCCAACGCAAACGAAATCGTCGCGGCCAGGAAAAAGTACGGTCCCCAACCGAGGTCCTGCACCACACCGGCCGCTTGTCCCATGCCGATCACGCCCATCGTCTGTCCGCCGTACTGCGTGAAATGCGTCACGAGCAAGCCTAGCCCGCCGACGATCTGCTGTCCGATGCCGACGAACTCGATGCCGCTGTCGCGAAGCGCTTCGCCGAGCGAAACGTGTTGATAGATCGTTGCCGGCACGATGCCGATACAGCCCCACTTCTTGTTGGCCGGACACGGCAGCGGCGCGATCAGAATCGCATGCTGCGATCCGCCCTGCACGTACGCAACCGCAAGCTGCTTGCCGAGCGAATCGTGGAATGCCGTGACGATCTGGCTTCCGTCGGTTACGGCTTTGCCGTCGATCGAGACGATCCGCGCGAACGGCTTCATGCCCGCCTTCGCGGCCGGGAAGCCGGGCATCACCGAGGCGATGGTCGTCGACGGGTGATCGCCGGCGACGCCGAACGCAAGCGCGCCCGCGAGCAAAATCAGAAACGCTAAGATGAAGTTCGCAAACGGTCCGGCGACGACGATCGCCAGGCGCTGCCACGGCGTCTTGGCCTGAAAGTTGTCTTTCCCGTACTCGGAGGGGCTTTCGCGAAACTCGCGTTGCTGCTCGGCTTCGGACGTCTTACCGTCCTCGCCCTGCATCGCGCAGAAGCCGCCGATCGGCAGCGCGCGCAACGAATAGAGCGTGCCGCTGCGCGGGCTCGTCCACCCGAAGATCTTCGGCCCCATGCCGACCGCAAATTCGTTGACGCGGACGCCGTTACGGCGTGCGACGACGAAATGGCCGAACTCGTGAAGCACGACCAAAATCGAGAGCATGATCAGGAAGGTGACGACCTTGTCGATCTGGCTTTCGATTTGATTGACGGCGACGAGACTGGCGATGATCACGTTACTGCGCTATAACCTCTCTTCAGCGTGCCGGGGTTTCCGATGCGGTCACGTACGCGTTGGCGGCCTTGCGGGCCGCCCGGTCGGCCTCGCGGATTGCCGCGAGACTCGCATCCCGTCTCGGGACGTCCCCAAGGACGGCTTCGATCAAACGTGCGATCCCGCCGAACCCAATCTTTCCTTCGACAAAGGCATCCACCGCGACTTCGTTGGCCGCCGAGAGGGCGGCCGGTACGGTGCCCCCGGCGGCAAGGGCCCGATACGCCAGATTCAGGCACGGAAACCGTTCTCCGTCGGGAGCTTCAAAATCGTAGCGTAGCCAGGGCTCCTGAGACTTTCCCCCGAGCGCGCCGAGGGCGTCGAAATCGCCGGCCCGGACCGCGGACGCGGGATCGGACGGGAGGCGATCGGGGTAGCTCAGGGCATAGCCGATGGGTACGCGCATGTCGGGCGCCGCCAGCTGCGCCTTGACGCTGCCGTCCGTGAACACGACGAAGCCGTGCGCGATCGACTGCGGGTGCACGACCACGTGAAGCCGTTCGGCCGGCTGCTCGAACAGCCGTCCGGCTTCGATGATTTCCAAGCCTTTGTTCATCATCGTCGCCGAATCGATCGTGTTCTTCGTCCCCATGCGCCAGGTGGGATGCGCGAGCGCCTGGTCGAGGGTTGCCGCCTCGATCGCTTCGCGCGTCGCGCGCAAGAACGGGCCTCCCGAAGCCGTTAGGACGATGGCGCGGACGCGCCCCGGATCTTCGCCGGTAAGGCACTGGAATATCGCGCTATGCTCGCTGTCGACGGGTATCAGTCTCGCACCGCCGGCGCGCGCCGCTGCGACCAGCAATTCGCCCGCGGCGACGATCAATTCTTTGTTGGCAATCGCGATGTCGATGCCGCGGTCGACGGCAGCAAAGACCGCCTCGAACGCGACCGCGCCATCGGTGGCGGCCAGCACGATGTCGGCGTTGCTTTGCGTAGCCACGTTCATGAGACCGTCGGGCCCGAGCGACGCGTCCGCAACGACCTGCGCACCGAAGCGCTTTGCCTGTTCGGCCAAGAGCGCAACGTTACGTCCGGCTGCCAACCCGGTGACTGCGAAACGATCGGGATGCCGCGCGATGACGTCGAGCGCTTGGGTCCCGATCGAGCCGGTAGATCCGAGAATCGCGACGTTTCTACGCTTCACGTTATTGAACCGCGACGATGCCGAGCAGATGGAGCGTCGCAAAGAACGTCATGCCTCCAAAAAGATACGAATCGAAGCGGTCGAGAACGCCGCCGTGTCCTTGCATGACCGTTCCGGTGTCTTTCACGCCGGCGTCGCGCTTGAGTGCGGACTCCACGATGTCGCCCGCCTGCGCGGCGATACATGTGAAGGCGCCCAGAATCGCGCCTTCCCACCACGTGAAGTGCAGCGGCGCGAACGTCGTGGCGGCGATCGCGACCGCAACGACGAGAATCACAGCGCCAACCGACCCCTCCACCGTCTTCTTCGGCGAAATCTTGGTCAGCTGGTGACGGCCGAACAAGGTTCCGACGACCATTCCGAACGTGTCGGTAAGCGCGATGAGCACGATCGCGAACACCGTCCACCATGCGCCGTCGCCGGGCACCTGGCGAATGAACACGAAGTACGTGAGAAGTTTACCGATATAGAGGACCGCCAGCAGCGTGTAAGCCGTGCGCGCGAAGTACCCTTGCTGTTCGCCGTACATCCCGATCCAAAACGCCGCGATCACGATACCGGCCAGCAGCACCCCTTCCCAGCGATGCAGCAAATCGAACGCGGCCAGCAGCACGTAGCCGGCGACGCCGAGCATCGCCACCGGATAGACCAGCGGCTGCCCTTTGATGACGCACAGCGCGTTGAGCTCGTAGAGGCTGGCGATGCCGATGACCAGGATCAGGCCGTAAAACGCCCACGGCACGATGACGCAGGCCAGGCCGACCGCCGCCAGCGCGACCCCGAAGACGACGCGCCGCGCCGTAATCGGATTTGCGGCAAGACCGGCCGGTGCGCTCATGCCCCTCCGAAACGCCGGTCGCGGCTTTGAAACTCTGCTATGGCCTTGTCGAAGTCGTCGGCACCGAAATCGGGCCAGAACGTATCGACCATGACGAGCTCGGCATACGCGACTTGATAGAGAAGAAAATTGGACAGCCGTCGCTCGCCGCCCGGGCGAATGAGCAAGTCCGGATCGGGGGTTCCCGCAGTGTACAGGCGTTGGGCGAGCGCGTCGTCGTCGACGGCGTCGGGCAAGAGGCTCCCCGACGCGACCTCGAACGCGATGGCGCGAATCGCCCGCGCCAGCTCGGCTCGCGCGCTGTAGTTTACGGCCAAGTTGAGGACCAGGCCGGTGTTGCCGGCAGTACGGTTTTGTAGGTCGCTCAGCGCCGCGCGCGACACCGGCGGTAGTGCCTGCCAATCGCCGATCACCCGAACGCGTACGTTGTTGCGCTGAAATTCCTCGAGTTCGTTCCGCGCAAAAAAGACGCACAGATCCAACAGCAGCGCGATTTCACGCTCGTCGCGCCGCCAATTCTCCGTCGAGAAACCGTAAACGGTGAGCACGTCAACGCCCAAATCGGAAGCTCGCCGCGCGATCTCTCGCAGAGCGATCAGGCCGCGACGGTGACCTTCGATAGCGGGAAGATGCCGGCGCTTGGCCCAGCGGCGATTGCCGTCCATGATGATCGCGACGTGCTTGGGCAAGCGCGTCGGGTCGAGCGCCACCGGTTCGTGCGCTACCCACGTCGTCACGAAGCACGCTCCATGCGGCGGTACGATTCGTAACCCACCAGTAGCTCGACGGGGCCATTTGCGTCGTCGCCGGCTGCATCGGCACGCAACACGCGCAAGGCGCCGAACCCGAGCCAGTTACCGTAGGGCGCGAGCACCGTAATGCGCGCGACCCGGCCTTGGAGTATGCGACGCGCCTCGACTTCGAGCATGAGGACGGCGTCGTTGGCGTTCGCCATCGTGTCGGGCTGCTAGACCTCCATGATCTCGGCTTCTTTCGAAGCGACGAGAGCGTCGATCTCCTTAATGAAGCGGTCCGTCGTTTTTTGCAACTGGTCCTGAAGGCGTTTACTTTCGTCTTCGGTCACTTCGCCGGCCTTGAGCTGCGCCTTGATATCGTCGTGAGATTTGTGGCGCACGTTGCGCACCGCGATTTTGCCGTCCTCGGCCTTCTTCTTGATGACTTTGACCAAGTCGCGGCGCCGCTCTTCGTTGAGCGGCGGTATGCTCAGCCGGATCGCGGATCCGTCGATGTTGGGCGTGAGTCCGAGGTCGCTCTTTTCGATCGCCTTCTTGATGTCCGAAACGACGCTCTTGTCCCAAGCCGAGATGACGAGCGTGCGCGCGTCCGGCGTGCTCACTCCCGCGACCTGCTTGAGCGGAACGGCTTGGCCGTACGCTTCGACGTGGATGCGGTCGAGCAACGCGGGGGTCGCGCGGCCGGTTCGGATGGATGAGAATTCGGATTGCGTGGCTTCAACGCATTTGTGCATGCGCGATTCTGCGTCTTTGTCGTTCATGGCTTTCCTATCGTAGACTTCGCTTCTGCCGACGTACGTGCCGATCGCCTCGCCCCAGATGACGCGCCGGATATTGTCGCGCGCGCCCATGTCGAACACGACGATCGGAAGATGGTTATCCATGCACAGGGCCATCGCGGTGGAGTCCATGACTTCGAGTCCGCGCTGCAAGACCTCCATGTAATCCAGGCGGTCGAACCGCGTCGCCGTCAAATCCTTCAGCGGATCGGCCGTATAAATACCGTCCACTTTGGTCGCCTTGAGAATCGCGTCCGCGCCGATCTCGACGGCGCGCAGTGCGGCGGTCGTATCGGTCGTGAAATACGGATTGCCCGTGCCGCCGGCAAAGATGACGATGCGGCCCTTCTCTAGGTGCCGGATCGCGCGACGGCGGATGTAGGGCTCGGCAATCTGCGGCATGGCGATCGCGGTTTGCACGCGGGAGGCGACGCCCATGCGTTCGAGCGCGTCTTGAAGGGCCAACGCGTTGATCACGGTTGCCAGCATTCCCATGTAGTCGGCCGTCGAGCGGTCCATGCCGGCGTCTTCGTGCGGCTTGCCGCGCCAAATGTTTCCGCCGCCGACGACGACCGCAATGGAAATTCCGGCGCGGCTCACTTCACCGATTTGTTCGGCCATCGCGCGCGTCGTGTCGACGTCGACGTCGTTGCTGTCCCCGGCGAACGCTTCGCCGGAGATCTTCAGCAGGACGCGACGGAACTTCGGCCCGCGGCTCTCCACGTTAGTTTTCGCCGAGAGCGAACTTGGCGAACCGCCGCACGCGAATCTTCTCGCCCAGCGAACCGACGGCGGCGTTGATCAGGTCGGCGACGCTGAGCGCGTCGTCTTTGACGAACGGCTGGTCGAGCAGACAATGCTCCTCGTACCATTTTGCGAGCTTGCCTTCGACGATCTTCTCGGCAACTTCCGGCGATTTGCCGGCCGGGACCGTCGCGCGCAACTCTTCCCTTACGCGGGCGACCGTCTCTGCGGGAACGTTTTCGCGCGCGATGTATTCGGGAGACATGGCCGCGACGTGCATCGCGATGTCGCGTGCGAGTTCGGAAAAGCGAGGGTTGCGCGCGACGAAGTCCGTCTCGCTGTTTACCTCGACCAGTACGCCGATCTTGCCCCCGGCGTGGATGTAGCTGGCCACGACGCCCTCATTCGCGACGCGCTCGGCCTTCTTCTCCGCCTGGGCGGCACCGCGTTCGAGCAGGAGCGCTTTGGCCTTTTCCTGATCTCCGGCGGCTTCGACGAGTACCTTGCGGCACTCCATCATCGGAGCGCTCGTCGCATCGCGAAGCGCTTTGATCTCGTCGGCTTTAGGTTGGTACGACATTGAGGTGGACACTTCTGGCTCCTTTTAAGAACGGGGCGGCACGGCCCCCCGTTGACCCCCGAGCCGCCACTCGGCGGCTCACGGGGGCTTTGCCCCCGTTAAGAACGGGGCGGCACGGCCCCCCGTTGACCCCCGAGCCGCCACTCGGCGGCTCACGGGGGCCTTGCCCCCGTTTAGAACGGGGCGGCACGGCCCCGTTCGACCTTGAAAACGGGGCTTTGAAGCCCCGTTGTATTCCCTTAGACCGGAGTTGCCGCCTCGACTGGCGGTTGTTCGTACGCGCGGTAGGGGTCTGCGGCTTCGAGCTCGCCCTCGTCGGCGGAACTCTCGGTCTCGGTACGGCCCTCGATGATCGCGTCGGCAATCTTCGAAACCATCAATTTGACGGCACGAATCGCATCGTCGTTACCCGGGATCGGGTAGTCGATTTCGTCGGGATCGCAATTCGTGTCGATGACGGCGATGATCGGAATCTTGAGTTTGCGGGCTTCCAAGACGGCGATCCGCTCTTTCTTCGGATCCACGATGAACATCGCGTCGGGAAGCCGGTGCATGTCCTTGATGCCGCCCAAGAAGCGTTCGAGCTTGTTCATCTCGTCCTGAAGTTTCGCGACTTCTTTCTTGGGAAGCCGGTCGAAGTCGCCTTGAGCTTTCATTCCCTCGAGCTCGCGCAGGCGCGCGATCCGCTTTTGAATGGTCGAAAAGTTGGTCAGCGTCCCGCCCAGCCAGCGCTGATTGACGTAGAACGTGCCGGCGCGCTGCGCTTCGTCTTTGACGACGTCTTGGGCTTGTTTCTTGGTACCGACGAACAGAATCACTTTACCGTTGCCGGCCATGGTCTTCACCGCCGCGTACGTCTCGCGCAGCTTCTGGACGGTGAGCGCCAAATCGATAATGTAGATGCCGTTGCGCTCCTGGAAGATGTACGGTTTCATCTTCGGGTTCCAACGGCGCGTCTGGTGGCCGAAATGGACGCCGGCCTCCAGGAGTTCTCGCATGGAAATGACGGACACAGATTATTCCTCTCTGATCCCGGCCGCGGCGCCCTCATGGCCGTGCGGCTCGTCTCTGGGACCATATCGCCCCCGCCTCCATGCGGGAGAAGTTCCGGTCACGCGGACCCGGTTGCCCGTGGGCAACCGTGTGAGTATACCACGCCTCACCCCGAGAGGCGCAAGCGCCTTCCCCGGGGGCTAAGGCTGCCCGCCGTCGACCCGCCGGATCGGAACCTCGCGCGGGGCATCCACGCCGAGCTTTACGCGGTCGCCCTCGATACCGAGGACTACGATCCGAATGCCGTCGCCGATCACGATGGCCTCATCCACTCTTCTCTCAAGAACCAGCATGCGGCGGAGGTTCCGGGGGCCGCAGGCCTACCCCCGTTCTTAGCCGTTCAAGCTCCGAACTGCGCGGCGTGCAGGGCCGCATAGCGGCCGCCCAAGGCCAGCAGCTCGTCTTGGGTTCCGGCCTCGAGAAGCCGCCCGTCTTCAATATAAAAGATTCGATCGGCGCGCCGGACCGTCGAGAGGCGGTGGGCGATAACGATGGTAGTGCGGCCCGGCAGGAGCCGGTCGAGTGCGCTCTCGATCATAGCTTCGGAATGCGTGTCGAGCGCGCTGGTGGCCTCGTCCAAGATGAGAATGCGCGGATCGCGCAAGATTGCCCGGGCGATCGCGATCCGCTGGCGCTCGCCTCCGGAGAGGCGCGCCCCCCGCTCGCCGACTTCGGTCTGATAGCCCTCCGGAAATCGCTCGATGAACTCGTCGGCGTTGGCTTCACGAGCCGCTTCGCGAACCTCGTCGTCGGTCGCGTCGAGGCGCCCGTAGCGAATGTTTTCCATAATGCTGGTCCGGAACAGCTGCGGGTCTTGCGGCACGATGGCGATGCCTCTCCGAAGATCGGCGAGGCGCACGCCGGAAAGATCGCGACCGTCCACTAGGACGGCGCCTTTCTGCGGCCGGTAAAAGCGCGGAACCAAGTTCGCGAGCGTCGTCTTGCCGGCGCCCGACGGGCCGACGAGCGCTACCACTTCGCCGGCAGCGATCGTCGCGCTCACGCCGTCGAGCGCCGGCCTCTCGCTGTTCTGATAGCCGAATACGACGTCGTCGAAAACGATCTCGCCGTGCGCGATCTGCATCGCCGGCGCCTCCAGCCCTTCGTCCTCGGGAGCCAGGTCGAGCAGCTCGAGCACGCGGCCGCACGCGACCGTCGCCTTGCTCAGATCGCTCGTGAACTGCGCGAAGCGGTTGAGGGGATTGGCCAGATTCACCAGGAGCAGCCAGTACGTGAAGACCGTGCTCTTGTCGAGCCGGCCGACCAGAACCTCGCGTACCGACAGCCAGACGATCACCACCACCGCGAACGCCATCAGCGTAGCGACGATCATCGGCTGCGTGTTGATGAATTGAATCAGCTTCATCGAGGCGCCGAAGTAAGCGTCGTTCCTGTTCCGGAAGCGTTCGACTTCGAACGTCTCCCGGCCGAACGATTTCACGACGCGCTGGGCCTGAAGGATCTCCGTTAAATTGGCGGAGAGATCGGCAATGCGCTCCTGCGTCCTGCGAGTGCTCTGCGAAATCAGCTTCTGAAAATTTGAGACGATGTACGTGACGATCGGTGCGGCCACGACGAGCGTAGCGGTCAGCAACCAATCCAGTTTGATCATGTAGCCCAGCGAGACCAAGAACGTGACCGTCGCTGCAAAGAAGAGCGGGAGCGAAATACTCACCGCGTCGGTCATCATTTGCAAGTCGCTGCTGAATCGCGAGATCAACTCGCCCGGGCGCCACTTGTCGTACTCGTCGACCGGCAGCTCCAAGACCCGGGAAAACAGCCGCACCCGCCAGGTCGCTATCAGACGCTGCCCGCTCCACGCCGTAAGGTAAGTCTGAAAGTACGTGGCAACGTTGGTAAGCGCGAGCGAGCAAAAGGTGAGCGTGAGCGCGAGGTACAGAAATTCGAGGTCCGGCGCGTGGCCGTGCGGCGGAGCGATAACGCGACCGACGATCTGGCCGAGCGCCCACGGCGGCACGATCGGGAGCGCGCCCGCCACGGCTCCCAGCAGCACTGCGGCAAGCAGCCGTGGAAAGTAGGGCCTCGCCTCGGAAGCGAGGCGGCTAAGGATCGCCTGACGGGTCATCGGGGGCTGGCCTTGCGGCCGGGTCGGCGTGAAACCTGCACGCCCGTTTTTAGTACCTGGGATTGGAGGCCAAAGAAATGGATTGCTATTTTCACGCTAACGTTCCGTCCATCGCCCCCTGCGCCGATTGCGGCAAGGCAATTTGCGCGACGTGCCGCGACGACCGCGGGGCATGTCCGAGCTGCCGCCTCGCCGCGAAAATCGACGCGGCTACGGCCGGACAGCAACAGATCGGCGGAGCCGTTCCACCCCGGCCCCGGGCCGCACCGTCGAGCGCTCAGCCCCAACCGCAAACGCATGCAGCGATCGTCGCACCGGCCGATCCGGTAGAATCGCGCGCGCTGGTCGCGCTCGGCTATCCACTCTGGCCGCTTGCGTTGCTCGCGCTGCTCGATCGCAAGCAATCGAACTTCCTGCGGCGCCAGACGCTGCAAGCACTCGGATTCAACGTCGGGTTCGCCGGCTTCTGGGGTTTGCTCACCCTGCTGACCAACGTCCCGTGGCTGGGCGTGTCGGCGGAGGTCCTGATCCCGTTGCTCATCCCGATGTTCTTGGTCGCCAGCGTCTACTTCGGCATCAAGACGTGGCTGGGCGAAGAGGTCCGCGTCCCAATCATCAGCGACTGGATCGACGAAAAAATCCCCGCCTAAATACCACGCCGGCCCGTCCTTCGACAAGCTCAGCCCCTTCGACAAGCTCAGGATGACACGGGTTCCCATCCCCGTCATCCTGAGCGCGGCGTAGCCGCAGTCGAAGGGCTGAGCGCGGCGTAGCCGCAGTCGAAGGGCTGAGCCTAGCCGTCGAAGGACGGTTAAGCTTCTTACGAACGCGCGATAGCGCTTTAGGAACTCGCGGGCGGCAGTTTCGTGATTGACGATGGGCCTCGCGTACGTTTGATCGCCGAAGAGCGGCAGGGTGATTTGCGTTGCGGCGAGTCGTTCGTGCCAGGCGCTGACCGGAAGTCGCGCGAGTTCGGGCACCCACCGTTTTACGTAGGTTCCGTTCGGGTCGTACCGCCGGCGCTGACGTTCGGGATTGTAGATCCGCGGGTATTGCGCCATGTCGGCTCCGACGCCCGCTATCCATTGCCAATTTCCCGTTCCGATGGCGGGATCGTCTTCGATTTGATGCCGGTCCCATTCGTCGCGGCCCACGCGCCAGTCCACGCCGAGATCGAAGCAGAGAAACGACGCGCACACCGCGCGGACGTGCGGGTGCATCCAGCCGGTCGCGCGCAGCTGCCGGATGCCCGCGTCGACGAGCGGAAATCCGGTCGCACCCGCGCACCAAGCCTCCAAACCCGCGTGCGTACGCGCGAAGGAAAACCCGTGCATCTTCTCTTGCAGCGGCGCATCGCCGTAGTCGGCGTGAAACCAGCCGAGTTGCAGGAAGAAATCGCGCTGCGCGAGCGAGCGCAGAAACAACCGCACCGACAGGCGCTCTTCGCTCAGTAAGAACGGATCTTCCGCACGCATCTGCGTTTCGCGGACGACCGTGCGCGCCGCGATCGTACCGAAAGCAAGATCGGCCGAAAGGTGCGACGTCCGGTCGTCGGCCGGAACGTTCATCGCAACCGAATACTGCGTCACGCTCTCGCGCAAGAACGCCGCCAACCGCGTACGCGCCGCGGGAGGACTAGCCGCAGGCGCGCCGTCGTCGAGCGCGTCGAATTCGGCCGGCTGCGGCAGCGGCTCGGATTCGATTTCACTTGCTGCAAAGCGCTGCAGAACCGGCGCCTCGAACGTCCCGACCGTCATCGTCTTCCAGATTTCGTAATAGGGGGAAAACGCGCGGTAGCCGGCGCCTTCGCTGACGCGCGCGGCGTCCGTCTCTTCGGGTGGAACGGCCGGCGCGTCGTGGACGATGCTGGCGACGAGGCCGGCCTCCTCAAGCGCCGACTGTCAGCTTCGCGTCGGCTCGGATCCCCGCGGCGTCGTAGCTAGCGCTCCATGCCGCGCCGCCCGCGCCGGAGTCGCGCGCGACCTCGCGCAAGGCTGCGGCAAGCGATCCGCGCTTGACGATCAACCGGCTTCCGCGCGCCCGCAATTCGCCGTCCAGGGCCGCCGCGGCCGAGCAAAAGAACGCAGCGCGTCGCGGCGACCGCTTGATGCGATCGGTGAGTTCGCGATCGAGGACCAGAACGGGCACGATCGCGCCGTGCGCCGCGGCCGCGGCCAAACCCGCATGGTCGTCGACGCGTAAGTCGCGCGCGAAGCGATAGATAAACGTCGCGGGCATGCGCTATAGCGTCTCGACGTAAGCGGAGACGTCGGCCACGTCTTGCGCGGAGAGCTGGGCCGGAAAGAGTTTCGGCATCGTCGCCGAGGGCGGGTTCTTGACGATCTCGACGACCGCCGCGAGATCTCGCTTTTCGTGCTCCTGACGCAGACTGGGGCCGATCGGACCGCCCGAACCGTCAGCACCATGACAGGCGGCGCATTGCGCGGCAAAAATATGGGCGCCGCGCGACGCATCGTCGATTCCCGTCGCGCCCGCTCGCACCGTCGGGGGTGCCTGACGCGAGCACGCGGCCGGCCCGAGCGGAGCCAACGTCGCAACGACGAGCGCGCAAGTAAGAACGCGAGAGCTCATGGCCCTCGCGTTTCAACTTCCAGGCGGTATTGTCCCTAGCGCTTAGTTCCCGGGCGTCTCCGTACGGAACGTCACCGCGTCGCGATATGTCGAGGCGACCGCGCGTCCACCGACCGTCCGCGGAACGTACTGAGCCTTCATCGCCGCTTCACAGACGGCTTTGTCGAGCGCGAGATATCCGGACGACTTATCGATCGAGCACCGGACGGCGATCCCGCGTTCGTCCACGTCAACGGCGTAAGCGGTCGTTCCCTCGGCGCCTTCGGCATACGCGATCGGAGCCGGCCGCGGAACGATGGATCCTTCGCCGCCCACCGGGACGACGTCGTGTACCTCCGGTGCGACGGCGATCGATTCGGCATGATTGACGAGCGGAGGAGCGCTTTGCGCGAGCACGCCGCTCGTATCGGCGCCGGTCTGAACCGGATGCCGGAGTTCCCAGGCCTTGACCGCGACGACGGCCGCACGCTGAGACTTCCGCGCATCCGTCGGAGGCGCCGGGACACGCACCGGCTGGACGTGTGCGGTTTCGGGCGCCGGCGGCGTTAAGTGAACGACCGTGCGCTCGACCAGCATGCCGGACGTGTGCGGGATTGCCGCCACCGCCCGTGGGCGATGTTCGATCGTTACCCGTTGGCCGTCGTAGGCGATTTCGATGGGATTGGCCGGCGACGGCGCCAGATGGCCCAAGCCGGCGGCGAGAAACGCGTGAAGCCCGAGCGAAATCGCCAAGGCAGCCGCAATTGCGGAAAAGCCGATCGTAACGGCCCGGCGCCGTCCCGCTTCGCGAGCGCGGCCCACCGAAACGGGATCCGGCGCCCAGGTTTCCTCGTCGCGCGCCCGGGCGATCGTCGCCATGACCCGTTCGATCTCGCGTTCTCCGCCGTAGGCGTCGACGCATCGCATGCATCCGGCGAGATGGCGGCGGTAGCGCTCGCGCTCGGCGTCCGAGGCTTCGTTTAGCGCGATCGACCCGGCAACGGTCTCCATCGCACGGCACTCGTTAGCCATTGCTGCGATCCACCATGACGGCGCGCAGGGCCCGCATCGCGCGGCAAACGCGCTGGCGCACCGCATCGGGTGTCGTTCCCAAGATCTCGGCCGCCTCGTGCGACGTGTAACCGGAATAGCTGGTGAGCATCAACGCCGCCACCTGTTCGGCCGGCAAGCGCCGGAGCGCGGCTTGAAGATCCATGGACGCAGCGCTCTGTTCGTCGATCCTCCAGGAGCGGGTATCGGTGTCGCGCTCGAGGGGAACCATGCGCACGATGCGCTTACGCCTGAGGTGGGATATCGCATTATTCGTCGCCGTTTTATAGAGCCAGCCGGGTGTGAGCGGCCGCTCGGGATCGCGGCCGACCATCCGGAAAGCCGCTAAAAATACGTCTTGGGTCAGGTCCATCGCCACTTCCGCATCGCCGACCATCCGGCGAACGTAGCGCGCGATCTTGGTCTGATACTCGCGAACGAGCGTCTCGACGCGCGCTCTGGCGGCCGATTCGGCTTGGGCGATCTGGAATGACTCGTCCATCTGCGCGCCCTCCAACCTACGCAGCGTCCCCGTTGTCGTCGGAACGCCGCCCGGACCCCCCGTGTGACGGCCTCACCCGCCGATTTCGCTCAGGGCCCGCATCCGGGCCGCCGGCTCCCCCAGCCTGAGGTGGTGCCGCTCGGGCTTTATCAGCATAGCAGACTGAAGAATCCCGGCGATGTCTTCCTCGGTCGCCCCCGCCCGTAAGGGGCCTCGCAGGTCGATAGCGTGGTCGCCGAACAGGCACAAGCGAAGCCGCCCGTCCGCGCTCATGCGGACGCGATTGCAGCGCTCGCAGTAGTCGTGGGAAAGCGGGCTGATGACGCCGACGGTCCCTGGGGCTCCGGGATACGCATAGTAACGCGCCGGGCCGCTGCCGCGCGGACCGTCGACGGGAAGCAAAGCGCCGATCGTGCCGACCCGTTCCAAGATCTCGGTAGCGGAAACGAAGGCATCGCGCTGCAGCACGGCGTTTTCGTGCACCGGCATCACTTCGATAAAGCGCACCGAGATCGGTCGCTCGCGCGTCAGCGCCGCGAACGATTCGAGCTCGTCATCGTTGGTGCCGCGCATGACGACGCAGTTGACCTTGACCGGATCGAGCCCGGCGGCAATTGCCGCGTCGAGGCCGCGCAGCACCTGCTCGAGGCCGGGGCGGCGGGCGATGACTTCAAAGCGCGTTTCGTCGAGCGTGTCGAGCGAAATATTAACGCGGCGCAAGCCGGCACGCGCGAGATCGCCGGCTTGTTCGGCGAGGAGCAGCCCGTTCGTCGAGAGCGAGAGGTCGTCGATGCCGGGAATATCGGCGAGTAAGCGCACGAGCGTCGCGAGGTCGCGCCGCAGCAGCGGCTCGCCGCCCGTCAAACGGATGCTGCGCACGCCGACCGAAGCGGCGCCCCGCACGATCGCCGCAATTTCCTCATAAGACAGGATGTCGTCGCGGCGCAACCACTGCAAGCCCGCCTCCGGCATGCAATACACGCAGCGCAGGTTGCACTTGTCAGTGACCGAAACGCGCAAGTACGTCACCGGGCGCGCGAAAGCATCGGTCAGCGGGGCCGGCGAGATCAGGTCGATCGCGGTTTGCGCCATCGCCGCTTCTTCTCTGCCGAGCGGCGCTATTGCTGCTGAAAGACCGAGTCGGCTATGGGAACGTTGACGTGGTACGCCGATAGGGTCGAGCTGATGTCGGCGACGTAGCCGGGCTCCTGAACGTGCCCTTGCTGCTTGACGGGCAACAAGAAACCCGAGACGGTCGAAAGCGTCTGCGTCATCGACGCCCAACCGCCGTTGCGGTAATTCCAGCGCATCGCCGTTACGCCGCCGCTCGCATCGTCGAGCGTGGCGTCGATGGACTCGATGTTGCCTTGCGTGCGGGGAACGAGTTTGACGGCGGTTTGGCCCCCGTTATCGCTTCCAACGGTCACCACGTAGGTGGCTTCCCAATGCGCCGGCGTCACGATGCGCGGATACAGCCGGTCGAACTGCTGTGCCATCGCGGGCATCCCGCTGGTGATCGAGACCTTGTAAAGGTTGGGCTCTCTGTAGTACGTCGTTCCGTCCAAGCTCGCGCTAAGCGGGAGAAAGGCGTGGAGGTTGACGTCGGCATGAAGCGTCGCGGTAAACGACTGCAGACCGCCGTTGAGCGCGACGGCGCGCGCGAGCACGTCGCTGGAGGCCCCGGCGCGACCGGGAACCGCGAGCGCGATCAGCAACGAAACGGCCACGGCCGGGCGCAAGAACAGGCTCATGCTGCTGCTAACGCACCCGCCCCGCGAACGGTTCCAAGGCCGTCTCGATCTCTTCCAGAACGCTCGCGTCGCTTTCGCGGTTCCGGTGCGCGGCAAGCGCCCCGATGGCCGCCGGCGATCCGATCCGGCCTAGAGCCCACGCCACGTGCCCGCGCACCATAGGATGCGAGTCGCGTTCCAGTGCGGCGGCAAGCGCCGGCACCGTCGAGCGGTCGAGCGCGTTGCCCAGAGCGACGGCGGCGTTTCGGCGCAGCACCGCCGCGCCGCGCCAACCCATCGCGGTGGGCAGAAAACGGCGCTTGAATTCGCCGCTGCGCAAGTGCAGCAGTTCGGTTAGCGACGGCGCAGCGCTTTGGGAATCGAACGGTGCGTTGGCGTTGCCGTGCGCCCGCCCGGCCTTTTGCGTGGGCGGGCAGACGAGTTGGCAGAGATCGCAACCCCAAACCCAATCCCCTACGAACGGTCGCATCGCTCGCGGCACGCCGTCGGTCCGCTGCGTCAAATCGGCGATGCACCGGGTGGCGTCGATCGTATAGTCGCCGCGTAGCGCGCGGGTCGGGCAGGCATCGACGCAGCGGACGCAATCGCCGCAGCTCTTAGCCGATACTTCGTCGGGCGGGAGATGCAGCGTCGTCACCACTTCGCCTAAGAAAACGAACGAGCCGTCGCGCGCGATAAGGTTGGTATGTTTGCCGACCCACCCTAAGCCGGACCGGGCGGCCAGCGCGCGTTCGGCCAACGGCTTGGTGTCGCACGCGATCGCCGTAACGCGTGCTCCGGCCGCGGCGTCGATGGCGGATGCGATGCGGTCGAGCATTCCGCGCAAGCGAACGTGATAATCGTGCGACCACGCATAGTTGGAAACGCGTCCGTGCAAAGGCGCGCGGCCCGGGTCCGGCGACGCATACGGCACCGCGACGCAGACCACGCTACGGGCTCCCCGAAGAATCGCCCTGGGGTCGGACGCACGCCTCGCGTAGGCCGTGTCGTAACCCCACGTTGCCAGGTCTCCGCGCGCGAAAGCGGCTTGCATCCGCTCTCTGGCTCGTTCGTCCGGAACGGCGTCCGCGACGCGAGCGTCGCTCGCGCCAAGCTCGCGCGCCAGCGCGACGACGAGCGATTTTATGCGTTGCGGATCAAAGGGTTGCAAGCGGCCCTTCGTCGCCGAGAGGAAACGCATCGTCAATCGCTGCGATGTCGGCACCGGTCAGCGAAATGTCGGAGGCCCCGGCGTTCTCCTCGACGTGCGCCGGCGTGGAGGCTTTCGGAATAGCGAAGACGTTGGGATCGCGGGTCAGGAACGCAAGGATTATCTGCCGCGGGGTGGCCCCGTAAGCCGCGGCGATCCGGCCCAGCACGCCTTCGCTCGAAGCGGCTACGCGGGGAAAGCGTCCGCGTCCGAAGGGCGTGTAGCCGACGATCGCGATCCCGGCATCGCGCGCCGCGGGAATCAAGCGGCGCTCGATACCGCGCTCGCCGAGATGGTAGAGCACCTGATTGCACGCCAGCGGGACGCTGCGAAGGTACGACTGAGCTTCCAGCATCTGATCTACGTCGAAATTGCTTACCCCGACGTAACGCGTCAAACCGTTTTCGACGAGCGTTTCCAACGCGCGCATGGTGGCCGCCAGCGGTTCGTCGCTGGGCCAGTGCAACATGTAGAGATCCAAACGGTCTATGCCCATTCGGCGCAACGTGCGTTCGCACGCCGCGATCGTGCCGTCGTAACTCGCGTTGCTCGGCAACACCTTGCTCGCAACGAATACGTCTTCTCGCGGAAGCCCCGCGATGGCATCGCCCACGAATTTCTCGACCGCACCCGCGCCGTACATTTCGGCCGTATCGATGTGACGCATCCCAAGGTCGATGCCGAGCCGGATCGCGTCGCGGGCCTCGTCGCGTCGCGTTCCGCTTAACGCCACGTCCCACGTTCCCTGACCGATAACCGGCACCAGCTCGCCCGTTTGGCCGAATGGTTTGTCTTGCATGCCTCTTCTTTTAAAAGACCTCTAAAAGACCTCAAAGCCGCTATCGAGCGCGCCGTAAGCGAGCAGCCCACCCCGCAGGTGCGCCAGTCGCGTGAACCCGGCATCCGCCAGCCGGCCTACGGCCCAACGCGACTTTGCGCCGACCCGGCACGCGACCACGTAGCGCTTTGCGCTGTCGAGCTCGTGCAGCCGCGCTTCGAGCTCGCCGGCCGGGATGTGCACGGATCCGGGCACGATGCCGAGCACCGCTTCGTGCGGCTCTCGCACATCGAGCAAAATGGCTTCAACGAGCGCCGCCTCCAAATCCTCGGGTGCTACCTCCGGCACGCCCCGACCGGCATCGCCGGCCTCTTCCGACTCGTACGCGCCCGCGATGACCGGTGCGTCGCCGCATAGGGCGCAGCTCGGATCGCGGTCGAAGCGCACTTCCCTCGTGCGGGCGCCCAAAGCGTCGATCAACAGCAGCCGGCCCGTTAACGGTTCGCCGATCCGCAGCAATAGTTTGAGCGCCTCGGCCGCCTGGAACGCTCCGACGATGCCCGCGAGTACGCCCAGCACCCCGCCCTCGGCACAGGTAGGAACGACGGCCGCCGGCGGAGGCGATGGATACAGACATCGGTAGCACGGACCCGGCGCCCCGAACACGCTGACTTGTCCGTCGAACCTGTAGATTGAAGCAAACACGTCGGGAACGCGTTCGAGAACGCATGCGTCGTTGATGAGATACCGCGTCGGAAACCGATCGGTGCAATCGAGCACCACGTCGTAGAGGGCGACGAGTTCACGTGCGTTGGTTTGGTCGAAGCGGAGCGCAAGCGCGTCCACGGCGATAGAGGGATTAAGGGCATGCAGCCGTTCCGCGGCGCAGTCGGCCTTTTTGCGCCCCACGTCGGCGGTCGCGAAAATCGTCTGCCGTTGCAGGTTGGTGAGATCCACCACGTCGTCGTCCATGACGCCGATGCGGCCGACGCCCGCCGCCGCGAGGTATTGCAACGCCGGCGATCCCAGCCCGCCCGCGCCGATCACGAGCGCACGCGACGAAGCGAGCCGTTCCTGGCCGCGCAAGCCGACTTCCGGAATGAGCAGATGGCGGCTGTAGCGGCGCAGCTCCGGGGTGCCGGCCAGCGTTAGTCGCGGGGGTGCAGGCCGTTCAGCCATTCCAATACCACGGCTTTCGCGTTTTCGGCAGCGTACGTGTGATCGCTCTCGATCGTTGCAAACGACTTCGGTTCGGGCGCGCGATCGTGCAGTTCGCGAACGCTGGCCGGCCGAACCATCCCGTCGCGGTCCGCCGCCACGTACAGCGACGGACGCCCTGCGAGCAACGGCAATTGCGCGGCATAGCGCGCGTCTACGTCCCGCACCAATTCGGGAAGCGTCACGCCGTCCACGTACGAAGACCGGAAATCGGTCGCACCGGCTTTTTGCAACGACGTCAGGGCGGAGGGGCGCCCGTAACCCGTCGCGATCGCAATCGCGCCCGCGATTCCCGGGTCCGCCGCTGCCGTAAACAGCGCGGTCATCGCTCCCATGCTATGGCCCATCGTGTAGACCGGACTACGCCGATGTTCGCGAGCGAGCGACACGGCTGCCGCCATGGCGTCCACGCAGTCATCCACGCCTCTTAAGTCGCCGCCGCTCGCACCTAGTTTGTGCCCGGGAAAATCGAGGCTGTAGATTTCGAATCCATGGCCGGCCAGAAAGGAACAGAGAAAGTCCAGGTTGTGCTTGCTCGACGAGTAGCCGTGGCCGGCCACGATCGTAACGCCGCGCGGGCGCCTCGCTCCGTAACGCAGCACGGTAACGCCGTTGCGAGATCCCTGCGCGCGCAGCAGCTCTAGCGACACGCCGCATCGCTCTCGCCGCCCGGCCCGCAGTCGTTGGCTATCCAGCGCGCCTCACCGTCCCGGTAGCGCTCTTGCTTCCAAATCTCGGCGCGCGCTTTAAGCGCATCGATTGCAAAGGAACACGCGGCAAAAGCCTCGCGGCGATGCACGGCCGCAACCGAAACGACGACCGCGACGTCGCCGGCGGGCACGTCGCCCACCCGATGAACCATCGCAAGACGCACGTCGCCGAAGCGTTCGCTCACTTCGCGAGCTATGCGCTCCATTTCCGCCAGAGCCATGGACTCGTACGTTTCGTAGTGCAGCGCGGTTATCTCCCGCCCTTCCTCGGTTCGCTCGCGGACCGTCCCGAGAAACGTAACGATCCCGCCATAACCGGGCGCGCGGACGCCATCCTCGATGCGGCGGGGGTCGAGCCGCGCGGTTGCGATCGCGATCCGCATCGCTAACCGCCCCCGACCGGCGGCAACAGCGCGACTTCGTCCCCATCGGCGAGCTCGTCGTCGAACGAAGCGAGCCGGCCGTTTCGCGCGACGCGCAGCGACGGACGAACCTCCTCGATTCGCGGAGCCGTCGCGACCAATGCGTGCCAAAGATCTTCGATTCGTGTGGAGCCGGCCGGCAGCGTGACGCCGCGTTCGGCCGACCCGAGCAATTCGCGCGCCCGCGCGAACGCGATCAAACGGATTTTCATCCGCTCAGTAGCCTCCGATATCGATCGAATAACCGCGATCGGTCAACCACGTGCGCGAGCTCGCGTGGAGCGCGAGCGTGTCGAGACGGCTGCAGATCAACTTGTGCATCAGCACTTCCCAAAAGTGTTCGTCCTTTTCGTAGACGTCGTCGGGAATCTGGTTCTGCGCACGCGTCAACTCGCGAAGCGCGCGCCAGTCGCCCCCTAACAGCACCTCGCGCAGTTTGGCTTCGTAATCGGGTCCGGGCGCAGGCTGCATCAAGCGCTCCAGCGGGAGGTCTTGCCGCCCGGATCGAGGACGAACCGCTCGATCGCCCGAGCGACGCCATCCTCGACGTTCGTGCCGGTAACGTAATCGGCGGCCGAACGGACGCTCTCGGTCGCATTTCCCATGGCGACCCCAATGCCGGCCCAGCGCAACATAGGCACGTCGTTGGGTGAGTCGCCGACGGCGAACACGGCACGTTGGGGAACGTTGAGATCGGCGCACAGGCGCGCGAGTGCGTTTTCCTTCGTCGCTTCGGGGCTGGTCACCGCGCACTCTTCGAAATCGCCCCACGTCTCGTATTTGAAGTCGAGCGGCAAGTCCGAAAACTCGCCTCGCATCGCTTCGACCGAACGGCGTCCCAGAAAGCGCACGAAGGTCGGCGCTTCGCCGAGCTGCGCCGCCAGGCTGGGTACGTCCACCCAATGCGGGCCGATCATGTCTTGCATGTATGGATGCGTGCCCTCCAAACGATAGAAGCGCTCGCCGACGTAGACGCCGACGTCCAAGCGATGGCGCTGCGCGAACTCGACCATCGGACGGGCGTACTGCAGCGGCACCGGGATGTGGCCGAGAATGCGACCCGTCACGAAGTCCTTGGTCAGCGCCCCGTGCGCGCAGATGATCGGCAACTGCAGATCGAGCTCGCGCGCCAAGACCTCGGGAAAATCGACGCCGCGACCCGTGACGAGGACGACTCGGACGCCTAGCTCCAGGGTGGCCTGAATCGCCCGGCGGTTGGCCGGCGAGACGGAATCGTTCGGGCCGAGCAGGGTTCCATCGAGGTCGAGCGCGACCAGCGCGATGAGGGGCACATCACCCATCTTAGCGCGAGGCGTCAATTTGACACCGGAGGGTGCGACGTCCGGGCGGCCCGAAACGTTTGTTGCCAGTGGTTAAACTCTTGTCGATCGCAGCGTTCGCCGCCGTGGCCGCCCTGGCGGCAGCCGGTCCGGCCAAGGCCCAAAGCGGCTGCTCCCACGAGACCCTGCAAGTCCGCGGAACGTCCTTGGCGATCGCCTTTTGTCCGGCCGGAGCGCCCCGGAGCATGCCCGGCAGTGAGATCGCGGTTCCGGTTCAGGCGAACTACAGTGCGGCCGGCGGCTCCTTTCAGGAGAGCCCCACCCTGCTCTTCGTAGCCAGCGACGGCCCCTCTCGCGTCATCCGAAACCTCGATCTCACCCGCGTCGGGATGACCGGCACGCTGCACCTGACCTTGGTGTACGCCGCAAATCAGGTGCGGGTCGAGTCCGCCATGCTGACTCCGGGAGCCATCATCGTCAAGTGACCTGCCGGCTTTGTCCCGAAACCATCGGCTCGTATGGGTACTCTTAGCAAACATGCGCCGACGCTATATCGCCCTGCACAACGCTAAGCTCCTCGACTGTAGTCGCTAGAGTCTGCTTTCGCTATGTCGTGTACGGCCATCGACCCCAACCTCACGGCTCAGGAACAAGCGCATTTTCTCATCGATGCGATCCCGCCCGGTCTTTTCCGGGTCGAAGACGAGGATCAACGCATCGCCTGGCGCGTCAGTCCCGAGCCGTTTGCTTTGTCCCCCGAGAGCGTGGCGAAAATCGAAGCGATCGGTCTCGACTTGCTGGCGTTCTACCGCGCGCTCAACGGACTTTATAATCGCAGCGCACGCGGCACCGCTCCGGCCTTCATCGCCGAATACCTCGACCTCGGGAAGCCGGAGCACGTCGTGCGGCTCGCACGGCAAAACCGCTTCAAGCAGGACGTCCCGCTGGTCATGCGCCCGGATCTCTTGCTGACCGACGACGGTTTCGTTGCCTCGGAACTCGACAGCGTTCCCGGCGGCATGGGCTTTCTTGGGGCGATGACGCAAGCGTACTGCAAGCTCGGAATCGAAAGCGTCGGCGGCGTGGACGGCATGCCGCTGCAATTCGGCGCGATGCTGGCCGCGCTGACCGGCGTTGAAAAGCCGACCGTCGCGGTCGTCGTTTCCGACGAGTCCGGCGACTACCGCGCCGAGATGCGATGGTTGGCCGAAGCCGCACGGCGCTTGGGCGTGGCCGAAGCCTACGTCTGCGACCCGCAAGACGTCGTCTTCACGGAAGAGAGTCTCTACTTGCGCCGGGCGGAAGGCGAAAATCTTCACATCGATGCAATCTATCGTAACTTCGAACTCTTCGATCTGATGAACGTGCCCAAACAAGAGCTGATGCTGTACGCCGCCAGGCACAATCGCGTAAAGATGACGCCGCCGCCGAAAGCCGACCTGGAAGAGAAACTCTCGTTTGCTTTGTTCCACAATTCGGCGCTGGAAGCGCTCTGGCGAAAAGAGCTCGGCAACGAAACCTACGACCGCCTGAGCAAGCTGTTTCCTGCCACTTGGGTGCTCGATCCTCGCCCGCTGCCGCCGCAAGCCGTCATCGACGGCCTGCTAATTTCCGGACGGCCCGTACGCGATTGGCGGGAGCTGCTCGATCTCGGAAAGAGCGAACGCGACTACGTCGTCAAACCTTCGGGCTTTTCGGAGCTCGCGTGGGGCTCCAAGGGCGTCAAAATCGCCAACGACCTCACCAAGGAAGAATGGGTGGCGACGCTCGAGAACGGCCTCGCGTCGTTCGAACGGACGCCGCATATCCTACAACGCTTTCACAAAGGCAAACGGCTGCGCCAGATGTACCTCGATCGCAACACCGACGAGATCCGGAACTACGATGGGCGCGTTCGCCTCTGTCCCTACTACTTCGTCACCGGTTCGAACGCCGCATCCGCCCAAGTTCGCCTGGGCGGCATCCTCGCTACGATCGCGCCCGCCGACAAACGGCTCATTCACGGCATGACCGACGCCGTGATGGCGTCCTGCTTCGTCAAAGACGGCGGATATTAGTTTATAAAAAGAACGCTATTTTTGGCGTGAGACGGTCGCGTTTTGCGACGGAACGTCTATCTCGTCGAGCAGCATGGATGCCGGATCGTACCAGAGATTCACGCTGACCGGTCCGTTCAAGGAAATGAAGGCGTCCGTAGCCGGGACCGTCGCCGGGCGGGTGGCCGGAGCGGTCGTGCTGCCGACCGTCAGCGGCAAGCTCTGACCGAACGCCGGCGCGATCGCGATCACGGGCTTGTCTTGCCAAGCCGTGAGCTGCGCGGGCGCAGCGAAGAAACCCGAGATCAGCGGGACGTCGAGCACGATGAAGTGGTTCGCATCGGCCGCCAAGTTCATCGTCGTCGTCGTCCCCGCGGCGCCGGTAACGTTCGCGGTCGAGCCTTTGAAGGCGACGTTGGATTGCAAGTTGCGCGACCCCGACGAATATAGCGCCGAATAGGCCGTCACCGACAGGTCGCTGCCCAAGGTCATCGTCGATTTTCCGCTTCCCTGGGAACCGCTAAAGTTGCCCGACGCGTTTTCGGAGACTACCAAACCAGACGCCGGATCGGCCGCGACGCTGATGGCCATCTGGCCGGTCTGCTTTCCCGCGACCGTCGCCACATAATTGTACGTGCCGGCGGACGGAAACTTCGCGGCGGGGCCCGCCTGAGCGACGAGCGCGGAAAGAACGAGACCGATCATCGTGTTCCTTTCATGAGATCGGCGATCACGTCGAGTGCCGTGTCGATCTCGTCGAGCGAGTTGTATCCATGCGGGGCAACGCGGATGCCGCCCGCGCGCCACGTCGTTACGACGCCCTCGCGCTGCATCGCCCGGCCGAGTTCGATGCTATCGCGGCCCGGCATGCGGAATGTCACGATACCCGACGATATCCCTTCTCCGCGCGGCGTCAAGACCTCGGCACCGGCTCGCAGGAGCCCCTCGTGTAAGCGGTCGGTGAGCGCCAACACGTGCGCGGCGATGCGGCCCGGGCCGCTCCGCTCGAAAAGGTCGACCGCTCGTTCGAGCGACAGCGCGCCGATGAAGTTAGGCGTTCCACCCTCAAAACGCAGCGCGTGAGGCGACCAGGGCTGTTCGTAGGCGTGAAAATCCCACATGTCCGCGACCGAACGCCAGCCGGGGGACGCGACGTTGAGCCGATCGATTAAATCTTCGCGCACGTAGAGAAAGCCCGCGCCCTGCAACGCCAGCATCCATTTCGCGCCGGCTCCGTAGAGCGCGTCGACGCCGGCAGCTCGCACGTCGAGCGGGAAGGCGCCCAGCCCTTGAATTGCGTCCACGCAAAGCAACGCCCCGTGGCGGTGCGCGACTTCGGCCAGGCCCGCGAGGTCGTGACGGTAACCGTCAGCGTAGGACACCCACGACACGGCGACCGCGCGCGTCCGCGGGCCAATCGTACGATCGAGAACGTCCGGCGTGAGCCGTTCGCTCGTCGAATCGACGAATCGGACGTGCGCTCCGCGCCGGCGAATGCCGAGCCACGGAATGACGTTTGACGGGAACTCGTTGTCGCACAGGATCAGATCGTCGCCGGTTTTCCAATCGATGCCGCCCGCTATCGCCGCGGCGCCCTCGCTGGTGCTGCGCAGGAACGCGATTTCGTCGCCTTTCGCGCCGATGTAGCGGCCCAGCCGCGCGCGATATTCGGGCATCCGCATCTCGTAGGGCGCCGTCCCGAGGACGCCCCGCGAGCCCTGCGCCTCTAAGAATTCCGTAAGCGCCAACACCGATGAGCGCGGCAAAATACCGACGGCGGCGTGGTTGAAGTAGACGAGTGACTTGGTTACTTCGAAGTCGTCGCGCGGAAGCGGCGGTTCGCTCACTCGGCGCCGATCATGCCCTTCGTGTGCCAGGCGATGTTCCCGGCGCGATCTCCGACCCGTTCGAGCGATGCAAGGATAAACAGGTAGCGCGTTCCCGAACGCACGAGTTCGGGATCGGCCTGCATCTCTTGCTGCAACAGCTTGATGCTGCGCTTGTACAACTTGTCGACTTCGTCGTCGCGCTCGATGACCGAACTCGCGAGCTCGGCATCGCGCTCGGTATACGCGCGCATCGCGTCGACCAGCAGCCCGGTTGCAACGCTCGCAATTCGATCGATCTCGACTTTCTGCGGGCGCAGCGTCTGGTCGGCCAGCTTGATGGCGTTCTTGGCGATGTCGACACCGTAGTCGGCGACACGCTCGAGATCGGTCGCCATTTCGATCATCGCCGCGATCTCCCGCAGCTCGCCCGCAACCGGCTGCTGCCGCCAAATCAGCTCGATGCAATGCGCCTCGACGCGACGCCGGAGCTCGTCGACCGCGTCGTCGCCTGCGACCACCCGCGCGCCCGCGCTCGCGTCGCGATTTTCCAGCGCTTCCACGGCGCCCCGTATGGCATCGACGGCTAGCGCGCCTAATCGGACGACGTCCAGGCGCGTCGCTTCGAGCGCCTCGTGATACGCGGTGCGCACGTTCTCCAGGTCCTCCTAACATATCGGGGAATCGCGACCATTGGCGGCGATTCGGCCGCCCGGTCAGACTTAGTATAAGGCAAAGGTGGCATACCCGCAACGCAACGAAGCCCCCTGCGCCTTTAATAAAACAAAGCGCGTCTTTATCAAACGATAAGAAAGTAGGAACGGTCAGTGTCGGAGATTCGTACGGTCGGCGTCTGCGGCGCCGGATTGATGGGAAGCGGGATCGCGCAAACGTGCGCGGCGGCCGGCTTCAACGTCGTCCTCATGGAGGTCGCGGCCGAACCGCTCGAGCGCGGCATGAGATCGGTCGCCCGATCGCTCGCGAAATTCGTCGAGAAGGGCAAGCTGGCGCCCGCCGAACGCGACGCCACGCTGGCACGCATCTCGTCGACGACCGACGTCGGTGCGATGAAAGACTGCGACCTGATCGTCGAGGCGATCGTCGAAAACGTCGCCGTGAAGACCGAGCTCTTTCAGAAGCTCGACGCCATCCTCGCGCCGCACGCAATCATCTGCACGAATACGTCGAGCCTCTGCGTGATCGAACTCGCGGCAAAGACCAAGCGGCCCAACCGGGTGGCCGGACTTCATTTTTTCAATCCGGTCCCCATCATGAAGCTGGTCGAGGTCGTCAAGACGATCGCGACCACCCAAGACGTCGTCGACACCTTGTTCGCATTCGCGATCAAGCTCGGTAAAGAACCCATCCTCGCTCAAGACACGCCGGGCTTCGTCGTGAACCGCCTGCTCATCCCGTACTTGCTCTACGCAATTCGCTGTCTCGAACAAGGTTTGGCTTCCAAAGAAGACATCGACAAGGGCATGAAGCTGGGCTGCGGTTATCCGATGGGCCCGCTGGAGCTGCTCGATTTCGTCGGCCTCGACACGACGTATTACATCGCCGAGATCATGTTCGACGAGTTCAAGGATCCGATCATGGCCGCGCCGCCGCTGCTCAAACGCATGGTGCTCGCCGGCCGCTACGGACGCAAGACCAAGCGAGGTTTCTACGACTATGAGTGAACCCGGCATCTTCGGGCACATACGGGTGGATAAGGACGGTCCGGTAGCCGTTATCACGCTACAACGCCCGGACGTCCTCAACGCGCTCAACCGCCGGCTACTGGCCGAACTCTCGCTGGCGCTGGTCGAGCTCAACGAGAACGCGGACGTCCGCGCAGTCGTCATCACGGGCGCCGGAGAAAAGGCCTTTGCGGCCGGTGCCGACATCGGCGAACTTGCGGCGCTCGAAAGCGCGACCGCCGGCGCCGACCAGGCACGGCTGGGCCAAGCCGTGACGCGCCAAATCGAGCGCATGCGCGTTCCGGTGATCATGGCCGTGAACGGCTTTGCGCTGGGCGGCGGCTGCGAGCTCGCGATGGCGGGCGATATCCGCATTGCGAGCGAGAACGCAAAGTTCGGCCAGCCCGAAGTGAACCTCGGTCTAATTCCCGGTTACGGCGGTTCGCAGCGAACGACACGTTTGGTGGGCAAAGGCATGTCCATGTATCTGTGCCTCACCGGCGAGATCGTCGATGCGGCCGAAGCCTTGCGCATCGGCCTAGTTCAAAAGGTCGTTCCGCTCGCCGGCCTCCTCACCGAGGCCAAGCGCATCGGCAACGTGATCGCGACCAAGGCGCCGCTAGCGGTCGCCGCATGCAAGCGCGTCATCAACGGCGGCGCACACCTCTCGATCGACGACGCACTCGAACTCGAGGCGGTCGAGTTCGGTACCTTGGTGGACACGGCCGACATCAAAGAAGGCACCGGCGCGTTTCTCGAAAAGCGAAAACCACAGTGGAGCGGCAAATAGCGTCGCGCTTCGCCATCGCGTCGGCGCTAGCGTTCGCCTCGTTCGCCGTCGCGCGCGCCGATAGCGCCGCGTTGCCGTTCGCTGCGAGCGCCACCGCTACCGGCGGATACGCGGTGAGCGGAACCCTGGCGGCAACCGACGCGCCGGCCGGGACGTCGGTTTCGTTCTACGGACGGCCGCCGACGAAGACCGAGATGGCACCGTCGCCCGGAGCGGACGGCCTGTTCTTTTTCCACATGGATCTCAACGCTGCGGTCCCGGTGCACGTCGGAAGCGGCACGATGGACGTGACGTTTGCCGGCAAGCTCGATCCACGATATCGCTATCAGATGACGCTGGCGCGGACGATACCGAACGTGGTCGACGTACCGGGAACCCTACACGGCAACACGCTTCGCTTCGCGTTACCGGCGTTCGTGATCCCGACGAACACGCGCGTCATCGGCGAGGTCGACGGCGATCCGGAATCGGAGCCGTGACCGGCGAGCTGAGTTTCGGCCTAGCGTTTTCTCGGCGTTGTCCATGGCCAGTCCGATCGCCGGGTTGAAGCCGGCCCAGGTCGCGCGAATCTTGCCTTCGGGACCGACGACGACGACCGTTGGAAAGCCTTCGATTTGAAAGTACCCTTGCGATGACGCGGCCGGATCCAGCACGACGTTGCTGACGGGGTGCTCGCGCACGAACGTCTCGACGGCGGCGCGCGGCTCTCCGACGTCGACCGCGACGACTTCCGAGGACGGATGGCTGCGCGCGAACGCCTCGATCAGCGGGAGCTCCTGCTTGCATGGAGCGCACCACGAAGCCCAAAAATCCAGAAACACGACGTGACCGCGCTGGTTCGCTAAATGGAACGTACCGCCGTTCAATCTTTCGAAGCTTACGTGCGGTGCGGGCGGCGCCGCGGCCGCGGTCTCCAGCGTGCGGGGAGAAACGATCAAACGCCAAGCCACGAACGCGATAAGCGCGATCGCGAGCACGTCCCAAATACGATCGAACGGTGACCGCGCGACCTTCTCTTGAGGCGGATCAGTCGACGGCGAAGATTGCTGCAATGCCCTGACCGCCGCCGATGCACGCCGATGCAACCGCATAGCCGCCGCCGCGTCCTTGCAGCTCGTGGAGGGCCGTAAGAGCCAAGCGGGCGCCGGACGCACCTAGGGGATGCCCCAGGGAGATCGCCCCGCCGTGCGGATTGAGGCGCTTTTGCGAGGATCCGCCCAGACCGAGCTCTTGCAAACAGGCGAGAACCTGCGGCGCGAACGCTTCGTTGATTTCCATGACCGCAACGTCGCGTTCGGCAATGCCGGCGCGCGCGAGCGCTTTCGGAATGGCAAAGGCCGGCCCGATGCCCATGATGGCCGGCTCGACGCCGACGACGCTTCCCGAAACCAAACGTCCGATCCACGAGCGCCCGTCGGCTTTGGCCTGCTTCACGGTCGTGAGCACGACCGCTGCTGCGCCGTCGGTTATGCCGCTGGCGTTGCCCGGCGTGACCACGCCGTTCTTGGCAAACCGCGCCGGAAGTTTGGCGAGTTTCTCCAATGAGAGCCCCGCACGCGGCCCCTCGTCTTTGTCCACGACGACTTCCGTGCCGCGCGGTCCCGCGATGGTAACCGGCGCGATTTCGTCCGCGAAGTAGCCGCTTTGCTGCGAGGCGAGTGCTTTCTCTTGGCTCGCGAGTGCAAACTCGTCGCAAGCTTCACGTGAGATTCCATATTTGGCGGCGAGGTTTTCGGCGGTATTGGCCATCGGAGTTTCGCAATACGAGTCCGTCAGCGCCGACCAGAGCGAATCTTCGAATTCGACGTTCTGTCCGAGATGGAAACCTTTGCGGGCCCCGCGCACGACGTGCGGCGCCTGGCTCATGTTCTCGCTGCCGCCGGCCAGCGCATAGGTCGCGGTACCGAGCGTCAGGGATTGCGCCGCGGACAGAATCGCCTGCAGACCGGAACCGCACAACCGGTTGAGCGTGAGCGCACCGACGGAAACCGGCACGCCCGCGCGCAACGCCGCGTGCCGCGCAAGATAGATCGCGTCGGCGCTACTTTGGATCACGTTGCCGAACACGACCTCGTCGATCGCCGAGGCGGGAACGCCGGCGCGCGCGAGAGCGGCCTGAGCCGCGTGCGTCGCCAAATCCGTCGCGGTAAGCCCCGACAGCGCGCCGCTAAGGTTCCCAAACGGCGTCCGCGCCCCGCCCAAAATAACGACATCCGAATCTTTAACCGTAGTCATAGCCCGCCGCATATTCTAAAAACGGTGCACTGCGCCCCCTCGAACGACGAACGGGGCGGGGGTCAAAGGGGGCAAGGCCCCCTTGAGCCGCCGAGTGGCGGCTCGGGGGGCCAACGGGGGGCCGTGCCGCCCCGTTTTCAGGGGATTTTCGCAGGACCTCTCCAAATTGGGGCGGGTCATGCCAATCACCCGTCCAGCCGCCATTACGCTCGACGCCCGGGCGCTTTCGCCTGCGTCGAAGACCGAACAGATCATCGAGGCGTTCGACAAGCTGCAGATCGGCGGCGCCGTCGAGATCGTCGAGGAGACCGACCCAAGAGCCTTGCGGAACGAGATGACCCAGCTTCGGCCGGGCCGCTTTTCGTGGGACGCCAGGAACCTGGGCAGCAACCGCTGGGTAGTTCGTTTGGAGCGCATCGACGAAAACGCGGACGCGGAAACCTTTTTGCAACACGCCCCGCAGTTTACGGGCGCCAAAGCATCGACGCTCAAGGAGCTCTCCACGCAGATTGGCGAGCGGTCGTACAAGTCCGGCGACACGATCTTCGACGAGGGCGAGATATGGCCGTACCTCGGCATCGTTAAGACCGGCAAGATCATCTACACGCTTCTTTCGCCCGACGGCAAGACGCACACGATCGGCGAGCGGCTCACGCACGACACGCTTAACGAGAGCGGCGTGTTCGACGGCGGCGGCGCGACCACGCGCGCCGAAGCGTTGACCGATACGTCGATCGTCACGTTGCCGAGCGAAGCCGTCTTACACGCCTGCAAGAACGATGCCGAGCTCGCGCTCGGCTTTTTGATCGCCGCGTCGCAGGCGCGCCGGCGTTCCATCGAAACCGTCGCAGATCTCGCGTTCGCACACGTCCTGCAACGCGTTGCGAAGTTCTTACTCGGCTACGCGCGCGGGTCGGTCGGAATGTCGCGCGGACTTCCCGGCGTCGAAAATCTTTCGCAAGCGCAAATCGCCGCCGCCGCCGGAACCGTACGCGACATGGCCGCACGCGCGCTGCTGCGACTCAAGAACGCCGACGCCGTGGAACTCGATCGCGGCCGCGTCAAATCGATCGATCGCGCCCGCTTAGAAGCCTTCGCCCACAACGTCCAAGCCCCACCGGTATAACGGAGAGGCCGCCCTTCGACTGCGGCGTCGCCGCGCTCGCCCTTCGACTGCGGCTGCGCCGCGCTCAGCCCTTCGACAGGCTCAGGATGACACTACCGATGCCTTGTCATCCTGAGCTTGTCGAAGGACGTTTTGAAACTGGACTAAATCAGAAGCCTTCTGTTTGGGATTACGTATTCGTCGGCGGGTTGATTCGGATTCACCACGGCACTGTGAACGCGCGGGCCGACGCAACGTTGGCCGTCCGCGCCGACGAAGATCTTCACCTGCGCGGTTTGGTCGCTGAACACGTCGTCGATGACGCAGCTGGACGTATGACCGACGACGGTTGCCGTCACGAGATAGCGGCCGGGGTCGAGGTGCAGGTTTACGAAGAACCCATGCTTGTCGGTCAGCGACGACGCGATGTAGGGCGATTCCGCGCGCATCGGCAACGCGTAAAGAGCGACGGTTGCGTTGTCGATCGGTTTACCACTTTCAAGGTCGTAGACAAAGCCCGATATTCCGCCGGTGTTGGCGGCGGCCGCGGGAAGCGCCGTCGCAGCGCACAGCGCAAGTGCGGCAACGATGGATCTTTTCATAATAGGACTATTTACCCAGTTCGCGGAGCGTCTATGCCTTAATCGAGGCGGCCTCGGCTTCAGCCGGGGATTCTTGGTCGAAAGCCGCACGCTTGCTCTTTGCAGCGGCATCGGCAAGCGCGGGCGCACCGGCCGCGGGTTTTCCTGGCGCGACTTCCGCCGGGCGCCGGTCGAGGGCGGAGCGGCCTTTCTGTACGGCGCCGAGCGCCCCGGCTAGCCGCACTTCCATCTCGGCCAGCACGTCGGCGGCGTAGTGATCGGCACCCTCGCGAATCTTGCGCGCGCTCTCCTCGGCCTCGCGCAGCACGATTTCCGCCGTCTTGCGGGCTCGTTGGACGATCTCGTTCTGATCCACGAGCCTCTTCGTGCTTCGACGCCGCTTCGTCGACGATCGCTTGCGCTTTTTCTTGAGCGGCGCGCATGACGCGATCCTGATCCTTGGTGATGATCTTGGCGCGTCCGACTTCCGCCGGCAACGTCGAGCGGATCTTTTCGACGTACTCGAGCAAGCGCTCCTCGGAGAGAATGCGATAACCGACCGGAAGCCACGTTCCTTCGTGGACGTATCCCTCGAGCTTCTCCAACACGCGATAAACCGACATTTAGAATCTCCTTAAGAGCGAGCAGGTAGAGACGAGCGCTTGGCGGTCATCACGCGCATTACCGGTTCTGGAACCAGTACCGCGACGTCGCCGCCGAGGAAAAAAACTTCCTTGACGATACTCGAACTCACGAACGAATACCGCTGATCCGACATCAGAAAGAACGTATCCACGTCCGACAGCGCCCGATTCATGAGCGCGGTCGACATCTCGCTTTCGAAATCGGAGACGACGCGGAGTCCTTTCACGATCACGTCGGCGTGCTCGGCCTTCACGTAGTCGGCGAGCAAGCCGCGGAAGTGTTCCACCCGGACGTTAGGGAGATGGGCCACGCTGGCCCGGAGCATTTCTTCCCGCTCCTCGAGCGAGAACATCGGATTGCGTTTTTGCGGGTTCACCACGACGGCAACGATGAGCTCGCCAAAGCACTTGGCAGCCCGCTCGATGACGTCACAATGGCCGTTGGTTGGAGGATCGAACGAACCCGGATAGATTGCGCGTACCGTGCGAGGGATATGCCCGTCAGTCACGGACCGCCGATCGCTGCAAAAAACGCCAGAGCGACATCGCCGTACACTTCCTCGCGAACGGACCGATACCCCGGTATCTCCGGAAGAATGGTTCTTGCGGCGTGTTCGTAGATCACGAGCGCGTCTTCGGCGAGGAGTCCGCGTTCGCGGAGCAGCGCAAAGAGCGAGAGCGGCACGCCGCTCGCGTACGGCGGATCGAGGTAAACGAGATCGAACGGCCCCTCGACCCGGTACAGCGCACGATCCGCCGGCGTGGCCATGACCGCGACCACGCCGCCGATGCCCAGGCCCTCGACGGCTTCGGAGATGGCCGCGGCAGTTTCGCGATGCGCTTCGACGGCGACGACCCGAGCCGCGCCGCGCGAGGCGGCCTCGATGCCGATCGCTCCCGTCCCGGCGAACAAGTCGAGGACGCGCGCGCCTTCGATTCGCGGCAGCAGAATCGAAAAGAGCGATTCCTTAACCCGGCCGGGGGTCGGCCGGACGTGGGCGCCTTTGGGAGAGCGGAGTTTGCGGCTGTTCAACGCCCCTCCGGTGATCTTCGGGGTCACGTTCCGGCCGGTTCGGGCAAGAACGCGAGAATTTCGGGCAACGACCCGGCCACGTAATCGGGCGGCTCGAGATCCGGGGGATAGGCCGCACCTTCGGCGTCGAGCCAGACGGCGTGCATCCCGGCGGCTCGCGCCCCGGCGACGTCGATTCTCGGGTCGTCGCCGACGTACCACACCGACGAGGCGGGCACGGCTAACAGTTCGACCAGCGCCGCGAAAGCCCGGCCGTCCGGCTTTTGGACGCCCAAATCGCCGCTGGCCAGCACCGGCCCCGGGAAACCTGCCCGGCGAGCTTTCCGTTCCTGAAGCGGATTCCATCCGTTGCTCAGGACGGCCGTCACGCAGCCTCGCTCGCGCAGCGCCTCGATGGTCTGCGGAGCGTAGGGCAGCGGAACGACCAGCTCGTCGACCATTTCGAGCGCCATCGCGCGATAGAGTCGCACGTACGTTTCGTCCGCAACCGCACCGCGTTCGGATACGAACGCTCGAACCGCTTCGTCGATGGTGCACGCCCCGGCGCGCTGATGCGCGAGCAGCGCGTCTACGTGGACCGTTTCGTCGGCCAGCGTCCCCAGCGGTGCGCCGCCTTCGTCCACCACGCGTTCGAGCAGCCGCAGAAAAGCTACGCGTTCGAGTTTGTTATCGATCGCCAGCGTGTGGTCGATGTCGAACGCGACCGCAACGCGCGTCAATGCGACGCTGGGCCGGTTACGACGACGACGAAATCCTGCGGGCGAATCCATTTCGCTGCGGCCGCGCTCATTTCGGCGGCCGACACGCCGAGCTCGCGTTGCGCGTCGACGACCGACTGGTTGGTGGGCAGACCGAATTCCGCATAGTTCAAGAACGTGGACGCGACGCCATCGTAACTCGCCTGGCGCAGCGGCACCTCTCCCATGAGCTGAGCTTTGGCGCGAAGCAACCGGTCGGCACTCATCGGCGTCGTCTGCATCAAACGCAGGTCGGATACGATCAGTTTTTGAGCCGGAATCACGTTCTGCGGGTCCGATCCGAAGGTAACGCCGAACGTCGAACGCGTCTTCCCCGCCCGAACCCGGGTGCCGACGTTGTAGACGTATCCGTGAACTTCTCGCAGATCGTGGTAGAGCAGCGACGAGTAGAAACCGCCGCTCAGCACGGTGTTCGCGACTTGCATGGCGGGCCAGTCCTGATCCGCTCGCAGCAGGCCGATCGTCTGCATCATCTGGACCGACGACTGTACGCGTCCGGTGGCCGGGACCATGGCTTGGCTAGCCGGGTTGTTGCCCACCGCCGGCGGATCGACGTTGGGAGCCGGCCCCGTCGCCGTCCAGGCTCCGAAGTATTTCTCGACCGTCGCCTTGGCTAGCGCCGGATCCACGTTGCCGACGACGACGATCGTCGTGAGGTCCGGGCGATACGATGACTTGTACCACGCCTGGACGTCGTCGAGCGTCAGGGCGTTCACGGTCGCCGGCGTTGCGAAACGCTGTGCCGGGTCGCCCGGCGGGTACAGCGCCTTGTTGAGCGCGACGTCGGCCAGGTGGTCGGGCGCGGTCATTTGACCGACGAGCGTTTGCGCCGATTGCGTTTTGACGATCGCGAAGTCGGCCGGCGCGAACAGCGGATGCAGTTCGCCGTCGGCGAGCAGTTGCACGCCGCGATCGAAATCCGGCGCGAGAACCTGGGCGCTAAAGTCCGTGCCGGTGTTGACGTCGGCGGCGATTTTGTCGAGCTCGGCCTGATACGCTAGGCGCCCGTATGTCGTGGTTCCGTAAGGCAGCAGCGCATCGGTGACGTCGGCAACCCCGTCCTTGCCGGGTGGCGATTGCACGTCGGGGTCGTTGAGGATCCGCCCGCTCACGTAGACGCTGTTCGTCGACGAGTCGGGCTGAACGATGAGATGAATTCCGTTGGAAAGGGTCGATTCGACGGGGTGGAGCGTCTGGTCGGGTGCCCGCAAATTTGCAAGCACGTCTCGCGCCCAGTCGGGAAGCGGCTGGTGAGCCTCGGGCGGAATCGCGTTGTCCTCTTTCCCCAGGCCGCCGGGACCGCCGCCACTACTGACCGCCCCCAGATTCTTGGGGACCGCATACGCCGCGACGGCCTTGCCGTTATCCAGATACGTGCGCAGCACGCGATTGACGTCGTCAACCGTCACGCCGTTGTATTTGGCGAGCATGTCCGCGGGAGCGTTCAGACCTTGGACCGCTACCGCGGTGCTCCACTGGAAGGCCAAGCCCTCGATTGAGGAAGCGCTGTATTCGACCTCCGCGATCTCGCGCCGTTTGGCGGCTTCGACCAAGTCGGCCGGGACGCCGGTCTTGCGATATCCGTCGATCACCGCGCGAAACGCGGCGTCCGCGTCTTCCGGCTTGGTCGTGACCGGAACGACGTTGTATCCGATGCCGATCGACGTCTTGGGATACGACTGCACCTGGAAACCCGCCTGGATCGATTTGCCGGCGGCCACCAATCCGTAGAGATCGGCGCGCTGGCTCGAAAGGACGTCGTTGAGAATGCTCGCGGCGGCGTAGTCCGCGCTGTCGTAGCCGGGCATGCGATACCCCAGAAGTACGACCGTGACCGGGAGGTCGCTGTTGTCGTGATAGATGGCCGGCTTGACCGGTTGCAAATGCACCGGGGCGCGCGGCGGCAACTTTCCCGCCGGAAGGTCGCCGAAGATCGCGCGGACCTTAGCGATCGTCGAGGGTCCGTCAACGTCGCCGACGATCACGTAGATCGCATTGTTTGGGTGATACCACGTGTGATAGAACTTGAGCAGCTGGGGGCTGTTGACGTTCGTCGCGAAATCGTGGACCGTACCCAAAGTGTTGTTGTCGTACGGCGTTCCGCCGATCAGGCGGCTCTGCATTTTAACGAACAACCGGTAGACGGCGTTGGAATTGTCCTGGGTCACCTCTTGCGTGATCGCACCGCGTTCCTTTTGCCAAAGGTTTTGCGACATCAAAAGGCCCGAAGCGCGCGACCGCTCGAGGCGAAGGGCGATGTCGAGATACTCCGACGGCACCGTGAAGAAATATTGCGTGATTTCGTTCTGCGTGTCGGCGTCGAAGTCGCCGCCGGTTATGTCGATCGTATCCATCAGCTGCGAAGACGAAATCGTCTTGCTGCCGCGAAACATCATGTGCTCGGTGGCGTGCGCCAAACCGGCGACGAACTGATCGTCCGATCCGGCCTCGTAGTTGAGCACCGTCGTCACGACCGGAGCGAGCGGATTGCGCACGACGATGACCCGCAGGCCGTTGGAGAGCGTCGCCCGGGTGACGGCGAGTCCGGCGGCTTGCGTGCGCCACGGTAACGCAGCTAGGACGATGGCGGCGAACGTCGCGAGCGCGACGCGGCCGGCAGTACGAAGGTTCACGCTACAATCATCTCCAGAAAAAAACGCACGAAAGGGCCGGAGCCGACGGGACGCTTTCTGCTCCCGGTGGCTACTGTCATTTACGCGCGAAAGTAGCGAATCTACGACGATGCGAGGGTGCGACGCACGGAAGGTCCGGCCTCCAGAGCCGCACGCAACGCGGCGTGCTCGGGCCGCGCGAGCTGCGGGTCGGCGCCCAGAATGCGCTCGGCTTCGGCCCGGGCTTCCCGGTAAATCGGGAAATCGTTCTGGAGATCGCCGTGCCGCAGCTCGCTCTTGCCGGACTGCGCCGTGCCGGAGAATTGCCCCGTTCCGCGCATGGCCAAATCGGCGTCGGCGATGACGAAGCCGTCGGTCGAGCCGGTGAGGATCTCCAGGCGCTTGGTCTCTTCCGTGTCGTCGGGATAGACGAGCACGCAGTACGATTTGGCGCCGCCGCGCCCGACTCTGCCGCGCAATTGGTGCAGCTGTGCGAGGCCGTAACGCTGCGCGTCGAGCACGACCATCAAACTCGCGTTGGGCACGTCCACTCCGACTTCGATGACCGTGGTCGCTACCAAAACGTCGAACTGACCGCGGGCGAAGCGCTGCATCGTCTCGTCTTTATCTCGCCCCGACAGCCTTCCGTGCACGACGCCGATCCGCAACTCCGGGAAGACGTCGCTTTGCAGGCGCGCCGAAACCTCCAGAACGCTGGCCAGGCCGTTCTCGCCTTCTTCGATCGCCGGCGCGACCACGTAGGCTTGGTGTCCCAGCCGCACGTTGCTGCGGATGAACTCGTAGACGTGCGACAACCGTCCGGTTCGAACGGCGTAGGTCTCGATCGGGACGCGTCCCGGCGGCAGCTCGTCGATCGTCGAGATGTCGAGGTCGGCAAACACCGTTTGCGCCAGCGTGCGCGGAATCGGCGTCGCCGTCATGTGAAGGGTGTGCGGCGAACTCCCTTTCGAGCGCAGTAACGCTCGCTGTTCGACACCGAACCGGTGCTGCTCGTCGATGACCGCCAGGCCCAGTCGCGGAAACTCCACGCCCTCGGTCAGCAACGCGTGCGTTCCGACGGCGACGCCGGCTTCGCCTCCGGCTATGCGGTCCAAGCTCCGGCGCCGCTCGCGCAAACCTTGGCTCCCCAACACGACTTCGAGCGGTATCCCGAACGGCAGCAATAGCGGCGCGAGTTTGTGCGCGTGTTGCTGGGCCAGAATCTCGGTGGGCGCCATGAGGGCGGACTGCATGCCGCTGCGGGCCGCCAGCACGATCGCCGCAGCCGCGACCAGCGTCTTTCCGCTGCCCACGTCGCCTTGCAGCAGGCGGTTCATCGGAATCTCGCGCGCCATGTCCGACCAAATCTCTCCGATCACGCGGCGCTGCGCGCCCGTTAGCGCGAACGGTAACGCGCCTTCGAACTCGGCCGCGAGTTCGGGCGGAACGGCGAGCGGCGGAGCGTCGCGCTCCCGCTCGCGCTCGCGCCGTCGCAGTGCGGCCGACGTCGCCATCAGCAAGAACTCGGCAAAGATGAACCGCTCGCGCGCAACGCTCGCCTCGCCGGGAGATTTCGGCGCGTGCACGTTCCGATACGCTTCGCGCACCTCGGGATATCCGCGTGCGTCGCGGATCGCCGCAGGGATCGGATCGTCCAGCGGCTCGAGGAGCATCCGTGGAAGGTTCTTGGCAACCACCGCGGCGATTTTGCGCGTCGTCAGATTCTTGCTGGCGCGATAGATCGGCTCCATACGCCCGCGGTAGGCGTCGCGTTCGCCGAGCAGAGCGTGCTGCGTGACGGTGACGGTCGCCTCCGCGAGGGAACGTTCGACGCGGCCGCGCACGAACAGACGCATGCCTTCCTTGAAGCGCCCGTAGACGAAGCGACGCCGGCCGATCCATTTTGCGACGAACGTGCCGCTCTCGTCTTGCAGCCGCGCTTCGACGATCTCCAGCCCGCGCACGCGGCGCTCTTTTACCGAAACGACGCGTCCCACGGCATTCTCTTCGCCGCCTTCGGACCGCCCCAGGCGCGCGGCCGGCGTCGGAAAGCGCAGGTCGTCGTACCGGAAGGGAAAGTATTCCAACAGGTCGCCGGCCGTCTCGACCCCGAGCTCGCGAAGGAGCGCGGCGGTCTTCTCCCCGACGCCCCCGAGCGCAGCGACGCCGGTCTCGCTCACGAGCGCTGCCGGGCGAGCAGCGACGTCAGCGCGTAGATGGTCTGCGACATGGGCACCGCGAGCTCCCGACGGAGCGCGAGTTCGAACACCGCGCCTAAGATCGGATCTAATTCCAGCGGACGGCCCGCTTCCAAATCTTGCAACATCGACGTCTTTACGTCGGCCAACCCGCCGACCGTCCGCAGCCGCGCCTCGACGTCTCCGTCCACGGTAACGCCGCACGAAGCGCCTACCGCCGTCGCTTCGCGGAAGATCGAGCCGACCACCGCGCGCGTTCGCGGATCGCGCAACAACGTGTGGACGGAAGCGCGCGTGAGCGCGCTCACCGGATTCAAGCCCGCGTTGTTGGTCAATTTGTTCCAAACGCGGGCGCGAATGTCGTCGTGGGCTTCCCCCAGGAGCCCCGCCGCGCAGAACATTTCGGCCAAGCGTTGGACGCGCTCGGAGACTCCGCCGCGGGGTTCTCCGAAGAGAAAGCGCAGGCCGCCGCTCTGCCGGACCAGCCCGGGCCGTGCGATGTTCGCCGACGAGTGAACCACGCCACCCACGATTTGCGCGTCGCCGAACATCGCCCCGATTCGGCCCTGCGGATCCACGCTTTCCAGCGGCATCTCGCGTTCGAACCAGAACGGCAACCCGTTTTGCAGCGTTACGATCGTCGCCCCCGTCCCGGAGAGCGGCGCGAGCTGATCCGCGAAACCCGGCCACTGATGGGCCTTAAAGGTCAGCAGAGCGATGTCGACCGAACCGACCTCGCGCAGATCCGCGGCCGTTTCGAGGCGCGCCGTGAAGTCGCCGATTTCGCTCTCCACCGCGATGCCGCCGCAAGCGATGGCCTGCAGGTGCTCGCCGCGGGCGATGGCGGTAACGGCGACCCCGGAGCGGGCAAGCACGCCGGCGATGAATGCGCCGATGGCACCCGCGCCGACGACCGCAACGCGAGGGGAGGAACTGGAGGCGACGGGCAGATTTGAACTGCCGAATGGGGCTTTTGCAGAGCCCTGCCTTACCACTTGGCTACGTCGCCTGGTCGTGGAGCGGGTAGTGGGAATCGAACCCACGCATCAACCTTGGGAAGGTCGCAGGCTACCATTACATCATACCCGCAGACCACGGCGACCTCCCGTTCGTTGCCCCCGCAGCTGCGTCCTACGACACGCGTCGAGGCGGCCCCGTTGCGAGGAGGCGCGTGCCTCCGGACGAACGGAACGCGAAATGACGTGGATCGATAGTCTCCCCCCGCGGTTTTTTACATGCCTCATCGCACCGCGGGGTTGTTCGATTTCGGACGCCGTTCCGCTGCAGGGATCGCGCTCGGAGCTGCGGCGCGAGGGCGGTCCGTAGTGCGGATGCTTCGCGTGGTGACGCTCGCTTGCGGAATCGCATTGGCCGGCGCGGCGGCATCGGCGCCGATCTCGACCGCTCCGGACGATCCCGCCGCCGACCGCGTCATCGCATCGCTCGCCACGCGATCCGCGCCGATCAAAGCCTATACCTTCAACCTCAACGTGCACGTCGCATTGCTCACGTTTCCGTGGATTCACTTCGTTTTGGTCGGGCACGGCGAGTACGAGCGGAACGGTTCGTTTCTGCTGCATTTCGATCGCGTTCCCTGGTTCGGCCGCGGCTACTCCACGATCAAGATGGACGCGTTGGATCCGTCGAACTGGCCCAAGCAGTACGTGATAACGCTCGCGCGCCAGGACGGAACCGTCAGCCACCTTTCGATGCGCGATCGAACCACGAGCCGGCTGCAAGAAGCGACGGCTAGCGTCGACGAGATCTCCGGCATTCGAGATCTCGCTTGGCTATACGACTACGGGGGCCGCATCGTGGTCCACGTCACGCCGATCTTCGTTTCGGGCTATCCGTTCCCACAGTTTGAAGACGCCGACATTTCGATGCCGCAGTACCACGCCTCGGCGCATGCCGAATTCTCCGACTACAACGTCACCGTGGAGCCGTCGCCGACCCCGCCGACCGTCGTGAAGTGAGCGCGAGTTCGACGCGTAAGAGCGTCGGCGCGTGGTCGCTGCTCAACGCACTCTGGGTCCCGCTGACCGCGCAGGACGCGGCCCTCATGACGATCGCCGTTCCGGCCGCGCTGCTCCATATCGCGCCGACGTCGTATCGCTCGAGCCTTTCGATTCTCGTTAGCGTTGCCGCGCTGGGCGCGATGATCGTTCCGCCGCTGGCCGGCTGGCTTTCGGACCGCTCCCGGCGCGCCGGCGGTTCCCGGCGAGCTTTCGTGGTCGCCGGGGTGGCCGTCGACGTGGCTGCCTTGACTGCGATCGCGTTCGTGCACGAGATCTGGCTTTTCGGCGCGCTCTTGATCGTCGCGATTGCCGGCGCCAACGTTGCGATTGCCGCCTACCAGGCCATGCTGCCCGAGAGCGTGCCGCGCGAGCATTGGGGAATCGTATCGGGAATTCGCGGCGCGCTCACGCTGATCGGCACCGTCATCGGCTTGGCCGTCGCCGGCATCGCGCCAGACCCGCGCATCACGTTCTTAGCCGTTGCGGCAATCCTCGCGTTGACCACGCTCTCGCTTCCGTTCGTTGACGAGGGAGAGTGGTCGGAGCCCGATCGCGCGCACGTCCGCGATTGGCACGATTTCGTCGTCGTGTTTTTTGCGCGATCGCTGGTCTACTTCGGCCTGGTTCTGCTACAGACGTACGTCCTATTCTTCTTCACCGACGTATTCAAAGTCGCGAACGCATCGGGCGGAACGGTTTTGGTCGCGCTAAGCGCGCTGGTCGGAGCGGTTGGATCGTCCATTTTCCTGGGCGTCGCGTCGGACCGATTCCCGCGACGCATCGTCGTGTCCGTGTCGGGCATTCCGATGGCGATCGCGGCCGTCGGCTTCGCGCTGGCTCCGGATCCGCGTTGGATGCTCCCCTTCGCCGCGGCGTTCGGCTTGGGAATGGGCGGCGTCTACTCGGCAGGCTGGGCACTTGCGATGGATAGCATCCCCGACTTGCGCGACGTGGCGCGCGACTTGGGACTCTGGGGCATCGCTACGAATCTGCCGAACGTGATCGCGCCGTTGGTCGGCGGCGCCGTGCTCGTTTACTTCGGCGGCAGCCGGATCGGATATCAAGTCGTGTTCGCACTGAGCGGAGCCAGCTTTGCGCTGGCGTCCCTAGCGGTGCTCCGCGTCGGCGCGACGCCGCTCTCCTCCTGGGGAGCCATACCGCTGCGGGCGGCGGCTATTCTTAGCAACGCGGCATACGTTCACGCGGCCTACCGGGTTCGCGGCTGGGGAAAACTGCCGCGCAAACGCGGCGCAACGCTGATCGTGACCAATCACCAGCACGACCTTGAGACGATGACGCTCGTCTCGCGCATTACGGTGCAGAGTTCGTGGCGCCATCCCGTGTTTGCGGCCAGCTCGCGACGGCTTTACGAACCGGGATTTATGGCGCTCCGTTTGCCGTTTCTGCGCAACGCGCTGCGAGACCTCAACGCGGCGCCGCTCTTTCGCGGCATCGGCATGGTGCCGCTGGAAAACCAGGTCGGGTCGCGCGCGATTTCCGGACTGGCATGGTCGGTGCAGTCGCGACACGGGCCGCTGGCGCTGACCGACGTCTTCGACGAGTTTGTTTCGTCGAAGTTTGTACCGGGCACGCTAACTTCCGACCTCCTACAGCCCGCGATGCTCGAGCGCTCGCAGGAGATCGTACGCCTGAAGTACGTGCGCGAACCGTATCGCGCCGAGATTCTTGCCGAAACGCGCGCGGCGATCGATTCCGATCTTGCGGCAATGGCCTCGATACTCGAACGGGGAGGAACGATTTTTCTCACGGCCGAGGGCCGCTACACGACCGACGGCCGCATCGGCCGCATGCGCGGATCGCTCGATCGTCTGGGACCGCTCGCGCAGATCTACCTCGCCGGCGTCTCGTACGACCCGTTCCGGAGCGGCCGCTTCTCGATGCTCTACCGTCTGGTCAGACTCGACGATCGGGACCTCTTGGTCGAAACGCTCGCGGCAATCCGGCCGGTAACCGTCAGCCAGATTTTGGCCGGCTGGCTGCAGACGCGCGATGACGAAGGGTTCACTGACGACGAAGCGGTGGCCGGCGTCGGGGCATCGTTGGCAGGTTTACCGGAAACGCTTTTTGTCGACCCCGATCTTCGCCGCAACCCGCGCGGTCTCGCGCGCGACGCTCTGAGTGCGATGGAAAAACTCGGCTTAATCGAGCGCGACGCGCCGACGAAGACCTTGCGCCGGGGAGGGGTGCGGATGCATCCGCAGTTTCCCGGCGTCGACGACATCGTCGCGCACCAGGCGAACTTCTTCGCCGAAACTCTGGCCGGCGCGAAGGTCCTAGCCGTTACTCCTGGCCCACGTTTGGAAAGCTGATCGAGACGTCGGCTTGCGCCGGCAGGACGGGAGCTTGTGCTGAGTTTCCCGGCGGTCCGAGGTCGTAGTTGTCGTAGTCGAACGCGAAGGCTTGCGCCTCCAGCGTGTCTCCCTTACAAAACGTCGGAGCGCCGCTCTGGCCGAGATTGGCCGGAATGGACTGCGTCCCGCTCGCCGCGAATTTTACCGTCGCAAATTTCAAGCCCGTCGAGCAGGTAGGAGCGGTGGCCAACTGCCCCGGCGGAACGTTGAGATCGATGACGTTGACGAACGCCTGTTTCGCCCCAGGCGGAAGCTGTACCGAAATCGCCGCGCCCCCGTTGCCGCCGGAAACGATTTGCGGGGGATTCATGGCGGGCAATCCGCCCTGGCCAAGCTTGGCCGCGGCCGTCGCGCTCGCATTCGACCCGTTCTGCGAATAGGCAACGGCCAGCGTGTACGTGCCCGTCGGCGGCGGCTGACCCTGCGCGATGTTGCCGGTGGCGACGAGATAGAAGCCTTCCGACCACCCCGACGGCACTTGCACCAGTGCGCTGAGTGCGCTGGGCACGTACGATACCGGCGGATACGCCGGCGGCCCGCCGTAGACCGGCGAGACCGGGAACTGCGCGCCGGGCGGGAGCTGTGGAATCTGGGCGACGAAGGCGTTGAGCGCGTCGCCGAATTGCGGCTGATACGGGTAGAAATTCAATCCGGTGTTCGACGATGCCGGCGGACCAATGCCGAATGCATCCGCCGAAGCTAAGATCGTGCCGCCGGTTCCGATGACGAACTGATTCTGCGCCGACCCCAGGGGGATCGCCGGGGATCCGGCGCCCGGATCCTTCGATCCCGGGAACCCCGATAGACCGGCTGGCCCGGTCAGAACCGCCGAGCTAATCGGAATCGCGGTGTAGCCGTTCGGTCCGCGGAACGTCTCGACGACGTTGAGACCCGCCGCTACGCCCGAGAAGTTCGCCGTTCCGACCACGAGTTGCAGGACCGATTTGGTCGGCGTGAAGTTCGTTTGCGGAACCGTGCTCGACTGCCCCGTCGTGCATGCGGCAAGTCCGGACAGAGCGCCCAGCACCGCCAAGCGGGCGATCGCGTTCGTTGCGCGGATCACTAGATTGAGAACCTCGAGAAGACGGTGATCTGGCGTCCAGGCCCGGACGGGTAATTCAGGAACGGCCCCGGCGGATATACCGCTATGGTTCCGGGGCCGCCGACGGGGTTGGTGCCCGAGCCGGGCGCGTAGCCGCCGAATCCGTTGTTGACGTAGCCGGGATTGAAGTACGGGTAGTTTGCGGTATTGTTCAGCAGGTTTTGAACCTCGACCCCGATCAGGATATGATGCGTGACCTGACGCGATATCACGAGATTGGTAAATAAGATCGAATGCGTCAGCGCCCCGTTGAGCTGGCTCGTGCAGCCGCCGCCGGTCGATCCGATGATGTGCGGATGAGATGGAGTTCCCGGATTCTGCGGGTCCACGTAATAACAGTACTGGCTGCCGAAGCCGCCGTAGAGGTTGGTGTTGGGGACGAACACCGGCTGGCCGTTGAGGAAGATCGGGTCTTTTTGCCATACGCCGACCGGGTAACCGCTGATGTACTGGAAGATCGGGTCGATACGCCAGCCGTGGCTGTTGTAGTCCAGCGTCAACGCGCCCGTAAACGGCGATATGTACGACGGATGAAACATCGCCCCCGACGAGAGCAGTGCGGGTTCGACGGTCGGGCGGAAAGCCGGCGTTTGCGGGGTGAGATAGTTGACGAACTGGTTGATGTACGTTCCGTTGAGCTGCATCGAGAGCCCGCGCACGATCTGCCGCGAGAGTTGCAATTCGACGCCCGCCGTTTGCGCGCGGCCGTCGTTCGTGACGCTCGTCGTGCCCGGAATGACCGCGCCGTTCGGCGCGATCGTCACGTGCTGGCTGTTGACGATCACGTTGTAGTCGCGACGGTTAAAGAACGTTACCTTCAGCCCGGTCTCGCCCGGAAACGCGTGCTCGAGCGAGATCTCGTACGTGTCGGATTGCTGCGGCCCGGAGAACGAGTAGGGATTGACGCCGTAGTAGCGCCACCACGCGTTGGCGAGTTCGTCGCGATAGTTCGCGCAGGGCTGGCTGAAGTTCCCCGAGACGCCGCCGCAGATGTTCTGCGTTGCCGGCTGCGATGCGTAATACGCGGGCGGATTGTACTGGTTCTCGATTTGAATCAAAGGGGCGAAGGTCGCCGCGTGCCCGTAGCCGCCGCGGATCACCGTATCGTGATTGTTGCCCATCGTCAGGGTCGCGTAAATACGCGGTTGCAGTTGGTTGGCCTCGTATGTGCCGGCGCCGGTCGGAACCTTTTGCTGGTCGTACCGGAGGCCGGGCTGAACCACGAGGCGATCGTTTACGGTCCAGTTGTCCGTTGCGTAGAGCGAGGTCACGTGCATCGGGTCGGCCATCGTGAAATTGAGCGCGGGATACCGCTGGCCGGCAAAAATTCCCGGTGCTCCGCCTTGCGGATTCTGAATCGTTGGGAATGGGTTGACGGTCAGGAAATCCGCGATGGTCGGACCGGCGAAGAACAACGATGGGGAGGGCAGGAAGCCGGTGAGGTTTTCGTTCGAGTAGCGGTAATCCACGCCGAACGTTGCGGTGTGATGCTCGCCGATGATCTCCTGAAGATCGGCGCCAATACCGGTATTCTGCGAGGCTCGCTGGACGTACGTATCGCTAAATCCTTGGCTCGGTAAGCCGTAACCGAACAGGGCGTTATTGGGATCGTTGAATTGGTCGGTGACGCCGTTTTGCGTGCGATACAGCCGCGCCGTGAGGAATCCGCGAGCACCCAGCGCGCGCGAATAGCCCAGCTTGAGCAGATCGAAATTCGTGGACTCGCTCGGCGACGACCCGATCGCCTGATTCGCGAAGCTCTGCCCGGGATAGAACGGCATGAGCGCCTGCGCCTGTTTGACGCTCAGCGGACCGACTTGAGCCGTCACCGGAAGGCCGAACTCTTGCGCCTGCGCCGCCAGCAACAGCGGCGTCTGCTGGTAGACGTTGACGTAGGCCGGAATGCCCGATGCAAACGGATAGGTAGCGGCGTCGATGCCGTGGCCGCCGATTTCCGCGTTCGACCCCCACTCGCCCCAGAGCTGAATCGTGTTGGCGTTATCTTTGCCAAAGTGAATCAGGCCGTTGGCAACCGTGTCGTTGGTCCACTGAAAGTCGGACTGGCCGACGATGTCCGGATAAGCCGTCGAGTTGTCGCCGTAAACGCTCCCGTACGGGGGCGCGCAACAGCCGCCGAATTCGCGGTCGTAGCGCCCGCTAACGTACAGGGAATAGCGGCGGTCGGCAGTCGCCGTCCCGTATTCGCCGATGAGATTGTGCTCGAAGGCCGGTCCGCCGACGTCGGCCTGCAGGTATCCGGTACTCGGATACGTTCCGGTTTTCGTAATGATATTGACGAAGCCCGCGCCCGACCCGCCCTTGCTCGCATCGCCGGGGCCGTCGGTGAGATTCACGCTCTGCGCGCCGTTGAGCACGAGATTGTTCATGAAATAGCCGGTGAGCGGATCGGTCGCATTAAGCCCCTCGAGTTGATAGCCCGTGTCGTTGGCGAGACCCCCGCGAATCGACGTGCCGCTGCCCAGATATCCGCCCGAAGTTCCGCCGATCGGGCTCACGCCCGGCAGCGTGTTGAGCAGCAGACCCTCGTTCTCGTAACCGGGAAGACCGCCGAGTTGTGCGATCTCGGCAACCCCGACGACGTAAACGTCGTCGGGCTGATGCGGCTGCACTGGAAACGTCGAGCTACGCGCGGACGTCACCGCGATCGTGCGCATTTGGTTCGCGCTCATGTGAGCGGTCAGGTGGAGGACTACGGAGAGGTTCGAATCCTGCGATATGGTGATGGGCGGCTGTTCGGCCGGGTTGTATCCCACCGCTTGCGCCGCGATCGCGTACGCGTTCGGCCGAATGCCGACGATCGAAAAGAATCCATGAGCGTCGGTCGTCGCCTTATAAACGCTGCTGTCGGATACCAGCGAAACCTGCGCGTCGGCGATCGGACGTTGCGTTTGCGCGTCCACGACGGTCCCGCGGATCGAACCCACCGTTCCGGCTTCCGCCGGGATTTTCGCGCATCCGAACCCTAAAATCGCGACGATTACGACGGCAACGGGCCGGCGCAAGGATGAATGCATGAAAATGAAGCCCTCCGTTGGACCCCCAAGTTGGTAAGCCGTCCGGCGCGGTCCTTCCGCTGGTGCCCTGGACTTTGCGCCTTCAGCTGATGATGTTGATGGCTCGCGCGAGGATGATGGCAATGGTAACGAGCGAGATCGTGGCCTCGAGAAGCATCAGCATCTTAGCGAGGCGCGTGATCGGCATGACGTCGGTCGGGCTGAACGCGGTGGCATCCGTGAATGCCAGGTAGAGGTAGTCTAGGAAAAGAGGCTTCCACCCCTGCTCCACGCACGCGATGCGGGCCGGATCCAGCATCATCTGCGGAAAGAGGAAATCCGCTTCGCGAAACTCGGTAGCCGCCTCGGCGTGCGCGCGAGGTTCCGGGCCGCCGCAGTCGAGCTCCCAATACCAAAGCGCGAAAACGATGACGTTGGTGAGCCAGATCTGGGTGCCGTGCCGCAGGATATCTTGGCCGGCGAAGTCGGCGTGGTTCTTGCTGAACAACAGGTAGTAGACGAGAAGCACGACCGAGGCCACGTTGAAAAAGTTCAGAACCGCTATCAAGAAAATGGATGCTGCCCGTTGCCAATCCGTCTCTGCGTGGCGGCTCGGCGCGAAGACCGACAGCGGCACGAGCACGACCAGCACGATGAGTGGAAGGATCCACACCGGTCCCAAGACGAGCCGCTCGGGAAGCGTGGCGTACAGCACCATAGCCGCGAGGACCGCGACGGAGGCGTGCCAGCGGGGCTCGTCGCTGGGCGTCGACCTATGCACGCGAATCCCCGGGTATTGTGCGCCGGGTTCGACGCCGGTCTTGCTCTCGGGCCGTTCCTCAAGCATTTGTTCGAAGGTTCGCGCGGCGCCGCGCGCTAACCCGCTTCGATTATGAGTCAGACAATGACGTTCGCACGCCCCGACGGAAAGACGTGCCCCGGATATTTGGCGCTCCCGCCGCAGCAACAGGCGGCGCCCGGTGTCGTCATGTTCCAAGAATGGTGGGGCATCGATCGACACATTACGCTGCTTGCCGACCGGATGGCGACCGAAGGCTTTCGCGTCCTCGTCCCCGACCTGTATCGCGGCCGCGTCGCCGCAACGGGAGACGAGGCCAACCATTTAATGCAAGGACTCGACTTCGTGGACGCAACGCTGCAAGACGGACGCGGCGCAGCACTCTACCTAAAAGAAGCGGGAACGAAAGTCGGCGTCGTTGGTTTCTGCATGGGAGGCGCGCTCGCGATCGCATCGGCGATGAACGTCCACGAGTACGACGCCGCCGCCGTCTTTTACGGACTGCCGCCGGACTCGAGCTGGAATCTCGAAGCCATCCACATTCCGATCCAGGGGCACTGGGCTCTCGACGACGAGCACTTCCCCATCGAAGGGGTCGAGCTGTTCGAACGCCGCCTAAAAGAAGCCGGCAAGGAACACGAATTCCACCGTTACGACGCCAAGCACGCCTTCATGAATCCCGAAGGTCTGGGTAACTTCCATCCAGAGCACGCCGAAACGGCCTGGAAACGCACGATCGAATTCTTCAAACGCGTCTTGGTATAAAGACGGGGCGGCCCCGTCCCGACTTTCCCACGGGGGCCGAGCCCCCGTAAACCCGCGCTGCCAGATTGGCGCGTTAAACCGTATATGCCAAGGGCCGGAATCGAACCGGCGACACCGCACTTTTCAGGCGCGTGCTCTACCGACTGAGCTACCTTGGCAAGCGAGCGTATCGCGCGGGATCGCGATACGCTCGAAAACGTGGCGACGCTGATGGGGCTCGAACCCACGACCTCCGCCGTGACAGGGCGGCGCTCTAACCAACTGAGCTACAGCGCCGTGCGCCGGCGACGCTAATTGGCAGTCGCCGAAGCCGGCACCTGCGCCGCGTTTCGGCGCAGAATTTCCAAGCGTGGTGGGCACGGTTGGGATTGAACCAACGACCCCCCGCGTGTGAAGCGGATGCTCTCCCACTGAGCTACGCGCCCGCGCTGGGCCACCTTGGACAAGGACATACTTTACCCTACCGCCCCCGGGTTGTCCACGACCAGGGTCGAAAAGCCCGGACATGCTCGAAGGATATCCACTCTTCTCGCGCTTCAGCGTGCCGTTTGCCGACATCGACATGATGCAGCACGTGAATAACGTCGCCTATCTGCGGTGGGCGGAGGCGCTGCGGTCCGAGTACTTCGCGCGCGTCATGGGAGGGCGGATCAACGGCGATCATGGGATCATCCAGGCGACCATCAGTTTCACATACGAGCGGCAGATCGCGTACCGCGAACTGATCGTCGTCGGATGCCGCATCCCTCGCATCGGCCACAAGTCGTTCGATATCGAATACACCGTCTGGAGCGAGACGCACGACCGGCGCGCCGCACACGGCATTACGACTATGGTCGCCTTCGACTTTTCGCGGCAAGCCACTATTCCCGTATCGCAAGCCTGGCGCGACGCGATCGCGGCTTTCGAGAGCGGTCCGCAGCAAGAGTTCCGGTAGCCTAGATGCCGCTTGCGGCGCTCGCGCTGCATTTTACGCTGACGACGGCGAGCGCTCGAGCGCGCGACGACTTCTCGCGCGGTATGTTTCTCGTCTATGCCTACAACGCCGATGCGGCCTATGCGGCATTTGCGGATGCAGTGCGGAGCGATCCCGACTTCGCGATGGCTTACGCCGGTGAGGCGCTGGCCGTGGGACCCAATCTCAACCAACCGCTCGATCAGAGCCGCTTCGCCGAAGGGAAAGCCGCGATGGCAGATGCCTTGCAGCGTCGCTCCAACGCCTCGGATCAAGAACGCGCGTACATCGACGCGATTGCGAAGCGGTACCAAGGCTCGTGGCCGGACGACGCGGCGCACGACGCGGATGCCTATCGCCATGCTATGGCGGCATTGGCGGCGCGCTACCCGGACGACGACGACGCCCAAGTCCTCGCGGCCGAAGCGCTGATGGAAAGCGGGAACCGCGAGTGGCGCGACGGCCGCCCTGCCGACGCTAACGACGCGGAGGCACTGGGCCTGATCGAAGGCGTGCTCGCCCGCGACACATCGAACGTCATGGCAAACCATCTCTGCATCCATCTCTACGATGCAGCGCCGGATCGCGCGCCGGCGCTGGCCTGCGCCCAGACCCTCGATGGCCAAGAAACATCTCCGCAGGCCGAACACCTCGCACATATGCCGGCGCACTACTGGATCGAGACCGGCGACTACGTGCACGCCGTCATGTCGAGCCAGCGCGCGTACGCCTTGATTTCGCAGCTGCCGCCGGACGATCCGCATCGCAAGTTCTACGAAGAGCACGATGCCTACGTCGGCTATTCGGCCGCGATGATGCGATTCGACTACGATTCGGCGATCGCGTGGGCCAAACACCTTGAAGCCGCCGCGCCGGCCCAAGGCAATGCATTCGAGATTGCGACCATGCTGCGGTTCGGACGCAACGCCGATGCGTTTGCGGCGGCCGCCACGTCGCCGGCCGCGAGCGAAAGTCGGGCGGTCGCGGCGCTGCGTCTCGGAAATCGCGCCGCAGCGGATCGTATCGTATCGCAAGTGGGCGCGCAGGGGCTCGACCTCGTGCTTGCCGCGGCCGTTGCCGAAGCGCGCGGCGAAGCCGCTGAGGCGCGCGCAGATCTTCAGGCCCTCGAACGCCGCCAACACGAGATTTTCGAGAGCGAACTGATCCCCAGTCGCCCGGCGGAGGAGATGCTCGGCGGCTTCGATTTGAGAGCTGGGAACGTGCGGAGTGCGGAGCGTTCCTTTCGCGATGCACTCGAGCGCTATCCGAACGATCCGTGGGCGCTCTTCGGGCTAGCAGCAGCGCTGGAGCGCGAAGGGCAAGCGGCCGAGGCGGCCGCGGCGCGTGCGCAGCTCGCGGAACAAGGAGGCGACGCTTCGTTCCTGCGCGTCGAGGACTTATGAGGCTCGTGCACCGAAAAGGTCGTTTGACGCGCCGGTAGGCCTTTGTTATACTGCGCGGGTCCTTGCCGCAGGCGGCGGCGCTGGTATGCGGGCGGTTAGCTCAGTGGGAGAGCGCTTCCTTGACACGGAAGAGGTCATAAGTTCAATCCTTATACCGCCCACCATTTCAAAAAGAGCCACGGCAGTGCCGCGGCTCTTTTTCTCGTCGCGCGCGTTCCGATGCATGCGGCCGCCTTACCTATCGGAAGGCCATCGCGGCGTGCATCGGCAAGGATTCGTCCGATGCGATGGTTCCGGCAGGCGTGCTTCGTTGCGCTCGTTCTTCTTCTCGCGATTCCGGCGATCGCGCAGGAGGCTGCGGAGCCGTCGCCATCTCCGGCGCCGTCGGCGAGCCCGGGCGCATCGGCGAACCTTCCCCCGCCGTTCGTCTCCATCGAAGAAGAGTATTCGCCGTCGTACGACGGCGAAACGAAAAGCGCCAGCAGCAACATCAACCTGCGCGCACAATTTGCCGTCCTCGAGGGATCGGAAGGCTATCAGGTTCGCATCAGGGTGCCGTTCGTCTCGTCGGCTCCTCCCGGCGCGGTCACGGGGCGCGGCAACGCGACGGTCTCCGTTCTGCAAATTTGCGACGTTACGGGCGGGCAATGGCTGCTCGGCATTACGATGCGTTTGCCGACGGCGCAAAACGATTCGCTCGGATCGCCCAAGACGTCGGTCGGTCCGGCCTTCGGTTACCAAACGCAACGCGGTGCGTGGACGCTCGGCTTCTTCTCACAAAATTTCTTCTCGGTGATGGGGCCGAGCTACGCCAAGCAAGTCGGGCAATCGAAAATAGAGCCCACGGTGATTGATAGCCTGCGCGACGGCTGGCAAGTGGGAACCTCGACCATGGGGTTCACGTACGACTGGCCCCGCGGAGAGTGGGTAGAAGTTCCGCTCGGCCTGCGCGTGCAAAAAGTGTTTGGACAGCCCGCGCTGCGGCCGTTTCGCTTCTTCATAGAGGGCGAAAAAAATCTCGTAAACGCAACGCTCTCGCCCGGTTGGACGATCCGAACGCAGCTGCGGTACACGTTCTTGAAGATGTAAAAAAAGAGGCTCGCCGTGGCGGCGGGCCTCTTTTCTAAGAGCGGTTAGGCTCGGAGTTACTTGGACGTAACTTTCGTCGCGGCCTTGGTCACTTCGGTGGCGTGCTTTTCGGCTTCGGCAAACATGTGCTTCTGCGCGTCGGCAAACAGTTCGGCGACTTTGATCATGTACGATTTACGGACGTCGAGCATGCGGTTCGTGAACTCGAACGAGCGCTCGATCATCTGAGCCGGCGTCGGCACGTTCGTGAAGCTGGGCATTTCGCCGCGGTTCTCGGTGGCGTGGGTCGCGAATTCGCGGACCTGGGCAAGCGCGGCAAGGTTTGCGTCCTGGGCCTGCTTGAGGGTCGCGAGGCTCTCTTCCTGAATTTTGTTGATGTAGTCGGTAACGTTGACGGTCATTGTTTTGGCTCCTTAGCAAGGGCCCGGACTGGGCTCTTTGGTGTGTGCTAAGTATACCAAGCACCCGCTGTGCCTGTCAACCTCCGCCGGAAGCAAAACTCCGGTAGATGCGGATCAGGGCCTCTTTTTGGTCGGTGCTCAGGACCGGGTCGAGCTTGATGGCCTGCTCGACCCCGTGAGGGGCGCTGTCCTTGGCGTCCTCATCAAGCAAGCCCGCCTGGGTGTACATCGTCTCGGCCGAGATGTGGAGGGCGTTGGCGATGTTCTTGAGGACGTCCGCCGAGGGCTTGTAGAGCCCGCGCTCGACCTGGCTCAGGTAGGGATTGGAGATCTTCGCGACCTCGGCGAGTTGCCGCATCGAGAGGTTCGCCAGCTCGCGCTGGGCCCGAATGAACTCCCCGAGACTCCCCCAGGCCGAGTTGTCCTTTTCGCTCACTTTCGTGCCTCCACTTTGAGTGCGAACGGGGCCGGGCTCTCGTCCCGTACGTAGCGGCCCGGGCGCCGGTTCGCCGTCGGGCAGCTTGTAAGGGCGGCACCATGTCGCCGCCGTGCAGGAGCGCCCACTTAGCCCAGTCGTGCCACCAGCTCCCCTCGACGCGCTCCGCCGACGCCATCCACTGGTCGGCGCTTTCCCCGCGCACGGCGTGCTCCTTCGTCCAATGGAACGACTTCGCGCTGCCCGGCGGGTTGACCATGCCGGCGATGTGCCCCGAATTGGTCAGCGTATAGGTTACGTCGTCGCCGCCGACGAGCTGCGTCGTTTGATACGTGCCGCGCCACGGCGTGATGTGATCGCCTTCGGCACCCAGAACGTAAAGCGGCGTCTTGACTTTGCCCAAATCGATCGGCGTGTCGTCGATGACGAACGCGTTCGGCTTCGCGATCGCGTTGTGCAGATAGCACGACCGTAGGTACTGCGAATGCATCGCTACCGGCATGCGCGTCGAATCGCCGTTCCACGCCAAGATGTCGAATGCCGGCGGCTGCTTACCTTTGAACCAGTTGTTGACCACGTAGCTCCAGATCAAGTCGTTGCCGCGCATCCAGTCGAACGTCTTGGCCATCTCGGCGGACTCGAGGTAGCCGCGCTTCTCCATGCGGTGCTCCAGGCGCGAAATCGTGGACTCGTCGGTGAAGAGCCCCAGATCGCCCGGCAGCGAGAAGTCCACCAGCGTGTTGGTGGTCGTCGTCGACGCAATCCGATCGGCCTGACCGTGCGCCGCCAGATACGCCAGCCCAACGAGCGCCATCGTCCCGCCCAGGCAGAGCGCGGCGACGTTGACCTGCGGCTCGCCGGTGACGTCTTGCACCGCGTCGAGCGCCGCCAAAAATCCGCGGCGCAGGTAATCGTCCATCGTCAGCCCCGACATCGACGCATCCGGATTGCGATAGCTGATCATGAACGTCTGGTGGCCGTGCCGCACCGCCCATTCGACGAACGAACGCCCCGGGGCCAGATCCATGATGTAGTACTTGTTGATCCACGGCGGGCTGCATAGCAGCGGGATCTTATGTACGTCGGGCGTCTGCGGTTCGTACGCGATCAGTTCGATGAGTTCGTTGCGCATGATGACGCGGCCGCGCGTGCACGCCACGTTTTCGCCGAGCACGAAACCCGAGCTGTCGACTTGGCGCGGATACCCGCCGTTGTTCTTGACGTCGTCAAGAAAGTTTTGCAGGCCGCGCGTTAGGCTGGCGCCGCCGGTGTCCGCGGCTTCCCTGACGACGCCGGGATTGAGCCAGGGTACGTTGCTGGGCGCCATCGCGTCGGCCATCAGCTGCATCGCAAAGCGCGCCTTCTTGCGCGTCGCTTCGGGAAGGCGCGACGAGTCCACCAGACTCAGGGCCGCCTGCGTGCGAACGCGAAAATCTTCCACGATTCCGGCCAGCATCGGGTTTTGCGACCACGCCGGGTCGGTGAAGCGTTTGTCGGAGGCCGGAGCGGAGGCGACCGGATCGGGATTCTCGCCGCTAAGGCGGCGCAGCATGTTCATGCCGACCATCTGCTCGGAGAGCATGAAACCCGTCATCCAGGTGCTCATGCGCATCGGGTCCATCATGGCGTCGGCCATCACGGCGCGCAGCGCGTCGCTGAGCGATGCCGGGTCGACGCCGGTGACGTCGATGCCGTACGCCAGTTCGTCGGGCGAGATCGTCTCGCTCACATGTACCAGCCGCCATTGACGTTGTAGACGGCGCCGGTGATATACGCCGCATCGTCGTCCACTAAGAACCGCACCACCCGCGCAACCTCCTCGGGGCGCCCCAAGCGTCCTTCGGGAGTCTTCGCGATGGCCGACTCGATGGCCGCCATCGGCATCGCCTTGACCATCTCGGTGGCGATGAAGCCCGGCGCCACGGCGTTGACCGTGATTCCGCGGCTGGCCACTTCCAGGGCGACCGACTTGGTCAATCCCAGCAGGCCGGCCTTGGCCGCCGCATAGTTGGATTGGCCGAAGTTGCCGGTTTCGCCCACGACCGAGCTGATGTTGACGATGCGCCCGTACTTGCGCTCGAGCATGTGCTCGATGACCGCCTTCGTCATAAAAAAAGGCCCCGACAGATTGACCTGCAGGACCGATTCCCATTCCTCGATCGTCATCTTGCGAATCGTGTGGTCGGCCGTAATGCCGGCGTTGTTGACCAGAAAATCGATCCGGCCGTGCTGCTCGATGACGGCTTGGACCGCTTCCCGGCATCGCTCGAACTCGCCGACGTCGCCCTCGACGAAGTGGATCCGCGAACCGCTCCCGTTAAGCGAGGCCCGAACGGTTTCGGTGCGTTCGCGATCGGCCGGCAACCCGAGGATGACGACGGTGGCCCCGTCGTCGGCGAGCATCTTGGTGATGGCGGCTCCGATGCCGCGTGCGCCGCCGGTTACGATTCCGACGCGATCTTTGAGCGATGAACTATTCATGCGCTAGGTTTACCTAGCACGCCGCGCCCAGTCCTGCACCGGGCGCCGCTCTACATGTCTAGGCCGCCGTTGATGTCGTAGACCGCGCCGGTAATGTACGACGAATCGTCGTCGAGCAGAAACTTGACGACGCGCGCCACCTCTTCGGGCTTGCCCAGGCGCCGCTGCGGAATGCGCGAGATAACCTTGTCGAGGGCCTCTTTCGGAATCGCCTGCACCATCTCGGTGGCGATGAAGCCCGGGGCGACCGAGTTCACGGTGATGCCGCGCTGCGCCATTTCGAGCGCCAGGCTCTTGGTGAACCCGAAGAGGCCGGCCTTGGAGGCGGCGTAGTTGGCTTGCCCGACGTTGCCGGTTTCGCCGATGACCGAGCTGATGTTGACGATGCGTCCCGATCCGCGCTCGATCATGTGCTCGAGCACCGCCTTGGTCATGTTGAACGCGCCCGAGAGATTGACGTTCACGACCGACTGCCAGTCCTCGTACGACATCTTTCGAACCGTCTTGTCGAGCGTGATGCCCGCGTTGTTTACCAAATAGTCGATGCGGCCGAATTCGCTTTGAACCTCGCGCACGACGCGTTCGCAGTCCTCGGGCGAGTCGACGCGGCCCTGATGGACCGAAACCGTCGCCCCTTCCTTGGCCAGCCGCTCCTTGAACTTCGCTGCGCTCTCGGTGCCCTTGCTATACCCGGCCGCAACCTTCACGCCGGCTCGGGCCAGCATCTCCGAGATCGCGGCGCCGATGCCGCGAGTGCCCCCAGTAACGACCGCGACCCGGTCTTTGAATCCATCTTCCGTCATGGTGTCAGGGTTCGCGCACGAACCGAATCGCTCATGCCTAGCCGAAGCGGCCGGTAATGTAATCCTCGGTGCGCGGGTCGGTCGGTTTCGTAAACATCTTCGACGTCTCGCTCATCTCGACCAGATGCCCGATGCCGTCTTCACCGCTGAGCATAAACGCACTGTAATTCGAGACGCGCGCCGCCTGCTGCATGTTGTGCGTGACCACGACGATCGTATACTGCTTGGCAAGCGATCCCATGAGGTCTTCGACGCTGGCCGTCGAGATCGGATCGAGCGACGACGTCGGTTCGTCCATCAGCAGCACCTCCGGCTCGACTGCCAGCGCCCGCGCGATGCACAGCCGCTGCTGCTGGCCGCCCGAGAGCGACGTGCCGGGTTCGTTGAGCTTGTCTTTGACTTCGTCCCAAAGCGCCGCCGACCGAAGCGCCTTCTCCACGATTTCCGTGCGCGCAGAATTCGCTACGCCCGACAGCAGTCCGGCCGTTACGTTCCCGGCGATCGACATCGTCGGGAACGGATTTGCGCGTTGGAATACCATGCCGACGCGGCGCCGAAGTTCGATCGCGCCGATCTCCGAATCGTAAACGTCGTCGCCGTCGAGCAGCACTTGGCCCTCGACGCGAGCGTTCGGCAAGATCTCGTGAATGCGATTGAGACAGCGCAGCAGCGTCGTCTTGCCGCAGCCGGACGGCCCCATTAGTGCGGTCACCGAGTGCGGAGCGAACTCCATCGTCACGCCGCCGATGGCCTGGCGCGCGCCGTAGAATGCGGCCAGGTCGCGAACCGAAAACGTCGTTGATTTGTGCGCGAGCGCGGAGGCGGTCATCGTGTGTTCTTAGGCGCGGCGAAGACGAACCGCGCGGTTATGTTGAGGCACAGCACCGCCAAGATCAAGATCATCGCACCGCCCCAGGCTTGGCGATGCCAATCTTCGTACGGCGAAATGGCGTAGTTGAAGATCTGCAGTGGCAGCTGCGCCATCGGTTGGGTCGGGTTGACCGTCCAGAACGGGCTGCCGAACGCGGTGAAGAGCAGCGGCGCCGTTTCGCCGGCGACGCGCGCGATGCTCAGCAAGAGCCCGGTGATGATCGCGGGCCGGGCCGCCGGAACGATGACGTGCATCGTCGACCGGTAGACCGACATGCCTAGCGCGAGCGCGCCTTCCCGGATCGTCTGCGGCACGCTGCGCACGGCTTCTTCCGACGTCCGGATGATGAGCGGCAGCATCAGCACCGCGAAGGCGGCCGAGGCCGACAAGCCCGAGAAATGTTTGAACGGCGCGACGAAGATCGTATAGGCGAAGAGGCCGATCGCGATGCTCGGGATTCCAGAGAGAACGTCCGATAGGAACCGCACCGATTCGGCCACCAGGCCGCGGCCAAACAGCGCCAGGAAGATGCCGGTGAGCACGCCGATCGGCGTGGCGATGAGGGTCGCGATCCCCACGGTCATCAGACTGCCGACGATGCCGTTCGCGATACCGCCGCCCGGATTCGCCGACCGGCTTGGGCAGCTGCGTTAAGAACGCCGGGTTGATCGCGCGCGCTCCTTGGTAAATCACGTAGCCCAGCACGGCCAGCAGCGCCAGGGCCGCCAGCGACGCACACAGGCCCGTTAGGAATACGCCGATCGCGCTACGCGTCTTGCGAACGTTGCGCTTCTTCTCCCAAGCTTCCTTATTTATCACGGAACACCGTCCACATCATCAAGCGCGCCACCGCGTTGATGAAGAAGCTCACGACGAACAGCAACAGGCCCAGTTCGATCAGTGCCGAGAGGTATAGATCCGACGTGGCCTCCGTAAACTCGTTGGCGATAACGCTGGCCAGCGTGTACGAGGGGGCGAAGAGCGAAGCCGAGATCACCGGACGGTTTCCGATGACCATCGTCACCGCAATCGTTTCGCCGACGGCCCGGCCGAGTGCCAGAATCAGTGCGCCGAAAATTCCCGTTCGCGCGGCGGGCAGTACGACGCCGCGAATCGTCTCCCATTTCGTCGCGCCCAGCGACATGCCGGCCTCGCGCTGGTCTTCGGGAATGGCCGCAATGACGTCGCGGCTGATCGCGGTGACGGTCGGCAGAATCATGATGGCGAGTATGATGCCGGCCGTGAGAAGCCCAACGCCGTAAATCGGACCTTGGAAGAGCGGCAAGAATCCCAGCGTCTTCTGCAAGAAGGGTCCGATGTACGAGCGGATGAGCGGTGCGAGAACGAACAGTCCCCACAGGCCGTAGACCACGCTGGGAACCGCCGCCAGCAGCTCGATGGTAAAGCTCGAGCGGCCGTGCCATCCAACGCGGCGCGAAATCGGCCAAGAACGTCGCCGCCAAGATACCGACGATGCCGGCCAGCAAGATGGCGATCAGAGAACTGACGACCGTCCCGAAGATGAGGGGCAGCGCGCCGAACGTGTTGTTGACCGGATTCCACTCGCTCGTCCACAGGAACTTCAGTCCGAACGTCTGGAGCGAAAGCCACGACCCCTTCGTCAGCATGACGAAGAGTGCGGCCACGATCACGACAAAGAACGCAGCGGCGGCGTAGACGCAAAAGAGAAAGAAGCCATCCGATCGCCGCGCGCTATCCGCGCGCCGGCGCATCACACTCTGGTCCAACGCGACCTCAGGGTAAGTACCGGGCCGAGAACGACGTCCCCGGCCCGGGGAAGTTGCTCTAGAAGGTCATCGTCTTGAGCGTCGTCAGGGCCGTTCTCTGAACGCTTTCCGGGAGGGGCACGTAGTCGAGAGCTCCCGCCATCGACTGCGCCGGTTGGCTCACCAGCCACGCGAACAGGTCGTGCAGCACCTTAGACTTGGCTCGGTCCGACCCGTGCTGATACAGCATCACCCACGAATATCCCGCAATCGGGTACGAGTTGGCGCCGGGCTGGTTCACGATCGAGAAGTCGGTCGCACTGATGTTCGGCTTGGTCGCCGCGGCGGCTGCCACGTTGCCGACCGAGCAGCTGACGTACTTGCCGGCCGCGTTCTGCAGGGTCGCCGAGTTCAGATGGTTCTGAAGCGAGTACGAGAGTTCGACGTAGCCGATCGAACCGGCCGCGTTGTTGACTTGGCCCGCGAGGCCTTCGCTGCCCTTGCCGCCGACGCTGCTGGCCGCCGGCCAGCTCACGCTCTTACCGGTACCGATCTTCGTTTTCCAGTCGGGCGAGACTTTGCTCAGGAAATCCGTGAAGATGTAGGTGGTTCCCGAGCCGTCCGAGCGGTGCACGGCGATGATCGGAAGGTTCGGAAGCTTCACGCCCGGATTGAGGCGGCCGATCTGCGGATCGTTCCAGTTCGTAACTTGCCCGAGATAGATGTCGGCAACGAGTTTGCGCGTCATGCGCAGGCCGTTGTGAATTCCCGGCAGGTTGTAAATGATCGCGACGCCGCCGAGCGTGTCGGGGATCTGAATCACCGGATCGGACGCGCGCTTGAGCTCGTCGGAGGTCATCGGCACGTCGGACGCGCCGAAGTCGACGGTCTTCTGCGTGAACTGAGCGATGCCGCCGCCGCTGCCGATCGACTGATAGTTTACCGTCACGTCCGGATTCTTGGCGCTGTATTGATAGAAGGCCTTAGAAAAGAACGGGTAGACGAAGGTCGACCCCGCGCCCGTCAACTGCGTTCCGGCTACGGCCGGCGCGGTGAGGGCTGCGATAAGAGCGCCGAGGGCGACGCGTTGCAGCAAAGACGTTTTCACGAACACTTCCTTTATGACATGGAGTCGCAGTGCGGGCGCAAACACCCACACAGGCACTATAGAGCGCAAGCGATTAACGTTGCTTTAAGGCTTCGACCACGCCCGTGCCGCGCTGAGCCTGTCATCCTGAGCCTGTCGAAGGATGAGCCCGTCGAAGGATGAGCCCTGTCGAAGGACGGCCCTGTCATCCTGAGCCTGTCGAAGGACGAAGGGCGTGGAGGCCCGTGCGACCCGGCGTGCCGAAACGCCGCCCTCTATGCCCGAAACCGCCTCCAAGCCGCGCACGCCGCTCCCCGAGCTTCGCCATACGGCGGCGCACGTGCTCGCCTATGCCGTGCAGGACCTGTTCCCCGAGGCCAAGCCGACCATCGGACCGGCCATCGAGAACGGGTTCTACTACGACTTCGATCGCAGCGAGCCGTTCACGCCCGAGGACCTGGAGCGGATCGAGGCCCGGATGCGCGAGATCGTCGCTCGCGACTACGAGATGACCGGCCGCGAGGTCAGCCGGGCCGAAGCCGTCGATCGTTTCAAGGACAACCCCTACAAGGCCGAGCTCGCCATGGCGATTCCGGACGGCGAGCCGATCACGCTCTACACCATCGGCGATTTCACCGACCTCTGCCGCGGCGGCCACGCACACCGTACCGGCGAGATCGCGGCCCTCAAACTGCAAAACGTTTCGGGCGCCTACTGGCACGGCGACGAGAATAATCCGATGCTGCAGCGGATTTACGGCACCGCGTGGCATTCCGCGGCCGAGCTCGACGCTTATCTGACGCACCTTGAAGAAGCTCAAAAACGCGACCATCGCAAGCTGGGTGCCGAGCTCGACCTCTTCTCGATCGAAGAGGCCGCCGGCGGCGGCCTGATTTTCTGGCATCCCAAGGGCGCCATCATCCGCGGCATCGTCGAACAGTTCATCCGCGAAGGGCTCCAAGAGCGCGGCTATCAGCCCGTCGTGACGCCGCATATCGTGAGCGAGAAACTCTACGAGATCTCGGGCCACCTCGAGAATTTCGACCAGAACATGTTCGGTCCGCTGGAAGTCGAGGAGCAGCGCTTCCGTCTCAAGCCCATGAACTGTCCCGGCCACATTCTGATCTACAAGAGCCGCCCGCGCAGTTACCGCGACCTGCCGGTCCGCTACAGCGAATTCGGAACCGTCTACCGGTTCGAACGGTCGGGGGTCTTGCACGGACTCAATCGCGTGCGCGGTTTCACCCAAGACGACGCGCATCTTTTCTGCACGCCCGAGCAAATGCAAGGCGAATTCGAACGTACGCTCGACGAAGCGCTACGTTTGATGAACGCGTTCGGCTTCACCGATGTCGAATACGCGCTTTCGACGCGCGAAGAGCGCTTGCGCGGCGAAACCGACGGCATCGCCGAACGAGCCATTCGCGACGCGCTCGCGCGTTTCGACCTCCCCTTCGTCATCGACGAGGGCGGCGGCGCGTTCTACGGCCCCAAGCTCGACGTCAACGTCCGCGACGCAATCGGGCGCAAGTGGCAGCTCGGTACCGTCCAAGTGGACTTCGTGATGCCGGGACGCTTCGAGCTCCGCTACCGCGGCAGCGACGGCCAGGACCATACGCCGGTCATGATCCATCGCGCGTTGGCCGGCTCGATGGAGCGCTTCTTCGGCATCCTCATCGAACACTACGCCGGCGCGTTTCCCGTTTGGTTAGCTCCCGTCCAGGCCGTCGTCACGCCGATCTCCGAGCATCAAGCCCAGTATGCTCTCAGCATTAAAGCTCGCCTCGAAGCAATGGGGTTTCGCGTCGAGGTCGACGAAAGCAACGAAAAGCTCGGATATAAGATCCGTCACTGGAAGACGCAGAAGGTGCCATATATTCTCGTGGTAGGCAAACAAGAAGCAGCCGACGGCACGGTCAACGTGAACCAGCGCGGCAGCGAAGACAAGCGCACCGTGAGCGTCGATGCATTTGCCGGCGAACTTCGCGCCGCGGTTGACGGAGCACGCATGAAGCGCCTCGCTCTTCCGGTTGCGGCAGCCTTTGCGATCGTGCTGGCCGCGTGCCAGGGCGGCGGTTTCGGAAATAGCGGAACGAGCTATCCGGGCGGCGTCGAACCGCCCGTAAACGGAAATCAGCCCCTGCAAGGCGGCGCGAGCTATCCTGGCCAGCCGTCTCCTGCGCACCACGTCCACGCCGAGTCCGTCGCCGGGCAACACCAACTCGTATCCGTTCTCGCAGGCGCAATCGGGCTGGATCTGTCCCGAAGTGAGCGGCTTCACGTGCGTGCTGCGATTCAATCTTCCCTCGCCGGCGCCGAGCCCATCGCCGGGAACGCACTACGCGTACGCGACGCCGGCCCCCACGGCAACGCCGGACGCCGACGGTGCGACGCCCACGCCGTCACCCACGCCGGCCGGTAACGTCAGCCTTCAGCTCGCCGCGCTCCCCAAGAGCGCGCCCGCGATGATCGATCCCGACCCCAAAGCGATCTCGACGACGTCGCTGCTCGCGCTGCAGCTCCGTTCCGATACCGACCAGACGCTGATAGGCCACGCGATTCTCGAGTTCACGCTGCCCAAATCGGAGATCGCCGGCCGCGGCTTCGCATTGCAGCTGTTCCATCAAATGAACGTCAAGGGCAAGATGATCGACAACTTCGTGACGTCGTATTCCAAGTCCACGGTCAACGATTCCACGCTGCGCTTCGACTTCTCGCTGCCCCCGATAGCGGTGGCCAAGAACGAAACGTGGGTCCTGGTGCTGTACGGCGACGAGCTCCCTAAGACCAGTCCCTCGCCGTCTCCGTCGCCCTCGGCATCGTCGGCCTCGAGCGCCGCTCCGTCGGCTTCTCCCTCGGCTTCGCCATAACGTAACGCTTCGTGAACGCGACGGAGACGAAGACCTTCGTCGCGAGCTTTTTGGGCTGGACGCTGGACGCGTTCGACTTCTTCCTGGTTATCGTGGTCGTGCCGCACATCGCGGCGGATTTCAACATGGGCGTCGCGGCGTTCGCGACCGCCATCACGCTAACGCTTGCAATGCGCCCCGTCGGCGCGCTCGTCTTCGGCTGGTTCGCCGACCGTTACGGGCGTCGCGTTCCGCTGATGGTTGACATCGGACTCTATTCGGCAATCGAGCTGGCGACCGCGTTCGCGCCGAACTTCACCGTGTTTCTCATTCTGCGCGCGATCTTCGGCATCGCGATGGGCGGCGAATGGGGCCTCGGTTCGGCGCTCGCGATGGAAGCGTTGCCCGCAAATCGTCGCGGCCTCTTCAGCGGCATCCTTCAAGAAGGCTACGCGGTCGGGAACTTGCTGGCCGGGCAAGCGCTCGTGTTTCTGTTCCCCGTCGTCGGCTGGCGCGGCATGTTCGTGGTCGGCGCGCTGCCGGCACTGCTGATTCTCTTCATTCGTTCGAGCGTTCCCGAATCGGCCATCTGGAAGGCTGGAGCGGCCGACCGTCTCGCCATCAACGGCGACGTTCTGATGGTGGCGCTCAAACGCCACTGGCCGCTCTTCCTCTACGGCATGCTGTTCATGGCGGCGCTGAATTTCATGTCGCACGGAACGCAGGATCCCTACGCCACGTTCCTGACCAAACAACACGGCTTCTCCCCGCGCGTCACCGGAAACTTGACGAGCTTTGCGGCCCTTGGAGCGATCGCCGGGGGCATCTTCTTCGGCTGGCTCTCGCAACGCTTCGGACGTCGCAGTACCATCGTGGTTTGCGCGATCTTGGGCGCGCTGGTGATTCCGCTCTGGGCGTTGAGCTCGACCATCGCCATGCTCGCACTGGGCGGCTTCGCGATGCAATTTGCCGTGCAAGGGGCTTGGGGCGTCGTGCCCGCGCACCTCAACGAAATCGCCCCCGGCCTCACGCGCGGAACCTACCCGGGCTTCGTCTACCAGCTCGGCAACCTAATCGCTGCCGGAACGCTGCAGATCATCGCCTTCTTGGCGATCACGCGCTTCGCGTTACCCGGTGGCGGCGCCGACTACGGCAAAGCCATGGCCGTATTCGTCGGCATCGCTTTCGCCGCAGCCATCGTCGCAACGCTCGCCGGCCGCTTCGTAACCCCCGAACGCCGCCACGAAGCGTTCACGTTCAGCTGCGCCGGACGAGACTTCGAGCGGCGTTCGTGGCCGGTGGATCAGGGAAATTCGCATGTATAGCAGCACTCGTAGCCCGAACACCTCTGGTCCATATCAAATGATCCGGCGCGCCCATCTACGCTCACGTACTGGGTGCAGTATTCCTCTTCGTGGACGGTTTCGCAACTGACGCTGAATGATGGATTTAAAGCGGCGACGTCGTTTGTGAATTTCGGGACTACGTTGACGGCACCGGAACGTGACTTCTGCCCCCGCCTTTGTACCTCGCAAACGCCCCGACCCGCGTTAACGGGCCCAGGGGGCTGTTCCGGCCAATACCGCACGATAATCCGCGCTGTAATTGGAATCGTCGTGCTAACGAAGTAGTTCTTGGTGGACCATTGTTGCCGCAGCTGAAGGCATGGAGATTCCGAATCCAAGGAAAAAAATGGCGCGAACTGTTTCGACGCGACGAAAACTTTGATCGGGTACGCCAGGCTATTCTGAAGATATACGGATAGATATCCTCCGATAAGCGCCGGGCGTACGGCGTGCCGGGCCACACTGGTTTCGCTTGCACGCCCGCCGCCTGGGGTCTGTGGCAAAGGCTGAATCGCCGATTGCGGCGTCGAGGGCATTCCGGAGCAGCTTGCCAGCGCGGCGCTCGCGAACAGCATTGACGCCGCGCGAAACGCATTCCAGCCGTGAACTCGACCTACAGCGCTCGGTCCCCACATAATCTAAACTTCCGCATCTCCTGGAGTCTCTCCCTGCTCGATCGCGCCTGGCTTAAGAATGCGGCAACATTGCGAGTTCTAGAGCGTCTGTTTTCTTATTCCAGCGAGGACAACCGTGATGGCGGAAACGTCTCTTACGATGCCCGGAGCAACCGGCGATTATGCGAGCGCTCGAGAGCGATTACTCGATGCGGAAATCGAGCTGCGCGACCACGTCGAACGCGTCGCGGCGATGCGGCGCGCGTTGCCCGCCGGTCCGATCGTCCCCGACTACGAATTTTTCGACGGCGCCAAGCGCGTCAAACTTTCCGATCTCTTCGCGCCCGCTAAGCCCTACTTGGTGATGTATCACTTCATGTATTGGCAAGACGACAAAGAGTTCTGTCCGATGTGTTCCATGTGGGTCGATGCCTGGGACGGCGTTGCGCATCACGTTGCCCGAAACGCCAACGTCGTGGCGGCCACGTTGGCTCCCGCTGAGACAGCCCGTGCTTGGGCCGAACACCGCGGCTGGCGTCGTATTCGGATATTGGCCGATGCGGACGATCGGCTCTCGCGTGACACGGGGGCGCAAGACGACCAAGGGAATCCGCAACCGACCGTACTCGTCTTCGAGAAGGCCGCCGACGGGGTACGCCACATCTACACCGCGCACGCTGAAGTTCGCGGAGAGCACCGCGGCATCGATCAGCTCTGTCCGACGTGGCATGTGCTCGATTTGCTGCCTTCGGGCCGCGGCGATTGGAACGCCGGCAACGAGTACGTAACCTAAGGCTCGCACTCACTCGCCGGTTGTGGTTCGGCCGATTATCGGTTAGATTGGGACGAATGGAGGGCAACACGTGAACGGATTTGCACGACGCGCGACGGCGTCTGCCGCGGCATTTGCTGGACTCATGCTTTTTTCGGGAATCGGCGCGCGAGCCGGCCTTATCGCGTTATATCAGCTTCAACGGGACGCTCACGGATTCGAGCGGCAACGGAAAGACGGCGAAGGACTCCGGCACTCCGGCGTACGTGCCCGGAGCGCCGTTCGGGGGAAAGGCGATCGATTTCGACGGGAGCGGAAAAGCGCTCGTGACCGTGCCGATCAACATGAGCGTCGCGGCGATGCCGCAAGTGACGTTCGGCGCCTGGGTCTACGCAAAGTCCGCGGCAAATCCACAGTACGGCATCATCTCGATCGACGACGGCAACTTCGACCGGACGCTGGGAATCGACTCGCGCCCGGCTACGAGCGGCGCGAATTGGGCCGCCTTCATCGGCGGAAGCGCTGTAGGAACCATTCCGGCGGCGACCAACAAATGGGTCTTCTTCGCCGTCAGTTACGATCAGAGCCTCCGGTCCCGGAACCTACGCATACTACGTGAACACCGGCGGTGGCACGACCGTTCTCAGCGGAAACGACGCCTTCGACGGTGACAGCGTGACGACAGGCGTGACCATCGGCAAGAATCCGAACTTCGACCAACCGTTCCAGGGCTACGTGTCCAACGCGTTCTTTTATGCCGGAATCCTCACAAAAGACCAAATCGACGCCCTCGTCACGAAAGGGCCGTCCGCAATTCCGAAGTAGACGCGAATTGGCACCTGTTAAAGCGATTTCTCGATCGGTTTACGGGATCGGCATGGACCTCGCATCTGGTCCACATGTTCTACGACAGCGCGGCGATGGCTTCGCTGACGGACTTGAACACATGGCCCGGGCCGAGCACCGCGTCCAGGCCCGAATTCCTCGCGGCGACTTGGGCGTGCGTCACGATCACGCGCGCCATCGCGACGTCGATTCCCTTACCACGCAGGTCGAGAATCGTCTTCTGAAGCGACTGCGAACCGGTATAGTCGAAGTCGGTAACTCCCGAGGCCTCGATCACGACGAGCCGGACCTGCGACGGAGCCCGCGCGATCTCCGCCAGCAGAGTGTCGCGAACGAAGAGGGCGTTGGTGAAATTAATTGGAGCGGCCGGCGAGAAAACCAGAACCCCCGGCACCCGTTCGCCGCTCGCCTCGTCGGCCGCCGGCCACCAAACGGTCGTCCCGGGCACGCGCAGAAGTTCGCTCGACGGCGGGCGCATCATCAGTTGAATGCCGTGCGCGAGCGATAGGATGATCGCCAGCAGCATCCCCGTCTGAATCGGCAGCAAGATCACCAGCAACGCGCCCACGACCATCAGCATAAACTCGCGACGGCTGTCCCTGGCAATGCGGCGCATGTCGCCCAGACGGAAGATGTGCAGCGCGATGTAGACCAAAACGCCGGCGAGCGCCGCCTGCGGCACGTACGCTAGTAACGGCGCCGCAAACAGGATGAGGATCGCGATGACCGCGACGGCAACGATCGCCGCGAGCTGCGATGCGGCGCCCGCATCCTTGACGATCGCCGTTCGCGGCGGGCTGCTGTCCACCGCAAACGAACCGAACAGCCCCGAAAGCACGCTGCCGGCGCCGACGGCAAGAAAGTCTTTGCTTACGTCTTCGTCCGTGCCGGGCCGCGCGGGAAAAGCGCGCCCGACCACTGCCGTCTGCATGACGCACACCGCGGCAACCACCAGCGTCAACGGTGCGAGCGCGGCGAGATCCGTAACGCTGGGACACGGCCGGAATCTGAAACGACGGCAAGCGCGCTTGCAACGCTCCCAGCATAGCCACGCCGTGCCGGTCGAAGGACAACACGGTACCGGCCAGAGCGGCGCCGACGATGCCGATGAGCGCCCCCGGTATCCGCTTGTTGATCCGCGACGCCAACAGCGTGATCGCCAAGACGCTGACTCCAATGACGAGATCCAGCACGTTGGTCGAACCGAGCTCTTGCACGACGTGCCAGAATCGGAAAACCAGGCTGCCGCTCCCGTCGTCCACGCCCAGCAGCACGGGCAGTTGTCCGACGATGATGTGCACCGAGATCGCCGCCAAGAAGCCGACCGTCACCGGAATCGAAAGCAAGTCCGCGATCCAGCCCGCCTTGGCGATCCCAACGACAATCAACACGATACCGACGGCGAGCGCGAGAAGGCTCGCCAGCGGCGCGTAGTGCATGGTCTGCGTCGCGACCAGCGCGGTGAGCGTGCCGGCGAAGATGGGCGCGATCGTCGAGTCGGCCCCAACCGAGATGTACGGGTTCGAGCCGAAGATCGCAAAGGCGATCGACCCCGCTATGAATGCGTAAAGGCCGGCCTCGGGCGGAAAGCCCGCGAGCCGCGCGGTCGCGAGCTGTTCGGGAATGGCGATGGCCGCGAGCATGATGCCGCTGACCAGATCGCCCGGGAACCACGCAAACTTATAGCCGCGCAGCGTGAGAAAAGCGTTGATGAGGTACTATTTTTTTGTCGTTCTCGATACCCTCTGCCGAAGGACACGGCCCGTGACGGCCCCAAGAAGCGCCCAAGATGCTGCGTGCGCTTTGGCAACGGCGTGAAAGCCGCCGCGATCTCGTCTTTTTGGTCGTGTGGGTCCTTTTGGCGATCCTCAGCTTCGTCATCGCCGCGCACTTAACGCATAAGATCGTCGCAATCTCCGGCAATCCACCTCCGGTTACCGTCATCGGCGTTTACGGCCCGACGTCGATGAAGGGCGAGTACGTGCCGGTCGCCGACTACTCGCACGACCCGACCGGACAGTATCTTTGGATAACGCTCCCGTCCAGCGCGACCGAAGTCTTGCTGTCCGGTACGAAGGGCGCGAGTTGCTCGGCCGAGATTGCCGGAACCGATCAGCACTGGAGGAGCGTTCCGAACGAGCGGCCACAGCTGGCGCTCGACACCAACGGATACAAAGGCTTCGTAGAGGAGTTCGACGTTAGCGGCGCAGACGTGCTCAAGTGCTTCATGCACTTGGGAGTGGCCGAGCGTTTCACCACCGACGTCTTGCGCTTATATTATCCCAGCAGCTATCACGCACTCAAAAACGCAAGGCTCTTCGACGCTCCCAAAATCCGCTTCGTGAATGAAGCCGGTTCAGCGGAACACTTTCAAGTCATGGGGGCCGCCGCGCTGGGCGGCGCAATCGAACTCCAGCCCGGCGACGATCCCACCGTCCGCTGGGACGTCACCACGCAAGAATCGATCCGCGACCTTTACCTCGTAATAATCGGCACGCTCATCGCCTTCGGCGCCGCGTTGACGTTAGAAGTCTTCCGAAAAATCATCGAACTCACCGTCCCAGACTAGCGCCCTGGAAGCCCACCGTACCAGCACCACCCTTGTCACCCTGAGCGAAGTGCGAAGGGCGAAGGGCGAAGGGCGAAGGACGCGCGACTTAGGCGGGCATGTCGAATGCGACGATTTCGTGGTTCTCGCGGTGATTGGTCCAGAAGCGGGACCCATCCCAGGCTAAGCCGCGGGCGGGAAACGGAATCGTGGCGAGGTCTTCGCTTTTCGGATTTCCGTTACGCGCGTCGACCCGCGTGAGGAAGTATTCGTACTTGCCCGATTCGTCTTTCTTGCCTTCGTCATCGGTCGTGATCAGATAGAAACGTCCGTCCACGATGACTTGGCCGCAAATATCGTGCGGAACGGGAATCGTGCGCGTGATGTTTCCGTTGTCGTCGAGCGCGACGATGCGGCGGTTGTAGAACTGGCTCAAATACAGCCGCTCGCCATCGAATCCGAGTTGCGATCCGGTATCTTCCGGACATGGAATCGCGTCGCGCGTCTTAAACCCGTGACCAGGTACGAACCGGCGGATGATGCGATTGTCTTCTGCCGTTTCGCCGCAGACAACGCGCAGTTCGTCGCCGACGACGGCCATGCCCCACGGCTTCCCCGGCGCGACGGTTTCTTCCGAAACGGTCCACGTGCGCGGGTCGAGCGCGTAAAGCCGATCGGTTTCGACCGATCCCATCCAAAGGTGCTCGCCGTCGAACGCGATGGACTGCGGCTTGGGGGCCGGCGACGGCAGACGTAACGATTCGCTAATCTCGTGCATGGTGGCTTGAGTTCACGCCGAAGTCCGACTTCTCCCATGCTGATTCTCGGTATCGAAACGTCGTGCGACGACACCGCCACGGCCGTGGTCCGCGATGGCCGCGACGTCCTCTCGAGCGTAGCAACCAACCAAGACGAATTCCACGCCAAATACGGCGGTATCGTCCCCGAGATCGCCAGCCGCCAGCACGCCGCCCTGCTCTCGGCGGCGGTCGAGGATGCTGTCGGCCGGGCCGGCCTGACGCTGAGCGGCGTGGACGGCATCGCCGTAACGTACGGCCCAGGCCTGATCGGCAGCCTCGTTGTCGGCGTGGCGGCGGCCAAGGCGCTCGCGTTCGCCCTCGACAAACCGCTCTACGCCGTCAACCATCTGCACGGCCACATCTTCGCGGCGTTTCTGGACCGTCAGGAAGCGCCTCCTTATCCATTCCTGGCGTTGCTGGTCTCGGGGGGTCATTCGCAGCTGGTCGCCGTGGAAAGCGCGACGCACATGCGCGTGCTCGGGCGCACGCACGACGACGCCGCCGGTGAAGCCTACGACAAGACCGCGCGCCTGCTAGGCCTCTCCTACCCCGGCGGCGCCGCCTTGGACCGCATGGCGCGCGACGGCGATCCGAAAGCGCACGCCTTCCCGCGCCATCGCCCAACCGACCGCGACTCACTCGACCTCTCGTTCTCGGGCCTCAAGACGTCGGTACGCTACTTCCTAGAATCAGACGCCGGCCGCGGCGCCAAACCCGAGGACGTCGCCGCGTCGTTCCAAGCCGCCGTCGTAGACGTACTGCTCGAACGCGTAGACCGCGCATTCCGCCAAGCGCCCTACAACGCCGTCGTCCTCTCGGGCGGCGTCGCCGCCAACTCCGCCTTGCAAACCGCGCTCCGCGCCTGGAGCGAGAAGAATGGAGTTGCCGTCTTCATTCCGCCCCCACAATACTGCACCGACAACGCCGCCATGATCGCCGCCGCCGCCTACCACCAACGCGCCGTCGCCCGCGTGGATCCCCTAACGCTCTCCGCGGACCCAAGCCTCCCCTTCGAGCTAGCAACGACAAGTATCAACGAACTGTCATCCTGAGCCCGTCGAAGGACGAGCTTGTCGAAGGACCACTCTGTCATCCTGAGCCCGTCGAAGGACGCGCCACCTACTAGGCGTTGACGAGTTAGCTTCTGCTCTTGACGAAGTTGTCGAGCGCTTCGAGCCGTTCTGCGATTTCCCGAGCGAAACCGGCGTCGACAAAGCGCCGAAGGACGGCAAACGGCCATGCAAGCCGATAGTAGTACTCGAATAGCACCAACGTGCGTCCGTCGCCGGCCTCGCTGAATCGCCACGTTCCCGCAAACGAGGATAAGAAGAACGGCCCCCGCGTCATCTTTACTGCGGCGACTTCGGGACGCTTGTACGCAACGTAGACCACCTCCATCGAAAAGCCGCGGTGGTCGACGCAGAGGGCCTTCGCGCCGATTTGCGGCGTCTGCGCACCGTCGAGGAGGCGTGCTTGACTCAGGAAGGGGTCCCACTCGAGGCGACGCGAGTAATCTTGCGTCAGATCGAAGAGCCGCTCCATCGGACAGTCGATCTGGAGCGACTTGCTGAATTTCATCGTTCTTCGCAGCTCGTCTTTATTGCCGAAAGAAGATACCGCTGGAAGGCTCTCATCACGATCGCGATGGGAATCGAGAACGGCCGCATCAATCCTTCGACGACATAGGTGCTGGTTAGCGTCACCTCAATGCCGCTCCCGTCTTGCATCATATGATATTCGCCGCCGAGAAGCCGGAAAGGCCCCCGCGAGAGATCGAGAACGAAGGCCACCTTGAAACCGCTGTCGGCGCGAAACGTGAACGCATAGCTTTCGAGTGGTTTCCAGGACGTGATCTCTTGGGAAAACCGCTTGCCGTTTGAGAAATAGGCTACGCGCCGCCTTTCGGGCGGTTTGTCGAACAGTTCCGCATGCAACGGCTTTGGAATGCCGAGCAACGTAAACAGCCGCGGAGGAACCGACGAATCGATCCGAACGTTCGTAATGTTGTGCCAAACCGTCTCCGGCGTCGCGAAGACGCGTACCGACGACGAGAGCGTTGAAGAATCCACCTCACGCCGAACCATCACATCCCCGTCATCCTGAGCCACCCCCACAGTCATCCTGAGCCACCACCAACGTGTCATCCTGAGCCACCCCAACGTGTCATCCTGAGCCTGTCGAAGGACGAGCCGCGACGTCAGTCTACCGAACTTCGGATCGAACGGAAGCCGGTCTGAGGGACACACCGCTCCTTGGTGTGGGGCGACGAGATCCACCAAGTACGTCGCCATCGCGCGATCGACGCAGGTGCTCGGGTCCGCATCGCTCGTGTGGCCGTAACCATCGTGCGTCAGCAAAACGGCGTTGCCGAGCCGGGACGCCGCAGCGACGGCGGCGGCGTACGCCGTGTTCGGATCGTAACGCGTGCCGATCACGAGAATCGGGTTTGTCGTCTGCGCGTTCCACGGACCCGTATAGCGGTCGGCGCTTTGCGCCGGCCACGAAGCGCACGGCGCCCAGAGCAGCCAGCCGTTGACGGGCCCGCTGACGAAACTCGCTTCGCTCAACGTGCCGATGACGCTGGGCCACGCCTGCGGTCCGGGGTTGGGCGGAAACGGCTTGTCCGCGCATTGCAGAGGGACGGCCGAATCGAGCGCGCTCAACAGGAAGCCTTTCGTGTCGTGCGCGGTACGTTCGAGCGCCGATCCGTCGCCGCGATCGGCCTTATCGAGTTCGACTGCGAGTCCCGGCCACTCAGCCGGCGAACCGAGCCGGATCCACAGAACCAGCAACGTGTCACCGTAGGTGAGCGTACCGATCGGCGCGCGTCGCAACCGTTCGAGCAATCCGCTCACGCGCGGCGCAACCGGGCCGCGGCCCGCGAGCGCGCAGCGAGGCCCGGCACTCTGACAGAGCGACTGGAATTTCTCAAAGACCAGATCGGCGTCGGCGATACTGCGGGCAAGACTCCCTTCGGTCCCGCTCGTGAACGCCGCCGGGTCGAGGATGCCGTCGAGCACCATCGCGCGAACGCGCCGCGGGAACATGGCGGCGTACGTCTGACCGATCATCGAACCGTACGAGATGCCCCGATAGCTGAGCTGCGCGTCGCCGACTACTTGACGCAGGTAATCGAGATCGCGCACCGTGTCCGCCGTCGAAACGTGCGCGAGCAGCTCGCCGTTCAGCGACGCACAACGCCGCACGAACGCCGCGGTCTTGGGCACGTAGTTCGCCGATTCCACGGTCGTGGTCGGCACCGACCAGTCGCTGCCCCAGAACGTCGTTCGGCTCTGATCGCTGCTGAAACACTGGATGGGAGCGCTCTCGCCGGTACCGCGCGGATCCCAACTGACGACGTCAAACCGCCCCTCGCCCATCGCGTCCAACTGCGAACCCATCGCCCGGACTTTCGGCACGCCCGCGACGCCCGGACCACCCCAGTTAAAGAACAGCGAACCGATCCGCTGGCGGCCGTTACTCGCGCGACGGCGGATGACCGCGAGTTCGATCTGCGCTCCCGCCGGGCGACTCCAATCCAGCGGCACCGCAACGCGCGCGCACTCCAAGTGACTCGCAGGCTCGTAGCACGCGCTCCACGTCGTCGCGGACGCCGAGGGGAGCTGGGGTCCGCCGCAGCCCGCCACCAAAAAGCCGAGCATCAGAGCGGTAACGACGTTACGCATGAGCGTCCTTCACAACAAACGCGCGGAGCGCGCTTGGCGCACCGCTTCCTCGTTATTGACACCTCACCGTCGCCTCGACCTTGTCGAACGCCGGCGCGACACCCTACGTGTCATCCTGAGCTTGTCGAAGGACGAGCTTGTCGCCCTTCGACTGCGGCTGCGCCGCGCTCAGGATGACAACGGCGGCTGCGCCGCGCTCAGGCTGACAACCGCCCACACCAGTGTCGCCCACACCAGTGCCATCCTGAGCTTGTCGAAGGGCGGCCGGGCCTTTTTGCCGGATAAGCGCGTTATGAAGCGTTTCTTTGCCGCAGCTCTGGCGGTTTCGTTCGTCGCCGCACCGATCGCAACGGTCGCCGCGCCGGCCCAGCAGCCGCCGGCCCAACAATTGATGGGCAAGCTCCATTGGCGCAGCATCGGGCCCTACATCGGCGGGCGCGTCGTCGCCGTCGCCGGCGTTCCGAAGAACCCCGACCTCTTCTATATGGGCGGCGTTCAAGGTGGCGTTTGGAAGAGCACCGATTACGGCCAGAACTGGACCAACATTACGGACGGCAAGATCCCCGGCGTCGCCGACCCGATCGGCGCGCTCGCGGTGGCCGACTCGAACCCGAACGTCATCTACGCCGGCACCGGCGAGGCCGATATCCGCGGCGATTTCGACACCGGCGACGGCGTCTACAAGTCGACCGACGCCGGCAAGACGTGGTCGTATGCAGGCCTGCGCGAAACGCACATGATCACGAAACTGGCCATCGACCCACGCGACCCCAACGTCGTGTACGCCTCCTCGATGGGGCACGTGTTCAAACCCAACGCCGACCGGGGCATATTCAAAACGACCGACGGCGGCAAGACGTGGCGCAAGATTCTCTTCGTGGACGAAAACACCGGCGGCGTGGATCTCTCGATGGACGGCCGCGATCCCAACACCCTCTATGCGGCCATGTGGCAGGCGCAGCGCGTGCCGTGGAAGCTCACGAGCGGCGGCCCCGGCAGCGGTCTGTACAAAACCACCGACGGCGGCGCACATTGGACGAAGATCTCTGCAAATCCGGGGTACGCGACGGGAACGCTCGGCAAGATCGGCGTTTCGGTCGCGCAATCCGACCCGCGCGTCGTCTACTCGATCGCGCAGGCCAAGGACGGCGGCGTCTTTCGCTCCGACGACGCCGGCAAGACGTGGAAGCACGTCAACAACCAGTGGAAGCTGCGCCAGCGCGCCTTCTACTACACGGCGATCTTCGCGGATCCGACCGACCCCAAGCGCGCCTACGCTCCCAACGTTAATTCGCTGTACGTCACGAACGATTCCGGTAAATCGTGGAAGGCGATCGACGGCTTTCCTCACGGCGATCACCACATCGTCTGGATCAATCCATACCATCCCAACATCTTGCTGGAAGGCAACGACGGCGGCGCCACGGTTTCGGTTAACGCCGGCAAGACCTGGAGCACCGAATGGAATCAGCCGACCGGACAGATCTACCACGTCGCGCTCGACAATCAATTCCCGTTCCATCTCTTCGGAGCGTCGCAAGATGAGTCGAGCTGGGAATATCCCAGCGCCACCACGGCCGGCGCGCTCACGATCAACGATTGGCATAACGTAGCACTGGGCGAGAGCACGTTCATCGCGCCCGACCCCGACGATCCGCTCGTCACCTACGGCTCGGGCTATTACAGTTCGCTCGTGCAGCTCAACCGCCAAACGGGACAAGGGAAAAACGTTTCTCCGTGGCCGCGCTATATGGCCGGCGCGTCGGCCGCCGAAACCAAGTATCGCTTTGGATGGACGCACCCGATTTTGTTCTCACCGGCCAATCCACACGAGCTGCTCGTCGCCTCGCAGGTCGTCTTTTCGAGTACCGATCGCGGCCAGACGTGGAAGGCCATCAGCCCGGACCTCACGCGTAACGACCCCAGCACCGAAGGTCCGACCGGCGGCCCGGTCTACAACGACCAGACCGGCGCCGAAACGTTTCCCGACATCGCTTCTCTTGCGGTCTCGCCGCTCGACGGCAACGTTCTCTGGGCCGGTTCGGCCGACGGGCTCGTTCACGTCACGAAGGATCACGGCGCGACCTGGACTGCGGTGACGCCTCCGCAGCTCCCGCAGTGGGCCCAGATTCAGCTCGATCGAACCCTCGCACGCCGACAAGGGCACCGCCTATCTCACCGCGTCGCGCTACATGTGGGACGACTACCATCCCTACGTTTACATGACCACCGACTACGGCGCGACCTGGACCCCGCTCACGACCGGTCTCCCGCAAGACCAATACGTCTTTGTGGTCCGCCAGGACCCGCGCGAGCCGCGTCTGCTCTTCGCGGGAACTCGCAGCACGGTATACGTTAGCCTGGACGGCGGAGCGCAGTGGCAACCGCTGACGCTCGACCTGCCCGGCGTGCAGGTGCGCGACCTCGCGGTCGACGCGCGTGAGGGCGAGCTCGCCGCCGCCACGCACGGCCGCGCGTTCTGGATCCTCGACAACCTCGCATTGCTCGAACAACTCGCGCGACAGACGAGCTACGGCACGGCGAACGCGCAGCTCTTTGCCCCCGAAACCGCATGGTTGACGCAGTCGTACGGCGGCGACGCCTCCGGAGTTCCGAGCGCGGGCGAGAACCCGCGTTACGGTGCGCGCGTCTTCTTCAACTTGCCCTCGAACTACGACGGCCGGACGCCCGCCACCCTATCGTTCCTAGACGCCAACGGCGCGACCGTCCGGCGTTTCACGTTGCACGCCGCGCCGAAGAAGAACGTCAAGCTGACCGAGGACCAGGAGGACGTGACGGATCAGGCTCACCTGCGCTCGCGCAGTGAAGCCGAGGCAACCGGTGCGAAACCCGGCATGAACGCGTTTCAGTGGAATCTCGAATATACACCGGCGTTCGACGCGCCCGGTTACAAAAACGACGTCACCGACGACTTCCCGGACGCCGCGGATGGGCCAACCGCGTTACCGGGCTCGTACACCGTCGTGTTGCAGTACGGTTCGACCACGCTGCAAGCGCCCCTCACGATCGCGCTCGACCCGCGAGTCCATCCCGCCCCGGGGGATCTCGAGGCACGCCTCGCGCTCGAGCAGCAGATTCTCGGTACGATCGACGGTCTCGACCGCGCCATCGCAGCCGCCATGACCGCAAGCGCGCACATGCCGCCCGGTAAACGCGCGCAAGTCGACGCCGAGATTGCCAACTTGGTGTTGCTCGACAAGAGCTCCAGCGAATACGACGTCGTACACCCCAGCAAGATTCGCGAACAACTCGGCTTCCTACTCAACTCACTTGAAAACGCCTACGCAAAACCAACCCCCGCCGAACTCTCCACCTATCAAGACCTCAAAACGCTAGCCCAGCAAGGCATAAGTAATCTACAGAGCTTGACAACAGGCAGTCAGTAGAAGCCAAACAAGGACACCCCCCTGTCATCCTGAGCCTGTCGAAGGACACCCCCGTGTCATCCTGAGCTTGTCGAAGGACGCCCCCCGTGTCATCCTGAGCTTGTCGAAGGACGAGCTTGTCGAAGGACCACCTCCTGTTTTGGCGCGATGCGCTTCGAAGCGAAGCGCGACGAAAGCGAGGCTCGAAATGGCAACGCTGACAATTCCCTCAAATGAGAACGGAATCGCTCTCGATCAGAGCGTAAACGCGGTGATCGCACAGGCCATTAACGTCGATCCCTTTGGGTTCGACGATGTCGTGATCTACTCGCACGGATGGTCCACCGATGCGGACAGTGCTTTGGTCCAGTACGACATTTTCACGGTTGGCCTCGAACGACGATTGCTGCTGGAGCAGCGCGGCGGAATCGCCCTGCAATTTCCGCCTCGAACGGCCCTCAACGTCGGGATTCATTGGCCATCTGAAATTACCGAGGACCCCGCCAGCCCCCTCAACGACTTGCAACTATTCACGTTTTACACTATGGAGAATCGCGCCGACGCGGTCGGCCGAAACCTCGTGTATAGCCTCATTCGCCTTGCGCTGACGAACCGGATGCCCGATCACGGAGTCCGTTTCTTGCTCCTTGGGCACAGCTTCGGAGCTAAGGTTATCTGCGCCGCATTGCAAGATATGCAAACGGACGTTGCCGGGGAAACGATCCCCGTTCCGCCCGGCACGAGTTTCCGCGTCGTGCTGCTCGAACCGGCTACCGACTGGGACAACCTCGAACCGGGTGACATCTACGGAAGCGTGCCGGCTATCGCGAATCTGCGCCTTCTCATGACTACGTCGCAAGAAGATCGCGCGTTGACGCAATGGTATCCCGATGCCGCTCGGGTCGCAAATCTCTTTCACGGAGCATCGCCGGTCCCCGCGCTCGGCGCGGCCGGCCCATCCGCCGCAACCGTAACTGCCTTTGGCGGCGTGGACCGGCTCTCCGTAAATATCGGCTTCGGGATGACGGACGTTGCCGCAACCACAAATCGACTCGTCGTAGCCGACCTAACCGCAGCGCACAGCGCTCGCCTCAGCGGAAATCCGCCGGCATACGCGGGCGGTGGGCTGTCGGGCTCACACTCGGACATCAACTTCGACGAGATCTATAACCTTGTGGGCGGATTCCTATTCTCAAATTGAAAAGCGCTTGCAGTTAGACGGAAAGGCCCACACGGTCCTTACCTTTTGCCCTACCACCGGGGCGGCGAGTCGTATATGATGGTCGTACGCGGAGCGCCTTAATTCCATGAGGCCTATCGCGTGAAGGGATGCGAGAACATGGCCAAACTAGCTGGGAAACGATTCGAACAGGCGGACGAGATTCGGGAGTTCACGGACGGAAAGGGCCGCGTGGAGGTCGTGGACCTCAACGGCCACGCCGTCGGGCGTGGAACGTTCAAGCCGGGTTGGCGCTGGTCGCAAAACGTCAAGCCAATGTCCGGAACGGACTCGTGCCAAGTCGAGCATATCGGCTACGTGCTCGATGGCCGCATGGCGCTAAAAATGGACGACGGTACCCAGCGAGAATTCGGACCGGGCGATACGTTCCACATGCCTCCCGGCCACGATGCGTGGACCGTCGGCAACGATGCCTGCGTCTTGCTCGACTTCGGAGGCCTAAAAGGCTACGCCAAGGCGTAGAGCCTAACGTACCGCGGCGCGCGACGTTGCCGAAACCCTAAATCTCGTCAAGCTCCGCGTTTGTGAACCCGCGACCGCTAATGCCCCACCCGCCGTCGGCGGTGTTGGAGATGGTGACCCATGCGCGCGGTGGGGCTTGCCCGGCGCTGGCCAGCGTCGCGACGATCTCGCTTGCGTCTGCGATGAAGCCCCTGCGGCGTTCGATCGTCGAGAGAACCACGTCGGGAACTTTCACGTCGACTCTCACGGCAAGTGCGGGCCGCCCTCCGGCGGTCACGAACGCAGCCGGGAGGACGTGCAAGAACGCGCCGGTATTCTCGCGCGCGATCGGAATCTCGCTCGCGTCGGTCCATTTCAAAAAAGCTTCGGTGAGCCGTCGAAGAACCTCACCGCTATGCTCTTCGGAGAAACATCCTTCGGGACAAAACACGTCGATCATGATTCCTCAAATGCTCCTCGATGCCGGAGGCCAGAGCCTTCGGTCGAGCACGAGGCCGCTCCTAGAGTTTATCGCCCCGCTGTAGAACGCACGTAGTCGTAGTGGAAACGCCATGACGACGCTCGCCCGGGAGCCGCGGTCGAACGATAAGGCCGCCGCGCAAACTGCAGCCATGCGCAACCTTGTGCCGGCCGCATCTGCGTTCGCTGCCGCGGTTGCGAGCTTTCTTATCGTATACGAACTCTGTCGCTGGCAAAGTGCGGAAGCGAATCCGGCTATTTTCGCGGCGGTGCTCGCCATCGCGTTCTCGCGCCGCGCGAAGCCGATTGACGGTGCCGGCGCCCTGACCATCGCCCTGAGCTTCATCGGCTTGGCGCTCGTCGCGACCGGCGAAGGCCTTCTTCTTCAACGAGTCCCCGCGCTCGGTGCCGTCGTTTTCACGGTTCTGCTCGCTCTGGCGGTTTGGTTGCGAAACTTCGGCGCGCGCGGGCGCAACGCCGGGACGATGATCTCGCTGCCGCTCGTTACCATGCTGATCGTGCCGGCAGCCGCGCACGCTCCCGGCGGCGCGCTCGTCGACTTCGCGCTCGTCGTCTGCGCCGGTGTCGCTGCGTTGATTTGCGTCGCGCTGTCGCGCTGGGCGTTTCGTCTAAGCGGCGATCGCAGCGGTGCCGCTCTGCCCCCCGAACCTGACTCCCCGCCTCGCGTCGCAGCGGGCATGACAACGGCGACCAAAATGGCGTTGCAGATGGGCGTTGCAGTCGCCGCCGCGTTTGCCGTTGGCTTCGCCGTATTCCCGCGGCATTGGGCGTGGACCGTCCTCACCGCGTTCATCGTCCTAACCGGCGCGCGCGGCCGCGGGGATGCGGCGTATAAGGGCATCTTACGCCTTGCGGGTGCGCTCGCCGGAACGATCGCTGCCGCCGCACTCGCCCAGATTTATCTTCCCAGCGGCGTCCCCGAAGCGTGCCTGATCTTCGCCGTGCTTTTTTTGGGGATCTGGCTCCGCGAAAACAACTACGCATTCTGGGCCTGCGCCGTAACGCTCATCCTGGCGATGCTGCAGGGGACGAGTAGCGTCGGAACCATCGATCTGCTCGGCGCGCGACTCGCCGCGATCTTGATCGGCGCGATCTGCGCCGTCGCGGCGGCCTGGTTCGTCTATCCGATACGCACCGAGTCCGTCATCCGGCGTCGCTTAGCCGACGCGCTGGTAGCACTCGACGAACTCGTGCAGGGCGCCCCGCCGGATTCGCGCGAGCGCGCGCTAGCGCAACTCGATCGCCGCATGTCGGAATTGGAAAGCGCCGCTGCGCCGGTACGCTGGCACCGCCGCATCTTCGCTGCCCGAGATGCCAACCATCCCGCAAACTGGATCGACGCCGCGAATGCGATTCACGGCCACGCTCGCAGCATTCGTTCCCGCCGAAGACGACGCAAGCCGCGTATCCCTACGAAAAGCGATCGGAGCGTCGCGCCGAGCCATCGCAAGCCACGGAAAGTCCGACGCAACGCCGCAAGCACCAGCAATCTGCGACGCGCTTCACACCGTGCGCGAAGCGATCGCGCCAAAAGAAGGCACCGCGCTTGCCGCTGATGCCCGACAACCGTAGAATAGGCCTACACTGCCCAGGCCCAGGGCTCCAGCGCGCCGGCGCTGGGAAAGCGAGCGTCAAAATGGAACGGCAATTTTAGTGGATCCTCTGCTGCGCTGCGGTTACGCTATTTCTGACCGCATGCGCGGGCAACGGCAACGCCGTGCTCTCCGCGCAACCCGCGACGAATCTGCAGAACACCCAACTCGCAGCCGCGCAAGCTTCGCGGGCCGTCGCGCTGGGAGCGATGCCGCAACCGGTGCCGGAGCCGCTCGATTCGCACCCAACGCGGCTGGGGCTTTTCGCCTCAGTTCGTTCTCTACTGGGCACCGCCGGGAGGCACGTTCCTCGCGTTGGTCGTGCAGCACAACTTCTCGCCGAGCACCACGCCGGTCATCGTCAGCGCAGGCCAGCTCGTCGGGCGGCACTTTGACGTCACTGTGTCCTACGGCGGCTTCAACTACTCCGTAAACGGATCCGCGCTCAACGCATTGGTTAACGCGTCGGCGACCGCTTATCCGCGCCTGTTTACCGTAAGCCGCACTCGCGCCATAACCGCTAGTCGCGTGCCTTCGCAAGGGCCGGCCCGATCGCGGCGTGATCGGCCTGCGTCAGCTGCTCGGGTCCCAGTTCGTACGTCAGCTTGTTGATCGTTCCGTTGAACGTAAAGGGTGCCTGATAGTCGGTATCGTCCACCGGCGTTCGCGTATCGCACCCGATATCGAACGTCTCGTCCAGGGTCATCAGGAACGGAATCGTGTGCGGTACGGATTGATTGACGACTTCGGTTCCGTCGACGCCAAGCACGCCGGTCCCGCCCTTCCCAACGCCCGGGCCGTCGTAGGTGAACTCGAAGACGATCGTGTGCTTGCCCGGCGCAAGTGCCTGCGGGGCTTCCCAACGGAAGCGCTCCAGGTCGAGCAAGTTGTAAAGAAACACCGGCTTGCCCGCGAGCAGATACAACCCGTAGCCGCCGAAGCGGCCGCCTAAGGTGACGATCATTCCGTTGCCGCCCCCTTGCGGGACCTCGACCTCAGCGGTGATCGTATACGATTTATTCAACAGATTCGGCGCGAAAGCCGGATCGGTCCCGGAGAGGGCGTTGGTGTAGGTAAACACGTTCCGGCCAGCGGTTCCGCTCGGCCGCGGCGCGATGATGCGCTGAGCGACCGAGTTGTCCAGCGGCAGCACGTTATACTTTGTGGCTTCGACGAGAAACAGTCTGCTGCAACTCGCGGAGCTTGTCCGGCTGCTTGGCCGCGAGGTCGTTTGCCTCCGAATAGTCTTGGGCGATGTTATACAATTCCCAAGTGTACCCGTTGATCACGTCGGGCATCTGCGTTAGGCCCAGCAGCCACGGCGCGGCAGGCGGCGTCGTCGCGGCGATCCACCCGTCGTGGTAAATCGCGCGGTTGCCGAACATCTCGAAATACTGCGTCGTTCGTGCCGACGGCGCGCCGGCATTGGCTTGCTCCCACGTATAGGCCATGCTGACGCCCTCGATCGGCTTCTGAGCGATGCCGTCTACCTGCAGCGGCGCTTGTATTCCGGACGCCTCGAGAAGCGTGGGAACGATGTCGATCATATGATGGAACTGCGTGCGGATGCCACCGGCGTCCTTAATACGAGCGGGCCATGCCATGGCCATCCCCTGACGGGTGCCGCCAAAATGCGACGCCACTTGCTTCGTCCATTTGAATGGCGTATCGAAAGCCCACGACCAGGCGACCGACATGTGCGGATAGGTCTTGTCCGAGCCCCAAACGTCGTAGTACTTCAATTGGACTTCGACCGGAACGTCGATGCCTTGGTAGCCAGTCATCACGTTGGGCGTGCCGATCGTCGAGCCCTCGGCGCTACACCCGTTGTCGCCGCTGATATAGATGACGAGCGTGTCGTCGAGCTTGCCCAAGTCTTCGACGGCTTGGATCACGCGGCCGATTTCGTAGTCCGTGTAGGCCGCGTACGCTGCGAAGACTTCGGCCTGGCGCGCAAAGAGCTTCTTCTCGTCAGCCGAGAGTGAATCCCAAGTTGGGAGTTCCTTCTCCGGCCATGGCGTCAGCTCGGTTTCTTGCGGTATCACGCCAAGCTTTTTTTGATTGGCGAAGATCTGTTCGCGCAGCGCGTTCCAACCCAGGTCGAACTTGCCCTTGAACTTCTCGATCCATTCCGGCTTGGGCTGGTGCGGCGCGTGCGTTCCGCCGGGTACGTAATACAGGAAGAACGGTTTGTCGGGCGCGGCGGTATTCAGTTTTTGTAAATAATTGATGGCTTCGTCGGCAAGGTCGGTTGTGAGATTGTAGTCGGTTCGCCCGATCCACGGAAAGATTTGGGTCTGATTCTGAAAGAGATAGGGCTGCCACTGGTCGGTTTCGCCGCCCATGAATCCGTAGAAGTATTCAAAGCCCATGCCCACCGGCCATTGCTCGAACGGACCGGCAACGCTGTACTGGAAGCTCGGCGTGTTGTGCTCTTTTCCGAACCACGACGTCGCGTAGCCGTTGCTTTTCAATATCGCACCGACGGTCGCGTTCTCGGGCCCGATGATGGAATCGTAGCCGGGGTAGCCGGTCGATTGTTCGGTAATGACGCCGAAGCCGACCGAATGATGGTTGCGGCCCGTGATGAGCGCCGCTCGCGACGGCGAGCAGAGTGCGGTCGAATGAAACTGCGTGAAGCGCAAGCCCATCTTCGCCACGCGATCTAACGCGGGCGTCGGAATGACGCCTCCAAACGTTCCGGTAACGCCGTAGCCGGCATCGTCCGTCATGATCAGCAGAACGTTGGGCGCGCCCACGGGCGGCACGGTTTTCGGGGGCCAGTAGGGCTTCGATTCGTCGGCGCTCAGATTGATTTCACCGCCGAACGGAGGCGACGGAGGCGGTAGATATTTTCCGTCGATGGATGCAGTCGCGCTGGGAGAACCGGGAGCGGCTGCCGGTTTTCCGTTGTGAGGAGTGGTGCTCATGGCGAACCCTTTCATCCAATGCTTGGCTACGGCGGGCCCCTAGAGTTTTTCAGCCGACGGCCCGTCCCTGCGAAAAGGGACCTTCCATTGGATTAAGGTGCGTTAAGGCGACGAGAACTAGAGCCTGGGAAGCTGACTCCCGCATTGCCCTTGAATCGCGTCCGATCTTGCGGAGACGATCGAACGCTGCTGCCGAAACTTCGTCCGCCGGGGCAACCGCGACGAAGATTTCCGACGCAAGCGGCACGGTGAGTTTCAACGTATTGACGAGAACCGGTCCGACGTCCGAGTGTTCGCGCACGTGCGGACCGCCGGTCTCCCAGGGTTGATCGGCGATGCCATGCTCGTCCCAGAACAGGCGGAAGAGTGGTTTCCGCATCGCGACGTCGAGGATGTGCTGCGAGAACGCCGTCGGCGCGCTTATGTGCGCTCGGCGGAACATGCCGACGATTGCACGAGCCATCGTTTCGTACTGATCGCCCGTGAGCGCGATGAGATATGGCTCGTCGAATCGGGAAACGAAATTGCGCTCGGCCGGCGTTTCGAATCCGGACAGCGCCCACCACGCGTCCGCGATTGCGTTCCACGTTATCGGCGTCAGATACTGATCGCCGACGCACAGCCCCACACGCAACGGATCGAATACCAAGCGGTCCAGCACATCGGCCTTCCCGTAGTCGACCGGAACTTCGCCGCGCGGGTCGGCAAGGCCGATGAGATCGAAAACAAACGCGCGCTCCGCGTCCGTCAGCCGTAGAACGTTTGCGATCGCTTCAAGCGTCGCGCGTGACGGATTGCTTTCCCGGCCGAGCTCGAGCCGGCCGTACCAATCCGCGCTGATGCCGGCCAGGTACGCGACCTCCTCGCGGCTCAGGCCGGGCGTCCGGCGGCGGCGAGGCGGCAGCCCCAGGTCGTCCGGGTCGAGCCGGCGGCGCCGTGCCCGGAAGAACGTGCCGAGCTCGCGGCGCTTGGACTGTTCGGCGATTGGATTGTTCCTCCGGCGCTAGACGGTACGCAACGTCGCGAATCGCGCAGTGAATATACGCGTTATCGCAATCCCCGTACCGGCTGTCAGTGGAATCGCTTTCCCTTCCTTCTGTGGACCGACCTGCCGTATGATTGCGCGGAAGCAACGCCCCCTCAGCGCTCTGGGCGCAGGGCTTTGCCGCCAGGGGCGCTCGTCCCCACATCGCTCCTAGCTCTGCAATCGGTTGCGTGCGGTTCTGCAACCCGGGGAAGGCACGACATGAAAATTCCAGGCCCGATCGGGCTGGCTTTTGCCGGCACGCTTGGACTCCTCGTGTCGGCTTGCGGAGGCGGGTCGCAAAGCAGTAACTTGCCGCAAACGCGGCCGGCCGTCACCGGTAACGTTGCCGCGGTAACGATCGCGCTCGCAAACGCAAACCCACCGATTGGAACGGCCGTCGCCATCCCGGTAACCGTCACCGCAAGAGATGCATCCGGCGCTGCCATCGTCGCGCCCGCCACCTATCAGCCGGCCATAACGTTAACCGACAGCGACACGAGCGGCCACACCACGCTGTCGACGACGTCGGTGACCGCGCCCGGAGCTACGATAACGCTCCACTACGACGGCAGCAGCGCCGTAAGCAACGTCGTCATCGGCGCGACGGTCGCGGGCGTCCCACCCGCAAACATCGCGACGGCGGTCTTCACCCCCGGTGCGCCGGCTACGTACGGCGGCACGCTCACGCGCTCCAACGTCTTCACCTACCCCGTAGCGTCACCGCTCCCGGCCACCTCGGCTTCCGCATCCGTCGCGCTTTCCGTTACGACCGGAAGTTCTCCGAACCCAGCCGGCCCGTCGGGAAGCGACGTCCACACCATTCAGAACGACGCGTTTCCACTTCAGACGACCGTTCAGACGACCGACAACTGGACCGCTCTGCTCGGCGCAAACGCGGTTCTCTATGGATTTCAATCCGCCGACAACGTGACGCCGACGCCCAACACGCTGACGTGGGAGTACGCATCGCCGCAAATCGTCGATGAGACCGCCGCGACCAACGGTGCCGCGTGGACGAATTCTCCGCAAGCGTCGGTTCACGAAAACGACGCCGACGGCGAGGTTGCCATCCGCACGATCCACGCCGACGGCACGTATACGGAAAACGACACCTATCCGCTAGCCGTCTCGAATACCATCACGGTCAACGCCGACGGCAGCGGCAGCTACCTCGGCACCGGCTGGGCCGCATACCAAATCGAAGGCTTCGTGTACGCCGCCCCGGCCGCCGGACAGATCGCGATCGCACTTGCGTATTATCCGTCCCAGGGAGGCGGAACGTCACCCTTCGCAACGATTCCCGCCTGGTTCGCCGCATCCCCAAAACTCTATAGCCAGAACAACGCCGTGACGGCCGGCGCAACGTTCCCGGCGTCGTGCAAACTGCCAGCGACGTACGGCACGGCCGGTCGGCTCGTCACCCAAACCGTTTCCAGTCTCGACCCGGTGATCGGTTTCACGGACGCACAGACGACCAAGACGTACTCGGTCGCCGGCGCGGGCGTGGTCTGCATGACGATGAACGACACGACCGCGTACTACTACGATTATTCCAACGACCAGGGCTTCCTCAATTTCCCGCTCAGCGATAAGCCGCAGCAGACGACGACCGTCAGCCAAACGCTCGCGGTAACGTCGGGGATGCCCTACGGCCCTCTCATTTCCCGCAAGGCCGCCGTTCCTTCGTCGACTGCGCTCGCGCCGGCGACGCTCTCGTCACACAGTCTCGCCATCGCGCAGTCCGGGTTCAAAGCCGAAGTCGAACGCGCGCACGCCCAGCGCGCCAAAGCCTTCCGGGGCTTCCTCACGCGCTACCTCAAAGCTCGCGCCGCTCAACAAGGAGTGCGATGATGCGCACGCCGTTTCGAATTTCCGTCGCCACGCTCGCTGCGACCCTTGCTCTAACGGCTTGCGGCGGCAACGGCGCCGGGAGCCCGCTCGTGCCGGGCGCGCCCGCGAAGCAAGCCCCGCCGGTCACCGGATCGCAGTCGCAAGCGGCCTTCACCTGGGGGCAGCAGCAACTGTCGCAAACGCATTACGTCGGTCCGCTCGCAAGCGGCGGCATCTCGATGACCGTCGCCGTTAATTTGCAAAACCAAGCCGGCCTGCTGCAGTATGCGCGAGCGGCGAGCGATCCGCATTCTCCGGTCTATCGCCGCTTTCTTACCCCGCAGCAGATCGGCGACGCGTACGGCGCGAGCCTGCGTGACTACCGCGCGACCGCCGACTACTTTGCGTCGTACGGAATTTCGGTCGGCGGTTGGCCGCAACGCTTGCAACTCTCGCTCGCGGGCTCGGTCCGCCAGTTCTCAAAAGCGTTCGGCACGCCGTTCGGCATCTATCGTTACGGAAAGAGGACGTTCGTCGGTCCGGCGGGGACGCCGCGGCTCAGCCGCCCCGTGCCCATCACCGCGGTCGTGAACATGGCGCAAGTACCGCTCGCGCACGACTATCTCATTCGCTCCTCGGCCGCGGATTTCGGTGGGTACTCGCCGCAAATGATCGGTAAGATCTTCGACTACACGGGTGCGTGGGCAAGCGGAATCACCGGCCGGGGAATTACGATCGGCATCATCGGAACGGGCCCGATTTCCGCGGCCGACGTTCCCGCGTATGGCGCCACGTTTCGCACGCCGGTAGCGAGCGTTACACAGATGCGCGTGGTCGCGCAACCGGCGTCCGCCCAAAACAACAACACCGGCACCGGTGCTTTCGACCCGAATCCCGGCGGTTTAACCGCACCGCCGCCCGTGACGGCTCCGTGCTACGTGGCTCCCGGCCCTCCGGACTACCAGACCTGCAACCAGGAAGACGGCGAAGCTCAGCTCGACACCGAGCAGGCCGCATCGCTCGCGCCCGGCGCGCGCGTCGACTTCTACCTTGCCTACAACCCGGCGGTGTGCGTGAACGAAACGACCAACGCCGAGACCGCGCCGCCGTGCGCTTCCGGAAGCGTCGCGTATCCGCTACTCGGCATCGACGTCTCCGACGACGAAATCCAGCAAGCCATCGCCGACAATGCGGTTGACGTCCTCTCTTTAAGCTACGGGCTGGGCGAAAATTCCGGTCTCGATTACTACTACGACTCCTCCGGCCGCGGAATCGGTCCCGCCGAGTTCGCCGCGCTCGCGGCCGAAGGTATCGCCGTTTTCGTTTCCTCCGGCGACAACGGAAACCAGAGCTGCTTTACGAGCCCGGGCGAACCGCTCTCGGTTCCGTGCGTTTCGTATCCGGCCAGCGACCCGTCGGTCACGGCGGTCGGAGGCGTCACCGCGCCGGCCGACGATGCGGGGAATCTCATCGGGCAAATTTCCGCCTGGGCGAGCCAAACGACCAGCGGCGGCAACGGTTCGTTCGGCAACAACGTCGGCTCGGGTGGCGGCGTCTCGCAGATCTTCCGCGTACCGCCATGGCAAGCCGGCGTGACGACGCCTACAGACACCAAACCGCCCAGTCCTCCGCTCGGCGGATTTCGCGGCGTACCGGACGTCGCTTTGATGGCCGACCCCGGTACAGGCCCAGCAACGCTGCTGAACGCGGCCTTCGGCGGCGCGCCGTCGGCCGATGGCGGAACGTCCGCTGCGGCTCCTGAGATGGCGGCGATGTGGGCGCTGGTTCTGCAAGCCTGCGCTCACGCGTCTTCGTGCGCCACCGCCGGCGGCGCACATCCCGCACGGCTTGGCAACGCTGCGCCGTTGTTCTATTCCATTTACGGGTCGTATGCCGGCGCGAGCGCGTTCGCTCCGCAGCTCCCGTACGCGCAGACGTTCTTCGACGTCCTCTACGGCCAGAACCAAGCCAACCAAAACCTTGGACCGCCGATCACCGGCTGCTGCACGGCCGGGCGCGGCTACGATCTCGTAACCGGAATCGGCGTTCCGTTCGCCGCTCACCTCATTCAAGCCATTACCGGCGTGAAGGTGCGTTCATGAGAATCGTTGCGGCGGGTTTCGCATGCGCCCTGGTGCTCGCGACGGGCTGCTCCGGCGCAAGCCCTTCGTCGTCGTTGCTACCGGTGGCAGCCGCCGGAGCGGACGGCCGAACGGCAACGGCGCACGTGGACATCAAGATTCCACAAAGCTCCGCAACCAGATCGACCGCGAACGCGCGCGGGCGCAGACCAGCGTACGTTTCTCCGGCCACGCAATCCATCACGGTGCAAGTCGACGGCGGCAGGCCAACGGTACAAAATCTCACGCCGGCGTCGCCCGAATGCGCGGCGGCCGGCGCCGGCTTTCCTTTGAACTGCACGGTCCCGGTCAGCGCCTCACCCGGGCTCCACGCGTTGACCTTCGTTACCTACGACCAACTCAACGCTGCCGGTAACCGTCTTTCGACCAACGGTATCGACGTCACGTTCGTCGCCGGAAAGAACCCTGCGATTCCGGTCACGCTCGCCGGCGTTCCCGCTTCGTTGCAAATGGTGCCGCTCGTTCCGTCGAACGCGTTCACCGGGAACACAAGCGCCGGCGTTGCATTTTCAGGCGCCGCCCAACCCGTGCTGATCGCCGCGCTCGATGCCGACGGCAACTACATCGTCGGGCCCGGCGCCCCGTCGTTCGCTGCCTCCGTAAGCGGGGCGAGCGCCGGTTCCCGGATCGGCGTAACGCCCGCGAGCGACGCAAACCCCAACGAATTCACGCTCACGGCCGCCGGCATCGGAACGGCAACGCTGGCGATCGTCGCCACGCCGAGCGCGACGATGGCGGGGAGCGCGCTTAGACTCAACGTTCCGCTGACCGCAGCGGCGTTGACCACGACGATCGCGGGAAGCCCCGGCATCGCTCGCTTCGCCGACGGCACCGGCACCAGTGCGAGCTTCTATTCTCCCGCCGGGGTCGCGTACGACTCCAAAAGCGGCGACCTCTACGTCACCGACACCGTCAACTGCGCGATCCGCAGGGTCACGCCCGGCAACGGTACCGCGAACAGCGGCGTCGTCACGACCATTGCCGGCACGCCGGGGAGCTGCGGTTTCGCCGACGGCACCGGCGCGGGCGCGCACTTTAACCTCCCAAGCGGCATCGCGTATGATGCCGTCACCGGCGACCTCTACGTCACCGATACGAGCAACTGTGCGATCCGGCAAGTCACGCTCGCCGGCGTCGTAACCACCGTCGCGGGCGCGGCAGGCAGCTGCGGATTCGCCGACGGCACCGGCCCAAGCGCGAACTTCTTTGCCCCTGCCGGTATCGTAGACGACCCCGCCGGCAACCTCTACGTTACCGACACGGACAGCTGCGCCGTGCGCAAGGTCACGACCGCCGGCGTCGTCACCACCGTTGCGGGCAGCGCGAGTTGCGGGTTCGCCGACGGCAGCGGCGCGCGCGCGCGCTTTAACCGCCCCGACGGCATCGCGTACGACGCGGTGGCAAGTAGCCTCTACGTGACCGACAGCACCAACTGCTCGATCCGGAAAGTCACGTTATCCGGCGTCGTCACAACCATCGCGGGCAACGGCCCGACCAGCTGCGGCTACGCCGACGGCACGGGCACCGCCGCGAGCTTCTACGGGACCGCAGGCATCGCGTACGACGCGACCACCGCCAACCTCTACGTCACCGACACGTACACGTGCACGATCCGCCAGGTCACCACCGGCGGCGTCGTCACCACCATCGCCGGCAACGTGCAAGGCTGCGCGTTTGCCGACGGCGCCGGCACGAGCGCGTTTTTCTACGAACCGGCGGGCATCGCAAACGACGCCGGCGGCAATCTTTACGTCACCGACACGTACAACCAAACGGTCCGGCAGGTACAACCATGAGACGCTCGATCCATCCGGCGAGCCTCGGGCTCGCGTTGAGCCTGGCGGCGTGCGGCGGCAGCGCCGGGACGGCTGCGCTTCCCGCGACGGCGCCCGGCGTAGCCGCGAATCACGGTCAGGCGGCAACGGCCCGAGTCGTCATCAAGATTCCGCCGAAGTCCACCGCGAGATCGGTGGGCCGCAAACCGGCTTACGTTTCTCCGGCCACGCAATCGATCGCCGTCCAAGTCGACGCCGGCACACCTGTCGTGCAAAATCTCACCTCCGCATCGCCAAATTGCGCCGTGTCGGAACCACTGGGCGCGCTGACGTGCACGGTACCGATCTCCGCTCCGCCCGGCGCGCACACGCTGACCTTTGTGACCTACGATGGGCTCGGCGCCGGCGGAAATAAACTGTCGGCCAACAGCGTCGCCGCGACCATCGTTGCGAATCGCACGAACACCGTCAATCTCACGCTGGCCGGCATTCCCGCCTCGTTTCAAATCGTGCCGGTTACGCCGACCAACGCGTTCACCGGCTCGCTGACGTCGGGCTTTGAATTTTCCGGTTCCGCGCTTCCGTTGTTGATCGCGGCGCTGGATGCCGACGGCAATTACATCGTCGGCGCGGGCGCACCGTCACTCGCCGTCTCGGTAACCGGTGCCGGTGCCGGTTCCGGCATCGCCATCACACCGGCGGGAAATCGTAATCCGAACGAATTTACCCTTGCGTCGACGGGCTTGGGCACGGCGCGGCTGGCGATCTCCGCGACGCCGAACTCGACGCCGGCCGGCAGCCCGCTCGTCGTCAACGCGACGCTGACCGCGGCGACGCTCACCACCACCATCGCCGGAACGCCCGGTGCCTACGGCTCCGGCGACGGCACCGGCAGCGGCGCGCAATTCTTCGCGCCCGCCGGCGTCGCGTACGATCCGGCTACGAGTAATCTTTACGTCACCGATACCGACAACTGCACGCTTCGTCAGGTAACCACCGCCGGCGCGGTGACCACCATCGCGGGCACGGCCGGAAACTGCTTCGTCTTCTCCGACGGCACGGGGGGCGCCGCAACCTTCCAATATCCCGGCGGCATTGCGTACGACCCGGCCAACGGCCAGCTGTACGTCACCGACAACGACAACTGCGCGATTCGCCAGGTCACCACCGCCGGCGCGGTCACGACGATCGCCGGTGCCGGACCCGCCGTATGCGCGTTTGCCGACGGCACCGGCACCGCGGCCAACTTCCAGTATCCCAACGGCGCCGCGTACGATTCGCGCACGGGCGACCTCTACGTCGCCGACTCGGGCAATTGCGTGATCCGCAAGCTGACCACCGGCGGCGCGGTCACGACGATCGCCGGAAGTCCCGGAAACTGCGTATTCGCCGACGGCACCGGCACCGCGGCCGCCTTTCAGTATCCCAACGGCATCGCGTACGATTCCGCCGACGGAAACCTGTACGTCACCGATACGTTCAACTGCGCGATCCGCCGGGTGACGACGGCCGGCGTCGTCACCACCATCGCCGGCAAAGCCGGAACCTGCAGCTTCGCCGACGGCACCGGCGCGGCCGGGCTTGTGAACAACCCCAAAGGCATCGCTTACGACTCCGTAACCGGCTATCTGTACGTCACCGACACCCAGAACTGTGTGATCCGACAGGTCACCACGGCCGGCGCCGTCACGACGATCGCCGGAAAGCCGGGAACTTGCTACCTCGCGGGCGACGGCCTCGGGGCGAGCGCGTACTTCCAAACGCCCGACGGCATCGCGTACGACTCCGACACCGGCAATCTTTACGTCACCGATACGGGCAACCAAACGGTCCGGCGGATTCAACTCTAAGCGGCCGGGGATTGGCCCTACCGCTTTTCGCTGCGAGCAGGCTCGCAAGAAATACGATCGACATGCGCTCTCTACACGTTCTGGTAAGTTCCGTTGCTTTATGCGCGCTCGCGACCGGTTGCGGCGGCGGGTCGGCCGCCTCTCCCGCCGTGCCGCCCCCCACGACGGCTCCCGTCTCGCCTCTCGTGCTGACGCCGTCCACGCTCGCCTTTCTTGCAAGCGGTGCGAACGCCGCACAAACCTTTGGCGTCGCCGAAACCGGTTATGCCGGCACCTTCACCGAGACGGACACCTGCGGCGCGACGGCTACCGTGTCGGCGCAAAGCCCCTCGGGACCGGCCGCTACCTATACGGTTACGCCGCTCGCCGCCGGCGCGTGCGCGATAACCGTACGCGATGCCAACGGACAGAAGGCGACGGTCGCGGTCGGCGTCACGATCACGCAAGGCGGCGTGAACTAGTGCGGCACGCCGCGGCGGGCTTTGCATGCACGCTCGTGCTCGCGACCGGATGCGCGGGCGGAGGCGCGTCGTCTTCAGCGTTGCTGCCGGCTCCCGGCGAACCGGCGGCCGGCGCTCAAACGGCAAGCGCTCAGGTCGTCATCAAGATTCCGTCGAACGCGACGGGACAGTCGACCGCGAGCGTACGCAAACCGGCCTACGTCTCCGCGGCCACGCAATCTATTGCGGTTAGCGTGGACGGCGGTAACCCGGTCGTGCAAAATCTCTCGCCGGCGTCGCCGGACTGCGCGCAGTCCGGTTCTTCGCTAAGTTGCACGGTGCCGATACCGGTCACCAGCGGCGCGCACACGATCGCTTTCGTCACCTACGATCGACCCGGAGCCGCCGGCAGCAAGCTCTCGACCAACAGCGTCGCAGCGACGATCGTGGCGCATCAGCTCAATACGATCCGCGTCACGCTCGCCGGCGTTCCGGCCTCGTTTCAAATGGGGCCGTCGGTAGCGTTTGCAGATATCTCCGGGAGTGCCACAGCTGGATTTTCATTTTTCGGTGCGGCCGCGCCGTCGCTGCTGATTACGACGCTTGATGCCGGCGGCGACGCCATCGTTGGGCCGGGCGCACCGGCGCTCGCCGTCTCGCTCAAGGGCGTGAGCCCCGGTTCCGGCATCGCCGTCACCGCTGCGGGCGCCGCAAACCCGAATCGATTTACCTTGACCTCCACGGCGCTGGGAGCGGCAACGCTGGCCGTCACCGCAACGCCGGCCTCGACCTTGGCCGGCCCTCCGCTGGTCGCAAGCGTACCGCTCATCTCCGTGACGCGTACCACCACGATCGCCGGCGATCCCGGCGTCGGTCACGGCGGCTTCACCGACGGCACCGGCACCGCTGCGAGTTTTCTGTTTCCAACCGGCCTTGCGTACGATTCCAAAGACAACAACCTCTACGTCACCGATCAGGCCAACTGCGCGATCCGGCGCGTCACGACCGCCGGCGTCGTTACCACCATCGCCGGCGCGGGGCAAAACGCATGTACCTTTGTCGACGGTACCGGCAACGCCGCAACCTTCAACAATCCCACCGGCCTGGCATACGACTCCGCCGACGGAAACCTCTACGTCACCGATCAGACCAACTGCGCGATCCGGCGCGTCACGACCGCCGGCGTCGTCACTACCGTCGCAGGCACAGCGGCAAACTGCGGCTCTGCCGACGGCACCGGCAGCGCCGCGAGCTTCAACAACCCGAGCTTCATCGCGTACGACTCGTCCAACGGAGATCTCTACGTCACCGATACGGGTAACTGCACCATTCGACAGGTTACCACTACCGGGGTCGTCACCACCATCGCCGGCACGGCCGCAAGCTGCGGTTCCTCCGACGGCACCGGGCCCGTCGCAAACTTTGATCATCCGCTAGGCATCGCATACGATTCCGGCAACGGCCGCCTTTACGTTACCGATACGTACAACTGCACGATCCGGCAGGTCACGACCGCCGGGGTCGTCACCACGATCGCCGGCGCGGCCGGAGCCTGCCGCTTCTCCGACGGTGCGGGCACCGCCGCGAACTTCAACCATCCGCAGGGAATCGCGTACGATCCCAGCCGCAACTTTCTCGACGTCACCGATACCAGCAATTTCACGATCCGCCAAGTCGCGCCCGGTAACGGCAGCGCCGACGGCGGCGTCGTCACCACGATAGCCGGTAATTCCGGCAGCACCGGCTTCGCGGACGGCATCGGAACCGGCGCGCACTTCAACAGTTCCGCCGGCATAGCCCTCGACGCCGCCGGCGCCCTCTACGTCACCGACACCTACAACGAAGCCATCCGCCAAACCCAACTCTAAATCGCGTCAACTTGTCATCCTGAGCCTATCGAAGGGCGACTTGTCATCCTGAGCCTATCGAAGGGCGACTTGTCATCCCGAGCCTGTCGAAGGGCGACTTGCCATCCTGATCTTGTCGAAGGGCGACTTGTCATCCTGAGCCTGTCGAAGGACGACTTGTCATCCTGAGCCTGTCGAAGGGCGACTTGTCATCCCGAGCCTGTCGAAGGGCCGACTTGTCATCCTGAGCTTGTCGAAGGACGAAGGGCGCCTCAGCTCGAGGGGACCGCAACGGCTATTCCGTCTAGTTCCGCTACGGTTTCCGGAGAAAGCGTGAGTTGCGCCGCGGCGAGGTTTTCGCGCAGGTGCGCGACCGACGATGTGCCGGGGATCAACAAGATGTTCGGCGATCGTTGCACCAACCACGCCAGCGCGACTTGCATCGGCGACGCCGTTAGCCGCTCCGCAACGGACGACAGCGTTGACGATTGCAGCGGCGTGAATCCGCCGAGCGGAAAGAAGGGGACGTACGCGATGCCGCGCCGGGCCAAGTCCTCGATTAGCGCGTCGTCGTGGCGCTGGGCCACATTGTAGTAATTCTGCACGCACACGATCTCGGCGACCCCTTGGGCCTCTGCGATTTGCGCGGCGGTGACGTTGCTTAACCCAATGTGGCGGATATAGCCCTTGCGTTGCAGATCGGCCAGCGCGGTCACCTGTTCGGCGATGGAGCCCTCCGCCGGGCCTTCACCCGAGCCCATCGCCCGGTAGTTCACGATATCGATCGCGTCGAGGCCGAGATTGCGGAGATTGTCTTGGACGCCGGACGCCAGCTCGGCGGGGGAATTGGCCGGCCGCCACGATCGGTCGGGAGGGCGCCGTGCGCCCAGCTTGGTGACGATTACAAGACCCTTCGGGTACGGGTGCAAAGCCTGACGAATGATCTGATTGGTAACGTGCGGGCCGTAGTAATCGGACGTGTCGATGTGATCGACGCCGGCCGCCACGGCCTCGCGCAACACGGCGACGGCGGCGTCCGCGTCGTTCGGCGGCCCCCAAACGCCGGGGCCGGCCAACTGCATTGCGCCGTAACCGATCCGGTTGACGCTCAACGACGTGCCCGGGAAAGTGAATCGACCACCGAGTTTGGGTTCGGCCATGGGGGGTTCTCCTTTGTGAGGGCCTCAACACGGTTACGCGAACCCGATTTGCACGACGAGACGAGTTGCGGGCACTGGGGAGGCCACGGAAGGTGACACGTTTGAGCGTGTCCTTCGACTGCGGCTACGCCGCGCTCAGGATGACATCGTGGCTACGCCGCGCTCATGATCGCAACCGGCTCTACCCTGTCATCCTGAGCTTGTCGAAGGAAATGTCATCCTGAGCCTGTCGAAGGACGCGCTAAACGGGGCCCGACGAGATTTCTACGTCCCACGTGCTTTCGCGCTCGCCGGTTTCGAGCAGCGCGAAGACGGCCTCGGACGCGAGGGCCGGTGGAACGCTCATCGCGACGATTCCGGTCGTATCGTCGTGATCCACCGTGCAGCCGAGTTCGCAGGCGCGGTCGAGCAATTTTTGCGCCGCCTCGCTGGCGCCGTCCATCACCACGATGTGCACGGTCCAGTTCCCCGACCGTCGCACTACGCTCGCCACAACGGGATCCGAAAACCCTTCTCGCGGCCGCGCCTCGACCACGTCGCCCACGTTGAGGTTGGCGGCGTAAAACGGAATGCTTCGCACTTCGAAATACGGTTCGCCGAGCGAAAGCGCCCACACGTTTTCCACGTCGAACGGCGGCCACGACACGCCTTCGCCCACGTCGTAGTGTTCGAGCACGATCGCGATCGCGACCGAATCGTCGGCGCTCACGAAGATACCGTTTCGCGCCGTCCCGGACGCTCGTAAGCCCACCGCCAAATCGCGCGCGCTACCAGCGCGTGCTCGGTCGGATGAAGCCGCGCCAAAACGTCCTCCTCACTCTCGCCGGCGGCAACCGCGAGCGGTGCGCGCACGAGCACGCGGCCGCGGTCGGTCTTCGCGGTCACGTCGTGCACGCTGGCACCGGCCCAGCGGCTGCCGGCAGCCAGCGCGTCGCGCACCGCGAAGGGGCCGCGAAACGCAGGAATCACCGTGCCGTCCGGCATGCCGACGACGTCGCGCTCGGGATCGAGCGGAAGGAACGCGGGGTGCACGTTGACGATCGCGGGCATCGCTTCGACGAAGCGCGCGTCGAGCAGATGCATCCAGCCCAGCAGCAACACGACGTCCGGCCGTTCTTCGCTGACCGCCTGCATCAGCCGCGCGTCGTACGCATCGCGCGTTTCGCCCGTTTTTCGCTCCCATGGCAGCACGTGCACGCGCTTCACGCCGGCTTTCCGCGCGCGTTCGATCGCATAGGCACGCGAATTATTGCACACGACCGCCGCGATCTCGGATCGGCAGCCGTCGCGCGGCGGCACCGTCGAGCACGGCTTGCAAATTTGTTCCGCTCCCCGATGCCATCACGACCGCGCGCGCCGGCCGTTCGACGTACGGTGCCGCTCGAGTATCGCTCCGCCGCGCGCGCACCCGCGTGCTCGGCATAATATCGAATCAAAGCGTCATCGCCGACCGCCGGAATCACCGCGCGCGCAAAGCCGCGTTCGCGCAACGAAGCCAACCCGAGCTGCAGCAGCGTCGCTCCCAGGATCCCGCCGCGCTCCTCCGGGGCAACGCCGAAGGGCCCGAAGACGCCCGCTTTCGACTCGCGCGCGCCGCGCAGCCAGACGAAGTCCAAACCGTGGGGATCGAAGGATGCAAAACCGGCGAGCTGCCCGTTGCGCCGCGCGATCAGGTTGCTCGACGCGTAGGTCTCCGAACTCCACCAGCCGCCGAAGGTCGCGTCAATCCACGCCAGCGTCGTGTCGTCCGCCGACCGGCGGCCTTCGAGCGCGTACCCGCCCCGCGTGAGCGAGTCGCGGGCACGCGTGGCTGCCTCGCCGGAAAAGCGCTCGTCGTCGAGCTCTACCGTAAGATTGACGAGGTCGCGCATTTAGTCGCGGGCGGGATGCACGACGACTTGCGGTTCGTCTCCGTCGCGGCGTTCGATCCAGCCGATGACGCGCGAGCCGGGCACCGCTGCCAACGCCTTGACGGCATCCGGCGTCGGCACCACGAGCGTATAGCCGACGCCCATGTTCAGCGTACGGTAGCGCTCCTCGTGCGTGAGATTGCCGCGCTCGATCAGCACGCGCATGATCGGCGGCACGCTCCAGCGCGTCTGTTCGAAGATCGCCTTCATGCCGGGCGGCAGCGTGCGCGGCACGTTTTCGAGCAGGCCGCCGCCGGTGATGTGCGCCATCGTCTTCACGCGCGCCACGCCCTGCACGGCGCGCACCGCGCGATAGTACGACGGATGTTCGGCCAGCAGCGCGTCGGCGAACGTGACGCCGTCGTCGAACGAATGCTCCCACTCCTCGCGCGCGACCAGCGCGCGCGCCAGCGAATAACCGTTGGTATGCAAGCCGACCGACGGAAAGCCGACGATCGCATCGCCGGCTTCGACCGAGTCCGGATCGGGAACGTCCGCGGTATCCACGATTCCGACGATCGTTCCGGCCAAATCGAAATGGCCCGGCGCGTACAGGCCGGGCATCTCCGCCGTCTCGCCGCCCAGCAACGCGCAGTCGTGATCGCGGCAGGCCCGCGAGCAGCCCGCGACGACTTCGGCCGCCACCTCCGGGTCGAGTTTTCCGGTCGCGAAGTAATCCAAGAAAAAGAGCGGCGATGCGTTGACGACCAGGATGTCGTTGACGCAATGGTTGACCAGATCGCGTCCGACGCCGTCGTAGCGGCCGAGCTCGGCCGCGATCAGGATCTTGGTGCCGACGCCGTCCGCCGATCCAACTAGCGCTCGCTTGCCATCCGACCCCGGAAGACGGAAGAGTCCGCCGAATCCGCCGATGGCGTCCAGCTGGTCCGGATGCCGCCACGTGCCGATAACGTCCTTATAGCGCGCGACGGCCCGACTTCCGGCAGAGATGTCGACGCCGGCGCGAGCGTAGGCGTCGCTACCGGGACTTTCGTCTCTCATTCGAGTTCCGGCGCAGGGCCGAAACGGCACTGCGAAGGAACATGTGCACTACTGCTCGCCTTCATTTTGGCGTGACTTCACCCACCTGAAAGGTTCACCATGCAAGTCCGTATCGTTCACGATACGCCGGTCGATATCCGCACGGGAGCTCTCGTCGTTCCGGTCTTCTCGGGCGAAGCCCTGGCCGGTGCCGCGGCGGACGTCAATCATCTTCTAGACGGCGCGATCGCCGACGTGCTCGATTCGGGCGAGATCAAAGGCAAGCCGTACGAACTTGCGTTGGTGCACGCGAAAGGGAAGCCTTTCTCGCGCGTCCTCGCGGTCGGACTGGGCGAGCGGAAAAATTTCGAACCCGGCATGTTGGCGCGTTATGCCGGCGCGGCCGTGCGCTATCTGTCGCGTCGCAACGTCGGCAGCATCGCGTTCGCGCTTCCCGATCAGGCCAAGGGCGCCGAAGCCGAAGCCGCGTCGTTCGTCGCCGAAGGAGCGCTCGCGGGCACGTTCGAGACGCACATCTATCAGCACGCTCCCGAGAAGCCGCAGACCGTAACCGATGCGGTGATCCTCGCCGGCAAGCTCGACGCCGCCGAACTGGAGCGCGGCCTCAAGCGCGGCCTAGTGATCGGCGAAGCCGTGAACTTCGCGCGCCGCCTGGCGATTACGCCCGCCGGCGACATGACGCCGACCCATCTCGCCGCCGAAGCGGCCAAGGTCGCGAAGGAAACCGGACTCGAAATCGACGTCCTCGACGAAGCCCGCGCCCGGCAAGAAGGCATGGGATCGTTCCTCTCGGTCGCCGCCGGAAGCGCGCAGCCGCCCAAGTTCATCGTCCTGAAATACAACGGCGATCCGTCCAGCAAAGAACTGCTCGCGTTCGTGGGCAAGGGCATCACCTTCGACACCGGCGGCATCTCGCTCAAGCCGCCCGAGCGCATGGAAGAGATGAAATACGACATGTCCGGCGGCGCGGGCGTCATCGCGACCATGAGCGCGATCGCTAAGTTGAAACCAAAACTCAACGTCGTCGGCCTGATTCCCGCCACCGAGAACATGCCCGGCGGCAAAGCCACCAAACCCGGCGACATCGTCAAAGCCATGAACGGCAAGACGATCGAAGTCATCAATACCGACGCCGAAGGGCGCCTGATTCTGGCCGACGGCCTCTGCTACGCAAAGAAGCTCGGCGCGACCAAGATCGTGGACGCAGCCACGCTGACCGGCGCCTGCGTGATCGCGCTCGGCCACGCTGCCACCGCCGCGGTCGGTAACAACGACGCCTTCATCGATCAATTTCTCGCCGCGGCCAAGGGGAGCGGCGAACGCTACTGGCACATGCCGCTCTTCGAGGACTACGGCAAGCAGATGAAGAGCGACATCGCCGATCTCAAGAACACCGGCGGCCGGCCGGCCGGGACGCTGACGGCCGCGGCCTTCCTGAGCGCGTTCGTGGACGACGCGACGCCGTGGATCCATCTCGACATCGCGGGCACCGCGTACCTGGATTCGGAATCGGCCTGGCAGGCCAAAGGCCCGACCGGCACGCCCGTGCGCGCCCTGCTCGCACTTACCGAGACGCTCGCCGGATCGCCGGCCGCGCATCCAAACGGCGTGGCGGCCGCCAAGTAGCACCCGGCGTAATGGCTACCAAACAGTCGAACGCGGCGGCGGGGGAAGCACGACCGTACGAACCCGCCGCGGGAACGGCCGTACGCCGCGTTACGGCCGGAGCGATCCGCCGCCGTAAGGGAACCCGCATCTTTCCGATGATCACGGCCTACGACGCGGCGTTCGGCCGGTTTGCCGAAGAAGCCGGCATCGACTACATCTTAGTCGGCGACAGCATGGGCAACGTCATGCTCGGGTACGACGAAACGACGCCGGTAACGCTCGAGCAGATACTCCATCACACCCAAGCGGTCGTGCGCGGAACCTCGCGCGCGCACATCGTTGCCGACATGCCGTTCGGGTCGTACCAAGTCAGCGACGAAGACGCGCTGCGCAGCGCCATTCGCCTCATCAAAGAAGGCGGGGCGCAATCGGTCAAACTCGAAGGCGGCGTCCACGAAGCCGACCGCATCCGCGCCATAGCCGCCAGCGGTATACCGATCGTCGGACACATCGGCGTCAATCCGCAAACCGCGAGCTTGGGCCCCGGCTACAAGGTGCGCGTCAACCGCGAGAAGCTCTTCGCCGACGCACGCGCCGTCCAGAACGCCGGCGCCTACGCGATCGTCTTGGAAGTCGTGGACCCGGGAATCGCAACCGAGATCACCGCGATGCTCGCCATTCCCACCATCGGCATCGGCGCCGGCGCCGGCTGCGACGCTCAGGTGCTCGTCCTGCACGACGCGCTCGGCATGTATCCGCATTCGCCCAGCTTCGCAAAGCGCTTCGGCGAGATCGGACAAGCCGCAACCGACGCGTTGCGCGACTACGCAAGTGCCGTGCGCGAAAAACGTTTCCCCTCCGAATGAACCAACCGGCGTTCGACGCCGCCTTCCGTGCGCAACTGCACAGCCTCTTTGCCTGGCGCCGCGACGTGCGCCGCTTTCGCAGCGACCCGCTGCCCGACGGCACGGTCGAGCGGATCGTTCAGGCCGCCTCGCTTGCCCCCGCCGTCGGCTTAATCCAGCCATGGCGCTTCGTCACCGTGGACAGCACGGTGCGCCGCGGCGCCATCATCGCGTCGTTCAAGCGCATGGCGATCGACACGCTCGCGCGAAACGTACGAACCGATCTAGGACAAGTGTTGCGTCTGGAGCTGGCCGCGCTGCGCGAAGCGCCCGTACACCTCGCCACGTTCTGCGATCTCTCGACGACCGAAGTCGCGCCGACCATGCTCGAAGTAGCCAGCGCGATGGCGGTCAACACGTTGTGGCTCGACGCGCACGCCCACGGCATCGGCGTCGGCTGGATCTCGATGCTCGAACCCGACGTGCTCGCCGAAGCGCTCGACCTTCCCGCGAACTGGCGTTTCGTCGGCTACTTCTGCCTCGGTTACGCCGTCGACGAGCCCACCGAAGTCCAACACGAATTCGAAACGCGCGACGAAGCCGCCGCCCGCATCCTCCGCCGCTGACGGCATCGCACGGATGACGGACCTACGAGACCTTGAGCAACACCTTTACGGCCCTGCGCACCCCCGTCATCCTGAGCTTGTCGAAGGACGAGCCGGTCGAAGGACGACCCCGTCGAAGCACCGTCGAAAGCAACCACCCCTGTCATCCTGAGCTTGTCGAAGGACGAGCCTGTCGAAGGACGCCTAGCGAGGACCGGAATGCCGACAGCGTTCGTCACGGAGATCGCCAGCTCCAGAAAAGAGGCCCTCAGCGCGCTCGTCGAGCGAGTCCACGCCGCTTTTCTTGCGGAGGGGGAAACGCCGGCGGTCCGTTTTGCGCTCGCGGACGCGCAGTTTGGCAGCGTGTCGAGCGTCGCCCGCGTTCTCAAGCGCTATCCCGGCCTCGAGCGCTTCGCAACGGCCGCACCGGTGCCGCCCGGTACCGAATCGTTGATCGCAGCCGGCAAGCCCGCGACTCCGCGGCGCATGCTGACCAACCTTCCCGGATCTCCGGCCGCCGGCGAAGTAGTCCCACTCGAAACGCTCGTAGCCGTTGCCGCCGGGGTTCCACGCTCGTTCCCGTTCCACAAGGTCGTGATTACGTTCCGCAGTCCCGCATTCGGGAAAGACATCCACACGCGTTTAGGCATGAGCGCTACGGGCATCGTCATCGGCGATTCGTGGTGGGTCAGCCACCGCGAGCGTTCGCTGACGGCGCTCGCAACCGCAGATGACGACCTCGCTTCGACGACGCTATCGCGCGGCTCCGTCGTAGCGGCTGCCATCATGGAACGCTGCGGTAAACTCAAGAAAACTCAGCGCGTTGACGCCCTCTACGCCGACATGGATCCGGCCGCAGCGCAGCAAGCCGTGGCCGGAAAAGCGCGCGTGGCGACGGCCGCCAAAGCGATCCAAGCCGACTACAGGAATCGTTTGGCGGAAGTCGCCGCGCTCGCCGATCTTCCGCACGACCTCCCGCCCGCGAGCGTAGCTCGAAGCGTCACGGCGTACGGCGTAACCACCGGTCCCAAGAAGCCGGCGATCCTCCGCACATTCGCACCGCTCGGCTACGCCGTCGGGTACGAATCCGGTACCTTCAGGCTGTCGCGGCAGCGCCCAAACGGCGTAACCGTTGACGTCAGCATCGACGTCGGGACGTGGAGCCGCAAGCTCACGGCCATGATGATCGTACGCGGGCCGGCCTTCAGCGCGGTGCTCTCGCTGCCGGTGACGCGCGATGCGGAGGATTTCGCAGCGTATCCGCTTGGCGACGCCGAGCGGTGGCAGCAGCTGGTCGAAAACCTAGCGGCCGTGGTGGCCGAGCTGGATCGGACCTTCGTTCCGGACGTCGAAGCCGCCGCCCGCGCGGCGGGGGCGGCCTAGATCTACGCAAAACGTCATGGGATGAAATACGTTCTGTTCTACGAGGCCGCTCCCGGTGTCCGCGAAAAGGCGCCGCTGCATTTTGCGGCCCACATGGCGCGATGGCAAGAGTTCCGCACCCGCGGGACGCTGCTCATGATCGGGCCGTTCGCGATTCCCGAGGAAGGCGCGCTGGCCATCTTCGCGACGCGCGAAGCTGCGCTGGAGTTCGCCGCCGGAGATCCGTTCGTTCTCGAAGGCATCGTCTCGAAGTGGTACGTCCGCGATTGGAACGAAGCGCTCGCCTAAGTTCCGGCCTCAGCGTACTCGGGTCTCCCTATGCTTACGTTGAAATACGTCCCGCTTCGGACTGTTCGTACCATCGGGGACCGTTCACGCCGAAGATGAGGAGCCAAAGCGTCAGCGAACCTTCGCCGGCCAGACCTCCGATCATCAAGTAGGGCACAAAGAGACGCTCTCCGAGCGACGGTGAGAGAAAGGTCAGCCAACCCAAGCCGGTCAGCGCGAGCAGTACGCTCAGAAATCGCGGGAGAAACGTCGACCTGAAGATCAGGTACGCGAGCAAGAGGCAATAGCAACCGAAAAACACGAGTTCGTTGACACCGGGCTTTGGCAAGTGCAGGAAGCCGAGGATGCCGATCGCGCAGCCCGCAAGACTCAAGAGCGCTGCGAGCAACGAGAGCGGCCGGTTCACCGGCTTGAGCAGATCGTACAAGATCAGCGTCACGACGACGTAGCACGCGGTCCCGGCCAAATTCGCTGCAAGGCCAATACCGCCGCTCGCGACGGTCGCGCCGAGCATCCCCGCGATTATGGACAGCAGATAGAAGAGCCCGGCAATTCGAGCCTTGAGGACCGGCGACACTTCGGCACCGCGCTCCATCATCGTGCCAATAGTATGGTTGACTACGACCTTCCTGTGTTCTATCGTTCGTCGTACGGCGGAGCCCGCACCCTGCATACCTACAAGGAGTAACGCATGACCGACGTCGTCGTCGTGATCGGCGCCGGATCGATCGGGCAAGCAATTGCTCGCAGAGTGAGCGCCGGTAAGCACGCTCTCTTAGCGGACCTGCATCGCGAGCTCGCCGATGGCGCCGCGAGGGCCATGAGCGACGCCGGATTTGACGTGAGCACCGCCACCATCGACGTGTCCTCGCGCGAGTCGGTGCACGCGCTCGCTCAACGGGCGGCGTCGCTCGGCGACGTTTGGGGCGTCGTCCATGGTCCTCGAGGAGTTCGGCAACGTGATCGCTCCCGGCGGATCTTGCGTGGTCGTCGCTTCGATGTCGGGGCATCGGCTACCGGCGCTAACGCCCGAGCAAGATAAATCGCTCGCGACGACGCCGGCCGGCGAACTGCTCGCGCTCCCGATGCTGCAACTCGATCGCGTGACGGACCCGCTTAATGCCTACCAAATATCCAAGCGCGCGAATTCGTTGCGGGTAATGGCGGAGGCAGTTCGCTGGGGAAAGCGCGGTGCGCGGGCCAACACGATCAGTCCCGGCATCATCATCACCCCGCTTGCAAATGACGAATTGACCGGGCCCCGCGGCAAAGGCTACCGCCGCTTCATCGAAGGCTCGGCGGCCGCGGCGCCGGACGAAGTTGCGACGTCGGCGCACTCCTGATGGGCCGGAGCGCCTTCATCACCGGTAGTGACGTCCTTCAAGACGGCGGCGTCACCGCCGCTTACTGGTTCGGCGACCTCGGCCCAAAATGAACGCCCCGCGCCGCCTGGATTGCGTGAACCTCTGCGGTCAGCACGGCCATTTGCTGCTGCAAAACCCTTATTTCGACATCTTTCCGAGTGAGTTTCGCGTTCAGTGCCTTAATCGCCGCAAGCGCGACGCCGTCTTCGTCGATCGACGTGATGTGGCGGTCGTCTTCGCCGACATTGAAGGCTGCGTAGAAATCCTGCGCCATCGGGCCTACGTGCCGCACGCCGCGTTCCGTCGAATAACTCCACTCGTCGATCGGCAGCGTCGCGACCTTGGCCAAGATTCCGTCATCGCTAACGCCCACGATTGCGGTCTTTACGGTTCGGTCGCTCAAACTCGACCACGTTCCCGAACCCGGTGCGAGGCTCACGCCGCTTGCCAAGTTCGCCGACGAATAAAAGGTGACGCCGCCTCGGGCACGCGCTAAGAACTCGTTGTCGCCCGAGACGCTGATCGGAGTCACTCCTCCGCCCGATGGATCGTCGCTCCAGACGAAGTCGCCGTTGTCGCCGGCGTTCGAGCCCATGCCCGCGGCAAAGCTGCCTTGCCCGCGCGCGACGTTCAGTTGTCCGCCGGGCACGGCCGCGTATTGTCCGGAAGCTTGGTTGGATTCACCGCCGGTGACGCTACCGAACTTCCCCGAACCGCTGTTGTTGAAGCCGCCGCCGATAACGGCGTACTCGCCCGATCCGACATTCGAAGCACCGCCGCCGACGAACGTTTCGAAGCCGGCGACGCTGTTGTTGGATCCGCCGACGACGACGCCGCGATCCACCGAGACCGTGTTATCTTGCCCCGCCCCGATAAAGCCGTGCTGAGCGCTAACGACGTTGCTCGCACCGGCGCCGATAAACCCGTCGAACGCCGCCGCATCGATCGCGTTGCCTTCGCCCGCACCAATGAAGTTCGCACCGACGCCGCAGACGCTCGTGCAGTCGATCGTATTCGAGGCCCCGGCGCCGATGAACGAGCCGGCATCCGTATTGCCGCCGTTACCGCTACTCGAGACGGCATTGAAGAGACCGGAGCCGATTCCCGCCCATGCGTCGCAGGCCGCGTTTCCTTCACCCGCCAGCACGCCGCTCGAAGCACCGTGGGCGTGGTTGTTGTTCGTACCGCCGACGAAACTATTTATGCCCAGCGCGGAGCCGCACGTCGGCGGTGTGATCGCGCGACGCACGCTGCCGCTGCGTAAGGCCGCGGAACCGTGCTGCGCCGCCGCGGGAACTACCGAGACGGCGGCCCCGCCCGCGACCGAGCTTGCGCCACCTCCCGAACAACCGCTTAGGAAGTACGCGGCACAAAACGAGATGCCTAAGACCCGCGCCATTGCTCGACATGTCCGCATCAGGGCCACGACCTTTCATAGAGAACTCGCCTAGCGTTATGAATACTTATCTCGGGGAACCCGGCATCGCGTCGAGCCTCGCCTCCAGTTTGGCCATGCGCCGCTGCAACCGCGCATCCTCGAGCTGAAGTGAGTGAATCGCGCCGTCTTTTTGCGCGAGTTTCGAATCGAGTGCCTTGATTGCCGCCAGCGCCACGCCGTCTTCGTCGATCGAGGTAATGTGCCGGTTATCTTCACCGACGTCGAACGACGCGTAGAAGTCTTGTGCCATCGGGCCGACGTGCCGTACGCCGCGTTCGGTCGTATAACTCCACTCGCTAATCGGCAGCATCGCGACCTTAGCCAAAATGCCGTCGTCGTTGATGGGTACGATGCCGGTCTTTACGTTCCGATCGCTCAAACTCGACCACGTTCCCGAACCCGGCGCGAGGCTCACGCCGCTCGCCAAGTTGGCCGACGAATAAAACGTTACGCCTCCGCTGGAACGAGCGAGAAATTCATTGTCCCCGTTTCCTTTGACGGCCGTCCCGAGAGACGCATCGCTCCAGACGAAATCGCCGTCGTGTGCGGCGTTCGAACTCATCCCTGCGGCGAAGCTGCCCTTACCGGCCGCTACGTTGAGTTGTCCGCCGGGAACCGTCGCATACAACCCCGTCGCTTGGTTTGTCTCGCCGCCCGAAACCGTCGCCTCGGAGTTCGTGACCTGATTTTCCCAACCGCCGCCGATCGTGCCGGCGTTGCCGGCGGTTACCTTGTTGGCGTGGCCCCCGGCGACCGTGCCCCACTCGGCGCCGACTGCTTGTCCATCACCGGAGCCGACGAATCCATACTGTCCGCTGACGTTGTTGGATAGGCCACCGGCGATCGAGCTGTATTGTCCGCTCGCGACGTTGCTGGAACCGCCGCCGATCGCGGCGTAGTTGTTGCTCGCCGTGTTGGTGAACCCGCCGCCGATCGCATCGAGGTTGCCGCTCTCGAGGTTATAGTCACCGCCCCCGATCGCTCCCAAACTTTGCGTGGTGTTTGAGAAGCCACCGGCGATCGTCGTATACTCGCCGCTCGAGGTATTCGAGGCCCCACCGGCAATCGTGCTGTCCTTGCCAAACAGGACGGCGTTTAGCGCTCCCCCGCCGATGGCGCCGCCTTGGCTGCTGCCGTCGATTCCGTTTTCCTCACCCCCGCCGACGGTAGCCCAAGCGCTACACGCATCGTTTTGTATCCCGCCGGTAACCACGGAGAAGTCGCCCGCATCGACGTTGGCGTCGGTACCGCCGACAAAAGCGTCGGTGCCCGTTCCACTGCAGGTCGGCTGGGCCGTTGCGCCTCGCATTCTGCCGCGTGCGGCGGAGCGGCCGGCTACGGCGGGCAGGGCCGCGACGCCGGAGATTTTGGAAGAGTCACCGCTGATGGCGCCGGGCGCGCCGGACTGGGCGTTGCCGGAACACGCGCTCAGCGCGAACGCCGCTGCAAATGAACAGCTCAGAACTGGGGCGATTACTCGATATCTAAGCATCGGGGCCACGACCTTTCGGAGCAGCATGCCGCATGCCGATCCCGTCGGGCTCTCTTCGATGGCCCGCCGGATCGGGGGGCTCTCTCGGTCGTTAAGTTCCGGCTAGCCGATTTCCCGCGGCCTTGATCGGAACCGAATTAAAAACGGTATTCGGCTCCCCGCTCTGAGAGTAGGGAAAGATCGGGATCGAACCATCGAGGTACGTTTCATCTTCGTCTCCGACCATGACGTTCACCGACCAAACCGGATTTCCAGCGTCGTCGGTGACGCTGACCGCCGTGCAGCGGCTCGGAGCGGTCGTGCGAAATGAAACCAGCCCCTCTTGCTCCACGAAGCGCTTCATCGCCTCGGGATCGAGATCCTCAAGACCGGCGGTGCTGAAAAAAATCGTTAACATGCTGATCTGGTCTTGCGCCCACATCTCCGCACGGAACGCTCGACCGTCGGACGACACTCCATGGCACCACGCGATATCGACGACGCCATCCTCGTCTTTCGCGAGCCGGATCGGCTGGCTCGACCGATCGGGAATCGGAAATTTTGGCTGTATCGCGATCGCCACGTTCTTCTCCCAGCTCGTTACGAGCGGCCGCCGGCTAAGAGGTTGCGAGCTCGCGGATCTGGTGCGCGGCCGGCGCGTTGGGATACTCGCCCGTGAGACACCCCAGGCACATGTCTTCGGATTTGCGGCCGGTGGCTTCCACTAGTCCGGCGAGACTCAAGTAGCCCAGTGAATCCGCGCCGGTCTTGCGGCGAATCTCCTCGACCGTATAATTTGCGGCGATGAGCTCGTCGTACGTCGCCATGTCCACGCCCAGATAGCACGGGTGCTTTATCGGCGGCGAGGTAATGCGCAGATGCACTTCCCGCGCGCCCGCCTCTCGCAGCAACTCGACGATGCGCGGCGTCGTCGTCCCGCGCACGATCGAATCGTCCACCACGACCACCCGTTGTCCGCTCAGGTTTTCGAACAACGGATTGAATTTTAGGCGGACGTTGCGCGCCCGCATTGCCTGATCCGGGCTAATGAAGGTCCGGCCGATGTACCGGTTCTTAATGAGCCCTTCGATATACGGGAGACCGCTCGCGGCGGCGTAGCCGATTCCGCCGGGGATGGCCGAATCGGGCACCGCCATCACGACGTCGGCGTCGGCGGGATGCTCGCGCGCCAGCGCCTTGCCCATCGCGTGTCGCGCTTGATAGACCGAACGTCCGTTGAGCAGCGAATCGGGCCGCGCGAAGTAAATGTACTCGAACATGCACAGCGCCGGCTTCGCGCTGGCGATCGGCGACTTGAACGACTCGATACCGTTTGCGTCGATACGCACGATCTCGCCCGCTTCGAGTTCGCGGACGTAATCCGCCCCGATCGTCGAGAGCGCGCACGACTCCGAAACGACCGCGTAACCGCCCTCTTTGAATTTCCCTAAGCAGAGCGGACGAACGCCCCACGGATCGCGGAACGCGTAGAGCTCGTCGTGGGTGCACAGCACGACCGAGTAGGCGCCGCGCGCGAGCTCGAGCACGCGCGTTATCCGCGCGACCATGTCGCCGTCGCCTTCGACCAGCAGTTTCGCCATCACTTCGGAATCGCTGCTGGCTTGCAAGATCGTCGTCGGAGAAAGCATCTCGCGCAGTTCGTCGGTGTTGGTGAGGTTGCCGTTGTGCGCGAAAGCAAAATCCCCGACGTCTGAGCGTTCGAGGAGTGGTTGGGCGTTAACGACGATCGAGGATCCGGTGGTGGAGTAGCGCGTATGTCCCACGGCGATGTATCCCGCCAGATCGCTCAGGATCTCCTCGTCGAAGACCGCGCCGATCAGCCCCATCTCTTTGTGCGAGCGAATCGTGCCGCCGTCGGCCGCGGCGATGCCCGCGGACTCTTGCCCGCGATGTTGCAAGGCGTAGAGCGAAAAGTACGACAGGCGTGCCGCATCGCGCCCCGGCGCATAAATCCCCGAAATCCCGCACATCTCTACTTAGTCTAACATCCCAACACCATTTTCAGCTCCAACCCCCGTCATCTCGTCATCCTGAGCCCGTCGAAGGACTGAGCCTGTCGCCCTTCGACTGCGGCTTCGCCGCGCTCAGGATGACAGGACCACCACTTGTCATCCTGAGCCTGTCGCCCTTCGACTGCGGCTTCGCCGCGCTCAGGATGACAGGACCACCACTTGTCATCCTGAGCCTGTCGAAGGACGAAGGGCGCTTAACGGCGCCGGCCGCCGAAGATTTGGAGCAAGGCAAGGAAGATGTTTATCGCGTCGAGGTAGATGCTGATGGCCATCATCACGGACGACCGGCCGTCGCCGCCGGCCCGGATCCGGGCGAAATCGATGAGGACGTAGCCCGTAAAAATCACCAGCGTCAGCCACGAAAAGACGTCCGGATGCACCCAGCGCGTGAAGATTGAGACGATTCCGACCAGGACCAGGCCGATCAGCGCGATGTTCAGGATACCCTGGAAACGTCGCAGGTCCAGACCGGTGGCGTACACGATCGCAGCCAGCGCAAACATCCCAAGGCCGGTGGTCAGCGCGGCGTTGTAGACGATCTCCGGTCCGAAGTTTTGGACGTAGTTACCGATGGTCGGTGCCAGCCCGAGCCCCTGGCAAAAGGCGAACGCATAGAACAGAATCAGCGACAGCGTCGGATTCTTCTGCGTGAAGTTGATCGCGATCAGCAGTCCCAGCCCGATCAGCATGAAGATCAGGCCCGCGCCGAAGCTCATCGTATTTTGGAAAAGGTAGACCGCCAAGGCGGTGATGCAGAGCCCAACCGCCGTGATACCGAGAACCTGCGAGAGCATCGATTGAACCGGAATCGCCGGCGCGGCTACTCCGCCCGACTGCTGTGGAAATTGCAAACCCATGTAGCGCGAACTACCTCCGTTGCCGGGGCGAGTTACACGCCGCCCGGTACAGCCCTTGCGATATCCGTCCGGAACGTCAAGCCGGCGGCACCCAGGCGGCCGGCCAGCGCCCGCACCGCCTCGTAAGCGCGCGTCCGCGCGTCCTCGACGCCCTCGCCCGTAGCGGTAACGGTCAGCACGCGGCCCCCGCTCGCTTCGACGGTCCCGCCGGCCAGTTTCGTAGCGCCCCAAAAAGCCTGGCAGCCTTTGCCCAGCCCAACGTCGGGATTCAAACCGTGCAGCGGCGTGCTCGAACGCGGATAGTCGGTCGTGGCGAGGACGACGCCGACGCATGCTGTGGATGAAAGCGAGGCCAGGCTCAGATCCATCGCCCCCTCCGCCGCCGATGCAAGCAGCTCGGCAAAATCGCCCGCAACGCGCGGCATCAGCACCTGCGTCTCCGGGTCGCCGAATCGTACGTTGAATTCGATCACTCGTGGGCCGTCCGCCGTCATCATGAGCCCGCAATAGAGGACGCCGACGTAGCTCTCGTCGTCGGCGAGCAACCCGCGCAGCGTTGGCCCGAGAACGCGCTCGCGCACTTGGTCGAAAAGATCGTCCGAAAAACCGGCCGGCGGCGAATACGCCCCCATGCCGCCCGTGTTGGGTCCCGCGTCGCCGTCGCCGGCGCGCTTGTAGTCGCATGCAGCGGCGATCGGTACCATCGCGCGGCCGTCACAGAGCGCAAAGACGCTCACTTCACGTCCTTCCAGCCGCTCCTCTAACAGCACGTCGCTGCCGCCGCCCGGAATCGCGTTGCCCGAATACCACGCCGTCAACACGTCGAGGGCCTCGTCCACGCCCGCGGTGACGACTACACCCTTACCGGCTGCGAGCCCGTCGGCTTTGACGACGACCCCTCCGCCTTTCCAGCTCTCGAGCGCGTGGCGCGCGCCTTCCAGCGAGTGCGCGACCAGCGCGCGCGCCGTCGGCACGCCGTGCCGCTCCATAAAACGCTTGGAAAACACTTTGCTCGATTCAAGGCGTCCGGCCGAGCGGCCGGGCCCGAACACCGAGATGCCCGCGTCGCGAAGCCGGTCGCCGACGCCCGCTGCGATTGCCGTTTCGGGCCCGAGCACCGCGAGATCGATGCGTTCCTCAATACTCCGGTCCACCAGACGCTTAGCGTTCGTAACCGGAATGTCCCAATTCGCGCCGCGCGACGCCGTGCCGGCGTTTCCCGGTGCGGCGAAGATCGCTTCGCACGACGGCGACGCCGCCAAACGCCACGACAGCGCGTCCTCGCGCGCGCCGTTACCGACCACCAGAATCCTCACGCTACTCCCACTCGACCGTCGCGGGCGGCTTCGACGTCACGTCGTAGGCTACACGGTTGACGCCCTGCACTTCGTTGACGATCCGCGTCGAAATCCGCTCGAGCAGATCGAACGGCAGGCGCGCCCAATCGGCGGTCATGCCGTCTTCGCTCGTGATCGCGCGCACCGCAACCAAGTTCGCATACGTACGACCGTCGCCCATGACGCCGACGCTGCGCACCGGCGTGAGCACGGCGAAGTACTGCCACGGATGCGGCTGGAGCGACGTCGCCGCGTCGATCTCCGCGCGCACGATCGCGTCGGCCTCGCGCACGATCTCGAGCCGCTCGGGCGTCACGTCGCCGATGATGCGCACCGCCAGACCCGGACCCGGAAACGGCTGACGCGCCACGATGTGCTCGGGTAACCCGAGCACGCGCCCGAGCGCGCGCACCTCATCTTTGAAGAGCGCCCGCAACGGTTCGATCAGTTCGAAGTCCATGCGCTCGGGAAGCCCGCCGACGTTGTGATGCGACTTGATCTTGTGGCCGGCCTTGCTGCCGGGCGTCTTGGACTCGATGACGTCGGGGTAGAGCGTACCTTGTACCAAATACTTCACGCCGGGGATCTTGGCCGCTTCTTCTTCGAACAGCCGGATGAATTCGTGCCCGATGATGACCCGCTTGCGTTCGGGATCCTCGATGCCCGCCAATTCTCCCAAGAATCGTTTGCTCGCGTCCACCGCCACGACGTTTAGGTGCAGCACGTCGCGAAACGCGGTCAGCACCTGGGGCGCCTCATCTTTGCGAAGCAGGCCGTGATCTACGAAGACGCACGTCAGCTGCTCGCCGATCGCGCGCGCGACCAGCGTCGCCGCCACCGCCGAGTCCACGCCGCCGGAGAGCGCGCAGATGACCTTGTCGGAACCGACGCGCGCGCGGATCTCGTCGATCGCCCGGCCTACGAACGATTCCATCTCCCAGCGGTCGGCGATGCCGGCAACGCCGCGCAAGAAGTTTTCGAGCACGCGGCGCCCGTGCTCGGTGTGCACGACCTCGGGGTGAAACTGAACGGCGTAGATGCGCCGCACGGAGTCGCCCATCGCGGCGCACGCGCAGCGATCCGTGCGCCCCAGGGTAGCGAAGCCCTCCGCTAACTCCACGACCGAATCGCCGTGCGACATCCAAACCCGCGAGCGTTCCGGCACGCCGGCAAACAGCGGCGAAGACGGAAGCGTTATTTCGAGCATGGCCGGCCCGTACTCGGCGTGATCGAGCTTGACCAGTTTCGAGCCCAGATGCCGAGCTACCAGCTGCATGCCGTAGCAGATCCCCAGGATCGGAACGCCGCTCTGCAAGATGGCCGGATCCACATCGGGCGCGTCGGGCACGAGCGTACTTTCCGGGCCGCCCGACAAGATAATCGCCGCGGGCTCGCGTGCCGCCAGGGCCTCCCACCTCACGTCGAACGGCACGATCTCGCAGTAGACGCCCAGCTCGCGCGCGCGCCGCGCGATCAGCTGGCTGGTCTGCGCGCCGAAGTCGAGAATGAAGACCGTAGACGGCACGTTAGCGACCCGCTTGCGCCACTATGCCGCGCTCTTGGCGGCTGCCAGGGCCGCGTCGTAGTTCGGTTCGCTCGCGATCTCCGGCACGATCTCCGCGTAGCGGATGATGCCTTCCTTGTCGATGACGAAGGTCGCGCGCGCGAGCAGCGCCAGCTCTTTAATGTAGACGCCGTAGTTGCGGCCGAAATCGTGCGCGCGATAGTCGGACAGCATCTCGAGTTGCACGTCGCCTTCTTCCGCCCCGCTCCAGCGCGTCATCGCGAACGGCAGGTCCACGCTCACGACGTACCCCTTGACGCCGTCGGGCAGCTCGTGGATTCGCTTGTTGAATTTCCGGGATTCCAGTTGGCACACGCTCGTATCCAGCGACGGCACGACGATCAGCAGCGCCGCGCGCTTGCCGCCGTCGAGAATCGTGTCGAGCGTCGCGATCGACAAATCCTTGGCAGCCAAGGTAAAGTCCGGCGCCCTGTCGCCCGCCTGCAATCCCGGCCCCACCAAAGTCATGGGTTTACCCTGAAATGTCGTAACGTCGTTCCGTTCCATCGTATCCTGCGCGTTCATCGTTCTCTCTCTTTCAAAGCGTGGTGTAAGGTTTTTGCGGGGGACTTAAGGGGCTGGGGCCGTTGAGGCGCCGAGTGGCGGCTCGGGCGTGAACGTCCTTCGACTGCGGCTGCGCCGCGCTCAGGATGACACATCTCCGATACCCCGTCATCGCGAGCCTGTCGAAGGACATCTTGTCATCCTGAGCCTGTCGAAGGACATCCGTGTCATCCTGAGCCTGTCGAAGGACGAAGGACGCACGGCATTACGCTCACGTCAGTACTTCCGTTAAACGGTTTTCATCTCTCGCCGTGACGACTTCCATTGCGATGCGCTCCCCGACGGAGACGTCGCGACCCCACCGATAGGCGGAATAGGGCGTGAAGCGCGTGCCGGGCGAGCCTGGGATGCGCAGCGAGACGTCGTAGCAGATCAGATCCTTCGGGGGTCCGGCCGTGATGATGCACTGCAGCGCGAACGGGCCGACGATGCCCGGCGGCGACGCCTCGCGCGCCGCCGTCACGAAGCGTTCTCCCATTCCGAACGCGCGCTCGAGCGTGGATTCGGTCACCGTCGCCGCGATGTGGCCGGCTTCTTCCAAGCGCACCGGAACGTCGCGCAGCGCCTCGTGCGACGAGAGCGGCGCGTTGCGAAAGCCCTCCAAGTTGGTCTGCCGGCGCGTGTCGGTGCCCATGAGCTCGAGCTCGTGCAGCAGCGGTGAGTAGAAGAAATTGAAATTAACGGACGGACCGAGCGCGTATTCCTCGATGACCGCGCGTTCCAATCCCGACTGCGTCAGCATGCCCGCGTGGATCAGCCGCGCCGATACCGTCGCGTACTCTTTCGGCGACGAGCACAGAAAGAACGCGCGCTCGAACGACACGGTCGCGTGCGGCGCCTTGACGATGACCAAGCGATCGATCTCCTTGGGCGACCCGAACTGCAGCGGATGGCGTATCCCGGCGCGCTGCATCAAAGCGTATTGATTGTCCGCTTCGTCGCGCTCTTCGGCCCGCAGTAGATAACGGTTGCCGAAAAACGGAATTCGCATGCGGCTTTCGATCTCGTCGTACGAAAAACGTTCGTGGAGATAGACCTCGAACGAACGGTTCGCCACGAAAATCGCGTTCTTGGCCAGCAGCCGCTCTTGCACGTCGTCGAGCAAGATGTCGTGGAAGGCGTTCAAATCGAGGATCTCGTCGACGCAACCGCGAGCGACCGGGTGCTCGCGACGGCGAAAATGCTCGGCATACGTTCGCTCGCGTCCGCGAGCCGTCACGATCACGTTACGAAGGCCTTGCGCCCGCGCCCCGTATGCTACTTCGAGCGCGGAGTGGCTGCCAATAGAACAGAGGGCGAGCTTGGAGCGATCGTACGCCTCGAGCGCGCGGGATACCGATTCGATCACGAGGCCGATTCACTTAGACGCGCAATCGGCCGCGCCCCGCCCGGTCTTACTCCTCGGAGGGGACTTTGCCGCCCATGCGCCGGGCCACCAGGAACGAGTAAGCGACGACGACGCAGCTGCCCGCAATGGTCGCGGTCAGCGCCGTCGCCATCGCGACTGGGGACGGGGACGCGCTCGTCACCGAAATGCCGCCCGCACCGCCGCCGGCTGGGAACCCCGGAAGCAGATACGGATAGATCGTCGCGGCCGCGGTGACGAGCAAGGACGCGATGAAGGCCGAACTCGCCACAAACGCTGCTTGCGGCCGCCCGCGCACCGCCGCCACGCGCGCCGCCGCCAGCGCGACCAGCGCAAACACCGGAAGCACGTACGTCCATATCGCGCCGGCTGGAACGCCGTCCCGTACCGCAAAGGTCGCGACGGTCATTGCCACCCAGAGCGCGGCAACCGGCCACCATAAGCCCGAAGCGGCGCGCAGCGCGCGCGTCGAAATCGTGCCCTCCGAGCGCATCGCGACCCAGTGGGCGCCGTGCATCGCGAGCGTCGCCATGGCGAGGACCCCGGTCAGCAACGCGTAGGGGTTGAGCAGAAAGGCGAACGTGCCTTGAAAATACCCCCTTTCGTCGAGCGGCACGCCCCGGATCAGATTTCCCAGCGCCACGCCGAAGATCGCGATGAGCAACCCGCTGGAGCCGGTAAACGTCACGTCCCAGAACCCGCGCCACAACGCGCTTTCGAAGTGGTCTCGCAGCTCCAGCGCGATGCCACGCAAAATCAACAGCCACAGCACCACGGTGAACGGCAAATAAAATCCGGAAAACGCCGACGCGTAGGCGCGCGGAAAGAGCGCGAAGAGTGCACCGCCGGCCGCGATGAGCCAAACTTCGTTGCCGTTCCAGAACGGACCGATCGTAGCGATCACGCAGGCGCGCCCGCGCTCCGTGCGGGCGACCAGCGGCGAGACCAAAGCAGTGCCGAGATCGTAGCCGTCCAGCACGACGTATGCGGTCAGCATGAACGCCACCACTGCGAATCCGGCGACGCTCAAAGCACGCCCGCTGCCGGCGCCGCCGAGCTGTGCGAAGGTCCGCTCGCGATTTCGCGCAGCACGAGATAGACGAACAGCAGGCCCAACATGAAATACATGCCGAGGAATCCGATCAGCGTAAAGATCGTCTCGCCCTGCGAAACCGTCGCCGACGTTCCCTCCGAGGTCTTCATGATGCCGTAGATGATCCACGGCTGGCGCCCGACTTCGCTGACGACCCAGCCGGCCTCGTTGGCGACGTACGGAAACGGCATGAGCAGCAAGATGGGCCACAGCAGCCACCGTGCCGCAAACAGGCGGCCGAATAAGAGTGCGAGCGTCGCGAGCGCCGTCACGGCCAGAAAGATCGTGCCCAGACCTACCATCATGTGATAGGCGTAGTACGTCAACGCGACCGGCGGCCACAGCGCTTCCGCATACGCCGTCAGTCCTTTGACTTCCGACGACGTACTGCCGTAGGCAAGAAAGCTCAAGACGTCGGGAACGTACACCGGGTCGATCAACCGGCGCGCCCGCACGTCCGGCATGCCGATGATCGCCATCGGCGCCCCGGTCCGGCTTTCGAACAGGCCTTCCATCGCCGCCAACTTGACCGGCTGGTAGCGCGTCACGTCGTCGCTGTTGCGGTCGCCGGTGGGAAAGATCAAGAGCACCGAAAACGCGAAGGCGACGACCGTTCCCGCCCGCACGAACTCGCGCGAGAGCACCGGCTCGCGGTCCGACATCAGGTAGTAGGCGCCGATGCCCGCGACGATAAAGCCGCCGGCCACCATCGCGCCGCACAAAACGTGCGCGAACTGCCAAATCGCGAACTGCGAGGTCAGAACCGGCCAAATGCTGACCAGCTCGATCGTTCCGTCGGCGAGAATCTTGTAGCCGGCCGGTGCCTGCATCCAGGCGTCGGTGGCCACGATGAAGTACGCGCTCAGCCACGAACCCGCCCAGACGCAAACCGCCGACAGTACGTAGAACCCGGGCGCCACGAGACCGCGGCCGTAGAGCAGCACGCCCAGGAACACCGACTCCAGGAAGAACGCGAAGATGCCCTCCATCGCAAGCGGCTGGCCGATCACGGCACCGCTGCGGGCCGAGAACGTGGCCCAATTCGTACCGAACTGAAATTCCATCGGAATGCCCGTCACCACGCCGGCGGCGAAGTTGATCGCGAAGATCTTCAACCAGAAGCGCGCCGCGTTCTCCAGTTCCGGATCTCCGCTGCGCATCGCGCGATATGCGTACCACGCGACGAACGGCGCGAGCCCCATCGTTCCGACCGGGAACAAGTAGTGGAACATGACGGTGAACGCGAACTGCAGGCGGTCGGCCAACGCTGCATCCATCGTCGTGCCTAGTTGGCCGCGGCCCCGGCCAGCAGCGTCTGCGCCTGCGGCGAGTCTTGGTATTCGACCGTGAGCATCGCTTTCAGACGCGCGGCGTTCGCGCGGCTTTGCGCGTCGTCCATGCGCATCAGCGTCGTGTACGATTCGTAGAGCAGCTTGGGCAGATCGCGGTCGCGCGGATACACTTTGTGCATCGCAAACACCGCCTCGACGACGAACGCCGCCTCGTCGCTTTCGCGGTTGCCGTAATTGTAGTCCAGCATGTAGTTGATGTGCTTGAGCTGATTCTCCATGCCGAGAATAGACATACCCATGCGGCCGAAGTACTCGTCGGCGGGCGCTAGGGTGCCCATGTAGACGTCGTACGGCAGAGATTTGGTGAACGCAATCTCTTGCAGTTTACCCAGCTTCTTCAGCCGCGCCACCACGACCAGCGCGTTGGCGGCGCTCGGTCCGGATGCGGTCGCGTCCACCTGGGCGCGCTTGACGAAGCCGGGCCCCCACGTGGTCGGCAGATTCGCGAGCGGGTAGCTCGGCGCGGCCGCGATGGCAAACGCTCGCGTCTCCCACGAGCCGTCCTGCGTTAGCAGGTACGCTCGCCAGGCGGCTTCGAGCTGCTGCGATTTGGCGTCCACGTCGGCCGGATACGTCGCAACGTTCGCGGTAGCGTCGTCGTAGGCGCGCTGGGCCAACTGCGAAGGGTCGTCTTCGGCGTCGACCGCGGCCATGAGCGAATGCGCCGAAGCGAGCGCTTGCGGGTCCTCCGAATGCGCCAAGACCCAGTTCGCCGCCTCGCGCACGTACCACGAAGCGGCGTCGTGATTGATGAGCGGGTCGTAGTGGATGCCGTTTCCGGTCTGCACCGTCAGCAGCGCGAGCTCGGCGTACGCGGGATCGTTGGGATATTGCAGCGCGTACGCACGCCCCGCATTGACGATCGTCGAAAAGTAATACTGTTGATCGCGAAACGACCAGCCGCCGGACGTCCCTTTGTCGTACGCGCTCTTCATCTGGCTATACAGCACGCCGGGATCCGCCATCAGAGCTGCCGGCGCGGAATGCGGGAGCACAAGCAGACAGAGCGCGAGCGCCGGTGCGAGAAGCCGGGAGCGCAAGGTCACACGGCTAAAGAACGCTCGTATCGTCGAGCACGGCACGCAAGTTGTTGCTCAGGAGCGCGTTCTTGATCTCCCGCGCGATGCGGCGGCCGGTGGACATGGACTCGGTATAGTTCAGGTACGAATACGGCGACCCGTCGATAAACAGGTTGGTCCCCGCGACGATCCGCGCCGAGATCTCCATGATATAGAACTGCATGTCCGGCGTGATGATCGTTTCGATGCAAAACGCTCCGAACAGCCCTTTGGGTCCGCAGATCTCTTTGCTGACGCGCACGACGTTCGCACCCATGCGGTAGGCCTCGGCCAGCATGGATTCGCGCAGGCTCACCGGCTGGTTCCCGACGACCACGTAAGATGGGCTCACGTCCATGCCTTCTTGCGCCGCCGCCGGTATGCGCCCCAGCGAATCCACGTTGGTTTCGTAGCGGCGGTCCATGGACATGATCTCGAGCCGGTCCTCCAGCGGCGAATAGAAGTAGTGAATGTAGAGCGGAACGCCGATGATGTATTCCTGAATCGCGAACGCCTCTTTGAGGTGCCCGGCCCGGCGCTCGAAGTCGGCCGCGTCGCGAATGAACATGTAGCCCTTGCCGCCCTGCGCGCCGTAGAGCTTGATGATGACCGGACGGTCGATCTCGCTGCCGCTCTTGAATTGGCGCGGCAGTTTGAGCCCGGCGCGCGAGAGCCACTGCCGTTGCAGCTCGCGGCTGGCCTCCCAATCGAGTACCGCCTTGTTGCCGAAGTATGGGATCGTCATCTCCTTGTGCTGCTCGAGCGACAGGTACGCAACGAACGAGCCGTGCGGAACGATGATGACCTTGCGTTTCTCGAGTTCGCCGATGAGCCCCGGAAATTCCGAATAGCTGTCCACGCCGATGATCTCGTCCACGAAGCGGTACGAGCGATACAAATCTTCCGTATCGCGATTGGCGATCGCCAACGTCGGGAAGCCCTCATCGTGCGCCCCTTTGAGGATCTGCAACGCGGAGTGCGACCCGAGCGTCGCGATCGTGTAAGAGCGATTCATGTACGGTCCTGTTGGAAACGGGCGTTCTCGATGGCCGGATTGCAGAGCAAGCGTTCGGCTGCGGTGACGACGGCCTGGCGCGGTACGGGTTGGCCCGTCGCGTCGAGAAGCCTCCAACCCACGAAGCAACGCGGTACGCGCGCCTCGAGTTCCTCGATCCAGACCTCACCCGCGCGAGGCTCCAGGCCCTCGAGCACCGTCAGCGCGTGCTTGTTCGGATTGAAGACGGACTCGTCGGTCTCGATTCGCGCGCGCAGTGCGGCCGGATCGCCGCCGTCGTCCACCAGGCGAACCTCACTACGTTCGACGCGGTCCACGTCAACGCCCAAACGGCGCAGCGCCGCGCACGCCGTATACGCTTCGTTGTCCGGTATCTTGAGCCCGATGGCAACCGCGCGCTCGCTCACGCGGCCACCGCTTTGGCAAAGCTCGCGATCAGGGTCGCACCGCCCGACGGCGCGAGGACGTCCGGACCCACCCGGCGGCGCAGGTGGTTGAAGTTCCAGCCGTCGCGTTCGGGATGCGGCATCAACGCCAGCACGTTCCCCTCGCGATTGATCAATCCGGCGCATCCGAGCGCGGATCCGTTCGGCGTTGCGTCCTCGGTCGAGCCGTCACCGCGCGCGTAGACGAACGCCAGATGGGCGCCGTCTTGGATCGCCTGCAATTCGGTGTCGTGCGCCGCAAGGCGTCCTTGGCCGTGCGCCGCCCAAGCCGGGATCAACGCGTCCGGTTCCAGCGCCGCCGTAATCGGGCTGCGCGACGGATCGACGGCGAGCTTGACGTGCACGTGCCGGCACACGAAGTGTCGCTGCACGTTGTGCGTGAACGCCGCCGTCGGGCGGCGCACCGCGCCCGTGCCCGGAACCAAACCCGCTTCCAGCAGAATCTGTGCACCGTTGCAGAGACCCAGCACGAGTTTGCCGCGCTGCGCACCTTCGATGACGTAGTCCATGACCGGGTCGTGAGCCGGAATCGCGCCCGCCCGTACGCGATCTTCGTACGCAAAGCCGCCGGGCAGCACGTACGCGTCGTAACTCGCCAAGTCGGCCGCGCGCGACCAATGCACCAGCTCCGCGTGCGCGCCGCAGTCGCGCAGCAGTTGCACCGTCTCGTCCTCCGAGTTCGTACCGGGAAAAACGACAACCGCAACCCTCCCCCTCACGCTAACACCCCACCCCCCATGTTCTCTGTCATCCTGAGCCTGTCGAAGGACGGTCGAAGGACGGTCGAAGAATCACGCAAACACCTCGGCGAGCGGCGCGCACCACAACGCGCGCAAACGTTGCATCGCGACGGGCGCGGCATCGCCGATTGCAAGCAATCCGTCGCCGGTGACCGCCGCGAACGCGCGCCAGTCCGTTCCCTGCGCAAGATGCCGGCGTTCGAACGTCTGCTGCAATGCCGCAAGCGATTCGGGGGCGACCTCCAGCAGCCACCCGCCGGACTCGCCAAAATGTTCTTGGACCGTTCCGAGCTCGACCCGCAAACCCAAGCCGTCCGCCGGCGAACGGAATGCCATCTGTACCGCAGCCGCCAGCGGTCCGCCGTCCGAAACGGCCTTGGCGGATCGGATCAGGCCGCGTCCGATCGCCTCGCGCACCGCTTCCCCTCGCAGCCATTCGCGTTTGTAGTCGATCGGCGCAAGCCCAGAGCCGGCGAGGACCGCGACGTCGGCCGCGACCGAACCGCCCAGCTCGTTCTGCGTCCGCGCAGCATAAATCAACAGCGAGCCCGCCGCAGCGAGCCCGTCTCCGGTCGCTATCGCAATGTCTTGCAGGGCGCCGATGCAGCCCACGATCGCCGACGCCGGAACCGCCCCGCCGCTCTTGGACTCGTTGTAGAGGCTCACGTTGCCCGAGACGAACGCGACCCCAAAACTGCGCGCCGCCTCACTTAGCCCGTCCACCGCCGCTACGAACGCACCGTATTGATCGGGCTTGCGCGGGTTGCCGAAATTCAAACAATCCGTTAGCCCGACGGGACGCGCGCCGGTTGCGATCACGCGCCGCATCGCTTCCCACACCGCCAGCGCCGCCGCGCGCTGCGGATCGATGAGCCCGTAACGCGGATTGCCCGCGATCGCAACGCTCATTCCCAGCCGCGAACCTTCGACCGGCGCGATGGTTCCGGCATCGGAGGCAAAGCGCGTCAGCGCCGTGCGCCCCCGCACCACGCCGTCGTACTGCGAGTAGAGCGGCTCGCGCGAACAGACGTCGCGATGGCCGAGCACCCCTTCCAGCATCGAGAGCGCAGCGGCCGCGTCCTGTGCGAGCGGCGCCGCCGTTTCCGCGCGCGGTGCGACCTGGTCGTACGGCAGCTCGTCACGAATCGAGCCGGTCAGAAAGTCGATGTCCGCATCCATGACGATCGCGCCGCGATGCCGCAGGACGTAGCGCTTCGCCGCGGTGACGGTACCGATCTCGACCGCGCCCGCGTTACGCGCCACCTCGGGAAGCGAATACTCTTCGTTATAGATGCGCAGCACGTCGCTCGCGATGCCCGGCGGCAGCACCCAGATCAGCCGCTCTTGGGTTTCTCCGACCGCAAGTACCTCCGGCCGCAAGTTTGGAACCGCGGCGTTGACCGCGTCCAGGTCGATGTCCGCTCCGTAACCACCCGACGCACAGATCTCGGCCGAGCACCCCATGATGCCTCCGGCGCCTAGGTCCTTGAAGCCGACCGTCAAGCCACGCTCGCGCAACAGCTCGAACACGCGATAGGACGCGCGCATGATGACGTTCTTCAGAAACGGGTCGGGCACTTGAACGGCGCCCTTGTTCGACTCCGCATCGGCCGCGTCGAGCGTCCCCGATGAGAACGACGCCCCGCCGAACCCGCTCGGATCGGTCGCTTTCCCGACCAGCACGATCTTCCAGCCGTCGGCACCAGGCGGCGCGTGCGAATGCACGATCTCCGATTCTTTGACGATGCCCAGCGCTACCACGTTGACCAAACAATTGTCGTCGAAGCCGGCGTCGAAGTAGACGTCGCCCGCGATGTTGGGTACGCCGATGGCGTTGCCGTACGCGCCGATGCCGCTCACGGCTCCGCGAGCGACGTAGCGCTGGTGCGAGTGCGGATCCTCCACGCGGCCGAAGCGCAACGGATCGGCCACTGCCACCACCTTCGCGCCCATGCACAGCACGTCGCGAACGATGCCGCCGATGCCGGTGGCGGCGCCTTCGAACGGCACCACCTGCGAGGGATGATTGTGCGACTCGTGCGCGACCACGACGCCGTACCGTTCGCCCGCGTGTTCGCCCAAGTGAACGACGCCCGAATCTTCACCCGGCCCGATGACGACGTCGGGGCCATCCGTCGGCAGCTGCTTGAGATGATGACGGCTCGACTTGTAGCTGCAATGCTCGCTCCACTGCGCGTCGAACGCGTGCAGCTCGACGATGGTCGGATCGCGTCCGAGCCGTTCTCGAATACGTCGCAGTTCGTCGGTTCGCAGCGCCACGCCGGCTCGCGCCGCCGCTTCGGCAAGGGCGCGATCGTCGAGCGTCGCTACCGCGAACTCAGGCAAGGGCGGCCCCCGGAGGCAACGACTGCGGCTGCTGCAATCTCGCGTCGGCGTTCATGACGTTGGCGCGGGCGTTGGCTTGCGTGAGCAGCGTGCGCCCGAACAGAACCGTGTCTTCCACGGCCAGCATCTTGGCGCAAGCGAGCGCGACCGCATCGGGTTCGCCGCGGCCGTCGAAGACCGGCGACGACGACATCGCGTCGAGCATCGAGCGCAGCGAGTCGTCTTTGGCGACCGCAACGAAGAACAGACGCGCGAACGTTGCTTCGAGTTGCTGCACCAGCTGGAGCACGAATCCCGGCGTCCGTGCCGGGCTGGCGACGTGACGAACCGCCGGCAAACCAAGTTGGCCGAGCGCGTTCACGACGGCGTTGGCCGCGTCCACGTTTTCCGGCCCGTCGGCGACGACCGCCGCCATGCCCGGCCGCATCACCGGAAACGTCCCCACGAGCTCGGCAACCTGTTCGTAGGCTTGTTTGACGCGCGCGAGGGCCGCATCGTCGACCTCGGGGAGGTTGCGGTACATCTGTTTGTCGAGCATCATCTCTTCGCGCCCCTGCGGCCAAATGCGCCACGAATCGTTGTCGATGACGTCGGCAATGACGAGCTGTCCCTTGTCCGGCCCGGTCGTGAGGCGTCCGAACTCGACTTTAAGATCCACCAGCAGCGTGTCGCGTTTGCGCCATGCATGCGAGAGAATCTCGAATACCAGTCGCGCCAGTTCCGACATCGTGCCGATTTCCGGCGGCGAAGCGATGCCCTGCGCGATGATGCCGTCGGGCGCGATCTGCGGATCGTGGTTCGCATCGTCCTTAAAGAAGAACTCGATGATACGCGGCGCCAGGATCGTGCCACGCGCGATCGCCGGATTGCGTTTGACGAACGACCCGGCCGCCACGCCGCGCACCACCACTTCGAGCGGAATCATCGCGCAGCGGCGCACCAGCATTTCGTTGTCGTCGTCGTCCTCGCCGCCGTTGACGTAGTGCGTCGGCAACCCGCACAAGTTCAGCAACCGAAAAACGCGCGCCGTCGTCTGAGCCGCCAAACGCCCTTTGCCCGCGATCTCATGACGCCGCGCTCCATCTCCTGCCGAAATCGCATCGGTCTGCGCCACGACGAGCTGTTCGGGCTGCGAAGGCGACTCAAACAAAATTTTCGTCTTGCCCCGCGCAATCTCGATCCCCTTATTCACCCCAAACCACCCCCAAGAAACTTGTCATCCTGAGCCTGTCGAAGGACGCCTCCGTCATCCTGAGCCTGTCGAAGGACGACTGCGGCTTCGGCCGCGCTCAGGATGACACTCATGTTGACAGCCGACGACCCTCTGTCATCCTGAGCTTGTCGAAGGACGGCTTGTCGAAGGACGTCATACCTCAACTGGCCGCTGTTCGGGGAACGTTGGCATCTTGTCGAGCCGATCGGCGAGCGCCAGAGCGCGCGCGGGTGCGGTGCCGACGTGGTGGTGTGGATCGAGCAGGCGGCGGATCTCGGCCGGGTCCACCAGCGCCGTGAGCACCGCGTCGGACGAGAGTTGGCGCTCGAGCGGGTTATCTTCGCCGCGCGCCAGCGCCGACCACGCCTCCATCGCGCAGGCGCGCAGCCGCTCGTGCAGTTTTTGGCGGTCACCGCCCGCACGCGCCGCCTCCATCATCACCGCTTCCGTTCCCGCGAACGGCCCGTAGGTTCGTAGATTCTGCTCGATGCGCCGCTCGTCTACGCGCAAGCCGTCCACCACCTTGCGGGCCAGCCCGATCAGCTCGTCCGCGCACAGCAGCGCCTCCGGAAGAATCGTGCGCCGGTTGGCGCTGTCGTCGAGCGTTCGCTCCAGATAATTGGTCGCCGCATTCTGCCACGCGACGTCGCTGTAGCCGACCAGCAGTCGCGCCAACGAGTCGATTCGCTCGCAAAGGACTGGGTTACGCTTGAACGGCATCGCCGAACTGCCGACCTGCGACTTGCCGAACGGTTCGCCGACTTCCCCGAAGCCCGGCGAACTCAAGATACGGACGTCGGCAGCGAACTTCGAGAGCGACGCACCCAAGCCGGCCAGTGCCGACAGAAGCAGATAGTCGAGTTTGCGCGGATAGGTTTGCGTGCTGATCTCGCGCGACTGCAATCCGAACCGTTCGAGCACCTCGGCCTCGATTTCACCCGAACGCCCGTCGTGTCCGAGCAACTGCTCGTACGAAGCGGCCGTTCCGACCGCGCCGCGCAGCCCCTTGCTGGTCAGCTGGCCGAAGACGAACCGCAGATTGGTTTCGTCGATGAGCAGATCTTGCGCGTAGACCGCAAAACGATAGCCGAGCGTCGTCGGCTCGGCAGGTTGCAGATGCGTGAACGCCATGCAGACGGTATCGGCGTGGTCGCGAATTTTGCCGGCGAACGACCCGAGCAGCTCGTGAAGGTTCGCGCCGACGAGCGAGAGCGCGCGCCGCAAGCGATACGTTTCGACCGTGTCCTCGATGTCCATCGACGTGGCGCCGAGATGCAGTTTGCCCCCGCCGGTCTTGGCCTGCGATGAGAAGACCCGGATCTCCGCCATCAGGTCGTGGTGGATTTCGCGTTCGATCTCCAGCGCGGCGTCGAGGTCGATGTCGCCCGCGTGCGCGCGCAAGTCGGCGACTTCTTCAGCCGAGACCAATCCGCGCGCGGATTGCGCCTGCGCCAGCGCGACCCAGACCGCGCGCCACAGGCGGCGCCGCTGATCTTCGGAAAAGAGCGTGCGCAGCTCGGCGCGTCCGTATCTCCAGGAGAACGGCGAGGCGTAGTTTTTGTGATCCATCGGGCTATGCTTGGGCTTCGCCTCGCCCCGAGACCCCGCCTCGTCGGCTAAGGTCGCATCCGGCGCCGCCCGCGCGCGTCTAGCGGCGCCCCGGCGTGCGCGACAATCCCGACAACTCGACCGAGATGCGCTCGACGAACGCCCGGTAGTCGTCCGGGTCGTTTCCGGCCTTTCCGGTAACGTAAGCCTCGATGGCGCGTACCGCGCGGCCGTAGGCGGCCGCCGCGCGGCGGGTCCCGATGCGTCGCGCCAACGGACGGAGGTGCGGCTCGCGCCACGCGATCCGGCCCGTCAACGACCCGCCCCGTGCCAGCTCCCAGACCGATCCCAGCTCGGTCGCGAGCGCGCTGAGCAACGGCATCGCGGCGCCGCGCGGATCGCCGGCAAAGAGTTCGTGCGCGATCGGCAGCGCCTTCGCCAGCTTGCCTTCGACCACGGCGCTGGCAAACAGATACGCCTTCGGATCTTCGATCGCAAGGCTCTCGCCGGCGAGCTGCTCGTACGTGATGCGTTTTCCATCGATCGCAAGCTTCTCGAGATCGTTGCGAACGGCGCCGAGGTCGCCTTCGCCCTCCGCTAACTCGACGATCGCGCGTTCTTCCGCCGAAGCGCCCAGCTCCGCCAGCAACTCGCGAACGTAGCGTTCGCGCACGCTCTTGGACGCCGTCGTGTCGACGCGCACTGCCGATCGCCCGGCCATGGCTCCGAACGCTTTCGGGCGCTGCGAGCGAGGCGACAGCAAATCCATGATGACCAGCGTGCTGCCCTTGGGCACCGCCTCCGCGACCGCCCACAGATCGCGCCGCTGATCGGCTTTGAGCGTTTGCGCCTCCGTCACGACCACGACGCGCCGGTCGGCTAAGAAAGGCATCGCTTGCACCGCGGCGCTGATTCGCGACGCGTCCGTCCATTCGACGGCCGAAAAACGCTCCAAATTGAGATCGCGCATCTCGGGGGCGAGCGTGCGGTCGAGCAGCAGTTCCAACGCGCGCTCGGCCAAGACGCGTTCGGTCCCTTCGACGATCGCGAGCTCGCCGATGGCTGGTTGCTTGTCGACGAAGTCGTAGAATTTCATAACGAGTTAGCCGGTAGTACCGCGCGAGGGCATCGGCCTCCGCTTCGCCGAAGGCGTGACGCGCATGATTCCGCTGGGGCTTCTCGGCGTTCTGCTGGTCGTCGCAATTCCGCTGGTGGCACTGGCACAACGGCGGCGCATTCCGTATCCGATCGTGCTCGTGCTGGGCGGACTGCCGTTAGGCTATTTCGCCCACTTCGCGCGCTTTCACGCCGATCCGCACGAAGTGCTACTGGCTTTCTTGCCGCCCCTGCTGTTTGCCGAGGCGCTCGGCGCGCCGCTCGACGTCATGCGGCGCCGCATCGTCTGGATCGCCGGCCTTGCGATCGGCCTGGTGCTCGTGACCGCCGGCGCCGTCGCCGGCGTCGTTCAAGTGATCGCGCCGTGGATGACGCTGCCCGCAGCCGTCTTGCTGGGCGCCATCGTCTCGCCGACCGACGCGGTCGCTGCGGCGCCGGTCCTCGCACGGCTCGGCGTCGCGCAAAAGACGCTCGCCATCGTCAAGGGCGAGTCGCTCCTCAACGACGCCGTCGCGCTCGTCCTGTACGCGGCCGCCTTTTCGGCCGCCGGCGCCGGACATTTCTCCGGGCGCGCGATCGGCATCGAACTCTTTCTCGCGATCTTTCTCTCGCCACTGATCGGCGCAGCGTTCGCCGTCGCGGCGGCGCTGGCATGGCGCCGCATCAAGACCCCGCACTTGCAGACCGCGATCAGCATCATCTTGCCGTGGGTTGCGTATATGGCGGCCGACTACGTGCACGCCAGCGGCGTCGTCGCGGTCGTGACGGCCGGTTTCGTCGTGAGCGCGCGGGGCCAGCGCGACATGCTTCCGGCCGCGCGGCTAATCTCAACCGGCTTCTGGGAAACGTCCATCTTCATCGTCAACGCGATCGTGTTCGTCCTGGTCGGCGTCGCCCTGCACAGCGCGTTCGTCGCGTTCCGCGAGTACCATCAGAGCCTCGTCTTGATCGCCTCCGTCATTCTGACCGTGCTCTTGACGCGTTATGCATGGGTCGCGCTCCAGACGCTCGCGTTCCAACTGGCCGGAAGAAAAGTGGATTGGCGCGAGTCAACCATCGTGGCGTGGTGCGGGATGCGCGGCGGCGTCTCGGCCGCATTGGCGCTCGCGCTCCCGACGTTGCTGGGCGACCGCTCGTTCATCGCCCGCGACACCGTCGTGCTCGTCACGTTTGCGGTAATTTTCGTCACGCTGGTCGGCCAAGGTTCGACCCTGCCCTGGCTCTTGCGCAAGCTGGGCGCTCGCTCGCCTTCCGCTCCGGAAACCGGCCGCACCATCGTGGCGACCGAGTCTCCGATCATGCACGGACATCTCGAGTACTTCGACGCAGCCGCCATCGCCGCGGAACGTGCCCTCTACGTCGCCGTGCGCAACCGCGACGAGATCGACGACGCCGAGCTGAATCGCATTCAGTTCGCTTTCGACCTGATTCAATCGGGCCGCCGGCTCATGCTCGAAGGCAAGTCCCTCGACGACGAGGACGTGTAACCTTGTCGATTTCGCCCCCGCTCGTTCGACGTACGGGTATAAGCACAAAAAAGAGCGCCTCGTTCCTCAAGGGTGACGCGCTCAGCCCTTCGACGAGCTGGGGATGACGTGACCCGTAACTTGTCATCCTGAGCTTGTCGAAGGATTGTCGAACGGCCGTCGAAGAGCGCCCGTTCAAAAGGATAGGGACAACCGATGAGATTTTTGGTCATGGTTAAGGCAACCAAAGAGAGCGAAGCGGGAGAGATGCCCACCGCCGATATGTTGCGGAAAATGGGTGAGTTCAACCAAGGGCTGCTGCGGGACGGCGTCATGCTCGCCGGCGAGGGTCTTCAGGCCAGTTCCAAAGGCGCCCGCATCAGTTACGCCGGCAATCGCCCCACGGTCACCGACGGACCGTTCGCCGAGACCAAGGAGCTGGTCGCCGGCTTCTGGATTCTGCAGGCGCGTTCGAAAGACGAAGTCGTCGAACGTCTCCTGTCGTGTCCGTTCGAGCGAGGCGAGCAGATCGAAATTCGGCAAATCTTCGAACCCGAAGAGTTCGCGTGCATCGTCTGACCGTCGTGCAGGCTGCCGAGACGCATCGCGTCTTCGATGCGATCTGGGGAATCGAGTCGCCCCGTCTCGTCGCCGGACTCACGCGCATGGTGCGCGATGTCGGGCTCGCCGAAGAACTGGCGCAAGATGCCGTCGTGGCGGCGCTCGAGCAATGGCCGCGCGAGGGCGTTCCCCGCAATCCCGGATCGTGGCTCATGGCAGTGGCCAAGCGGCGCGCGATCGACCGCTTCCGGCGCGACGCCAGCGCTCGGCGCATCTTCGACGAGGCAGGTCGGGCGAGCGCGCTCGATTCGTACGAGCCGGACTTTGACGCGATCGACGAGGACGCCGGCGACGATCTGCTCCGCCTGATGTTTATCGCGTGTCATCCGGTCCTCGCGACGGAGGCGCGCGTGGCGCTCACCCTTCGTTTGCTCGGCGGCCTCACCACGGTCGAAATCGCGCGCGCCTTTCTCGCAAGCGAGCCGGCCATCGCACAGCGCATCGTTCGCGCCAAGCGTACGCTATCCGAGGCGCGCGTCCCGTTTGAAATGCCCGGCGCCGCCGAACGAGTCGCGCGCCTGAGCTCCGTCCTGGAAGTCATCTATCTCGTTTTCAACGAGGGCTATTCCGCCACGGCCGGCGACGACCTCATGCGGCCGGCGCTTATCGATGAAGCGCTGCGCCTAGGGCGCGTTCTCGCCGAATTGGTGCCGCACGAACCGGAAGTTCACGGTCTGATCGCGTTGATGGAGCTCCAGGCGTCGCGCTCGAAAGCGCGCGTCGGCTCTTCCGGAGAGCCGGTTCTTCTCCTCGAGCAAGAGCGCGGTCGCTGGGATCGCGTGCTCATCACGCGGGGATTGCGCGCGCTGGAACGCTCCGAAGCGCTCGGCGGAACGCTCGGACCATACGCGCTTCAGGCGGCGATCGCGGCGTGTCACGCTCGAGCGAACGTTCCCGAAGCAACCGATTGGCAGCGCATCGCCGCCCTGTACGACGCGCTCGCGCAGATCGCGCCGTCGCCCGTGGTGGAACTCAATCGCGCGGTCGCGATCGGCATGGCGTTCGGCCCGACGGCCGGTCTCGAACTCGCCGACGCCTTAAGCGGCGAGCCCGCGCTGCAGCGCTATCACCTTTTGCCCAGCGTACGCGGCGATTTGCTGGAAAAGCTTCGGCGCTTTAGCGAAGCGCGGGAAGCGTTCGAACGGGCAGCCTCGCTCGCGCAAAACTCCCGTGACCGGGTCCTGCTCCTCCAACGCGCCGCCGGATGCCAGCGCTAACGGCCCGAAAGGACGTCGTAACATGCAACGTATCGCTCCGGCGGCAAGACTGCTCCTCGGCCTGATCTTCGTCGTTGCCGGCGCGGCAAAATTCGTTTTTATCGCGCATCCGCCGCCGCCCCTCGTCAACATTCTGGTTTTCCACGCGACGATGATGCCGATCGGCATCTTTCCGGGGCTACTCGTTACGGCGCTATGGATCGTCGCGGCGTTGCCGTTCCGCGGGAAATTCGCCCCGCTGTTAGATCCGTAATGAAGAAGGTCATCTCTTCGACGCGTCGTGGAGTTCGCTTCTACGCACCAAAGAAAGCTGTGGACATCCGCAGGAAACAACACCGCAGTCCGAGGACGATACGCTCCCACCTGTGGACAACGAAAAAGCGTACAACGACCTCAACCGCGCGATCGTGGACCTCCACGCCACAATGACGTCTGGGTTTTCGAAGGTCGACGCACGCTTCGATCGGGTGGAGAGCCGTCTCACGTCCGTAGAGGGTCGCCTTACGTCGGTGGAGGGTCGCCTTACGTCGGTAGAGGGTCACGTTACGTCGATCGGCGGTGAGGTTCGCGGAATGCGGTCCTGGAGAGAGCGCCTCGACGAACGCCTCGCGTCACTGGAGTCCCGGCCGTGAGCAATTCCAGCTTATCGGGGCTCGCGCGCGAGCACCAGCCGCGGCCGAAGCGCTAAATCCGGAATCGACTCGACGTACGGCGGCCGTACTAAACCGTATTCGGTAACGAAGGCGGTCACCAAGTGTCCCGGCGTGACGTCGAAGGCCGGGTTATAGACGTTCGCGTTCTCCGGCGCGACGCGGGCGGTTCCGAACGCGCCCACTTCGCTCGCCTCCCGCTCTTCAATGGGAATTCCCTCGCCGTTCGCTAGCGAAAAATCGAACGTCGAGCGCGGCGCCGCCACGTAAAACGGAATCCCGTGGTGGGCTGCAAGAATCGCGAGCCCGTACGTGCCGATCTTGTTCGCCGTGTCGCCGTTGCGCGCGACCCGGTCGGCGCCGACGATAACCAGATCGATGCCGCGACGGCTCATCGCGATTGCCGCCGCCGAATCCACCATCAACGTGGCATCCACGCCGGCGCGCTCGAGCTCGAAGTACGTCAAGCGCGAGCCTTGCAGCAGCGGCCGCGTTTCGTCCACGAAGACCTGCGGCCGTTTTCCTGCGCGCGCGGCTTCCAGCACGATGCCCAGCGCCGTTCCGGCGCCCGCCGTCGCGATCGGACCGGTATTGCAGTGCGTGAGAACTCGCGCGCCTTTTTCGATGAGCTCGAGCCCGGCCGCCGCGATCGCGCGATCGATGACGCGCTGCTCCTCGTGGATCGCTTCGGCTTCGCCCGTCATGTCGTCCGCGCCCAGCACGCGGTCCACCGCCCACGCTAAGTTGACGGCAGTCGGACGCGCCGCCCGTACGCGCGCGACGTCACGAGCGAACGAGGCATCGTCGCTCGCGCTTCGGCGTAGCAGCGCGACCCCGTACGCACCGAATACGCCGATGCACGGCGCCCCGCGCACCGCCAGCGTCGCAATCGCGTCCACGATTTCATCGACCGTCGCTGCGCGCTCGTAACGAACCTCGTGCGGAAGCGCGCGTTGATCCAGATAGCGCAATTCGCCGTCGTCCCACAAGACCGGTTCGAGCCCCGAGTTCGGCGTCACGCGCGTCAGTGCCGGAATCCGGCTCGCGACGCGCCTGCGCCCGCCAGGCGCACCAGCGTCGCGGCAGCCATCGCCGCGCCGTAGCCTTTGTCGCCGCGCGCCGGATCGGCGCGCGCTTCCGCTTGCGCCTGGTTATCCGTCGTGAGCACGCCGAAGCCGATCGGAATTCCCGTCTCGAGCTGCACGTCCATAATGCCGCGCGCGCATTCGCCGGCGACGTAATCGAAGTGCGGCGTCTCTCCGCGGATCACGACGCCCAGCGCGACCAGCCCGTCAAAGCGCGCGATGTCGATGACGCTACGGCAGGCCAGCGGAATTTCGAAGCAGCCCGGCACGTCGAAGACGCTGACGTCGTCGTCGCGAACGCCGCATTCCCGAAGCGCCCGTTTCGCGCCGTCCACCAGATCGTCCGTTAACTCGCGATAGAAGCGAGCCACGATCAACGCGAAACGCTTCCCTTCGCAATCGGGCACATCGGGCGCCCCGTTCGCGCCGGTGGCCTTCACGACGCCACGGTTTCGTCGAGCATGTGGCCGAGTTTATTGCGTTTGGTCGCCATGTATCGCTTGTTGTGCTTGGTCGGTTCCGTTTGCATCGGCACGCGGCCGACGATCTTGAGCCCGTAGCCCTCCAGCCCGAAGATCTTTCGCGGGTTATTCGTGATGACGCGCATCTCGCGCGCCCCCAAGTCGAACAGGATCTGCGAGCCGATGCCGTAGTCGCGCTTGTCCACCGGCAGTCCGAGCGCGACGTTGGCTTCGACCGTGTCGGCCCCTTGATCTTGCAGTTCGTAGGCGCGCAGTTTGTTGGCCAGTCCGATCCCGCGGCCTTCCTGGCGCAAGTACAGGAAGATGCCGCGGCCTTCCTTAGCGATGACCTCCATCGCGCCGTCGCGCTGCGCCGCACAGTCGCACCGGATCGAATGCAGCGCGTCGCCGGTCAGGCACTCCGAATGCACGCGCACCAGCAAATCCTTACCGTCGCCGATCTCGCCCATGACCAGCGCCACGTGGGTCATCCCGTCGATAGTCGATTCGTATGCAACGCCTTTCCAGTCGCCGGTCGCCGTCGGGAGCTTGAATTCGGCGACGCGCTCGACCAATTTCTCGTTGCGCATGCGATAGGCGATCAGGTCCTTGACCGTGACCAGTTTGAGTCCGTGACGGTCGGCGAAGCAGCGCAGTCCGTCGCGCCGTTCCATCGTGCCGTCGTCGGCCATGATTTCGCAGATCACGCCGCCGGGATATAGCCCGGCCAGTCGCGCTAAGTCCACCGACGCCTCGGTTTGGCCGGCGCGCACCAGCACGCCGCCTTCGCGTGCGCGCAGCGGGAAGGTATGCCCGGGCCGCAACAAGTCGGACGGCCGCGTCTCCGGATCGAGCAACGCCCGGATCGTCGCCGCGCGGTCGTGCGCCGAAATCCCGGTCGTCGTAACGCCGCGCGCTTCCACCGAAACGGTAAACGCCGTTTCGTTGACCGCGGTATTGTCGTTGACCATCTGCGGCAATTGCAGCTCGTCCAAACGCCGGCCGGGAAGCGCGACGCAGATCAGGCCGCCGGCTTCGCGCCGCATGAAATTGATCGCCTCCGGTGTGACCATCTGGGCCGCCATCACGAGGTCGCCTTCGTTCTCGCGATCCTCGTCGTCGAGCACGACCACCATCTTGCCGGCGCGAACGTCGACGATCGCGTCTTCGATCGCGTCGAAGGGCGAGTGCTGCGGATCGCCGGCCTCCGGAACGACGTCGGGAAAGACGCGGGCCAGCCGTTCGAGCGTCCGGTACGAGGGCTCCCGGCGCCCCGAGCGCAGCAACGAGATCGCGGACTCGGTGACGCCCGCCCGTTCGGCAACTTCGGACGCGGAGAGTCCGGCCGCAAGCATCGCGGTATTGAGGCGTTCGGCAAAGGTGCTCACCCCGGAAGCCTACGCCGCGGAATTGACAACTGTCAAGGCACTCCATACTTGAAACGACCGTTTCAAGTATGTTAACCTTCCGGCATGGCTCGTACGGCGGACGAAGCACATCGGGCGGCCCTCCTCGACCGGGTCGTCGACTACGCACAAGAACACGGCATCGCGGAACTGTCGCTGCGCCCGCTCGCCCAGGCCGTCGGCGCCAGCCCCCGCACCCTGCTGTACTACTTCAATTCGAAGGACGAGATGCTGGCCGAAGCGCTCGGACAGGCGCGCCGGCGGCAGCAGGCACTCTTCGCATCGCTGCTCATCGCCGAAGACGACTCGCACGGCACCGTTTGCCGCGAGATTTGGCGGATGCTGAGCTCGGACGAAGCGCGGCCGGTCTTTCGAATGTTCTTCGAAATCTACGGTATCGCGCTGCACGACCGCACGCGATTTCCGGGCTTTCTCGAGCGCGCCGTCGAGGAGTGGCTCGCGTTCCTCGAGCGCGCGCCGCTTCGCCGCGGCTGCGATCCACGAACTGCGCGTGCGATCGCGACGGTAACCCTCGCGATCTTTCGCGGCCTCCTTCTCGATCTCGCCGCCACCGGCGATCGGGAACGGGTCGACGCCGCCTTCGAGCACTGGATTTCGGACGATGCAAACTAACCTTCTCCGGCGGCGCGCCGCCACCGGCTTCATCTTCGTAACCGTCCTGCTCGACATGATGGCGCTCGGCATCATCGCCCCCGTCTTGCCCAAGCTCGTCGCGATTTTCACCGGCGGTAACCTCGCCGACGCCGCGCTCTACATCGGATTGTTTACCACCGTCTGGGCGTTGATGCAGTTCTTCTGCTCGCCGCTGCTCGGGATGCTTTCCGATCGGGTCGGGCGCCGTCCGGTGATCTTGCTTTCCAACGGCGTGACCGCGATCGACTACGCGATCATGGCCCTCGCTCCGAACCTCTGGTGGCTGTTCGTCGGACGCGTTCTTTCCGGCGTCGCGACCGCCAGCATTTCGACGGCTAGTGCCTACATCGCCGACGTCACCGATCCCGAAAAACGCGCCGCGGCATTTGGCCTGCTCGGCAGCGCGTTCGGACTGGGATTCATTCTCGGTCCCGCGATCGGCGGCTTTGCCGGCAACGTGGATCCGCGTTTGCCGTTCTGGATCGCGGCCGCGTTCAGCGCGCTCAACGCGCTCTACGGCCTGTTCGTCCTGCCCGAGTCGTTGCCGGAGAACCTGCGCACCTCGATCGTGGACTGGCAGCGCGCCAATCCGCTCGGCTCGCTGCGCCTTCTTCGCTCGCACCGCGAACTGCTCGGCCTCACGTGGGTCACGTTCGTATGCAACATCGCGCACGAATGCCTGCCGAATATCTGGGTGCTCTACTGCATCGCGCAGTTCGCCTGGGATGCGCGTGCCATCGGCTTGACGCTGACGCTCGTCGGCGTGAGCGGCGCCTTATCGTCGGCGTTTCTGGTCGGCCCGCTCGTTAGACGCTTCGGCGAGCGCCGGATTCTGTTATTCGGTTTATTCGTAGCCATCGTCAGTTACGTCATGTTCGGCTCTCGGAGCGGCGTCGTGTTCTTGATCGCGATTCCGGTCAGCGCGCTCGCGCTCTACGGACCGGCGTCCCAAGCGCTGATGACGCGGCGCGTCGGCGCATCCGAGCAAGGCGAACTGCAAGGTGCGCTGGGAGCGGTGCGCGGGATCTCGATGCTCGTCGGTCCGGGACTCTTTACGTACGCGTTCGCGCTCTTCGCCGGTCCGTGGCAGCACCTCGACCTGCTCGGCGCGCCGATGTACCTCTCCGCCGCGCTCTCCGCGGTCGCATTTGCGATCGCCGTGCGCGTCACGACGCGCGCCGACGACGCCGTGCGCGACGTCCCGCAGCCGGGACCGCCCAACATCGGAGCTACCGAGGAGCCGTCGCTTCCGGGATAGCATCGTAACGGAGAACGAGAAGCTGCGTAGACGAAGGGGGCATTCATGAATTCCGAACGGTTGCGTGCCGTGCAGGCACCGCTTAAGGACCGGTATCGGGCCGATCCGCAAGCCGCGCTCTTTACGCTGAAAGCGGCCGGCCGGATCGACGATCCGGAGGGGCTCAGCTGCAGCGTCGAAACCGGACGAGCGTTGGTCAAAGCCGGACTGCACCCCGCATCGGGCGGTGACGCCACCGTCGTTTGTTCCGGGGACATGCTGTTGCAGGCGCTCGTCGCGTGCGCCGGCGTAACGCTTCGAGCGGTGGCGACGGCCAAGAACGTTCGATTGCGCGGCGGCACGATACAAGCCGAGGGAGACTTGGACTTCCGCGGCACGCTCGGCATCGACCGCGCGGTGCCGGTTGGGTTTACGAATATTCGGCTTCGTTTCGACCTGGATGCGGATGCGACGCCCGAAGAAGCCGCGACCCTGCACGAACTGACGGAGCGGTACTGCGTCGTCTATCAAACGCTCGCGAGCGGGGTGAAGCCGGAAGTCGACTTTCGCGTCGAATCCGCGCAGCCGTGATTTGCACGCGCGCGGCGTGCTATCTCAGGCACTCGGCGATCGCTTCTTCCGGCGTTAGCGCGGCGCCGGCGGCGAGCAGCGCGTCGAGCTCGGTTTCGTCATAACGCTCGCGGAGCAGTGCGTCCAGCCGTTGCTGCGTCACGCATTCGGTGTATTCGCGACCGTAACCGACGTCGAGCAGCGCCCGGTTGACGTACCCTTCGAGCCGCGCGGCGCGTTCGCGATCGCCCTCCAGCGCGTGAACCAACGCCATGTGCTCCAGCGTGACCGGCACGTGCGGGTTCGCCGGTTCGACGCGTTCGTAATAGCGCAACACGGCCTCACCGGCACTCCGCGCGCCGGCTAGGTCGTCGACGGCGAGCGAATAGCCGGCCAGATTCTGGTTGAGCAGCGCGATCGCGTTGCGGTCTTTGCAGCGTTCCGCCACCACCAGCGCCTCGCGCGCCAAAACGATGGCGCGCTCGGCGTCGCCGCTTCCGTAGGCCAGTTCTCGGCAAGATTCGCGGCCGCGGTGTACTCGCCGCGCTCGTTGCCGAGCGATCGGTGTAGCGCTTGCATTTGCTCGTAAATTTGCGAGGAGAGGGCCAGATCGCCAAAAAAACCGGCGGTCGAGGCTCGGCTTCGTAAGAATTCGAGCTGTTGCCGCGGAGTCAGGTCGGGCCCTTCCACTTCCCGCAACGCATCCGAGCACTCGTCGAGCTCGTGTTCGAATCCGGCAGCGCGTGCGAGTTTCATCAGCGCATCTGCCAGCGTCGCGCGGTCGCCCGACTCGCGTGCGAACGCGATCCCTTGCCGCGCGGCCGCAAGCGCGCGGTTGTGCGCGTACCTTCCCGTCTCGCAAGCCGAGACGTGAATCCAGAGCCTGGCGAGCCGGCGCGCGTCGGTGCCATCCACGGCCGCCGCAAAACGTTTGGCGCGTTCGATGCTTTCGCGATGCAAATCCAACTGCGGGAGTAGGATCGTGGCCGTCAGTAGATCCGCGCCGCCGGAAGGATCGTTGCCCTCCGCCCAGTCCAAGGCAGCTCGCATGTCGTCGAGCTCGGTCGCGAGCGCCCTGACCGTAACGTCGCGCGGCGTCTGTTCGTAGGTTGCTGCCGTGCGCTCGAACAGGTTCTTCAAGTAAGCGAAGTGGCGCGCACCGAGATCGGCCCGTTCTCCCGCCGCAAGGATCTTCTCGAGCGCGTACGCGTGCGTCGATTCCAGCAGGTGGTAGCGGGTTTCGTCGCCGGATTTCTCGGCGACGATGAGCGACTTGTCGGCCAGCGATGCCAGCACGTCCATGACGTCGAGCTCGTCGAGCTCGTCGCCCACGACCGCGGTCGCGCCCTCCAGCGTAAATCCGCCGACGAAGATTCCAATCCGGCGGAAGACGGTCTGTTCGCGCTCGTCGAGCAGGTCGTGGCTCCAATCGATCAGCGCGCGCAGCGTCTGCTGCCGCGGAAGCGCGTCGCGGCTTCCGCCGGTCAGCACGCGGAAACGCTGATCGAGGCGCGTGCGCAGCTCCTGCGGTTTGAGAATCGTCAGCCGCGCGGCGGCCAGCTCGATTGCGAAGGCCATCCCGTCGAGCCGGCGGCAGATGTCGGCCACCACCGGCGCGTTCTCGTCGGTGATGACGAAGCTCGCGTCGGCGGCTTGCGCGCGTTCGGCAAACAGCGCAATCGCGCCGTACGCGAGCGCGTCGTCCGCGCTCAACGGAACCGCCTCGTTTGGAGCCGGGATCGCGAGCGACGGCATGCGATAGGCGGCCTCGCCCCCAATGCCCAGCCCTTGGCGGCTCGAGGCGAGGACCTTTACCTTCGGGCAGCCGCGCAAGATTGCGGAAGCGGTGGCCGCCGTCGCTCCGACCAGATGCTCGCAGTTATCGAACAGCAGCAGCATCTCTTGGCCCTTGAGCGATTCGACCAATCCGGAAAGCGGGTCGCCTTGCGAGGGCAAGCGTAGGTTGAGCGCCGTCGCGACCGCGCTCGTAACCAGCTCCGGGTCGCTGATGGGAGCGAATTCGATAAACCAGACGCCGCCGGCGAAACGGTCGAGCCAATTCGCTCCCACCTGCAACGAGACGCGCGTCTTACCCACGCCGCCCGATCCGGTCAACGTCACCAAGCGGTGCTTTTCCACCAACGCGGAGATTTCCGCAATCTCCGCGTCGCGCCCGACGAAGCTCGTGAGCTGCAAGGGCAAATTGTTCGGCATCGATTCGAGCGAACGTAGTGGGGGGAAGGCGTCCGGCAACCCGGCGGCGCCGAGCTGAAAGACTTGCTCGGGAAGGGCAAGGTCGCGCAACCGATGCGAGCCGAGGTCTTTGAGCGTCGCCTGTTCCGGCATCTGCCCCTGAACGAGCGCGCTGGTAATGCCCGAGAGCAGAATCTGACCCCCGTGCCCGATCGCCAGCAGGCGCGCCGTTCGATTGAGCGCGGGACCGAAATAGTCGCCTTCGCGTTCGTCGGTCTCGCCGGTATGCAGCGACATGCGCACGCGCAAGCCGCCGATCGCCGAAAAATCGGCGCCCAGCAGCACTCGCTGGACGTCGAGCGCGGCTTCGGCCGCATCGCGCGACCGGGCGAAGACCGCGCAGAATTCGTCGCCTACCGTCTTGAAAACGTAGCCTTCGTGGGCTTCGATCGCCGAACGGACCAGCGCGTCGTGCGTTCGCAACGCCTCCTGCATCGCGGCCGGGGCGCTCTCCCAATGCCGCGTACTGCCTTCGATGTCGGCAAACAAGAACGTGACCGTCCCGCTCGGGAGCGAACCGGCGCGGGCCGCACTATCCGTTGACTGCATCGAATCGGCCATCCGGCTCACTCTTCGCCCTCGTGCGCGGCCGCCCCGCGAGGCCGGCTAAAGGTCGCGACGGCTTCGGACGGAACTCTGCAGGACGTCGGGGCGTTAGGCGTCCAGGGGGACCTTCGATGAGAAGCGTGTCGAATTTTGTGCGGGCGTCGGGCTTCGCAGCTTTAGTCTTAGCGATCGCGGGTTGCGGTGGTACGGCGCCGAGCGGCCTGCCGATCGTAACGGGCACGCCCGTGCCCTCCATCGACACCGATTTCGAGGTCGTGGGCCGGGACATCGACTTCGATGAAGCACTTCCGTCCACTGCCAGTTCGGCCGTCGCCGTCGCCAACGGCGCGGCCGCGTTCCGCTCCAGCGTTCGGCCCCTGGCCGCAACCCGGCTGAAGTTTTTCGTTCACGGCATGGACTACTCACCGACTCAGGTGGGCCAGCCGGTCAACAACAATCCGCTGGGCAACGGAAACTCCGCCATCTGGTCGCGAGACATTCCGTCGATGCGCAGTATCGGCGTCAACGTCATCCACATCTACAACGTCGACCCCAACGTGAGCGGCCCGATCGACAACGCGCTCGCCGCGCTCTGGAACAACGGCACCAAGCCGATCTACGTCGTCTTCTCGATCCATTTCGGTGCCACGTGCTTGAACAACTCCGGTTGCGCCAACGACCTCGCCGGCCAATACTATCGGCTCGACAAACAGTACGCCAAGAACCCCGCCGTCATGGGCATCACCATCTCCAACGAGATCAACCCCTGCAATCTGAGCCGTCGGACCCGAAATGTGCCGTTCCCAGCAATGCGACGTATTGGAGCAATTTCAACATCATCGCCAAACAGGCCAAGCAGGGCTTCGCCGACGGAGGCGACCGCAACAAACTCGTCCTGACCTCAAACGTGGACGACAACAACTACACGCTTTCGCAAGGCGAACGGTTCGGCGCGGCGGTGGATGCGTGGGGCATCAACGTCTATCGCGGGCGCGGTATCTCGTACAGCAATCAAGGCGCCGGCGCGCTCTTCGCGCAGATTCGCGCGACGACGAGCAAGCCGGTCGTTCTTACGGAGTACGGCGGCACCGCCGGCTGGCACCCCAAAGGTTCTGCCGGAAAGAAATACGTCTATCCGCAGTCGGACGGGACCGGCGTCTGCAAGCCGATCGGCGGATCTCCGTACGCGGTCACCGATATCGCCCAGATGCCCGCCACCGGCAACATCTCGATGGCCGGCCTGAACGACCTCATCACGTTCTCCAATACGCAGCTGTATCAAGGTTGGCAGGCGGACGGCGTCGTGTCGGGCGGCTTCTACTTCGAGTGGACCGACGAATGGTGGAAGCAAAACCCCAGACGACCCGCATTCCCGCGGCGTGCATCTCGGAAACGCCAACGTGGTGGACAGCTATCCGGCCTGCGCGCGCGACGAAGCCTGGTACGGATTGAACGCCATCGCCGCAGGCACCGTACTTACGCCGCGAACCTCACTCACCGCGCTCAAGAACGTCTGGGCGAATCAGCTCACGGCGCTGCCGTAAGCACCGATGAAAGGCGTGTTGAGATCCCTTCTGCCGCTGGCGGCGACGTGCGCGATCGTGACGGGATGCGGCGGGTCGGGGACCGGCGCGTCGTCGGCCAGCGCGACCTCCGGCGCGAGCGCCGTCCCCGCGGCGGCGCAGGGAAGCCCTAAAGAAGCTGCGCTGCGAGCCGCGCTGCAGCAAGACATCAACCTCTACCTCAAGACGCGCGCTAAACCCGAACACATCTCGGCGATCTCGTTCAGTCTCAGCCGCGCCGGCGATCCGGCCAATCTCAACCTGACGGCCGGAACGAACGAATGGGGCGGTCGCGGCGGCAACGTCACGCCGTCGGGTCTTTTCCAAGTCGGCAGCATTACGAAATCGTTCACGTCGGTCGCCGTCCTTCAACTCGTCGCGGCCGGCAAATTGAGCTTGGACGACACCGTGGGAAAGTGGCTGCCACAGTATCCGGCGTGGAAGGGCATCACCATCCGCCGCCTCCTGAACATGACCAGCGGCATCGAGACCTACGACAACACGCCGTCGTTCCAAACGGCCTTCGCCAAGGATCCGATGCACTTCTTCAGCACCGCCCAACTGCTTTCGTTCGTCTATCCGCCCAAAGGGCGGCCGGCTAATTTCAAACCGGGCTGGTACTATTCCAACAGTGCGTATATTCTATCTCAGATGATCGTGCAGCGCGCGGGCGGCGTCGCATTCGACGACGTCCTGCGCAACCAGGTCATCGCGCCGCAGCACCTGGCCAACACGTATTACGATGCCAACATGTACCCGGCTTCGATACGCGCGCGCACGGTCGCCGGGTACTTTGCCAGCACCGATCCCGTCAACGATTCGCTGAATCGTCTGTATGGGAAGGACGTCCGCGACTTCAGCGTGTCGTGGACCCAAGGTGCCGGCGGCATCGTCGCCACGCCGGAAGACGTCACGCACTGGGCCCGGGCGCTCTTCGACGGTCCGCTGCTGTCGCAAAAGCAGCGCGCGGACATGGAAAGCATCGTCTCGTCCGCGGACGGACTGCCGATCGCGAGCACGTCGGCAAAGGTTCCGCACGCCTTCGGCCTCGGCGTCGCCCAGACCACGGCCCCCGGTATCGGAACGTTCTGGTTCTACCAAGGCGAGACGATGGGCTATCGCGTGATGTACGCGTATTTCCCCGTGACGCGAACCGTCTACGCCGTCGGCCTGAACAGCCAACCGGACACCAAGCAAGACCAGCTCGGCCCCCTCATGGTCACCATCTACAAAACCCTCCAAGCCAACAACGCCATCTAGTCACGTTTGCGGCGCGACGAACTCCAATAGCGCGTTGCGGATCGGGCTAGGGAGCGCGCGGCTTTTCTTCGTCTTGCGGTCCATGCAAGCGACCGTGAACCGGAAGACGGCGCCGGCTTCCCCCGTACGTTCGTTGAAGAACACCGTGACCCAGCGGACGCTCGACGCGCCGACGTGGACGATGTGCGTTCGCATTCGCAGCCAGTCGTCCATCAGCGCCGGTGCGTGATACGTCGCCTCGACGTGCACGCGCGGCAGCCAGACGTCGTATTCCTCGAACACCGTGTCGTACGGAAAGCCGGCTTCGCGGAACATCTCCATCTCGGCGCGCTCGGCAAAACGCCAATACGAAGCGAAATACATGATGCCGGCCACGTCGATGTCGGCCCACTGCACCCGCAGCCGCGTCTCGAACGTTTTCGCTCCGGGGTGGACGGGGTCGGCGAATTTCATCGGTTCTCCATGGCGGCAAGGGCGTAACGGGCAAACGGGTCGATCTCGAGATTGACGAGGCTCCCGGCCGGACGATGACCGATCGTGGTTCGCGCCAGCGTCTCGGGAATCACCGCGACCTCGAACCAGCCCGGCCCCGTTTTCGCGACCGTCAAACTGACGCCGTCCACCGCAACGTACGCTTTCTCGCAGATCGCTCGACGCAGCGGCTCGGGGCGTTCGATGCGTACGCGCTCCCCCTGGCCCTCGGGCGTGCGAGAGAGTACCACGGCAGTCCCGTCGACGTGCCCGTAGACGAAATGGCCACCCAATCGTTCGCCTATCCGCAGCGAATATTCGAGATTCACCAGATCGCCGGGCGCCAGCGTCCCGAGGTCGCTCCGCTCGAGCGTTTCCGGAACGATGTCGAACCAAATATCGTCACCTTCGATCCGCGTCGCCGTCAGGCACGCGCCGTTGACGGCAATCGAATCCTTGACGTTTGGGCGCTCCTGCGCCACGCCTTCGCAGCGCACGCGCAGCGTGTTGCCGCCGCGAGCGTCGACCCGCTCGACGACGGTGCCTCGATACGAAACCAGTCCGCTAAACACGTTCGAAGACTCCCGAAATCACGACGTCCGGTCCGACGTTCTCCACGCGATCGAAACGCACACGCTTGCCCGAAATTCCGCTTCCCGCCAGCGCAGGCACGGCGCGGTCGCCGCGCAGCAGCACGCGGCGCGATCGCCCACACCAAGCCGGTCGCACAGATCCGCCGCGACGAGCCCGCCCGCCAGCGTCGGGCCGCCTTCGCACAACACGCTCTGCACGCCGCGCTCAGCGCGCAGCGCGCACAACGCAGCCGCCAGGTCGAGTTCGGCTGCGTCCGCCGTCCGCCGACGAACAGAACGTCGGCAACCCGGGCGAGGCCGGCGAAACGATCGCGGGCGCCGGCCGGCGCGAGCACGATCGTTTTCGCGTATCCGGTCGCCGGGACGAAGATGCGGCTGCGGGGATCCACGGCGGCGGAGCTGCACGCAACCACGCGGACGTAGTCGTGCAAGCGATGATGCGGAGGACGCACGGTCAACATCGGATCGTCCACGCGCACCGTTCCCGCGCCCACCATCACCGCGTCGTGCGCGATTCGAAGGTCGCGGACGTAGAGCCGCTCCTCTTCCGACGTGATCCATTCTTGCACGTCGGGTTCCGAAGTGATGAAGCCGTCGAGCGACATCGCCATCTTGAGCGCCAGGTACGGACGGTCGCGGCCGACCGATTCGCCGAAGGGCTCGATCATCGCGCGCACTCGTTCGTCGCCGGTCACGTCCACGCGGACGCCGCGCTCGCGCAAAAACGAAACGCCCGCACCGTTGGTTTTCGGGTTGGGATCGAGCGCGCCGACGACGACCCGGCTCACGCCGGCATCGGCCAACGCGGGGCTGCACGCGGGCGTGCGCCCGACGTGATTGCAGGGCTCTAAAGACACGTACATGCGTGCTGCCGCTGGCGTCGCGCACGTCGCGCAACGCGTTGGTTTCCGCGTGCGCGCCGCCCGCGCGGTGGTGGTAGCCTTCGCCCAGAATGCGTCCGTCGCGCACGACGACCGCACCGACCGGCGGGTTCGGTGAGGTGTTGCCGATGCCGCGAGCGGCGAGTTCGACCGCGCGCTCGAGAAAGAGCCGGTCGAGCGGCGTCAGCCTGCGCGTGCGTTTCCAAGAGGCCGTCTAATTCGGCGTAGGAGCGCTCACGTCCGTTTAGGCGACCGCAACCGCGATGGCGCCGGCCACCGTACAACCCGACGCGCGCAGCGTCGCGGCGCAATCCTCGAGCGTCGCACCGGTCGTTACCACGTCGTCGACCAGCACGATCTCGCGGCTCTCGATCCGCCCGGTGATCCGAAAGCGGCCGCGCGCGTCGAGCCGCGCCGCGCGCGATCTCCCTTGCTGCGCGGCCCCCTTGCACTGCGCGAGAACCGCTGCGACGCACGTCGCATCCGACGCGGCGGCCATCGTTTCGGCGACCGCGCGCACGCCGTCCACGCCGCGCTCGCGCAGCCGTCGCGCGGACGTCGGTACCGGCACGAGCGTCGCGGCCGCCGGTACGAGCGGGACGAGCCGCCGTCCGAGCGCGCGCGCTACGTCTCTCCGTCCGTCTTTGAGTGCGAGGATCGCGGCGCGCAGCACGCCTTCGTAGCGCCCCAGCGCGCAAACGTTGAGCGACGGAAGTGCGCGCGAGACGGGTTCGCGGAGCGGAAAGCACCGCTCGCACAGCCCGGTGCCGGCGGCATCGCACGCCGCACACTGCGCCGGAAACACGGCGTCGAGAACGCGCTCCCACATGGCGCGCCGTTCACGCGGCCCGCCACGCTCCGCTAGCGGCTAGGTTGCGACGGGTTCGTTCGCGACCACCGCACCGTCGAGCGTCGCGCCTGCGGCGACGGCGTAGTCCACGCCGGCGATGCTATCGCGCAGCGTCGCGCCCGAACCGACCGAGACGCCGTTCCAAAGGATGGAGCGCTCGACCCGCGCGTCGCGCGACACGTGCACGTTATCGCCGATCACGCTCGGACCCACGATCGTCGCGCCGGCGTCGATCCGAGCGCCGGCGCCGACCCACACGTCGCCCTCGACGTGCGCGCCGGTTTCGACGCGCGCCGTCTTGTCGATTCCGCGGCCGCGTGAATTGGGAATCGTAAAGCGTCCGCTCACGACGTCGAAGCTGGCGCGCCGATACTCGCCGGGCGTTCCGATGTCGCACCAATACGCGCCGCGCGCGTCGTAGCCGTAGAACGCTGCCTGGGCCTCTTGAAGCCCCGGAAAAACTTGCTTTCCGAAATCGTAGAACGTAGCGTCCGGAATCTGCCGGAAGATCGCCGGCGAGAAGGCGTACACGCCGGTATTGACGAGTTTGCTGCGCTCGGTGCCCTTGCGCGGCTTCTCCTGAAAGCCCACGACGCGGCCGGTCTCGTCAACCACGACGACGCCGTATTGCTCGACGTCGTCGCGCTCCACCAGCCCGATGGTCGCGATCGCGTTGCGTTCGTGGTGGAACGCGAGCAGCGCCTGGAGCGACAAGTCGGTAAGGTCGTCGCATCCGACGACGACGAAGTGCTCGTCCTTAAAAAAGTCTTCCATCTGCTTGACCGCACCGGCGCTGCCCAGCAGCTCGGGCTCGTGCAGATACTCGAGACGAACGCCGAAACGCGAGCCGTCGCCGAGAGCCTCGACGATGGCGTCGGGCAAGTAGTGGACGTTGATGGCGATCTCGTCGAAACCCGCGGCTTCCAGATAGCGCACCAAGTGCGCTGCGTTGGGTTCGCCGGCTACGGGCACCAGCGGTTTTGGCACTTGTTTCGTGAGCGGATAGAGCCGCGTCGACAGGCCGCCTGCCAGGATCATCGCCTTCACGTCGTTTCGCCCGTGCCTTTCTTGTGCCGCAGACCCGCGCTCTCTAGTCCCACCAGCCATACGAAGCGCGGGAGCGCGAGTTGCCGCCGCCAGCGCGCCGGCTCGCTCACCAAACGGTACAGCCATTCGGCGTTCGCGCGACGCCACGCCGGAGGCGCCCGGCGCACGCGTCCCGCGACCACGTCGAACGAACCGCCGATGCCGACGCCCGCTCCGCATCCCGTCGCGCCCAGATGTTCCGCCAGCCAAAACTCTTGGCGCGGCGATCCCAGCCCGGCAAAGAGCAGCCGCGCGCCGCTTTGACGGATGTTTTCGGCAATCCGCGCGCTTTCGGAATCGTCAAAAAATCCGCTGCGCGTGCCGGCGACGATCAGTCCGGGATGTCGCGCGGCCAGCGCGGCCGCCGCTTCGGCCGCCACGCCCATCGCGCCCCCGAAGAGATAGACCGGCAGCTTTTCGGCGGCCGCCGCCGCGCACAGATCGTCGAGCAGCTCCACGCCGGTTACGCGCTCCTCGAGCGCCGCCCCGCGCCGGCGCGCGACCGCCAGCAGACCCACCGTATCGCACAGCGACAGCGCGGCGCCGTTGACGATGCGGCGGAAGCGTTCGTCGTTTTGCGCGTAAACCACCATCTCGGTGCCCAGCGTAACCACTTGCGCGTGCGCCGCCGGATCCCGCGCGAACGTCATGATGCGCGCGGTTGCTTCGCGCGCGCCGATCGCGTCCAGACGGCAGTCCAGGATGGCGACGGCGTTAGCCGGCATATGCGGAAAGCAGCGGGCGCAGCCGGTCCGCGAGCGCTCCGGGAAGCTCGTCGAGCGGCAAGCGGCAGCGGCCCGCCTTGAAGCCGAGTTGATTCATCGCCCACTTGATGCCGATGGGACTGGTCGTGGCAAACAGCGCGTCGATGAGGGCGAGCTGCTCGCAATGGATGGCGGCCGCCTCGGCGGTCTGGCCCGCGCGGAAGGCGTCGTACATCCGCCGGAATTCGCGCGAATTCAAATGCGTCGCGACGCCAACTAGGCCGTCCGCCCCCACTGCCAGCGACGGGAGAAACAGATGGTCGTCGCCGGAGAACACGATGAACCCCGGCTCGCGATCGCGCACGATGGTCGCGATCTGTTTGAGGTCGCCGCTGGATTCTTTCACGCCGGCAACGTTGCGGTGCTTGCGCGCCAACTCGAGCAGCGTGGCGGGCAGCATGTTCGCGACCGACCGTCCCGGGATATTGTAGATGACGACCGGCAACGGCGATGCGTCGGCGATCGCGCCGAAATGTGCGATCATGCCACTCTGGGTCGGCTTGTTATACCACGGAACCACCGCCAGCAGCGCGTCGGCGCCGGCCGCCTCGGCTTGCTTCGCGCCTTCGACCGAGCTGCGCGTATCGCTGGTGCCGACGTTGGCGATCACGACCGCCGTATCGCCTACGCCCCGTTTGACGGCGCGAACTAACTCCGTGCGCTCGGCCAGGTCGAGCGTTTGACTCTCGCCGGTGGATCCGGCGACGACCAGCCCGTCGTTCCCGCGCTCGACCAGCCACCGCGCCAAACGCACGGCCTCGGCGGCGTCAACGTCGCCGCGTTCGTCGAACGGCGTGATCATGGCGGTAACGATGGTGCCGAGCCGTTTCACGCCGGATCCTTTGCGTCGAGATGAAAATGCGCGTGCACGGCCGCCTCGGCACGATGCACGTCGGCTTCCGGTACCAGAACCGAAACCGTGATGTTGCTGTCGGTGCAGTGGATGATCTCGACGTTGGCGTCGGACAGCGCGCTCGCAATTTCGTACACGACGCCCGGCGTTCCGAACATGCCCCGCCCGACCACCGCGAGTTTGCTGCAGCCCTCCCTGAAGCGGACCGCGAGATTGAGGTCCGTCAGCACGCGGCGTACGTCTTCGCCGCGGTCCGCGCGCACCGCGAACGCAACGCCGGCCTGGTTGATGGTGACTTGGTCGATCGAAATGCCTTCTGCCGCTATCCGCCGGAACATCTCGAGCTCGGTCTGCATGCGCTGGCGTTGATGGACGATATCGCCCCGGATGGCGCGCACCCAGGTCAGACCGCCCGAAACCGTGACCCCGGTAACCGGCCGCTTGTGATCCACCGCATCGTCGATGATCGTTCCGGCGCCCGTTTCCACGCTGCGAATCGCATATGGCATGCCGCTGCGGCTGGCGAAATCGGCGGCCTTGTGATGCATGACTTTAGCGCCGTGCTGCGACAGCTCGCTGATCTCTTCGTGCGATGCGCGCTCGATCGTGCGCGCCGATTCGACGCGCCGCGGATCCGCGGTCATTGCTCCCTCGACGTCGGTGTAGATGTCCACGCGTTCGGCGCCGAGCGCGTCGCCGAGCGCGACCGCGGTCAGATCGGTGCCGCCGCGCCCCAGCGTGGTGATGACCGCGTCGTCGGTCGCACCCTGAAACCCGGCGATGACCGGAACGACGCCGAGGTCCGCGAGGGCCTTGACGGTACGGGGCTCGACCCGGACGATCGAGGCGTTGCCGTGCGCGCCATCGGTAACGATGCCCGCCTGCGCGCCGGTCAGCGCGATCGCATCGATCCCGGCGGCGACCAAAGCCTCGGCAAAGACCGCCGCCGAGATCATTTCGCCGCTGGCCATCAGCACGTCCGCGTTGCGCGTTCCGCTGCGGCCGCCGATGAGTTCCAACAACGCGTCGGTCGAATAGGCTTCCGGCGTGCGCCCCATCGCCGAAACCACGGTCACGACCGCGAAGTTCTTCCCGCGCGCGTCCGCCACGCGCTGCACGGCGAGCTCGCGAACCTGCTGCGTTGCCAGTGACGTGCCGCCGAATTTGAGAATCGCGACCGGTCTGGAACTCAAGACCGTACGTATCCTTTGGCCAGCAGCAATTCCAGGATCGCAACCGCGTTGGTGGCCGCCCCCTTGCGCAGCTGATCGCCGGCGCACCAAAATGCGAAGCGCGTTCCGCCGCCCGCGTCTTCTTCTCTCAGCCGCGCGACGTGAACCGCGTCGGCGCCTTCGACTTCGCGCGGCGTCACGATGCCGCTCGCATGAAAAACGATGCCGCTCGCGTTGTCGAACGCGTGCGCCAGTTCCGCAACGCTCACCGGGCGCTCGGTCTCCACGAAGACCGCTTCCGCGTGCGCGGTTCGCACCGGGACCCGAACCGCCGTCGCGGTCACCGAAAGACCGGGAAGATCGAGCATCTTGCGCGTTTCTTCGCGCACTTTGACCTCTTCGCCGCTGTCGCCGCGCTCGTCGAACGCCCCGACTTGGGGAATCGCGTTACGTGCCAAGCCTTGGGAAAAGACGCGAGGCGCCGGTTCGGGTTCGTCCAGTGCGAGCGCCCGTTCCCCGGCCAGCAGCTCCTCCAGGCCCTCGCGCCCGGCTCCGCTGGCCGCCTGATACGTCGCCACGCGCACGCGTCGCAGTCCGGCCGCGTCGCGAACCGGCGCCAGCGCGCTGCACAGGATGATCGCCGTGCAGTTCGCGACCGGGAAAAGCCGGTGCTCCGGACGCACGGCGTGCGCGTTGATCTCCGGGATCACCAGCGGCACGTCCTCGCGCATCCGGAACGTCGCGCTATTGTCGATGACGACCGCGCCGCGTTCCAGCAGCCGCGTCGCGAATCGCTCGCTAGCACTTTCGCCGCCGGCGAAGAACACCACGTCGTATCCGCGCAGCGCTTCGTCGCTGGCGACGCGCACGTCCAGATCGCGTCCCCGGTAACGCGATCCGCCTTCGCGCGCCCGCGACGCGAACGGCCCTAGGTCCGACACGCCCAGTTCGCGCTCTTCCAGAACGCGCAGGATCGTTTCGCCGACCGCACCGGTTGCGCCGACGACCGCGACCGTAACGATCTTACCGCCCCCCACCGTCGATGACGGCGTCGAGTCCGACCATGAGCCCTCGCGCTTCCATCACCGCGCGTATCGCCAGATACATCCCGGTGACGAACGATTCGCGCGAAAGCGAATCGTGCCGGATCGTCAGCAGCTCGCCGGTGTTTCCGAACAGAACCTCTTGATGCGCCACCAGCCCGCGCAGGCGCACGCTATGAATCGGAACCTCCCCGTCGCTGCCGGCGGCGCGGATGCGCTCGGCCGTAAGCAGCGAGGTTCCCGACGGACGATCGCGCTTTTCGTCGTGATGCAGCTCCACGATCTCGACCGTTGGGAAGTAGCGGGCGGCCTGTTCGGCAAAGCGCATCATCAGCACCGCGCCGATCGAAAAATTCGGCACCAGCATCGCGCCTAGGTTTCGCTCGGATGCCGAGCGCGCCAGCGCTGCCCGTTCGTCGTGCGTCCATCCGGTCGCGCCGATGACCGGACGCACGCCGCGTTCGAGCGCCGCGTTCGCGATCTGCACCGTTGATGGGTGCGTCGTCAAGTCGAGCAGCACGTCGGGCCGGTGCGTCAGAAACATCTCGCTCAAGTCGTCCGAGATCTGCTCGGACGGAACCCGCGTGCGCGCAAAACCGCCGGCGTAAGCGATGCCGGCGGGCGCGTCTTGCAAAGCGGCGCACGCAATGCGCCCCATGCGTCCGAGCGCGCCGGCGACCGCCACGCGAATCGTGGAGTCCGGCAAAAGAGTGAGATCTTTTCTAGCGGTGCGTACTTGAGCATCAGCATCTTCTGACCGACGTTCGGGAAGTCGACGCCGACTAGACCGTCTCCGCCGGCGCCGGCGACGCTGGTGATCGTGCCCTCGCCCCATTTGGGGTGGCGGACGCGATCGCCGCTGGAGAGATTCATGCGCAAGCCCGCGCCCGCGGACTCGTGAATCGCGACCTCGCGCCAGCGGCCGCCCGCCGGACGCGGAAGCGTAACGCTATCGCTTTCGAGAAACTCCAGCCCCGGAATTTCCTCCAAGAACCGCGACTTCGGATACGCGAACGTGTTTCCGAAGATCGCGCGCCGCTGGCCGTACGACATGAAGAGCTGGTCCATGGCGCGCGTGATGCCGACGTAGGCAAGGCGCCGCTCTTCTTCCAACTCGTCCATCTCGGTAAGCGCGCGGCTGTGCGGGAAGACGCCCTCCTCCAAGCCGGTCAAGAAGACCGTCGGGAATTCGAGCCCCTTGGCCCCGTGCATCGTCATCAGCGTGACGTACGATGAATCCGGATCGAGCGCGTCGAGATCGGAGATCAGGGCGATGTTAGCCAGGAATCCAGCCAGCGAGGATTCGGCTTCGCTGCTTTCGTACTCGCGCGCGACGCCGACCAGCTCCTGGAGGTTCTCCAAGCGGGCCCGCGCGTCGTGCGTTTCTTCCGACTGCAGTTCGCGCACGTAGCCGGACTCTTCCATTACGGCGACCAGCAGATCGGCAACCGAGAGCGTCTTGGCCTTCTCGCGGAAGACCGCGATGAGTTCGGCAAAGCGCTCGAGTTCCTTGATCTTCTTGGGCACCGCCGAGCGCAGCAACTCACCGTCGAAGACCGCTTCGCCGACCGACCGGTGGGCGAGATTGGCGGCATGAACCAGCGCGGCCAGCGTCTGCTGTCCGATGCCGCGTCGCGGCACGTTCACGATCCGCTTGAACGCAATCGCGTCGGACGAGTTGAGGATGTAGCGCAGGTAGGCGATGATGTCTTTGATTTCGGAGCGTGCGTAGAAGCCGACCCCGCCCACCACGCGGTAGGGGATGCCGTCGGCCAGGAACGTCTCTTCGAAGATGCGCGACTGCGCGTTGGTGCGGTAGAGCACCAAGAAGTCGCGGTAGGCGCCGCCGTCGCGAACGATGCTCTTGACCTTCTCGACGACGTAGCGCGCTTCGTCGCGCTCGGTGGCCGCCGGATAAACCGTAATGACGTCGCCTTCGGCACGGCGCGTGAAGAGCTTCTTCGGAGCGCGCGTGCGATTGTTGGCGACCAGCGCGTTGGCCGCATCGAGAATGCGCTGCGTGCTGCGGTAGTTTTCTTCCATCTTGAACACGGTCGCGTTCGGGAAATCTTCCTCGAAGCGCAGGATCATCCGATGGTCGCTGCCGCGCCACGAATAGATGGACTGGTCGTCGTCGCCGACGACCGTGATGTTCTTGTGCTTGGCCCCCAGGATCGAGATCAAACGGTATTGCGCGGCGTTGACGTCCTGGTATTCGTCGACCAGGATGTACTCGAACTTCTTCTGGTATTTCTCGCGCGCTTCTTTGTCGCGCTCGAGCAAGTCGATCGTGCGCACGATGAGGTCGTCGAAGTCCAAACTGTTGGATTCGGCCAGCCGGCGCTGATACTCGGCATAGGCGTTGCCGTACTGCTCGCCCAGGAACGAGGTCTGCTTCTCCAGGTACGCATCCGGCCACATCAGCGCGTTCTTGGCGCGGCTGATTTCGTTCAGGCACGCGCTGGGCGCCAAATGGGCCTCGTCGTAATTGAGATCGTCGAGGATCTCTTTCATCACCTGGCGCTGGTCGGCGTCGTCGATGATGACGAAATTCGGAGCGATGCCGATGCGCTGGCCGTCGCGGCGCAAGATGCGCACGCACATCGAATGGAACGTTCCGACCCACAAATCGAGCGCCACCGAACCAACCATGCGTTCCAGGCGAGACTTCATCTCGCCGGCCGCTTTGTTGGTAAAGGTGACCGCCAGGATGCGATCGGGCGCAACGTGTTTCTCGCCCAGCAGGTAGGCGATGCGCTGCGTCAGGACGCGGGTCTTGCCGCTGCCGGCGCCCGCAAAAATGAGACAGGGTCCATTGGTGTGGCGTACGGCGGCAGTTTGCACGTCGTTAAGGACTTCTGGTTCGAGGATCATTATGATATATTCGCCGTTTAGGGTCGGATTGCCTCGGAGCCCCTTACGTGCCCTCGCGCTCGGCCATCGCGTAGGATGCCGCCAAGTACGCGAGCGTGGATTCCGCGCCCATGTTAGTGCTCGCTCCGGTTTCTTCGAGACCGTCGCGTCCGCCACCGCTCGGGTGCGCCAGCACCGCGCCGACCGTATTGCGGCCAAGGTACCATTCCAGCGCGATGTAGGCGTTCTGAAAATGGCGCCGGTCGCCGGTTGCGTCGAACGCCGCGAGTTCCGCGTCGACCATCGCGGTTGCCTCGAGGGGCTGCTGCGCGAAAAACGCCCGCTCGCGCCCGCGCCAATACCACCCATTGCTGCCGATCGGGACGAACCGCTCTTCCAGCAGCGTCACGTTCTCGTAGAACGCGAGCGACTCGAGCCCGATCGCGCGTAGGCGCTCGTCTGCCAGGACGTGAGCCGCACGCAGTACCGACTCCGGGAGGCGCGCGTTGTCGTAGGTGAGATGATCGTCGAACCACTCCCACCCGGTGCGATGTTCGCGGTCGTACGCTGCGGCGAGCGCGGCGGCCAAATGTTCCAGCGGATGCCGGAAGGAGTCGATCCGTTCGCTCGATTCCAAAGCGTGTGCGAGCCCCAACATGGCGAACGCGCGGGCACGCACGTGCGAAAACCCGGTTACGGCCGGAAGCGCCCTGGCAAGTAGCGCTCCGCATTCGGCTCTCCAGCGCGGATCGGGTGCGTAACGCAGCCCGTAGCCAAGCGACCACACGGCCCGCCCGCAGCTGTCTTCCGACCCGAGCTCGTCGAGCCACGCTTTTTCGCCTACGCCGGAGCGGAAATTGCGGAACATCCCGTCGGCCCGCTGCGCTTGCTTGAGGAATCGCAAGTAGATCTCGCCCAACGCCGTCGCGTCGCCGTCGTCCGGAACGGCGCGCAGGCGCATGATGACGACCATGAATGCGCGCGAAACGTCGTCCGTACAATAGCCGGTCGCGAGATCGGGCTCGTCGTGCGTTGCGTGCTGAACGATGCCGATGTCATCGGTTAGCCGCTTGAGATGTTCGAGCGATGGCAGACGCTGGTGGCCGTCTTTAGGCAGTTGTTACCAGCTCCGCGCCGTCGGTCGGCGACAATTCGGCAAACAGGCGTCCGTATTCGACCGCAACGCGCGGCCACGTCATTTGCCGTCCAAAGCGGTACGCGCGGCGCTCGGTAGCGCGCCGCAGCGACGGATCGTCGAGCAGGCTGTTCAGGTTTTCGGCAATGGACGGGACGTCGCGAAACTTGCACAAGAAGCCGCGGTTGTAGGCCAAGAGCTCCTCGGCATAAAGGTACGGCGTCGAGATGATCGCCTTGCCGCAGCCGACCGCGTATGCAAGCGTGCCGCTCACGATCTGCACCGGATTGAGGTACGGCGTCAGATAGATGTCGGTTGCCTGCAGGTACGCGACGAGCTCGTCAAAGTCGAGGTACTTGTCGATCAACTGCACGTTGTATTGCAAACCGAATTCGCGAACCATATCTTGAAGCGATTCGCGATAGGTCTCCCCTTCGCGCCGTCGCACGACCGGATGCGTCTCGCCGAGAATCAGGTAGAGCGCCTCGGGGTGGCGCTTGACGACCGCACGCATCGCTTCGATCGCAAATTCCAGCCCTTTCCCGCGATTGATCAGACCGAACGTGGAGATCGTCAAACGCTGGCCGATGCCGAAGGACGATTTGGCCGCGTCGGTGCTTTGGAAGGGCACGTCCGGTACGCCGTGATGGATGACGCGCATTTGATGCGTATCGATGCCGTATACCGACTCGAGCAGCCGGCGCCCCGTTTCCGAGGGCGCGACGACGACCGACGAATTCGCGCAAAGTTCGCGCGTTACGCGCAACACGATTTCGTCCGGTTCGGGGAGAACGGTATGCAGCGTAAGCACGACCGGCTTTTCGACCGCGCGCAAGAGATCGACGAGCATCTCGCCCCGCTCGCCGCCGAACAGTCCGTACTCGTGCTGGATGTTCAGCACGTCGGCGGGATGTCTGTTGATGAATTCTGCGGTCGCCGCGTAGCTGATACGGTTCTTGTTCGCTCAAGCGTTCGACGACTTCGTCGCCATAACTGCGCAATTCGCCGCCCGGCTCGTCGATGGCGATGATTTCGCTGCTCGTGTTGTAGGCTTGATTAAACGAGTCTACGACGTCTTTGGTAAACGTCGCAATGCCACATTCGCGCGGAGGATACGAGCTCAAAAAGAGCACCCGCGGTACCAGGTTCGGAGATGCGGGTGACTCAAAATGCGCGACGGCCATCGTTCCTCTCATCTAGTTGCTTCAGCACCGGCGGATGCCAAAGCGCTTCCCTTCGTGTATCCCCACGATTCAGGGACGAGAAACACGAGGGAAGTCAGCGAATGCCGATGGGTGCGGAACGGCCCACGCGCGAGTCGGGTTCGAGACGCGAACCCGGATCGATGACGACGTCGTGGCCGATCACGCTGCGACGCCCAACGTGGGCACCGGCACCAATCGATGCACGGCTGGCAACGATTGCTTCTTCGATTTCGGCGTCCTTTTCAACTGCCACGCCATCCCAAAGGACCGATTCCCGCACCAGGGCGCCGGGTCCGATCCGGGTGTTGGCCCCCAAAACGACGTTCGGGCCGACGCGAGCGGTGGGGTCGATTTGGATCCCCTCATCGGCATGCACCGGCGGGACGACGAAGGGATGGTCGCGGAGCGAGGGAGCGCCCGCTCCACTGAGCCCCGGCTCGATCCCCATCGGCATGATTCCCTTGAGGATGTCCCGGTGCGCCTTGAGATAGTGCTCGGGCAGCCCCAGATCGATCCAATAATCGGATGTCGTATACGCGTAGAGTTTCGTGCCGTGGGCGATCAACTCGGGGAAGGTCTCGCGTTCGATCGAGACGTTCCGGCCGGCCGGAATCGCATTGAGGATCTCCGGCTCCAGCAGATAGGTGCCGGCGTTGATCTCGTGGCTCGGAGGCGCCCCTTGGGGCTTTTCAATGAAAGCCGAAATCGAACCCGAGCCGTCGTGCACGACGCAGCCGAACGCCGACGGATCGTCCACGCGGATGAGGTGCAGCATCCCGATGCCGCCCCGGTCGCGGTGCGCCTGCGCCATCGCGCCCAAATCCAGGCTCGTCAAAATGTCGCCGTTGAGGACGAAGAACGGCCCCGAGATATGCTCTTGGACGTTCTTAATCGCGCCGGCCGTCCCGAGCGGCGTCTCTTCGATAACGTAGGTGATCTTCATATCCAGCCGGGACCCATCGCCGAAATAGTCCGAGATCGCTTTCGGCATATAACCCGCCGGCAAGATGACCTCGCGGATCCCCGCCGCGTACAACCTCTGCAGCGTCCGGGCCAAGAACGGCACGTTCATGATCGGCACCATCGGCTTGGGCGTGCCATAGGTAAGCGGACGGAGCCGAGTACCCTGACCCCCGACCAGAACGATCGCTTGCAAGAAAAGCCTCCGAAAGAGCCCGAGATTGAGAACGTGGGACCGTAATTATGCGACTCCCAGGCATCTTCTACCCCTCGAACCCGTTAACAACTTCGAACGCCCGTTCGTGTAAACTAAGCGTCCGTGCCATGGCGTTGCCATCCCCCTTGTCATCCTGAGCTTGTCGAAGGACGCGCCTCTCATCCAAAGCGCTTTCGCACCGCTGGTACCGACGCGATTCCAGCGTCGTTCAGGCCTGCGAACGAAGGAACGGACGCCGGGGAAAGGCGTTGCAAGAACACCTGCCGCCCGTGTAGTATTACGGACGCTGCCGTCCGGGGTCGTCTAATGGTAGGACGCAAGCCTCTGAAGTTTGTTATCGGAGTTCGAGTCTCTGCCCCGGAGCCACGGCCCTATCGTCTAGAGGCCTAGGACGCCGCCCTCTCACGGCGGTAACGCGGGTTCGAATCCCGCTGGGGCTACCATTTTCGCCTTATGCAGTAAGGGTTTGCGGCGCACCCCCTACGATTTCTGCCAAATCTCTGCCAGAAACCGCACTACCCTACCAACTTTTCGAACGCCGCTGCGGCTGCCGCATCTCGATCTCTGTAGACGTGCAAGTACCTCTCCGCAGTGACCACAATGCTCGAATGGCCGAGCCGTTTGGACACAACTTCGAGAGGTACGCCTGACGCCGCCAGCAGGCTCGCGTGGGTGTCGCGAAGATCGTGTAACGTGCCTTTGATCCCCGCTCGCTTCATGCAGTCTGCTACGGACGATCCGAAATTCCAGGGTGGGACAACCGTCCCGTCCGCCCGCGCAAAGACCAGATCATAATCCGAATAGGCCGCTCCGAGGAGCAATCTATCTGCGTTCTGCTGCGCCCTATGGGTCCGAAGAACCGTCGCCAGACTGTCCGGCATGGACAGCGTTCGCGCCTGATCGTTCTTCGGTGCCTTGAACTCTAGCGTCTCCGTGACGGAACGGGCTATGGTCACAGTTTTGCCGTCCGGGTCAACGTCCGCCCACCGAACCGCCAACGTCTCGCCGCGCCGCGTCCCCATACTACACGAGAAGAACACGGCCGGGAAGAACCAAGGTTCTGCCGACAGAGTGCCCCGTGATTTCGCTCGCTTCGTTGGGTTCTTGGCTTCTTCTAGTAGTTGGCGCATCTGCAATTCGGTCAGCCCGTTTGGCTTTGGCTTCTTCACTTTTGGCAGATCGTCAGCACTCACGAGAGTTGCTACGTTCCGGCTTAAGACCTCGGTTCTTAGACCAAAGTTCAAGACGTTGCGAAACGTCTCGTGAATATGCCTTACGGTTCGAGCAGACTTCCCCTGAACGAGCCACTCGCTATACGCTTGCGTCAAGTGCGAGGGTCGCAGTTGGCTCGCCTTCGTCTGGCCAAACTGAGGCCGTAGGTAGCGATCTGTATAGCATCGGTATCGTTTCAGGGTTGTACTCTCTTTCGTCGTCTTGGACTTAAGCCAGGCGTCAATGAGCGTATTCACGCTCCCCGTGTCTTTTGGAGCGACGCCGCTTCTTTCGGCGACCAACTCGGCGCGGCGTTCCGCAAGGTATGCCTCTGCCTGTGCTTTTGTGACACCTTCAAGTGTCGTCGTGCGTCGATCACGTTGCTTTCCGTTCGTCGGAAAGATTTCGTAAACGACTCGATATTTCCGATCTCCTAGTCTCTTGATTGATCCAGCCATCTCAGTGCTCCTTAGCGAGAGACGGCTCTGGCCGCGTGCGCAGTTCGAGAAAGACGCGCAGGGATTCCTTGGGGATGCAGTACTTCTGGCCAATGCGGGCGGATCGAATAGCACCGTTCTTTAGCAGGGCGTAGGTCGCATCTCGTCCGATGCGGAGATAGGTGGCCAACTCTTTGGGATGGAGAATGTCAGGCAACTGATCGAACGTCATGGTAGGCTTTCTGGGATCTGCATTACCTGCAGCAGGTTCTTTGATCAGACGCTGATACTCTGATCGTGGGCGGGGGCCAACCTAGCCCCAGGAATGATAAGATAGACGAAGGCACATTCCGGCAAGTCGTTGCCTTCCCTTACCCCGATCCGCTGTTCCTCGACGGCACCGATTCCTATGAAATTCTCGTTCCGAAATTCCTTTTTCTAGCGTCGGCAATGTCGCGAGTGCGGGTCTATCTAAACCTTTACCATTAGGCCGCCGCGGATCGAGCCAGCCGCCCAGGCGTTGCTGGGAAAGGGTCCGGGACGAAATGCGACTCTTCGACCAATTTGAAGTGAAACTAAAACGAGATGCAAAGATACTCAAGGCAAAGGCGCTCGCCTCCGTAAAGGCGGCGCTCTCAGCCTTCAATTCATTTGCCGATGAAGGGCGCGTCACATCCGTGCTGTTGCATTTGCAACACGCAGGCGAGATGTTGTTGAAGGCAGCCCTTGTTCAGGTTGGCACATGCGAGGTGTTTGGGAAGGACGGCAAGTCTATTGGCATGGCGAAATGCCTCAACCATGCCCCTCAGCATCTTCGATCCCTTGACGCTGAATGCGGTGTATTCCGCGCCGTAGACGCAATGCGTGACGCCGAACAACATTGGTACGCGCATTTTGACGAGGCGGTTCTCTTCCTTGAGGTTCGCGCCTTCGTTACGGCTTTTGATGATCTACTTGGTCGAATCTTCTCGGAGAAACTGGCCGACCATCTTCCGCGTCGTGTTCTTCCCTTGTCGTCACAGCCCGTGCCTCGTGACATCTCCGTGTTCTTTGACAGTCAATTTTCTCAGGTGAGAGATTTACTCAAACCAGGGCGGCGGCATCGAGATGAGGCCCGCGGGAGGATTCGAACGCTGTTGGCCATGGAGGCACATGTTTCCGAAGAGGTTCTCGTCACGGAGAAGGACGTAGCGCGGGCTGAGCGTGGATTGCAAAGCAATAAACCTTGGCAGGAACTCTTTCCCGGTCTTTCCTCTATGGCAGCGAGCATAAGCGGGGAGGGTGTCTCGCTGATCGTGCGCATCTCGAAGAGCACCGACTTACCCGCCGTTCAGATCCTAAAAGACGGTGATCCGGGCGCCGAGAGTGCGACGGCCGTTCGCGAGTATGATGTTTGGAACAGATTTCCGTACCGGTACAAGCAGATCGCTCAAATTCTTGGTCTTGCATCCTACGTTCAGGTACCGGGGCTCGCTAAGGAACTCGGGCTACGTGACGATCCAAGTATGTTTCTCTCGAAGAAGATCGGATCGCAGACGGTTTACGGCTATTCTCAAGCCGCCCTCGACAAAATGAAACAAGCAATTGCAGACGGTGTAGACATTAAGGACATTTACCGAAGGCACAACACGGCATCAGGCAAAGCCAAGGCGAGGTCATAGAGGCGCGTCGGCGTGATTTCGCCGGGACGCTAGTAGATGTACGCTGGTGGATCAGCCAAGATGGGCATCTACGATGCTATCAGATTGATCCTCAGGGGCGGTTTGGATCTCTGCCAAATTCTGCCAGAGGCAGACGTACTTAGGCGTAACGGTCAGGAACGGGATGAGTCGAAAGCCTTATTTTACGGGCAATTCCGGAGCGCCAAGTAGTAGGCAGGGACGTTCGGCAAAATTCGATTCCCGTTGGCGCTACCACGAAACGCAATGCTGGCCTCGGCTTGCCGTAAGGCGGCGGCAATCTGGTCGGGGGAGTGACGTTTTCGCACGGGCAAAAGCTCCAGGTGTCGGTGAGGAGTTTTGCCGAGTTTTCGCGAGTCCCGCTGGTTCAGAATCCGGAGTGAGGGTCAGTTCGTCGCCGCTTTCTTGGAGGATTCGCGAAGGTCAGCCAAAGTGCCACGGCTGTAAATGAACCTCGCAAACGCGATGAAAGCTCCGGCGTCAACGTACTCCGGGTAGCAATTTGGGTGCTAGCCTCGCGCGCTCGATTAGAATCGGAACGATTTGCGGAAGAACGTCCGCTGGCAGAGCGGCCAGGAACTTCAAGTCATCTGCCTGCCGCTCCAGCTCTTGGCGAACGAATCGATGGGACGCGACTTCGTTGAGGTCGAACGAGCGCGGCGCGACTGCATCGACGTGTTGCGCGTACAGCGCAGCGGTATCCACTGCCAAACCAGATTCTTCTACGACGTGGTCAACGCTAAAGTCCGAAAGAAATCTCATTATTGCTGCTATCGAAAGGGCCGCACTTAAAGCCACTGACACCAGGGGGTGATCCGAATCCTCGGTGTCCGGTGCACTGGCGAGACACTCTCCTGCGAGGCTATCGTAGTTGCGGAGTCCTCCATCGCCCGCCAAATTTTGCCAAGCGCTTTCGAGGCATTTGTAGTAAATGGTGCCGTCAAAGCCGGTTTCTCTCGAAAAAGCGTATAGTCCGGGCAGCATTCGGTCGCAAACCAAAAGAGCAAAAGCCAACTGTAGCTCCCTAGAAATACTAGAAAGCGTGCACCTCAGCTCGGAATTGTCAAAATATTTCATAGCAAGGGTGGCTATTTGAGCGGACTAAGGGGCGAAACGCCTTGATTCAAGAGGAATTCCGCGCAGGCGGGGCAGATCAGCCTACTGGCGGCTGTGCCAAGGGGCGTCAGGCCCAAATCTAATGCAGCGTTGACACCGGTTACCTCGGCGTGGCCGATGCCGGGGGCCAGGGCTCTAAGGTCGTCGGGTTCGATGTTTCCTTCGTGAACACCACGGAAAAAGTTGCGAAAGTCGTTCTAATTCAGATCGGCGACACCACGTTCGCAAAGACAGGCACGTTTTCCCCAAATGTGGTCATTGCTTGGCGGATCGCAGCCATCCCGGGGCCTTGTTCCGTCAAGGCCGTGCGGTTCGACGATGGCTCCGAGTGGGCAGCGCCCCAATCGCAAAATCCAGCGGCGGCTCAGCCTCAAGGACCGCCACGTCACAGAAATGGCGGTGCCTAAAGTGGCGCATAGAATAGATGAACTGAAGATCGGCGATCCCGTTCACGTAACGCGCAAGAACGAAAACGGCCCGGTCATAGAGATTCAGCCGCCAACCATTACGGTGCGGCTCCTCACCAGCGAAGTCGAAGTGCGCGAAGGCGGGTTTGAGAGGCGGTGAAACGCGCATGACGCTGTTGGCTCCGTTCCTCTCATTGCTTCTTCTGGCGCCCAATAGCGCCGAATCCAATGCCACGTATTATAGTTTGCCGGGGCCTGCGGGCGCACCACCGACTGAACTTCACTGGACTCAGCCGTCGAGCGGCTGGAGTCTCGGGACCCCGACCATTTGATCGCATTCTGGTGGAAGCATCCGATGGTTGTGCTCCTCGCTACTCGGAACGCCAGCGATCATGACCTACCGGGCGGCATTGATCCAATTGAGATTGATATTGACGCTATGGACGCGAGGGGCCACCGTCCCGCGCGATGGCCGCACGGGGGTGTTTATTCGGGGGAAGGCGCTCCGTTCAAACCCGGCGAGACCTTCGTTTATCCCCTGGACCTAAGCCAATTTTTTGTATCGCCATTGGCACCTGGAACCTACGTGATTACCGTCTCATCGATTGGCGGGGTCGCACACTTTCCGATTCGCGTGGTCAAGCCGTAGCATCGCACTTTGCCCGGTTCCAAAAGTGCCAAAAGGTGCCAGAGCCACCCGGAACGGATAGGAATGCCTAGGGAGCGATGGCGTTAAAACCCTTACAGGACGGGCTTTTCAGTAGCGGAGCAGGTTGGCCAGAACCGTCGAGTGTAGGTTCGAATCCCGCTGGGGCTATATGAATTTCCCTTATTTGACCGGGCTTTTTTCGTTGACGAACCGACGATTGGCCCACGTTTGGCCCACGAACGCTGATCGGAGCCGGCGCTGCGTTACGCGCGGCCACGCGCTTACGGTTCACGTCGAACGCCGTTGCGTCGTTTGCGATCGGACGATCGGCGACTACGCCGAGTGCGCGGTTATTGTGGAACACGTCGTAGGCGAAACTTCAGTTAAGTAATTTACTTAGCCTCGCGTGGCACGTTTCGCAAAGCTCGATGCTCGGACGCGCGTTTCGGTTGTCTGTCATTGCTCGAGTTGGGCGAGAAGGGGCGGCGCCCTTGGAACGGCTCTGACGTTTCCGATGAATTCGCTGTTGTAGATCAGCGGGCAGTTCGCTATGCGCCGTGCGTGCAAGACCGCCCTCGGCCACGGCAACTTCGAAGTGTCGCCCTCAGTTGCCCTGCGCTCAAGAAAACACCTCCGGCGGCTCAGCCCCTTGACACCGGACATGAAGCCCTTTCTCGAGGTCGAACCGTAATAGCGTAAACGGAGAAAAGGTTGGAAGATCTGTTCACGCGTGACTGAGACCACCTCCTCGGACGGCTTGGCGGCATGTTGTCGCTTCGCTTCCCGATCCAGCCGTCGGTTTCGGCACTCATTGCAATCATCGCGGCGTGAGGGACGCCCAAGCTGCCAGGCCGGGCTATTTCCTCTCGGTCTTCACCGACGGCCAATATCGGCAAGAGCGACTGCGCGAGTGCTGGAGTGCCGTCTGGAAGTTCTCATCGTAGCCATCGTTCTAGACGTCGTTTATGAAATGCTCGAGTTTAAAAGGATCTATCCGGGCGAGACGTTGATCGTCGCCGTTGTTCTTGCGGTCGTTCCGTATGTGGTGATCCTCGGCCCGCGAACAGGATCGCGCGTCTTTGGATGCACCAAGTTCCGCGTAAACGGCATTGGGGGGATTTGTCCATGATGATGCGCGTGCCAACATGTTACGCTGCTAAGAAAGCGCACGGAGCTAGAACGGATCACAAGAATGACGTAGGCTCTTTGCGGTTTTTGAATACGCGTAAACCGGCAGAAGGACAATACTCCCCGGCGGCGAGAAGACAAGGACGAGAGGAAAATCAACAGTTTCTGCGGCGGGAGTTTCGAATCAAGCTTTTCGAATCTCGAGAGGATGATCCAGTGAACTCGAAATCAAAAGCGACCGATACAACGCTGGGAGCAGCTAAACCTCCGGCGCAGGACGTGTTACCGTTTCCCCCGACGCCATCGGCCAGCATTGCCGGTCGCACGATGCAGGAGTCTGTTTATCACACTCGCATTACGCCGCGGCGACTGCCGGACGACGCACCAAATATCCTAATAGTCCTCATTGATGATGCTGGTCCGGGTCTGCCAACCCCGCTGGGTGGCGAAGTGCAAACGTCGACGCTCGAACGTGTGATGAATTCTGGCATCGCCTACAATCGCTTCCACACAACGGCAATGTGTTCGCCGACGCGCGCCTCAATACTGACGGGGCGCAACCATCACCATGTTAGTGCTGGCCAGATCGCGGAATTTGCAAATGATTGGGACGGTTACGCCGGCATCCAACCAAAAAGCAGCGCCATGATACCAGAGGTTCTAAAGGACTACGGCTACAGCACGGCAGCCTTCGGGAAATGGCACAACACACCGGCCGACCAGACGACCGCTGCTGGCCCGTTCGAGTATTGGCCAACTGGCTATGGCTTCGAATATTTCTATGGCTTTCTCGCCGGCGAGGCGTCGCAATGGGAACCGAGTCTCGTACGTAACACGACGCTCGTTGAGCCTCCGAAGACGCCGGAACAAGGCTACCATCTGAGCCAAGACTTGGCGGACGATGCAATTGACTGGTTGCGCAAGCATAAAGCGTTCCAACCCGATAAGCCATTCTTCATGTATTGGGCGACGGGCGCCGTTCATGGCCCGCACCATGTAGCAAAAGAATGGGCAGATAAGTACAAAGGCAAATTCGACGACGGCTGGGACGCCTACCGCGAGCGCGTCTTCGAGCGAGCGAAGGCAAAAGGCTGGATACCTCCGCAAACCGCACTCACTCCCCGCCACCCGGCAATGGCCGCCTGGGACAGCATCCCGGAAAATGAGCGGCCGTTCCAGCGTCGTCTGATGGAAGTGTTCGCGGGGTTCGGCGAACACGCGGACACGCAGGCGGGCCGCGTTCTCGACGAGATCGATCGTCTCGGATACGGCGACAATACCCTTGTGTTTTACATCTGGGGCGACAACGGCTCATCCGCCGAGGGGCAGAACGGCACGATCAGCGAGCTACTTGCCCAGAACAGCATTCCAACGACTATTGAACAACATATCAAGGCGCTGGATGAACTCGGGGGCCTTGACGTGTTAGGTTCGCCCAAGGCCGACAACATGTATCACTCCGGTTGGGCCTGGGCCGGTAGTACGCCATACCAGGCCACCAAACTCGTAGCGTCGCACTTCGGAGGTACGCGCAATCCGATGGCAGTCCAGTGGCCGGCGAAGATCAAACCCGACGGGACGCCGCGACCGCAATTCCACCATGTGAACGATGTGGTTCCAACCATCTACGAGGTGCTAGGCATTACCCCACCGCTGGTGGTAAACGGAATTCCGCAGGATCGCATCGACGGTGTCAGCTTTGCTTACACCTTCGACGATGCAAAGGCACCAGGTCGCTTGTTGACCCAGTATTTCGAAATCATGGGCAGCCGCGGCATCTACCACGATGGGTGGTTCGCGTCAGCCTTTGGTCCCCGCATCCCCTGGGCTACCGGGGCGCCGGCAAACCTTCCAACCTGGACGCCCGATGATGACAAGTGGGAACTCTACAACATCGACGAGGACTGGTCGCAGGCTAAGGACCTCGCTGCGGAGATGCCGGGCAAGCTCATCCAAATGAAAGAAACGTTCGCTATTGAGTTTGCTCGCAATAATGGCTACCCCGTTGGCGGCGGCCTTTGGGTCATGTTGCATCCCGAGGACCGTGTCGCGACGCCGTATACGGAATGGACTTTCCCGGGGCGCATCACCAGGATGCCCGAGTTCACCGCGCCAAGGCTCGGAAGCATCGCGAACCTCGTGACCATCGACGCCCACGTTCCAGCCAACGCGAACGGCGTACTGTATTCATTAGGGGCGTTCTCTGGCGGGTTGACTTGTTTCGTGCAGAACGGCATTCTCTGCTACGAATACAATCTATTCGAGATCGCGCGGACTCGCATCAAGGCGACGGAAAAGGCACCGACTGGCAATGTGAAAATCGAAGTGCAGACCACTTACGCCGGCGCTCCTAGACCGGCAGGCCCGCTGGACGTGACCCTCAAGATAAACGGCGCAGTCGTTGCGCAGGGCAATGTCCCGGTCTCGGCTCCGCTCGCGTTCACTGCCAACGGATGCCTCCACATCGGGACCAACCTCGGCTCGCCAGTTTCGCTAGATTATTATGGTCAAGCTCCGTTCACATTCAGCGGCGTGATCGACCAGGTACACGTTAAATACATATAAGGCTCAGGGCCTACTTTTTGCAGCAGGCTGGGCGACACATGATAGTCCTTAGTTCGCAATACAGGCGTTGACGTGTGCATTGCAACTGCGCGGCGTAGCGACGCCCGATCGCGCAGCTCGCTAAGCAGGCCTAGATCGATGTGCCAGCTTAGTGCGACAATCCGGCAAGCAGGATCCCCCCGAATGCGTCAGCCCGCGGTGCCGTCGCGTCGATTATCAGCCGTCGCCGGTTACGCGATGAAAGACCGCGGCGGTCGGACAACCCGGGATTGGATAAAATCGGATAACACCCGGCGGCGGCTGACATGCGAAAAACCCTGATAGGACAGGCTTTCGCGGCACATAGCGGTTTTGGCCGGGACCCCGAATTGTGGGTTCGAATCCCGCTGGGGCCTTGTCGATCAGGGAATTCTCGCTGCGACCCGTGGGCATTCGACCCCCCAAGAGAGTAGTCTACACGTCCGATGCGCTTAGCACCAGTCTTTTCATTTCTATAGACTAATAGCGAATTCTGTTAGAAGTTCCGGTTTTTCGTGATTTGCGCAAGCATGCGGTGAAACGGGATTGGGCTCCCTGTCACTTTTCATTGCGAAGCGGCGTTGTGCAAAGTAAGTTCATGCCCGGTACTCCAACGGTCTTCGTTGCGTCGAACAACGCGAGGGGCGAGTCACTGACGATGATGATTGCACAACTCGTTTCTTGCTGCGCTCAGCATTCCGCAACTGCCTGCGGCCCCGCCAATCTCTGCAACGCTCGTCTTACTTAAGGAGGCCCCATGAAGATCGCCGTTGCTTGCGTAGCCACTGCGCTCTCGCTTGCGTTCTCCACCGTAGCCTTCGGACAGGTCCCCTCGCCAAACCCCTACCCGACGATGGCGCCGATCGCGAAGTACCTGATGCCCAGCGCTGCCGCCGAAATCGCCTTGGCTCGCTCGGCAGGGCCGTCATCGATCTCCGCTCATGCTGGAGTGCTCGTCTTCACGAAGCAAGGCTACGTCGTCGGGGTCAAGGGCACCAACGGCTGGGTCTGCGTTGTCGGACGCTCGTGGACGGCGGGTTTCGATGATCCCGAGTTCTGGAACTGGCACGGTCTCGGGCCAGCATGCCTCAATCCGCCGGCCGTGCGAAGCGTACTCCCGTTTTACCTTGCACTGACGAAGTGGGCGATCGCCGGCGATACTCGTGAAGAGATTGCGGCGAAAGCGAAAGCCGGGTATGCCGACCACCAATTCACCGATCCCGCTCCCGCCTCGTTTGCGTTCATGCTATCGAAAAACGGCTACCTACTCGGAGCCGACGGACCGTGGCGTCCGCATGTCATGCCGTTCATCGCGTACGACCAACTGGCCACGTGGGCCGCGAGCTTCAAGGGGTCGCCGATCCTAGCGCCTCCTCCATCGGCCGGGTTTCGCCCGTACCAGCCAGTGACGCTCGCTATTCCGGTGTCCCACTGGTCCGACGGTTCGCCCGCTCCAAAGTGACGTGCACTAAGTTAAGACCGATGCTCAAGGGGTCCGACGGATCTATATGAATTTAATTGGGAAGACCCAAGCCATCGGCTGGCTCGGAGGTACCACGTGACACGTACTGCTTGGATGATTGACGTATCCCCATCAAGCCACCGAGGATAGGTGGAGAGTTTCGTCCTTTCGCAGGGGTTCCGATCCGTCCCGAGTATCCGCGAAAATCCGGGAAGCACTCGATCTTAAGACTCCGGTGGAACTGGGACATCGACTGCGTGAATCACGCGCCGGCAAAACGCGGCGTGATGGGCGGCGGCCGGTGGGAACGGGATGAGGTTGTCAGACGAATCAGTCATTGATACTCCCCCTGAAATAGCAGTTACGGAATTGGCCCACATTTGGCCCACGTACTCTAAGCAAATTGAAGCAACCTGAGGCGACAGAGAATCGAGATTCTCCTTATTCCACGGGCTTTTTGTCGTCTTGGTTTGGCTTGAGTTGGTCTAGGGAATCGCTTTCGAATCCCGCTGGGGCTACCAAAATCGTCTTTATTTGACGAGGCTTTTCGCCACACTAGATCCCAGCGGTATGAGCGCGGGAGCATTGCTATTACGACAAACCTCGCCTTCGAGCAATGGACGCAAGTCTTCCCTGACGCGATGGCAGCTTCTGCGGTGATTGATCGGCACATCCATCACGGTTCTGTGTTCGAGTTTACCGGAACGAGCCATCGCCTCAAAAGTCGCACCTCGAAGCCGCCCGGATCGGCATGACGAATTATGTCTAGCATGGCGCATCTCGGTTTCCGCTGCGCGGCCGACATTTAATTTTGGTGCATTGGAACCAACCTGGGGCCTACAACAAAAAAGAGAACGGACGTTGTCGCTCGTTCTCTTCTCTATTTGAGCCCAACTCGATTAGACGAACAGCGCTTTCTTCATGCGCAACTCTGCGAGCGTCTTCTGCGCCTCTTCGCTAAGGTTGGACTTTCCGACCTGGACCGTCACCTTGTGAACCCTGCCGGTGAATTTATTGTCGCTTTGTTTGTAGTCGTCGCTTACACATGTATAGAGGTTCTCACCCACGTCCGTCGTCTCTGCACCAAATGCGAACGGCTGCGTGTGCTCGACCCGTCCTGCGGCGACTTCTTTATCGTTGACGAAAATAACACCGTTACCACCCGCGCCGACACCGCCGTCGTATGCAAACTCGAAGCGGAGTGCAACTCGCCCTGCTGGCAAACGATCGGGGCCAACGATCTTGTAAATCTCTCGGCCGAGATAGTTCCAAGCAAACCGCGGAGCGCCGTCCTTAACGTAGAGGCTCCAACCGCCCATTTCTCCGCCTTGGGCGATGACTACACCCTCTGCGCCCGCCAGCGGAACGTCGACGTCGGCACTAACTACGAAAGAGCGGTTCTTCACGTTGATGAAGCCGTTTTCGGGAATGCCCTTCATTCCCTCATAGACCGTGATCTCGGTACGACCTTCCATCAGATCCGGACGGCCCGCGAGAGCGGCGTTGAAGCGCTCCCAGGCACGGTCATCAAGCGGAAGCACATTGTACTTGACAGCCTCTTCGAGGAAGACTCCCTTTAGCTTCGCAAGTTTGTCAGGGTACTTCGCGGCAAGGTCATGCGCGCAACTAAAATCCTCCTCGACATTGTAAAGCTCCCACTTGTCGTCCTCAAGGCGTAGCTCGAGATTTGGGCTCCCACGGCGGGCGATGCACCGTGGTAGCGAACCAGCCGTCCTGGTAGATACCCCGGTTGCCAGCCATCTCGAAGTATTGCGTTGTGTGGCGCGACTTCGCCTCGGGTTCATTTAACGTGGCTAGCACGCTCACGCCTTCAAACGGTTTCTGTTGGACGCCGTAGACGACGCCCGGCTCGGGTACACCAACTACCTCCAACACCGTCGGCGCGATATCGATCATGTGCATCCACTGCGTACGCAGGCCGCCCTCCTCCGCAATGCCCTTCGGCCAATGCACTACCATGGGTTGGCAGATGCCGCCGTACGAGGCGACCTGGTGCCCCCACCCAAACGGCGTGGCGCCGGCAAAAGCCCAGCCATTATTGTACAGAATATGGGATTTGGGGCCGCCGATCTCGTCGAAGTTCTGCAGCGCAACGTCCAGCGGCTCGGGTAGCCCGTTGAATACGGATAACTCATTGAAGGCGCCATTGAGGCCGCCTTGGAAAACCGAACCGTTGTCGCCGGTGATGTAGAAGATTAGCGTGTTGTCCATTTCGCCCAGGGTCTCGATCTCGTCGACAAACCGTCCGATTTCGTAGTCAGTCACCTCGGCAAAAGCCGCGTAGATCTCCATGTATCTGGCAAAGACTTTCTTCTCGTCGGCCGTCAAGTCGTCCCATTCTTGGATTCCCGGTGGCTTGGGCGCGAGATCGGTGCCCGGTGGCACGACGCCAAGCTCGATCTGTCTGGCCAGCGTTTGTTTTCGCACTTGGTCCCAACCCTGATCGAACTTGCCCTTGTATCGGTCCCGCCACGAGTCGGGCACCTGGAACGGACCGTGCGTACCGATCGCCGAGTAATAGACGAAGAACGGCTTATCGGGGGCCAGCGAACGCTGCGAACGCAGCCAGAGAATAGCCTTGTCGGTGATGTCGGTGCTGCCATAATAATCGGGGTTGGGGTGCATATCCAACCTGGTCATGTTGTCGTAAATAACCGGATGAAAGAGGTCAGCTTCGCCGGACATGAAGCCGTAGAATCTCTCAAACCCACTATGCACTGGCCAGCGATCGAAGGGTCCGACAACGCTAGCTTCCCAGGGCCCTAGCTCGTGACACTTCCCGAACATGGCGGTGTTATAGCCATTGAGCCGCAAGATTTGGGGCAACATCGCGACACTATCGGGACGCATCGCGGTGTATCCCGGAAAACCGGTGCTAATTTCCGAGATCACGCCGAAGTTTGCGCTATGGCTATTGCGGCCGGTAAGCAACGCCACGCGGCTGGGCGAACACAGCGGCGGGACTTTGAGATTATTGTAGCGTAGCCCGGTCTTCCCTAGACGGTCCAGCGTCGGCATCTGGATCGGTCCCCCGAAGGTCGATGTGTCGCCGAAGCCCATGTTGTCGAGAAGGATAAAGACCACGTTGGGCGCGCCTCTCGGTGCCTTTACCTCGAACCGCGGTGGGGCTTTAGCGTTCTGCGCGTCGAGCTCGGTGATTGGCGGATATTGCGGCGGTGGGACAGGCAGCACGGTTCGGTCCACGGAGGCAACCGTTCCGTTGCTCGTCGGGGGCTCCGACTGGTTTGTCATTCTTCTCCTGTCAATGCGTCTCAGCGGCGATGATTTGCGATTAACGGAGGCATTCTCGAAGACCTTGCGCGCATCGAAAAATCGGGACTCCTTTCTGTGGATTTCGAATACGATGGATCGCTGCGAGATTTGCGACTTCGCGAGCACATTGATCGAAACCGAACGAGTGTGGCGCGACGTGCGAAGCGCGCTGCTTCCGAATCTCGACCCGTTCGATGGAGCGCTCGTTACGAGGGTGCTTTCGTATCCAAATCCCTCCGCGACGCGCTTAAGGTCGCCGCCCAGCGCGCCTGTATCTAATACCGTCTTTAAAACTTTGGATTGAGAACGCCAAACTGGCAAAGCGGAATAACCGAGTAGATATAGGAAGAGAACAAGTCGCGGGGTCAATCCCTCACCGCCCCAAAAGGGTCAAATCCTCAGCGCCATTTCCAGGCGACAAAGTCCCAATCGCCGCATCGCGCTAGAGACGACGTGTCAAGCGACTTGTGTAGGCGCGTGCAAGTGAGGCAAATAGGGCGAAAAAGGCCGAGATTTATGTAGAGGAACGCTCTAATGGTCAGTTTGCTGTCCTCCGACCGAACGCTAGAGAGCGAGCGGACCGTTTGATACTCAGAGGGAGGCTTAAGCCGTGAAAAATAGGTCGCGGCATCGTGAGTCGACAATAGGTCGCCATGACCCCACTCGACCTCCGAAAGCGCGCGCCGCGCGGTCCGCGCGAGATGATGCTCGGATTTTATCTCTTACCGCGTACCGTCGATAAACTTCGCGCAGAGCTTCCCGGGGGAAACCTTGGGCAATACCTCAATCACGATACAGGCTTCAGTGCTTATGTCGTTAGGCGACTCGGTCTCGAAATGAACGAATTCCGTAAAGTGGTTGCCAGCGCTCCTGACGAGGGAAGGATTGTTGATTGGTTGGCTGCTCGAGTCGATACCGCTGCTGCACCCGCACTCAACGCGAAGCTCGAAACATTTGTCGTAGAACGAATGTCATCCGAAAACCAAGTGCTAGTGCGCCAACGCCACCCCGTTATGCAGGTTCGTCCGGATCTTTCAAAAATTCTTGACATCCTCGATGCCGATGACGGACACATCTTCGCGTAGAATCTACTGAGGCGCGACGTTCGACGGCGCCCGTCACGGCATTCTTGCGGGCGTGCCTTTCGCGACGGCGGTGGCGTGGAGAACCGTATTCGCGTTGTAGACCCAAAACGTCCACGTGCCCCCGGCGTTGATCTGCTCGACGCCGTTGTGCGCCTGTGCGGCGTTCGCAAGCGGGACCGCGATTTCCGAGGGTTCGGTGCCGGCCACGCCGCGATCCAGCCAGGAGCACTGGCCCGGCTGCAAGCCTCTCCGTGGCCGGACGCGAGCCTCTTCGCGAATCGCACGAGCAACGTCGCCCCCTGCGCGGACGCCATAGTGCCGTTCGCCAGGCATCGCATCGGAAAGACGGCCGGAGCCGCTTGCGGGGTCGAACTCGAACCGGAGGTCAGCGACGTTTGGGTGCCGCTCACCAGCTGCGAGTTCGCAAACGGATTGCTCGCGCGCTTGCGCTGTTCGTAGGCGAGATATGCCTTCGGGCACTGATGCACGACCCCGCGGTACAGCGCCGTGGCTACGGGATTCGCGTCGGCGAGATCCTCGTCGAGCATCAGTAGTAACTGCAGCGACTGGCTGTCGGCTTTTTGCTCGCCCGACATCACCGCACAGCTCTTGTTTACGGCGGCGGCTATATCGGCGGCCGTCTGCGCCCGCGCGCCCGTCGCCGAAAAGACCGCCAGCACTCCAAACGATGCGAATGCGAGGCCTATTGCGAGCGACCGCATACGTTGCGCCTCCAATCTAGCGACGGGCGGGGCGTGCGTCTTGGCACGCATCCCGGCATCACGTCTTGGCTAGTTCGCCCTCGATGACCTCGACGAGCTGCGGATCTTCCGGTTCGACATCCGGCGCGAAGCGTGCGATCACGTCGCCGTTCCTGCCTACGACGAACTTCTCGAAGTTCCAGAGGATGTCGTCGTCATTGCCGGACGCGAGAAGGCCGTGCTTTTCGAGCGACGCGCGCAGCGTGCCGTCTTTTTTCTGGCGCGCGACGGGTTGCGCCGCAACCAGCGCCGTGTAGAGCGGGTGGCGGCCTTCACCCTTGACGACGACCTTCTCGAACATCGGGAACTGCACGCCGAACTTGGTCGTGCAGAATGCGGCGATCTCCGCATTCGCGCCGGGCTCCTGCGCGCCGAATTCGTTGGCGGGGAAGCCGAGGACGATGAGGCCGCGCTCGCGATAGCGTTCGAAGAGCCGTTCGAGCGCTTCGTATTGCGGCGTGAGTCCGCACTCCGACGCAACGTTCACGACGAGCAGCACCTTGCCGCCGAACTCGGAGAGGGACGAGGCCGCGCCGTCGATCCGGCGCAGCGGTATGTCTCGCAGCGTTTGGTTCATACAGCGCAGGACCGCGGTGGGCCGTTCCCGGTTGCGCCCTCTGACGCGCCGGTTTGATGATGGATCCGACGAAACGACGACGTGCCCGGAAGGAGTCGGCCTTAGGTCGAAATCCCGCACATGTCGCCCAAGGTGAACTCAGATTTACCGGTCCCCACTCGGCCTACCGGTACCGTCACGCTGCTGTTCTCCGATGTCGAAGGCAGCACCGAGCGCTGGGAACGCGCTCGGGACGCGATGTCGGTCGCGCTGGCACGTCACGACGCGCTCGTGCGCCGGGCCATCGAAACGCGGGGAGGCTATGTATTCAAGACGGTGGGCGATGCTTTCTGCGCTGCCTTTGCAACGGCGCCTAACGCGATAGCCGCCGCACTGGACGCCCAACGCGCCCTTGTCGCGGAAGACTTTTCCGGCGTTGACGGCGTGCGCGTTCGAATGGCATTGCACACGGGCCATGCGGACGAACGAGACGGCGACTATTTCGGCCCGGTGGTGAACCGCGTCGCGCGACTGCTCGCGATCGCTCACGGCGGCCAAATACTCGTCTCCGGCGCCACCGCCGACCTCGTGCAAGATGACCTGCCGCCCAATAGCAGCTTGCACGACCTCGGTCAGCACCGGCTCAAGGACCTGGCACGCCCGGAGAACGTCAGCCAGCTGGTTGCTCCCGATTTACCCGAAGCGTTCCCCGCTTTGAGCTCGCTCGACGCGATGCGCAACAACCTTCCCGCGCAACTCACATCCTTCGTCGGGCGCGAAAACGACCTGCGCGAGATTGAAACGCTGCTGTCGCAGCACCGGTTGGTCACGCTCGTGGGAGCGGGTGGCGTCGGAAAAACGCGCGCCGCAATCCAGGTCGGCGCCGACCTCCTGGACGGTTCGGGCGACGGAGTATGGCTGGTAGAGCTGGCCCTGATTGAAGACGCATCGTTGGTGGCCGGCGCGATCGCGCGGGCTCTGAACGTTCAGGAATCGCCGAGGCGTCCGCTCCTCGAAACGCTGATCGCCTTTTTGAAGAACAAACGGATGCTGCTCGTTCTGGACAACTGCGAGCACGTAATCGATTCCGCTCGCAGTACCGCAACGGCGATCCTGCGTGATTGCCCGGACGTACGGATCCTGGCGACCAGCCGGGAGACGTTGCACGTCGCCGGCGAACACGCGTGGCGCATACCATCGCTTAGCGTACCGCCGTCAGGCCCGATCTCCGCTTCCCAACAGATGGAATTCGCGGCCGCCGCACTCTTCGTGGATCGCGCTCGGGCTTCGGACGACCGCTTTGAATTGACCGACGAGAACGCCGTCGACGTCGGAAGCATTTGCCGCCAACTGGACGGGATTCCGCTGGCGATCGAACTTGCCGCGGCCCGCGTAAAAATACTAACGCCGCGTCAGATCGTGCAGATGCTGCACGAGCGTTTCCGCATCCTTACCGGCGGCGATCGCACCGCACTTCCGCGGCAGCAGACGATGCGGGCGCTTATCGACTGGAGCTACGACCTACTCTCGGAGCAAGAGCAGAGGCTATTCCGGCAGCTGGCGATCTTTGCGGGCGGCTTCACGATGGAGAGCGCGAGGGCGGTCTGCGCAGACGTTGCGATCGACGAGCTGGCGGTGCTGGAGCTGCTTTCGTCGCTGGTCGACAAATCGCTGGTGCATGCCGAACTCGCGGCGACCACGACGCGCTACCGGCTGCTGGAGTCCACGCGACAGTATGCTCGCGAGAAGCTCAACGATCGCAACGAGTATGCCGCGACGGCGCGGTCGCACGCGGCCGCGTACTTGGATCTCGCCGAAAAGCTCGAACGGACGTGGGCTCTCGACGATCGGGCCTGGATCGCTCAAGCCGAGCCGGAGATGGAAAACTGGCGTGCCGCCTTGACGTGGGCGTTTGGAGGTGGAGGCGGCGTCGAGCTCGGGCAGCGCTTGGCCGGTGAACTGCGCAAAGTGTGGTCGTCGCTGGGCGCGCCCGAGGGGCGGCGATGGGTCCAGGCTGCGCTTGAAACCGTCGTGCCGGAGACTCCGCCGGGCGTTGTCGCCAAACTCGACCTGGCGCAGGCGCAAATGGCCGGCGCTCTCATCCAGTACAAACTAGCCTACGACGCCGCAGAGCGCGCCATCGACCGCTATCGAAGTCTTGACGAACCGCTCGGAACGATCGAAGCGCAATATGCTGCCGGCAGCGCGCTCGTGTTCCTCGGGCGCATCGTTGACGGCGAAGCGCTCTTGGGAACGGCTCTGTTGGACGCCCGCGCCCTTGCAGCGCACAGGACTAGCGGAGTGCTGGTGCAGGCGCTCGCGATCGCGCGCCAGCTTGACGGAGATCTCGCCGGCGCGAGGCCGCTGTTCGCCGAAGCCCTCGTCATATTCAAGGAGGTAGGCGCGGATCGGCAGATCGCGACGGTCTCGGCCGACTTGGCCGAGCTGGAATTTCAACGGGGCGATTTGCCGGCGGCGCTGCAACTCGCCCGCGAGGCGGTTGCCACGTTGCGCGCGCATAACGACGTGCGCCGAGTCGCGTTACAACTCGCCAATATGGCAGCTTACCTCCTGGCACTGGGCCGCTACGATGAGGCGCGCGCGCACGCCCGCGAGGCCCTCGTAGCGGCGGGCGAGACGCAGGGCGACGTCTTCGTGGTGTTTGCGTTACAGCATCTCGCCGCGGTCGCTGCGCTGAAACCCGGCGAGGATCGCGCTCGGGCGGCGCGACTGCTTGGATTCGCCGACGGGCGCCTTAACGCGCTCGAAGCGCAGCGCGAGTACACCGAACTGCAGGAATACGACCGAATGCTCCTAGCCATGCACGATGCGTTCGCGCCGGACGAATTAACCAAACTCATGGACGAAGGGCGCGGCTGGAGCGAAGCGCGCGCCATATCGGAAGCGATGCTAATTTGAGAAAAGCCTCCACCAGCGAGATCGCAGGGTTGCTGATTCGTCGCGCGGACGCGTCCGATGCGCGCGGCCTTGCGCGCATGCGTACGGCTGCGGCGCTGGAACGCTTCGGCGGCGACGAGGCCGCCCGCGCCGCATACGAAGAGTTGTGTGCATCGTTTTTTGCCGGCGAGCTGGTGAAGCCCGATTCGTTCCTGCATTCGTTCGTCGCGCTCGTCGACGGCGTCATCGCCGGTGCGGCGACGTTGTCGGTCGTGCCGACGCTGCCGCGTTTCGGCCAGGCCTTCGCGGGACGGGACGGCCGCATTCGCGACGTGTACGTCGTCCCGGCTTACCGGCGGTCCGGCATCGCACGCGCCCTGATGAAGATCGTGCTCGCGGAGGCGCGCGCGGTTGGCCTCGACCGGCTCGCACTCGGCACGTCGGAGATGGGGCGCCCGCTCTACGAAAGCATCGGCTTCGTGCTCAAAGACGACGAGATGGTCTTCGAAGGCCTCTGAGAAGCCCGATAGCGCTTGCGACCTACGCTACGGGGCTCTTCTCCGTTGCGCGCCACTCGGGCGCGCGTTCCCGTTTTGCTTGCGAAAGCGCACGCCGCACGCCCTCGGCATCGTAGTCGGCGCCGTACACCGGCGAACCCGGCTGCTGGCGCCACGATTCGTCGATCGTCCCGGCATCGACCGCGTCGAATCCGATCTCATCGACCAAGTGCATGACGACGGCTTTGGCTTTGGCATCGTCGCCGGCCACAGGTAGTGCGATGCGTCCCGGAGCGCCCTTCGGCTTACCGTTCTCGAGCAAATGCTGCGCGTAGATCGTGTTGAAGGCCTTGACCACCGGCCGCCCCAGTTGCTCGGAGACCCAGCGGCTCTCCGTCATGCCCGACTCGATGGCTTCGATTCGCCCGTCGCGTTGCTGCGGATAGTAGTTGCCGGTGTCGACGACGACGGCTTCTGCGAACAGCCCTTTGGGCAGATCGATAACGTGCTTCTCGGGAATCGTCACCACGACGACGTCCTTGCCCCGTGCCGCTTCCTGCACGCTGACCGCCGTCGCGCCCGTCTCGCGCGCGAGGTCCGCGAGCGTCTGCGGTCCGCGCGAATTTGCCACCGAAACGTCGTGCCCGGCCGCTCGCAAGCGGTGCGTCAGCGCGCTGCCGATGTGTCCGGCGCCGATGATGCCGATTTTCATGATTTTGGTACTCCTTGGTATGGCCCTAAACCGGCGAGGGTCATTCCGCGGTTGCGCCTATAGGCGCGCACTACATAGGCGGCGCCTGAGTTCCGTCCGACCAGTGCGCGACCGGGATCATGAAGATCGTTTCGGGCTCCGGCATAACGTGGTGGGACGAGTCGAGCACGACCGGGGAACCGGGCGCGTTCGCGCCCCAGCTCGCGCCCGCGTTCGCGCTAGCCGCCTTCGGAGCGTAGAACATCAAGTGCGACATCCAAGCTCCGACCCCGTCGCCCAAATATCCGTCTTTCGACATCATGTACGACATGGCGCCCGGTGCCGGCGCCGGCAACTGCTTATCGGCAACGGCCGCTCCGATGCGGTCGAGCATTTGCGCTTTCGTTACTCCCGACATCGCCAAGTTCGTGCGCATGACGGTGTAGCGAAGCACCGTGCTCGACGCCGCCGGGTTGTAGCAGATCGGGCCGCGCATTTTCGAGTTCCAAAACTGGGCGGAATCGAACGGCGACATCCACGAGCGTTCGACGAGGCAGGTAAATCCGTTGCTCCCCGTCTGCGAGGATTCGTAACCGTGCGGTCCGAGCACCAGGACCGTCGCGTGCAGGGATATTGCTCCGGGCGCGGCGCTGCGCGCTAGCCTGATTTCTTCTTGACGGTCCATGAGGTACTGGCTCTGGGGTGCCATACTCTCGTAGGAAGCGCCGCTCGCCCAGCCGGGGGCCGCGACGAGGGCCGCGGCGACGGCCAGCGTCGCAGCGAAGGTGGCTTGGCGCCGCGCAAAGTTCATGGCATACGCTCCCCGCTTCATGCAATCATGGCTTCTAACAGCTAACCTCGCCCCCTTGTGACAAGGGCCGGCCCGAACCACCCTAGGGCTCGCTTCGACGCTCGCCGTCGCGCGGGACGAAGGCCAGCGCGGCGGCCGTACGCCGGTGAACGTCGATCTTCCGGAAAATGCTCTCGAGGTGCTTTTGCACCGTTCGCCCAGAAATTCCAAGGGCCGCACCGATCTCCGCGTTCGTTTTCCCGGAACGCGTGGCGCCCAAGACGTCTTTTTCTCGAGGCGTTAAGGCTGCCGTCATGTTGCAATCGCGCAACCGCGCCGCATCCGGTTTGCCGAGGCGCCGATGCGCCTCGATGATGTGCGGAGCGACGAGCCGCAGCAGCGACAGGTCGCGATCGCGGTAGTCGCCGTTTTTCCGATTGAGCCCGATCGCCAGCCACGCGTCGGGAGCGAATTTCCGTAAACGAAAGCTCGTGTCGCAACCCGATCTTTTCGTAGAAATCGGAATAGAGAGCGGTGTTGGAAAACTGCCGGAGCGATCGAAAATCGGAGAGCCGGTACGCACACGAATCGCCGCTGCGCATTGCATATGAGACCATCGGATGCTCGCCGAGCAGTCGGAGGAGTTCCGCGCGCAGGGCCGGCGTGCAGGTACCGGCCGGCTCGTCCACCGCCAGCAGACCGGCCGGTCCGGCCAGGTTGAACGATACGACGTCGCTGGGAACCAGTGCGGCAAGCCTCGACACCACCACGCCGGCGAAGCGCTCCGCGCGGCGCTCGGAGCAGATGTCCGCCACCGCCTGGAGTGCGAGTCGATAGTCGTTTTGGGATAGACCGTTCATAACGGTTGCACCTACGTCGTTCGGCGTATTGCCGCGCCGGGGACCCAATTATCGGACGCGCCTGATTTGCAGAGGCGTTGGCGAACAGCCGAATGAGCGGCAAGCTGGAAGGCAGCATCATCGGCGTCGTCGCGCAGGTCAGCGGTTCTGCCGTACAACAGGGAGCCCTGCAAATCGTAAACGTGGCCGCGCGGGCGCCAAGCCGTCCGCGCCACCGGCATCGTCCTATTGCTATTGAGCGCGACGATGCTGATCCATCCGCCGTGGCTCCCACGATGGCTAGGATAGCCCTATTTATCCGTGCCGGAGGTAAAAGGAGCGGCGATTGTGGATTTCGCGCGAATGGTGCTGACACGCGGCCGAAATTCAACCGGAACGCGCAAAAGGACCGTATGGATAGTCATGCCCACCTAGAACCCGACAAAACGAAGATTTCGAGCAGCCTCGAGAACCTCGAAGAGGAATCATCGCACCCGAGCGTGTCGGACGTCGCAGCCGGCGACGTAGCGCGCGACAAGGATCGAAACCGGACGAAATAAAACCGGGCCGCCCCTCGATCGACCTCGTCTATCACCATTGCGCTCTCAGGGAGAAACTGCAGCTCAATGCACGCGCAGCAGCTCTCGGCGTTCTTGCTGGCGTTTTTGGCCAGTGTCTCGTCACCGTTCCAGCTCGTCGACAATCGAGTTTTCGTCTCCGTCCATGTCGGTAACGCCATCGCCCGGGTAGTGGTCGACACGGGAGCGTCCGATGCGCTTGACGCTGCCTTCGCCAAAAGCAACGGGATCCACGTGACGTCCGCAGGAACCACCTTCGGCGCCGGCGAGCATTCCGTACCGATCGGTAAGGCGAACGTGCAGTTCGTCCTAGGCGACGTTTCGACGCCGCCGCGTACCGTAGACGTAATCGATTTGAGCCCGATCGCAAATGCTCTTAAATTGCAGCCGTTAGAAGGCATCATCGGCTACGACGAGCTGCGCGATAGCGTCACCACGATCGACTACGGAACGTCGACCATCTCTTTCAAAGACCGCTGGCCGGCGCAATCGATGCCCATTCCGTTTACTCTGTACGGGACCATGCCGTTGATCCACGCGACGATCGACGGCGTCGAAGGACGATTCATGATCGACACTGGTGACCGCTCGGCAATGACGCTCTTCGAACCCTTTGCGCGCAAGCACGGCTTCTTTGAACGGCCGGATTTACAGAATCGCGTGATCACCGGGTGGGGCGTGGGCGGACCGATCCATTCGGCTCTCTTTCGAGCCTCCTCGGTTGGCATCGGCACGCATCAGGTCCGCGATGTCGTAGTGCGCGTTTCCTTGCAACAGGCCGGCGCGTTTGCCGTAACCGACGCGGACGGCAGCATCGGGGGCGGATTGCTCAAGCATTTCGCCGTTACGTTTGACTACGCTCACAACCGAATCGCGCTGCGCGACGTTCCCGTTGCCCCCGTCGACTGCAAAGACGCACGCGCACCGCTCAGCCAAGCGTGTCAATACGAACGCCACGCCCCATCGCCTTAGCGCGCGCCGCCGAACGCTTTGCGATAGCCGGCGACGGCCGTGCCGACGAAGCCGGTGGCTCCCGTTACAAATACACGCATAAATACCTTACGGGGCGACGAGCGGCCCGACGAAGTTCTGCACTTCCGGGTCGCATTCGAGTTGAATGTGGTCGTCGTTCAGGAACGTGATCTCCGACGTCTTGGTCGGGAATGCTTGCGTCGCGCTCTTTTGTTCGACGATTCCGTCGTTGACGACGCCGCCGTAGAGATACTCGTATAAGAGGTAGACCGCGTCGTTCTTGGTTTCCTGAGGCAGCGGCGAACCTCCGGCGGCTTGCACGAACGGCGGAAGCGACGTCGTCGCAAGCCCGGCATCGATCGCCTTGAGTTGCGGACTGCCGGTCGCCATCGCGCCGATCATGCCGCTCTTGTAAGCCTTGTACACTTCCGACGGATAGGCAATCCAGACGCCGAGCATGAGCAGGTCGCGCAGATAGCCCGGATCTGCTTGCGGCGCGCCGTTTAACGGCAACGGTCCGCCGAGCAGCACCACGTGTCCGATCGTCTTCTTCATTTGTGGTAGCGCCGCTAACGCCACGACCGTGCCGTACGAGTGCGCCTCGACGTCAACGGTCGACAGCGGCAGTGAGTTGATGAGATTTGAAACGAAGGGCGCTTCGGTCGCGGGTGGCTGGGTCCAGTCGTAGTCGATGCCGACCGCCTGCTGATAGCCGCCGGCGTTCAGAATCGCCTGCTCGCACGGAAACGCAGTTTCGACGGCCGAGAAGATACCGTGCACCATCACGACGGTGCGCTTCGTTGGATCCACGGTGAACGGTTCGGGCTGCCACTTTCCCGTTGCCGAGTTCCACAACTTGGGACCCAGCGGGTAGGTTGTGAGGCCGCTGCCGTCACTCGCGACGTAAAATTTCACCGAAACCGCGCCGTTTAATTGTGCTGCAAGCACGGTCGCGGTGACCTGGCCCTTTGCGGCATCGAACACCGCGTCGGCGCTGATGCGTTCCACCTTTCCCGACGACGTCGTGATCTCGACAACCGGCGCCTGCGCCGCCAGGATCGCCGCCGCATCCGCCTGGGAATACGCGAACGTCAGCGTGACCTTCGGTGCACTCTGCGTCGCCCCGAGATTGGTCCCGGCCGCGCTTCCAAACTTGAGCGTCATCGTACCCGGCGCCGGCGACCATCCCTGTTGAGGCGACGCCGGCGTCTCCGTCGCGTCGGACGAGAGCGTGACGTTTGCGCTGCCGAGCAGCGCCCCGGCCGGGAACGACACGGCATCGCCGTTCGGAAGACTCAGCGTCCCGCCTTGCGCGCCGCCGACCGGCTTCGAGACGACGTTCAGCACCGCCGGATTCGAAACCGACGACGACGAGCACCCCGCAACGGCGAGAAGACCGGTCAGTGAGAGAACGGCGAGTTTCATGTGCCCGAGTTTCTACGAATCGCGAGTTTTCCCGTTACGTTAAACGTCGTCGCGCGCTTAAGGCATCAACTTTGGCCACGAGCGCGTTCAGATGCCGTTGTTTTCTTAGGGACGTCCCGTGAGGTGTTCGGGCGTGCTGTGCCGCAGCTTGTTCGTTCCATCGCTGAACGTTGACGCCCATTGCGAGGAGCCAGATCGCCAGCGAGCCTTCGGCTATGATGCCGAGAATCTCGACGTACGTGCCGACGTGCTTCACGAGCTCGGCGAGAGAACCGTTAGCCAACCCAGGCCCGACAGGCCGTCAGCGCGACGCTCCGGCTCACCGGTTTGAATATCCGATAGAGCAGTATGGAAAGTACAACGTAGATCGCGTTCGCGATCAGGTTGGCTGCATCACTGTAAGGGGCAGGCACGTGCCTAATCGAGGACGTTGCGAATATCACCGTCACGAAATACAGCACGTAAACGGCACCGGTGGCTCGAGCCTTCGAACGCGTCATCATCGCCCCAAAAGGGCTCTACCAACGCGTCCACCGTTTGTTTCTACGGTGAAGCGTAGGGACTCCTTAGCGCTACCGTGAGGGTCTGATGTCGTAGTACGAATTCTCGGGCCCGGCGATCATCGCGAGGAACTCGCCAGCGTCGCTGTAGCCCGGCATGAGTCCGTTATCGGGCCCCGCAAGCATACTGTAATTGCCGCTTGGAAAGATGTGCGGCGACACGTCGGCGACCTTGCCGCCGGAGTAAAGGAAGATTTCGTTCGACGTCGCGGTTCCGGCCGGCCCGATCACATCGTTGGAGTCGTTGATGCCGGTTCCCATCATGAACGTCAGGCCCGGCGGGACCGGAATCAGGACTAGGCCCGCCGTCCCGTAAACGAACGCCTGCGCCCCGACCCCGTAGCCTCCGACGTAGCCCGTCACGGAGTTGCGCTCGTTCAGCCACGTCGACCACGAACGGTATCTCGCGGGAACCATCTCGGTGACGTCCCCTTGCGCGTTTGCAATCGACGCCCAGAAGAAACCGTCGATGTTCTGCCCGTTCGTGTACGCGAAATGACCGCTGTCGTTTAACACGACATCGTCATAGGAGCCGAAGCCGGTCCCCGTCAGGAACGTTGCAAGTCTCCCGTCTCTGTGTAGCCGCGCCAGCGACGATGGCGCGTTATTCGTACCGGTGTTGGTGACGGATGCCATAATGTCGCCGCGATCGTTGATGGTTAGCGACTGAATCCAGTTGTTCTGTTGGGGATCCGGGAACGGAAGCACCCTGACCGTGCCATCGGCGAAGTACAACGCATAGGCAAAGTCCTGACCGTCGATCTGGCCCGAGCAGTAGCCCACGATTTCTCCGGCTGTGTTTGCGCTGGTCGCCGTACTGAACGCTTGGGCCGGAGCCGCGCATTCCGGCGCCTCCGGTAGCAACGTCAGCGTGCCGTCCTTATACACGGCAGCCCGGCCGCCGGACGCGCCGGGAATCTGCCCATCCTTCATCATGGCATAGGGCACAAACCCCGGCGGCAGCGGTATCGCCCGATAACGGCGGTTCGCCCCTTCGGTCGGAACCGGCGTGGCCGGAACGGACCCGTGCTCCACGCGATCTGACGCAAAATTCGCTGGAACCGGCGCAACGCTCTGGCTGCAGCCGGCGAGAACGGCCGAAGCAACGCCAATCAAAAGCACGACGCGGACGCAGCGGAGATACATAGCGGACCTGTATCGTAAGGGCCGCGGGTTAGAGGGTCTAGGCCCGTTCGCCCTAAGCGACTATACCTAAGGTCGCCTCGAATCGCTTGAGTGCGCAATCCGCGGTACGCCGTGTGTCGTGCGAGGATTCCGTAACCAAGATCGAGGCTTTCAAAAAAGGAGGCACGATGCGCTCTACGATCGTCATCCTGCTGCTCGCGGCGCTCATGACCGCCGCCGGCTTTGCCTCGCCGCCGATTTATCCGGGCGCGGTGGCGGGCACTCGTCCCGCGGGCGTCGGCTTTAAGAACCCTCCTCCGCAAGTCAAGGCGTACTACACGGCCGACGCCTTCGCAACGGTAAAGGCGTGGTACAAGGCGCATCTCGGCGCAGCCCCGGACATGTCGCAGCCGGGAATGGAAAAAACCGAGGACACGTTCCTGGTCGGTAGCGGCGCCAATGCCGAGGCGGTCCTCATCCAGAGCTACCAAGGAAAGACGTGGATCCTGATAGGGCCGCCCACGTAGGTGTAAGAACCGGCGACTGGGCAACCTCTGCGCACGTTAGAAGGGCAGGTTTTACGTTGTCACATCCGCGCTTCGTTTCCGCGATCGCTAGCCTCGCACTGCTCGCGTGCGTGTTGACCGCTTGTGCCGCCGGCGGCAACGCTCCAGTTGCAGACCAACCCGGCACGAGCGCGCAAACCGCGAGCTTCGTCCCACAATCCGCCGGCCTGACGTCTTCACGCGCGGACGCGCTGGACGCGATGGCGGAGCCGCTTCCCGAGCCTCGGCTCAACCTTAGCTTGGGTGGCGCGCGCCCGCTCTTGACCGCGCCGATCATCAACGACTCGGGCTCGTATACCAACGGCGCGATCATCGTGGGCGCCGACACCGCGAACGGATACGGCGTCGAAGGCATTACGGACGGAAGCGGCGCCGGTTTGTACGGGCACTCCGGTTCGAGCAGCGCTACGTCGTACGGCGTTTACGGATTCTCACCGGGCGCGGCCGGCGTCTACGGCTACGACACCAAGTCCGGTTCGGGCGTTCTCGGCGCGTCGGCGAACGGCAACGGCGTCAAAGGTGAGACGTCGTTTCCGAGCTCCGGAAAGGGCACGTTCCAAGAAGCCGGCGTGCTCGGCGAAGATCTATCGACGGACAGCGGTTACCAGGACGCCGGGGTCGCGGGCATCGCCACGAACGGCAACGGCGTGTATGGATCTTCGACCAACAACAACGGCGTTTACGGCTACTCGTACGACGGCTCCGGCCTCTACGGCGTAACGCAAATCGGTTACGCCGTTACTGCCGAATCCGTCGGCACCGGGGGCGGATTATACGCCGACGGCGGTTCGGGCGAGGCAATCATAGCCCAGAGCGACGGCCTAAGCTTGCTAACCGAAAACGGCTCTTCAACGGCTACGATGTCGCTCGACGCATCCGGGAACATGATCCTGCTGGGCAATCTCACGGTGGACGGTACGGTGACGCAAGGTTCGACGACCAAACCGGCGATTAGCAGTCCGGGGCGCGGCGGTCAGGTCGAGAGCGTCGGCGACGGCAGCCTCGCCGGCGGCAGTGCCTACGTGACGATCGATCCCGATTTCGCGAAACAACTCGACCCGAGCAAGTCCTACCACGTGTTCCTGACGCCGGACGGTGACAGCAAAGGCCTTTACGTTAGCGGCAAAACGGCAACCGGCTTCACGGTGCGCGAAAATCAAGGCGGCAGATCGACGTTGCCGTTCGACTATCGCATCGTCGGCACGCCGCGCGAAGCTTCGCTCCCGCATCCGGTCGCGATCCGCAGCGCTATTTCGTCGCTACGCCTTCCTCGCGGTCCTGGCGGTCTAGGTTCTCGACCTTCTCCTTGACGAGCCACGCGTTGGCGCGTTGGATTCCGTCGTCCGAAACGGTAGACTGCGCCCACGCGAGAATCGCATCGTCGTCGCGATGGGTCGCGATCGCGCGATCGAAATCTCGCGACGTAATCCCCCAGCGGTCGAACATGCCCCGGTCCATCGGACACGGATAGATGTAGTCGTGAATCGTTCCGTCGGCCGATGCGCGCGCTTTATCGAATACGCGAGCAAGCCACATGAACTGGCCCATGCGGAGGCGCCCGGGCCGGGGAAAGGTCTTTCCATCTCGGAAATCAGTCTGCATTACGTCTCCAATCGCGAGCGCGAGCGGTAGGATTGGGTAAACGGGCCGCCTGTTTTCGGGCGCGCCGGACGTCTGCCCTCCACCCCCGGGCCGCGGGTCACGGGTAACCCGCGGGGCGCGTTTAAGTACACGCACGTGGGCTTCTTCGAGCGACCCGATCCGCGGGTGATCCAAAGCGCCGACCCCACGCCGATTGCGGCCGTTTTCGGTGCGCTCAAGCGCGACTCGATCGCCCTGTCGATTTGCTTCATTGCCGTAGCCGGAATCTACGCGTTCACCGTGGGCGTCGCTTTGCACGATGCCGCCGCGACGCGCGGTACCACGGTCGCCCACGGTCTGTACGGACCGGTCACGATCGTTCGCGATGCGCGCGATATCCCGCACATCGTCGCGAAGAACGATCACGATCTCTATTTTGCCGAAGGCTACGCGCAGGGCTCCGATCGCCTGTTCCAGCTCGACCTCACGCGACGGTACGCCTACGGCCGGCTCTCCGAAGTGTTCGGAGCCAAGACGCTCCCGCTCGATGAAGTTCAGCGCGCGGTCGACATCGGCGCCGTTGCCGCGCGGCAGTTGCGCGCGCTCGCACCGGGTGACCGAGCGGCGCTGGTTGCGTTCAGCGACGGCATTAACGCGGCCGCGAAGGCCCAACCGCTGCCGGTCGAATTCAGCATGCTTCTTTACCGGCCCGCACGGTGGACGCCCAAAGATTCGCTGGCGGTCTCCATCGTCGCCTCGCTCGAACTCGCCGACTCCTGGCACGAGATTTTCGAACGCGACGCCGTATGGCGCGAATTGGGACCGCGCTGCTTCGATGCGGCATTTCCGTTGTCGGACGCTCGCTACGACGTTACGGTAGAGGGCAGGCATGACGGGCGGGTGACGGCGCCGGGAGGCGATTGTTTCGATGCGGAAACCGCCGTGCGCGACCGCGCGCCGGCAATCGGCAGCAATGCGTGGGCCGCGGGTGGGGCGCGCAGCCTCGATACACATGCGCTCGTCGCAAACGATCCGCACCTGGACCTGACCATACCGGGCATTTGGTACGTCGTGGAAATGCGATCGCCGCACCTGCACGTAGCCGGCGCGACGATTCCCGGAATTCCGGGCGTCGTGCTGGGCCACAACGAGTCGTTGGCCTGGGCATCCACTAACGGTGAGATGGCGACGACCAGCGTTTTCCAGGCTGGGCAACTGAACCGCGCATCCTGGACGACCGAACGATTCGGCGTCCGGTTTGCACCCGCTGCGACGGTGAAGTACTACCGGACCTCACGCGACTTTGCGGTCCAAAACGAAAATAGCCGCTCCGCTCTCGCGCTCGTGCGCTGGCCCATCTATTCGCAGACGCGCTCAACCATCGCGACCGTGCTCGCGCTCGACGGCGCGCGCGACGTCAATCAGGCGCTGCGGATTCTCGCGACCTATCCGGGCTCGCCGCAAAACTTTATCCTCGCCGACCGCAGCGGCGCTGTGGCGTATCACGTTGCGGGGCTCGTTCCAAACGACCCCGCCTGGGGCCGCTACGTGCATGCGGCGGCCGACGCACGCCTAACGTTCGCGCCGGTGCCGTTCTCCCGTTTGCCCGGCACCGCCCCCGCACGCGACGCGATCCTGGTCTCGGCGAACAACAAATCCTACGGACCGGCATACCCTTACCGTTTGTCGGCTCAATTCGAGGCGCCGTATCGCGCCTATCGCATCGCGACGCTGCTACGTGCGCGCACGTCGTACGATCCCGCGTACTTCGCGCGCATGCAGCTCGACACGTTCTCTCCGGTGGACCTGGAAATCGCCCGCGACGTCGTTCGCTTCGCACGGACGCATCCGGACCGGTGGGTACGGCCGGAGGCACTTGCCGTTCTTCGCAATTGGAACGGACGCTACGATCCCGATTCCCAGGGTGCCGCGCTCGAGCATTCGTTGCGCCTTGCGGTCTTCGAAGACGGTACCGAGCTCGGCACGCGCTTAGCCGAGATGCGCGACCATGCCGACGCGCGTGGGGTCGAAGCCGATCTCGCCGGCGTGCTCTTCAATCTGGACGAACGGCCGCTGTGGCGCGATGCCGGCGGGATGCGGATCGAGCATCCGCTCGCGCCGATGAACTTTGCCTTTCTCAACGGTGCCTGGCTCCCAGGGTCGGGCGACGAATACACCGTCCATCTTCAAGAACCCGGCTTCGCACAGGGCTTTCGCGCGGTTTGGGACGTCGGGAACTGGGATCGCGGCGGCATCGCTATCCCAAGCGGGGAGTCGGGAGAACCGGGCTCCGGCCACTACACCGACCTCACGCAAGCCTGGATTTCCGGCGCGCTGCAACCGCTTCCGTTCAACCCACAGGCAATCCGCGCGAACGCAACCGGCACGCTGACGCTCCGTCCGCGCTAGCGACTTCAAGCGGGCTAGTGATGCGAGTAGAGCGCCTTCCCGGGCTGCGGGTGCTTCGGGTTTACCCATTTGCTGCCGTCGGCATACGTTATGCGAAGCGCGACGCATTTTGGCGCTCCCAGTCGAATCGGGAAAATGTACTGACTCACGCCGAACTTGTGCTTGATCGTCGCGCCGTGCGTGAACGTGCCGGTATCGCGCACCTCGGCGAGCAAAATGTTGTCCGCCATTAACCCGAACTCGATAACCTTCATCGTCTTGTTCGAAACGTTCTGGTACTCGATCGCTAAGGAGCCGGCATTATCCGACACGCTCGGCTGGTAGTACATGTTGTTGTACATGTCGTTCCACGTGCCGCCCGTGTACGCACTCGTCATGAAGGGCTGATAGTTCACGTGCGGCTGCCCCGGCCCGGTCGCATCGCACACGTCAACCTTCACCAGCGTCGGTCCCAGCGGAACCCCGGGGACCGGCGTACCGGGAGGCAGCACGGCGCCCGGCGGCGGACTCTGCGCTCCGGCACTCGCGACGGCGCCCGCGATTATGGCAACGGTCAACGCGACCGTCAAAAGACGATATCGAATCTGCATGCTTCCTCTTCCCTTGCCGATTCGCTCAACTCCTGTGCCGCGTCACCTAAGAGAACGCCGAGCTGACGATTCGGCCTACCTCGGCCAGCACTCCGTCGCGCTCGGCGGCCGATGCGGTGGAACCGGTATAATACGCCGCGACAAAGATCGGCGCGCGGTTGGGCGGATAGAGCACCGCAACGTCGTTGCTGGTTGCGTTATCTCCCGAACCCGTCTTGTTGCCTACCACCCAGGCGGCCGGTACGCCGGCGCGGATGCGCGCGGCGCCGGTCTTCGAGCGGATCAGCCACGTCTTTAGATCGCCGCGCGACCCGGGCGACAGCGCGTTCCCGGTCAGCAGTTTTTGTAAGTCGCCGGCCATCGCGGACGGCGCCGTCGTATCGCGCACGTCGCCGGGAACCGCGTCGTTTAGGCTCGGTTCGTTCCGATCCAATCGTGTGACCGAATCGCCTAGCGACCGCGCGAAGGCGGTCACGCCTTTTGGGCCGCCGACGGTCTCGAGCAACAGGTTGGCCGCCGTGTTGTCGCTGTACTCGATCGCGGCGGCGCATAGCGCCCGCACGGTCATGTACCCGGCGCCCACGTTTGCCCGCGTCACCGGAGCGTAGGTTAGCAAATCCGCTTTGCTATACGTGACGTGGCGGTCGAACCGTTCGTTGCCCGCGTCAACGCTAGAAAGCACCGATCCTACCAACAGCAACTTGAACGTGCTGCACATCGGAAATCGCTCGCCTGGACGTCGCGAAAGCACAGCGCCGTTCCGTGCGTTCACCGCAAAGACGCCGAGCCGTCCGCCGTAGCGCAACTCGAGCTCGGCCAACGGATCTTTAGAAATTCCGAGCGCCGACGCCAGCGCCGCCGCGCCGAAAACGAATTCCGCTCGCCTCATCGGCGGTCCGGCGGATCGACTTCTTTGACCGCGAGGTACGTCACGATGTCCCAAGCATTACGAACGCCGATCAGCAGCAGCAGCGCGACCGATCCAGCGATCCCAAACATCGCATCAGCCGGGAGCGCCACCAGCATCACGGCTCCCACGAGGAGCGCTGCGTACGCGACGAGCGGCATCAGCGAATACCATATCCAGTCGTCGAGGTCGGGCTCGTATCCACTCACTCGCTTGGCGAGCAGCGTCACGCGCAACACGTAGGCGATTCCGCCGAAGCCGGCGATCCCCACGAGCGCGATCGGCCCGGTCATGGAGCGCCACGGGGCGACGAGGATCGCCGAAACCAGAAGCACCGTGCCGTAATGCACGACCGTCGGGGTGCTGAATGCCGAGATGCCTTCGCGGCTTGCGTTCTGCCGCTCGAGCCCCATGACCAGCGTAATCACGATGAACATCAAACCGGTCAAAGCGGCTGCGGACGATCCGGTCATGACGTAAAAGCTCGACCAAGGCGCCAGAATGGCCGTCGCGTGTTCAGCCATGCGCCGTCCCCAGCGCCGCTGCAACTTCGCGCGCCGCGCGTTCGCCGGTTTCGAGCGCTCCGTTTACCGTCCCACTCTGGCCGGCTTCCGACGTCGCTTCGCCGGCAAAGAAGAGCGTGTCGTCTACCGGCGAGGCCAGCGCGGACCGTGCGTTCGCGCCGCCGACGGCGACGTAGCTGTACGCGCCGTAGGCGAACGGATCGCGTTGCCAATCGTGGACGTAACCGCGCTCGAACGCGTTCTGCGCCACCTCCTGCTCGCCGAACAGACCGGCGAACTCGCGCAGCGCCCGATCCACCAGTTCCGATTCGGACGAACCTCGCAAAGCGGTCGCCTTCGGGCCGGCAGCCCACGCCGCGATCAACTCGCTCCGGATTGGAAACTGCGTCCAGTAGGCCGCGAACGGCCCGTCGGCTCGAAAGAACGATGCGTCTCGGTACCGGCCGTCGTGAATCTCGTCCCAGAACGCCGTCCGGAATCGCAGCAGCACTTTTACGACGGGCCCCATCTCGATATGCTCGAGCGCGTGTCGCTTGGCGGCGGGCAGCTCCGGTTCGAAAACGATTTCGCGTTCGTCACCGGCGTGGCGCAAGACGCCGATCGGCAGCGTCACGACCGCTGCGCGCCCGCGGATAGTCTGCAACGCACCTTGCGCGTCCGTGACGTTCACGGCGACCGAATCCCGGCGCCAAGAAATTCGGCGAACGATGGTCGTGAAATCAAACCGCGCCCCGGCGGCGTAGCACGCGCCGTGTAAGCGATCGATCATCGGCCCGTATCCGCCGAGCGGACGCGCGCTCGCGGAATCAACGCCGGATTGCCACTCTTCGGCGATCGCGCGCACGCTCGCGCTCGCGGGATCGGCGGCGTCGAAGCCTTCGACGAACGCCCGCGCCCACTTCACCGTGTGGCGCATCGCCGCGTCTCCGTCGAAACGGCGCAGATAACGCTCGACGCTCTCGTCGCGCGTCAGCGCTCGCACGCCCTCGAAGATGGCGGCCGAAGACCGGAATTCGTCCGTTTCCGGACGGAGCTTCCCGCCATCGAACGTCCACGATTCGCCGGCGGACTCGACGGCCGCGCTTCCGGCCTCCCGGAGCAAACGGAGGGTCTCAGCGGCGTTGCCGTGGATGAACTCCGCACCGAGTTCTCCCTGCACGGCGTTGGAGTACGGGACCCATCGCACGCGGCCTCCCGCGCGGCCGCGAGCTTCGACCACGACAACCGAGACGTCCCGCTCCGCCAGACTCCGCGCGGCGGCTAGCCCCGCGGCACCCGCACCGATGACGATGACGTCCGCATCCATTCACCTGCCTTCGCCGCGCCATCGCGGCGTCCCACGCCGGGCATTGGCGACAAGGCGTCGCTGCGCCGTCGTGGCGAAAAGCTCGTTCGGCCATGAAGATCGGGACGTTGGAAATGAAAATCGCGCGCGTCGAGGGGTTTCAGGTCCGAATCCGGCACCCCGACGGCCGCAACGTGCGTTCCGACCGCGAAGGCATGCCGACGTGGCCTTGGGAGAAAGCGGCGCGCGACGCCTGGACCGTAGCCCGCTGGAAAAGCGACCGGTTCCTCAAGACGTTCCCCGGGTTCGTCATCGACGTGCTCGACGGCGACAACGAAATCGTGGACGGCCGCACGCTGCTCGAAACCGTCCGCGACAGCTACGACTAACGACGAGCGCAGTTCCAGCTGCATCGGGGGTTTGGGGCCGCCGAGCTTCGCTAGGGCGGGTCGCCGTCGCGCCCGCGCGTCACAGCCCCGCTCCTCCACCCTTTAGAAGTATGGAGAATAGTGAGAACCCGCATGAAACGTGCAATCTTCAACGCCGCCGCAGCGACTGTGGCCGGCTTGTACCTCGCCGGCTGCGGCGGAGGCGGTTCGGCGATGCCGCAAATGCCGCCCGCGACATCCGCTCCAACCCAAGGCGTGGACGCAATCATCGCGCAAAACTTTCCAAATGATGCCGGGGTTGAGGTCGCGTTCTTCCGCCACGGCGTGCCCATTCTCGAACGAGGCTACGGACTGCGCGACCGCGGGCTTCCCGACACTTTCTATCCGGTCGACTATTACGGCGTTCCCCAGCCCGACACGCTTTTCAATCTTCCACGCGGGCGCTTTGCGCCCGATGCGAACACGATCTTCGATCTCGGATCGGTGAGTAAGGAGTTCACTGCTGGCGCAATTTTGCTCTTACAACAGGACGGGAAGCTCTCGGTCAACGACACGCTCGACAAGTACTTTCCCGGTTTTCCTAACGGAGCGGCAATCCCACTACTTTACCTACTTCAGCACCGTAGCGGGCTCGTGGAATACAACAACTTCGGCAGCTACCCTGACTTCGCCACGGCGTACGCTGCGTTTAAGGCTAGTGGCCAAACAACCTATCAGCCGATCGTCGATCGTCTCGCCACGTTTCCACTAAAGTTCAAACCCGGAAGCGCGTACGATTACAGCAACACGAATTACGTTCTACTCGGAGCGATTGTGGCAAAAGTCTCGGGCGAACCTCTGGGCGCGTTCCTGCAACGGCGCATTTTCAATCCGCTTCACATGAACCAAACGTCCCAAGGCGAGCCCACACCGCCGGTGACCGACTTCGCGCTCGGCTATCGCACCAACGACGGCGCCGTCGTGCGGGCCTGGCAATGGAACTTACAGTGGCTGGCCGGACCAGGCGGTCTCACGTCGACGGTCGGCGACATCGAAAAATGGGATCGTGCCGTTAGAACGACCGGAATCTTTACGCAAGCGTCGTTGCATCAGATGTTTGCGCCCGGTCCGTTTCCTCAGTCGTACGGCACGTATGCCGACGGCTGGATCGTCGCGACCCTGGCGGGGCACCGCTACATCTGGCACGACGGCGCCCTCGGGGGGTACCAAACGATGAACGCGACCTTCCCCGACGACGACCTGGACATCGTTATCCTAACGAACGATGGTACGGGACTCGACCCCTACGACGTCGTACCGCAGTTGTTCCCAATCGCCCTAAAAACGTCAGCTGCGCGCCGCTATTGCACCGTGAGCGTTAGCGTCGTCGAGCGTCCTTTCGGGTTGGCCGGATTGCTGTAGTCGGTAATGAACTTCGGATCTTCGTTCACGGTAATCGTACACGTGCCGCTCCACGCCGCGTCCACGTCGAATTCAGCGTAGGGACCGATGCCGGTCTGATTCGCATCCGTGTAGCCGGGCGGCGTGTCGCCGTTGTCGTTATCCGGCCCCGTATCTAACTTGCACTGTCCGCCGAACGTGAGCGTGAACAGACCGCTCCACGGTACGGGAGCGTTCGCCGTGCCCGGCGTGTAGGTCGGATCGTCGGCGACCAGTAGCTGGAAGGCCTGCCCGGCCTTCACGGTTTGCGTCGCCGGCGGCGGCGTTGGGCCGTTGTTCACGTTGTTGCAATCCGTGTCTTCGGTTACCGGAACGCACAACACTAGCGATTTTGCGTTCGCGACGATCAGGTTTTGATATGTCGGAACGTTAAAGGAAGGCGTATCGCACTCGGCCGTGGACGAGTTCGTGCACAGATACGCACTGCTGGGGCCGTCGAATTCAAAGACGCTCGCGTCGGGTTTGGGAGCCGCCACGAAAAACTTGACGACTTGCCCGAACGTGATGCTTGACGTCCCCGGATCGATGTTGCAGTAGATCGACGGCGTTCCCGCGATCGGCACGCCCTGCAGCGCAGGAACGAGGTTGCCCGAGCTGTCGTGCGCGTTGAAACATGCCGACGAGTACGACGTTCCGCCGGTGCTCGTCGTGTATTGGAAGGAGAGCGCGGACGGAAGGCTGGGCGCGTTCGAGGTCAAGTTCGTGGTCGAACCGGGCGCGACCGGCAACGCGACTTCGGCCGTAGAAGTTTCGGCGCGAATCGCGATGGCCGACGTCGTCATCGGCGGGAACGTCAGCGACTTAACTACCGGCGTGAAGGAAATCGTGTTCCCGGTTGCCGTCGCGTCGCCGAGTTTCGTTGACGTAACCGTGCTTGGCTGTGGAGCCGTCTGGTAGAAACTCGCGCCGAAAAGCGTGCCGTCGGGCGTGCACGGTACGTGTATCGTGAAACTGAAGAGCCGGATCTTGATCGGGAAAGGAAACGGGTTGGTGAGCGAGATCGTCGGCGGAGGCGGGCACGCCTGGGCGTTGGGCGACATCGTCTTTGACGACCGCGCCGGCCCGGTCTGCACCGCCGGGTAGACGGCATGGATCTTCAGCGACGCATTCGGCGGAGCATTCGGCGCCGATAGCGAGATCGTGCCGCTAAACCCGTTGGAGAGCGGCAGCGTATACGTGGCGGTCGCCGCGCTTACGCGAACGCTGCTCGTCGCGCCGGCGGTCGCCGGCGCGGACTGCGATGGAGCCGCCTGTGACGGCACCGATGCGGGCGGCATTTGCCCGTTTCCGCCCCCGCAAGCCGCTAAAACCAACGAGCAGGCCGCCACGCCCAATGCGGCGCGGGCCCGAACGAAAAACAGATGCATGCTCATGCTTCCCTTCACGAACGAGGATTGGCCGGAGAGTTTAACGAGCGAGGTGCGTCCACCTACGAAAGGCAACTGAAGGAAGTTAGTCCCTTTCCTTCGTGCGCGCGCCTGCGATAGGATAAAGCGGAGTATGGATTTCACGCCCCCTGCGCCGGGGCCGGAAGCAAGACAGCACCTGCCTTCGGGTACGGTCGCGTTCCTCTTTACCGACATCGAAGGCAGCACCGTCCGCTGGGACCGCAACCCCGACGGGATGCTGCTCGCCGTTCAGCAGCACGACCGCCTGGTCAAAGCCGTTATCGCGGAACGGAACGGCTACATCTTCAAGGCGCTGGGCGACGCCTTTTGCGCCGCCTTCTGGACGGTCGACGACGCCGTGGAAGCCGCGATCGTTACGCAACGCACGCTCGCGTCGCAAGACTTCTCGTCCGTGGACGGGATTCTGGTTCGAATCGCCATTCACGTTGGAATAGCCGACGAACGCGACGCCGATTACTTCGGCCCCGTTCTCAATCGCGTTGCGCGGCTGCTTTCGGTCGCGCACGGCGGCCAAGTCCTGATGTCGAGCGCGGCCGCGGCCGCGGCGGACAGCCGGCTACCGGAGGGGATCGAACTACTCGATCTGGGCGAGCACCGTCTCAAAGATCTTTCCGAGCTCGAACACGTCTTTCAAATCGTCGCGCCCGACCTCACAAAGCAGTTTCCGAAGCTGCGATCGTTAACGGTCGAGACGAACCTTCCCCAACGCCTCACCGATCTGGTCGGCCGCGAAACCGACGTCGCGGAGCTGAAATCGCTGTTGCAGACGTCGAAGCTCGTAACGCTTTGCGGCGCCGGCGGCCTCGGCAAGACGCGCTGCGCCATCGAGGTCGGTGCCGGCGTTTTCGATGAGTACCGCGACGGCGTTTGGTTTGCGGATCTCGCTCCCTTGAGCGATCCGTCGCTCGTCGCAAACACGATCGCGGCAATATTTGAGGTCCGCGAAGCGCCCGGACGCCCGGTCCTCGACGCGCTCGTTTCTTATCTGCGAAAAAAGAATCTGCTGCTGATCCTCGATAACTGCGAGCACCTGATCGTCGAGGCTTCCGCGTCCGCTAACTCCATTTTGACCGCATGCCCGGGCGTACGAATACTTGCTACCAGCCGCGAAGCGCTCAACGTCCGCGGCGAAGCGGTGTATCGAATGCCTTCGCTGTCCGTGCCCAAACGAACCGCCGGCCTCGACGCCGACAAGAGCCGCTCGTACGGGTCGGTCGTTCTGTTCGAGGCTCGCGCGCGATCTGCAAATCCGCGCTTCGTCCTCGACGACGCCAACGCACCGGTGGTTGCGGAGGTCTGCGTTCGGCTGGACGGCATTCCGCTCGCGATCGAGCTGGCGGCCGCGCGCATGAAAATACTCACGCCTACCCAGCTCGCACAAAAGCTGGACGAACGATTCCGCGTCCTGACGGGCGGCAGCCGGACCGCGCTTCCGCGACAGCAGACGATGCTGGCGCTCATCGACTGGAGTTACGATCTGTTGTCGGAAGACGAACGTTCGCTCTTCCGGCACGTCTCGGTCTTTGCCGGCGGATTTATGCTCGACGCGGCGACGGCGCTGGGCGTCAACGAATCGATCGGCGAGTTCGAAGCCCTCGATCTTCTCGCGTCGCTCGTGGACAAGTCGCTGGTTGTTTCCGAACACTTTGGCGACGAGAACCGCTACCGGCTGCTCGAGTCGATGCGTCAGTACGCGCGCCAAAAGCTCGTCGACTCCGGCGAAGAGCCGCATGCGGCAGGCTTGCATGCCGGCGTCTACACCGGGCTGGCCGAAAAGCTCGAGCGCGAGTACGACGACGTGCCGTACCAGGATTGGCTCGCGCGCGCCGAAGCGGAATTGGAAAACGTGCGCGCGGCGCTGTCGTGGGCCTTCTCGCCGGGCGGCGATCCCCTCTTAGGCGAGCGTTTGGCGGCGACGCTCTACCGCGTATTCGGTGTCTTCGCGGCCGCCGAGGCGCGCCGCTGGATTCAGACCGCGCAGTCGCGCTCGAACGCAACCACGCCGCCGCTCGTGTCCGCCAAGCTCCAGCTCGGTGAAGCCTTCCTGGCTTCCGCATTCAACCAATTCCGCGCTTCGCTAACCGCCGCGCAGCAAGCGCTGACGTCGTTTACCGAACTGGGTGACGAACGCGGCATCATGGAAGCGCAGCGCCTTGCGGGCCGGTCTCTCGTGTACCTCGGGCAGGTTGACGAAGGCGTGAAGCTCCTGAGCGAATCGCTGGAGCGCCGCCGCAAAGCGGGGTCTTCACGCGTGGGCGGCACGCTGCGCGATCTCGCAGCGGCTTTTGCGCTGCGCGGAGACGTAGCGCAGGCGCGCGCGGTTCTCGCACAAGCGGCCATTGCGTTTCAAGGAGACTCGGACGCGGGCAACGTCGCCATCACCTCGGCGACGCTGGCCGAAGCGGAATACCGCTGCGGCGACGCGGAGGCCGCGCTCCGGCAGGCCGAGGAGGCTCTCGAAGCCGTTCGGGCGCTGGGGCGGCAACGCACCGAAGCCCTCATCCTGGGCAACATCGCTGCGTATCTGATCGCGCTGGACCGTTACGAGCCCGCGCGCGTACGCGGACGCGACGCTCTGCAAGTCGCGCGCGAGGTCCAGTCCAGCGCGTCGCTCGCCTTTGCACTCGGCCATCTCGCTGCCGTCGCCGCCCTCGAGCCGCAAGCCGGGGCGGAAACCGGTGCAGACGAGCGTAAACGCGCCGCGCGGATTCTCGGTTTCGTGGACGAACGGTTGGCCGGGCTCGAAATAGCGCGCGAATACACCGAGCAGAGCGAATACGATCGCACCGTTGCCGAATTGAAGCGCGTTCTGGATAACGGCACGCTCGAAGCGTTGGCAAACGAGGGGCGTGAGTGGACCGAAGAGCGCGCGGTCGCCGAAGCTCTGCTGGTATGAGCCTCCGGTAGTGCCGCTGCAGAATCGGGTGACGCCGTTCGGCGATCTGGTCGCGATCCCGGAGCGCGGACTGGTTATGGGAAATCGCGGCGTCTTGCACGACGACCATCGACGGATCGTGCGGCCTTGGCAGGTTCGCCGCTGGATCGCATGCCGCATCGAATTCCGCGGCCGGCATCGCATCGTCATGCAGCCGCGCCGGTACACCGAGCTCTTCTTTCTCGACGAGGCGGCCGCATTGAGCGCGGGACATCGCCCGTGCGCGGAGTGCCGGCGCGAAGATTACCAACGATTCCGCACGCTCTGGGAGTCGCGCTACGGAAGCCCGGCGGGGGCCGACGACATGGACGCGCGGATTCACGCCGATCGGCTCGACGGACGTACGAAGCGCACGTACGCCGCTGAGATATCGGCGTTGCCCGATGGAACGTACGTAGCCATTAACGGCGCCGCGTGGCTCGTGCGCGGAACAGAACTCTTAGCGTGGTCTGCAGGCGGCTACGCCGGCCGGCGCACGCGGCCTTCGGGCGGCAAGATCGAGGTGCTCACGCCTCGCTCGATCGTCGGGCTTCTAACGGCCGGCTATCGGCCGGAGGTCCATCCGAGCGCCGGCCCTCAAACGCAGCGAATGTAAGGACTTGCGCACGCTGCAGGAAAGCCGCCCGAACCGGCGCAATCTTGCACGCTCCTTGAAGACAGTGATTACGATCCCCGAACCCGAGTGGGACATATCCTCGTGCGACCGGCTGGCGGCGTTGCTCGAGCCGGCCGCGCACGCGCAGGAAGTCATCATCGATATGAGCGCGGTCAAGTACATGGATTCCACCTGCCTGACCAAGATGATTCTCATGCGCAGAAAGCGCGCGGAAGCTGGTTTTGACGCGGCGAGGGTGGTGATTGCCGATCGCGGGCTTCGGCGGTTGTTCCAGGTCGCCGGACTGGACGACGTCTGGCCGATCTTCGAGACCCTCGATGCCGCGCGCGAGAACCCCAAGCCGCTCAATCCTGCTTAATGACGACCGCTAGCGCCTTCGATCGGTGGGCGGACGATTTCGCCGCCGATTGGGTGCGCGCCAACCCACAACTCGCAACGATCTCGCAATACTTCGGCGGTGCCGAGCAAGACGAGATCGATCGGAAGATGGCGCTGGCCAACGCTTACGGCGGCATCTACGGCCGGAGCGGTTCGCAATCCCAGGCGGCACTCGCGCGCCGAGGCCTCGATGAGTTGTCGCGGGTTTCGCGAGCAGATCTCACCGCGGAGCAAGCGCACGTCGGCGGCGATCGTCCAGTGGAACGCCGAAGACGCAATTGCGAACGCCGGGTTCGCGCAGCATCGTTATATCTTCAACCAATTTTCCGGTCTTCACGTGATGTCGGTGCAGTTTCTCGCCAGCTCGCACCCCATCCGAAACGAACGCGACGTCGAAAACTATCTCGCGCGGCTCGCGTGCATCGCGCCGTGCCTTGACAAGGGCATCGCCGAAGCCCGTGACGCAGCGGCGGCCGGAATCGTTCCGCCGCGCTTCATCCTCGAGCGGACCATCGAGCAGTTGGACGGTCTCACTACCGGGGCGCCGGCCGAACACGTGCTGGTCGCCGGCCTCGCGCGCCGGATGGCGGCGCTGGACGACTTCCCGGAATCGCGCGCGCGCGTTCTCCTCGCGGCGGCCGAAGCCGAAGTGCGCGATCGCGTCGTCCCGGCTCTAGAACGCGTGCGCGCGATGCTGGTCGACCAAACGCCGGGCGCGAGCGATGTTGCGGGCGTATGGCGTCTTCCGAACGGCGCGGCGTTCTACGCGCGAGAACTCGCGTCCGCGACGCGATCCTCGCTGTCGCCGCAGGAGATACACGCTCTTGGGCTCCGCGAAGTCGCGCGCATCGAGCGTGAGATGGACGGCATACTGAAAGAACTTGGCTATCCGGACGGAACGATTCAATCGCGCGTGAGCCGCTTGAACGAGACGCTGCAGCTCCCGACGGATCCGGATCCGCGCGATGGCGTCGTCGCGGAGCTGAACGCCGTCGTCCAAGACGCCGAACGCCGGTCCGAAGCGGCGTTCGACTTACGCCCGGAATCGCCGGTTACCGTCAGGCGCGAACCGGCCTTCTCGGAAAAGAGCGCCGCCGCTCATTACACGCCCCCCGCGCCGGACGGTTCGCAACCGGGAGTTTATTGGGTGCCGCTAGCCGACCTGAGCTCGAACGTCGCGTGGCTCGGGATCGGCCTTAAGTCAACCGCCTATCACGAAGCGATCCCCGGTCACCATTTCCAGCTCGCGATTCAACAGGAATCGGCCGAGCTGCCACGCTTTCGCAAGCTCGGCGCCTTCGGGTACGATCCCGCATTTGCCGAGGGCTGGGCGTTGTACTCCGAACAGCTCGCCGACGAGAACGGCTGGTACGCAAACGACCTGCCCGGAAGACTCGGGTATCTGCAGATGCAGCTCTTTCGAGCGCGCAGGTTGGTCGTAGACACCGGCTTGCACCAGATGCAGTGGACTCGCGAGCGGGCAATCGATTACGGTTTCACCGCAGCCGAGATCGAGCGCTACATCGTGTGGCCCGGCCAAGCGTGTTCGTACATGATCGGCCGGTTGCGCATCGTCGAGCTGCGCGAACGGGCGCGAAAAGCGCTGGGAGCGCGCTTCGATATCAAGAGACTTTCACAATCTCGTCCTTGCCGGTGCGACGATGCCCCTCGGCGTCCTCGAAGACGAAGTAGACGCCTGGGTGAAGCGCTCGAAAACCTAGTCTCGTTCGGGACCCTATTGCGTGTACATGTCGTCGATCGATTTGTTCCAGAGCATCGAGACGAACGCGTCGTAGCCGATCTCGTATTGGCCGGGATGCAGTTTGGTCGCGCCGCGCTCGACGTAGGGATCCGTCTTGAGCGTGTACACTGGCCAGGGATCGTTGACGATGAGCGTATGACGTTGATCGTCATACCCGACGACGACCACGATGTGCTGCGGCTCGAGATACGGGTTCGAGAACCCGTTCGCCGAGATGCCCGCGATGATCGGGCTCTTGCGGGTTCCGAGCGAGGTCGCGGCTTCGTCGAAGGTCAGCGCGCGATTCTCCCAATTTCCGTACAGATCCGGCGCCTGCAGGTCCAGGTACGTCCGCGCGAAGTAACCGTACCGCCGCAGCAGTACGGTCATGTTCTCGAAAGCGCCGGCCGGGATGGCGCAGTTGTAACAGTTCGTTCGGCAGGCGGCATTTCCGGAGAACGCGAAGGCGACAACGCCACACTGATAGTCGCGCGAGTTGAGCGCGGGCATGCCGTAGTATTGCAAGACCATCGTCGCCGAGGCCGCCCAGCACCATTCGGACGTGTGCTGCGCCAGCGGCTGGATCGGCAAGACGGTCCTTGCAGCCGGTGCGGGTTGCACCAGCGCGCAAAGGGCGAACCCCATCGTCATAACGGCTATGCGAAATCGATTCACGGCATATCCCCCGAAGTCGATGAACCCCCGTTCTATCGCGAGCCGGCGATTTCCGGCCCACGCTCTTAGCGAGACTCCCTCGTGTCATCCTGAGCCTGTCGAAGGACGAAGAACGGACGACGCATCGAAAGCCACTTGATCCCAGCGCCAAAGCCGCTCGAACAGATCCCGTGCGAAATCACGGTCCGCGGGGTCGCGGGCGATTTCCGCGATCGTCCGTTTTCCGTCAACGGCGTCGAGCAGGCGTTCCTCGCGCGCTCCAATGGGCAGGTAGAGGTCGGTAAAGGTGTGATTGCGGTTGATGAGTACGGCGGTCGCGCCGGCCGGCAGCCGCTCGCGCACCGCAACGGTATCGGGCAAGCGAATGGGCCGGTATCCGAGCCAGGCGTCGCCGTCGAAATGTATTGCGGATCCCGGATCGTCGTTCCGGTACGCAATGCCTGCGTGGCGCACCATCGTTCCGCGGAACAATTCCATCGCAGCGTACTGCTCGTTGGGCGGCGTTGCGGCGATCCGCGGTGCGTGCGGAGTCGCTGCGATCGCCCCGCACGCCGGGAAATACGGCGCTTGCCGAACCCAGCGGCCCAACGACAAGGCCCCGCGTTCCAAAAACGCCAGAAATTCCGGCACCGAATACGCCCGGTCCTGAGGATGCAGCAGCGCGTCGGCTAGCCCGGCCGTACTGGCGAAATCAGGCGAGTTGCGCAGCAGCGGCACGAGCGGATGATCGGCCGGAAGCGCTTTGAGGCTCGCGGTGAGATCGCGGATCTCGTCGTCGGTCGCCTCGATTCCCAGACGCCTGCAGTACTCCTGAATGAGGTAAATGCCGGCTCGCCCATACGGTGCATAAACCATGAGATGCAGCGCGCCGCCGGGCGCAAGCGCGTCGCGCAGCGCGCGAAGGCCCGCGTCGGGGTCCGGCAGATGGTGCAGCACGCCGGTGCAGACGACGTGGTCGAACGTCCGGCTCAGTTCGCCCGCGCGTTCGACTGGAAGCTGACGCACCTCGAGGTTATCGAGCGCGTGCTTTTTCTTCAACGCTTGCGTAAAGGCGATGCTTCGGGAGCTGACATCGATCCCGACGACCCGGGCGTGCGGCCAGCGAACCGAATAGTGTGCGGCTTGATTCGTACCGCAGCCGGCGACTAGGATGCTTCGATCGTCGCGGTACGGATCAAACGGCCAAAATAGATGCGACTCGGCGCGCCTGCGACGATCGTCCCAAGACCGCCGGTACGCTTCGATATCGTCTACCGGCTCGGGATACGGATGGCGTTCGTAAAACGCACGTACGCTCGCCGCTACGGCGCCGTCTGTCGAAGATTCATCGTCGTTCATCTATAAAAGGGCCTTCCATACCGAGCCGTTTTCGACCCGGTATGGAAGGCTGTTGCCTAATCGTCGTCGCGCGCGGCGTTTACCCGTGCGGCTGCTTCACCTGTTCCATCACGGAATCGAGGTTAAACGACGCCGGAGCCTGGCGCGGCGGGAACTTCTTGAAGTCCTCGATTTGCCCGGCGACGACCGCCTGCATCATGTACATCTGAGGCACGTGGTCGACCATCCAGTCGAAGTAGGTGTTCGAATTGAAGTCGGCCCGTTCGAACGGATCGCGCCTCAAGCTTACGATATGCGGTAAACGAAGCTTCACGAACGGCTCCGCCCACTGTTGCATCGTATTGGCACGCTGCACGGACAGATTGAACTTCCAGTCGCCGACGCGTACCGCAATGACGTCGCCGTCATCGCTAAAGTACATGATCGCGTTTCTCGGGCTTTCCTTCGCCTGACCCGAGAAGTACGGAATCATGTTGTAACCGTCGAGATGCACGTTGAACTTCTGTCCGCCCACCGTGCAACCGTCCAGGAGCTGCTTGGTCACGTCCGGGTTTCCGGCAGCGGCCAGGAACGTCGGGAACATGTCGATGTGCGAGACGATGCCGTTGTATACCGATCCCGGCTTAATCGTGCCCGGCCAGCGGATGAACGACGGAACGCGCCAGCCGCCTTCCCAATTCGAGTCCTTCTGCCCGCGGAACGGCGTGTTGGCTCCGTCCGGCCACGTGTCGTTCTCCGGACCGTTGTCGGTGGAATACATGACGATGGTATTGTCGGCAATGCCGAGCTCGTCGATCTTGTCGAGCATCATCCCGATCTGTTCGTCGTGCACGACCATACGATCGCTGTAGGGATCCTGGCCGCTCTTCCCGATGTTCTTTTCGGCAACGTGCGTTCTAAAGTGCATCGCCGTCGAGTTGTACCAAAGGAAAAATGGCTTGTCGGCCTTAGCCTGTTCTTCCATCCACGCCAGCGCCCGCGCCGTGATTTCTTCGTCGACCGTTTCCATGCGCTTCTTTGTGAGCGGGCCGGTGTCTTCGATGGTCTGCTTGCCGACGCGGCCCCAGCGCGGGTCCACCGTCGGATCGTCTTTGTCGCTGGCTTTGCAATGCATGACGCCGCGCGGACCGAACATCGCTTTGAATTTCGGATCCTTGGGATAGTCGGGCAGTTCGGGCTCTTCCTCGGCGTTGAGGTGATATAAGTTGCCGAAGAACTCATCGAACCCGTGCACGGTCGGAAGATATTCGTTGCGATCGCCCAGGTGGTTCTTGCCGAATTGGCCGGTGGCGTAGCCCTGCGGCTTGAGCAACTCGGCGATGGTCGGATCTTCTTTCTGAAGTCCGACGGTTGCGCCGGGCATGCCGACTTTGGTGAGGCCGGTGCGAATCGGATTCTGCCCGGTGATGAAACAGGCGCGGCCGGCGGTGCAGCTCTGCTGTGAGTAATAGTCGGTGAAGAGACCGCCCTCGTTCGCCACGCGGTCGATGTTCGGGGTGCGGTAGCCCATCATGCCGTTGCTGAACTTACTGATGTTCCAGATGCCTACGTCGTCGCCCCAGAGCACGACGATATTTGGTTTTTTGGCAGCCATTTTGGCGTCTTTCTCCTCTTTACGTGAGTTGCCGCTAGGTACCGGATCTTCGCTCGGAAGATGGTGTGGATCGTCTATTTGCGGACCCTAAGCGCTTGGACGTCAAGCCGCCGACTCATGCCTGGGCTTCCGCCAAATTCGAGCACCATCGTAGGCCTTTGGTCCCTCTCGGGCCGTGGGAAAGGCTTGCCTTGGACGGGGATGACGCCCGCGATCTGCTCTCGACGTGACTTCCAGCCGCGCGTATCATCATCGTATCTTGGATCGCGTCGGG